>CAWHTR010000009.1:0-414125 GCA_963832325.1 uncultured Verrucomicrobiae bacterium | reverse complement strand
CCCCTCCGACTAATCACTCATACCATGGCTCTCACCGAAGTTATCCTCACCGAAAATATCGTTCCGCTCGGAGCGGAAGCGGACATCGTCAAAGTTCGCCGCGGCTACGCCCGCAATTTCCTCCTCCCCCAAGGCAAGGCTCTCGAAGCCAACGCCGGTTCGATGCGCGCCATCAACCATCTCAAAGCCAAACGCGCCGAGCGCGAAGGTCGCGAATACAACGAAGCCGAGGAGCTCGCCTCCCGCATCAACAAGCTCCGCATCAATCTCACCCTCGAAACGGGCGAATCCGGCAAAGCCTTCGGCTCCATCACCGCCAAGGACCTCACCGAGAAGATCGAGCAGGAACTCCAAAACGTCTCGCTTCCGAAGCACGCCGTCGTTCTCGATAAGGGCATCAAGGAGTCCGGCGATCACGAGGTCCCCGTCAAGATTCACCCCGACGTCACGGCCAAGCTCAAGGTCAAGGTCACCGCAAACGTGATCGAGAAGACCGAAGCCCCCGACGAAGACGACGATTAAGTAGCGCAAGCTTCCAGCTTGCCAGACCCCAGCCATGTCCGACGATTCTCAGGCCAGGAAGCCGGAGAATCCCGCTAGAAATAACGGGGACGGCTGGGGCGAACGGGGTTCTCGTTCCGGGAGTTATCCCCAAAAATCCGGGAGTTATTTACCGGATATTCACAGATCGCTCCCCCAGAGCCTCGACGCCGAGAAAGGTCTTCTCTGTTCGGCCCTCCTCTCCCCCGGCGGAGTGATGGGCGATTGCGTGGAGCGCATCAGCGGGAACCACTTCTACCACCCGCCGCACCAGACGATCTACGAGATCATGGTCCAGCAGTGGAAGGACTCGAAGCCGGTCGACTTCATCACGCTCACCCAGATCCTCAACGATCACGACCAACTCGAAGCCTGCGGCGGCCCCGCCACGATCTCCGAGCTTTTCACCTTCGTCCCCACCGCCGCCAACGCGACCTTCTACCTCGAGATCGTTCGCGAAAAGTTCCTCCTGCGATCCATGATCGCCACGTGCACCGAGGCGGCCTCCCGGTGCTACGAGGAACAGGGCGAAGTCAAAGTCCTCCTCGACGACGTCGAGAAAAGCGTCATGGCCATCGGCGAAGACCGCTTCAAGGGCAATCTTCCCGACATGCGGACGATGATCCTGTCCGCGATCGAAGAGATCGAGACGCTCTACCACAACAAGGGCGGCCTCACCGGCCTCTCAACCGGTTTCAAACAGCTCGACCAGATGACCGGCGGCATGCGCGGTGCCGAGATGTTCGTGATCGCCGCCCGCCCGTCGATGGGAAAGACCGCCTTCTCGATGAACATCGCCGAGCACGTCGCGATCTCATCACAAAAGGCGGTCGCTGTTTTCAGCCTGGAAATGTCCAGCTCGCAGCTCGTCCAACGTCTCCTCTGTTCCTCCGCCCGGGTGAACCTTCAGCGCATCCGCGACGGCTTCCTCAGCCGCGCCGATTCCGAAAAGATCGGCAAAGCCGCCAAACTCCTGATCGAAAGCCGCATCTTCATCGACGATACCCCCGGCATCACCGTTCTCGAACTCCGCGCCAAGGCCCGCCGCCTCCAGGCCCAACACGGCATCGAGCTGCATCGTCATCGACTACCTCCAACTCCTGCGCTCCAGCTCGAAACGCGCCCAAGAGAACCGTCAGATCGAAATCGCGGAAATCTCCGCCGGCATCAAAGCTCTCGCCAAGGAACTCAATATCCCCGTCATCGTCCTCGCCCAGCTCAACCGAAATCCCGAGAGCCGCACCGGTGCCTCGAAGGGCCGACCGCGTATCAGCGATCTTCGCGAATCCGGCTCCATCGAGCAGGACGCCGACATCGTCGGACTCCTCGTTCGCTCCGAGGTCTACGAGGATGACGACGAAGCCAAGCAGGAGAAGGCCGGCGAAGCCGAACTCATCATCGCCAAACAGCGAAACGGCCCCACCGGCGATATCCCCCTCACTTTCCTCAAGGAATTTACGAGGTTCGAGGACCGGGCCGAAGTCCGCGAAGAGGCCTGAGTAGGCAAAAAAACCCGCCCGCCTACCTCCCGAGCCTCCCCCGCAGTCCGCTGACCCGCTCCCGGACCCGGTCGTTCCGGACCGCCGCCGCCAACGCCTTCCGCTGACCCACCACGATCACCAACGACTTCCCCCGCGTGAGTCCGGTGTAAATCAAATTCCGCTGCAGCAGCACGAACTGCTCCATCGCGATCGGCACGATCACGCAGGGGAATTCCGACCCCTGGCTCTTGTGCACGGTGATCGCCCACGCCGGATCCAACTCGTCCATCTCCCCAAACTCGTAAACAACCCGCCGCTCCTCGAACTCCACGCTCACCTCCCGCTCCGTCCAATCCACCGCCCGCACGACCCCGATGTCCCCGTTGAACACCTCCTTGTCGTAATTGTTTCGCGTCTGAATCACCTTGTCGCCGGCTCGAAATGTCACGCCAAACCGCTCCACTTCGCCCGCCCCCTCCCGCGCCGGGTTCAGCGCAGCCTGCAGCCGCCCATTCACGCTCCGCACCCCGAGCGTCCCCTTGTTCATCGCCGAGAGCACCTGGATCTCTCGCACCGGATCGAACCCGAATTTTGCGGGCACCCGACGCGCCACCAACTCGACCACCGTCTCCAGAGCCCCAACCGAATCCTCCCGCTCGATGAAATAAAAATCCGACCCCTCCGCGCTCTTCAGCTCCGGCATCCCACCGGCGTTGATCGCGTGAGCCGCCGTCACGATCCCGCTCGCCTCAGCCTGACGAAACACCACGTCCAGCCGCGCGACCGGCACCGCCCCCGACGCGATGACGTCCCGCAGAACCAACCCCGGTCCTACACTCGGCAACTGATCCGCGTCCCCCACCAACAACAAATTTCCACCCGGCGGCAACGCCCGCAAAAGCCGCGACATCAACGGCACGTCCACCATCGACACTTCGTCGATCACGAAAAGATCGCCCGCCAGTGGATTCCCCTCGTACCGCTTGAACCCGCCACCCCGCTCCGGCTCCAACAACCGATGGATGGTCATCGCCGCCATCCCGGTCGACTCGGTCAAACGCTTCGCCGCTCTCCCCGTCGGCGCACCCAGCACGCACCGAACACCCTTCGCGCTCAGAATTTTCAAAATGGAATTCACCAACGTCGTCTTCCCCACCCCCGGACCGCCCGTCACCACCGCAACCGACCGTCCCAACGCCATCCGCAACGCCGCCGTCTGCGATTCCGCCAGCATCTTCCCGGTCAGTTCCTGAACCCACGAAAGCGCTCTCTCGGCGTCGATCTCCGGATACCCCGTCGATTCCCGCCGCGCCAGCGCCAACAGCCGCTCGGCAACCAACCGCTCCGCCGCCAACATCTTCGGCAGATAGATCAACTCCCGGCCGTCCACGCTGTCCGCCACCAATTCTCCCCGCTCCAGCGCTCCCCCCAACACCCGCTCAACCAACTCACGCTCCACCCCCAGCAACTCACCCGTCGCCCGCACCAAGTCTCCCCGCACCATCGCGCAATGCCCCTCCCCGCCGGCCTCGTCCAGACAATGCGCCAACCCGGCCCGCACCCGCAAAACACTCTCTCCCGCCAGTCCCAACTTCGCAGCGATCGCGTCCGCGCTCTTGAACCCGATTCCCTGAATGTCCCGCGCGAGGCAATACGGATCGGTGCGAATCCGCCCAATCGCTTCCTCGCCGTAGGTTTTGTAAACCCTCACCGCCCGACTCGTGCTCACCCCGTTCGCGTGCAGGAAGACCATGATCTCCCGCACCACCCGCTGCTCCGCCCACGCCTCTTTGATCGACCGCCGCCGTTCCGCCCCGATCCCCCCGACCTCCTGCAGCCGGGCCGACTCGTTCTCGATCACCGAAAAAACGTCTTCGCCAAACTGCGCGACCAGCTTTTTCGCGTAAACCGGACCAATCCCCTTGATCATTCCACTCGCCAGATATTTCTCGATCCCTTCCCGCGAGTCCGGCGGTTGCGTCTCCACCCGTTCCGCTTTGAGTTGCAGCCCATGCTCCCGGTCCCGCACCCAACGTCCTTCCGCAGTGATCCATTCCCCCGGCGTGACCGTTGCCACGTTCCCAATGACCGTCACCAGATCCTTCCGTCCCCGCACCAGCACCCGCAGCACCGAAAACCCCGACTCCTCGTTGTGAAACGTCACCCGCTCCACCACCCCCCGCACGCCGTCATCGTTCATCGCATCAGCAGGAGCACGGCTTCACGCAGATCCTCATCCCAATCCCCGCCGCAGCTCGTTCAAAGCCGCCTGCGTCACCAACATTTTGAACGTCGCCCGATCCGTCGGAAAACTCTCCCGCCACACCTTCACCTCGCCCCCCCGCCGCGCCAACGCGATGAAGACCGTGCCCACCGGCTTTCCCTCCGTCGCCCCACCCGGTCCGGCGATCCCGGTCGTCGCCAGAGCGAAATCCGTTCCGGCCCGCTCGCACGCTCCCAACGCCATCGCCCGCGCAACGCTTTCGCTCACCGCCCCCTCCGTCTCGATCAACCCGGCATCCACCCCCAATTCCGCCACTTTCGCCTCGTTGGCGTAGGTCACCCATCCCCGCAAAAAGACCGCCGAAGCTCCCGGCACGTCGGTCAACCGATTGGCCAACAACCCACCCGTGCAGGATTCCGCCGTCGCCACCGTCAGCCCCCGCTTCGCCAGCTCACCCACCACCACGGTCTCCAAACCCTCCGCCTCCATAGTCACCAGATACTCCGCCAGCTCGGACCGAACCTCGCCGTCCACCGAATCCAACAAATCAACCTCCCCAATCAGCCGGAAATCCACCTCGTTCGGCCGCGCACAGTACCCGATCTCCAATCCCACCACGCCCTGCAACCGCAAACCCAATCGCGCCTCCACCATCGACTCCCCGATCCCCACGCACCGATAAGTCCGGCAAATCCTCACCGCCATCCCCACGGTCAGCTCCCGCAACCGGGGCAGAACCTCGCAGCTCGAACATCGGCTTCAATTCCCGCGGCGGCCCCGGCAACAAGAACAGGTGCGGCGACCGCCAGGACGGCGCGTCCACCGGCGGCACGTAGAGCCCGGGCGCGGTCCCACGACGATTTGGCAGCACCACCGCTCCCTCCGGCACCATCGCCTGCCGTCCCATCCGCTCCTGAAAATCAAATCCTCTCCCCGCGCACAAATCCTTGATCCCCCGCAACACCACCTCATCCCGGGATAACCGCAACCCGAGCAGCTCCGCCACGATCTCCCGCGTCACGTCATCCGTCGTCGGCCCCAAACCGCCCGTCACCAGAACGACCTCGGCCCCCCGATCAAAAGCCTCCACCAGCGCGTCGCGAATCGCCGCCCCATCCGGCACCGTCACCCCCGCCCAATCCGCAAGCCCAGCGCAAACAACCCGGCTCCAAAATAAGCCAGGTGCGAGTTCACAACCGCCCCCAACAACAGCTCCGTCCCCGTATTGATAACCTCAACCTTCATCGGAACCTCCCCTCATCCCGCGCCAGCCAAAGACGGATAAATTCCCGGAAACCACCACTCACAAAGCACCCTAAAGCAACGAAATCCCCGACGAATCAGCCGACATCCGCCGTCAGCGCCCGAATCCACCCGTCCACCTTCGCGTGCTTCTCCTGATCCCGTCGCAGGTCATAGACGTACAGCAAATTCGCCAACGTCCGAATGAGCAGTTGCCGCGGACTCGCATCCGCCAGATGTCCCTCACTCAGTGAAAGCTGTTGCTTCGCCAGGATCGCCAGGCAATCCGCCTTCGTCATGATTCGACCGCGGTGAAACGGATCGAAATACAAATCTCCATGCCGCGCGATGAAGTGCCCGGGAAGATTCACTCCCGCCACGCACATTCCCGCCCGCGCCGCGACCATCTTGTAAAGCAGCGTCAACGCGATGGGAATCCCCATTCGCGTCTCGATCACCCCCGGAAAGAGGCAATTCCGCTCGCTGTAGTAATCCTCCGTGTTCCCGCGAAAACCCAACTCCCCCGCCATGAACTTCGCCAAAAGAATCACCCGCTCCCGGCTCGACACTGCCCCACTGCTCTTCACCAGAAATTGACGCCCCCACGCGTTCACCTTCGTCTCCAGTGGCCCGATGTCCGCTTCCGGCATCAGCGCCCGGGCCAGCATCCAATTCGCCCGCTCCAGATCATGATGATCCCCGAAGAAATGGCACAACAACCCGAAATCTCCCTCCGCGTCCCGGTTGTCCACCGCCCGCAGCACATCCATCGCGTGCCCCGCCGCCGCCGCGCTGCAATCACTCAGATCCCTCAGCTCCGCCAGCAACGCATCGTCCGCGTTGAGCAGCTGCTCTTTCACCAGCCGCACCGTCTCCGGATCATCGTCCTCCAACAACCGAACGATGGCTTTGCTCTGACGAAGAATCATTTCAAACCGTTAGTCCACAACCCCACCCCGCGCAACCACTTCAAGCCGCCGATATCTCGACCGACACCACCGCACCCGGCTCGCACCGCACCCGCACGTTGACCGGACGGCAGCACACCGCGCAGTCCTCGATCATCCCGACCACCGCCGTCGTCGTCTCGACCTCGATGAAGAATTCCTCCCCGCAGTGAGGACACTCCACCCCGATCTCCTCGACGATATCCATCTCCCTACGCGCCCTCGGTCTTCGACCAATCGCCCGTCACCCGCGGCGCATCCCCCCACAAATCCTCCAAGGTATAAAATGCCCGCGCTTCGTGGTGAAACACGTGCACCACGACCTGCGCGTAATCGATCACGATCCACCGGCTCCCCGCGATCCCGTCTTCCGAGTAGGGTCCAAACCCAAATCGATCCCGCACTCCCGACCGCACCGAAGCTCCGATCGCCCGCAACTGCGGATCCGACATCCCGCTGCAAATCACAAAGTAATCACAGAATGACGACCGCCCCCGCAGATCGATCACCTCGATATCCTCGCCCTTCCGGTCGGCCGCAAATTCCGCGCACGCCCGCGCCAATTCCTCTCCCCCAGCTCCCCCACTCCCGCCCACTGGCCGCGATTCCTCTTCAGCCGTCACGATACAAACTCTCCCTGCCAATCACCGAACAAACACATTGCGGACAGAGGTATTGAATCGAACGCCCTCGCGCAACGCGATTCCGCACCTCCGTCGACGAGATGTCGACCGTCCGCCGCACCACCGGGAACTCCGGCGGCACCGCCACCCCCGCCCGGGTCAACACCACGAAGGTCACCAACTCCCTCAGTTCCTCGATCTCCCGCCATTTCCCAAGGTCCGCTACGTTGTCATCGCCGATGAAATAATAAAAATCCGCGCCTTCCCACCGGCCACCTTCCCCCCCCAGCTCCCGCACCGTTTCCACCGCAAACGAAGCCCCCACCCGCCGCACCTCCAGATCACACACCTCGAATCCCGGCTCGCCCGCGATCGCCCCCCGCACCATCTCCAACCGGAATTCCGCCGCGACGGGGGGAGCTTCCAGCTTGAACGGCGACACTCCCGCCGGGATGAAAACCACCCGATCAAGACCCAACTGCTCGAGCGCTTCCCGCGCCAGAATCAAATGTCCGAAGTGAATCGGATCAAAAGACCCTCCAAATAGACCAACCCGTTCCTGAACCACGCTTTCCGTGCTATTGCCTTCCAATCGAAATTCCAAAATCTAAAATCTAAAATCGAATGACTGGCCAAACTCTCCTCGTCGGCGTCCCCGGCAAAACCCTCTCGTCCGACACCGCCGCTCTCTTCCGCCGGATCCAGCCCGGCGGCTTCATCATTTTCAGCCGCAACATCGAGTCGCCCGCCCAACTCCGCCGCCTCCTCGACGACCTTCGCGACCTCTCCGACGTCGAACCCATCATCACCATCGATCAGGAAGGCGGTCGCGTCTCTCGCCTCCGCGAAATCGGCGCCGAACCCCCCAACGCGCAGCAACTCCGCGAGAAGGGCGATCCCGATCTCATCCGCTGGCACGGCCAACTCACCGGCCACCTCCTCCGCCTCTTCGGGTTCAACCTCGACCTCTGCCCCGTCCTCGACATCTCCTTCGACGACGACGCCGACAACTCCGTCAAAGGTCGCTGCTACGGCAAGACGGCCGCCCAGGTCATCCACCTCGCCGGGATCTTCAACGACGCCCTCCGCGCCACCGGCGTCCTCTCCTGCGGCAAGCACTTTCCCGGCTACACGTCCGCCGGCCTCGACCCCCACCACGAACTCCCCCGCATCTCCCGCTCGCGTGAACTCATGGAAGAGCACGAACTCGCCGTCTTCCGCTACTTCGCCGACAAGGTCGACTCCATGATGACCGGCCACATCACGATCGACGGCCTGGAGAAAACCGACCGTCCCGCCTCCCTCTCCCGCGTTATCACCACCGACCTCCTCAAAAGCGACCTCGGCTTCGCCGGCCTCACCATGACCGACGATCTCGACATGGGTGCCATCCTGAACCACTACGGTCTCGCCGACACCCTCCGCCTGGGCCTGGAAGCCGGCAACGATCTTCTCATGATCTGCCACCGCGTGGAGATGATCACGGAAGCCCACGACATCGTCAGCGCCCTGCCGGCCGCCGCCCTTGCCCCCGCCCTCGAGAACATCGCCAAATTCAAACCGAACCTCGTCCCGCCCACCGAGTTCAGCCTCGCAGCCCACGCAGCCCTCGACGAAGAAGTCAAAAAACTCCGCATCGCCACCCTCGGCGAAGACCACGCCACCACCCGAAGCGCCGAAGACGGCAAACGCTCCCCGGTCGAATTGTATTAACCCGTGGCATCGGCTCCCAGCCGATCCCCCCAAGCTG
The DNA here is from genome assembly GCA_963832325.1 of uncultured Verrucomicrobiae bacterium. Lineage (GTDB taxonomy): Bacteria > Verrucomicrobiota > Verrucomicrobiia > Chthoniobacterales > JAATET01 > CAVVKW01. The sequence continues at coordinate 405,318 of CAWHTR010000009.1, read as the reverse complement.
TCGTTCTGAGCGAAGCGAAGCCTCCCTGACTAACCCTCCGCGCCGTCCACAAGTGCAACCCACAACCCCAGCTCTCGCCAACGAATGCCGCACGAAATCCCGAAGCGCCGTCGCGGTCGCCAACCCCCGTTCCATCCATTCTGAACCAAGGATCAGTCTGATCCCCATCGGCTTAGCCGTCGGAGACTTTCCAGGTCGCTTTGTCTTTCCAATCGGGATGCGCGAAGAGGTAGGGATCGCGAATCTCGAAAGCTCCAACTCCCGGGGGGATCGTAATCGAGAAGGTCATCGCCGACAGACGGGGGAGATCGGAAGTGCGGGTCCATTTGATTTCCTGCCACGTGCCCGGCGACGCTCTCACTGGACGATCAAAGTGACTCCCCAAGCCGGGCTTTCCAAGCTCCAGCCGCAGCGATCCGCTAAGACTCGATCCGGCTGTGAGTCGCGCCTGAAAAAAGGCTTGGAATTGGATCGCATCTCGGGGAATTCCACGGCTGATCCGTTGTGAGACAATCTGCGGCGCACGCGGGTCCAATTTGATCCGCAATCCAGATTGTCGACCCTCGGAAAATATTTCCGATCCCCGCGGCAAATCCCAGTCAGTCCGGCCCTCGGAAAAATTGGAATTCACCAAGAGATTGGGCGGTAAATCCACTTCCATCCGGGCAGAGGTGGATTCATCGGAGGAAAACTCACGCGTCGACTCCGGCATGACTTCATCAGCCTGCGCACGAGGCGCATCAAGGACGCCGACTGCCGTTGGCGTGGTCAGCGGCGACTCGGGACTTGGGCCTGCCCCGCCTCCAGACTCGCCGGAGGAGCCGATCTGTTCGGGTGAAGTCAGCACGATCTGGGGCACGCCCCGATACTGTCCGATCCGTCCAGAAACGGTGAGAATCTGACCCTGATAACGGGACATCAGATCGTCCGGAAATTTCGACCGGTCCTTCGCGAAGATCACCGCTTGGAAAACCGCATTGGGATACGATTCATCGAAATCGAAAATCACCGGTTTGCCCGAAACGTTGTTCAGTTGGACGACGCGGACGACTTGCCCCGTCACCGCTGCATCCTCACCGACGCGTCCGGCGGCCTCTTGGGCGGTGACCGCGTGCAGCGAATCGGTCCAGCTCGACGCCAGTGCGATCCAGACAATCAACCGGAGAAATGGCGTCACCGCAGTTTCCATGATCGGCGGAATAACTCGGGACGAGGCCGGGCGCAAATTAAAATTCGGACTCAGAACGCAGCAGAAAAGGTCGGCCGTTGATCCAAGGGCTGGGAGCGCCCGGATCCAAAGCTCCAGAGAGCCAGAGGATTCCAGAACCTCCCGACAAGCCGCACGAATCGAGCTTTGACCCAGCACCATCCCGACCTGTCCCAGCGCACTGGCAATTCTGAACCAATGAACGGACTGAACCCTTCGATCCTTCGACCTTGCGCAAAGACCGGCGCACGCCGCGAGCGTCGTGCCCAAAACGGCTTCGCCGGCCACCTCCACCTTCTTGCCGCTGCCCCCCCGAGCCTTTGAAACGCCGGGGCACCAGGTTGGAAGCCGGTTCGAATCTGCGAAAATGCCCCGCTCCTGGGGAAGCGGGGCATTCCACTCGCGGATCACGGATCAGCGGATCTGCGGCAACCGATCAGATCGCCTCTTCCAAAGCCTCCAGCGAAGCAATGTGCTCGTTAATTTTCGCCAGCTCCTCACGATAGAGCGTCTTGCACTCCGGCATGATGTCGTCATCCTCCAGACCGTTTTCGTAGTCTTTCTGACCGTTTTTCTCGCCGTTGATCAGCGCGGCAACCGCGGAATCGTCGCCAAAGAGATTGGCGGCACCTTGCACCATCGTCGCAAAGGTTCCCCAGGCACCGGACGTCTGGTCAGGCGTCCCGCCTATGGAGCGGACGTTCTCTTCGAGGCGACCGACGGCCGCGACGTGCTCCGCTCGGATCCGCTCGAGATCCCGAAGCGCCGGATTGTCGGCGTATTTTTCGATGGCTTGGTCGTAGGTCTCGACCGCGGATCGTTCGCCGCGGAGCAGCTTGTTACAATAGTCAACGCAATGTTCGTTTGTGTTTGTCATAGCGGAAGAAAATCGCGCTCCGGCGCACCGGTGGATGTCTCGGCAGAGTTCCAGCCGCGTTTCTTTCAGATCGAAACCCGAATTCTTCAAATCCCCCCTGCCGTCCGTCGGTCGCAGCGAGGAACTCGTTGTTGACGGAACTCAGATCCTTCCGCGAAGGAGACGGAACTCGCTATCGCCCTGATGCGGGACCCGGTGGAACGAGATGGGAACCGTTCCCAGACCGAAGTCGACCAAGGCTCTCGATACCACGCGCATCATCTCTCATTCTCGGTCGTCCCCGACGACGGTGTCCGCCATCGTCGCATCCCGCTGCCCGATTGGCCGGGGCGGACCGGTCGTGGTGTCTTCGGAAGTCTGATGCTCGAGTTCGGAGTTCAATTCCCCACCGAGCAGGATGATGAATGCGCTGATGTAGAGCCACATCAGCAACACGACCACGCCCCCCAATGACCCATACGTTTCGTTGTAGCTGGCGAAACTCGTGACATACCAAGAAAACCCCGCAGAGGCTGCGAGCCACAGGATCGTCGAAACAAGGGATCCGGGCGTGACCCACCTCCACTGCGGCGAACTTCGGCACGGCGCCACCCGAGACAGGACCGCCAAGGCGACCAACGACACCCCCGCGAGCAGGGGCCAGCGCAAGATGCTCGTCGTCACCTCAATCCAGCGCGGAAGGTTCAAGGTCCCGAGCAAAGCGGGAATCCCCGCCACGCAAAACAACGAGACAATCACCGTCACCACGGCACCGAACGTCAGTGCCAGCGTCACGCCGGTCAGCTTCAGGAACCCACGCTTCTCCGTCTCTTCGTAGGCGACGTTCATCGCTATGATAGCCGATTTCGTCCCCTTCGAAGCGCTCCAAAGCGCGAACCCGATACTAAAGAACACCGTCCACCCGAGGGTTTCGTCTGAATTAGCCGAAATCGCCGTGAGCTGATCGATCAAAATGCTTCGAACTTCACCCGGCAACACTCCCGCGAGCTGCCCGATCTGCTCCTGAATTCCCGCCGGGTCGGAGACCATTCCCCACAAGGCAACCGTCGCCGTTAAAAGTGCCGGAATGCTCAGGAACGCATAGAACGCCACACCGGCGGCGATAATCGACAGGTTATCATTCTTGATCTCATCCTTGACTCGAAAAAGCACCGCCTTCCAGCCCCCCCGCGAGATTTCGGTGGGGCTGGACGCTACCTGATCCGTCTGTGGTGCCGCCTCAGATCGATTCACGAGGGACGGTTTTCGGGGTTCACCTCTTCGGCGTGGTGCTCGGCGTCGGCGACGGCGGTTTCCGCAGCGGACGTGGACACGGCTTTCGCGTCTTCGGCGAGCTGGTCGCCAGAGATTCCTTCTTCGCGGGCAGCGTCCTTCCCGGCAGCCACCGCCTGGGAGACGACCCGTCCCGCCTTCTCGGCGAGATTGCCGGGCGTCAGGTCACGCGCCTCGGCCTCATCGAGGGCCGAGCCAACCGTGCGACTCGCCACGTCCTTTGTGCGGGTCACGGCTTCCGACTTGAGATCGTCAGCGACCTCGCCCATCCAGGCATCTTCCGTGGCGGATCTCGGAAGCAGCAGTCCGGCGCAGACTCCCGCTGCGAGCAGGATGCCTCCGAAGGCGAGTGGGTGCTCGTCGCCCGCGTCGGCGACCCGTCCTTGCAGATCCGACGCTCGATGAGAAACCTCATTCCGGAGTTCGCCCGCCTTGCGACCAGCGGCGCGGCGGCGGCGGTTGACGCCTGCGCGCGTTTCGTCCCACCGATCGGAAATCCCGTCTTTCGCGGATCGGCCCCGATCCGCCGCGGACTCCCGGCCCGCGGCCAGTTTCTCCTTGGCTCGGTCCAACATCCCTGGTCCAGAATCAAGATCGTCTTCGACACCTTCCCCTGTGCTTACACCGACGGTGGCGTCATCACCTCCCGCCCCATCGAGCGTCGGGGAAATACCGCCCACGGGCCGAGTCGGCACGACCGGATCTCGCGGCAGATCACGGTAGCGGCTCACCCCGGACGTCGGGGCGTCATCGGAATCAGTCGAGGAATCCACCATCCACCACACCAACCCTGCGCCGACGAGCAGAGCAGGCACTGGGTTCTCCTTGACGTGACGCAGGACCGCCCGTCCCGCGTCTCGCGAGCTACGGGCCGCGCTGGTCCCCGCGGAAGAACCCGGCCGCTGAAAGAGCGCAATCACGTCATCGAGCAAATGCCGCGGATGCAGGCGATCACCGAGTTCATCGATGGTCTGGTCCATCCGCCCGCGCGTTCCGCGGATCTCGCTGCGAATCTCCTCGCTGGACGCGTCCTCCAGCCGTTCGTTTTCTATTTTGCTTTTTGCTGAATCCATTTTTTGTCCTGGTTGAGTGAGTCAATGGTTTGATGCGGTTTGAGCGATTCCTTCTTAATGGTCGCCAACCCTTTCTGGGCAACGACTAAGCCGATGGTCGCGACGACCACGCCGACGATCAATGGTCCAAGCCAGAGTGCAAATTCTGGGTCCAATCCCGCCGCGACCAATCCGACCGTCACAAGCGACGAAACCGCTTGGAGAACGAAGATCAGTCCGAGAAGAGCGACGAACCCGCCAACGGCAATCGCCACTCCATTTCGAACGACTCGTTCACCCTTCTCGCTCATTTCTGTTTTGAAAAGAGCGACCTCCTGCTTGATCAGCGAAGTCGAGTCATCGCGAAGCTGCTTGAGGAGCGCCGAGACGGAATTTTCCTCGGTGGGAGCCATCGTTGGAGCGGGTGGCGGGATGGAGGGATCTTCAGTCATTTCAGTAGCCCTCCTTCGAGAGGTCGGAGATCGGATCCGATACGCTGGCAGGGGTAACGACCACTTCGGGGTCGACCGCGCTCGGTTCGCGCGAGAACCCGGACGCCGACTCAGGCGGCATCACGGGCTCCGTTCGTTCCGGCTCTTCGAACGAAGTATTGAACGAACGAACCTCATCGGTCGTCCGACGATCAGCCGACGACTTGAGGAACCGCGCAGCAGCCAATCCCGCCACGAACATTCCGCCGTAAAAGATCTCTGGGCGGCGACGAGCCAGCAACCGAACGTCGTCCACGAGTTCGGTGACCCCCCGCTCGTCAATTCGGCGACCGAAGCGATCCAGATAGTCGGCCGCAGAGGACACGTAGCCGGCCAGATTCGAATCACTCTCGTCCGATAACTTTTCGGCGGCGCGGCGCGCGGCGTCGGCGTAAACCGCCACTTCGCTCGCGACGCGCGCCTTCTGTTCTTCCAACATTCTTTCGCCTCTTTCGCGAGCGTCTCGGGCCGCTCCAGCCGCCTTGGCCTTCACCTGATCCGCAGCCTCGAAGGCCTGCTCCTTGGTCTGTCTCAGTTTCTCCTCCGCCTTCGCCTGCACGTCTTGAGCGGCTTCTCGCGCGTCGTCGGCGTGCGCTCCCGCCCGCTCGGTCGGCGTCGTCGACCCCGTCGGGTTGTTGATTGAATCGTTCATCATGAGCAAAACGCCCCACTCGATTCCCACGGCGGTAGGGTAGCACCCTGAGCGGCGTATCAGGACGGTCGAGTGAAGGCACCCCGTTCGTGCAGACGGTGCGTAGACCCTTGGCTATCGCCGCTCACACCCGCGATCTCCCATGAAAATCGCCCTCATCTGCCACGCCCAATATCCCATCGCTCCGCCCTTCGCGGGCGGCCTCGAAAGCATCACGCACGCAACGTGCCACCGACTTGCCCGCGCCGGTCACGACGTCCATCTCTTCGCTCACGCGGGGTCCGATACGGCGTTCCCGCTCACCGCAGTCGACGTCGAGTCGCTCCCAACCACCCTGCGCGCCCCGTCCGCGACGATCGCCCTCGCCACGTCGCGAACCGAATTCGAGATCCACGAAAACCTTCGCTACGCCCAAGCCCTCGCCGATCTCCGCGGAAGCGGCTTCGATCTCATCCAGAACCACTCGCTCCACCCCGTCCCGGTTCTCATGGGCGCGGCGACCGGCCTACCAATGATCACTACCCTCCACACCCCGCCGATTCCCTACCTTGAGATGAGCGCTCTCGCCGTGCGTGACGCGCCGTCCCACCGCTTTGTCGCCGTCAGCGAAGATCTCGGACGCCAATGGGCCGACTACACCGGCTTACCCTCGGTCATCCGTAACGGTATTGATGTCGATGAATGGAAGTGGTCTGCCGACGCACCGACGCCCGCCGCGTTCTGGTTCGGGCGGATTTGCGCCGAGAAGGCGCCCCACCTGGCAATCGAGGCCGCCCGACTTGGTCGTTTCCCGCTCCGACTCGCCGGTCCGATCTACGACGAAGAATACTTCCGGGCGGAAATCGAACCCCGCCTCGGCGACGGCGTCGATTTTCTCGGCCACCTCACGCAGCCCGATTTGAACGCTCAACTTCTTCGCGCCTCCGCACTCCTCTTCACCAGCGTCTGGGAAGAACCCTACGGTCTCACCATCGCCGAAGCGCTCGCCAGCGGCACTCCGGTTGTCGCCTTCGAGGTCGGCGCGGCCCCGGAATTGATCGACCTGCACTCCGGCATCCTCGTACCCCGCGAAGACGTCCCCGCCCTCGCCGCAGGCTTCACCGCCGCCCAGTGCATCGACCGTGCGAATTGCCGCCGCCGCGCCGAAGAATTCTGCGGAATTGGACCCATGATCCAAGCCTACCTCGACCTCTACGAACAAATGACCGCCGCCGCCTGACATGCTCGGCTACTACGCTCACAACCACGGATCGGGGCACGCGCAATACGCCCGCCTCTTCGCGGAATCGATCGATCTCGTCATCTTGACGTCCGCCACCGGACTTTCCGCAGACCTCCGCGTCGTCGACCTCCCCGACGATTTCCCGGACGCGACGATGCTGGACCAGTCGAAATTCCCGCCGCCCCGCTCGCTGCACTACGCGCCACTTGGGATGCGCAAATCGGCCGACCGCTACCGCATCTTCCTCGAAGCCGTCGCGCACCATGCCATCGATTTTCTCGTCGTCGATGTCAGCGTCGAGGTCGCGACCTTCGCCCGGCTCTGCGGCATTCCGACCGCCTACGTCCGCCTGATGGGTGACCGCACCGATCCACCCCACCTTGCCGCGTTCGAATCCGCCGCCTTCCTCCTCGCCTACTTTCCCGAAGCTCTGGAATCTCCCGAAACGCCCGACTGGATCCGCCGCAAAACTCTCTACCTGGGCTTCTTCTCTCGCTTCCAGCCAGCGGAACCCGCCTCTCCAAACCCCGATCCCACCCTCGTCGTCATCCACGGCCAGGGCAGCGGCGACCACCCATCGCCCATCGATTTCGCCAACCTCCGCCGCTCCTTCCCCGATCACGTCATCTTCACCCTCGGTTCCACCGCCGCGCCGTCCGGGATTGCCGACTGCCACCATCTCGGCCATGTCCCCGAACCGCGCGCAATCCTCGAAGCGGCCGACCTGGTCGTCGGCTCCTGCGGCTTGGGCACGACCTCCGAGCTGGCCACACTCGGAAAAAAATTCATCGCCGTCCCCGACCTCCGCCCCTTCGACGAGCAAGCCCACCTCGCCGCCGCCCTCGCCGCCCACGACCTCTGCCTCCGCGCCACCACAAGCGAGCCTGACCTCGCCGACCGCGTCGCTCGACTTCAGCCCGATTGGGCTCCCTACGTCCACCCCGATGCCCCAGCCCGTTTCGCAAAGTGGTTCGCGCTCCACGCCGGCGATGTTGAGTCGATGGGCGACGACGTTCTTGCCCGTCGAGCCTTGCCATGAACCACCGCCCCCCCTTCAGCCTCGTCGTCATCGCCGCCGGTCGAACCCACCACCTTTCCAACCTTCTCCGCGGCTGTGAGCTCAGCTCTCACCCCCCCACCGAAGTCATCCTCGTCCGAATGGACGACGCTTCCCCGCCAGATACCTCGCTTCCGCTTCGCCCAATCACCTGCCCCGCCCGCGAAGGCCACCTCCCTCTGGCAGCCGCCCGCAACACCGGAGCAAGGGCAGCAACCCACGATCTCGTTCTGTTCCTCGACGTCGATTGCATTCCCGGCCCGACGTACTTCGAAACGCTCATCCGTCACCTCGTCGAGACCGGCGGCCTCGTCATGGGAACGCCCCGCTACCTCCAGAATTCTGTCGGCGGTGATCTCACCGAATCCACGCTGACCACCCACAGCCTCCCACACCCCGATCGTCCACCGCTTGAAAGCGACCTCACAACCACGCCGCATTATCACCTCTTCTGGAGCCTTTGCTTTGGGATTCATCGCCGAGACTTTGAACGCATCGGCGGCTTCGACGAAACCTTCACCGGCTACGGCGGCGAGGACACCGACTTCGCCTTCACAGCCCGCGAGCGCGGCATCCTCTTTCACCTTTCCAGCGCGACCGTCTACCACCAACCCCACGAAATCACCGACCCACCCATCAGCCACCTCGCCGACATCGTCGCCAATGCCAACGAGTTCCACAAAAAATGGCAAACGTGGCCCATGAAACCTTGGCTCACCGAGTTTCGAACCCTCGGTCTCATCCGCTGGAAAGATGACACTCCGGAACCCGCCATCGTCATCCAATCCCCGCCCCCAGAACTCATGACCCGCCTCACCCGCTCTCGTCCGTTCTAACCCCTTTCTCTTCTTCCCCGCTCACGACCTTCAGGAAGGCGTCAGTCCGTCATAATGACATATTCACCCTCTCCTCCACCAACGAACGAGACCACGAAAAGGCAGCCAGGCGAAGTATTTGAGTCGAGGCACCCAGTCCTGGCTTTTGCCGTTTGAGAAGACTATCCGGCTTTGGTCGGCGCTGCAGTAGAGTCGACCCGGTGGACTACGGATACGTCGACGATCGGTGGGAAGCTTACCCTTGGAGGGAGTTTGGGTGTGCCGTCCAGATGGATCCGGATCAATTGGGCGAAGTGAGACGCCCCTCGCGGACTTCGTAGCGCGCGACGACCTCACCCGTTTGGAGTTTCTTCACCGCGACGTCAGAGCCATCGAAGCTAAGCTGTCCAAACTCCTGGAGCGCGTCGAACGCGGCCCCACGGGTCCCAAGCGGGGCCCGATCGAGGACCGTGTCGTCAGCGGCCACGAGATCCAGCGAGCAGATGCCATCGCCTCGGAGCAGTCGTGGCGTCCAGATGAGGCAAATCGATTCCCCCGACCCGTCGTTGGAGGCCCGCGTGATCTCCTGCGTCATGAGCCCCTCGACGAGACGGACCCCGCCCCACGCCAACAGCAAAATCAGGAGTCCGGTGAAAATTTTTCGTCGAATTGGCATGCGTTTGACATGACAGCATTCGCCACCCCTGAAAGTCGCTTCTCAAATTTCCGAGGTGAATCGGATGAGTTGATTCTACCGGGCGCGAGAAGGGGCCGATTCCGATGGCGGCCTACCCCTCGGATCCGTCGTCGGGGGGCGCGAGAAGCTGCTTACGAAGTTCGGGGTCGAGTTTCGATTTTTCGATCCAGTCCGTCGCCGCGGCGCGGTCACGCTGCAGCCAATCGGACGCGATGTAGGTCACCTGTTCCGTTCGCAGGTCCGGATCGCCGATTTCCTGGGCCAACTCCAGGCCGAGTGCGGGTTCGGATTGTCCCAACGTCAGCAGGAACGATTGGAGCACCGAATCGCGCGTGGCATCTTTCGGAACCGATCCGAAAAACTCGAGCGCGCCGCTCGCATCGAACGTGACCCACGTTGACATCACGTTCCCCAGCGCCGTTCCCCGCTCCACATCGTCTTTGAGCTGGCCCGCCCACCGGGCCGCCGCTGCCGGATCGGACGTTGCCCAGCTGTAGCTGATGCTGGCGATCGCCTGTGAGCGATTCTCTTCGGTCTTCACCTTGTCCAGTAGCTCGCTCGCAGCCTCCGCATCGACCTGCGCGATTCCCAGCACGACGCCGGCCCACGCCGCATTTAAATCAGCCGGCGCTTCCAGAGACTTCACCCACGCTTCGGCTGCCGCCGGATCGCTCGCTCCCCAGCCGCTCCCGGCACCTTGCAGCGCATAAGCTCGCAGGGTCTCGTCGTCAATCCGCTGCGCTGCAACCACGGCGTTTTCAGGATCTAAGTAGGAAATGGAATCCACGATGTCGCGGTTGAGTTCATCCCGCCGATCACTCTCGGCGTGTTCCTCGATCCAGACCGAAGCTGCGGCGAAGTCCTTGACCGACCACGCGGAGAGGACCGACCTGAGCGCACGCTGCCGAGCACTGGAGTCGTCCAGCTTCGAAGCCCACGCCACCGCCGCGACCGGGTCGGCGCTACCCCAGCGAGCCGCTATCGCGTCGATCGCCGTCTCACGCAGTTGTCCCGTCGGAAGATCTGCCGTTTCCTTGGCGATCACCTCCGGATCTTGAGCCGCGAAACCGTCGAACACGGGGTACACCAGCATCTGCTGATCGACGGGGGATTGCGCGAGAAGGTAGGCCAAAGCACGGGGTGAATCCTGGGCCGCCAGCGCGATGATGACGGTCTGGCGCGCCGTGTCGCGTAGCTGCCGGTTGGTCTGTTCATCCGCCCAAGCCAACGCCGCATCGACGTCACTCGCCGCCCAGCCGGAAAGCACCGCCGCAACCGCGCCGGTTTGTTCGAATGATACCGGGACCGCCAACGCGTATTCCATGGCAGCCTTCGGATCCAGTTCGCCCCAAAAGCTGAGAATCGTCCCGAGGTAAGTGGAGCGCAGCATCTCGTCGGACGAGGCCTGCACGGCATCAGCCGCCTCCCGGGCCGTCGCCGCTGTCAGCTCGAGCGCCAGCGCGTTGAGGAGCGCCGTCCGTCGATAGTCACTTGATTCAGCGAAGGCAGCTTCGACCCGCTGATCGATCGCCGACGGCGCGGTGGCTTCCCCATGGACCCAGCCAAAGGACGAGAGGCTGAGGGCTAGGCCCGAAAGTAGGAGCGGGCGACGGAAGCAGTGTGATCGAATGGACGTTTGCATTGGTATTTTTGGTTGTTAAAAAATGGCGGGGGGTCACTCCCGGGGTAGGAAGCAACCGTTGAAGATCACCCCAGCGACATCGCCGTACGAGACGAAACTGAGCAAAAACAGGCCGCCATCGAAGTCAGGTGGACCATCGTTGATCGCATCGGAGAATTTCACCTCGGGCTTGTAGCCTGCCTGCGAGGACTTGAATGACCCGGACGCAAGAAACCGCTCCGGCTCGCGGCCTTTCGCAATCTTGATCACGAATTTCACCGCGGCACCGCCGACCATGCCGGAGTAGGATCCGGCGTAGGACATCACATCCGTTTCGAGATCCATCCGAAAGTCTTCCTGGGCCACCAGGGACGTGCCGACGAGGATCAACTCGGGCAATCGACTCTGACCGGACGCGTCCAGCGTGGCGGCGACGAGGGCAACAAGAGAAAACAGCGAACTCTTCGACATCGGGGGATCCTTGGAGACCGGGGCGACTATCGAGCGAGGATCTGCGCAAACATCGCGACGTCCGTGTCGCTCAGGTTTGAAGCGCTCCCGGTGCCGTCCGGATACAGGAAATCGAACCGGAACGTGGCCGAGTCCTCGAACACGAAGTGGACGGCTCCCCCGTGGTTCACGTCTCCAAGCTTGCCGAGCACGGTCTCCGGCGGGACTCCACCCGCTGCAAACCGACCGAAGGCCTCCGACAACAACCCGTAGAGATCCCCGACCGTCTTCTGTTTACCCGTGCGCAGAGTGACGACCGCAGCCCCCGCATCTTTCGGATTTTCGCTCACCACCAGCAGTCGAACCTGCCCGGAATTTTCGCTCGCGTCACCACTCGCACTCAACGAATAGGTGACACCGTCTGCGGTAAGAGGTTCCAGCGGGAACGCCAATGGCACCATTTCCTGCGCAACTGCGGCCACCATCGGAGTCAGGGCGAAGGCCACCGCGAAGAATATTTTTAGCACTTGGAGCCTTCTTGGAGACTTCCCCACCAACAGCAAGCTCAATTAGCAAAAACTTACTCTCAGTCAGTGACTTGCGACAACCAACGCTCCAAACGCAACCGTGTCTCTGTCCAGGTCCAGGGGTCAGTCCTTCATATTGGCACATTTTGGGAGGCGCTGGTTTGCGCTGACGTGACCCGGGCCGATTCCGAGAGTAGCATAAATCCCCGCCAAGCGTGCTCAACCCCAGACGCGATCCCCTCATTGCACACCCCACTCCGGACCTCTTCTCCTCCGAACTGACAGCGCGTTGGCCAGCGACCGCCACGATCCCGCGTGAAGCAACTTCGCCACCTCGGGCAGCGTCAACGTCGTCTCCGCTCGGAGCCTTGCCGCCACCTCGATCTTAAACGCCGCCCCCTTCCGCATCCTCATCAAGTCGTCATCGTTTAATCCCGCCTCGCTCAGTGCCTCATCCAGCACCCTCCTGGCCTTGACCCTCATCGACTCGCCCACTTGATCCGCCGCGTGACTCCCGCGCACCCCGGGCTTCATCTTATCAGCGAGTTGATCCAGAAAATCCTCCGCGCCGAAGCGCCACCCGCGCCGAATCTCGCCGTTCTCTTCCGCCTCCGGCTCGGCCCGCCGAGCTTCCATCCTCCGCTCAAATTCCCTCCGTCCCCTCGCGTCATCCCGCTGGATCCCGTGCTCCCCCATCAGTCGATCCGCTCGTAGCCACGCCGGTCGCTCCTCCGGCGTCCTCAAGTACTGCGGAAAACTGCTCCACCGAAATGTCTTCAACTCTTCCTTGTCGCCAATGAGATTGGCCCGAACCGGGTTGAGGTGGACGTAATCGCTGACGGTTCTGAAATAGAATCCATTCCTCCCGTCAACCAGCAATGCCTTGTAGCGACCGGCAAAAACGTGCCCGCGCTGCCGATTCCGCGCGTTGAATCTCTGCGTATAAGTCCCCATCAGCCACTTCATTCCCGACACGAGCGTCGGCTGCGGCGTCTCGATGACCAAATGGAAATGATTGCGCATCAGGCAATACGCGTGCACCTGCCATCCGGCCTTCCCGCAGGCCGTTTCCAACGTCCGAACAAACATCTCCCGATCTCCGTCATTGTAAAAAATGTCTTCTCTCCGATCCCCTCGATTCAACACGTGGTAGATCGCTCCCTCATACTCCACTCGCAACGCTCTCGGCATCCCCTCCTGCTACCGACTCACCAAAGATGTGTCAATATGAAGGACTGACCCCTTTGACGAAACTCAACTTGGGCGCTACGGTTGCCGATTGCGTCCAAGTCTCGCGTCAAAGAGCGGAAGGAATTCGACCCTACTTCACTCCATCAGGAAACTCCAACGCCTCGTCCGACCCGGTGGAAGTTTGATGGGGGCTATGCGCCCCCAAACCCCGCACCGCTCGCCGCGGCAGGCGTTCGGGGGGAACTCCTGATAAACTGCCCCGGCAACAATCCCCGATATCCCGAAAATATCCCCGCTAATCCAACTTTTTCTTGGCACGACTACATGCCTGTCAATATGAATGACTTCTCTGAATACAAGTCGTGATTGGATTTGATCGTTGACGCTTGATCCCATTCCCCATGTCAATCCGCAAGGACCACTTCGATTTAATAAATCCTATTCAGGTCTCGGAGAGTCTTTTGTTTTTTATTAGCATATCTGATTGATCTTAATCCTATTTTAAGAAACGCAAGCCATTGGTAGAACTTGATATGTCGTTTCACAAATAGTTCTTTGGCTAGGGTGAAAAACTTCCTTGGCCAAGAAAAATATGTGTAAAGACCATCGAGTGACAGGAAATTCATTCAGTTCTCTATAGCCAACCCCCCGGCCTTTCTTTGCAATCAAATGGCTCGCCCTCCTTTGCCCACACTCCCTCGTTACTTGTCGGGCATGGAATAGGGTTAGGTTTGCAAACGTATTTTTGTTTGCAGTCAGACCAATTTACGACACTCACCAAAGGAAGAACTCTAGGATAAAGTAAAAATCCGTGGAAATCCGGAGAGAAACCCGGATAAACAGCCGTTTCAGTTTTTGTGTCACCAACGGTGCATAATCCCGATGGATCCGTTAGATTCACTGGATTATTTGAGACATACCGATACAAATTCAGATCTCCGCCCGCGAAGCCAATTGGATCGGTTTGCAGAAACCTGCCGAGGTCCGGCGAGTAGGCTCGGTTGCGATAGTCATAGGTGCGGAGATCTGCGAGGTATTCGCGACCGGTGAAGAGGAACCGATTGCCGTAGGCGCTTTGTCCGCCGGTCGGCGTGCCGGTTGCATTGAAGAATGATGGCAGGCCGAAGGCGTCGTAGGTCACCCGTTCAACGAAGGCTCCGCTTGCGTCCGTGAGCGCAACGACGCTGCCGAGACCATTGGCGTGATGGTAGACTACCTGGCTGGGCGTCGAGGCGACGATGATCTCGTCGACCTGCGGGCCGTGGATGTAGCGGGCGACCAGATTGCCTGTCGCGTCGTATTCCGCAATCAGGTTCCACCCATCGTAGATGTAGGTCACTGCTGTCCCGCCGAAATCCCGCACGACCTGCCGGTTGCGTCCGTCGTAGGCGAAGGTCGTCACACTGGGCGAGGTCACGTCCCGCCAGGCGGCGGCAAGCCGACTTGCCCCATCGTAGTCGAACCGCCAATCGTCAGCCGCCGTGAGCGGGGCGCGGGTGAGATTGCCATTGGTATCGTAGGTGGTCGAGCGGAGCGACCCTGTCGGGCCCACGGTCGGATATTGGTTCGTGCCGGTCGCCGTGCCATAACCGACGTCACCTCCAAAATCGTCGTCCATCGCGGTCCGATTCCCGGCTGCGTCGTAATCGTATTCGACGTAGTTCCCCGAGGAGTAGTCCACCTCTGTCAATTGATCCGCAGCGTCGTATTCATAGGTATCGAGCACCGATCCCTCCCGGGTCTCACTGACCCGCCGGTCGATCGTGTCGTAGCCGTAGGCGGCGGAGGCAAACGTGCCGCTCCCGTTGGCGTGAACGACGCCGAGCAGGTTGCCGCCATCGTCGTACGACCAGGCGGTGGTTGTGCCGTTTTCCAGCACCCGGTCGAGCCGGTTGCCAGCCGGGTCGTAGGTGAAGGTCGCCAGCGGCGGCGGGCCATCGGCCGTCAGCGCAGCAATCTGGTTGCGTCCGGTGTAGCTGTAATCGACCACGGTGCCGTCAGGATACGTCATCTGGCTGCGATTACCATCGGCATCATATTGATAACCGACGACCTTCGCCCCGACCGCACCCGCGAACGTGTACGTCTCACTCAGGAGCTGATTGGCGACATCGTAGCTGTAGCCCAGCACGGCGGCATTGTTCGTGAGCGTGAGGAGGCGACCGACCGCATCGTAGGTCCTGGTGATGTCGGGAGTGCTGTCGCTCCAATTGCAGAACGTGTCGCGATTGCGGTTGTCGAAGGTGCACGCCATCGTCACACCTGCACGGGTGCGGTAGAGCGTGCTGTTACCCGCTCCGTCGTAGGTCCACTCTTCGTAGCTTGTGTCCGGATACGTCATCCGCATCCGGCGAGACAACGCATCCACCTGAAAGCTGTAGTTGCTGCTGCGCGGGTCGGTGAGCGAGGCCAGGCTGTCGTCCGGGTGATACGTGTAGGTCGTCGTCTCGCTGTTCGGATTCGTCTCGGTGAGACGGCGGCTCATCACGTCGTAGGTGTAGCTGAATACGCTCGTGTCCGCGCGGGCGACGGTCAGCAGATTGCCAACCGCGTCGTAGGTAAGGGTCGTTGTGTGGTTGAGCGGATCGGTCTCCGTGAGCATTCGTTCGAGCAGGTCGTAGGTGTAGCTGGTCACCTTGCCGCGTGGATCGGTTTCGGTTTGTACTCGCCCGCGTGCGTCGTGGGTCCAGACGGTGGTCGCCTCGTCGACTGTCCCGGGCGCCACGACCCGCGAGAGCAGCTTGCCGCTCAAGTCGTAGTGGTTGTCGGTCACCTTGCCGCTTGGCAGCGTCACCTTCGAGAGCGTCTGCAAATACCCGCAACTGCTGCAGCTCGGCTCGCGACCGTACTCGTAGGTGGTGGTGCGACTGAGTGGATCGGTCTGCGTCGCGAGCTGGTTGTACTCCGTGTAGGTGAAGGTCGAGATGTGGCCGAGTTCGTTGCGGTCGCTGGTTTTTTTGCCGTAGGGACTGTAGCCGTATTCCCGGTAGCTGCTGTCGGGATGCGTCACCCGCGTGAGCAGGCCGCGCCAGGTCGATTGATAGCTGGTCGTGTAGTCGCGCGGATCCTTGCTCGTCGCGCGCATCCCACTCGAGTGGTACGTGAAGGTCCACGTGTGGCTCGCCGCATCGACACGGGTGACAAGATTGCCCCAACTGTCGTAGGTGAAGGTCTCCATAAAACCATTGCGCAGGCGGTGCGTCTTCAGCAGGCCCGTGCCGGTGTAGGTGAAGGTCTCGTAGGTCCCGTCCGGGTGATCCGTGCGCGTAATCCGGTTGTTCGTGTCGCGGGTGTGCGTGGTCGTGCGCGAAAGCTCATCCGTGTCCGTGAGCAGGAAGCCATTGGCGTTGTAGGTGCGGGTCTGCACGCCGCTCAGGGCATCGGTCTGCGTGAGGACGCGCCCGGCGAAGTCCCGCGTATAGGTGGTCAACCCGCCGCCCGGCTCGGCGATGCTCGTGATGAATCCCGCACCGCCCGCGTCGCGGGTAAAGCTCGTCGTGCGTCCTTCGCCGTCGGCAAATTCCGTGGACACACCGAAGGCATTGTATTTCCGGAGCAATTCCGTGCCGTTCCCCTCGACCACCTGGGGATACAAGCCCGAGCCCTGCGGCAGGCTCACGACGAGTTGGTTCGTCGCGAGATTGCGCTCCTCGAGGATCGTGCCGTTGACGATGTTCGTCCCACCATAGGTCGCGGTGTAGTTGTAAACGTACTTCATCCGGCTGCCGCTGGTGCTCTGCATCGGATCGTCCGCGCTTTCCAGAACCGGGGGTCCGGCGGTGATTGAATCCGATCCGCACCACGTGTAGTTTGCCTCCTCGGCTCCCGGATAGGTGACCTTCGTCAGCACCGTCTCGGAGGTCGCTGCCCACGTTGCGTAGGTGTAGTTCACGGTGCGGTTGTCATTCGTCTTGATCGACGTGATTTGCCAGTAGCCGTTCGCGCCGGATGCGCGGGTGATCTGGATGTAGCGTCCGTAGTTGTTCGTGATGCGGTAAAGGCGCTGCTTGCTGCCCTGGGTTTGGTAGGTGAGCGTCCACGTCCAGCCCGTGCCGTTCCTCACGCGGTCGAGCAGATACTCGTAGCTCGATCCGCTCCCGGTTTTCCGGAACTCGTATTGGCGGCCCTCCGGTGTGCGCAGCGTGTAAAGGCCCGTCCCGGTCGGATACAGGCGGTCGCCGCAGTTTGCGTCCGGCACGCGCACGCTCCCCGTCGCGTCCACTGCGCGGAAGTAGTACTCCCGCCCCGCGGGATAACGGACGATCAGGCGCGGGAACCCAAAGTCGCTCGTGTTCGACTCGCGCACTTCGTATTGCCAGTTGTGCTGCCACGTCCACTGCGTGCCAAATTCCCAGCGCGGCTTGGTGTAATCCCGCGTGCGGCTGTTGTAGTGCCGAGTGAACTGGATCGGCGCGGCCCCGAAGGTCTCCAGATCCGTGACCTCGCGCAGCAGAGAGCCGCGGTGCGGATTGATCGGATTGGTGCCGACCGGCGGCGGCGGACAGTCCGGGTCGTTCTGCCCCGGATTGCCGCATCCGGGGTCGAATGCGAACGAGTTGAAAACGATGGCGATCGGCGCGACGAGGCACGCGAGTAGGTGATAGGTCGATTTCATGGGTCGATTTGATTTGGAGAGGATGAGATGTCGGTGGAGTTGGTCTGCACGTAGGCCGGCCCGGGTAGGCCGGCGGGATTGAGTTCGCCCGCCCAAAAGTTGAGCGTAGCCACGGAGCCGGATTGGCGGATCGTCACGTTGTAGGCACCCCGGCCGAGAGTCGGTTCGAGTTCGAACTCGAGTTCCTCAGCACCGCCCGCGGCCTTGAACTTCATTGGCCCGTCGAGCCGCCGGAGCGTGCCGCCATTCGGTGCCGCGATGCTCACCTCAGCCCCGGCCACCAAGCGCGGAACGCTCACGCGAAACGTCACCGGCTCCCCCATCGGGATGAATACCCGCTCGAACAATCCCTCCGTGGACTCAAGCCGCATCACACCACCGTCAGTCGTCACGACCTCGGCCTTTGCCGCGTCAAAGGTGAAACTTGAATCATAGACCGCCTCGCTCGCCGTCTCAGCCGCCCGGGACTCCATTCGATCGGACGACGTTGACGACGGCGACCGCGCCTCAGTGGGCACGGCGGGCTGCGCGGCTGTCGGCGCAGCCGTCAGCTCGGGATCGTCGCTCGATGAGAACAGCAGAAATCCCCCCAGCGCGGCGAAACCGGCGACGAGAGCCAGCACACCGAGACCGAGCGGCGATTCTAGGAGATTGCGGAGAGTGAAACGAGTATTCATGGGATTTATCCGACGCGGACGGAGACGGTGGGGCTCCACTGGCCGGTTTTTTGGTCGTCGAGGAGGTAGATGGCTCGATATTGCCAGG
Organism: uncultured Verrucomicrobiae bacterium; assembly: GCA_963832325.1. GTDB lineage: Bacteria > Verrucomicrobiota > Verrucomicrobiia > Chthoniobacterales > JAATET01 > CAVVKW01. Next base: position 386,807 of record CAWHTR010000009.1, on the reverse strand, counting down.
TGGCTCCGCCGGCGGGGAAGGGCTCGGTGTCGGTGTAGTCGGGGCGGGTGTCGACGGCCAGGAAGGTGAAGCCTCCGCCGGTGCCGCGGTCGACTTCGATGCGGATGCCATCGAAGGCACCTTTCTTCCACGGGATGCGGACTTCGTCGGCGGCGACGCGGGCTCCGCTCAGATCGGGCCGCGCGGAGTCCGTGTCGGGTGCGGCTTCTTCGTCGCCTTCGATGCGGAGGTCTTCGCCGATGGCGACGGTGTAACTGGCGTGGCTCTTGATGGAGCGGACGAGGGCGGTGAATCGCGGGATGATGCCGGGCGGCACGGCGGCGGGGCCGGTCTCGGTCGGAGCGGAAGGGGCCTGCGCCGCTCCGGAGGGTTCGCCATCGCGGATGGTCTCGCGCCAAGCGGTGAGGGCCTGGGCGTAGCCGCGGGCGGCGGTGGATTGGGCCAGCAGCCAACGGTAGTAGGTGGCGTCGGCGGCCTGGGAGGTGAGGGTGTCGGCGCTGAGGCCGAGGGCGGCGCTGTATTTGCCAATGGTGTCGCGGAAGTGCTCGAGGAGGGCGACTTTGCCGTCTTCGTCAGCGGGGAGGTAATAGTATTTTGCCATATTCTATTGGGAATTAGAGTTTTATGATCTGAAGGTGGCCTCCGGTCGTGCGGCTGGCACGTCCATCGGCGGTGGCTGGGTGTCTCAGCGGGGTGGCTGGATGTCTCGCGGTGCCCGCGAGGCCGCTTGCTGGGTTGCCGAGATGTCTCGGCGCTGCCGCCAGGTGTCTCGTGACGATGGCCAGACGTCGATCCGCGTTGGCTGGAGGTGTCGGTGAGTCGGAGAGACGTCTCGCCGGGGTGGCTCGGCCGGGTCGGGTGGTGATGGGCAGGGAAATTCTCACTGGCTGCGGGTGGCGAATGGCGAAGATCCTGCGAGAGACACCCGCCCGGCGACAATCGCGGGCGTTACGCAAAATCGCCCTGGATCGATCTCCAAATCCTGCCGGTAATGGCCGTCAAAATTCACCGCCGAATCCGCTCCTTCGGCCCACGGAGGCTGGGCGAGGCCGGGCGGGTAGTTTCGCTCGAGCTATCCGTCGGGAAACTGATGATTTGGCTTGCTGATCCGTGTGATTTTGGAAGAAAACCAATCAAATCGCAGCTACGTGCAAGAACATTTCATTGAGCCCAAGAAGCATTCGCTGGTGGTGATCGACCGCCAGCGGGCGGTAGCGGAGGCAATCGGAATGGCGCTGGCGAGTCTTGGCCCCTTCTCGGTGATGGATGAGATGTGCGACGCGGGGGCCGTGCGGACCTCCCTGAAAACGATCTCACCGGCGCTGATCGTGACGGATTTGAGCCTGCCTGGGGTGGCGGCGAATGAATGGATCGCCCGGCTGCGGCGGGCGAGCGGGAGGTCGCGGATCCTTGTCTTCGCGGACTCGGACGAGCCCGGGGAAATCGCGGCGACGGTCGCCGCCGGGCCGGACGGTTTTGTCCACCGATCGGAGTCGGTGCGGACGCTGCTGGACGCGGCGAAGTTGGTGATGGCGGGGCATCGATATATCAGTCAACGGGCGAACCAGCTGGCGTCGTCCGAGCGGCGTCGCCCGGCGAACGCGCCCTTGACGGCTGAGGAGCGGGCGTTGGCCCGTTACCTCCTCGAAGGTCTGCAAACCCAGGAGATCGCCGGGCGGATGCAAGTCTCCCTGCGCTCGCTGGAGCGCCGCCGGGCGGCGATGATGGTGAAGCTGGGATTCCAGGGCGATCTCGTCGGCTCCGTCCGCTGGGGTCTCGATCAAAAACTGGTCATTCCGCGCTAGAGCGTTTGCGAGTCTCCAGGGCGCGGCCTGCAATCGAGGTCCGCCGGTAACCTAATCTACAACGACTCCAAAAACGCAACCACCGCCGCCCGCTCGTCCTTCGCCAGCCTAACGTAGCCGTCCCGCGCCCGCTCCGCCTCTCCGCCGTGCCACAACACGGCCTCCTCTAAATTCCGCGCCCGCCCGTCGTGCAGGAAGTCCGTGTGCCCGTTCACGGTCTCCACCAAACCAATCCCCCACAGCGGTGGCGTCCGCCACTCCCGCCCGTCCGCTTCGAAATCCCCCCGCCCATCCGCCAGTCCATCCCCCATGTCGTGCAGCAACAAATCAGAATAAGGAAAAATTCGCTGACCCGACACCTCCGGAAAACCCTCGACCTCCGCCGTCCGATACTCCGGCACGTGGCACTCCGCGCACCCCAGCCGACCGAATAATTTCTTCCCCAGCAGCACCTGCGGATCGTCCACGTCCCGCCGAGCCGGCACCGCCAACACCGACGAATAAAACACCACGTGATCGAAGATCTTCGCCGCCACCTCCGGCTCACCTTCATCCTCGTACGCAATCGCCGCCACCCCCAGCTCCGACAAACTTGCCCCACCGTGAGTCCGCGTCGGCGTCGTGAGTCCCATGTCGCCAAGAAAAGCGCCCGCCACCTGCTCTCGCAGCGTCGCCGTGTTCGCCTTCCATCCGAACCTCCCGATCTGATTCACCCCCACCTCGTGATTCCAAACCCAGTTCGGGCGACCCGAGACACCATCGTTGTTCAAGTCATCTGGGTCCGCGTTCCGGATGAGATCCTCTTCCGCGATCGCCTCCAGCAATCCCATCCCCACCATCTGCGGCGCGACCCGGGGGGAAATCTCCAACCCATCCGCCGTGTCACCGTAGCCGAGCTTCTCGATGCGATAACTTGGCACGCGCAGCGAATACTTCGTTCCATCCGCGAACTCCCCCGCCATTTCCGAGTATTCCACCACCGGGACCCCCTCGCTCTCCGCGCCGGGAATCGCATTCTGCTGCAATTGGTCACCCAGCGCTTCGTCTAGCCGCACCCCTGCCTTCGCGTCAGGTTCACCCGGACGACTCACTCGCAACAACATCGACACCATCTCCTCACCCTCCCGCGGAGGCCGTCCCCGTCCGTCCTTGAAATGACACGCTGAACAAGACCGCGCGTTGAAAAGCGGCCCCAGCCCGTCCCGTGCCGAAGTCGAAGCCGGCGCGATCACCCAATTCTGCTTGAAAAATGAATTTCCGACGAAAAACGAATTCTTCTTCTCTTTCCGCAAGTTCCGCGCCGAGTACCCAAACGCATTGTCGGTCCCGTCGAACACCGTCGTGTCCCCGCCGGAGAGTTCTTCCCCGTCGACCGCTTTCAGATCGTCACCCGATCCCACTGCCAAGATCGTTCCGAGCGCTCCCGCCGTTGCGAGAAAACCAAGCCAACGCCAACCCACCCGCGCCATACTGCTACCCGAGATCCCTCACCTCAATCGCCGTCCAACTGAATGGTGAGTCCAAACTCCTTCGCGGCCTCCACGATCGTCGCCCCCTGCGTTCGCAGATCATCGATCAGCGTCGCAACCGCCAAGCGCCCCGCCGCATCATCTTCTCCCAGGATCGCTTGATCAAAAGGCACCGGCAACGCCTCCGCCGCCGCGACGGTCGCATCCACCTCCCTCCCCAAACGCGCCGCCAATTCGCCATCTTTCGCCGCCACCAGCTCATCAAGCCCCGGCCCCTCGACCACGCTTCCATCCGTCCGCACGTATTTACCGGTGTAGACGTTTCGCACCCCCCGCGCGTCCTCGATCATGTCCACGTGCGTGTTGTCACTAAAGCACGAGTGCTCGTCCTCCTGCGCCTGGGTCACGTAAGCCACCGCCAAACGCTCGCCCGACATCTCAAAGCCACTCAACACTCCGATCCCGGTGAAAATATCGTGCAGCGCTTCGTCCCTCGGCATCTCCAGAAAATCCTCCCGGAAATTCCCCGCTACCGCCGGGTCCCACGCTGCAACCAACGACTGCAAATGCCCGACGAGTAGGTTCCCCAACTCCACCAGATACTCACCCCGCCGGCTCGCATTCTTCGCCGAAGCGTAATCCTCGAACCCCCGCTCCCCCGCACCGTCCGCGCTCAGATCCTGACCCCACAGCAGAAACTCAATGGCGTGATAACCCGTGCTGATGTTCGTCTCGCCGTCCTTCTCGTTCAGCTCGCCCAACACCGCCGCGCTGATCTCCGGATATTCCTCCGGCGAATTGATCACGCCCGCCTCGGGATTTCCGTCGACGTAGTCCACGTAACTCTCATCCATCGGCCACGCGTTGATCATCCCCTCGATCTCGTCCACCGGCCCACCGTAAAATCGAAATCCCTCAGTCTGCAAATACGGCAACCGCGACTCCCGCCAAGCCACCCGGGCCGCCTCCATCGTCTCGGCCGACGGCGACGCCACCAACTGCCCAATCGCCGCCCGCAATTCCTCCGCCGCCGCCAAGGCGTCCGCATAGGTCGCAAAAACAATGTCCGCGTGATGCGTCACCACCCTCTCCTTCAGCCCAGCCAGCTCATCGGTCTTCGGCGGCACCTCAACCTTTGCACCCATCGTCGGCGTCGCCGAAGCCCCCGCGTCTCCCGATCCACCCCCATCACACCCGACCACACCCAGCCCAAGCCCCACCAACAAAACCAAATTCGCCTTGATAAACATCCGTGAGACTGAGTCTCATTCTCCCAGCCTGCTGTCAACGTCTGATCGTCACACGACCGTTTTCCGATCAATCACCAATCCGGGACGTCGACCCCATCCCCGACAACCGTCATCGTCACTCTGCGCTCATCCAGACACCGCCGAGCGACCCGCCGCAGATCCTCACTCGTCACCGCCCGCAACCGCTCGTGCGCGACCTCGGGCGGTTGAACCTCCCCGTAAAACAACGCCGAATACCCGATCCGCGAGTTTTGCGCCGAAGTCCGCTCCAGTGACATCCGGTCCGCCCCAATCGCGAACTCCTTGGCCCGCCGCAACTCCCCAGCCGGCACGACCTCGTCCCGCAAACGCGCGAAACTCTTCCCCACGAGTCCCAACGTCCGCCCGAGGTTTTTCGCGTCCAGACCCACGTAAAAATTAATCACGCCCGTGTCCTCGTAGAGGCTCACCGAGGAACTCACGGTGTAACAAAGCCCCCGCTTCTCGCGCAGTTCCTGGAACAATCGGGAACTCATGTTCCCGCCGAGAATCACGTTCAGCAAATGAATCGCGTGCCGGTCCGGATCCCGCAGATCACAACCCGGCGTCGCGAAGGCCACGTGCGTCTGTTGCGTCTCGCGCTCGATCACCCGCGTCCGCCGCTCGCTCGGTAGCTCCGGGCCCGCCCCGCCCGGCTCCGCCGACCTCCCGGCAGTTCCCCCAGCAACGCCTCGGTCCGAGCCACAACCTCGCCGTGCGTCACTTTTCCCGCCGCCGACACCACCACGTTTCCACCGCGATAATGCTTCGCCCGGTAGTCTAGAAATTCTTCCCGCCCGTAGCTCGCGATCGATTTCAGAGTGCCGGTCAATGGCCTCCCCAGCGCGTGTCCCGGCCACAGATCCTCCCACAGCCCCTCCTGCGCCACCTCCGCCGGTTCGTCCTCGTACATGAGAATTTCTTCCCCGATCACCCCCCGCTCCCGCTTGATGTCCATCTCCGCAAACCGCGGCGACAGCACCATGTCGCAAAGCACACTGCTCAGCCGTCGGAAATAATTCGCCGGTGCCGCCCCGTAATAGACCGTGTGATCGTGCGTCGTCGTCGCGTTGAGGTAGCCTCCCACACTCTCGATCTCCTGACCGATCCGCCGCGCCGTCCGCCGCACCGTCCCCTTGAAAAGCATGTGCTCGATAAAATGGGAAATCCCCGCCAACCGCTTCGGCTCATGCCGACCACCCACCCCCGCCCACACGCCGTAAGTCACCGACTCCGTCTGCGGCATCTCACAAGTCACCACCTGGATCCCATTTCTCAACACCGATACTTCCGTCTTCAAATCAACAACCCCCACACGCGTTCGCCCATTCTTAGGCGTTCTCCTCCCCTCTCACCAAGCTCCATCGCCCGCGCACCCATTTTCCGTCGTCGGCCTCGGCGCCAAAGCCGACCTTCATCTTCTTGGGATTAGCCAGATCCAGATTGCCGCACGTCCAACCCCAGCCCGCCCACCGAATACCCTTCAAGACTCGACGCCAATCGCATGCCGCCGAAAAAATACGCCCACATCGATTTCACCCCACCGGCCAAAGTCGCCCGGCAAGCCGAGCGAGGCCTCGACCTCCGCAAGGCACACAATCGCGGCGGCACGAAGATCGGCGTCGCCCGCGCCCGCGATCTCAAAAATCGCCGCCACGTCTCCGTCGAGACCATTCACCGCATGGTCAATTACTTCACCCGCCACGAGGTCGACAAGGAAGGCGCGAATTTCGACGATACGGACAATCCATCCGCCGGAAAAATTGCTTGGCTCCTCTGGGGCGGCGACCCCGGACGGACTTGGGCCAAATCCATCCTTAAAAAAATCGAGAAAGCCGACGAAAACGAATAACCCAGAATGATCAAATCCGGCAGCAAAGTGAAATGGAACTGGGGCAACGGCTCCGCCGAGGGCAAAGTAACCGAAGTCCACCACGACAAAGTCACCCGCAAAACCGGGGGAACCGAAGTCACCCGCAACGGCACCGACGACAACCCCGCCTACGTCATCGAACAGGAAGACGGCACCATCGTCCTCAAGTCGAAGAGCGAGGTCGAAAAGCTCTGACCGGCCAGGAGGCCGCCCCCCGCCAACGATCTCCGGGTCTCCTTAGCACCCCTCCGAAAAAGAGATTCGCTTTCGCTTCCGCGGCCCGTTCTTCTGAGCGCGTGCACCACTGGAAGCCCCGCGAACTCACCACCCTCCGCCGCCTCCGCGACGGCTTCCTCAACGGCACCGCCGGCACCGCCGACTATTGGCGCTCCGCCGACGACCTCGCTCTCTACAACGAGACCTTCGGCGAACGCATCGGTTGGAAGTGGGACGCGGTGCTCAGCGAACTCGTCGCCCGCAATTGGAAACCCACGTCAACCCGCATCCTGGACTTCGGCTGCGGTTCCGGCGTCGCCAGCCGGCGCGTTCTCGAAGCCTTCACCGGCTTTACGGAACTCCAACTTCACGACCGCTCACGCGCCGCGACGCGCTTCGCTTCCGCCCGGGCCCACGATCAATTTCCGACCCTCCGCGTCAACACCAACGAACCCTCCACCGACGGCAATACCCTCCTCATCGTCAGTCACGTTCTCAACGAACTCGAACCCGCCGACACCACGGCCCTCATCCGCCTCGCCCGCACCGCTGGCGAGATCCTTTGGGTCGAAGCCGGCACCCACGCCGACAGTCGCGCCCTCGTCGAGCAGATCCGCGAACCACTCCGGGCCACCCACCGCGTCATCGCACCCTGCACCCACTCGGAGACCTGCGGACTCCTCGCCGCCAGCAACGCCCTGCATTGGTGCCACAACTTCGCCAAACCACCATCCGACGTCTTTCAGAATGCCGCCTGGTCCGAACTCTCGCGCGAACTCGGCATCGACCTTCGAGCGCTCCCCTCCAGCTTCCTGGCGATGACCCAACTCTCTCCACCCCCAACCGACCCGACCCTCGCCCGCGTCATCGGGCGTCCCCGCCAGTACAAAGGCTACGCCAAAGTCCTCCGCTGCGACGCCACCGGTGTCGAAGACATCCGCGTCCAAAAGCGCGACGACAAATCCCTCTGGAACTTTCTCAAAGACCTCCCTCCCACTCCCCTTTTCCACCCACCCGAGTAACCGCACGCGATCCGCACGTTCCGAACCGTCGAACCATCGCGGACCCGACGCGTCAAACTCCCCATCTTCCCACTTGCCCCGACGACCTCCAACCCCCACATTCCCGATCCATCCACCGACGCACACCATGAAATTCCCAATCACCCGCCTCTGCACCGCCGCCACCCTGGCCCTCGCGGCGCTTGCCCTCGGAGCCTGCACCACCATGCCGTCCTCCGCCAGTCGCGCGAACGCCTTCACCTACGATCCAGCCGTCACGCAGCCGACAAACCGATCGAACGTGAAGGTCAAACTCAGCACGAGCGCCCAGAAGCTCTACGTCGTTGAGGGTGACAAGGTCCTCCTCGCCACCCCGGTTTCGGTTGGCACCGCCGCGACGCCCACCCCCAAGGGCACGTTTCCCGTCCGGGCGAAAGTCGCCGAGCGCCGCCGCGTCAGCAGCCCGGGTGCCGGCTATCCAATGCCCTACTGGATTGAATTTTATGGACCCGCTTACGGCATGCACTGGGGTTTCGTGAAGCCTTACCCGAGCACGATGGGCTGCGTTCGCATGCCACTCAAATCAGCCAAAAAGGTCTTCAACCTCGTGAGCGTCGGCACCCCGATCAACATCGCAACGAGCCAGCCTGAGGACGAGACCATCGGGAAGACCCTCCCCGTTCTCGACGACGGCCCACTCCCCAACCCTCCCGATTCTTACATGAAAAGCTCCCAGGCCATGGCGGACATCCGCCAGGGCAAACTCTGGAATTTCTAATCTCCGAACGGTCTCCTAGACCGACCGTCGAAACGTGACCAAGCGGGGGTTTTCAAACCCCCGCTTTTTCGTTGAGCGCGACGCCAGTGCCCCGTCCCCGCTCAGTCCGCGGACACCGCGCGAAACTCGAACGCCGCACCCGAAAACAACCCGCGGTCACTCATCTTAAGATCCGGAATCACCAGCAGCGCCATGAACGACAACGTCATGAACGGATCGCGCAACCCGGACCCAAGTCTCTCCGTCGCGAACACCGCGATCCCTTCGTAAGCCGCGGCGACCTCGTCGCCATCCCCCATCGCCATGAGTCCGGCGATCTCGAGCGGCAGCAATTTGACGATTTCACCCTCCACCGCGCAGATCCCACCCCGCGCCCGCATCACTTCGTTGATCGCCTCCGCCAGCTCAGCATCCGTCGTCCCGACCGCCACCACGTTGTGGGAGTCGTGCGCCACCGACGAAGCGATCGCGCCGCGCTTCAGCCCGAAGCCCCGCACGTAACCAACCGCCGGTTCCGTCGCGGAGTACCGGTTCACGACCACGATCTTCAGCACGTCCGGATCGGTCACCGCCGCGACCTCCGCCCCCGTCACCAACTGACCATCCCGAGCCACGATCACGTTCACCTCGGTCCCCTCCACGGCCAGATCGCCAGCGCTGACTTCGCGCGGCTCAAACCGGTTCACGACCTCCAGAACCTCCCGTCTCTCCAACAACGATTTTCCACCCCGCGCCACGCAGATCCCATCGATCCAGGTCTCCCGAACCCGAAAATCCACCAGATCCTCGACCAACACGAAATCCGCCGCGTCCCCAACCCGCAACAACCCAATCGGCAACCCGTAATGTTCCACCGGTCGCACGCACGCCGCCGTCAGAACGTCAAAAACGTCCGCCCCACCCGCCACCGCCCGCGCAACCAGGCGATCCACGTGACCGCGAACCAAAGCGTTCGGATGCACGTCGTCGCTGCACAACATGCAACTATCCGGGTGCGACTTCAGCAACGGCGCGAGCGCCTCGAAATTCTTTGCCGCCGACCCTTCCCGGATCGCGATCAGCATCCCGGCGTCGATTTTGTCCAACGCCTCCTCCAGCGAAAAACACTCGTGGTCAGTCTCGATCCCGGCCGCCGCGTAGCGCCTCGCGTCCTCACCCCGCAACCCGGGAGCGTGACCATCCACCCGCTTCTGCACCGCCTTCGCCGCCGCGATCTTTGCCACCATCCCGGGATCACCCCCCAGCACCCCGGGCCAATTCATCACCTCGCTCAGATACCCGATGTCCTCCCGCGCCAGCAGAGCCGTCACGGCCTCCACGTCCAGCTCAGCCCCCGCCGTTTCGAACGTCGTCGCCGGCACGCAGCTCGGCGCACCGAAGCAAAATTTGAATGGAGTCCGCGCCGCCTCCGCCAGCATGAATTCCACCCCCGCCACCCCGAGCACATTCGCGATCTCGTGCGGATCGCTCACCGACCCCACCGACCCGTGCCGCACCGCGATCCGCGCAAATTCCCCGGGCGGCAACATCGAACTCTCCACGTGCACGTGGGCATCCACGAAACCCGGAATGAGAAAACCCTCCGGTGCCTCCGCCACCCGCGCCAGCGCCACGATCTTTCCGCCCATCACCGTCACCGCCGCCGGATAAATTTCCCGCGCCGCCAAGTCCACCAACTGTCCCGAAAACACATTCATCATTTTCTTCTAACCAAACCACTCACGACAGGGCGAACCCCTTCCCGATCAAAATTCATTCGCCTCCCGCCCCCAGCCGCTTCTTCACCGCCCACCAGATTTGCTCCACGCTCGCCGGTGCGGCCAATTCCACCATCCCTTCCCCGTCACCAAACGCCGCCACCGCGTCCCGCAGCGCCTCCCGCACCGAGATCGCCAGCATCAACGGCGGCTCTCCCACCGCCTTGCTCCCCCCGATCGTCCCCTCGTTCGTCGCTTTGGCGAGCAGCGATACCCGGAAGTCAGCCGGACGATCCGACAAAGCCGGGATGGCGTAAGTGCTCGCCCCACTCGTCAGCAATTTCCCCTCCCCGTCCCATTTCAATTCCTCGCGCGTCAACCACCCCATCCCCTGCACAAAACCGCCCTCGATCTGACCTCGGTCAACCCGCTCGTTCAACGAATCCCCGACGTCGTGGAGAATGTCCGTCCGCAACACACGGTGCATTCCCGTCCGCCCATCGACCTCGACTTCACTCACCGCCACCCCGCACGCGAAGTAGGCAAATGGACGTCCCTTCCCCGTCGCCCGATCCCACTCGATTCCGGGCGTCTTGTAAAAACCAGTCGCCGAGAGCGAAACGCGCTGCATGTGCATCGCGTTGCAGAGCTGCGGAAACTCCACCGTCTTCTCGGGCCGCCCCTCGAACCACATTTTCCCGTCACCACCGATCAGCCTCCCGTCACCACCGCCCAGCATCTCAGCCGCCACCGGCGTCATCCGGCCCACCAGTGTCCGGCACGCATCCGCCACCGCCGCTCCGTTGAGATCCGCCCCGCTCGACGCCGCCGTCGCCGACGTGTTGGGAACCTTGTCCGTCCGCGTGAACATCATCCTGACCCGCTCCCGCGGCACCCCCAACTCCCGCATCACGATCCCCAAAATTTTCGTGTGCAGCCCCTGGCCCATCTCGGTTCCACCATGATTCACCTGCACCGTCCCGTCGGCGTAGACGAGCACCAACGCCCCGGCCTGATTGTATGGCGTGTAGGTGAACGAAATCCCAAACTTCACCGGCGTCATCGCAATCCCTCGCTTCACCAACGCACTCCCGGCATTCCACTCGGAAATTTCCACCCGCCGCTCCGCCAGCCGCGCCGATTCCTTGAGCGACATCCACATCTCCCGCACCCGGTTGTCACCGACCGCCTGTCCGTAATGCGTCGTGTTCGACTCCCCGCTCCCGCGGTAAAGGTTCCGCTCCCGCACAACCTCCGGCGCCAATCCCAGCTCCCGAGCCACCCGGTCGAGGATTTCCTCGATCACCACCATTCCCTGCGGCCCTCCGAACCCCCGGAACGCCGTGTTCGAGACCAGGTTCGTCTTCGCCACCCGCGCCGAGAAATTCACCGCGGGCACGTAATACGCGTTGTCCAAATGGAACAGCGCACGATCCGCGATCGGCATCGACAAATCCAGCGACCACCCACCGTTGGAAATCAGCTCCACCTCCGCCCCGACCAACACCCCATCGTCGTCGAACCCGACCTCGAACCGCGACCAGAACGGATGCCGTTTTCCCGTCAATCGCATGTCGAGATCGCGGTCGAGCATCACCCGCACCGGACGCCCCGTCTTCACCGCCCCGAGCGCCGCGAGCGCCGCCCAGGAATTTCCCTGCGTCTCCTTCCCGCCAAATCCTCCGCCCATCCGCGGAGCCTCGACCACCACGTCGTTCCGCGACAATCCCAGTACCCGCGCCACGATGATCTGGATCTCCGTCGGGTGCTGAGTCGACGAGCACACGTGAATCCCCCCGTCCGCCGCCACCTCCGCCCAGGCCGCCTGGGTCTCCAGATAAAAATGCTCCTGCCCGCCCAGCTCGAATTCTCCCGTCAGCCGCCGCGCCGCCCCCGCCACGGCGATCGCCGCATCCCCCCGCCGAATCGCGTTCGCGTCGGTGTGAAAACTCTCCGCCGCCCGCGCCTCCGCAATCGTCAGCACGGTCGGTAACTTTTCGTATTCGACGACCACCGCCTTCGCCGCCGCCCGACAAGCCGCCTCCGACTCGCCGACCACCATCGCGAGGAGGTGACCGTGAAACTCCACGATCTCCGACGCGAAAAGCGATTCATCCGGCCGCGAGCACCCCACGTCATTCACCCCCGGCACGTCCCCCGCCGTCAGCACCACCGCCACTCCCGGCATCGCGCGAGCCGCCTCGACGTCCAGTGACAGAATCCGGGCGTGCGCGTGTTCCGAGCAGACCGGCCACATCGTCAACGTCCCCCGCGACAGCGCGATGTCGTCCACGTATTTCGCCGCCCCCGTCACGTGACCCACCGCCGACTCGTGGGGCGGCTGCTCTTCACCCAGCGAAGATCGATGCATCGAGACCCGCTCATCCTCTGCGCCCCGGCGTCCCGGCGTGAGAACAAATTTCCTCCACAGATCCCCCACCAGTCCGCGCCGGTAAGCCGCCGACCCCCGCGCATCCGTCAACGGCTCGAACCGCACCGCCAATTCCCCCGCCACCCGCTCCACAAATTCTTCCTCATCCTCACCTTCAGCCCGCGACACCACCACCAAAGCGGGAGTCGCCGCCACCCCGCCAAACGCGCAGCGCACCTCATCCCCAACCCTCACAAAAGCCGCCGAGACGATCGAAATATCCATCTCCCGCCGCTTCGAAACTTTGAAAAACTCCGCCCGCGCTCCGTCCCCCACCCGCGGCACCCACACCGCCGTCATCACCTCATCCACCGCCAGCGCGGTCTTCCGGTAACCCAGAAAAAACTCCGCCAGCTCCACCGTCCGCGTCCCCCGCCCACTCGCCAATTCCACCGACGCCCCGAGCGCCAGCAACACCGGAGCCGAATCCCCAATCGGCGAACCCGTCACCAGATTCCCCCCCAACGTCGCGCGGTTCCGAATCTGCCGCGAAGCAAACCACCGCAGCATTTCGTCAAAGATCGGCAACTCCCCCCCCAGAAAATCCTCCAATTCCGTCAACGTCGCCCCCGCCCCGAGCCGCCACCCGTCCGCCGTCCGCTCACACCGCTTCAGGTCCGGCACATCGTCCAACGACACCACCATCGGCAACCGCCGGAACCGCTTCGTCACCTCCACCCCGACCTCTGTCGCTCCCGCCACCAGCACCGCCTCAGGATGCTCCGCCCGAATCTCCAACAACCGCGCCAGCGGAATTCCATCCTTTCGCTCCTTCGCGCCCTCGCGTGAGACCCCCTCATTCCTCTGCGCCTCTGCGTCTCCGCGCGAGAATGCATTCCCCGCCGCCTCCGCGATCGCCCGATACCCGGTGCATCGACAGAGATTCCCGCAGATCTGATCCGCCACCTTCGCCGCATCCCCCAGCACCCCCCGCTCATAACCCTCGTAAAGCGACATCACGAACCCCGGCGTGCAGAACCCGCACTGCGACCCATTGCACTCCACCATCGCCCGCTGCACCGGGTGCAGATCCCCACCCCGCGCCAACCCCTCGACCGTCAGAATCTCCCGACCCGCCAACGTCCGCACCAGCGCAATGCACGAATTAATCGACCGCACCACCCGCCCGCCGTCATCCCCCCGTCCGATCAGCGCCACCGTGCAAGCCCCGCAATCCCCCTCCGCGCACCCCATCTTCGTCCCCGTCAAACCCCGCGACTCCCGCAGCCACTCCAGCAAAGTCGTCTCCGGCGAACACCCGTCCACGCGGCAAACCGCCCCGTTCACGGTGATCTCAAACGACTCTGCTACCTCCATTTCCAGAAACTAACCGCAGCACCCCCAATGCCAATCCCGGATCAGCAAAAACTCAAGCCGCGCTCGACTTCCGCAACACTCCCGCCAAAATCCTCACCCCGGCGTCGATCGCCTCGGAACTCGCAAACTCATCCGGTCGGTGACTCCATCCATTCCGGCAGGGAATGAACACCATCGCCGTCGGACAGATCTGCGCCATGAACAGCGAATCGTGATACGCCCGACTGATCATCCGCATCGCGCTCAGCCCCTCACCGTCGGCCACGGCCAGAATTGATTCCACCAGATCCCCGTCACAAATCGCCGGCGGATCCGAATTGATCGTTTCAATCTCCACCCGCACTCCCCGCCTCGTCGCGACCGCCGCCGCCGCCGCCCGGATCACCCGCTCCGCCCCGTCCCGCGTCTCCAGACTCGTGTCCCGCAGATCGATCTCCAACGTCGCCCGCACCGGAACGCTGTTGATGGCCCCCGGCTCCAGCCGCAACACGCCCGTCGTCCCGACCGTGTCCGGACTCCCCGACTCCTTCGCCGCCCGCTCCACCGCCATCACCATCTCCGCCGCCGCGCAACCCGCGTCTTTGCGCACCGGCATCAGCACCGCGCCCGCGTGCCCGCCTTCACCCTCGATCCGAACCCGAAATGCCGCCGGAGCCGCGATCTTTTCAACCGCGCCGATCGCCACCCCCTCCCGCTCCAGCATCGGCCCCTGCTCGATGTGCAATTCCACGAACGCCTCGTAAAATCCCGCCCCGAGCCGCACCTCCTCCAGGCTCCCTTCACACCCGACCGCCGCCCGCAGATCCTCGAGCGTCGCTCCCTCCTCGTCCTTCAACCCAGCCGCCCGATCCACGTCCAGCGCGCCCGCCAGCAACCGGCTCCCCAGGCACCCCAAACCAAACCGCGTCGGCTCCTCCGCCGTGAACATCACGATCTCGATCGAGCGCCGCGGCGCAAATCCCTCAGCCTGCAAGCGCCTCACCGCCTCCAGTCCCCCCAACACCCCGACCACCCCGTCGAACCGTCCCGCGTTCGGGATCGCGTCGATGTGAGACCCGGTCGCCACCGCCGGAAGCTCCGGTTCACTCCCCGTCCACCGGGCAAAAATGTTCCCCACCCCATCCCGACGAACCACCAAACCGGCCGCCTCGAATTTCCCCACCAACCACTCCCGCGCCCGCAAATCCTCCGGCGAAAAAAGCACCCGTGTGATCGCGGGCACCTCCCACGAAGAAATTCCCGCCAATTCCTCGATCTCGTCGTCCAATCTGTTCATTCCGCTCCCCCTCCAGCTCACCCCATCGGGTTTCGATTCACGTCCTTGCAGTAAAGATAACTCGCCGGCCCCTTCCCCATCGCCACAAACCACTGCGGGCAGTATGGCGCCATCCAGATCGCATCCCCAGTCCGCACCGGATACCACGAATCCTCCAACCGATACACTCCCTCACCCTCCAACATCACGAGTCCGTGCTCCATCACGTGAGTCTCGACGAACGGCAGCCGCGCCCCCGGCCGATACGTGAAGACGTTCATCGCAAAATCGAACTCCGCACCCTCCGGCAACAGCACCTTCAACATCGCATCCTCGTCGCCCAGAAACGGCACCGCCTCGACGTCCGCCGCGTCACCCACCACCACGCCCGGTCGCGCCACCCCCTCGATCTCCTCAAAATCCTTTTGAAAAATCGTCACCCGCGTCCCCGCCTCCGCGCCACTCAGTTCCCAAGGCACCCCCGCCGGCACGAACGCAAATCCCCCCGCCCCCAACACGTCTGAACCATCCCCGATCCGCACCGTGCATCCACCCTCCATCACGTAAAGCGCCGACTCGACCTCCTCGGAATCAAATTCCCCCCGCCCCCCGCTTTCGAACGTCACCAGCAACTGCGTCAACCCAGCCCCCATCGCCGGCGAAATCACCACGTTCACCACCGCCCCCACGATTCCCGGCACCACGCTCGGCACCAGTCCATCCGGCGCGATCAAAGCGTGGCGTAATCCCACCCGAGTCCGCGTCTCCCCAAAAGCCAAATCCTTCATGGCCCGGCATCCCATCCCCCCCCGCTCCAACCCTCAAGCGAAATCCAAACCAGTGCGGTCCGTTCCCGCGCCCATCAGGAAATCCCCGCCCCCCCTCACCGACTCACCGCTCATCAGCCCGCCGGACACGCACCCGCTGGTTCCACCCGTTCCTCGACGACCGCCCGGCGATACTTCCGCGCCGCAATCAGCCGATAAGCCGCCGGCGTGAAAACCGCCGCCAGAAACGTCGCCCCACCGACCCCACCCGCCAGCACGATCGCCAACGGCGGCCAGAACTGCCCGCCCACCAAAATCAACACCGGCAAAAAGCTCCCGATCGTCGTCAGCGTCGTGCTGATCAAATGCCGCCCGCACCCCTTGACCTCCGCCACAATCTCCTCCCAATCCCCGCGGCGCGCCTTCGGATTCGCGTGGATCGCCGCCAGCACGACGATGTTGTCGTTGAACGCCAACCCCACCAACCCGATGCACCCGAGGATCGTGTTGAAGCTCACCGGGAATCCCATCACCCCCGTCGCCAGCAGCCCGTATCCCACCGCCAATCCCGCCGCCGCGATCAGGATCAACGCCATCCGCACGCTGTTGAACGACAACACCAGCGTCGCGATCGTGAGCGTTACGATCACCGGCAGATACAGCAGCAAATTCCCCACCGCGTCCGCCTGGTTCTCCGACTCCCCGCCGACCTGCAACTCGTAGCCCGGCGGCAGCCGGAACCCGGAAGCGTCCAGATCGGCCAGCACCTCCTCCGTGATGTCGATCGCCAGCGCCCCCGCCTCGGCGTATCCCCGCACGTTGTTCACCCGCTCGCTGTTTCGCCGCGTGATCGCCCCGGTCTCCGGTCGCAGCTCGAAGCCACCCAGCGCCCGCAGCGGCACCAGCGCCCCGTTGCCGCCAACCAACCGCAGATTCTCGATCCCGGCGATCGTCTCCCGCCGACCGTTCGGCAATCGCACCCGTACCGGCAGTTCCTCCACCGCCTCCAGCAAACTCCCGCCCGCGATCCCTTCGAGGTGCGCCTCGAGTTGGGCCGCGATCTCCGCCGGTTCCAACCCCGCCGCCCTCGCCGCAGCCTCATCCGGTCGAAACCACAACTTCGGCTCTCCGCGCGTCAGCGTCGATTCCGCGTTGGTGATTCCGGGCTGCTCCGCCAGCCGCCGCTGCACCTCATCCCCGAGCCGTTGCAGTTCCCCCACACTCGGGCCCCGCAGCCGGATCTCAACGTCCGCGTTCGCCGGCGGCCCCTGGGCGAACTTTTTCACCAGCACCCGCGCCTGCGGGAACTCCTCCGACAACCTCCGCTGCAGCTCCGGCACCAACTCGTCCGTCGTCCCGAAGCCATCCACCTCGATCACCCCCATCGCGTATTCCGAGGAGTTGTCCCGATTCTCCGTCAGGTTGTAGTAAACCGGCGGGAAACTCGCCCCCGCCAGCCA
Source organism: uncultured Verrucomicrobiae bacterium (assembly GCA_963832325.1). GTDB lineage: Bacteria > Verrucomicrobiota > Verrucomicrobiia > Chthoniobacterales > JAATET01 > CAVVKW01. The sequence goes on along the minus strand of CAWHTR010000009.1, from coordinate 369,470 downwards.
GTGCACCCGCTCGACTCCCTCGGTACGAGCGAATCGCCGCCTCGACCTCCCCGATCACCCGCGTCGTCTCCCCGACGGAAGTCACCGACGGCAGCGTCACCTCCACCGTGAACATGTCCCGATCCGTGCGCGGAAAAAATTGGCTCCCCAACGTCGGCGCCAGCACAAACCCCACGATCGGCAGCGCCGCCCCCATCGCGATCCCCATCCACGGACGCCGCACCCCCAGCCGGATCACCCGGCTCATCGGCCCGGCAAACCACCGCGCCTCCACGCCTTCCCGCATCCACCGCGGCGCCCGCCGTTTCTTCCCCGCCCCCGGCAGCTCCGCAAACAGCCCCGCCAGCGCCGCGATCACCGTCACCGAAAGCGCGAACGAAGCCGCGATCGCCACGATCACACTCCCGCCGATCGAACCCACAAAATCCCCCGCGCCCCCCGGCAAGAGCAGGATCGGCAGAAACGCCAACACCGACGTGAGCGTCGAAGACAACAGCGGAACGAACAAATGCCGCAGCGCGCCCACCACCGCCTCCCGCCGCCCCATCCCCCGCTCGAGGTAGATCCGAATCTCATCCGTGATCACGATCGCCGTATCGATGAGAAGCCCCATCGCGATGATCATCCCGAAGATCGACATCTGGTGGAGCTTCCCGCCCTGCAGCGAGATCACGAACAACGTCGCCGCCGCCGTCAGAGGAAGCGCCGAGCTCACGATCAGCGCCCGCCGCCACCCCATCGTGAACAAAATCACCGCCAGCACCACTGCCGCACCGAGAGCCAGATTCCCCGCCAGTTCCGCCAGCCGCGCCGCCGTGTAATCGTTCTGCCGGAACACCACGTCCGTCGTGATCGCCCCGCCAGTCGCCCGCCGGAATTCGTCCAGCACCCGGCCCGCGTCGCCGTCCCACACGTCCACCCGCTGCGACTCCGCCACTCGAGCCGCGACCAGCACCGTTCGCTGCCGATCCGTGAAGGCAATCTGACTTGGCGGATCCCGCCACGACCGCTCGACGACCGCCACGTCCCCGACCCGGACCGTCCGTCCCCCGTCCCCCTGCTGCACGATCACCCCCCGCACGCGATCCAGAGAATCGATCTTCCCCGCCACCTCGACCAGCAGCGTCGCGTCCGCCCCGCGCATCTGCCCGGCCGGCACCTTCGCATCCGCGCGCCGCAGCGCCTCCGCCACGGCCGTCGGCGTCAACCCCCGCTGAGCCAGCGCCTCCGCATCCACCGTCACCGTCACCTCCTCGGCCGGCTCCCCGTAGATCCGCACCAGCTCCGTCCCACTCACGTTCCGCAGCCCGTCCGCCAGATCCTCCGCCCGCCGCGACAGGATCCCCAGACTCTCCGCCCCCCGTTCAGCGTCCGTCCACCGCACCGCCGCGATCAGCGTGTAAGCCACCGGGTTCCGCTTATCGTCAAAGAACGGGGCCGGCACCTCCGGCGGAAACGTCCGCGCTGCATCCGCCAGCGCATCCCGGATCTCCGACGAGATCGCGTCCGTATCGGCCTTCGTCACCGCATCGAGCAACTCCACGCTCACGATCGAAATCCCCGCCCGCGACGTGCTCGTCACGTTCTTGATCGAGTCGATGTCTTCCAACTCGGTCTCGATTTTCTCCGTCACCAACGCCTCCACCCGATCCGCCGAAGCCCCCGGGAACACCGTCAAAATCAGCGGATTCCGGTTCGTGATCACCGGATCCTCCAGCCGCGGCAACCCTGACAACGCCGAGACGCCCGCCACCAACGTCACCACGATCGTCAGCGCCAGCAGATACCTGTTATCGAAAAAGATCCCCAGCCAACGGAAATCCTCCGGCTCCCCCGACTTATTCATGACCCCGAAGGCAACCCACCCAGCGATTCACTCTTCACCACCCGCACCCGCTGACCCGGTGCCACCTTCTGCAGCCCCCCCGCCACCACCTGATCACCCTCCCCGATCGCCCCCCGGGCAAATACGTAATCCCCGTATTCGTGGAGAACCTCCACGTCCCGCCGATCCAGCGTCAACTCACCCGACCCTCCATTCGGCTCCGCCACAAAACACGCCCACAACCCCCGCGAACTCTCCGTCAAACTGTCCCGCGGCAGAAAAAATCCCTGCGCCGCGACATCCCGGTCCCGCCGCACTGTCACCAGATCGCCATCGCGTACCCCCAACTCCCCCGGCACCGCGAGGATCACATCGACCGTCCGCGTCCGCGCATCCCGCTGCGGAAGAATCCGCTCCACCGGAAATTCCCGCACCTCGCCGCCGACCGCGACCGTGACCGAATCGCCGACCCGCAACCCCGTCAGCGCCTCCCCGGCCAAAGCCGCCCGCACCTCCAGCACCCCCGATTCCAGTAATTCGAAGACGACCTGATTCGGCGACACCACCGCCCCCTCATCAATCATCCGCCGAGCAATCGTCCCCGCAAACGGAGCCAACACCGCACTCTTCGCCAGATCCACCTCCACGCTCTCCAGCCGCGCCTCCGTCCGGCGCACGTTGGCCTCCGCCGTCCGAAACCCCTCCTCGATCTGATCCATCTGCTGCGCCTCGATCACCCGCGACGCCCGCAGCTCCCGATTCCGCTCGAAGTCCGCCGCCGCCCGCTTGAGCGTCGCCCGCGCCTCCCCGATCCCCGCCGCCAACTCCGCCCGCTGCGACTCGAGCCGCGCCGTGTCGATCGCCGCCAATTCCTCCCCGGCCTCCACCGCATCGCCCTCATCCACCCGCACTTCCATCACCGTCCCCGCCACCTCAAACGCCAGATTCGCCCGCCGCCGAGCCTCCACGACCCCAACAAACTCCTCCCGCACCGGATAACTCCCCGCCGCCTCCAGCACCACCACCTCCACCGGCGTCAAATTCACCTCCGGCACCGCATCGTCCCCTCCGCCACAACCAACGAGTGAAACGCCAAAGAGCAGCCCGATCAAAAATCCTCCGCGCCTCCGCGCCTCCGCGCGAGAACCCCTCATATCCCGACCTCCAAACCCCTGAGCTCTTCCGCAAAAAGCAACGACTCGATCTTCGCCCGACTCGCGTCGTAGTCAAAATCCCGCCGATACGCCCGCCACCCGCATCCATCCAGATACCGGTGGTAATTCTCCAGCAAGCAATCCAGCGGACTCCCCCCAACAACCGCCGCCCGCCGAAAAACATCATCCGCCGCCAGCAGATGCGCCCCCTTGGACAGACTCACCAATCCCCACACCACCTCCGCCGACGGCGGAGCCCACTCCTCCAAATCCCCCGCCACCCGCGCCGCGTCAACGACCTCCACACCCAGCTGAAAACACCGCCCATTGATCGCGTGCATCCCCGCCCGACGCTCCTCCGAACACTTCTTCCAAATCGAATCCGACCGCACCAACTCAACCAACGGAAACCCGTGCGGAGCCAGCCGACTCAACAACAAATCCCCAATCCCAAAGCCAAACATCCGCTCCCGCGTCGTCCCCGCGTAACCAGCCGCCCGCTCAAAAAAATCCACCCGCCTCGCCATCTGCCACGTCACCACCGCCAGCACCAGGTCCTCCTTGCTCGCAAAATGGTGATAAAGCGTCGCCTTCGAATACTCCACCCGCTCCGCCAACTCGTCCAAATTCAGCCCCAAATAGCCCACCTCGCGCAACATCCCGTCCGCCGTCTCCACGACCAACCTCTCCCGCTCCGCAAACGCCCGTTCCTTCCGACCCAGAATTGTCATTTCCAAAATCATTAACCGACACCAACTCCGAGTCAACATTTGACCCGGAGTTATATTCCTCTCTCCCCTGACTCTCCGTTCCAGCTCCGCCGACCGACGCCGTCGCCCGAACAACATCGCTCGCCAGCCCGAGCCGGGCACCGCTGCCACCAAGCCTCCCATTCCCGTCGGACCTCGTTTTAGAAACTAATCGTCAGCTGGACCGCCGCGTAAGGAGCCGGACCGGCATCGACCTCGAAGTCCGCATCCGAGAAGGCAAACCGCCGATAGACCGAGGCCCCCGTCTCCAAGCCGATTCGTGTCGTCTGACCGAATTTGTAAGCGATTCCACCCGCCACGCGGATATCCAGATAGCTCAGCCAGTCGTCCCCCAACTCCTCATCGCCATCGTCGATGGCAAATCCTTCCTCCGTCCGAAATTGACTCGTCTTCAACTGACCCGACGCGAAAAGTTCCCAGTCCGACGTCAGCGCAAACGTGAGCGCTGTCTTGGGAATGCCCGCCTCCAGTGTCCACTGTCGGTTGATCATCCACCGAGCCCCGACGACGGGGATGACCGGGAATTCCAAGTGCGACTGAACCAGAACACCCCCGAAAAACAGCACCGAATCCGACGCCCGGTAACCGACGACCGACGTCAGAGTGAAGCTCACGCTCTCGAGCGAAGTGTCTCCGTCGTTGAGGGAAAGCTCCGGCAGAAAGTCGGCTCGTAGAAAAAAACGATCCAAAAATCGGTAGTCCGCTCCAAGACCAATCGTCAGGTTCGTGAACCGATTCGGGATGGCACCGATCGAATTTTGGGAGCCGAACCAGAAGGTCTCCGCCGCCAATGTTCCCCGCACCGACATCGCCGGTGATAGATCGAAAGTGCCGACCACTTTCGATTCGACTGAGATCGTGCTGATATCACCTGCGTCGGTTGATCCGGTGAAGGACGACGGCCCGACGTAACCAAACTCGGACGTAAAAACGAACTTCGAGCGCGCCGCACCCTCAACCGGACTCGGCGGCGCAACGATTTTGTGCGAATTCGGTCTGACCAGCGTCGGCGTCCGGCATCAGCGACGCCGTCGCCGCCAGGCAGAGAATTTGGAAATAACGCGGGAAGCCGCAAGGAAGATCGAGAACTGTTGATGGCATGTCAGGTGTTTTGGTTGAGCGGCCGGAATTGGAAAAAGCCCGATCCCGGCAGCATTTGAAAACTCGATACGACATCCGCCGCGGTTTGGTTGCATTTTGCAAGTATTTCGATTGTTGATTGCAAGCGAAAGATGCGGTCCAGTGTTTCCAATGAAACCCAAGGGAGTCTCTGCTGACCGGCAGGTTGGTCCCCGGCGGTCACCCTGTCCGGTCGCCTGTTCGCTCGACATTCTCGGAGATCGCTGGACGCTCCTCGTCGTCCGCGACCTCGTTCTGGGCCGCACGAGGTTCAAGGAATTCATCGCCTCGCCGGAGGGGATCCCGACAAACATTCTCAGCGACCGGCTGGAGCGCCTCGTTGGCTCCGAAATCGTCGTCCGCGTCCCCGCCGCCGACGGAACCAAACGGCTCGCGTATCAGCTCACTCCGAAAGGCCTGGCGCTCCGACCGATTCTCGGCGCGCTGCGGGATTGGGGCCTGGAATGGCAGGAAGGCACCGCCGCCCTGCTGGCACCCAAATCGTGAAATCAAAGAGTTCGACAACCGAGCCCTCCCCGAAACGAGGATCAACCTCCTTCAACCGAGCCAACGCGCTGCGGTCTGATCGATGGCGGGCGACGGCGAGCGATTTTACCCAGCCGTTAAATTGTCACATCAACCCAAGTGCCAGAACGATCCATTTCATTCGATCATCCTGCCACACTCCGGGACTTCACTCACCGATGATTTTTACCAACACCCGTTTTCGACGAAGCCCGTCAAACTCCGCGTAGAAAATTTGTTCCCACGGCCCGAAGTCGAGTTCACCACCCGTCACGGCCACCACGACTTCCCGTCCCATGATTGTCCGCTTCAGGTGCGCGTCGGCGTTATCCTCACCCGTGCGATTATGGAGGTAATGCGAGTGCGGTTTCTCGGGAGCCAATTCTTCCAGCCACCGCTCGAAGTCCTCATGCAGCCCCGATTCGTCGTCATTGATGAAGACACTGGCCGTGATGTGCATCGCATTCACCAGACACAGTCCCTCCTGAATCCCGCTCGCCCGCAAACACCGATTCACCTCCGGCGTGATGTTCCGCAGCTCCCGCCTGGTTGAGACCTCGAACCACAATTCTTCTCGAAAACTTCGCATTCCAAAGTGATGCGCCCATCGGCCAGCCTCCGCAAGAGTCACCATGATTCTGACAATATTTTCACCCGAACAAGGTTGCGTTCGCGTTCCGGAGTTCGTTCGCTCCCAACATGCGCTTTCTCGTCACCGCCCTTCTCACCCTGGCCGCCACCTCCGCTCCGGCTGCCAGCGTCATCTTTCTCCATCCCGACGGTGCTGGCATCGCCCACTGGCAGGCCGCTCGCATGCTGTTCCAGGGCCCCGACGGCGACCTGCACTGGGACGAACTCCCGCACATCGCCGTCTACCGCGGCCACATGGCCGACTCCCTCACCGGCACGTCCAACGGCGGAGCCACCGTCCACGCCTACGGGGTCAAAGTCCCGCGTGCCGGCTTCGGCAGCGACGGCACCTCCGCCCAGCCTCCAATCTCCGCCGGCGGCCAGCCCCTCAGTCTCATGCAGGAAGCCGAGCGCGAGGGCATTCGTGTCGGCGCGATCAATTCCGGCAGCATCATCGAACCCGGCACCGCCGCCTTTCTCTCCTCCGCCACAAAACGCGACGAATACGCCTGGATCACCAGCCAGATCATCGAGAGCGGAGCCGACGTCATTCTCGGCGGCGGCGAGGAATGGCTGGCTTCCCAAGGGAACCCCCGGCCGCCACGGCCCCGGCGCCCGCCCCGACCAGCTCGACCTCATCGCGCGAGCGCGCGACCTTGGCTACACGATCGTCTACGACGCGCAGGAGCTTGCCGAGGTCCCCGCCGACACGCCCCGTCTCCTCGGCCTCTTTGCCTCCGGCCACACCTTCAACGACAAAACCCAACCCGAACTCACCGCCGCCGGGCTCCCGCTCTACCAACCCGACGCACCGACCCTCGCGCAGATGACCGCAAAAGCGCTCGAGCTCTTTGGTGACGACGAGTTCTTCCTCGTCGTCGAGGAAGAGGGCTTCGACAACTTCGGCAACAACAACAACGCACCCGGCACTCTCGATGCCCTCCGCCGCGCGGACGAGACCATCGGCGTCGCGCTCGACTTTCTGAATACCCACCCCGACACGCTGTTCATCACCACCGCGGACAGCGAAGCCGGCGGCATGGACGCCATCGGCATCTCCGACGACGAATCCGCTCTGGCCCTCGCCAAAAACGGGCGCGACCGCAACGCCGCGCCCTACAGCCTCGCCGCCGACGGCAAGCCCTTTCGATCCGCCCCGGATCGCGCCGGAAATCAGCACCCCTTTGTCATCACCTGGGGTTCGCTCAACGACACGTCCGGCGGCATCCTCGTCCGTGCCGCCGGAGCCCACGCCGACCTCGTCACCGGCTCCTTCGACAACACCGATGTCTACCGCGTCATGCGGCACGCCCTTTTTGCCCCGCCCACCGCGGAAGCAACCGACGAGTCATCCGATCAAGCAGCCACCGCTTCCCGGCCCGCCGCCGTCCGTTTCGTCAACCACACGAGCACCAGCGTCAGCAACGCTGGCAGAAACGTCAGTGCCACCACCGTCGAGAACAACAACCCGAACAACACGATCGCCCCCACCCCGCGGTAAAGCTCCGTGCCCGCCCCCGGGATGAACACCAGCGGCGACAACCCACAGATCGTCGTGATCGTCGTCATGAGGATCGGTCGAAGCCGCGCCTCGACTGCCTCCCGCACCGCGTCCTCCGCGCTCATTCCCTCCACGCGATAATTTTCCAACGCCAGGTCCACGATCAGGATCGGATTGTTCACCACCGTCCCCAGCAGGATCAAAAATCCCAGCATCGTGATCATGTCGAACGGCTGACTGATCCCGATCGCGTTCATCACCCAAAGGCCGAAAATCCCCCCCCGCAATCCCCAGCGGCACGGTCGCCATGATGATCCACGGATACCCCCAGTGCCGGTAAATCACGACCAGCAGCGAATAGCTCAACACCACCGACACGACAAAATTTCCCCCCAGCGCCTCCCGCGTCTCCGTCAGCTGATCGCTCGCCCCCGAGATGTCGATGCTCACGCCGTTCGGAATGTCCCCGTCCGTCCGCATCGCGTCGATCACGTCACGTTGGATCACGCCCACCGCCGTCTCCAGCGCCACCGATCGCGGCGGGATCACGTTGAGAGTCACCGTTCGCCGCCCATTCACCCGCCGGATCGCATCCGAATCGACCGTCTCGATCAAATCGGCAACGGACCGCACCGGCACGACAGCTCCCGCCGGAGTCGCCACCGGCAGGTCAGATAAACGCGACAGCTCCTGCTCGGTCCGCGCCGTGCTGTAGAGAAAAATATCGATCTTGTCGTCCTCCAGAAAAAACTCGTCCACGTACGCCCCGTCACTCAACGCAGCCACGGCGTAACCGATCTCGTCCGCAGAAAACCCCAGCTCCGCCGCGCGATCCCACCGTGGCCGCACCTCGATCAGCGGTTGCCCGAGCACCAACGAAGACGGTTCGGAATTGATCTGCGGTCCGTCGATCGCCTCCCCCGCCCGCCGATACGCCGCCAGCGCCGTCTCGTAGATCGGCGCAAGCTCCGGCCCGCTGATGTCCAGATTCACACTCCGCGTCCCGCCATCATTGCTGGAAATGATGGACCCCCGCGAAGCGAACGCCCGCATCCCCGGATACCGCTGAAATCGCTCGGTCAGGATCTCCATCAGCGCGTCAATCTGACCCGGATCCTTCGTCTCGGAGATCACGCGCAGCGACTGCGGACCGGCACTCACGATCAACATCAGCAACGCCGGCACCTCCGTCTCGCCACTCGCGAACTCCGCCGGATCATCCTCCAAATACGGCACGAACTCCGCCTTGATCTCGTTCGCGATCCCGCTCATCTCCGACAAGCTGTAGCCCGGCGGTGCGATCAGAATGGCAAACGTCTTCGCCTCCTCGCCCTCGGGCAGATACTCCGCCGGCGGCGTCAGGAAAACGATCGCCGCCACCGTCGCTCCCACCGTCAGCACCAGGCACACCGCCCGCCGCCAGGCCGACCCGATCATCCATCCAACGAACCCCAGAATCGGACCCTTGAACGGAGCCCAAGCCTCCTCGCCCGGCTTCCGCTCGCGAAACGGCAGCCGGGCACACGCAGCCGGCACCACCGTGATCGCTGTCAGCATCGACACCAAAATCGCGGCCGAAATCGCGATCTCGATGTCGGAATAAAGCTGCCCCGCCTCCTGCTCCACGAACAAAGCCAGCACCGCCGGCCACACCGCGTGCACCCCCGCCAGCGCCGCCTCGAACTCCCGCTTCCCCTTCAGCCGTTCCCGCTCGATGTTCTCCAGCACGACGATGGTATTGTCCAGGGTCATCCCGATCGCAAACGCCACGCCCGCCAGCGAAATCACGTTGATCGTCCGCCCCGCCACCGACGGAGTCGCTGCCTTTGCCAAAACTGTCTCCGCCCTCCTCCAATTCGGCATCCACTCCCTTGAGTAGTCGTCCGGGGGGGACCGCGCGTGTCCCGCCTGCGAGTTCAACCGCCTCCGCACCCGCTCCGCAACCTCGCATCCATCCGACCGAACGGCAGCGTCCGCGTCATTATCCGACTCACGAAACGCGGGGTCGCCCAGATTCTCCTCGCCGCCGAAGCGCCAGCCAGATCACGCAAGCCGGAAAAAGTCCGCCTCGTTCGCCGAGGCAAACCACACCCCAATTTATTGTCGACTCCCGATCAGCGCAAAGCCGACAAAACTTCTACCCGCGATCCAAGCGCTATCCACGTTCCCTTCATCAACTTCGCGGCGGAGCGATCCTGCGGCTCAATCCCCCCGCCAAAAGGATCCACCGCTTGATCCCGGCTTTGACTCTCCGCTCCGCATCGCCTATCCCCAATGAAAGTCGGCCTCCGTTCCACCCGGCTTCTGCACCTCGCGCCCATCATCATGAACCATCTCTCTCGCTCCCTCGCCACCCTCCTCGCCACCACGCTCCCGCTCTTCGCGCAGAAGGTCGAATACGTGGAACCCTACCGGCCCTTCAGCGAATCCCCCGCAATTCGTGATTCGACAAAAGGCGAGGTCGACCCCACCCGCACCCTTCTTGTCCCTCTCATCACCTGGGCCGCCGACGGCGTCACCGTCAGCGCAAACGGCGGCCTCGACCCCGACCCAAATTCCCCCCTCGCCCGCGCGATGGGCGGAGCCGTCCAGCTCGAGGTCATCGACGATTTCGACAAGCAGGTCGCCAACTACGTCACCGGCAAATCCCCCTTTCTCCGCGGCACCGCCGACATGATCGCCCTCGTCAGCCAGGCCCTTAAATCGAAGGACCCCGCCCTTGAACCCGTCGTTTTCCTGCAACTTTCAACCTCCACCGGCGCGGATGGCTTCGTTGGCGTCGACATCGATCAGCTCGCCGACCTCAAAGGCAAATCCATCGCCCTCCAACTCAACGGCCCTCACCTCTCCCTCGTCGGCAATCTCATCAAGGACGCGGGCCTCGCCCCCACCGACGTGACGCTCAAGTTCGTCCGCGAGATCACCGCCCCACCCGGCTGGGACCCCGACGAAGCCGCCCAGGATCCCGCCAACGCCCTCCGCCGCGACCCGTCTCTCGCCGGCGCGGCCATGATCTTCCCCGACATCCTCGCCACGACCGGCGGCGGCACGGGCACCGGTCAGGAGGGCACCGTCAAAGGCGCCCGCCCCGTCTTCACCACCAAGACCGCCGACAACGTCATCTTCGACGTCTACGCCGTCCGCCGTGACTTCCTCACCGACCATCCCGAGATCGTCGAAGGATTCCGCCAGGCCCAGCTCGCGAAGCAGGAGGAATTCCTCGCCGAACTCGCCAACGTCGCGAAAAAAAACGACGCCAACCGCCGCCAGGTCGACGCTTTCAAGACGGCCTGCCGCCCGCTCGCCGGGATCTTTCTCCAGGACGAAGGCGCCGTGAACGATTTCATCCTCTGGGTCGGCGTCGACTCTCGACTCGCGGGCAATTCGGGCAACGTGAAGTTTTTTGACGAAAAAAATTCCGTCGGCCTCCGCGCCACCACCGACCGCATCCAAAGCTTCCTCACCGAGATCGGCCTCATCGCCTCGCCGACCCAAATCGCCTTCGTCGCGCCGGCCGCCTCCGCCGAACCCGCCCCCACCAAAGCCGCCAAACAGAGTTTCGCCAGCGCCCAAGCCGTCCGGGCCGCCGCCGAGAGCCAGGACGCCAGCACCCTTTACCGCTACACGTTCCAATTTCCCGCCGCGATGAGCGACATGAGCTGGCAGGACTACCCCGACGTCTTCGCGAAGATTCACGAGACCGTCGCCCGCTACGGCGGTGCCATCGTTCAGCTCCAGGGGCACGCCGATAACTTCTTCGCCAACTTCGTCGCCGCCAAACGCAAGGCGGGCGAGACCACCTACGAACGCCGTAACCGCACCACCGGCGATTTCGACAAACTCCCGCTTCCGAAATACGAGGAACTCCTCAACGACGCGAACACCCTCTCCTATTCTCGCGCCTTCGCCGTCAAGAAGGCCTACGCCGCCTACGTCCGCGAATCTCTCAAACTCTCGCCCAACGAGATCGACCTCTCCCGCTTCGACGTCCGCGGCATGGGCATCAGCGAACCCGTCATCACCAACCCGACCACCCCCGAGGAGCGCGCCCAAAACATGCGGGGCGAAATGGTCATCATCGCCGCCGAATCCGAAATCCCAGCCGACTTCGGCGCCGACGATCTCCGCTAATCCCGACGACACCATGCGCATCCCGATTCTCGCCCTCTTCCTCGCCGCCGCGCTTCCGACGCTGGTTGGCCAACCGACACCCACCGCCCCCGACGCCCTCGAAACCGAGCGCCTCGAGCAAAGCGGCACCGTCATCACGATCCTCTTCGACGACTCGGGTTCCATGCGCGGGGACAAGCTCGACCAGGCCAAACGCGCCTTCCGCGACTGGCTCACCACCGTTCCCGAGAACCACCGGATCGGCCTCATCGCCCTCAACGCCGGCCAACTCGTCGACTGGCAGCGCGACAACAAAAGCGAAGTCGCCGACGCCGTCGCGAAGATCCAGGCCACGGGCGGAACCCCACTCGCCAACACCATCGAACTCGCCCGCCGCACCATCGACAAACGCAAAGCCGATCGCCCTTTCGAGCGCCACGTGCTCCTCGTTTTCACCGACGGCGAAGACAGCACCTCCCGCGGCCCCGACGGCGTGCAGGAAGAGGTTCTCGCGGCGACCAGCACCGGCATCGAAGCCGTCGGCATCGGCTTCCACGGACAGGGCGATTACTTGAAAAAATCCTCAACCCGCTACTTCGACGCGGCCAACACCGCGGAACTCCGCGCCGGACTCGCCAAGGTCGACTCCGAAATCGGCGACACCAGCGACATCGTCATCTCGCCCGAAATCGCCGAAGCGATGAAGACCGTCTCAACCACCGACCTCACCCCTCACCAACCGTCGCCGACAACCACCGACACCGACACTTCGGACACCCGACGCGGCCCCTCCTTCACCTGGATCATTTTCGCCGTTCTCATTTACGGCGTCATCCGCTTCGTCCTTCGCAAAAAGAAGCGCTGAGGTCACCAGCGTCCGATCCGCCCGATGAAAAAATGGCTCACTGCCCTCATCATTCTCGTCACTCTCGGGATGGTCATCTGGGGCGTCTCGAAGCCGTGGCGCGAACGCTCCCAGTGGGACGATCTCGTCGAGCGCACGAGTGACGCCATCCCGACGTCGCGCACGATCACCGTCCTCGGCGATGACTGGCTCGGCTATCTCGTCCTCCGCTCCGGTGACTTCCAAAACCGGATGGCCCGGGCCGGGATTCGCGTCCGCTTCGAAGTCGAACCGGACTTTGAGAAACGCATCCGAGCCCTCCGCGACGGCACCGCGGAGTTCATCGTTCTCACCCTCGACAGCTACCTGGTCAGCGGCGCCACCAGCGACTGGCCCGGTTCGGCCATCTTCGTGATCGACGAATCCTTCGGCGGCGATGCGGTCATCGGCAACGCCGACCTCACCAACGTCGACGCCCTCAACCAGCCCGACGTGAGCGGAGCGTTCGTCGGCGACTCACCCTCCGAATTCCTCCTCAAATCCCAGACGTCCCATTTCCAACTCGACGCCCTCCGCCCCCGCCTCGACAGCATGCGCGTCCCCACCGCCGAAGCCGCCAGCCAGGCCTTTGCCAAGGGCGAGGTCGACTTCGCCGTCCTCTGGGAACCCTTCGTTTCCCAGACCCTCGCACGCGTGCCCGGCGCGAAAATCCTCGTCGATACCAAGCAGGCCCGCGGTCTCATCATCGACCTCTGCCTCGCCTCCCGCCGTGTCCTCGCCGACGATCCGGCGCTCGCCGAGACCTTCACTCGCACCTACTTCGCCACCCTCCACGACCTGCTCAACGATCCGAATAAATTTCGGGCGGTCGCCGCGAAGGACACCGGTAAATCCCCCGACGAGGCCGACATCATGCTCGCGGGTATCCGCTTCACCACCCTCGAAGAAAACGCCGTCGACTGGCTCAGTTCGACTTCCGCCCCCACCCTCGCGGATAGCATCGAATCCATTGGCACCATCCTCTCCGACGGCGGTCAGCGAGTCGCCATTCCCCGCAGTGACCCCCTCAGCCTGCTCTACCGCCGCACAATCGCCGACGTCGCCGCCGATCGCGGCACCATTGCCCCCCTCCTCACCGCTCCGCCGCCCAGCTCCACCTCCTACCCGGCCCTATCCGACGCCGAATGGAAAACACTCATCCCGAAAGTCAAAGGCACCCTCCTTGACGAACCCATCACCTTCCGACCGGGGTCCACGCAGATTCCCGACGACTTCCAGGACGCGGTCCGTCGCGCCGCACCCAAGCTCTCCCACTACCCCGACTACCGCATCGTCGTCGAGGCCCACGTCGCCCCGAGCGAGGACGCCGAAGCCGACCGACTTCTCTCCGAGGAACGCGCCGATGCCGTCAAACAATTCCTCCGCTGGGAATGTGGAGTCCCCGGCGAACGCATCCACACGGTCGGAGCCGGCGGCACCAACCCACCCGAACGAATCGCCGACCAAAGCCAACGCGCCTGGGAACGCCGCGCCCGCCGTGCCCGCATCACGCTGGTCGGCGAATAACCCGCGCCTCCTCGAACGACCCCGGACCCACCCCAACCCGGCAATCGCCGCCCACCACATCGACAACATCGCGGTCCTCGAAAAAATCCGCGTTCACTCTCGACCAACGCCACGCTACTCTCCCGATCCATGCCCGGGGAAATTCAGGTCCAAGCCACCTTCCGCACCCTCACCCGCATTCTCAGCGACCCCATCACCTGGGTTCCCTTCCTCCCCTTCGCGGCAGCCTACTCTTTCCTCGGGACCCCTTGGTGGATCTGCGCGGCCGGCGCGACCCTCGCCGGCACCGGCGTCATCGCCTGGTGGCGCCGACACTGGGGCACCCTGCGCCAAACCCACGAGATTGCCCTCCATCAGGAAGACGTCCGCCTCGCCAATCTCCGCATCGACCGCTCTCTCGCCGACCTCACCCCGCGCCTCCCCGCTGCCTGCGGCACCGCCTTCCGCCTCAGCCTCCCCAACTTTCTCGCCAATAAACGCCACGTCGAAACCGCCATCTTCGAAGACGGCCGCGTCACCCCCGTCGAAACCGAAATCGCCACCATGATCTCCGACCTCGCCACCGCGTGGCTCGCGGATCTCGACCGCCTCGCCAACGCCGCCCTCGGCGACACCGAGACCCAGCGTCTCATCGATTCGGTCGAACGGGGAATCGCGGTCATGAAAAAGACCCGCGCCGACATCGACCTGCTCATCCGTCCCTCCCAGGGCCTTGACCCCGCCCTCGAAAGCGCCGCGACGGAAAAGGCGAAACGCCTCGAGTCCCGCCTCGACGAAGCCCGTCTCATTCGCGACCGGCTCGTCCGCGATCTCCAGCCGGGCGAACCCGAAACCTCCAACACCACTACGCACTCCAACCCATCCGTCCCGCAATGACCGACCCCGAGCCGAAAAAATTCAACAAACGAGGACTCGCGAATTTCCTCGTCCCGCTCAGCGAGACCGAAACCACTCTCCGCCAGGCCTACGACCGGCTCATGGACGTCGGCAACCCACCGACCGATGTCCCGCTCATCATCCGGATTTGCGAGAACCCGAAATACCACTACGGCGGCTTTGGATTCTTCAAGGGACGCATCACCCTCGAACAACACGACTACGCCCACATCATCCTCGGTCGCGGCCTCACCCTCATGGACGAGGCCTTCGTCATCGGCTTCACCATGGGATCGAGCGACAAGGTCTCGACCACCGAGGAAAGGCTCTTCGCCTACCTCGCCTCCCGGGTTTACCCGAAGCCTTACCGCTTCACCGACGAGGGCACCCGCGTCTTCCGCGACGCCGTTCACCTCGGCTACGTCTCGGCCTGCGAACCGATCGAAGACATCGACTTCACACCCCTCCTCGACCTCCCGCTCGCCGAGACCCGCCGCCGAATCGGTCTCGAACCCGATCTCCTCCAGGCGTATTTCGAAGTCGAAGCCCGCCGATTCCCCACCAGCTCCGCCAGCCAACGCCTCGTCACCCCCGCTTCCGCGACCCTCCAGGAGCCACCCGCACCCCCACCGCGTCCAACCTCCGCCGACTGACCCAAACCAAGCACCCGCGCCCAGGATGCGACCCCCTCGTGCCGGACTACTGCCGCATCAACTTCAGTGAATCTTCCGGGATCGACGCCAGGTAGACGCCGCTCGAATCGTCCGAAAACATCGCCGTCACCGCGAACCGTCCGCCGCTGAAAAACCGTCCCGAAAGCTCGAAATCCTCGATCGTCTTTCCCTCCAACGGCGAGCGGTTGTCCGCCAGCAGGTAAAGCGCGTCCTGGTCCACCTGATAACAGAACACCCCGACAAAATCGCCCGCGTAGCCGAGGAACACGATCCGCCGCTCCGTCACGGTGGTGTACATTCCAAAACTGGTAAACGCCCCGGGAAAGCATGAATCGATCCCCGTCCGCGTGTCCGCGATCACCCGCAGCTCCGGCTCCGGCGCCCGAGCGTCATAAAAATACACGCCCCGAAAGCCCGCGCCACTCCCCGCGAATCCAACCAACCCCTCGTCGACCGGAGCGCTGTCCAGATCGGTAAAGTTCGCGTCGGGCATCAGCGGCACCTCCGTCGACCAATCGGCGATCCTCACCAATTCCGCCGGATCGAAAGCCGCCGGATTCCCCAGACCAACATCGAACCACCCGTAAATCCCCCGGTCACCCCGCGCCCGGCTCGACCCTTGGTGCGGATTCTCGACCCGCGCGCCGCGGAAAACGACGTCCCGGCCGTCCAACCAATTCTGCGGCGACAGATACCGAAACGTGGCACCGGGCTGTCCCGGCATTGCCACCGTCCCGTCCGCTCTCAGCAGCGACCGAATCATCCCGGATTCAGAGTCAAACAGCGCCAACGTTTCCACGCCATCGGTCTCCGCCTCCACCAACACGAAATCTCCCCGCACGTTTCCGTAACCTACCTCAGTCACCGGGCCACTCTCACCCGGCAACACCGTCTCGCCGGTCCGAACGATCGTCCGCATCGCGTCATCCTCCCACCGATACCAGCCCCACTCGCCACCAGTGTCACCGGAGTGAAAGACCATTCGCTCCGTGCGCACCCCTTCCGTTTGCAGACCACGCACGTAAGTGAATCTCGCTCCCCCGGCCCCGGGGACCTCCGTCTCACCGGCCCTTACCAGGGCAATCAAATCACCGCCTGCAGCGAGCGAACGGTAGATGCCATGGTTCTCCCCGCCATCGGAGTAAGCCGGGTCATCGGCGATGAACGTGACGTTCTGCTGCTCGTCAACGTGCGGATAGCGGAACGCCACGAACGGGATTTCCGCCGCGAGCGGACGCAACGCACTCGTGGGAGCAAGCATCCCGGACTCCGCGACCACCTCATCGATTTTTGCCCCGGTTTCAACCCATCCTTCCGCTGCCCAAGCGGACATCACCCAAGCCATTGCGACCCCAATCATCAACGCGGCAATTTTCATTGCGCGGAAGCTGCCACCCGCCGCCTTCGAAGGCAATCGCATTTCGCGTCACCAAGCCAAAGTTATTGCATGCCGTTCCGCTCTTTCCGTCTATGCTTCTTCCCCAACACTCGCCCAACGCAATGGAACTCACCTTCACCAAAATGAACGGAGCCGGCAACGATTTCGTCGTCGTCGACAATCGCGACGGCTCCCTCGACCTCGACCGGGCCACCATTGCCCGACTCTGCAACCGCCAACGCGGCATCGGCTCCGACGGTCTCCTTGCCGTCGAACCCGCCCAGAACGGTGCCACCCACCGAATGCGCTATTACAACGCCGATGGCGGCGAAGCGGAGATGTGTGGCAATGGCGCCCGTTGTTTCGCCCGCTTCGCCTCCCGCCTCACGGGACATTCCGTCGACTCACTTTCGTTCGAGACCATCGCCGGAGTCATCTCCGCCCGACTTCTTGGTCAAAATGTCGAACTCGCCATGAGCGAGCCGCATTCACTCGCGGCCCCGGTCGACCTCACCGTCGACGGCACCCTGGCCTCGGTCCATTTCGTCAATACCGGCGTCCCCCACGCCGTGATCTTCGTCCAGGACATCTCGTCGATCGATGTCGTCCGCCTCGGGTCCGGTGTCCGCCACCACGAACATTTCGCACCTGCGGGAACGAACGTAAATTTCGCTCAAACCGACCCCGACTCCGGCGGCATTGCCATCCGCACCTTCGAACGAGGCGTCGAGGATGAAACCCTCGCCTGCGGCACCGGCGTCGTCGCCGCCGCCCTCATCCACCACCTCGTCTCCGCCGCCGCGTCTCCCGTCTCCGTGCGCGTCCGGGGCGGCGACACGCTGGAAGTCGGTTTCGTAACCCCCGCGTCCGGTGATTTTCGGGACGTCACGCTCACCGGCCCCGCGGATTTCGTCTTCGACGGTCGCATCACGCTTTGATTAATTTCCGCAAACGATGTTTGAAGGCACCCACACAGCGCTCGTTACCCCCTTCCGCGACGACCGAATCGACGAAGACGCGTTTCGCAACCTGATCGATTTTCAGATCCGCGAGGGCGTCTCAGGCATCGTTCCCGTCGGCACCACGGGTGAATCTCCAACCCTCCCGCACGACGAACACAACGACGCCATCCGCATCGCCGTCGAAGCCGCAGCCGGTCGCTGCCACGTGATCGCCGGCACGGGATCGAATTCCACCACCGAAGCCATCGCTCTCACCCAGGAGGCCGAGCGCATCGGCGCCACCGCTGCCCTCCTCGTCACTCCCTACTACAACAAACCCTCGCAGGAGGGTCTCTACCTCCACTACCGAGCCGTCGCCGAGTCGGTCGCAATTCCGCTCATCCTCTACAGCATCCCAGGCCGCTGCGGCATCGAGATCGAACCCGATACCGCTGTCCGACTGGCCGCCGATTGCCCAAACATCCGCGCCATCAAGGAAGCCGGCGGTTCCGTCGAACGCGTCAGCGCCCTCCGGCAAGTCCTGCCCAATGACTTCGAAATCGTCTCCGGCGACGACTCCCTCACCCTCCCCTTCCTCTCGGTCGGTGCCGTCGGCGTCATCAGCGTCGCATCCAACATCATTCCGCGCGAAGTCAGTCAGCTCGTCCAAGCTTGGCTCGCCGGCAAGCCCGAGACCGCTCGACGCCTCCACGCGCAATTTTACCGCCTCTTCAAGGAACTCTTCATCGAGACAAACCCGGTCCCCATCAAGACCGCCCTCGCTCTCCAGGGAAGAATGACCTCCGACCTCCGCCTTCCCCTCGCTCCCCTCACCGAAACGAATCTCAACCGGCTCCGTCAGGTCCTCAGCGACTACGGTCTCCTCGCCTCGTGAGCCTGCGCGTGATCATCAACGGAGCCCGCGGCCGCATGGGCGAAGCGCTCATCCGCTGCGCCGAAGCCACCGAGGGATTGGAAGTCTCCGCCACCCTCGACGCCGACGACACCCTCGCGGATGCGATTCACGCCACGGACGCAGTCATTGATTTCACTCACGCGACCGCCACGGCGGAAATCGCCGCCGCCTGCGCCGCCGCGGGCAAACCCCTCATCATCGGCACCACCGGGCACGACGATGCCCAACGCTCGGCCATCATCTCCCACGCCGACCGCATCCCGATCGTGTTCGCGCCGAACTTCAGCGTTGGCGTCAATACCCTCTTCTGGCTCACGCGCAAAGCCACCGACATTCTCGGTGCCGACTTCGACCTCGAAGTCGTCGAGATGCACCACCGTCATAAAAAAGACGCCCCGAGCGGCACCGCCCGCCGTCTCGCCGAGATTCTCGCCGAAGCCCGCGAGCTGGATTACGCCCACGACGTCTGCCACGGCCGCGAGGGCATGGTCGGTGCCCGCACCACAACCGAGATCGGGATGCACTCCCTCCGCGGCGGGGACGTCGTCGGCGACCACACGGTCATCTTCGCCACCGACGGCGAACGGGTGGAACTCTCCCACAAAGCGTCGTCCCGCGACACCTTCGCCAACGGCGCCCTCCGCGCCGCCCGCTGGGCCGTCAGCCAACCCGCCGGCCTCTACGACATGCAGGACGTTCTCGGCCTTCGGGATTGATCCCTCGAACGATGCGTGCCGGGATTTCGCTGGGGTCCAATCTCGGAGACCGCGTCGCCCACCTCGACACCGCCGTCCGGGAGGTCACCGCCCTCTCCGACCCACCCTCCGCCACGAAGGTCTCCAACTACCACGAAACGGCTCCCGTGAATTGTCCCCCCGGTTCCGCGGACTTCCTCAACGCGGCAATGGAGATCGACTGGCCCGGCTCGCCCCTCGATCTGCTCCACCAGCTCCAAGGAATCGAAGCCACCCACGGACGCCCAAAGATCCGCGCCGTCAACTCCCCCCGCCCCCTCGATCTCGACCTCCTTTACCTCGGAGACCTCCACCAGGAGGAGCTGGAACTGACCCTGCCCCACCCCCGCTTGGCCCAGCGTGAATTCGTTCTAAAACCTCTCGCCGAGATTTGTCCGGACCTATTTTTATGGTTTTTTGGTAAAACTGTTCGCGAATTACTTCACACGCATTCTTCGTAGAAGAAATTTTTTAACTCATTTACCGTCAACACACATCGTCTTTTTTTACTATTTTCAAACATAATGTTTTCTTTCTTGGATTTCCAACAACTTACTGAAAAACCTTCCGGAGTTTATACGGCTTTAACGGCGTACGATTACCCTTCGTCCCGGCTCCTCGATGAATGCGGTCTCGATCTCATCCTCGTCGGAGATTCCTTGGGGATGGTCGTTCTGGGTCACGAGGACACGACGCAGGTCACGCTCAACGACATGCTCCACCACACCCGGGCAGTCGCTCGCGGCGCTTCCAAAACCCCGGTTGTGACCGATCTTCCCATCGGAACCTACCCCGATCCCGCAACCGCCATCGCGTCGGCTCGCGCCGCACTCGCGGCCGGAGCCGACGCCGTGAAGCTCGAAGGCGGCACCGAGGTGGCCGCGATTATTTCTGCCCTGACCGCCGAGAAGATCCCCGTGCTTGGACACATCGGTATGCTCCCCCAGCACGTTCAGGAAGAAGGCGGTTACAAGATCAAGGGGCGCACAGCGGAGCAGGCCACCACCCTCCTGGCGGACGCGATTGCCGTCGAACGAGCCGGAGCGTTTGCCCTGGTCGCCGAACTCCTCGCCCCTCCTCTCGCCGCGGAAATCTCTCAGCGCCTCACCATCCCGACGTTCGGCATCGGCAGCGGGGAGGGCTGCGATGGCCAGATCCGCGTGCTCCACGACATCATCGGCCTCTTCCCGTGGTTCCGCCCCCCCTTCGCACAACCTAAAGCCGACGTCGCTTCGGCCATCCAATCCGCAGTGCGCGAGTTCATCGCCGACGTCAACGCGACCGCCGCCCCTTGAGTTGTCGCCCCGCTTCCTCGCCGATTTCCGATTTGCCCCCGCATCGCCGAGGCGTAACCTACCGGATGCTCACAAAAAGACTTCTCGCGCTTTCGTTCGCGTTTTTCCTCGGCTCTCTTGGCTCCGTCACCTCCCGCGCCGAACTCCCCCCCTCGGCCTACGAGGCCATGCAGCGAGAGGCACCCGAAGTCCTCCGAATCAATGTCCTGACGGTCTCGACGGAGAACTCCGCTGCCGGCGAGATGGTGGAAATGCTCGCCGAAGTCCTCAAAGTCGGCCGCAGCGAAACCCTCAAACCGGGTGACATCATCACCATTCGCTACGAGCGCAAAAACCGTCCCGCCGGCTGGGTTGGCCCGGGCGAGGTGCCGGTCCCCGAGGAGAAAACGGAAACGGTGGCCTACCTCAAGCTCGCGGAAAATGGCTCGGACTACGAACCGTCGGCGGGAATGATGACCTTCCGCTCGTTCTAACACCGTTCGCTTCAGCTTTAATCGGATGAAGGCCGCGCCAGCCCCCCCACCGCACGCGCTCATCGGCCCGACCGGCGAAAAGTTGGTTCTTCTCGGGGTTGCCGTGAACGCGACCCTCGCCGTCATCAAAGTCGGCGCGGGCTTCTGGGGCCACTCGGACGCCCTCATCGCCGACGGCATCGAATCCGCCGTCGACATCATCGGATCCATTCTCATCTGGAGCGCTCTGCGCGTCGCCCTCAAACCTCCGGACGCGGAGCATCCCTACGGTCACGGCAAACTCGAATCCCTCGCCGCCGTCGCGGGTGCGATTTTCGTCCTCGGGGCCGGCGCGACCGTTGCGATTCACAGCGGAATCCAGATCACCCTGCAGATGCTCGGCAGCGAGTCGGTCCGCGCCATGCCGCGCGGCTGGACCCTCCTGGTCCTCCTGGCTGTCATTGCGACCAAGGAAGGCCTCTACCGTCTCCTTCGCCACCAAGGGGAGGCCATCGGCAGCACCGCCATCCAGGCCGAAGCCTGGCATCACCGGTCCGACGCGATCACGTCACTCGCCGCGTTCATCGGCATCTCGATCGCCCTCGTCGGTGGCGAAGCTTGGACGGCAGCGGATGATTGGGCCGCCCTCTTCTCCTGCATCCTCATCCTCCGAAACGGCGCCCGGATGCTCCGCACCGCCATCGGCGAAGTGATCGACGAGCAAGTCTCTCCTGCTCTCGTCGGTCAGATCGAAGCTGTTGCCCTCGGCGTCGCTGGGGTCTCGAGCGCCGAAAAGTGCCGCGTGCGCAAGAGTGGCGTTACCCTCCTCGCCGATCTCCACGTCCGGGTCCCGGGTTCGCTGTCAGTCCGGCGCGGTCACGAAATTTCGCACGAAGTGAAAGATCAGCTCCTCGCGGCCGATTTCCGCCTTACCGACGTCACCGTCCACCTCGAACCCGAAAGCGACGATCGGATACCTTAAATTTCTCGCCCCCGTGTTTTCCCCGCAGCCGGCGCTCAGGTCCTCATCATCTTGGTAACCGCCCGCACCAAGCCCTACGCGGCCACAGCTTCCGCCGTCACCCCCATTGCCCGAAATTTCTGATACCGGGCCTCCAGCAAATCAGCGGGGCGGGCCTTCTTCAACTCCACCAGCTCCCGGACAACGACTTCTTTCAGCATCTCCGCCGTCGCCGCGTGGTCATGGTGAGCCCCGCCGAGCGGCTCGTCGATCACTCCGTCGACAACTCCCATCTTCCGCAGCTCGTGTGCGTTTAGCTTGAGCGCCTCCGCGGCTTCCGGCGCGTGCTTCCGGTGCTTCCACAAAATCGCGGCGCACCCCTCGGGGCTGATCACCGAATAATACGCGTTCTCCAGGATCAAAACGCGGTCCGCCACCCCGATTCCCAACGCGCCGCCGGAACCCCCTTCGCCAATAACCACCGAAATGATGGGCGTCTCGAGCACCATCATCTCGCGAAGATTCACCGCGATGGCCTCGCCAATGTGCCGCTCCTCCGCGCCGACCCCAGGATAGGCCCCGGGCGTGTCGATCAGACAGACGATGGGCAGGCCGAATTTCTCGCCGAGCTTCATGAGCCGCAGCGCCTTACGGTAACCCTCCGGGTGGGGACTCCCGAAATTGCGTAGGAGATTTTCCTTCACGTCCCGACCCTTCTGTTGCCCGATCACCACGCACCGGTGGCCCCCAATCGTTGCCAGCCCGGCTGGCATCGACGCGTCGTCGCCATACAGCCGGTCGCCGTGCAACTCGACGAAATCGTCGAAAGCGTGTTTCACGTAATCGAGAAAAAATGGCCGCTGCGTGTGCCGCGCGATCTGGACCCGCTGCCACGCCGTCAGATTCGCGTAAACTTCCCGGCGGGTCTCTTCGATCTTTGCCGCGATCTTCTGGACCTCAGGATCGCTGTCGATGGCCTGACCGTGAAGGTGCTTCTTGATGTCTTCAAGTTTGTGCTCGAGATCGCTGATCGGCTGCTCGAATTCCAGAGGCTGAACTTTCATGATTTATTGAATGGTGACGGTGGTTCCCCGGCTCACCAATGGAAAAATCTCGGTCATATCCTCGTTGGCCAGCACGATCCCCGGTGGCAGCGACGACGGCAGGCTGCCATCCGCCTCCCGCACGACGCCTCGGATCGTGTCCCCGCCGTCCAGCATCAACCACCGCTCGGAACTCGCGTATCCCCCGCTCCCAAAAGCCACGCGGTCGGATTCCTTCATCGCCAACCGATCACTCACCTTGGTGTCGATCGGCGTCCCAGCCCGACCCGACGCCTGGAGCGAAAGGACCGGGTATTCTTTAAAAAAATTCCCGTCGTCGAGAAGCGTCAGCGTTTTTGCCTCCCGGTCGATAAAAATGGTCGTCGCCACCTTGGGAATCAACAAGCTCTGGCCGATTCGCAGATCAATCGACAGCAGGTTGTTAGCCCGCATGATCAGCTCGCCGTTCGAATCCGTCTTGCCCGCGATCTTGAGCAACGAATCGCCGCTGACCACCGTGTAAGCGACCTTCTTTGACGACTCCCCACTGCCAAAGACCTGATCGACGTTGATCTGGCCCAGGGCGGCCTTCGCGTCCGGGAGTTTGCTCGATTTGGGATAAGCGGCGATGAAGTTCCGCCACGCCTCTTGCGCTTCGGCGGCACCACCAGCCTTCGCTTTGGCCAACGCCTCCTCGTAGCGAGGAATGCTGTAATCGGGAAGCGGCGTTGGTGCCGGTGCGTTCGCTTGGGCAATCTCGGCTTCGCGATCCAGCTGAGCGGGTTCGACGAACATCTTGTAACCGAAAAACGCTGCCCCGCCGAAGACCACCAGCATAACCAGCAACAGAATGACCAATTTGACGAGCCTCATCGATCCGCAGATTGCCGAATGGATGGCACGCTGAAAAGTCCTAATGCCCACCCGCCCGGCGAGAAGACCTCGTCCCAAGGCCGGCACCGACGACCGTCCCCAGCAGCAACGACTGCCACCAGCCGAACTCCTTCCCTAAAGCAGCCCCCGCCGCTTCCAATCCTGAACGTTCTCCCCGGAAGACTGCGCGATCAAGTCGACCGTAAACTTGAGCAGACACACCTCCCACGCGTCATCGACCCCATCAATGAGCGCCTCCATCGGATCGTCCCGCAAATCCATTTCAGTCGCGATCCGGTCGAGCAATTCCTCCTTCGGCGAATGCACGATTCGTTCCGTGACGTTGGTTTTCCGAAACTGAAACCCGTACTTGAGAAAGTGCAGCGGCCGACCCTTCGATTCGAGCCAGTCAGCGTATTCGCGAGCTTCGTCGCCAAAACCATCCAGCATGACCTTGGACATGTTGTGCGGTGAGACGATGGACGGTTTTTCCGCCTCAATCTGCCCACCCCGCACCCGCACGCGACCAACGTGGTCCATCAGCTCGCTCACGAGCTGAAACCGGAAACTCGTCGTCCCAAAGGTCTGAATCTTCTGGTTCGGCTGCCGAAGAACCCGAGTGTTCTCCATGGCGTAGTGAAAATCGTCTTCGCGAAACATCAGGCGGGGAAACCTAAACCGCGCCCCAGTCGAAGCAACTGAATTCCCGGCATCACGGTGCGACCGGAATGCTGGGAGCGGCGGGCGGCAGGCCCTGCCCTGTCGGGATGACCGAGCTTCCCGGTTCCAGCTGCCCCTCCAGTTGAGTGATCTCCTCTGGAGATAAATTCGAAGTCCGCAACACCGAACGCGCCTTGACCGGATCCACGTCCGCCAGTCCGGCAAAGGCGGACTGAATCGCCTCGCTTCGAACGTCCGGCTCACGAATCGTCGCAGCCCGGGTCCAGGCAGCCTCGGGTTCATCGAAGCTCAGCATGTCGACAATGGCGAACGATGCTTGGTCCCGCTCGCGACCTGGCGGCAGGGCGTCAACCCACCCTTCGACCGCTTCCGTCGAAGTTCCTTCATCCAACCAACCGCTGACGACCCCGGCGACCGCACGCTCACGCATCTGAGGATTGGAGATTCTCAAGACCTCCGCGGCTGCCGTTTGCGGATCATTGAAGGCCCACGAGTCGAAGATCCACTCCGCCGTCTCGAGGTCGGTTCCGTAATTCTGTTGGTAATAAGTAAACGCCGCCTTGGGGTCATTCTCAGCCCATCCGGCCAGTGCTCCCTGGATTGCTTCTTCGCGACCGGCACCCGCCGGTAAACTTTCCGCCCAATCCACCGCCTTTTTCGGCTCCTTGATCGCCCACTCTTCCGCAATGGACCCGCTCACGGCATTAAGTTGCCCGGGGTTGTCTGCGTCGGCAAGTTCGGCTGCGGCTGCACTCGGATCGGTCTCGGACATCGTCCAGAGAACCTCCTCGACCGCCGAAGAACGCTCCTCTTCGTTGGTCAATGCCCTCGCCCACTCGAGAGCGGCGTCGCTGTCCTCCTCCGCTAAGCTGGCACCGATATTCATCACGGCCTCAAGCCGCGCATCGGGCGCCTGAATGGTCGCCAGGACTCCTTCCGCATCGCTCTGCGACTTGATCGCCATCTGTCCCGCAACGGTCGCGAGGGCGTAATCCTTCGTGTCATCCAGCAACCATTTGTTCGCCCAGGCCGCCGCCTGAGCCGGATCCATCTCGGCGTAATATTCAACCATCCACTGGACGATTTCATCGAGATCGGGCTGCCCAGCCGCTGCCTCGCTCACGCTCGGAAGCACTTCAGCCGCCGCCGGAACGATTGCCGGCCAAAGCTCACTGCCCGCCGTCTCGCTGAACTCGGCATCATCGAGAAAATTGAGGAATCCAGGCTGGTCAACGTTCAGCCAGGTCAGAAGCAACTTCTCGACGACCTGCTTGCGAACCGTTGGATCACTGATCTTGACCGCTCCCTTCATCAACTCGGCGTATTGATCGGGCTTCGCTTGGTCGAGGCGGGCGTTCCACTCGGCAGCTGACTCTTCGTTCGTCGCCGCACCCACGACCGCGGTCGCGCCCCCGGCGTCGGACGTGAGTCCCGGCGCACCTCCGTTCGCCGCCGAGGTCGCTGGGGCCTCCGCCGCTCCGACGACCTCATCATCAGCGCGATTCAAGCCAAAGATGAGTGCTGCACCGAGGACGACGCCAACGATGACGCCGATGATCCAGATTGGGAAGCGGGCGGTAGAGTTCTGCTGTTTCGACATACCCTCTGAAGATGGACACGAATCAGTCTGATATCGAGCGGATTTCTTTCCCCCCTCCCCACTTCGCGCTCTCGCCCCGGCCTTCCGGCGTTTGACAAAACTGGCAATTTGCCGTTCCTGAAGAACGTGTCCACTCCCACGAAACCGCCTCGCGTCAACCTCCGCACTCCCGAAGTCATGGAGCGGGTTCAGGCCGAGGTCGAACACCACTACCGCAGCTCGTTGGTCGAAAAAATCCGCGCTCAGGCCGGGACCATCACCATCGGCCAGACCCGCGTCCGACTCGCGAAACAATTTGGATTTTGCTACGGCGTCGAGCGCGCGATCGACCTCGCCTACGCCGCGCGCAAGGTCTTCCCCGAACGTCGAATTTTCATCCTGGGCGAGATCATTCACAACCCCGACGTCAACCGGCAGATCGCCGCCATGGGCATCCTCAATCTCATCGGGCGCGAAGCCGAAGCCGACCTCTCGACCCTCACTCCCGAAGACGTCGTGATTGTTCCCGCGTTCGGCAGCGAAATCCAAATCGTCAACGGCATCAAACAGATCGGTTGCCAGATCGTGGACACGACCTGCGGCGACGTCATGAGCGTCTGGAAACGCGTGCGGCAGAACGCCAACGAAGAGGTCACCTCAATCATCCACGGCAAGGCCGCGCACGAAGAGACCCGCGCCACGGCCTCCCGCGCACTGGGAAAAGGCAACGGCCACTACCTCGTCGTCCTGGACCTCGCCGAAACCGATCTCGTTTGCGACTACATCCTGGGGAAGGGCGACCGCGAGACGTTCCGCGCCCATTTCGCCGATAAGGTCTCCCCCGGCTTCGATCCCGACCAGCATCTGCGCCGCATCGGCGTCGCCAACCAGACCACCATGCTCCGCAGCGAAACCGAGGAGGTTCAACGCCGCGTTCAAGCCGCCATCGACGAACGCGATGGCGCGGGAAACTCGAACTTCCGCTTCTTCGACACGATCTGCGGAGCAACCCAGGAGCGGCAGGATGCGCTCTTCGGCCTCCTCGACGAACGGCTCGATCTGCTCCTCGTCGTCGGCGGCTACAACAGCTCGAACACCACCCACCTGGCGGAAATCGGCGAGCGCTCGGTGCCGACCTACTTCGTCCGCAATGCCGACTGCCTCCACTCCGCGGATCTCATCGATTGCTTCGATCTTCACGCTAAAGCCGAGCACACCCGCACCGCCTGGCTTCCTCTCGACGGCCCGCTCACGGTCGGAATCACCGCCGGCGCATCCTGCCCGAATAACCTGATCGAGGAAGCCATCGCCCGCGTCCTCGAACTCCGCGGCGAATCACCCCCGGCCGAATAGCCCCCGCAACCGCCGCGCTCCCGCCGCGAACGAAACGGTCTCCCGGGCACGCTCCACGGCGCAACTCACCGTCTGCCGCCACTCGTCGTCGTCGGTCAGCAAAGCCTCGATGCGCTCCACCGCAGCGCCCGTGTCCAATCCGGCGTCGCTCCCAAAAACGAGCCCCTCGACGGCACCATCCCCACCCACGCAGGGCATCCGCGCCAGCAGCGAATCCCCGGCCACCTGCCCCGGCACCAAGCTCCGGTCGAGCTGGAAGGTCACGCGATGAGACGCCATGAGTCGCAAATACATCGGGTAATTCAAGGGCCCATCGATGATGAAAAACAACGGATTCTCCCGCCGGATCCGCTTCAGCCGCATCCCTCCCCTGCGCCCGGTGAGATTGACCACCGCCACCGGCACCTCCAGCCTCCGCGAGAGTAGCTCGGCCGCCAACAGCGTCTCGGCGTGACGCCGACTCGGCACGTCGAACTCCCGG
Organism: uncultured Verrucomicrobiae bacterium; assembly: GCA_963832325.1. Classification (GTDB taxonomy): domain Bacteria; phylum Verrucomicrobiota; class Verrucomicrobiia; order Chthoniobacterales; family JAATET01; genus CAVVKW01. The sequence continues at coordinate 341,189 of CAWHTR010000009.1, read as the reverse complement.
GTGCCGATAAAGATTCCGTTCCGCCTTTCCAGCGCTTCCCCGAAGTCCCAGGTTTCCGATTCAACGGGATAAGGCGTTGGCACGAAGGCACCGCTCTTGAAGCCAACGTTGCGATACACACTCTCCGCTGCTCCCGTGCTCGAAACGTAACCGTCCGCCAGCTCCGCAATCTCCAGAAGAAGCTCGAGCCGAACCGGATCGTCCAAAAAATCCGCGATCTGGTGCTGACCAGATTCCTTCAAGGACACCCACGCCCGACCGCCCCGTTCCTGGATGCGCCGAATGGACTCAAGCACGGCTCTGGGATTCTTCTTCCGCAGCAGCACCAACACATCGGACAACGGGTCCGGGATCCGATCAACGCTCCGGAAAAATCCGCCGTTCAAGCAGGCGGCGTAGGCGTGGTAATTGACCGGCGGATGCGCATCCGCATCCGGCGCGCCCGCCCCGTCGCGAAAAAACTGCTCGGGGTCCCGCCCCTTCGGATTGAGAACGGCAAACACCCCTCAGCCCCGCGACGCTTTCTCCGCTTCCCACAATCCATCGAGTTCCGCCAGTGAGCAGTCCTCAACCGCCCGCCCCGAAGCTCGCACCGCGCTCTCGACCGCCCGGAACCGCCGCACAAATTTATTCGTCGATTCGGTCAGCGCGATTTCGGATTCGACCTTCAACTTCCTTGACAAATTCACCACGCTGAACAGCAGATCGCCGATCTCGTCGCGCACCGCGTCGGCATCGCCCCCGGCCACGGCCTCGCGCACCTCCGCCGTCTCCTCCGCAATCTTGTCGAGCACGGGTCCCACCTCGTCCCAGTCAAATCCCACCCGCGCCACCTTCTTTTGCACGTTTTGCGCCCGCATCAGCGCCGGCAGCGCCTTCGGGAGACCGTCCAACACCGACGCCCCCTCGCCCTTCTCCGTCCGCTTGATCTGCTCCCATTGCTTGAGCACCTCATCGGATCCCTCCGCGGTCGCCCCACCGAAAACGTGCGGATGCCGCCGGATCAATTTCTCGCAAATCCCGGCCACCACCGCGTCAAAGGCAAAAGCTCCCCGCTCGCCCGCCATCTCTGCGTGCATGACGACGTGGAGCAATAGGTCACCGAGTTCCTCGCAGAAATTCACGTCGTCCTCGGCGTCGATGGCGTCCACCACCTCATAGCACTCCTCGACCAGCGCCGGTCTGAGCGACTTGTGCGTCTGCTCCCGATCCCACGGACAACCGTCCGGCGCACGCAGCCGCTTCACGATCTCCTGCAAACGAACGACCGATCCGCTCACGTCCGCCACAACGAGGCCTTTCCACCGAATTCCGACACCTCCTCCGGCGTGCGTCCGATCACGAAAATCGTCAGCGCCGAGACCGCCAGTATCGTCGTTCCAAAGATCACCGCCGCCAACCACGCCGGCAACGCCTGCACCGCCAGCGCTTCGTAAAAACTCCCCAGGCTTGTCACCGGTGGCTTCGCGTGCATGAACACCTTCCCCAACCACGCAACGACGATGATCGCATAAATGAACACGTAGTTCCGCTTCATCCGCCTCCCCACCGCTTCAAGCTTCGAAATTTTAAAGCACGGCAGCACCAGATCCTGACACACCAACCGTCGCCATTCTCCATCGAGCAGCCGGTCGCTCTGAGCGATCATCGGCATCATGAAATGCGACTCCAACATCCGCACCCGTCCCCGAAACGCGTCGTAAAATCGAAAGCGCCGCGCCTCGATCCACAGCATCACGGACACCAGAGCAATGTTGAAAAAGAAGATGATGTGCGGAATCGATTCGAACGAATACGCCACCGTCACGATCGTTGTCGTGCTCGTGATCGCCCAAGTCGTCGTCACGTCCAGTCGCTGACGCCAGATCATGATACGACCCAATTCCCCCCGGTACAGGTGAATCATCGCGTTCACGTAGCACGGATCATTCAGACTCGGCGGCGGCATCCCGCTCGCCCCCGCCTCCCGCGTCGCCTTCTTCGAATCGCTCGGTTCCTCGTCGCTCACGATACTTTCTTCTCCCGATCCAGCAGCGCCCTCCGCGCCTTTTCCAAGCGCTCCCGCTCCCGTTTCGTCAAACTAGCGATTCCTTGCTTGGAGATTTTCTCCAGCAAGGGGTCGATCGACTCGTAGGGATCGACTTCTTCTTCTCTCTTCCTCTTCGCCACTTTCGTTGACGGCGGCTTCTCAGCGTTCATTTCCCAGGTCTCAAACGGCATCCCGAACCCACTCACCCCGCGAAGACGCATCATTCCATAAGCGCACCCGCACTCGACCCACAGCACACTCAACTCCGCCCACTGTTGCCCCGGCAAATACTGGATCGAATTGATCGCGAGCAGCACCAACGCGACCCATTTCGCCTGAAAACCGAAAAAAATTTCCGCACTCGGGTAGATCACCACGAACGCGACGAAGATCCCAAAATGAATCGCACTGGCCCCCGAGTAAACGACCTCGTATCCCAGAGCTCCCGCTGTCGTGAGAACCAGCGGGGCCGCCAACAGCAAGGCCAAGTAAAGATAGATGAACTCCGTGCGTCCCAGAAATTTCTCCACCTCCCGTCCGAAAACGAACAGAAAATACAAGCCAATCACGAACCAGATCACCCCCCTCGGATCGTTCACGAACGCGTAAGTCACGAACTGCCAGATGGTGAAATCATTCAGCACGCTCGTGCTCGAAAAAACCAGCGCCGCTAAAATCTCGCCCCCGCCAAACGCCATCAACAGCGCCGTTGCCAAGAGACAAAGCGCCTGCAACGCCACCAGAGCGGTCGTCAGGTAAATCGGATACCTGCCGACCCAGGTGATCGGGTGATAGTCCTCTGAGTTTCGTCCGGCGAGCATCGGGTTATTCACGAAGTTATCGGTGCAAGCTGCATCGCACAAGTCGAACCATCCGCGTGTCCGCGGCGGAATCATTCTCCCGCAATCGCGAGTTTCCTTGCCGCCTCGCCCCCCGACCTTTGAACTCTCCACCTCAACCAAAACTGCTCCCGATGACTTCCAGCCTCTCTCTCGTTGAAAAATGTCAAACCCTCTGCCCCGCCCACCCGCACCTTCAGGCTTGGGTGGCCGAAGTTGCCGCGCTCACCGAGCCCGCGGACGTCGTCCTCTGTGACGGCTCCGTCGAAGAGGACAAGCGCATGCGCCAGCTCCTCGTCGACTCGGGCGCCGCGTTCTGGCTCGACCCGACCAAGCGCCCAGACTCCATTCTCGTCCGCTCCGACCCCCGCGACGTCGCCCGCGTCGAAAGCCGCACTTTCATCTGCTCACGCACCAAGAAAGACGCCGGTCCGACGAACAATTGGGAAGATCCCGATACCATGAAAGCCAAGCTCCACGGACTCTTCCAAGGATGCATGCGCGGCCGCACCCTCTACGTCGTCCCCTTCTGCATGGGTCCACTCGGTTCCCCCATCGCCCAATACGGCGTCGAGATCAGCGATAGCCCCTACGTCGTTGCCAACATGCGCGTGATGACTCGCATGGGTGCCGCCGTCCTCGAACAGATCGGCGACGACGGATTTTTCGTCAAATGCCTCCATTCCGTCGGCGCTCCTCTCTCCGAAGGCACCGCCGACGTGCCGTGGCCCTGCAACCCCGCCGACACCCACATTGCCCATTTCCCCGAAGAACGCCTCATCATGAGCTACGGCTCGGGCTACGGCGGTAACGCCCTCCTCGGCAAAAAATGTTTCGCCCTCCGGATCGCCAGCGTGATGGCCCGGGACGAGGGTTGGATGGCCGAGCACATGCTCATTCTCGGCGTGAAGGATCCTTCCGGCTCGAAAACCTACGTCACCGCCGCCTTCCCCAGCGCGTGCGGGAAAACGAATTTCGCGATGCTCATCCCCCCCAAGGAACTCGCCGCCGAAGGGTGGGAAATCAGTTGCGTCGGCGACGACATCGCCTGGATTAAACCAGGCGACGATGGACGCCTCCACGCCATCAACCCCGAGGCCGGCTTCTTCGGCGTGGCCCCCGGCACGTCCTACGCGTCGAACCCCATGGCCATGGACTCGATCAAATCCGGCACGATCTTCACCAACGTTGCGCTCACGGACGACGGCGACGTCTGGTGGGAAGGGATGACCAAGGACGCCCCCGCCCACCTCACCGACTGGCACGGTAACGACTGGACGCCTGGCCAAACCGACGCGAATGGCAAAAAAATTCTCTCCAGCCACCCAAACAGCCGCTTCACCGCTCCAGCCGCCAATTGCCCGATCATCGACCCCGATTGGGAAAATCCCGACGGCGTTCCGATCAGCGCCATGATTTTCGGCGGACGCCGGGCCACCACCATGCCGCTCGTCTTCCAGGCGTTCAACTGGATCCACGGAGTCTATCTCGGTGCCACGGTTGGGTCGGAGACCACCGCCGCCGCCGAGGGAGCTGCCGGAGCCGTTCGCCGAGACCCAATGGCAATGCTCCCATTCTGCGGCTACAACATGGGCGACTACTTTGCCCACTGGCTCGAAATGCGCGGCAAGGTGAAGCACATCCCCCGCATTTTTCACGTCAATTGGTTCCGGAAGGATTCCGAAGGGAACTTCATGTGGCCGGGCTTCGGGGACAACATGCGGGTCCTCAAGTGGATCGTCGAGCGGTGCCAATCCGGTGCGCACGCTCTCGAAACCTCCATCGGCTGGGTCCCCGAATACAAAGATCTCGATATGCGCGGCCTCGAAACGGAGATGACCGAAGAAGCCTTCGCCGAGATTCAGACGATCAGCCCGGAAGATTGGCACCGGGAACTCGTCCTCCAAGACGAACTCTTCATGCGCCTCTACGCCCACCTCCCCAAGGAACTCATCTTCCAAAGGGAACTTCTCATCTCCCGCTTGTGAGCTAACCGAGGGTCAACTCAATCCACCTCGACATTCACCACTCCTTCGTAGCGCAGCGTTGGCCATTCCCAATCCACCCAGTCGATCTCATCTTCCGCCGTCGGCTCCCGCGTTAAAAAAACCACCAAGCGGAGGCCGTCGGTAAAATAGGGATCGTGCGTGAAATTCTTCCGGGGCGCTTCCCGCGTCGAGGCCCCGACCCCCTTGGCAAAACCGACCGCATCCGCTCCGCCCGCGACAATCAGATCCTGCAGCAAGTAAACTCGCGCCTCGTCGATTTCTGGATCCACCTTGTGCGTCACCACCGTCCGCGTCGTTAATTTAATGCCGATGTCACGGCTGATCTGTCCCACCCAGACGGGCACCCCTTCGTAATCAACGGGTGCCCGCCACAATCGCAGGTGATTCCGTTCATCCACGAATCCCCTCGCCTTCTGCAGCGCAAAATCCTGCCGACGGTCGAAGAGAAACAGTGGCGACACCGGCGACGTTCGGTAGGCCGATTTGAACAACGTCGAAAGCACGGTCCGCCAGGCGCTCCGAAAAGTCAGCGCTTCGGTCACGTCCCACCCGCGCCGCGCAAACGTGGAAAACACCAGCGGCGCATCCCCGACAATTACCAGGTTCAAAGGATCGCCCGGCGATCGGCGGTCGCCACCCAGCACCGTCGGCGGGAGTTCTTCCAAGTATCGACGCAAGCCCGCCGTGTCCAGATTCTCCGTGGCCACCGCCTTCAGCTTCGCCACGTCCGTGCCCCGATCAAAATCCGTCCGCAGCCCGGGAATGGCCTGCTCGAAATTGAAGCTGTGACTCTCTTGATCACCGATCAGCTGCACGGTGAACGCCTTCACGCCGGGATCGTGGTTCGTGAAAAGATATCCTCCCACTCTCCGACGCGGCGGGACCACCGTCGGGATCTGTCGCTCCGCGAAATACTTCATCTTCTCCTGCGACCGCCGTTCCAGGAGACGCCGACTCCTCCACGCGGCCTCCGAAGGGGAAAAGTAATTCGGATCAACCGCGATCTGCATGAGGAGCAATTCCTCGTCGCCACGATTCTCGACCTCGATCCACACGGGCTGGATATCATTCCGAGCCAATCGCGTCCCAAACGCCCGGTCGCTTTCCCGGTCCGTCAGCACCACCGCCGACACCGTCACGATCCCGTCGCTGCGTGTCTCCGCGCGCTCAAGGTAGTCCCGCTCGAGTTTTCGTGGCGGCGAAAATGACGCGCAGGACGAAAGCCAGACGACCGTCAGCAAAGCCAGCACCACCCTCCCGCCCCGCCGATCATCAACTTCGACCCGGCAACGATCAAAACTCGCCGACATCACCAACCGCCGGCAGATCACGTGAACAACGCGGGTCACAACAGCGTCCTCTGACTCGTCTCCTGGCCGTTAACCGGCTCATCCGAAAACCGCGGTTCTTCGACGACGCAGATTCGATCGTGACCGAAGAACTCAAGATCCTTCGCGTCGCACGCCCGCGTCACAACCTTCACCAGCGGTTGACCGTCATTCGGATCGAGGAGGCCCCGAATCACAAATCCCTCGGGGAGATCCGCCCAGACGAGTTCCCCCGTCACCCGCGACCGTTCCGCGTAGCGGGTCGCTGGTATGTCGACCAGGCCCCCGCCCTTCCGCGTCCACCAACCCAGGGATTCCCGCCTGGCAAATCCCGCCCAAACAAAACGTTCACCACGCCCCGGTCCCACCCAGGCACCAATCGAACGCCCCGGGGCCAGCCGCCTGTCGTTAAGATCGAACCGGGCGCACATCTCGCTACTCGTCGTCGTCCGAAACGCCTTTCTGATACGTCAGTCCGCGCAATTTCCCTTCGATAAATCCGTCGATCTCACCATCCATCACGCCCTGGATGTCGCTGGTTTGAACCCCCGTCCGAAGATCTTTCACCATCTGATACGGCTGAAAAACGTAGGACCGAATCTGGCTACCCCAGCCGATCTCACCTTTCTGGTCATATTCGCGCTCCGCCTCGGCCCGCTTCTTGTCGGCTTCTAGTTGGTAGAGCTTCGCCTTGAGAATCTTCATCGCCAGATTTCGATTCTTGAGCTGACTCCGCTCAGCTTGGCAAGCTACCACCAACCCGGTCGGCAGGTGGGTAAACCGGACCGCCGTCTCAACTTTGTTCACGTTCTGCCCCCCCTTGCCACCACTTCGATAAGTGTCAATTTTGAGATCCTTCTCGTCGACTTCGATGGGCGCATCCTCGATCTCCGGAGTCACGTCCACACTCGCAAAGGAGGTGTGCCGCCGCTTGGCGGAATCAAACGGGGAGATCCGCACGAGCCGGTGAACCCCCCGCTCACAGGAAAGGTAGCCGTATGCATACTCGCCGGTCATTCGGAGGGTCACGCTTTTGATTCCGGCCTCGTCCCCCTCCTGAATGTCGACGACCTCGCTGGAGATCCCGCTCCGCTCCATCCAGCGCTGATACATTCGCAGCAACATGTCGGCCCAATCACAGGACTCCGTCCCGCCGGCACCGGCGTGAATCGTGACAAACGCCGGATTGCTGTCGAATTCCCCACTCAAGAATTGCCGGAGTTCGAACTTCGCTAGGTCGGCCGATAACCGGTCGAAATCGCCCTTCAGCTCGTTGAGAGTCGCCGTCCGGACCGCCGGGTCCTCCTCCTCAGCGGCGAGTTCGCGCATCACCTCCAGGTCTTCAAGCCGCGTCTCGATTTCGCGAAACGGCGTGATCTTCCCGCGAAGCTCGGAGATGCGCTCCATGGCCACCTGGGCCTTTTCCTTGTGATCCCAGAAATCAGGCGCCGTCATGCGGGCCTCGATCTCCTCCAGCTGTTTGACGAGGTCGGGTAAGTCAAAGATACCTCCGCAACTCGCCGACGCGGTCGGCTAGTTCGGAGGTATTGATCGAAGCGATTTCTACTACTGACATAATTATTTCTGGGAAGGCCCGGGCACCGTCGCCCCCGGCTCCTCAGGAATGAAGACCGGAGGCACTTCCTCATCGAGTCGAAAGACGGTCTCGCCCTCTTTCATCATCCCAAATTTTTCGCGAGCCAGCAGCTCGACGTACGCCGGATCTTCTTTCAGCCACTTCTCTTCCCGTCTCTGCTTTTGAAGAAGCAGCGACTCAGCGTCCCGCTCGGCCTCCAAATCGATGACGTTTTTCTCCATCTCGTCGATGCGGCGCAGCTCGGGATAGGCGAGCAGACCAATGAGAACCAGTCCGCCGACGGCGCAGAGGCCAAAGATGAGCTTGTTGACCGCGTTCCAGAAGTCGGTCTCGCGGCGCTTTCGAAAATCGGGTCTCGCCGTTCCGGGCCTCATGCGGAGAAACGTAGCAAACTTAACGCATTTTGCCGCCGTAAATCGCGCTGGCGCCGAGTTCTTCCTCGATGCGGAGAAGCTGATTGTATTTCGCAACGCGATCCGTCCGGCACAGGGACCCGGTTTTGATCTGGCCCGCGTTCGTCGCAACGGCAATGTCGGCGATGGTCGTATCTTCGGTTTCGCCGGAACGATGACTGATCACCGCGGTGTAGCTGTGCTCCTTGGCGAGTTCGATGGCGTCGAATGTCTCCGTGAGGGACCCAATCTGATTCACCTTCACGAGAATCGAGTTCGCGACCCCCCTGTCGATGCCCTTCTGCAGAAATTCAACGTTGGTCACGAAGAGATCGTCACCCACAAGCTGCACGTCGCTGCCAATCTTGTCGGTCAGCGTCTTCCACCCCTTCCAGTCGTTTTCGTCGCAGCCATCCTCGATCGAAATAATCGGGTAATTCGCGCAAAGACCGGCGTAATAGTCGACGATTTCGTCGGAAGTTCGCTTCGAACCATCTGACTTCTTGAAAACGTACTTTTTCTTCTCCTTGTCAAAAAACTCCGAGGCGGCGCAGTCGAGACCGATGAAAACCTCTTTCCCAAACTTGTAGCCGGCGTTCTTCACCGCCTTGGCAATCGAGTCGAGCGCGTCTTCGACGGAATCGAGCGACGGGGCAAAGCCTCCTTCGTCGCCGATCGCGGTCGAGAGGTTGCGACCCTTCAGCACGGCTTTGAGGGCGTGAAAAACTTCCGCCCCGCAACGAAGAGCCTCCGAGAATGATCCGAGTCCCTTCGGAATGATCATGAACTCCTGGAAATCGATCGGCGCATCAGAGTGCGCGCCACCGTTGAGAATGTTCATCATCGGCACGGGCAACACCTTGGCGTTCGGGCCGCCGAGATATTTGTAGAGCGGCTGCCCGAGCTGCATCGCTGATGCCTTGGCGGCGGCCAGCGACACGCCAAGCACGGCGTTCGCACCGAGCTTGCTTTTGGTCGACGTGCCATCGAGGGCGATCATCGACTTATCGAGCGCCACTTGGTCGAGCGAGTCCATTCCAACGACTTCGGGAGCGATCAACTTGTGGACGTTGGCAACGGCTTTGGTCACTCCTTTGCCGAGGTAACGCGACTTCGCACCGTCGCGAAGCTCAACGGCCTCATGCTCGCCAGTACTCGCGCCACTTGGCACGGCGGCGCGACCCACGGCACCGCCGAGAAGTTCGACGTCGACTTCGACGGTTGGGTTACCGCGTGAATCGAGGATTTCGCGGGCTTTGAGTGAAATGATCGTGGTATCGGACATGAAAAGGGTCAATCGAAGGGTTGTGGTGTGAGTCGCTCGATGGCGAAGAACTACGGCAGCACGGGCTGCGATTCAACCTCATCAGTCGAACCGAGCAGTTCAAGATCTTTAAAAGCCTGGATGTTCTCGACGCGCACCTTCCGGGTGCCCTCGTCGGCCGGAATCTCCGCGACTTCGCCCGGGCCTTTCCCGTTGAGCGCCTGACCGATCGCGGCTTGGTACGAGACGATCCCCTTTTCCGGGAATGAATCCCACGCGCCGAGGATCGAATACGTCTCCTTGTCACCGGACTCCACGTCCACCAAATCGACAATCGTGCCGATCCCCACTTTCGCAGTGTCGATATCCTCGAAATTTGTGCCCCGGGAGAGCGACAGTTCGCGCTCCATCTCCGCCTTCCGGCGAAGCAGGACGCCCTGTTGCTGCTTGGCGGACTTGAATTCGAAGTTCTCGCGCAGATCGCCGTAGGATCGGGCAATGCTGATATCTTTCGTATTCTGCGGGATCTGCTTGTTGATGAGATCCTCGTACTCCTTACGGCGGCGCTCGAGGCTCGCCCACGAAACCACGAGGCTATCGTCCCGCTCTTCTTCCTGCCCGGTCACCATACTCTGCACCTCCGGGTGCAATTTGATGATGCGAGCTAGCAACGACCGCTTGTCCAAATCGTCGAAGACCGTCGTCAACTTGAGCTTCCGAACCGCGTCGCGCACATCGTCGAGATTCGCGATTCCAAAGAGATCAGCGACCAACGTCTTGTCGTCCATCACGAGGTCGTGGAGCTTCGTCCCGCGAGTCACGTCGCTCAGCATGTCCTGCTCGAGCGAGGCCAGAATCGCGCTGAAAATCTCCATCGTGAACAATTCGGGGAAATCCCCGCCGCGCTCACGACAGAACCAGAGAAGTACCTCGGGCGACATCCGACGCTCGCGAATCCACTTGTCGAGCGAGTCACGAAATTCTTCGGTCAGGCCTTCGTTGGCGAAGAGGCGGGAAATCTCCTGCACCAAACGCGGGCTGGCCATGAGCGCCAGATCGAGCGCCCGTTCCTTCCAGGACTCCGGGAAGGCGGTCTTGAAGTGAGTGAGAATTTTCCGGTGCTTCGCCGCTGGGAGGTTGGAAAACAAGACCGGCAAACGGCTCTGCTCTCCCTTCAGCACATCCCCGACAACCGCGGCGTCGTCGCCGGCGGCGACCCCGTCCTGGCGCTCGACGATTTCGTCGCGGGCCAGAAGCATCTCGAGCGATTGGACCGAGTGCAGCCGCACGCCCTTGCCCGCCACGTCTTCGATCTGTGCTGCGAGCTTCTGCATTTCTTCGGCTCCCGCGAGTTCGTCGGAAGACTTGACGATCAGATCCAGTGCGAGGACTTGATCCTTCGGATGACGCGCATCGTTAAACTGCGTGATGAGCTTCGCGCCCTGATCGACCGGTTCGTCGTGCAACTCGATCGGCTCCGATTTTTTACCAGGAAAATGAACGTGCGGATCGGACTTCAGTTTCTTCTTCGCTGCATCCCAGAATTTCTTGAATGCCGCCGCGTCCATCTCGTGCGGCACGTAAAGTGCCTGAATCTGCTCGGTGGTCGCCCGCCCGCCGAGACTGCGGAGCGTGTCGATCCCGAGGCCGGCAGGATCTTCTTTCGCCCGCTTTTTGACCGCTTCCGGGTCAGCAGCAAGCTGCGCACGAACGTGATCCGCCGGAATGAACGTCAACGTCTCCGACGCGTATTCGAGCTGCATCGGGTGTGCTTTCTTGTTGGCGAAATCGATGAAAATCTGGCCCGTGAGGAGGTTCCACTCCGCTACTTTTCCAAATCCCCAGCTCTTGTGCTGGCAATAGGCCCCCGGGGCCAATCGATCTATTTTCTCCGCCGCGCCAGGCGTTAATTTTTCGGATTCGACGACTTTCTGCAGTTCTTCGTTCATGCGAACCGCTGATGATCAGAAGATCCGCCAACCTTGGCGAGGAAAAAGGATCTTCGACTAGCGCGACGCCAGCGCCGTCAGCAATTTTTCGTGAATTCCGTCGAAACCCCCGTTGCTGAAGACAACGATCACGTCGCCGCTCGCGACCATGGGCACGACCCGCTCGACGATGTCCGCCGCCGTCGGTTCGTAGAAGGCCGGCCGACCGTCCGCCGCGATATCCGCGACCACCCGCCCGGGGTCCAAACGATCCGCCTCGGCGATCTGCTCGAGCCGCGCGACCTGCGCGAGAAAAACTCCGTCAGCCTGCGCGAACGCCGCGGGCAGTGTGTCCTGAAAAACCGACCGTCGCGTCGTGTTCGACCGCGGCTCGAAAATCGCCCACAACTTCGCCCCCGCGTAGCGCTGCCGCAGCCCAGCAAGGGTCTCGCGAATTGCCGTCGGGTGGTGGCCGAAGTCATCGATCACCTTGACACCACCCGCTTCACCACGCACTTCCTGACGACGTTTAATCCCCTTGAAACTCGCGAGAGCCGCGCGAATTTGATCCGCGCTAATTCCGTAGAAAAGCGCTGCCGACGCCGCCATCGCCGCGTTGCGAATGTTGAAATCGCCCAGCATCGGCAGATCGAACCGCTCGCCAAACAACTCGAACGATACGCCCTCCGCGCCGTGCTGAACGTGGCAAATGCGGTTACCCGCGTTCTCCGAAAATCCAACCTCCACGATCGGAGCCGGACTCGACCGCGCGACGTCGACGCAGTTCGGGTCGTCGGCGTTAAGCAACACCATCCCCTCACTCGGGACGATGTTCAGCAAGTGGCGGAAGCTCGTCTTGATCGCATCGAGGTCACGAAAAATGTCGGCGTGATCAAATTCAATGTTGTTGAGAATCACCAACTCAGGAAGGTAGTGAACGAACTTCGAGCGCTTATCAAAGAAGGCGGTGTCGTATTCGTCCCCCTCGATCACGAAATACTTCGAGTCCCGCAGACAGGCCCCCTGACCGAGGTTCGCCGGAATGCCTCCGATGAGATAACCCGGTTCCCGGCCCGCGCTCTCGAAGATCCACGCTAGCATCGAGGTTGTCGTCGTCTTCCCGTGGGTTCCGGCGACCACCAGATTGTGCCGCCCGCGGAGAAAGAATTGCTTCAACGCCTCCGGCATCGACACGTAGAGAAGTTTTCGGTTGAGCACCGCCTCGACGGCTTCGTTACCCCGCGACATCGCGTTTCCCACCACGACGATCTCCGTCGATTCCGGAATGTCCGCCGGATCAAATCCGCTCGTGATCTCGACGCCCTTTTCCTCCAGGAAGGTCGACATCGGCGGATAGACCGACGAGTCCTGCCCGGTCACCACGTAACCCGCATCGCGCATGGCAGCCGCGACCGCGCCCATCGCCGTCCCGCAAACTCCGAGGAAGTGGATGTTCTTCACGCGCGTTGCAAATCGAGGGTCGGAGTTTTGAACTTCATTTCGGGATCGCGGGAGCGATGATCAAAACGAATCAATAAACGTCCTTCTTGTAGCGCTTCGCCTTCTTCAGGGCATCGATGTATTCGATCGCCTCTTCCTTTGACTTCCCTCCAGCCCGCTCGACGACTTCGTGGAGCGCTGAGTCCACGTCCTTCGCCATCCGCGCCGCGTCACCGCAGACGTAAAACAAGGCTCCGCCTTCCAGCCAAGCGAAGAGTTCGTCCGCCTGCTCGAGGATTCGATGCTGAACGTAAATTTTGTAGTCCTGATCCCGCGAAAACGCCGTGTCGAACCGATGCAACGACCCGTCAGCCGCGTAACCCTCGAACTCATCGCGGTAGAGAAAATCGGTCGCCGACCGCTGCTCGCCGAAGAACAACCAATTCCGCCCCGACGCCCCGCTCACTTTGCGCTCCTGCAGCATCGCGCGGAACGGCGCGATCCCGGTCCCCGGCCCGACCATGATCATGTCCGTCGCCGGGTCCTCGGGCACCCGGAAATGCTTCGCGTTATGGACAAAAACGGCAACCCGCTCCGGGTCCGCCGTGCGCTCGCCGAGATACACCGACGCGACGCCCGCGCGCTCGCGGTTCAAAGCGTGGTACCGGACCAGCGCGACCGTCAAATGCACCGACTCACCGACGACCTTCTGCGACGAGGCGATCGAATAGAGCCGCGCCTGCAACTTCCGCAACACAGCCACGAACTCCTCCGGCGTAAATTTCGCCGCGGTAAACTCCGTCAGCGCGTCCAGGACGTCACGCCCCCACAGCCAAGTGTCGAGTTCCGTCTTCACCAGCGGATCGAGCAAATCCTTCAAAAACACCGCGCTGGAATCCTTCTCCGAGATCGCCGTCAGCAACTGTTTTGACGGGCTCGTGATGATGTAACTCTCCGTCAGCGCCTGCCGGATTGGCACAGTCTCGCCCGCCGGATTCAGAACCGGCTCGTCGCCCGTGAAATCAAGCGCGTCGAGAATCTGCCCGACTAACACCGGATCGTTCTTCGGAAACACCCCAAGCGAATCCCCCACCTCGTAGCTCAAACCCGAACCCTCCAAAGAAATCTCAAAGTGGCGGGTATCTTTCTCCGATCCATCCAGCGTCAGCCGCCGATTGACGGTCATCGGAGCGGGAAAAGGATTCTTTCGCGAAAAAACGGGTGCGGCTTCTGGTGACGACATAGCCGGTTAATAAAAAACATCGGCCCCGCCCACGCAAGCCGCGTCAACGCCCCCGGGCAAATTCCTTCTCCGTCGACCTCCCCGCCCGATCCGACCTGCCTCGAAACCGCAGCCAATTCCCCGACCCTCGGTCGACCCGATCACTTCCGCCCCGTGAGCAATCGTCGCACCAGGGCCTCGGTGTGCACCGTCCCGGTCGGCCGCCCCTCCGCACTCACCACGATGCCGAGCTGCATTCGCGCCGCGCGCAGCTTTCGGAGGGCCTCGAGCGCCCGCTCATCCGCCGCGACCATCACGGGCCGCCGTGCGTACGATTTCGCCCGCCCCGCTCGCACGTCGTCCCGCAACAGATCAAAGACCCGCACGATCCCCGACACCTCTCCGCTTTCCTCCAGGACGGGGAAGCGATCCGCCTCGGTCCGCCGCGCCAAATCCAGAACCTCGGTCACCGGAGTCCCCGGCGCCACGGTCGTGATCTGCTCCGTTCTCAACATCACATCTCGGACCTTTGCCTCGCGAAACTCGATCACATTTTGGATGAATGCCCGCTCGGGTTCCGTCATCTGCCCCCGCTCCGCGCTGTCCGCCACCACCCGCTTCAGTTCCTCGATTCCGACGATCCCTCGCCGCCTCGGCTCACGACCGGCGCGGAAAACCGGCCGGAGAACCCAGGCACCGGCGTTGACCAAGGGACCCAACACCAAATGCGTGAAGGTCAGGATTCGCGCGAACACGACGAGGGTTCGATAAGGAAATTGCCGGAAGATCGCCTTGGGCAAAAATTCCAGCACCACCACGAACACGGGCAAGAGGACGACCACCGAAAGCACCGCCCCCGCACTCCCCAGCCAACGCGTGAATTCCGAGTAGATCAGCGCCACCGCCAAGACGTTCATCGCGTTCGTCACCAGAATGACGGTGATCATCAGCCGCTCAATCCGCCCCAGCAGCGCGTCCAATTGCAACGCCGCCTGCTCGCCCTTCAGCGCGTAATGCCGCAAGCGAACTCGGTTCACCGAGAGCACCCCGGATTCAATACCCGAAAACGTGAACGAAATGACCAGACACGCCACGATCGCAAACCAGATCATCCCATCATCCCCTCGCCCGCCGGCTCCAGTTCGACCGGACCCGCCCCGTCTGGAGCCGGCTCGATGAGCACTTCCTTGATCCGCTTCCGCGTCGCCCGCCGCACGGTGATCCGCCACCCGTCCACCGTCAGAATCGTCCCCGGCCGCGGCAACACCCCAAGGTGCTCAACCACGAAACCCCCGATGGAATCCGCCCCAGCCTCCTCGCCCTCCCATTTGAGAAGTTCTCTCAAATCATCCATCCGAGCGTTCCCCGCCGCCACGATGCGGTCGTTTCCCAACGACTCAATGTAAAGTTCGCTCCCGGCATCCGGCCCCTCTTCGCCCAGCAGCTCTTCGACAAAATCAGACAACGTCACGATCCCCTCGATCCCACCAAATTCATCCACGAGGATCGCGAAGCGCTGCCGTCGATTGAGGAACGACCGCAATAAATCCAGCGCGTTGATGGTTTCCGGCACGTAGGAAGGCGGTATCAAGTGCTCGAGATAGGATTTATCCGGGTCCAGGAGAAAATTTTTCACGTCCAGCAGCCCGGTGACGTCATCCGGTGTTTCGCCTCTCACGAGCACTCGTCGGTAGCGCTTCCGCCGCACCGCCTCAGCCGCTTCCTCGTTCGTCAGGTCGTCCGGCAGGAAAAACACGTCCGTCCGGGGCGTCATGCAATGCTTTGCCGGCTCCCCGGCCAGCTTCATCAGCTCCGCGATCAGCCGACTCTCCGCCTCCTCGATCGTTCCCTCGGACCGTCCGATCTCGACCAGTGTCTCCAGCTCTGCGTCCGTCAAATGCGGCATTGGTCGCAGCCGCTGTGGCAACACCGCCCCAACGATCCGCTCACAGAACGCCTGCAATCCCACGCAAATCGGCGACAGCAACGGCACGACGAACTCAATCAACGGAATCCCCAGCCGAGCTGTCCGGATCGGCGCCGCCAGCGAGACTAATTTCGGCAGCAGGTCGCAACACACGATGATCACTCCAAAAACCACCAAGAACGGCCCCCAGCCCAAGCGGCTCTCGGCCTCCCTAAACTCATCCAACAAAAATAACGTCACCACGATCAGCGGCAGATTCGTCAACGTGTTCGCGAGGACCATCGAGTTCACCACCTCGTCCGGCCGGTCGAGCAGGTCCGAAAGCGCGTCCGCCCGCCGCGGCGAACGCGACCGCAGTTTCTTGCGCCGCTCCTCGTTCAGAGAGAAAATCGCGGTCTCAAACGCCGAAAATGCCGCCGACCCAACCGCCAATAGCATCGCGCACCCAATTAACGTCGCTTGTCCTCCGGTCATCGGGGAAAAACGAACCCCGGCCAACTATTGGCCGGTTCCGGCCTGGAGCAGCGGGCCGATGAGCGCGATTGGAAAGCAAATCCCTGCAAGATCTACCCTCTACCACACCGAGACCCCGACCCGCACATGAAAAAATCCGACCGCGTCCAAAGCTTCGTCGATTCGCTCACACCGAGTACCGACTCCACCTGGCATCCGTGCTACGCGGGCTACTTCACCTGCTTCAATCGCGGCGAGTATTACGAGGCCCACGACGTCCTCGAGCAACTCTGGCTCGCCACCACCGACGCCAATTGGACCTACTACAAAGGCCTCATCCAGCTCGCCGGAGCCTTCGTCCATCTCCGCCATCAGCATCTCCACCCCACCCATCGCGTCCACGGTCGTCGTCTCCCGCCCGCTTCCCGGCTCTTCGATCTGGCGGCAAAAAATCTCACCCCCTTCGCGCCCCATCACCTCGGTTTCGACGTCGGGACCGCCCTTCACCTCTGCCGGGACCGGGCCGCCACCATCCGTCACTCCGACTACACGATCAATCCCTGGACTCCCAAAAGTCTCCCCCAGCTTCGTCTCCCGTAAGACCGGACTCGACCCCTCACGCCTTCCAGATACCCGCCTTCAGCAGCTGCCTGGTCGCCGCCTCCGCCCAGCCCCGATTCGCCGCGGGCGAGGCCGGACTCGGGTGCAACACCGTCCCGATCTGCGGACCGTTCGGCACCACGCGCTCCAGACACGCCGTTGCATAAGCCCCGACCCCCACGCACCACTCCGGTTGCAACGCGCCGACGACCGCCGACAGATGCGCATCGCAGGCCACCCCCAGCGCCGCCTTTTCCGCCGTCGGCAGCTTGTCCGGGGTCCGATTTCGTCCGGTTTCTTCCATGAAAACCAAGGGACAATAATTCACCACGAAATGCTCCGCGAAGAATGCCTCCGCCGAACCGAACCGCTCCGCCATCAATCCCCAAAGGCGCCGACCGCTCACCTCCGATTTCCTGCAATCCAGCCCTTCGACCAACCGTTTCGGATGCTCGACCGGCGGCTTCCCGACAGCCGCTCCGATCCCCATCCAATCCCGCACGGCCGCAACCTCGCCAAACGGGACCCCGGTTTGCGCCATCCCGAATGGCCCGGGATTCATTCCCAGAAAGATCACCCGCTTCCGTCCTTCGCCAAATCGCTCGATGAATGACCGATGCGCCGCCCACGCGTAATTGAGCGGATTATAGACGTGCGTCACCGGCTCACCGAACCGCAGCCCGTCCACCGCGTCCCTCAACCGCTCCGCCGCTCGCATCAACTCCCTCGCCGTCTTCATCCGAAGCCGTTATCAGTTCCTCAGACGAAATGAAAGCCGCCTCCCTCGCCAGCCTACTCGTTCTCTTTGCCACGCTCCCGTCCCCCGCCGCCGGCATCCACGAACTGCCGCCAACGTGCACGCCCGCCGTCTACGCCCGAATCATCCCCGCGCTCGAATCGGTCGAAATCCCCGATCACGAATTCATCGACGCGTCGCCCCGCGAAGTCGTTGAATACCTGTTTCAGATCAAACGCAAAGCCCGACTGTCGACTGGCACCAGCATGTTCGCCAAATGGCCCCCGTCCCCGGCTTCGATCTCCCTCACCACGAAAAACGACTCGTTTCTCACCGCCCTCGACAAGCTCTGCGCAGCCGCTGGACTGACCTGGCAAATGACCTCCGGAGGACTCGCCATCCAGCCCCTCAAACCAATCCCGACCGAATGATCATCCGCTCCGCCGACCAACCCTTGCATCGCGCCACCGCCGTCCGCGGTGGTCACGGCGAAGCCACGTCCCGTTTCCTCACTCGCGGCGAAGACCGTTCGCCGCTCGCCGCCCTCGCGATCAATCACCTGCCGCCCGGCCACAGCTGGGGACCAAAGTCCCACGCCAACACGGAAGAAATTTTCGTCATCCTCTCCGGCACCGCCGAAGTTCTCGACGGCAAGGACCGCCACACACTCACGACCCACGACACCATTCAGGCCCCGCCCGACCACCAGATCGCCATCCGCAATCCCGGCCCGGAAGACCTCACCTTTCTCGCGCTCCTCGTCAGCCACCCGAAGAAGTCCTTCTTCGGGTAGAACCCGATGGTCCGCTAGATCTCCGGGTTGTTTCCGGTGTATTCTCTTACCGCCTGCCGGTAAGCCAACGCCTCGGCGAGCGTCACGGTTCCGTCGCTGTCCTTGTCCGCCTCGTAAAAGGTCGTCAGCATGGAGTCCATCACGACCCGGCTGCCCATCGCTTCCCCGAGCGTAATCTCCCCGTTGCCGTTCTCATCCAGCATCTCGAAGGCTTTTCGCGATCCGCCCGAAGCCACGAACTCGTCGACCGTGATCACGCCATTCTCGTTGTCGTCAAAAAGTTTGAACGCATCCTCAACCCGCAAAATGCCGAACTCTTCCTTCGAAACTTTGCCGTCCTCGTTCGAGTCCGCCTTGTCAAATTGGGCCCGCAAGCTCTTCGGCTCAGGGTATTTGTCCGACTTGGTCGCACAGCCGACCGTGAAAGCAACCAAACCGGCGAAGAGGAACAGGGGAGCAAGTTTCATAAAAAAAGAGTTTCGTCCTTATTGCTCCGAACTCCCGAACCCGTCAATCCTTGGGTTGGGGACCGCCGCCCTGACCATAATACGCTCCCGCCCCGTGCTTGCGCAGGAAGTGCTTGTCGTGCAGCCCCCGCGGCAGCGGGCACGCCCCGGGATCGAGCAACACCGTATCGCGCGCCATCTGCGCGATGATCTCCAACGCTTGCGCGGTTTCCACCGCCTTCGCCGCGCTCACCCCCCACGCAAATGGCCCGTGCCCACGCACGAGCACCGCAGGCACGTCGAGCGGCGCGATGCCCGCAAACCTCTCGGCAATTACGGCCCCGGTATTCCATTCGTAATCGTTCGCGATCTCCGCCGCCGTCATCGCCCTCGTCAGCGGCACCGGACCGTGAAAATAATCCGCGTGCGTCGTCCCGAAGCACGCAATCTCCCGCCCCGCCTGCGCGAAGGCCACGGCGTGCCGGGAGTGCGTGTGAACCACCGACCTCACCCCAGGAAATTCTCGGAACAAATGTCGATGCGTCGGCGTATCCGAGGAGAACCGCAACTTCCCCTCCACGACCTCGCCGTCCAGATCGACGATCACCATGTCCTCCGGTCGCAACGCGTCGTAGGCGACGCCACTCGGTTTGATCGCAAACGCACCCGCCGCCACGTCCAACACACTGACGTTGCCAAAGGTCAGATCAACGAGTCCCACGGCGGGCAACCCCCGGTTGGCCTCGCAACATTCCTCCCGGATCGCCTCGAATCGACTCATCGCCGTCCCCCAACGCCCCCGGCCAGATGCTCGTAAACCTCGCTCCACTTCAACTCGCGCTTAAAGTCACGCAACACCGTTCGCTCGTCGATCGACACGAGTTCGATCCCGGCCATCGACGCGAAATCATCGAGATGCTCCGGCGTCACCACGCGACTGTATCCCGTATGATGCGCCCCTCCCGCAGTGATCCACGCCGCGCAGGCCGTCACAAAATCCGGCAGCGGCTTCCACACCACCCGCGCCACCGGCAACTTCGGCAAAGGCTCCGGCGGCTCGACCGCATCGACCGTATTGACCAGCAGTCGGAAGCGATTCCCCAAATCAATCAGCGACGCGTTGAGGCCGCGACCAGCCGGGGAATCGAAGACCAGCCGAGCCGGATCCTCCTTCCCGCCGATTCCCAACGGATGAACCTCCAACGTCGGTTTCCCCGCGGCGATCGACGGGCAGATCTCCAGCATGTGCGACCCGAGCACCAGCTCCGCACCCGGTGCCAGATGATAAGTGTAATCCTCCATGAACGAGACGCCTCCCGGCAGATCCGCCGCCATCACCTTCATCGCCCGCACCAGCGCCGCCGTCTTCCAATCCCCCTCGCCGCCAAACCCATACCCGTCGGCCATCAACCGCTGCGAAGCGATCCCGGGCAGCTGCTTCAACCCGTGCAAATCCTCGAAAGTGTCGGTGAACCCTTTGTAGCCTCCGTCCACCAAAAACGCTCGCAGCCCCAGTTCAATCCGAGCCGCATCCCGCACCGACTCATGCCGGTCCCCGCCCGCCCGCAAACACGCGTGCATTGTGTACGAGTCCGCGTATTCGCCGACCAGGTCGCCGACAGCCTCGTCACTCACCGCGTCCACGAACGCCGCAACGTCGCCAACGCCGTGGGTATTGACGGAAAATCCGAACTGAATCTCTGCCGACACCTTGTTTCCCTCGGTCACCGCGACCTGTCGCATGTTGTCGCCGATTCGGACGAATTTCGCACCCTGCCAATCGTGCCACGCCCGCGCCGCCCGCATCCACGTCGCGATCTCGCCCTGAACCCGCTCGTCGGACCAATGCCCCACCACGATCTTCCGCTCAATCCGCATTCGCGCCCCGATGAAGCCAAACTCCCGATCGCCGTGCGCGGCCTGGTTCGTGTTCATGAAATCCATGTCGATTTCGCCCCACGGAAGGTCGCGATTGGCCTGCGTGTGCAGATGAAGAAATGGCTTTCGCAGCGCCGCCAGGCCGCCAATCCACATCTTCGCGGGCGAAAAGGTGTGCATCCAAAAAATGAGACCCGCGCATTTCGCAGTCGAATTCGCCTCAAGCGCCAACGCCCGGATCGCTTCCGGCCCCGTGAGAACTTCTTTGAACACCACGCGGATCGGTAGTGCCCCGCCAAGTCCCGCCAAGATGGCACGACTGTTCGCGTCGACCTGCCGCAGCGTCTCCTCGCCGTAGAGATGCTGACTGCCGGTGGCAAACCAGACCTCCAGGTCCGGCGCGGAATGAATGGGTGCTTTCATAATGATCGTTGGAACTAATTAAACTCGACGCGCCTGCCGCTCACGGATCGTGAGCAGGTCCTTCATCACCGATCCGAGATCGCCCACGTCAACACCGCCAAACGCGTCGTGGACCTGTCCGTAAATCGCGAACAATTGGTCGTAAACCGCCGCCGCTTCTGGATCGGGGCGATACACGTCTTCCTTGAGAAACGTCATCGCCGCCTGCGCCGTCGAGAAGTCTGTGTGCCCGCCAGCGTCGGCACCCGCCAGCACCGCCGCCGCGACCGCCGCACCGAGCGCACACGCCTGCGAGGACGCCGCGATCCGCATTTCCCGCCCCGTCACGTCGGCGTAAATCTGCATGAGCATCGGATTCTTCTCCGCGATACCACCCGCGCAGACGATCCGCTCGATCGGCACTCCGTAGTCCGCGATCCGCTCGATGATCATCCGCGCTCCGAACGCCGTCGCCTCGATGAGCGCCCGGTAGATCTCCGACCGCGTCGTGTGCAAAGTCTGCCCGAGCAACAACCCCGTCAGTCGCTGATCCACCAAAATCGTCCGATTACCGTTGTTCCAATCGAGCGCCAGCAAGCCGCTCTCACCCGGTTTCAAGTTCGCCGCCTCGGCCGTCAACTGCCCGTGCATCGCCCCATCGCCCCGGCACACGTCTTCGACCCACCAGCGGAAAATGTCGCCAACCGCCGACTGCCCCGCCTCAATGCCGTAAAACCCGGGCAAAATCGCTCCCTTCACGATTCCGCAGATCCCGGGAATGTCCGCGATGTCTCGATCGGCCGCGACCACGCAGCAATCGCACGTCGATGTCCCGATCACCTTCACCAGCGTCCCCTCGGCGATGCCCGACCCGATCGCCCCGTAATGCACGTCCATTTCCCCCATCGCGATGGGAATCCCGGGACGCAGCCCCAGCCGCTCCGCCCACTCCGCGCCGAGGCGGCCCGCCGCCTCCGAAGCGTCGTGCGCAACGTCATAAAGTCGACCGCGCAACGCCGCCAACCGCGGCTCCAATTTCGCCAAAAACTCCTCGTCCGGCAGCCCCCCCCACTCGTCACAGAAGAGCGCCTTGTGCCCCGCCGTGCAGACACCTCGCGCCACGTCCGCCGGATCATCGATCCCCGCCAGCACCGACGGCACCCAGTCCGTCAATTCTACCCAACTGTGCGCCGCATCGAACACCTCCGGCGCATCGATCGCGCATCGCCAGATCTTCGCCCAAAACCACTCGGAAGAATACGTGTTCCCGCACTTGGCGATGTATTCGGGCCGGATCTCACCCGCCAGCTTCGTGATCGCCTCCGCCTCCCTCCAGCTCGTGTGGTCTTTCCACAGCCAGCACTGGGCCGCCAGCACGTCGCGAAACTCATCCTTCGTCCCCAGCGCAGCGTTCGCCGCGTCCACCGGAATCGGACTCGAACCCGTGCAATCCACACCGATTCCGATGATGCTCGCCGCATCAAACGCCGCGTCCCGGCCGCTCGCATCCGCAATCGCGGCGTTCACCGACTTTTCCGCACCGACGAGATAATCGCCCGGATGTTGCCGGGCCAAGTTCGGATCTTTCGGATCCAAGAGGATCCCCTGCCGACCGCTGGGATAATTAAAGACGCCGACGCCGATCTCTCGACCGTCCGAGCAATCCACAATGAGCGCGCGAACCGAGTTCGTGCCGTAATCCAAGCCGAGGGAACAGAACATCAACCATTAATCGCGACGCTCGTTTGCCACGTAAAGCCGAGATTCCTCAAAAACCCGCGCCAATCGTTGCAAATCAAACCTCGCCGTCCCCGTCCTCCCGATCCGCCAGCACCTCCGGCTCGTCGTGAGCCACTCCGACCGTCTCTTTCGGCTTCGAGAACGATGCGATGATGATGCACAACTCGTAGAGGAAATACATCGGTCCGCCCATCATCGCCATCGTGACCATGTCCGTCGTGGGCGTCAGCACCGCCGCGAAGATCATCACCGCCACGAACGCCTGCGGCCGGATTCGTCGCAGATCCGCCGCCTCGATGATCTCAAGCTTCACCAGCAGGAGCACCACCAGAGGCAGCTCGAACGCCAACCCAAAGGCAATGATGAACTGCGTGGTGAACGAATAATATTCCCGCACCGTCCACTCCGGCCGCCACCCGAGCGACTGCGCATCTTGGTAGAAAAATTGCAACGCCTGCGGCAGCACAAACTCGTACGCAAAGGTGATGCCGACCAGGAACAAACCAAAACCAAAACCCGCCGCCGGCAGGACGTATCCCCGCTCCTTGCTCGTCAGCGCCGGCAGCACGAACTGCGCGAGAAAGTAAATCAGAAACGGAAACGAAAGCACAATTCCGCCGTAAAAAGCCAGCTCCAGGGAGATCGAAAACGAATCCACCACCCCCAACGATCGCAAGTTCCCCAGCTCGACCGGATCCACGTCGGCAAGTGGCCTCTGGATCACCGCGAACAGCCAAGTCCGCGCGAGAAAACTGAGGATCATCGTCGACCCCAACGCGATGGCCATTTTGATGACCATGCCCCGCAAATCCTCGATGTGATCGAGAAATGGCTTTGGCTCATCCGACAATTCACGGAACTCGAAGAACCGCTGTTTCCATTTCCTAGCCATCGTTAATTCCTTAAAAAATCCCCCGCACCATCAGCCGCGCACAGCAGCAAAGAGTATTCGCATCGCAGATCTCGCCCGAACGGATCATCGCCGTCACTTCCTCCCGCGAGAAAGCCCGGCACTCGACGATCCCCTCGTTCTCGTCCAGCTCCGCCCCCGCCTCCCGCCGCACGACCCCGGTCGCCAAAAACAAGTGGCACATCTCATCCGTAAACCCCGGCGACGAGTAATAGATCCCCAACTCCGTGAGATCACCCTCGTTCCCGATCTCGTAGCCTGTCTCCTCGCCCAGTTCGCGGACCGCCGTCGAACGGATCGCCGCCGCATCCACCACCGACTCGTCGATCTGACCCGCCGCAAATTCCCAGAATGCCCGCCGCGCCGCCACGCGCTCCTGCCGGACCAACAAATAATCCATCGCCACCGTCCGCGCCGCGATCACCGCCGCCTGCTTCCGCCGCACTACCATCCAATCGAGTCCCTCGGGACGAGACGGAGTCGCCACCGTCTCGCGGTTCACCACGAGAAAAGGCGTTTCCGCCAGCGTCTCCCGCCCAATTTCCCGCCACCCGCTCAACTCAACCGCTCCCGCCAATACGCCAGCCGCGCCGCCACGTTCTCCGGCGACGGGGCACCCGGAGCCCGTCTCGCCGCCAGCGCCGTCGGAATGTCAAAAATCCCCGCCACCCCCCCCGCGAAATGCTCCGACGCCGCCACGAACGTCTCGAGCGACAACTCGTTGAGCGGCGTCCCACTCCGCGCCGCCTCGCCCACCAGCCGTCCAACCACCTCGTGAGCCTCGCGAAATGGCACCCCCGCCCTCACCAAATGATCCGCCAGATCCGTCGCCAGCAACAGCGGATCACTCACCGCCTCCGCCGCCCGCTCCTCGTCGAAACTCGCCGCCCCCAGCATCTCCGCAAACAAAGCCAACGTCGGCCCCAACGTGTCGACACTGTCAAACACCGGCTCTTTGTCCTCCTGCATGTCCCGGTTATACGTCATCGGTAGCCCCTTCAGCACCGTCAGCAACGCCACCAAATTTCCGTAAAGCCGCCCCGTCTTCCCACGGGCCAGTTCCGCGATGTCCGGATTCTTTTTCTGCGGCATCAAACTTGATCCCGTCGTGTGCCGGTCGCTCAACTTGATAAAACCGAACTCAGCCGACGCCCAAACTACGACGTCCTCGCTCAACCGCGACACGTGCATCCCGCAGATCGCGATGTCGGAGAGCAATTCGCACGCAAAATCCCGATCCGACACCGCGTCCATGCTGTTCTGCGTCACGCCGTCGAACCCCAACCGCTCGGCCAGAAACTCCCGGTCCACCACGATCGTCGACCCAGCGATTGCTCCCGACCCCAGCGGCATCACGTTCATCCGCGCCCGGCAGTTCGCAAACCGCCCGGCGTCCCGCTCCAGCATCTCGACGTACGCCAACAAGTGATGCGCCACCGGCACCGGCTGCGCCCGCTGCAGGTGCGTGTATCCGGGAATGATCACCCCCTCGTGCCGCCCAGCCAAGCCCACCAACGCACCCTGCAGTCCCCGCACCCGCGCCACCAGATCGTCGATCTCCCCGCGGAGATACAACCGGATGTCGACCGCGACCTGATCGTTCCGACTCCGTCCCGTGTGCAGCTTCGCTCCCGGAGCGCCGATCCGCCGCGTGAGCTCAGCCTCGATGTTCATGTGAATGTCCTCGAGATCAGTCCGGAACGCGAACTCACCCCGCTCAATCTCCCCGCGAATCTCGACCAGACCGGCCGCGATCGCCGCCCGCTCCCCCTCGCTCAATACCCCCGCCCGTTCCAGCGCCGCCGCGTAGGCCAGACTCCCCTCCACGTCACACGCGAACAACCGCCAATCGAAGGAAATCGATTCGCTAAAACTCTTCAGCAGGTCCGACTGCTCTTCCTCAAAACGCCCCTTCCACATATCGTAACTCGCTCCCGCAACGGTCCGCTGATCCTCCGCCCCGCGCTACTCAGCGAGTCGGCACCGCGTCCGCCTTCGCGCACTTCCCGTTCAATTTCAATTCGTCACAGCTTCCCTCGATCCGCACCATCTTCGTCGCCGGGGAAAAACCCAATCGCCGCGTGATGCAGTTTTCCAACAACTCCATGTTCGTATCCTCGAACTCAATGATCTTGTCGCAGTCCGTGCAAATCAGGTGATTGTGCGTCGGATGCTCCAAAAAATTGGGGTCGTAATACTTAACGTCCCTCCCCAGATCTAGCTCCCTCAAAAGACCGCTTTTCACCAGCAGCGGAATCGTTCGATAGACCGTCGCACGGGAAACCGACCGATCGATTGCCTTTGCCATCAGCAACAGCTCCTCGGCGTGAAAATGGTCCTTCGTTCCCATCACCGCCTCGATGATCGCCTCGCGCTGCGCCGTCCGCCGCAGACCCTGATCGGACAGGTATTCATAGACAGTTTCGCGAAAGGAAGATTCCACGCGGGCAACGGTAGAATGTCCCGAACGGGAGTCAAGAAGAGGAAGAGTGCCAGAGGACTACGGCAAAGAGGAGCGAGTTACCGTTGCTGCATTCCTGCCCTGGCGGGGTTCACCCGTCCGCAATCCATAGCCCCTGGCAACGCCGACCCTACTCAACCCGAATCCCGTTTCAACTCGAATCCGTCGATTCGTGGAACACCGGCATTGCCAACTCGTTCGCATCAGCGCTAGAACTCACCGTAGCTGGATTCGACTGAATTCGATCCGCGCGCGTCGAAACGGGAAGCAATTCGCGTTTTGTCGCTTGCATTCGATTTTGGAAATCCGTAATTGCAACCCCTCAATCTTTAACTGTCCCTCACCGACTCCTCTTCCATGGCCAAAGTTCTTCTCATCGTCGCCATTCTCGTTTCCCTCCTCACCGCGGGTCTCGGGTACATGAACAAACAAACTCTCGACGAGACCGTCGCCACTCTCGAGACGACGAAAAGCTCACTCAGCACGCGGACGACCGAGCTCGCCGGCAAGACCAAGGAACTCGAAGAAACGACTGCCACCCTCGAGACCACGGTCGCCGAGAAGGCAACGGTCGAGGCCTCTCTCGCCACTTCCGAAGCTGCCAAGGACAAGGCCGAGGCCGAACTCTCCGACGTCACCGGTCAGCTCGCTTCTAAGACGAGCGAAGTCGAATCCCTCACCGCGCAGGTCGCGGAAAAAGACGCGACGATCGCGCAGCTTACCGTTCCCGGCTCCACTCCGACTGAAGAGGTCGACCCGTCCGGTCCCACACCGCGTGAGCAGGAGCTCGAAGCCCTCGTCGCCAGCCTCGAGGAAAAAAACACCCAACTCCGCAGCGAAAATGAAACCTACGAAGAGAAGGAATCCGATCGCAAAGCGCAGGTCATGCGCGACGGACTCGAAGGCCAGGTGCTCGCCGTCAACCCGGCTTGGAACTTCGTCGTCCTCAGCATCGGCGACAACCGCGGTGTCGTGAATAACGCCGAACTCCTTCTCAAGCGTGACGGTCGTTATCTCGGAAAGGTTCGCGTAACCTCCGTCGAACCTTCCACTTCCATCGCGGACATCGTCGCAAACTCCGTCCCCGCCGGCATCGCCGTCCAGCCGGGCGACAGCGTCATCTACCAATCCAGTAACTAACGGGAATGCTCGTCGTTACCCGGATCCTGGCCGTTCTGGTCACCGTCGCAGCCCTCACCGGATGCGCGACCGACCAGACGACCGCCACCGGCCAGAAACGCCCGTCCACTATCCCGTGGAACAGTCCCGCTTCTTGGGAAGGCCCCGGAGTCTACGGCTCCGCTCTCAATAGCGGCGGATAACCCGCCCTTCGTGGTCGCGCTCCCGAGAGCGGGAACTTTCAGTCGCTGATTGGCCACCGAGAGCAAGCAAAGTTTTGTCCACCCCTCACCCACCACCCGTTACCCAGCCCCGCATCCTAGTCATCCGCGGCGGCGCCATTGGCGACTTCATCCTCACCCTCCCGGCCATCGCTCTGCTCCGGGACGCCTTCCCCACCGCACACGTCGAGATCCTCGGCATTCGCCACATTCTCGCCCTCGCCGAAAAACGCTTCTACGCCGACGAAATTCGCAGCATCGAATACGCCCCGCTCGCGGGCTTCTTCAATCCCAAGTCCGATCTCGACCCCGAGCTCTGCGCCTATTTCAGCGGGTTCAACCAGGTCATCAGCTACCTCTTCGATCCCGACAATTTTTTCAAAGGCAACCTTGAACGAGCCGGCGTTCAAAACCTTCTCGTTGCCGACCCCCGCATCGGAGACCACGCCCACGCAGCGCTTCAGCTCGCGGCCCCGCTTCAGCGCCTCGCCCTCTTCCTCGAAGAATCCGCCGCGCAATTTTTCCCGTCGGACGCCGACCTCGCGACCGCTCGCGACCTCATCCCCTGCGGCCAACATCCCCTCATCGCCCTCCACCCCGGCAGCGGTGGTGAACGAAAAAATTGGCCCACCGACCGCTGGACCGACCTGATCCCTCGCCTCACTGCCGACCATCCCACCGCCCAGTTTCTTGTCGTCGGTGGCGAAGCCGACGCTGCCCCCCTCGCCGCGTTCCGGACCAGGCACGCCGCGACGCCCAACGTTCACTTCCTCACCAACCTCCCCCTGTCGACTCTCGGCGCCATCTTTTCCCAATGCGACGCCTACCTCGGCCACGATAGCGGCATCTCCCACCTCGCCGCCGCCGCCGGGTGTCCTTGCGTCCTCCTCTTCGGCCCGACGGACCCGATGGTTTGGTCTCCGCAGAATGAATTCGTCCGCGTCATCCACGCTGCCAGCGGCAAACTCGCCGACATTCCGCTCGATTCCGTGCTCTCCTCCGCCAATGCTCTGCTCCGCGATGCCTGAGCCGACTCCCGAACGAATCCTCGGCCTCGATCCCTCCCTCCGCTGCACAGGTTACGGTCTCATCGAACGCCTCCCCCGCCGCGTGCGCTGCCTTCACTACGGCACGATCAAAAACGTCGCCACCCGGCCGCTCTCGGTCTGCCTGCTCGAAATCCGCCAGCAGCTCAACGACATCATCCTCGAATGGCAACCGACCACCATGGCCATTGAGAGCACCATCTACGTTCAAAGCTTCCGCACCGCCATCACCCTCGGCGCCGCCCGGGGAGCTGCCATTCTCGCCGCCGCCGAGCGCGGCCTTGCCGTTTACGAATACGCGCCTCGAAGCGTCAAACAGGCAGTCGTCGGCCGTGGCGGAGCCCAGAAGGATCAAGTCGCGTTCATGGTTCGCGCCACCCTTGCCCTCACCGAAACCCCACCTCCCGACGCGGCGGACGCCCTCGCCGTCGCCCTCGCCCACATCCAGGCCGCCGCAGCCGCTCACCACCGCCGCGAAACCCTCAAAAGGATATGACGTCACTCGTCGCCCCGAAATGGCTCGGCCGCCTTTCCTACGCCGAAGCCCTCACTCTTCAGGACAAAACCGTCTCCGAGATTCACGCCGGGGAACGCGATCCAACCCTCCTCCTCCTCGAACACGAGCCGGTTTTCACGATTGGTCGCACCCGCGATCAAAGCAGCCTCCGCGCCATCGAAAAGCTCCCCTACCCCGTCCACGAGACGAATCGCGGAGGCCAAGCCACCTACCACGGCCCCGGTCAACTCGTCGGCTACCCGATTCTCGATCTTCACCCCTACGGTCGCGACCTCCATCGTTACCTCCGCTTTATCGAGGGCGTTCTAATCGAAGTTCTCGCCACCCACGACATCACCGCCACCCGCTCCGAAGGCCTCACCGGCGTCTGGGTCGGGGACCGCAAAATCGCTTCCATCGGCGTCGGTGTCCGGCACTGGATCACGATGCACGGCTTTGCGCTCAACGTCTCCGGCGATCTGGACGGCTTCGCCAACATCACCCCCTGCGGCATCGCCAACGTCCAAATCACCTCGATTGAACGCGAAAACGGCACAGCTCCGACCGTCGAAGAGTTGGCCCACCAAACAGCCCAAATCTTCAACGCTCAGCTCACTTCTCTACTGCGGTAATCCCACCCAACTGCTCGTCTCAGTCGCCCCTCCCACCCAATTCGACGCCAAGAGGCCTCGGCAAAAACCAACTCGCTCGACTCACGCCTCCAGCGTGTCGTCTAACCACCCCAGCAACTCCGTCATCGTTTCGACGGTCTCATCGCCCATGTTCGAGATCCGGAACGTCTTTCCCTTGATCTTCCCGTAACCGCCGTCGATCACGCAATGATACTTCTCCCGCAAACGCGTGATCCAGGCCGCAACGTCAACCTCGCGATTGTTCTCCACGCAGGTCAGCGAGAGCGAACGGTAACCTTCCGGAGCAAAAAATTCGAACCCGTGCTTCCGCACCCAAGCGTGAACGAGAGCGTTCAACTCGGCGTGACGGGCAAAACGATTCTCCAACCCCTCGGTAAAGATGTCGTCCAGCTTCGACCGCAACGCGTACACGTGCGAAATGACGGGCGTGCTCGGCGTCATGTCACTCTCCTGATTTTTCCGGAACTCCAGAAAATCAAAATAATAGCCTCGGTCGGTCATCGTCGCGGCACGCTCGAATGCCGCCTCCGAAACCGCAAACAGTCCCATCCCCGGTGGCAGCGCCAGCGCCTTCTGACTCCCGGTCAGGAGCACGTCGATTCCCAACTCGTCCATCGGAATCGGCTCAGTCGAAAACGACGAGACGGTGTCGACAATGAACATTACGTCCGGGTACTTCCGCACTACTTCCGCGATCTCCCGCAAAGGATTTTTCAACCCGCACGACGTTTCGTTGTGGATCAATGTAATCGCGTCGAACTCACCCGTCGCCAAAGCCGCGTCGACGGCTTCCGGTAAAATTGGCCGCCCCCACTCGACTCGCAACGCCTCCGCCGCTTTCCCGCACCGCTTACTCACGTCGAACCACTTGTCCGAGAACGCCCCGCACATGCAGTTGAGAACTTTCTTCGCGACGAGATTTCGAATCGCCCCTTCCATCACTCCCCAGGCGGACGACGTCGAAATGAAGACCGGCTGTTCCGTCATGAACAGCTCTTGCAGACGCGGTTGGATCTCGCCGTAGAGCTTTTTGAAGTCGCCGCTCCGGTGTCCGATCATCGGACTGCAAAAAGCGGCGTAGGTTTTTTCGGACACCTCAACGGGACCCGGGATGAAAAGTTTGACGTGGTTTTCGGTGATTGGCATGAGCCTCTAGTTGTCCCAGATAAAGTTCTCCAGCCGCAAGCGCTTTACGCGATCCGCCGCTTCCTGAGACCGCGGTCCCTCACTCGCCGCCATCTTTTCATAAATGGCCCCCGCCTCCTTGAGCTGATCCCGCTCCTCCAACAGTCGCGCGGCGTCGAACCCCGCCTTGTAATACCAAAAATACTCCGGCTCGCCGTCGCGCGGAGCGTTGAGAACTTCGTAATAACCTGCCAGGGCCGGATCAAATAGCCCCAGACGTTCGTTCGCCGAAGCCGCCTTCGCCAACGCCTCGTTCCGCTCCGACGCCGTCGCCGAACCATCCTCCGCCACCTCCCGCCACACTTCGATCGCCTCGGGAGCGCGGCTCTCATCCCCCGCCGTCATTCCGCTCAAGGTGTCGCCTTTTTTCAACCGTGCCGCGATCTTCAGGCGCGGATCCGTCGCCTGCTCCACCACGCGATCAAACAACCCCAACGCCTCGTCGCTCCGCCCCAACGCGTTGAGAAGAAGCGCCTGCTCCAGCAACGCCCGGGTGGCCAGTGGACCCTTGATCTGTCGTACCCGCTCAAAAAGTTCGATCGACTCTTCGAGCATCGCCGACTCGATGAGCTGCGCCGCGGCCCGCGCGGCCAGGAACAAGGCTCCCGCCCGTTCGCCATCATCCGCCGTCACGTCGGCGGCCCGTTCGAACTGAGCACGCGCTCCCCGGTAATCACCCGTCCGCGCCAGAATCTCGCCCCATTTCATCCGCACTTCCGACGCGTACTCGGAATCCGGGTAGTCCGCCACAAACCGCTCCGCGGCGGCCATCGCCTCCTCACCACCTCGCGGCGTCCCGTCGTCAGCGACGTAGACCGCGAAGTAATCGGACTGCTCTCCGCTCGTCCCGTTGGCGATTCTCCGAAAGTTCGACCGCGCTTTCTCGCGGTCTCCACTCCCCCAGTTCCATTCCGCGATCCCCAGTGCCGCACGATCCCTCACGGCGGGATTCTTCGCTGCGGCGCTCAGGCGCCGCAATGACGCCAACGTCCTCCCGCGACCCGCTCCTTCCGCGCTGAACGCGACCGTGAGTTCGATCCGCTCGGCGACCAGCGGATCCTCTTCCCGCAACGCGGCCAGGTCAGCCTCTCCCCCCCCGGGCGCAGACCCGGCCGCAAGAGCTGCATTGGACAACGCTGCGATCCTCAACCATTCCGGCCCCCCCGCCGCTTCCCGAAAATACTCGGCCGACTGGGCATAATTTCCCGCGAGAAAATTCGTTTCGCCCCGCAGGAAATTCAGCCGGGCCGATTCGTCGGAATCAAACAGCGAACCCTCGGCCCCAGCCAATAGCCTCACCGCGGGCTCCAGTTCCCCAGCCGTCAGCAACAGGTCCGTCAGGCGGATGGTAGCCTCACCTTGGAGAGGATGGTTCGGATACTCGGCCAGGAATTCACGATAAGTCCTCCGCGCACGCTCCTCTCTCCCCTGCCGTTCGTCGTTGCGGGCTAAGTAAAAGGTGGCAAGCGCTGACAGCGGCGCGTGGTCATCCTCCTCAAATCGCTTCAGCTCGGCGTTCACCGGGTCACTCGATGCTTCGTACGTCTCATCCAGCTTTGCCATCAGCGCACCGAGCAATGGACTCCGCGCGTTGTCCCGAATGAAGGTCTCCAGCCCGCGTTCCGCCTCCACCACCTCACCATTTCTGAGCCGAGCCTCCGCTGCCCCGATCGCCTGCCCCGCTGAGAGTCTGCGGTTGCGGGCGTCCAGCTGCTCGTAGGAAGCCAGCGCCGCATCGAAATCCCCCCGCGCAAGTTCAATCCGCGCGCGTAGGTAAGTTCTCTCGTCGGCGTCCCGTCGGTTTGGGGATCGGATCCCTTCCAAAGCCAACGAGGCTTGATCCAATCCTCCCGCCTCAATCAAAAGAGCCGCCGCACTCAACCGCGCCGGCTGAATCACCCGACTCTCTTTCGGCACCTCGCCCAACGCCACCAAAGCCTCATTCAGCCGTCCGGCGGCCTCCAACATTCTCGCCTTCCCGAGCAACGCTTCGCCGATCCGCCCGTAGCCCTCGACATCGGCAACCTCTGAGTAAAGTTCCAGCGCCCGCTCGAACTTTCCCGCCTGAGCGTGCGCCTGGGCCAACCAAAACTTCGCCTCCGTCCCACCCAGAAGTTCTCTCTCATCCAACACCTCCACCGCCTCGTTCTCCCGATCAGCGTCGAGCAAACACTTCGCGAGTTCGATCGCGACCGACCGCCGGTCCTCAATGGGCAAATCTCCCGCCAATGCCATCTTCAACGGATGGATCACGCCCTGCGGAACGCCCTCAGACCGGGCGACTTGCGAGCGAAAGACCAGATCTCGGACCTCGTTAGCCGATACGAGTCCGCACCCCAATGCCAAAAGCCATGCCACCGCCGCCCATCTCATCCCCAAAGCCATACCAGCGGGTCACGCCCGGTCAAGGAGCAGCCCGACATTAAGCACGGATCACGCCGCTGCCTGCAGCTTCTCGCTGCATTCCGCACAGTGTCCGAAAAACTCCAACGAGTGGTGAACTCCGGTGAACCTCAACTCGTTTTCGATCAAAGTCTCCACCTCAGTCACCGGACAGGGAATCGAAAGGAGCTGAACGCTCCCGCACTCGGTGCAGATGATGTGATCGTGATGTTGCGCCGGATTCGTCAACTCGTAGTAGCTACACGAGCGCTGCAAATTCACTTTGTGTACCAAACGCAGACTCTCCAAGAGCGTGATCATCCGAAAAACCGTCGCGTAGTCCGGCAACATTCCACCCAGCGAAAGCGCGCTCCCCTGAATCTCCGTCAGCGAAAGCGGACGCCTCGCCGCGAACAGCGCCTCCATGATGCCCTTCCGACTGCGCGTCACGCGGAGACCTTGGCTGCGGAGCATGGCAAGAATGCCGGCGACACTGAAATCGAGGGTGACTTGAGACACGGTAATCGCGGGTTATGAGCACCCTTACCGCGATTCGCAAGTGAAAAAACCGACAAATTTCATAGAAGCCCCTTCTTCAGCCACGATCAAATGCGAAATCTACCCCACCGCCCTCCTCCGGAACGAACGCCGACTCGCACTCCTTCGCGATTTTTGCCAGTGAATTGCAACGCTAATAATCCTCAACAATATCGCTTGTCGTCTTCCCTCCAAACACCTAACTCCTCGCGAAATCAAAAACATCAATGCGTATTCATCGTTCTTTCCTCGCCCTTTGTATCCTCAGCCTTACGGGCACCCTCTCCGCCGCCAACGTCGACATCAGCTATCCCACTTCGGATGAGCCGAGCTTCATTATCACCGCACCGGAGAGTTGGGAAATGACCCCGGCAGAAGAACTCGGCGACTACTTTGATCTTGGCGGACCAACGGGCGCGACGTTCTCCTTCCGGACGATCGAAGGCTCCGAGGACGCGATCACCACCGCCATGGAAGAACTCTTGGCCACTGCTAACGAATACTACGACAACGTGTCGATGGGAGATCCTCAGGACTGGAATCCCGATGGACTGACTGGATTCTACATGATCGGCGAAGGCACGGACGAGGACGGAGCCATCGCCCGTATCGGAATGGCCTGGTGCGCTCTCAACGACGGCACGATCGCGGAGGTCTGGTTCAACTCCGATCTCGACGACAGCAAAGGAATCGCCGCCGCTGAGAAAATCATGAACTCACTCACTGCCCCGTAACCGACGGGAAGTCGCGTCGGCTTCAGAAGCGCCAGACACGATCTGGAACAACCGTATTCCCACGCTTTCTCATCAAGGACCGTCCGCTCTGGACGGTCCTTTTTTTATTCTCGCTGGCCTGCCATCACGGAAGAACTGATTGGTTGAATCCCCAGTTCTCGTGCCGCCGCAATGTCGACCAGCCAGTAACGATAGTCCTCGACGTCATCAAATTTCTCGCTGTTTTCCTCGAGGTCACGGGAAGCAATTGCCACGGCGGATTCGAACGCGTCCCAAGACTCATACTCAGCCCCCGCCTCCCGCACTTCATCACTCAACCACTCCGACGGTTCACTCCCGTTCACGTCCACCCCGATCAAGGTCGTCTCCACGCCGATCCACGCATCACCCGCTTCATCCAGATCAACGGCCAGATACATGTGTCCCGGCACTCCAACGAGGTAAGGGGCTAGCCCGATCTTCCGCAAAATCGCCGCGAAAAGCACCGTCCCGTCCACGCAGTTCGCCTGCCTCGCCCGGATCGAGTCCTCGAAGAGCCGGACGTGCTGACTGTAAACGATCTCCGACGAGAACGAAGTGGTCGTGATGTCGCTGTAGTGAAAGCCGCAGCTCTGCATTTCGTTCCAAATGGCGAAGACCTGCAGCGCCACCTGATCCTCATCTTCGCTCTGGTACCCGTCGAATTCGCCCACGATTCCCGACTCGAGCGCCCCCCGGAGAATCTCGTCCACCCAGGGATGGTTCTCGTTCACGTAAGCGGCGAAAAGGTAGCTGTAATCCGAATCCGTCTCCTCGTCCTCGGCGACGCCGAACAAACAATAGTTGATCGATCTCACTTCGATCGTCGTCGTTTTCTCGCCCAACGATTTCCCGTCCACCAACACCTCAATCGTCACGTTCGCCGGCCGCGGTTGCGCGTTCGCCGCCAAGGCGTCGAAATTGTA
The DNA here is from genome assembly GCA_963832325.1 of uncultured Verrucomicrobiae bacterium. GTDB lineage: Bacteria > Verrucomicrobiota > Verrucomicrobiia > Chthoniobacterales > JAATET01 > CAVVKW01. The sequence continues at coordinate 305,478 of CAWHTR010000009.1, read as the reverse complement.
ATTCACTTTCGGATGGATCGTCCACCGCCCCTCCGCTCGCGGAATCTTCGTTCTGATCGATCCACCTTCGATGAATCTGTTCGGGCGGACCTTCACCTCGACCTCCGCCCCCTTCGCCACATCGTCCAATTCCACGCCAATCAAACCAACCAGATCGCCGAGATGGGGTTGCGACCATTCACCCAAGACCGCTTCCGGATCGCTCAGCCGCGCCGTGCTGAGAATCAACGACGGAAAAATTTGATCGTCCGGATAAATCCTCGGCTCCCAGTTCAGCGCCGCCAGGCCGTCTCCAACGAGAAAAAGACCTCCCGCGGACGCAAGGACTGCCAACCGAACAAACGACCGCTGATTTATCATGCCACGGCCCCTACCCGTGGCCACATCCGAAGTCCAGCTCAGACCATCCGCACCGGGACGCCCCGCGCCGCCAGTTCGCGCTTGACGTCTCCGACGGTAAACTCTCCGAAGTGAAAGATGGTCGCAGCGAGGACCGCGTCGGCTTTCCCGTCGTCCAGCACGTCGACCAGGTGATCGATAGACCCCGCGCCCCCGCTCGCGATGACCGGCACTTCCACCGCCTCGCTCACCGCCCGAGTCAAGCCCAGGTCATACCCACCGCCCGTCCCGTCTGCATCCATGCTCGTGAGTAAAATCTCACCCGCCCCGAGTCGCGCGACCTCTGCCGCCCAGGCGACCGCGTCTAGCTCCGTCGCGTTCCGGCCGCCGTGCGTGTAAACCGTCCACCCCAGCCCATCCGCATTCCGCTTCGCGTCGATCGCCACAACGATACACTGCGACCCAAAAAGGTCCGCCGCTCGCCGCACGAACGAAGGATCACTGATGGCCGCCGTGTTCACGCTCACCTTGTCCGCTCCGGCCAGCAGCATCGCCCGCACATCCCCAACCGCCCGTATGCCCCCGCCGACGGTTAGGGGCATGAAGCATTCCTCCGCCGTCCGCTGCACCACCTCGACCATCGTCGCCCGCGCGTCGCTGGAAGCCGTGATGTCCAGAAAAACCAGTTCGTCCGCCCCCTGCGCGTCATACGCCTTCGCGCACTCCACCGGGTCCCCCGCGTCGCGGAGGTCGAGAAATTTCGTCCCTTTCACGACGCGACCACCCGTTACGTCCAGACATGGAATCACGCGTTTACCAAGCATTACCGATAACCTGCCGACGAACCCCGCGAAATCGAGTCCAAAATGTTTGCCTTGCCTCCCCGCCACACTACGCTGCGCCCATCGCTCCTAACCCGACCATGACCATCGTCCTCCGCCTGTTTGCCTTGGCTCTCGCCACCCAACTCTTCACGAGTTGCGTCGGCATCCAGGGGGCCGGCGATTTCGACACGGTCATCATCGACGCCGGTCACGGCGGTCACGATCCCGGTGCCCGCCCGATCAACGGTAAATACGAGAAGGATGCCGCCCTCGACACGGCCAAACGTCTCCGCAACGCCCTCTGGTGGCGTGGATTCAAGGTCATCATGAGCCGGGATTCCGATGAGTTCATTCCCCTCAGTGGCCGGACCGCTATCTCCAACAAAACCCGCAACACGATCTTCGTCAGTGTGCACTACAACTACGCCCCCTACCGCTCCGCGCAAGGAATCGAGACCTACTACTACTCGGATCGATCCGAACGACTCGCCGGCAACATCCAGAAGGAGTTGCTCAAATCCTACAAAACCAAAGACCGCGGCGTGAAACAGCGCGGATTCTACGTTCTCCGGAAAAATAACCGCCCGTCGGTCCTCGTCGAAGGCGGGTTCCTCTCAAATCCCACCGACAATGCCGCCGCGCAGAGCGGTCGCGGTCGCCAACGCATCGCCGACGCCATCGCCAGAGGCATCGCGAACGAACGCCGAGGCAAGCGACCCTGAAGAGCCGTGATGCTTCTGACCGGTGACGGACACCGCACCGCGAACCGTCACCAATCACTCATCGCCGCTCCGAGTGCCCTCCCCCGCCACTCCCGCCAGCCCCCCCGCCACTCCACTCCCAAGGCCGCCGAGTGCAAAGCCTGCCGCGGCAACCAAAGCGCCTCCGCCATCTCCGCCGTCCACCCCCCTTCGATAAATCGCAAATACCACGCTTCGTCCGGCCCGTAAATTTTATCCCCCACCACCGGATAACCCACGTGCGCCAAGTGCACGCGGATCTGGTGAGTCCGCCCCGTCTCGGGCCTCGCCCTCACCACCGCCACCCGCTTTCCGCCCGGCCACTCGACCCGCTCCACCACCTCAAAGCTCGTCCGCGCCACCGCGCCATCGGGATGCACCCCTCGCTTCAGCCAGATCCGCGACGACCCCACCTCCCCGAGGCGCAGCAACGCCGCGTCCACCACCAACCGATCCCATTCCGGCCAGCCGAAAACGAGAGCCAGGTATTCCTTCCGCACCTTCCCCGCCGCCATCGCCATCGTGGCCTCCCGCGCCGCCGCCGCCGTCTTCGCCAGTAACACCAAGCCACTCGTCTCCCGATCGAGCCGATTGACGATCGACACTTGGCCTCCGTTCGCGATCTCGTAAACGAGGAGATCCCGCGCGTCGTCCCACAAGGTCCGCGGCCCGCCCGGCTTCGTCGGATGAATCAACACACCCGCCGCCTTATCCACGACCAGCAGTTCCTCCGTCTCATCGACAATCGTAAAACTCACGGTTCGATTAAGCTCACCACCCGGACTACTAAAGAACTCAGAAACTCAAAAACTTTCTCCGTGATCCAACTCACCCACGTCACCCGCACCTACCGCACCGGCACCGCCGAAGTCCGCGCCCTCGACGACGTCACCTTCACCATCGCCGATCACGAATTTATCGCGGTCACCGGTCCCAGCGGCTGCGGCAAGAGCACCCTCCTCAATCTCCTCGGCGGCCTCGACCACCCCGACTCCGGCGAGATCATCGTCGGCGACTTCCCTCTCCACGCGGCCACCGAGACCAAGCTCACGCACTACCGCCGCCACCACCTCGGAATCGTGTTCCAATTTTTCAACCTCCTCCCGGCCATGACCATCGTCGAGAATGTCGAACTCCCCCTCCTCCTCCAGGGCGTCGCCCGCGCCGAGATGCGTGACCGGGCCGCCTCCCTGCTCGATCTCGTCGGTCTCACCCCGCGGTCGGCTCATTTCCCACACCAACTCAGTGGCGGCGAGATGCAACGGGCAGCCATCGCTCGGGCCCTCGTCCACCGTCCCACCCTCCTCCTCGCCGACGAACCCACCGGCAATCTCGACTCGGCCAATGCCCACCGCGTCCTCGACACCCTCACAAAGATCGCTTCCAAAAATCTCGCCACGATGATTATGGTCACCCACAGCGAAGAGGTCGCCAACCTGGCACCCCGCCGAATCCAGCTGCTCGACGGCCGCATCATCCATGCTTGAATCCCAACCGCCCGGAAATTCCCCCACCGATCCCCTGCTCAAACCCTCAGGGCAAGGCGATGTTTTGTCGAAGTTTAGACTCTTCGCCGGCTTCAAGGAGGACGAACTCGCCGCCGTCCTCAATCTCTGCGACTCGGTCAACTACGAGGCCGGAGAGACCATTGTCGCTCAAGGCGAAGAAGCGGGCCACTGCATGTACGTCATCGTCAGCGGAGGCGTGCGCGTCTACTACTCCGGGCAGGACCGCGAGGTGGAATTAGCCGAACTCGGCAGCGGCGATTTCTTCGGAGAGCTTGCTCTCGTCGACGACGGCCCCCGCTCCGCCTCCGTGGTCACACTGCAACCGACCCAAACTCTGCGCATCACCCGCATGGTGGTCGGGGTTTTGGCGGGGGTCAAACCCGGTGCCGCCATCCACCTCCTCGCCGCCATCGGTCGTTCACTCGTCAACCGTCTTCGCGCGGGCAATCAGAAATATCTCGACCTCATCCTCCTCGGTCACAAAGACTCCTCCGCTTCCGATGGGTAATCGTCCCGCCGGGACCGTCCCCAACTCAAGGATTCAGTGGAAAAACAACGCACCCTAGCCGCTCCCGCCAGCCTGACCGGCGGCTCCCTTCACACCGGGGAGAACGTCACCGTCACTCTTCAGCCAGCCCCCGTCGGGCACGGTTATAAATTCCGGCGCACCGATCTGCCCGATCAGCCGGTCGTCGATGCCCACGTCTCGAACGTCAAGTTCGTCGAACGCGCGACGACCCTCATTCAAGGCAACGCGAAGATTCACACGGTCGAGCACGTCCTTTCCGCCCTCGCGGGCATGGGTGTCGACAACTGTCTCATCGACATGGACGCCAACGAGCCTCCGATCTGCGACGGCAGCGCCGGCGAATTCGTTCGCATCATCAAGGAAGCGGGCACCGTCGAACAGGATGCCCCCCGCATCGCCTTCGCCCCGACCGAACCCATCCACGTCGAAACCAAAAACGGCTCGATCCTGACCATTCTGCCCGACACGAAGTTTCGCGTCTCCTGCACCCAAGTCGGACCCGACGGTCGCTTCACCCAGTACCACAGCACCGAGATCACCCCCGAAATCTACGAGACCGAGATCGCGGCCGCCCGGACCTTCGTCTTCTACGAGGACGTCAAGCCCCTCATGGACAAGGGCCTCATCCGCGGCGGCAGCTTGGAAAACGCCATCGTCGCGCGCGGCGATTCCGTCCTCAGCAAGGAACCGCTCCGCTACCCAGACGAATTCGTCCGCCATAAGATTCTCGACATCGTCGGCGACCTCGCGCTGGCCGGACGCCGCCTTCAGGGCCACGTCGTCGCCGTCAAGCCCGGCCACGGCCCCAACGCCGACCTCGCCCGGGCGATGGTAAAAAAGTTCGCCGAACTCACCGCCCCCGCCGCCCGCCCCGTCATCGCCCATGGCAATGTCCTCGACATCAACCAAATCATGGCGATCCTCCCCCACCGCTACCCCTTCCTCATGGTCGACCGCATCGTCGAACTCGAGGAACTCCGCGCCGTTGGCACCAAATCGGTCACCATCAACGAACCCTACTTCCAGGGCCACTTCCCGGGACACCCCGTCATGCCCGGCGTCCTTCAAGTCGAGGCCATGGCCCAAGTCGCCAGCATCGTCATGATGCGCCGCACCGAAAACGAAGGAAAGATCGGGTACTTCATGAGCGCCGACGACGTCAAATTCCGCAAACCTGTCTTTCCGGGCGACGTCCTCGTCATCGACGTGGTTCTCACCACCGCCAAACGCAGACTCGGCAAAGCCGAATGCAAATGCCTCGTCAATGGAGCCGTGGTCTCATCCGGCACCCTCCTTTTCGGAATCGTCGACCGCTAAAGCGTCCTCGGAAGCGTTGCGGTTCTCCGCCGTCGCCTCCCATCGCGTCTTGAACAACATGATCCACCCATCCGCCGTCATCGACCCCACCGCCGAGATCGCCCCGTCCACCACGGTCGGCCCCTTCACCTACGTCGGACCCAACGTCAAGATCGGTGCGAATTGTACGATCCACAATCACGTCAGTATCTCCGGCCCGACCACCATCGGATCCAACAACGTCTTTTTTCCCTACTGTTCCGTCGGCCAACGCAGTCAGGACCTCAAATACACCGAGGAACCCACCTACCTGGAAATCGGCGACCACAATTCTTTTCGCGAATTCTGCACCCTCAACCGCGGTACCGCCCCCGGCTCAAAAACCACCATCGGTTGCCACGGCAATTTCCTCGCCTACTCTCACGTCGCCCACGACTGCACGGTCGGCGACCACGTCATTTTCTCGAACAATGGCACGCTCGCCGGACACGTGATCGTCGAGGATCACGCCGTCATCGGCGGCCTCTCCGGAGTTCACCAGTTCTGCCGCATCGGACGCCATTCCATCACCGGCGGCTGCACCAAGATCGTTCAGGACGTCCCTCCCTTCATGATCGCCGATGGCAACCCGGCCGAAGTCCGCGGCATCAACCAAGTCGGCCTGGAACGCCGCGGTTTCCCACCCGAAACCACCCGCGCTCTCCGCGAAGCCTACAAACAGCTCTACCGCACGAACGCCAACGTCCGCCAAAGCGTGGAGATCCTCCGAGAAACCGAGAATCCCCCCCCGAAGCTCACCCTCCTGCTCGACTTCATCGACGCCAGCCAACGCGGCATCATCCGCTAAGCGACACCAGCGGGAGCCGAACGCCCAACAGTCAGATCGGCCGCCGGCGACTTGCTCCCGTCAGTCCACCACCCGGTGGGATGCCTGCCGCATCAAAAGGCGAAACGCCCTTCGCAGATGCTCTCGGTCACCGGCCGCCGTCCGGTCGGTTTCTCCACTTCCTGATAATCCTCCGGCAACTCGCTCGGATCACCCGGGTGCCCGAGCGCGAACATCGCCGCCACCGCAAAATCATCCGGCACGCCCAATTCTTGCGCTGCCCTTTCGTAATCGAATCCCGACATCCCGTGCGCCACGAGTCCCATCGCCGTGGCCTGTAACGCCACGTTTTGCCACGCCGCCCCGACGTCGTAGAGGTGAACCGGATTCGGTTTGCCGTTTCGCGCGAACGTCTTCGCCGCCAGCACCACCACAAGGACCCCGGCGTTCTTGCACCAAGCCTGATTTGCCTCGACCAGAAGATCGAAAAACCCGTGCCACTGCACCTCTCCGCGTCTCGCGTAGAGGAATCGCCATTCCTGCTCGTTGTAAGTAGAGGGTGCCCAACGTGCGGCCTCGAAGCACCTGAGCAATTCCTCCTCCGTCAGCGGCTCTCCACTCATCGCCCGCGGCGACCAGCGCCGGTAGATCAGCGGTTCAATTTCGTGATCCGGCGAACGGAAATCTTCGACTTTTGGGAGTTGGCTCATGGAATTTTCTCAGTTTGGTGATCCGATACTCGCAGAGATAAACCCGGAACGAAAGATCGCGCTTCTCTGACTCCAGGCCTTCCCCAGAATTTCCTTCCGGATGCGGCCCGGCCCAAACCACACTCAGCTCCATTCTCGCCGGCCTTTGACGGATTCACGCCCATAAATCTTGCAGATTCCATACCGTTCTGCGCTACGTTTCCCTCCATGTCCGCCACTACCGGAAAAGTCAAAATCGGCCTCGTCCAGAGCCGTAGCAGCGCCAATCCATCCGAAAACCTCAGCATCGCCGAAGCCGGCGTCCGCTCCGCCGCCGAGCGAGGTGCCCGCATCATCTGCCTGCAGGAACTCTTCCTGACGCCCTATTTCTGCCAGAGCGAAGACCACGACAATTTTAAACTCGCCGAACCCGTCCCCGGCCCCACCACCGAATTCCTCTCGAGCCTGGCCGCGGAACTCGGAGTCGTCATCATCGCTTCACTCTTCGAACGCCGCGCGCCGGGAGTCTATCACAACACCGCCGCCGTCATCGACGCCGACGGGGCCTACCTCGGGAAGTATCGGAAGATGCACATCCCGGACGACCCGCTCTTCTACGAAAAATTTTACTTCACCCCCGGCGACCTCGGTTTCCAGGCCTACGACACGAAATTCGGTCGCATCGGCGTCCTCGTCTGCTGGGATCAATGGTATCCGGAGGCGGCACGCCTCACCGCACTTCGCGGTGCCCAGATCCTCTTCTACCCCACAGCCATCGGTTGGCATTTATCGGAAAAAGACGACTACGGCACCCGTCAGCACTCGGCGTGGGAGACCGTCCAACGTGGCCACGCGGTGGCAAACGGCTGCTACGTGGCCGCCCCGAATCGCGTGGGTCTCGAGACACCGATCGGCGGCGAAGGCATCGAATTTTGGGGCCAATCATTCATCTGCGATCCGTCCGGTATCATCCTCGATAAAGCCCCCGAGGATGATGAAGCGATCCTCGTGACGGAGATCGACCTCGACTCGGTCGACACGCAGCGGACCCACTGGCCGTTCCTCCGCGATCGGCGCATCGATGCCTACGGCGAGATCACCCGCCGTCTCATCGACTGAACCGCATGACAAATGCTCCCGCTCCGCGCCACGACCGGGTTCACGACTATCGGCACCTCATCCGAAGGTGGCGGGCAGCCCTCCGACCCACCAGACTCATTCTTCGGAAATACGGCGAGGCCTCGGGATTTCCCCTCCACTTCGCCGAACCCAAACGCCCTCTCCCCCACCGGCCGTGGATCTACATTTCGGCCGGTATCCACGGGGACGAACCCGGTTCAACCGAAGGCCTCCTCACCTGGTTGGAGCGCCACTCGGAGCAACTGAACCGAAATAATTTCCTCCTCTTCCCCTGCCTCAATCCCTGGGGCCTCGTCAACAACGTCCGCACCGATGAATCCGGACGCGACCTCAATCGCAGCTACCGCACCAACGAGACACCTCAGTCCACCGCTCACCTAGCGGTCCTGAAAAATCGCCGCTTCGCCTGCGCACTCGCACTCCACGAAGACTACGACGCCAACGGTGCCTACATCTACGAGATCAAAAGCGCCAAGCCCTTCTGGGGAGAGGACCTCCTGGAGGCCGCTGCGAGACACGTCCCCGTCGACCGCCGCAAAACCATCGAGGGTCGTTCCGCTCGTTCGGGACTCGTCCGCCGCAGCGTCAATCCCGACTTCATGCCTCTCTACCCCGAGGCCTTGGTCCTCCATTTCGCACACGCCGACCGCACTTTTACGATCGAGACCCCGTCAGAATTTTCGATCGATGTCCGCGCCGACACCCACGTGGCCGTCATCGAACGCGCGATTCAATTGTGTTCCAACGAAACCTGATATTCGTTGGCGCTATTTACTTCCCGGGCATTTCCAATACGTTACTGCGACCTTCAACCAACAACTCCGTGCAGCGAATCGTCCTCCTTTCCGCCTTCTTCACCAGCATTTTGACCGCATTCGGCGACTCCGTTCTGACCAAGGACGGTCAGAAATACGAAGGCAAAATCGTCACCGAAACCCCCGAATTCGTGATCATGGAGATTCCGTTCTCCGAGACCATCATGGAGAAGCGGAATATTCCCCGCTCTGAGATCGCCAAGTTAGAAAGGGTCTCAGGCGAAGACATCGCCTTTCAACGGCTGCAGGAAACTCCCAATCCCGACCTCATTCTCAGCTCCGATCAACTTGGTGAATTGCTGGACGGTCGACTTCGACCCTTCGTCGCGGAATTCCCCAATTTTTCCAAACTTCCGGAAGTCAAGAAGCGTATCCAAACCCTCGAGGCCGAGGAGAAGCGCCTCGAAGACGGAGAGATCAAGATCTTCGGGATGTGGCTCTCTCCCAGCGAGCAAACCGCTGAAAAATATCAGATCGAGGCTGCTCGAATTTTCCTTGAGATGCGGAATTCTTTTGATCAAGACGCCTTCGGCGTTGTGCTTAACGAGTTCAGCGTTCTCAGCAGCAAGTATCCCGAATCCATCGCCTACATTCGCTCCATTCCCCTCGCTCGCCGAGCCGCGACGAGCCTCGTTCGCCAGCTCGATTTTGCCATCGGTAATCTCCCCACGACCCTTGCGAAACGTCAGCAATCCCTCGACCTAGCCGGAATCGGAGATCGGAACCAGGTGCAAGCTGCGTTGGAACGCCAGGACGCCTACGCCGTCAGCCTCGCGGAACGCGCTCGCGAGCAGAAGCAGGATTTTTATCAGATCCTTGACTACGACGAGAAAGGGATGACCCAAATGCGTCTTTCCGCCCAGAAAGCCAGCCAGGAAGCAGCCAAAGTTGACCCCACGCCGCGCGAGCGGGCGATCAAGGCAATCGTTCAAACGCACTCGTTCATCGAATCCGAAGACCTCTCGTCCGCGGAGACGACCACCGAGGCCATCAAGGAGAATTGGCCAGAATACGAGGGCCTTGCCCGCCTTGAGCAGCGCATTGACGCCGCGAAGCGCGCCGCGGAAGAAAAGAGGCTCGCCGCGAAGAAAGCAGCGGAAGCCGCCGGCAACGATCCCGCCGCCAACCCGCCCGCATCCGCTACCCCGGAGCCGACACCGTCGCCGTAACTTCCACCTTTGCCACCCATCAACCCATCGCGACCAACCCCGCGCGTCGGCATCGTCGATTACGGAAGCGGCAATCTTCGTAGTGCCTCCAAGGCCGCGCAGCGCTGTGGAGGCGACTGCGCCTTCGTTACCTCGCCAAGCGCCCTCAAAGACTGCGACGCCCTCATCGTTCCCGGGCAGGGATCGTTCGGCGACTGCGCTCGAAACCTTCGCACCTCGGGCCTCTGGGAGCCAATTCAGGAATGGATCGCCGCTGATCGACCGTTTCTCGGTATCTGCGTGGGTTACCAGCTGCTCTTCGAATCCAGCGAGGAGTCGCCGGATCAACCCGGACTCGGCGTCTTCGCAGGAACCGTCCGTCGTTTTCCCCACGACACGCTGAAGATTCCCCACATGGGTTGGAACCGCCTCGCCTGCCAGCCCACCGATCGCCTTTACCGCGGCTTGCCCGACCCAATTGAGGTCTACTTCGTCCATTCGTTTTATCCGGAACCGACCGACCCCTCGATCATCTCCGCGACGTGCGAATACGGCATCTCTTTCGCCGCCAGTGTCAGCCACGGCAACCTGAGCGCAACCCAATTCCACCCCGAGAAAAGCCAGAAAACCGGCCTCGCGATCCTCAAGAATTTCATCGAAGCGGTGTCCAAATCACAACTCCTGACTCCCGAATAACATGCTTCTCTTTCCCGCCATCGACCTCATGAACGGAGAAGTCGTTCGCCTCAAACGGGGGGAAAAAAACGAAAAAACCGTCTACTCCTCCGACCCCGCCGCCTTCGCCGCGAAGTGGGAAGCAGAGGGCGGCGATTGGATTCACATCGTCGATCTCGATGCTGCGTTTTCCGGCGAGACGTCCAACCTGGATTCCGTTCGCTCCATCTGCTCAACCGTCTCCGTGCCCTGTGAACTCGGAGGCGGCATTCGATCTCACGCGGCCACCGAAGCCGCCTTCCAGGCCGGCGTGTCTCGAGTCGTCCTCGGAACGCGCGCCAGCGAGTCCATCGACTTCGTCGCCGAAGCCTGCCAACGCTTCGGCGGCGACCGCATTGCCGTCGGAATCGACGCCCGGGACGGGATGGTTGCCGTCAAAGGCTGGACCGAGACGACCAAACAACCCGCCACCGCCCTCGCCCTCGCTGCCCAGGCCGTGGGAGTCGGCACGATCATCTACACAGATATCGCGACCGACGGGATGCTGACTGGTCCAAACTTCGCCGAACTCGAAAGCCTGCTCGGGACTCTCGATTGCCAGCTCATCGCCAGCGGGGGCGTCTCGTCCGCCGCCGACCTCCGCCGCCTGGCGAACTACGATAATCTTTACGGTGCCATCATCGGAAAAGCCCTCTACGACGGCCACATCACGGGCAACCTCCGCGAAATCATCGCGCCGGCCAACTAAAAGCAGAACGACGATTTCCGCCTTCTGCGGCGGCGCAACTTCTCGACCAGAAACGAGCTACATGAGCTCGTTGACGATATTCTCCAGCCGCTCCTGCCGCCCGCTCGTGTGCTGCACCGGATCAGGTTGACTCAGCGCGTAGGCCTCCAGCTCGACAAAGCCGGCTTTGCCAGATTCGACATCTGCCCCGATGCCACCATCCCACGACGAGTAACGACTTTTCACGATCTCGTCGACCCGTCCGTCGGCTCGAATCGCGGCGGCAATCTTTAGCCCCCGGGCAAACGCATCCATCCCCCCGATGTGGGCGTGAAAAAGGTCCTCGACCTCGAAACTTTCCCGTCGCGGCTTCGCGTCGAAGTTCATCCCGCCTGTCGTCAACCCGCCCATCCGCAGCACTTCGAGCATGATGTCGGTCGTCAGGTAAAGATTGGTTGGAAATTGATCCGTATCCCAGCCGATGAGTTCGTCACCCGTGTTCGCATCGACCGACCCCAAAGCGCCCGCGTCCACCGCGACCCGCATCTCGTGACGCATCGTGTGGCCAGCCAGAGTGGCGTGGTTCGTTTCCAGATTGAGCTTAAAATGCTCGAGAAGATCGAACTCCCGCAAGAAATTCAAGCAAGCCGCAGAATCGGAATCATACTGGTGCGTAGAGGGTTCGCGGGGCTTCGGCTCGATGTAAAATTGGCCGGTGAACCCAATCGACTTTTTGTAGTCGACCGCAAGATGCAGAAACTTTGCGAGGTGCTCCAACTCGCGCTTCATGTCGGTATTCCAAAGTGTGGAATAACCCTCGCGTCCGCCCCAAAACGTGTAGCCCTCCCCGCCCAGTTCGTGCGTCACCTCAATGGCTTTTTTCACCTGCGCCGCCGCGTAAGCGTAAACGTCCGCGTTCGGGCTGGTCGCGCCGCCGTGGCAGAACCGCGGATTCGCAAAGAGGCACGCGGTGCCCCAAAGCAACTTGATGCCGGTTCGCTCCTGCTCTTCCTTGAGAACTTTCACAACGGCGTCGAGATTGCGGTTCGACTCGGCGAGCGACGATCCCTCCGGAGCGACGTCGCGGTCGTGAAACGCGTAATAGGGCGCACCCAGCTTCTCGATAAATTCGAACGCGACCCGTGCCCGATTGCACGCGTTCTCGACGGACTCCGTCCCGTCATCCCACGGTCTCACCGCCGTGCCAGCGCCGAAAGGATCGCTCAGGCTGTTGCGGAAAGTGTGCCAATACGCAACGGAAAAACGGAGGTGGTCCGTCATTGATTTCCCTTCGACCAGCTCGCTAGCGTCGTAGTGTTTGAAAGCAAACGGGCTTCGGGAGTCGGCGCCTTCAAAGGCGATTTTGCTGATGTCGGGGAATGCTGATTTCATGAAAGGGGATGGGGGGACTAAGAATGAAGCGCCTCGGTGGCTCGCTCGAGCACGGTTTTAGCTGCCTTCACGCGGGCGTGCCATTTGAAATTTCCGGCGATGACCTTCCACGGTGCGCAGTCGGTCGACGTCTTGACGAACATGTCCTGAGCTGCCTCGATGTGGACATCCCATTTTTTCCGGTTGCGCCAATCTTCGTCGCTGATCTTCCAGTGTTTGTAAGGATCGCCTTCGCGGGCTTTGAAACGTTGGAGCTGCTCGGCCTTGCCGATGTGGATGAAGAGTTTCACGAGGATCGCGCCGTCATCCGTGATCTGGCGCTCGAATTCATTGATCTCCCGGTACGCTCGCTGCCACTCCTCGTCGGTCGCGAAACCCTCGGCCCGCTCCACGAGCACCCGTCCGTACCACGAGCGATCAAAGATTGCGATGTCCCCGTAGGCCGGCAGCTTGTTCCAAAAGCGCCACATGTAGTGATGTTGATACTCCTCGGGCGTCGGCTTCACGATTGACCACACCCGGACCAGACGGGGATCAAGCTTCTCGGTGATCCGACGGATTGCTCCCCCTTTTCCCGCCGCATCGGGACCCTCGACGACGACGATCAACGAACGCTTCCGCTCCCGGAGTTCGGGCTGAAGATTCAACAGCTGCAGCTGAATCTTCTTCAGCTGGTCTTTGTATTCGCGGCTTTCAAGGGATCGCGACTGATCCAATTCGTTGAGAAGGACGTGCTTTTTCGGCATGGGAGAGTGAAGGGTCTGCCGGAAAAGCAAGGTCGATGCAAGCTCGCTCAGCTTCAGAAGCACGAGCCACGTCGCCAAAGCCAGGAATGTTCCCATGCTCACCACATCCGTCGCCGTTGTCAGAAAAATACTCGACGCCGTCGCCGGATCCGCGCCAACCCTTCGGAGGATGAGCGGCACCAATACACCAGCAATTCCACTGATTACACACGATCCGATCATCGCCAAAAAGACGACCAACCCCAGCATCGCCGGGCTGTGACTCGGCTCGTCACCCGAACCAAACGCCGCGAACAGATACATGCCGATTCCAGCTGTCACGCCGACAAGTGCGCCGTTGAGCAGTCCCAGCAAGGCTTCTTTGGCGATAGCCGCCCGCCCCCTGCCTTCCACCAATTCCCCGAGCGTCATCCCGCGCAGCGTCACCGCCAACGCCTGGCACCCGGTATTTCCCGACTGCCCCGCAAGCACCGGAAGAAACACCGCAAGCACGGTGATTTGCTCGATCGTTCCCTCAAAAACACTCACCACCCCCGCCGCGACGAACGCCGTCAAGAGGTTCAGCTGCAGCCACGGGTGCCGGAACAGCAGACTCCGTCCCCACGGAGTCGCCAGCCGCTCCTCCTTCGTCACACCGACCATGCTTCCGGCCTGGGCGCTCAGCTCGACGGCCTGCTGCTCGAACATTTGCTGCCCGCGAACCAGCCCCACGAGGATCCCGTCACCATCGCACACCGGGTACACCGGGTAATGCCGATCGAGCGTCTGCTTCATCGCGTCGATCAAGGGCGTTTCAACGTTCAACGCAAACACACCCGTGAGCATCACCTCAGCCAGCCGTTGCTCTCGGTCGGAAAAAAGCAGATCGCGCATCGTGACGACCCCGACCAGCTTCCGATCTCCGTCGACGACAAAGCCATACGTCACGAAGACCGTTTTCACGAGATCACGCAACTTCTCGATCACGCCGCCAACCGATTCGTCCGGACCGAAGACCGCGACCGGCGGCTCCATCACCCGCCCGATGGAATTCTCTGGATATTGCGAATCGGCCTCCCAATGCCGCACGTGCTCCGGCGGGGCTGCGGCGAGAATTCGAACCCGCTCGGCATCACCGAGTTCCTTCAGGATGTGCCGCGCCTCCGACGGCAAAATGTCAACCAACACCCCGGCCGCGACCTTCGCGTCCTGGCGCGCGAGCAGCTCCGCCGCCTCGCGCGGCCCCAAAGCCTTACTCCGGTCGATCAGCTCCGCCGTGGTCAATGTCCGCTCCGGTTTTGAATCTTGCGTCATGGGTGTGACAATCGTTCATTCCTTCACCGATTACCCTACGAAAGGGAAGTTGATTTTCATCGTAATGATCTCTGCGGATCCGGTTGGCCGTAGAATCGCCGAAGGACTTCAGCGGCTGGTTTGTTGCGAAATTGGAAGTCAGTTGGTGGCTCGACCCGGTAATCGAGGTCGGAAAACCATTTCCACCAGTAGAATCCGTAAAACCATTCTTGATTCCAGAACGTTCGAAAGAGGACTTCGAAGCTGATCCGTTGCTCCTCGAGATCGACCGCCCGCAGGGAATCTTCCCGCCACGCATGCGGCTGCAATCCTGCCCCTGGGATACTGCGAAAGCCCGCTTCAAGAAATAGCACCGGCTTGTCGAAACGTCGCGCCAACTCCCCCACGCGATCTCGCGCTCTGGCCGCTTCCACCAACCGCTCGCCGAGCGTCCCGCCGCCTATCGGGAAATAATACGAGATCCCGATGTATTCCAGTAAGTCCCAGAAATCGACGAAATCAATTTCATCCGCCCAATTCGCGGAGTAAGTGCAGGGGCCAAGATAAACGCCCCGCACGTCCCGGATCACCTGCCGCCAATCCCTCGGTCGCAGCTCCGTCGACGTCCGCATCTCGCTTCCAACGCAGAAAAGCTCGACCCGTTCGTCCTGCGCCATTCGTGCCCAAAACAGAATGAACTCGGTGTAGGCCGCGAACCATTTCTGCCAATCGCTCCGGTTTTTCATCCGGATATCCCCCCGCCAGTCCCCGCGGGCGCCGTACATTCCGATCCAGATCTGTGGAGCCAGCGTGACCCTCAAACCCGCCGCGTGCGCAAATCGAATCGTCCGGCGGACGCTAGCTGGCGTCATCGTAAGATCCTCGCCCTTGTAGCCGAAAATGCGGGGATCCTCCACGTTGAAACTATAACCGAGCGGGACGATCGTGACGCTATCGACCCCGAGCTTCTTCAGTTCTTCGAGCGACTGAGAGCTCATCTCAGTGCCGTAACCCCGCTCAACGCTGTGGTTATGAGCGAACACAACCCCCCGCTGAAATCGCGGTTGAAAATCAGGGCCGACGGGCGGGACCTCTCCGACAGAAACCGCGGCGAGCGTGACAATGGCGGCGAGAAAATTCATCGTTCGCGACGGAGACGGTGTCGGCCACCGATGACATTTTGGCAAGCAACCGCCAAGGAATGCCGTTCAGGCGTCGTCCAAAGATCGTCCAAGTCGCCGCCTCCCCAAGCACAGTCGGAGCGATACCCTTTCGGCCGCCGACGGAGGCCCACGCCTTGCCTCATCTGAAAATCCGTTCCTCAGCTGCGACCCTGCGATCACCCAAGAACAGAACCGAGAATCCCGCTCGCTCGGACCGGCCTCAATACCGGATCGCGACCGGCATACCCACCTCGGCTGCGTTGAAGAAATCCTGGATGACCACCTTGCTCACGCGGATGCAACCGTGCGACGCCGGCTGACCCGGGACCGGGATCGGACCCTGGTGCATTCCCACTCCGCCAGAGGTCAATCGCATCCAATACGGCATCTTCGCCCCGTCGAAATACCCGCCCGGAGGGGGTTTGTCCGTGCGCGCATCCGCGTCGTAGTTGACCACGTTGCCGTTTGCGTCGTAGATCCAACCGTAGAGGTTCGATGACTTGTCGACGATCTTCTCCATCACTTTGAAGTTTCCCGCGGGCGTCCCGTAATTTTCTTTCCCCGTCGCCACGAGGCCCACACCCGCCAAGCGATCGCCCTGGTAGAAATAAGCCCTCTGCTCACTCAGATTGATCACCATTGAAGGCCTGCCCGCATACGCTGGCGGATCTCCGTCCCAGTAGCTGATGTCGTCATTAACCTCCGTCTGCCCCGTTGCTCCCGTGTTCTGATACTGCGTCTCGAAATCCCCCCCAAGGTAAGGCGTGTTGTAGTATCCCCCGCCACAGCCGGTCAACGCAGCACCCCCAACGACCGAAGCCACAAAAAGGGCTGCCACTCGACTCAACTGATCACGTCCCAAAGAAAACATTGGGTGGAAGTAGCACACAAATCGGGGAAGCGCTACCAGAAGCCTCCGATTTATTCCAACGCTTTCCGTTCGCCGAAGATAGCCGTCCCAACCCGGACGAGAGTCGCCCCTTCTTCGATCGCGACTTCATAGTCTCCGCTCATGCCCATCGACAGTGTGGAAAATGGCAATCCCGTCTCTCCGACCAGCGCATCCCGAAGCTCTCGCAGTTTGCGAAAAAAAGGCCGCGCCTCTTCCGCGTCCTCAGCGTACGGAGCCAATGTCATGAGTCCTTCGACTTGCAGTCTTTTGAGTCCCAATAACGCCCCTAGGTTCGCCCGCAGACCTTCCGGCGAAAACCCCTGCTTCGTTTCCTCCCCCGCCACGTTCACCTCGATCAACACCTGCGGAAACAAACCCTCCTCTTCGGCAATCCGGTCCATCGAATCGGCCAGACTCAGCGAGTCCAGCCCGTGAAACAATTCGATGCCCGCCAGCACCCGACGGATCTTGTTCTTCTGAAGGTGCCCAACGAAGTGCCACCGCGCCCCCCCCGGCATCTCCGGCTGCTTCTCAAGCACCTCCTGCACCCGGCTCTCGCCGAAAATCCGCTGACCCGCGTCGAACGCCTCGCGCAATGCCACCACCGGCTTCCGCTTCGAAACCGCGATCAGTCCCACTTCAGCCGTTGAACGCCCCGCCGTTTCGCACGCTCTCGCAACCCGATTGCGGACCGTCTCTAAATTTTGTGCGATTTCTGTCATTAGAAAAACAAATCCAAGTGGATAAATCTATTAGTTCGTCTAATAGTGTTCCGAACGGCATGCAAATCGAATCCTTCAAGGTCTTCCGCGATCTCGTCGAAGCCGCGAGCTTCTCCAAAGCCGCCGAGGCGAATGGCATCACGCAAAGCGCTGTCAGCCAACAGGTCCGAGCCATCGAAAAGAAATTCGACGTCCGCCTCATTGACCGGGGCCACCGCGATTTCATTCTCACCGATGAAGGCCGCGCCTTCCTCGCCGCCAGCCGCGACATTCTCGACGCGTACGAGAATCTCGGGAACCGTATTCAATCAATCCAGCACATCGTCGCTGGTGAGATTCGCGTCGCAACGGTTCTCAGCATCGGTCTTCACGAATTCCCCCAACACCTCGCAGCTTTCCGCAAATCCCACCCCCAGGTCGAGATCAAGGTCACCTACTGCCGTTCGAACGAGGTTTACGAAGCCCTCGATGCCGGAGAATGCGATCTCGGACTCGTAGCCTATCCGTCCCGCCGCCCGGGTCTCCGTCCCTTCACGTTCTGGCGCGATAACCTCGTCCTCATCTGCCCGCCCGGGCATCCGCTGGCCGACCGGGACAGTGTCCGCCTCCGCGACCTGGCGGGTCACAAGTTTGTCGCCTTCGAACCCGACCTCCCCACCCGCAAAGAGATCGACCGACGCCTCCGCGAAAAGCACGTAAAAATCAAACCCATCCTCGAGTTCGATAACATCGAAACCGTTAAACGGGCCGTCGAGATCGAACACGCAATCTCCATCGTCCCGGAGATCACCGTTCGCGACGAGGTCCGCGGCAGCACTTTGGTATCGGTCAAGATCGACGAACCCGAGATGTGGCGTCCTCTCGGAGGCCTCGTTCGTCGCTCCGTCTCAAACTCCCCCGCCCTCGTCGAGCTGCTGGCAATGCTTGAAAAGACCAATCTCGGCCAGGCATCATCAATCCACAGCTGCCGAAGCCTCGCCGCGCTCATCTTCCCCCCCTTAACTCACCTCGATTACGCACCCCCACCTCCCCCGAAAAAATGAGTGACCCATCTCCAGATCAACCCGCCATCGCCATCATCGGAGGCAGCGGCCTCTACGACATCGAAGGCTTTCAGGAAGACAAACACTACGAGGTCGAAACTCCTTTTGGCGATCCTTCCGATTCCATCATCGGCGGCACCCTCCACGGTCGCAACGTGTATTTCCTCCCCCGCCACGGACGCGGCCACACCATCGCACCACACGAGATCAATCACCGCGCCAACATCTACGCCCTCCGGACTCTCGGCGCTCGCTGGATCATCAGCGCCGCCGCCGTCGGCAGTCTCCAAGAACGTTTCGAACCCCGCGACGTTGTCCTCCCCTCGCAATTTTTCGACCGTTCAAGCCAGCGCGCCGACCACTCGTTCTTCGGCAGCGGTATCGTCGCCCACATCAGCTTTGCCGAGCCAACCAGCCAGCATCTCCGCCAACTCCTCGCCCAATCCTGCTCGTCTCTCCACAAACAATATCATTCCGGCGGCACCTACATCCAAATGGACGGCCCCGCGTTCTCCACCCGCGCGGAGTCCGAGACCAACCGCCGCCTCGGGTTCGACGTCATCGGCATGACGGTGCTCCCGGAGGCCAAACTGGCCCGCGAAGCCGAGATGGCCTTCGCCTGCATGGCCATGGTCACCGATTATGACTGCTGGCGCGTCACCGAGGATGCCGTCACCGTCGAATCCGTCACCGCCCACCTCAAAGCGAACGCCGACACCGCCCGCGATGTCCTCGCTCACGTCATCCCCCGCATTCCCCAGTCTCCCGACTGGCCCGAACACTCCGCCCTCACCGACGCCATCGTCACGCCCCGCGACCATTGGTCCGCCGAAGCAATTGATCGATTGCAAATCATCGTGGATCGGTTTCTCTAGGGCACATCAATTTCCGCACCATGACCATTCGACTTCTGCGAGGCACCGCAACCGCCGTTATCCTCTCCCTCGCCGCCTGCCAATCCGTCCACACCCAGACGGAGCCCGAAGTCATCTCCGCCACCCCCGACGCCACCCCGGTCACGCTCTCACTGAATCCGAACCAAGCCCTCGCGGAGGATGCCACACCTGCGCCCGGCGCCTCCCTGACCGATGAGGGGAATTCAGCACCGTCGCCGTCGCCGACCATGACTCCCACCGCGGCCCCCAAACCGGAAAAGGACGCCTACAACTCCGTCGAAACCACCCGGAAGATCGTGGCGATGACCTTCGACGATGGCCCCAGCCCCAAGCTCACGCCCAAGCTACTCGACATGCTCAAGGAGCGGGGCATCAAAGCCACCTTCTACGTCGTCGGCACCAATGCCGCCGAGTATCCCGAGATCCTCCAGCGGATGGTCGCCGAAGGCCACGAGATCGGGAATCACAGCTGGAATCACCCCACCCTCACCCGAATGAGTGAGGCAGCCGTCAAGAGCCAGCTCGATCGCACGGAAGCCGCCATCGTCAAAGCCACCGGGATCCGCTCCGCCACCATGCGCCCCCCCTACGGCGCGACCAACGCAAAACTCAACAAGCGCTACAACGATGAGTTCGGGATGAAAACCATCATGTGGTCCGTCGACCCCCTCGATTGGAAATATCGCAACGCCGACCGAGTCCAACGCGAAATCGTCGCCGGAGCCACCCCCGGCGGCATCATCCTCGCCCACGACATCCACGCGAGTACCGTAGCCGCCATGCCGGGCACCCTCGACGCACTCAGAGCCAAAGGGTACGAATTCGCCACCGTCTCCGAGCTGCTCGCCCTGGAGGGCACCACTTCAACGCCTTCCGCGAGTCCGTCCACCCCGTCGTCCACCCCCTTCGACGTCCAGCGCGTCGAAAATTAACGGCGCGGATCGATGCGACGAAATCGGCCTCAACCTGCCATCCCCGCGAATTCCGCGGGACCACTACTTCGTCGGCCGTCCGCCCCGCTTCCGCCCGATAAAGCCTCCAACCGCGACTCGACCGCGTTGACGGGATAAATCAGCCGGGCGCCGCTCCCGGCAAACCGGCCCAGCACCGAGAGGGAATCCGGAATTTCAACCCGCTCAGCAGCCGCGCCTTTGGAGCGCCGCCGTAGCGGATGCGCGACCTCCGCGTCAGCGATCAGCCACTCCGGCTGATCGTCCAACCACCGTTCCACCGTCTCGTCCAGAATCCCCAGGCTCATCACGTTGATTCCGCTCAACTCCGTTTCCTGCCGCCAGGACGCCAGCTCCTCGCCGGTCGCCTGGCTCCCCCGTCACCCCAGCGCCCATTGCAACATCGGAGTGTAAAGCTCCGGCTCAAGTAGGAAGGAGTCGTGCCCCTTCTCCGAGTGCACCGTCATCCGCACCGTCTCGACTCCCGCAGCTTTGAGCACAGCCACCATCTCAGCCTGCTCCTCCGGGTAGAACGAGACGTCGGAATCAATCGAAAACGTCAGAAACCGCTGGCCCCGGCACCGCTCAAACAACCCCCCCAGATCCGTCGCCCCCGATCCCGCCAGCAGATCAAATCGCTGCCACGCCTCCAAAATCCGCAGATACGAATTCGCATCAAACCGCCGCACGAACTTCCTCCCCGCGTGCAACATGTAGCTCTCCTCCGGCGAACTCACCGTGTAGCTCGTCAGCTCAGCGCCACCTTGCACGACCTCGCCCCGCGCCCGCTCCGACAGCATCCGCAGTGAAATGAAAGTCTTGTGCGCAATCATCCGCGCCAAGGCCAGGCCTCGGTTCGGCGGCTCGCCAGCGTAATAATCGCCAGCGCAAAAATTCGGATCGCTCTCGATCGCAAAGGCCTGCTCGAGATTCAAAATCCGCTGCAATGGCGTCACCGCCAACCCCGTACTGATCGGAATCACCGTGCGAACCCGATCCGGATACCGGGTCGCCAGTTCCAGCGCCAACATTCCGCCCACCGACGCTCCCACCGTCGCGTGCAGACATTCGATCCCGAGCGAATCAATCAACGCCATTTGCGAGTCCACAATGTCGGACAACGCCAGTCGCGGGAACGCCGACCCGTAGGAGCGCCCCGTCGCCGGATTCACGCTCGCCGGCCCCGTCGAGCCATAGCACCCACCGAGGTAGTTCGCGCAGATCACGAAGTGCTTCCGCGTGTCCAGCGCCTTCCCGGGGCCAATGAATCCGTCCCACCAGCCCTCGCGGCAATCGTCGGTCCAACGCTCTCCCACTCCTTCGACCGAATCGCACCAACCCGCCGCGTGCTGGCTCCCCGTCATCGCGTGGAAGACCAACACCGCGTTGTCACGCGCCGCGTTCAGCTCGCCGTAGGTCTCGTAGGCGAGCAAATACTCCGCCAGACCCAGAACACCGGAACCCCGGAAAAATTTCGTCACCTCACTCCCTCATTCAGCAACGAAAAACCCGTCATCCCACCGCGACCGCCAGCGCCTGATCAATGTCCTCAATGATGTCATCGACGTGCTCGATCCCGATGGACAACCGCACCAACTCGGGCTTGATCCCGCCGGCCGCCTGCTGCTCCGCCGTCATCTGCGAGTGCGTCGTCGTCGCCGGATGGATCGCGAGGCTCTTGGCGTCGCCCACATTTGCCAGGTGCGAAAACAACTTCAGCGCCTCGATGAATTTCGCTCCCGCCTCGGCACCTCCTTCGATGCCGAAGACGACCATCGATCCGCCGCGGCCACCGAGATATTTCTCACACTTCTCCGGCTCGTCGAAGAGCGGATATCGCACCCATTCCACACCCGCCTTGCCCTTCAAATGCTTCGCCACCGACAGGGCATTGTCGCAATGCCGCTCCATCCGCAGCGGCAACGTCTCGATCCCCTGCAGAAACATCCACGCGTTATCCGGCGTCGTGCACGCACCGAGATTGCGCAGCGGGATCACCCGCATCCGCAGAACGTAAGCGACCGGTGCCAGCATGTCCGGCAGGTCATCGAGCCCACCGCACTCCGTGGTAACTGGCCTCGGGCTCCGTCATCAGCGGAAACTTGTCGTTCTGCTTCCAATCGAACTTCCCGCTATCGACGACGATCCCGCCGATCCCGGTTCCGTGCCCCCCGAGCCATTTCGTCAGCGAATACACCGCAATGTCCGCACCGTGCTCGATCGGACTCTCCAGAAAAGGCGTCGTGAAGGTGCCGTCGACGATCAGCGGAATCCCGTTGTCGTGCGCGATCTTCGCGATGGCCTCGATGTCCGCGACGTTCAGCGCCGGATTGCTCACCGTCTCGCAAAAGAGCGCCTTCGTCTTCGGAGTGATCGCCTTTGCGAAATTCTCCGGGTCGCGCGCATCGACGAACGTCGTCTTGATCCCAAACTGAGGCAAAATGTCGTTCAACTGCGTGTAACTCCCCCCGTAGAGATCGTTGGCCGAGACGATCTCATCGCCCTGTTGGCAGATATTGACGATCGAGTAAAACACCGCCGCCGTCCCCGACGCCACCGCGAGCGCCGCCATTCCACCCTCCAACTCCGCCACGCGCTTCTCGAGCACATCGTGCGTCGGATTCATCAAACGCGTGTAAATATTACCCAACTCCCGCAGACCGAAGAGCGCCGCCGCGTGATCCGTGTTCTTAAATTGATACCCCGCCGTGCGGTGAATCGGGACGCCGCGCGCCCCCGTCGTCGGATCGGGTTCCGTGCCGCCGTGCAAACAAATCGTTTCGAATTTCATAAACTATTCCGGTTGAGAACCAATTACCCTGACCCGATTCTGGCCGAAAAAAAACCCCGAAAAAAATCTCTCACGCGCCGCTTCCGTTTCGTCAGGATTCGTGAAAGATTCCCCGCCATGGATCAACCCACCAGCACCTCAAGCAGTCGCAACGTTCTCGGCGGCGACATCGAAATCACCGGAACGGTCAAATTTGGTAATGAACTCATCCTCGACGGCAAGGTCGACGGGGAAATTCTTTCCGAAGGTGCCCTCACCATCGGGAAAAACGCCAAGGTCACCGGCGAGATCAAGACAGGCTCGGCCATCGTCTACGGCACCGTCACTGGCAACATCACCGTCAAGGACCGCGCCGAGCTGAAATCTTCCGCGCAGGTCGAGGGCGACCTCAAAGCCGCCCGCGTCGCCATCGAAGAAGGTGCCATCTTCATCGGCAAGAGCGAAATCAGCTCCCGCCCCGCCAAGAGCTAAAGCTGGGGAGCGCGGGCTTCCAGGCCGCCGCGTCGGGCAGCCTGCCCGACGCAACGCCGTCACTCAAATCGACCCCACCCCCGCGTCGCCGCCGTCCACGGCCCAAACGCCGAAGTCCCTCCGTGGCATCGGCTGCTTCAAAACCTCTCCTCGACGACCGGGTTCACCAACACCCCCACCCCCTCGATCTCCACGCACACCTCATCCCCGTCCCGCAACCACCGCGGTGGCGTCCGCGCCATTCCCACCCCCGCTGGAGTCCCGGTGAAAATCGCCGTTCCCGGCTCCAACGTAGTACTCCCGCTCAGAAAGGACACGATTTCCGGCACGGAAAAATTGAGATCCGCCGTTGTCGAATCTTGCATCACATCCCCATTGAGAAGCGTCCGAATCCCCAACCGGCCCGGATCCCCAACCTCATCCGAAGTGACCAGACGAGGCCCCAGCGGCGCGAACGTATCAAACGTTTTTCCCCGACAGAACTGCCCGCCGCCGAAGTCTTTCTGCCAATCCCGCGCACTCACGTCATTCCCGCACGTATAGCCAAGCACGTAATCCAGCGCGTCCCCGACGCTCACATTCTTGCAACGCCGGCCAATGACGACAACCAGCTCGGCCTCGTAATCCACGCAACCACTCTTCAACCCCCGCGGCAGTTCAATCGCCGCCCCCGGCCCCACCACGGCGGCCGGCTGCTTCATGAAGACAACCGGCCATTCCGGGATTGCCGACCCGGTCTCCTCCGCGTGCTTCCGGTAATTCAGTCCAATGCAGAAGATCGCCGGCGGCACGACCGGAGCCAACAACCGCGCCACCGCAACGACTCGGTTGCTCGCCCGGAACTCACCAAAAATATCCCCCTCCAGCCCGACAACCGTCCCGTCGCCCAGTTCAACGCCAACCCCGACAATCCCGTCCACATCCTCGAAGCGAACAACCTTCACGACCGCTTCCTCGTCAGCATGAATTCGTTCCCCTCCGTGTCCACGCACATCGCGAGATGCGGGGCCTCTCCATCCTCCTCCTGCGGCTCCCGCTCACAAAGCCCGCCCGCGGCGCGAACCGCAGCGGCCCCCTCGATCACGTCGGCAACCTGAAAACTCATCGCCGTCCAGGTCCGCTTCTTGTGACTTCCCTCACCCCCCGTGTGAATTGACAACGCCGTCCCTGCAATCTCCAGTTCGATGATCACCCCGCTGATTTCCCGCGTCACCCGCCCCCCCAACACGGTTTCGTAAAACCCCACCGCCCGCGCCACGTCCGCCGCCCAGATCACCGCTTTGAATCTCTCCACCTTCATGCGCGCCAACCTAAGACCGACAGCCCCCGAAAAAGAAGCCGCAATCGAGAGACCCCACCACGTGCAAATGATTCTCCGACCCGTGCCATCAGCGTCCTGCCGGTGGACGGATCCGAATCGAAAAAAGACGGGGCATTCCTGAAAGCCGCGAAACCGACAGTTTTCAGAACGCCACCGCCCCACGGTCATTCGAGCGAGGTAGACATTTTCGCCGCCTTCGAAACAAAGCTTGAAGTCAGCCGCTAATTAGTTACAAGACTTACAGATGCGCAATATCCCCTTCGTCTCGTTTCTGGCCGTCCTTCTCTTTCATCTGTTGAGCCTCCTGCCCGCATCCGCCATCGTCCTCACCGGCGACGTCGATCCCGGCGGTTCCGTTGGTGACGGGGGAGAAGACCAATACGACGATTTCGGAATTCTTCTGATTAACTCGACCGCCTACGTCGGAGTTGTCACCGACGCCGAGCCAACTTTCAATGTAGCCGCCCAGCTCATTGACGGAATCAATGTGACTGGTCAGGTCATGGGCCTCCAGCCACTCGGCGATTTCGGCGGAAACACCGACTACCGGATCATTCGCTGGTGGTATAGCCTCACCAACACGACCGCGGCGACCCAAAGCCCGATCGTCAATTTCGGCGGAAATCTCGGTTCGGACAGCGCCACGACTTACTCGTTTTTGACCGCCTCTCCCGGTGCCAGAACGATCTCCGACGACGAACCGCTCGGAAACGATCCCGCCATTGCGACGCTGTTTTCCAGCGCTTCGGCACCCGTTCAATTCGGATTGGGTATCGGCGAAGACGGACTCGCGGCAAGCGCCCGCGTGACCATCCCTCCCTTCGCCACCGTCAGCCTCGTCTTCTTCGCTGCCAGCCGTAACGTCGGCGGCTTCGGCGCTGCGGGAATCGGAACCCCCGCTGACGCCAGCTTCGATCTCAACTCCGTCCTCCTCGACGGCGTCAGCAACCTGCAACCCGCCTTCCTCAGCGGCGGCCTGACCGAACCCATTTTCGCCCTGAATCACGTCGAAACCGACGGCTCCATCACTCTCTCCCGCCTCCGCGCACGGCTCACTCGAAAAAACGTTCTCGTCGTTCGCGGTTCCGCCACGAGTCCGTTCGGCATCTCCCGGGTCGACGTCAAGATCGGCCGCCTCACCGGTCGAGCCACCGGCACCAACTCGTTTTCTCTCCGCACGCGCACCCGCGGGAACGTCCGGGTCTTCGCCACCGATATCTACGGCCAGCAGAGCGACGAAGTGCGGGTTCGACTCCGCAAATAGTTCGGAGAACCGCCCGGCTCCCACCTCAATCCGCCATCCCGCCCAGCGGGACGGCGGTCAGGCATTTCTCAACTTGCCACCCCCGGCTCCCGCCTTAAGCTACCGCGCGACCCGATGAGCAGTCGCCGAGCCACTTTCTTCCTCCGCCTCGGCAGCACGCTCTTCCTCTGGACCGTCATCCTCGCCGCCGTCTTCTCCGGCCGCGAGATCGCCTACTTCATCGTCATCGGCTTCATGGCCATGACTGCCCTCTGGGAATATTTCCGGATGCTCGACCACGACGGCATTCCCAATTTTCAACTCACCGGCCTCGTCACCGCCGCCATCTTCCTCGTCGGCAGTTTTTATTATTTCAACACCTGGAGTCCGTCCCAGGCCCTTGATTTCGAACTCGCCATCCTTGTCCTCTTCCTCGTCGTCATGTTTGCCCGGCAAATGTTCGCGCCCCTCCGCGATCGCCGTCCGCTCCAAACCATGGCCTACACCCTTTTCGGTCTCCTCTACATCCCGTGGCTCTTTAATTTCATCACGAAAATTCTCTTCCTCCCCCCCCGCGATCTCTCCGGTGAACCAACGGGACAATACTACGTCCTCTTTCTACTCATGGTCACGAAGTTCAGCGATATGGGTGCCTACCTCTTCGGCAGCCTCTTCGGCAAACACCCACTCGTCCCGCACATCAGCCCAAAGAAAACGTGGGAAGGTTTCGGTGGAGCCCTCATTACCTCGACCGCCGCCAGCTTCATCCTCTACCTCCTCATACCGGAAAAATTACCCGCCTTCTCCGTAACCGACTATGCCGTCCTCGGAATCGGACTCGGGTTTTCCGCCATCGTCGGCGACCTCGCCGAATCCATCGTCAAACGCAGCACCGCCATCAAGGATTCCAGCGGTGCCCTGCCCGGCATCGGCGGCACCCTCGATCTCATCGACAGCCTCCTCTTCACCGCACCACTGCTCTACTTCTACATGCGGCTCGTCCTCCAGCTGACATGATGCGAGGTCGAAGGTCCGAACGTCGGAAAGTCCAAGGTCCGAAGTGGTCCCCACCAAAAACAATCGCGCCAGCGATTCGAACATGACTTTCCGACCTTCCGACCTTCGACCCGCGACCCGCCGCCGCATCGTCATCCTCGGGGCCACCGGCTCCATCGGCCAATCCGCCCAGCGCGTCGCCCACGCCCTCCCCGACCGCATCGAAGTCGTCGGCCTCTCCGCCCACCGCAACGCCGCAGGTCTCGCTTCAGCCAGAGCCGCTTTCCCCGACGCCACCGCTCACCGGACCGACGGTCCCGATGGCCCCGAGCACCTCCTGGCCCTCGCCACCCTCCCCAACGCCGACCTCGTTCTCATCGCCATCGTAGGCACCGCTGGCCTTGCCCCAGCCCTGGCCGCCATCGAAGCCGGCAAAGACATCGCCGTCGCCAGCAAGGAAATCCTCGTTCTCGCTGGAGGAATCCTCATGACAGCCGCCCGCCAGAAAGGCGTCCGGGTCCTCCCCGTCGACAGCGAGCACAACGCGATCTTCCAATGCCTCGAAGGTCGCCCCGCCCACCAAGTCAGCCGACTCATCCTCACGTGCTCCGGCGGTCCCTTCCGCAACACCTCCGCCGCCGCCCTCGCCACCGTCACCCCCGCCGAAGCCCTCCGTCACCCCACGTGGGACATGGGAGAAAAAATCTCCCTCGACTCCGCCACCCTCTTCAACAAAGCCCTCGAAATGATCGAGGCGCGCTGGTTGTTCGACGTCGAAATCGACCGCATTGACGTCGTCATTCACCCCCAAAGCATTGTCCATTCGCTGGTCGAATTCGTCGATGGTTCCCAACTGGCCCAGCTCAGCCGGTCCGACATGGCATTTCCGATCCAATACGCCCTCACCTACCCCGACCGCGTCCCCGGCTCCCTCCTGCCCCTCGATCTTGCGAGCCTTGGCCAACTCGAATTCTCCGCGCCCCGCGAAACCGACTTCCCCGCTCTCCGCCTCGCCCGCGAAGCCGGACGCGTCGGCGGCACCCTCCCGGCCGTTCTCAACGCCGCCAACGAAATCGCCGCTCAAGCGTTCCTGGACGGGAAAATTACTTTCCCTAAAATCTGGCAAACCGTCGAAGCAACGATGGAAACCCACGACACGGTCGCCGATCCCGATCTCGCCACCCTCCTGGAAGCCGACGCCTCGGCCCGCCGACGAGCGGCCAGAATTGTCACCAATTCAAGATCGGAAACCGCAGACCTGAAATAGGTTTCCGCCAGCAAGTCCCAGCCGAGCCGTCGACGCCCGACAATAGTATCCCGCTCATCGACTAAGCGCCAGCTGGCCGGAGGAGCAGGACGGTCACCTCGCGCCCATCACTCCGATGGCCGCAGCATCTTTCTCATCGGTGGCATGCATCGCCGCGGACGACCATTTCGAGGTCCGGCTCAAGTCCTCGCTTCCCGCGCCTCGACTTCAACGTAAGGATCGCCGCCGACATCGGGAGCTTCAAACGTCAGTGGGTGTTTCCGCCACGGGCGAGCGACTTCGTTCATCCCACCGGCAGCGGCCCAGCGGGGCGCACGACGTCCTTCGCCGCGTGCAGCCGCTTCACCGTTTCGTAAGCCAGCTTCGGTCGACGACGTTCGTCCACGACGCCCTTGTTGTGGTTCTTCGCTGTTTCAAGTGGGTGGAACGTGAGGCAGGTGAAGATCGAGACGTCCGGCTTTGAGGAGAGCGATGAGTCGGAAGTTTTTGAATGAACGGAATCCACGGGCTGATCGCTTGGCGAGTTGAAGTAGACCGTTGACAGCTTCGATGAGACCGTTGGTGACACGAGTTCTCAGGAAAGCGAGGATGCCGCCTCGGTGGCGGCGGATGGTTCGAGCCAGATCTTTGAAGGGCTCCAAGCGGGAGCGCATAGCGCGGGCACACCACCAGTCCAGTGAGTCTGTATCCTGTCCGGCCAGGACGTCTTGAAGGAGTTCGCGCAGCATCATGGCTCGGCCCAGGCGGGGATAGCTTTTGCAGAGGGTGGCGCGCAGGGCTTGCTGGTCGGGAGAGCGGGTCCACTGGTTGCCGCGCAGAGCCCAAAGGCCACCCTTGAGATCGGCTCCGTCGCGAGTCAGGGCTCGCCGCACTTTGTCCAGGGCGAGGCCAGCAAGCATCATGAGGTGGAAAAGATCGAAAACGATTTCGGCCTGGGGCAGATGCTCGCGCACGCCCTTGAAGTAGGCCGCACTCATGTCCATGGAGACGAGTTCGATTTGCTCCGGACAAGCGCCGTGGCGGCGCATTTCCTCCACGAAAGCTGCCACCGTGGAACTGTCACGCCCTTCGGTCATGAACAGAAGGCGACGGCTGTCGGCATCGATGATGTTGGTCACGTAGCGGTGGCCTCGGCGCGAACTTGTCTCGTCAATCAAAAGCCGCCGGACATCCTTCCAAGATTCCCGCGCATAGGCCGCCTCGACATGGTGTTCGACCACGCGCCAAAGCCGCGTGTCTTCGATGGCCAGAATAGTGGCCGCTTCGCTCACGGGCATATGCCCGCACAAAAGCATCGCCAGAGCTTCGAGCAAAAGCGTGAAGCCGCTGCCGGGTCGCGCCCACGGCACCTCGACCTGCAAGACCTGCCCGTCGGGTGTTTTCACCCTGGGAACCCGCGCCAACAACTCCGTGCGAAACTGAAAAAAATTCAGATGCTGCCAGCTGCGCTCAACCGTGTCGTGGACCGGTAGCCCCAACTGGTGGCTTGCTCCGGGTGCCATGAACTTACTGCCCCGGGTAAAGTCGATTCGCAGACTCAGCACCCCCTCCTCGCGCCGCAAATCACACTCCACCACCCGCCATTCATCGCCGAGTTGCAGCGCCGCCGTGAACAAATCTTTCGCTTCCATGAGCTGGGCTTCTACACCTCCTTCCACTGTCCCTTCAACTGTTCCCCCCAGAGGAGGGGGGGCGGGGGAAACGTGGTTCCCCCGTCCCAATCACTGCGGCTCTGCGCCTCTTACCCACTCAAAACGCCGAAGAGCCCTTGTTGTTCATCGTGCGCGGACGCCCCATCGCCCATTCCTCGTCCACGCGCACGTCGCAAAACTGCCAAATGAACGCGCCGCAGAACCGCGGATTCGTCAGATACGCGGCCAGGCATTCCTCCAGCACGTCGCACTGCCGCTCCTCCGACCATTTCGCCCGCCGCACCGGATCGTGGTAGCCCGGGATCGCGCCGCCACCGAATTCGCTGGCGATCATCGGCTTCCCCGCCGCCCCGCGCTCGTCGATTCCCGGTAGGTTGTGGTCGAGACAGGCTCCGACCGCGTGCGAACTATACCAATTGAAATACCAGTTGAACGAGCAGACGGCGGGCAGGTCGAGGCAGAGATCATTTCCCGGGTGGCAGCTCGCGAAGGTCGTCGGACGACTCCGGTCCAGCTCCTCGATCTGCCGAAACTGCTCGGCGTAGCGCTCGCGACCGACCTCCGTGTGGCTGGCGCATTCGTTCAAAATGCCCCATAGCACGATGGACGGATGGTTGTGGTGCCACTCGATCATCTCCGAGTTGCAGGCCGCGCATTGCTCGCGGAATTGCTCGGTCGTCATCTGGGCCTCGGTCAGCGCCCGGGCGTGATTTTCTTCCCAAACCAGCAACCCCCGCTCGTCGCAGAGATCGAGAAACCGCTCGTCGTTCGGGTAATGGCTCGTGCGCACGGCGTTGCAATTGAGATCGAGCAGGGTGTCAACGTCCGCCCGCATCGCCGCGAGCGGCAGCGCGCAGCCGAAGTCGGCGTGATCCTCGTGACGGTTGAAGCCGAGGAAAAACACCGGCTCGCCGTTCAGCAGAATCCGCTCACCATCTGTCACCACCGTGCGGAACCCCGTGCGGTCCCGCCAGTCGTCCACCGGCTCGCCCGCGACGACCAGCGTCGCCGAGAGGGCGTAGAGCTTCGGGTGGTCGGGCGACCACGCTTCGACGTCCGGGAAATCCGCCTCCTGCGAGACCGCCGTCTCACCCGCACCAAACTCCACCCCATCGAAACGCACGACCTGCCCGCCCAGCTCGACCACAAGGTCACCCGTGACCGCGCCGCCGTGATTCGTCACGACCGCGTCGATCCGCCCCGCCCACGCACCCGGCCCGCCGGTCGGCGTGACATGCACGTAGCGAATCGCGCAATCACCCGCCAGCACCTGCAATTCGACCGGGCGCGAGAGGCCGCCGTAATTGTAGTAGTCGTTCGGAATGTGGAGCGCGGAGAGTTCGCCGTGCTCGTTCGAGACGTGGACGAGCACCTCGTGCGTCCCCGCCCCGAGCACGCCCGCGTCCAGCGCAAACGGCGTGTAGGCATTGTGGTGACCGCCGATCTCGCGACCATCGACGAAGACACGCGCCGTGTGACTCACCCCGCGAAAAACCAACCGCGCCCGCCCCGCCGCCGCGAGTTCGACCTCCCGCCGCGCCACGGCCTCGCCGCGGTAATTCACCAACTCGTCGATCCCCTCCCACACCCCCGGCACCGAATACGCAAACTCCCGGCCCGCCGCCCATTCTCCCGCCGCGATCTTCGTCCCCTCTCCCGGCACGTGCAGCGTCCAATCCCCGTCCAGCGGGACGACGGTGCGGATGGCGTGTTGATCGAAGAGGCGAGGACCGGCGGGGTGGGAGGTGGGGTTTTTCATAAAAAATGGAAGCGTCAGCTTGCGACAACGGCGCTCAAGTCGATCACGTACATCTGACGCGAACCCTCGTGCGTCGAATCGATGCAGACCCGCCGCCCATCACGGCTCCAGCGCGGGTGCAGGTCGCAGCGGAACGGACTGCTCCAATCGACGGCTGAGAAAAACCGCCCGATCTCGATCCGCGGCCCGTCCGGCCAGCGGTAGAGAAACAAACCGCGCCGCTGCTCGTCGTCGGGATACGTGTCGCTCAACATCCAGCGCCCGTCCGGCGACAGCGTCATGTGCCCGTCGCAATCCAGCACCCCCTCGCCGATCCGCTCGACGCGATCCGTGCGATCCGTGAAGCAAAAGTACCGGTTCCCGATGCCGGACCGACCCGCCCAGCCGACCAGCCGCTCGTCGTCCACCCAATCGTAGTGGGAAAACAGCCCACCTTCCGCAAGCACGAAGGGCTCCGAGCCGTCCGCGTTCATCGTCAGCACCCGCGTCGACCAGCCGCCGCCCCCCTCCGGTCGCCAGCGGTTCAGGACCGCGAAGCGCGTGCTCGACGGGTTGATCTGCGCGTGGTTGAACCACATCCGCGCCCCGCGCATCGACTCCCTCGAATCGAACTCCGCCGCCTGCGCCAGCGAAAAAATCAGCTCTGCGCCGTCACCCGCCAGATCGACCCGGTAGATCCCGTCCCCCGCCGGAGCCAGCTCGTCGCCGAAGTCATCCGGCACGCCCTCATAGCCGTAACCGGGCCGGGTCGCCGCGAGTCGCGAAAAGTTCAACCCCAGCGCGAACCCGCCCGTCGGCGCCACCGCGTAAATCGCCCGCGCCAACCGCCGCGTCCCGCCCGACCGCACGTCCCGCACCACCCCGACGAAACGGTCGCCGTCCCGCTGATTGTAAACAATCTCCCGATCCGCCGCCCCCGGCAGCCATTGCAGCATCGTCCCCTGCTGCCACGACCACGCCCGCGTCCGGTCCAGCGGCTCGAAGCGATTCCCCTCCGCGGTGTCGATCACGCCGACGGTCAGTTCGTCGTCCGCCGTCGGCATGCGATCGTCGAATTCCGTGCGCCCCGCGAGAACAAACCGCCCCGACGCATCCCACGGTGTCTTCTCGTAGTAACCGAAAAAATGGTGACCCGGCAGCTCGGTGATTCGCTCGATGGGGCAAACGGTGGACTCGCAACTCCGAGCCTCGACAACTTCGTTGGGCACCCCCCACCCGTCGCAAGGCTCCCGAAGCGAGTAAAGGCGGAACTCCCCCGCTCCGCCCTGAGTGGACGGTCGAGCGCCCAGCACATTACTTACGCCGTTAGTATGGTCGGCCTTCTCATACATGGAGCGCGGTGGCTCGACACCGCGCTCCAAACTGTACATCGTCTCCTCGATCAGATTCTCCCCGAGTCCGTCGTCGCTCAATGCGTGGCGAGGCTTTCGAACCAGTTGAAGTTCCAACCTCCCGTCGTCGCCTGCACGCGCAGGGTCACGTTCCCCGATGACGGCAGCGCGACGCCGTCCAGCGAGACATTCTGAAAGGTCTGCCAGTTTCCCGTTCTCGGCACGTCCACCGTGCCGACCGTGGTCCCATTGATGCGGACTTCGAAACTGCGGCCCGTGTTGGTCGTGGCGACTCGGAACGTCAGGTCGGTCGTCCCACCGGTGCCCGGGCCGAGGTCGTATTCCAGCCACTCGCCCGCGACGATGTAGCCGATGTTGTAGCCGCCGCCCGCGTCGGAGGTCGTCTGGATGTCCACCGCGTCGTTGCGGTAGGGGGCACCGCCCTGATTGGCTGCCGAGGTGTCGAAGAAATCGACGTAATCCTCCGCCTCGAACCGCGTGAGCGTCGGCTCGACGGTCTGCGGCACGGTGAACGTCACCGAATCGATGTTGCCGGAATCCTGCCCCGTGCTCTGGATGCGGACCGTATTGACGGCCCCGGCGTTGAGCGGAATCGCCACCGTGAGCGTCGACCAGATCGACCAGTTGCCCGTGCCCGGGAAGGTGAGCGGCTGCGCGACGCCGTTGACAATGAGACTCACGGTGCGAGGCGTGTTGCCCAGCGCGTAGCGCAGCACCATGTCGGCCGATCCGCCGCTGCCGCCGTCGACGTTTAGAAACTCCAGGTAGCCGCCGTTGCCCGGGAAATTGGCGTAACCCGTGCCGGTGTAACCCGAGATGCTCGATTCGATCACCGTGCCGCCGCCGACCGCACCGGATTCCGATTCGAGCGTCGTCGTCGGACCACCGGGATTCCCGCCGCCACCGGTCGACCCGCCGCCGAAATCCGGGACGTTCACGTAGCCCGCGGGCGGCATGGGCGGGAGGGTGTTCCCACCCGCCAGCGAATCCAGGAAGGCCGCGTGAACGAACATCGGCATCATCTGCTGCACCGTGTATTCCGTGTGGTGAACCATGCCGCGATGCTCGACGAAATTCTCCCACGCGGGCCAGGTCGTCTTGTCGGGATAGATCGAGCGGCTCGTCTCGACGGGAGCCGAGGGATCCGTGAGGTATTTGTCGTAGAGATCGGAGAAGGGCTCCGCGTTGAAGAGCGACCCCCAGCGGTTAAACGTGAATTGCTCCGACGTCGAGAAGCCGTAGACGGAGATCCCGTCCGGCGGTGTCATTCCCGCCCGCCCGGAATCGACGTGCAGCACGAATTTCACGCTGTCGTGTCCGATGCCCGTCGTGAGCGACTTATTGATTTGGTTGCCGCCGAGCACGAAAGAAAGTCCCGCGTCCATCGCTCCGAGGTAGTCCAATTCGTAGGCCGGATCGACCAGTGCAGCGCGGATGAGACCGACGCTTTGCAAGGGCGGCAGCACGCCGTTGCCCCAATCCAGCCCCGTCCAGTTGTGCCGCAAGTTGCCGAGCGCCGCGCGGGTGAGGGCCGGCTCCGCGAAGAAGCTGTAGGCCGAGAACCTGAGGCTCGGGACGATCTTCTCGTAGAAATCGATCGTGTCGTCCCCCGTCAGGAAAATTTCCCAGTGCCCGAAGAGACTCGTGCCGCCCAGCTCGGTCCGCGGTTTGTCGTTCGGGATTTCGGTCGTCGCGATGACGATGTCGCGGTAAACGGATTGCCCCGTCAGCCGGTAGAGCGTCGCCGCGGCGGCAAACCTCTCCTCGACCAGCTTCTCGGCGATCTTGCTCCGCGCCTTGGTCATTTCCGAGGCGACCTTGCCCGGATCTCCGACGAACTTGAAATTCGTGTAGTAGTCCTCGAGCCATTGCATGAACGAGTTGCTGACGTTTGCCGGTCCCCCGTCGGTGAACGTCCCGTTCTGCCAGCCGCGCGCCTCGGCCCAATCGAACGCGTCGATCGCCGACGTGCGGTAGAGCGTCTGCAGGGCGGGACTGAATTTGCCGAGGACGATGGCGGCCTTGGCCGCGATGGTGGCGTAGGTGAAATTGCTCACCGGGTCCGGAGCCAACACGTAGATGTTGTCCGTCGTCTGCCAGCTCGGCAGATCATTCCGGAAATTTGCATGCTCGACGGCCGGATAAACGGCACCCTTTTCGGCCCCACTGGTGACCTGATTCCTTCGCCAGAAATCCAGACCCCAGACGGCTTCGTCGACGACCGCCGGTAAGTTTTGGTAGTCATGACTTCCGCCCGGAATCGGGTCCGGCAGCACCGTTTCGGAATCTGGAATGTTGAATTGGTTGCCCGAGTTGTCGAAGTAGCCCGGGATGATTTCGTAGAGATCGAGGAGCGTGTAAACGACCTGACTGTGCTGGATCCGATTATCCCAATCGCCCGCGTCCATCCAGCCACCCCAGGCATTGGGGGTCGTCGCGCCCGTTTGGTAGCGGTTGTAGGACTCGTCGATCCCGATCCGGGTGAAGCCCGTCACCGGACCCTCGCCGTGGAACGCGTGCGGAACGCTCGTCACCTTGAAGACCGCACCATCCGCGGGGTGGATCGCCCGGGGTCGGTTGTAACCGTGCCTCCAGCCATTCAGAGCCGTGCCCTTGCGATGGTTGTAGACCCCGCCCAGCGTGACGTTGGCGACGTCCTTCCAGACCCGGTCGGCGATCGTGAACGGATAGGATACGCCCAGACCGGGAATGAAAATCTTGTATTCGCCGGGCGCGGTCAGCGCCGAGAGATCGACGCGGTAGACGAACGTCTTCGCGGGATTGAGTTTCACCTTCGTGATCGGACCGGTCCCACCGGCGCGCTCGACCCAGAAGTTCGCGTCCGGCAGCGGGTTGCCCAGGTTGTAGGTCGCGTTCGGGTCGTAGGCGTAGGAAATTTCCCCCGAACCGTTCGGCCGCGTCTCATACCAATCCGGGTTGCCCTCGCCATCGATGACGTAAGGATCGACCCACAACTGCACCGGTCCCGTCACGCCGGCCGATTGGCCGTTGTCCGCGCGAATGATCTGAAAATCCGGAATCGTTCCGCCGGCGAAGTCCTGCGCGATGTCGTAGATGCCGTAGTTCGGCCCCGCCGGCAGCCAGAACGACAGGTGCGCCAGCTTCGCCGGATCGGCGGGACGCCAGCCAACGTGGCTCGCGTGGATCGTCGGACTGCGGCGGCTCTTCTCCTCGAACAAAAACGGAACCTCCCCGATGTCAGGATCGGCGAACGTGATCCGGAGATCCTCGCCCGGCTGAATCGCCCGGTCGAACTCGAAGAGAAGCTCGTGCCGGAACGGCGAGCGCGTCTGATCGTCCACGCCGTCGGGCGCGTTGTTCAAGTTCGTTCCCCGCGGGGTCGATCCGTAAGGCTTACTCTTGCGCCGCACGTTCACGAGCGTCGGCGCAGAGCCGTTCGTTCGCGTCACCGTGTAGCTCGTCTTGTCGTCGAGCAGGGTCCGGTCCATTCGGCGACCCGAGAACAAGTCGTAGGTCGGCTCCGGAATGACCGTTGCATCCTGCACCGTGATCGAAAGAATCTTTGGCGTCGCCATTCCCGAGTCGATCACGCGGGGGTAGGTTTCCGCCTGAGCGGATAGGTGGGAGAGAGCGGCAGCGCAGACGATGGCGGCACAGCCGAACAACTGGGAGGGTGAATATTTCATAGTTTTGAGGGGAGCGTTCGAACCGTAATCCCGGTCGGATAAATGGAAAAGCCCCCGCCCCGACGGAGTCAGCTAACCCGTTATTATTTGGAGAATCGTTTGACCGTCGGCAGTCCTCTTCGCGTAGCATTCACGCTATGAATCATTGCTCCTCCAGGTTGACCGCCTTCGCAGTCGCGCTCCTTGTCATCGGCCCGTCTGCCCTGGCAACCACCCCCGATCTCGTGCAGTTGCGACCCGAGCTTTTGGAGCAAACCCGCGCTGCCATTGCCGCCGGAACTCCCGACGTCCTGCCCGCTTACCAGGCGCTTATCGCCAGTGCTGACGGGTGGATGGAGGTCGAACCCCCAGCCGTGACCGACAAAATCCACCCCGCCCCGAGCGGCGATCCGCACGACTACGCAAGCCTGCAAAGCTACCAATGGCCTGACCCAAAAAAGCCGGATGGCCTGCCCTGGGTTTTTCGCGACGGAGAGAGGAATCCGCTCGGCGAAGAATACGACCGACCCAAGCTCAAGCTCATTCAGGATGCGGTCCCCGACCTCTCGCTGGCGGCTTGGTTCTCCGGCGAGACGCGGTACGCCGACAAGGCGGCGGCGATGCTGCGGACCTTTTTTCTCGACCCCGCGACAAGGATGAATCCGAATCTCAACCACGCACAATTTTCGCCCGGTGGCCCGACCGGCACCCGCTACGGGATCATCGACACCGCCTATTTTCCGTCGAAGTACTTCTTTGATGCAGTGACGCTCCTGCCATTCTCGGCGGATTGGACGGAAGCCGACCTGGTCGGCATGCGGGAGTGGTTTGGCCAATTCCTCGACTGGCTGGAGACCAGTGAGTTGGGGCGCGATCTGGCGGAGAACCAACACAACAACATCCGCACCGGCTACGAACTCCAGCGCGCCGCCATCGCCCGCTTCATCGGGGACGACGCCCGCGCGATGAGGATCCTGGAGGACTTCGGACCAAACGTGATCGCCCGACAGATCCAACCCGATGGCAGCCAGCCTGATGAAGAATGGCGCTCAAAGTCGCTTGGCTACTCGGCGAAGAATGTGGAATTTCTTCTCCAGGTTGCCCAGCTCGGTGAACTCGTCGGCGTGGACCTCCATCGCTACGAGGCCCCGAACGGTGCCTCGATCCGCCTCGCCCTGGATTCACTCATCCCATATTGGACCGGTGACAAGGTTTGGAAGCACGAGCAGATTCGCGACTTTCGCAGCAACCGCGCACGGGACGCGCTCCGATGGGCAGCCATCGGCTACGACACACCGCGCTACGAAGCGTTGATCGGGGAGGTCGAGGGAAATCCGGAAGCTGATTGGACCACCGACCGGGTTCAACTTCTCTGGCCAGCAAACAAATGACCAGGCACCTCGCCGGGATGAGACCCGCCGTGAAGTCCGGCAATCCGATCCTCAAAGGGCATTACGCCGATCCGGATGCTGACGTTTTCGATGGGCGGTATTGGGTTTTTCCGACCGTTTCCGCACCCTACGAGGAGGAGACATTTTTTGACGCGTTCTCTTCGCCAGATCTGGTGCGTTGGACCAAGCATCCACGGATACTGGAGGTGAGCCGGGTACCGTGGGTGCGCCAGGCGCTGTGGGCTCCGTGCGTGGTGCGGAACGAGGGACGGTATTTCTTGTTTTTCTCTGGCAACGATCCGCGGCCCGGGGACCTGGGCGGGATCGGGGTGGCGGTGGCGGATCAACCGCAGGGACCATTCGCCGACCACATTGGGTCGCCGCTCATCGGGGAACACCACCACGGTGCACAGCCAATTGATCAGGACGTTTTTCGGGACGTGGACGGGCAATGGTACATCGTCTTTGGCGGGTGGTCGCACTGCGTGATCGCGCGACTGAAGCCGGACTTTTCGGGACTGGAAACATTCGAAGACGGCGAGACCTTTCGCGAGATCACACCGGACGGCTATCGCGAAGGTGCGGTGCTCTTTCGCGAGGCGGGGCGGTACTACCTCATGTGGTCGGAGAACGACTGGGCGACGCCGAACTACCGCGTGGCCTACGGCACGTCGGACTCCGTGCTCGGCGCCTATCAGCGGGTCGCGACGGTGCTGGAGCAGGATGGCCGAATCGCGACGGGCGCGGGCCACCATTGCGTTCTCAAGCATCCGCGCACCGGGCAATGGTTCATGTTCTACCACCGAAGACCGCTGGGAGTGACGGACCGATACCACCGCGAGGTGTGCATCGACCGGATGGAATTCGACGCGGATGGGTCGATTCGGAAAGTCAGGATGTCAAACGAAGGGGTCGATTTCGCCCCGCTTACCTGATGGCGCGTCAGCCGGCTTCGATCTCGACCGCGAAGCTCATGTGGGTGTTGGAGTCGAATTTCCCCGCTGAGCGAACTGCGTCCGCCGGAATTCGTGTCACCGAGGGCGGCGAGGGGAAGGTCGAGGCGGAATTCGTAGCCGCTCGGCGTGATGTCGAGATCCAGCTTCGCGCCAGCCACGGGCTGGCGCTCTAGAACCGCCGCTCAAGGCATCCGGGGCGACGCTCAGCCCGCGTCGCCCTCCTTTTCGCTCGCATCCGTGGAATCCCCCGCGCCGCCGAAGTTGGGGACGTTCAGGTAGCCGGCGGGCGGGACGGGTGGGAGGTCGTTGTTTTCGCCCAGCGCGTCGAGGAACGCGGAATGGATGAACATCGGTGTCATCTGCTGCACCGTGTATTCCGTGTGGTGGACCATGCCGCGGTGCTCGACGAAGTTCTCCCACGCTGGCCACGTCGTCTTGTCAGGGTAGATCGACCGGCTCTTCTCGACCTCCGCCGAGGGGTCGTTGAGGTATTTGTCGTAGAGATCGGAGAAATTCGCGCCGTCGAAGAGGAATCTCCAGCGGTTGAACTGATACTGCTCCGGCTTCGAAAACCCGTAAACCGTGATGCCGTCCGGCGGCGGCGTTCCCGCCCGGCCCGAGTCGACGTGCAGGACGTATTCCACCGTGTCGTGGCCGATGCCGGTCGTGAGCGATTTGTTGATCTGGTTGCCACCGAGCACGAACGCCAGGCCGGCGGCCATTGCGCCGAGGTATTCGTCCTTGTGGTCCGGGTTGATGAGCGCGCTGCGGATGATGCTCACGCTTTGTTGATTCGGTTGGATGCCGTTGCCCCAATCGAGCGACGTCCAACTGTGGCGGCTGTTCGCGAACGCGTAGTTCTTCAGCGCTGGCTCGGCGAAGAAACTGTAGGACGTGAATTCGAGGCTGGTCGGAATCTTGTCGTAGAACTCGAACGAGGTGTCGCCCGTGAGATAGATCTCCCAGTAACCGGCCAGTTCCCAGCCACCCAGTTCGTCGCGCGGCTTGTCAGCCGGAATCGTCGACGTCGCCGCCACGATCTCGCGGTATTTGGGATCGCCGGTGAGGCGGTAGAGCGCCGCCGCCGCGCCGAATCGCTGCTCGGTGAATTCCTTGGCGAGCTTCGCGCGCGCCTTTTCCAATTCCGGAGCGATCTTCTCCGGCTTGTCCTTGAATTTGGTCTTCGTATACCAGTCTTCGAGCCACTGCATGAAGGCGCCGCTCACATTCTCCGGCCCGCCGTCGGTGAAGGTTCCATTCTCCCAAGCGTGCGCCTCGGCCCAATGGAACGCGTCGACCGCAGACTCGCGGTAGAGCGTCTGCAGCGCGGGGCTGAATTTGCCGAGCACGACGGCGGCCTTGGCCGCGATGGTCGCGTAGTTGAAGTTGCTCGCGGGGTCCGGTGCCAGCACGTAAATGTTGTCGGTCGTCTTCCAGCTCGGCAGTTCGTTCCGGTAGTTCGCGTGCTCGACGGCCGGGTAGACGGCCCCTTTTTCCGGGCCGCTGGTGATTTGGTTTCGCCGCCAGAAATCAATTCCCCACACTGCCTCGTCGACGATGCCGGGCAGGTTCGCGTAATCGTGTTCGCCGCCGGGGATCGGGTCGGGCAGGACGTCCTCGGAATTCGGAATCTCGAATTGATTTGCCGGGGCGTCGAAGTAGCCCGGGGTGATCTCGTAGAGGTCGAGCAGCATGTAAACGATCTGGGAGTGCTGAATGCGGTTATCCCAATCGCCCGCGTCCATCCAGCCGCCCCATGCGGTGTTCATCGTCTCGCCGGTGCGGAAACTTTCGTAAGCCTCGTCGATCCCGACACCGGTGAAGCCCGAGACCGGGCCTTCCTGGTGAAAGGCGTGCGGCACGCTGGTCAGCTCGAAGACCGCCCCGTCGTCGGGGTGCAGGCCGCGCGCCCGCTCGTAGCCGTGCCGCGACGCCTCCAGCGCGGTGCCTTTGCGCTGGTTGTAGATCCCGCCGAGCGTGATGTTGGCGACGTCCTTCCA
The DNA here is from genome assembly GCA_963832325.1 of uncultured Verrucomicrobiae bacterium. GTDB lineage: Bacteria > Verrucomicrobiota > Verrucomicrobiia > Chthoniobacterales > JAATET01 > CAVVKW01. Next base: position 264,300 of record CAWHTR010000009.1, on the reverse strand, counting down.
GACGTGCTCGGCGATGGTGAAGGGATACGAAACTCCCAGCCCGGGAACGAGAATCCGGTAGTCGCCCGGCTCCGTGAGCGCCGACAGATCGACTCGATAAACGAACGTCTTCGCGGGATTGAGTTTCACCTTGTCGATCTCGCCGGCCTTGTCGCGCTCGACCCAAAATTTGTCGTCCGGCAGCGGATTCCCGACGTTGTAGGTCGCGTGGGGTTCGTAAACGTAGGAGATCTCACCCGAACCGTTCGGGCGCGTCTCATACCACTTCGGGTTGCCTTCGGCATCCTTCGCGTAGGGGTCGACCGAGAGCGCCACGGGTCCGGTCACACCGGCCGACTCGCCGGTGTCGGCGTGAATGATTTCAAAATCCGGGATCGTCCCGCCGTCGAAGTCCTTCGCGAGGTCGTAAATCCCGTAGTTCGGGCCGGCGGGCAGCCAGAAGGACAGGAACGCCAGCTTGATCGGGTCGGCGGGACGCCAACCGACGTGGTTCGCGTGGATCGTCGGACTGCGAGTCTCTTTCGGCTCGAACACAAACGGAACCTCGCCGATGTCGGGATCGGCAAAGGTGATGCGCAGGTCCTCGCCGGGCTCGATGGCGCGGTCGAACTCGAGGAGCATCTCATGCCGGAAGGGCGCGCGCTGGCCGTCGTCGACGCCGTCCGGCGCTTTGTTGAGTTTCGATTCCCGCGCGGTCGAACCCCACGGTTTGCTCTTGCGGCGCACGTTCACGAGGGTCGGCGCCGGGCCGTTCGTCCGCGTCACGGTGTAACTCGCCTTGTCGTCGAGCTGACCGCGGTCGATCCGGCGACCGGAGAACAAATCATAGTCCGGCTCGTGGATGATCGTCGCGTCCTGCAGGGTGATCGACAGGATCTTCGGCGTCGCCAGACCGGAGTCGATCACGCGCGGGTAGGTCTCGGTCTTTTCGGCATTCTCGGAGTCCGCTCCCGAAGAGTTGAAGGGGGCAACGAACAAGGCGAGTCCGAGGAACACGGCGGCGCGGGCCGCCCGAAAGATGGGTATTTTCATAGGTCTGAAGACGAGGAAATCAGTAGTTAGGGGCTTCGCGACGACGCCGCGCTTACCTCATTCTACTATCCCAAAACCGGGGCCGACCTCTCGCCCCGCATCCACTAAGCCGTTATTAATGCCGTTCGCGATTCGCGCCCAATCCCTGTCCTGATTGTGATGCGCTGATCGCTTTCACCGCGTCAGTTCAGAGGCTCACCTCGACGGCGTAGGCCATGTCGACGTTCGACTCGAACTTGCCGCTCAGCGAGCTGCGCCCTCCGGAGTGGGCGTCGCCGAGGGCGTTGAGGCTGATGAAAACGTCGAAGAGAAACGCGCCGTCCACGCCGATCCCGGCACGAGCGGTCGGCAAATCGAGTCGGAAGTGATAGCCGGCCGCCCCCCGCTCCAGGTCGAGCGTCGCGCCTTCGACGGGATGGCGGGAGAGATCGACGATCTTCGCCTCGCTCCCCTCGCCCGGAACAACGAAGAGTTGCGTGATGCCGGCCCGCGTCTCTTCGGCGAAGAAAAGTTCGACGCACGATCCCATCCACGGGCTATCCGCGCGGGGCTTGGGGTCGGAATCGTCGACGGTCATCTCGAGCCGCAGTCGGTCGCCGTCGCGGCGGATCGTGCCGCGGGCGCACGGGAATCCGGCGAGTTCAAGCGCGAACGGGGCCGCGCCTTCTTCGCCGATGACCAGTCGTCGCCGGGGCATCAGAACCGCGCCGATGGCGAGAACGCGGGCCTGGGCTGCGCGCAGGCCGACGCGGACGCTTTCGGTGACCGCCGACCGAACCTCTCCACGAACAACGTGCTTCGTCGTCTGGCCGGGAGCGGCGACGAGGCGGAGGGTTTCGTTGCCAGGGAAGGCGATGGCCTCGTGCTCGGGCGTGAGGCGGAGGTCGGCGGTGCATTCTTCGTCGCCGGGATTTTCGACGGTGAGTTCGAGCTCGAATTCGCTGCCCGCCTCGTCGAGCCGGAGTCCGCGCGGCAGGGCGCGCACGATCACGCGGTCGCCGAGTCCGGCGAAGGCGCGGCCCGTGTTTTTTATAACCGGCGCAAATTCCCCGAGGTAGCCGTCGGCCTGGTGCGCCTCGATCAGTTCGTCGCACAGCGCCCAGATGCGGTCGAGCGGAAGCGTCGCGCTGGTGTGCGGATCGAGCATGGCGGCGTGGTAGATCGATTCGCGCCGACCGCTCAGCGCGGCTTCGACGGTGAGGTCCTGGACGTTCGTGTTTGTCCGGCAGAGGCCCGCGAGCTGGAGCGGGAGCGCGCCGATCTTCACGGGTTGCAGACCGTTGCCGTCGACGAGGCACGGGATTTCGATGCAGCAGCCGTCGGGCAGATTGTCGATGAGGCCCCGGTTCGGCACGTTGCCGTAGATGGTGCGCGGCGTGTTCGTTTCGAGCGAGTGAATGATGTAGGAGCCGTATTCGTGTGACTGCGGGGCGACCTCGATCCCGCCGTCCTCGCCGATGAGCTTGGCCTCGGTCGCGGCCCACGTCGCGGCGATCGTCTCGCAGCGGCGGAGGTAATCGTCGATCGGGACATTGAACCGCTCGATCATCTCCGCGCCGTGCTGGATAAAGTAAGGCGTGTATTCCGCCTGATGCTCGCTGGACTCGGTCACGAAATACCCGGTCCGCCGCATCATCTCGTAGCGCACGCGCTCGAAAGCGCGGTCGGGGTCCTTGAGCACGCGGAAGAGCAGCGGATACGCGTCGGCGCCGCGGTATTCGAACTTGAGAAAGAACGCCATGTGGTTGACGCCCGCGACTAGGTAATTGATGTCGTCGAACGGCAACCCGGCGTGCGTGGCCAGCATCCGCGCCGTCCCGAAGACCGAATGGCAAAGCCCGACGTGCGGGATGCCGACGGCCCGGTCGATGGCCCAGCAATTCATCGCCATCGGGTTCGAGTAATTGAGCAGCAGGCACTCGGGGTCTGCGACGTCGGCGATGTCACGCGCCAAGTCGAGCAGGACGGGGATCGTCCGCAATCCGCGAAAAATCCCGCCGATTCCGAGCGTGTCGCCGATGGTCTGCCGGAGGCCATATTTCTTCGGGATCTCGAAATCCCGGACCGTCGACGGTTTGTAGCCCCCGACCTGAACCGTGCAGATCACGTATTTCGCCCCGCGCACGGCCTCGCGGCGGTCGGTCGTGCTCTCGATCCGGCAGGGCGCGCCGAGCTTTTTCGCCATGCGGCGCATCATCACGTCGGCGACCTTCAACCGCGCGGTGTCGATGTCCATGAGGCAGATTGTGACGTCGGCCAGTTCGGGAAATTGCAGGATGTCGCCGATCAGAGTCTTCGCGAAGACGACGGAGCCGGCGCCGATGAGGGTGATTTTGCAGGGCATGGGTCGGGAATTATCTACGTCAGGTCGTTGCGGGCGAGATGCCGTCGGGGTTCTCACCCTCGTGGCGGCGGCGCAGTTGTTCCTTGATCTCTTCGACGCGCTCGCGAGTGAGTGGATAACGCCAGAGCATCAGCAGCGCGAGCAAAAGCATGCCGGCCGGAATGAACGAATACATGAGCCGCATCCAGAGGATCGTCTCGGGCGTCTGCGCGTATTCCAGCGCCGGGTCGAAGCCAGCGATCACGAGCACCGCGCCCGCCAGGATCGGCGTGGCCGTCGCGACCATCTTCATGAGAAACGCCATCATCGCGCCGAACATGCCCTCGCGCCGGAAGCCGTTGCGCAATTCATCCACGTCCGTCACGTCAGCCATCATCGTCGGCAGAATCGTGAAGACCGACGCGATGCCCGCCGAGAAAAAGAACGGCAGCACGAACTGATATTCCGGGTGCTCGGGATCCATCAGCCACCACTTCATCGCGGTCCCGAGCGACATCCAGATCAACGCGACCATGAGAACCTGGTGCTTCTGGAATCGCCGGCAGCCCCACTGGATGAGCGGCAGGCACGCGAAGCTCGTTCCCCACGCGACCATCGAGACCCACGCCGCGAGCGTCGCCCCGGAGAGCGCCGACCCGGTTACCCAATACACGTTGAGGTAAAATCCGATCTGGCCGAAAATGCCGTTCGTCAGACCGATGAACCAATACAGCGCGAAGATCCGCAAAAAATCCCGGTTGCGCGTGACCTGCCACATGGCGGTGAAAATCCCCTCGCGCTGCGACGGTTTCTTCGCGCTGACCTGCGTGCGCTCCTTCGTGAACCAGCACATCAGCACGGTGCTCGGGACGCCGATGATCCACGCGAAGACCGCCACCCAGAATAGTCCGTCGACGGCCGTGGCGAACATCAGCGAAAAGCAGAACACCGGCACCCACGGCTGCACGAGGCCCGCGACCTTGTTCATGATCGCGCGGTAGGTTACCACGCGCGTCCGCCCGTCGTAGGAGGGACTCAATTCGATCCCGAGCGCGTAGTACGGCACCGATTGCACCGTAGTAAAAGTCGTGAACAACAGGAACCCGAAGAGCACGTAAACGATCAGCGAGCGCTGCCCGGCATTCTCGGGATCCCAGAACGCGCCGAACCCGTCGGCGATGCTCGCGAACATGCTCTGCTTCGGGGATGGCTTGGGCGGCGGGGGTTTTTCGAAACTGAAAATGTCCAGCGGATCGAGGCCCTCCGCCGCGAACTCCGCGTCGGCCGCCGACTGCACGGCGGCACGATCGGCCAAACCGGTGTCGGGTTCTGCGCCCGCGGACTGCCGGACGTGGCGAGCGACGAATTCCGCCGCGATGGCGCGCCGCTGCGCCATCACCGAGCGGTCGATCAAACTCTGCGAGCGCTCGATTTTTTTCTCGATCCCGGTCAACGCCGTCGGTGCCGGGACTTCGAGCGTGTCGTCGAAGTTGAGATTCTGCGCGGACTGTTCGCCGACGGAGTCGAGCGCCTCGCGCGCGCTGGCGAGTTCCGTCGCGTGAGCGTCGGCCTCGTCACGGAGCGCAGGTTGGTTCGCCGCGATGGTGGCAAAGGCCTCCTCGGAACTGGCGACCAACTCGGCGGCGGTCCCGAGCAGGCGCTCGCGCTTGGCCGGGTCGGCGGTCGGCAATTCCTCGAGAATCTGAATGGCCGCAGACTGACCCTTGTTCGCCTGCGTGATGGAGTCGCCGACGAACTTTTGCGCCTCCATCACGGCGTTCGGCGAGAGGTTGTTCCCCGTTGGCAGGAACCACGCCAGCAGCACGAGCAGCGAGATGCGCGACACGCCGCCGACCAGGATGTAGGGCCGCCGCCGACCCCAGCGGGTGCGCGTGTTGTCCGTCACATACGCCATGAACGGGTCCGTCACGCTGTCCCACAGCGTCTTGATGCCGAGGATCAGCCCAATGAGCAGCGGGTTCACGTGCATGGCGACGACCATCACGTTCTTGAGGACGTTCGGGAAATTGTCCGCGATGGCGGACTCGATGTTGCCAAACGCGTAGAGCCAGACCTCGCCCTTGGAGGCATCTCCCTGCTCTGAAGCGGAACGCTTCGGATCCGCTGGCGGCTGCTCTAGCAAGCGACGGAAACCGGTTGCGCGGCACGCTCGTGGATGCGTCCGGGACGCACGTCGGCACTCGCATACTCACCGGCGAAGACCAGGAAAACCGACGACCCCCACGTGTAGGCGCGGTCGCTCTGCGCCGCCCCGGAAAGCGCGCTGTAATTTTCAGACATTCCCTCGGCCTGGCACATCGTGCAGAAATTCCGCGCGATCTCCCGCGCTTGTTCCGGGAATCCCGCCCGGTCCAGTCCGTCCACGATCATCATCGTCGACGGCGGCCACACCGCGCCCTGCCAGTAACCGTCCTCACCGAAGTACGAACTCTCCACGCTCTCGGTCGCCGGCCCGTGTTCCGTGACGAATCGTCCGCCGACCCGCAGCGCCGCTGCCAGCTCCCGCCGGTGCGGCTCCGGCAGCCGGTCCCCAAGGATGATCGGCAGGTAATCGATGAGGCTGTCCCCGTCGTCGCACACCTCGCCAGTGAACGCCTCGCGCGAGACAAACCGCCCGCCAACCCAAAGTTTATTCAGTAACAGCTCGAGCATCGCCTCCGATTCGTCCCGCCAACGCGCCGCCGCCGAGTGCCGACCCAGCCGTGTCGCCAGCTCCGCAAGTTTGTCCATTTGCAGCACCAGATAACTCGGCAGGTCCGGCGACGCCACCGCGCAGTCGCGCAGAAACACCGTCGCGTTGTCCCAGCCCGAATCGCATCCGTCGTGATACTCCGGCAGGCCGTCGCCGTCGGCGTCGCGGCACTCCAGCCACCAGTGCGTCCAGCGGCTCAACAACCCGTAGGCCTTCTCGACGCGATCCAGCGGCAGCGGACCGCCGATGCGCTCCATCCACCCCAGCGCCCACCCGTGGATCGGCGGCTTGGCCGCCAGCCACATCGGTTGCGAAGTCGTCACCGAATCGGGCAGCGCGCCCGACGGCTGCATGAAATCGAACGGCACCAGCCACTGGTCCCACGCCAGATCCGGTTCGCTGGCGGCGTGCGCGATGGCGTTGAAGCAATGGTCCCACGTCCAGCACTGGTTCATCCAATTCTTGCTCATCAGCATCGTCGGGCGGCGGAGCGCGCCCGTCTTCTGCACCATCGCCGAGCCGTTCACGTAGCGCGCCAGCCGCGCCGCGGGTTCCAACTCGGCCGGCATCGCCGGGAGCCGCCCGAGCCACTCGGCCCACCAACTGTCCGCCGCCGCCCGGCAGTCGTCGAACGTACCCTCCAGCCCGATCAGCCGCTCCTGAACGACGAATTCCTCCAGCCCCATTTCGAGTCCACCGTCCGCATCGGGCCGCAGCACGAGACGCAACGACGACGGCGCAGGCTTGTTCTTCTTCGGCTTCGGGCCATCCGGCGGCGGCGGCAGGCGCTCGGATTCAATCGAACCGCGCAGACTCGTGAGAAGATAATGCCCGTGCGTGCGCTCCATTCGCAACCGCCACGACCGGTCACCCGTCGGTAGCACGTTCGCACGCGTCGAAGGATCCGAGACCAGCACGAGTCCTCCGCCCGTCACGCGGAAACGCAGCGTTTCCGGCGCGGAAAAAACGAACTCCGCCGTCGCTCCCCCCGCCCGCAGCGTCAGACATCCCGGCGTCGCCTCGACCTCCGGATCGCACTCCCGCCCGTCCACCAGCAGCTTGATCTGAAACAGCTCCCGCATCCCGAAGACCGCTCGCACGTTGCGCAGCACCACGCCCGGACGCCCCCAGTCCGGCGGGAGAATGCTCAGGCAAAGGAGCGAACCGTGGGCGCTGAACGGCACGCGCGATAAATCAAATTTCATGAGTGATCGGGGAAGACGGGGAGTGAAAGTTAGAACATCAGAAGAAATCTCCCTTGCGCGCCGAACGAGGCTTTTCGATGTTAAGCCGTTATTTCATCTGCCACTGCTCGACCCCATGTCCATCTCCCAGAAAGAACTCGCCCGCCATCTCGCCATCAGCACCTGCACGGTATCGAAAGCCCTCCGCGACGACCCGATCGTCGCCCGCGCGACGCGCGACCGGGTCGTCGCCGCCGCCAAGGAGCTCGGTTACCGCCACAACCCCACCCTCTCGGCGATCGCCGCCAGTCGCTTCCGCGTGACCGACAAGCGCATGACCGAGGTCATCGCCTTCCTCCACGACGGACGCGTCAAGGTGCAGAACCGCGCCAGCATCGCCGCCGGACGCGAGCAAGCCGACCGCCTCGGCTATGACCTCCAGCCCTTCAACCTCACGGAATTCGAGACCGCTTCGCACCTCGACCGAACGCTGTATTCGCGCGGCATTCGCGGACTCATCTTCGGCACGATCTTCCGCCCCCCCTTCCCTCTTGACCTCCGCTGGGAGCGCTACGCCATCGTCGGTTGCGAAACGAACGTCAACCCCTTCCCCTTCGACGAAATTCGCGTCAGTTGGCTCGCCGCCGTCGAAAACGCACTCCACGTCATCGCTGGGCAGGGCTACCGTCGCATCGCGCCCGTTCTAAACACAAAAATCTCGCGCCACCGCGACGCCATGGGCCAGATCGCCGGCGTCGAAGGCACCCGCTACCTCAGCCGCATCGGCGACCGCCTTCTCCCGACCTTCGATTTCCGCACGTCGTCCGACAAGGACCTCGCCCGCTACGTCGCCCGCCGCAAACCCGACGCTTACCTCGTCCAAAGCTATGACCGCTACTTGCAGCTCGGCGAGATCCACCGCCAGCTCGACCAGCCCACTCCCCCCGGCGCTTGCATCTACATGTCGCCCGACCATCCCGACTATCGCGACGTGTCCGGCATCCTCGCCAACGATCGCGCCCTGGGCATCGAAGCCGTGCGCCAGATCAATTCCATGCTTCGCGAAGGCCGCTTCGGCCAGCCCGCCACCGCCGTCCAAACCGTCGTCCAACACGATTTCCGCCTCACCGACAGCCTCCGCGGCCCGGCGTCGACCTCGGACGAAAAATAGACCGACGCCACAAGTGGCGGCTGCGTCGTATCGGAGGTTTGTCTCCGGCCGGATGCCCGCGCTCCCAGCTGTGCATCTAGTCGGGAATCTCCATCCCGGACCGCGAGCTGACGGGCGCGAGGCTGAAGGAGTTGCGGAAAACCACGCCCTCCCCCGCAAGCCGGTCGAGCCGCGGCGTCGCCACGGTGCCGTCGCCGTAGGCGGAGAACCATGCTGGGATTCGTCACGGACGGGCGGAAAGGTAGCCCCAGTAGTAGGCGGACGGCCCGATGGTCTGGTGGACGGTGTATTCGTTCATCTCCACCCAGTTGCCCACATCAACGTAGGACTCCGCCGCCGGCCATGCCTCGAGGTCGGGCACGAGGTTGTTCCGCAGGGTCCAGGTCTTGATGTGGCTGGGTGCGCGGGTCGGCTCGTGCGGCCCATACACGACGATCCCGGGCGGCGCGGGCTGTCCGGTACGTTTGCTGTCGACGTGCATCGGGTATTGCGGCGATTGGCGTCCAAGTCCGCTGGTGAGGGTCATGTTCATGGGATTGGCGCCGACGGTGTAGTTCGTCGCCCGCAGCGCGCCGGCGAGATATTTTTCCTCGCCGGTGAGGAAATGCGCGCGGGGCAGCGTCGGCCCGAGCGCGGCCTCCGGCACCGAGTAGTAGCCGACCCAGCCCATCATCGGCAGATCGGGAACGGAGAGCGACAGGCCGAAGGCGTTGCCCTCGGCGAACCCGAGGGCGCTGTCGGCCTTGCCGACGACGTATTCCCGCGCACGCGCGGCGACGGGGGGATCCTGGAGATCCGGCGGGAGCGTCGCGTATGCCATCGCGGAGTCGAGTGTCAGGTTGCCGTCGCTGTCTCCGGTGACTTCCGCCGCGGTGAGGAACGCGTCGTGGTAGGTCGTGTCCTGGGTGAGCCGATAGAGTTCCACGGCGGCGAGAACCTCCTGGCTGCGCACCTTGCCGGCGAGCTTCTCCGGGTTCTTCACGCCGCGCTTGGCGGCCTCGGCAAGGGCGGTTCCGGTGTTCTCCCGCGCCCACTTCCAGGCGCGTTGCGCGTCGCGGGCCAGCGTTTTCGCCCGTTCGGCGTCGGATTCCTCCAGCAGCCCGGCGAGCTTGGCTGCATTGGCGGCAAAGGCATAGGAGGTTTCGGCTTCCGGTTCGAAAGCACCCGCCAGCAACGTATCCTGCCAACTGGCCTGCGCGAGACTCGGGTGCTCGGTCGATTCCACGCCGCCGCGCACGCCGCCGTCCTCGCGCTGGAGCCGCTGATAGAACGAGACATTCCACAGCGCCTCGTCGAGCAGGTCGGGTATGCCATTGGAAGCCTCGCCGCCCGGCAGGGTGAGCTTCACCTTTTCGAAATGCCCGGGGAACATCGAGTAGAGTTCTAGAAAGCCGTAGCTCACGGACAGATGGTTCGCCCGGCGATCCCAGTCGGCAGCGTCCATGTAGCCGCCCCACGCCTCGGGCAGCCGCTTCAGGTCGCCGGGGTCGAGATCCGGTCCGAGCAGCCGCTTCAGGCTCGCGTCAATGGCGCCGGACTCGCCCTGCCACCGCGTGGTGTCGGTCTCCAACACGACGAAGCCGTCCTCGGGATGCATCGGGCGCGGACGCTCGTAGCCGATGAGGTCCTTTTCCAACGCGATGCCGCTGCGGTGCGCTAGCAGCCCCTTCATCACATGTTGGAAGGCTTGCGCCCACACGCCGTCCACGATGGGAAACGAATCGCTCGTTCCGACACCGGGAACATGCACGCGATAGGTGCCCGCCTGGTCGAATCCGCCGAAGTCCATCGCATAGACGTTTGTGGCGGCGCGGTTTTTGTCGCCGATCAGATTCTCTTTTTCGTCCGCCGCGAGCACGCGCTTGATCGCACCCTCGAAGACGACCTTGCCGCCCCCGTCAAGAAGTTCGAAGCGGTCCTGAGCGAATGCATGGGCTCCGCCGGTCCCCAGCCATTCGGAAAGGAACGCGCGCTTGAACGGATCGCTCGGGCGGAAGCCGACCTGCGAGACATGCACGGCGGGGCTGCGCAGCGAGGCGCTGTCGTAGATGAACTCGCGCTCCGCCTCCGCGGTGTTCACACCAGAAAATTGCAGCGTGTATTTCTGCCCTTCGCGCATCGGCTCCGGCAGCTTGAAAAAGACCCAGTGCCGCCGGGCCCGCTCGTGATCGCCGGGGCCGAAAGGCTTCGCCTTGTGGTAAACCGCAGTGGGATGGGTCGGCTCGGCGTAGCGCGCGTCGTCCGTCGAAACCAGCGCATAAGCCTGTGGCTCGGCGATGGTCGGCTCGGTGATCGCCTCGCCCACGAGTCGGCTTTCCACATCGACAAGCTTCTGTCCGCCTACGAGTTCGCCAAGTTTTTGCGGACGCTGGTTCTTCTCCGGTGGACTCCGCAGCACATCCGTGCTCTTGGGGACAAGCGCAGGCTTGCCGTTCTCCCACGCCAGCACCGTCTTGCGGTTCGGCTTGAAAACGTCGCCCTCCTGCCGTTCATACGACTGCTGACCACCAAGTGCCACTTCGCGTTCGGCGATGGCTACCGCGATCATGTCGGGTCCGAGCGTCGCGATTTCCGTCACCTTCGGTCCGTCGGGATTGTGCTCAGCTCCCTCCGCGAGCAGCGTCGCCCGTCGCTCGGAAAGCTCCTCTTCCTCCTGCCGCCGCTTCTCCGCCTCGGCTGCGATCTTCGCCTTCGCCAGCCGTCTCTGCTCCAGATGCTCGGGCAGCGGCGCGCGCAACTCGACCGCCACGATCCGCAAGTCGTACGGCTTGTCCTTGAAATCGCCCAGCAGAACGCGGGAGACGATCCGTCCGGGATCGAACGCGTCGGCCGTGTCGCCCATGGCCGCAGGCGACAGCGACATGCCATCCTCGGGATAAAGCGCCAGCTCCGCTCCCGGCTGGGCCTGCGTCAGATCATAGTCGAATCCCCGCTCGCGTTCGTCCGCGTCCTTGAGTCTCAGGGCGAGGCGGGAGGCGGCGTGCTTCGGACCGACCGCGACGCGCAGCACCGGGGACATCTCGCCATTTTCGGCGAATGAAACACTCTGGGTATACCCCAGGCCGCCCCGTCCCTTCGGCGCGTCGAGGATCAGCGCGCCGTCCTTCGCCGAGACGTGGCCCTTGAAATCCCCGAAGGCGAAGGTGGGATCTTTTTCGAAAGTCAGCAGCGACCGCTCGCCCGCAGAGGCGGAAACGGCGCCGAGCGCGAACGCCAGCATGGCAGGAATGGTGAGCGCGCGAATCATGGAAGCAGGAAAGCAGCGGAGGTAGGGAGCCTCGCTCTATTTGGTGCGAAACGGCGTCCGGAACGAGGCTTTCAAGTTTTAAGCCGTTAACATTACGTGGTTGGATCGTGAGTTCAAATTGTAGGCCCACCGGAAGGCACTCGTGATTGCGGTTGCGCGCCAACCTGTTGATCCGGACGAGATCGATTACCGCCAGCGGGTTCGAGCGCCGAAGGCGAGCGGCTCGGTCACCGCAAACCGCCCGAATAAACCAGGTCCGCGTAGAGGGTAGCCGTCCAGCCGAAGTCGTGAAAGACCTGGTGATACGGACTCGCCTCCGGGGCGCACTTTCCCTTGCGCATCAGGGCGGGCGGATCGACCTCGAGCCGATCGTCGTAGTATTCGAAAAAGACGCCGAATCCCTCCGCGTAGCGCTCGATTTGTTCGACGGTCCGTCTACGCAGATCCCCGGCCACCTCGCCCATTCCGTAGCGGTCAAATCCGCGGGCGATCAGCCAGTTGACGTTGACCCAGGTCGGGCCGCGCCACATGTCCTTGGCGTAGTGAGCGGTATCGCGGACGGCGATGGACGGGACGGGCAAGGCGGTCGCGAACGTGTCCGGATTCCGCAAATGCCCGGCCAGCATCGCGGCCTGCTCCCGGGTCGCCGCGCCGCAAATCAGCGGAAGAAATCCGGAACTCGCCAGCACCGGCGACGGAGTCCGCCGGTCCACGTCGTAGTCCAGGAAAAACTCCTGTTCGTCCGACCACAGCCGGTCGCGAATGAGCCGATTCAATCGCTCGTGCCTCGCCGTCCATTCGGCGGCGTCCCCGGTCAAGCCAAGTTCCCGTGCAAACCCCGCCAGGATCTCGCATTCGAGTGAGAGGAACGCGTTGAAATCCGTGGCGTCGAGCTGCGTCGCGGCGTCGAAGCGCGGCGAATTGTCCATCCCGCTTTCGCCGCTGCGGGAGGTGGGACTGCTCTCGATGAACCACTCCGCGAGTCCGTCACCGTCCGAGTCGCGGTTCGCGAGGTCCCATTCCACGTAGGCACCCAGGCGCGGATAAAGAGACTTCACCCACTCGGCATCCGGAGCCACCTCGTTGACCAGTTTGACCCCGAGAGCGAGCACGGGCGGCTGGGTGATTTCCGAAGTCCCCCACGGGTGCATCAAATGGCTGATGAACCCATCCCCGCGCTGCGTTTCCGCCACGGCGGAAATCATGTCCCGAGCGAGCTGCGGTGCGATGTGACGGAATCCGATCGCGTGAAAAACGGAATCCCACAGCCACATGTGGCGGTGCGGCCAGCGGTCGGGCGTCGTCCACGGGTGCTTGATGATGCCCTGCGGACTGCAGACCTGCGTCTTCATCAGCGACAGCGCCAGAGCCAACGTGCGGCGCGTGGTCAGCGCTTCGGACGGTATCGTCCGCGCATTCAACCACGAGCAGCGATCCCGGATCGCCGCGTCGACATCGGACTCGATCAGCCCGGCATCAAAACGACTGGCGGAGCCGACGAGCGTGAGATGGCCCCGCGTCTCGACCGTTATCTTTTCATCCGCCTCGCTCACCGCGCACGGCCCCTCGATGAGCAGGTGAAACGCATCCAGCAGCGACCCGCGCGCGGTGCCAATCTCGAAGCAATCGCCCGTCAGCCAGTGCCGGCTTTCCGCCGCTTCTGGAAACCGGATCACGCACCGCCCGGGCAACCTGCACTCGAGCGCGGGCGGACCCGCCATCGTGCGAAGCGTCAGCGCTTCGTTGAACTCGGTCGGACCGTCAATTGCCGAAAAAGCCAGCAAACGCCCGCCACGCCAAACGTCTCGGAGCAGTAGATCGGCGTTCATGAGACTTCCCGATGCGACGCGGGAAAGGGGTGACGACTGGAAAACATGTGGACTGACCGAATACACGCCTCCCCCCACGGGGCGAGACAACTGGATGGTAAGCCGTTATCGCCGCCGAACATCCGGCACCGAATCCGCAGGCTTTCAACTAACGGCTTAAAATTTCGTCCGCTTTCGCGCGTCCCGGGTTCTCGTAGCGTCTTCGTTCCAAGGTTCGAGGCCCTCGCTGCGAATTTTCCAACTCACCCAACCTCCCTCGCAGCCATGCTCCTCTCCCGCGCTCTCATTCTCACCCTCGCCGTCGCCACGACCGCCTCCGCGGCGCTCGACGAAAAAGAAACCCGCCGCCTCGAACTCATTAAACAAGGCCGCGAATACGCCGTTGGAAAAGGCCTCATCAAGGGCGTCGTCGACGTCGAACTCATCCGCGACGACATCCTCGAGGTCACTCTCGATGGCGCAATCATCGGCGATCACACGGAGGCGGAGGGGGAAATCGGACGCCAGCTCGGCGGCCTCGCGTCGGATTTGCAGAAGCCCGAGGCGTTCGTGATCACCAGCGCGACGGCGCCCGGGTTCGCGGATGGCGTGCGGCCCGAGAAGGTCTTCCGCGACGCCTACGAGTTCTTCAACGCGAAGGACTCGAAGGGCAACTGGGCGCTGGCGGTCGGCAATCTCTACCGCAACGACTACTACCTGAACCTGCCGCTGCCGCTCGTGCCGGGGCACACCTACACGGTCAAGGTCGAGGGCGGCGTGGACGAGCCTCGCGCGAGGCGCGAGTTGGAATTCACCTACGACGACTCGACGACGAGCAAGGCCATCAAGGTCAACACGCTCGGGTATTCCGCGCAGGCTGGACGGCGCTACGGCTACCTCGGCTGGTGGCAGGGCGACGGTCTCGCGGTGGACTACGCGGGGCTGAAGAAGTTCGAGGTCGTGAACGAGGCGGATGGAACGGTCGCGCTGGAGGGCGACCTCAAGCTGCGCGTGAAGGGCGACGAACTCTCGGGCGAGGATATCTACGAAATGGATCTCTCTGCGCTGAAGGCGGGAAAATACCACGTCCGCATCCCCGGGTTTGCCCGCTCCGACAGCTTTACGGTGGGCGGCGAGAATCCCTTCGAAACCTACTACCACACGATGCGGGCGTTCTATCACCAGCGCTGCGGCCACGAACTCGGCGCGCCGCACACCGCCGCCACCAAGGACGCTTGCCACACGCAAATTTACGAGAACGGCGAATTCGCCGACGGCACGTCCAAGGTCGGACTACAGGACGTGAACATCAGGCAGCCTGAAAAGCTCGGCTCGCGGGGCGAGTTGCGCACGATCATCGGCGGCTACCACGACGCGGCGGATTTCGACACGTTCACCTATCACCTGCCCGCGACCGGTCTCACGCTCATCGCCTACGAAACGAATCCGGACGCCTTTCCCGACGGCCAGCTCAACATTCCCGAGAGCGGCAACGGAAGGTCCGACGTGCTCGACGAGGCGAACTGGGGGCTGGAGTTCTACCTCGAGAACCAGCTCCCCTCCGGCGCGGTGCCGCTTGGCCGCGCAAACCTCATGGACGGCCTACGCCAGCATTTCGAGGAGGATCGTGAGGTCTACTCCCCGCCCTACGGCATCATCCCGCCGCAGAAGAACTCGAGTCCTCAGTTCGCAGCCATCGCCGCGCAGTATGGGCGCCTGATGAAGCCGATCGATGCGGACATTTCCAAGAAATACATCGAAGCCGCGGCCCGCGCGTTCGACTACGCCTCGACCCGATCGGCCAAGGACGTCTGGCAGGAATTCCGCAACGACAAGACCAAGCTCATCTACGACGAGAAGGTCGAGAAATCGCGTCCGAGCATCGTGCTCTGGGCCGCCTGCGAACTTTACGCGGCAACCGGCGAGCAGAAATACGCCGACTACATCGCCGAGCACTACAAGGACGGCGGATACTGGGACAACGCTCCGCAGGCGTTCTGGTCCTACCTGAAAACGCCGGAGGACCAGACGCTGCCCGAGGCGCGCGCGCATTTTATGGAGAAAATGCTCACCGCTCCCGGTTCCGGCGTGGACGCAAAATTGAAAAGCGCCGAGGAGGCCGGCTATCGGATGGGCAACGGCAAGGGCACCCAGATCGGCTGGGGCCGCGCCAACGGGCTTTCCCACGCCTCGGCGCTCATGATCGCCTACGGCATCACCGGCGACCGGAAATACTTCGACGGCGCGTCGATCAACTACGACTTCACCAGCGGCGTGAATCCGCTCGCGAAATCGCACATCACCAGCATGGGCGCGCGCTACCCGACTCGCCCGGAGATCAGCATGTTCCTCTATCTGGACAAGGACGACGCCGAGATCTACGGCGACACCATCCGCGGCATCACGATCTACGGATTCGGTCCGCCAGTGAAGAGCTATCCCGGGGCCGGCGGCGACGGCGAGAAGGCCGCCGGATACGAGCCGAAGGGCTGGCCGCTATGGCGCAGCTGGCGCGACGTCTGGGCCGACCACGCCGAGATCTACTCCGAGTTCACCATCAGCCAGACCGTCGGCCCATCGGCCTTCGCCGCCGCGATGATCTTTTCCGACGCCATGAAGGCGGGCGAGATCAAACCCGATGTGAAGCCGCAGTTTCCGCTCGGTGCCAGCGACCGTTAGGGTCAGGCTGAACAAACTCCCCGCATCCATGATAACGACCCACACCCTCCGCCGACTCTCCCTCCTCGCCATCACCACCACCGTCCTCACCCCCGCGTGGGCGCAGGACGCCATCGTCAGCGACTCCACCTTCACCGCGAACGACACGACCGACGGCGGCGGCTACGTCTTCCTGTCCGACCTGCCGTCCGCCACCCTCACGGGCGGAGAAACCCTCGAGTTCAACGCGACGAATGCGGGCGATGAAAAGGGTGCCTACAGCCTCGTCTACCGGAGCTTCGACGGGCAGGCTCTGGAGTTCGGCGAATCCCTCACGCTGTCCTTCACGGTCGTAAATCTCAGTCCTGGGTTCGACACCATTCGCAGCTTCGGTTTCGGATTCGTTGGCAACATCGAAGGCGGCCTCCCGGACTCGAACACCACTCCCGCCTTCACCAAAGGCAACGAATATTATTCGCTGACCGGTGTCCTCTCCCCGGGTATCGACCGGGGGCAATTCGTCTACTCCGGCGTTCGGGGCGCGTATCGGAGCGACAGCGGGGCCAACCCGTTGAAGTCGATCGGCATCAAAGGCGGCATGCAGGACAACTCCGGCGGCGGCGTCACCGAAGCCAGTCAGGTCTCCTTTCGCATCACGCGCACGGACGACACCCTGGATGGAAAACCCCAATTCATCACCGCCATGCAGGTCAGCCGGAGCGGCGGGTCGCCTGACGAAAAGAAACCGGTCACCCTCAGCTCCCCCCACGGCCCGGCCACCGACCTCACCGTCTGGGGCGGCCTCGTCATCGGTGCGGCTGGCGCTTTCCCGGAAGGCCAGGACGTCCGCTTCGCCGTCGACGACGTCACCGTCACCCGCTCCGCCGAATAGCGGACGGTTTCTGTCTTTCATGAAAACCGCCCGCCTTAATCGCCTCTTCAATCCCGCCACCGGTCGCTGCTTCGACGTCGCCGTCGACCACGGATTCTTCAACGAAGCCTCCTTCCTCGCCGGCATCGAGGACCTGCCCGCCGCCATCGCGACCCTCGTCGCCGCCGCGCCCGACGCCATTCAGCTCACCGTCGGCCAAGCCCGCCACCTCCAGGCCCTCCCCGTCCGGCCCAAGCCCGCGCTCGTCCTCCGCACGGACGTCGCCAACGTCTACGGCACCCAACTCCCCCGCACCCTCTTCTCCCGCGTCATCGCCGACCCCGTTGACCAAGCCCTCCAGCTCGACGCCGCCTGCGTCGTCGTGAATCTCTTCCGCATCCCCGACCAGCCCGAGGTCGCCGACCAGTGCATCCAGAACATTCTCGCCATCAAGCCCGCCTGCGATCGCTACGCCGTCCCGCTCATGATCGAGCCGCTCGTCTTCCAAGCCAACGAGAAGGCCGGCGGCTACATGGTCGACGGTGATCCCGAAAAGATCATCCCGCTCGTCCGCCAGGCCGTCGAACTCGGGGCCGACATCATCAAAGCCGACCCCACGGACGACGTCTCCGTCTACCACGAAGTCATCCGCACCGCTGGCGGCATCCCCGTCCTCGTGCGCGGCGGCGGACGCGTCGCCGACGACGTCATCCTCCAGCGCACCGCCGACCTCATCGCCCAGGGTGCCAGCGGCATCGTCTACGGACGCAACATCATCCAGCACCCCCGCCCCGCCGCCATGACCCGCGCCCTCATGGCCGTCCTCCACGAAAACGTCCCGCCAGCTGAAGCGATCAAACTACTCGCCTGATCTCCCAGCCATGTCCGATCCGCTCCACCCCCGCGTCGCCGTCATCGGTGCCGGTCTCATGGGCCGCGAAGTCGCCAGCGCCTTCGGGCGTTGGTTCGCCCTTCTTGACTGCCCCGTCCAACCCACGCTCGTCGGCGTCGGCGACGTCAACGCCGCCGCACTCGACTGGTTCCGCTCCGTCCCGACGATTCAGCATTTCGAGACCGACCACCACGATCTGCTCGCCCACGCCGACATCGACGTCATCTACGTCGCCGTCCCGCACCACCTCCACGAATCCCTCTACCTCGACGTCCTCCGCGCCGGAAAGGACCTCCTCGCCGAGAAGCCCTTCGGCATCGACCTCGCCGCCGCCCGCCGCATCCGCGACGAAGCCGACCGCCTCGGCCGCTTCGTCCGCGTCTCGTCGGAATTCCCTTTCCTCCCCGGCGCGCAACGCGTCATCGCCGCCGCCCGCTCCGGCTCGCTCGGCAAAATCCTCTCCATCGCCAACCGCTTCCTCCACTCCAGCGACCTCGACCCCGCCAAGCCGATCAACTGGAAACGCCAGACGCAATTCTGCGGCGAAGCCGGCGTCATGAACGACCTCGGCCTCCACGTCGCCCACGTCCCGCTCCGCCTCGGATGGAAGCCCGCCCGCCTCTACGCTCAACTCCAGAAGCTCTACCCCACCCGCCCCGACGGCCACGGCGGCACCGCCCCCTGCGATACCTGGGACAACGCCACGCTCCACTGCACCGTCGACCTCCCCGACCAACCCGGCGTCCCACTCACCCTCGAGACCCGCCGGATGCAGCCCCACCGACACGAACAGTTGGGAACTCGAGATCCTCGGCACCGACGCTGGAGCCCGCTTTTCCACCAAGCAACCCAAGACCCTCTTCACCTACACCCGCGGCAAGGAACAAGCCTGGTCCGCCACCGACCTCGGCTTCGCCATGCCGTTTAAAACCATCACCGGCGGCATCTTCGAACCTGGTTTTGCCGACATCCTCCAGCAAATGTGGGCCGCGTTCCTCGCCGAGCGATCCGGCCGACTCGGCGACCGCTTCGGTTGCGCCACCCCGGACGAAGCCGTCGCCCAACACGAACTCTGGGCCGCCGCCCTCCGCAGCCACGCCGAGCAAACCGTCGTCACGCTGTGACCCGCTCCGCCATCAACCGCGCCCTCCGCGACGCCACCGCCTGCCTCGCCGCGCACCATTGGGTTCTCCCGCCCGCGCCCCGTTGGGACGTCACCGACTTTGGCCTTGGCGACTTCGACCGCCACGGCCTTGTCCTCGTCAACCTCGCCGAGCAGCCCGAGTATTGCGAAAAGATCATGTATGCGCGCCGCGGCCAGACCACCCCGTGCCACACCCACGTCCACAAAAAAGAAGACATCATCTGCCGCGCTGGTGAACTCACGCTCGAACTCTGGCCCGCCCGCCCCGACCCGGCCCCCGCACCCAACGCCGCCCCCTTCGCAGTTGCCCTGAACGGCACCCCCCACCCCGTCACGCCCGGCCAACCGCTCGTCCTCCCCGCCGGCTCCCGCGTCACCCTCGTCCCCGGAGTCTGGCACGCCTTCCATCCCAGCAGCGACGAATGCCTCATCGGCGAAGTCTCCACCGCCAACGACGACCTCCACGACAACCTCTTCGCCAACCCCGACGTCGGCCGTTTCCCCGACATCGACGAAGACGAACCCGCCACCCTCCGCCTCGTCTCCGACGTTGACTAACACACGGGCCATGCCCTCTTCCGCAAATTCCCGCCCCGCCCTGGCCGACCGTCTCCGCTCTCTCGATCAGCCGCTACCCTCCGTCGTCGTCGGCTTCGACGGCTTCGTCGATGAAATGATTCGCATCGTCGCCGAGCGGCGGGGCCTCACCGATTTCACCGCCGTCCCCCGCATCGACGTCCTCGGCGACCTCATCAGCCGCTCCGCCGGACACAGCAGCCTGCGCGAGATCGTCGTCGACGCCGTCCACCCCGGCGGCTGCGCCATCAACCTCGGCGACGGCCTCGCAGCGCTCGGCATTCCGGTCGACGCCTTCGCCACCTTGGGCATCCCGGCTCACCCAGCCTTCGCGCCCGTCACCGGCCGCTTCCGCTCCGCCCACGCGTGGGGCAGCGACCCGGGCCGCACGCTCGCCTTCGAGTTCGAGGACGGCAAACTGATGTTCAGCTCCGTCAGCCAGCTCGCCGACCTCGATCCCGCCGCCGTCGCCGCCCACCTCGCCGAAGGCGCCTACGCCGCCGCCTGCCGCGAGGCCGGACTCATCGCCCTCACCGACTGGACGCTCTACCCGCACATGACTGCCATCTGGCGGCTGCTTCAGGCCCAAGTCTTCGCCCACCTCCCGCACCGCCCGCGATTCTTCATCGACCTCGTCGACCCAAGCAGCCGCGCCGTCGCTGACATCCACGCCATGCTCGACACCCTGCCCGGCTTCGCGGTCGGCGGCCCCGTCACGCTCGGACTCAACGTCAACGAAGCCAACCTCCTCGCCCGCCTACTCGATCTCCCGCCCTGCGCTGGTGGCGAGGCCGCCTCCACCACCGCCCTCGCCCACGCCCTGCGCGTCCGCATCGGCCTCGACGAAATCGTCATCCACCAAAACCGACTCGGCGTCGCCGTCACGGCCAACGAGGAGGCCTCGGTCAGCGGCCCGTGGTGCGCGGCACCGCGCAAGAGCACCGGCGCGGGCGACCGCTTCAACGCTGGATTCGCGCTCGGTCATCTCCTCGGCCTCGACGCCGCCGACCGCCTCACCTGCGCCGTCGGCACCGCTGGATTCTTCGTCCGCGAAGCCCGCAGCCCCACCCTCGACGACCTCGCCACCTTTCTGTCTCACCCCGATTGGCCACAATGACCCGCCCCTCCCCGCCACCACCTGGCAACTCGCCCGCCTCGCCTCGCCCGAGGAAAAACCGCCCGCCGACGCGTGGATCCCCGCCACCGTCCCCGGCGCGGTGCAACTCGATTGGGCCGACGCGCACCGCCTGCCGGAGCTGAATTTCGGCCAGAACGTCCACGCCTACGACGGCCTCGAAGATTTCTGGTGGCTCTACCGCACGACCGTCCCGTCGGCCACGCTCGGACCCGGCGACCGCCTCGTCCTCGTCGGCGACGGACTCGACTACCGCGGCGAAATCCGCGTCGCCGGTCAGCCACGCCTCGATCACACCGGCCACTTCACGCCGTTCGAGATCGACGTCACCGACGCGCCAGCTGGATCGGATTTGGAAATTCTCATCCACCCCGCGCCCAAGCTCCACACCACGCCCGCCGACCGCTCCCAAGCCGCGCACGTCACCAAGCCCGCCGTCAGCTACGGCTGGGACTGGCATCCCCGCCTCATCCCGCTCGGCCTCTGCGAGGACGTTCGCTTCGCAGTCCGCTCGGCTTCGCAACCGCAGCACGTCGATTTCGATCACGACCTCAGCGACGACTTCCGCGAAGTTGCGATCCGCGTCACGGTCGAACCCGCTGCCCCGTTCACCTGGACGCTCCGATCACCCGACGGCACGGACCTCCTCACCTCCGACCAGCCGGCCGCCCACCTGACCGATCCCACCCTCTGGTGGCCGCACGGCCACGGCGACCCTGCCCTCCACACGCTCGAAGTCACCGTCGCGGGGGCCGCGCCGGTCAAGCGCCGGGTCGGGTTCCGCCGCGTTCGCCTCGTCATGCACGAGGGTGCGTGGGATCACCCCGCCGAGTTCCCCAAGAGCCGCAGCCACCCGCCCGCCACGTTTGAGGTGAACGGACGCCGCATCTTCGCCCGCGGCGCGAACTGGGTGAATCCCGACCTTTTCCACGGCCGCGTCACCGCCGACACCTACCACCCACTGCTCGTGCTCGCCCGCGACGCCCACTTCAACGTCCTGCGCTGCTGGGGCGGTGCGCCCGTCGCCCGCGACGCGTTCTTCGATCAATGCGACGAACTCGGCCTCCTCGTCTGGCAGGACTTCCCGCTCGCCTGCAACCCCTACCCCGACGCCCCCGACTACCTGCACCTGCTCGACCGGGAATCCCGCGCGATCATCCGCCGCCTCCGCCAGCACCCGTGCCTCGCCCTCTGGTGCGGCGGCAACGAACTCTTCAACGCGTGGTCCGGCATGGACGACCAATCGCACGCCCTCCGCCTCCTCGACCACAACTGCTTCGACCTCGACCGCCGCACGCCCTTCATCGCCACCGCCCCGCTCGACGGGATGGCCCACGGCGACTACCGGTTTCGCGACGACCGCGGACGCGACGTCTTTCAAATCTTCCAGTCCGCCGCGCAGACCGCCTACTCCGAATTCGGCTGCCCCGGACCCTCGCCCGTCGAGTATTTGCGGACCTTCATTCCCGAGGACGAACTCTTCCCGCCGCGTCCCGGCACGAGTTGGGAAACGCACCACGCGTTCGGCGCGTGGGACATCGACCCGACAACCTGGCTCTCCACCCGCACGCTCGAGCACACCTTCGGCGAATCCACCTCGCTCGAGCAACTCGTCGCCCGCGGCGAATGGCTGCAAAGCGAAGGCTTCAAATCGATCTACGAAGAAGCCCGCCGCCAATCCCCGCGGTGCGCGATGGCGCTCGCCTGGTGTTTCAACGAACCCTGGCCCTCCGCCGCGAACAACAGCCTCGTCAACTTCCCGGCCCTACCCAAACCCGCCTACCACGCCGTCCGCGAAGCCTGCCGACCCGTGCTTACCAGCGCGCGAATCCCGAAATTCCAGTGGCGATCCGGCGAACTCTTCACCGCCGAACTCTGGCTCCTCAGCGACCACCCCGCCCCTCAACCCCACGGCGAACTCCGTGCCACCCTCGACTGCGACGGCGTCACGACGGAACTCCTCCGCTGGTCCTTCCAGGAACTCCCGCCGCAAAGCAATCTTCCCGGCCCGTCGGTGCGAATCCAGCTGCCCGGTTCCAACACCGACGAGTTCCACCTTGTCCTCGAGATCGCCGACCACCCCGAGTGGACCTCCCGCTACCGCCTCAGCCTCCTGCCGGCGATCGACAGCCAAAGCAACGCAACGCGCGGCCTGAACATGTAAGCGCGCAGCCCGGCGGGGGCCCGCCAAAAACTGCGTTCACTTCTTGTTGATCCGCTCTTTCAAGCCGCTGCATCCCGATTGCACATCTCCGGCATTTCCTCCTCAGCCGGCTGAAACGTGATTCCCCAGAGCGCGACGTCGCTCCCCGCCGCGGGCCAATCCACGACGCGCAACTCCAGCGTCGTCGGCCCGGCGTCGACGCAGAGATTACCGTCCCACGCCAGTCCCCCGCCACCTCGGACCAATCCCTCGATCACCGATCCGCTGCACTCCAGCCGGACCCGCGCCCCGACTGGCAGACCGTTTGCGTCCCCCCATTCGAGCACCGGCGCGACGGAGCGAGAGCGCTGACTTTCCAAATCCCAAGCCGCCACGTCCCCAGCTCGCCCGAATCCCGCGAGCACGCCAACACCATTCCGCAACCCCGGGGAATGGCGGCTCACGCAGGTGGCCCGCAGAAATGCGACACCTTCCGCCGCGATCACCAAACGCGGCGGTCGAAACGCAGCGCCTTCGTCCCGGACGTCCTCCCACCAGCGCTCCAACTCCTCCGAAAGCCGCGCGACGACCCCGGGCCTTTCGTCCCGCAGATTGCAAACCTCCCGAGGGTCGTCGATCAAGTCGCCGAGGTGCATCCCCGGATCCGCGTCACGGTTCGCGTCGCCATTGAAGACCAGCTTCCACGCACCCCGCCGGATGGCCATCACCTGATCCCGCGCCGCCATGTGCGCCTTTTCCCGGGGCTGCACCGGTCGGTATTCGTCGAGCCGCTCCCGCTGCTCCGCCCACGCCGCGCCCTCCACCGGCGGGATGGCCGGATGCACCCAATGGAAAATTGGTTTATCCGCCAGCCTCTCCCCATCGAGCAACGGTGTGATGTCCCGACCGTCGAGCGGACGCTGATCCTCCAGCAATTCCGCCCCCGCCCACGCCGCAAAAGTCGGCAACAGGTCGGTCACGTCGGCGGGCTGCGCAACGTCGCCCGGCGCGAACCGCCCCGGCCAGTGGACGAAGAGCGGCGTCCGCACCCCGTTTTCCCAGACGTCCCCCTTCCAACCCCGCCAGCGCAGGACGTTTCGCCGCTCGCGATCCGCGTCCGTAAACGCATTCTCGAACATCGCCGGCCCGTTGTCGGAAAAAAACACCACCGCCGTCTCCCGGCCACCCGCATCGAGGTTTCGCAGACCATCCACCAGCCGACCCACGGCGGCATCCAACCCGCTCATCTGCCCGTGCAGCCGGGCGAGCCTCGGCGACATCCCCCGTGCCTCCATTCGTGCGACCACGTCCGCCGGAGCGTCGAGCGGACCGTGCGGCGTCATCGAGGCCACCACGCCGAAGAACGGTCGCTCCCCGCACCGCCGGGCAAAGTCCAGGCAGTGATCCACGATCACGTCGTCCGCCCAGCGCCCGTCGAACTCGCGCTTCTCCCCGGAGGCCAACGTGCCCACCGGGTCGCGGTGACGGTAGAGCTGCAGCCGCAGCGTCTCGTCGAACCCGCGTTGATGCGGCAGGTAGCCTTCCGTGATCCCGTTATGCCATTTCCCCCAGAGGCCCGTCGCGTATCCCGCCGCGCCGAGGACCTCGGCCACCGTGCGCTCCCCTCGACTGAGATAGTCCTTTCCGCCGTGGACGTGCGAAACTCCCGTCCGCAGGTGATGACGCCCGGTGAGAAAGGCCGCCCGCGTCGGCGCGCAGACCGGCGTGACGCAAAACGCTTCGTGCCGCAGCGACTCCCACGCCAACGCGTCGAGCCGCGGGGTCTCCGCATCCGGGTTGCCGTAAAATCCGAGATCACACGCACCCGTGTCGTCCACCAGCACGACCACGATATTCGGGGCCGGGCGCTTCATCGAAACGGCCAGGCGTTGCCCCAACCCGACGCGTGAGGTTCGAACGGCGGCTCGCCCGGCAAAAAATCCCCCGACTCCTCCATCCAGCGATCCAGCCGCTGCCGCAATTCCCGGCGCACCTCCCGCCGCGCCGGATCCTCCGCCACGTTCTCGACCTCAGCCGGGTCGGAGCGCAGGTCGTAGAGTTCCTCCTCCGGGCGCGATGTCGCGGGCAGCACCCATGATTCCTCCCAGCGCCGCCAATCATCGACCGGAAGCGCCTCGATCTCGGCGGGCACCGGTCGCGGCGCTTTCGCGTCCGGACGGTAATTCTTCAGAAAAAGAAAATCCTTCGTTCGCACGGCCCGGATCGGATCGTAGCAGTCGACGTATTCCGGCTCCGTCCGCCGGGGTCTTTCGCCGTGGTAGTTCCGCTCCAGGTAGATCGCGTCGTGGTGCGTGGCATCCGCGTTGCGCAGCGCCCCCCAGAACGACCGCCCCGCGCTCCCCGCCGGCGCGGGCAGCCCGAAGCCGTCGCACCACGTCGCGCGAAAATCGACGTTCCCGATCAACTGCCCCCGCCGCTCACCGCCCGCCTCTGCGCCAGGCAGCCGGACCAGCAGCGCGATCTCCGTCCCAAGCCCGTAGAGGGTTCCCTTTCCGCGCGGCCCCGCCATCCC
The DNA here is from genome assembly GCA_963832325.1 of uncultured Verrucomicrobiae bacterium. Taxonomy (GTDB): domain Bacteria; phylum Verrucomicrobiota; class Verrucomicrobiia; order Chthoniobacterales; family JAATET01; genus CAVVKW01. The sequence continues at coordinate 238,870 of CAWHTR010000009.1, read as the reverse complement.
GTGATCGGTCGTGAAAACCACCACCGTATCGTCCAGCAAACCGCGCTCCCGCAACCCGTCCACGAGCCGCCCGAAGTGCGCGTCCGTGAACGCCACGCATGCCGCAAACCGCCGGAACGCCGCCTCCAGTGCAGGTGTCCGCCCCATCCCCTCCGGCAGCCAGGTCTCCCACTCGGCGGACAGCTCCGGGATCTCGTCACCGACGACGCTCCACCGGCACGCGTGCGGCTCCTGGCACGCGACGTTGAGATAGAAAGGTCGCTCGTCCTGCCTTCCATCGAGAAATCCCAGCGCGTTGTCCACCGTGCCCGGCGCCATCCAGTCCGCCCAATCCAGCGACAGATCGACCTCGTAGCGGTCGGTCCGCGGATGCCTCTCGTGATTGATCCCACTGAGAATCGTCTGATACCCCGCCGCGCGAAAATCATCCACCGTCGTCGGCACGTCCAGCGGCAGCGGCCACCCCATGTGGGACAGCCCGATGGCCCCCGTCGTGTGCGCGTAGGCCCCCGACATCGCGCACGCCCGCGACGGGCTGCACGCCGGCGACGAGCAGTGCGCATTCTCAAAAACGACCGCCTCCCGCGCGAACTCATCGAGCCGCGGCGTCGGCACCCCCGCGCCGTAGCACCCGAGCGCGCGCCCGACGTCGTGACAGACGAAATAAACCAGGTTCACGCGCTCACCCTCCAATCGAACACGCCCGTCACCGACCCGGTGTCTGGATTCATCAGTTTCTCGTAAAGCCCCCTAGCGTCCGCCGGATCGGTCACTTCCGTCACCAGATCGGCCACGGCCAACCGCCCTTCACCGATCAGCTCCAACACCGCCACAAGGTCCGCGCGCCGCAGGTCCCGCGGCAGAAAGAACGTCGTCTCCCGCAGGAAGGCCGGGTCGTAGGGCACCGCGAAATCCTCCGGGTAGCTCCCCTGAATCACGTAGCGCAATCCCTCGCCCGGCTCGTCCGCCCACGGGAGCTCTTTTCCGTATTCCAGCATCAACGGCAACGCCCGCACCGATCCCGTGGCGTCGACGATCACGTCCGCCGCCGCGCCGAGTTCCGCAATCAAACGATCCCGACCGAACTCCGCCGGACTGAACGCCGGCACACCCAGCGCCGCCAGCAGCCCGCAACGCGCCGCCGACAGGTCCAGCCCGACGACGAGCGCCCCCGCCGCGTGCGCGATCCGCGCGGACATCTGCCCGATCAATCCCAAGCCCGCCACCACCACGACATCGTCGCGCCGAATGCGGCCCAGCGTGAACCCCCGGTGCGCGATGGCCGCCTGCTTTGCCAGCGACGCCGCCCGCAGATCGCCCGCCACCGGGAGGACCGCCGACTCGGCGACCAACGCGTGCCGGCAATGCCCGCCCCACATCCGCGGTCGCGAAGCGTGTTGAGTTCCGCCGAAGAACACGCTCGCCCCCTCCGCGATTCCCACGCCCTCTCCGCGCCCGCGCACCACGCCCGTCGCCGAATACCCCGGAATCCACCCACCCTCCGGCGACCCCGGCTGCCGCCCCGCCAGGCACCGCAACTCCGTCCCTGGACTGATCGACGAATACGCCGTCTCGACGAGCAGTTCGCCCGGCCCCGGGTCCGGCAGCGTGATGGCTTCGACCGCGACCCGTCCGTCGCCGTGCATGATGAGTGCTTCTGTGTTCATGAAAATCTTCTACGCGCCCCGCGCCAGCGTCCCCTGTTCCGACCATTCGCACGTGATGCTGCTGCGCACCGGCGTTTCCGAGAACCCGTGCCGGTTCAGCTCGACCAGCGAGATCACCTTGTCCAACGCCCACTCGCCCTGTAGATCATACCGCTGCCGCACCCCGCTGTAGGGCCGCGCAACGCCGAACTCAGGCCGGAAAAAGCCCCCACGGATTCACCGTGGGAGGCTTTTCGGTTCATCTTTAGTGCCCGGATCAGGCGACTCGGCGGCGCACGGCGCGCACGACGAGCAGGCCAAAACCACCCAACAGCAAAGCCACCGTGGACGGCTCCGGGACAGCCGTGACGTCGGAGATTGTCGTACCGAGGCGGAACTCATCGACGTTCAAGCCCCCGTTCGCGCTCGTGTCCTGAAAGAATCCAAGATGGGAGAGGCCACTGGACACCTCGCCGGTTGCTCCCGCAATTGTTCCCAGCGGACTGCTCAAATCGGTCGCCGAGGAGCTGTAAACGCTGGCATTGATGGTGTCAGTCCCCGCAATGTTGTTCTGGATTTCGACCAGCACGAAGTAGGTGGTGTTCACCATGTAGTTCGCGCTCGAGAGAAGCACCGAGTTCGTGCTGTTGACCCGCAGAACGATCTCGTTCGCGAGACTCACGCCCGCAGTGACGCCGTTCGACGGGAGATCATCCCGACTCAGCAGCGAGCTGAGGCCGAAGTAGGACTGGTTGCCGGTCGGGCTGTTCAAGAGAAAGCTGAAGTAGTAACTCGTGCTTGCCGTCGGGGGGGTCGTGAAGGGCCGATAAACGGCCCGATCAGTATCGGTGCCTGCGGTGGTAGCTTGACCGTCGAGAGCAGAACCTTGCAGAAGGGAAGCGTTAAGTCCGCCGGCTTCGGCTGCCAAATCACCGGTACTTTGTGTCAACGAATTCGTCCAAGCGGCGCTGAACCCTGACGAACCCACCGTCGGGTTCTGGCCGTAAAGGCGACTGATGTCATAGTCGTTCCCGCCTGCAGTGACAGCAAAGGAGTCGGAAGCGATGGGAGCCGCTGACGCCAGATTGGGCAGCAGGCTGAGAGCGACAGTTACGCCGAGGGACGCGGCAGCGAGGGAGAAGTAGGAAGGAAGTTTGGGGTTCATGGCTGTTTTTGGAGCTTTGTTTGGTTCGTGAAGCCCGGTCAATACCTCGACGCGAATGAACGGCGAGAGATTTCCAGGGGGGTCTTGAGTCGATGAAACGATAGTGCTTTCGAGACTCAATCAAAGCATCCCTCACGCTAAGCCGTTACAAACGAGGATAGATCCTGAGCTCTTTGACGGACAAATCGCCTGACAGGGCGCGGCATCGGCTGGAAGCCGATGCCACGGAGCTGACTGTGCCGGGGTGCTTGGAGATGCTGGCTAAACGTGATCATTGGGAAGAAAAAAGCCCCCCGCGGTTTCACCGCGGGGGGCTTTTTGAAGTTCTCCGGCGCTCCCGGATCAAGCGGTCTGCCGGCGGCGCATCGCGCGGACGACGAGCAGGCCAAAACCACCCAGCAGCAGAGCCACCGAGGACGGCTCGGGAACGGCGGTGACGTTCACCACGTCGGAGAGTTCCGTGCCGAACCGGAATTCGTCGAAGTCGGCGCCCGAGCCATCAATGGCACTCTTCGCTAGTCCGAGGAATCCCAGATCGCTCGAAGATGTCGGCAGTCGAGATCGGCGTCGCCGTCCCGAGCGGCGTCAAGAGATTGGTGGCCGTGCTGCTGAACACGCGGGCACCGACGGTGTCGTTGGCGGTGCCAGCCACATTGGTGATGTCGACGAGCACGAGATAGGTCGTGTTGGCTGTGTAACCGGTGAGAATCGTGTTGGAGATGCCATCCACGAAGAGGCTGATATTGCCTGCGGCGGTGACACCAACCCGCACTCCCTGCGTGGGGAGAACATTCTGGAGCCCCTGAGGACTCAGCCCGAATTGAGCCACGTCACCTACCGTGCTGTTGAGCAGGAAGCTGAAGTAGTATTGGCTGCTCGCCGGAACACTGGAAATTTGGTGGTAGTTCGCGCGGATGTTCGTGCCAGTGTATGACGCCTGCCCAGCCCGAGCAGTGCCCTGTAGCAAGCTGGCCGTCAGGCCGCCGGTTTCCGCGATCAGGTCGCCAGTGCCACCGCTCGACGGCGCCCAGCCAGCGGTGAACCCACTCGCACCAAAAGATGGATTCTGGCCGGTGAGATTCCCGGCGCTGTACCCGTTCGTAACGCCAACCGCAAACGAGTCAGAGGCGATGAGTTCAGCTGACGCCGTGGTGGGCAAAAGGGTGAAGATGGCGGCCGCGCCGAGAGACGCGAAAGCGAGGTAAAAGCGGGCACTACGGATGGGTTTCATGGGGTTTTTTGTGGGGTTTTCAGGTTGGTAGAGCCCGGAAAACTCAACGACGCGCACGCGAACCGAGGAATCGGGGGGCTAAAGTTGAGGGAACGGTAATGCAATCGAGCGTCCGTCAAAGCGTTTCTAACTCTAAGCCGTTATCACTCAGTTTAACTCCGCTATCGCCGATTTTACGGCGCCGAGCGGGCGGGCATCGCCCGTCTGATCAGCCCGGACCAATCGTCGAAGCCCTGGCGGAAGTCGTCGGGGATCGCGAGTTTCGTCGGGGGTTCGTCGTAGCCGTAAACGCCCGCCCGGTCCCCGCTGACCGCGATGACCGGCAGCCCGGACTCGACGCTCACGAACGCTTTCGCTGCCTTCGCCGGCGGGGTTTCGGTGCTTCTTGCAGCATCCCCTTCGTCGCTGCGAATTCGTTGAAAGAATGCCGCGATGTCCTCCTCGCTGGCTTCGAAGAGGTAGCAATCCTGACCCTGGTAGTCGACGATCTTCGAAGCTTTCGTTTTCAGCAACCAGCCAAGCTCCGGGAAATCGGTCTCCGAGTAATTTTCCGTCGGAATGTCGTTCGGCGAGAGGAAGATGAGTCCGGCTGCCCCGTCGAAATCCGCAATCTTGCGTTCGTCGACCGTCCAGAACTCGTCCACCGACTTGTCGACGTGGACGCGGCGCACGTAAGTCACACTCCCGGCGCGTTCGATTTGAACCCGCTCGACCGCCGATCCATCACCGGCTCCCGTCGCCACCGCTTCTTCGGCGACCGCCACGTCCCCGCCGCCGGCCTTGACCGGTCGATAAATGATCTTCCACGCCGCCGTCTTTCCTATGCGCTGGCGGAGGGCGTCGGACCCCATCGGGAGGTCGACTTCCCCGGCATCCTGGGAGTGGAGCGAACCCGGGAGGGTGACGAGGGTGACCCCCAGGAAGAGGGCAGAAACAAGTGGGAGTCGGTCAAGCGTGGTCATGAAATGTCGGGGTCGGGGGGTCATTCGGCGACGGGTTCGAGCTGGCGATCGATCACCTCGCCGGTGAACCGGTCGATGGCGACGTGCAACCAATAGCGTTTTTCGCCCTCGACGACGAACTCCGAGAGCGTCGTCGCGCCCGCCGGGTAGCGCCCGGTCTGCGCGACGAGGTCGATCAACAAATTCCACACCCGCGCCGTGGTCACCCCCGAGAGCGCCCGCACCGCCGTCTCGCGTCGACGCTTGAAGGCAGCGTCGGTGCCGCCGGTCGGGACCGCGGGGGTAGCCGTCGGGTCACTCGGATCGCCCGCGACCCGGGCGACGAGTTCCGCCGGGTTGATGGCGGGTTTCGCGGTCGTCGACGCGGCGAGCGCGGCAGCCAGGTTGGCGACCTCGGTATCGCTCACGAACGTCGTGGCCCCCGCCGGACTCTCATCCTTGATCGTGCGGCGAATGATCGCCGCAAGCACGGCCTCGTTCCGCGTGTTGAGATTGACCGCCCCCGCCACGACCCCGCCGGTGTTTTCCGCCGGTTCGTTGATGCAGAAGACGTCGAGCAGCGCGGCGTCACCACTGTTGGCCGCGAAGAAATTCACCGTCTTGAACGGCTCGTCGCGGAAGACGTAACCCAGCTCGCCGACGTTGCGGAACGGGCGATTGAGGACCACCGGGCGCGCTTGGTTTGGCGTTGTCGCCGGGCCGTCGGTGATCGGATCGCCCTTCGTCTTGTCGGACGGCACGTCGAAATACATCCCATCCGCGCCGCGCACGACGCCATCCGGGTCGGCGTAAAAGGTCTTCTTTCCGCCGATGGCCTTGTCCTGATTCACCGAGAGCAGACCGAGGGAGTATTCGTAATCCTGACCATTGCTGATCGGGACGGGACCCGGCGTCCAACCAATGGGGGGATCGCGCTGCGGCTTGGACGCGTCCTTGGCCGAGTTCGAGTTCGCGTAGCGCTGCATGAAATTGCCCGGATCACTCGTCGAGTCGCGGAAGGTCTGCTGCCAGATGAACGGGCTTTCCGACGACGAACCGTTCGGACGGGCCATCGGGAAACGCGACGTCCGCGGATCGGGCCGCACCATGAAGAACAGTTTGCGGCTGAGGTCGTCGGAGATCGCGGTATCCGACGGCTTCAGGAAGCTCGACCGGGTGTTCCCATCCCGGACTGGCATCGTGTTGGCCACCTCGTTGTAGACGTGCCAGACCCCGGCGGAATCCTGGTATTCGAGCGAGACGGTGAAGCTCGACAAATTCCCTTCGGAGTTCAACAGATACGAGGCGATGTTGTCCGCGGACTTTCCAGCCGGAAATCCTTGCGCGTAGCTCGGAAGCGGATCGAACAACTCAAACTCCAGGCCGGCCAGCCGAGGGAGACCGGAGGCCGTGGGTCCGATGAAATGCTGGGTGCCATTGCGGAGCATCAGTGTCGGTTTGTCGTAGGTCTTGTCAGATGCCGGGATCGTTTTTTCGAAGCTGTCACCCGCGACGGTGACGAGGAAATCGTTCGGCGGCGTCTCCGATTTGATGATCCTGGAGTCGGGGGGCGGCGTGATAAATTGCTTGGCGTCACCCCCGGTCGAATTTGGGACGCCCTGAATTTTGAGCTGATGCGTCCAACCCGGGTTGACGATTTCCGGCTGCAGCGTGCAGCGGATGGTCACGTTCGCTGGTCGGTCCTCGCTCGAATCGTGAGGATCCCAGACTTCGGGGAGAAGGAAGACCCCCAACGCGCCCGTGTCGCCACCCGAAGGCGACCGCGTCGTCATCGCGAGCGACACCCGGGTCAACATCGGAAGGCGCTCCATGCCCGCAAAAGCCCTGTCGTTGATTCGGATGATGGTCGGGAAATTGTCGGGATCGGCCTGGTCGATGATCGACGCTCCGATGCGGAGAACCTGATACTTCGGCTGCGCTGCGACGAGGTCCGATTCCTCGGTATTCGCATTGGAGTGGTGCCAGCTTCGCTCTGGCAAACGGGAGGGTCCGTCGAATGGAAAGTAGTTTGGCTGGGTGAAGCTTCGCCCGAGCGATCCGACGTGGATCGCGGCCTGCAGCAGTTCGAAAAAATCCGGCTCGCGCGGCGGACCGACGCTCCCGTCCGCCAGTTCACTCAGCCGCAGGATGCGGGTCGGATCGCCGTGATCGTAGTCCCACTCCCGGTCGCCGGTGTTCCAAGTGAGGCCGAAGAAGTCCTTGATGTTATCGACCGTCCCGTCCTCGTCGAAGCGGGGATCACTTGAGGAGATCGACGCCGACGGCCCGTCCGCCGTGACCCACGCGAGCCGCTCGAGCGGAAAGCGGTATTTTACCAACGGCTCGCCGACCTTCGCCTCCGTGCCATCACTGGCCCGGGTGAAGGTTTTTCCCGCCTTCACGCGCGTCGCCACGAAGTCGGGATTGAATTGGTCGTCAAGTCCGACGGCCATGTTGCCTCCCCGCAGACTCGACTGCTCGGGGTCACTCGGCCCGACGATTCGCGGCCGCGCCGGATCGGGCCGAAAACTCGGCTGCGCGAGATCGCGGCTGAACGTGCCGAGGAACCGCAGCGCCTCCGGACTCAGGTCGAGCGATCGCCACAGCTCGAGCAATTGCTGGCGCGAAACGAACGCCTGATCCGTGCGCCCGTTGAAGACCAGTCCCGGCGTGCGCAGGTAGCCGGTTTCGTTGTCCTCGACGAAATTCTCCAACCACCGGCTGGCCGATGTCGCGTCGAACGTGAAGTCCGGAAAGGTCCCGCCGGGCTGACCGCTGGCGTAATTCCGCCACCCCACGAGGCCGTCCACTTTCGCCGCCGGGACCGCCGTTCCCGCCGGGAGGCTGGTCAGATCCGAAAACGCGAGTGATCCCTTGCCGCCGACCTCGTCGTCGGTCAGGCCGCTCGGGAAACCCGCGACGTTCACGTCGAGCAGCCCGCCCTCGTCGTAGATCGTGTAGGCGAAACGACCGAGCGCGAAGTCCGCGCTGTTCCGGTCCCGCATGGACGACACGTCGGCGTTCGTCTTCGGACTCGCGCCCGACCGCGTCACGATCACCCAATCCGGCAGGTGATTTGCAAAATCCGCCGTCGGCTCCGACGTGCCGTTCGTGACCGCCGCCGGGGTGAGTGGCAGCAGATACGGCGCGTTCCAGCGGGCCGCCGTCAGGAAGCGACCGTTTTGCGAGACGTCGCCGGTCGAACTCGCCGACGCCCGGTTCGCCGGGAAATCCGAGTAACCGGTCGTCGGCGCGACGAAGTCCGGTGCCGCCCCCGACCGCGCACTCCGACGCACCAGATTCGCCAGCGGCTCGCCGCTCCCGGTCACCTCCGGGACCCCGATCCGCGCCGGGACCCGCGTCGCCGGATCGGTCGGCGTGAACACCGTCGTGTCGCCGAAGGTCTCCGCCGGCGTCGCCGACCCGGCCTCGATCTCCGCCCGCAGGTCGCCGACGACGAGGTCCAACGCGTCCCGCGCCAGCATGTCGGCCTGGGATTGGTTCGCGCTCGCATTCGAACTCTGCCGCTCAGTCAGCGTCGCCGAGAAAAACGCGATGATCAGCCCTGTCAGCAGCACCAGAAACGCCAGCACGATCACCAGCGCCGCGCCCGCGCGCGTCCGTCCACCCGTCAGCCTCCCTTCAAAAACCCGTGTCATCATTGCCGCTCCATCAGTTGAGATAAAAATACCGCTGGTAGACCCGCACCTGCGCCGCCGCCAAGGTCGGCAGCCCGAGGTCGCCCGGCCCGATCTTCGCCTCCCAGTCCCCCGCCGGAGCTTCCGAGATCGTGCTCCCCGTCGCGTCGCCGAATTTCCCAGCCGCCGTGTCTAGATCGCCTGGCTCCAGGATCTCGCGGCTCGTGTCGTCGAGCACCGCGATCGTTACGACGATGGCCGCCACGTCCTTCAAGCCGTCGGCCGCCGAGTTCGCGGGCAGCCACGGCTGGTCCGATAAAAACGTCCCCGTCTCGTCGCGAAGGAGGAAGCTGTATTCGAAGCGAAAAACCTGCCCGCCGATCACCTGAAAATCCGGATCCCCGCCCGTGCCCCCGACCCCGGGCCACGTCCCCGTGATCGTCTCCGGCAGATAGACCATCGTCGCATTCCCCGCCACTGCCGCGCCGTTCCAGACCAGCCCTTTCCCCAGCCGCTCCAGCCCCTCGTCGCCCATCCGGTAGCCGACCACCGAGATCGGACTCTTGACGTCCGGCGAGGTCACCCCCGCGGGAAAATACCCGACCGCCTCGGTGTAGAACGCCAACTCGTCGTCCCCGGAATTCTTTTTGAAATAATAATCCACGTCCCCGCGCCGCACCATGCCCGCGAAATCCAGCGCCATCCGGTCGAAGATCAATCGCGCCTGCGTGTCCGCGTCCATGTGCCGCCGACTGTCCCCCGTCACCGACGCCGCGCTCGACACGATCTGCGCCGTCACCGCCACCAGCAGCACCAGCACCGTCATGCTCACGAGCACCTCCAGCAGCGTGAACCCACGAACGCGTCGGCCCAGTGCCCGAGTCTGCTCCCGTGTCGCGACGCGCATCGATCAATTCCGGTTCAGCGCGACGAACGACTCGACGCGCCCGCTGGCCAGCGCCGGATCGTCCTGCTGCGCGGGCCAGCTCACCACGATGCGCCCCGTCGTCGCCTCCCGGCCCGCGCTCGCGTCCAGGAAAATCTGCGCCCGGTAGCGGGCGACGGTCTGAGATTCCTTCGTCCCGTCCTCGCTGAAATACAGCGCCCCGCTGTTCCCCGCCATCGGCAGGCCGAGCGATGACGACGTCGTCTCGTCGCGAGGCGTGCTCTTCAGATCCGCGTAAAGCGTGCTCACCAGGCTCACCGCCTCCGTCTGCGCGATGGCCGTCCGGTTCGAGTCCAGACCAATCGGCAGCAGGCCAAAAATCGCGGTCATGCAAAACGCCATCAATCCCAGGGCCAGCGTGACTTCGACGAGCGAGAAACCGCCGCGCCGTCGGTGTAGCGCGGAAAACGGGGGATTCGGGGAGAGGCGGTTTTTCATGGTCGTTGGGTGAAGGAGATTCTGAGCAAATCGGGAAAATTACTCCGCGCGGAAAAGATCGACCGCGCCGCCGATCCCGGTGAGCTGCACGGCGACGACGTTCGGTGTGTTCGCGTCCGGCGCGTTGCCGCGGGCCGGTCGCAACCCAATTTCGATCAGGCGCGGCGGCGTGTCGCGGATCTTGCTCGCGTTACCGCGCGGATCGAACTGGATGATTTTTTGAAACGTGTATTGCGCCGATCCCGACGACGCCCCCAGCGGGTGGGAGAACGTCGCCTCGTTCGGCACCAGCGATCCTCCACTCGCCGAAGACGGTCGCTTCGCGAAATCCGCCGCGCCCACTTGATACGCGTTCGGTGCCGTATCCGACCGGGGCGGCACGCTCGCCGGGAGCTCGTCGAGATGCAAATTGTCCAGCTTCACCGGGCGCATCACCGACCGCAGCGCCGACGCCGTCGCGTCCAGCCGCGTCACGCTCCCGGTCGACGAATACCCACGCGTCCCGTCCGCCGACGCCGCCGAAGCCACGACGACCCGCCCCGTTCCCGGCGTCCCCGCCGAACCCGACACCGCGCCGTCCTCCTCGAAGAACCCGACAAAGACGTAGGTGTTGTTCGCCATCGCGTGCGACCGCGCCTGCTCGAGCGCCCCCATTATTTCGTAGGCCGACGACGTCACGTCGCCCGCGCCCCGGATCGCGTTCATCGCCGGCACCGCCAGCGCCGCCAGGATCACGATCACCCCCATCACGACCAGCAGCTCGACGAGGCTGAAGGCCCGGACGAGGACCGAACGGCACGCCGGCGGTCGGCTTTCGATGCTCGGGGGATTGAGTTTCACGGGGGACTTTGGGGGGGAATTTTCGGATCGTGAGTCGAAAGGCTTCGGTTTAACAGTTCTCCACCGCGCTGGGGAGGCTAACCGCCACTCTCGGGCCACTCGTCGCGACGACCAAAAATTAAGCGCGTTCCATCCGAACGAAAGAGACTCATTTACTAAGCCGTTATCTCGGCGAATTCACTCTGTTGCGCTCGGTCCCGGACTGGCCTCGATCACCCGTCCCGCGCGCGGCTCTGGCTTGCGCCCCGCGCCGCGATGTCCGATACGAACGCCGTCATGCCACCAGCCACTCTCCTCGCTCTCGCTCTCGCTGCGTCCCTGCCCACCGTCGTCCCTGCCACAGCGGAACCCCTCGTCCTACCCACGATCACCATCACGGACGAAGTCACCGGTTCCATCGACGACCGGATGTTTGGCGGATTCATCGAACTCACCGAGCAGGGGGAACTCGGCCCGGAAGCCGCGATGGATCCGGCGACGGGCCAACTCCGCGCCAACGTCCTCGCCGCCATCCGCGACCTCGCGCCGCCCGTCCTCCGCTACCCCGGCGGCGGCCTCGTCGAGAGCCCGCGCTTCCGCTGGACGCAGCTCATCGACGGTCCGACCGACGGCGACGCCAAGGACGAGCGGCGCTACCAATTCGGCCTCCACGAATTCCTCGACCTCTGCGAACTCGACGGCATCTCTCCGATGCTCGTCCTCCCGGTCGTCGACCAGGTCCGCGCTTTCACTCCGCCCGACGAAGTCTTCGCCGCCGCCCGCGCCCTGGTCGCCTACACCACCGGCGAACTCGACGACCCCGACCTGCCCGCCGACCTCGCGAAATGGCCGGAACTCCGCGCCGCCAACGGCCGCCGCGCCCCCTGGACCATCCCGTATTGGCAGATCGGCAACGAATTCGTCTGGGTCGCCGTCCCCCATTTGCGAAAAAAAGGTTGGACCGACGACGACATCGCCAGCCGTTACGTCGACGCCGTCGCCCGCACCCTCGCCATGATCGAGCGCCTCGACCCCGACGCCGAGATCATCGTCGAGAACTACCCCGAAGTCACCCGCGTCGGCCTCCCCGTCACCGACCGCCTCCAAGAGCGCCTGGGCGACCGGATCGATTACCTCTCCATGCACCAATACTACTCCTGGGGCATCGACCGCATCCTCGAGGACGGCACCGCCGTCGACCCCGCCGCCTTCACTCCGACCGACTACTGGACCGCCGTCGTCAGCGCCCCCGGCACCGACGAACGCGGCCAGGCCCTCTGGCGGGAACCCCTCCTCGCCAAAACCAACGCCGCCGGCTACCCGCTCGCGCTCACGGAATGGAATTGGAACTCGTGGTGGCAGCTCCCCGACGGCGCGAACCCCGATTTCCCCGAGTCCCTCTGGGCCAAGGGCGTCGCCAGCGCCAGCCTGCTTCACGGCCTGCTCCGCGCCCCCGGCGACCTCGCCCTCGCCACCCAATCGCTCCTCCTCGGCACCGAGTGGGACCTCCGCGCCATCGACGTCAGCGAAGGCCGCGCCAACCCCTTCCCCACCGGCTCGATCCTCGCCCTCCACCGCGCCCACCACGGCAGCGAACTCCTCGCCTGGACCCCCACCGAGCCGCTCCCCACCTACCGCCAACCCTTCACCCTCGGCCAACTCGAACCCTCCGCCGCCGTCGCGCTCCTCGATTGCCTCGTCAGCCGCCAGTCCGACGGTATCGTCCACGCCCACCTCATCAACCGCGATCCGGAGCGCGAACTCACCCTCCCGATCGACCTCGCCCCCCTCGGCAAATTCCGATCCGCCACCCAGATCACCCTCACCGGAGTCCCCGACGAAACGAGCGCCCGCGCCACCGGCAGCGCGCTAGTGGAGAAGACGACCACGGACATCCCGCTCGAAGCCAACCACGCCACCACCCTCCGCCTCCCCGCCCGCTCCGTCACCGCCGTCACGTTCACCCCGTAGTGGTCGACGTCAGGAGACCCCGCCGTCAGTCGTCGTAAAAATGTCCCGATCATGTCCCAATCGGTCTCACTTCAAGGTGGACAGGGAGCCGGAGGCCCCCATTTTTCAGGGCGATAAACCCGGCAGGGTCAAATATCCGAACCAAAAAATGTCCCGATGATGTCCCGATTACGAGGACCACTGTCGTTGAGTTCGCACGTAGCGTGCACTCGGACCCTTACCTTCGAGGCGTAAAAAGTCGGCGGCAACGAGATCTTTCAGGTCGCGCCGCGCCTGGCGGTCCCCGACTTCATCGGCGAACTTCTCCACGTATTCCCTGAGCCGAATCTCCTGCCCCGGCTCCATCTTCTCGAGCAGATCTTCCTGTCGAGATGCCAGACGAGCGGCGGGTGACTCCCGCGAGTTTCGATTGTAGAGGGTCAAGGTGATTCCATCCGAGTCAGTCCGCCAAGTCGGGGACGGAATCCCCGCTTCGCGACAGGCCTCGATCATTTTGACAGTCCCGCGCCCGATCCGCTCCATCAGGTTTCGAATGTAAAAGAACTGCGCGATGTCCGGATTGGGAGGAAGGGACGGGTGGTTGCGCCTCAATTTGTCCGCGTTCCATCCCGTCGGAAGTTTGCCGGAATTCCAGATCTCCAAGCGGTCTGGATAAACCAGCAGGGTCGCACCACTCGAGAATGCGCTGTAGTCGCGGTGCGCCAACGCGTTGACCAGGCCTTCCCGGATCGCGAACGGGGGATAGGCGACGATGTTCTTCCGCTCGATGGATTCAGGCAGAAACGTCGCCGCCAGTGACGAATTCCGTTGGATAAAAGCCACCGCACCCGCCAGCACGTTCGCCGAGGGACCGTTCAAATCGGCCTGATCCAGATACTCGTCCCCCCGCTTGTCCGACTGGAAGGCATAGGCCCGGAGGCGGACCTGCGGATTGCGGACGGCTGGCCGATCGCCGAAACACAGGTCCGCGGCGTTGGTAAACCTCCCTCCCTTGACCATTCCAAGATCACTCAGGACAGCCTCCGTGGATCGACTGTCCCGGAATTGGAAACGACCGCCCGCCGCCGCCGTATGCACCGTGGTCTCGATCTGCTCCTGATTCAGGTCGTCGATTCCCAGCGTCGGTGCCTCCCTCCGTTCCCAGCGTTCCGGTTCCGGCGTGCGCCGTTGGAAGATACGCTGCAAGTCCTCGCCATTGGCCGCCACCGTGCCGACTCCGCGGCGCAGAAAAACCTTACCCTCAGTCACGAACGGTACATCCCGGCCACCGGGCACCTCGATCAAGAGAACATCGACGCCATCGACTTTCTCCGTCGCCACGGAAAACAAGGCCATCGGCGAAATGGCGGCCCGGATTTCTCCTTCGATCTGTCCGGCGAGATTCGGGGCATGGGGCATTCCCACGGGCTGACCCCGATCGTCCATTCCGATCACCACGGTGCCGCCACCGCTGTTGAGCAACGCCACCACGTGAGGAATCAGCAGAGCCGTGTCTTTCGCGTCGCGCGCAAAAATCAAACCTTTCGATTCTCCAGCGTTGATCTGGCGCTCCAGCGGGGTCATGGCCGACCACCCTCTTTGGTCACCGCTCTACGAACGGCCCCAGGATTTCCAAACGTGTCCTCCACGAAGGCCTCCGCCTCCTGATAGCGGCGGAACTGGCTCACCGCAAAAAGATTGGCCTCCGAAGTCGATCCGAACTTTTGCACCCAATTCCCCTTCCGATCTTTGTAAATCTCCACGTCCATTCGAGTCGCCAGCTCATACATGTCGATGATTCGAAGATCCTCGAAAACTGCCGACCTTCTCAGCGACAAAGCGTCACGCTTCTTCGTCGTATCGTATCCCAGCTTGTCCAGAAACGTTCGAGCGAACACCACGTGATCGTGCGCCAGAATCCAGCGCGGTTTCTTGCCGGAGATAGCCTCCCGTAGTTCCTCGTGCACAATCGAATCATCGAGCGGGTTCTCCTTACCCGTGCCGTATTTCGGGAGGATGATGCCAAGGAACAGATGGCAATCACGGACCGCCCGGCGGCAAGTTTCCAGCGCGGTCATTCCCGGATACACCGGCATGGTGCCCTTGTGCGACATCCACACCTCGTAATCGAGCGTGGAAAGCGACGCGTAGATACGGTCCAGCAGATCCTCGAAACCATAAACGGCGGAGGAAACCATCAGAATTTGTTTCGGTCTGCGTGCGGCCATCGAATTTCTCTCGGACCGCCGAGGGATACCGTGATTGAACCGTCCTAATCGACGCAATTCAGCGGCACCTCCGATTTTCCGATGACAGAACGCGCGTCCAGCCACTCCGGTATCTCCAGCCGTTCGAGCAACCGAACCCCAGGCTCCGCCACCTCCACCCTAACGGCATAACCCCTCGCCCCCATTCCCACCTCGCCCCGCGCAACCCATCCTTTCCGTCCCCACCCCACGCCCGCCCATGAAACCCACCTACGACGCCGCCAGCTACTCCACCGTCCCGTCCGACCTCAGCATTTACCAATCCGACGCCCGCATCTTTCACCAACCCGGCTTCACCTACGACGAAGTCCGCGCCATCGACGCGGCCCACCTCGACGGACCCACTCTCACGCTCACGCTCACCCTCGACAGCGGCGCTCACGCCCACCTCCTCATCCACGTCCTCGACGGTGCCGTCCTCCGGCTCCAATTTTCACCCGGCCCCGACCCCGCCGAATTCGCCAACACCTCCGACCTTCTCGTCCCGTTCGACGGATCGCTCCCCCCGCTCACGCTCGATGAACACGCGGACCACTTCACGCTCATCTTCGGCGACCAACACCTCCGCCTCGACAAAGCCCCCTTCGGACTCACCCTCGTCGACGCCGACGGCACGCCCCGCTTCCAGCTCGAAGACTACCCGCTCGCCGACTCCCCGCTCGTCGGCACGCTCGGCGTCCGCACCTCCCCGACCGGTGCCGCCGAACCTTACCTGAGCTGGAAGATCCACAACGGCGAACGCTTCTTCGGCCTCGGCGAGAAGTGGAACACGGTCGAAAAATCCTCCACCCGCGCCACCATCTGGGCGTCCGACACCTGCGGCTCGAACTCCAACGACCTCTCCTATAAATCCATCCCCTACCTCCTCTCCACCCGCGGATGGGGCCTATTTCTCCACAGCCCGCTTCGCTCGTTCTGGGAGGTCGGCTCGTTTTCCTACGTCTCCGGCTCGCTGCTCAGCGAAGACTGCGGACTCGACCTCTTTCTCTTCACCGGCTCCGACCTGAAAGACCTTGTCACCCGTTACACCGCGCTCACCGGCCGACCCGCGATGCCGCCCCGTTGGGCGCTCGGCGTCTGGATGTCGCGCTGCCAATACGAGAACCAGGCCCAGGCCGAAGCCGCGATGGACGGCCTGCGCGAGCGCGGCATCCCCGCCGATGTCATCCACCTCGACCCTCTCTGGATGCGCACGCACTACTACTTCAAAATCGGCGTCGATGCCTGCGACTTCGAGCGAAACGAAGCCTCTTTCCCTGACCTCCCCGCGCTCTGGAAAAAATGGCGAGGTCGTGGCTTCAAGACCTGTCTCTGGGTCAATCCCTACGTCCCCGAAGGCACCGCCATCTACGACCACGCCCGCGATCATGGTTACCTGCTCCGCTCCACGCGCGGCGGTCTCGCCCGCCTCTCGCACGGCGAACCCGTCGGCATGATCGACTTTTCCAACCCCGCCGCCCGCGACTGGTGGCGGGAAAAATTGAAGGACCTCCTCCGCGCCGGAGCCGCCGTCCTCAAGCCCGACTACGGCGACCGCGTCCCCGAGGACGCCCTCTTCTCCACCGGCCAGACCGGCCGCGAACTCCACAATCTCTACCTCTTCTGGTTCACCGAGACCTGTTACCAGGCCGCCCGCGAGGTGCACGGCTACGGTCTCGTCTGGCGGCGGGCCGGCTACATCGGCTCCCAACGCTACCCCGGCACCTGGGCCGGCGACACCCGTTCGACGTGGGAGGAAATGCTCACCTGCCTGCGCGGCGGCCTCTCCGCCGGGTTCAACGGCGACGCCTTCTGGGGCGGCGACATCGGCGGCTTCACCGGCCCCGCCCCCTCGACGAAGCTCTACATCCGCTGGGCGCAATGGGGCCTGCTCTCCCCGCTCGCCCGCTTCCACGGCGCCAACGCCCCGCGCGAACCCTGGCACTTCGGCGACCCCGCCGTCGCCGTCGTCAAGCACTACGCCCACCTCCGCTACCGCCTCCTCCCCTACCTCGAACGCTGCGCCCGCGAAGCCTGCGACACCGGCATCCCGATCCTCCGCCACCTCCACCTCGAAGCGCCCGACGACCCCGGCACCGAATTCATCGACGACCAGTATTTCCTCGGCCCCGACCTCCTCGTCGCCCCCGTCTTCGCGCCCGGCGTTACCGAGCGCAGCGTTTATTTTCCCGCGGGCGAGTGGGTTGATTTTGAAAACGAAACCCGCCGCTACGAAGGCGGACGCCACCACCTCGTCCCCGCCCCCCTCGAGCGCATCCCGCTCTTCCGCCGCGCCGACGCCGACATCCCCACCGACGAAACCGACCGCGACTTCATCGAATGACCGCCCCCGCGTCGCGCTCGAAAAATCGCGCCCGCCCCTCCGCGTCGCCCCCGCTCGCGCCCGCGTCCCGCACGATCCGCCACCGCTCGCCGAACTCCCGCGACTCCCCCGGTCGCAGCACGCCGTAGGCCCCGTGAAATTCCAGCTCGAGATACCCGCCGCCGTCCGGCTTGCGCTGCGCGAAGACCTCCACAAACGTGTGACCCGGCGCGGACCCGCCCTCCGGCGTCGCCCGCTCCGCCTCCTTGACGAAGACCCACCCGTCGGCGAACGCCGCGATCCGCGTCCCCTCCGTCTCCACCGCGAGCTTTCCGTAGAAGATCTCGCCCGCCGCGCTCTGCTCCCGGTGGCGCGGACGCACCGCGTCGCCCACGAACTCGTATTGCAGCGGGTCCGCCGGGCGTTTCGCGTTGAACTCGTAGTCCAGCTTCACGCTCCGCTCACCCCGGTATTCCACGAGCACGTCCGCCTCCGGCACCACCCGCGTGTTGCTCCAGATGTCGACCGCAACGTCCTCGTCCGTCGGGTTCGTGATCGTGTAACGCATCGACGCCGTCCCGTCCGCCCCGACCGCGTATTCCTTCCGCACCCGCACGAACGCCAACGGACTGAACGGTCCCTCGAGCACAATCGAACTCTCCGTCCGCTCCACGACTTCGAACCGCCCGAATTCCAGCCAGAAATCCGGTGGCCAGACGACTCGATACGGCAGATCGTCGTTCCGCTGCCACCAAGCCGACTGCGGCCCCACCCAGACGACGTGCCCGTCCAACTGAATCCACTTCGCGTCGAACGCCGGCTCTGGCACCTCCACCTCGCCCGCCAGCCACCGCGGGTTGGCCGAAATGAAATTCGGCGACCCCTCCCGGCTGAACCCGATCACCCTTCCCCCGGCGTCCGGCACGATCTCCAACCGCGCCCCGCCATTTCGCAGCACCACGATCTCCGGCCCCGCCCCAGCCCCGCCCAGCGCCACCCGCGCCGCCACGATCACCAACAAAATCCCAAGGCGCGTCCCACTCATCCCACGAAGAATCCCCCACCCGCGCCCTCCCTGCCAGCCCGTTCCCCGAAAATCCCTCCCTCGTTTGCCCTCCGCCCCTACTCTACCCGACCATGACCGCTGACCCGCCCATCGAGTCCCTCATCGCCGCCCTCCCCGGCATCGAATTTCTCACCGCGCTCGAGGACCGCATCCCCTACTCCTTCGACGGCACCGCCGCGCTGAACGTCCTCCCGCCCGCCATCGCCTTCCCCCGCACCACCGACGAAGTCGTCCGCATCGTCCGCGCCTGCGCCGAGCGACGCGTCCCCATCGTCACCCGCGGCTCGGGCACCGGCCTTAGCGGCGGCAGCCTCCCCGTCCCCGGGGGCCTCGTCCTCTGCGTCAACAAAATGGACCGCATCCGCGAGGTCGACCGCCGCAACCTCACGCTCGACGCCGAGGCCGGCGTCACCACCATTCGCATCGCCGAAGCCGCCGAGGAGGTCGGACTCTTCTACCCGCCCGACCCTGGCTCGATGAAAATCTCCACCATCGGCGGGAACGTCGCCGAGAATTCCGGCGGCCTCCGCGGCCTCAAATACGGCGTCACCCGCGACTACGTCATGGGCCTCGAAGTCGTGCTCGCCTCCGGCGAAATCCTCTTCACCGGCAACAAATGCGTGAAAGACGTCGCCGGCTTCAGCCTTCGCGACCTCTTCGTCGGTTCCGAAGGCACGCTCGGCATCATCACCCGCGTCCTCCTCAAGCTCATCCCCAAGCCCGCCGACCGCCGCACCCTCCTCGCCGTCTTCGACACCATGGAGGACGCCGCCGCCACCGTCTCCGACGTCATCGAAGACCGCATCACCCCCTGCACGCTCGAGTTCCTCGACCAGACCACCATCAATTGCGTCGAGGACTACGCCCACGTCGGCCTGCCCCGCGACGCCGCCGCCATCCTCCTCATGGAGACCGACGGCACCCCCGCCACGGTCGAATCCGAAGCCGCCGCCATGTCCGCTTGGGCGAAAAAAAACCACGCCCGCTCCGTGCAGCTCGCCCGCTCCGCCGAAGAAGCCGCCGCCCTCGCCACCGCCCGCCGCTCGGCCTTCGCCGCGCTCGCCCGCATCAAACCCACCACCATCCTCGAGGACGCCACCGTCCCCCGCAGCGAACTCGTCCGCATGATCACCTTCATCCGCGAGACCGCCGACCGCCACCGCCTCACCGTCGGCACCTTCGGCCACATGGGCGACGGCAACCTCCACCCCACCTTCCTCACCGACGAACGCGACACCGAGGAGATGCACCGCGTCGAACTCGCCATGCACGAGATCTTCGACCACGCCGTCTCCCTCGGCGGCACCATCACCGGCGAGCACGGTGTCGGCGTTGCGAAAAAAGCCTTCCTCCAGCGAGCCATCGGCGAGCTGAACCTCGACGTCATGCGCCGAATCAAAGCGTCCTTCGACCCGCACAACCTCCTCAACCCCGGCAAAATTCTCGACGCTGCCACCGCGCCATGAGCGACACCCTCCGCACCCTCGACTACAGCGTCCTCCAGCAATGCATGCACTGCGGCATGTGCCTGCCCACCTGCCCGACCTACGCGCTCACCGGCAAGGAACGCCACAGCCCGCGCGGCCGCATCTCCCTCATGCGCGCCATCGCCGACGAGCGCCTCGACCTCACGAAGACCTTCGGCGAAGAAATGTATTACTGCCTCGGCTGCCTCGCCTGCGAGACCGCCTGCCCCGCCGGGGTCGACTACGCCCACCTCTTCGAAGTCGCCCGCAACGAAGCCGAACGCAGCGGCACCCTCGCGACCCCCCGCCGCTCCGCCATCCGCGGACTCCTCCTCCGCGGACTCTTCACCCGCCCCCGCCTCCTCCGCTTCGTCGGCCGCCTCCTCTGGCTCCACCGCGTCACCGGCGCCCAAGCCGCTTTCCGCGCCCTCCGACTCAACCGCCTCCTCCCCTCGCGCCTCCGCGGCCTCGAAGCCCAGACCCCCGTCGCCCGCTCCCGCTTCTCCCACCAACTCATCCGCCCCGAAGAATCCCCCACCGCCACCCCGCCCACCCACCGCGTCGCCCTCCTCACCGGCTGCGTGCAGGACATCGTCCTCCCCGAGGTCAACCGCGACACCGCCGACGTCCTCCTCGCGAACGGCTGCACCGTCGTCACCCCCGCCGTGCAGAATTGCTGCGGCTCCCTCCACGGCCACAACGGCGAACTCGCCACCGCCCGCGACCTCGCCCGCCGCCTCATCGACCGCTTCGACCTCGCCAACCTCGACGCCATCATCACCAACGCCGCTGGCTGCGGTTCGCATTTAAAAACCTACGGCCGCCTCCTCGCCGACGACCCCGCCTACGCCGACCGAGCCGCCGAATGGTCCCGCAAGTTGAAGGACATCCACGAATGGCTCGACGAGATCGGCTTCCGCGCCCCGGCCAGCCCGACCCCCGCCGCCCCGCACCGCGTCACCTACCACGAAGCCTGCCACCTCTGCCACGGCCAGAAGATCACCCGCCAACCTCGCGACATCCTCCGCGCCGTCCCCGGCTTGGAACTCATCGAACTCACCGAGTCCCAGTGGTGTTGCGGCAGCGCCGGCGTCTACAACATCACCCAACCCGAGACCTCCGCCCAACTCCTCGAGCGCAAACTCGGCCACGTGCATCAGACGAACGCCGACACCGTCGCCACCGCCAACCCCGGCTGCCACCTCCAACTCGCCAACGGCCTGGCGAAATCAAACGCCGCCCCCGACGTCCAACACCCCATTTCCCTCCTCGCCGCCGCCTACCGTGCCGAGCCCCCGTTAGCCGGCCGGCGGCCCGGAGTTCAGTCCGCAGAATCAGCGCGAGCCGCCGCGTTGACCAGCGTCTGCCACGTCGGGAATCGCCCGGCGTCGGACTCGGCCAAATGAACCACGACTCGCTGCAAGCTCGGATCGAAGAAACTCGCCTCCTCCATCACGGCCAGAGCGCTCTGCGGATCGTAGAGCCGTCCGCGCTGGTATCCGTCGATCCCCGCCTCGGCGCGACGGCGGTCGAGATCGACCTTCGAGTTCGTCCACTCCTCCCGCGTCTCCTCGCCCAGCGCGTAGGGCACCAAATAATTCACCGACTTCGCGATCGACCCGCCCTCCGGCGATTCCCAACGGTAGAGTTCCGGCCCGCGCTCGCCCGAGAGCATCGCGAACTCGATCACCGGCCGCAGTGCGCTGGCGTGGTAGGTGAGCGTATCCCGTCGCTCGAGGTCGAGGCTCGTGCCGTCGGCTCGCAGGCTCTCCGTGACGAAGCGCTTCAATCCCTCCTCCGCGCTAGCCCGCCATTCTCCTTCGCCGAGGATACCCCCAATCAGCGCCAGCAAGCGCACGTGCTTCGTGTAGCGATTCGTGAAATGCGTGGACTCCGCAACCGCCCGCGCGTGGAGTTCCCCGAGCGACCGCACCCACGCGTCGACACGCTCGCGCTCGTCCGCCGGAAACGTGTCGCGCAGGTGGTGATAAGCCACCAGCAACGGGTAGAGTTTGTTCTCGTTCACGTCGTTTCCCGTCGGCCGGTAGCTCGCCGCCCACGCCACGACGAACTCCCGCAGCGTCTCCGCCACCCGCTCGTCCCCCGAAACCTGCCAGTCGCGCACGAGCGCCGCGACGTCATCCATTTCGCGCAGCTTAGCCACCGTCGCGATGCGCTTCGGATCGGTGTTCACCAGCCCCTCGTAATCGATCCGCTCCAGGGGCTGCGGCGTCGCGCCGAGCAACGGTCGCGCTTCCATGCGCGCCGCTTCCGCGATGGCCTCCGCTTCGGCGTCCTCTGCGACAATGTTGCGCAACCGCGCGACCCCCGCCTCGTCGAGCGGGACAACGGGACGGATCGAAAATTCACCCACCTCGGCGGCCCGCACCGGGTGCAAAAAAAACAGGACAGCGCCGGTCAGCGCGACTCGCAAAATCATCGCGAAACTTTCGGGGAATCTCGGCGGGCCAACGAGACTTTTCCCCGCCAATCCGTTATCTTCCCCCCGTTCGGAATCTGAAACCGATGCGCCTTCTCATCCCCACGATCCTGCTCGCCACTTTATTCGGCGGCTGCACGCGCAAGGACGACGGCGTGGTGCGGCTCCAATTTTCCTTCTGGGGTTCCGTGCTTCAACAGGAGGTCGAGCGCGGTATCGTCGAGCGATTCGAAAACACCCACCCCGGCGTGAAGATCGACCTCGTCCCAATCGGGCCCGCTACGCCGAGAAAATCCAGGCCATGATGGTCGGCAACGTCGCCCCGGACATCATCATGGTCGAGATGTTGCAAAATTTCGAATGGGCGTCCCGCGGCGTGCTGCTCGACCTCACCGCCGACCTGGAAGCACTCCCCGGCGCAGCTTCGCTGATGCCGATCCCGCGCCAAGCCTTCGGGCCGGAGGGAAAATTTTTCGCGCTCCCGGTCAACTGCCACGGCTACGTGATGTATTACAACGAGGACGCTCTGCGGGCGGCGGGCGTGCCGTTTCCGGCCGGACGCGTCACCTGGGACTGGATCGAATCCGTCGCGCCCCGCCTCTCGCGTCGCCACGGCGACCCCGCCGCGCCGACCGACTACGCCCTGCTCATGCCGCCGCCGATCATCCCCTTCTGGCAGCACGGTGCCACGCTCTTCGACGATCTCGCTCATCCCACCCGCGTGACCGCCAACTCGCCGGAGGCCGCGGCGACCATCGGGTTTCTGCGGCGCATTCAGGCCAGTGGCTACGCCGTGCCGCCCGACATCGCGAACGAGCAGGGCACCTACCAACTCTTCCGCGACGGGCGTGTCGCCTTCTACTTCAGCGGTCGGTGGTCGGCGCCCGACTTCGCCGACCTCACCGATTTCTCCTGGGACATCGCACCCGTCCCCGCCGGCCCCGTATCCGGCGTCACGTATCACGGCGGCACCGGACTCGCCGTGTCCGCCCGGTCGCGTCACCCCGAGATCGCCCGCGAGTTCGTGCGCTTCTACGCTTCGGAGACCGGTGCCCGACTCGCCATGCGGGGCGGCCGCACCGTCCCGGTCTTCCGCGACCTCGCGTTCGGACCGGATTTCCTCGCCCTGCGTCCGCCGGAATCGATGCGGTTCTTTTCCGAAACGATGGAGCGCGGCGCCGCGCTCACGATGCTCTATGCACCGGGTGCGCAGCGCGTGAGCGACATTTTCTACGGTCGCATGGAGCAGGCGCTCAGCCAACCCGACTTACCCGCCGAGCGAGTCCTTGCCGGGATGGCGTCCGATCTCCAACGCTGGCTCGACCGCCGAAAGGAGCGGGAGTGAAGAGCGGCTTCCATCGCCGCGAGACGTTGGCGGCGCTCGCTTTCCTACTGCCAAACGCGGTCGGCTTCCTGCTGTTCACCGCCTGGCCGGTCGTCGCTTCGCTCCTGCTCAGCCTCACCTCGTGGGATCTGCTCACGCCGCCGCGCTGGGTCGGGCTGGATAATTTCGTCGAGCTCCTCGGGTTCCACGGATCGCCCGAAGGCTGGCGCGCGAACGACCCCGACTTCTGGAAATACCTCGGTAACACCGTCTTTCTCATGCTCGTGATCCCGGTCAACATGGCCGGTGCCCTCGCGCTCGCCATCGTGCTGAACCGCCGGATGCGCTTCACTTACTTCTACCGACTCGTCTTTTTTCTCCCGAGCATCCTCTCCGGTGTCGCCATCTTCTACCTCTGGCGGTGGATGTATAATCCCGACTTCGGCCTCATCAACGCCGCTCTCGCCGCCATTGGCATCGAGGGCCCCCGCTGGCTCACGGACCCGCTCTGGGCCAAGCCCGCGCTCATGCTAATGAGCGTCTGGCTGGGCGTCGGCGGCGGCAGCATGATCCTCTACCTCGCCGCTCTCCAGGGCGTCTCGACGGAACTCTACGAAGCCGCCGAGATCGACGGGGCCAACGCCTGGCAGAAATTCCTCGCCGTCACCTGGCCCGCCGTCATGCCCGTCACGTTCTTCATTCTCACGATGGGCCTCATCGCCGGATTTCAGTCCGGCTTCGACATGGCCTACATCATGACCGGCGGTGGACCTTTCGGCTCCACGACCACCATCGGGTATTACATTTACACGAAAGCCTACGTGCTCTTTGAGATGGGTTACGCCTCCGCCATCGCCTACGTCCTCTTCCTCATCGTGCTCGGCGTCACGCTTCTCAACTGGAAACACGGCGGCCACCAACTCCAATGAACGCCTCCCCGCCACCGGCCACGCCCGCCCGGCCCACTGCATGGCTCGCCGCCCTCTGGCACGTCCCGCTCGTCCTGCTCGGCACCACGTTTCTGCTGCCGCTCGCCTTCATGCTCACCACCGCTTTGTCCGCGCCCGGCGAGGCCATGCGAGCGACCGATTCGCTCGTCGGCATGCTCTGGCCGCAATCGTGGCGGTGGGAAAACTTCGCCGAGGTCTGGCAGGTCGTTCCCTTCCTGCGCTACTACGTCAACAGCCTCCTCGTCGCGCTCGTCGTTACCGGCGGGCAGGTCTTCACCAGCGCGTGTGCCGCCTTCGCCTTCTCCCGCCTCCGCTGGACGGGCCGCGACAAGCTCTTCCTCGCCTACCTCGCAACCATGATGGTGCCGCACTCCGTCACCATGCTGCCGAATTTCGTCGCGATGAAAATTCTCCCCGAATGGCTCGCCATCGCGCTGCCCAACATCGATTGGATGGCGCTGCGCTACCTCGGCAGCGGCGAGCACGCGATTCCCATCGGCCGCCTCGTCGGGCTGGATTCTTACTTCGCTCTCACCGTCCCAGCGATGTTCTCCGCCTACGGCACGTTTCTGCTGCGGCAGTTTTTTCTCAGCCTCCCGCGTGAACTCGACGAAGCCGCCCTAATCGACGGCTGCAGCTATTGGCAAATCTTTCGCCGCGTCATTCTCCCGCTCTCTTTGCCCGGTTTAGCCACTCTCACCATCTTCACGTTCATGGGCATCTGGGGGTCGTTCCTCTGGCCGCTCGTCGTGACCAATCAGGAATTTCTCCGCGTGCTCCCGGTCGGCCTCCAAGCGTTTCAGGGCCAATACGGCACCGAGTGGCACCTCATGATGGCCGCCGCCCTCCTCATGCTACTCCCCATCCTCGGCATCTTCCTCGCCGGCCAGCGCTTCTTCGTCTCCGGCCTCACCGTCGGCGCAGTCAAAGGCTGAGGCTGGCAACACCCCGTCTCAGCCGCCACCATCGCCGGGACACCCTGAGGGTTACTCACCTCCGGCGGCAATGGCTCCCCGCCACCAATCGTCCCGCTCCCGCCGCGGCTCGCGCTCTGGTGCAATCGCGTGACGCATCATCGTCCGCACCAGCTCACCCCGCAACTCGTCCTGAATGACGGCGCATTCCGGATCGTCCGCGCGATTGTCCAACTCCCACGGATCATCCCGCAGATCGTAAAACTCATCGGCCTCGTTCGCGCGCGCGATGAACTTGTGACGCGCCGACCGCAGCACCCGCCAGGCCCCGTTGCCCAACCCACCCTCGCTGTAGCCAAACTCCCGCACCGCCGTCTCGCTCCGCCCAACCAGCCGCTCCCACGCCGAGCGCCCCGGCGAATTCCGCAACCCCGCCGCCTCCACCGACAACCCCGCCGCCGCCGCCATCGTGACCGGCAAGTCGACCGCCTCCAGCAAATCCCCGACCACCCGCCCCGCCGCGATCCGCCCCGGCAGCCGGAACGTCACCGGCGTCCGGATCGACGTCTCGTAAGGCGTATTCTTGTTCGCCCGGTCCCGGTGCCCAATCATCTCGCCGTGGTCCGAACCGAATACCACCAACGTATCCTCCACCCAACCCCGACCTTCCAACGCCGCCAGCACGCGGCCCATCTCGTGATCCACGTGCTCAACCAGCGCCGCATAGCCCGCCCGCCGCCGCCGCCACTCCGCCACCTTCACCGGATCATCGACTCCCTCCGGCAGCGGCATCTCGTCCGCCGCGTAACGCTCGAAAAACCGCTCCGGCGGATCCACCGGGAAGTGCGGCCCACACAACGACGCGTGCAAAAAAAACGGCTTCCCCCCGTCGTAGCGCTCCAGCCACTCCACCGCCTGCCGCGCGATGAACCCATCCATCGAATCCTCCTCGGCCAGCACCGACGGGTCCGCAATTTTCGCCAGCCCAAATTCATCGCCTCGCTCCGCCACGTCCGCCACGTAGCGTTCCCACAGCCCCCGCTCCCGCAAGTACTGCGTCCACTCGCAGTCATCCCACAGGGCCAGCGACTTCCCGCTCACCTCGAATGCCTCGTCAAATCCCAACCCCAGCGTCCCCGCCGCGTCCGCCACCAAATCCCGCCGAACCAATCCCGCGTGCCGGTGTAGCTTCCCCACCAGCGCCGTGTGGTAACCCGCCCGCTGCAACGCCTGCGGCAGCGTCGGCAGATCCAGCGGCCAATCCGCCGCGTTCGCCAGCAACCCCGCGTTTGCCTGACTCGCATACAAACCGTGCATCCAGGTAAACCGCGTCGGCATGCAGATCGGGCAATTGCTGATCCCATTAGTAAACGTCGTCCCCGCCGCCCGCAGCCCCGCCATCGTCGGCGTCCGCAGTCCCGCCACCGTCCCACCTTCCACGAAGTCCCAGCGGTGTTGATCGATCGTCAGAAAGAGAATGTTCATGGCAAAAAGAAACCGCCAGTCGGCTGCCGAACGGAACCCGCAGAATCCAGCCCCTTCGCGGTTCAACCAAAGGTAACGAGCCGTAAGCCGTTAGGTCCAATCCTTCCTGATCGCCTTCCCGCGCGGCCAGGTAAATAACTCCCCCTCCATTCGGCCAGACACCTACTGGATTCCCTACGGCGAGAGCCCTACGTGATGCACCGGAAACAGATCCGACACGAAGCGCACAAGACGAGCGAGGCCCGGCTTGAATGCCCGAAGTGCAGCGGGTTACTCGACGACTCTCAGCGTTACGAGATGATGCTTGGCGGCGACTGGATTCCAACGCGGGAGTTCCGAGGCCGGCGAGGATTCCAAGCAAACGCAATGCTATGGTCCCACCCGGTTGACCCGTTGAAGTATCCGGGCGGGTTCCTTCAAATGGTAGCCGAGAGCGAGCTTGCGGCAGATCGGAGCGACAACCCGGAGCGGTCCCGGCGCGTTCTCGTCAACACGGTGGGCGCGGAGCCCGACGAGTCCCCACACGAGAAGAAAGCCGACAGATCGTCGGGCACGGGCTCCACGGGGAGACCTGGCGCATTGATTACCGGATCATCAAGGGTTCGCCCCCGCAACCGCAGTTGTGGGACCGAAACGACAAGATGTTGCTCAACTCCGCGTGGGAGACGGAGAGCAAGCGGTTGCTGACCATTTCCGCAACCGGGATTGATTCGGGTTATCGGCCCGATCAGGTTTACACCTTCACACGTCCGAGACTCACGTGGAGAGTTTACGCGCTCAACGATTTCTCGATCACCTCCACTTGAGCCAGCTCCCGTCTCCCGATAGAAAATTATTAAAAACTTGAGAAAACACCTGAAAAATGGTGAAAACCGTTAGATTGCAGAGGGAGATATCGTGCCAGAGCAACCGGAGACGATGCACAATGAGCGAGCAAATTGAATTCACAAAAATAGCCCAAGGGAGTCCTGCGGCTTACTTTTCGTTTGTGACTCACAAATCCAAAGGGGAACTCAAGAGTGTTGCGGAGAAAGCAACTAAATCAAGAGAATGGAAGGTGATTCGTTCTGGGAGGATGTTGAGAATGCAAGCGCCGCGAACATCGAGTTGGGTGGTATCTTGCGGCAGTTGGGAGGGCTTCACCAAGGAAGTTCACCGTTCGATTGGCAGGAATCTTGGGGGCGGCGTTCTGAGATTCTCTGGTCCTGCTTCGGCGACCCCGAAAGAGATTCCCGCCTAGCCGAGATTTTTGACGGAAAGGAGTACGAAATTGGAGGGGATGAGCATCATCTCATTCGATTCGACGAAGATCCCAGCCAGATTTTCAAGGTCACTCATAGCGATTCCTTTGGATGCTACGCTTGGCATTCCCCGGCTGACCCAGAGCGAACGGGACGACACTTCTTTGGTTCGGTTAATGAGAATCCAGCCGCCTATATCAGGCGATGGACGCTACTGAACGCATTGGGAGAGTATCAAACTCAATTCGTGGGACTATTGCAGCCAGCCGAGCGTGGTCGATTGCCGCGAATCTGCATGAGCCAGCCGTATGTGGATGCCCCCTTGCCAGAGCTTGAGACAATCAAGCAGGGGATGGCGTCCATTGAATTTCAAGAAATCAGCAGGGATACGTTTCTGAGAACAGATGACCGCATCCTTTTGTCTGACGCAGCGCCACGAAATGTGAGAGAAGTTGAAGGGGTGCTAGTCTTGTTTGATGTGGTTGCTCAGATTGCGTCCGACCCTGTTTTAGAGTGGGGAAAGAATCGCTCATAGCTCGCATCAAGAAGTAAAGCCCGACTAAATGCTCTCACCAAAAGCTTTGTCGGGTGCCCTCTCAATCAATTGGCACCCGCCCCTTTCCCACGGTCCAAACGTCAATCGGAAGCTTGTTGGCGAAAATGACAGAGTTCAGCCGGATCAGGAATCGGCGCTCGTCGGCATTCTTCACGATCAGGACGATTCCGGCCCGCTTGTTGATTTGTAGGGCGTAGAAGAGACTCTGTCCGATTGGAACCGCCCATTTGCGGGCAAACTCCACCTCGATCGCGTGGGAGTCCGTCACACCGTCGCAGCGCGTTCCGTCCGGCATTGTCACCTCTGCCTCGCCCCCGGTGGCTTTCGCCCATTCTTTCGTGTAGGCGGATTCGGATTTGGCATGCGTGATTTATGGGAGAATCGGCACGAGAAGCAGGGCGAGAAATCCGCAACGCATCATCGGAGGGAACAAACGGACGAGAGAAACGGCAACCTTATACCCTCCCCGCTGCCAAGGTGGTGCCAAGAAGTAACAACTTTTGGGGGTATTTAGCGGGTTTAAGCGTTCAACGTTGCGCAACGCCTGAAGAGGATGAGCAGCCCGAAAACCCTGTATTCATCAGCTTTTCAGAGTAAAAGTGATGGTGCGCGATACTGGGTTCGAACCAGTGACCCCCTCCGTGTCAGGGAGGTGCTCTACCGCTGAGCTAACCGCGCGATCCCGGCACCCTCAAAGGGGCCGTTTGGGAGGCGAGAACGTAGATGGACTCCCGTTTGAGGTCAATTCAAAATTGCCTTCGTCTTCAGGTCGGACCTCTGGAAAATGTGCCCCCTTCCTGCGGGAAAATCCAACTGCTCTAGCGACTTGCCTGACTCTGCAACGCTTCATTTTGCAAGCGATGGTGCTTCACACCCGGATCCTCGGTGAGAACGAGATAGCTGTAAGCCAATATCCCGATCGTCGCAACGATCCCGCAAGCATAGATCACCGACATGAGAACAGACCTCATTCGTGCCCCAACGTCGAACTCAACCTTGCGAACACCATCGAAATCATTTGCCGAGCGCGAAAGTTCGGTCGGGCGGGTTACCGAGATTTCCGCTCCTAAACCGGTGGCCAGCTCATTCATCTGAGGAGCCGTTGGTTTCGCTACGGTGAGAGATTTGGAATCGACCGTCGACCAAACAGAATTGGCCGATTTGCCCGCATCTGAAGCCCCAGCGGGCGCCGCTGGTTGGGTTGACTGCGAGGCGAATCCCCCTGCTTTTGGCGTCAACTCCAGAGTTGAGCAGTCGCTTTTTTGCGACCGTTCGCTAGCCACCACCGAGCGCAAATTCGGCGTTTCGTGAAGCGCTGCGATCACCGCGATTCGTTTGACCACAGGAGGACTCCCCTGTCCCTTGTCCACCCTTACCGACGAGTCGACAGTTCCCGAAGGACTCGTGACGCCATCGTTCTCCCCTACTTTCGCTTCGTTTCCAAGTCGCTCATCTTCCTTAGCGCCAGGCGCGAACGCGTCCAGTGTTCCGGACGGCTCCTCGGCGTCAGACTTCGGTTCCGACGAGCGCCCACCGACTTGAGAGGACTCCGCCGGATCAGCCATGCGGGCCGGCACTTCGCGAAGCTGGCGTCGTGCTTGATCGCTAGCGGAATCAATTCTCTCCCGACGGCGTCGGCCAGACGCCCGTAGTTTCCGCTGACGGATCGGCTCCACGGGAAGAGTGTGACGAAACAATTCCGAGACGGCGTTCTCAAACTCCGGAGCAAGCGCAACCTCCTGAGGAACTGCGCTCGTGTAGTAACGAATCTTTCCCGTGGAGCAATCGTAGAAAAACCGGATTGCGAAGGCTTCATCTTCGTGGCGGAGAATCACCGCAAAATACAACTGCGATGCAGGCGTAATCGGGCGGTCTCCCATACACATCTCCGGAAGCCAAAGCGACCAGCTGTCATGATCCTGATCGAACGTCGCCGCAGCCCCTTCGAAGGTCTTCAGAAACGCCGAAATCTCACACCCCTTTCCAGCACCATCGATTTCAGCGACCATTTATTTGTTTCCTCGTGAGTTCGGTTTGTTTCTCTTAAAGAGTTTGAATCGTTTCCTTTCGATAATCAAAAGTTTTTTGCCCGCTTTTCGTTAATCTTCCGAGACCGCCAACGCCGTCGCGCACGAAAGCTTTCAGTATCCCGCTCAAACCAACTCATGAAAACCGATCCGAACCCCAATTCTGCTCCGAAAATTCTACCTTGTTCCGAGCGCCTGGCGGGTCAAACCGCGATCGTCACGGGAGCAAGCTCCGGTCTGGGAAAGGCAGTCGCCCATTCCCTGGCCGCGGAGGGGGCGATGGTCGTTGTCAATTTCGTCGGTCGGCACGACAAAGCTGATGCAGTGGTCGCCGAAATTCGAGATGCTGGCGGGACGGCAATCGCCGTTCAGGCGGACGTTTCAAAAGAGGCCGACGTCGAGTCCATGTTTGCGACAACCTGCAAGGAATTCGGCACGGTCGACATCCTGATCAACAACGCTGGCATCCAACAGGATGCCCCCTTCGATGAACTTACGCTCGATCAATGGCAGAAGGTGATTGGCGTCAATCTCACCGGGCAATTCCTCTGCGCTCGCGCCGCCGTGCGCGAATTCAAGCACCGAGGGATCCGACCCGAAGTCTCCTGTGCCGCCGGCAAAATCATCTGCATGAGTTCAGTCCACGAGGTCATCCCCTGGGCAGGCCACGTCAATTACGCCGCGTCGAAAGGGGGAATCATGCTCATGATGAAATCAATCGCGCAAGAGGTCGGTCCCCACCACATTCGCGTCAACAGCATCGGTCCCGGCGCCATCCGGACGCCGATCAACGAAGCGGTCTGGAGTGATCCTGAGAAATACAAGGACCTCATGCGCCTCATCCCCGCGAATCGAATCGGCGAGCCCGACGAGATCGGTCGCGCTGCCGTGTGGCTTGCGTCGGACGAGTCGGACTACGTTCACGGCGTGACGCTTTTTGTCGATGGAGGGATGACCCTCTACCCCGGTTTTGCGACCGGAGGGTGACACGGAAAGCTAATCGCACCCGCCATTCACCGAACGGGGTTCATTCCCGCTCACTCGGCCCCGGGTTGTCCCTCGATTGCGAAGACCCCCGACAGGAACTCTTTCATCTCCCCCCAAGATGCCCGGTCGGCGTGCGAGTCGTAACCAACTTCGATTCCAAATTCTGCGGCGATCAAATCGGCTGCCGGATTCGTGAAAGAATGCTCGGCCCCGGGGTACTCAATCACGGTCACGTTGGCTCCCGCGTCCTTCATTCGCTTCTCGAACGCCTTAACCTGCTCGTCGGGCACGAACTCGTCCGCCGTGCCCGTGAGAACGAGCATCCGCGCCGCTGGATTCGTCCCCTCCGGCACCGTAGCCCCCAGCGAACCGTGAAAACTCACGACCGCGTCCAACCCGTCGATGCCACTTGCCGCCATCTGCAATACCACCCCGCCACCGAAACAGTATCCGATCGCCGCGATCTTCGCCGCGTCGACCTCCGGCTGCTCCGACAGAAACTTCATTGCCGCCTCGAATCGCTTCGTCGC
Source organism: uncultured Verrucomicrobiae bacterium (assembly GCA_963832325.1). Taxonomy (GTDB): domain Bacteria; phylum Verrucomicrobiota; class Verrucomicrobiia; order Chthoniobacterales; family JAATET01; genus CAVVKW01. The sequence continues at coordinate 206,541 of CAWHTR010000009.1, read as the reverse complement.
CGTCGGCAGATCCCCCATCACCGCTTTGGCAAAGGCGCCCGCGTCATCCGGGTGGTCGGCCCTTTTCCCATCGCCATACATGTCGACCGCCAGCGCGACGTAGCCCAATTCCGCGAGCATCTTCGCCCGCTCGCGAGCGTAGTCATTGATACCCCACCACTCGTGGACCACGAGAATACCAGGATGCTTCCCCTCGCCGCCAGGAAGCGCGAGTAGTCCCTTCGCGGTCACATCACCGGCCGGATAAGTCACCTCTCGGGTCGTCACGTCCGCCCGCGCCCCGTCAAGAATCACCGCACCAAGAAGCAACGTGCTCAGAAATTTCTTCATGACGGCAACCGTTCCGTTCTATCGCCGGGCCGTCAACTCTTGATCGAGATTGTAGGCTGCACTGATGAGCGCAAGGTGAGTGAAGGCCTGGGGGAAGTTTCCGAGATGCTCGCCGCAAGGCCCCAGCTCTTCGGAATAGAGACCGACGTGATTCGCATACCCGAGCGTCTTCTCGAACAAAAACCGCGCCTTATCCAGATCGCCCGCCCGTGAGAGGCACTCGACGTACCAGAAGGAGCACATCGAAAACGTCCCCTCCGTTCCCTCGAGTCCATCGTGCGCACCGTCCGCGGTGCTGTACCGATAAACGGTTGAGTCCTCCACTAACGACCGCTCGATCGCCCGCAGCGTCGATATCCAACGCGGATCCGTCGGCCCGATAAATTTCACCATCGGCATCAACAGACAGGCCGCATCCACTGCCTTCGAACCGAGATGTTGAACAAACGTCCGCAGATCCGGATCCCAGAAATTGCGATAGACGTCGTGATAGATCTCGTCCCGCACCTTCATCCAACGCTCCATCGGAGCCGGAAATGACCGTTTCAAAGCCAACCGCACGCCCCGGTCCACCGCCACCCAACACATGACTCGAGAGTAGGTGAAATGCTGCTTCTGCCCGCGAATTTCCCAGATTCCCTCATCAGGGCGATTCCAGTTGTCGCACACCCAATCGATCATTCTCGTTAGGCTCGCCCACAGATCGTAAGAGATCGGCTCTCCGTATTTGTTGTAGAGATAAACGGAATCCATCAACTCGCCGTAGATATCGAGTTGCAGCTGGCCGTGCGCGGCGTTGCCGATCCGGACCGGCGACGATTTTCGATAACCCTCCCAGTGATCGAGCGAGATCTCTGGGAGATCTGACTCCCCGTCGATGGAATACATGATCGCCATCTGCCCATCGGCCAATTCCCGGCACCGTTCCTCGATCCAGCCCATGAAGTGCTTGGCTTCCGCCGTGTAGCCCAGCCTCATCAATCCGTAGATTGTGAACGAAGCATCGCGAATCCACGTGTAGCGATAATCCCAATTCCGCCCGCCACCGATGGCCTCCGGCAACCCGAAAGTCGGTGCCGCCACGATGGACCCGTGCGGGTGCGACACGAGCATTTTCAGGGTCAGCGCCGAACGTTTGACCATCTCACGCCAACGTCCTCGATAGTTCGAATGGTGGCACCAGCCACGCCAGAAATTCAAAGTCTCCTTGAACAGCTGCGACACGTCGTCGCTCCGCCGCCGCCGCGGCGCGTTGCAGTCCCGCGCGTCTTCCATGATGACAAACGCACTTTCGCCAGCGTGCAGTTTGAATTCCGCGGTCGCCACCCCGTTGTCGATCCTGATCTCGGTTTCGTGCTGGACGATGAGACGAAGCGCCGTTTCGTCCGCCCCTTCACTCGTGAAGACGATTCCGTCCGACGTCCGCTCGATCCGATGACCCGAGCGTCCGTAATTGAATGCGGGCGCGAAGATCAACCGAAACCGGATATCTCCCCGCACCGCCTTGGCCCGTCGGATGATTTGATGCGCGTGCCCTTTTTCCTCCACCGGCATGAAGTCCGAAATCTCGCCGATCCCCTCGTTCGCAAGAAACCGCGTGAGCAGGATGTTTGTATCCGGCAAATACATTTGCCGGTGCTTCGCATCCCGCATCTCCGGAGCGAGGGAAAATCTCCCGCCTTTCTCGTCGTCCAGCATCGCGGCGAAGATCGACGGAGAATCGAAATGTGGAAAACACATGAAATCGATCGACCCATCCATCCCCACCAACGCGACCGTGTGCAGATCGCCCACGACTCCGTAATTCTCAATCGGCTGATAACTCATTCCTCGAGATTCTAGTCGCGTTATCCGTGGCACACGAGCCTTCCTGTCGACGATTCCACCGCTCACCGACCGCGTGCAACCAGCCGAACAGCCCGACCAGCATCCCCACCCCGAACAGCGAGATCGCCAAACCCACAATCCCCAATCCCGACCACCCATCGACCATCGCCCAGACGAATTGCCCAACGCACAGAACCGACACGAAATACAGCGTCGGTGTCCGCCCAATCCGGTCGACCACGAAGGCACCGAGCGGCGCACCGACCGCGACGACCGGAGCCGCCGCCAACCAATTCTCGAACACGCCGGGCTGCAACCCGCCTCCCACCGTCAGCTTCGTCGCCACCCCAATGAGCGACGTCGCTGCCATCAGGATCACCGAGGTCGGGATGGCGATCTTGAGGTCCGCCTGACAGAGCAAAACCAACACGCAGTAGATCGCCATATCGATTCCGACCCCGGTCAACGCCGCGACCGTCGCTCCGGCCAACGAACCCGTCAGCAAACCCGCAACTCGGTCAAATCGATGCGCACTCGGAGCCAGCCCATCGCGCTTGGCAAAAGTGCGGACCCGAAAAAGATGCAGTACCCCAAAGCTTGCCCAGATGACCGCAAACACGACTTTCACCACCAACCCCGGCACGAGCGGAGCGATGAACAGAATCCCCACCGGCGTGCCAACTGCCGACCCCAGCACCGCCCACCGCAGCATCGGCCACTCGACCGGCTGCCGCCTCGCCACGATGAACAGTGCGGCGCTCGTCATCCCGACACTCTGAATCGCAAAGGAGAAATCCCGTCCCAGTTCTGCGGCCTGGTGAAACGCCAGCACGAGGATCGGAAACCCGACCGTTCCCCCACCCATCGGCGTCGCTCCGGCGACGTAAGATCCCAGCGCCATCGTCACTGCGATCGGCCAGTGCGTTGCCACCACCGACCAGCGCCCCCCGATGCCGACCACGGCCAACCACCCCACGTAGAATGCCCCCACTCCCACCAACCAAACCATCAACCGCCGATCAAAACGCATCCCGCTCTATGATCGATCCCAACAGAAATGTCATCTTCCCGGATGCGGTCGAGCACCAGCCGCGTCTCCGGAGCGAAGCGGGTTTGTCATTCCTCCCGGCAATCGCTATCACCCCTTCTCATTCCCATGACCCCCGAGCACCAACGCCTCCAGGAGAACGACCGACGCAAACTCTATTGGTCGCAGTGGGGCCCCTACCTTTCGGAACGACAATGGGGCACAGTCCGCGAGGATTACTCCGCCACGGGCGACGCGTGGAGTTCATTCCCCCACGATCACGCCCGGAGCCGCGCCTACCGGTGGGGCGAGGATGGACTGCTCGGGATCACCGACGCCCGGTGCCAACTCTGCTTCGGCCTCGCACTTTGGAACGAACGCGACCCGATTTTGAAGGAGCGCCTTTTCGGCCTGACCGGACCAGAGGGAAACCACGGTGAGGACGTCAAGGAACACTACTTTTACCTCGAGGCCACGCCGACGTCGTCGTACCTCCGCGCGCTCTACAAGTATCCGCAAAACGCCTTCCCCTACGGTCGCCTAGTTTCGGAAAATGCCAACCGCGGCCTCCGCGACCGCGAGTTCGAAATCGGCGACACGGGCATCTTCGACGACGAACGCTACTTCGACGTCGTCGCCGAATACGCCAAAGCCTCGCCCGACGACATCGCCATCCGGATCACCGTGACGAACCACGGCCCCGACGTCGCCCCTTACCACCTCCTTCCCACGCTCTGGTTTCGCAATCAGTGGACGTGGGGTGCCCCGCACGAGATCCTCGCGACGAAACCGTCCCTCACCCTCGCTCGGGCCGGCGTCGTCAACGCCTCGCACTCGAAGCTCGGCGAATTCACCTTCCTTTACGCAGACACCGACGCCCCCCCACTCTTCACCGAGAACGAAACCAATCTCACCCGCCTCTACCGCCGACCGAACGCATCGCCGTTCGTCAAAGACGGCTTTCACGCCACGGTAATCCACGGCGACACTGCCGCGACCAACTCAATCCAAGGAACTAAGTTCGCTCCGCACCTCACCGCCACCCTCCATCCCGGAGAGTCCCGGACCCACCACCTGCGCCTCACCGGCTCCGGCTCCCCGAAGCTGACACCATCAGAAATCACGTCCCGCAACGCGTCACTTTTCACGACCCGCCGAGCCGAGTCCGACGCCTTCCACGACGTCATCTCTCCGCGCGCCCTCTCCGAGCCAGCTCGCGCCGTCACCCGCCAGGGCTACGCCGGACTCGTTTGGAGCAAGCAATTCTACCACTACATCATCGAGGACTGGATCGACGGCGACGCGAACGAACCCACCCCCCCCGCCGCCCGCGCGTCCGGCCGCAACGCCCACTGGCCCCACCTCTACGCTCGCGACATCCTCTCGATGCCCGATAAATGGGAATACCCTTGGTTTGCCGCCTGGGACCTCGCGTTCCACATGATTCCATTCGCGCGGATCGACCCCGGGTTCGCCAAGGCTCAGCTCACGCTCCTCCTCCGCGAATGGTATCTTCATCCCAACGGACAGATTCCTGCCTACGAGTGGAATTTTTCGGACGTCAATCCACCCGTTCACGCCTGGGCTGCTTGGCGGGTGTATAAGCTGACCGCCGCCCGCGGCCAGCGCGACCGGCCTTTTCTTGAGTCCACGTTTCAGAAGCTCCTCCTTAATTTCACCTGGTGGGTCAACCGCAAGGACGCGGACGGCAACAACCTCTTCGCCGGCGGCTTCCTTGGACTGGATAATATCGGCGTCTTTGATCGCAGCAAACCTCTCCCCACCGGCGGCACCCTCCAGCAGGCCGACGGCACCGCCTGGATGGCCTTCTACTGCCTGACCATGCTATCCATCGCCCTGGAGCTGGCACAGGAAAACCCCGTTTACGAAGACATGGCTTCCAAGTTTTTCGAGCATTTTGTCTTCATCTCCGACGCAATGAACGATCTCGGCGGCGCCGGCCTCTGGGACGAAACCGACGGATTCTATTACGATCAACTCAAAGTCGACGCACACACTGAACCACTTCGTACCCGCTCATTGGTCGGTTTGCTCCCGCTCATCGCCGTCGAGGTTCTCGAAGAGAAGCAAATCCGGGCGCTTCCCGCGTTCAAAAAGCGGATGGACTGGTTCATCGCCAATCGCGAAGACCTCTCCGAAGTCTCCCATTGGTGCCACACCTGTCCCGAAAACGAGCACCGAATCCTGGCCATTCCCTCCCGCGAGCGCCTTACCCGCACCCTCGCCACCATGCTCGACGAGAACGAATTTCTTTCACCCTACGGGATTCGCTCGCTCTCGAAGGTCCACGCCGATCACCCGTTTGTTTTCCGCTGGCCGGGCGGCGAAGAGCACGTGGCCTACGTCTCCGGCGAGAGCGAAAGTCACTTGTTCGGCGGGAATTCCAACTGGCGGGGGCCAATTTGGTTTCCGGTCAATTTTCTCCTCGTTGAAGCGCTCGAGCGCTATCACCATTTTTACGGCGACGATTTCAAAATCGAATGTCCCACCGGCTCCGGCAATAACCTAACCCTTCGGGAAATCGCAGCCGAGATCTCCCGCCGCCTCGCGGCGATCTTCCTCCCGGACAAAAATGGTCAGCGCCCCTGCAATGGCGACGATCCGCTTTTTGATCGGGAGCAATGGCGCGATTACGTCCTTTTCTCCGAATACTTCGACGGCGATTCCGCCAGGGGACTTGGAGCCAGTCACCAAACCGGCTGGACCGCGCTGGTCATCAAACTCCTCGAAGGGCACCAAGTTTAGCACCCTCGCAAGGAAAGACGCTACCCACCCGAGGATCGCGGCAACTGGGCTTGCCTCGCTCTTCCCCTCGCCGTGCCGCGATTTTAATCGTTACCGCAGCAGATCCGTGTCGTCGCTCACAGCCGCGACCCCACGTTCACCTTGTTATCCCAACGCGTGAGGAGGTGAGTGATCACATTGATTCCAAACTTGAAACTACGCTCGATCGACTCTTCGTCGATATTGTGAAGATACACCCCCCGCCGCTCCCAAATGTTCTGATTCACCGCGATGTATTGACCCTTCTCGTCTTTTCCGAGATCGATTTTGCCGTCCGGTCCTAGGCCGACCTGCCACATGTCGCCGTAATCATTCGCCGTGTAAAGAATCGCAATTTCGCCGAAGATCCGGAGCGCGTAAACCGGCTCCTGGTAGTAGTTCAAACCGGCTGGTGCCGATTTGATTTCCGGAAAATAATTGTTCGTGAAAATAGGATGATTCTCGGGCAGAGGTTCGAATTCCTTGTCGACGTCGGGGATCACCCGCCTCATTTCCCGCCGGAACGCGATGTCAAATCGCGAGCGTTCGCCCGGGACCGAGCTGTCCCCCCAGATGGCTCCCCCGATCTTCACGTATTTCCTCAAATTCTCGACTTCCTTCTCGGTCAGAACGAAGTCCCGCGACCCAGTGATAAACACAAACGGCGGAACGGGATCCGCAAAAAGCCGATCGTTATCCAACTCAACCGCCTCCACGTTCCGCTCGTTGGTCTTGATCTTGTCACGCGACCATTTCGAGATCAGGTAAAGCAAATTGGGTAGGCTCCCTCCGTCGATCTTGCCGCGGCTGACCCGCACCGTCGAATCCCAGTTCCCTCCCTTGTATTTCCCAAGATACGCGACGAACTGAAACTCCCTCTGGCGCACTCCGGTTCCCGAACCCGTTTTATTTCCCTTACCCCAGCCCGCCACCGTTGCGGCAATCGCCGCCGCGTCACCTTTCGACATCCCTGCAGAATTCGTCGGCATCGCCGCCGGTGCCGCCGTTGCGGCAGTGGTTGTGCTCGGGGTCACCGTCGGTGGAGCCATCACCGTATTCATACTGAAATCCAGGGTCTCCGGATTCATCGTGGTGATCGCGTTGAGCGAAGTCGTCGGCTGCGACGGAGCCGTCACGGTGAACGTTGTCGGCTGCTGCATCGCCGGTGCCGGCGGAGCCACGGCCATCGCAGCGTCATCGACGAACCCACCTTCGCCACCTTCAAAATCCGACGGTTCCTGGATTGCCTGAAATAACACCGTCGTCCCAAAGATGGCGACCAACACGATGTGGAGAAGGAGGGAAACCGTGAAAAATCGCGACTGATTGAATTTATCAATCAGACGCTGAATGAACGAATCGGAACCGGGGGCAGCCATGCCCGAAATCTAGCCGTTAGCAGCTTAAAACTCAACGTTAATCCTGGCTGGCGTTTATCCCGTCAAGAAAGGTCCTGATCACGCCAAAATCGCGCTTCTGTGGCGTGAGCACCAATCGAGGCAGATTCCTAATCTCCACGTCATCACCTTCCTCCGGCAAGGCGTCGACCTGCTCGATCTTCCCGTCAACCAACAGGCTCGCAAACCGCTCGCTCAAACCGGCCAAAGACCCGTCCGATAACCGCCGATTGATCCGGACGACCATCTTCTCGCGCACCCATCGGTAAGAGTGGAACACCCGGTAGAATTTGACGACTTCTGCCACGGCCTCCTCGGCGCTGTGGGTCACGTGAAACAGATGAAAGTCTGTCTCCGATACCAAACCAGCCGCCAACAGATCGTTCCGCACGAAGCGCCGCCAAGTTTCCCAATAATGCCCGTTTGGCTTGTCGAGCAGGATGACCGGAACGATCTGCGTCTTCCCCGTCTGCATCAACGTCAGCGCCTCGAATCCCTCGTCCTGAGTGCCAAAGCCCCCCGGGCACAACACGAACGCGTGCGTCTCCTTCATGAAATTCAGCTTCCGCGTGAAGAAATACTTGAAGTCGATGAGCTTCTTGTCGCCGTAGATCGTTTCGTTCGCCCGCTGCTCGAAAGGGAGCCGGATGTTCAGCCCAAAACTGTTCTCAGCCCCCGCCCCCTGCTGCGCAGCGCCCATGATCCCGTCGCCGCCACCGGTGATGATCATGTAATCCTCCCGCACCATCAGCCGGGCAAATTCCCGCGCCTGCGCAAATTCCTCAGCGTCCGATTTCGTTCGCGCCGACCCGAAGACGGCCACCTTCCGCCGCCCGCGATATTGCGCGAAGACCTTCGCCGCGTAGCGCATCTCGCGCATCGAGCGGTTGAAAAGTTTGATGTCGCCGAGATCCGCCCGGTCCTCGCCGAGGCGCAAGGCCGTGGCGATCAGTTCCTCCACCAAACGCGCCGAACGTCCTTCGGCCACCTCCGCCACCAGCTCCCGGATCCGGGAATCGATTTCTTTCTCACTCATACGTCAAATTCGACGGTGCCACGAATCGCATTTTCCGCCAAAGTCCATCCCACCATGATCATCGTTCTCCGCCCCGGATCTTCTCGTGAAGAAATCGACACAGTCCTCGCCGAAGTCACCAAGCTCGGCTACGAACCCGCCCCCATTCACGGCGTCGAGCAGACCGTCATCGCCGCCATCGGCGACGAGCGCACCCACCAGACGCTTGAATCCCTCACCGCCCTGCCGCAGGTCCAAAACGTCCTCCGCGTTCAGAAACGCTTCAAACTCGCTAGCCGCCTCTCTCACCCGGAAAACACGGTCGTCGACGTTGATGGCGTCCAGGTCGGCGGCCCGGGCTTCACGCTCATGGCCGGCCCCTGCTCGGTGGAAAATGCGGACCAGCTCTTTGCCACCGCCGACGCCGTGAAGGCCGCGGGCGCCACGATCCTGCGCGGCGGGGCCTACAAGCCCCGAACGTCCCCTTACGAATTTCAGGGCCTCGGCAAAGAGGGCCTCCGGCTTCTCCGCGAGGCCAAGGAACGCACGGGCCTCAAGATCATCACCGAGGTCCTCAGCGAACGCGACGTCGAACACGTCGCCGAGACCGCCGACATCCTTCAGATTGGCGCCCGCAACGCGCAGAATTTTCAACTCCTCATCGAGTGCGCCCACACCAAAAAACCCGTCCTCCTCAAGCGGGGAATGAGCGAAAAAATCGAGGAGTGGATCCTCGCGTCCGAATACCTCCTCGCCCACGGCAACCCCAACGTCATGCTCTGCGAACGGGGCATCCGCACCTTCGAGACCTACACTCGCAACACCCTCGACCTCTCTGCCGTCGCGATTGCGAAAAAAGAAACGCACCTCCCCGTCATCGTCGACCCGAGCCAGGGCTGCGGCCGCGCCGATCTCGTGATCCTACTCTGCGCCGGAGCCGTCGCGATGGGGGCGGACGGCCTCATCATCGAGGTCCACCCCAATCCCGCAGAGGCCCTCTCCGACGGCCAGCAGCAGGTCACCTTCGACGGATTCCGCGAATTGGTTGCCAGCATCCAGCCGTTCCTGAAAGCCACGCAGCGCGAACCTCAATCGAACTGACCGTCACCCATCGGTCGCATATTCTCGATCCAGGAAAATTCTACCCGCCCTTACCGCCTACCACCCGCTCAAGAAGCGCCGTCACCCGGTCCACTGGCAACCCGATTACGTTCTCGAATGACCCCTCGACCGCTTCGATAATTTCGCCCCGATCATCCTGCGCGGCGTAAGCCCCCGCCTTGTCCAACGGATCGATCCGCGCCAGATACGTCTCGATTGCCTCTCCGTCCAACTCCCGGAAACGCACGAACGTCGACTCGGCGAACGTCTCCTTCCTGCCGCTACTCCCGTCCACCACGCACACTCCGGTGATCACTTCGTGCGTTCGTCCTCCCAGCCGCCCCAGCATCCGTCGCGCGTCGTTCAAATCCACCGGCTTCCCAAAAATCTCCGCCCCCAGCACGACGATCGTGTCCGCCCCGATCACCACCGCGTCCCGCCGCCGCGCCACCACGGCATTCGCCTTCAGCTCGGCGTTAAAAGCCGCCAACTCCCTGGGCGAACCATCGATCTCTACGGCCTCCCGCACGTCCGCCGGGTCGCATTCGACTTCGACACCCGCCGCCGCCAGCAATTCCCTCCGTCGCGGTGATTGGGACGCCAGCACGACCAACCGGCCAACCCGCAGTCCTTCCGCCGCCAAACTCAGAGAATTTCTTCGAGTTCGTCGAAACTCGCGTCCCCACGGATCGAATTCAGCCGCTGACGCATCCGGCTCGAAGACTCCGGCCGGTCCTTGATCCGCGCGAAGACGCCCGCCGCGAATGGCACCACCGCCGCCGTTCCCGCTCCGATCAACGCAATGGCCGTGCGCTGCCGCGACACCATGCCCATCTTATCGGCAACGAGTAGTCCAATGCCGATGCCCACCGCGGCTTGAGAAAAAGCAACCAGACCAGACACCGGGAGGTTCTGACCAAACTTAGAAATCGGGAGAAAGACCATGGGCTGGAAGCTAGGAGCGCCGTGTGCCATTTTCAACTGCAAATGACTTCCCAACGCATCCTCGGCGTCGACCACGGAGACGCCCGCATCGGACTCGCCCTCAGCGACGAACTCAATTTCCTCGCCCATCCGCTCGAGACAATCACCGTCAAAACAACCTCTCCCATCCGTCGCATCCGCGAGATCGTCGAGACCCGCGACGTCACTCTCATCGTCGTCGGGTTGCCCCGCAACATGGATGGCACCCACGGTCCCGCGGCCGCCAAGGTCTCCGCCTTCGTCGAAAAACTTCGCACCTCGATCCGCTGCGAGATCAAGACCATCGACGAACGCCTCTCCACCGTCTCAGCCCAACGCTCCCTTCAGGAAGCCGGTCGCAGAGCCCACCAACAGCGCGCCGTCATCGACCAGGCCGCCGCCCAGGTCATCCTCCAGACTTACCTCGACAGCCAGGCTGCCCCCCTTCAATTCCCGATCAGCGACGATTGAGTCACCGGCCGAAATGCACCTCCGGCTCACCATCGCCTACGACGGCACCCCGTTCGCCGGGTGGCAACGCCAAACCGACGCGGACTCGATCCAGTCCCGCGTCGAAGCGGCCTTCACTCGCGTCACGCACCAGAAAGTCGCCGTCCACGGAGCCGGCCGCACCGACGCCGGCGTCCACGCGCTCGCCCAGGTCGCGCACGCCGATGTCCCCGGTCTCCGGATCCGCCCCGGCGACCTCCAGCGCGCACTCAACGCCACGCTTCCCCCGGGCATCCGCGTCACCGCTCTCCGCCGCGCCCCCGCAAACTTCCACGCCCGCTACTCGGCCAAAGCCAAAATCTACCGCTACGAGATCCACACGAGTCCGATTCTCCCGCCCCACCTGCACCACCGCGCCTGGCACGTCCCGCAACCCATCGACCTGGAAAAATTCCGCGCCGCCCTCTCGCTCTACGAGGGACGTCACGACTTCCGCCACCTCTCGGCCAACCGCCGCCCCCCTCCCAAGAGCACCGTCCGCGAAATCTACTCCGTCCACCTCCGCGCCACCCCAAGCACCATCCGCATCACCTACACTGGGAACGGATTTCTCTACAAAATGGTCCGCATTCTCACCGCCTCCGCCCTCCGAGTGGCGCAAAATCGCGACCCTGAATCCTGGCTGACCGCTCTCATCGACAATCCGGAAGGAAAAAAATCCAACCGCGTCGCCCCCCCAGACGGCCTGACGCTGGTCCGAGTCATCTACTGACGCCCCCCAGCCAACTAATGCCGGCTTCGCACGAGCAGCCCGAGAATTCCGACCGCCATCAACGCAAATGCCAGCGGCCACGTTTTCACGTAAAGGAAATCCAGCCGCCGGGCAATCTGCTCAAACGAACTCATGGAACTGTCTGTTGCCAAGCGAAATTCGGAGAGATCAGCCATGATCTGCGGACCAAAAAAGATCACCAGCCCCATCGCGACCAGAAACGATCCGACCGCGAGCAGCATCTGCTCCTCCGTGATTCTGGAAGCTGCCGAATCCCCGCGACGATCCGGTGTCACTGAGCCAGCCGCGACGCGGGAATCCCCCACGGGCCACCGGTAGCGCCACTCCTCCGAATCAGTCGCGATGGGAAGTCGTTGCTGGCGATTAATCCCGAAACCGACTGGCCCGCTCATATTTTTTGCCGGCTTGGGAACCAGCGCGGGAGAAACGGGATCCACTTGTTGCATACCGCATTCATCTACTCTCATCCCATCGCGACCACAATCAGGGTAATCCCCTAAAAAAGCCTCAGGGTTGAATAAACAACGCGCCGCTGCGTCTCGCGCCCGCGACCTGATCCCGGCGCCGTGGCCGCGTCGGTCGACCCGCGCAAGTCGGACTCCGAGCGTCGACGACGCTCAGCTCCGCCGCGACGACTCGGCGAGTTTCAACTCAATCCCCAGATCACCCAACTTGATCAACGATAGCCCGGCCAACTCAGGCGTCTCCGCAGCCATCGCCTTGAAGACCTCTTCGATCGCGTAGATCCCGTTGGAACCGCCCACGGCCTGAATCAGATCCCGCAAAATCTCCCAGTCGTCCCGCGCCTGACCCGGCGAACTCACCGCCCGGTTCAGCCGCTGAATCCGACCCGCCAGATTGATCATGGACCCCCGCTTCTCCGAGAACCCGGCCGACGGCAGCAACACCGTCGCCGCCCGCGTCGTCGCACTCGGCAGGATCGCCGTCGCGATCACGCAATTCAGTCCCGCCAGATCGCCCGCGTCGATGCCGCATTCCGTCACGTCTTCGCCGAGGCAAATCAGCGCTTTGATGCTTCCGTTACTGATGCCATACGCGATGTCCGTGAGCTTCCCGGTCGCCACACCGAGCAACTTCGCACCGGTCGTGTTCGGGTTCCCATCCTCGGAAATCAGGAAGCCGTCGCCCTCCTGCCGGCGCGCCACGACGTCGATCTGACTCGTCCCGAGCGAATCCGCCAGGCGCTTGGTCAGATACAACTCTTCGTTCGTCATCCTCGCCGACGCGACGATCGCAATTTCCGACCCCTCGAATGATTTCAGCTGTTCACCGGCCACGCGGATCGCCTCCGACCACTTCGTCGGGGCCTCGCCCCCCCGAACGACGGGTTGCTGCAACCGCGCCTCGTCGTTCAGATGATGAAAATTCAGCCGATGGGTGTCGGGCATCCAACACGAATTCACCGCGTCGTTCTCGCGGGGCGTGATCCGGAAAATTGTGTTCTCGCGACTGCCGATGACGATGTTCGTCCCCTGACCGCAATTCACGTCGATGCTCTTGGTCTCCTTCAAAAACCAAACCCGCATCTGGAACCGGAAGTCCTTGCTCGTGAGCGCGCCCACCGGGCAGATGTCCACAGTATTGAGCGAGTAATTGTTATCCAATCGCTTGCCGGGATACACCGACAGCGTCGTCTGGCTGCCACGATTGAGGAAACCGAGCACATCATCCTCGGCGATTTCCTGCATGAAGCGAATGCACCGCGAACACATGATGCACCGCTCGTCGTCCAGCACGATATTGCGCCCGATGTCGACCCGTTTGGGCTTCTTGACCTTGTCTTCAAGAAAGCGCGAATCCCCGTTTCCAAACTCCACGCTGAACTCCTGCAACCGGCACTCCCCGGCCTGATCACAGATCGTGCAATCCAGTGGGTGATTGATCAGCAGAAACTCCATCACGCCCTTCCGGCACTCGTCGACCATCGGCGATTCCGTCCGCACGCCCATTCCCTCGGAAATCTCCGTCGCGCACGAGATCGCGGGCCGCGGCCCCCACGCGATCTCCGGCTTGCCGTCCTCGCCCGTCACCACGTTGCGCTCGGCGTCACGCTTGGGCATACCCATTTCCACCAGGCACATGCGGCAATTCCCCGGCGTACTCAGCTTCGGGTGGTAGCAGTAATGCGGCACGAAATGCCCGCTCTTCATGCAGGCCTCGATCAACTTCGTGCCCTTCGGGAACTCCTTCCATTCCCCGTCCACTTGGACGTTGATCATCTGAACTTCGGTCTTCTTCTCGGTTTCGGTCGCCGTCATTTTGTCAAATTAGATGCGCTAATATCCACCGATTGTCTACGAGCAATCGACGCCTTCAAGGTGACGTAACCTCGGTGTCGTCGAGCGTCACCCATGAGAACGTCAATCCTCGCAAACAAAATGCTGCCGCTCCGGGAGATCGCGAAACAGCGCCGCTAACCCCGTGGCGACGCAGGCGATGACCAGGAAGTAATAATTGCAAAACGCCTGCTTACTCAGAACGAAAAACACCGCCATCCCGAGTCCGCTGCCGACGGCAAATCGCACCAGCCGATCCCCACCGCACCGCCCCAGACCGTGCAGCGCCCCCCCAAACGCTCCCAACCCAACGACCCACCACACCGGTCCCGGAAGCTCCACGCCCCACCTCAGCAACGCCGCCCCGACCGTCAGCCCGTCCGGCCGAAAGGGAGTGCTCCCCAGAAACACCACCGCCGACTCCCAGAAGGCCACCGGATTCCACAGAATCATTGGCAAGGTCACCACCGTCCCAGCCACCAGCATTCGCCAAAGGAATCCCACTCGCCGGGTCTCCGGTAGGCACACCCACGCCACCGGGAGCACCAACAACGGCAGATGTTGCTTACTCACCAGCAGCAATCCGAAAATCCACGGAGCCGCTCGCCTTCGCCACCCCCCATCACCGCCGGCAAAACTCCACGCAAACCCCGCGAATAACGCCACCGACCACACCTCGGTCCACGCCATCTCGATCACGAAGAAATTCATCGGCGAAAACACAAACGTCATCGCCGCCAAACGTCCCAACCCCCCTCCGCCCATCCCCACCAGGAACGCTCCCGCCACCACCACCGCCAAAGCGTTCCCGTAACGAACGTCCCCCAGCAATTTTCCCGGCACCGCGGTCAGAATCGTCAAAGGCAAATAAGTGTAGCCCGTGTCCAGCCGACCCTCCGCGTCGAGCAACTCCGCTCCGTAAATCTCCGCCGCAACCTCCACGGGATACACCTGCGCGAACCGCATCGCGTAAGGATTCTCACCCTCGAGCAGCCCCTTCGCCGCGCCGTCGTGAATCGCAAACAAATCAATCCTCGGCCACGGGGAAGCGTGCAGCACCCACACTGAGGCCAAAGCAAATAATCCAAGTGCAGACCAAGCCGTCACCCGACCGAGCCGCTCGGCACCGAGCACAGCCACCCCCGCCGCCAGCGCGGCAACCATGACAATTCCGAAAAAATCAGCCACCCGCGCTCCCGCCAGCATCTCCCTCGCGGGATCAGCCGCTCCGATCAAAGCAAAACTCACCGCCAACCCGACCAGCCCCGTCACCACGACAAAGCCGTCCCGCATCCCCGCTCCACCCACCCCCAGCGCCGCCGCGATCAGCACCAAGCCTGCGACCAAAAAACTCAGCGCCCGCGGCGAATAGCCCCCGTGCCAATCGAAGATCGCCATCCCAAGCACCATCAAGGCGAGCAGCAGCAGCGTCGCCTGCACGCGACTCCCGGCAGCAACCATCGGCAACTCTACCTTCTCCCTCAGGTCAATTCCGGACCGCATCCGAGGACCATTCCCGGTTCGCATTTCCGAAGCCAACCAATTCCTCACCACTCCGCGCGACTTCGCAGCCCCCGTCGCTATCACCGTGAACCCAAGTGTTTTACGAACACCCAATGTTACGAAAAAGTCATTCTCTTTCCGTTGCCCACCCCTCCGACAGTGTCGTTCACTCCGCACTCTCCTATGAAAAAAACCAGCCTTAACCAGCTACCTCGACGCGTCCGGCACTTCGGTGTCCTCGGTCTCGTCTCCGCGTCACTCGCGGCAGCCTCATCCACCTCCTTCGCCGTCGATGGCGGAGCCGAACCGGTCACCCAAACCACCTTCCGCGAAGAAGCCGGCTTCCTCGAAGAAGAGTCCGGCTTCACCGACTACTGGAACGGCAAATACATGACCGGCCGCTGGTTTGGTGTTCGCGACACGCTCGAAGACAACGGCATCAAATTCAAGGGCAAGTGGAACGGTGCCTTCTACGGTGTCCTCAGCAGCACCAACGGAGCCAAGGGTTTCTTCGACCAGGAAGTCGCTTTCGGTGCCGAAGTCAACTTCGCCAAGCTCACGAAGGCTGAAGCGCTCGACGGCCTCAGCGGTTTCGTCGAAGTCCGCTTCCGCCAGCCAGAAAGCGGGGAGACCCCCGGCCCGAACGAATACGTCGAGGCCCAGAGTCTCTTCAATCCTTCGCACTACCAGTCCGGCACCCAGTGGCGTCTCATGACGTTTGGCTTGGAATACACGACGCCCGAACTCTTCGGCATTGAGGAATTCCTCACCATCAACGGTGGCTGGTTGCGTCCGCAGAAGGAATTCATCGATCAGCCTCTCTCGAAGCTCTTCGTGAACAACGCCATCGAAAGCTCCAAAGGCGTCGGCGGTAACATTCCGTTCTCGTCCAGCTACTCCACCTGGGGCGGCACGCTGCAGGTCAAGCCAGTCGAAGACTTCTACGTCAAAGGCGGTCTCTTCATGGCCATGCCGAGCGGCACGAGTAGCTCGAATCACGGCCTCGCGTTCGAAGGCTTCGCCGAGGATCCGAACCGCAATGGTCTCTTCGCCCTCAGCGAGATCGGTATCACGCCTTCCCTCGGTCCAGACGAACTCCCCGGTCACTACGCTGCGGGTGGTTATTACTTCGGTGTCGAGAACACTTCGTTCAACGGCGAAGTCTACGACGGGCAATACGGATTCTACTGGCAGGCCGACCAGATGCTCTTCCGCGAAGCCTCGTCTGCTCCCGAGCCGGTCGAAGCAATCTACGCAAAGGGTCCTTCCGATGGCAAATCCTACGCTGGTGGCGGCAAAAAATCCTTCAAGGAACCCGTCCCCATGGAAGAAACGAAGCTGAGCGACCAAGGTCTTTACACCTTCAACCTCGTCACCTTCGCCCCGAAGTATAACAACCGCTACCCGTTCTACTTCCACTCCGGATTCGTCTACAAAGGCCTCATCCCGACCCGCGACAAGGACCAGACGATGGCCGCCTTCGCACTCGGAGCTGACAGCCTCTACCGCATCGACGACCAGCAGCGCGACGGCAACACCGATCAGGCAAACCTGACCGCCGTTCTCGAAGCAGCCTACCGCGTCCAGATCAACGGATGGGCTTACACCCAGCCCTTCGTGCAATACCTGATCAAGCCCGCCGGAACGGCCAGCACCGAGAATGGATTCATCCTCGGCGTGCTCTCCGGCGTGACGTTCTGACCAAAAACTGAAACCCACCCACCAAAAGGCCGCCCCGCGCAAGCGGGGCGGCCTTTTACGTTAATCATTTCCACCGACTTCTCACGAAGCCACATTCCCGAGAAACGGTCGAATTTCCGCCATTCAACCCCAATTGGAAATGCGATCCAACATCCTCCCCCCACCCAACCCGTTGATTGCGTCAGATTTGTAACAATCCCATCTTTGCCGCAACCCGCGCGTTCCCGTCAGCTTCTTCGCGGAACCAAAAATCCAAACCATGAAAATGAACCTCACATCCCTCACCCGATCCGCCGCTTTCGCGGTCGTTCTCGGCACCGCCGCAACGGCGACCGCCGAGACCCAAATCACCGGCGCCGGCGCCAGCTTCCCCGCCCCGCTCTACCAGCGCTGGGCGCAGGAATTCCACGCCGCCAACCCCGACATCCAGGTCAACTACCAGTCCATCGGTAGCGGAGCCGGCATCAAGCAGTTCATCGCCGGCACCGTGAACTTCGGAGCCAGCGACGCCGCCATGAAGGACGAAGAAATCGCCGAAGTGTCCCGCGGAGCCGTCATGATCCCGGCCACCGCCGGCAGCATCGTCGTCGCCTACAACCTGCCCGACTTCCCGGAGATCAAACTCTCCCGTGAAGCCTACGTCGGCATCTTCCTCGGCACCATCACCAAGTGGAACGACGACGTCATCGCCAAGGCAAACCCTGGCAAGGAACTTCCCGACATGGACATCATCGTCGCGACCCGTTCCGATGGTTCCGGCACGACGTTCGTTTTCACCAAGCACCTCGCGGCCATCAGCCCCGAATTCAAGGAAGCGGTCGGCGAAGGCAAGGCTGTCTCCTGGCCGAACAGCGTCGGCGGCAAGGGCAACGAAGGCGTCACCGCCCTCGTCAAGCAGACCCCGGGTGCCGTCGGCTACGTCGAATACGGCTACGCCAAGAACAACGGCCTCGAAATGGCCAGCCTCGAGAACAAATCGGGTGAGTTCGTCGCACCGACGGACGCCAGCGCCGCCGCGACTCTCGCGAGCGTCGAAATGCCGGAAAATCTCCGCATCTGGCCTTCCGATCCCGAAGGCAAGGACGACTACCCGATCGTCACCTTCACGTGGCTCCTGGTCTACGGCGAATACCCCGACGCGGCGATCAAGGAAGCCGTCAAGAAGTTCGTCACGTTCGGCCTCACCGACGGGCAGAAATTCGCCCCGGAACTCGGCTACGTGACCCTGCCAGAACCCGTCATCAAGAAGGCCATGGCCGCTCTCGAGACCGTCAAGTAACCAGAAACTCGAACCTCAACGTAATCCCGACCCGATGACCAAGGAACGCCCCTCCACCGCGCCACAATCGCTGGAGGACCTTCACTCGGGTCCCGATTACTTCCGTATCCTGTGCTGGGTGGCGTCGGTCGCGACCGTCGCCACCCTCGCCTGGATCGTCGGCGAGATCGTCAAACAAGCCTGGCCCGCCATCACAGAATTCGGCCTCGGCTTCATCGTCGGCACCGACTGGATTCCCAATCGTGGGGAGTTCGGCGTCCTCCCCTTCCTCGTCGGCACGACCGTTAGTTCACTCATTGCCATCCTACTTGCCCTCCCCCTCGGCCTCGCGGTCGCCATTTTCCTCAGCGAAGACTTCCTTCCCCTCCCCGTTCGCAACACCATTCGATTTGTCGTCGAACTCCTCGCCGCCATCCCCAGCGTCGTCTACGGCCTCTGGGGCATCGCCGTCGTCATCCCGCTCGTCCAGAAATACGGCGCGATGCTCGCGGACGCCGTCGGCAACGACAAGAGCTGGCTCGCGGAGCTCGGCCACCAGTGGTTCGGCAACGACTTCGACCTCAACATTGCCATTTTCAAAGGCCCGTCCTTCGGCAACAGCATGCTCACCGCCAGCATCGTTCTGGCTCTCATGATCCTGCCGACCATCACCGCCATCTCCCGCAGCGCCATGGTCTCCGTCCCGAAGACCCTCCGCGAAGGTGCCTACGCCCTCGGCGCGACCCGCTGGGAAGCCATTTTCGGCGTCATCATGCCGACCGCCGCCCCCGGCATCGTCGCTGCGACCATCCTCGCCCTCGGGCGCGCCATGGGCGAGACGATGGCCATCGCGATGCTCATCGGGAACAATTCGAACCTCAACTGGTCCGTTCTCCGCCCATCCGGCACCCTCGCCGCCCTCCTCGCCAACGAATTCGCCGAAGCCGGCGGTCTCCAGATCGCCTCGCTCATGTATGCCGCGCTCCTCCTGGTCGTCCTCACCCTCGGGGTAAATATCATCGGCGAACTCGTCCTCAGACGCGCCCAACGGAACGTCGCCGGAGCCCTCTAAGCAAAATGGAAAACATCGCCACCCGGGAAGCCGACTTCTTCCAAGACCACGCCATCGAGAGTGGCACCGCCGGTCGCTCGCGCGGGAACCGTTTTCTCACCGGTCTCTGCGTCGGGCTCTCCTTCCTCACGCTCATCCCCCTCTTTTCCATCGTCTACATGCTGCTGGTCAAAGGCCTGCCGCTGGTCAGTTGGGAAGTTTTCACTGGCATCCCCCCCGCCGCCGGCACCCAGGGTGGCGGCTTCGGCAACGCCATCGTCGGCACCTTCGTCATGGTCGGCATCGCTCTCGTCATCGCCACTCCCCTCGGCATGCTCTCCGCCATCTACGTCAACGAATACGCCCCTTTCTCCAAGCTCGCCCACACCGTCCGCTTCGTCGCCAAACTCCTCACCGGCATTCCGTCCATCATCGCGGGTGTCTTCGCCTACGCGATCATCGTCCTCTACGGCCTCAACCTCTTCGGCTGGCAGATCATCCCCAGCGGCTTCTCGGCCTTCGCCGGTGGCGTCGCCCTCGCCGTCCTCATCCTCCCGACCATCCTCCTCACTTCCGAACAAGCCCTTCTCGGCGTCCAGCGCGCCTACCGCGAGGCCTCCTTCGGCCTCGGCGCCACCCCCTTCCAAACGATCTGGCGCATCGTCCTCCCCGAAGCCCTCCCGGCCATGATGACCGGCATCATGCTCGCCGTCGCACGCGCCGCCGGCGAGACCGCCCCGGTCCTCTTCACCGCCCTTTTCAGCGCCTTCTACGCGAAGTCGGTCATGGAACCCACCGCTTCACTCTCCGTCCTCATCTACAATTTCGCCACCCTGCCCTACGAATATCAGGTCGAACTCGCCTGGACCGCCTCGCTCGTCCTCGTCATCATCGTGACGATCACCAACGTCGTCGCCCAACTCGTCTTCCGGAAAAAATAGTCGCCCACCCGCGGCCCACTCGATCAAATGAAAGCCACCATGGAGAAACCGACCCAACAGCCCGACTCCTCGGAATCCACCCCCGCCAAGGCACCCGGCCAGGGAGAAAACGCGAAGTTCGCGCCCACGTCCGAGACCGAGACCCGCGAAGACTTCATCACCGTTCAAAATCTCAGCTTCTTCTACGGCTCCAAGCAGGCTCTCTTCGACGTCGACATGCAGATCCCCGAGAAGCGCGTCACCTCGTTCATCGGACCCTCGGGCTGCGGCAAATCCACCCTCCTGCGGAACTTCAACCGCATGAACGAAATGATCGATGGCACCCGCTACGAGGGCGACATCACCATCAACGACCGCAGCATCTACGATCCGAAAATCGAGGTCATCGCCCTCCGCCGCTCCATCGGCATGGTCTTTCAAAAGTCGAACCCCTTCCCGAAGTCGATCTACGAGAACATCGTCTACGGCATGCGCATCGCCGGTAAAAACAACAAGAAGCTCCTCGACCAGACCGTCGAAGAGAGCCTCCGCGGAGCCGCCCTCTGGGACGAAGCCAAGGACCGCCTCCACGACAGCGCCCTCGGCCTCTCCGGCGGCCAGATGCAGCGCCTCTGCATCGCCCGGGCCATCGCCAATAAGCCCAAGATCCTCCTGATGGACGAACCCTGTTCCGCCCTCGATCCCATCGCCACCGCCAAGGTGGAGGAACTCATCCACGAACTCAAAAAGCAGTTCACCATCATCATCGTCACCCACAACATGCAGCAGGCCACCCGCTGCTCCGACCGCTGCGCCTTCTTCTACCTCGGTAAGCTCATCGAATACGACCGCACCCAAAAAATCTTTTCCAACCCCTCCGAAAAACAAACGGAAGACTACATCACCGGTCGCTTCGGCTGACGATACTCCCATTATGTCCGACGCTTCCGGCCCCCACATCTCCGCCACGTTCGATGGCATCATGCAGAATCTGCGCAACAGCGTGCTCATGATGTCCAGCCTCACCGAACGCAACGTTCAAAACGCCAGCAAAGGTCTCTTTCAACGCGACAACGAACTCTGCAACGTCGCGATCGTCGACGACGAAGAGATCGATTCCCTCGAAATCCAGATCGATCGCGAAGGCGTCGACATCCTCCTCCGCTACAACCCCCTCGCCACCGATCTCCGCCAGGTCGTCACGGCCATGAAGTCGAGCGTCAACATCGAGCGGATCGCCGATCAGGCTGTCAGCATCGCCCGCCGCGCTAAAAAATTGAACGCTGTCTCCGAGCTTCCCTCCGTCCACAACCTCGAACCCCTCTTCGCCCTCGCCACCGGGATGTTCCGCGACGCCATCATTGCCTTCTCCGACAGCAACGTCGAACTCGCCCGATCCCTCAAGCCCCGCGACAAGGAACTCGACCTCCTCAACCACCAATTTGCCGACCATTGCACCGACCGGATGGCCGTCGAATCCGGCCGCGTGCAAACTTACCTCAACTACATTTTCATCGCCCGAGCACTCGAGCGCATCGGCGATCACAGCACCAACCTGGGAGAAGACATCGTCTTCTCGGTGTCCGCCGAAGAAGTCCGGCACAGGCAGAGCGGACCGCTCTTGTAACGGGTCTCAACCGGCCACGCCTCCCAACCTCCCGGCAGGCGACACTTCCCCATTCCCAAACCACCCGCCCCCGGCCTACCCTCACCGGCATGATCAGCATGACCGGATACGGCCGCGGCGAATCGACCACCGCCACCCCCCGCTGCGTCGTCGAGTGCTCCTCCGTTAACCGCAAGGGCCTCGAAGTCGCCTGCCAAATGCCCCGCGACCTCGCCGCAATCGAGGTGAAAATCCGTGAGGTCGTCCAGCGTCACGTTGCCCGCGGCCGCGTCGCTGTCGTCGTCACGTTCCCCGCCTCCTCCGGTCCTTCAGCGTCCCAAGCCGCCACCGTCGATACCAACTTTGCCCGCGACCTCGTCGCCCAGCTCCGCAACCTTCAGTCCGAACTCGACCTCCCCGGCAGCCCGGACATCAACGCCCTCCTCGCCGTCCCCGGCTTCCTCCGCGCCGCGGAAGCTGCCTCCACGAGCGACGTGTGGTCCGCCCTCGAACAAGCCCTCGAGGCCTCGCTCCAATCCCTCGTTGCCATGCGCACCACCGAGGGTTCCGCCCTCGCCACCGATCTCACCACCCGCCTCGCCACCCTCGCCGACCTCCTCGCCGCGATGACGTCCCACGCTCCCCACGTTGTCACCAGCTACCGTCACCTCCTTGAGAAACGCCTCGCCGAAGCCGCGCTCGAAATTCCTGTCGACGAGACCCGCCTCGCCGCCGAGATCGCCCTTTTCGCCGAACGCAGCGACGTCTCCGAAGAACTCACCCGCCTCGCCAGCCACTTCGACCAATTCCGCGAAAAGCTCACCAGCCCCGAACCCACCGGCCGCGCCCTCGAATTCCTCACCCAGGAAATCTCCCGCGAATTTAACACCCTCGGCGCGAAAGCCGGCGACAGCGCCCTCTCCCGCTTGGTCGTCGACGCCAAGGTGGAACTCGATAAGATGCGCGAGCAGATCCTCAATGTTGAATAACACCCTCACCCGCACCGGCATTCTCTTCGTCCTCTCCGCCCCCTCCGGCGCGGGCAAGACCACCCTCACCACCTCCCTCCGGCAGAAGCCCGATTTCGTCTACGCCGTCTCCTGCACCACCCGCCCGCCCCGCCCTGGCGAGATCGACGGCGAAGACTACATCTTCATTTCCGAAGAGGAATTCGCCAACCGCGTCGCCGCCGACGAATTCCTCGAGCACGCCGAAGTCCACGGCCGTCGCTACGGCACCCTCAAGGAAACCGTCCTCACCCAACTCAACGCGGGCGTCGATGTTCTTATCGACATCGACACCGCCGGAGCCGCGAACATTCGCGCCTGCGCGGACGCCGTCATCCAGGACGCCCTCGCCGACATCTTCATCATGCCCCCCAGTCTCGACGAACTCCGCCGCCGCCTCACGAAACGCGGCACCGAGACCGAGGATCAAATCGAAGTCCGAATCGCCAACGCCGCCTCCGAGATGCAGCACTGGCGCAGCTACCGCTACACGCTCGTCAGCGAATCGATGGAAGAAGACATCCAAAAATTTCGCGCCGTCATGCGAGCCGAGCGCTACCTCAGCCGCCGCTTCGCGGAAACCATCGCCTCCGCGCATCCCGTCGCCCCGTGAAGACAATTCTCCTCGGCGTCAGCGGCTCCATCGCCGCAACGAAAAGCCCCGACCTCGCCAGTCGCCTGCGAAAAGCCGGCTACGAGGTCCACGCCATCCTCACCAGCGCCGCCGCCGAGTTCGTCACCCCCCTCGCGCTCCAAACCCTCACTCGCAATCCCGTCACCACCGGCATCTTCGACGAAAAACAATCCTGGCATCCCGGCCACATCGACCTCGCCGACCGCGCCGACCTTTTGCTCATCGCCCCGGCGACCGCCAACATCATCGCCAAACTCGCCCACGGTATCGCCGACGACGCCCTCACTTCCATCGCCCTCGCCACGCGAGCCCCCCTCATCATCGCTCCCGCCATGAACGGCAAGATGTGGTCCCACCCCGCCACCACCGTCAACGTGCAGACCCTGAAGGACCGCGGAGCGACCTTCATCGGCCCCGAAGCCGGCCTACTGGCCTGCGGCTACGAAGGCCTCGGCCGCCTCTGGCCCGTCGAAGACATCGTCCAGCAAATCACCAATCTAGCGTGAAGTCGGGGAGCACAGGCTTCCAGCCTGTCCGTCCCGGGCTTCCAGCCCGGGACCCCGCCAAGCCAGAAAGGCGGCCGAAAAACAAAAAGCCCTATGCCCGATAAACCGCCCCGTCGTCAAACACCTTCTCCTCCGCCACGGCCACCTCACGCCCCTCCCGATCCATCTCCTGAAAGAAGCAGCTCCGATACCCCGTGTGACACGCCCCCCCCGCTTGCTCGATCTCGAACAACAGCACGTCCGCGTCGCAGTCCTTGTACCACCTCACCACCCGCTGCGTGTGTCCGCTCGTCTCCCCCTTGAGCCACAACTTCCCGCGCGAACGGCTCCAATAGTGCATCACCCCCGTCTCTAACGTCTTCTCCAGCGCGTCCCGGTTCATCCAGGCAAACATCAGCACCCGGCCCCCATCCGCCGCCTGCGCGATCGCCGGAATCAAACCATCCGGCCCAAATTTCAAGTTCAACTCCATTCCGCACCCATCCCACAAAACTCTTCCCACTGAAAACCGAAAACTGAACACTTCCCCCCTATGAGCGAAACCGCCGCGTCACCCACCCCCGCCGACACCCCCCCCCGCTACCGCCACTTTACCGTCGCTCCCCGCACGCTTACCCTTCCCGCCGAAGTCCTCCTCACCCACGTCCCCGCGAGTGTCCGCACCGGCCGCGACCCCAGCGCGCCCCTCACCGTCGCCTGCGCCGACATCCTCGGCACTAATACACCCCGCGTCCGCTCGACCCGCCTTCGCGAATGGCTCCCCGACTCCATCGCCATCGACGCCGAACTCCCCGAATGGCTCCAACTCCCTACCGCCAAGGTCGCCCTCGCCTACCGCCCCACCTCCGGCCGAGAACTCATCGCCGCCCCCTCTTCCGCCGAAAATTCCACCGCCGACCCCACTCCGCCCCCAGCTCCAGCGGCGGAAGTCCCCCGTCCTAAGGGCAGTTGGAAGCGCATCCTCAAGCCCGTTCTCGGCCCCTCCATCGAGGAACTCGAAGAACGTCGACAGGCCCTTCTCCGCCCCCAAACTCAGACTCCCCCCCCCTCACCGCAACCCATCGCCCCCGCCGTCCAGAAGCAGGAAGTTCCCGCCCCTTCGCCGGAACCCGAGCCACCCATCCCCGCCCCCACCGACACCCTCCCCGCGTCCTCGACCCTCCGCGCCATTTTCCACACTGACGAAGACCTCACCCTCCAGCGCGTCGCCGATCTCGCCGGCTCGCTCACCGGCGTCCAGGGCTGCGTCCTCACGGTCGGCGAAGACCTCCGTCTCTCCTCCGACATTCCCGAGGGCTTCGACGTCCGCGAAATCCGCGACCGCCTCCTCACCCTCTTGGCGGACGCCCCCAGCGACATCACCGCCCGAGGCGCGATCCGGACGCCCGCCCTCACGCTCTACTTCGACCAGGGTCCCATCAGCATCATGCGCCACGGCAGCGCCAGCTTCCTCGTCGTCCACCAAGAACGCAGCTTCCTCCCCGGCCTCCGCGAAAAATTGAGCGCCACACTCGAAGCCCTCAACAACTGAGCCATCCCCGCCGAGCCGCCCTAGCACTCGGCGAAAATTTCCGCCCACGATCCCCGCGCGGGAACGGGAGGACGCAATCAGCGTGCAACTGTTCTCCCGGACGCGGAACGTGAGCAACACCGGCGCCAGCGCCAGAACGTTTCCCAGGGAACGCACCTCGAACAGAAAAAGCGGACCCGGACCATCGACAATATCGCAGCCCCATTCGACAGGGCGCGCCGCATCGGATTTCTTCGCTAGAGACAGCTCCGGCCTCGAACCGGAGGCCCCTACCGGATCCGATACTTCCCGTCACCCACGCTCAGCACTTCGATCCGCACGCGAGCGAGGCCTTTTTTATAAAAGCCCAGCTTCTTCGCGACCGGAGCCGTCACGTCAATGATCCGGCCCGCAATGAACGGTCCCCGATCGCTCACCCTCACCACCGTCTTTCGGCCATTCTCCAGGTTCGTGATGCGCACCACGCACGGTAGCGGCAGGAACTTGTGAGCCGAAGTTTTCGTTCCCGGATACAGCTTTTCGCCGATTGCCGTCTTGCTCGGGAAAAGGAAATTCCCCTCTTGGTAGTGTGACGCAATCCCCGTCTCGGTGTATCCAAGAGCCTCGCGCGGACTGAGCGGGAAATACTTCACGCCGCGAATGGTGTAAGGCTTTGTCTTGTAGCCGTTGTAATTCGGCGTCCCGCATCCGGACAAAGCCACCAAGAGACCCATCGACAAAGCCACCCACCGCATCGCAAACTCCTTACCACCTACCCCGCTCAACCCCAACCCAAATTCCCCCGATTCATCCAGCCATGTCCCGCTACGATTCCATGCTCTACCGCCGCTGCGGCCACAGCGGCCTCCTTCTTCCCGCCATCTCCCTCGGCTTCTGGCACGGCTTCGGGGGTGAGGCGTCCTTTGAAAACGCCCGCGAGATGACCCTCGGCGCGTTCGACCTGGGCATCACTCACTTCGACCTCGCAAACAATTACGGCCCGCCCCCCGGCTCCGCCGAACTCACCCTCGGTCGCATCCTCCGGGAAGACCTGCACGCCCACCGGAACGAACTCGTGATCTCGACCAAAGCTGGCTACCGCATGGGACCCGGACCCTACGGCGACCTCGGCTCCCGCAAATACCTCCTCGACAGCCTCGACGAAAGTCTCACCCGACTCGGTCTCGATCGGGTCGACATCTTTTATCATCACCGTCCCGATCCCGACACGCCGCTCGAGGAGACCATGACCGCGCTCGCCGATGCCGTTCGCTCCGGTAAGGCGCTCTACGCCGCCATTTCCAATTACCCAGCCGATCGCGCTCACCGGGCCGCCCAGATCCTCCGCGACCTCGGCACGCCGCTCCTTCTCCACCAGCCCCGCTACAACGTTCACGACCGCGCCCCGGAGAATGAAGGCCTCCTCGACGTCCTCGAACGCGAAGGTGTCGGAGCCATCGCGTTCTGTCCGCTCGCTCAAGGTCTCCTCACGGATAAATATCTCAACGGCATCCCCTCCGACTCCCGCGCCGCCAGCGGCAGCCCATTCCTGAACGCCGACCGCATCACCGAACAAGGCATCGTCATCGCCCAAAGGCTCAACGCCATCGCCCAGAAACGCGGTCAATCCCTCGCGCAAATGGCCATCGCCTGGACCCTCCGCCGCCCCGTCGTCACCTCCGCCCTCATCGGAGCCAGTCGCCTCTCCCAGATTCAGGAAAACGTCAAAACCATCGCAAACCTCGATTTCACCCCCGAAGAATTCGAAGCCATCGATCAGGCCATCCTCCCCGCCGCGTAGCGCAACCGGTCAGCGATGGACTTACGCCTCGGATCTCGCTAATTGAACGCGCTTCCCCATGAGCGACCCGACTCCCCCTCCGCCGAACCCAAATCATCCTCCGACCTACTCCGACGGACACCCGCTCGATAAAATCCACTATCGAGAATACAAGATTCTGCTCAAACCCGAGCGCCTGCACTGCCCCGAACGCTTCGAAGAATACTGGGACGTCGTCCGCCACATCGGGAAAAAATTGGGCGTCGGTGTCGCCACCAACGAAAACGCCTTCCACCGCCAGGTCCGCCAGGTCCTCTTCTACGACACCGCCGACTTCGATCTCTACAACAACCGTTTCATCCTTCGAAAGCGCACGTTCTACGTCGATGGCTGGCCGAAGACCGACCACGAACTCGCCATCAAATACCGCCACCCCGACTTCCAAGTCGCCGCCGACATCAACGTCCACCCGAACCTCGTTGGCGAGAGTCGCATCAAGTTCAAAGAAGAACTTCTCCCCCTCCGGGACGCCATCGGCGGCATGCGCAGCCTCTATTCTCACAACTGCGTGCTCACCACGCCAAACATCCTCCTCGACCAGGGACTCGCCGACATCCAGACCGTCTTCCCGTCGCTGGACCAAATCGGCATCCCGCCCGACAAACGCATCGATCTGGTCAACAACCTCGCAGTCGTCGAGATCCAGACCGATCCCGGCTTCCTCGACTTCGGCCACGGCTACCGCGCCAAGGCGACCATCGCCATCTGGCGCGATCGCGCCACCGAGACTTCCCTCGTCGGCGAATTCGCCTTCCAGGCCAAATTCCACCGCCTCGAAGCCGTCCACGAAAAAGCCAAACGACTCTCCGACGAGTTCTACTGCGCCGTCCAATCTCACGCCCCCGACTGGGTTCAACTCGGCACCACCAAGACCGCGATGATCTACGGAATCGGCTCCAAAAAAACGGCCAACGATGAGTGACCCAAACGGCCCCGATTTCCAAGACCCTGGCCGGTTCGCCGATGAGAATGTCGCCACCGGCGGCCTTCCCAGCGTTACCGAGATTTTCCTGACTTTCCTGCTCATCGGAGCGACCAGCTTCGGTGGCGGAGTCGTCGCCTACCTCCGCAACAGCCTCGTGACGAAGAAGGCCTGGCTCGACGACGACGCTTTTCTTGAAGTCCTCGAGATCTCCCAAACCCTCCCCGGCCTCAACGCCACCAACTTGGCCGTCCTCGTCGGAGACAAGCTTCGCGGCCCGGCGGGGGCCATCGCCGGATTCCTCGGCATCGTCCTCCCCGGAGCCATCCTCATCCTCGCACTCACCTTCGTCTACGCGTCGAACCCCGACAACACCGCCATCAACGCCGTCCTGAAAGGCGTCGGAGCCGCCAGCGTCGGGCTCCTCCTCGCCGTCACTCTCCAGATCGGTCACAAGCAGCTTGAGCACCGCCTCGATCTCACGCTCGTCATCACCACCCTCCTCCTCGTCAGCTTCTTCCACGTCTCGCTCCTCATCGTCCTCGTCACCGTTGGCCCCATCGCCAACCTCCTCTACCGCCCCCGCAAGGATCTGAGCAATCCCCCCGACACGCCGCGTAAACGCTGACGCCGACCGAAATCTTCCGATCCACCGACCCCCGTGAAACAATTCGACATCCTCGGCATTTTCTCGCTCCTGAGCGTGCTCGCCATCGGCGGCGGCACCGCCGTCCTGCCCGAGATGAAGGCCTACACCATCACCTCTGAGCAGTGGATCACCGCCGACCAATTCCGCGACATCTACAGCCTCGGCCAACTCGTCCCCGGGCCGAACATGCTCATGGTCATTCCCCTCGGCTACCACGTCGCCGGGTTCACCGGGGCCATCCTCGCGTTCCTCGGGTTCTTCGCACCAGCCTGCCTCATCGCCTTCTTCTTCGGCCGAGTCTGGAACCACTTCGCCGGCAACCCCTGGCAGCTCGCGGTCTCCCGTGGTTTCGCGCCAATCGTCGTCGGCCTCATGGCCGCCGGCACCATCGCCGTCGCCCGCACGGCCATCGTCGGCCAGACCACTCTCGCCTTCGCAGCCGTCGTCTTCCTCGTCCTCTACTTCGGAAAAAAAATCAATCCCGCCCTCCTCATTTTCGCCGGAGGTGTGTGCGGATGGATTTTCTTGCGCTGACGCAATAGCCACCGACCGCGCTCGCCTTCGCGCACGGATCCCGGTGCGGAATCTGACCCACCGAATCGATGTGAATAACTTGGCGACAACTCCGCGCCGCCTCCGTAATTTATTCACAACCCGCGTGTGAACAAACCCGCGCAACACCAAACTCAACACCTTGACCCTCAAAGAGATAAAGTCTAATTTGGAGCGTTTACAGACCGTTCCCACCAAGTCGCTCGGTCAAAATTTTCTCTTTGATCAAAACTTGGCCAAATGGACCGTCGACCAGCTCGAAATCGAGTCCGGCGACCACGTCGTCGAGATCGGTCCCGGCCTCGGAAGCCTCACCGAAATCCTTGCGGCAAAGGAGATTTCGCTCACCCTCATCGAAAAAGACGCCCGCCTCATCCCGCACCTCCGCGAGCAATTTGCCTCCCCCGGCAATCCCAGCGTCGCCGCCGCGGTCACCCTCCACCACGCCGACGCGACCACCTTCGACACCCGTGAGCTCCTCGGCCGCGGCCCCCTCAAGATCATCGGCAACCTCCCCTATTACGTTTCGACACCCATTCTCGACCGATTCGTTGATCCCCTCCTCGGCCCGACCCGCCTCGTCTTCACGCTCCAACGCGAACTCGCCGACCGCCTCAACGCCCGTCCCAGCACGAAGGCATACGGCGCGATGACCGTCTGCATCGGCCGCCGCTGGTCGATCCGCGCCCTCCGCACCCTGCCGCCCAGCGTCTTTCATCCGGCACCGAAGGTCGATTCGTCCGTCATCGTCATCACTCCCCGTCCCCTCACCGATACGCCCCTCTGCGATGCCCCGCTCTTTGACCGTCTCGTCCGCGCAGGCTTCTCCGAGCGCCGCAAACAACTCCACCGCCACCTGGGCGAATTCCGTGACCGCTGGGCCGCCACCGCCGCTCATCTGGGCATCCCCGAAACCGCCCGCGCCGAAGAACTCTCCATCGCTCAATGGACGGAACTCACCCGCTTCGTCGCTCCGGCGTTCGCTCAGCGCGGCGACGAGGACTTCGACGTGGTCGACGCTCTGGACAACGTGATCGACACCCGCCACCGCGACGAAGTCCACGCCCACGACCTCCGCCACCGGGCCGTTCACATTCTCGTCTTCAATCAAAACCGAGAACTGCTCCTGCAAAAGCGCTCCCCCTGGAAAGACAAAAACCCGGGCCTCTGGGATTCCTCGACCGCAGGCCACGTCGACGCCGGCGAGACCTACGACCAAGCTGCCCACCGTGAACTCCAGGAGGAAATCGGCATCTCCGTCCCCGACCTCACCCCCATTTTCAAACTTGGCTGCAGTCCGGAAACCGGCCACGAATTTCTCCAGATCTACCGAGCCACCCACGAGGGGCCTTTCATCCCCTGCCCGAAGGAACTCGAGGGCCTCGCCTTCTTTTCACCGCGCCAGATCACGGAATGGCTCGCCCGCTCGCCAGCTGAATTTTCCCCGATTTTCCGGATGGTGTTTCCCCGCATTTCAGTTCAGTGAATTGCAATGCGCTGGAGACAAGCCCGCCGAAGTTCCAACGTCGAAGATCGCCGCGGTCAACGCGGCGGCCGCCGCATCGCCGTCGGCGGTCTCGGCGGCGTCGTCCTCTTGGTTCTCTTCGTCGTCCTCGGCGGCGATCCGATGGCGCTGCTTCAGGAGATGGACAGCCCGGCCGCCCGGATCGGCCAGTCTTCCGCGCCGACCGCTCCACCCGGCAACGACGAGGCCTCGCAATTCGTTGCCGCCGTCCTCGGCGAGACCGAAGACGTCTGGACTCAAATCTTCGCCGAGCAGGGCGAAACCTACCGCGCTCCGCGCCTGGTCCTCTTCACCGACGCGGTCTCCTCGGCGTGCGGCAACGCCTCCGCCGCGATGGGCCCATTTTACTGCCCCGGCGACCAACGCGTCTACATCGACCTCGGGTTTTTCGACGAACTCCAACAGCGCTTCGGCGCTCCCGGCGATTTCGCCCAGGCCTACGTGATCGCCCACGAGGTCGGCCACCACGTCCAGAATCTGCTCGGCATCAGTAGCCAGGTTCAACGGCAGCAGGCCCGCGTCTCCCGCACCGAAGCCAACGCTCTCTCGGTCCAACTGGAGCTCCAAGCCGATTTCCTCGCCGGCGTGTGGGCGCACCACGCCCAGCGACTCCTCGAACCCGGGGACATCGACGAGGCCATCGACGCAGCCTCAGCCATCGGCGATGATACACTCCAGCGTCAGGCCCAGGGCCGCGTCGTTCCCGATTCGTTCACCCACGGCTCGTCCGCGCAACGCAAGCGATGGTTCCTCAAAGGGTTCGAATCCGGCGATATCGCCCAAGGCGACACCTTCAACGCCCCCGAACTCTAGCACGACGTTTCACCAGTTGACTTCCACCACCCCGCCGCGGAACTGCGCACTCTCCGCCGTGTACTCGTGGAACTCGACCCGCGTCCCCTCCGGCGCTGTCACCCAAAATTGTCGCGAGCCATCGCACCCCAATTTGATCGCGCCCGGCTCACACCCGGCCACCGCCAGCTTCGAGCGCAGCCCATCCAGGTCGGCCGTTTCGAAACACACGTGGTCCAACGCCTGACCTCGCTCCGAACCCGGTTTCTCCCCAGCCTTGAATACTTCGATGAAGTCCCGCTCGCTCACCCCCAAGTAGAAACCGACGATCTCCCCCTTCCGCTCAAACTCGAAGACCAACCGCGCCCCCAGTAGCTCGTAAAACTCCCGCGTCGCCGCCAGGTCGTCGGTCATCAGGCAAACGTGCGCAATTCGATCAATTTTCATCCGGCATTTTCAAAATCATAAATCGTAAACCGCAAACCATAAATTGTAACCTCCCCCGGATGGACATCGTTTACTTCGATCTCGAAACCCAGCGCACCGCGAATGACGTGGGCGGCTGGGATCGCAAAGACCTCATGGGAATGTCGATTGGCGTGACCTACAGCACGGGCCTGGGCGGCTACACGATTTACTCCGAAGCCAACGTCGAGAAGCTCATCGACCAGCTCCGCCGCGCCGACCTCGTCGTGGGTTACAATCTCATCAATTTCGACTACCAGGTCCTCACCCAATACACCGTTCTCACGCTCGACGAGCACGTCCCCACGCTCGACCTCATGGTTGACGTCGAGAAAGCCATCGGCCACCGCCTTCCGCTCGACGCCCTCGCGAAGGGCACCTTCGGCGTCGGAAAAATCGCCGAAGGCCTTGACGCGATCAAATGGTGGCGCGAAGGCAAGATCCTCGAAATCGCCGAATACTGTTGCTTCGACGTCAAAGTGACGAAAATGGTGCACGAACACGGCGTGAACGAACGCGAACTCCACTACATCGACCGCTTCGCCCGCAAACAGCGAATGGAGATCACCTGGAGCGCCTGAAGTCCAAACTTCAGAACCCCAAAACTCCAAAACTTCGGAACCTGTCTCAAAATGGTCCAACCACTCAAATCCGCCCGCACCACCTGGACGCTCTTCTGGATCGATCTCGAAGAGCCGCTTCCTGCCGGCGACGACTTCATTCTCCCGACTCTCCTCATCGTCATCGACGCCGCCGGCTCACCCGTCGCCCCACCCGAGATCCTCGAAGAACTCGATCAAGCCCGCATCGAAACGCTCCTCGGCAATCTCATCGACCGACTCGGCGCGCCCGATCGCCTCATCATCGGTGAGAGCGAGGACTGGGACGAAGAGGCTTGGACCGACTTCGCCGAGGATTTCAACGTCTCGCTGCAATTCAACCGCCCCACCTCCCGCAACCGGGACGAACTCAGCACCATCACCCAGAAAGTCGTCGCCCACTACTCGACGAATCAACCACCCGAGAATCGCGCACTCGCCACCGGACTCGTCAACACCGCCCTCCGCGTCCGCTCCGAGTCCAAAAAGATCGCCCTCCTCAAAAAGGCAATTGCGAGCGATGCCGAGTGCTCCCCGGCCCACGTCGAACTCGGAGACGCCGAATTCCGGCGCGGCGATTGGACCCGCGCCCTCCGCGAGTACGACGCCACCATCGCCCGCGAGCAACCCAGGTGGGAAAGCGCGAGTCCCACTTGGTGGACCGACCGCGCCACCCGGCCCTACCTGCGGGCCGTCTTCGGCCGGGCCATGACCCTCTGGCATCAGGGCCGCCACCTCGCCGCCGCAGAGTGCCTCGGCGATCTGCTCACCACCAACCCCGTCGACCACCAGGGCGCTCGTTTTCTCATCCCGATGGTCTTCCTGCTGTCCGAAGACTACGAAGCCGCCGAAAACGCCCTCGCCCACTACGAGCGGCATTACCCGAATGACTACGTGGAACCCGCCCTTCTTTTCGGTTGGGGACTGCTCCACGCTCACTTCGGGCGCGACGCGGAAGCCGTGGAAAAATTCGAACGCGCCGTCATCAAGAACGTCTACATCGCCCCCCAACTCCTCGATCTCCCCATCCCGACAACAAACCTCTGGCAACCCAGCGACCGCGCCGACGGCAACTACGCCCGCGACTTCCTCGACTCCTACGCCATTCTCTGGGACCGCGTCCCGGCCGCCACCCGCGCCCTCCGCGAAGCCCTCGACCGGCAAACGGAGCGCGTCACCGAGATCATCGAACTCCGCGCCCAAATGTTCGATTTTCAGGATCAACGCTACGATCCCGACTACAAAACCGCCTGGCAAAACCTCATCGAACGCGACGAAACCCTCACGAAGTAGACGACGGGAAACGCTCGCGTCCCACGTGCGAGCGGCAAGTCGAGCAAAGCCAGCGCGCCGCCCCCAAAAAACTCCGCTCAACCCGGTAAATCCTGTCAATCCCGGTTCGTTGGCGCAAAACTCCCTCTACCACCGACACCCATGCGCATCCTCTCCGGCATCCAGCCTTCCGGCAAACCTCACCTCGGTAACTACTTCGGTATGATGCTTCCCGCCATCGACCTTCAGGATCGCGGCGACGCCTACTATTTCATCGCCGATCTCCACGCGCTCACCACCGTCCGCGACCCGGCCGCTCTCCGCTCCCACACCCGCGACCTCGCCATCGACTTTCTGGCCTGCGGCCTCGACCCCGCCCGCGCCACCTTTTTTCGCCAGAGCGACGTCCCCGCCGTCACCGAACTCGCCTGGATTCTCTCGACGATCACCCCAATGGGCCTCCTCGAACGCTGCCACTCCTACAAGGACAAGACCGCCCGTGGCCTCAGCGCTACCCACGGCCTCTTTGCCTACCCTGTCCTCATGGCCGCCGACATCCTGCTCTACGACAGCGACCTCGTCCCCGTCGGCAAAGACCAGAAACAACACCTCGAGGTCACCCGCGATATCGCCGTCAAAATCAACGAAGCCTACGGTCCAACGACGCTCAAACTCCCCGAACCCAGCATCCAGGAGACCACCGCCACCGTCCCCGGACTCGATGGCACCAAGATGTCCAAGAGCTACGGCAACACGATCGACATCTTTGAGGACGAGCGATCACTCAAAAAGAAAATCATGGGCATTCCCACCGACTCCACCCCCGTCGAAGACCCCAAGCCCACGGACGACTCCACGATTCTTGCGCTCTACAAACTCGTCGCACCACCCGCCGACTACGATCAAATGCTCGCCGATTTTCGCTCCGGCGGGCACGGCTACGGCGACTTCAAAAAGCGCCTCCTCGCGGCGACCTGGGAAAAATTCGCCCCCATCCGTGAGCACCGCGCCGCGCTCGTCGCCGATTCACTCTACGTCGATCAAGTTCTGGCCGCCGGTGCCGAGAAGGCGAACGCCATCGCCCAGTCCGTCCTCGCCCGCGTCAAATCCGCCGTCGGCCTCGCCTGACCCCGCTGAAGCCGATCCGCAACCCGACGGGCGCAACGTAAGTTGCGCCCTTCTTGCACTTAAGCTTGGACGCGATCCCTGTATTCGATAATGTGCAGGCGTAATGTTCGCCGCTCGCATCGCCATCGGACTCTGCCTCCTTGCCGTGGTCACCCTCGTCGCATTTCAAGCCTCGTCGCGTTCCGATCAACAAACCAACACGGCGGAGACGCCGCAGGCCCATCCGACGCCACCCACCGCACAGACAGCCCCCCAGGGGACGACCACGCCGACTGCGATCTCAGCACCGAGTCCCTCGCTCCAATCCACCGCTTCCGTCCCCATGGATGCCCCGCTGTATCGAAATGCCACCCTCGCCCAAGTGTTCGGCGAGAAGCCGATTTCCGACTACCTCCCCGGCGACCGCCTCACGCTTCACCTTTCCGCCACCCAGGAACTCTCTCTCGTCATCACCTCCTCGGAGGACAACGCTGTCCTCGGTTCCCACTCGCTAGCCGCGCAGATCGAAGGCTCGCCCCTGGGACGCATCGCGATCAGCACGTCCGGCGACACCATTTACGCTTCGATAAACGGAGCCGATGTCGGCAACTACGAGATTCGCCGAGTCGCCGACACTGACCGGCTCAAGGTAAACCGCATCACCCCCGCCGACGACCTTCAGTGTGCCACCGAGGATCATCTCGAGATGGACTCCGACGCCGACACCGCCGCACCAAACACCCCATCCACGACGCGCCGCACCATCAAGGCCCTCGGTGCCACCACCACCATCGACATTGCGATCTTCTTCAACGACCAGGCCCGAGTTGTCCTCGGCGGATCAGCGTCCGATCCGACCGATGACGCCGATATCCGGGCTAAAATCGCGACCGCCGTCACCGACGCAAACTCCACGATGGTCGACTCAAATGTCCCGACGACCTTCCGCGTGGTCGATCTTCAGCCCATCGAATACGTTTACCCCCCCACTGAAAATCTCGACCGCGCCCTCCGCGAAGTTCGGTCGATCTCCGACGGCTCCATCGATCAGATTCACGCCCTGCGCGACGCTGCCGAAGCCGACATCGTTTCCCTTTGGATCGAGAATGGCGTCTCGGGCGGACTGGCCAACGTGACCTCACAATCGAACATCGGTCTCAAAAACGCCTTCAATGTCATCCGCGCCCAAAACCCCACGTCGACCTTCGTTCACGAGATCGGTCACAATCACGGTTGCCGACACCTCCGGAGCAGTTATTCGTCGACACCATTCAGCTACTTCCCCGACTCGTTCGCTCATCTCTTCACGACCTCTGGCGGCTCCAAATTCACGACCGTTGTCGCCTCGACCTCCGACACCAGCAGCGCCGGCGCGACTCGGATCCTACGCCTCTCGGCACCCGAACTCGCCTACTTCGGCACCCCAACCGGTGTGACCGACGATACGAATAACGCCGCCACGTTCCGCACATCCGGACCGATCATCGCCGACTTCCGCGGCGCCACCGACACCCCGCTTCCCGGCCCGGATTTCGACCGCCCGACTCTCAAACTCAAATCGAAGTCCAAAGTAAAAACCCGCCGCCCCCGCGTCACCATCCGAGGCAACGCCACCGACAACGTCGCCGTCGATCGGATAGCCTACAAAGCCAGCGGTCAGCGCGGCCTCAAAAACGCCGAAGGCCTCCGTCGCTGGAAGATCAAGATCCGTCTGAAAAAGCGCCGAACGGTGGTCAAAGTCTTCGCCTTCGACACCGTCAACAACCGCTCCCGCCCGCAGAAGGTGAAGGTCATCCGAACCCGCTGAGCACCCGTCAAGGCCGACCAGGCATCGGTGACTCTCCGCGCTCGGCGATTCAGCTCCCGCGTTGCTCTCTTCCCCCGCCGCGCACGGCAGCAATGCCCTCGAGCCGTTCTCCCAGTAATTCCCGCAGCCGCCGACTCTCCGGCAGCCCCGCCCGTCCCTTCCGGATCATCGTAAAAATTCGCTCGCACTCTTTCCTGACGTCCTCCGGCCACTCGTGCGTCAGCAAACCCCGCCCACTCAGAAGCCTCCATCTGCTCATCAAGCCGAAATTCCAACTCGTCCCGCCGCGCGTGCGATCGCCGCGCCGAGTAGAAAAACACCGCCAACACCCGGTCCAGCAGGATCCACGGGAAATTCAGCGCCTTCAAGGGCCCTACCCGCAGGTCGCGACCAGCGAATTTCTGACGCCCAAACACCCGCCCCATCCGCCCCGGCAGGTCGACCTCGATCTGCGGCTTCTGCTTCCCCGCCACCCACGCACTCCCGCCTCCCAGCGCCCCACCGATCACCGTTGCCGCCCCCAACGCGTGCCCAGCCAAAGCGACGTCGACCGCAAACCCGGCCAACCCGCCAGCCACCGCGGCCGACACGACCAATTGCTTCTCGTCCAGTCCGCCGAATCTCCACACGTCTTCACTGAACAAATCCACATCCCGGAGCGCCCCCCCGGCCCCGCCCGCCTCGCCGGGCGAAAGCGCGTGGTGCTTGAAGACTTCGATGATTCGCCGATGCGCCCGATCCTCGATCTGCCGAAGCGACGCTTCAAATTTCTGGACCAGCTCCGTCGAGCGCTTCCGCTCTTCTCCGCCACCCAATCCCACCGCCGCGGTCTCGCGGTGCTGCAACGCATCGAGCAGCAGCTCCGTCATCTCCTCCGCGCAATCATCCCGGCGCCCGGCCCAGTCACGCTCGTACAGTTTCCACCGCTCGCTCCAACGCCCCGCGCCATTTCTCGTCGATTCCCATCAGCGCCTTGAGCAATTCCATTCGGTCGAAATAATCCGCCTCGTGCGCGTCGAACCGCCGCACAAGGTTGAAATGCTGACCCAGTCTTGCCTCCCACACCCCGGCGTGCACCGGACTCGCCGTCGTGTTGATCAGACCCATCCGCGGCCGCGCACTCATGAGCAGAATCTTCATCTCCGCGTCGTTGATCTCCCGAAATGGCTGCGAAGAATCGACGACGTAGAGCACTCCCGCCCCATCGACCAGAGGACGAAAAAGTTTACACTCCTCCGAGAAGGCGGGGTCGTTCCCGTGCAGCCGTAAAAATTCCCGGAAGGCGTCCAGCGGATCCCCCACCGGATCCTCCAGCTCCCGCAATCGCACCAGCGCCGACTTTGCGTTCTGAAAACCCGGCGTATCCCAGAACCCCACGATCGGCGAACCCTCCAACTCCACCACGAACGACTGGCAGTTCGTCGTCTCCCCGGGCCGACTCGTCACCCGCAACCGGTCGTCCTCGATCAACGCCGCGATCGTCGACGTCTTCCCCGTATTCACCGCCCCGACGCAGGCGAAAAACGGCACCTTGATCTCCGCTTGCTCACTCACGCCCGTTCGACCCTCATGAACGCATCCCCAAGTCCAGCCACCGAGTCCGCCCAGGCATCCGCGTAGTCAAAGGCCGCACCGTCCTCCGCGACGACGACCACCATCACTTCCGCTTGCTCGGACACCGATTCCCGCAGTTTCCGCAAAAATTCCATCATCGCCTTCACGGGCGGGCGCGCCCCCTCGACCAACACCGCCACCGCCCCACGCTCCCCACGCAGCCGCCCAAATTCCTCACCGTTCGCCTCCGCGCAATCAATCTCGACCTCCAGCCTCCTCGCCTCTCCCCACCCAAACCGCTCGATCACCCCTCCACTCATCCCCGCAACCATCTCCTTCGCAATCAGCAAAACGTCCACCGCCCCAGGATTCACGCCCGGCGAGCCAACCTCGCCCCCGGCGACTCCCGCCTTCTCCCCCGCTTCCGAAGCCACCACCACCGGCTCCATCCGCCGAAGCACCCGGGCGCACTCCGCGTGCCGGAACTCCACCGCCGCCAGCGCCCGACCCTGAAATACCACCGAAGCCACCAGCAAAATCACTCGCGGCAACAGCCCGTAAAACACCACCGCGTAAACCAGAAACGGCCACCACGACACCACCGCGGCCTCGACGTTTTCCATCCCCCCGAGCAAAGCGATCCGACTGCCTTCGATGGCCACCAGCGACGGGTGCGCGTTCGGCAGCCAGGACCACGGCCACGCGATCACCCGCACAATCTCCAGCACCGTCCCGGACGTCACCTCCAGCGTCGTCTCCCACCCAAACGCCCGGTTCGACACCGCCACCGACCACAACGTCGCTCCGACGATGCCGACGTTCAGCGCCACTGCAAAAATCTGCGCCAGCGTGACGACGGGCCAGATCAGCAAGTCACCGTAAACCGCCCGCTTCGCCCGCACCCGCCCCAGCACCGCCGAGAATCGCGCCCGCTCCGTCCCGTCCAGCTCTCCCCACGCCGCCAACTTCGCCCGCCCGATCGCCGCCAACCCACGCCTCAACCCCCACCCGATCAACCCGCCCACCGGACGCCGCTTCACGATGAGCA
Organism: uncultured Verrucomicrobiae bacterium; assembly: GCA_963832325.1. Taxonomy (GTDB): domain Bacteria; phylum Verrucomicrobiota; class Verrucomicrobiia; order Chthoniobacterales; family JAATET01; genus CAVVKW01. The sequence goes on along the minus strand of CAWHTR010000009.1, from coordinate 166,729 downwards.
ACACCCCCAGCACCAGCCACACCACCACCTGCCACAACACCGTCACCGAGAAAAATGTCGTCACGCTGATGAGCCGATCCCCCGCGAAAACCAACTGCGATCCCGCCAGCCCCGCCCCGATCAGCAGCCCCGCCAACACCAGGATCCAACCCAGCGTCCCGACCGCACCCGCGTAAACGTCCCCGACGGAAATTTCCCCCGCGTCCTCCCGCCGCCGCGCCTCCAGCCACAATCGCATCTTCCCGGCCGCAGCGTGCGACCCGCCCGACACAAACTCCTGAAAAATCCTCCGATCCCGTCGCGACAACTCCGCCTCGTCCCCCCCGGCGTCCGCCTCCACGGCAGCCTCCAGATCCAACACGTCACGGATTTTCCAGCGGGGGACTCGAACCATTCCCGTCACCCATAACACGAAACTCTCCGCAATCCACGTTTCCACATTCCACCATTCACAAGTCACCGCTCACCAGTCACGATCACCGCCACCATGCTCGACGACATCCGTAAAGTCCTCTTCCACGAGTCCACCATCCTCAGCCGCCTCGACGAGATCGCCCATCAGCTCACCCTCGATTACCGCGACAAAGACCTCACCGTCATCGCGATCCTCAACGGCAGCTTCATTTTCATGGCCGACCTCCTCCGCCGCGTCCCGCTCGCCCTTCAGGTCGACTGCCTCAGCGTTTCCAGCTACCACGGCACCACCACCACCGGCGAAGTGAACTTCAAGCAAACCGAACTCCCCGACCTCACCGACCGCCACGTCCTCCTTCTCGACGACATTCTCGACTCCGGCCACACCCTTCACGCCATCCGCGCCCGCCTCTCCGAAAAAGGCGACGCCCTCAGCATTCGCACCTGCGTCCTCCTCCGAAAAAATGTCGAACGCGCCCGCGAAGTCGACGCCGATTACGTCGGATTCGACATTCCCAACGAATTCGTCGTCGGCTACGGACTCGACTACAACGAGCAATACCGCAACCTCCCCTTCATCGGTGTCCTCACACCGGAAGCCATCGAACGAAAATGACAACCAAGGTCGAATTTTACTCCGTCCTCCGCGATATCACCGGAGCACACGAGATCGAAGTCAACCTCCCCGACGGCAGCACGATCGCCGTCCTTCTCGGCGGAATTTTCACCCAGTATCCCAAGCTCGCCGAGTGGGACGAAAAGATTCTCCTCGCGGCCAACCTGGACTACGTCGACCGCACCCACCCCATCCAGCCCGGCGAAGTCATCTCGATCATGCCCCCCGTCCAGGGCGGCTGACTCCGGGATCAAGGACCCCCGGAACCCCCTCGGGATTCCAACTGCACGGACCTCACTCCCGCTCCGCCGACATCCCCACCACCTCGCTCCCGTATCCCGTCATCTCGAGATAACCAACCCCCTCCGCCGTCCCTTCCGCCCGCACACTCCCCTCCCAATAGGATATCGGCCTGAGAACCTGTTCCTGCCCGTCCATCCTCGCCGCCACCTCGAGCTCCAATCCGAGCTTCGGCACCGCCACCCGCCATTCGACCGGATACTCCGCGCCCGTCACCGGCCCCGTCCATTCCCGTCCCGGCTCCAGCGTGAATTCGCCTTCCGTGATCCCCTCAGTCGTTCCATCCGCCCGCACGAAGGTGCCGCTCGAAAACGAACTCCTCCCCCCATCCCGCTCGCGGATTTGGAACAACATCAACTCCGTCCCGTCGCCGAACTGGAGACTCAGCCAATCCCATCCGACCTGATCCTTCCCCAGCTGGTTGGTCGCCCACTCGTGATCGAACCAACTCGTCCCCTCCACCGCGTAGTCCTCCCCGTCCAACGTCACCTTGCCCACCGATGCCAGCCGGGTCAGCGAATAATAATGCGACGCCCGCCCCGCACCCGCCGCTTTCTGACTCACTCCCTCCTCACCGTGAACCACCGGGGGCTTGGTCGATCGCAAAGTCAGCTCCAACCGGGTTCCGCCGTCCACCCCCACGATCTGAAAATCATCCCCGCCGTCCAGCGTCCGCACCTCACACCCCTCGACCCACGCCACCCTGCCAGCCTCCGCCGTCCCCGCTTCGCCGTAAGCCCCCCGCGACAAAATCTGCGATCCTCGAAACTCCTCCTCCGCCAGATCAGTGACCGCAAAGTGCACGAAATAAATGTTCCCCGCGACGAACCGCGACTCACTCTCTTCCCGATCACCCGGCGGCGTGATTCCCTGACGGAAGAACGTGAGCTGATACCCAAACTCCCGCCCCGACTTCGCTCGCAGATTACCCGTGAAATACCACCACTCCGTCTTGAACTCCGCGTGATCCCCGTGATCCCGCGGGAACGAATAATTCCACCCCGGCATAGCCACCGCCCAGTCCCCCCGCGCGACCCCAAACACCGCAAAACAAACCAAAAAAATGACCGCAGAGCCACGCGCCGACTTCCCAACCTTCGGACCCGCGATCAATAGATAAACAGCTCCTCCGGTGGATCCGTCCTCTCCAGCTTTGCCCCCTCGAGCACCGGCACCCGCTTCCCTCCCACCACCGGGAATCGCGCCGTCCCCGTCACCTTCACCCAAGACATCTCCGGAGCACCGGCCCCATCTCCCGTCTTCACGTCCACCGCAATCGGTCGCGCGTCCGCCGCACAACACGCGACCATCATTCGCACCAGCTTCCCCTGCGCCCCCGGGATTCCTTCGCCCGGCATAAATTGCCCGGTCAATTCGACTTCCTTGTCCTCGAAATCCGGCAGCATCGTCGGCTCCTGCGCCGCGTAAAGGAGATCAATCAGCTCCGCGATGATCTGACCGTCCTCATTCCTCGCCAGATACTCGCTCACGTCCGAAGCCGGTGTGTCGGCAAACATCGCCCCCGGCACGTCCGACGGATCCTCGCCCGGCAAAAGCGGCTCCGGCACCATCGTCGCCCGACCCGGCAGGTTGCCGGACACGTCCGCAAATCCCCGATTCAGAATCGTCGTCACCCCAAACTCACTCGGCGAATACTTAAACGCCACCAGCAACGGCACCACCAGGACGACCCCCGCAAACACGTGCCCCGGCACCGAGCGCGCCATCGAGTTCGAGCAGCCACTCAGATCTTCCGGCCGAACACTCCGCGGCATGAGCAACATCACTACCGCCAGCAAAACCAGGACCCCGGCCGCGATCGCCACGTAAATCCGGAAGCTCGGCGCAAGGTAACTCTCGATCCGACCGGTGAAATACATGATGCCCATCACCGAACCCCAAACCATGAGGATTCCGGCGGAGAGAAAACGATGGACGAGTTGATTCATTGAATGACGACCGCAAGCCGAACGCAAATTAACCCCACCAACACGAACAGTCCAACGACCATTCCGAAGACAAACCGCTTTCTGAAAATGGACGCGTAGATGAACATCAATTTGATGTCCATCATCGGGCCAAACACCAGGAACGCCAACTTCGCCACCGCCGGGAACGACACGAACGTCGCCGCGATGAACGCGTCCGTCGTGCTGCACAGCGAAAGCACCGCGGCCAATCCCATCATCGAGAACGTCGCCGTTCCCGTGCTCGTCGCCAGCGGCAGAATCACTTCCTGATTCACCGCCGTGCTGAAGATCGCCGCCGCCGCACAGCCGACGATGAAATACACCATCATGTCCAAGAAATCGGCCACCATGACCTGCACCGCCCCGGCCATTTTCAGCCAAAACCCGCCGCCCGCCGCGCCGCCATCCAGTCCGCGCGGCTGCGCGATTTCAGCCAGGACGTTCGTTCGCAGCACGTGCTTGATCGACAGGTTATGCACCGCCATCCCAGCGATCACCGCGACGAAGTATCCCACCCCAAGTCGTAGTCCCGTCATCCACTCCGGAGCCTGTCCCCGGAACGCCGCGTAAGTGCTGAGCACCACCACCAGGTTCACGATCGGAGCCGAAAGCATGTAGACGACCGCGTTGGATACCGGCAGTCCCTTCGCCATCAACCGACGAATCACCGGCACCACCCCACACTCGCACATCGGGAAAACGAACCCCAACAATCCACTCACCGCCGCCCCCGCGTACGCGTTCCTCGGCAACAGCCGCGTCATCAAGCGCGCCGGCAGAAACTGATCGATCAACCCCGAGACGATTGTCCCCAACAGCAAAAAGGGGAGCTCCCTCCAGCAGGATGCTCAGAAACGCGAAACTAAAGTCCGGAAAGCTAAAATTAAACCACCCCTCGTTCATCAGCCGCTCAGCAAAGCCGACAACCCACCCGCCGTCAAATCACGGTGACCGGCGCCGGCCCTTCCGCCCCGCCCGCATCTCTGCCAGCGGCACCCCCACCTCACCCCAACTCCGAGTCCCCGGGTGAAAACAACAGATAAGTCATTCCCCCCTGTCTCCAAGCCGACCTCGTCCAATCGCCAACCCGTGCCACCTCGGGCGCGGCCCCGGGAGGATCTAAAAACGCGCCGTTCGAAATTACGATCAAATGAGCGATTTGCCCGTCTTTCATCTTGAAACAAATCAACGATCCCGATTCCCCCCCCCATTCAATCTCCCGGCAGCCTAACGGCTCGGCTTCCTCCAAGCTCTGCGGAATCGAAACCGGTTCGCCGCTGTTTCCCGCCGCGTACCACGCCCGAATCTCACCCAGGTCGGCGGTCACTTTCTCCAGCCGGAAATCCGAATCGAAAAACTCCGCCCAATCAGCCGTCGCCGCCCGCAGCGAATTCCCCTCCAACTCCCCGCCCCCCCAGGTCACCAACCCGTAAATCAGCAGGCCCACTGCCAGCAACGCCGCCAGCGGAAGCACCGCGTGACTCAAGAGCTTCTGCCTCGCCGCCCGTCGACCCTCCGCGAGGCAGCGTTCAAACAGCCCGTTCGGCGGGGTGATCGCCGCCAATTTCCCAGCAATCACCTCGTCCAATGGATCCTCAAATTTCGCTTCAGACTTCACTAATTTTCTCTCGTAGCTGGGCTTTACCACGCGACAAACGCGACATCACCGTCCCGATCGGGATTTCCAAAACCTCCGCCATCTCGGCGTAGCTGAATCCCCGCAAATAGAAGAGCAACAGGGGCTCCCGGTATTCCAACGCGAGATCATTTACCATCGCCATGATCGTCGCCGCGTCGACCGCGTCCGCCTGGGTCGGGTCGCAGGCCCCTTCCGAGGCTTCCGCCTCGAGCGGTTCGTCGCTGAACCGTTTCCCCTTCCGCACGGTCTCCAGAAACTCCCGCCGCAGGGTCGTGAAAAGCCACGTTTTCACCTTCGACTCGTCCCGAAGCTGATGACCCTTCCGCGCCCACCGGGCAAATGTCTGCTGCACCAGATCGCCGGCGTCGCCTTCGTTCTTCGCCAAACTCAGCGCAAACCGAAACAGCGGCTGATAATATTCCTCAACGAGCCGTTCGAAATTCAGCATGGCTCAATGAAATCCAACCGGCCCCACCACGGATCAATGACTTGCCACCGCCGATTCGCCCATCACGCCCGCCGCATCTCCGACCCACCAATAACTGCAGCCCCGCACGAATCGCTGAAAACATTCACCGCCGTCCGCGCCATGTCCAGCACCCGATCCACCGCCAGGATCAACCCAATCGCCTCCATCGGCAAACCGATCGCCCCGAGGATGATCACGATGGCCACCAGACTCGCGGCCGGCACCCCCGCCACCCCGATCGACGTCGCCAAAGCCAAAAACACCACCAGAAACTGCGTCCCAAACGTCATCTCAATCCCGTAAATCTGCGCGATGAACATCGCCGCCACGCACTCGTAAAGCGCCGTTCCGTCCATGTTGATCGTCGCACCCAGCGGAACGACGAAGCTGTTCACCTTCTTCGGATTGTACCCGTCCTTGCCGAGGCACTCCAGAGTCACCGGCACCGTCGAACTCGAACTCGCCGTCGAAAACGCCGTCAGCAACGCCGGCAGCATCACCCGGAAATGCGCAATCGGATCCCGCCCCAACACTTTCATTAACACCGACAGCGTGACGAAGAGATGAATCCCCAGCGCCGCCGCCACCGTGAAGAAAAACGTGATCACCGGCCCCAGCGCGTCAAACCCAGTCTCAGCCACCGTCGCCGCCACCAACCCAAACACCCCAATCGGCGCAAACAGAATCACCCAGTCCGTCATCAACAACATCACCGCGTACGCACTCTCCCACCAACTCAGGAACCCCGCCCGCGGCCCCGACTCCAATTTCGTGATGAAATACCCAAACAGCACCGCGAAGAAAATGATCGCCAGCATGTCGGAGTTGTTGCCCAGCGAGCCGAAGATGTTCTTCGGAATCATCCGTTCAAACACCTGAGCCAGCACCGACCCCGAATCCGTCCCCGCCGAAACCGCAGCTTCCACGTCCGCCCGCGATTCCCCCAACGACGCAATCATCCGCTCCGAGACTTCCGGTCCCACCCGCCCCGGCCCGACAACGTTCACCACCAGCAACCCGACGCCCACCGCCAGCGCGGTCGTCGTCAAATAATACAATACCGTCCGCAGCCCCAGCCGCCCAAAAGCATTCTCCTCCCCCAACCGTGCGATCGCCGAGATGATCGACGTTGCAATCAGCGGAACCACCAGCATTTGCAGCAGCTTCAGAAACAACCGACCCACGTAAGCGCAGATCCCGACCACGTCGATCCCGCCGACCACTCCTCCCTCCGGCAACGAAATCCCGACCGCAAACGCTAGCGCCATCGCGATGAGAATTTGCCAGTGCAACTTCAGTTTCAGAATCCCACCCATTCCAACAACCTGCCAGCCACCACCCGATTGACGCAAGCATCCGAATCGCGCCGCCCCCGCCTCGCATTCCAACATTCACAAGTCACCCGTCACCGTTCACCATCTCCCTCCCATGGACACTCTCGCCAGCGCCCGCCGCGTCTTCGAAATTGAAATCGAAGGCCTCCACGCCGTCGCCGACCGCCTCGACGAATCCTTCACCCGCGCCATCGACACCATTCTCGCCACGGTCACTGCCCGCGGCAAAGTTGTCGTCGTGGGCGTTGGCAAATCCGGACACGTCGGCGAAAAAATCGCCGCCACCCTCACCAGCACGGGTTGTCCCGCGGTCGTTCTCAATTCCCTCAACGCCCTCCACGGCGATCTCGGCATCGTCTCGGACGGCGACACGGTTCTCGCCCTCAGCACCAGCGGAGAGACCGAGGAACTCACCAATCTCCTCCCCGCCCTCGCCCGCTTCGACGTCCGTCTGATCGCCCTCACCGCGCGCGCGAACTCGTCGCTCGCCTCCGCCGCCGACACCGTTCTCGACGTCTCGGTCCCGCGCGAAGCCTGCCCGCTCAACCTCGCGCCAACCTCCAGCACCACCGCCATGCTCGCCCTCGGCGACGCCCTCGCCATGGTCCTCCTCGAAGCGCGCGGTTTCAACAAGGACGACTTCGCGAAATTTCACCCCGGCGGTAGCATCGGCCGCGCCCTCCTGCTCGGCGTCACCGAAATCATGCGCCCCCGCGAGAAGCTCGCCCTCGTCTCTCCCGAAACAACCATCCGCGACGCCATCAAGGCGATGACCTCCCAACGCGCCGGAGCCGCCGTCGTGACCGACCAATCCGGCCGCCTCGCGGGCATCTTCACCCACGGCGACTTCGCCCGCCACTACGCCGAAGATCCCGGCATCGGCACCCGACCGGTCGCCGATCTCATGACCCGGGACCCCGTCACCATCGCCGCCGACAAACTCGCCGCCGAAGTTCTCCACGTCCTCCAGACCCACCGCATCGACGATCTCGTCGTGGTCGACGAAAGCGGAAAACCCATCGGCATGGTTGACTCTCAGGACCTCTCCCGCCAAAAACTGCTCTAACAACTTCAGAACCCCTAACCTCGAAACCTCCGAACTTTTATCCAAATGCTCGCCAACGATCTCCGCAAAGGAATGGCCGTCCGCTACAACAGCAACGACGCCATCGTCCTCGACGTCCAACACCGCACCCCCGGCAATCTCCGCGCCTTCGTGCAGGTGATCCTTCGCTACATCGGCACCGGCAAATCAGCCGACGTCCGCTTCTCCTCCACGGAAAAAGTCGACGTCGTCGAAACCAACCGCCAGACCCTCGAGTTCAGCTACAGCGACCCGACCGGTTGGCATTTCATGGACCCCGACACCTTCGAAACCATCACGCTCAACGAAGACCTCATCATGGACGCGAAGGAATACCTCGTCGAGAATCTCAAGGTCGACGTCCTCTCCGTCGAAGGCCGCCCGGTTCAGGTCGACCTCCCCTCCACCATCGAAATGAGGGTCACCGAGAGCGCCGACGGCATCAAGGGTGACAGCGCCAATAACGTCCAGAAGCCCGCCACCCTGGAAACCGGCAAGATCATCAACGTCCCGCTTTTCATCAAGGAAGGCGAAACGATCAAGGTCAGCACCGCCGACGGCACCTACCTCGGCCGGGCCTAATCGCGACCGGCAACCCGGCGGCCCGACACTTCGCCATCGCGAAGATCCCCGGCACCGGTAAAAACTCCCGCTTGACCCCCCACCCCGCACCCCGGTAGCTTCCCACCCCCCGCTTCGAGAGGCACCCAACGCTGTCGCTTGGGTCGGCAATTTGTAGTCTTCCATGGCCGCCGAACTCGCCTACGTCCTCATCACTCCCTACTCGATTCGCAAATCGCGCACCGGGGGCATCGTGTCCCGGCTCCTTTCCCGCAGCGGCCTCGAACTCGTCGCCGGCCGCATGTTCGCACCCAGCGCCGAACTCGTCGCCGAATACGCCGACTCCATCGTCACCGAAACCGACGACCGCCACCGCCGCACCCAGGAACTCATCCGCGATTACGTGGTCAAAAATTTCTCACCCAACCCGGCGGGCAAGCGCCGCCGAGTTCTCATGCTCGTCCTCCGCGGCGACAACGCGGTCGAAACCGTCCGCACCATCACCGGCCACATCGCCCACCCCCGCACCGCCGGCGAAACCATCCGCGACACGTACGGCGATTACGTCACCGACGGCGACGACGTCGTTTACTTCGAACCCGCCGCCCTCGCCGCGCCCACCGTCGCCACGGCGACCGCGAATCTCCAACTCTTCGCCCGCCACTCCGACACCGACGGTGGCATCCTCGAAGGCGTCGTCCCCTACCCCGAAGGCTCGACCGTCGAAAAAACTCTCGTCCTCATCAAGCCCGACAACTTCCGCTTCCCGAATGCCCGTCCCGGAGCCGTCATCGACACGTTCTCGAAGACGGGCCTCTCCATCATCGGTTTCAAAGTCCACAACCTCAGTGTCGCCGAAGCCGAACAATTTTACGGCCCCGTCCTCGCCGTCCTCCAGGAGGTTTTCAAGGAGACGACCGCCCGCCGCACCCGCCTGGCCGCCGAGGAGGAACTCAATCTCCCCCTCGACGAGACCGTCGAGCGCCAACTCGGCGAGATGCTCGGCCCCATCGCCGGCCGCGCCCACTGGGAGTCCCTGGTCCAGTTCATGACCGGACACCGCCCCTCCCAGACCCCCGCCGACCAACGCGACACCCCCGGCAGCGAGAAATGCGTCGCCCTCATTTACCAGGGCGTCGACGCCGTCGCGAAGATCCGTCAGGTCCTCGGACCCACCGATCCGTCCAAGGCCCCCTCCGGCACGATCCGCCGGGAATTCGGCTCGACCATGATGATTAATGCCGCCCACGCGTCCGACTCCGTCGACAACGCCACCCGCGAAATGAGCATCCTTGGGATCGACCGTAATAATTTTAAACCCCTCATTGAATCTCACTTCGCCCCCCGGTAGCCTCGCCAACTCGACTTTTAAAAAAGCCCACCAACAAACGAACCATGGAACTCTCCACCCGCGTAGAAGAACTCACCCCATCCCTCACCCTCGCCATCGACAGCAAATCGAAAGCGCTCAAAGCCGAAGGCATCGACGTCTGCGGATTCGGAGCCGGTGAACCCGATTTTGACACGCCCGATCACATCAAGGCCGCCGCGCAAGCCGCGCTCGAGATGGGCTTCACGAAATACACCCCGTCCTCCGGCACCCCCGAACTCCGCGAAGCCATCGCCCAGAAACTCCGCTCCGAGAACGGCCTCGATTACAAACCCAGCCAGGTCATCGTCAGCAACGGAGCCAAGCAGTCCTGCTACAACGCCATCATGGCCACCTGCGATCCCGGCGACGAGGTCATCATTCCGGCCCCCTACTGGCTTAGCTACCCCGAAATGGTCCGACTCGCCGGTGCCATCCCAATCTTCGTTCCAACCACCCAGGCGAACGATTGGAAGATGACCGCCGAGCAATTCGAAAACGCGATGACCCCCCGCACCAAGATGGTCATCATCAACACGCCAGGTAACCCAACCGGCTCCGTCTACACCCGCGAGGAACTCAAGGGCATCATCGAAGTCGCCGCCGAGGAGGACATCTACATCCTCTCCGACGAGATCTACGAAAAGCTCATTTACGATGATGCCAAACACGTCAGCGTCGCCGGCGTCACCCCCGAAGCTTACGACCTCACCATCACCATCAACGGATTCAGCAAAGCCTACTCGATGACCGGATGGCGTCTCGGCTACCTCGCCGCTCCCGAGCCAATCGCCCGGGTCATCGATTCGCTCCAGAGCCACAGCACCTCCGGCCCCTGCTCCTTCTCGCAGAAGGGCGGCCTTGCCGCGCTCAAGGGCGACCAGCAAGCCGTCACCGACATGCGAGAGGAATTCTCCATCCGCCGCGACTACATGATGAGCCGTATCGAGGCCATCAGCGGCATCTCCGCCGTCAAGCCACTCGGAGCGTTCTACGTCCTCGTCAACATCGGCGAACTCGGACTCACCAGTTCCAATTTCGCCGACCGCCTGCTCAGCAAGGCCAGCGTCGCCGTCGTCCCGGGAGTTGCCTTCGGCGATGACAAGACCATCCGCCTCAGCTACGCCACCAGCATGGACGTCATCAAAACCGGCCTCGATCGCCTCGAAGACTTCTGCAAGACGCTGTAAAGATGCGTCTTTGAACAGATTCTAAGGATTCTGGACAGGCTTCCCGCGTCAGCGGGAAGCCTTCTCTTTTTCATTCCGTTCCTAGCTTTGCGACCATCTCTCTTCACAACGGATTCACCGGGACCGCCCGCGGAGCAGCGGGTGCCCGCACGGCCAGCAGCAAATTCGACGCCCCCGGCTGCCACTTGTAGCCGGTTCCGAACGGCAACTCCCGCGCTCCGCCCGGCGTCCGGTAGGCCTGCACCAATTCCGGCTGCACGTACTTCTGAAAAATCTCCAGCGTTCCCGTGTAGTCCCCGAAGAAGTTCAATCGCCAATCTGCGGTGAGAAAACTTCGCAACGGAATCCCCGAATCGTCTTGCAGGATCGCCGTGCAATTCGTCAGCAAAAAATTCCGCGCGTTCGAAAAATACGGCTCGTGCAGTAAATACGAAGCCGCCTTCAAATAGCCCACCCCCGGCCCCATCCCCGCCATCCATCGAGACAGCGATCCGTCCAGCTTGAAGGCGTCGTCCGATAGATCCGCGCTCACGTAATAAAGCGTCTGCGTGGCCGAACCATCTTTCTTTTGAAAAACGATCCGCAGTCCCGGGGCCATCCCACTCGGCACCACCGACGACGTCAACGTCACCGCGCCCGCCTCCCCGATTCCCACGTAATCCGCCCCCACGATCCTTCCACCCGTCAGCGCGACGAACGAATAGAGAACCGGCATCACCCCTCGGAAATCCGTCTCCTCCAGTTCCACCTTCATGTCTTTCGTGATGAAATGGCTGAACTGTAGCGTTACCAAGGTCGACTCTCTCAAATTCGCCAACCCAGCCAGAGCGCGCGCCGCGTCCAATCGTTCCGGCGGAACCATCGACCCCACCGGCTCCAATCCACCCAACACGTAAACCGAAGCGTTCGGAAACATCGCGTAGGCATTCACGAAGTCCGGCCCCCCGAACAAATAATAAAGCACCCGCGGTCGCCCCACGACCGGCTCGACGTTCGCCGCCGCCCACTCCCGCATCGGCGCAAAGTACTTCTTGTGAAATCCCCGCCAGGTCTCCGCGTAGGTCGCTCCGTGCTCCAGATACCTCGGATCTTGCTGAAACCCCGCTAGCACCGACCCTGCCGGCAACCGCAGACCCGAAAGAAACCTCGCCTGTTCATCCGCAGACGTCTGCCCGCAGGCCGACCGAACGAGAACCAACGCCAAACCAATCACCAAAAACCTTCGCATTCTTAAACCCATACCACGTCCATAACTCAATGGGGAGCACCCGCGTCCCGCGTGTGCCCGTGGCGTCCCTCCCCGGCTCCAACCGGAGCCCGAAGCGCCCCTCCCCCGCATTTGCCCGAACCCCACTCCCGTAGTAAATACGGCCATGCGCAACCCCATCACCCTCACCCTCCTGGCGCTCACCACCCTCACCTCCCTCCCACCCACCCACGCCATCGAACCCGGCACGGTCTTCGTTCTCACCCCCGAAACCACCCCCAACCTGCCCCCGGGAATGCGATGGGTCGGCGAAGGACCCACCGGTGGCAAATCCCTCAAAGTCACCGCCACCCCCGAAAATGCATCCGCCGGCCATCTCGTCACCGTTCCCCTCGACATCGTCCCCCTCCGCGACCACGAAATCCTCCTTTCCTACGACGTTCGCGCCGACTCCGTCACCAAACCCAAACTCGATTACAACGGAATCAAGTGCCAACTCCATCACACCTCGGTTGCCGAAGGCGGAAGTGTCCCGTGAGTCGTTAAAATAGAGGTGGTGGCAGGTTCATCCCCGCGAGAGCGTGGAGGTGTCAAAGCCAAAAGAACCAACCACCACCATGAACCAAGAGAAACTGAGAGAAGCCTTTCTGCAAGGCGGAGAAAGAGAAGCCAGCGAAGTATTTAACGAACTGATGAAGGCGTCGGTTCGAGCGGCGTTGTGGGAAATGATGAGCAGCGAGGTGGAAAGCCTCTGCGGGCCGAAGTATCACCCGAAGGCGGAGAGCGAGTATCGACGGGGCGGCTCGGAGCAGGGCAGCGTGTATCTGGACGGAGGGAAGGAAAGCGTGAAGCGACCCCGGGTGCGTCACGTCGAGGATGGCGAAGTCGAACTGGAGAGTTACCGGGCGGCATCGAGTCAGAGCGGACTTTTCGAGGAAGTCGTCGGACTGGTGGCCGAAGGGATGTCGCAACGAGGACTGGGCCGAGTCAAAAAGGATGCCATCAGCAAGAGCGCCATCTCGCGAATGTGGGAGGAAAAGAGCCGGGAGCAATTGGCGATGGTCCGGGAGCGCGAGTTGAAGGGAACGGACTGGTTGGCGGTGATGATCGATGGGGTTTTCATCGGCGGCGAGAACTGCGTAGTGATCGCGTTGGGGATTGAAGCCTCGGGACGCAAGCAAGTCCTCGACTTTGAAGTGGGCAGCTCGGAGAGCCGTGAGACCGTGGAACGGCTCATTGGCCGCTTGGAAAGGCGCGGAGTGCATTCGAGCGGCCAGAAGCCACTCCTGGTGGTGCGAGACGGTTCCGCGGCCATCAAAGGAGCCGTGAGCCGCGTCTGGCCCAGCGCACGCCAGCAGGTCTGCCTGATCCACCTTGAACGCAACATCGCGGACCGACTTCGGCAACGGGATCGGGCTGAGAGCCAGCGCCTCTTCGGGCGTCTGCGCCAAGCTCAGGGCAAGGCCGCAGGCGAAGAAGCCTTCGAAGATCTGCGGGAGTTCGTCGCCGAGCGCAATGGTGCCGCCGCCCTTCTGTTGGCCGAGCGACGGGACGAGGCGCTGACCCTGCATCGCCTGGAAGTGCCCGCCACGCTCAACGTCACCTTACTGAGCACCAACGCCATCGAAAACGTCATTCGCAACTGGAGGGAAGCCACGGGTAACGTCAAACGCTGGGACGTGCGATGCGACATGATCGAACGCTGGTCGGCCTCAGGGCTGCTGTGGGCGGAAAACGGCTTCCGTCGCATTCGTCACGCCGAGGATCTGCCGCAACTCCGGGAGGCCCTGACGCGCTCGCAACCGGAGCCGATCCCCGCTGCGGCCTCTACGCTACGCTCCGAGTCCTACGCTCCAATCGACTCCGGTTGCGAAATGCCGACTTGCCCAGAACTTCAACCAACCCCATAAACCCGACTCCTGCCACCGCTTAGTTTTAACGATCTCTGGGACATCCCCCCGAAGGCCCCAAGTGGTTCAACGAAGGACTCCTCTTCGGCACGTTCCCGTGGAAACGTTCCTCGCTCCTCATCCGCGTCGACTCCGACGCCACCGCGGGCGAACTCCAGATCGGACTCCAGGAATGCTCGGGCACGGCGTGGATCGCCAACCTCACCGTCGAAGTCCTCCGCCGCCGACCCCGCACGTTCGATGATCCCCCGTTCCGCGGCCACGACCTCACCCGCCTCCGCGGATTCGTGGGCCCCGCCGCCTACCAGTCCGCCGATTTCGATGCTCTAGCCCGGATATTTCACGGAGGGAGTAAAAAGTTGGCGAAGTTCCGCGGATAAACCGCTAAGGTTGTTGGTGTTATGACATCAACCAAAAAGAACTTCGCCAATGCCAGAATGTAACCGGGAGTTCTTGCATTTTCCAAGCTTTGATCGACGTCAGATCGAAGGGAGTTTTACTGGCGGGGATGTGTCCAGTGACGGAGGGGTGATGGCATTGCGGGCAGCGGATCGGCGCACGGGTTTACTCAAGGCGTTGGACGCGGTGATCGAGGATCCGCGGGATGCCGGTCAGATCACTCATCGCCAGATCGACCTCTTGCGCCAGCGCGTTTACGGGTTGGCCTTGGGTTACGAAGACCTCAACGATCACGACACGCTGCGGCGCGATTTGGTGTGGCAGACCGTGGTCGAGCGCGGTGATGCGCTGGCCAGCAGTCCAACGTTGTGTCGACTTGAAAACCGGGCGGATCGGGACACGGCATGGGCGATGTCGCGGGTGCTCGTCGAGCAGTTCGTGGCCAGCTTTGAGCGCGTTCCCGAGGAGCTGATCCTGGACTTTGACGCCACTGATGATCGGGTCCATGGACTGCAAGCTGGGCGGGCCTTCCACGGTTATTACGGGGACTGGTGTTTTTTACCGCTCTATGTTTTCTGCGGCGAGCAGCTCTTGGTGAGCTACCTGCGTCCCAGCAATATCGATCCTGCCCGCCACGCTTGGGCAATCCTCAAGTTGCTGGTCACCCGGCTGCGAGAGCGCTGGCCCGATGTGAAGATCATCTTTCGAGGCGACTCTGGCTTCTGCCGCCGGAAGATGCTGCGTTGGTGTGATCGGCACGAGATCGACTACATCGTTGGGCTGGCCAAGAACTCGCGCCTGCTCGCACTCGCTGAGCAAGCCCGGGAGCACGCCGCCAAGCGCTTTGAACAAACCAAAGAGAAGCAGCGCCACTTCGTGTGGATCGATTACGCGGCCGGGAGTTGGGATCGGCAGCGGCGTGTCATCGCCAAGGCCGAACACAGCGTCCAAGGAGCCAATCCACGCTTCGTCGTGACCAGTCTCACTGGCGATCCGCAGGCGCTCTACGATGGCACCTACTGCGCGCGCGGCGAGATGGAGAACCGCATCAAGGAGCAGCAACTCGGGCTCTTTGCCGACCGCACCAGTTGCTCGGGCTGGTGGGCCAACCAGTTCCGATTGCTGCTCTCAAGCGCGGCCTACGTCCTCCTGGAAACCATCCGCCGCGTCGCTCTGGTGGGCACGGAACTGGCCCGTGCTCAAGTCGGCACAATCCGCCTGAAAATCCTCAAAATCGGAACCGTCATCCTGCGCAACACCCGCCGCATCCGACTGCTTTTCTCCAGCGCCTACCCTTATCAAAGCCTTTTCGCCCAGACGATCACTCGCCTCAGTTCGGCCTGAACGCCCTCTGGTGCTGTCCCCGGCACCCAAAAACCAACGGGGGTTGGGGGTGCTGTCTTCACCCACCGCCAATGACCCAAAAATCGCCTCTTCAATCGCCTGCAACGCCTCCGTCACCTTCCAAACACTATCTTCCCAGCGACCCGTGAAATATCCGGGCTAGAAGAATGGAACGCCAACGTCCTCCGCTGGCAGCTCATCAATCCGGACTGGGAACGCACCGCCATTCCCGCCGACCCTCAACTCTACGGTCCCTGGCTCGACTCCAAATTCGCCGAACTCGAGCGAGTCCTTGATCGCGCCGCCGCGTCCGGCATCCGC
Organism: uncultured Verrucomicrobiae bacterium; assembly: GCA_963832325.1. Taxonomy (GTDB): domain Bacteria; phylum Verrucomicrobiota; class Verrucomicrobiia; order Chthoniobacterales; family JAATET01; genus CAVVKW01. Next base: position 150,602 of record CAWHTR010000009.1, on the reverse strand, counting down.
GTCATCGTCGATCTCCACGCTCCGCCTGGCGGGCGCCTCGCCGACGGCACCCTCACCATGCTCACCCAGCAGCCGCTTCAGGATGTCTTCGTCGACATCTGGAAGAAAATCGCCACCCGGTTCAAGAACCACCCCGCTCTTTGGGCCTACGATCCCCTCAACGAACCCGTCCAAAATCAACCCGCCCCTCCCGGCGTCAACAACTGGTGGCTCCTTCAGAAACGCGTCGCCGCCGCGATCCGTGCCATCGATCCACAGACACCGATCCTGCTCGCAGTCGACCAGTGGGACGCGCCCGAAGCGTTCGCCTGGATGGAACCCATCGACCTCCCGCGAGTCATTTACCAAGTTCACATGTATTGGCCCCACGAATACACCCACCAAGGTATCGACCGCCCCTGGGAGACCGCGGAAGACAAGCCCGCCTACCCCGGGACGTTCAACAACCGCCCTTTCGACCGGGATGCCCTTCGCCGCAAACTCCAGCCCGTCCGCGACTTCCAGCTGGCCCACAACGTCCACATCTTCGTCGGCGAGTTCAGCGTCCCTCGCTGGGCGCCGGGCGGTGCCCAATACCTCGCCGACAACATCGCGCTCTTCGAAGAATACGGCTGGGACTGGGCCTACCACGCCTTCCGCGAATCCCCCGAATGGAGCCTCGAACTCGCCAACCTTCCCTACCAAACCCCCATCACCAGCGAACCCGACCAACCCTCAGATCGGGCTCAGGTCATCGGCAACTGGATGAAACAAAACCAGAAATGATCGTTCGCTACCTCGGGGTTGGGGGCGTCGACGATCCGGATAGCTAACTGGAGCAAACGCTCATTCCGCGCTTGTCGGCACGGGAACCGGCCGATCTCCGACCCCGGGAGGCTTGGCCGCAACGCCTTCTTCAGGCACCGCATTTGGGTCAACGTAGTAACCTCCAATGACCTGAATTCCGCCTGCGGTATCGCGAGCCAACCGAGGTTTCTCTTTCACCGCCTGATACGTCTTCCGCTCAAGAACCTCTCCCGACAAGGAGATGAGGGAATAAAGAAACTGTTGCGGTGCAACGTTCTGGAGAATGTGAACGTTGTTGGTCGCATCGAGCTTCACCTCCGGGACCCCAAACGAAACGAACCTCCCCAGCTGGTGAGTGCAAAAAATCCGGCCATCCGCGTCGACGATCCGGAGGTAAAGTTGCGTCGTGTCCGGCAGACTGTGCGCCAACAACGTGATCGTCCGGGCCGGACCGCCGTCCGGCACACCCACCGTCTCCTGCCACAACTCGCGCCCCTCGGTGATCTCAATGTTCAACGGCGGCATCGAGCTGAAGTATTGGTTTAATTCCCGCACGTAAATTGATGCGGTGATCCGATAGACGCCAAATTCCGTGAGCGGATAGAGCGGAGTGAGGTTGACCAGTCGCTTGGCCTTCTGACCGGGACCCAATTGGATCGGCGAGAGCTGGTAATCCGGATCGTACGGCGGCACCAAACGCCCATCCGTTGTCTGAATTTTGAAACTAAACCACTTGTAGTTCCCCTCGTCAGCCAGCTCGAGTTCCTGGCCACTTTGATTTGTGATCGTGACCACCGCCAGCAATGGCTCGTAGCGAATGAACAGACTACGCGGTAAAGAGAGATCGACGCGCACCTGCGCTTCGATGGTCGAAACCGCCGCCAAACAAAGCAGTCCGAGGATTCCAGATCGCAACAAAAATCTCATTCAGTCGGGGGTTGATCCGACGCGGTGCGAAAGCCTAGGCCTTGCTCGCTCTGGATCGGGTAATAAACGAGCAGCCGCCGCGTCACGCTGGTGTCCGGATTGTTCCAATTTCCCCCGCGGATCACGGGCACTTCGTCCCCGCTCTTGGGATCCACGTCGTAGGTTGACGTCCATTCGGAAACGTTACCCCCCAAGCCTTTGACTCCGTAAGGACTTTCGTCCTTCGCCAACGCGTCCACCGGCGACCACCGGATGTAGCCGTCGATCTGCCCGCCCTTGGTGGGATCACTCTTGTCGATATCGGCTCCGCTGCTCACCCAGGACGGTTGGTCCTCATTTCCCCACGGATACTTCCGGCCATCCGTGCCGCGGGCCGCTTTCTCCCACTCCTTCTCGGTTGGCAAGCGCCGACCCTTCCAGTTCGCGTAGGCGTAGGCGTCGAACCAATCGACGTTGAAAACGGGGGAATTCACGTTGAGCTTCGCCTCTTGAAATTTACCCCACCTCTTGGCTCGGGAATAGTAGCCCAGAAATGGGCCGGTCGCTAAGTCCTGGTCGGCCCACTGACCCGGAACCAGTGAGCTATCGGTGGGCGCATCGGGATGGGCGAGTTTTTTGGCCTCTTCCGGATTTTCCTCGGCCCATTCCAAAAATTTCGCGTATTGCCCAATCGTCACCTCGTATTCGTCGATCCAAAAAGCCGGCAGCGTCTCCTTCGTGCCATCCTGGTAGATAAAGTCACCCGCCGGGACCTCGATCATCGTCGAATAATCCTTCGCCGTCGGCTGCCGGATGAGCGTCAACCAAATCACCACCAAGGTGGTCGCAGAGCAGCGCCAGGGAACCCAATGAACTGAGCAAGACGGTCCGCTTCTGCTTCTTCTTGGCTTCCTCGACCGCTTTTACCGCCGCCCGGCTGCGGGCGTCGAGCTTGTAAGCATCAGCTGGCTTGACCTGTGGCTGGCGATTCTTCGCTTCCTGCGCGACCGCCGCCCAGGATCGGAAATCACTCTGCGGCTGCCCGGCCTCCGCGAGCAACTCCGCCGCTCGGCCCGAATCCGCGCCCACGGCCATGAGTGGCATCAACATCGCTGTCAGCGCCCGAATCTCTTCGCCGCTTTCGGCTCCGGAAGACCCCTCGTGAGCCGCAACGTTGGCGATGCGAGGTTGTCCCTTGGCGTCGAGCAGCAACTGCGACGGCCTTAACGGATCGTGCTGGATCCGCTCCCTGCCAAAATACGCCATCACGTCCGCCGCGGTCTGGAGAAACCGCAGAACGGTCGCAACGTTGAGCTTGCGCCCCTCTTCAGCCAATTCTTCAACGGTCGTGTTTGGAACGTGTTCGCAAGCGTAAAAATAACGCCCGTCCCGCTCACCCGCTTCAAAAACCGCCAGCACCGCCGGGTGCCGAACGTTCGCTTTGACACTCGCGTTCGAAATGAACTTCTGCACCGACCCGCCGTCGGCAGCGTCTTCAGAACTCATCACGTAAAGCCGCACGGTGCGCCCCATGCTCGTCTGCACGGCCCGATAGATTCCACCAAAGCTGTGAACATCGATCTTCGCCTCGACCTGGTAGTCGCCGAGCGTGGTCCCGACCAGCTCGTCGGGCGGCAAAGTCCGGTCCTTCGGCTGGATCGCGTTCGCGTCGACATGGCCCGCCGACGGGGCGGCGGAGGCTTTGACGCCCGGACTAACCTTCGGCGTCGCGGTCGGAGCACTCACTTTCGGAGTGGGCCGCGGGCTCGCTTTCGGAACCGCCACCGCTGCCGGAGCGGGGGTCGCCGACGGCGTGGCTTTGGGGGTCGCGGTCGGGACGGCCTTGGGCGAAGCGCTCGCCTTCGGCACCACCGACCTCGGCGATGCTGCCGCCGCAGCCGTCTTCGCCGCTACGGGAACCGCGGCGACCGTTGCAGCTCGGGGGACACTCGCGGTCGGCGTGGCCTTCGGCGTCACAGCCCGCGGCGTCGCCGACGGCGTTTGGGCAGGAGCGGCTGCCGACGCTGCCGGGGACGTCGCCGGACCGAACTCCCGAATTTTCGCCACCAGTTCACCGCCGTCGATTGGCTTCATCAAAACGGTTCGCCCATCAATTCGATCGGCGTAATCGGAAAGGTCGTACTCCGTAATGAAGATCGTCGGGAGGCCTGGAAAGCGCGCCTCCAGGGACTCGCGAAGCGTAAAGCCGTCGGTCCCTTCCATGATGACGTCGGTCACCAACACGTCGACCGCTCCGACCTCGTCGATGATCTTCAGACACTCCTCGCCGTTCCCCGCGGCCCGCACCTCCCCAAGACCGGCCTCATCCAGCTCGCCAGCTAAGCGCTCAGCCGTAGCGAGTTCCTTGTCGACAACGACGATTTTCATAGGTCGTCCCGTGTGAGAGCGAGCGGGAATTCATCCAGCAGCGAAACCGGCTCGGCCCGCGAATCCTGGAGTTCCCCTTTGTAATAGATACCCAGCACCCAGCCGTAATACTGCAACGGCGGCAGATCCCCGCGATCATCCGCCGGCAGGGAATACCGCACGTCCAGCAGCTCGGGTTCACCGTTCGCCCAATCCGTCGGCGGACTCAGCCATTCCGATTTCATGCCAGACGTCGTCGGCAGGATCTCGCTGTAGTCATTCTGTTCGTAAAACGTGACCGCGATCTTGAGTTCGCCGGGATCAACCGTTTCCGCCTGACTCGCCTTCGTGGCGATGCGGAGATGCTTGAAGCCTGCGTCCTCGTCGTCGATCCGCGCATCGACGATGCCGATGACCGAACCGATCGGGATCCCGATCTCGTCACGCAGCAGCGAAGCGGACAAATCACTACCAACCGAACCGGTCCCGCCTCCCTCCAAAATGGCCATCCGCGACTCAGCCTGCTGCCGCATCGTCGCAAACGCCGGATTCGCAGGATCGACCGGCAAAGCCAGGATCCTCCCGTAAACTTCCACCGCCTCCACGCGCTTGCCCATCGCTTCCAACACGGCACCGGTCTGGACCAGAATCCCCGGTTCGTTCGGCACGAGGTGGTCGGCCTCCCCGAGCGCCTCCAACGCGGCCTGGAAGTCCCCTTTGGAAAAAGCTTCACCCGCTGCCGAATAAAGAGCCTGCGCCTGATCGACAACGTTGGCGGTCGGTGCAACGCCGGCGACCGAATCCACCGCGTCACCGGAGTCCGCCGCAAATCCTCCGCCCGAACTCGCATCGGTCGTAAACCGAACCTGCGGCGCGAGCGCGACCACAGCGGCCACGAGCTGCACCATTGCAAACGTTCCCAACACCACGGCAGCGATGACGAGGGTTCGTTCGGCGGCTGGTTTGGGGACGGTCGGGATCACAGGGGAAGAAAGAAGTAAATAGCCACCCCGCCCCGTGTCAAACCGCAAGCCGCGGTTTCGAATCGTCCCTGGCTCCCAACGGATGAGGTGAATCGCGCGAGCGCCGGAACGCGACCGGGCACCGCCGCCCTATCTGGGCTGTTCCTCGACGTCGACCGCAACCTCGAAGGTCTTCCCATCCCGCAAAAACGTCGTCTGCACACGGTCGCCGATTTTCAATTCCGCCAGGCGATTCCGCACGTCCACGGCGTCGCGTAGCGGCTTACCGTTGAACTCCTGGAGCACGTCGCCCGGCTGGATGCCCGCCCGCGCCGCCGGCGATCCGTCGAGCACCGCCACCACCAAATTCCCTCCAACCCGCGCGATCCCCAGCTTCTCCGCAATAGCCACCGTCAGCGGATACGCGATCGCCCCAAACCAAGGACGCGAGATCCGCCCGCGCTTCACCACATCTTCGTAGACTCGCACGGCGAGATTCGAGGGAATCGCAAAACTGATTCCCTGACTGTCCATCAAAACAATTGCGTTATTGATCCCGACAATCTCGCCGCGGACGTTGACGAGCGGGCCGCCGCTGTTGCCGGGATTAATCGCCGCGTCGGTCTGGAAGAATTCCGTCGTCAATTCCGTCACGGCCCGCCGACCCTTTCCGCTGATGATTCCCTGCGTCACGGTCTCCTGCAATCCCAGCGGATTCCCGATCGCAAACACGACCTGGCCGACCCGCGCGGCGTCCGAGTTTGCGAAAGCCAATGGCGGCAATCCCTGCGCGTCAATCTTGAGAATTGCGATGTCCGTCAGCGGATCCGCCCCGAGAAACGCCGCGGGGAAACTGCGCCCGTCACTCAGATGAGCCTTCACCCGCGTGGCACCTGCAACCACGTGTAGGTTAGTCACGAGGTGACCATCCGCCGACACGATCACCCCAGACCCGAGCTGCGGCTTCGACTCATTCATCCCGAGGAGGCCACGAATCCGATGCATCCGCGCGGCAACGCTGGGGTCCTGATCCGCGCTGATGCTGACAACCGACGGAACAACGCTATCAACCAGTCCCGTGAATGCCGCATCGAGCGCAACTAGGGAATTGGACCCGCCAGCCCCCGCCGACTCAATCCCACTTTGCCGAGCGAAAAAGATCGCCGTAACAAGCAACGCGATGACCGCGACAAACGCCAGGAACCGGCCGACGCTACTCACTCGCCACGCCAGCCTCCGCCGTCGGATAGCGCTGCGCTAACTCCGCGAGAGCCTTCTCCGCCTCGGCAGCGTTCCCCGCGCGCTTGTACGCGGCGGCCCCACGACGTAGCGCCCGCGGTGTAACGATCGGATCGTCGTACAACACCGCGATGGTCAGAAAACTCCGCGCGGCATCGCCGTAATCTCCGGTTGCCATCTGGATATCTCCCATCAACATCCGGCCCGCGGCGTTGTAATTCCCCTCGGGCTGGAGGAGCAACGCTTCCTCGGCAAGCCGCTCCGCCTCGCTAGGCTCACCCTTTCCAAGCGCGATTTCGCCCTGGGCCAGCAAAGCCCGGGCGCGACTGACCGGGTCCCTCGCCTCGGCCAGGTAGCGCTCCACTGGTCCCTTCGCGGCGTCGTATTTGTCTTGCGCGAGGCGCGCCTCGACGAGACTGATCAAAACCTCCGGACTCACCGGAATCGACGGATCGCGCTCGGCCAAGGGTGCCAGAAATGCCTCCGCTTTCGCGTAGTCACCCTCTTCGAAATACTGATTTCCCAGCCAGATCATCACGTCGGATGGAACCACGCCCGGGGTCGCCTTTTCAGCCTCTTCCGCCACCGCCGCGCGGTCCTCCTTGTAAAAATGCGCGAGAATAATCCGCACGGTGCTGCGATCACCAAATTGCTCCGGATCCAGGTCGCGTGCCCGCTTGAGGTGTTCGATCGCCGCGTCGTAATCCTCCTTTTCGAAGAGCGACCAGCCGATCCAATACTCCGCTTGACCCGCAGCTTTTGTCTCCGGGTAGTCCTCGAGCAACCGCTGAAACGCGACCGTCATTTCGTCGAACTTCTCCTGCTGCCCGAGCGTCAGCGCCATCTGTTGAAGTGCAAGTTCGCGCTCCGGAGCCTTGGGAAATTCGTCGATCAGCGTTTGAAAATCCGCCATCGCCTCGTCGTAAGCCTGCGCCTGCTGCGCCGCCGTCGCGCGCTGAGCCAAAGCCGATGCGAGCAAATCGCTCTTCGGATAAGTGTCGATAAATTTGCTGAAGGTCTGCTGCGCCGCGAGCCAATCCTTCGTTTGCACGAGACACCAACCGAGCTTGAAGAGCGCCTGCTCGAGCTGCCGCTCAGGGAGATTCGACGCCAGCGCCTGGTTGTAAAACTCAGCCGCCTCCTCGTACCTGCCCATTTTGAAAAGCGTCTCCGCCTTCAACAAAAATGCCCTTCCCCGCTCCCGCGGGTCCGGTACTCTTGGCCAGAAATTCGTCGACCTGCGCGAGCATGTCAGCCCCGTCCGTCTGATCCAGGCTGACGAGTCGCTGGAACCGCGCGCTCCCCGCCGCGTCGCTGTCGGGATACTCCGCAAGGATCTGCTCGTAGAGCGCAATGGCACCTTCCTTCTGCCCGAGCTGCCGCTTCGCGTTCGCCGAGATCAACATCGCCTCCGGAATCGCTTCCTTCGGCAGCTCCCCGATCTCTTTTGTCGTCAGCGCGGCGGGTTCGTCGAACTCTCCAGCCTCGTAGGCCAGCCGGATCGCCCCGAGTTTCGCCACCCCACGCCAATCCCCGATCGCAGGCTTCGCCAGCGCTTTGGCAAAAAGCTTCCGCGCCACTTCGTCCCGACCGAGTTCCGCCGCGATCGCCGCCGCCTTCACCGTGGATTCGGCCTGGAGGTCCGCTTTGTCGGCCTCGTCACCCAGTCGCGTGTAAACCTCCAGCGCCTCCGATTTTGCCCCGGCCTTCGACAACGACTCGGCGATGTAAAAATCGGCGGCGTCCCGGTAGGGATTGTCCGTGCGCTTCTTCGCGAGCTTCCGGAAGACCTTGAGCGCCTCCGCCTTCTTGTCCAAGGCGTTGAGCGAATTCGCCTCGTAAAACGTCGCGGACAACTGAATCGCTTCGGATTCGGAATTCTCGCGTGCCGTCCGGAAAAGCTCGACCGCCGCACCGTAATTATTCTCCCCGTAATAAATCTCGGCCAGTCGGTACGCCCCGACCCGACAAATTCGCCGTCGCGAAATTCCTCCAACAATCGCTGATACCCCGTCCGCGCCGCGGCCCCGTTCCCGAGGAACCGGTGACTTTCCGCCAAACGAAACATCGCCCCGTCCCGACCCTCCGCTTGCGGCTGGGCAATCAAAAACTTTTCGTACTCGTAGACGGCCATATCGTACATCTCCCGCTTGTAAAACCCATTCGCGGCCAGCAACGATTGATCCTCGGTCTCCGCCGACGGCGCAAATCGGATCGAACCCGCTTCGTCCTGCGGCGGGTTCGTTGAAGTCTCGGTCGAAACGCGCGGACGCCGGGGTTCGCTCGGCTGCGGGTCCACGGGAGCCGGAGTCGTCGGCCGGGGCTGATAACCCTGATCCGGAGTCGGCTGCGGCGTCGGAATCGGCACCGGCGACACGTCCTCCGCGGGCCGGGTTGGTTCGACCGCCTCCGCGGCCCTCACCGGCAGATTGTCCATCCACGCAGGATTCTCGATCTCTCGTGGGGTCACCGGCTCGGCCCGGCGGATCTCGGGTTCCTCACCGATCGGCACCGCGGGCGCGACCGGGACCGCTCGCCGGATCTCCGGCTCCTGAGCGCCAAGCGACCCGACCGCCAGGAGGAGCAAACTGAACGCGACCCGCCTCGTCATTGCGGCTTACTGGTCGCGAACGCGACGTTCCAAATGTTGGCCGACCGGCACACGTCGAGCACCTCGACGATGCGACTGTATTCCGTGGTCTCATCCCCCCGCAGGACGACCGCTTGATCCGGGTAAAGCTTCTGAATCTTCGACAGCGCAACCTGCAACTCCTCGGTGTTCAACTCCCGCCGGTTCATGATCACCGAACCATCCGCCTTCACGTTGAGAATCACCTCACCCACCGCCCGCCGACTTTCCTTGCCTTCTCGCGCGGTCGGCACCTGAACGTCGAGTTCCATTTCGTCCTTGGAAAAATTCCACGTCACCAGGAAAAAAATCAGCAACAGAAAGACGATGTCGATCATCGGTGCGATCTGGAACCCCGAGGACTCGGGCTGGGCGCGGGCGCGGAAATTCATCGTGTCCTAAAGCCGGCGTTATTCGCGCTCGTCGGGCGTCCGGATCGATCCCGGTTTGAAATTCGCACTCATCAACGCCATCAATTGCGTCGTCGCCGCCTCGAGATCAGCGATCAACGACTGCACCCTCCCGCGAAAATACGCGTAGGCCGCCATCGCCGGAATGCCAATCAGCAGTCCCGCCGCCGTCGTCACCAACGCCTCCGCCACACCACCAGCCAACAACATCGGCCGCGACGCGTCGAGCCCGTTCGCCACGACGCTGAACGATTTGATCATCCCAAGCACCGTGCCAAACAGTCCGACCATCGGGGCGATCGTCCCAATGTCCGCGAGGTAAACGATCTGCTGATTCAACGCGCTCGCCTGCCGCGTCCCCTCGGTCTCCGCGATCTCGCGGGCCTCGGCGATGGTCGCACCCGGATTCTTCGTCAGAAACTCGATCGTCCGCCGCATCACCCGGGCCACCGACTGATTGTGCCGGTTCGAGAGCGCCAGCAACCCGTAGTAATCACCCTTCCGCAACAAAGCGTCCGCCGTCTTCATGTAACGACCACTCACCACACCGCCCCGCCGCAACGAGAAAAAGAAAATGATGATCAGCATCACCGCGATCACGGACAAAGCCGCGAGCGGATACATGACGACGCCACCCTTGAGCAGCACCGCGACAAGATCGGTCTGCTCGGGAACTGCCTCCGCCACGTCCTGCGCACGCGCTGCCACCGCGCTCATCCCGGCGAACGCCGCGGCCCAAAGTGATGTCTTCCTCATGATCAAGGTTGCGTATCTTAGGCGGGGTTTGGCTCCGCGCAAGCAGCAGATGGTGGCGAAACGTGCTCGCCTCACCAGCAATTCACGGCTTAATTTTCTTCAAATGAAACTCCCAAAGCAACCCGCTCCGCCGCGATCTTCGGCTGCAGCGGTCCAGCAACGGGCATCGTCCAAGCTCATCTGCTCGCTCACCTGCCTTCTCCTCACGGCGGCGATCTCGCTCGCAGCCGCTCTTGCCTTCGTCAACGAACGCCAAAAAGCCGAGGACCGTCTGGCCCTCCGACTCCGGACCGAACTTTCCAAGGAAGTCAGCGTATTCTACCGCGAAATCCGGCTCGGCATCGCGGATCTCCTCCTCCTCCGCCAACTCGCAGCCTCCGCCATCGCGGAATCCTCGACGGACCAAGCCACTCTCGACGAGATCGCGGAAGACGCCGCCGATATCGCGTCGAATCGCGGCTACTACGACCAGATCCGTCTCTTGTCTCTCACTGGAATGGAGCGCCTCCGCGTCAACCTCACTTCCCCCGTCTCCGGCCCCGGACAGATCGCCACCGTCCGGCGCGTACCGGCGTCCGAACTTCAGGACAAGCTCGACCGCGGGTGGTTCCGGGCCGCCCTCGGTATCGACCCGCTCCTCATTTCAGCCTCCCCGCTCGACCTGAATGTCGAGCGCGGCGAGATCGAACGCCCTCTCAAGCCGACCATCCGTCTACTCACCCGGCTGCCCGGTGCCGCCAATTTTGCCGACAGTATCCTCGTCATCAATTTCCTGCCCGGCCCCTCACTCAGCCGCCTCCGGGAGCGAGAACTCGGCGGAGAAACCATTCGCCCGATGATCGCGGACGGCTCCGGCAACTGGATCGTCGGGCCAACTCTTCGAGTGGGATTGGGGAGCCACCCTCCCCGATCGTCAGGATCGCTCCATCTCCGACTTTTCCCCCTCTCTCGCGACGGCGCTCGAGGACCCGTCGACCACCCGCACTCGATCGCCGGACGGTCTTTTCATCGTCGAGCAAACCGGACACGATCTTACTCGATACCTCCCGCGCAGCCGCCTGCTGGACAAGGCCGGCAATGACAACCTCGGCTTCACTTTCATCGCCTTCGCGTCGACCGCCCAATTGGTCGAAACGGCTCGCGAAGCCACCGACGTCATCGTTGCAGCCTACCTTTTCAGCCTCGCGATCCTCCTACCCATCACGTGGATCGGGACCCGCTCCTACCAAAACTACGCCCTCGCCGTTCGCGATCTGCGTCGAAACGAATCCCACCTCCGCGAGGCCGAGAGCATTGCCCGCACCGGTTTCTGGGAATGGACATTCGCCGGCGATCAGTTTGCGCTCAGTCCCCGCGCCGCCGAGATCCTTGGCCAGGACCCAAATCACGAGATCCGTAAACTCAGCGAATTCATCTCGCTCCTCCCGGAAGCAGCCAGCACCCCAGTTCTCAAAACTCTCCAGGATGCCCGCTCCACCGGCACCACCGCTCACTGCGATCTTCTCATTCCCATTCCAGACGCCCAGCCCCGCGCCGTTTCCTTCACCGCGAACCCCGAAGCCACCCGCATCCTCGGCGTTGTCCAGGACATCACCGAACGCAAGCGAGTCGAACGCGAACTGGCCGCCGCCCGCACCACGGCGGAAACCGCCAATCGCCAGAAAGGCGAATTCCTCGCCGTCATGAGCCACGAGATCCGCACTCCGATGAACGGTATTATCGGCTACTCGCACCTCCTCGAGGAATCCAACCTCGATCCGGAACAGCGCGAATTCAGCAACGTCATCTCCGCCAGCGGGGACGCCCTTCTCCGCATCATCGACGACATCCTCGATTACTCCCGCATCGAAGCGGGCCAGGTCACCATGCAGCCCATCAACTTCGATCCCGCCAGGACGCTGCAACTCGTTCGCCGACTCCTCGAAGTCAAAGCCCGCGAAAAAAACATCGACCTCGTCCTCGAGATCCCGCGTTCCTTTCCCACCCAGGTCGAAGCCGACGAAGTCCGTCTCCGCCAGATCCTCCTCAACCTCCTCGGCAACGCCATCAAATTTACCCCCTCTGGAACCATCCACATCCGCGCGACCGCCGATCCCTGCGATTCCGGAAACGCCGCTCAAGTTCTCCGCTTCGAGATCGCCGACAATGGTCCCGGCCTCTCCGCCGAGGCCATCAGCCGCCTCTTCCAGCCGTTCGTTCAAGCGGACGAATCGGTCCAGGTCCGCCACGGCGGGACCGGCCTCGGACTCTACGTCAGCAAGCGCCTCGCCGAACTGATGGGCGGCTCCGTCTCCGTCACATCCATCCCCGGCAAAGGCGCCACCTTCTCCTTTTCCATCAACGTCCGTGCCGGTTCCTCCGTCCCGACACTCCCCCTCACTGCCTTCGACCCGACCATCGCCGACGATGAACTCGCGGCCCGCCACCCACTCTCAATCCTCATCGCCGACGACGACACCATCAGCCGCCAACTCCTCCAGCGGCTCCTCGCGAAGTTCGGCTACGCCAGCTCCGCCCACCCCGATGGCCGTGCCCTCCTGAATGCGTGGGAAGCATCCCCCACCGAAGTCATCTTCACCGATCTGCAGATGCCCCACCTCGGCGGCATGGAAATCACCCGCTCCATCCGGAAGTCGGAATCCGGCGATCAAACGACCTGGCTTGTCGCCCTCACCGCCAACGCCATGCTCGGCGAGCGCGAACGCATCCTCCAAGCTGGCTTCGACGACTACCTCACGAAGCCCATTTCTCCCACCGCCCTCCACCAAGCCCTTTTGAGAGCCTTGAATCACCACAACGAACGCCGCTCTCCAACCGGTGAACCAGCCTGAAGATTTAACCTACACCCCGCCACCTCCGCCCCTTCTCTTCCGACCAGAGTTGTATTCCTATTGAATCCCAACCCATTTCCTCCGCAAACTTGACTTCCTCAACGCCATGAAGCCCGCATCCAAGTCCAAGAAGCCTAACCTTCGCCCTCACTCCTCCCTCGTCCTCGACGGCCCCTCTCGCGCCGCCAGCCGGGCGATGCTCTACCCCGCCGGCTTCACGGAAAAGGACTTCGCCAAGCCGCAGATCGGCGTCGCCTCGACCTGGAGCATGGTCACCCCGTGCAACATGCACATCGACCAACTTGCCCGCGAAGCGGCCATCGGCATCGATGCCGCCAAGGGTAAAGCCACCATCTTCAACACGATCACCATCTCCGACGGCATCTCGATGGGCACCGAGGGGATGAAGTATTCCCTCGTCTCCCGCGAAGTCATCGCCGACTCGATCGAGACCGTCATCGGTTGCCAGAGCTACGACGGCTTCGTCGCCATCGGCGGTTGCGACAAGAACATGCCCGGTTGCCTCATCGCGATGGCCCGGCTCAATCGCCCCTCCGTCTTCGTCTACGGCGGCACCATCCTGCCCGGCTGCCTCAACGGCAAAAATCTCGATATCGTCTCGGTCTTCGAAGCCGTCGGTCAACTCGCCGCCGGCAAAATTTCGCAGACGGAGGCCAACGCCATCGAAGCCTGCGCCATCCCGGGCCCCGGCTCGTGCGGCGGCATGTACACGGCCAACACCATGGCCTCCGCCATCGAGGCCATGGGCATGTCCCTCCCCAACAGCTCCGCCCAGGCCGCCGTCTCCGACCACAAACGCGAAGACTGCCGCAACGCCGGTGCGGCCGTCATCAATCAGCTGAAAAAAGGGATACGCCCCTCCGATATCATGACGAAACGGGCATTCGAAAACGCCATCACGGTCGTCATCGCCCTCGGCGGCAGCACCAACGCGGTCCTTCACCTCCTCGCCATCGCCCACGCCGCCAACGTCGACATCACCCTCGACGATTTCACCCGCATCGGGAAGCGGGTCCCCGTCCTCGCCGACCTCAAACCATCCGGAAAATACCTCATGAGCGAACTCGTCGGCATCGGCGGCATCGTCCCCCTCATGAAAGATCTCCTCGGCGCGGGCCTCCTCCACGGCGACTGCCTCACCGTCACCGGCAAAACCCTCGCCAAGAACCTCGCCCCCTTCAAACCCTACCCGAAGGGTCAAAAAATTATCCTCCCGCTCGACGCCCCCATCAAGAAGGACAGCCACCTCGTCGTCCTCCGCGGCAACCTCGCTCCCGACGGAGCCGTGGCAAAGATCACCGGGAAGGAAGGCGAGAAATTTGTCGGCAAAGCCAAGGTCTTCGAGGCCGAGGAAAAAGCCCTCACCGCCATCCTCGCCGGAAAAATCAAGGCGGGCGATGTCATCGTTATCCGCTACGAGGGTCCGCGCGGTGGCCCGGGCATGCGCGAGATGCTCTCCCCGACGAGCGCCGTCATGGGAGCCGGCCTTGGCACTTCCGTCGCCCTCATCACCGACGGTCGTTTCTCCGGTGGCACCCACGGGTTCGTCGTCGGCCACATCACGCCCGAGGCCAGTGAAGGCGGCCCGCTCGCCATCGTCAGAAATGGCGACCCCATCACCATCGATGCCGTCACCCACCAACTCACCCTCGGCATTAAGGCCGCTGAAATCAAAAGCCGCCTCGCCAAGTGGAAAAAACCAAAAAACCGCTACCAACGCGGAGTTCTCGCGAAATACGCCCACACCGTCACGACCGCTTCCAAAGGGGCCGTCACGGACTGGAATCTCTAGACGGTCAATTCAAGAAACGGCGATCTAGCAATCGCCGGCCCGACCCAACCGGCGAAGCCACCACTCGCCCCAGCGATCCACGCCGGCGGAAGACCCCGCATTCCCCGTCCCACCCGCATCTTTCGCGATCCGTGCGTCCCGCGCGACCCTCGCGCTAAAAAGCATTTGTATCCCCCCTCGGTCCCTCCGCTACCTTCTCTCCAAATCCCATGCGCGAATACCCACTTTCCCCGCTCCACCACCAGCAGCTCGCGGCGTCCGGCCAGCCCGCTGGCGCCGCCTTTCACACCCGCCAGCTTTCCTTTAGTTTCGGCGAGCGTGTCGACCGCCCGCGCCTCGTCGACGCTTGGTCCGATCTGACCACCGCCCACCCCATTCTCCGCACCCGCCTCGACCCCGCCGGTCCCCGCTGGTTCGAATCCGATGACGACATCACCGAGTGGCAGGAACTCGATTGGCAGACCGACGCCCCCGCCGACCTCGGCGCCGCCTGGAACGATCTCGTCGCCTCCGACGCGGCCTCACCCGTCGCGTCGGGCCACCGCCTCACCACCATTCTCCTTCCCAGCGGCGACCTCCACCTCCTCTGGTCCTTCGACGATCTCCTCATCGACGAAAATGCCCTCCAGCAACTCCTCGTCGAATGGCTCCTCCGCTACGAAGGCGACACCTCCGACACCGCCCCCGACGATCCCGCTCCCGCCTTCGCTGCCCTCACGGAACACGACTCTGAGGAAAAAATCTGGCGCGCTCACTTCCAAAACGCCCCGTTCGTCCGCCCCCTCATCCTTCTCCCCCTCCCTCCGGAATCCGCCCCTTCGCCCCGCCGCGCCGCCGTTTCCCACACCTTCGAACGCGAGCACGGCCGCGCTCTCGCCGCCGCCGCCAAAGCGATGAACGTCGAGCCCATCGACCTCGTCAAAGCGGCCTGGACCACCCTCCTTGCCCCCGCCCTTTCCTCGAACGACATCGTTCTCCTGGAATCCATCCGCCTTCCGATCACGGCCACCGCCCGTTCCGAAGCCCGCGTCCCCCGCCGCCACCGGCTCGTGGCCGACGCCAAGGTCTCCGCCCTCGCCCAGGCCATCGCGCAAACCCGCGCCGAATCCACCGGCATCGGCACTTGGACCGCCGACCAAATCTCCGCCGCGGTCCCCGGTGGCGCCGCCACCACCCGCCCCGCCGCCGCCTTCCGTCACCGCTCCGGCGATCTCAACGACACCCTTCACGCCCGCCTTCCCCGCTGGCTCGGAGCCGACGCCCAACTCCTCGGGCACGACCCCGCTCCCTTCACGCTCGTTTACACCGCCTCCGACCGCGCCTCCGTCGCGATCGAATTCGATCCGGGTCTCTTCACGGAAGCCGCCACCCGCCGCTTCCTCGACCGCTGGATTAGCCTCATCAGCCAGCTGATCGAAGACCCCGACCGCCCCCTCAACGAACTCTCCATTGTCCTCAAGGACGAACCCACGCTCGTCGCCGGTCCCGAAGCCGCCCCCCCATTCCGCAGCCTCGTCCCCCAATGCCTCCACGATCTCTTTGCCGAAACGGCCAACGAACTGAGTGGAACCATCGCCCTCGAGACCGACACTGGCCCCGTCACCTTCGAAACGCTCAACCAACAGTCGAACCAAGTCGCCCGGCACCTCCGCACCCTCGACGTCAAAGCCCGTTCGTCCGTCGCCGTCGAACTCGGCACGTCCCACCACTGGCCCGCCGTCATCCTCGGCATCTGGAAGGCGGGCGGGACCGCGGCAATCTTGGATCCCACTTCCCAATCTTCCTCGAAAAGTAAAAAGCCGACGTTGACCATTTCCGAATCCGGCTCCACTCCGACCCTCGCCGAATTTTGGGACAAGGCGTCGAGCGAGAAAAATCGCAGCATCCCCAGCGAACTCTCCGCCACTGACCCGGCCCTCAGGACCGCCGAGGGCCGCCCGGTCTCTCACGAAGACGCCGGTCGCCTCTGCCAAGCCTCCGCCGCCGCTCTCCTCATCGCCCCCGGCGACCGCTTCCTGCAATCCGGCACCCCCCGCGATCTCGACACCATCGTCGAGCCTCTTCGGTGCCCTTCTCTCCGGCGCCACCGTCGTCCTCGCCAACCCGGGCGGCTGGTCGACTCGCACCGCATTCCAGGAATTCGCCGAAGAGCGCAACGTCACCCTCCTCAGTGTCCCCACCGCCTTCTGGAGCCAGTGGACCCACTACCTGAGCGAACTCTCCTTGCCCGCTCCGGCCAGCGTCCGCCGCACCGTCATCCGGGGCGGTCGCATCTCGCCCGCCGCCCTGGCCGCCTGGCACACCGCCGCCCCGACGGCCACCCTCCTTCACGCGGGCATTGGTTTCTACGGTCCGTCCTCCGAGATCGATCCCGGCACCGACTTCGAACCCGCCGCCCAGCCACCCGCTGGCTCAGTCGCCCGCATCACCTGGCAAGGGCAGCCCCTCCCCCCCGGTCTCGCCGGATTGCTGGAAATCGGCTCTTCCGAAGCCACCCTGATCCCAACCGACCGCGAATCCTTCCTCGACGCCACCGGCACGTTCTACCCACGCAACGAACTCGAAGCCACGCTCCGTCCCGGCTCTCCGACGTCCCGACTCGAGACCATCGAGCGAATCGTCTTCGCCCACCGCGAGATTTTCGACTGCGTTCTCGCGGAAACCGCTGCGGAATCCTGGAACCTCTGGATCGTTCCCACCGACTCACAACGCGGCGAACCCATCGACTTTCGCGACCACCTCAAGCAGCACCTCCCCAACCTCGGATTCTCGGTCGCTTGCATTCCCCGTCTCCCCCTTGATCCAAAGGGCCGCATCGATCACGCCGCCCTCCCGGCTCCGACCAAAGAACCCGCCCGAGCAAAGGCCGCCGATCCCGAGGAAGTCCGCCAGCCCATCGGCGACGATGAAAAACTTGCCAGCATCATCTCTCGAGCGCTCGGCGGCAGACCGCTCAACGTTGACAGTTCTGTTCCGGACGGATCGAACAAACCCCACGTCGCGAAGCATCTCTTCGAGACCTGCCAGAAAGCCGGCTTCGCCTCGGCCCAGCTCACCGATTTTACCCGCACGTTCACGGCCAAATCCCTTCTCCGCGAATGGCGCACCCGCAAGAACGAGAGCAAATGGCAGGCGCTCACCGCCCTTCGCGCCGCCGGTTCCCTCCCGCCCATCGTCTGCTTCCACGACTTTCCCGGGAGCGTCGACATCTACCGCGAACTCACCCTCCATCTTGGCGAGAATCAGCCGGTCTACGCCATCACCGCCCGGGGCGTCGCCGAACCCGCCGAAGCTCACCGCGAACTTTCCGAAATGGCCGCAGCTTACGCCGATGCGATCCGTCAATTTGATTCCGACGGTCCCCATCGCCTCATCGGCTTCGGCTTTGGCGGACTCCTCGCCGTCGAGACCGCCCGTCTCCTCCTGGATTCCGGCCACGACGTTCCGCTCATCGTGACCCTCGCGACCGAGCCGCCCAAATCGGAAAGCGGTCTCGGATCGACCTTCAAACGCCTCCTCGGAAAGAAAAAACCCCCCGCCCCGCGCCCCGGCGACACCGCCATCGCCACCACCCACCGCCAGGCCGCCGCCCGCCACGTTTTCGAACCCCTCGACGTCACCATCCACGCCTTCCTGCCAGAGACAAATTTCCCAACGCTCCCCGAGATGCAGCGCAACTGGGATGTCATCACCGGAGACCCGCGCTTCTACCAAGTCCCCTGCGCCCCCGCCGACTTGCTCGAAGAACCCGCCGTCGCCGCAATCGCCGAAGCCATCACCAAACTCGCAGCCAATCAGGACCTCGCCGAAGACGAGTGATCAGGTCGGTGAGCCCACGCTTCCAGCTCACCACCGCCTGGCCACCCGCCCCCCACCAGCTACCTCCAAAACCCCACCAACCCCCGCAGCATCACCCCCCGCAACCGCCGCCGCGAAATTTTCACGCCCCCCACCGCGTCCACCCGCAGCTCGGGCCACATCTCCAAACCAATCCGCGCCGGCAACCCGCAGGCCACCCGCATCCGTCGGCGATCCACCCGCCGCGCCCATTCCAGCCCGGCCTCCAAGCCGGTCCGCGCCTCGGCCTTCACTCGCTCGAAGTCCGCGTCCGCCACGTAAACCCGCCCGATCTCCCGATCCGCCGCCCGGTCCCGCAAAATGTTCACCCGCTGCAGCCCCTTGCCGTAATCCACGCCCAACCGCACCATCTCACCCCGATCCGCTCGCGAAAACCGCGGCACCCGGTCGAAACTCAATTCGGTCCAAAATTCCCCGACGCATCCCGCCACCAGATAAGCGTACCGATCCAACTCCTCTCCGCCCAGCTCGCCGCCCCCCTCCCCAAACCGCTCCAAATCGAAAATCTGCCCCTCCAGAATCCTCCCCCACACCCACTCCAGGCGCCCCCGATCCCGCGACTCACGCATCCGCCCGATCAATCCCGGCAATGCCCGCAACAATTCCGCCTCCGCCTCCACCGGCTGCTCCCCCGCCATCTCCCCGACCACCCGTCCCTCGATCGTCCCACCCTCCAAACTCCGGAGCGCCCCCACTCGCCGCGCCACGTCCGCCCCCGAAGAGTCCGCGATGCTGTCCGAAGCCCGCGCCAGCAGATACCCCAGGGCCACCGTCTCTCGAATCTCCCCCGGCAACCACCGAATCGTGATCGCAAACGACCTGGCCACCCTCCCGAGCAACCCGCCGTAATCCCCCCAATCACCCTTCACCATTGCCCCGCTCGCTCCCCCTCGTCTCCGCGAGCTTTCCCCAGCTCCGGCGCTCACCGCAGCCCCACGCCCACCCGTACCTGATCAATCTCATCCTCGTAAAACCGCCCCAATCCCATCGCCGCCGCGCTCTCGACGTGCCCCGCCCGCAGCCCGATCGACGGCAATTGATTGCTCAATTTGTATTCCTCCAATAACCGAATCGCCGTTGCGTCCAACGCCACCGGGTCCGTGCTCGCGAACAACGTGTAATTCGGCCGCACGAAATTCGGATTGGGAAACGGCCCGCCCGCAAACTGCAACGTCAGCCCATCCATGAGCGTCAGCACCACCTTGCCGCGCACGTTCGGATCGGCGTAAATCTCCGCTAAGTAAGGGTCCCCGAACGTCGGCGGCTTGATGAACCGCCGCCAATTATCGACGTTCCAAAGCGTCATGTTCGCAATCGCCCCGTTGATCCCGGTCATGAAACTGTCACAAAGCGACGGCACGTTGATCACCTTCGTCACCTCCTGACTCAACACTTTCGCAAAATAACTCGTGCTGCTGAGTTGCTCCCCGCCGGACAACACGTCCTCCAATCGGGTTCCCTCCGCCACCCCGAACTTGCTGTCCCCCCAGATCAGCCTCCCCAACACGGGGGCCGTCAGCAAGGCCTTCGGGTCATATCCGGAAGTCGGGTCGGTCCACCGCAATTGATAATCCGGCGACGATTTCGAAAATCCTGCCTTCACCAGATCCTCCTCGTTGCGATCCCAGACCAGGATCTTCGACGGCGGCACCCCCGCCGATTGCAGTCCGCGCGACACCGCCAGGACGACCGCGACGTGCGTTCCGCTCACGTCCCCCGGAGCCGCCGCGACCTTGATCCCCACCACGTCCTCCGGCCCCACGAGCGAACGCCACGCCTCCTCCACCGACCGCTTTCCCGTCACCGCCACGACCAATGACTCCACCATCCGCCGCACCACCCCATCGTCGGCCTGAAACCCCGTCACCAACGACTGCGGATCCATCGCGAAATACACCGTCGACCGGTCGGCCCCTTCCGGCACGGCCTGACCCCACGCCCCACCCGCCACGGCCAACACCGCCAAAATTGCCGCTACACCAATCGTCCGCACGCCGCGCACTCTCCGTCCCCACCCGAAGCTTGTCAAAACCAGTCAGCTCCTCTTCCGCAACGCCCCCCCCGGCAATCTCCCACCCCCACCTTTCCCCATCGCGCTCCGCCGAAGCTGGTCGTATCGTTTCCACACCGTGAACGCACCCGTCGCCCACCTCTACGTCCACATCCCGTTCTGCCCGAAGGTCTGCCCGTATTGCAGCTTCTACAAGGAAGCCAGCGACAAAAATCGCACCCGCGCCTTTCTCGACGCCGTCCTCCTCGAAGCCGAAAAACACGCACCCGTCCTCCGCCCCACCACCATTTTCTTCGGCGGCGGCACCCCCAGCGCCCTCAGCACGAGCCAACTCGATTTCCTCCTGTCCGGCCTCCACGACCGCCTGGACCTGTCCGCCGTCACGGAGTGGACCCTCGAAATGAATCCCGCCACCGTCAGCCTCGAAAAAGCCCGTGCCCTCCGCACCCTCGGCGTCAATCGCATCAGCATGGGCGTCCAATCCTGGGACGATTCCCTGCTCCACACCCTCGGTCGCGTCCACTCCGCCGCCCAAGCGGAGCGCTCCTACCACATCCTCCGCGAAGCGGGCTTCACCAACGTCAACCTCGACCTCATCTTCGCCGTGCCGGGCCAGACCCGCGACCAATGGGCCGCCTCCCTCGCCCGCACGATCACCCTCGCCCCGGAGCACATCTCCGCCTACTGCCTCACCTACGAGGAGGACACCGATTACTTCCTTCGACTCCAGCGCGGCGAATTCCTCCCCGACAACGAACTCGACGCCGATCTCTTCGAACTCACCATGGACCACCTCGGCCCGGCCGGATACGAGCAATACGAGATCTCCAATTTCGCCCGCGCCGGCCACCCCTGCCGTCACAACCTCGCCTACTGGCAGGCCGCGGACTACCTCGGCCTCGGCCCCAGCGCCTTCTCCACGGTCGGCGACCAACGTTGGAAAAACGTGAGTTCCACCGAAGACTACGTTGAAAAAGTCAACGCCAACCGCGATCCAGCGGACTTCCGCGAACCCGCGCCTCCCCCGCTCCGCACCGCCGAGCGCATCGCTTTCTCGCTCCGCACCTCCACCGGCATCCCTGCCGCCGATCTCGCCAGCTACCCCGTCCAGCTCCGCCAACTTCAATCCGCCGGCTACCTCGAACCCATCCACGACCACTACCGCCTGACCCGAGCCGGTCGCCTCGTCGCCGACGAAATCGCCGAGACCTTCATCTGATCCCTGCAGCGGGCCGCACCAACCTCACGTGACCCACGACATCCTCATCATCGGAGCCGGCCCCGCCGGCTCGGTCGCCGCCGCCCACCTCGCCCGCTCCGGTCGCCGTGTCCTCGTCCTCGAGAAATCCACCTTCCCCCGTCACAAGGTCTGCGGCGATTGCCTCAACCCGGTCGCCTGGCCCATTCTCGAACGTCTCGACCTTCACGACCGCATCCTCACCCTGCCCCACGCTCGCGCCGACGCCGTCGAGTTCCTCGGCGCCCACGGCCAACGCGTCACCATCCCCGCCCCCGCCCTTTCCCCGAGCACCGGCGAAATCATGGTCACCCGCCACGATCTCGACGCCCTCCTCATTGACCGCGCGAAAGAACTCGGCGCCACCTTCCGTGACAACCTCGCCGTCACCCGCATCGAGCGCTCCGCCGACACCTGGACCCTCCTCACGTCAGCCGGCCCCTTCGCGGCCCGCATCGTCCTCGCCGCCGACGGTCGCAACTCGACCACCGCCCGCCAGACCAATCGCCTCGGCAAACCCAGCCACGACCGCGTCGCCATCCAGACCCACGCCCCCCTCGCCCCTGACTTGGGCAACACCGTCCGCATGATCTTCCACGCCGACGGCTACGGCGGCCTCGCTCGCGTCGACACCTCCACGATGAATATCTGCCTCGTCGCCCGCACCCATCGCCTCCCCGCCCTCCGCGCCTACGCCGAGCGTACCTTCAGCCTCCCCGCGACGACCAACTGGCGCTCCATCACGCCACTCACCCGAGCCGACTCGTCCCCGATCGCCGCCGATGGTCTCTTCCTCCTCGGCGACGCGGCCCGCGTCGTCGAACCCTTCACGGGCGAGGGCATCACCTACGCCATGCGCTCCGGCGAACTCGCCGCCGAAGCCATCACCCACCATTCACTAGCCTCCGCCCACACCACCTACCGCCGCGCCCACTCCGCGATGTACCGCGGCCGCCTCTGGGTCAACCGCCTGGCCCGCCAAGCCAGCCTCCACCCCATCATCACCTCCCGCGCCCTCGGCATCCTGAAATTCTATCCGCCCCCCCTCGCCCTCCTGACAAAAAAAGTCGTGCGCAACTAACCCTGCCATCAGACCCCAACCAGCCGCACACCCCCGTCCTCGATCAACCCATACTTCCCGCACAACTCCGCAAACAACGCCATCGCCCGCCATTCCGGCTCGCCCAAATCGAACCGCAAGAACTCCGTCAAATACCGCCGCGCAAACTCCGCATCCCCCGACCCCGCCGCGATCTCCCCGACCATCGCAAGCCCACCTCGCTTCGCCTCCCGCAGCTCGTCCGCCAGTCGCGCCGCCTCCGCCTCTCCCAGCCGATCCGCCAACACCCAACACGCAAACACGAACGGCAATCCCGTCCACCGCTTCCACTCGGCCCCCAGATCCAAATAATTCCAATCCGGATGCTCCGCCCGAAACTCAATCGCCGGATCCCCGATGATCAACCGCGCACCGTCCGCCCCTCCCCCAACGGCTGACTCCTCGAATTCCATCCCCCGATACTCCCGCAGCAAACACCGCAGCAAATTCGCCGAACTCCGCGAGGCCGGATCCATCGCGATCACCGACACACCCTCCAACTCCCCCCGGTAAGCCAGCACCACGCTGTAAACCGCCCCGTCGCACCCGATCGCCACCCCGTCCACGATCCGCCCGCCCCCCCGCTCCAACGCGACGAAAATCGGCACCAACGCCGCGTCAAACTCCCCCGCCACAAACCGCGCCCCCAATTCCCGCGGCACCGCCAACTCAACCCCCTCTCCCAAAGTCTCAATCAGCGGTCGCGCGTTGAGGTAGGGCACCGAACCCACTTTCCAGCCACCCTTCACCAACCCGAAAATCGAAACTGCGAAAGCAGAAATTCCTAAGCCGCCACCGGCTCGGCCAACTCCGGACTGATCCGCTGATAATACGTATTCCGCTGCATCGGCTCCCGACCGGCCTCGCGAATCGCCTTCTCCAGCGCAAACATCGTCTGCTGCTGCGGCGTCGTCGCGCCCGCCATGTGAAAGATCTTCTCCTCGATGATCGTCCCGTGCAAATCGTCCACGCCGTAATTCAACGACACCTGCGCGAGCGGTAGCCCGAGGCTGATCCAATACGCCGTGATGTGCGCGATGTTATCGAGGTAGATCCGGCTCACCGCCAGATTCCGCAGTTCCTCGAATCCCGTCGCGTGCGGGATGTCCTTCAGCATCGGTCGCGCCCCGTCCGGCTCGAACGCGAATGGCACGAAGCCCGTGAATCCTCCCGTCTCGTCCTGCAGCTCCCGCAGCCGCCGCAGGTGGTCGACCCGCTGTTCGTGCGTTTCGATGTGACCGTAAAGCATCGTGCAGGTGCTCCGCTGACCCAGCTGATGCCACGTCCGGTGCACGTCCGCCCACTCGTCCGCCGTCTCCTTCCCCCGACAAATCTGGTCCCGGACACCCTGATCAAAAATCTCCGCGCCACCCCCGGTGATCGCCCCGAGTCCCGCGTCGATCAGGATCTCCATCGTCTCCCGCAGTGGCTTCTTGAAAACTCGAAACGCCAGGTGCCGGATCTCCACCGCCGTGAAAGCTTTCACGTAAAGTCCCGGATCCAACACCTTCAAGCTCCGCAAAAGCTCCAGGTACCAGTCCGTCCCCAGACTCGGATGCAACCCCCCCACCATGTGAATCTCCGTGATCCCCTCCTCCAACCCCGCCCGCACCGTCGCCAGGATCTCGGGAATCGTCTGCTCAAACGCATGGTCCTCCCGCTTCTTCGCCCCAAACGCGCAGAACTGGCACTGCAAAATGCACACGTTCGAATAGTTGATGTAGCGATTGTGAATGTAGGTCGCCACGTTCCCGTTGATCCGCTCCCGCACCACGTTCGCGATCATCCCGATCCCGTTCAGGTCGTTCGATCCGTAGAGAACCAATCCGTCCGCGTCGGAAATCCGCTCGCCCCCCTCCACCTTGTCCAGGATCGGATGCAGCTCCGGTGCCAAAAGTCGTCGGTTCATATTAGATTAACTTATGCACCGATCCAGACCAACCCGCAAGCGGTGCTATCAATCGCACTCAATGCTTTAACTTACCCTGAAAAGACCTCCCCCACCCTCACCACAGATCCCGCCACCGCCGCACCTCCCCCCGCAGCACCCGCAGGGTCCGCTCCCGCATCCACGGCACACCGGTCACCACCGGCATCCCCGCGTCCCGCACCGCCGCAATCGCCCGCTGATCCGACTGGAAAAACGGCGTCATCCAACGCGAGAACCGCGAATACATCCGCACGTGCCCGAAGCGCGCCGCCTGGTACCGCCCCAAATCCGCCTCCAGATTCTTCCCGCTTCCAATCGCGTCAACGAGTCCCGCGGCGTCCTGCAACGCCAGATTAGCCCCCTGCCCCAGGTGCGGACTCATCGCGTGCGCCGCGTCCCCCACCAACACCACCCGCCCCCGCGACCACCGGCTCGGCAAACGGTCGTAATACCGTGCCAGCGTCATCTGACCCACCTCCCGCAATCCCGCCAGCATCCCCGCCATCCGCGGCTCCAGCGCCAGCATCTGCCGCCGACACGCCTCCACCCCCGCCGCCCGCCACTCCTCGGCCCGATCCATCCGGATCCCCCAGAAGACACTCACGCTCGGCGTCTCCCCGTCCTCGGAGATTCCCGTCGGCAGCACCCCCAGCAACTTCGAAGGCCCATCGTAAATCTGATGCAAAGTCTCCGGAAACGTCCGCTCGGGATCCGGTAGACTCACCCACCAGGCCCCCCACCGTTGCGCCCGCGGCACCTCCTCCCGCCAGCCCGAACAAATCGTCCGCGCGTTCGCCCCGTCCGCCACCACCACCAAATCAAACCCCTCCTCCCGCTCTCCGCCCACCATCTCGACCGCATCCCCCCGCACCCGCACAATCTCTGCCCCCGTCCGCACCCGCACCCCAGCCCCGGGCAACATCGCGTGCAGCATCCCGAACAAACACCCGCGATGAATCCCCACCGCCGCCCGCCCGTCCTCCGGAAATGGCAGCTCCACCACCGTCCGGCCGTCCGGTCGATACCCACTCAGCCGCCGCACCCGCCCACCCAGCCGCATCACCTCAGCCTCGCATCCCAGCCGCCGCAACACCGCCATCCCCGGCGGTTGGATCAGAATACCCGCCCCCACCGGCCCCAGCGTCGGCGACCGTTCGAACATCTCGACCGCGTGCCCCGCCCGCGCCATGAGCACGGCCACCGCCGAACCCGCAATCCCACATCCGATCACCGCCACCCGCATCTCCAGATCCTATCACGACACCTCCGGAGACAACACTCCGCCCGACAAACATTGACGCGATCCACTTATCGGGTTCCGATTTCCGAATGAGGATCCCATCCCCTCCATCCCTCCCAGCCTGCCTCCGAGCGGTTCTCGCGACGGCCTCTGCCCTTCTCATCACCGGCTGCGCCTCAGTAACCCCTCGCTCCCAAGTCATGAGTCCCCCCGCGACCCAGCCCAAACGCATCTACGTCGTTCCGTTCTCCGCCCCGGCGGAAAATCTCCGGGCCGACCGCGAAGGCGCGGAACTCGCGGCCTTTCAACAGGACATCGCCGCCCTCCTCAGCGAAGAACTCGCCGAGCAAATCAACAACAACCTCCTGCCGACCGAGATCATCGCGGACCCCAGCCAGCTCCCCCGCTCGGACGCCTGGCTGATCGTCGGGCAATTCGACCGCGTCGAACAGGGCAGCCGCGCGCTGCGGGCGATTTTTGGATTCGGCCTCGGCGGCACCAAACTCGTCACCACGTCCATCGTTTACGACCTCGCCCCACCCACCGTCGTCCCCATCCTGTCAATACGCACCAGCGGCGGATCGAATGCCCCGCCCGGAGCCGCGGCCAACCTCACGGGCCTCGTCGCACTCGGCCCGGGCGGCATCGCGGGCCTCACCATCGCCACGGGTACCCAGGTCGTCCTCGGAGCCGGCCGCCTCGCCGTCGGCACCGGCATCGGCATTTTCCCCGGACTCACCGCCGACATCCGTCGCACCGCCCGCGAGATCACCGCCACCCTCTCCGAATTTTCCTACAAAAAGGGCTGGATCCCGGAGGAACAAACCATGCGCGCCAAACGACCGGGCGAAGGTCAACTCCGGTTCAACGAACCCCGCCGCCCCGGCATCGCGCCACCCGAACCGGTGCTCCCCCCGACCGGACGCGTGCCGTCTCGTCGACGAAGAAACTGACCCGCCCGCCGCATCGCATCCCCCGCTTTTGCCAGGATCGCATTGTCATTGAGCCGCCGGGAATTCATATTCCCCCATGCGCCCAAACTCGCCCGTCCGGCTCCGACCACTCTTCGCGACTCTCCTTCTCCTTGGTTTGATCCCCCGAGCGGATGCCGACCTCACCGCCGACCCGGCCACCCTCGTTAAGGTTGCCGACACCTCCACCCGCGTGAACATCGCCAAGGTCAACCTCGTCGTGGGTGAAATGTCCGTCTCGGATGGCCAGCTCGTCGGCACCTACGCGATCGACGTTCCGCTTCGCCAAACGAAATCGGAAAAGGGCCAGATCACCCTCCCGCTGGACCGCACCCTAGCGACCTACCTTCAGGCCGGCGGCACTCTTACCGGCAAGGGCGTTTCCGAGAAAAACATCGACGACAACACCCGCCGCATCGAGGCCCGCTTCTCGCCCTACGATCAGGAATCCAAGCAAGGCCGGATCCATCTCACCATCGAAACCAGCCTGCGAACCCTCGAATTCGACTCCACCTACACTCTCAGAAAATAAAACTCCCCACCCGCCGATCGACCCAGCCCCGCCCCCGGAACCTAAGTCCGCCGCGCACCAACCCGGCGCCCCACGAAGACCACCGCGAGTCCCACGATCACCAGCACCGCCACACCGGACTCCGGCACCGCCACCACGAATTGACTCGCACGACTCAGCGAGATCTGGCCCGCATTCAATCGCTCGCCGTCGAGACCAACGCCCGAAAGCATCAAATTTTCGTCAATGGAGTTGTGAGTCAGCCCCAGGTTGTGACCGATCTCATGCGCCAACACCGACGCGATCACGTCC
Source organism: uncultured Verrucomicrobiae bacterium (assembly GCA_963832325.1). GTDB lineage: Bacteria > Verrucomicrobiota > Verrucomicrobiia > Chthoniobacterales > JAATET01 > CAVVKW01. Next base: position 122,734 of record CAWHTR010000009.1, on the reverse strand, counting down.
CTTCCGTCCTGAAATCCCACTAACGCCGGTCCCGCCCAGAGGAAAATCCCGTTGCCGTTGACAAACGCCAGGCCGTTCGACGTGTTGTCCGACGTCTGCGAGAACCCCGGCACGACCCGCACGACGAACAGATTCAAGGTCAACGGATCAGGCGACTTGATCCCAAAAGGCGCGGCACTCACCGTCACGTTCAGATCGCTGGTCGGCCGGGGATCGTTAATTCCCGGCGCACCGGAAAGAGCGAACGAATTGTCGTAAGTCCCCGTGAGCAGATCGAACTCGATGTCGATTCCCGCCTGCGCCCAAATCAGATCAATCGAGGCAAAAATATCTGCCTGCTCGCTCGCCGCGCCAAACAGAGGTGCCGCGTTACTCCCCGCGTCGTCCGCCACCTGGATCACCCGCACGTTCACCCGCGAGTCAATCGGCATCGCCGGATTCACAACCAACGCGCCCCACGCCGATCCGAAGCCAACGGCCAGCGAAGAACCCACCAGGCAGCAAAATCGGAGACGCTTCATACGTTCAAAAGATAGTCGCGTGATCCAATTGCGTCGAAACGTAAAATCCCCCTTTCCCACCGCAAACAGCTTTCGCTAACGACCAACCGGACCTCCGCCGGCAGTCCACCGCAGCGGCGTTCCGATTGGTAAGAGCCGAACTGCCCGGGCGATGTCCCAATTCGTGAGCCGCAGCCCCCCCAGGCTCTCCTGCTCGCGCAAATGGTCCGGGATGCTCGTGCCGTGCAATCCGTAGGGGATCGGCTCCTGGTCGGCCCCAATGGCGAGATTCAGCCAAAAAATCCCCGCCGGGTTGTTCGGTCCCGCCGCCAGCACCTCCGGAGCAGCGAGGGTGGTCGGCGTCGATTCCGGCGCGGCGTCTGGTGACTCCCGCCCATAGATTCGCGTCTCCTTCGGCGCGACCCGGACCGGCTCCCGGATCGTCTGTAACTTTGGCCTCGGAATTGCCTCGAGAATCGTCCACTCGCTCCGACCAACCAGACCCGGTCGCGCGATGGATACCGGCATCACCGCCACCCGCTTCCCGTCCCGACGAATCTCCAGCAGCCACCGGTCCAGGACCTCCGCCTCGACCCGTCCTCCCGCCCCGGATCGCGGCTGCACCGGCTCCCGGAAAGCCGACTCAATTTCAAAAGGCTCGACGTTCGGCACGACGAACTCCGTTCCGATCGCCGGGATCAGGTCGACTCCCGGGTTCAACCTTCGCAAATACCCCTCGTTGCACCGATACCGCTCCGCAACGAATTCCCAGGGAGTCCGGTAGGCCAGCATGGTGCCCCGCGTTAGTTCCTCGTAGGTCGGCTTGGCTTGCGCCACGACGTTTAGCTCCCTCTTCCCACTCTTTTTCTTCGGCTCCGCGGTCGCGGCATCGGGCCCCACCAGCTCGGCCCGCGGGGGCGCGATGAACCGGAAATCTTCTCGCTTTAAACCGTAACGCGTCAACGGCTCGGGGACCGCCTCCCGCGCGACCTCCGCCAACGCCGCGGCCTCCGCCAGCTCCGGCCGCCCACTGGTGTAGAGCGCCACGACACGCTCCATCGTCGCACCCTTCTCACCATCAATCCCGCCCACGGAGTATCCCTCACGATCCAGGAATACCTGCACCGTCAGCACTTCCTCTGACCGCTCGTTTCCGGCTGGAGCTTTGTCCGCCGCCTTCGTCGCCACGGGGGCTGGCGGCCTCGCGACAGCGACCTCCTCGCGCGTCGGAATCCGCAACACCTCCCCGACGCGAATGAGATCGCTCGTGAGTCCGTTGACCGATTTGAGGAGATCAACCGGCACGTCAAAGCGCCTCCCAATTCGGGCCAAACTGTCACCGCGCCGAACCTCATAGGCCAGCGGACCAGCCGGAGCCATCTCCGGCTGGCCTTCCGCAACTGCCACCGGGCGCGGGCGCACCTCCGCCGGCGGCTGGAGTCCCCAGAGCCGCTCGTCCGAAGGCATCACCTGCCATTTCCAATTCACCGCCCGCTCCAGTCCCGGCTCCCGACCCGTGAAGCTCGGCGGAGAAGCCGCGCTCACCAACTTCCACCCGCCAACGAACAACAGCAGCACCCAAGCCACCCGCCTATTGAAAAACATGCCTCGACTTACCCCCCTCCCGGCCCCCGGCGCCAGTTATTGTTCGAAGTTGGGCGATGGTTTCATGGTCGGCCCGACCGATTCAAAACCACTCGTAATCGGGTCGGCGCGCCGGTTCTCAATCAAGGCGACTTCGATCTCGCTGCTCAGAACGGCGTCTTGTTTTCCTCGCCCCCGTCAGCTGTCCGCGGATCAGGAAGCACTGCGAGACGATTGCCAAGCCTCGTTCACTCTGCCGACCAGCGATGGTTTCGAAGCGAGAGCCTCGAACTGCCCGAAAGGACAACGAAACAACCCCACCACCCCCCACAAGATCAAACATTGAAAATCATCCGCCACTCCCAGTCCTCGCTCTCCTCCCTCACCGTCGACGGTCACGATGCAGCCGCTTGACTCCAAGCTGCCCAGCAGCGCCGGGATGGCCGCGATTTCGCCGCTCCTCTCGCTGACATTGCCTCCCCGGGTCGCTCTCGTAAATCCCGTCCAAAAATCCAGCCACCCCTTGACACGGAAACCGCCCGTGGTATCTCGCAGGACCTGCATTTGCGTAAATGGAACTCGCGATCAACCCTCGTTTACCAATCCCCAGCGTCGGCGTCTTCTTCCAGAATTCTGGCCGCTGGTAGTTGGCTTATGATCACTCAAATTTTCATTCTCCTTCTTTCCGTCGGCGTCCTGCTCGTGGGGGCGGAGGGACTCGTTCGCGGAAGTGCCTCGCTGGCTATCCGGCTGGGACTCACTCCGTTGGTGGTCGGTCTAACCGTGGTGGCCTTCGGGACGAGCGCGCCGGAGTTAGTCGTGAGCATCAACGCCTCTCTCGCCGACCGCGGTGCCCTGGCGGTCGGCAACGTGATCGGATCGAACATCTTCAACATTGGTGTAATTCTCGGTCTGACGGCTCTCATTTGCCCGATCCGGATCGCCCTGCCGGTGCTCAAGGTCGACGCGCCGATCATGGTCGGCGCGACGATCATCGGCGCCTTGATTCTCTCGCGGGGATCGCTGGGACCAGTCCTTGGCGGCACGTTGGTCGCTTCGCTGGTCCTTTACACGGGGGTGACGGTCTGGCTGGCAAAGACCACGTCGTCCCCGGCGGCGGAAGCTGAGTTCGACGAGGGTGTGCCACCCAAGTCAGGATCGGTGCTGCGGGATCTAGTGTTCCTCGCGGGGGGACTTGGATTGTCGATTCTGGGATCGCAGTGGCTCGTCGGGTCGGCGACGTCGATCGCGACGGCCCTCGGGGTGAGTGAGGCGATCATCGGACTCACCATCGTGGCGGCGGGCACCAGCATGCCGGAACTCGCGACCTCCGTGATGGCGGCGGTGCGGCGCCAGCCCGACATCGCAATCGGAAACGTCGTCGGATCGAACTTGTTTAATTTGCTGGGAATCCTCGGCGTCGCCGCCCTCGTCCGTCCGATTGGGGCAACGGGCGTCTCGGTGATCGATCTCGCGGTGATGTGCGCATTCGCCGTGGCTTTGTTGCCCCTGATGTGGACGGGTCGCAATCTCCAGCGCTGGGAGGGCGGACTCCTCCTGGCAGGATACGGAGGCTACCTCGTGGCGCTGTGGCCATCCTGATCACGAGCGCCCCTTCGGAACTACACCGGCGTTTTGCCGCGGACCAGCGAGAGAATCTCAGCGGTGTCGAGTGACTTCGCGCGTTCCTGGATCTGCGGAAGATACGTCGCGTGCAACGCTTTCGCCTGTCCCTGCAGCGACTCGAACGTCGACTTGACGCTGGCCGTGTCCAGCTTGCACCCGGAGGAATAGTATTTCTCAGCGATGTGCCCGATCGCGTAGGTGGATGCGAAGGACATGGCGGACCCGGTGATCTGACTCGCCGCACGGCCAGCGAGTTTTCCACCGACTTTCTTGCCAAATCCCCGCATGAGCTTGCGCGCGAATCCCTCCACGACCTGGGAACCCAGACCAATGCCCGCGGTGGCGAGGAAGTCCTTGATGTTTGAGCGGTCGAGTTCGACGCCATGGTTCTGACCGATTCGATAAACCATCTTCATCTGCATCGGGATGATGGCGATGGTCGCGAGAGACTCGGGCAGCAGCTCCAACGCACCATTGAGGATGGAGTATTTCAGAATCATGCTTTTGTTATCGGCGGTCTGCGCGACGACCGGACTCTGCTGCGGCTCGCCCACCTCCGCCAGAGCCAACGCGGCAACGGAAGCTTCCGTCCTGCTGGCGTCGCCGTCGCCGAGGTCAAGGAGTCGCCGCAGGTCAGCGAGAAAGTGATTTTCTTCGTCCGTCACCACTCCGCCAGCCTCGCAAACCCCGAGCGCCAACTCGTAGGCGAGCAGACGGTCCTGGTCTCCAACGAGACCGCTCACCGCCGACTCCAGCGAAAATTTCCCCATGAGGATCTGTCGCGAGATCAAGGAAACATCTTCCGAGCCAAGCTCTTCGGCGAGGCGGCGGATTTCCTCCCGCTCGGAGTCAGACTTTCCTCCGTCCGCAAAGGCAGCGAAAAGACAAATGGCCAGGAGATTTCCGCGTTCAGAGTCGGATGTGAATTCAGGGATGTTCATAAATATATCGAAGGGTTGCGAGCCAGGACGCACGCGACGATCCGGGCGTCGTCGGTCAATCCAATCTCAAGAGCCGCGTCCGGAATCAGGTCAAAAACCTCGAGGAAGTAGTCCAACGCGACGATCGCTTCGGCGATATCCTGCGGGAGAGGATCGCGCGCACGCTGCGCGCGGGGTGAGGAGAGAAACTTACACAGCACGTCGAGGCCGTCGTGGAGGTCTCGATGCTGGCGCGCCTGCTCGCTCAGGAGCTTCGCCTTGATTTGCTCTCCCAGCAGCGGGAAACGGTGCAGATCGTCGGCCGTCACTCCGGCCCGAGCCGTTTCGACGTAGGCCTCGAGGGAGATCGCTTTTCCCGGTTCCTGGCTCAGGTAAAGGACGCTGGAGCGGTGCATTCGCGGGCGGGGAAAGGTTGCCATCGCACTCATTCGTTGGGACCACGGACCATCCCGCCACGCGCTGGCAATGGCCCAAGCCGTCGGATTCTCAGAACCCTGGGGGCGAGGATGGAAACGACCGACATTCGACCACGATGCCCCGTCCTGAAGCCTTTGAAAATTACGATCTTGTGAACATTTCGTTAGGAAAAATCGAACCCCAATCGCGCGAAACGACCGACATTCAACCTACCAACCTAACCAATCCCGCAGCTGAGCGATGCCGGCTCCGCCGAGAAAAGCAATCCCCGCGAGGTAGAGCGCCCCGATCAAAATGAGGACGTAACCCCAGATGATCACCCAGCCGTCGCGCTCCATGAGACCGAGGCAGATCAGGATGATCGCGAGGCCGGGGATGGTATTGGTCAGCGGAAATGGCGGTGGGATGGGCAGCGACAGAAAAACCCCCGCCACGGCGATGGCAACGCCCGCACCGAGCTTACCTCCCCCCCACAGAACAAAGTCCAACCGGGGTCGCATGATCCGCTCCAGCCGCTCGTGCAGGCGGATGCCGACCGTCACGATTTTCTCAAGCACGCGGGGCGGCAACGAACGCCGGAGCACCCACTCCGGAACCCAGGGCTCCCGCCCGAAGGCAATCCTTAACCCACTGAACGCAATCGCCAGACCAAACGGCATCGAGATTCCGGGCACGCTCACCGGACTCAGAAACGGCAGGCACAAAAGGATGACGATCATGTACAAACCTCGCCCGCGCAGAATCTCCACCATCTGGCCAATCGCGAAGCTTCGGCCGTCCGCAGCGACGAGAATTCGCCTCAGTGCGACGGAGATCTTTTCGGGGACAGGTTGGATGGAAGTAGCCATGATCCGAAGATCAACCCGGAGTAGCAGGGGTCAACCGGGCAGGCAAGGATTGGAGAACTCACCACCCGGGCCATCCCGACCGGCCTCCCCTCCGCCCCGTTCGATCCCCAAACCTTAAATCTCCCTTTACACCCCCCTTCCCCGTCGCCGACTCTCTTCCGCTCACATGAACAAGATCGGCATCGGACTCGCGGGCTTCGGCACTGTCGGCAGCGGCGTATTTAAAAACATCGCCGCCAACCGTGCCCTCATCGCCGAACGCACCGGCTCGGAATTCAACGTCCGCCGGATCGTGGTTCGCGACCTAAAAAAGACCCGCGACGTCTCCGCCCCCGCCGAGCTTTTCACCACCGACCTCGACGCCCTTCTCGACGACCCCGAGATCAAAATTGTCGTCGAACTCATCGGCGGCACCGACGCCGCCCTCACCTTCGTCCGCCGCGCCATCGACGCCGGGAAAATTGTCGTCACCGGCAACAAGGCCCTCCTGGCCGAGCACGGGCCCGAGCTTTTCCACCTCGCGAACGAAGCCCGCGTCCCCATTTTCTACGAAGCCGCCGTCGCCGGCGGCATCCCGATCATCAAAGCCGTCCGCGAATCCTTCGTCGGCAACCGCTTCACCGCCATCCACGGCATCCTCAACGGCACGAGTAACTACATCCTCACCGAGATGGCCGCCGGCACGCGCGACTTCCCCGAGGTCCTCGCCGACGCCCAACGTCTCGGCTACGCCGAAGCCGACCCCGCCTTCGACGTCAACGGCTGGGACGCGGCTCACAAGACGCTCATCCTTGCTGCTCTCGCCTACGGCTTCTGGATCAAACCTGAGGACATCCGGGTCGAAGGCATCGAGGCCATCACCGCCGCGGACAATCTCTTCGCCGCCCAACTCGGGTACGCCATCAAACTGCTGGCCACGATCAAGATCGACGCCGCCGAAGCCATCGAAGTTCGCGTCTGCCCCACCCTCATCCCCGCGAACCACGTTCTTGCCAGCGTCAATGGCGTCTTCAACGCGGTCTGGCTCCAGGGCGACATCGCGGGCGAAGCCCTCTTCTCGGGTCGCGGCGCGGGCCAGGACCCAACGTCCAGTTCCGTCATCGCCGACCTCGCCGAGGCCGCCCTCGCCCTCACCTCCCCGCGCGCCAGCTTCGGGTTCACCGCCCACGACCTCTACGGCACCTGCAAACCAATCGACGACGCGATCTCGAAATTCTACCTCCGCCTCACCGTCGAAGACCAACCCGGCGTCCTCGCGCAGATCGCCAGCGTCCTCGGGGACGCGGGCATTGGCATCAGCTCAGTCATTCAACCCGAATCCGACGAACCCGGCCCGCTTCCGCTGGTACTCATGATCCACGACGCGGCCTACGGCCAAATGCGGACCGCCACCGCGGCCATCGCCGCCCTCCCGTGCGTCCGCTCGCAACCCGCCCTCCTCCAGGTCGACCAACTCGACGAATGAACCTCCACCCGCACGACCACGGCGTCATCGCCCGCTACCACGCCCACCTTCCCGTCACCGACGCCACCCCCGTCATCTCGCTGAATGAAGGGTCGACGCCCCTCATCCACTCCCCGCGCCTGAGTGAGCTCACCAGCCGTCACGTTTATCTCAAATACGAGGGCCTCAACCCGACCGGCTCCTTCAAGGACCGCGGCATGACAATGGCCGTCAGCAAAGCCGCCGAAGAAGGCGCGCACACCCTCGTCTGCGCCTCCACCGGAAACACCTCCGCCGCCGCCGCCGCCTACGCCTCCCGCGCCGGACTTCGCTGCGTCGTCATCCTCCCGGCCGGAAAGATTTCGATGGGTAAACTCGCCCAGGCCTTCGTCTACGGCGCCCAGGTCGTCGCCATCCGGGGTAACTTCGACCGCGCCCTCGAACTCGTCGTCGAACTCGCCGCCGATGGCTCCGTCTCCGTCGTCAATTCCATCAATCCCCACCGGATCGAGGGCCAAAAAACCGCGGCCTTCGAGATCATCGACGAACTCGGCGATGCCCCCGATCTTCACATCCTTCCGGTCGGCAACGCCGGCAACATCACCGCCTATTGGAAGGGCTACCGCGAATACCACAACCTCGGCAAAAGCACCAAACTCCCCCGCATGCTCGGCTTCCAAGCCGCCGGATCGGCCCCGATCTTCCACAACCACATCGTCGATTCGCCCGAGACTCAGGCCACCGCCATCCGCATCGGCAACCCCGCATCCTGGACGGGCGCGACCGACGCCATCGCCCGATCCCACGGCGGCATCGACATCGTCACCGACGAGGAAATCCTCACCGCCCAATCCTGGCTCGCGAAGAACGAAGGCATCTTCGTCGAACCCGCCAGCGCCGCATCCGTCGCGGGTCTCATGAAGTGCTGCCGCAACCGTTGCGCCACCTGCCCGCTCCCGCACACCAGCGAGGGCGACACCATCGTCTGCACGGTCACGGGCCACGGCCTCAAGGACTCCGACACGGCCGTCAAGTTCGGCGGCTACGCCCCCACGGAGACCGACGCGGACCTCGATTCCGTCCGCCGCGCCCTCCGGGCGTGAGCGAGTCATCGCCAGCCGGACCCAACCGTCCACCCGCACCCAGGACAGCGGTCCGCGGCCCGTCCGAAATCATCGACCACGCCTACCAAGCCAAGTCCCCCCTCCGTATTCTCGCCCGGCTCATCGACCGCGGCCCGTGGTTCTACGCGACGACGACGATCATTTTCGTGGTCAAAAATTCCGGCCAGTGGCTCGTCGCCATCTTCCTGGCCCGACTCATCGACTCGCTCGTCACGCCCGCATCCGTCAACTTCACGGCCCTTGCCGCCCTGGGTGGCACGACCCTCCTCGCCCTCGCACTCAACGTCCCCGTCCACACCTGGTTCGTCGTCCGACTCAGCGAGTGCGCCCGTTCTCTGAGCAACGGCTCCGCCTCGGCGTCGCCCGCCGCCTCCAGCAGCTCTCGATGTCGTTTCACCAAAAAGCGGAGAGCGGTCGGCTCCAAGCCAAGCTCTTACGTGACGTCGAGCAGGTGCAGCTCATGACGATGGAACTCGGCAACAACGGAGTCTCCGCCGTCACGATGCTCGTCATCGCCACCGGCTACACCGCCTTCACCGAACCCCTCATGCTCGGTTTCTTTCTCGTCGTCGCGCCCGTTTCCGTCGCCATCTCCCGGTCCTTCCGCGGTGCCATCCGGACCAGGAACCACGACTACCGCGAGCGCATGGAGCACCTCCATTCCCGCACGGTCGAGTTGGTGGACATGATGCCGCTCGCCCGCGCCCACGGCATCGAGGACCTCGCCCTCGACGAATTCACCCAGCGCGTCACCGAGGTCAACAAAAACGGCCGCCTCCTCGACCGAGTCAATGCCCTGTTCCAATCCAGCGCGTGGCTCACCTTCCAACTCTTTAACCTCGCCGTTCTCGGCGTCGGCTACTGGTTCGTCGTTCGCGGCTGGATGAGCGTCGGCGACCTCGTCGTCTACCAAGCGATGTTCAACTACCTGGTGAACTCAATCAACACGCTCCTCAACCTCTATCCCACCCTCTCCCGCGGCGCGGAATCCCTTCATTCCCTCGGCGAGGTTCTGCAATCGCCCGACCTCGAGCACAACGACGGGAAGGACGCCCCCGCCGAAGTCGCCGGCCGCATCGAGTTCCAAGGCGTGAACTTCGCCTACGACGGCGGTCGCCAAAGCGCCATCTCCGATCTCGACCTCACCATCCCCGCCGGTCGCACCGTCGCGATCGTCGGCGAATCCGGCAGCGGCAAGTCGACCCTCACGAACATCCTTATCGGATTCCTGCGCCCGCAATCCGGCCGCGTTCTCCTCGACGGCGTCGACATGGAGGAGATCGACGTCCGCGTCTGGCGACGCCGCCTCGCCCTCGTCCCCCAACAAAGCCTGCTCTTCAACGGCACCATCCGCGAAAACATCCTCTTCGGACTTCCCTCGGTCGCGGACGAATGGCTTCACCGCGTCACCCGTCTGACGCACGTCGACGAATTTGTCGACGAACTTCCCGACGGAATGGATACCCGCATCGGCGAGCGCGGCACCACGCTCTCCGGCGGACAGAAACAACGCATCGCCATCGCTCGCGCCCTCGTGCGCGACCCTCGGATCATCGTCCTCGACGAACCCACCTCCGCCCTTGATGCCCAGTCCGAGCGCCACGTCCAGGCCGCGCTCGCCGCCCTCACCCACGGCCGCACGACCATCATCGTCGCCCATCGGCTCTCGACGATCCGCGCCGCCGACACCATCTGCGTTCTCGACCGGGGACGGCTCATCGAGTCCGGCACCTACGACGAACTCCTCCAAGCCGGCGGCCCCTTCGCCAATCTCCACGCCGCTTCCCAGACTTGAATTGACCTCTCGTCGCTCCGACCATCAGAATTCTCGACCCACATGTCCCTTCTTGTCCAAAAATACGGCGGCACCTCCGTCGGCAGCCCCGAGCGCATCCTCAACGTCGCCCGCCGTATCCTCGAGACTCAGCAAGCGGGCCATTCCGTGGTCGCCGTCGTCTCCGCGATGTCGGGGGTCACGAACCAACTCATCGAACTCGCCCGCGCCGTCTCCGCGAACCCGGCGGACCGGGAAATGGACGTCCTCCTCGCCACCGGAGAGCAGACAACCATCGCACTCACCGCCATGGCGATCAACGCCCTCGGCGGCCGCGCGGTCTCCCTCACCGGCGCTCAAGCCGGCATCCTCACCGACCATTTCCACACCAGGGCAAAAATTTCCAACCTCTCCCCGCGCCAGATTCGACGCCACCTCGACGATGGCGAGATCGTCATCGTCGCCGGCTTCCAGGGTCAGACGCTGGAAGGTCAGATCACCACCCTGGGTCGCGGCGGATCCGACCTCACCGCCATCGCCGTCGCCGGTGCCCTCAAGGCCGACAACTGCGAGATCTACACCGACGTCGACGGCATCTACACCTGCGACCCCCGCGTCGTGAAGAATGCCCGCAAAATCGACACCATTTACTACGACGAACTTCTCGAGATGGCCTCCAGCGGCAGCAAGGTCATGCAATCGCGCTCGGTCGAATTCGCGAAAAAATTCAAAGTCCCGTTTGAAGTGCGCAGTTCCTTCAACAACAATCGCGGAACCGCTGTGAAAGAAGAAATCCCCGGACTCGAAAACGTCGTCGTGCGCGGCGTCTCCCTCGAGCGCAATCAAGCCAAGGTCACCATCACCAACGTGCCCGACACCCCCGGCACCGCCTCCCGCATCTTCACCGCACTCGCCGACGCCAGCGTGGTCATCGACGTCATCGTCCAAAATATCTCCCTCGCCGGCGCGACCGACATTTCCTTCACGCTCAACCAGGACGAACTGAACAAAATCTCCCCCACGCTCGACAAGGTTCTCGCCGAGATCAAAGCCGGCCCGATGTTTCAACAGGGCGGCATCGCCAAACTCAGCATCGTCGGCATCGGCATGCGCTCGCACAGCGGCGTTGCGGCCACCCTCTTCGAATGCCTCGGCAAGGGCGGCATCAACATCCAAATGATCTCCACCAGCGAAATCAAAACGGCCGTCATCATCGACGAATCCGACATCGAAAAAGCCGCCAACCTGGCCCACGAAGCCTTCGGCTTGGCGGCGGGATAGGTTGTCTCGCGCAGAGACGCAGAGGCGCAGAGAATCTCCATTTCGAATCGTATCCCTCTGCGCCTCCGCGTCTCTGCGCGAGATCACTCACCCGGACTTGCACCCCGCGCTCGACCTCTGCGATATTCACCGCATGTCCGACGCCTTCAACACGCTCCGAGAGTTCGAAATTTCGCCCGGGAAGACCGGCCAGCTCCACTCTCTCCCCGCCCTCGAAGAACAGGGCGTCGGCCCCGTTTCCAAACTTCCCGTCAGCATTCGCATCGTCCTTGAGTCCGTTCTCCGCAACTGCGACGGCAAGAAAGTCACCCCGGAAGACGTCCGCACACTCGCTAACTGGAAAGCCAAAGCCCCCGCGCAGGAGGAGATTCCCTTCGTCGTCGCCCGGATCGTTCTCCAGGATTTCACCGGCGTTCCGCTTCTCGTCGACCTCGCCGCCATGCGCAGCGCCGTGGAGAAGCTGGGGAAAAATCCCGGCATCATCGAGCCCCTCGTTCCCGTTGACCTCGTCGTCGACCACTCCGTTCAGGTCGACTTCTTCGGCAGCGCCGAAGCGCTTGCGCTCAACCTCGACATGGAGTTCAAGCGCAACCGCGAGCGCTACGAATTCCTCAAGTGGGGCCAGCAGGCCTTCGAAACCTTCGGCGTCGTCCCCCCCGGCATCGGCATCGTCCACCAGGTCAACCTCGAATACCTCGCCAAGGGCGTCCTCTCCTCCCCAACCACCGGCACCTCGCCCCTGTATTACCCCGACACGCTCGTCGGCACCGACAGCCACACCACGATGATCAATGGCATCGGCGTCGTCGGCTGGGGAGTCGGCGGCATCGAAGCCGAGGCGGGCATGCTCGGTCAACCCGTCTACTTCCTCACGCCCGAAGTCGTCGGCGTCAACCTCACCGGTCGACTCCGCGAAGGCGTCACCGCCACCGACCTCGCCCTCCACGTGACGGAACTTCTGCGCAAAACCAAGGTTGTCGGCAAGTTCGTCGAATTCTACGGCGAAGGTGCCGCCACCCTCCCGCTCCCCGACCGCGCCACCATCGCCAACATGGCACCGGAATACGGTGCCACCATGGGCTTCTTCCCCGTCGACGACGAATCGGTCAACTACCTCGGCGCCACCGGCCGCACCGAGGACCAGTGCGCCGCCTTCGAAGCCTACTTCAAAGCCCAGGGCCTCTTCGGCATGCCGCGCAAGGGCGACATCGAATACTCCGTCGACGTCGATCTCGATCTCGCCGACGTCCAGCCGTCCGTCGCCGGCCCGAAGCGTCCGCAGGACCGGATCAACCTCCCCGCTCTCGGTGGCAAATTCAAGGACCTCCTCGCGCTCTCCGTCCCCGACGGCGGCTACGGCCAACCGAACGCCGACACGAACGCCCGCTTCGACGTGAATTTCGGCAACGGCCACAACGCCGAATCCGGTGGCATCGACGAAGGCGAAGCCATCGATCCGGGCGAATCCCGCAACGAGGCGGAAATGATCACCAACCGGCCGACCCCCGACGAACTCAGCCCGACCGAACTCGCCACCAACGTCCACGGCAAAGCCGCCATCGGCAACGGCTCCGTCCTCATCGCCGCGATCACGAGCTGCACGAACACCAGCAATCCCAGCGTCATGCTCGGCGCTGGTCTGCTCGCCAAACGCGCCGTCGAACGCGGCCTCACCGTCGACCCCGCCGTGAAGACCTCGCTGGCACCCGGTTCCCGCGTCGTCCAGGACTACCTCAAAAAAGCCGACCTCCAGCAGTACCTCGACAAACTCGGTTTCCAGATCGTCGGCTACGGCTGCACGACCTGCATCGGCAACTCCGGCCCCCTCGATCCGGCCATCGAAGAGACCATTCTGGAGCACGACCTCATCACCGCGTCCGTCCTCTCGGGCAACCGCAACTTCGAGGCCCGCATCCACCAGAACATCAAGGCAAATTTCCTCATGTCGCCCCCGCTCGTCGTTGCCTTCGCGCTCGCGGGTCGCGTCGACATCGACCTCACCACCGACGCACTCGGCCAGGACAAGGACGGCAACGACGTTTTCCTCCGCGACCTCTGGCCGAGCCTCCAGGAGATCAAGGACGAGATGCTCGCCGCCCTCAAACCCGAGGTTTTCCGCAAACTCTACACCGACTTCGCGGAACAAAATCCCAAGTGGAACGAGATCCCGTCCACGCCGGGCGAAGTCTACGCGTGGGACGCCGCCAGCACCTACATCCAACTCCCTCCGTTCTTCGAGAACTTCTCGATGACCCCCGGCAGCATCGAGGAAATCCACGGTGCCCGCCCGCTCGGGATCTTCGGCGATTCCGTCACCACCGACCACATCTCCCCCGCCGGAGCCATCAAGCCAAGCTCACCGGCCGGTCGCTACCTGCAGGAAAAAGGCATCGAAGCCTCCGACTTCAACAGCTACGGCTCCCGTCGCGGAAACGACCGCGTCATGACCCGCGGCACCTTCGCCAACGTCCGCATCAAGAACCTCATGGTTCCGGGCACCGAGGGCGGAGTCACGAAGCTCATGCCCGAAGGCAAGGAAATGGCCATCTTCGACGCCTCCATGCACTACCAGCAGGCCGGCACGCCGCTCGTCATCATCGCCGGACAGGAATACGGCACCGGCTCGTCCCGCGACTGGGCCGCCAAAGGCACCCAACTCCTCGGCGTCAAGGCCGTCGTCGCCAGCAGTTACGAACGCATCCACCGCTCCAATCTCGTGGGCATGGGCGTTCTCCCGCTCCAATTCGCCGAAGGCACCAGCGCGGCAACCCTCCACCTCGACGGCAGCGAAACCTTCGACGTCCTCGGATTGACCGAAGACATCAAGCCTCGCCAGGACCTCACTCTCCGCATCACCCGCGCCAGCGGCGATTCGGAGGAAGTCCTCGTCAAGCTCCGCATCGACACCGATATCGAGGTCGATTACTACCGGCACGGCGGCATTCTTCCGTTCGTCCTCCGGGAATTGGTCGCTTAAGGCAATGGCAGCGGCGGCTCCCCCACCGCCGCCCGCTTTCCTCCGCAGACCCGGTCCCCCACCGAGTCCGCTACCGTTCGAGGATCTCGTCGTACAAGCGGAGGTAATCCCCCACCATCCGACCGACCGACCACCGCTCTCGCGTCACCCTTCGCACTTCCGCCCGCTCCAAATCCGCCAGCGCCCCGACCGCGGCCACGCCGGCCTCGACCGAATCGACCAGAAATCCGGTCACCCCGTCGGCGATCAATTCCGGCATCGACCCCCGCCGATTCGCGATCACCGGCGTTCCGCACGCCATCGCCTCGATCACGCTCAACCCAAACGGCTCGTCGAAATTGATCAAATGCAACAACGCCCCCGCCCGACCCAGCACTTCCCCCCGTCGATCCGCCCCGATCTCCCCGAGGAACGTCACCCGGTCGCCATCGACCATCGGCTCGACGCGTTCCCGAAAGTATCCCTCGTCCTGGATCAACCCCGCCATCACCAACCGCCGCCCCGCCCGCCGCGCGACCTCGATCGCCTCCACCGCACCTTTGTCGGGATGAATTCGTCCGTAAAATAACAAGTAATCCTCCGGCGTCTCGACGAACGAAAACTCATCCACGTCGATCCCGTGGTGAATCGTCGCGGCGTAATTTAACCGTGCGTTCCGATCCGCGTCGCTGATCGCGACGTAATACCCCCCCGCGTTGTAACGCTCGTAGACCGGCAGAATTCGCTCCGACGAGAATCCGTGAATCGTCGTGACCAGCGGCGTCCCGACCAGCCCGCTGAAACTCAGCGGCAGGAAATCGAACTGATTGTGGATCACGTCGAATTCCCCGGCCCGCTCGAAGCAGTTCGCGATGTGCAGACACTCCCACACCTTCGCGTCCACCGTCGGATCCTCCGAATACCCCCGCGGACAAACCGACTCCAGTCGCCCTGCCGTCACGGAATCCCCCGTCGCAAAAAGCGTCACCTCGACCCCGGCCGCCACCAATCCCTCCGTCAGCAGCGACGTAACCAACTCCCACGGACCGTAACGCCGCGGCGGCGTCCGCCACGATATCGGGGCCAGCATCCCGACCCGCAGCGCCCGCCTCACGTCAGACGCTCCAGCAATTCCCCGAGATCCACCGTCGCAAAGCCCGTCGCGTAATCGCTCATCGCGTAGGGCAAAATCAACCGTCCCGCGTGCACGAGCGCCCCGCACGTGTAAACGACGTTCGGCACGTAACCCTCGCGCTCGTTCTCGTCCGGATTGAGCAGCGGTTCTTTCATCCGCCCGATCACCTTCCGTGGATCATTCAGATCCAACAAGATCGCCCCGATGCTGTATTTCCGCATCGGACCCACCCCGTGCGTCAGCACCAGCCAGCCCGCCTCGGTCTCAATCGGCGACCCGCAATTCCCCATCTGCACCAACTCCCACGCCTCCTGCGGCTGAAACAACGGCTCGGCCTCGTTCCAAAAATGCGGGTTGTCCGAGAACATCAGAAACACGTTCTGGTTATCCTGCCGCGAGAGCATCACGTACCGCCCATCGATCATCCGCGGGAACAGCGCCATCCCCTTGTTCTGCGCCGCCGGTCCGTTGAGCGTCCGGATTTTAAAATGGAGAAAGTCCCTCGTCTCGATCAGCTGCGGCAGGATCGTCCGGCCGTCGTAGGCCGTGTAGGTCGCGTAATAAATCACCGCTCCGTCCGGCTGCCGAAACGCCACGAACCGTGCGTCCTCGATTCCGTTCTGCTCACTCGGCGACGACGGGAAAATGATCCGCTCCTCGACGCGCTGTTCCGCGTGGAACCGCGTCTCGTAATTCGATTCCGCCAGCAGCATCATCCCGTCGCGCACCCGCTCCCGGATCCCCTCCCCGTCCGGCCACTCGACCCGCTCCAACTCCCGCCGCAGATCCGCGAGCGTGAAATGTTCCCCCAGCCCCTCCATGACCGTCCGCGAAAGGTCCGAGTCCAGCCCCAATTCCTCCAACTTCCGCGTGAACATCCCCGACTCGTAAGTCGCGTTCTCGACCCGCACCGGTTCAGTCACCATCGACCCCGCATCCTCCACGCTCACCCCGCCCGCCGCGTCAACCACACCCTCCCGGAACTCGATCGACGAAATGTGCCCCTCACCCGTCGCCCGCAGACTCATGATGAATCGCAACCCACCCTCCGCCACGCCACCCTGATCCGGGGCCGGGACGATCGACGGGTTGAACAGGGCCGCTGACTCGAGCGCGTATTCACTCGTGAAGTAAGCGCCCGCCAGCAATCGCCGCTCCTTCGACCAATCCTGCCAGCCCTGGAAATGCCGCGTCGCCCGCTCGAAGTGCCGCCGCAACACCTTCTGCATGTCCTCGTGCCGCTCAGCGAATTCCGCCAACACCAACGCCAGCGCCCGCCCCACTTCCACCTCCTCAAGCGTGCAAATCCGCTCAACCAGGTGCCGCACCCGCTCGGCGTCCTCCGTTAAAAACGGCCGCACCAGCACCCGCCGACTCTGCGGTCGCAGCACCAGCCCCATCCTCGTCACTCGCAAAGCCCCGCCCTTCATCATCGCCCGCGGGTTATTTCACGCTTCCAATTCATCCGAAAGCGAAATCCCCACGGACGCCATCCGCATCTCCGCCAGCGATAAATGAAACGCCAGCGTCGATTCCGCGCCCTGGTTCTCATTCGTCCGATCCGCGTGCAATCCATCGCGGCACCCACCCGTCGCCGAATCGTAAAGCGGAACCCCGAGATCGTTGCTCCCGAGAAACCATTCAAACGCCTTCCGCGCCTCGCGCCACCACCGCTCGTCACCCGTCAACCGATGCGCCTCCAGACACGCCGAGATCATCGATTGGGACTCGAGCGGCTGCTGATCAAATTGCGCCCGCTCCCCGCCCCGGGGATAAAATCCGTTCGACCCGACCGGCGAGAAATACCCCACCTCCGACGTCTGCACCGCGGCCAGCCAACCCAGCGACTCGAGCCCGATTTCGAGCGCCCGCTTGTCCGGCGTCCAACGCCCACTCAGGATCAGCGCGTGCGGCATCACCGCATTATCGTAGGCCAGAGCCTCCTCGAACCAGCACCACCCGTCCCCCGCCACCCGCTCGTAGACGTCGACGAGCTTCGCCGTGAGCAAGCTCCGCAACTCCAGCGCCGCACCGTCGTCCGCGTTCTTCCGAAGATACTCGTGAATCGCCAGCAACGTGAAAGCCCACGCCCGCGGCGACGGGAAATCCGCCGCCCCCGGCAGCGCCCGATCGAACAACTCCTTCGCCAACGCGCGAAATCCCTCGTTCTCCCCCCGCCGCCCGAGCGCGGTTCCCAGCGCCCACAGCGCCCGCGCGTCCGCCACGTCCGATGCCCCCGGCTCGTCCAGCCACCGGCGATCATAGCTGTAAAAATTCCGAAACCGCCCCGTCTCCCAATCAAACGCCTCCCACAGAAATGCCAAATACCGCGCCGCCCGCGTCTGGATTTTCAGCACCTCCGAACCACTCGTCTCCTCCAACCAATACGCCAGGATGATCGCCCGCGCGTTGTCGTCCGTCGTGTGCCCCTCCCGGTACCGCGGCACCGTGTACACGGCGTGCTGCAGAATTCCCGTGTCGTCCGTCAACGTCACCACGTGCGACAAATTCAGCGGGGGCAACAGGTAGGGCCGTTCGTCCGGCACCTCCACCACCGCCTCCCGGCACGCCGCCGCAAACGCCTCGACGTAATGCTCCGCCGCCCGCGGCCAGATCATCTTCCGCCCAAGACGATGCGCCTCCTCCCGCGTCCGCCGCAGCAATTCCGGATCTCCCAAAAATGTCTTCACCGCCCCCGCGATCGCACCCCCGTCGCCAAACGGCACCAGCATCCCTCGCCCGTCCGCCAACAACTCCCGCGCGTGCCAATAAGGCGTCGACACCACGGCCTTCCCCGCCCCAAACGCGTAAGCGAGCGTCCCGGACGTAATCTGCTCCTCGTTCAAATACGGCGTCACGTAAAGATCCGTCGCCCCGATGAACTCCAACAACTGCTCGAGCGAAACGAATTGATCGTAGAACGTCACGTGCTCCGCCACCCCCCGCGCCTCCGCCCGCCGCTGCAGCGACAACCGGTAAGCCTCCCCGTCACGCTTGCGCAGATTCGGATGCGTCGCCCCCAACACGACGTAAGTCACCTTCGGATGCTCCTCGATGATCTCCGGCAACGCGTCGATCACGTGCTCGATCCCCTTCCCCGGCGACAACAACCCAAACGTCAGCAACACCGTCCGCCCATCGAGTCCAAATTGCTTCTTCGACAAATCAGGATCCGTCAGCGCGACGTCGGGAATCCCGTGCGCGACGAGCGCGACCTTCTCCGCGGCCACCCCGTAAACCTCCCGCAACAGATCCCGCCCCATCTCCGTCATCACCACCAACCGCGCCGACACCTCGACCAACTGCTCCATCACCTCCCGCTGCTCCCGATTCGGTGACCTCAGCACCGTGTGCAACGTCGTCACCACCGGCATCCGCAACCCCCGCAACAGCGTCAGCAAATGACTCCCGGACTTCCCACCGTAAATCCCAAACTCGTGCTGCACGCACACCACGTCGACTTGGCTGATGTTCAGATACTCCGCCGCCCGCTGATACGATTGCAAATCCCGCTCATCGATCTCGAACCGCACCCGCTCCGGATAATCATACCCTTCCGCCCGGTCGTTCACCGCCACCACGAGGCAATCCACGGAATCAAACCGCCCCGCAATCGCCTCACACAAATCGGTCGTAAATGTGGCGACTCCGCATTGCCGCGGAAAATAATCGCCCAAAAACGCGATCCGAGTAAGCGCTTCCGCCGATGAAGTTTCCATTGATTGCCAACACTCTATCGAATCCCACCCCAAACCCGGCCACATTTCGCGGCAAAACATTCACCCACCCCGCCTCCCAATCCGGGACGGAAGATCACGTGAAGAAAATCACTTTTCTCATGAATCGCGACGGGGACTGCTCGCTGGCTCCGGCCTTTGACGTGACCTACCACACCAATCCGTCAGGGGCACTCGACGGCAACGCACCAGTGAAGCTTTGGCCGGAATTCGCTGAGGCGGCGGGGAATTCCTGCTGACCCGTGCGAATTGCCTTGTTCGAAGAATTGGTAAGGCGTTGATGAGCGGGATGAAACGTCTCCTCGCGTCAGTGATTGTTGTGGCTTTCGCGCTTTGCGCCTCAGCCGGGTTCGCCAAGTCGGTCACGCAGGGTCTCGATCCGACCGCGATCGTGAAAAAGCTCTACAAAATGCAGGCCTCGGACAAGGGGCCGTTTTTCCAGACGGAGAATCAGGATCTGGTGTTTGATTTCTTCATGGAGGATCTGGGCGATCAGATTTTCAAGGATGCCGTGGACGCAAATGGTGAGGTGGGCGCGCTGGATTTTGACCCGCTGTATGGCTCGCAGGATCCCCAGGAAAGCGGACTCAAGATCAGCAAGTCGAAAGAGGACGAGAACGTCGTCGTGTTCTTCAAGAGCGCGGGCGAGCCACAGGAGATCTACGTCATCTTCAAGCAGGACGAAGGCGGAGCCTGGAAGATCGACGACATGATTTACCCGGCTGGCTATTCGCTGCGGGAAGTCTACACGCGCTGATACGACGTTGCCCGCATCAGGATTGCCGTCCGTTCGCCGACGGCTCTCCCCTGCCCGCTGGTCCCGCACCCACTTCCCCTCGCCGTTCGGATCGCCAGCGTGAGGGAGCAACGCCGACGCGCTTCTTAAACTCCGCCGAAAGGTGGTAGGCGGAATCGTAACCCGTTCGCGCCGCGACTTCCCCAAGAGTCAGCGCCGACCCGCGCAATAGAATGCGGACCCGCCGCAATCGGAGATCAAGCAGGTATTCTTTCGGCGACAAGCCCGTGCTCGTTTTGAAGACCCTTCGCAAATGGGACTCGGAGATCCCGAGTTCCCGGGCCAGATCCCGAATCCGCAGACCCTCGTCGAAACCCTCAAGCAGGCGGATCTCCGCCCGCCGCACAAGCTGCCTGACCTGACTCGGCGGTTGCTCGGCTTCCGCCCGCGTCGCAACCAGGAGCGCAAGCACCTGGAAAACCGCGGCCGCCAATTGCCCCGCAAAACCGGGCGGCTGAACTTCGGCGAGATCGTGGCACGACCGCACGAGCTGCGCCGCCTCGACCGACAACGCCCCCGGATAAACCGGTCTCGCAACGTCAAGCACCCCGTTGGCTCGCAGGCTATCGGGCACGGGACCCTCGAACTCAATCCAACTCTCCGCCCAACCCGTGCGTCGATCCGGCGCGTACCGGTGCCAGGTCCCCGGGAACAAAAGAAAAACCGTTCCCTCCTCCAACCGCATCCGCCCCGTCGCCGCCGATTCGAACCATCCCCCGCCCCGCTGGATCGCCAAGACCTGAAAAGCATCCAACGTCCGGCCGCGCTCCCACGTGAAAATGTGGTCGGCCGGATGACGCACCGTCGGCGATGGGTATGGCGATCCCGGCGGGGTTCGGATCGTCCCCGTCGAAGTGACCGCAAGGCCCCACGCCACGCGACTCGCGACCAGCGGCAAATAGGTGAACCGATCCTTCATCCAAATTGAGCGTTTTTTATATGGTAAACCGCGTTTGTCCAATTCCAACCACAGCGACTTCCACTACGATAGCCTTTCAATTAATCCCCCGAACCCTCCATGACCTCTCCCTACCAATTCGCAAAAGAAGCTTACGCCGACCAGGGCGTCGACACCGAAGCCGTCCTCAAGCAACTCGCCGCCATCCCGATTTCCATCCACTGCTGGCAGGGCGACGATGTCGCCGGGATGGAATCCCCGGATGGTGAGCTATCAGGGGGTATCCAAGCCACCGGCAATTACCCCGGCAAGGCCCGCAACTTGGCGGAACTTCGAGCCGATCTCGACCAAGCGCTCTCGCTGATCCCCGGCAAACACCGGCTCAATCTTCACGCCTGCTACGCCGACCTCGACGGAAAGAAAATCGAACGCAACGAATACACCGTTGAACAGTTTCAAAGTTGGATCGATTGGGCCGCGGAGCGAGATCTCGGGATGGACTTTAATCCGAGCTTCTTCTCCCACCCGCTCGCTGCCGACGGCTTCACGCCTGTTGCCTCAAAAGTTCTGACACCGAGGTGTGGCAAGTGTTGAGGAAGAAAAGGGGACGTTGACTCAAAAAGAATGACACCGGCAACGAAGAGAGATGCCGATGAGTCGAAGGATGAGAGAAGAGGAGTTGCCGCGGATGCGGCAACGCTACGTGATGCGCAACCGGGAGGGGCGGAGTCGGATGATCGACGAGGTGTGCGAGCAGTGGGGATACAGCCGCAAGCACGCGATCAAACTGCTGGGAGCCAAGGCCGGATGGGGAGGAGATCTCGTCCGGCCAAAGGGGCGTCCCGTCGACTACGGAGACGAAGTCGCCGATGTCCTCTGGCAGATCTGGAAGGTCTCTGAACAACCGTGCGGCAAGCGACTGGCGGCCGTGCGAAAACTTTGGCTGCCGCACTACGAGGCGAGATCGGGGAAGCTGAGCCGGGAGTTGAAGAAAAAGGTCCTGGCCATCAGTGCCGCCCAGATTGACCGTCTTCTGGCCGCGCGGAAGGTTCGAGTCGGGGCACGAGGTCGGAGCGGGACCAAGCCCGGAGGACTGCTCAAAAACCAGATCCCGATCCGTACGGACAACTGGGACATTGATCGTCCCGGCTACTTGGAAGCCGACACGGTGGCCCATTGCGGCGGGTCGCTTGAAGGAAACTTCGTGTGGAGCGTGACCTACACCGACATCCACACCGGCTGGACGGCCAACCGGGCCGTCTGGAACAAAGGAGCCGCCGGGATAGTGGCCGCCACCCGGGAGATCGAAGCGGAGTTACCTTTCGAGGTGCTCGGCTTCGACTGTGACAACGGAAGCGAGTTCTTGAACTGGCATCTGGTGCGTTACTTCCAGGAACGCAGCCGCCCGGTGGGATTGACCCGATCTCGCCCCTACCACAAGGACGACAACGGACACGTGGAGGAGAAAAATTGGACGCGTGTGCGCCAGCTCTTCGGCTACGACCGCTTTGGTGATCCCGACCTGCTCGAGGCCATGAATACGATTTACCGGGAGGTGTGGGAACCGCTCCACAACTTCTTCCTGCCCTCAATGAAGTTGATCTCCAAGGAACGTCGCGGGGCCAAGATCAAACGCCGACACGACCAGCCTCGCACGCCCTGCGACCGATTGCTGGAAAGCGAGCACATCAGCGGCAAAACCAAGGCCCGGCTTCGCAAAGCAAGAGCGGCGCTCAATCCCTTCGAACTCCACGAGCGACTCGAGACCCTGCTCGCGCGCGTGCTGCATCTGGCGCTGCGTTCCAGTCGCCCTACGGGCTCCTTGCACTCCGCGCCAGATGCAGCACAATTCACAACAACCACGGTGTCATGACTTTTGAGTCAACGACCCCCTACTTCCCGACCCTCCCGGGTGTCATTTACTTTTGAGGCAACAGGCACGCTCAGCAGCGCCGACGACGGTATTCGGAAATTCTGGATCGAACACGGCATCGCCTGCCGCCGCGTCGCGGCCGAGATCGGAAAGCAACTCGGATCCGCCGCCGTCACGAACGTCTGGATTCCGGACGGCTACAAGGATCTCCCGATCGATCGATCCGCTCCCCGTCGGCGACTGGAAAGCTCGCTCGATGCGATCTTCGCCGAAGCCATCGACCCGGCCCACAACCTCGATGCGGTGGAATGCAAACTCTTCGGGATCGGCTCCGAATCCTACGTCGTCGGCTCGCACGAATTTTACATGGGCTACGCCGTCACCCGCCAAAAACTGCTCTGCCTCGACGCCGGCCACTTCCATCCCACCGAGAGCCTCGCTGACAAGATCTCGTCGGTTCTCCAATTTGTGCCCGAGATCCTGCTGCACGTCAGTCGGGGTGTGCGTTGGGACAGCGATCACGTCGTGCTCATGGACGACCCGACCCGAGCCATCGCCGAGGAACTCGTCCGCGGCGACTACCTCGCCCGCACCCACGTCGGACTCGACTTCTTCGACGCCAGCATCAACCGCATCGCGGCCTGGGTCATCGGCACGCGCAACGCGCAGAAGTGTCTCCTGGCGGCGCTGCTCGAACCCACCAAACGCCTTCGCACTCTGGAAGCGGACGGTGATTTCACCTCGCGCATCGCATTACTCGAAGAATGCAAGACGCTGCCGCTCGGTGCCGTTTGGAATGAGTATTGCCTCCGCCGCGACGCTCCCGTCGGACCCGCGTGGCTCGCCGAAGTGAAGTCCTACGAACAAAAGATTCTCAGCCACCGCTGATTCTCCTAACGTTCCTCCCTGGGATGAACGCGTCAGCACCCGACATCGAACGCCAGCTCGAACTCGATTTCCTTCGAGCCACCGAGATCGCCGCCCTCAACACCCTCGCCTGGCTGGGTAAGGGTTCCAAGGAATCCGCCGACCTCGCGGCCTGCGACGCCATCCGCGGCATGTTCGACCTGATGGAGATGCGCGGGGAGATTGTCATTGGAGAGGGCATCAAGGACGAGGCGCCCGGCCTTTTCGTCGGAGAGAAAGTCGGAACCTGGCGTGAAGGGACACCCCGCTTCGAGATCGCACTCGATCCGGTCGATGGCACCACGAACGCCAGCAAGGGCATGCCCAACTCGCTCAGCTGCATCGCCGCCGCTCTCCGAACCGACGAGGGGGATGGAGCCGCCTGCCTCCAGGACATCCCGGCTTTCTACATGAAGAAGCTCGCCTACCCGCTGGCCGTCCGGCAGGCGTGGATGGATGACAACCATCTTCCCATCGACATCGACGCTCCCATCGAAGAGGTCATCGATATCACCGCTAAAATTCTTGGGAAGGAAGTGCGGGACGTCGTGCTTTGCGTGCTGGACCGCCCCCGAAACGAGGACCTCATCGAAGCAGTCCGCAGCAAAGGAGCCACACTGCGGATGATCGTTGATGGCGACATCTCCGCCGCCCTCGCTCCGGCCATGTTGACATCCGGCATCGACCTCTACGCGGGCATCGGCGGCACTCCCGAAGCGATTTTGTCAGCCGCAGGCCTTCGGTGTCTGGGCGGCGGCATGCGGGCGAAAATCTGGCCGAGGGATGCTGAAGAACGGGCTTCCCTCGAGGCTGCCGGCTGGGGCGACCGGATCGATCACCAATTCATGTCCCGCGACCTCGCCCGCGGCGAAAACATCGTCTTCGCCGCCACGGGCATCAGCCAAAGCCCGTTGCTGAGAGGCGTCAAAGTTCGCGGTTCCACGGCAACGACCTACTCAGTCCTCATGCGGGCACGGAGCGGAACGGTTCGCTTCGTCGAAGCCCAACACAATCTCCGCCGCAAGACCATCCACCTCCGCTCGACCCAAGCCGAAGCCGCCGTCTAAACCACCGACCATTTCCAGCGAGACCGGTGCGTTGCTACCCTCACGCCAAAAGCGCCCGTAGTTGGACAATTACCTCTCCGCGACCGCGGCACGATACTGGATGTAGGCCGTCCGGGCCGCGATGTATCGATCCAGCGCGTTCTCGGTCGCAGCGTCCAGCGTCGCAAGCGATCCGGGCAGAGCTTGGAGGGTGTTGACTGCCGGGAAGACGATCGGCCAGCTCGGCGGACAGAAGAACTCGTACCCGCAGTAGATGAAGCTCACCCAGTTCACCGGATTCAGCGCGTAATCACCGGCGTAGCCGACCGTGTCCCGGACACTGCTCGGCCCAAGAATCGGGAGCACGAGATAAGGACCGTGACCGATTCCCCATTTGGCAAAAGTCTGGCCGGTATCTGCGGCCGGGAGATCCGCCAAAGCCGGGAAGCGCTCGGCCGCCCGCACGAAACCAGCCACGCCAAGCGTGCTGTTCACCAGAAATTTACCCGTCTCCTTGCCCGCACGATCAAATTTACCCTGCAGCGTATGATTCACGAAACGGACCGGGAACTTCACGTTCTCGAACGCATTCGTCAGTCCCGTGCGCGCAAATTCCGGCACAACGTATTCGTAACCCGTCGAGACCGGACGCAGCAGAACGGTGTAGATGCCGTCGTTCAGCATGAATGTCGCCCGGTTCAACGGCTTCGAGCGGATCCGCGACCACGACGGCATCGTATTCGTCGAGATCGTCCATGGCGGCAAGCTCATCGACCTCCTCCGCATTTGTCGCCACGGCGCGACCCCCGCCCTCCGCTCCCAATTCCCATTCCTCACCCGCGATGACGGCCGCGTCCGACCCGGCTGGCTCTTTCGGCGTCGACGAACAACCGGTCAGCAAGGCGAGCGAGGTCAGCGCGAAAAAGGACGAAAGGCGGGTGGTTTGGATTTTCATCAGGGTTTGGCAACGGTTTGGTTGAGGGCATCGATGACCGCCTTGGCGCCACCTTTTTTGAACTGAGAATCTAGCTGAGTGCGGTAATTTCCGATCATGCTCACGCCTTCGATTACGACGTCGGTGATGACCCAATCCTGCGCTTTTTCGAGCCGGTAGACGACACCGTATTCGCTCCCGCGGTAGGTAAGTTTTGTCGGGACTTCGACGAGTCCGGCTTTCAATTCCCGCGCCGTCCCAAACGAAATGTCCGGCTGCTCGCCGGGAGTGAGTTTCGAGCTGTACGTCCGAATGATCAGCGTCGTAAAAAGATCCGTCGCCCGATCACGTTCACCTTGCGAAAATTGCCTCCATCCTGGCCCAACCGCCCGTCGAGTCATTGTGTCGAAGCTGATGGATCTGGTGAGCACGGGGCGTAGGCTTTTCTCCAGACCCCTCGGCGAGGACGCTTTCGCCGCGACGCCGAGCGCAGAATTGACCGCCGAACGGAGACGATTTTCGGCCCCATCGGTCGCCGCAGGGGCGGTGGACGCTTGGAACAGGACGAGAGCAGTGGCGAAGAAAAGGGCGTGCGTTTTCATGGACTGGTGAGGGTATCGTCGCCGCTCGGTTCACCGGACGCCACGTCGGTCTCGACGCCACCGAACGCCATTCTACTAATCAGCGATTCCAAGTCCACCGACGACTCCGTCATCGTGATCCGGTTCCCGGCTTCGAGGTAAGTCTCGTCCGCCCCGGGGGCCAGCGCGACGTATTTATCGCCGATCAGCCCGGTCGTCTTGATCGAAGCCATCGTGTCGGTCGGGAGAAGCAGGGCAGAACGCACGCGCATCGTCGCGATGGCGCTGTAATCCTCCGGGTCGATCTCGATGTCCTCGACCCGGCCCACGGCAACGCCCGCCAGGAGGACACTGCTGCCGCTATTCAAGCCACCCGCATTGGCGAAACGCGCCTCGAGGACGATCATGTCGCCGCCAAGGAGTGATCCGGATCCAAGCTTGATCGCGAGATAGGCAATGGCAACGATCCCGAAAAGGACGAAAATGCCCACGAGAAGTTCGAGTCGGGTCTGTTTCATGAATATTCAGGCAAAGTGTCTTCCCCTCGCCGGATGGAAGCAAGGGTGTTGCCAAGTGCGGCGGCGCTATCGCGGAAATCACAGACGGTCGGATGCGTCGAAGCGGAGAATTCCGCCGACGTCCCTTCGAAGCACATCTGTCCGCCAGTCAGCAACGCCACCCGGTCGCTCGCGATCAAGGCCTCGGCCAGATCGTGCGTCACCACCAGGGCGGTGAAGCCGAATTGCCGCTGATACTTTGCGATCATCGCGAACACGGCGTTTCGCCGGAGCGGATCCAACCCGGCAGTCGGCTCGTCAAAAAATACCAACTCCGGCCGGGTCACGATCGCCCTCGCCAGCGCGAGACGCTTCTGCATGCCACCCGAGATCTGTCCAGGATAGTGGTCGACATACTCGTCGAGTTCTAGCTGCCGTAAAGCCTCCAAGCTACGCTCGCGGATCTCTTCCTTCGGCGCGTCGCTCGTCTGTTCCAGCGGAAGCGCCACATTTTCCATCGCCGTTAGGGAATCGAACAAGGCGTTGCTCTGGAACAAGAAGCTGCACCGCCTCCGGAAATCTTGCCGTGTCACCGCGTTCCCAATTCCCAACTGCCGACCGTCAAACCAGATCTCGCCCCCATCTGGTCGCTCGATCCCCGCCAAACACTTCAAGAACACCGACTTCCCCGCTCCGCTCGGGCCGATCACGCTGAAAAGACTCCCCCGTCGCACGTCGAGGCTCACCCCGCGCAGCACCTCGCGCCCACCAAAGCTCTTTCGCAACCCGTCGATTCGCAGAAACTGCGCGCCCTTTTCCGTCTCCATGCCCCTCAAATCAAAAACGAAGTGATGGCGTAGTCGGCCGCTAACACCAGGATACTGGAGTGCACGACTGCCCGCGTCGATGAAGCGCTCACCGCCCGCGCTCCCGTCGCCGACCGGCAACGGTGGGCATTGAACCCGTGAAACGCGCACACGCTGATGACCAAAATCCCGAAGGCCGCGGCTTTGATGAAGCACTCACGGACATCCCCCGGCCCCACCGCCCGCTCGACCGACGACCAATACACCCCCGGCTCGACACCCAACAACAACGATCCCGATAGACTCCCCCCCCACAACCCCACCGCTACGAACAACGCCGTCTGCAGCGGAAATGTCACCAGCGACGCGATCAAACGCGGTGCCACCAGGTAGCCGTGGCTGCTCGCTCCCATCGTCTCGAGCGCGACGATTTGCTCGGTGTTTCGCTGGATTCCCAGCTCCGCCGCCAGTGCCGATCCCGCCTGCCCCACCAGCATGAGCGCTGCCAGCACCGGCGCCATCTCCCGCACCAGACTCAGCGACACCAACGCCCCCAACAAACCCTCCGAACCAAACCGATTGAGGACGTAGTAACCCTGCAGCCCGAGCACCAGGCCCGTGAACGTTCCCACGATCAGGATGACCGGCAGACACAGCGTCCCTTGCTCGTAAATCGCCCGCGCCACCCGCCGCCCCAGCCGCCGGGAACCCACCGCAGCCCGGAACGACGTCGCCGTGAACAAAGCGTAGTCGCCTAATTCAGCGACCACGCCGAGAGCCTGCCTGCCAAGTAATCGCACCACGGCGTGGAATAAGGGCAAGAATCCCAAATTTCACAAGTCCCAACCAAAAAATCCACGCTCCGCTCTCCCCAACTCCTCCCGCCCCCCGGGGTCAAATTTACTCCCGCGACCGGCTCACGTGGGCCATCCGAAACCCGACCACCTGCGCCACCACCACGGCGATGTAGAACTGCCCAAACGTCGCCTCCAGCCAGGCAAAAGTTGCCGCGACGTGACTCGCGGGCGTCACGTCGCCGTATCCCAGCGTCGTGAGCGTCACGAAACTGAAGTAATTGAACAACGCCTGCCGCGCGTGCCGACTCTCCAAATCAAGCGCCATGTCGGTGTTGATCGAAAACGCCCCCGGCATCCACAAATCGATCGATTGATACAAGCTCGACCAGCACAAGCCCAGCAGCAGGTAACTGCAAAGCGCCCCGATCACGTCATCCGCCCGCACCGCCCGCCGCTCAATGATGTCGTGCAAGATCACCCCCGCCGCGTAACCGTAAAAAACCAGCATGCTGAAGTGAAAGATCAGCTCGAAGGGAAGACCGGAGCTTTCGCCGGCTTCAAAATACCTCGCCACCCCTGCCAGAACACCCGGCACCAGTAGCGACATCGAAATGATTCGCTCCCGCCGCGAATCGAACACGAAGAGCAGCACCGCCAGCGCGATCACCGAAGCCAGACCGTCGTAAATCGCCCAACCAACCCGCACCTCGTGCGCCACCGGCTGCACCAGCATCACCGTCACCAACGTGATTAACAATGCCACGTGCCGCTTCGGCCACTGGACAACGCGTTTGAGGAAGCTCATTCGGGTTCAGATAGAAACTTTGACACGGAAGGCGGAAAGTTTATTCCACCCCGAGGCGGCCGGCCGTCGCTGAAATTCGCTGGAGTAAAAATCACCGTAACCCTCACCGCACCCGCACCCGCACGTCCCCGTCCGAAAACCGGGTCACCAACTCGTCTCCCGCCGCGACCCCATCCGCCCGCCGCACCAGCTTCCCGTCCGCGGCCAGTGTCATCGTAAATCCCCGCTCCAAAGTCGCCCGCGGACTCAGCACCGCCAGCAAGCCTCTGGCCGAGTCCACCCGCTTCCGGTCATCCACCAATCGGCGCGCCGCCAGCTCCCGCAAGCGCTTTCCAAATTCACCCAACCGCCCGCGCGCCACCGCCAGCGCGGCGTCCGGTCGACGTGCCCGCAGCACTTCGCCCGCGTGGCGCACCCGCTCCCGCCGCTCCCGCAGCCCCGCTTCGACCGAGTCCCGCAAACCCTCCGCCAAGGAATCCACCACCTGTCGCCGCTCCCGCAGCACCCGCTCGGGCACGCGAAGTAAACCCGACCCGACGAGCCCATCCAATCGCGTCCGCGCGAACCGCACCGCCGAACCCAACTCCCGCTGCAATCGGACCCGCGCCCCGTCCACGGCCCGCCGAAGTTCCGCCCCGTCCGGGACGACCAACTCGGCCGCCGCACTCGGCGTTGGCGCCCGCAGATCGGCCGCAAAGTCGGCGATCGTGAAATCAATCTCGTGCCCGACCGCGTTCACCACCGGCACCGCGGATTCGACGATCGCCCGCGCCACGACCTCTTCGTTAAATTCCCACAAATCCTCCAGACTTCCGCCCCCCCGCGTCACGACGACGAGATCGACCGTTGGCAACAGACCCTCAACCGAGAAATCCCGCACCGCCGCCGCGATCTCCGCCGCCGCCCCCTTCCCCTGCACCCGCACCGGATGCAGCAACACCTCGACCCCCGGCATCCGCCGCGACAACACGTTGAGGAAATCCCGCACCGCCGCGCCCGTCGGCGAAGTCACCAGCCCAATCCGTCGCGGAAACCGTGGCAACTCCCGCTTCCGCTCCGAATCAAACAACCCCTCCGCCGCCAACCGCGCCTTGAGCGCTTCGAATTTCGCCTGGAGAGCCCCGACTCCCGCCTCCCGCACCTGCCGCACCACGAGCTGATATTGCCCCCGCGCCTCGTACACCGTCAGCTCGCCGAAAACCTGCACCTCGACGCCATCCGCCAATCGCGCCGGACCCGCCCGCCGCGCCGATCCCGCGAACAACACGCACGACACCTGACTGCCCGCGTCCTTCAGCGTGAAATACTGGTGACCCGACGACTGCTTGCGATGATTCGACACTTCGCCCTGCACCCAGACTTCACCGATCTCCCCTTCAAGAACCTCGCGCACCGCGCGTGTCAAATCGCCCACCGACAGCACCCGGGGTTGCTTCGCCTCCTCCGATGCGCCAGCGACATTGTCCGCCGCCCCGTCGTCCGGCTCGCTCAAGGAGAAATCAAGTTGCATCGCCACTCCGCTCACCCGCCTCGTCGGCGTCGTCCTCGAAAGTCCGCCGCCAGGCCTTCGAAATGAACGGCCTCACGAAGCCATAAATCAAATACGTCACGAACAGGATCGCCGGCATCCACTCGTAATTCAGTGCGCTGAAAACCAACACCACGATCAAGATTAGGAACGCCGGGATCGACCGCTGCGTCCGCCAATTGATCGACTTGAAACTCGGGTACCGCACGCCGCTGAACATCAGCACCGACAGAAAAACCATCAACGGCGGCAACACGAATTTCCAATTCCCGATCTCCCGCTGCCCTTCCTCCATCCACAGCATGAACAGTGTCAGCGAAGCGATCACCCCAGCCGCCGCCGGGATCGGAAACCCTCGAAACTCCTTGTTTGCCTGCTCAGAACTCACCGCCGCGACGCAGTTAAATCGCGCCAACCGCAACGTCCCGCACAGCAGGTAGAAAAACGCGATCACCCACCCCGTCCGCGTGAATTCCCGCAGGACAATGTCAAACACCAGCAACGCCGGCGCCACCCCGAAGCTCACGACGTCCGCCAACGAATCGAACTCCCGCCCGAACGGACTCTCGTTCCCCCCCAGCCGCGCCACCCGCCCATCCAACAAGTCAAAAACGCACGCCCCGAGAATGAAGGCGATGGCCTCGTGATACTTGCCACTCGCCAGCGCCTCGCCGTTGCTGAGCAGCGTCCCCTCGATGATCCGTAAAACCGCCGCGAACCCGCAAAAAAGATTACCCGCCGTCATCAAGTTCGGCAAAAGGTAGATCTTCGGCTCGTTCGGGTCGCGCATCGGCCCAGACAATCACGTCACCGCCACCCTGTGGAGTCCGAAAAATTTCCCACCCCAACCTCCCTTCCGGTCGCTCAATGGCCGCCACCGATCCGCCGCGACCACGCACCCGCCAAATCATCGTTCACCAAGCAGACCCCAGCCGCTCATTTCCCCTCGTCCCCCCCGCCCTCGGTGTGATTTCCTCAACCGGACCGTGACTTCGCATTTCATCACCACCGCCATCGACTACACCAACGGCCCGCCGCACATCGGCCACGCCTACGAAAAAGTCCTCGCCGACGCCCTCGCCCGCTACCACCGCGGACTCGGCCACGAGGTTTTCTTCCTCACCGGCGTCGACCAGCACGGTCAGAAGGTCCAGCAGACCGCCGAGAAACTCGGCGTTGCTCCCGCCGAGTTCGTCACGGGTCTCACCGAGCAATTCCTCACTCTCTGGGCTGCCCTCGACATCAGTAACGACGCCTGGGCCGCCACGACGGACCCCCTCCACGTCCGCTGCGTCCAAGGCATCCTCCAGCGCCTCTTCGATGAGGGCCAGATCTACAAATCCACCCAGTCCGGCTTCTACAGCGTTCGCCAGGAACAATTCGTCACCGACAAGGAGCGCGGACCCGACGGCAATTTCGGCCCGGAATGGGGGGACGTCACCGAGATCGACGAAGAAAACTACTACTTCCGCCTCGAGCGGCACAAAGACTGGCTCCTCGCCTTCCTCGACGCCCGCCCGACCCACGTCACCCCCTCGTTCCGCCTGACCGAACTCCGCAACGCCGTCGAGAAACTCGCCGGCGACCTCTGCATTTCCCGCCCGAAGACCCGCCTCCAGTGGGGCATCGAGCTTCCCTTCGACCCCGATTTCGTCACCTACGTCTGGTTCGACGCCCTCATCAATTACATCTCCTTCGGCGGCTACGAAACCTCGGAACTTCAAAACCCAGAAACTTCGAAACTCAGAAACTTCACCCCCCCCACCCTCCACGTCATCGGCAAGGACATCCTCATCCCCGCCCACGGCGTTTACTGGCCCATCATGCTCCACGCCATCGGTTTCGCCGACGACGACATCCCCCCGCTTCTCGTCCACGGCTGGTGGAACATCTCGGGCGCGAAGATGAGCAAGAGCCTCGGCAACGTCATCGATCCCGCCGAACTCATCGAAAAATACGGCACCGACGCCGTGCGCTACTACCTGCTCGCCGACATCGTCACCGGTCGCGACGCCGACTTCAATCCCACCCGCCTCGAAGAACGCGTCAACGCCGACCTCGCCAACGGCATCGGCAATCTCCTCAACCGAACCCTCAACATGGCGAAAAAATATCGGACCGGCACCCTGCGTTCCGACTCCAACGAAGGTCTTCGCCCGGCCTCCGAGACCGCCGTCGCCGCCTACCACGCCGCCTTCGAACGTCGCGATCCCCGCGCCGCCATCGATGCCATCGTCACCCTCGCCAACGCGGCCAACCAATTCGTCGACCAAACGACCCCGTGGAAGCTCGCCAAGGACGAGTCCAAAGCCGCCGAGCTCGATCACGTCCTCTACCACCTCGCCGAGACCAGCCGCATCCTCGCGATCCTCCTCACGCCCATCGTCCCCGCCGCCGTCGAGAAAATCGCCACCCAACTCGCGGTCGCGCCTGCGACCCTCACCCTCGCCCACACCGACTGGGGCGGCCTCCCCGACGGCCACACCCTCGGCACGCCCTCGCCCGTTTTCCCGCGGATCGAGACCCCAACCCAGTAAGCGCAGCACGCCCCGGCAGCCCCAATTCTCCGTGACCGACCTCTCGAGCTTCCCACCCACCAAACGCCTCCGCTACCGCCTCGAACACGCCGCCCTCCGCCTCGCGGCCGATCTCATCCCCCTCCTCCCCTACGAGGCCCTCGAACCGCTGGCCAACACCGTCGGCTCGGTGGCCTACCACCTCGATTCCCGCGGGCGCTCGACCGCCCACGCCAACCTCGCCGTCGTCTTTCCCGGGAAAACCGCCGAAGATCGCGCCCGCATTGCCCGGGCCAGCTACCAGAGCTTCGCCCGCGCGATGCTCTGCCTCTTCTGGTCGCCCAATCTCAATCGCGAAAACATCGATCACTACGTGGACATCCACGGGCTCCACGACCACCCCGTCCACTTGGACAAAAACCGCGCGGGCCTCTACTACACGTTTCATTTCTCGAACTTCGAATGGTTCGGCCACGCCAGCGCCCACGCCGTCACCCCCGGCCTCATCGTCACCCAGCAGTTCAAAAACCCCCTCCTCGGCCCGATTTTCGACGCCCTCCGATCCAACTGCGGCCACACCGTCATCCCCCAAACCCGCGCCCTCGTTCGCCTGCTCAAGCACCTCAAGGCCGGGGGAAAAACCGGAGCCGTCACCGATCTCAGCCTCGACCCGAAACACGGGGCGATCCCGATCAAGTGCTTCGGCCTCTGGACCCCGGTATCCCCGCTTCTCTCCCTCATCGTTCAAAGAGCCAACGCCCTCCCCGTCCCCTGCGAAGTCCAACCCGACCCGAACGGTCGCTTCCGCATGATCTATCACCCCCCGATCGAACTCCCCGCCGACGCTACACCGCAGGAGATCACCCAAGCGTGCTGGGACGCGATGGAACCCGCCATCCGCGCCCGCCCCGAATGCTGGCTCTGGGCCTACAAGCAATGGCGCTTCCGCCCCACGGAAACGGACGGAAGAACCTATCCCACCTACAGCAACCCGGCCAAACGCTTCGACAAGCTCCTCAGCGAAATGGACAAAGAATGATCCATTTTTGAACCCAAGAGCGCAAAGAATCCCGAAGGAAAAAATTTAGAATCCAAAAGAATTTAGGACTCTTCACCCCTTTGCGATCTTTGCGTCCTTCTGTCCAAACGCATCGAAATTTTCCCGTCAAGCCAGCGAACGAGCCGCTTCGACGACGCTTTCCGCGGTCATCCCCAGCTCCTTCATCGCGACGTCTCCCGGAGCGCTCAAACCAAAGCGATCGATCGCCACAACTTTCCCGTCCAAGCCAACGAATCGGAACCAAGGATCCGACACGCCCGCCTCGATGCTCACCCGTTTCCGGCACGCGCTCGGCAGCACCTCTTCCTGATAGGCCGCCGACTGCCGCCGGAACCGCTCGAAACAAGGGATCGAAACCACCCGCGTGCCCGCGCCCAACGTCTCCGCCGCCTTCAGCGCGTGCTGCACTTCACTCCCGCTCGCCATCAGGATCGTCTCCAATTCCCCGGATTCCTTCTTCACGACGTATCCGCCCTTGAAGGCACCCTCGCGGCGATCCGCGACCGCCACGTCCTTCATCGTCGGCACACCCTGCCGCGTGAGCACCAACATCGTCGGCCCGTCGACCCGCTCGAACGCGGCCGCAAATGCTCCGGCCGTCTCCTCGGGATCCGCCGGACGAATCACGTCCAAATTCGGAATCGCCCGCAGCGCCGCGACCGTCTCGACCGGCTCGTGGGTCGGCCCGTCCTCGCCCACCCCGACGGAATCGTGCGTGAAAATGTAAACGACGGGCAGATTCGACAAAGCCGCCAGCCGGATCGATCCGCGCGCGTAATCGCTGAACACCAAAAACGTCGCGCCACTCGGACGGAAAATCCCGTCGTAAGCGATGCCGTTCAAAATGCCGCACATCGCGTGCTCGCGAATACCGAAATGGAAGTTCCGCCCGTTCCGGTCCTCACGGTCAAAATTCCCGCCGTCCTTGATGTAGTTCAGCGTCGACCCGTGCAAATCGGCACTTCCGCTGATCAGTAGCGGCATCGCCTTCGCGACGGGCTGCAGAATCGCGCTCCCGGCCTTCCGCGTCGCCAATTTTTCCTCCGGATCAAACTCCGGGATCACGCTCAGCAGATCAGGCACCTTGTTCGCCTTCGCGTCGGCCAACTCCTGAGCCAAATCCGCGTTCCCCGCCTTCCAGGCGTCGAACGTCTTCGTCCATTCGTCGTAAGCGGCCACCAATTTCTCCCGGTGCTTGGCAAAATACGCCTCCGTTTCCGGCGCGACGAAGAATTTCTCCTCCGGCAATCCCAACCCCGCACGGGCCGAATCCGCAAACTTCGCGCCGCCCTCGCCGTGCGCCTTCTGCGTCCCCTCGACCTCCGGAATGCTCTTTCCGATCATCGTCTTCGCGATGATGAACTGCGGTTTCCCCGACGTTGCCGCCTTCGCCTTTTCGAACGTCGACAGCACCGTTTCGAGATTCTGGCCGTCGATCTCGTGGACGTCCCAACCGTAGGCCGCGTACCGCGCCCCGGTGTCCTCGCTCTGGGACACCGGCCCCATCGCGTCGAGCGTCACGTTATTTGAATCGTAAAACAGGATCAGATTATCCAACCCGAGATGCGCCCCGAGCGCCGAAGCCTCCTGCGCCACGCCCTCCTGCAAACAGCCGTCGCCCGCCAGACACACCACGTGATGATCGAAAATCACGTGCTCCGCAGTGTTGAACTTCGCTTCCGCCAATTTCGAGGCGATCGCGTAGCCCACGGCATTCGACACCCCCTGGCCAAGCGGCCCCGTCGTCGCCTCGACGCCCGGCGTCTCGAAATGCTCCGGATGTCCCGGCGTCTTGCTGTGGAGCTGACGGAATGCCGCCACGTCCTCGCGGGTCACGTCGTAGCCCGAGAGGTGGAGCCACGAGTAGAGGAACATACTCCCGTGTCCCGCCGACAGGACGAAACGATCTCGATTGATCCACGTCGGATCCGCCGGATTGTGCTGCATCGCGTGTCCGTAGAGCACCGCCCCGATCTCCGTCGCCCCGAGAGGCAGCCCGAGGTGGCCCGAAGCAGACTTCACAACGGCATCGATCGCGAGGCCCCGCGCGTCGCGGCAGGCCAGAGTAAGGGAATCAAAATCTAGGCTCATAAGTGAAGGGGAGCAAAATCGACCCGTCCTCCGAACGCAAGCCCAACGTGTCCGCCGAAGCCCGTTCCGGTCAACCCGGCAA
This sequence comes from uncultured Verrucomicrobiae bacterium, assembly GCA_963832325.1. Taxonomy (GTDB): domain Bacteria; phylum Verrucomicrobiota; class Verrucomicrobiia; order Chthoniobacterales; family JAATET01; genus CAVVKW01. Next base: position 86,151 of record CAWHTR010000009.1, on the reverse strand, counting down.
CGGCACGAGCGCTGCGCCGAGCCCGGCGTAATCCCCGGGGTTGCAGCTGAGCACGATCACCTGCAAACCTCGCTCAGCTGCGCGATCAAGCATCCGCTGGAGCGTGCGGACGCGCTCCGGGTCAGCGTAAGCAAAGGCGTCGTCGAACACGACGGGCAACGTCCCGCCAAAGCCCGCGCTCAGAACTTCGGCGACGGCGAGCCGCACCGCAGCGGCGAATTGCTCGCGAGCGCCGCCGCTCAGCGTTTCGAAACGAAATGCCGTGCCGGCCCCCGCGGCCCGGGTCAACTCGAGGCCGGTAAACGCATTGTCATGAAAAACCACCCCCGCCCGCGCGCCCGCTCCGTAAAGACATTCCAAATACCCCGAGATGGTCTCAGCCAGGGGCTGGGTGAATCGATCCGCCAGGTCACGCTGCTGCTCGCGAAACATCTCGTCGAGCAACCGCACGGCTTCCCCGCGCCGCCGCGCCGCAATCAGTCGCGTCTCCGCGGCCTCGTTCCGGGCCTCCGCGGTCGCCAGATCAGCCGCGGGGTCTTCGCTGCCGTCGGAGCGCAGGCTCGCCCGGGCGACGGCGATCCGCGTCCGGGCGTCGTTGATCGCCGCCGTCGTCGTCTCCTGCGCCCGGCCGAGTCGCGCGAGGTCGGCGGCAAGGTGCTCCGCATCCAGTCCCGCCAGGGAATCCCGGGTCGCGGCGAGCGCTCGTTCGGCGGCAGCGTGGGCGTCCTGGCATTCGCGTAGCCGGTCCGCGCGGACGGAAGCGGTGCCGTGGGTTTCTTCGAGGAATTTCAGTCGCGCCCGGAGATCCTCCGCCTCTCGCCGTTGCTGCCCGGTGGTCTCGACGTGCCGCTCAAACCGCTCTTCGACCTTCGCGGCCGTTCCGACCTCGACGTCCCGGAGCGCTCTGGCATCCGACTCCTTCCGCTCTGCCGCCGCCAGGGCGCTTTCCACTCCCGCGAGTTCATTGCGGTCCGGAGCCGGCGCAACCTCCCCACCCGAACGCTCCCAGCCTTCGCTCCGGCGGTCACGCTCGGCCTCGGCACCCGCCAGGGCTTCCCGCGCGGCGGCGAGTCGGCCCGCCATTTCATCGGCTCTCCGATCCCGCAGCCCTCCCTCCGCCGCCTCGATCTTCGCCGCCAGATCACGTCGGGAAGCGAGCACTTCGTTCGCATCCGCGATCGATTCGATTCCGAGAGCACCCAGGGTTTCCGCCAATTTCCCCCGGCCCTCCGCGACCCGCCGACGGGCTTCCGCGAGACTGGTTCCCCCGCCGGGACGAATCCGCAGCCGCACGCCCGGTCCGACGGTCACCTCGGCGTCTTCGGATAAAATCACCCGGCCACCCTCCGGCAGCGGGATCCCAGCGGCGGTCACCGGCACGTCGGCAGCCAACACTTCCAGGCCCGCCGCCATCGCGGTGAGCGCCGCTTCGGACCGCGTGACCTCCTCTTCGGCACTCCGCAACTCCCGCAATTTCGCCTCGGTCACGTTTGGCAGCCGCGCGATCCGCTCACGAAGTTCCTCCAACCCGACCCTCGCGGCTTCGACCCCCTGAACCTGTTCGATCAGATCCGCCACCGCCACCGACCGTTCGCCGACCGCCAGCGCCGCCGCCAGGTAGTCCCGCCGCGACCGGGTCGCTTTCAGTTCCACCGACGCCGCGTCCCAGCGACCCGCCGATTCCGACGCCGCAGCCTTGGCCCCGGCAACAGCCGCCCGCAACCGCTCGGACTCCGCCACCAAGGGCTCGAGCGTCGCGTCCCGGCGTGCCAGATCGACCGTCAACTCGCCGATCCGCTCGGCCTCCAACCGAAACGCAGCCCAGACCTTCCCCGCCTCATCGACCGCCCGCAACTCCCGCTCCTCCGTTCTCCGCAAACCCTCGACCCGCTTCGCCCGCGCGTCGGCCACCTCCCGCTCCCCGCGCAGCGCCTCCAAACTGCGTTCCGATCCGCCCAGCTCGCGAACCGCGGTTTCCAAATCCGACGCCGCCGCCAGCGAAGCCTCGACCCGATCCCGCGCCGACCGCAGCCGCACGGAAGCAGCCTCCAACTCACTGGCCGCGATCTCCCATTCCGAACCCGCCTTGGGTTCGCCGTTCTTTCGAAAAATCGCCTCCGCCTCGCCGCCAAACCGCGCCGCCAGCGAGCCGTCGAGATCGGACTGCAACGCCGCCGCCCCCCCCATCTCCTGCAGACGCTGAATCAACGGCCCGCGCTGCGCCGTCGCCTCACTCGTCGGATCGTCGCCGCTCATTCCCTGCCGGATCCACAGATGCCCCCACTGCGCGGAGACCGCCTTGCCGCTCACCGGTTCGTCGATCGCCAGCAGCCTGGCGATCTCCGACTCGGCTTCGTCGCCCGCCAGCGCAGCCCGACCCGCCGCCACCAGCGTCGTCGTCCCCCTCCCGCCAAACCGCTTCTTGATCTCATATTCAATCCCCGCCGCCTCAAAGGCCACCTCGACCTCGGGTTCGCCGCCGTGAGTGGACACCATAGCGCGGTGAAGTTCCGTATTCCCTTTCGACTTCAGAAAAAACACCCGGTGCAGCGCTTCGACGAGCGTGCTCTTGCCACTTTCGTTCGGCCCGCCGATCAACGTCCGGCTGGCGTCAAATTCGACCACGCAATCCCGGTGCACGCGGTAATTCCGCACCCTCAACGTCCGCAATCTCATCGCCCAACCGCCGCGTGGAGTTCCCGCAGTGCCGCCCGCGCAACCGCCGCCATCTCGTCCTCGCCGCCGGCGCGACCCACGAGCTCCGCCGCAACCCGCGCGACCAGCGGATCACCCGTTCGCTGGGTCAGCTCGACAATCTCGGCTTCGCTCGGAGCCAACGTCGTCCGGTCCACGAACTTCACCCGCAACAACCTCGCTGCCAGGGTCCCGACCAGGGCCTCCAGCCGCGTCGTGGCCTCGATCCCCAGCGTCCCGCTCAATTCCAACCGCAACAGATCACCCTGCGCGCGCTGACCCACCAACTCCTCGATTTCGCCCCGCAGCCCGTCGACCGAAGCATCGTCCGGGAGGTTTCGGTCGATTCGATGCCAACCCAGCTTTCCGGTCGGCACGACCCGGACCTCCGCGTCCCCCCCGCGCCCGACGGACACCGCCAGCACGTTCCCGGGCCGGTTTTCCTCGCCCTTGGGAAACCGGTCCCGCTCCGGCGTCCCGGCGTACCACGCCTTCGCTCCGACCTGCTTCGTCCCGTGCCAATCCCCCAACGCAACGTAATCAACCTCTCTCTCGTCCAAGCGCACCAATTCAATCCGGTTCGTCGCGGACGTCCCCCCATCCTCGTCGTCAGACTCGCCACCGAAACCCTGCGTGCTCCCGTGAGCCAGAACGATCCGAACCCGCTCCCCCGCCGCCACCAGCACACCCTCCTCCCGCAGCCACCCGGTCGTGTCCGCAGACTCGGCCCGCCGCAACAACGGACAGGGATAAATCACGGCCTCGCCGATCTCAAACGGCACCGCTTCCGTCAAAATGGTCAGCCTCGGCGCGAGTTCCGCGCGCTCTTGTTCGAAAAACGCCTGATCCCACAGGCCACCCGCCCCACCGTGATCGTGATTTCCAGGAATCACCACGACCGGCAACCCCATCCGCCCGACCGCCGCGCACGCCGCCGAGACCATCGCCCGCGTCGGAGTCGGCGAGTCAAACAGATCCCCCGCCACGAGGACAAACTCCGCACCGTGCTCCCGCGCCGCCACCGCGATCCGGTCGATCACCGCCAACCGCTCCTGCTGCACCAGCGCACGATTGTGCGCATCGGCGATCCCGGCAAAGGGTTTCCCGACCTGCCAATCCGCCGTGTGAATGAAGCGCGTCATCGCCGCCACCCTGCCGTCATCGCGCCATCATTGGAATCCCAACCCCTCGCGCAACTAAACTTTCCTTTAGACGCCCCGTCGGCATCCGTGCATCATGCTAACCCGCGAAAACGTCCCGGCGAATACGCGCAGGCCTTCATCGACCGACGATGAAATTCTGCCCTGCCCACATCTAATTAGCCAGCAATCGACCGAGGCGACTATCCAAATTTCCATAACTGAATGACTAACCAGGCTCCGACCAACACCACGCCGATCTCACCGACCCCCATCGCTTACAATTCACCCGACTACCGCACCGGTTGCCCCTACCCGCAGGGTGCGAACTGGGACGGCGAGGGCGTCAATTTCGCCCTCTTCGCGCAGAACGCGCAAGCCGTCGAACTCTGCCTCTTCGACAAATCCGAAGACAAAGCCGAGTCCCGCCGGATCCGCCTCGGTGAGAAAACCGGCGGCGTCTACCACATCTACGTTCCCGGCCTCACTCCCGGACAACTCTACGGCTACCGCGTTTACGGACCCTACGATCCGGCCAACGGTCTCCGCTTCAATCCGAACAAGATCCTCCTCGACCCGTACGCCAAAGCCATCGGCCGCGACATCGAATGGGCCGACGAACTCTTCGCCTACGAGATCGGCCACGAAGACGTCGACTTCTCCTTCGACTCCCGCGACAGCGCCCCCTTTGCTCCCCTCGCCATCGTCACGGATAACCAATTTGACTGGAGCGGCGAGCACCGCCCCCGCCACGAGTGGCACGACACCGTCATCTACGAGACTCACGTGCGAGGCCTCACGAAGATGCACCCCGACGTCCCCGAGCACCTCCGCGGCACCTACGCCGGCCTCGCCAGCGAGCCGATGATCGAACACTTCAAGAAACTCGGCATCACGTCGGTCGAACTCCTCCCGATTCACTATTTCACGAACGACCGGCACCTCATCGAACGCGGTCTCTCCAACTACTGGGGCTACAACACCCTCGGGTTTTTCGCCCCGCAACCGACCTACGCCGCCTGCCAGGACCACCCGTTCGACGTCGTGCGCGAGTTCAAGGAGATGGTGAAAACCCTCCACGCCGCCGGCCTCGAAGTCATCCTCGATGTCGTCTACAACCACACCGCCGAAGGCAACCGCATGGGGCCGACCCTCTCCTTCCGCGGCATCGACAACACCTCCTACTACCGCACCGTCGAAGGCGATCAGCGCTACTACATGGACTTCACCGGTTGCGGTAACACGCTCAACATGGTCCACCCGCACTCGCTGCAATTCCTCATGGACAGCCTGCGATACTGGGTCACCGAGATGCACGTCGACGGCTTCCGCTTCGATCTCGCGTCCGCCCTCGCCCGCGAACTCCACGACGTCGACCACCTCGGCGCATTCTTCGACACGATCTATCAGGATCCCACCCTCGCTTCCGTCAAACTCATCGCCGAACCCTGGGATCTCGGCGACGGCGGCTACCAAGTGGGCAATTTCCCCCTCGGCTGGACGGAATGGAACGGCAAATACCGCGACACCGTCCGCAAATTCTGGAAGGGCGACCTCGGTCTCCACGGCGAAATCGCCACCCGCCTCGGCGGCTCCGCCGATCTCTACGAGCGCACCGGCCGCCGCCCCTCCGCGAGCATCAACTTCATCATCGCGCACGACGGCTTCACCCTCAACGACCTCGTCAGCTACAACGAGAAGCACAACATCGCGAACGAGGAAAATGGCAACGACGGTGCCGACGACAACGAGTCCTGGAACTGCGGTGTCGAAGGTCCGACCGACGACTTGGAGGTCATCGCCCTCCGCGAACGCCAGAAACGCAACCTCCTCGCGACCCTCATGTTCTCGCAGGGCGTCCCGATGATCGCCGGCGGCGACGAAATCGGCCGCACGCAGAACGGCAACAACAACGTCTATTGCCAGGATAACGAACTCGCCTGGTACGACTGGGACCTCGACGACCGCCGCAAGACTCTCTTCGACTTCACCTGCCGCCTCGTCCACTACCGCCGCAAACACCCGAATTTCTCGCGCCATTCCTTCCACGAGGAAGACCCCTACGCCTCCTCGGAATCCGAAAACGTTCGCTGGGTCCGCGCCGATGGCAAGCCGATGGCGGAAACCGATTGGGAAGACGGCGGCTGGATGCGCACGCTCGGCATGCTGCTCTTCGGCGACGCTCCGGAAATCCGCGACTCCCAGGGGCGCCGCACTCAGGATGACGATTTCCTCGTCCTCCTCAACGCCCACCACGAACCCGTCCGCTTCCGCCTCCCCGACGACGTGAAATCCCTCAAGTGGGTCGTCGCCTTCGACACCGCCCGCCCCGACCTCCCGTCCGGCAAGGAACGCCTCCGCGCCGGCAGCTTCAAACTTACCCCACGATCCTTCGTCGTTCTTCGCAATGCCAAATAACTGGACCGCCACCTACCGCCTCCAACTCCACGCCGGATTCCCGCTCTCCGCCGCCGAGGCCATTCTTCCCTACCTCCGCGACCTGGGCATCAGCCACGTTTACCTCTCTCCCGTCCTCCAGGCCGCCCCCGGCAGCGACCACGGCTACGACGTCGCCGATCCGTCGAAGATCAGCGAATTCATCGGCGGCGAATCCGCCTGGCGATCCTTCCAGGACGCCGTCAAAGCCATCGGCCTCAAGGTCCTCCTCGACATCGTGCCAAATCACATGACCACCGCCACTCCGGCGAATCATTGGTGGGACGACACCCTCGCGCACGGCCCGTTCAGCGAGGAGGCCGACACGTTCGACATCATGCCGTTCGCGATCTCGGAGCGCTGGCTCATCTCGATCTGCACCCTCGGCGAACCTTACGGCAACGTTCTCGCCAACGGCCAACTCACCGTCGATCTCTCCACCGGCCTCCCGCGCCTGCGTTACTTCGACACGTCGTGGCCCCTCGGCCCGGCTTCCTGGCGGCCCTTCGTCTCGGACGATCTCATCGACCTTGTCGACACCCTCGAACGTATCCGCCTCGACCGGAAACCATCCCGGGAAACCATCGAAACCTACCGCAAGACTTCGGAAAAACTCACCGCCGCCGTCCGCGATCTCATCGCCAACGACGACACCCGCAACTCCATCCAGGCAGCCTGCGACACTCTCGCCGCCGATCCCGACCGCCTGCACAAAGTAATCGAACACCAGTTCTATCGACTCTGCTGGTGGAAACTCGAGGGCGAGATCGTCAACTACCGCCGCTTCTTCAACATCGGCACCCTCATCGGCCTCCGTGTCGAGGAACCCCGCGTCTTCGAAGCCGCCCACGCCCGCATTGAAAAAATGATCGCCGACGGCGACCTCGACGGCCTCCGGGTCGACCACCCCGACGGGCTCCACGACCCCCGCGGCTACTTCCGCGACCTGCGCGAACTCCTCCCCGACGGCCGCATCTACGCCGAGAAGATCCTCGACGCCGAAGAAGAACTCCCCGCCGACTGGCCCATCGACGGCACCGTCGGCTACGGCTTCCTCTCGAAGGTCAATCGCCTCTGGATGGACGAACACAAAGCCGACGCTTTCACCGCCGCCTACGCCGACTTCACCGGCCACCCGGTCAATTACCCGGCCCTCGTTCGCGAGAAAAAACTCGAAATCGTCGACGGCCATTTCCGCGCCGATCTCGAGCGTCTGACGACGCTCGCCCTCCACGCCGCCCAGTCGCGCTGGCGCACCCACGATCTCTCCCGCGCCCAGATGCGCGAAGCGATCAAGCTCCTCACCGTCGCCCTACCGGTTTACCGCACCTACCTCACACCGGAGGAAAAGCCGGCCGGCCCCATCGACGAAAAGATCATCGAAGACGCCGTCGCCCAAGCCCGCGCCCAAGCCACCAGCGTGGAACCCGAGGTCTTTCAATTCCTCGAAGATCTCCTCACGAACGAACTCGAGGGCGAACTCGAGGGCGAACTCGAGGACGAGTTCATCGGCCGCTGGCAGCAGGTCGCCCCCGCCGTGATGGCCAAGGTTGCCGAAGACACCACGTTCTACTGCTACGACCGCCTCGTCTCCTGCAACGAAGTCGGCTCCCAACCCTCGTTCTTCGGAATCAGCACCGAAAGCTTCCACCAATTTTGTTCCAAGCTCCACCACAGCTGGCCAAACAATCTGCTCGCCACCTCGACCCACGACAACAAGCGCTCCGAAGACGTCCGCACCCGCATCGACGTCATGACGGAGGTCCCCGAGCGCTGGTCCGCCGCCCTCAACACCTGGTCGGAACTCAACCAGGCGGCCTGGAAAGGTCGCGCACCCGACCGCCACGCGGAATACCTCCTCTACCAGACCCTCATCGGTGCTTGGCCCATCACGCCAGAGCGGGCCTGGGCCTACATGCTCAAGGCCTGCCGCGAAGCCAAGATCGAGACCACTTGGCACGAGCCAAACGAGGCCTACGAGGACAGCATCCGCGACTTCACCTACGCGATCCTCGCGAATCCCGATTTCATCACTTCGCTCGAAGAATTCGTCACTCCGCTCATCGAGCCGGGACGCATCAACGGCCTCGCCCAGACGCTCATCAAAATGACCGCCCCCGGCACGCCCGACTTCTATCAAGGCACCGAACTGTGGGACTTGAGCCTCGTCGACCCCGACAATCGGCGCCCGGTCGACTTCGAAGCCCGGGCCGCCATGTTGGCCCGCGTCGACGATCTCGACGCCGCTGCGGCCATGTCCGAATGGGACGCCGGTCTACCCAAGCTTCTGGATGATCCGAAAAACTCTCGCCGTCCGAGCCAGCCACGCGCATTCGTTCGACGCCGACGCGGTTTATCAACCACGCAGCGCCCGCGGTTCCCGGCTCGGCCACATCGTCACCTACCAGCGCGGCGACGACATCATGGTCATCGTCCCTCGCTTCAACCTCGCCCTCGACGGCGATTGGGCCGACACCGTCATCGGTCTCCCGCAGGGCGATTGGACCAACGCCTTCACCGGCGAGAAACTCAGCGGCGAAATCAGCCCGAGCGAAATCTTTCGGTTCTTCCCCACCGCTCTCCTGGTCCGCGACGAACCAACAGCATGAAATTCCGAGTCTGGGCCCCGAAAGCGAAAAAGGTGGAACTCGTCATCCACGATGGGGAGCAGCGGCTTCCCGCCAGCCCTTCCGAACCAGGACCAAATAACTCACGTTCCGGCTGGTTCGAAGCCGACCTCCCCGACGACCAAGCCACCCACCCCGTCCGCTACGCCTACTCCCTCGACGGCGGCCCACCCTTCCCCGACCCCCGCTCTCCGTGGCAACCCGACGGCGTCCACGCGGCCTCCGCCACCGTCGATCACAACGCCTACACCTGGCACGACCACAATTTCATCCCGACCCCGCTGGCCTCCGCCATCATCACCGAGATTCACGTCGGCACTTTCACCCCCGAAGGCACCTACGCCGCCGCCACCACGAAGTTACCCTACCTCGTGGAACTCGGAGTCACCCACCTGGAACTCCTCCCCATCGCGAGCTACCCCGGCCACCACGGTTGGGGTTACGACGGTGTTTCCCTCTACGCCCCCCATCCCGCCTACGGCACCCCCGAGGAACTCAAAGATTTCATTGCCGCCGCCCACGACCACGGACTCTCCGTCCTCCTCGACGTCGTCTACAACCACCTCGGCCCCGACGGCAACTACCTCGGGGCCTACGGCCACTACTTCACCGACCGCTACCACACCCCCTGGGGGTCCGCCGTCAACGTCGACGAACACGGGAGCAACGAAGTCCGTTCCTTCTTCATCGATAACGCCCTCGCGTGGCTCCGCGACTACCACTTCGACGGTCTTCGCCTCGACGCCGTCCACGCCATCATCGACAAATCAGCCGTCAATTTTTTCGAAGAAATGGTCGAAAGCGTTGCCGAATTCGAAGCCACTTCCGGCCGTGAGGTCGTCCTCATCGCCGAGTGCGATCTGAACGATCCCCGCTACGTCCGGCCGATCTCCCACGGCGGCTACGGTCTGGACGCCCACTGGTGCGACGACTTCCACCACGCCATTCACTCGCTCTTCACCGGCGAACTCGACGGCTACTACGCCGACTACGGCCGCCTCGCCGACGTGGCGAAAGCTCTCGAACAAGCCTACGTCTTCGACGGCCAATGGTCCCCCTTCCGCCAGCGCAATCACGGACGCCCGCCGACCCACATCCTCCCATCGCAACTCGTCGTCAGCACCCAAAACCACGACCAGATCGGCAACCGCGCCCTCGGCGAACGTCTCCCAGCCCTCGTCAACGAGGACGCCCTCCACACCATTGCCGCGCTCCTCCTGCTCTCGCCCTTCGTTCCCATGCTCTTTCAGGGCGAAGAATGGGGAGCGTCCACCCCGTTTCAATACTTCACCGACCACCCCGACAAGGAACTTGGTCGCCTCGTCACCGAAGGCCGCCGCCGCGAATTCGGCGCCTTCAAAAGTCATTCCGATGACGTCCCCGATCCTCAGGACCCCGCAACCTTCGAGCGCTCCAAGCTCGACTGGACCGAAATCGAAAAGGAACCCCACTCCACCCTCCTTGCCTGGCACAAATCTCTCATCCGAATCCGCCGCGAGCAACTCAACGGGGAGAACGAGGACATCGCCGCCGAGGTGGAATTCGACGAGGAAGCCCAATGGCTCACCCTCCGTCGTGGCAAACTCCTCATCGTCTGCAACCTCGCAAGAGCTGAACAATCGATTCCGATCCCACCCGGAGACTGGAGCCGTTTGCTCGCGAATCCCCAGTCAGCCGACTTGGGAGATCAACTCGCCGCCTGCGCGACCGTCGTCGCCATCCGCCAGTGACTCTCGCGGCGACAGCTCATCGAGCGGACGCGTCGCCGCCGCGATACGAGATGCCGTAAATCACGCCGCCGCTGTCATCACTCATCAGCAACGATCCATCGTTCGCCACGATCAGTCCGCACGGACGACCAAACTGCGCTCGTTCTTCCGGCAGGTAAAACCCATCGACTAACGGCTCGAAGGCCACCGGCCTCCCACCGTCAAATTTCACGCGCATCACCTGGTAGCCGCTCGGCGTCCCTCGATTCCACGACCCGTGAAACGTCGCGATGGCGTCGCCCTCGTAGCCCTCCGGAAACTGTCCGCCATCGTAAAAAACCAACGCCATCGGCGCTGCGTGCGCGTCGTAGCCCATCACCATATCCTCGGACGCCGCCGCGTATTCCTCCCAGCTCATTCCGGTCGGACCCTTCGGATCATCCGTCACGTTCGGCTTCCCGTCTTCGAAAACGAACGGCCAACCATAGCGCTTCCCCGCTACGATGTGATTGAGTTCTTCCTTCTGGGTCTCGTCGCCTAACCAATCGATCCCGTGGTCCAACCCCCAAAGCTCACCCGTTTCCGGGTTCCAATCGAAACCAATCGTGTTCCGCAGACCCGAAGCGAACACGTCCCGACCGCCTCCATCCGTTTTCACTTTCAAAATGGTCGCACTCTCCTTGTTTGCCTCGGGAGCAGCGTTGCAGGTACTCCCAACCGAAAGAAATAGCTCGCCGTCCGGCGAGAATGCCAACGTCCGGTTCGGGTGTTGCCCCGCGTCCGGCAAGTCGTCGTAGAGGACCTTGGGTTCCGCCAGCGTGTTGTCCGATCGGACGTCGGCGACGTAAAGTTTGCGGATGGCCGCCAGGTAAACCTTCCCGTCGTGCAGTGCGATCCCGTGCACGTCCGGTAACTTCGCGACCGACACCGGAGAATCGACCGCGCCACTCCGTAGCAACAACACGTCGTTAAAGGGGGCTCGCCGCGTCACGTAAAGATCGCCGTTCGCCGCCTGTGCCATCATCCTCGGCGCCTCCAGGCCTTCCGCGAATTTCTCGATCACGAACCCATTCGGAAGGGTCAGCCCGAGGAGTCGCTCCGGAGTCGCCTCGATCTTGCGCGGCTTGAACACGTGCGCCTCGACCGTTTCGCTGATCGGCTTCTCCTGCGCCATCGCACCGACCATCCCCATCATCACCGCTGCTCCGAACCATATCGTTTTCACACGCTCGGTTCGCTCGCCGCCCCGCCAGCGGTCGTTCCCCTTTTCCAAAAGACATGATCGTTGCCTGATTTCGTCATCGCCGTCACACTGGCGCTCCTCTATGCGAGTCTGGTTGACCAAAATCTGGGAATCTCTCCGGGCAAACTACTGGTTCGTTCCCAGCGTCCTCGTCATAGTTGCGGTCGCCATGGCGGTGACCTCCATCGCCATCGATCGTGAGATCACGAGCACCGAGATCAAACTTCCCGGCTGGGTTTACGCCGGCGGAGCCGAGGGCGCTCGCAACGTCCTCTCGGCCATCGTCACGGCCATGATGTCCGTCACCAGTGTCGTCTTCTCGATCACCATCGTCGCCCTGACCCTCGCTTCCAGCCAATTTGGCCCGCGCCTGTTGCGCAATTTCATGCGCGACCGCGGCAGCCAGTTCACCCTCGGCATCTTCGTCGCCACGTTCGTCTATTCCCTCCTCGTTCTGCGGACCATTCGCGGGGGTGAGGATGCGTTCGTCCCCCAGATTGCCGCCACGGTCGCGCTCTCCCTGGCGGTTCTCAGCACGGGCGTCCTCATTTATTTCATTCACCACATCGCCGAACAGATCCAGGCGGATCAAGTCGTCAGCGCCGTCGATGACGAACTTCGCAAGACCATCGACCGCCTCCTCCCACCGGCTGACTTCGATGTCAAGAAGGACCGCATCCACAACGATCTTCCCCCGGATTTCGAAGACCGCCTGGAGAAAATTACCATCGCCCGTGGCGGCTACGTTCAAGGGATCGACCTCGACGGTGCCGCCGCGCTCGCGACCAAACACGACATCATCTTCCGCTTTCCGCGCCGCCCCGGCGACTTCGTGGCCGACGACGACACCATTGCCGAAGTCTATCCCCAGCTGCCGGAGGACCTCGCCCGCCGTGTCAGCCTCCTCGTCGTCACCGGCAACACCCGCACGCCCACCCAGGACGTCGAATACGGTATTCTCCAGCTGGCCGAGGTCGCCGTTCGCTCCCTCTCGCCTGGCATCAACGATCCGTTCACCGCGATCTCCTGCGTCGACCGCCTCGGCTCCGCTCTCCGACGTCTCGCCAATCGCCCGGAACTCGCCTCCCAGCGCCACGACGACGGCGGCAAACTCGTTGTCGACCACCGGGTGACCACGTTCAAAAGCCACGTCGACGCGGCCTTTCACCAGATTCGGCAGAACGCCCGCGGCTCGACCGCCATCTACGCCCGCCTGCTCGAAGCCCTGGCCTGCGTGGCAGCCGCAACCGTCCAATCCGAACGCCGCGATACCCTTCGCCTCCACGGCCAAATGATCCTGGAAACTGCCAACCGGGAACTCAAACAATCCCAGGACCGCGCCGACGTCGAAGAGCGCCACCAGAAACTCGAGCAAATTCTGTCCGCCCAATAGCGGCCCCAGCCGGTCGCGCCCGACACTCCGACCTTCGACGTCCCGACCGGATCAAAGAAATTCCAGCTGCGCTCCGTCCTCCATCTCGTCGTCCCCTTCGTCCACGAACCGCACACCCGCCCCGAGCAATCGCACCGGCAGCGGCTGCCGAGCCCAAGCCTCGCCCAGCAACGCGAGAAACACCTCCCTCCTCGGCTCCCCGCACACGCACTCCCGCGTCGTGCGGGTGAAATCCGCAAACTTCACCTTCACCACCGCCGACCGAACCGCCCTTTCACCCGCCTTCTCCGCCAGATCGTTGAGCAATTCTTCGATCAGATCGTCGAGAGCCTCCTCACACTCGGCGAGCGTCGTGAGATTCCGACTGAAAGTCCGCTCGTTGCTCATCGACTTCCTCGGACGGTGGGGCCGCACCTCACGATCATCCTGGCCGCGGCAAAGCAGGTAAAGATCCTCCCCCCACCGACCAAAGCGCCCAACCAACTCCGCCATCGTCCACGCTTGCAGATCGCCACAAAGGCGAATGCCCTGCGTCTCCAGTTTTGCCTTCGCTTTCGGCCCGACACCCCAGATCCGCCCCACGGGAAGCTCCCTCATGAACTCTTCGACGTCCTCGGGCAAAATGGCGAACTGCCCGTTCGGCTTTCGCCAATCGCTCGCGATCTTCGCCAGCATCTTGTTCGACGCGACGCCCGCAGACCCCGTCAACCCCGTCTCCGCGTAAATCGCCGCCCGCAGCTCCTTGGCGATATCCCACGCGTACCGCCCGGACGCGGTCACGTCCAAATACGCCTCGTCCAGTGAGAGCGGCTCCACCAGATCCGTGTAACGGTGCATGATTTCGCGCACCTTGGCCGAAGCCTCCCGGTAAAGCTCAAACCGGGTCGCTACGAACACAATTGTCGGACACAACTGCCGCGCCATGAATCCCGGCATTGCCGACCGGACGCCAAACTCCCGCGCCTTGTAATTGCACGTCGTCACCACCCCGCGCGACGACCCGCCGCCGACCGCAATCGGGACCTCCCTCAACTCCGGCCGCTCCCGCATCTCGACCGCCGCGTAAAAGCAATCCATGTCGAGATGAATGATCTTCCTCATACTGCCAAAACTCCCATCCTAGCATCCAATGATCTCCAGGAAAACTGACATCCTCCCCCTCCAGGCCGATCTGCGAGTGCCTCGAAACCTTCCCCCGCCCCAGCAGGAGTCCAGCGGTTGACACGCCCCCCGTTCACCACTACAGCGACTCTCGACAAATGATCGGAAGGCGAATTTTCAGACACCTCGTGGCCCCCGCGATCATCGCCGTGACGCTCACATCAGCCGTCGCGCGCGACTGGGAGAGACTTGAAGGTTGCCGCCTCGTTCCGACCGGATACGCCGACGGCGACAGCTTTCACGCCCTCCACGACGGCAAGGATTTCATCTTCCGCCTCTACTTCGTCGACACCCCGGAGACCGACCGCCAGGTTCCCAAACGCATCACCGAACAGGCCGCCGCCTTCGGCGTTTCCGAATCCGAAGTCATGCGCGCTGGCCAGGAAGCCGCCACGTTCACCGAACGCGCCCTGCGCTCCCTCCCGTTCACCGTTCTCACCCAATGGGAAGACGCCCGCGGAGCGAGCCGACAACCCCGCTACTACGCTCACGTCCTCTACTCGCGCGATGGCCAGGAATCGAACCTCGCCCGTGACCTCGTCGAGGCCGGCTTCGCCCGCGCTTACGGCATGCCGGGAGTCCCGCCGGAATGGCCCTCGACCTCCCAAATCCAACGCGAACTCCAGCTCCTCCAGGACCGAGCACGCCGCGCCAAAGTCGGCATCTATGGGTCGAACACCGCCACCGCCGGACCCACTCCGTGGCGGATCGACCGCCTGAACCCAAAGCCCGCGACCGAACCCTCGCAACCCGTTGACTCGATGACGGCCGGCGACACCATTTCGCTGAACCGCGCAACCGCCGCCGAACTCGAGTCGCTCCCTGGTATCGGCCCCGTCTACGCGGAGCGCATCATCGCCGCTCGCCCGTTCGATTCCGTCGAAGATCTTTTGCGAGTCCGCGGCATTGGTCCTGCTACGTTCGAACGCGTTGCCTCCCTCGTCGCACCATGATCCGCCCGCTTCTCACGCTCCTTCTGCTCACCTCCAGCGCGGCGATTGCCCAATTCGCTCCCGCCGAGAAACCGCCGACCCTCGCCTCGTTTGCCAACGCCGACCGGGCGACCTTTGGATTCGTCAGCGTCCCGGAGAACCGGCGAGACCCGAACAACCTCCGACAGATCTCGGTGGCCGTCGTCATCGTCAAAGCCAAATCGGCCGATCCCAAGCCCGAACCCGTCTTTTACTTCGTCGGTGGTCCGGGCGGTTCCGGCACGCTCTCCAGTTCCGGCATCCCCCTCTTCGAGCAGCTCAACGAAGACCACGACCTCGTCTTCGCCGACCCTCGCGGCGCCGGACTGTCCGTCCCCCGCCTCGGCACCCCTCGCAACGGCCGCACGATCGACAGCTTCGCCACCCGTAATTTCAACGCCTTTCGCGCGATGGGGATCGATCCCGCCGGCTACAACACGACCGAGATCTCGGAAGATTACGAAGCCGTCCGCGTCGCCCTCGGCTACGAAAAGATCAACGTCGTCGCAAGTTCCTACGGAACTTTCGTCGCGCAGGAGTTCCTCCGCCGCCATTCTCCAAGCCTCCGCGCCCTGGTGATGTCCGGAAATTCCCCGGCCCCCGACCCGTTCCTCCCCACGACCCTCGAGATTCAGCGAGCCGGTCTCGGAGCGCTCTTCCGCGACGTCGAAAGCAGTCGACGAACCCGACGCGCCTACCCGCAGCTCCGCAATCGCTTCTATCGCCTCGTAGCCAAGCTCGCCCGCAACCCGCTCGAGTTCAGGACGTCAGCGGGCATATCGACCGTCTCCGGCGCCAACCTGCTCTCAACCACGTCTGCTCTCCTGCAACGTTCCGAGACCATTCGCCTCATTCCCCTCCTCATCCAGCAGCTCGAGCGAGGTCCCTACTCGCAGCTTCCCGCCCGCTTCTTCCCTCCAGTCCCCGGTGGCGGCGGCGGGGATGACGACTCCTTCGGCATGTACCTTTCGACGCTGGCTACCGACTTCGCCGCACCGAACTACACCGGCGATACCATCGCCAGCGTCAGCGCCTTTTCCAGCCCCGCTCTTCGCAACGTTTCTGGTTCCAGCGTGATCCAACTCGCCGCGATCATCGACGCGTGGGACGTCCCTTATTCTCCCGGCACGACCCGCGATCTCCCGCAGAGCGATGTCCCCACGCTCCTCATCAACGGCAAAATGGACGCGCAAACCCCGACCTCAGGCGGAGCCATCATCCGAGCGGGTCTTTCGGGAGCGACCAACTACGTGTATCCCCGTATCGGTCACGCAGTCGGCTTCCTCCCGGGTCCCGACCTCGACGCGGCCGTTGCCTTCATCGACGTCCCGTCCCGCCGCCCCGCTTACAGCGTCGGAAACCTCCTCCGCCGGGATTTTTACGCGATCCGTCAGCCTGCCCGCGGCGCTAAAAGTGTCGAAAATTTCCGCGACTCGCTCATCAATCCACCGGTCCGTCCCCCAAACCTCGAAGCTCCGTGAGGTCCCCGTCGCGCCGGCTCGAGATTATCGCCGAACTCTCCGAACGCTCAGCGTCCCACCAACGCATTCTTGCCCCCGTCGCGCTGGCCGTCGGGGCCGTCGCTCTAACCGTAGCCATCACGCTCTCAGCCCGTCCGTCGCGACTGCACAATCTCGGGTTCGAAATGATTTGGGCCTGTGTCGCCACGCTCGCGCTCTTCATTCTCGCCGCCAATTGCTGGCGGCAGGCCGTCCGACAGGGTGACCCCCTGCTCTCACCGCGGACACTTCTGGTCGCCAGCGCCATCGGTCCTTCGCTCCTCGCCGCCGCCGCCGTCTCTTTCGCCGCCGCCGCGACGCACATGCAGCCTCTCGCCACGGCGGGCTTTTGGATGATCTTCTACGGCCTCGCCCTCATCGCCTGCCAGGCCTTCGCGCCGAGGTCGCTGTTCCATCTCGGTTGGACCTTCTTGCTGAGTGGACTCACGCTCCTGAGCCTCCTCTGCACCCGGATCGACCTGCTGCTGCGCCTCGACTTCACCCTCGGCGGCTATTGGATCATGGGTTGCACTTTCGGTCTCTACCACCTCGCCTACGGCTGGCTCACCTGGCCGACACACGCGGAAGCGTCCCCCGATTGACACTCCCCTTGAGGACAAGATGCGACCTCCCCCCGCGCGCTCCTATCGCGGAGCGTCGTCTCTCAGCCGGTCGGCTGCCCGCAGCTCTGAGTTCGTAAAAAAACCACGACCGTCCTCGTCGTCCAGCCCGACAGCGCCGGATGCAGCCATCGAGGACGATGGACAGTTTCACGCAAAAAAGGGCGGCCCGACTTTCGTCGGACCGCCCTTGAGCGTTCCCGCCGGGATTTCACCCGGCGTGATGGGTATTGGCGTTAGACCGCTTTCTCGCCGGTCTCGTCGGTCCGAATCCGGATCGCTTCCTCGACGGTCGAAACGAAGACCTTGCCGTCGCCGATCTTTCCGGTCTTCGCAGCCTTCACGATCGCCGCAGTGGCGCTCTCGAGCAGCGAGTCGGACAGAACGACTTCGATTTTGATCTTGGGCAGGAAGTCGACGGTGTATTCGCTTCCCCGGTAGATTTCGGTGTGGCCCTTCTGGCGACCGAATCCCTTAACTTCACTCACGGTCATTCCCTCGATTCCGAGGTCCGCAAGTGCGTCTTTAACTTCCTCCAACTTGAAGGGCTTGATGATGGCTTCGATTTTTTTCATACGAATAATATCTGATCGATCTCCCGATTAGAGTTCCGAGACAGGGGCGAAATCAGGATAAGCTTCCTGACCGTGCTCGCCAATGTCGAGACCGCCGATTTCCTCTTCCTCGCTCACGCGAAGACCGAAGACCATTTTCACCACCAGGAAGATGATGAACGAAGCGACGAACGCGAAGATCGAGATCGCAACCGTTCCGATGATCTGGGTGACCAGGTTCATGCCGCCGAAGATACCGACCGCGATCGTTCCCCAGTTACCGCAGACACCGTGCACCGAGATCGCACCAACTGGATCGTCGATCTTGAGCTTGTCGATGATGACAACCGAGAAGACCACGATGATACCAGCGATGAGGCCCACGAGGACAGCCCACCAAGGCATGATCGAATCCGCACCGGCCGTGATGCCAACCAATCCGGCGAGCATGCCGTTGAGCGCCATCGAGAGATCAGGCTTTTTGAGCACGATCCACGACGTGAAGGCGGCACCAATACCACCAGCAAAGCCAGCGAGAGCCGTCGTCACGAAGACGAGCGAGACGAGAACGGGATCAGCGCTCAGCACCGAACCGCCGTTAAAACCAAACCAGCCAAGGAACAGCATGAACACACCAATCGTGGCGAGCGGCATGCTGTGGCCGAGGACAGGCCGGGTCTTTCCGCCGGGCAGATATTTGCCGAGACGTGGCCCAAGAAGGAGGACGCCGGCGAGTGCCGCGTAACCACCGAAGGCGTGGACCAAGCTCGATCCGGCGAAATCATAGAACCCCATTTCGGAGAGCCAGCCAGTGCCCCACTGCCATGACCCGCTGATCGGGTAAGCAAAAGTGACGAGGAGCGTTGCTGCGATCATGAATGGTCCGAGCTTAATCCGCTCGGCGACAGCTCCCGAAACGATCGTCGCCGCCGTGGCCGCAAACATCGCCTGGAAAATGAAGTCCGCCCAATACGTGTAATCGGCGTATTCGTTCGTCAGATTTCCGACCATGTCGCCATCGGCGAAACTGTTCGCAATCGGTGACCCCATCGCGAAAAAGCCATTCCAAGCTTGATCCGGTGTCCCCACCACGCCTGCGTAATCTCCTGGATACATCGCGTTGAAGCCCCAGATGGCGTACGTTAGGCCTCCCATGCAGACGATGAACACGTTTTTGAACAAAATGTTCGTCGTGTTCTTCGATCGGCAAAGACCGGTCTCAACGCAAGAGAATCCAAGGTGCATGATGAACACCAGCGCCGCAGCGATGAGAATCCACAAGTTGTCCACCATGAACTTCGAATAAGCCGCATCTTCGGTGAACGCCGCCATGGCGGCCTCACCGGGCGTCATCTCCTCTTCGGGTTCGGCCGCGACGGCTTCTTCAGTCACAACCGTCGTCTCTTCGACGGCGGCATCCTGGGCGTAGCTCACGAGTGGCGTCGCACCCGCAAGGGCAAAGACGGCGGCAATCGCGAGGGTCGCCAGTTTATTTGTTCGTTTTAGCATGAGATAACTTCCTGATTTGGTTTGGGTTGGTTCTTTTTGGTTTTTTCCCCGGAGGACATTGCCCTCCGGGCCGCAAGTGAAAAGCAGTTGCCATGCCAAACATTAAATTCGAATCCACTCCATTCGTCGGAAAGGATTGATTTGAAATATGATCGACACCCTCGCCCGCCAAAATCGTAGAACCTTCGCCCGCCCGTCATCCGTATGAAACAAACCTTCCGCGTCTTCCGCTACCTCCGCAGCTATCCGTGGCTGGCCGCGGGCATGATGGTCGCCGCCATCATCGGCACGCTCCTCGTCGCGGTCTTCCCGGACGTGTCGCGCCGCATCGTCGCCGACGTCATTCAAGGAGATCAGCCCGATTTGCTCTGGCCTCTCGTCGGCATCGCGCTCGGAGCCTTCTGTCTCCAGGGATTTCTCAACGCCATCCGCATCATCCTCAACAACACGTTCGAGCAACGCGTCATTTACGACCTCCGCAGCGATCTCTACGAGCACATCCAGCGACTGCCCCTCCACTGGTTCGACAACCGGGCGACCGGCGACATCATGACCCGGCTCGTGGAGGACGTGACTTCGGTCGAGCGGGTTCTCATCGACGGCATCGAACAAGGCACGACTTCCATTCTCCAAATCATCGTCGTGACCGGATTCATGCTCGCCGCCAGCCCGACCCTCACGCTCGCGGCAGCCGTCCCGATCCCGTTCCTCATCGCGGGTGCCGTTCTCTACACGTCGACCGCCCGTCCGCGCTACCGGAAGCAACGAACCGCGGCGTCGAACATGAACTCCGTCCTCCACGACAACCTCGCGGGCATCCGCCAAATTAAGACCTACACCAGCGAACCCCAGGAGCACACCCGCTTCAACGCCACCAGTAGCCGTCTGGCCGAAGCCACGCTCACCGTCATGCGGGCCTGGGCGCTCTACAATCCGTCGATGACGTTCTTCACCGCCTGCGGACCCGTGATCGTGCTCGGCTTCGCGGCGGCTCAGGTGCTCTCGGGCGGCCTGGACTTCGATACGCTCGTCTACTTCCTGGTGTTCACGCCGTTTCTCTACGAGCCAATCGGTCGCCTCCACCAGCTTAACCAAATCATTCAATCCGGCCGCGCCGCCTCGGAACGGGTTTTCGAAATAATCGACAGCCCCCCCGAGCCGGGAGCCGAGCAGAGTGAGCAAGCCGACATCCGGTTCAACGGCGATGTCCGCTACGACCAGGTCTCGTTCGGCTACGGCGAGTCCGCCGGCACCCTTCACGACATCTCGTTCCACGCGCGTCCCGGGGAAATGATCGCACTCGTCGGTCCGACCGGCGCGGGGAAAACCAGCCTCGTTAGCCTCCTCGTTCGATTCTACGAGATCGACTCCGGCCAAATCGTCGTCGACAACCGACCGATCCAGGAAATCTCCAAACGCACCCTCCGCCAAGCGGTCGCCATGGTCACGCAGGAGAGCTTCCTGTTCAACGGCACAACCGCCGAGAATCTCCGCGTCGGCAAACCCGAAGCCACCGAAGACGAAATGTGGGACGCCCTCAGCGCCGCCAACGCCGCCGATTTCGTCCGCCGCCTGCCGAACGGCCTCCACGAACCCGTGGGCGAACGCGGGATCAAACTCAGCGTCGGCGAGAAACAGCGCATTTCCATCGCCCGCGCTCTCTTGAAGAACCCCCCCATCCTCGTCCTCGACGAGGCAACCGCCAGCGTCGACACCACGACCGAGCGCCTCATCCAAGAAGCCCTCGACCGCCTCATGGCTCATCGCACGAGCTTCGTGATCGCCCACCGACTCTCCACCGTCCGCCACGCCGACCAGATTCTGGTGATGGACCGCGGACGGATCGTCGAGCGCGGTCGCCACGCCGACCTCCTCGCCGCCGGCGGCCTCTACGCAAAACTCTGTCGCAGCGACCTCCGCGAGGACGACCAAACGAATGAAGGTGTCACCATTTAGACCGAGCTAGGCAAATCGACCAGGCCTGTGACGATTTCTTTACATAAGTCCGCTCTCGTGCGCGGGAATTGCTTACGCTAAAAGCACAGATCCCAAGTCCGATGCCTCCACCGTCCAATCAGCCGAGTTTCCCCCGCCCAACCGAAGCCCGTCGAAGATCCTCCGTCGCCGCGTCTCTGCTCCTCCTCGGAATCCTCGCAATCACCGGCTGTTCCAAAAAAGCCGAGGAATCGCCGGACGTCATCGTCCTCCAATCCGGCCGGATGCGCGGCAACGTCTACCCGAAATCCCTCCAAAATATCGCGCCACTCCAGCATTATCCCTACCTCGCAGGCTACGTGGCCAAAGTTCGCGAGGAAGCCAAGGCCACCGGCGCGAAAGTTCTACTCGTCGACCTCGGCGACAGTCTCGGCGGGTCCTTCGCAAGCCACGCGACGAAGGCCGGCAACATGGTCGATTTCTTCAACGAAGTCGGCTACGACGCCGTCGTCCTGGGTAATCTAGACAACAGCGTCCCACCCGAAGCTCTCGCCAACCTCAAACCCGTCGTCCTCAGCCCCTTCGCCGCCCCCGACGGTTCTTCGGCGGTGGCTGGAACGACTTTTGGCACGCAAATCGACCTCGCCGGCGTGCCGGTCGAACTCCTCGCGAATTTCTACGGGGACACGTCCCGCGCCGAATATCCCGAACGCTTCCCGACCTGGTTTGGCGACACGGCCGAGGAGGTCACGCCCGTTCGCGACTACGCCGCCGTGATCGCGAGTCTCGGTCCCCGCCCCGAGGGTGCGCTCACCCTGCTGACCTGGATGAAGTTCGAATCTCCGAAGAATCCGCCAGCGGCCTTCCTCAAAACTCTCGCC
Organism: uncultured Verrucomicrobiae bacterium; assembly: GCA_963832325.1. Lineage (GTDB taxonomy): Bacteria > Verrucomicrobiota > Verrucomicrobiia > Chthoniobacterales > JAATET01 > CAVVKW01. Next base: position 63,780 of record CAWHTR010000009.1, on the reverse strand, counting down.
GATCTCCACGTCGACGCCATTCTCGCTCACCGGATCTACTCCAGCGGCGAACGCGACGTCTGGTCCGAAAGCACCCTCTACGATTGGAACCCGCCGGTTTCGGAAAATATCCTCCGCAACAACGGCGGATTCACCCTCGCCCGCCTCGACCTCAAACGCGACGGCGAGACGTGGCGCATCCTCCGGCAGGAGCTTCTCCCGATGACCGCCAACACCGCGCCTCCCGACGAAGCTCTCATCAAAACCATCGCAGCCTACTCCGACCCGATCTCCACAGCCGATCGATCCCTGGACGAACTCCGTGACCCCGTGCCCGAGGATCAGATCCTCCGCGGCTACCTCGCAGCCCTCAGCCAAATCCCCGGCACCCAGGTCGCCGCCTACTCTCGCCAATCCATTCGGTCGAGTTGGCCCGCGGGCACGCTGAACGCCTCCCGCGTCTTCAACAGCCTTCCTTGGACGACAGCCGTCGTTCAGCTCAGTCTCACGCCCGAACAGCTCGGCGCTCTCGGCGAACTCAGCGGGATGGTTTTCCTGAAAAAATCCGACCTTCCCGCCGACTCGACCGTCACCGTGACCACGTCGCGCTTCTTCGCGTCCCTGCTCGCCGACCAACTCGGTCTCCCCGCCTCCAGCCTCCTACCCACCGCCGCCTCCTCCGAGTTCGACGCCTTCGTCGATTACCTCGCCGCGGCCCCGAAACCGCTCACCTTTGCAATTCCCGAAGGCTGGACCTTCGTTGATCCCCGTGGCTGATTCCGAAAGAAAACCACTCCTCGGCGCTGGCGGCATTTTTGTCATCATCCTCGGCCTCATCGCCGTCGCCATCTCGTTCGCCGTCTGGATGCAGACAAAAAAAGGTGAATCCTCCGCCGTCGTCAGCGCCCGCAATCTCCAGCAATGGGGCATCGCGCTGAACCTCTACCTCATCGAGAACGAAAATCAGCTGCCGACCTGCGGCAACACTCCCGTCGACGACGACCAAACCGCCGCCTGGTACAATTCTCTCCCGGTCTACCTCGGCCAGACACCCCTCGCCGAGCTTCCCGCCGGGAGCCGACCCACTCCCGGTCAGCCCTCACTCTGGATCGATCCCGCCACCAAGGAAACCCGCACCTGGGATGACACCGTGTTCTATTTCAACTACGGGATGAACCGATTCCTCCAGCCGGACCCGAATCTCCGGCCCTTCAAAATCTACGAGATCGATTACCCCGGTAACGTCGTCTTTCTCACCGAGGTCGACGGCTACGAACCGGTCGCCACCCCCGACACCGTCGTCTTCCGGCGAGGCCCAAACGACCCGACCGCCACCGCCCTTGTCCTTTTCTGCGACGGCCACGTCGCCCCCGTCACTCGCGACACCCTCGTCGATGACCCCGCGAGCCGCGATGCCGCCACCGCAGAAACCGGCGTCTCCTGGTTCCAAAACTAAGGTGCGGAGCGCGCGCGTCCCGCGTGCGACTGGCATCGTCCCGGTGCCGCGACCGGCACGCGCTGGGACGGTAGAAATGACCCTCATCGGCATCGATCTCGCTTGGGGCGAAAAAAATCCCGACGCCATCGCGCCCATCCGCATCACGGGCGGAAAGGCGGCGTGGCTTCCCCCGATCCTCACCCACGGCGACGCCGCCCTCCTCGCCGCCGTCGAAGATTTGGCGGGAGACACACCCGCTCATCTCGCCATCGACGGACCCATCATTTGCCCGAACCCCAGCGGCTCCCGCCCCGTCGACAAGCTCACGCACAAGCACTTTCACCGCCAACACGCCGGCTGCCACCCCGCCAATCTCACCCTCACCCCCCGCCCACCACTCGTTGGCCGCCTCCTCAGCAAGGCCGGCTTCGCCCTCGACTGGGACCCCGACCTCCCGCGCCTCGCCTACGAAGTCTACCCGCACCCAGCCCTCGTCCGATTTCTTAATCTCGATCGGATCCTCCGCTACAAACGCGGCCCGGTCGCCCACCGCCGCGCCGAGTTCTCCAAGCTCCAATCCTTCGTTCGCGACAAATCCTCCGCGGAGAAAATCACCCTCCCCCCGCCCGTCGCGGAACTCCTCCATCGTCCGTGGACCAAACCCAACGAAGACCTCACCGACGCCCTGGTCTGCGCCCTCATCGCTCACCACCATTGGCGCCACCGAGGTCTGCTCACCCAAATCCTCGGCGACAAGGACACCGGCTTCCTTCTCATCCCGGCTAAATAGTCCGATACCCGCAGCTCTCAGCCATCCCGTCCATCCGGCGTTGAACCCCCCGGATGACCGCTCCGTCCACCGGAGGCAACGCCTACGCCGAGCCGAATCTTTGACACGGACGCCGCAGGGCATCCGGATTCGACTCCCACTCGCCTACTGATACAGTCAACTTATGAAACTGTCTAAACGGGGCGAATACGCCCTCCGCGCACTCATCGACCTTGGGATCGCTCACGAAGCGGGGAGAAAAATGGTTCGCCTAAACGAGATCATCGAAAAACAAAACATCCCGTCCGCGTTCGTCGAACAAATCTTTGCCCAGTTACGGGAAGCCGGCATTGTTGATGCCAAACGTGGAAAATACGGCGGTTATTTTCTCGCCCAACCTGCCGACACCATCTCGATGGGTCAAATCGTCCGCCTGATCGACGGACCGCTCGCCCCGATCGGCTGCGTCTCCCAGACGCGCTACGAGCGCTGCACGTGCCCGGACGAAGAACACTGCGGCCTCCGCATGCTCATGCTCGATGTTCGCAATTCCATCGCCGACATCCTCGACCGCTACACGCTAGCCCAGATCGTGGAAGTCACCTTGCGCAAGCTCCGACGGGACAATCTCCCTATTCCCTTCGCGAATCCCGCCGAGGCCTGATTCTCTCCGCATCCGGTGGCCCTGCCGGCCACCCATTCGCCTCCCCTCCGATTTCTCTCTGGATCGGAAGCGCGACAACTCGTCGCTGCGTTTTCCGACCTTGCTCGCCAAAACGAGTGACCACCTCGTGAATTATTTTCATTTTCTACTTGCGGAGTCAGCTTTTATTGTTTACCTATTGGATCAAGAAAAAAGCCTGCCTGATGCCAGTCCAGAACCACGGCAACCAAATGATCGAGCATCGCTTCGCCTCCGGCGACGCGACTCCTGCTGAATTTCCCATCAATTCTCCACTCCACCCGCCAGGCCCGGGCAGAAGCCGTCCTGTGATGACTTCTGCGACCTCGATCCCCGCCGCGTCGGCGGGGCTAACGCTCTCCTCCGAAGAAGAGAAGATTCTCAAGGCCGTCCGCGATCTGACGTTCGGCACCGTCGAGATCATTGTCCACGACCGGCGCATCACGGAGATCCGCCAGACGCGCCGGACGCGCCTTGGTCATTCCTCGAATTCCTAAGTCTTTTTCCCAACCAGTCCGCTGGAGGGCCACTAACTCGACCTACTCATCCTCAACCGGCCACCACGCCTTTGGAGCCAAGGATAAAAATACAACATCATGAAATTCCACAAACTCGGGCTGGCGGGATCCTTTCTCGCAGCAATCACCTTCACTCTCCCATCGGCGGCGGCGCAGTCCAGCGTCGCCGACTGGTGGACCGGCAAAGACGCGTCCGGCGATTGGTTCGGAGTGCGCGACACCCTTGAAGACCGCGGCATCACCGCGACCGGCAAATGGCGCGCCAACTATCTCGGCATCGTCGATGGCGGGATCGAGCGCCATGGCGGGTTCGACGAGGAGATCAACCTCGATCTTGAGATCGATTTCGCCAAGCTCACGGGCGCTCCGGCTCTCGAAGGTCTCGTCTTCACGGGGAACACCCGCTGGCGGGATGGCAAAGGCATCACCCAATATGCTGGCACGGACAGCACATTCCGACCGAGTGCATTCTCCGGGGGGCAGGATTGGCGGCTCCGCAAAATCTACCTGACCTACACGACGCCCGAGCTCTTCGGCATCGAAGATTTCTTGGAAATCTCCGGCGGCTGGCAGGTCCCGACGGACCTCTTCCTGGTGCAACCGGAGTCCAAACTATTCCTGAACCAGTCGATCCGCACCGCCAAGGGCATCAACCTCAACGGCATCTCTTGGGGAGGAACCTTCTCCACCTGGGGCGGATACGTGCAACTCAAACCGACCGACTGGACCTATGCCCGCAGCGGGCTTTACCTCGCCTATCCCTTCGGCACGGATGAAAACAACCACGCGCTCTCCTTCCAAGGTTACGCCCGGGACAACCGTCTGAACGGCGTCTATTCCATCAACGAAGTGGGGATCACTCCGGAAATTGGCGCGTCCAAACTGCCGGGTAAATACGCCACGGGTCTCATCTACTGGGGCGTGCAAAACACCGCCTTCGACGGACAGCCCTACCAGGGCCGCCTCCAACTCTATTGGCAGGCCGACCAGATGATCTTCCGCGAGTCCTCACCACAGAGCGAGCCAATCGTCGACAGTAAGGAATCCGACGGGAAGACCTTCGCGAGCGGCAAGGACTTCAAGGAAGTTGCTCCGACGGAGCCCGGTAAGCCAAAGCTGAGCAAGCAAGGCCTCTATTTCTTCAGCACGATCAACTACGCGCCGGAAGCCAACAACGCCCTGCCCTTCTACGCCCTCGGCGGCCTCGTCTACAAAGGCCTGATCCCCACCCGCGACGATGACCAGATTGGGGTCTCCTTTGCCTACGGATCGTTCAGCGAAGACGAGCAGATCCGCGACCGGAATCGCGGCAGCAATCCGCGTGAATACGAAGCCGTCCTGGAGGCCACCTACCGCTTCCAAATCAACCGCTTCACCTACGTGCAGCCCGACATCCAATACGTCATCAATCCAGGTGGCCGCGGCATCTACGGCAACGCAACCATCATCGGCGCCCAGTTCGGCGGGAACTTCTGATCATCCGCAAACAACCCAAAACCAACACCACCAAAAAACCGAAACCAGAAATCATCGTGAAAATCCACATCACCCTGGCCTCCGTGCTGGCCGCGACCACACTCGCGACCGCCGCCGACCAACAGATCCTGAACGTATCCTACGATCCGACGCGCGAACTCTACGAAGAGTTCAACCCGCTCTTCGCTAAGTATTGGAAGGATAAGACCGGCGACACCGTCACCATCGACCAGTCACACGGCGGCGCCGGCAAGCAGGCCCGCGCCGTCCTCGACGGCCTCGAAGCAGACGTCGTCACGCTCGCGCTGGCCTACGACATCGACGCCCTCGCGGAGAAAGCGGATCTGATCCCCGCAGATTGGCAGGAGCGCCTACCCAACAACAGCTCCCCTTACACCTCGACGATTGTGTTCCTCGTGCGGAAGGGGAATCCCAAGGGAATCAAGGACTGGGACGATCTTGTGAAAGACGGCACATCCGTCATCACGCCCAACCCGAAGACCTCGGGAGGCGCGCGCTGGAACTACCTCGCGGCGTGGGCCTACGCCAACAAGAAGTTCAATGGCGACGAATCCAAAGTGAAGGAATTTGTCTCCAGTCTCTTCAAAAATGTGCCGATTTTGGATTCCGGTGCTCGCGGTTCGACGATCACCTTCACCGAGCGCGGGATTGGAGATGTCTTTCTGTCCTGGGAAAACGAGGCATTTCTCGCCCTCAAGGAGAAAGGGGACGACTTCGAAATCGTCGTCCCATCCATTAGCATCCTCGCCGAACCTCCCGTCACCGTCATCGATGAAGTCGTGGACAAGCGCGGCACCCGCGAGGTCGCGACGGAATACCTTAAGTTCCTCTACAAGGACGAGGCCCAGGACCTGATCGGCAAAAACTTCTACCGCCCGACTGGCGAGGCCGCCAAAGCCAAGTACGCGGACCAATTCCCGCAGGTAAATCTCGTCACCATCGATGAAGAATTCGGCGGCTGGCACAAGGCGCAACTCACCCACTTCGCGGACGGCGGCGTCTTCGATCAGATCTATGCGCCATCTCGCTAAAGCTCTCGTGGCACCCCGACGTAAACACGTTCTCCCGGGCTTCGGCCTCACCATGGGCTACACGTGGATCTATCTGGGCCTGATCGTGCTCATCCCCTTCACCGGCCTCGTCCTGAAAACGGGGTCCGGCGGATGGGAGCATTTCTGGCAGACGATCACCGACCCCCGCGTCGTCGCCTCCTACAAGGTGAGCTTTGGTATCTCGCTACTCGCGGCCCTCACGAACGGCGTCTTTGGCGTTCTCGCCGCCTGGGTCCTCACCCGCTACGAGTTCCCTGGTCGCGTTATTCTCGATGCCATCACCGATCTGCCATTCGCGCTGCCGACTGCGGTCGCCGGTATCGCCCTCACCGCCCTCTATTCGCCAAACGAGTGGCTTGGCCAATACTTCACCCCACTCGGCATCAAGATCGCGTTCACGCCAATCGGCATCTATCTCGCCCTCACCTTCATCGGACTTCCCTTCGTCGTTCGCACGGTGCAACCGGTCATTCAAGATCTTGCGGTGGACGTCGAGGAAGCCGCAGCCTGCCTCGGTGCCAACCGCTATCAGACACTCCGGCGGGTGATTTTTCCCACGCTCTTCCCGTCAATCCTGACCGGGATGACGCTTGCTTATGGCCGCGCCGTCGGTGAATTCGGATCGGTGGTCTTCATCGCAGGCAATCTGCCGTTCAAGACCGAGATCACGCCCCTCCTGATCATCACGAAGCTCGAACAATATGATTACACGGGCGCTGCGGCATTGGGTTTCGTCATGCTCGTCGCCTCATTCCTGATTGTTTTAATCAGCAATACACTGCAGGCTTGGGACGCAAAACGGAGGGGAATCGCCTGAGATGGCTGGCATGATTTCCAATCTTCCGACCCGCAGTGTGCGTCCCCAAGTCCGGCGCGCCACGTCCGAGTCACCGCTTACCAAGTGGACCCTGATCGCCGTCACGGTCGGGTTCTTCGCTCTATTTCTGCTGCTTCCGTTGGTTGTCGTGTTTCGGGAGGCATTCTCCCATGGCGTGGGTGCCTACTTCGCGGCTTTCGCGGACTCGGCCTCCCGCCACGCGATCTGGCTGACCTTGCTCACCGCCGGAATCGCGGTGCCGCTCAACACCGTCTTTGGCCTTGCCGCCGCGTGGGCGATCACCCGGTTTGATTTCCGCGGTAAATCGATCCTCACCTCGCTCATCGATCTGCCGCTCTGGGTGTCACCCGTGATCGGCGGATTGATCTACGTTCTGCTCTACGGCCGCCAGGGCTGGTTCGGACCTTGGTTGGCGGAGAATGACATCCGGATCATCTTCGCGCTGCCTGGCATCGTCCTCGCAACGACGTTCGTGACGTTTCCGTTCGTCGCCCGCGGACTGATCCCATTGATGCAGGCTCAGGGCCGCGCCGAGGAGGAAGCCGCTGCCACGCTCGGTGCCAACGGCTGGCAGATCTTCCGCCGCATCACCATCCCGAAAATCAAATGGGGTCTCCTCTACGGCGTGATCCTGTGCAACGCCCGCGCGATGGGGGAATTCGGTGCCGTCAGCGTCGTTTCGGGCCACATCCGCAGTCGGACCAACACGATGCCCCTCCACGTCGAGATCCTTTACAACGAATACCAATTTTCCGCCGCGTTCGCCGTCGCCTCGCTTCTTTGCGTTCTCGCGGTCCTGACGCTCTTCATCAAATCCTTCGCCGAGTGGCGGACCGGACGCCAGCTGCGCGAGGGAACCTTTCCGATCGAAACAACCACCACCAACGTTCCATGAGTGTAGAAATCCAATCCCTTACCAAATTGTTCGGGAAATTCCCCGCCGTCCGAGACATCACCCTCACCGTCGCCACCGGCGAACTTGTCGCCCTCCTCGGCCCGAGCGGATCCGGCAAAACGACACTCCTGCGATTGATCGCCGGATTGGAATTCTCCAACGCCGGTAGCGTTCACTTCGCGGGACGCGACGTCACGTGGAGCAGCGCATACGAACGTAAGGCGGGCTTCGTTTTCCAGCATTATGCCCTCTTCAACCACCTCACGATCTACGAAAACATTGCTTTCGGCCTCCGCGTCCTCCCCCGCCGCGACCGCCTGCCCGAGTCCGCCATCCGCCAGCGGGTGGCCACCCTCCTCGAAGCCGTTCAGCTCGGTGGCCACGAAAAGCGACTTCCCAGCCAACTCTCCGGCGGCCAGCGCCAACGGATCGCCTTCGCCCGCGCCCTCGCCATCGAGCCCCAGGTCCTCCTCCTCGACGAACCCTTCGGCGCCCTCGACGCCAAAGTCCGCAAGGAACTCCGCCGCTGGCTCCGCGAATTCCACGATCGTACCCACCTCACCTCACTCTTCGTCACGCACGATCAGGACGAAGCCTTCGAAGTGGCCGACCGCGTCATCATCATCGACCGCGGCACCGTCCAGCAGGACGGCACCCCGGACGAAGTGCGCGCCGCTCCGGCGAATGCGTTTGTCCGCGACTTCCTCGACCTTCCCCTTTCAAAAGACGCCGTCGCCCCGCTAACTTCGCTCTCTTCCATCGCCTAATTCCCATCAAGCCGATCACAACCCGCCTCGCCCCCACGCCCACCGGCCATCTCCATCTCGGCCACGCGCGGACCTTTGCCTTCACCCACCGCCGCGCCCGCGCGACCGGCGGGAGAATCATTCTCCGAATCGAAGATCTCGACTCCTCCCGCTGTCGCCCCGAATTCATCGACGCCACGCTCGAAGACCTCCTCTGGCTCGGCCTCGACTGGGACGGCGAACCCATTTTTCAAAGTCACCGCCGCGACCTCTACCTCGACGCTTGGCATCGCCTCCGCGACCTCGACCGCATCTACCCCTGCACCCGTTCCCGCCGCGACCTCCGCTCGAGCCAGGCCCCCCACGCCGAGGACGAAGAACCAATCTACCCACCTGCCTGGCGCCCGTCCCCGGGAGCAGCCGCCAACTATACCCAACCGAGCGGCACGAATTGGCGCTTCCGCGTCCCGGATGACCGCCGGATCTCCTTCACCGACCAACGCCTCGGCCCCACGACTTTCACTGCCGGCACCGACTTCGGCGACTTCCTCGTCTGGAATCGCGACGACATCCCCGCCTACGAACTTGCCGTGGTCGTCGACGACATCGCGATGGGCATCACGGAAGTCATCCGCGGCGAGGACCTCCTCCTTTCGACCGCCCGACAAATCCTCATCTACGAAGCCCTCGGAGCCACCCCTCCCACCTTCCACCATCTCCCCCTCGTCCGCGACGCCCACGGCCGACGCCTCGCCAAACGCGACGCCGACCGGAGCCTCGCCTCACTCCGCGCAGCCGGCCACTCACCCGCCCGGATCCTCGCTTCGACCGATCCGCTCTCCCCGAAATAAAACCGCGAATTCCCCCGCCAACGTCACTCGACTGCTCGGCTTCCCGCGCAAATGACCGAGCAACCGCCTCGCCCTAGAGCATTTTCAAATTAGGCAGGCTGGTAAGCGCAGTGGCGCAGGAAGTTGGCGCAATGGTCGGGGGAAAATAGGTCGACGATTTGACCGAGGTTTTTTGAGAGATCGTCCAAGGATCTGGCAGCGGCGGATCGGAGGTGAGACTTGAGTTTGGAGAAGGCCAGTTCGATGGGATTGAGATCGGGGCTGTAGGGCGGGAGATAAAGGATCGTGGCACCGAAGGATTGCAGGATCTCAGCCACGCGCTCGCCTTTGTGTGAACTGAGGTTGTCGGCGATGACGATGTCACCGGGAAGCAAGGTCGGTCCCAAGCACTTTTCCAGATAGGTGTGGAAGGCATCCCGGTTCATTGGACCATCCAATAGCCAGGGAGCGGTGAGAGCGTCGTGGCGCAAAGCGGCGATGAAAGTCGCTGTGCTCCAATGTCCGTGCGGCTCGACGCCGAGGCAGCGCTCGGATCGGGGCGCCCGTCCGTAAAGACGGGACATCTTGGTATTGACCCCGGTCTCGTCCAGAAAGACGAGAGCAGATCCGGTCCAGCTGCCCTGAACCGAGCGCCACTGCGCCCGGGCAGCTTCTACGTCGGGGCGGTCTTGTTCGGCGGCGCGGATCGCTTTTTTTTGAAGGTCAGTCCCATCGCGTCCAAGCGATACCAGAGCGCGCTGACACCGAGCTTGATCCCACACTGCTTCTCCAGACGCTCACCGATGGCCTCCAAGGTCAGGTCGTTCTTCTCTTTGATCCATGCGGCTACCGTGTCCTCATGACCTTCGAGTCGAGAGCGTAAATACCCGCCAATCTTGCTGGCTCGGCAATGACCCTGCTCCCGCTGCTTCTGCCAATATCGGTCGACGCTTCGAACGCTTACCCGAAAGCGTTCGGCCACCTCCGCGCTGCTGCTTCCAGAGGCTCGCGCCTCCACTATCCGTTCTCTCAAATCTTGGCTCATTGGTCGCATCCCAAGCTTATTATTGATAAGCTTCCTAGCGTACAAGCCTTTTCGTCAAACTATTTTGAATCTGCTCTAGTCGCCGGTCCCCGCCGCCAACCCCGGCACCCGCGGGTCGCTCGCGCCGGACATTGACCCGCTTTCCGGATCGATCGCGATGATCTGAGCGGCACCAAATTCCGACACCTCATCGAGCGTGTGCCCGAGAGCTCTCAATTTCTCTCGCTCCGCCTGCGGAAACCCGCGCTCGATCTTGATCTCATCCGGCACCCACTGGTGGTGAAACCTCGGCTGAGCCAACGCCGTCGCCGGATCCAAACCGAAGTCCAGCGTTCCCACGATGCCCAGCAGCACCTGCGTGATGATCGTCGGCCCACCCGCTGCACCAATCGCAAGAACGGGCTTCCCGCCTTTCAATACGATCGTCGGACTCATGCTCGACAACGGCCGCTTCCCCGGCTCCACCGAGTTCGCCTGACCACCGATCAACCCGAAATGATTCGCTTTTCCCGGCGCGATGGAAAAGTCGTCCATCTCGTTGTTCATCACGATCCCGGACCCCGGGATCACCACCTTCGACCCGAAGGCCGTGTTGATCGTCGCCGTGCACGACACCACGTTTCCCAGCGCATCCGCCGTGTTGAAATGGGTCGTGTGTTTCTCAAAAAAATCCTCGTCCGATCCCGGCGGGGTCCCGTGAGTCTTCACCACCGACGCCTTCTGCGAATCGACTCGCTTCGCCAACTCCGCCGCGTATCCCTTGTCCACCAAACCTCGCGGCACCTTCGCAAAATCCGGATCTCCCAACCAATACGCTCGGTCCGCGAATGCCAGTTTCATCGTCTCCGTCAGCAAATGAGCGAACGCCGCCGATTCCCGGTCCATCCCCGCCAAGTCTTCTCCTTCCAACATGTTCAACATCTGCCCGACGTGAACCCCTCCCGAACTGGGAGGAGGAAAGCCAACCACTTCAAATCCGCGGTAGGTCGTAAGCAGTGGCTCCCGTTCGACCGCCCGATAGCTGGCAAAGTCCGCCGCCCTCAGCACCCCACCGTTCGATTCCATCCATTCGTCAACCATCGCGGGAAAACCGTCCTCGTAAAACCAAGTCGCCCCGTCGCTCGCAATTGCCCGGTAACTCGCCGCCAAATCCGGCAGTCGAAGCGTCTCCCCCTCTTCGTACGGGAGTCCGTCCGACTTCAAAAATTGTTCCCGTGAGGCGGGAAAACGGGCCAACGTTTCGGCCGCTCGCTTCAACTTTCGCGCATATTTCCCATCCAACTCGAACCCCTCCTCGGCCAACCGAATCGCGGGTCCAAAGTGTTCCGCCCACGGCAAAATCCCATACCGCTTCGCGGCCAACTCATACGCCGCCAGCGCCCCCGGAACCCCGGAGGCCAGCGCTCCAGTCTGACTCAATTCAGTGTCCGCCTCCCCATCGCGGAAAAACATTTCCGGCGTTGCCCCCGCTGGAGCCACCTCTCGTCCATCGATTCCAATAATCGACCCATCCGCCAGCCGAATCACCATGAAGCATCCGCCCCCGATCCCCGAGTTGTGGCCATCAACCACTCCCAACGCCATCGCCACCCCCACCGCCGAGTCAATCGCGTTACCGCCATTCCGAAGAATTTCCAAGCCAGCTTCGGTTGCTAAAGGCGACACCGAGGACACGAAACCTTCGATCGGCGGTCGCTCGTCCGCTCGTCCGACCCGCCCTCCGACTGCCAGCAGGACCATACCCAACCCAAGCCACCTCCCCACCCTACTCAACATCGTTCGACTCCGTTTGTTCTTTTGCATAATTCGATCTCCTGCCATCCGCCACACCCTGGACACTCCCGTCGCGCGTCCGCCAGGCGGCATTAACACCCCCGAAAACCATCGCCTCATCCGCGTGGAAATCCAACTCCCAACCCCGCTCCCGCAATCCGGCCGCCCCCGCGAAACCATCCTCCACGTCGATCACGTCGGCCGCATCCCCTCGCCGAATCCTCGGCCGCAGATGAAACCGCGGTGCATCGATAGCCTCAGCCAGCGAGATTTCTCCCACCCCCACCCCGACCATCACCTCCAGCACCGCGGTCGGAATTCGCGCTCCGCCGGGCGCGCCCAAAGCCAGCCAACCCCCCATCGGATCCGTCGCGATCACCGGTGCCATGGTTGATCGAGCCCGCAGCCCCGGCCGAAGGAAGTTTGGCGAGTCCGTCGAGATCACAGCGAAGTTACCCATGCTATTGTTCATGATCACACCCGTCCCCGGCGCGATCACGCCGGCTCCGAATTTGAAGCCCAAAGACTGCGTCGCGCTGACGACGTTCCCATCCCCATCCATCACAACGAAATGCGTTGTGCTCCTTTCGTCCCCTTCGTGGGACTCTCCGCCATCTGGGACGAGCCGTTCATCGGCCTTCACCGCCTCGGCAATCTCCTTCGCGGCCCCTCCGTTCAACAATTCCCCCAAAGCAAGGCGCGATTCAGGATCATCCGATACCACCCGACGCACCCTCGGATAAACCTGCTGCAACACCGCGCACACTCGGTCCATCCCCTCCGCGTCCCAGGTCGTCAGCCCGCCACCCTCCATCGCCTGCAAGCTCAGCAACACCGTCGCGCCACCAATCACCGGGGGCGGCGCACTCCAAACTTTCCAACCACGCCACTCGATGTGACTCGGCTCAGAGACCTCCGGGACCACTCCTTCCAGATCGTTCGACCGGAACCAACCTCCACCCTCCTCGGATGCTCCCGCGATCCGATCCGCCACCATTCCCGTTTTGAAAACATCCGCGCCACCGGTGGCGATCAACCCCAACGTCCGAGCCAAATCCGTCCGCGGCAGGCGAGTTCCCACCAGCGGCACCCGGTCACCCGGGAAGAATTCTCGTCTGAACCACGCGTCTCGCGTCAATTCCTCCCGGTCCTTCCGAAGAACCGCTGCCAGATCTTCCGTCACCACCGCTCCGATCTCCGCTAATTGAACCACCGGCGCCACGCAGTCCCCCCATTGCAACCTTCCCCACCTCGCGTGCGCTTCCGCCAACGCGGGCAACATTCCGGGCACGGCAACAGCCGTCCACCCCCGCGTCAACCCAGCCCGCCCCACCGCGCGCGCCGCGGATGCCGTCACCCCCGCGGGAGCGGTATCCAAACCTAGAACCGCCTCGACGGTTTCATCCATCGCTGATCGATGCAGCAAAACCAGCTTCCCACCCAGCCCCGATCCGTAAGGTTCGCCCACTCCCAACGCCAACGAGACTCCCACCGCCGCGTCCATCGCTGACCCACCCGCTTCGAGGATCTCCACTCCGATATTGCAGGCCTCCGGACTCCCTGCCACCACCACACCCTCTTCCGAGGACACGACCGTTGCAGCTCCGGGCAGCTGCGGAGCAAACGCGCAGAATCCAACCAAACAGCATCTCCGGAACGCAGGCCGCAATGGCTCGAACCTCCACCGTCTGCTCCCAATCATTCAGTCAGTCCCGGGACGGGTATTCACCCGATTTCAAAAACTCAACGTGCCCATCGAAGAACAAAAAATTCCGCCCGCCCCATGGCGTTTCCAGACTTTCAGGAATCGCGTACTCACTCCCAGCGGTACTGGATGAACCGTAATTGCTCCCGTCTGCATTAGTGACCATCCAGATCTTTGACAGTTGCCCGTTCTCGTCCGCCCCACCCTTCGCGACGTTCGCCAGCAACCCCACCAGCGGAACCGGCTCAGAAACACTGGACGCAGTGTTGCTTCTTCTCCCAAAGAAATTTGGCGGGTCCGAATGGATCGTGTTGTTGAGGACGTACGCGGTTCCCGCCTCGTTGACCCCATAGTCCGCCGGACTTTCCCACATTGACGAGTCAACCGGCACGATTTCTAAATCCTCTAGGAACGTACTCAACCACTTTTCGCGGTCACCGTCGGCCACCGTTCTCGGAATCCGGATGCCGCGATTTACCCGTCCCGGAAGCCTTCCGTTCTCGGCGACGTAGGTGTGCACCGCCGCGCCGATTTGCTTTAAATTGCTCGCATCCTTGGACCGCTGCGACTTCCGCAATGCCCCAGCCCCCGCTGGAAACAAGATTGCCACCAGAATCGCGATCACTCCGATCACGACCAATATCTCGATCAGCGTAAACGCCGACGGTCGCGCTCTCATCAGTGTCCGACTCGCCACACGCGCCATTCTTCTCATGAGTATCACGATCCAGCATTCAGCGTGCCACGCAGAATTCCATTAACTAGAATTAACAAAAATATTTTAGAACCCCTTATTTAAGAGGAGAGAGCCGGCCCCATGTTGTCCATTTGACAATTTTTGTTGTCGCTCCTACAACCCATCCATGAGATCTCGCCGCACCCGAATTCTCGTGACGGACGACGTCCCGAATAATCTTCGCACCATCGCGCGCATGCTCCGCGCCGAGCACGACGTCTCCACGTGCTCGAGTCCGAAACGAGCCGCCCGGATCGTTCGCGCCGGCGGTATCGATCTTCTCGTGACGACACTCGTCATGAAAGAACTCGACGGCTTCGGGCTGATCCGACGCCTCCGCGGCAGCGGTTGCCAGACCCCGATCATCATTGTCACCGGCTACGGCGACGAGACATCCGCCATCGAAGCGACTCGGCTCGGCGTCGCCGATTACATCACCAAACCCGTTTCCGAAACGGAGCTTCGCCAACGAGTTCACCGCGTCCTCGGGAACGCCGCCGCCCATCCACCGGGCACCGAAACCCCACCGGCTCATCACATCATTACCGCCGATCCGACCATGATCGAGCTGCTGGAACAATGCCGCAAGATCGCCCGTTCCAGTAGTCGCGTTCTTATTTTCGGTGAGACTGGTTCCGGCAAGGAACTCCTCGCCCGCTTCCTCCACGACCACAGCCCGCGCCATCACGAACCCTTCATTGAAGTGAATTGCGCCGCCATCCCCGAGAATCTGCTCGAAAGCGAATTCTTCGGCCACGAGCGCGGCTCATTCACCGGGGCCACCCATCGACGCGTCGGGCGGTTCGAGGAGGCCGGCAAGGGCACACTCTTTCTCGACGAGATCGGGGAAACCAACTTCTCCCTTCAAGCCAAGCTACTGCGCGTTCTCCAGACCGGCGCTTTCAGCCGCGTCGGCCAAACCGGTCAACAAACTTCCAGCGCCCGAATTATCGCCGCCACCAATCGCGATCTCACGCAGGAAGCCCGCACCGGACGCTTCCGCACCGACCTCTTCTACCGCCTCAATGTCATCAGCGTCCGCCTGCCACCCCTGCGGGAACGACCGGGAGACGTCATGATTCTCGCCCGGCACTTCATCAACCGCGCCGATAACGACGGCGTGGCACCCATCACGTTCACCCCCGAAGCCAACCGCGTTCTCGCTAGCTATTCCTGGCCGGGAAATATTCGCGAACTGGAGCACACCATCGAGCGCCTCGTCGTCCTAAAGCCCGGATCACGCATCACCGCGGAAGATCTCGCGGACTTATCGAAAGAACCTCCCACCGAACTTTCGACCGGCCCCCATCAGACCTACCGCGACGCTCTTGGTCGCTTCGAGCAGTCCTACTTTTCCAACCTCGTCCAGCAAACCCACGGCAATCTGGCTGCCGCCGCCCGCCTCGCCGGAATGGATCGCGCCAACTTTTTCCGGAAGGCTGTCAGCCATGGACTGCACGTTCAGAAATCTCGCAATCAGACCTAATTGTTGTAACTTGAACAACATCAACTTTCTCAGGATTCCCGGACACGGCGCGACGATCCCCGTGATGCGAAAGTTTTACTGATTTTTAAATATCTTAAAGAAAGGCTTTTACATTCTAAAATCCGCCCGGAATCCCCCGGACTCACGAGGTTGGCACGAGACGTGGTTACTGTGGCGGCGTGACTTTCAGATCCAAAATTCATCACCTCACCGTCAACGGACTTCTCGCCTACGCCATAGCGTCAGCCCATGCCGTGACCTTCGAAGCCATCGACCTCGTCGGCTTCGATCTTCCGAAGGAGAACGCCTTCGTCACCGCCAAAGCCAGCTCCGACTCCTGCTACGGCATTTTCGTCGTGCTCCAGGGGACCGATCGCGCTGGAAAAACCATCGAAGGCATCGGCGAGATTCTGCCCCGCACGTTGATGACCAACGAACTGCTCGCCGACTCCTGGGCCGGAGCCAGCGCGATGCGGGACTTCCTCCTCAAAGCCGAGCTCAACGGGACCACTCCCGAAGAAGACGTCGCCCAAGCCGGCGAAATTATGACTTCGCTCCGCGAAATCGCCGCCGGTGAAACCCTCACCTGGAAAGATCCGCCCCCCGCCGACCGCCAACTCCGCGCCACCCTCGCCGGTTTCGACATGGCACTACTCGACTTCATCGGCCAGAAACACGGCGTCCCCGTCTACGAACTTCTCGGCGGCCAGCTCCGCGACAGCGTCACCCTTGCCGCCATCACTTACAGCGCCAACGTCGAAGCCGACGTCCTCGCCGACAAGGCTCGCGGCCTCCGCTCCGACTACCCCGCCATCCGCATCAAGCTCGGGCTCGATCCCGACACCGACCTCGATCGCCTCCAGGCCGTCACCCGCGTTCTGGTCGAACAGGACAACGGTCGCGCGCTTCTGGGTCGACATGAACAAGAGCTGGCACGACATCCCGCAGGCGACCGAGGAACTCGCCCGCATCCGCCAGATGCTCCAGGACGAAAAATTCACCGGCACCTTCATCTGCGAAGCTCCGATGAAGGATACCCGGGCCAAAAGCCTCGCCGCGCTCACGAAGGAACTCCGCACCTGGGCGAAATCCGATCCCTTCAAGATGGTCATCATGGCCGACGAGAGCCTCTGGGACCTCGAAGCCGTCAAGGAACTCGCCGCGCTGGACGCCGCCGATCTCGTCAACATCAAGATCCAAAAATCCGGTGGCATGCTGGAAGCCATGCGGATGGGTCGCTACCTACAGGAAAATGCTCCGGAGATCGGCGTCTACATCGGCGGCCTGGTCATGACCGATCTCTGCGCCCGCGCGAACCTTCACCTCGCCATCGCCATGCCTAATCTCACCTACGTCACCGGTTGCCTTCCCCGCGACGACTTCCCGATTCAACCCAGCACCAATCCACTGAAATTTGTCGACGGACGCGACCTCGCCGCTCCGACCGGCCCCGGCCTCGACGCCGGACTCGACCGCAAGGCCCTCCAACCCTTCATCAACAAAACCATCCCTTAATTCCATGATCAAAGTCGCTCAATTCGGCCTCGGCCCCATCGGCCAACACTGCGTCCGCCTTCTCGCCAATCAATCCTGGTGTCAGATCGTCGGCGGCGTCGACATCGACCCCTCCCGCGCAAACCGGCCTCTCGCCGACGTCTGCGGCCTCCCCGGTGAATCGTTCGGTCAGATCCACACCTCCTTCGACGCCCTCTGGGACGACTGCCAACCCGACGCCATTCTGCACACCGCCGGCTCCCGCGCCGCGATGTCCTTCGAACAGTGCGGCCCGATGCTCGAGCGCGGCCTCGCCGTGGTCAGCTCCTGCGAGGAACTCCTCTTCCCGCTCCACCGCGCCCCCGAACTGACCGCCGAGATCGACGCACTTTGCCAGGAATCCGGCGGTCGCATCCTCGGCACCGGGGTCAATCCCGGCTTCGTCCTCGACTACCTTCCCGTCGCCCTCTCCGGCGTCTGCCAATCCGTCAGCGGTGTTTTTGGTCGACGCGTCGTCAACGCCTCACTGCGTCGCGAGCCTCTCCAACGAAAGATCGGCAGCGGACTCACCCCGGAAGCCTACCTCAAGCTTTGGTCCGAAGGGAAAGCCGGCCACGCGGGCTTCCAGGAATCCCTCCTTCTCCTCGCCCACGCCTTCGGCTGGGTGATCAGTGACGTTCACGAGACGCTCGATCCCGTCATCGCCGAGCGCGACATCCAGACCGAGTTCTTCACCGTCGCAGCGGGCCAAACGCGCGGCCTCCACCAAATCGTCAAGGCCGAATCCCTCGAAGGTCACCTCATCGAGCTCGATCTCACCATGGCCCTCGACGAACCCAACGCCCACGATTACGTCCGCCTCGACAGCGATCCACCGATCGAATGCCGCGTGGAAGGTGGCGTCTCCGGCGACAAGGCCACCGTCGCCGCCGTCGTCAATGCCCTCCCGCGCCTCCTCAAGACCGCGCCGGGCGTCCGCCTCGTCACCGACCTCCCGGCCAGCGCGAGCCCCCAGCTCGGCTCCAAAAACTCTCCCGCCAACCAACAAACCCAAACCACCTAAACCATGAAAAAAAGCACCACCACCTCACTCTGGCTCGCGGCTCTCGGGATCGCGCTCAGCCTGCCGACCCAAGCCCAAGTCATCTACGGCACAGCTGGATCGACTTACACCGAGGACTTCAGCAGCGGACTTCCCGCGACAGGAAATGTTGACTGGACGGACAACGAAACATTCGCCGGATTCTACGCATATCAGAAGCGCTACGGCGGCGGCTCCCCTGCAATATCGAAAGACCAGCAGTGGAGAGTCAACGCAGGCCAACCTTTTTCAATGGCGACCTGCTAGCTCATCCGACGGATCACTCGGCACCAAACCCGAAAACGCCACGGGAGACATGGCGATGGGTTTGCGCATCACGAACACGACTGGCATGACGCTCTCGCAATTCAGCCTTGGTTACACCGGTGAGCAGTGGTTCAGCAGCAGCACCAACCAAAACAATCAACTCGTCGTCGCCTACCAACTCGGCAATCCGACCAATTTGCTGGACGGAACGTGGACCGACATTCCGGAGCTACTTTTCAACAGTCCATTCGAAGGTCTCAACTCGGGACTCGACGGCTCTCTCTCAGCCAATCAGATAGTGTTGGGTCCAGTAGCCGTCAGCGGTCTAAATTGGGCCACCGGCACGGATCTCTACATCCGCTGGTTCGACGCCAATAGCTTCGACTTCGATCAGGGTCTCGCCATCGACAACGTTACCTTCACCGCCGTTCCCGAGCCGTCGACCTACGCGCTCGTCATTGCGGCTGGCGTTGCACTTCTGGCCTTCCGTCGCCGCGCCGCCCGAGCTTAGTCTCCACTCACCATGCCGAGCCCGCCAACGATCCGCATCGCTGGCGGGCGCCTTTTTCTGGCCCTCCTGCTCGTCGCCTTCGTCGGCGGACGCACCGCCAATCGCACGTGGACCGTCCAATCGACGCCCACGGCCACCGCGCCCGACACGCCCCCCCTCACCCCAGCAGACTCCGCTCTCTGGCAGCTTCGCGATCAGACCCTCACCGAAGAGCCTTCCGTTCTCGAGGAAACGGTCCGACCCGATCCCTCCGCGCCCGTCTTCGAATCCCTCACCGTCTCCTCCCAGATCGGCCCCTGGAGCATTCTCCCCGCCGCCACGGCCATCCTCCTCTGCTTCGTTTTCCGCGATCCCGTCGTCGCCCTCGCGGGCGGTGTCATCGTCGGAGGTCTGGTCCTGCAGACCTACGACATCCCCGGCGACCTCCTCATCCCCGCCATCGGCACCCCCACGGGAGCAACCATCCTCATCCTCTACCTGTGGTTTCTCGGCGGACTCTCCGGGATCTGGGAGAAAACCGGCGCCACCCTCGCGTTCGCCGAGTTTGTCTCCACCCGCTTCGTTCGCGGCCCCCGCAGCGCCCGCTTTGCCGCCTGGGCGCTCGGCGTCTTCTTCTTTCAGGGCGGAACCCTCAGCACCGTCCTCGTCGGCACCGCCATCCGGCCCGTCGCGGACCGCCAACGCGTCAGCCACGAAGAAACCGCCTACATCGTCGACAGCACCGCCTCGCCCATCGCCATTCTGCTCCCCTTCAACGCCTGGCCGATCTACGTCCAGGGCCTCATCCTCGTCGTCGGCGTCCCGGCACTCGCCACCGAGGTCGACCGCATCGCCTTCTTCTTCCAATCCATCCCGCTCTTTCTTTACGCGTGGCTGGCCGTTGCCTTCACCCTCCTCCTCTGCTTCGACAAACTTCCGTTTCTTGGTGCAAAATTCCGCACCGCCATCCGTCGCGCCCGCGCCACCGGCGAACTCGACGCCCCCGGTGCCGAACCCCTCAACTCCACGACACCCGTGGAATCCAGCGCCCCGGCTGATTACCGCTCTTCCGCGTGGGAGTTCTTCATTCCCCTCGTCACCCTGATCGCCATCTCCGTCGGCACATTTTTCCTCCTCGGCTCGCCGAAAGTCCTCTGGGCGTTCGGCGCCGCGCTCCTCCTCGCGCTCCTCACCGCCATTCTCAAAGGCCTCCCGCTCCGCGAGGCCATGGACGGCGTCGCCTCCGGCATTCAGGGCGTTGTCTACGGCTCCGTCGTCCTCCTCCTCGCACTCGCCATCGGCTTCGTCGCCCGCCAGACCGGAGGAGCCCTCTACCTCGCCGACCTGCTCGGCTCCAGCATTCCACTCTGGCTCCTCCCGCCCGCTCTCTTTGTCCTCAGCGCCATCGTCGCCTTCTCCACCGGCACGAGTTGGGGCACGTTCGCCGTCACCCTCCCCCTTTGCCTCCCGCTCGCTTGGACCCTCGCGGGCGACGCCAACCTCGCCCACCCGCTCTTCTACCTCCAACTCAGCTTCGCCGCCGCCGTCAATGGCAGCATCTTCGGCGACCAATGCTCCCCCATCTCCGACACCACCGTCCTCTCCTGCGTCAGCACCGGCTGCGACCTCATGGACCACGTCCGCACCCAGCTTTTTCCCTGTCTCGTCGCCGGAGCCATCGCCTGCTTGCTCTGGACCGCCCTCAGTTTCCTCGCTTGAGAACGTCCGACGCCGCCCGCGCGATCCCCACCGCCCGGGGCGAATCCGCATGCACACAAACCGTCCGCGCCCCCAGCCACCCGGTCCGCTGCCAATCCGCCACCCGCCGAGCGATGAGATCCAAGTCATCGATCAGATCACCCTCCGTCCCCCTCGGCACAAGCGAACCGTCCGCCGCGTAACCCCGCTCCGCGAAAACCTCCCCCCAGACCTCGATCCCCTCCGCCCCAGCGACCCGCTCGACCGTCCCCCCAGCCAAAGAAAAAATCCGCACCCGCGGAAACCGATCCCTCACCACCTGACAATACCGCTCCGCCAAATCCACTCTCCCCTCAACCGCGTGATAAAGCCCACCGTGCAATTTCACGTGATGCAGCTCGGGTCCCACGATTGCCCGCAATTTCCCCACCTGATCCACCACCAGCGCCTCCAGCTCATTTGCATTCAACACCACCGCCCCCCGCCCAAACTCGCCCGCCACCCCCGGATGCGCCCCAACCAAAACGCCAAACTCCCGCGCCAACTCCACCGCCGTCCGCATCGTCTCCGCGGTCCCGGCGTGCCCGCCGCAAGCCACGTTCGCCGCCCCGATTACCGCCATCAGTTCCCGCGTCCGCTCGAACGGCTCCCCCTCCCCCAGATCCGCGTTGAGAACCAACCCGCTCATTCGAAGATCGCGAATCGAAAATCGGAAATCCCCTGCGCCACCCAATCCAGCGAAGCCGCGTCCACCCATCCGATCTTCGGATACCCCCCCACCGTCGGCCCGTCTCGCATCGTCACGATCGGCTGACCGTTCGGCGGCACCTGAACCGATCCGACCCGCACCGGCTCCGAAACCATCTCACCGCCCGGCGACTCCAACCGCCCGCCCTCCAACCGATACCCCACCCGGTCACTCCGCGATGAAACCGACCACCTTGTCGCGAGAAAATCCCGCCGCGCCCCCTCGCTGAACTCCCCCCACTGCGGCCCCCGCCAGACCCGGATCTCGGGCGCCGCGCCATAATCCCGCCGCTCCTCCCACCAAGCCCACGCCCCCGCCGTCCCCTCGACACCCTCCGCCCTATCACCCGCCGAGAACACGTCGCCATCCTCGACCACCCGCCCGATCCCACCCCGCGGATAAACGCTCGCGCTCCCAAAAAACTGCGGCACCTCCAGCCCGCCCCCAATCGCCAGATAACTCCACAATCCCCGCTTCGCCTGCCGCCACGATATTCCCTGCCCCGCCCCCACGTCCACCGCGTGCCACGCTTCAACCTCAGTCCCCGCGTCCGCCCCGGTCACCGCCACCCGGCAATCGACCAGCACCCGCACCTCCGCCCCCTGCATCAGAAATTCCAGCACCGCCGCCCCATCCGGATTTCCCACCAAACGATTCGCCCAGGTCGCCGCGTGCCGGTCCATCGCACCTCCCGGCGGCACCCCAAAGCGCTTCCACCCCACCCGGCCCAAGTCCTGGACCGAACAACCCATCCCAACGGAGACGACCTCGAGCACCTCCCTCACGCCCGCCCCTCATCAACGAACTCCACCCGATCCCCCGTCCGCAGCAAAAACGACTCCGCCACCACGTCGAAAAGCCGCACCTCCGTGTGCCCGATCACGTTCCATCCCCCCGGGCTATCCACCGAATAAATTCCCGCGTGCGTCCCGCCAATCGCCACCGCCCCCGCCCGGATTCTCGCTCGCGGCTCCGATCGCCGAGGCGTCGCCAACCGCTCATTCAAGCCGGTCAAATACGGGAAGCCCGGCGAGAATCCCAGCATCGCGACCTCATATCGTCCCTCGACGTGCAACCGCACAACCTCCGCCGCATCCAACTCCGCCGACTTCGCGACCTCTCCCAAATCCTCCCCGTCATACCGCACCGGAATCCGGTGAACCCTCGCTTGCCCGGCCTCCTCGATGCGCAATTTTTCGAAGCTCCGGATTAATTCCTGAACGCGCCCAGCCATCATCAAACCCGGCTCGAACTCAAGGAGCACTTGATCAAACGCCATCGAATATTCCCGCAGCCCCGCCACCTCTCCCCGCTCCAACCACCAGCCGATCGCCCGTGCCTTCGCCGCACCGTCGCCGAATCGCACCAACGCCGCATCCGGCCCGTAACGCTTCCATTCCACCCAAGCACCCAAACACACTTGCCCGCCCCCATCGAATCCTTTGCGCACTTCGCGCCCTTCTGGTAAAAATCCCGAATGGCTCTCGCACCCGGCACCCAAGCACCCGATTTCACCCTCAAATCCGCCACGGCCGACGGTCTCGTCGACGTCTCGCTCAGCGCCCAGATTGGCAAGAAAGCGACCGTCCTCCTCTTCTTTCCCGCAGCTTTCACCGGCGTCTGCACCACCGAAATGTGCGATGTCACGTCTGGACTCTCCGCCTACACCGACCTCAACGCGGAAGTCATCGCCATCAGCGTCGACACTCCGTTCGCTCAACAAGCCTGGGCCAAACAGGAGAACATCGCTCTCACCCTCGCGAGTGATCTGAATAAGGAAGTGACGAAAGCCTACGACGTCCTGTTTCCGAATCTCATCGGCATCGGCGACACCGCCGCCCGCGCCGCTTTCGTGATCGACCAGACCGGCAAGATCGTCCACAGCGAGCAGACCGAGACTCCCAAGGATCTCCCCGATTTCGAAAAAATCACCGCCGCCCTCAAGGCGCTCTAGCGGGCAACGGCGATCACGACCGCGTTCGACGGAGGCCGGCCACGTCTGATCTCAGTCCTGCGAGACCCGGGGCAACGGCGCGACCGGCCCCACTCCCAAAGCCCGCACCCGGTCAAAAATTCCCGGCGCAATCTCGCTCCCGGTTTCATACCCCTGGAAAATCATTTCCAGCCGCGCGTCCAGATTATCAACGTAGTGGAGCACGATGGCTTCCGGCGTCTTCGGCAACACGGGCGACCCAAATTCCAGCGTCCCGTGGTGCGATAGCACCAGATGAATCAGATGCAGCCGCACCGCTTCCGCATCCGGCTCGAGTCCTTCCCACCCCTCCTTCGCCAACTCTCGCCACAGCGAATTCACCACCTCCACCCCCACGCTGATGTGCCCCATCAGCTCCCCCCGCAAATCCCGCTCGATGGAGAATCCCTCCTCCGGCGGACAGGTCTCCCAAAGCTTTCCGCAGTCATGAAACAACACCCCCGTAGCCAGGAGATCGCGGTTCAAAGTCGGATAAGCTTCGCAGATGGCCAGCGCCGCCCGGAGCATCTGCGCCGTGTGTTGGACCAACCCACCTCTCCGCGCGTGATGATTCACCCTCGCCGCCGCCGCCCTCGCAAACCGCACTCCAAAGGCATCAAAAAATCGGAGACCCAACGCCCGTAACCGCGGATCCCGCAAACCGGTAATCGTCTCTCTGATGAAGAGATAATCCCGCTCCACCGCCGACCGGTCCTCCGCGGACCCAGCGAAAAGCGCCGCCCGGTCCTCCGCTGACAGTCGCGCCAACTCCCATCGCCGAGCATCCAGGCCGAACGACCCGTTCACGTAAAACTCCCCATCGACGGCCACGCCTTCCCCAACTTCCAGGACCTCGCAGACGCGAAAGTTTGGCGAGTCCGACCAAACTCGCAACGTCAACACGTCGGAAGCATCCCGCAACCTCAGCTCCCAATACGGTTTTGAGTTACTCCCCTCCTTCCGCTTGATCTCCTCGAGCTGCGCGTGCAGCGTCGCGACCACGTTTTCAGTCTTCGCTCCAACCCGCAGTTCCCCAATCGTGCGTCGCTCACTCATCTGGATAAACTAAGCTGCCAACCTCGAAACGGCGATTTCGAAATCCCCATCCCGCCATCCCCAGCAGATTCCCGTTGACACGCTCGACAGCCCCCGAAAGCTACCCCAACCCACAGTCCTTCGCGCCGGCAAACGTGCAGACCTCGCCCCGACTCGCCGCGCGGGTTCCGCGCCCAGACTTACGCCCGACCGATCGAGTGATACGTGAACCCATGCCCACGCACCGTCTCCGGATCGAAGAGATTCCGCCCATCGAACATCAACGGCGTGTGCATCGTCTCCTTCAATTTCGCCAGATCAGCCGAGGCGAATTCCCGCCATTCCGTCGCGACGATCAACGCCTCCGCACCTTCCGCTGCCGCCATGGCCGAATCCGCCAGCTTCGCGCCCTCGATCATCTTATACTCAGTAGCCTTCTCCATCCCTTTCGGATCGTAAGCCGTCACGTCAGCACCTTCCTTGATGAGATCGTTAATCACGTCCACAGCTACCGATGTCCGCACGTCGTCCGTATCCGATTTGAAAGTGATCCCCCAAACCGCGATCTTCTTGTCCCGCAGCACCCAAAGCGCCTCTCTCACTTTTGACACAAACCGATTCCGCTGCTCCCGGTTGATCTTTTCGACCTCCTTCAGCAACGTAAACGGCACGCCAAGTTGATCGCTGATCGCAATGAATGCGGCGATATCCTTCGGAAAACACGATCCGCCGTAACCAATGCCAGCGTTGAGGAAATTCCGACCGATCCGCTTGTCCGACCCGATGCCGTCCGCCACCTTCTCGACGTCGGCGCCGCTCGCTTCGCAGATTCTCGAAACGGCGTTGATGTAGGAAATTTTCAGAGCCAGGAACGAATTCGCGGCGTGTTTGATCAGCTCAGCGCTGTTCACGTCGGTCACGATGATCGGAGCCATGAACGGCTCGTAGATTTGCCGCATCAGGTTCGTCGCCCGCTCGCTCGACGAGCCAACCACCACGCGATCAGGATTCATGAGATCCGGCACCGCGCAGCCTTCTCGCAGGAACTCCGGATTACTGACCACGTCAAAATCTGCGCCCGCTTTGTTGTAGCGGCGGATGGTCTCCGCCACCTTTTCACCCGTCTTCACCGGGACCGTGCTCTTGTCGACAATCACCCGGTATTCCTTGAGGACACCCGCAATCTCCCGCGCCACCCGCTCGATGTAGGAAAGATCAACGCTGCCATCGGGCTGCGGTGGTGTTGGCACCGCGATGAAGACAACTTCGGAATTATCGACGCCTTCCTCGATGCTCGCGGTGAATCTGAGCCGCCCCGCACTCACGTTGCGTGTCACGATGTCTTCCAGCCCAGGTTCGTAGATTGGAATCTTCCCCGCCTGCAGCATCTCCACTTTCCGACTGTCGTTGTCGACGCAGATGACGTGATGCCCGACTTCGGCGAAGCAAGCTCCCGAGACCAAACCGACGTAACCAGATCCAATAATACAAAGTTTCATGCGTGCTGAGTGAGTTGTGAGAAAAGCTAAAAAACCTACTGCTGTTCGTCGCCGCCCAATGGAGTCGTCGCCGGATCATACGCCAGCGGCAACGAGATCTGCGGCGCGTCCTTGAGGGACATCGTCAGGACCAAACCGTATTCCGTATCGCCACCCTGGTTGTCACGCACCTCGCCCCCGACCGACACGATCCACGATGAAAGATCACGGTGAACGGAATACCTTTGGAAAAGCAACTGACTATCCTCCGCCTCGTAAACACCCTGAGCACTCACCCCCCAGTGCGGGCTGATCTGGTAATACCCATACGCCGAGAGCTGGTTGCTGTCCTGGAAGAACGGATTATCTTCGATGTAGCGATTACTGAACTGCAGCAGCAGATCGCGCATCGGCATGAACTGAAAAACCGTGTTGATGTCGGTGAATCCTTCGTCGGTGATCGGCGTCTGGGCGTCCATCCGAAAGGTCGCCCACGGCAGCGGCTTGAACTCGATTCGGTTCACCACGTTGGACACATCGCCGTCGCCGTTATCCACGTACGGGTCGTTGAAATTGATGTCGAAAAACAAATCGACCACGAGCCACTCCCAGTTATCGTCCCCGCGACGAGTCGTGAACCGGTTCCGAGCTCCCAGCCGCACGATGCTCCAGTCGTCGATCGAATCAATCGCCACGAACTGCGGAAAATCAAGTGGGAGTGGCTCGGTTGAAGGAACCACGCGATCAAATTGCAAAATCTTGTCGCGCCCATCTCCAAAATTCTCAACGTAGGAGAAATTCACGTACGGCTGATTGGTGTGCAGAACGCCATCCAGCCCCAGCGCCCTTGACTGGATCGTCTCGTATTTCTTCGACAGCTTGAACGAAGCCTCCAACCCGGCGTTGAAAACCGGCCGAAACGTCGAACCTCCCTCGCGAAGCTCCCGCCCGCGTAGGTCCGTTCCCGACTCGATCAAGCCAGCCTGCGAGTCCAGCGAATCTGCAATTGCCAGCTGAGCCGTCTGCGAATTCGACAGCGTCACAATCGACCGCTGGATGCGCGCCCGCTGCGCCGCATTGCTCGCGTTCTGCAACGCAGTCTGCTGCTCAGCGAGCCGGGCGCCGGTCAAAGCAGCGAGATCGCGCTGGGCTTGAGCGCGCCCCCGAATACTGTTCACCTGGAGTTCCTGTTGATCGCTCAACACCGAGACGGTCTCGCCCGTCTTACTGTAGTAGGTCCCCCGGATTCCCATCCTCGGGATCACCGACAACCAGCCGAAATACGTCCGGGCGTAAGACAATTGGTGAAAAGTGTCGAAACGCGCCGACTCGTAATCCGGGAAGATCGACGTGTCCGCAAACGCTCGACGATACTGTCCGACGCTCGATTCTCCATCGTAGTAAATCGGCAACCCGAAGAGCTGATGCTGCTTGATGTCAATGGCCAATTCCGGCAAACGCTCCGTCGTTTCGTAAAAATCGTTGACCTGGAATCGCGTCAACAACGTGATCGTGTAGAATTCATTCCACTTGGTCAGAGAAAGAAAATTATCGGGCTGGGGGTCCGTTCGGAACTCGTTAGGGTAGTAATCCTCCAGGAAATCAATGTCACTCAGCAGGTTGATGTCCGCCGTCACGTAGATGTCGTCGGTCACAAAAAGTCGGTGCTGAAAACTCACGCGATACCGATCGCTATCCCCCTCCTCCGGCGGCTCGCCGGGTCCACCCACCCGGTCCTCGGGGTCGATGTCATTCGCGTAATACGATCGGAATGTCCCGTAACTCCGATCATCCAAACCGTATTTGAACTCCGCATCAAATCCCACGCCAAAGCCGAGCTCGGTTCGGTAATCCGTGTTCACCGTCCCAATCACCGCCCCGCTATTTCCAATCGGAAAGCTGTAGCCGATCAAGGTGTAGTAGCCCACCAACGAGTCGTAACCCGGCCGAACCGTAAAACCGGTGTTGTTGGTGAATGCAAAAAGGTAAGGAAAGTAAAAAACGGGGACGTCCCCGATGTAAAAAACGGAGTGCGTGAAGACCACGCGCGAATCCGGATAAATTCGCACCGATTTCGCCTTGATCCGGAAATCCGGCTGCGACGAGTCATCCGTCGTGAAGGTCGCGTTCGTGACGTTGAATTGATTCAACGAAGGTGCCTGCAAACTCAACGCACGAAACTTGAGCGGAAAACTCTCACCGGTCATCTCAAGCGCCCGGATCTGCTTACTCTCGAGATTGTAAAGAGCTCGCTGACTGGTCAGCAGATTATCCTCAGTGTAAATTCGGACGTCTCCGATCAGCAATACGTCCCGAGTGTCCGGATTATACTCCGCGTAGTCCGTGTAGATGCTGATGTCTTGGTAGTGAATCTGGACGTTGTCCTCCGCGATGGCCACCCCCGCTTCAAAACGCGTTTCGCCATCGGCGGTGATCTCAACCGGCACGTCACCGAAGCTGCCAAATTGAGCGGACGCCGTCGACGACAGCCCCCCAAGCACAACTAGAACAAGCCAACGCAACCTCATCATTCGGAACGGGGAGGCTACGGAGCCGGGTACCCTGCGCAAGGAAAATTCCGGCAAATCAATCCTCGTATCCCCTCGGATTCTTTACGTGCCAACCCCAGGCACTCTCAATGATCTTCCGAATGTCCTGATATTTCGGCTCCCAGCCCAAAGCCTCGCGGATCTTATCCGAGGCGGCGATCAACCTTGGTGGGTCCCCCGGACGCCGCTCCTTCTCGATGACGGGAATGTCTTTTCCAGACACCGCCCGACAGGTGTCGATCACCTCGCGAACCGACGTCCCCCCGCCCGTTCCTAGGTTAAAGAACGCGCTCTCGTCCGCGTCCAACGCCCGCATGTGCGCGTCGGCCAGATCCAGGATGTGAATGTAATCCCGGACGCACGTCCCGTCCGGTGTGTCGTAATCCGTCCCGTAGATCTCCGCCGCCTGCTTCTGACCCAGCGCGACTTTCAGCACGTTGGGAATGAGGTGCGTCTCGATCCGGTGATCCTCACCAAACTTTTCGCTCGCCCCCGCCGCGTTAAAGTATCGGAGCGCCACGAACTTCAAATCGTGAATCTCGCCGTACCAACGCAGAATTTTTTCAAAGAGCAGCTTCGACTCGCCGTAGGGATTGATCGGAATCTGCGGCACCGTCTCGTCCAACGGCATCCGCTCCGGAATTCCAAACGTCGCGCAAGTCGATGAGAAAACCAATCGCCGGACGTCATTCGCGATCATCGCCTCCAGGAGGTTGAGGCCATGGCAGACGTTATTGCGAAAATATTTCGCCGGGTTCGTCATCGATTCCCCCACGAGAGCATTGGCCGCAAAATGCAT
Source organism: uncultured Verrucomicrobiae bacterium (assembly GCA_963832325.1). Lineage (GTDB taxonomy): Bacteria > Verrucomicrobiota > Verrucomicrobiia > Chthoniobacterales > JAATET01 > CAVVKW01. Next base: position 34,180 of record CAWHTR010000009.1, on the reverse strand, counting down.
CACCGCGTCGGGCTTGTACTCCTGGATCGCGAGTCCGATCACCTTCGAGTCACTCAAATCTCCCTGGAAAAAACGGGCGCGAGAATCCACCGCGTTCCGGTGACCCTCCGTCAGATTGTCGAAAACACCGACCTTGTGCCCAGCGTTCAACAACTCCTCCACGCAAATGCTTCCGATGTATCCCGCCCCGCCCGTAACAAAAATTCTCTTCATGCGCCGCAGATGATACCCGGCCACCGCTGGCATTCAAGCCAACCATTGCGGTTTGCAAACGGATCATTTTCAGACAAAACTCCGCTTCGTGCGCGTCCCGCATCGCCCCCGCCTCCTCCACTTCGCCCTCGCGGCGGGTGCCCTCATCGCGACCGTACAGGCCGACGATCCCGCCTTCTCAGCCACCGAGAGCAACGTCCGTGCCCTGCTCCGCATCGGCGACTACTCCCAGGCCCTCGCCGAAGCCCAGCGCTCGGCCCGCCAAACCGACCACCCCATTCAGCGCGCCATCCTGCTCCACGACGCGATGACGCCCATCCTCCCCCGCCACCAAGCTCTGGCCGTCCTCTCCGACGCAGTCAGCCCCCGATCCGTCACCCCGGACGCCACCCCCTCGACCCTCCTCGCATTGGGTCGTGCCTTCCTTCTTCTCGGCGAAGACCCGAAGGACGTCATCCGCCGATTTTACGATCCCGCCAAAGCCGCCGCACCCGAGGACGCCGCACCCCTCCGAGCGATCGGTGATCTGGCCCTATCAAAAAACGACAACCGTCTCGCAGCCACGAACTACCGCGCGGCCCTCGACCTCCTCCCCCCCGATGCTCCGGGCACGGAACGAGCCGATCTTCTCGCCAGCCTCGCCCGCGCCCTTTCCCCGACCGACCCAGCCGGCGCCGACGCCAACATCTCCGCCGCGCTCACCGCCGATCCCACCAACCAATCCGCTCTCCAGCTCCAGGCCGAAAATCTCATCGCCCGCGACCAATTTTCCGAAGCCCGCTCCGCCCTCGACGGCATCCTCGCCGTTAATCCCCGCCACCCGGCCGCCAACGCCCTCGTCGCCGCCATGGCTCAACTTGAGGGCGACTCAGCCGCCATGGCCGCCGCCCGCGCCCAAGCCCTCTCTTCCTGGTCCGCTAACCCCCTTCCCGACACCCTGATCGGTCGCACTCTCGCGGCACAGATCCGCCCCGCCGAGGCAATCGAGTTTCTCCGCCTCGCCCTCAGCGCCGATCCGACCAACATCGAAGCCAATTTCCTCCTCGGCTCCACCCTCCTTCGTTTCGGACGCGAGACCGAAGGCTGGCCGCTCGTCGAAACCGTCTTCGCCATCGATCCCTACCACGTCGCTGCCTTCAACCTACTGGAACTCCGTGACCGCACCGCCCGATTCACGACCCTGGAACGCGACGGCATCCAGCTCCGCATGGACCCCACGGAAGCCGTCATCTACGGATCCCGCGCGCTCGACCTCCTCGCCCGTGCCCGCGCCACCCTCGCCGAAAAATACGGCACGACCGTCCCCAACCCCACCGTCGTCGAAATTTACGCCGACCAGCGGGACTTCGCGATCCGGACTTTCGGCGTCCCGGGCGGCGAAGGCTTTCTCGGTGTCTGCTTCGGTCCACTCATCACCGCCGCCGGTCCCGGGGGTCACCTCGGCCGGGCGAACTGGGAAGCCGTCCTTTGGCACGAATTCGCCCACACCGTGACCCTCACGCACACCCGTCACCGCATCCCCCGCTGGTTCTCCGAGGGCATTTCCGTTTACGAAGAGCGCCAGGCCGACCCCCGTTGGGGCTTCGCGCTCACCCCCCGCCTCCGCCAGGCCATCGTCGAAGACAACATCCCACCCATCGACCAGCTCGACGCAGCCTTCCGAACGGGCGATTTCCCGCTGGCTTATTTCGTTTCCTCGCTCGCCGTCGAATTCATCGTCGACACGTACGGCTTCGAATCCGTCCGGGCCATCCTCGACGACCTCCGCGCCAACCGTCCCTTCGCCGAATCTCTCGCCGCCCGCCTCGCCCCCCTCCCAGACCTCCGCGTTGCCTTCACTTCCTACGCGCAACGGACCGCCGCCGCCACCGGTCGCGGCCTGGACTGGTCCCCACTCACCGAGTCCGACCAGGAAGATCTCGTCAAAGACCCCTCCACTTGGCTCGAAGCCCACCCCACCAATTACTGGGCCCTCACCGCTCAAGCCCGCCACCTCGTCGCCACCTTCGACTACGCCGCCGCCCGCCCCCTCCTCGAACGTCTCGTCACCCTCGATCCCAAGAATCAGGACGAACCCAACCCCCGCGCCCTCCTCGCCACGGTTTACCAAAACCTGAACGAGCCGACCCTCGAAAAACAAACCCTCCGCGAACTCGCCGCCCTCGACGCCGGCAATCTTTCCGCCCTCCGCCGCCTCCTGGATCTCGACCCCACTCCCGATGAATCCGCAGAAATCACCACCGCCATTCTCGCCATCGACCCCCTCAATCCCGCCACCCACGTCCTCCGCGCCGCCAACGAATCCCTCCCACCCCCCGAACGCAACGCCGCCTACACCGCCCTCCTCGCCCTCGACCCACCCGACAAATCCACCGTCCACTACAACTACGCAAGATACCTCGCTGACACCGACCCCGACCAAGCCCGCCGCCAAGTCCTCCAGGCCCTCGAAACCGCCCCCCGCTACCGCGCCGCCCAATCCCTCCTCCTCGACCTCCAATGAGCGTTGCGCAGCATCAAAATGAGAAGCGCACGCTTCCAGTCCGGCATCACTCCACTCCGCGAGCCGCCACCATTCTCAAAGCCGCCGCCTTCCTAGCAACTCTCACCCTCCTCCTCACGGCGACCACCCAAGCCGCCCCGGAGATCACCACTGACCGCGGCGGCACCCCCACCTGGCAGATCGACCCCCAATACCTCGGCGAAGCCTTCACGTTCGTCCGCCTGCGTCCCCGGCGCCACTCCGCGTGGCGCACGGATTGGCCCAGCGCCGACGTCAATTTCCCCTACCGCCTCCACCAGCTCACCACCATTCTCGTCAATCCAGACCCCATCGTCCTCGAAATCACCGACCCCGCCCTGCGCGACTACCCTTTCGTCTACACGGCCGAACCAAAAACCCTCGACCTCGCTCCCGACGAAGCCGAAATCCTCCGCGATTATCTCCTCAACGGCGGATTCCTCCTCGTCGACGACTTTTGGGGAGAGTCCGAATGGGCCACTGCCCTCGAAAACATGCGTCGCATTTTCCCCGACCGCGAACCAGTCGAACTCACCCTCGATCACCCGATTTTCCATTCCGTCTTCGACCTCAAGAAGAAGCCACAGATCCCCGCCATCGAAATTGCCATCGAAGGCCGCTCGCAAGGCATCACCTGGGAAAAGGACGGCCAGGAACCCCACTACATGGCTTGGTTCGACGACGACGGTCGGCTCGTCGCCCTCCTCTGCCACAACACCGACCTCGGCGACGGCTGGGAGCGCGAAGGCGAGAACGAATGGTTCTTCCACGAGTTCAGCGAAAAACAAGCCTACCCCATGGGCATCAACATCGTCTTCTACGTCCTCACCCACTGACCAAAAACCTAAAAACTCAGAAACTCAGAAACAAAGACTCCCCATGCCCACCGACGAACAAACTCTCGCCCACCTCACCACCGCCCGCCCGCAGATCCGCGCCGAGCTGGCCAAGGTCATCGTCGGTCAGCACGACGTGATTCATCAGCTCCTCATTGCCCTTCTCTGCGGCGGAAATTGCCTCATCACCGGAGCACCCGGCCTCGCCAAGACGCTCGTCATCCGCACCCTCGCGCAAGTCTTCCACCTGAAATTCCAGCGCATCCAATTCACCCCCGACCTCATGCCCGCCGACATCACCGGCACCGAAATTCTCCGGGACACCCCCGACGGCGGGCGCGAACTCACCTTCGTCCCCGGCCCCATTTTCGCCAACATCATCCTCGCCGACGAAATCAACCGCACCCCGCCAAAGACCCAGTCCGCCCTCCTCGAAGCCATGCAGGAGCGCCAGGTCACCGTCGGCGGCGTCACCCATCCGCTCGATCAACCCTTCTTCGTCCTCGCCACGAAAAACCCCATCGAGATGGAAGGCACCTACCCGCTTCCCGAAGCCCAACTCGACCGGTTCATGTTCGACGTCCTCATCGACTACCTTCCCGAAGACGACGAGGTCGCCGTCGTGTCGCGGACAACCTCCATCCGCCCCAAGCCAGTCCAGCCACTCTTTACCGGCGAAGACCTCCTCGCCTTTCAGGACCTGGTCCGCCGCGTCCCCGTCGCCGAAGACGTCATCCGCTACGCCGTACGCCTCGCCGCGGCCAGTCGCCCAAACCAACCCGGCACCCCGGCCTTCGTCAACGACTGGATCAGCTGGGGAGCCGGTCTCCGCGCAGCCCAATTCCTCGTCCTCGGAGGCAAAGCCCACGTCCTCCTCGAAGATCGCACCCACGTCACTCCCGCGGACATCCGTCACCTCGCGATTCCCACCCTCCGCCACCGCATCCTCCCCAATTACCGCGCCGAAGCGGAAGGCATCACCCCCGAAAAAATCGTCCACCGCCTCCTCGAAGAAACGAAGATAAAATCCTGAACCTCACCTCCCACTCGAAACCCGAATTCCCCCGCAAAACCCAAACCGTGACCACCGCCCACGATCCAGCCGCCCTCATGCGCATCCGCAACTTGGAATTACGCGCCCGCACCGTCATCGACGGCCTCTGGACCGGCATCCATCGCAGCGACGCCCATGGCTTCTCCGCCGAGTTCGCCGAGTACCGCCACTACCAGCCCGGCGACGACATCCGCACCCTCGATTGGAAGCTCTACGCCCGCTCCGATCGCACCTACGTCCGCCGCTACGAGGAAGACACTTCCCTCGCCTGCACCCTCCTCGTCGACCGCAGCCGCTCGATGGATTTCAGCACCCTCACTTACACGAAAGCCGACCTGGCCACCACCCTCGCAGCCACCTTTGCCCTCTACCTCCGCGGCCAGGGCGACGCCACCGGCCTGCTCACTTTCTCCGACCAGGTTCACGATTACCTCCCCGCCTCCACCCGCCCCGCCCAGGCCCACGCCCTCATTCTAAGTCTCGAGAAATCCAGCAACAACCCGGGAACGAACCTTCTTCAACCCCTCGAACGAATCGCAACCCTGCTCCGCCGCCGCGGCCTCATCATCGTTCTCTCCGACCTCCTCGTCCCGACCGACCAACTCGAACACCGCCTCGCTCTCCTCACCGCCGGCGGCCACGAAGTCGCCCTTTTCCAACTCCTCGATCCGGCCGAGATCGACTTCACCTTCCCCGACGCAGCGGTTTTCGAAGACCTGGAAACCGGCTCTCGACACCCCATCGACCCAGCCGCAGTCCGCGACCAATACCTGCAAAACTTCACCCGCCACCAGGAAACTCTCCGCGACCTCTGCCGCAAGCAAGGCATCACCCATCACCTCTTCCCCACCGACCAACCCCTCGCGATCGCTCTCACCCAATACCTGCAAACCCGCAAAAAACGATAATCCCCGAGCCAAAGCCGCCGCGTGTCTCTCCTAACCCCCATTTTCCTCCTGGGAGCGCTGACGATCGCCATCCCCATCCTCCTGCACTTCACCCGCCATCGACCGAAAAATCTCACCCCCTTCTCCGCGGTCATATTCCTCGGCCCCGACCGCCCGACGCTCCGGAAGCGCCGCCACCTGGAGAATTGGCCCCTCCTTCTCCTCCGGTGCCTGATCCTCGCCCTCCTCGCGCTTGCCTTCGCCCGGCCCTTCTTCGACGCGCCCGGCACCACCACGACCCGCCAAGCGGACCGCCGCGTCATCCTTCTCCTCGACACGTCCGCCTCCATGTCGAACTCAACCGGCGCCCGCACGGCCGCCGAACGCATCCTCACCAACCTCCCGTCCAACGCCGACCTCGCCGTCTTCACGTTTGCCCGCCACCCGCAACTCGAACTCGATTTCGATCAATGGCGCGCCATCCCCGCCACCGAACGCCCGGGTCGGATCGCCAGCCTCCTGGAAAATCTCCCCCCGACCTTCGCCACCACCAACCCCGGCGAAGCCCTCGTCGCCGCCTGCGACCTCCTCGCCGCGTCCGCCAACCCCGATCCCACCACCATCCACCTCATCAGCGACTTCCAGGAAACCGCCGACTTCGAAGCGACCGCCAACATCGATTGGCCCGACTCCGTCACCGTCAATCCGATCCGCATCCCGCACGACACCGACGCCCTTCCAACCCTCAGCCTCGCCAGCGCAACCGCCGGGAAAATCACCCTGATCGCGACCAACCCGGGTCCCGCCACCATCGCCCACCTCACCCCCGCCTCCCCGCCACCCGACGCCACTCCCCAACAACTTTCCGTCCCCCCCGGCACCCACACTCTCACCTTCGATGCAGATCTCGACGCCACTTCCTACACCGCCTCCCTCGACGGCATCGATTCCCCCTTCGCCACCAGCTACGTCGCCCAACTCCGCCCACCCACCCTCTTCGTCGACTACCTCGGCTCGGATGCCGCCAGTGATTCCCGGCAGACTCTCTTCTACCTCACCCGCGCTCTCGCCACCCCGGCCCGCTTCGTCACTGACCTCGCCGTCAACACCCGCCGCGACAATTCATTCCCCCTCGTAGCCACCGAGTTCGAACCCTCGGCCGCCGCCTCGCTTCGCCAAAAGCTTGTCGCCGGTGCCCACGCTCTTCTCCTCCTCCGTGAACCCGCCGACGCCCGCTGGATCGAAGCTCTGACCAGCCAGCCAGCCCAAGCCGCCGAGTCCACCACCACCCCCTTCGCTCTCCTCACTGCAATCGATTTCACCGACCCGATTTTCACCCCCTTCGCCGATCCCCGCTTCAGCGACTTCTCGAAGATCCACTTCTGGAAACACCGCACTCTCACCGGCCCCGCCGTCGACTCCGCCACCTCCGTCGCCCGCTTCGACGACGGTTCACCCGCACTTCTCCGCGTCCCCGTCGGGAGCGGCAGCCTCCTCGTCCTCACCACCACTTGGACCCCCACCGACAGCCAGTTCGCGGTCTCGTCCAAGTTCGTTCCGTTCCTCATCTCCATCTTGGAATCCACAGCATCCCTTCCCCCGGACCGCCGCCAATACCTCGTCGCCGATTCCCTCCCCAACGGCGATCCCACCACCTCCCCCGGCATCTATTCCACCCCCGCATTCACTTACGCCGTCAACACCGACCCACGAGAAGCCAACCTCACCCCGCTCACCGAACCGGCCATCGTGTCCCTCGACCTCCCCACCCCCCTCTCCGGCGAAGCCCATTCCGCCGCCGAAGACGCCACCCGCCACCTCGCCCGGGAAGAACTCGAATCCCGCAGCCCCCTCTGGCAAACCATTCTCCTCGCCACCCTCGCCTTCATCCTCGTCGAGACCCTCCTGGCCACCCGCGTCCAATCAGAACCCGAAATCCAAACCTCGAACCCCTGACATGCTCCCATCCCTTCAATCTCAGCTCGCCGCCGTCAGTCACCGCGTTCGCCTCCGCACCCGGAGGACCACCACCATCGTCTGCGGACTCATCCTCGTTGCCGTCGGCCTGATCGGAATGGCCCTCACGTTCACCGTCGACCTCCATCCCGGTTGGCTTCTCCTGACCCTTCTCCTCCTCGCTGCCGCCGGCGTCTTCGTCGTCCGCGCCCGTTCAAAAACACCCCCCACCGCCCGGATCGTTCGCGAAATCGAGCGCAGGCACCCCGAACTCCAGACCGCCCTCCTCGCCGCCACCGAGTCCCGCGCGTCCTCGGGCGATTTCCTCCACCGCCGACTCGAACTCGCCCTCTCCGCCGAAGCCGAAAACGGCAGCTGGGACGACACGGCCTCGCCCAGCCTTCTCGCCGGACTCTCCGGAGTCCAATGGATTGCCGCCTCCCTCGCCATCGCACTCTTCCTCGCGTTCCTCGGTCTCGGACTCCAACGAGCCTCTCCCCTGCTCTCACGTCAGCATCCGAAACCAATGGCCTCACCCTCGAACCCGGCACCATCGAAATCGAACGCGGCACCCCCGTCACCATCCTCGCCCACTTCGCCGCCGATCCGCCCGACCGGGTCTCCGTCGAACTCGGTCCCGACCCCGACCACCTCGACCCCATCCCCCTCACCCGCAACCTCGACGATCCGGTCTTCGCAACCACCCTGCCCGCCGTCGACGCGAACCTCACTTATCGAGTCACCACCAACTCCGGCATCACCAGCCCCACGCACACCATTTCCGTCTTCGAATTTCCCCGGATCACCCGCGTCGACGCAACCCTTCAGCCACCCGGCAATCCCGAGACGCACCCACCAACCGTTATCGAGAACACCCGTGCCATTACCGCGCCCGAAGGCACCTCCGCCACCCTTGCCATCACCACCAACCGCCCCATCGCCACCGCCACGTTGACACCAAAGAATGGCGATCCGATTCCCGTCACCGTCGATCCCGCCGACCCCACCCGGCTCGCCGCGACCTTCCCGCTCACCCAATCGACCCGCTACACGATCGCCCTCACCGACCCCGCCGGACGCGGCAATCGCGAACCCGAACATTTCGATGTCAAGGTCATCAAAAACGTTGCTCCCGAATTCCTCATCGCGCTCCCCCAACGCGACGCCCGAGTCACCCCGATCGAGGAAGTCGCCTTCGAGATCGGCGTCAAACACCGCACCCCCCTCGCCGCCCACGGCCTCACGCTCACCGTCGCTGACCTCCCCCCCGAGACCATCTCCTTCGGCCCCGCCGACCCCCAAAGGACCACCACCTCAATCCGCCACCTCCTCCGCCTCGAAGACCTCGACCTCCGCCCCAACGACCTCATCACCTGGTTTGCGTGGGCCAACGATACCGGCCTCGACGGCCAACCCCGCCAGACCCGGGGCGAACTCCAATTCCTCTCCGTCCGCCACTTCGAAGAAACCTTCCGCCGCCTCGAAGCCAGCGGCCAACCCGGCGAGAATCTCTGCATCAAACTCATCAAGACGCAGAAGGAGATCGTCTCCTCCACGTGGAACGTCCAGCGCACCCCCACCCCCGATCGCATCACCACCGACACGCCCACCATCCGCGACTCCCAACAGATCGCCATCGACATCGCCGACCAGCTCAATTCCCTCCTCACCGATCCCCGTGACCTTGTCATCCTCCGCAATGCCCGGGCCGACATGTCGACCGCCCTCGCCTCCCTCGACGCCCTCATCGAGGATCCCAACCCCGACGCCATCCCCCCAGCCCTCGCCGCCGAAACCAGCGCGCTGACCACTCTCCTCCAACTCTCCGCGAAAGATTGGTTAATGGTCGTCACCAACCAATCCGCCGCCGGCGAGTCGCCCGGATCCAGCCAATTCGACATCGACGTCGCCCCCATCGACGACCGTTACGAGGCCAACCAGACCGCCGCCGCCGAAGCCGATCCCGAAGGTGCCGCTGCCCGCCAGATCCTCAGCCGCCTTCGCGACCTCGCCAGCCGCCAAAAAGACCTCAACGCCAAGATCAACGAACTCGTGGTCGCCCTCCAAAAAGCGGACGAGGCCGAACGCGAAAAACTCGAACGCGACCTCGCCAAACTCCGTGAGGAACAACTCGAAAACCTCACCGAGATCGACCGCCTCGCCCAAATCGCCCCCCCCGAACCATCCCCCACCGGGAATCCCAAAGCCAGGATCGAAGACGCCCGCCGCGACCTGAACGCCGCCGCCGAGGCCCTCGCGGAATCCAAACCCGGCGACGCCCTCGCCAGCGGCCGCCGCGCCGAAGAGAAACTCGACGACCTTCGCCGCGAACTCGAAGCCCAGGCCGCCAACGCGTTCGCCAAGGACCTCCGCGATCTCCAGGACGCCGCCCGCGAACTCGCCGAAGAACAACGCGCCATTTCCGCAGCCATCACTGAATCCTCCCAGCGTCCTCCCGCCTCGGCCACCGGCGACCGCCAACGCCCCGACCTCACCGACACCACCCCCGATCCCACCGACCTCCCCGGTCGCCTCAAGCGCCAAAACGAGCAACTCGCGAGAACGACAGCCGCCATCGAGTCTCTCGCCCAGGAGTCCGCGCCGACCGAACCCCTCCTCGCCAACGACCTCACCGACGCGCTTCGCGACACCGCCCGCAGCGGCATCGAACAGACCCTCGAACGCGCCACCCAATTTGCCCGCTCCAACAGCCCCGCATTCGCCAAAACCGCCTCCGACCAGGCCGCCGAATCGCTGCAGGAACTCGAAGTCAACGTCGCCACCGCCGCCGCCAAGATCCTCGGCAGCGAAGAAAAGGCCCTCCGCTTCGCCCAGGCGGAACTCGATCAATTGACTCGCGAAATCGATCAAAGAGCCCCGGCAAACGCCGAGTCCCAGGGTTCAACATCTCCCTCCCAAAATCCCGGCGAACCAGGCGAACCCGGAGAACCCGGGGAACCAGCAGAACCCGCCCCGTCATCGGCCGAATCTCCCGGAACCTCCCCGGGTCAGTCACCGTCCCCGTCACAAAGCCAAGCTCCCGGCCAATCCCCGGGCGAATCGGGTTCCACCCCCGGCTCCAACCCCGACCCAAGATCCCCCCAGAACGCGGCCTCACCCATTTCCGCCGACGGTGACGGCTACACCCAATGGTCCGACCGCCTCCGCAACGTCGAAGAACTGACCAACCTCCCCGAGGTTCGCGACGCCGTCGCCCGCGCCCGCGAGTTCGCCCGCTCCCTCCGCAGAGAAGCCATCAAACACAGCCGCAAACCCCAGTGGGATCTCGTCGAGACCGGCGTCCTCGCCCCGCTGACCGAAGCCCAAACTCGCGTCCGCGAACAACTCGCCCGCCTCACCAACGACGACCACCTCATCCCGATCGAACGCGATCCCGTCCCCGACCAATTCACCGAATCCGTCCAGCACTACTACGAGCAACTGGCCCGATAGCTCCACGTCCCGCTCCATGTCTCTCACCCTCGGCGACCCGACCTGGCTCCTGCCTGCCACCCTCGCGCTCCTCGCGTTCGCGATCCTCCTCGCGTGGGTCTACGCCCGCCTCCCCCACATCCCAATCGCAACCCGGATCGCTTGCTTCACCCTCAAATTCCTCGGCACAGCCATCATCGTCCTCTTCCTCCTCGACCCCATTCTCAACCGTGAGGTCGTCAAACCCGGAGCCAACCACGTCGCGATCCTCGTCGACCGGAGCGCCAGTTTGAACATTGTCGACCCCACCACCGGCCGCCTTCGGTCCGAACAAATTCGCTCCCTCCTCGCCACCGCCCCCCCCTGGCTCGCCGAGCTGGAGACCACCTTCACCGTCCACCGCCACGTCTTCGATTCGCGCCTCCGCAAAGTTGCCAATTTCGACAACCTCACCTTCGACGGTCACCTCACCTCCCTCCAGTCCGCGCTCACCACCCTCATCGACCGCACCGTCTCCTCCCCGCTCACCGGCATCATCCTCCTGACCGACGGCAACGCCACCGACCTGGACGCGGCCACGCAACTCCTCGCCTCCTCCCCCCTCCCACCGGTCTACCCAGTCCTTCTCGGCTCAGCCGCCGTCCCGCCCGACCTCCGCATCCTCCGCACCACCGCCACCGAATCAGCCTTCGAAGACACCCCCGTCACCATCGAGGTCGAAATCGAAGCCACCGGCTTTCTCGGCCAATCCGTCAACGTCCGCCTACTCGACCCGACCACCCGACAAGTCCTCGCCACCGAGAAACGAACCATCTCCACCGATCCAGCCCGTCTCCCCATCCGGTTCGAATACCGCCCCGAGAAGCCCGGTCTCTTCACCGCCATCGCCCGCGTCGAATCCGCTGCCAGCACCCCCGAAGCCACCCTCGCCAACAACGAGCGTCTCATAACTCTCCCCCGCCGATCCGAACCCGTTCGCATCCTCTACGTCGGCGGACGACCAAATTGGGAACACAAATTCCTCAAGCGCGCTCTCGACCGCGACGACCTCGTCCAACTCGTCAGCCTCATCCGCATCTCCGACCGCACCCCAAAATTTGCGTGGCGCGACGCCACCGCGGCCACCACCAACCCACTTTACCAAGGCTTCGACGCCGCCGAAGAGGAGGCCGAGCGCTACGACGAACCGGTCTTCGTCCGCCTCGACACCCGCGACGCCGACGAACTCCGCGGCGGCTTCCCGCAAACGCCCGCCGACCTCTACGCCTACGATGCCCTCATCCTCGACGACGTCGAAGCCGCGTTCTTCACCCGCGATCAGCAACAGCTCATTGAAAATTACGTCGCCGACCGCGGGGGCAGCCTCCTCGCCCTCGGCGGCAACGAATCTTTCCGCCGCGGCCGCTTCGATCGCACCCCCATCGGCGACCTCCTCCCCACCTACCTCAGCCGCCATGACCGCCCGCCCCCGCGGAGTCCCGTCCGCCTCGACCTCACCCGCGAGGGCCTGCTCGCTCCCTGGACTCGCCTCCACCCCACCGCCGAAGCTGAGCGCTCCCGCCTCGCGACCCTCCCCGCCCTCCGCGTCCTCAACGACGTCGGCGACGCTAAGCCGGGAGCCACCACCATCGCCACCGCCACCGAATCCGATGGCACCGTCCATCCCGCCATCCTCACCCAACCCTACGGGAAAGGCCGCGTTGCCGCCCTCGCCATCGGTGACCTCTGGCGCACGGGCATGGAATCCCCCGAGGCCCGCCGCGACCTCGAGCGAACCTGGCGCCAGCTTCTCCGCTGGCTCGTCGCCGACGTGCCCCCGCACGCGGCCCTCACGGCCACTCCCGACCCCACCGCCCCCGACCAGTCCACGACGATCCGCGCCTCCCTCCGCGACGAGGAATTCAACCCACAGATCCAACCCAACCTCCCCATCACGGTCACCAATCCCGACGGGACAACCATCCTCCGAACCGCCCAACCCGACCCCGACCAACCCGGCAGCTACACCCTCACAACCACCGCACCAGGCCTCCACCGCGCCACTCTTCCCGCAGCCACCGGAATCGCTTGGAGTCTCAACCCCGCAGCCAGGGAATTCGAATCCCTCGGCATCAACCAAACCCTCCTCGAAAATCTCGCCGCTGGCACCAACGGCCAGCTCCTCAAACCCCACGAACTCGAGTCCATCTCCGAACAGCTCTCGAAGACCAACAGGATCATCAAGGAAACCCAACCCAGCCCCGTCTGGCACCAATGGCCCTTCCTCATCGCCGCCATCGCCCTCCTCGCAACCGAATGGCTGCTCCGCCGCCGAAAGAACCTTCCGTGAGAATGACCGTCCCCAGAAACTGCGCTTCTCACCTTCCGACCCCGTCGAAGACCGACCACCGGCTGCCACCGCTCCTCCCCGTCATCGCCCTTCTTCTGGCGACCTTCCTGCCAACCCACAGTTCGCCCGCCGCGCGCGAAATGCTCATCCTGGTCGGCACCCCGGGCGAGGACCCTTACGCACAGCAGTTCGCCGCTTGGACCGCCAACCTCACCACCGCCGCATCTCGCGCCAACGTCAACGCCACCATCATCGATGCCAGCACGCCCAACCCTCGCGAATCGCTCGCCGCAAAACTGAACGCCCTCACCCAGCCCGGCCAGGACACGACGGACGAACTCTGGATCATCCTCATCGGGCACGGCACCGACGACGGAAAGACCGCGAACTTCAACCTCCAGGGTGACGACATCAGCCAGCACGATTTCGCCAAACTCCTCGCCCCGATTCAACGCCCCGTCGTCTTCGCCAACCTCACCGCGGCCAGCGGCCCCTTCCTCGAAGCCCTCTCCAGTCCCAACCGCACCGTCATCACCGCCACCCGCAGCGGGAAGCAACGCGACTTCGCGCACTTCGGCGAATCCTTCACCCAGTCGCTCACCGACCCCGCCGCGGACCTAGACCAGGACGGCCAGACTTCGCTCCTCGAAGCCTTCCTGGCCGCGTCCAACGCCACCACCGCCTACTACGAGTCCGATCAACGTCTCCCGGCCGAGAACGCCCTCATCGATGACAACGCCGACCACCGCGGCACCCCCGCCGATGCCTTCAACGGCCTCGCTCCCCAGCTTGCCTCCACAACCAGCCAACTCCCCGACGGCAACATCGCCTCCCACATCGTCCTGATTCCGTCCCCCGAAGAAGCCGCCATCCCCGACAATCTCAAAAATCAACGCACCAAAATCGAAGTCGAAATCGCCCGCCTCAAGATCCAGAAAAGCAGCCTGCCGGAGGACACCTACTACGATCGCCTCGAAATTCTCCTCGTCGACCTCGCTCGCCTCTACCAGAAAATCGACGCCGCCAAGTAGCCGGGCAACCCCGCCCACGCCCTACCTCCTTTCCACCGCCATCCGGAAAACTCTCTGCCCGATCTCGGCAAATTTCCGCTCAAATTCCGTCGCCACGACCTCCCGACCATCTCCCCAATCCACCTCACCAAACCGCCCGTCCGCCGCCACCATCTCCCGCATCGCGGAAAAATATTCCGCGTTATCCGTCATCAACCGCAGCGTCCCCCCGACGGCCAGCAACTCCCCGGCCTCCTCCAGCATCGCCCGGTTCACCACGCGACGCCCCCAATGCCGCCGCTTGGGCCAGGGATCTGGAAAGGACACGTGGATCGCCGCCGCGGCCCCCCCCGGCAGAGCAGCCCGGACTTCCGCCAATCCTTCGCCCCGCACCGCCCACGCGTTCGACAACCCCAACCGCGCAAACTTCGCCCGGCACCGCTCCACCCGCCCCGACAATTTCTCGACCCCCAACCACCGCACGTCGCGATACTTCTCGGCCATTCCCACGAGAAACCTCCCACGGTGACAACCCAGATCGATTTCCAGCGGCACCCCGTCCTTCCCCCACCCATCGGGCAGCACCTCCACCTCCTCCGCATCAATCACCGTTTGCATCAGCCTTTCACCTTAGCGAAAATCACCCCGCCGCAATGACTAAATCCACCTGCTGTTCCCCGACCCGCCCCCCTTCGGAACGCACCCCCCACCAGACGACCGAACGTCCATCCGCAACGTTCACAAAAGCTGGAATGGTGCTTCTCCCCGGCGGCCCTTTCTTGATGGGAACGGAAGGCCCCGAGGCCTGGCCAGCCGATCGGGAAGGCCCCGTTCGCCCCATCGACGCCCGCCCCTTTTGGATCGACGAGACCGCCGTGACCAACCGCGATTTCGCCGCCTTCGTCGACGCGACAGCTTTCGTCACCGAAACCGAACGGTTCGGTTGGTCGTTCGTCCACCACAGCCAGCTTCCAAAATCCCAGCGTAAAAAATTGGCCGACCGCCGCGTTGCCGGCCTTGAGTGGTGGTACGCCGTCCCCGGTGCCCACTGGCGGACTCCCCTGGGTGGCCCCGACGACGTCGCCAAACTCAACCGCCTCGACCATCCCGTTGTCCACGTCACCTGGAACGACGCCGCCGCCTTCGCCGCGTGGTCAGGCAAACGCCTTCCGACCGAGATCGAGTGGGAATTCGCCGCCCGCGGCGGCCTCGAACGGCAGCTCTACCCCTGGGGAAACGATCTGCACCCTGCCGGCAAGCACCGCTGCAACATCTGGCAGGGCGACTTTCCGAAGACCGACACCGGCGACGACGGCTACCGCGGCACCGCCCCCGCCCGCTCGTTCAAACCAAATGGCTACGGCCTATTCAACCTCACCGGCAACACCTGGGAATGGACCGCCGACCATTTTCACATTCCCCCCCACGAAGACCGCCGCGCCATGCGCGGTGGCTCCTACCTGTGCCACGTCAGCTACTGCAATCGCTACCGCTGCTCCGCCCGGACCTCCAACACCCCCGACAGCTCCGCTGGCCACCTCGGTTTTCGCTGCGTCGCCGATCCCGTTCCGGCAGATCAATCAATCGCCGCCCCGCTCGCCTAATTCTCCCCGGATCCCAGCGACCTGCCCTGCAACAGATCTCGCAACCTTCCGGTCGTCCGCTCCGTCGAAAATTTCCTTTCACAACTCGCCCACCCCGCGGCCCCCATTCCGCGAGCCGCCTCGCGCCCCGCCAACAACCGCTCCACCCGCGCAGCGATTCCGTCGACGTCTCCCTCTTCGACCAAAAATCCCGTCACCCCGTCCTCGACCATCTCCGGCACCCCCGCCACGCGCGTCGACACCACCGGCACTCCCGCACCCATCGCCTCCATGATGACCGTCGGCAGATTGTCGCTCCCCCCGTCCCCCGCGTTCCGGCACGCCAACACGAACACCGCCGCCCGCGCCAGCAACTCGTCGATCTCCCCCTGCGTCTTCGGACCGATCAACCGCACGCGCTCGGTCAATCCAAGCGCCTCAATCTGCGCCTGCAGCTCACTCTCCAACGGTCCCTGCCCGACGATCAGACACTCGAACTCCACCCCTCCGAGCCGCTGACACGCCCGGATGAGATCCGCGAAGCCTTTCTTCTCGATGTAACGCCCCACCGATAAAATCAGCGGCACCTCCCCGTCGGCCACCTCTTTCCGCCGCACGGGCCGCACCTCGATCCCGTTGAAGACGCGGTGAACTTTCTTTCCGCCCAACGGGAACCGTTCCCGCAGAAACCGCGCGCTGAACTCCGTCTCGGTCGCGATCCACTCCGCCCCGCTGACCAAATCCGCCAGGTGCGATTCGGGTTTCTCGCAGAACACGTCGTCCGCGTGCGCGGTGAACGAATACGTCACGCCAGCCAGCTGCTTCAGCCAAAAGGCCGTCCGCGCCGCCATCCCGGCAAAGTGGGCGTGAACGTGCGTCACTTTTCCCCGCTTCAGCTCACCCGCCAACCACAACGCTTCGTAGATCCGCCGCTTCTCCGAGTCATCACCCCACGCTTTCTCCATTCGGGCCTGTCCCTTGCGCGCGCGCCGACGAAACCACCAATCGTCCCGGATCCGCTCACCGAATGACTCCGGCAGATAACGCACAAGGTCCCTCAACTCAGCGGGAAAATCCTGATCCGGCTGCCCCCGGGGATCCCGGATCGAATACACCGAAAAATCGACCCCCTGCCGCTGCATTTCCCGAACCTCCCGAAAACAGAACGTCTGCGAAAACGCCGGAAACCGCTCGAACAAATAAGCAAACCCGCTCACACCTCAGAACCCAGGCCGCTCGTCAAAATCAACCAGCCAAAGAACCCAACCGCAGCTTCTAAGCCGCATCCTTTTCGACCCGCTTCCGGACGAGCGGCGACTTTCGCCCCTCGACCACGGCCCGATTCACCGTGATCTCCGCGATGTCCTCGCGGCTCGGGGCCTCGTACATGATGTCGAGCATGATGCGCTCCATCATCGCCCGCAACGCCCGCGCCCCCGTCCCCTTCACCACCGCCTGCGCCGCCAGCGCCCGCAACGCGTCTTTCGTCAAGTTGAGCTGCGCCCCGTCCATCGCCATCAGCTTCACGTATTGCTTCACCAACGCATTCTTTGGGTCGGTCAGAATTTGCACCAGCTCGTCTTCCGTCAAAGGATCCAACACGGCGTCGACCGGTAACCGCCCGATGAATTCCGGAATCAATCCGAACGAAAGCAGATCCTCGGGCTCGGCCAGATGGACCGCTGCCTGCACCTCGTCCACGTCACCACGCACGTGGAATCCCATCGCCTTGGCGCCCAGCCGCCGCTGCACGATCTTGTCGAGTCCAACGAAGGCTCCGCCGCAAATGAACAAAATGTTCTGCGTGTTGACCTGAATGTAGTCCTGCTGCGGATGCTTCCTCCCACCCTGCGGCGGCACGTTGCAAACCGAGCCTTCCAGGATTTTCAACAAGGCCTGCTGGACGCCCTCGCCCGACACGTCCCGCGTGATGCTCACGTTCTCCGTCTTGCGCCCGATCTTGTCGATTTCGTCGATGTAAATGATTCCAACCTCAGCGCGCTTCACGTCCCAATCCGCCGACTGCAACAATCGATGGATGATTCCCTCCACGTCTTCGCCGACGTACCCCGCCTCGGTGATCGCCGTCGCGTCGGCAATCGCGAACGGAACGTCGAGCACCCTCGCCAGCGTCCGAGCCAACAGGGTCTTCCCCGATCCGGTCGGCCCGATGAGCAGGATGTTACTTTTCTCGATTTCGACTTCCGCCAGATCGTCGAGCGTCAACGCCCCACCATCGTATTGAGTGATGCGCTTGTAATGATTGTGGACCGCGACCGATAACACCTTCTTCGCGATCTCCTGCCCAATCACGTGCGCGTCCAGTTCCCGACGGATGTCCGCCGGCTTCGGCACGCGCATCGCCGCAGTGGTCTTCCTCGTCTCCTCCCCGATTTCCTTATCAAGGATCCCTTTGCAGACCGTGATGCAGCTGTCGCAAATGTAAACGCCCGGCCCCGCGATCAACTTACGCACCTCCGCGTGGCTCTTTCCGCAGAAAGAGCACATCGTGAGGTTGGAAGGCCGGGCCACGCGTCGGGATCTATTTGGCCGCGTCGTCCGGCTTGTGATCGCCCAGCGGATGCTTGATTTCCTTCCGCGACTCGACCACCTCATCAACCAATCCGTAGGCCTTCGCCTCCTCGGCCGTCATGTAGTAATCGCGGTCCGCATCCCTCTCCACCTGTTCCACCGGCTTCCCGGTGTGGTGAGCGAGGATTCTGTTCAACCGCCGCTTGAGCTTATACATGAACTCAACCTGCCGCTCGACGTCGCTGGCCTGACCCTGCGCTCCGCCGGAGACCTGGTGGATCATGATGTCACTGTTTGGCAGTGCGTAGCGCTTGCCCTTGGTCCCGCAAGCCAGCAGCACGGCACCCATGCTCGCAGCGATCCCCATGCAGTAGGTATTCACGTCGCACGTCACGAACTGCATCGTGTCGTAAATCGCCATCCCCGCCGTGACCGATCCGCCCGGCGAATTGATGTAAATGCTGATGTCCTTCTTCGGGTCTTCCATCTGCAGGAAGAGCAACTGCGCGATGACGATGTTCGCGACATTATCGTCGATCCCGGTGCCGATGAAAATGATGCGGTCCTTGAGGAGTCGCGAGTAAATGTCATAGGCGCGCTCGCCGCGCCCAGTCTGCTCAATAACGGTTGGAATCAACATAATAACTTCGAATCTTAAAAACCCGGCGACCTAGAAACTCACTTCGCCGCCGGCTCGCGCACGGTAACATTCGAGGCAACGAAATCAAGGGCCTTGCCCACCACGATCTGCTCCTGAATGCTACCAATCGCGTTCCGCTTCTGCAGGTCTTTGACCATTTTGTTGACGGGGATCTGATAGCGCTCCGCCATCCGCGAGACGTGGAAAACCAACTCCTGCTGCGTCGCGGTGATCTTCTCCTGCTCGGCGATCCGCAGGAGGACGAACGTGGACTTCACCCGCTCCTGCGCAGTCTGCTCCGCCGCGCCCTGGATCTGATCCTCGTGCGCCTGCAATTCTTCGTCGCTCACCCCGCGACCCTGATTCTCCTGCACGATCTCGCGCATGATTCCCGACATCTCGTTGCGAACCATGTCCTGCGGCAGGTCGAAACGGATGCTCTCCAGCAACTTCTTCATCGCGCCGGATCGCTTCCCACTCTCGAAATCATTCTCCGCGTAGCGCACCAACTCGGTTTTGATCCGTTCGCGCAACTCCGGCATCGTCTTCCCTGGCTCGATCCGCGACGCCAACGCGTCGTCGAATTCCGGCAACTTCCGCTCGCGAATCTCGTGCAAAGTCGCCGTGTAGGCGACCGTCTTCCCGCGCAATGGCTCGAACGGAAATTCGTCCGTCAGCGCGATGTCGAAGGCCCGCTCCTCGTCGACACTCAATCCGACCAGCGCTTCGCAAAATCCCGGAGCCAGCGTGTCAGGAGCCATTCGGATCCACCAATTCGGCTTCCCGGCCAGCAGGGGCGGGCACTTTTCCACCGCCTCCGCGAGCGGAGTTCCGTCCAATGTCCCCGCGTAGGTGAGCACCGCGAAGTCATCCATCGCCAACTCCCGTCCCTCGACCGTCTCAAACTCCGAATGCTGCTCGGCCAGCGTCCCGAGCGCCTCTTCGACGTCGGCATCCGTCACGTCCTTCTTCGCAATCGCGACCTCGATACCCTTGTATTCCGGCAGCTCAAATTCCGGAGCCGTCACTAACGTTGCCGAATAGCTCATCGTCCGGTCCGCGCCGATCTCGACGTCATCGACCTTGGCCACGGAGATCACCTTTAACTTCTTCTGCGCGATCGCCTCGTTCATCGAACTCCGCAGCAACCGACTCTTCACCTCCTCGCGGATGTCCTCCTCGTAACGCTTGGCGATCACCGCCGCCGGAGCCTTGCCCGGGCGGAAACCCGGAATCTTCGCCTGTTTCTGGAAAGCCTTGGCCGTCGTCTGCCACTCCTTTTCCACCTGATCAGGCGGGAGTTCGACGCGGAGGGTGGCAATACAATTCGGCTTGGGTTCTACGAAAACGTTCATTTGTGGAAACCGATCAGTCAACCACACGGCAGAACTAACGCAAGCCCCCGCAAATCACTTCAGGAAGGACCAACTCCCGCCCGCAACCTCCCACCCCACCCAGTCGCCACTCCGCGAACTAAGCCAAGGCCGCAAAATCCTCCGCACTCAGACAACACGGATCACGCGCCACCCAGTGCCCGGGCGCGATCTCGCGCAACCCGAGATCCATCCCCACCGTCTCCGGATACCGCGGACTCCCGATCCGGTGCCCGAACGCACTCCCCTCCGGCGGATCGATCGGCGACGGCACGTCCCCCGGGATAATCTTTCGATCCCGCTTCCGCCGCGGATCCGCCACCGGGATCGCTGCCAGCAACGCTTTGGTGTAGGCGTGCCGAGGGTCACGATGAATCACCTCGGCCGGTGCCAATTCGACCACCTTCCCCAAATACATCACCGCGATCCGATCCGAAACGTG
The DNA here is from genome assembly GCA_963832325.1 of uncultured Verrucomicrobiae bacterium. Classification (GTDB taxonomy): domain Bacteria; phylum Verrucomicrobiota; class Verrucomicrobiia; order Chthoniobacterales; family JAATET01; genus CAVVKW01. The sequence goes on along the minus strand of CAWHTR010000009.1, from coordinate 13,372 downwards.
CTTCACCACCGCCAGGTCGTGCGCGATGAACAGATACGACAACCCCAACTCCCGCTGCAACTCAACGAGGAGATTGAGAATCTGACTCTGAATCGAAACGTCCAACGCCGACACCGGCTCGTCGCACACGATCAGCTTGGGCTTCAGCGTCAGCGCCCGCGCAATCCCGATCCGTTGACGCTGTCCCCCCGAGAATTCGAAGGGAAATCGTGTCACCGCCCCGGCGGGCAGACCGACTCGCTCCAGCACTTCCGCCACCCACCGCTGCCGCTGACGCCGATCCCCCATCCCGTGAATCACGTAAGGTTCCTCCAGGATGTTTCCCACCGTGTGCCGCGAATTCAACGACTCCGCTGGATCCTGGAAGATCATTTGCACCTCCCGCCGCACCGGCTTCAATCGCCGCTGGCTCATGGACGAAATGTCCTTCCCGTCAAAAACGATCCGCCCCGTTGTCGGCGTCACCAACCGGACGATCGCCTTGCCCAACGTCGACTTCCCGCAACCCGACTCCCCCACCAACCCCAGCGTCTCCCCGGAGCCAATCGCCAGACCCACCCCGTCCACCGCCTTGCAGCTCCCCACCGCGCGGCGAAAAACCCCGCCGCGCACCGGGAAATGCACCCGCAAATCCGTGACCTCGAGCAAACTCACCGCCCCACCTCCTTCGACCCGCCTTCGACTTCCAACGGCTCACCCAGGTAAACGCTCGGCGAATATTCCACCCAGTGCCCCGGCTCGACTTCGCGAAACGGCGGCCGCACCCGCAACTCCTCTTCGGTGTAATCCCGACCGGACCGCGGCGCGAACCGGACCCCATCCGGGAGATCCTTCAACCCCGGCACCACTCCCGGAATCGTCGGCAAAAGCGACTTCGCCACCGTGTCCAACCGCGGAATCGATTCCAATAATCCCTTCGTGTACGCGTGCAGCGGACGGTGAAAAATCGTGTCCACCGGTGCCCGCTCCACCACCCGCCCCGCGTACATCACCACCACTTCGTCGCACGTCTCCGCGATCACCCCCAGGTCATGCGTGATCAGGATCATCGACATCCCCAGCTCCTCCCGCAGCCGGTTCAGCAGTTCCAGGATCTGCGCCTGAATGGTCACGTCCAACGCCGTCGTCGGTTCGTCCGCGATCACCAGTTTCGGCTCGCAGGCCAACGCCATCGCGATCACCACCCGCTGCCGCATCCCCCCCGACAACTGGTGCGGATACTCCCCGGCCCGCACCTCGGGCGACGGAATCCCGACCTTCCGGAGGATCTCCACCGTCCGCGCCCGCACCTCCGCCTTCGACAACTTGCGGTGCAACCGAAAGACCTCCCCGATCTGATCTCCCACCCGCTGCACCGGATTGAGCGCCGTCATCGGCTCCTGAAAAATCATCCCAATCTCCCCCCCTCGCACCTCGGCCATGCGCTCGTCCGTGCAACCCCCCAGCTCTTCGCCGTCAAAAAGAATTCGCCCACCGAGGATCCGCCCCATCGGCTGCGGCAGCAATCGCATCACCGAGAGCGCCGTCACGCTCTTCCCGCAACCCGACTCCCCCACGATCCCCACCGTCCGTCCCCTCGGCACGGCGAAGCTCACCCCATCCACGGCGACCACCGGACCCTCGTCCGTGTCGAAGCCCACGACGAGATCACGCACCTCCAGGATGTTCCCAGCGCCCCCGGCACTACCCGCCGCCCCGCCTCGCCCGCTCGTCATTCGGTCTTGAACTGATCGAACGTCAGGACCTGCGGCTCGAATTTCTTACCGTCTCGCATCGCCGCCTTCGTCTCTTCCCGCATTTCGGGATCGATCCAATGCACGAAATACTGTCCGGCCGACTCACTCCGCGCGACGTTGAAATCCGCCGGCCAACGGATCCACCGCCAATACGCGACCTTGTAAAGCGGACGATAAACACCCGGGATGTAGGCCGCATCGTCGTGGATGATTTGCTCCATCTCGTGGGCCAGTTTCACCTTCTCGTCGTGGCTCTCCGATCCGCGATACTGATCGATCAACCCATCGAGTTCCGGAATGGCGGTCACGGTCAAATTGTTCGTTTGCACCTTCACCGAGCCATCCTCGTTGTAAGCGTTCACGCCGTGCCATGTCTCCCAGTAGCGGGGATACACCTCCGTCGTCGAATAACTGAACCCCGTGAGCGCGATCTCGTGCTGCTTCTCCTGCACCTTCTTGAATCCCGCCGTCCCGTCCAACACCTCCAGTTTCAACTCGACACCCGCCTTTCGCGCCTCGCGCTCCAGAATCGTCAGCGCGTCCTTCATGGTCGAATAACCCGTGCTCAGATTGAAACTCAACCGCTGCCCGGCTTCATTGACAAAAATCCCGTCCGAACCGCGCGAATAACCCGCCTTCTTGAACGACTCCTCCGCCTCGGGAACGGAATACTCCCGCGATCTAATCTCCCGGTTCGACAACTCGCCGTAACCGTCCGATGTCGTCTGCTCCCGCGACCAATCCCCGCGGAAAAACTCCTTGATCACCAGGTCCCAATTCATCGCGTGCTGCAGTCCCAGCCGCACATCGCGATCGTCGAGCGGCTTCTTGCTCGTGTTCAGCCACAATCCCAATCCCGAACGCGGCACCTGATTCCAAAACGTCGCCTTCTGGATGTAGCCGTTCTGAACCAATGGCGCGTCGTCGGGAAGCTTCTCGTAATTGTACTTCGCCAAACTCATCCCAAACATGTCCAGGTCCCCGCGCGAGAACACCTCGAAGGCCTTGTCCGGATCGCGGATCACTTCCAGCCGCACCGCGTCCGGATTAAAACGATAGCGCCAAAACTTCCGATCCTTCGCCCACCAGTCCTTCACCCGCGTCATCGCGATCGATTTACCCTTCTGAATGTCCTTTTCGAGAATCGTGTAGGCCCCGGTCGTCGGTCGAACCTTCCATTGGTAATAGGAAACGAAATCGTCGGCGTAGCCTTTGAAAAATTGCCGCGGCTCCGGCGTCAGCTCGAGCGCGTATTGCTCGAAGTCCGGCTTCGCCTCCGCCACCGTGATCGCAAAGGTCCGCTCGTCGTAACGCGTCACCCGCGAATACTGCACCTTGTAGAAATCCTGATACCACGGCGCGTTGTTGTAGGGACTCTGGTAGAAGTAAAACATGAACAGCACGTCGTCCGCCGTGATCGGCTCCCCGTCGCTCCACCGCGCCTCCGGATCCAGCCGCACGTAAACCGTGTGATTCGGCCGATCAATCGCCCACTCGCTCGCCAATCCCGGGAAATAACCCTTCACGTTCGGATGCGAATGCGCGAAATTCATGTCGACGTTGTCGCGCAGATACGTCCGGAATGACCCGTTCGCATCCGGCCCCAGCGTCCTCAGGGTCCGCGGGAAATCGTCCAGGAAGCCGGTACTCCACGCCCCCCTTCGTCGCCTCCGGAGACCCGATGTCCGGCAGGTCCGTTCCGTTCTCCCAATTCAACCCTTCCGGCAGATCCTCCGGCTTCGCGAAAACGAAAAACTCCGGGTTCGCGTCGTAATACGCCTGCACCTCGGCCGTATTGTCCCGTTCCTCCTCCACCGCTTTCTCCCCGCCACAGCCGACCAGTAATCCTACCGCCAAAAATCCCGCCCAGCTCCAAACCCGCAATTTCGTTGTTTCGCTCATAAAATTCACTCTGCCTTATACTGCTCAAACGTCTCCACCGACACCGGAAAACTCTCACCCGTCTTCCGCGCATCACGCGTCTCCGCCTTCATCGCCTCGTCGATCCAATACACGTTCATCTCCTCCGGCAAACGACTCAGCCGCGAGTCAAATCCCTCGGGCCACCGCACCCACCGCCAGAATGCCACCCAATAAAATGGCTTCACGAATCCCGGGATGAATGCCCCGTCCGCCCACAGGCGCTCTTCGAGTTCGTGAGCAATCGCCTTGATCTCATCCAGATCCGTCGACGTTTCGTAACGATCGATCAAGCCGTCGATCTCCGGATCATTCATCATCGTCAAATTGTTCGTATTCGGTTTCGGCACCCCCATTTCGTCCACCGCGTTGAACGAGTGAAACAACTCGAAATATCGCGGGTACAGCTCGACCGAGACGTTGAGAGCCGCAAAAACGATCTCGTGCTTTTTCTCCTGCGCCTTCTTCCAGGCCGCCGTCTTGTCCAGCACTTCGAGTTTGAGTTCCACCCCCGCCTTCCTCGCCTCTCGCTCCAGAATCGTCAGCACCTCGACAAAATGTTGATACCCGGTCGTCAGCGTGAAGCTCAACCGCTCCCCCGAGTCGTTGACCAAAATCCCATCCGCTCCGCGCGTCGAGAACCCCGCCTTAGCAAATGCCTGAAGCGCCTTCTCGACCGAAAACTCCCGTGCCCGCAGCGTCGGGTGCGTGAATTCGCCGTAGCCATCCGCCGAAGTCCGCATCCGCGTGTAATCGCCGCGAAAATAATTTCCCAACACCGCGTTCCAATTCATCGCGTAGTTCAACCCCACTCTCACGTCCCGATTATCCAACACCGGCTGACTTCGATTGATCGACAATCCGTAGGTCGGTCGCGGCACTTCGTTGTAAAACTGCACCTTCTTTACGTAGCCCTTCGCCACCACCGGATCCGACTCCGGTAGCTTCTCGTACCAGATGTCCGGCGTCGTCACGTCCAACAGATCGAACTCCCCGGCCTTGAACGCCTCCACCGCCTTCGGCACGTCCCGGATCACCACGAACCTCCGCCGGTCCGGGTTGAACCGATGCCGGTAAAATTTCAAATCCCGGGCCCACCAATCCTCCACCCGCCGCTGCGTGATGCTCCTCCCTTTCTCGATGTCCTCCGGGAGGATTGTGTAAGGCCCGGTCGTCGGCTCCATCTCCCACTGATAACGGGAGACGTAATCCTCGCCGAATTCCTTGTAAAAATGCCGCGGGATCGGTCGCACGTCCTGCTCGAAAAATCTCAGCACGTCCGGCTTCGCCTCCGCCACGCCGATCGCGATCGTGTGATCATCGTATTTCGTAATCCCGGTGTATTTTTCCGCGTACCAATTCGCCGCCCACGGCTCCTGCAACCACGACGAACGACCGAAATAAAATAGAAAAAAGTAATCGTCCGCCGTCACCGGCACGCCGTCCGAATACCGGGCCCGCTCGTCGAGCTTGAGGTACACCGTCTTCCGATCCGCGCTGATCGCCCACGCCTTCGCCAACCCCGGAATGTAGTGCCCCGTCACCGGATGCTTCCGCACCACCGTCATGCTGTTGTCGTCGTGAATGAATGCCCTGAAATGCCCGTTCGAGTCCGGCCCGTTGAACCGCAACGTCCGCGGGAAATCCGACAACCAGAACACCATCTCCCCACCCTTCGACGCCTCCGCCGAACCGATTTCTGCCTCCCCGGCCCCATCCTCCCAATCCAAATCCCCGGGCAAATCCTCCGGCTTCGCCACCCGAAAAAATTCCGGGTGCTCCGCGTAGTAAGCCTCGGCCAACGGCTGCCGATAATTCTGCGCCGCCGCGATCTCCTCCGGCTTCAGCTTCACCTCACCTTTCTCCCCATCACCACCGCCCCCGCAGCCCCCCATCCACAAAATTCCCAACACGGCACCAGCGATCCGCGCCATCCCCGACTCAAGCACCACCCTCATCGGTAAACGGTGAATTTCTTCGGATCGAAGGCCTCGCGAATCGCCTCCCCCACGAACGTCACCAAAATCAACACGACGACCAGTCCGCCAAACGCCGACGACACGATCCACGGCGCGTTCATGTTCGCAACCCCCCGCTGCAACAACTCACCCCAACTCGGCGTCGGCGGCGGCACGCCAAATCCAATGTAATCCAACGCCGTCAGCGAAGAAATCGCCGACACGATCGTGAAGGGCATAAACGTCACCAACGTCGACAGCGTGTTCGGCATCAGGTGATGAAAAATGATCCGCGGAGTCCCCGCCCCCAGCACCCGCGCCGCCGCCACGTAGTCCCGCGACTTCTCCCGGTAAGCCTCCGTCCGCATGTAATAAGTCATCGAAGTCCACGAAAAGACCACGAAGATCAAGAGCAACAGCGGCATGCTCGGCCGCACGATCGAAGCCACGATGATCACCACGTAAAGAAACGGAATGTTCGACCAAATTTCGATCAATCGCTGCGTCACGATGTCAAACGTCCCCCCGAAATATCCCATCGCGCACCCCACCGCGATCCCGATCGCGTACACGCACGCCATGAAAACCAGCGAGAACACCATCGCGGCACGGAACCCGTAAAAAAGCCGCGCGAAAATGTCCCGCCCCGTGTTGTCGGTCCCAAGAAAATGCCGCGTCGCCCAACTCGGCGGAGCCGGGTTCACCACCCCCTCCCGAAAGTCGTTCTCGTAAGGATTGTAGGGCACCGGCGGCAGCAACACCCAGTTCCCGCTCCCCTCCTCCGTCGCGAACTCTTCCTTCAGATCCCGGTAATTCGTCTCGTACGAATAATCCCCGCCAAACGTCGTCCCGGGAATGATCCCCCCAAACGTCGGAAAATAAAGCTGTCCCTCGTACCTCACCACCAGCGCCCGGCTGTTCACCACCAGCTCACCCACCCCAAAAAAGGTCACCACCATCAACGCCGTCAAAATCAAAAACGACCACCACCCCCGCTTGATCGAGCGAAACCTCCGTAATTTCTTCGCCGTCAGCGGATCCAAAAATGCCCTCATTCGAACCTCACCCGCGGATCCACCAACGCCACGCAGACGTCGGAAAGAATGTTCCCCACCATGATCAAAAACGCCGTCAACAACAGCGCTCCCATCACCACCGGATAATCCCGGTCCAGAATCGACTCGTAAGCCAGCAGCGCGTAGCCATCGATATCGAAAATCAACTCGATCAAAAACGATCCCGCCACGAACAACGACACGAAGTGTCCGAAATTGGTCGCAATCGGGATCAATGAATTTCGCAACGCGTGGCCAAACACGGCCTGCCGGAACCTCGCCCCCTTCGCCATCGCCGTCCGCACGTAATCCGCCGCCAGGTTGTCCAGCAGATGGTTCTTCATCAGCAGCGTCAGAAACGCGAACGAACCCACGAGGTAACACAGTAACGGGAGCGCTGAGTGATACGCCAGGTCCCCCACCTTCCCCCAGAAACTCAGATCATCGAACCCGTAACTCACGAACCCGCCCATCGGAAAAATCTCCCACCGCCCCGCCAAATAAACCAACAACAGCGCCCCCAGCGCGTAACCGGGAATGGCGTAACCGACGAAAATCAGCGCCGATGTCCAGTTGTCGAAAAACGTCCGGTGCCGGATCGCCTTCACGATCCCCAGCGGAATGCACACCCCGTAAGTGAACACCAACGTTAACAAGCCGTAGTAACTCGACACCGGGAGCTTGTCCGCGATCAGCGACGTCACCGGCTCCTGGTATCGATAAGACGTCCCCAGGTCGCCCCGCAGGACATTCCCCACCCAGGCCACGTAGGCGATCGGCCACGGCTTATCCAGTCCGTAAAATTCCTTCAGCTGATTCAGCTGATCCGCCGACAACGCCTGCCCGCCGCCCCGACCGCCCCCGCCACCCTGCATGTCCATCATCCCACTCTGCGCCAACGCCCGCTCGATCGGCCCGCCCGGAACGATCCGCGTGATGAAAAACACGATGAGCGTGATCCCAAAAAGCGTCGGAAAAATCAGCAGCAGCCGCCTGAGAAAATAACCCTTCATCCAGTCCGGCTCGGAAACTAATGGAGTCCGCCATCCCACGCAACCTCAAGCCGGCTCATTTTCAGCCCGACCCCAACACCGTCTCCCCGCCGCCTACCCCGCCGCATCGTCTCAAAATCAGCCCCCGGCTGCGACCAATCACCCTACCGAATCGACACCGGGGTCCCTTTCGGCACCAGGGTGTAGAACGTCGCCGCATCCCAGTTCGCCAACCGGATGCACCCGTGGCTGCCCGACCGACCAATAGTCTCCGGCGACGGCGTCCCGTGAATCCCGATCCCGGGTTTGTTCAGTCCGGCCCACAAGATCCCCACCGGATTATTCACCCCCGGTGGGATCTGATACGCCACTTCCGTCCGCTCACCCCGCTCCAAAACTCCGTCGTCCCACCGGAACCAGGGCCAGGGAGCCAGTCCAAGAATTTTCCACTCTCCCACCGGAGCGGGATGCTCACTCGATCCCGGCGTGATCGGAAAGACCGCCAACAATTTTTCCCCTCCGATCACCCGAAGCTGCCGCTCGCCCAGATCCACGATCACCCGCCGTGGTGACGCTGCGGAAGGCACCGCCGCCGGATACGCGGAGGGGAAATTCGCCACCCTCAGGGGCCTCGCCACGTTCGGCACGCGCAAAATCGTCCCGGCTCCCGCCGCGTCGACGTTGATCCCCGGGTTCAGCTTCCGCACGAAATCCCGCGTCGTGTGATACCGCTCCGCGACAAGCTCACTCACGCTCTCATAGGGCAGCCGCTTTTGCTTCGCCATCGCCTCCGGCCCGCTCGCCACCACCCCGACCCGACCCAGGTCTTCCCCCGTCAACGCGTACGTCGTGAACGGAACAACTCCCCGCACGTCCGGCTCGCGGCCCATGACCCTCCGATAAACGCCGAGAGCCTTTTCCGTAAACTCCCCGTCCCGTCCATCCACCACCCCGGGACCGAAGTTGACCGAATCCAAAAAGATCTGCAGCTGAACCACCCGATCCCTCCCGGAGACCTCAGGCTCCACCACCCTCTCCGACCGCTCGACCGTCGCGCACCCTCCGACCATCCAACAAACCGCCAGCATCCCCACCCAACCAAATCTTGAATCGCGCATCTCCCCAACCGCTACCGGAACCCTCTCAAAACCACAACCCCACTTCCAACCCCCGGCATTCCTCCCGTTGACATTCCAATTCAAGCGGTCAATTGTTCGATCGTCTTCGAACAATGATCCAAGCCATGCCCACTCTCTTCGACCCCATCCAAATCGGTGACCTCCAACTTCCGAACCGCATCATCATGGCTCCCCTCACCCGCTGCCGCGCCAGCGCGGGACGCGTGCCGAATGCGCTGATGGCGGACTACTACCGCCAACGCGCCTCCGCCGGACTCATCATTTCCGAGGCGACCTCCGTCACGCCCATGGGCGTCGGCTACCCGGACACGCCCGGCATCTGGTCCGCCGAACAAGTCGAAGGCTGAAAACTCGTCACCAAGGCCGTGCACGACGAAGGGGGACTCATCCTGCTCCAGCTCTGGCACGTCGGTCGCATGTACGATCCCGTTTATCTCGACGGTGCCCTCCCGGTCGCCCCCAGCGCGATTGCCCCCGACGGTCACGTCAGCCTCGTGCGTCCGGAGAAATCGTTCGTCACTCCCCGTGCCCTCGATACCAGCGAGATCGCGGGCATCATCGCCGCTTACCGCCTCGGTGCCGAGAACGCCAAGGCCGCGGGCTTCGATGGCGTCGAACTCCACGGCGCGAACGGCTACCTCCCCGATCAATTCCTCCAGGACGGCACGAATCACCGCACCGACGACTACGGTGGACCCATTGAGAACCGCGCCCGCCTGCTCCTTGAGGCCACGGACGCCGCCATCGAGATCTGGGGAAACGGAGGCGTGGGTGTTCACCTCGCCCCGCGCGGCGACGCGCATTCCATCAGCGACTCCAACCCCGCCGCGACCTTCGGTTACGTCGCCCAACAACTTCACAACCGCGAGATCGCATTCATCTGCTCCCGCGAATCCCTCGGTCCGGATCGCCTAGGTCCTCGACTCCGCGCGATCTTCGGCGGCCCCTACATTGCGAACGAAAAATTCACCCTCGAATCCGGCACGCAAGTCCTCGCCGACGACGAAGCCGACGCCGTCGCGTACGGCCAACTTTTCATCGCCAATCCCGACCTCCCCTGCCGGTTCCGGGAGAACGCTCCGCTCAACGAACCGGACCCATCCACCTTCTACGCTGCCGGGCAAACTGGCTACGTCGACTACCCCACCCTCGAAGCGCCCTCGGCCGTCTAATCGGCGACTGGTCACCCCACCGCTCGAGCAACCTGCGCTTCTCTCGATCCGTGCTTTCGTCGGGGATGAGAAATCGCCGGGCGATTCCCGAGTGCCACTCTCTTCAGCCGAAACCATCCGCCCCCCGTCCTGCCGTCTTCGCCCGCGCAACCATAGCCACCGCAACCCGCCTCGACAACACTCGGCGGCATGACTACCGCCCAAGCCATCGAAGATCTCCGCGATCACATCCGCCGCCAGCATCTGTCCCTCTCCACCGAGCGAACCTACGTCCAGTGGCTCCGCCGCTACATCCTCCACCTCCGAAACTCCCCCGACCTCGGTTCCCAATCCACTCCTGACAAGATCACCAACTTTCTCACCGGACTCGCCCACGGCAGTGCCTCCGCCTCCGGCCAGAACCAAGCCCTCAACGCCCTACTCTTCTTCTACAAAAGCGTTCGAGGCGAAGATCCAGGTCCGATCAAAGCCCTTCGCGTCCGTCCGCCCTCGGGTCACCGCCACGCGCCGACCGTCGCCGACACCGCCCAACTCCTCCAAAACGTCCGCGACACGCCGCACTATCCGCTTCGCCTCATCACGCAGCTCCTCTACGGCTGCGGCCTCCGCCTCAACGAAGCCCTCGACCTCCGCCTAAAGGACGTCGATCTGGTCGGCACCCAGCTCGTCATCCGGCAAGCGAAGGGGAAAAAGAATCGCGTCCTTCGCCTGCCAGCCCGCCTCGTCCCCGCACTCTCGCTCCAAATCGAACGGTGTCGCCGCGCCTGGGAGGCGGACCGTTGGGCTGGCATCCCCGTGCCGCTCCCCGACCGCCTCCTGCAAAAATCACGCCAATCCGAATCGGCGCTGGCTTGGTTCTGGTTATTTCCCGCCAGCAGCCCGAGCCGCGATCCCCGCTCGGGTCGCCGCATCCGCTGGCGCTGCCATCCCACCGTCGTCCAACGCGCGATCGTCAAAGCCAACCCTCCCGCTCCGACCTCCCTCCCCATCACCGCCCACCATTTGCGTCACGCCTACGCGACCCACGCCCTGGATCGCGGGGCCAATATCCGAGCGCTCCAACTTGCGATGGGCCACAAATCCCTCGAGACCACCCAAGGTTACCTCAGCGCCGAATCTTGCTCGGTCGCCAGCCCGCTCGACGTCCTCTCGATTCTGCCGACTCCGCCGTGAATCCGCGCTCCACTGAACGGAAAAGGACGGCCTCTCAGCCGTCCCTCCTAAAACCTGACAGGCATCCGGCGAGACCCCACGACCCGCCGGATGCCCCGGTTAAACCTTACCGCATTCCAAACACCATCTCGACCAGCCCAGAAGAACGCTTCACCGTCGGCTCGGCCTCGTGGCGCTGGGACGAAAAGTAGCTACCGGACCCAACGACGCTGGCAATCACCAGACCAACCAAAACCATGGTTTTCAAAGGATGGGACGATGTCACGAGTGCTAGGTCAGCTTCTTTGTTCATAAGTTTGCAATGTTTTTTGATTTGTTAAAAACGACCGAGCGTTTCTTTAATTGAACTCAAAGTTTCTTTAGCGAAAATCGTGCCAATTTTTTGGGCGGATGAAGACACCGTCAAAATATCCGAGCCGCAACCCAACCCCGCTGTCGGCAACCGCGACGCAGAGTGCCGAGAAGAAATGGAGGGAGCTGAAGAAAAATACACGGCGCAGTTTTTTGTTAGGCAACCTTGATAGCATACCAAGCATCGCCAACCAAGCCAAAATTTCGTGAGAACCAACAAAATTTTCCTTTTAAACAAACTGCGGCTAACCGATCGCCCCAAAGCGGCGACGTTTTCTATTCCTCTGCGAAGGAAACTGTCCCCAGCGCGGACGTTCAAACCGGGTCGACGGGAGGAAGGAACTCGTGAGAGATCCGAGGCCCATGAGCGCCGGGACTCCGTGTCGTTGCTGGCTACGCCAACCTCAACTTGCCGCGATCTGAATGCCGACCACCCAGAACCTGCACTCTCAAGGAATTTGAATCGCGCGCCAGCCAGCTCAAAGATACTCACCCCGCCGAACCCTGACCCAATAGCCGGTTCAGCCGTTTAAAGCTTCCCTTGCGGGTGTCTTGATTGACTCAGCCAGCCGGCGCAATTCCGACCCGCCTATGCCGAAATCGCCATCGAACTAAACGCCATTCGGCGAGCCTCGCTCCACTCACGCATCGCCTCACGCAACTGGTCCGTCGCCCGCGCCAAGTCCCGCTTCAGTTCCGACCGACGCTGACGAGAGACTTCGCCGTGGCGCTTGGCCGCTTCCCGAGACTCAGAGAGCAACTGCTCCCAACTCTCCACCGCCGCGTGCATCCGCTCCTGGGTGCTTGCGATCATCGCCTGAACTGACTCGCAGATCGCTCCCTGATAGGTCTGCAAATGCTCGTCCAGATGCCGTTGCTGCTCCTGAATCTGAGCTTTGACAATCTTCTCTTCCGCGACTCGGCGGAGATTGGAAACCAGACCAAGTTTGTGCAACGTCCAGATCGTCCACTTTGTCGGATCGAACTGCCACGGCTTCACCCCGTTTCGGTAATCATACTGAAACTCATGGTGGTAGTTGTGATACCCCTCGCCGAAGGTGAACAACGCCATCAGGAAGCTGTCACGCGCCGAAATCGCCGACGAATACGGACGATCACCGATCCAATGGCAGAGTGAATTGATGCAGAACGTCATGTGATGCACAAAAACAACCCGCGCCACACCGGCGAGCAAAAATCCCCCAAGCGCCGCCGTCGCGCCACCGTAAAGATAACCAATGAGCGCCGGCAGTGCGAAACCCATCCCCACGCCGATCAGTGCGTAATACCGGTGCTGCCACCACGCCAGCTTGTCCTTTTCTAAATCTCGCACCCACGTCAGCGGCGTGTCCGGTCCACGGCGGAAGAGCAACCATCCGATGTGGGCGTGAAAAAATCCCTTCGAAATATCGTAGGGATCTTCGTCGTGATCGACGTGCTTGTGGTGCTTCCGGTGATCCGCACACCAACCAAGTGCCGACCCCTCAAACGCCGCCGCTCCGAAGAGGAGCGTGAAAAGTTTCACCGGCCACTTCGCCTGGAACGTCAGGTGAGAAAACAATCGGTGATATCCCAGCGTGATGCTGAAACCCGTTGCCAGGAAGAAAAACACAAAAAGCGAAGCCTGAAAGACATCGACGCCGTGGTTCCAAATGAAAAGAGGCACCGCCGTGCAAGTCGTCACAAAGGTGCCAATCAGAAAAGCACTGTTGAGCCAGCGCACTTTATTAAGAAAGTTCATATCGAAAATGGGGTTAAGAAGCGTGGACAGTGCAACGCTCTCCCGGTGATGTCAAATGACAACGCCTCCCGATCCAGCTGCAAAATTCCGGGTTCACAGATCGCTCAACCTCTGTATGCTCCCCGATCACCACCG
>CAWHTR010000008.1:0-485164 GCA_963832325.1 uncultured Verrucomicrobiae bacterium | reverse complement strand
TTCGCGTCGGGCGCTTGAGTTGCCGCAGGTTGATTCCGTGGAATCGCTGCGTGAGCATCAGCGGGAATTCACCCGCGCGCTGTCCGAGGCCTTTGACGAGCTGGATCGCGGGGAGGTCGCGCGTCAGCAGACTCGCACGACCGATACCCAGGTGGCTCGACAGCGGGCCGCCGACGAATTGGCGGGCGTGCTGATGGACCGGGCCGCGGACGGGGTGGTGAAAAAGGGCGATCCGCTGGTGGTCGCGATGAGCGCGGTGGGGCGGGCGATGGGGATCGAGATCGAGCCGCACCCGCTGGTGAATTCCTTCCCATATCTGCCGCTGCGCGTGCAGGCGATCGCGCGGGCGTCGCGGTGTCGGGTGCGGGTGGTGACGCTGGCGGGCGAGTGGTGGCGGGCGGAGAACGGTCCGCTGCTGGCCTTCGCCGAGGACGGTCGACCGGTGGCGCTGGTGGGGAAGGTTGGCGGCTATCGCGTCGAGGATCCGAGTGGCGAGATGTCGGGCCGGGTGACCGGGGAGGTCGCGGGAAAGCTGATGCCGACGGCGTTTGCGCTTTACCGACCTTTTCCGGACGAGGTGATCACGTGGAAGCGGATCACGGCGTTTGCGCTTCGCGACAACGTGCCCGACGTCGGGTTGATTCTTTGTCTCGGGGCGTTGGTGGGATTGCTGAGTCTGGTGACGCCGTTCGTAACGCAGTTGATTTTCGACTACGCGATTCCCGGGGGCTTGGACGAGCAGATGTTGGCGCTGGGGGCGGCGATGCTCGTGGCGGCGTTGGGGACGGCGTCGTTCAGTCTGGCGCAGGGATTTCTGACGCTGCGGGTCGAGACGAAGGCGGATCGCGACGTGCAGTCGGCGGTGATCGACCGGATTCTGCGGCTGCCCGCGCCATTTTTCCGGCTCTACAGCGTGGGCGATCTGGCGAGCCGGACGATGAGCGTGGACGCGATCCGGCAGATTATTTCCGGCATTGGAATCACGACGTTGCTGGGAGCGATCTCGTCGCTGTTCAATTTCTTCATCCTCTTTCGCTACGGGTGGCAGTTGGGTGCGTTGGCGATCGGACTGGGGGTGACGGCGTCGGTCGTGACGGTCTCGGTGAATCTTTACGCGCTGCGGTACGCGCGGCAGACCGAGGACCTGGAGGGTGCGATCAATGGATTGGTCAATCAGCTGATCGCGGGAATGGCGAAGCTGCGGGTGACCGGGGCGTCGGCGCAGGCGTTCGCCGTGTGGGCGGGGAAGTTCGCGGAAAAGACGCGGCTGCGACTGCGGATGCGCAGGATTCAGAATCTGCTCGCGGTGTTCAACGGCGCGTTCCCGGCGGTGTCGACGCTGCTGATTTTCTGGTTCGCGTTTCAGCGAATCACGACCGGGGAGGGTGGATTTTCGACGGGGGATTTTCTCGCCTACAACGCGGCTTTTGGCGCGTTCCTGGGAGCGGCGCTGGCGTTCTCGGGCGCGACGATTCAGGCGATCATGGTGATCCCGCTTTACGAGCGGGCGCGGCCCATTCTGCACGAACTGCCGGAGTCCAGCGCGGCGCAGGCGTGGCCGGGGGAGCTGACCGGCGACATCGATCTGCGGCACGTGAGTTTCCGCTACAACGAAGACGGACCCTTGGTGCTCGACGACTTGAATCTGACGATCCGACCGGGGGAATTCGTGGCGGTCGTCGGGCCGTCGGGCAGCGGGAAGTCGACTCTGCTCCGGTTGTTGCTGGGATTTGAGCAACCGGCGGCGGGTTCGATTTTTTTCAATGGTCAAGCGCTCGACACGCTCGATCGAACGGAGGTGCGGCGGCAGATCGGCGTGGTGCTGCAGACGAGTCAGCCGATTTCCGGCGACATCTACAGCAACATTGCAGCGACTTCGGGCGCGTCGATGGAGCAGGCCTGGGCGGCGGTGGAATTGGCCGGTCTCACGGCGGACATCCGCGCGCTGCCGATGGGGATGCACACGGTCGTCAGCGAGGAGGGCGGCGGGCTATCGGGCGGGCAGCGTCAGCGATTGATGATCGCGCGGGCGGTGGTGGGCGATCCGCGGATTCTGTTTTTCGACGAGGCGACGAGCGCGCTGGATAACGAGACGCAGGCGCACGTGGCGGCCGGCTTGGAAAACCTCAAGGCAACGCGACTCGTGATCGCGCATCGGCTGAGCACGGTCGAGCAGGCGGACCGGATCATCGTCCTGCGCGGGGGCCGAATCGAAGAGCAGGGGACGCACGCGCAGCTTATCGAGCGGCGTGGGCTGTATCACGCGATGGCGAGTCGCCAGGAAGCGTGAGAGGCTGGATGCACGGGGCCCGGAGAGTTGTCGGATGGGTAACAAGCTTCGCGCGGGGTGCGTCTGCCGAGGTGATTGCTTGATGCGCCCACGTTGCTGCACGGGGCGTCGAAAAAAGCGATTTAGCGAATTGATCTGACTGCGCTTTGATTCATTCAAGCTCGACGGCGATTCTCGCCCTCAGGATTGCTTCGGGAGCCCGAAAGTCCTTCCAATTTCGGAGCGCCTCGGGCTTATCGGTAGCATGGATTCGCCGAACGATCCCGCGTTGATTGAGCCTCACCCGCACGAGGAAATCGAGTCGCTCGTCCGGGCTCGCGATCTCACCGGACTGCGTCGACTTTGCGAATGCTGGGAGCCCTTTGACCTCGCGCATTTGCTCTCGGAACTCCCGCCGGGAGCTCGAAGCCGTGGCGTTTCGCACCCTTCCCAAGCACCTTGCGGCCGACGCCTTCGAGTATCTCGAATTCGATCAGCAAGAGCGCCTCCTCCACGCCCTCGGACTCCCGGCTGCTGCCGGGATCCTCGACGAAATGGCCCCCGACGACCGCACCGCCCTGCTCGAGGAGGTCCCGTCGCGCGTCCAGAAGCAGCTCATCAGTTTGCTGGACGTGAAGGAGCGTGAAATCGCGACCCAACTCCTTGGCTACGACGAGAAGAGTATCGGCCGGCTGATGACGCCGGATTACATGGCGCTCAACGAGGAGATGACCGTCGCCGAGGCCCTCGCTGACATTCGCGTCAACGGGGAGGATAGCGAAACGCTCAACGTTGTTTACGTCGTCAATGACCGCGGGACGCTGATTGACGGCGTCCGCATCCGCAAGCTTCTCCTTGCCGATCCGGACTGCAGGATCGGTGACATTGTCACCCACACGCTCGTGTGTCTCCCCGCCGGGGATTCCGCCGAAAGCGCCGTCGAGGTTTTCCGCCAAACCGATCTCTACGCGCTTCCCGTGACGAGTTCGACTGGGAAGATTCTCGGGATTGTCACCCTCGACGACGTTCTTGACGTCGCCGAGCGCCGCGCCACCGACGACATGCAGCTTGTCGGCGGATCCGCTCGGCTCGAGTTGCCCTACCTGGAGCTTTCCGTCTGGCGCATGCTGCTCAAGCGGGGTCCGTGGCTCGTCATTCTCTTTATCGGCGGCCTACTTACGGCCAACGCGATGGCGTTCTACGACGGCGAGATTGAGAAGGCCGCCGTCCTGGTGATCTTCCTGCCCCTCATCATCGCAAGCGGCGGGAATTCCGGCTCCCAGGCCGCAACGCTGATCATCCGCGCGCTCGCTGTCGGCGAGGTTCGGCTCGTCGACTGGCTCACCGTGCTGCGGCGCGAGGTTCTGAATGGACTCACGATTGGTGCGTTGCTCGGAGTGATCGGACTGGCGATCGTCACTGTGGGCGCACAATTCAGCCCGATCTTCACGGAATATTGGCCGCGCGTTGCGGCCTCCGTTGGTCTGGCACTCACCGGAGTCGTTCTCTGGGGCAGTCTCGTTGGCAGCATGCTTCCATTCATTCTGAAAAAGATCGGCCTCGACCCGGCAACGTCGAGCGCACCCTTCGTCGCCACGTTCGTGGACGTCACGGGCATCGTCATCTATTTCACCGTTGCATCAGCCCTCCTCAGCGGGACGCTCCTTTAATGAGATTGAGTGGGTGGATGGTGAAGATTTGATCGGGTTCTGCCGGTCGCCCCCATTTTTTCTCCCGTAGAAACGCTCTCAGAGCCCGGCCGGCCGCCGCCGGCGATTCTGGCCTCAGCTAGGGGTGACTGGCGCTGAATCCGCATTCGTCCCGTGCGCGAGCCATCCCGCCCGGTCTACTACGATCCGCACTACAATCAGAAGAAAATCTACCGCGAACCTCGTTACTACGAGGACACGAAAAAGAAAAAGAAGAAGAGAAAAGACTGAGCCATGAGCAAATACTTTCTCTTTTTCTGCATCGGCCTTCTCAGCCTCGGTTGCGCATGCGCCTCTGATCTGGATTTCACGATTGTCAGCCAAACCAGCCGAAGCTTCGAAGCGATTTACATCTCCGCCTCAGACGATCCCGATTGGGACGGGAATCTCCTCTCGAATCAACAGACGCTCGCCGAGGGTGGAAAGCTCGCGGTGAAATTTGACGAAACTGAGGAGTCAGAGACGTGGGACCTTAAGGTAGTGGATTCAGACGGAGTGACGGTGACGTTTAAAGACGTGAATCTCGCCGAGGTGGACATCGTTACCCTGAACGGGCGCGGACGGTAGTTTTGCCGCCGAAGTTGACTAAAGGATCGATTCGTCGGACGCCTGGAGAGATCCCTAAGTTTACCGGCGAGCACATCGCCAGCAAGTTGCTCAGCCTTCAACCCGAGGCGGACGCAAACGAGCGACAACGTTATCGGAGCCAAGCGCGTCGAAATCGACGACTTCAAACATGGCGGCTTCGGTTCTAGGCTAGACAGCCAATGGAGGACAGACCGTTTTCACCGGGATCGAGGCAGAATATCGTGGTCTCAGGCGACTGAGCTTCAAAAGGGAGTTGGTAGGTAGCTGGGCCGGAAGCTGGGATGCAAAATCGACAGACTATGAGCGTCTAATCTGACAGCAGAAATGCCGCCGGCGTAGGCCCTTTTCTGCTGACTTCAGGGCGGGAGGTGGGTAGACCCTTCGCATGGCAGAAAAGACCCCTTTGACCGGCCACGATCGGCCCGGTGATCCGTGCACGATTGTCATTTTTGGCGCTTCGGGCGACCTGACGAAGCGCAAGCTGATGCCGGCGCTCTACAATCTGAAGGCGCTGCGCCTGATGCCGGAGAAATTCTCGGTCATCGGCTGCGCGTCTACGCCGGGTGACGATCAGTCGATCCAGGCGAAAGCGACGGAGGACATCAAGGAATTCGCAACGCGGCCGTTTGACGAGACGATCTGGGGAGATTTTGCCAAGCGACTGAATTACGTCCCGGGCGATTTCAACGACGTGAAGACCTTCGAAACGTTAAAGGCGCGGATCGAGGATGCTCAGAAGGCGTGGGACATCCCGGGAAACGTGCTGTTTTACCTGGCGATCTCGCCATCGTTTTTCGCAAAGGTGGTGGATCAGTTGGCTGCGGTGGGATTGACCGACGAGGTCGATGGCGCGTGGAGGCGCGTGATCGTCGAGAAGCCTTTCGGGCACGATCTGGACAGTGCGCGGGCATTGAACAAGGAGCTGACGAAGACGCTGGACGAATCGCAGATCTACCGGATCGACCATTACCTCGGGAAGGAAACGGTGCAGAACATCATGGTTTTCCGGTTTGGGAATTCCATTTTCGAGCCGGTGTGGAACCGGCGTTACATCGAGTACGTGCAGATCACCGTCGCGGAGGAACTGGGGGTGGAAATGCGCGGTGGGTATTACGATCACTCCGGTGTGTTGCGCGACATGGTGCAGAATCACATTCTCTCCGTTCTGTCGTTGATCGCCATGGAGCCGCCGAGTTCGGTGAGCGGCGATGCGGTTCGGAACGAGAAGGTCAAGGTGCTTGAGGCGATCCGCCCGATGGACCCGCAGGAGGTGATTGAGAACACGGTGCGCGGGCAGTATGATGCCGGGCAGATCGACGGCAAGGACGTGGCGGCCTACCGAACGGAGCCGGACGTGGATCCGCATTCGCACACCGAGACGTTCGTCGCCATGAAGCTAATGGTGGAGAACTGGCGCTGGGCCGAGGTGCCGTTTTACATTCGTTCCGGAAAGCGGCTGGCCGCGCACGCGACGGAGGTCGTGATCGGATTTCGGCGGGCACCGTTGCTACTGTTCGGAGCGGAGGTCGAGCAACAGATCCCGCCGAACCGGCTCGTGATGCACATTCAGCCGGAGGAAGGGATCACTCTGGACATCCACGCCAAGCGACCTGGACCGAAGATCAAGATCGCGAACGTGCCGCTGAATTTTAATTACAATGAATTCGGCGAAGAGATGGCGGCGACGGGTTACGAGACGCTGCTCTACGACTGCATGATCGGAGAGACGACGTTGTTCCATCGCTACGACTCGGTTGACGCCTCGTGGCAGATCGTGAATCCCATCCTTGACGTCTGGAAGGCGCTGCCGCCCCGGCGTTTCCCCAATTACTCCGCGGGGACGTGGGGGCCGCCCGAGTCCGACGAACTCGTGGCCCGCGACGGCCACGCCTGGCATCACTATCCACAGGTGGAGGAGTAGAGGATGTCGACAAAATCGAATCTGTTGCTGGCGGGTGACGTCGGCGGGACGAAAACCAATCTGGCGCTCTTCGAGCAGAAGAAGGGCGGGGAGCTGACGCTCGTTCGCAACAAGCGGTATCCGAGCGCGGACTACGGCGGTCTGAACGAGATCGTCGGGAAGTTTCTGGCGAAGACGACGGATCGGGTGCTGGGAGCGTGTTTCGGTGTGCCGGGGGTGGTGCGGAATAATCGGGCGCAGCCGACGAATTTAAAATGGGAGATCGACGGCGCTTCGTTGGCTTCGGACCTCAAGACGAACCACGTGGTTTTGCTCAACGATCTGGCCGCGAACGCCGCGGGGATCGCGGAGCTGAGCGACGACCATTTCGAGACGTTGCAGGATGGACTGGCCGCACCGATCGGGAATCGCTGCATCATCTCGCCGGGCACGGGACTCGGGGAGGCGGGGCTGTTCTGGGACGGTTCGCGACATTTGCCCTGGGCATCGGAGGGCGGGCACGCCGATTTCGCGCCGCGTTCGGATCTGGAAGTGGAGCTGCTTTCCTACCTGCAGAGCCGCTTTGGGCACGTGAGCGTCGAGCGGGTAGCGTCGGGGCAGGGGATTCAGAATATTTACGCGTTTCTGCGGGACTCGGGTCACGGCGAGGAGGCGTCGGAAGTCGTCGAGGCATTCAAGAAGGGCGATCCGGGCGCGGTGATCGCGAAAGCGGCTGAGGACGGAAGCTGCAAGATGTGCGCGCAGGCGGTGGAAATCTTCGCCCACACGCTTGCGAACGAGGCAGCTAATCTGGCGCTGAAGACCATGGCTACCGGCGGTGTGTACCTCGGAGGCGGAATCCCGGTAAAAATGTTGTGGAAGCTAGGAAGTCCGGCGTTTATTGCGGACTTCAACGCGAAGGGGCGTTTGGAACCGTTGATGGAGTCGATGCCGGTGAAGGTGATTCTTGATGACGAGGCCGCGTTGCTCGGGGCTGCGCGCATCGCGGCGGATTCTCTCGACGGCTGACGCGCAGAACGCTGCTGGTCGTCGAAGCATGGACATGGATTTTGGTTCGATGCTTGCAAACGCGGTGACGGCGGACGCGCTGGCGACGCTGGCGCTCTTGATCGGTCTCGAGTTGGTGCTCGGGATCGACAACATTTTGGTGATCTCGCTGGTCGTGGACCGGCTGCCTGAGGCGGCGCGTCAGAAGGCGAGGGTGATTGGGTTGCTCTTGGCGCTGGTGCTGCGTCTGGTTTTTGTCGGCGGGGCGTTTTTGCTGGTTCAGATGACCGACCCGGTTTTCCTGGGATTGTCGTTGAAGGATCTGATCCTGCTCGCGGGTGGACTCTTCCTCATGTGGAAGGCGGTGCGGGAGATTCACAACATCGTCGAATTGAAGGAGGATCACGCCGGGGCAAGCGTGGCGGCGAAGGGCGCGTTTTCGGCGGCGATTCTGCAGATTGTCCTGTTGGACGTGGTGTTCTCGGTGGATTCGGTGATCACCGCCGTCGGGTTAACGCAGAACCTGCTGATCATCGCGTTTGCGGTGATCGTGTCGTTCGGTGGGTTGCTGCTTTACGCGGGGCCGATTGGGGAATTCATTCTGCGGCATCCGGCGCTGAAGATACTGGCGTTGTCGTTCCTCGTGACGATTGGGGTGACGTTGGTCCTGGAGGGAATGGGGCAGCACGTCGAGAAGGGTTACATTTACTTGCCGATGGGTTTTGCGTTGCTCGTGGAACTCCTGCAGATGCGGTATCTGTCGAATGCGAAGAGGCCGGTCGCGGAGTGAGGTGCCGCCGTTGTTTTTTTGGTTCGGTAGCCTGCGAACGGGATCGGAGCGAAGCGAATTGCAAATTTCCGTTCGTTGAAATAACCCTTGCTCGATGAAATCTTTTTTTTACTTCTTCGCTGGTTTGGTGGCTTTGGTGTTCGTGACAGGTTGCTGCTGCAACTATTGAGCTGGCCATTGCGATGAGTCGCGTTTCCCCAGAGGTCGTCGGGATTTTCCTTTCGCCCGGCCACAATTTTTACGGCCACGAAAAGGGCGGCCCTCCCGGAGAGCATCCGATCGTGGAGGTCGACCGCGTGGAATGCGTCGCGGGCAAGGGTTTAGTGGGAGACCGTTTTTTCGATTACAAGCCGGACTACAAGGGGCAGGTGACGTTCTTCGCGGAAGAAGTGTTCGCGGCGCTTTGCGAGCAGCTCGACGTGAGGGACCGGTCGGTTGGGGTGCTGCGTCGAAACGTCATTACCCGGGGACTGGATCTGGATGCGCTCGTCGGAACTGAGTTCGAGATCCAGGGAGTTCGGTTCGCAGGAAGTGAGGAGGCGGCTCCCTGCATGTGGATGAACTCGGCGTTCGCGTCGGGGGCGCACGACGCGATGCGGGGGCGTGGTGGGTTGAGGGCACGAGTCTTGACCGACGGAGAGCTGCGGGTCGCTGGGGACGAGGGGACTTGATTTGGTGATTCCGGAATGAGCCGGGATTCGAGGTGGACGGCGTGGGCGTTGCTGGCTCCGGCCTTGCTGCTGGTCGCAGTGGTGGCGGTTTATCCCGCGCTGCGGACGGTGGTGTTGAGCTTCTTCTCGCAGAATCTCGGGACTGAGCTGCGGCCGGTTTTCGCCGGATTGCTGAATTACGAGCGGCTGTGGTCCGACGCGCATTTCTGGGAGACCGTGGGGCGGACGCTGGTGTTTACCGGGCTGGCGGTGGGTGCTGAGCTGGCTCTCGGGTTGGTGGTTGCTTTGGCAGTTCATCATTCGCCGTTTGGGCGGGGGCTGGCGCGGACAGCCGCTTTGGTGCCGTGGGTGTTGCCGACTTCGGCGTTGGCGCTGGGGTGGATCTGGATCTTTAACGATCAATTCGGGGTCGTGAATGATCTGTTGAGGGGGAGTGGGGTGATTGGTCAACCGGTGGTGTGGCTGGGACGTCCAGACACGGCGTTTGCCGCGCTGGTGTTGGCGGACGTGTGGAAGACGACGCCGTTTATCGCGATTCTTTTGTTGGCGGGATTGCAGACGATCCCGGGGCAGCTGTACGAGGCGGCGGCGATCGACGGAGCGGGGCGGTTGGCGCGTTTTCTGCGGATCACCTTGCCGATGTTGCGACCGACGATCTTCGTGGCGGTGCTGTTTCGGGCGCTGCAGTCGTTCGGAATATTCGATCTGGTTTACGTGATGACCGGGGGTGGGCCGGGTGGAGCCACGGAGACGGTGGCAGTTTATACCTATCGAAATTTCATGCGGTATTTGGATTTTGGGTACGGGTCGGCGTTGTTGGTTGTCGGGGCCGGGGTGATGGCGGTGATGACGGTGGGGATCTGGGCGGTTCTCGGGAGGGAGCGGTCGTGAGGAGGAAGAGTGACGCTTCGCGTTTGGGAACGAAGCCGAGGCGGGGACGCCTCGGTTCTCACGCGGGGAGGCGGGTGCTCCCTTTGGTGGGATCGGCGCTCATTCTGGTTGGGTTGCTCGTGTGGTGTTTGGGGCCGTTGTGGTGGCAGTTCGTGACGGCGGTGAAGACGAATGGCGAGATCACGGCGTTGCCGGTGACTTACTTTCCGAGGGATTGGACGTTCGAGCACTTCGCGGAGTTGTTTGCGCGGAGGCCGTTCGCGCGGTTTCTGTGGAATAGTTTTTTCATAAGCGCCTGCGCGACGGTTTTGTGTTTGGTGGTGAGCGTGCCGGCGGCGTACTCGTTTGCGCGGTTGAGGCCGCGGGGTGGTCCGGTGATTGTGGGGCTGCTCATCGCGATCTCTTTTTTCCCGATGATCGCGTTTTTCTTCCCTCTCTATGAGGTCGTGCGGTGGGCTGGGCTTACGAATCACCCGTTGTCGTTGATCGTTCCTTACGCGTCATTCAATTTGCCGATTGGCATTTTGTTCCTGACGGCATTTTTCCGGACGATTCCGCAGGAGATCGACGAGGCCGGGGTGATGGATGGGCTGGGTCGCTTGCGGACGCTGTGGCATCTGATTCTCCCGTTGTCGGCTCCCGGGCTGGTGACCTCGGGTTTGCTCGTCTTTATCGCGTCGTGGAACGAATTCCTGCTTGCGTTGACGTTTCTGCCGCGGGCCGAGGCGCAGACTGTGACTGTCGCGATTGCCGGGTTGAGCGGTGGGAGTCTCTTCGAGCTTCCGTGGGGGCTGATCGCTGCAGCGATCGTCGTGAGCGTCGCGCCGCTGCTGGTGCTGGTGGCGTTTTTCCAGCGGCGGATCGTGGAAGGTCTGACGACCGGAACGACCGCGAATTGATGGTCCCGGGCGATTCGCCCGGGAAGCAGAGGCGAGGGGACGCGGAAGCTGGCAGCGGGCCGACGAGTGGTTTTTGGTCCGGCCAACTCGGCCTCGACGTCCGAACGAGACGTGAACGATTCGAATCGCGTGAAAACTGAGTCCCTCCCTCCCCGCTCGTCCGGCTGGTTTCCGAATCATCCGCGGTTCCCGACCATCATGAATCGACAGGCTTTCGCGGGGGAGAAATCGAGGACGCCCGAGGCGCTCGAGATGGAAATGGCGAGGCACGGCAGGAAGTCGGCGTGGCGGTTCGGAGTGGTTGCCGCTTGCGGGGGGCGAGCGGGGAGTTTGAATTTTTTCCGGGCGACGCTGTCTTGATGTCATTTCCGTGAGCAAAGAACCGGACGATTTGAAGTCCACCGAGAAGCGGGGGTGGCGCCTATCGCCTCTCCTGGCGGAGGGCTGGCACCTCCTGCGAGTTTCGGGAAAGGAGTGGTGGTATGACGACACGTTTCGCTACGCGGCGGCGCTTGCCTTTTACACCACCTTCTCGGTCGCTCCCGTTCTCCTGATCGCGGTTGGTGCCGCCAGCGTGGTCGTCTCGCAGGACACGGCAATAGAAAAAATCGTGGGGGAAGTGGATTCGATGGTCGGGGAGCAGGGGGCGGAAGCGGTGCGGGGCGTGCTATCGGCGTCGCTTGGGCTGGGATCGAGTCCCTGGGCGATTGCGCTGGGTATCGGCACGCTGGTGATCGGTGCGTCCGCGGTGTTCGGGGAGTTGCAGACCTCGCTGAACCGGTTGTGGGACGTCGAGCGGGACCCGGGTCACGGACTTGTGTCAACGCTCGTGGCGGCGCGGGCGCGCTCCTTCGCGCTGGCGTTGTGCGTAGGATTCCTCCTACTGGTGTCGCTCGTGATGAGTGCGGCCATCACAGCGTTGCAAACCCACCTGGATGCGGCGATCCCGAGCGTGCCCTGGGTCTGGCGAGCCGCTAACGTCGCCGTGTCGGCTTTCGTCGCCGCCATTCTTTTCGCCATGATCTACCGGTTCCTTCCCGACGTGCGGTTGAAGTGGCGGGAGGTCGCGGTCGGTGCGGCGGTGACGGCGGTCCTTTTCACCATCGGTAAATTCGCGATCGGTGTCTACCTGGGCCGGGCGGCCGTCGCGAATGCGTTCGGGGCGGCGGGATCCTTCGTGGTGTTGTTGTTCTGGGTCTACTATTCGTCGCTCGTTTGTTTTTTTGGCGCAGAATTCACTCAGGTGTTTGCGCGGAGGCACGGGGCCGGGATTCGTCCGCTCCCGCACGCGCGTCGGTTGGGGCGAAAGCGGGACGGGGCCTGAGGACGGGGGGCAGAGTGGCGGGGGGTGTCACCGGAGGCCCTTGATGAGGCGTTCGTCCCCGGGGGCGTTGTGGTTCCAGTAGTCGAGGCGGGTTGTGCCGGTGAGCGAAAGCGTGCCGCCGTCGGCGCGTTGCCAAGTCAGGAGCACGTAGGGTGACTTGGCGGCGAAGGTGAAGACGTCGGTGCCTCCGGCGTGTTCGACCTTGACGGTCTTCGCTTCGGGGGCGGTCACCACGGTGAAAGTCGCGTCGGAAAATTCGAGTGCGTCGGCGCGGCTACTGACCACCGACCCGGTGAGCGGGGCGGTGAAGGTCGTGACGTTTTCCCAATCGAGGAGGCGGAGCTTGAAGGGGAGTTCGTCGTAGAAGAGCGCGCCGGGGGGGAGTTCGATGTCGCGTTCGACATCGCTCATCCCTTCCCAGTAGGTGTGAGCGCGGTAGGCGAGAGCGCCGTTGGCGATCCGGCCTTCTTTGTAGCTGTTGCCGCAGCTGTCCATGCTGGCGAGAGAGAATTTTTCGAGGTCGCCGGAGGCCGCGTTCCAGAAGCCGGAGTGCATCTGGTCGTAGCGGTAGGTGCCAGTGGGAACTCGGATGATCTGGTTGAGTTTGATGACGGGATACGCGCCGGGGGTTTTCCAATCGTCCGCCTTGACCTGGTCGTTCGGGAGAAAGTTTTCGCGGACGAGGATGTGGCGGACTTCGGTGTCGCGCGGGAGACCGTAGCGGACTTCAACGGCGTCGTAGAAGTTGTATTCGGCTCTCCCGTCGCCCCAGAGGGATTCGTCTTCGAGGAGGATTGGGGTGAACGGTGCCGCGACGAGGAGAAGGAAGCCGAGCATGGGAGGAAGGTAGCGGGCGTTCCGAGCGGTGTAAACTCTGCGACGTGCGGACGGACAGCCCGGCGGCGTGCGGTCGCATTCTGACGAACGCAGCCGCGTGGGCTGTCAGCGCCGGAGAGAGAAGTCGATGGGGACTTCGATGGTGGACTCGACCGGCTCGCCGCCAATGGTTTTCGGTCGGAAACGCCAGCGGCGAACCGCGGAGACGGCGGCGCTGTCAAGGACTCCGTAGCCGGACGAGCGGTGCACGGATGCCTCGCTCACTGTTCCGCGCGGGGAGACGGTGGCACGAACGATCACAATTCCTTCCCACCCGTTGCGGCGAGCTGTCTGTGGGTAAGTGGGTGGCGGGTTGCGACGCGGGTCGGGAGCCGCCTCCACCACGGCTCCGGCCGGACGCGGCGGAGGGGTCGAGCGCGGCGGCGCTGCCGGCTTCGGACGCGGGGTGGGTTGAGGCTTTGGCTTTGGAGTGGGAGCCGGGGTTGGCTTGGGGGTTGGAGTCGCCGTGGGCCTGGGTGTCGGGGTCGGCTCGGGCGTGGGAACCGGCGTCGCTTCGGGTTCGTCCGTGGTCAGGACCTCTTCCTCGACGGACTCTGGCGTCGGCTCTGGCGTGGGCTCTGGCGTGGGCTCTGGCGTGGGTTCGGGCGTCGGTTCGGGCGTCGGTTCGGGCGTCGGTTCCGGCGGCGGCTCGACGAGGACGATCTCGACGCTGGTGGCCTGAGGGGTCAGGGCGACCTCGGGGGACTCGACGGCGAGCGGCGGGAGGTTGAGAAGGATCCCGTGGGCCGCGATGGAGAGCAGGAGGACAGCGGCAAACAGGAGGGGGCCGCGCTGCGAACGGGGCGGGTTCATTCCCCCGCCGCCCGGGTGTCGTGGATGAGATTGAACTGCGACGCGCCGGCGGTGCGGGCTCGATCCATCAGATCGACGAAGAGGCCGTAGTCGACAGTGCGGTCGCCGCGGAAGTTGACGGTGCGATTATCGCGCTGATCGAGGCTCGTGCGGAGCGTGGCGGCGAAGTCATCGAGCGAGACCGATTCACTGCCGATGGCGATGGCCCCGGTGGCGTCGATGCTGACGACGAGCGCTTCGGCTGGCGTGTCGGGATTCCCGGTGGCAGACGGAAGCTTCAGCGGCAGCGACGGTTCGCGGAAGGCGGACGTCAGCATGAAGAAGATCAACAGCAGAAACACCACGTCGATGAGCGGTGCCATGTCGATGGTGTGGGTCGGGCGTTTGGGTCGGCGAAACATCAAGCAATTCCTGCGTTAACGAGGTCCGGGACTCACGTGATGGTGGACCAGTCTTCGGAGGGTTGGCGGAGCGGCTCCGGAGTGGACTCTTGGGCAGGGGGCGCCTGATCGGGCGCGAGGACGTCGTCGAGCGAGGAGACCGCGAGTTCCATCCGGCTGGCAATCCGGTCCGCGTGGGATTCGAAGGCGTGGAACGCCGCCATGCTGGGGATGGCGACGATGAGTCCGAACACCGTGGTGAGCAGAGCCTCCCAGATGCCTCCCGCGAGGTCGGCCGGTTTGACGGTGCCCTGGAGGGCCTGAATCTGTGCAAAGGCGACGACCATGCCGATGACCGTGCCGAGGAGACCGACGAGGGGCGCAAGGTGGGCGATGGCGGCGAGGACACGGAGACGCTTTTCGACCAGCTCGAGGGTCAGGGCGGCGGTGCGTTTGAGGTTGTCGAGGCGGATCTTCGCCGGACGCTGGAGGTTATCGAGATAGGTCTCGACCACCCGGGCGACGGGATGGCGGCTGGCTTGAGCCCGGGCGCGGGCCTCAGCCGTCCGTCCCTCGCGGAGAAGGTCGATCGTCCCACTCAGCCACCCATCGGGCGAGAGCCCGTAGCGCAGATAAACGATGGCACGCTCGAAAATGATCGCGAGCGAAAGAACGGACATGCCGAGGAGGACCCACATGAGCGGGCCGCCGGCGCGGAAGTAGGTGATGAGCGAAAAATCGGCGTCCATGGTGGCGTTATGAAGGTTGAGTGGAAGAGTGCAAGGGTTTGCTGTCTGGCGGGGCGACTGGCGGGGCGGAGGTGATCTCGGAGATCCCGGCAAAAGCGGCCCAGCCGAGGAGGGCGAGGCTGGCGGCGCTGGCGGCGAGCACGGCGGTGCGGGCCTGGGCGGGTTGGCGGCGGCGGAGCCAGAGGATGCTGCCGGTGAGGATGAGCGCGGGTAGGGCGAGGCCGAGAACTGCCCAGAGGAGCTGGGTCGGGAGTCCGCCGAAGTCGCCGAAGTGCAGGGGATCGGCGGTGTGGACCCAGCGTTTCGCCGGGTCGAGGTCGGCAGGCCGCCGGATCTCCATGATCCCACCGGTCCACGGGTCGACGAAAGCTTGGGCGGCGCGGCTGCGGACGAGGAGCGAGCCGTCCTGACCCTCGAAGTAGTAGGGAGTGGCGGGCTCGGCGGGCAGGTTGATCATGGTGATGCGGAGTTCCGGGTAGGCGGCGCGAACGGCGGCGACGGCGGTATCGAGCGGGACGCGTTGAGCGTTCGGGGGGAGGGTCGCAAGTCGGCTGGCGGGGATCTCCGGCCACGCTGGTTCGATGGCTTCGGTGAGGGTTTCGCTGGTGTCCCAGATGGTGGCTTCGACGAGATACCAAGCTCCGGTGAGGCCGATGAGCAGGGAGAACGCGAGGGACCAGGCCCCGAGGAATTTGTGGAGGTCGGAATAGAGGGTGCGGCGACCGCGGCGGAGGCGGAGGGTAAAAAGTCCGCGCCACCAGCGGCGGTGGATGAGTGTGCCGGTGACGACGGAGGCGAGGAGGATGACGCCAAGAGCACCCACGACGTAGAAGGCCCAATCGAGAAAGAGGTTCATGTGGAAATTGCGCAGGACGCGCTGAACCGTATACCAGCCGGCGGCACCGGTGAGTTCGGCGGTCTGCGGGTGGAGGTAGACGCGGACGATGTCCCGAACCTCGTCCGAGTCGCGGAGGTAACCGTCGATTTCGACCGCCCAGCCGGAGTGCGGGGGGAATTCGATCCATTCGAACCGCGCGCCCGGGTACGCGGCCCGGGCGGTGGCAAGGAGCTGGCCGGGGGTGGCTGGGGGAGTGTCGGCGACCGGGGTGATGCGTTTGCCGGGCTGGACGAGCCAGTCGATTTCGTCGGAGAGCACGGCGGCGGCTCCGGTCAGGCAGACGACGAAGAGGAGGAGGCCAAGGGTGATGCCGATCCAGCCGTGGAGCGCGAAAAGACGTGCCCGCGCCGTGGGGGACGGCGGCCTGGCGGGTTTCGGCGGATGAATGGATTGCATCGGAACGGCGCGAAGCCGGGGTGGGCGGCTAGAATTCGACTCCGACGGAGCCGGTGATGGCGAAAGGGGTGCCGGGGTAGAGGTTGCCTGCACCGCTCACGCTCTGGATGTAGCGTTGGTTGAGGATGTTGTTGAAGTTGATCTGGGTGACGAGGGCGGTGGGGCCGATTTCCCGCCGATAGCGGGCGAAGGCTCCCCAGAGTTCGAAGCCGGGGACCGAGAAGTTGTTGTCGGTGTCGCCGGCCCGATCCTGGGACACGTAGAGGTTGGATCCAATGGTGAGGCCGTCGAGCCCGGTGTCGGGGCTGAACGAGTAGGTGAGGGCGATGCTGCCGCTGTTGAGCGGGACGCCAACGAAGCGGTTGCCTGACTGGATGAAATCGGAGCTGAGGACTTCGGTGTCGGTGTAGGCGTAGGTGACGATGGCGTTCAGCCCGGGGAGGATCTCGCCGGTGAGGTCGAACTCGAGGCCGCGACTGCGGAACGCGCCGCCATTGTTGAAGACGCCGTCATTGTCGAAGTCCACGGCGACGTTGTTTTTATCGAGCTGATAAAAGGAGAGGGTGGCGAGGACGCGTTCTTCGAAAAGCGGGACCTTGAGGCCGAGCTCGAATTGCTCGCTGGTCTCGGGATCGAGGTTGCCGACGGTGAATGGGCTGGTGGGACTGAAGCCTTGCGAGTAGCTGAAATAGGGGTGCAGCCAGTCGAAAAGCTCGTAGAGAACGCCGCCGCAGAAGGTGATGGCCGAATCATACTGCGAGCCGTTGAATGAGAAGTCGTTGGCGGGGTCCTGGAAGTCGACGCGCTGCCAGACATTGTCGAAACGACCGCCGACGAGGATGTGCAGGCGCTCGTCGAAAAGGCTGATCTGGTCCTGCAGGTAAAAGCCGAGCCACTCGCGTTCGCCGTTAAAAGTCGTCAACGAGGTGGGGCCGATGTCATTGCCGTACTCCGGATTTTCGACGTCGAGGAACACTTGGTTTAACGAGCGCTGGCCATTTTGAGTATTCAGACCCGAGGGTTCGTAGAGAGCATCGAGCCCGAAGAGGACGCGGTGCTTGGTGAAGGCGAGGTCGAACTCGACGGTGGAATCGAGAATCCACTGATACTGCATCGCGGTGGGCACCGTGCCGTCGTAGGCGAGCGGCACAACAACGCGGCCTTCGTCATTGAGCGTCACGCCCCGTGTCCGGAACGTGTTCAGGCTCAGTTCCGAGTAGTGAAGCTGAAAGAGAGCGCGGACCTCCCAGGCTTCAGTGATCTGATATTCGGCACCGAGGTTGGCGAACCATTCCTGTCGGGTGGAATCATACCCGGGTTCCTGGAGAAAGCGGGAGATGGGGACGATGGGAGCTAAGGCCGGGTCGGCATCGGCCGGTGAATAAACGATGCCGTTGTCGAAGGTGAAATCCTCGTAGGAGTAGGAAAAGCCGGCGGAGATCTCCAGCTCGGGGATGGGGATCCAGAGGACGCTCGGGGCGATGAAGAAGCGCTCGTCGGAGACGAAGTCGCGGAACGAGCCGAGTTCAGATAGGAGCCGACGAGCCGGTAGAAGAGCGTGTTGTCCGTGCCGGGAACCGGGCCCGTGAAATCGATCAGGGTCTTGTAGTAGTTGAACGAGCCGAATTGCTGTTCGAAGAGGTGGGCGGGCTCGAACTGCGGCTGCTTGGTCGTGATGTTGAGGACGCCGCCGGGTTCGTTGAGACCGTAAAGCACGGCACCCGGGCCCTTGAGGATCTCGATGGACTGAATGTTATCGATGGCTGGGGGGGCGATCTGTCCGAGGCTGAAACCGTTCTGGTAGATGTTGAAGACCTCGAAGCCACGAATGATCGGGACCTCGATGGCACCAACGTTGCCCGCGGTGTAGGCAGGCTGGACGCCGGAGACGTTCTGGTAGAGGTCGCGCAGTTCGCGCGGGGCTTGGTCCTGGATGATCTGCTGGGTGATGATGTCGATTGAGATCGGAGTCTCTGCGATGGCGGCCTGCGTGCGGGTGCCGGTATTGCTGAGGGGGGCGAGGTAGGCATCCCGCTCGCCGGTTGCGGTGACGTTGACGGTCGGCAGCGTGTTGACAGCGGAGGCGGCCGACGGGGCGATGGTGGCTGCCGCGTCTTCTTCCGCGGTTGCGAGCGAGGACAGCAGGACGAGGCCCAGCAGGGCGGCGGGCAGAGGGGCACGTCCGATTTTCATCGCGGACGGTTCTGTTAGCCGGAACTACCTGGTTCAAGTTTTTTTGAGATTAGGTCTCATTTTCATGATCGCGCCTTGAGATCGCGTTTGTTTTCGTCCTACCGCATTACGTATTGGGACGTTCGTCGACGGAGCGACAGCACGAGGAGTCGCGGGCAAATCGCATGAATGAGATC
The DNA here is from genome assembly GCA_963832325.1 of uncultured Verrucomicrobiae bacterium. Classification (GTDB taxonomy): domain Bacteria; phylum Verrucomicrobiota; class Verrucomicrobiia; order Chthoniobacterales; family JAATET01; genus CAVVKW01. The sequence continues at coordinate 466,634 of CAWHTR010000008.1, read as the reverse complement.
CGGTCTCAACTTTCCCCTTGTCATCTGAGATTGAATCTCATTCTAATCCCCGCCACATGAAGCGCAGTTGTTGTTTGGTTGGCGTGTTGGCGGGGATGTTGACCTGGGGATGGGCGCAAAACGGGCGGTCGCAGGAGGCCGGTGAGGTCGTGGAGCTGGAAACCGTGGAGGTGCAGGCGGATTACGACACGCAGATCGATGGGCCTTTCCTACCGGACGTGGAGGGGACGCGGATCTACGCGGGGAAGAAGACGTCGAACATTAATCTGGGGGAGCTTCCGGAGATCATCAATGACAACTACCGACAGGTGATCGCGAAGACGCCGGGCTTGGTGCTGTCGGAGGAGACGTCGCCGCTGGTGAGCATCGGGTATCGGGGGTATGAGCCGCACCGAATGCAGTATTTCCAGGTGCTCAAGGATGGGATTCCGATCCACGCGGACATGCTGGGGTATCCCGAGGCGTATTACACGCCGCCGCTCGACGCGGTGGAGCGGATCGAGTTCGTGCGAGGCGGGGCGGCGTTGATGTATGGGCCGCAGCCGGCGGGGGCGATAAACTTCGTGATGAAGAAGCCCCCGGTGGATACGTCGTTTTCGCTGGAGACGATCAACACGATCGGGAGTTTCGGTTTTTATTCGAACTTCACGGGGTTTGGCGGGACGGTGGGTCGGTTTGGGTATTACGGGTATTACAACCACCAGCAGACGGATGGCTTCCGGGAGGCGAACAGCGATTTTTTCCTGAACGCGTGGGGCGGGACTTTTGCGCTGGATGCGACGGGTCCGCAGCGGATTTATTTGAACCTCACGGCGTACGACGAGGTTCACGGTGAGCCGGGCGGGTTGACGCTCGAGGACGGGCCGAACGCGGTGAATTACGCGACGGATCGCAACGGGACGTCGCGGTTTCACGACCGGATGCGGATTAGCCGCTACGCGGTGGCGTTGATCCACGAGTGGGACGTGACGGATCGAACGCTGGTGACCTTTCGCGGGTGGTGGGACTATTACCGGCGTTACAGCAAGCGGCAGCGCGGGGGCGGCTTCGGCACGTTGCCGACGGGTCCGGACGCGCAGACGAATTCCATCCAGACGCAGCAGTTCTACACGTTTGGCGTGGAGCCGCGGGTTCGGCACGATTGGGATTGGCTGGGGCAGACGCACACGTTCACGGGCGGGATGATGTTGTACAATACGTATTCGCCGCGGACGGACGCGCGGGGGCAGACGCCCTCGGCGATGCGCGGGCCGGTGCGGGAGCAGAGCGACCGGTACAGCTGGTATTACTCAATCTTCGCGGAAAATAAATTCCAGATCGGCAAGTTGTCGATCACGCCGGGCGTGCGACTCGAGAACATCTGGCAGACGGTGCACGAGAGCAAGAACGTGACGAAGCAGGCTGCTGGCGATGCACTCACCGACGACACGGTGCATAATTTCGTGCCGCTCTTCGGACTCGGACTTCGAGTATGAATTTTCGCCAACGGTCGCCGCCTACGCGAACGTGTCGCAGGCCTACCGTCCGCCGATTTTCACCGAGGCGGTGCCGACGACTCCGAACGCCGTGGTGGACGGAACGCTGCAGGAAAATTTTGTCTGGAACTACGAGGTCGGGTTTCGGGGCGATCCGACGCCGTGGATCAACTGGGATACGAGCGTGTGGCTTTCGGACAGTTCGGATCAGATTGGGTCGCGCACGGTCGACAACGGCAACCTGACGATCATCGAAAATGCCGGTCGGGCCGTGACCTACGGTTGGGATCTGGCGGCGGAGCTGGACTTTGTCGGGCTGGCCGACGCGATCTGGAACGTGCCGCCGCGGGTGGAGGCCGCAACCACTTCGAAGGATGGCAAAGGTTTTGCCGAGCCCTTGGTGGTGCATCGCAGCTGGGTGGATACGTATGGGTCACTGAGTGCCTATTCGGCGCTTACGTTGATGCACGCAGAGTTCGTGAGCGGAGCGAACGAGGGCCGGACGCCGCAGTATTCGCCGGACTACATTTACCGGTTTGGGCTGGTCTACGACTGGCGGGATCGTATTCAGGTGGCTTTCATGGGCAACTTCATTGGCTCGAGTTTCGCGGACGACACGAACACGGCGCAGCGTTTCGTGCCCGCCTACGACGTGTGGGATTTCACCGTGGAGGCGAAGATCTACCGGGATACCGTGAGCGTGATTGGCGGGGTGAACAACGTGTTCGACCGCGATTACTACTCGCGGATCCGGTCCGACGGCATCGACCCGGCGGCTCCGCGGAATTGGTATGCGGGGCTGAAACTGGAGTTCTGACTGGGTGTAAAACTGAGACGCCGCGCGACCGCACAACCAACCCCGAAGGGCGAGGCTCCTGGCGAGCCGTAGTTAAGAAAAACCGTCGCTAATCGGAAACGGGTAGCCCGATAACCACGACACGGCCCGACGGGACCAGGCAATGGCAGCCGCTCCCCAGTAGACCGACCGGTTGCCTCCTTCAACTCCCAGGACGCCGCCCGCTTGCACGAGTGGGGAGGCACAACAACAAGCACCTACCTTCCACGCGGCTTTCTTTGTCGCCCTTGTCAACTTAGCATCCCGCGCTTGGACGGGGCGTGACAGGCCGCAATCGTAACCCGTCCGACGTGCTTCTGGCGGAGGGTTGACTTTGCAGGACGGAGGTTGCCGGAGAAGGGGAGCGTTCGAGTTTCGGGAAGCGAGCGTCGGCGCGTCGGATGCCGGGTAATTGGGGTATCAGCATCCGGCGTGACGGCGCGGTCGGACGCGGAGACGGGCAGGCAATTTGGGTAGGCAAATGTGTCGCAATCAATGATCCTTTTCTGGATTTGAGTTTTGACACCTGACCCCATTCTTGACCCCATTCTTGACCTGCTCTGAGAGCGTGTGAAAAAAGTCAGGAAGCCTTGGATTTAGCGAGTCTTCGGAGCATGAGACGGCATGCAGCGATGTAAATGAAAGCTTCGGAATGGCCTGTTTTGACTTCGTAGTCTTTGGAGAGGCGGCGATAGCGGCCCAGCCAAGCGAAGGTGCGTTCTACGACCCAGCGGCGAGGCAGGAGATGGAAGCCGGGGGAGATCTTGCGAACGATCTCAAGTTTGGCAGCGCGGCCCAACTTTAGTTCAGCAAACCAAGCTTCGAGCTTTCCGCCATAGCCTCCGTCCGCCCAGATCGTGCGCAGCCATCCGAAGTTCCAAGCTTTTAGCAGCAAAGGCTTGGCTCCATCGCGGTCTTGGATGGCGGCCGAATGCACGCAGAGCGCGAGGATCAATCCCATGGTATCAACCAGAAGGTGTCGTTTTCGTCCCAAGATCTTTTTGCCTGCATCAAATCCACGTTCTCCGTGTTGGCCAGCTGTCTTAACGCTTTGGCTGTCGATGGACGCAGCCGTAGGGGCTTTTTTTTTGAGGCCTTTTGCCGAACGCGATCCCGCAGTGCATCATTGAGCAAACGGAAGACCCCCAGCGCGCTCCATTTGCTGAAGTAGTAATAACAGAGTCGCCAGTGGGGAAAGTCATGCGGCATTTCCCGCCACGTGCAACCGCTGCGCGTGATGTAGAAGATCGCATCGAGCATGAGCCGACGATTATACCGCGGCGGTCGCCCCAGCTTGCTGGGTCCCGGTAACAGTCGCCGGACAATCTCCCATTCGGTATCGGTGAGCTGACTTGGATAGGGTTCTTTTGCTGCCATCCCAAGCTTTCCACACTATCCTTCGCTGGCGTACAAGTTTTTTCCTCACTTTCTCTGCACTTTTTTCACACCCTCTGAGGTCGGAGGCATTACTTCACCCAACTCGCGGCAACGTATTAGCCGAAGGAGCGAAGCGACTGGTGCCGCGGAGGGTCCCTTCAGGGAGGGGCCGCGTCAGGCACGGCTATACGGTGGCGCTGTTGGGTGATGTCATGCCGCGCAGGTCCCGTGCCCCGAAGGGCGAGCGAAGCGAAGCAGGCCGCAATCGTAACCCCTCCGACGCGCTCTGGCGGAGGGTGGACTTTGCAGGACGGGTGCGGGCGGAGAAAGAGAGGGATCGAGTTACGAGAGGCGAGCGTCGGCGCGACGGATGCCGGGTGACAGGGGCATTAGCATCCGGCGTGACGGCGCGGTCGAACGCGGCAGACCGGCAGGGAATTTGGCTAGCGGTTGTGAGAGTTCATCGGCTAATCCCTTTCACACCGCGACAATTCACTGACTATGCTGCTTTGACCATGCTCTTAAGACTCGTGCCGCATCATCTGAATTTGACCGGATAGCGATTGTGAGCGCCGTGTCTCCCGCTTTATCTTTGAGATCAGGATCCGCTCCGGATAACAGCAAATATTCGATAACTGCTCCGTGATCACCTGTAGCTGCGGCCATCAGCGGTGTTGTGCTGCCTAGCCAGCGTAAATTCACATCGGCTCCCGCCGAAACCAACTCTTTCACTTTAGACGTCTGACCATTCATCGCGGCTGCAACGAGGTCAGGTTGGCGGATTCGCTCATCGAACGCCTCTTGATCCTTAAATCCTTGCAGACAACTGCTAATCAATAGCGAAAACAACGTTAAGGACGCGAGTTTAGCAATCATCAATTAGAATATGTCTGGCGGGGCGGGATCGCTGGATGAAGGAATGTCAAAACCAAGTATGTTTGTATGAATATACCCTTTGTAATCAATCGCCACCTCACTCCATTGCGAATCGAAATCTTGATACGTTTTGCCATCCCAACCCTTGTAAAGTCCGTAACACTGCATAAGTCGAGCAACTGCGATTTTGTAATCCCCGCCGAGAGCGCCTGTTACAGCTTGCTGAAACGTGTTGTCCGTTCCTTGGTAGTTGCCCAAATATCCGTTTCTCCCGCCATGTCCATAGACCACCATTCCCCAAATATCAGTTCTATGCTTGCTGATTAAGCCGGGGAGGCCGCTTGCGCTGGTCGTTGAGATAACTTTCTTGCCTGAAAGCCTTGGTCCAAGGTTGCTAACAGGGCGACCAATGATAGCGCCGAGGTTTACGAACTTTTCCCAAAGGGTTGGACCGTTGAGGAAGTTAGTTGATATCCAGATATTTGGAACAGAATATTTACAGCCCGCCTCGCTATCTTCAGAATCTGCGGCCTCGGCAACAGGTATTGCCCAATTTTTGTGTTCACTTGCGTTGAGTCCTACAATTGATGCCAAATCTTCGAAGGTATCACTCGGCGATTGCCGAAGGTATAGCATTCGGGATTCGTCATCATTAGGACCAATCTTCTTCCATTTAAGTCCAAGAATATCCCAGAGATTGATCGGATTGTTTCCAACAAACCCATACAAGTTCACACCCCCCCGTTCCCCGATGGGATCGCGGTTTAGCCACCTGCCTGTTTCGGGGTTATAGTAACGATAGCCGTAATATACGAAACCACTTTCATTCTCGGTATACTTGCTCGACCGTCTGAACGGATTAACCATCGCCATTGGTCCGCTGGCGCGCAGTGGTTCGCCGAAGGGGCCGTATTCGTAGGTGGCGTTGGTCTGACCGGTGAGGGCGTTGAACAGTGCTGTCACGTTGCCATTGGCATCGTAGGTGAAGGAATGCGTGGTGCCAGCCGACACGTCCGATAACGCCAGCAATCCCCCGATACCACCAGCTCGCTCCAGCGTCCCGCTCAGGTCCAGTCCCCAGAGATAAGTGCGGTCACCTTGGGGGCTGCGTTCGGCGACCAGGTTCCACCCATCAAACAGAAAAGTCGTCGTGCCTGCTGCGACCCAGTTAGCGCCGGATTTGGTGTAGCGCGTCGTTTGGATACGTCGCCCTCCGAAATCGTAAACATATTCGAATCTCCGCTGTGCGGCTTCCGGGACACTCGAAACGCTCTGCAGGGCGATCAACCGATTTTCTCCGTTCCACGTGTAGCTCCAGAGCCCGTCACTCATCAGGTTGCCATCGTCGTCATAAATCGTGCTCACGCTGGCGGGTGGCGTGAGGAGATTTCCGCTCTCGGTCGCCACGACCATGTCGGGGTTGCCGGAAGTCGGCAACAATTTGGATTCCACCGTCAAATCCTTCCAACTCGGAGCGCTGGCGTTATCCAGCTCCACCTCCCGCGCGAAAAACTTCCCGTTCCGCCACGCCCACTGACCGTTGACGAACACCTGCGCTGTCTCGACCGCCTCGCCGGTGATCCACTGTTTGGTCGGACTGGAATAGGCGCTGTATTGGTTGAGCAAATTCGGCGTGTAGTCCACGGACTCGAGATCCGCGCCGCTTTGATCGCCTCCCACCTCTGTGGACTCCCGATTGCCGATACCGTCGTAGACGTAGCCGAACTGGTGCCCCGGGATCGGCTCGCTCCCTCCTGCGAAGCTCTTCACCCCGCTCGTGACCTCGCCTCGGGCGTTGTAGCCGTAGGTCCATTTGGCGCCGTCTTTGCGCGGGATCACTTGTCGGCGACCGCCAGCGTCGTATTGGATCGGGCTGGCTGGGGTGCCGAAGCTCGCCACCACCGCGCTGCCCACCGTGGCCTCCACCGAGGTCGTGCGCCCCAACGCATCGGTGCCCACCTCTCGTGTGAGGGTCACTCCGCCGCTCAACGAGACGCTCGTCGTCTGGGGCGTCGGCAGACCCGGCTCGGGCGTGTAGCTCACCGTCACATCGGCTTGGGTAATTGTTGCCATTGCTTTGGTGGTCGGATCGTAGTCGTAACCGACTTCGGGATACAAGATCGCTCCTCCGGGCTGGGTCACCAGCATCCGGGATCTCAGCGCGCCATTGAATTCGCGGGAAATCCCGTAACCGGCAAGCACCCCGCTGCCTCCGAACGTTTCGTTGGCGCGCTGTCCATCCACCGAATACGTCATCGTGCGTGCTCCGGCGGCGTCGGTCACCGTGCGCAGCCGCCCCGCCCGGTCGTAGCTCATGCCCGTCACGTCCGGCGTCGAGTCCGAGTAGTCAATGTCGTCGACCTCGCCCGCTCGCGTGTAGCCGTAGGTCGTCGTCACTCCCCGGGCCCACTCCCGCGACGTCACCCAGCCCACGGCATTGTATTGATAAATCACCGCCTTGTTCGCCGCATCGATCTTTCGTTCGACCAACCCCGTCCCGCCATCACGCCGCCATTCCGTGGTCGCCAAGCCTGCAGCTCCGCTCGTCTTCAGGTGCGTCAGTTCCCCAAATCCGTTGTAGTCGAAATCCTTCCAATACGTCGCACTCCCACTTTCCACGTCGAGCTCTCCTCGCGAGGTGTAGGTATAGGAGATCGTCTCGTCATCCGGTTGCGTCACGACGGAGACTCGCCCGGCACCCGGCTGGCCGTCGGGATGGTAGTCATATTCGGTCTCGCGGTTGAGCGCATCGGTGATTGTGTCCAGTCGCCCGTTGCCATCGTAGGCGTAAGTCGTCTTCTCCGCACCTGCCTGCCACGGCTCCTGCACGGATTTCAAGGTCGCGCCTCCGGCGTACACGCTCGTGCGTGCGCCCGGGACCCGCGAATCGGATTCGATCACGGTCATGAGCTGGTTCCCCCGATCCACGGTGATGCTCGTCGTCATCGTGTGATCATTGAACCCCTTGACGATCGTTTCCCTCCCATCGACCCGGCTCCACACTTCACTCATCACGGTGAGGCCGTCCGGCGCGGGCAGGTTCCGGCTTTGTTTCGAGACCTGATACCAGTGCCCCCCTTGCTGGGCGTAGTGACTTTCGCCTTTCGCAATCCGGTCCTCGGTCGAGCTCAATGACAACCCCGCACCATCCAGATCGAGTCCGCTCAAATCGGTTTGACCACGGTCGTCGTAAGTATAGCCCATCGGAGCCTGCAGGACACCGCCGTCTGTCGTCACGGACTCGAGCTGGCCCTTCGTGTTGTAGGCGTGGGTCGTTTCGCTGGTCCCGCCCCCGAATTTCGGGCGCGTCGTCGACGTCGTCCGTCCCAGCATATCGCGAACGGAAACGATCATCCGGTTCACCCCGCCGCCCGTGAGGGATTCCGTCGTGACCATGCCTCCGGCTTGCGGCGTGTAGGTAAAGGAGCGCGAAACCTCCGCCGTTCCGTAGATCGCCTTGAGCTGACCGTCAGCGTAGGTCTCCGTGATCGACGTGGCCGTACTGGGCAGAGTCATGGTCTGTTTGCTTCCGCCACCGGGCAATGCTTCATAAGCGTAGGCCGTGACCAGCCCCTGGCTGGTCTGGCTGGCAATCCTTCCGTCCACGTCCGTCACGGTGGTGGAAACACTCACAACCTCGCCGTCGTCCATGGTGTACGTGCTCGTGTTTCCCGACTCGGACATCGTGGTCACCACGCCGAATTCATCCGTTGAAGACTCAAGGTTATCCTCCGAATCATAGACGGCGCTGTAAATGATCTCTCCATCCCGGACACTCTCGACCAGATTGCCATCCGTGTAGGTGTGGCGGGTGCTCGCCATCATGTCGAAGCCGGAGCCGTTATAAACCAGCTCACTCTCCAGCACCGTTTCGTCATCGGCGTTGGTGACCGATTCCGATGCGGTCGACTTGTTCGCCGCAAACTCAATGTCGCCGCCGCCGCTGCTGAGCTTGCCGCGGAAAATGGTCGTTTTCAGATCTTCCCCATTGGCGTCCACAGTAAATGCACCCGTCCCGGCATTGTAGGTGCCTTTCTCATAGGCGTATTTGGAACCGGTCTGATCAGCGTTCACGGTGGCCAGAGTGCGTTGCGCTAGGTGCCCCAAGCTTTCCAAGCCGGGATATTCGTAGCTCACACTCGTGAGCTTGTCATTGACGCCGGTGCCATACCATCGCTCCCGGGTCGTGATCTCCAAGTCTGACACCCCAGCGAAGGTTCCGGTGCTGGCCGTTTCCTTGTCTCTCTCCGTCAGATGGTCGCTCTGATAGACCTCATCGGTTCCATCCGAATACGTCACTCTCTTCCGGTAACCCGCGCCGCTCGTTGGGATCGACGGGGGCAGGGCAGTGTTATTCAATCCGCTCCAGGTAATGCCCGTTACGCCACTGGGAAGGTCGCCGTATTGCCGCATCTGCCACGAACCGTCCGGATACAACGTCGATACCTTCCGCTGATAAGCCTCCTCTCCGGGGGTAATACCGTAGGTGTAGGTCGTTGTCGCCGCCGCTCCATCCGGATCATCGATGCTCGCAATCAGCTTCTCGAAGACATCGTCCGGCGTATTTGGGTCGCTGTCGGCGTCGATTTCATACGTCCGGTAGACATCCTTAACGCTCGAGACAAGCTCCTCCGGTTGACCACTCTCGACCTGCCAGACCTGGTTGGTTTGATAACGGTCACCATTCACCTCCGTCCCTTTGATTTTCACGTCCTTGCGGCCTGTCGAATTATCGACCATTGCAAAAGACTCCGGACTGCTTCCTTCCGAAAAAGTCCAGTCCCCGCTAATCACGCCACTTCTGTATTCTTTATAAGATACGGTTCCGCCCGTTTCTTCTTCGACGACCACTGATTTAGTCGGCGTGCCGCTGGTTGCATAAAAACCGCCAGGCCCTACGCTGCCAACCTGGCTTTCGTCATAGAACCGGATCGTTAGTTGGCCCGCAGTCGCACCCGCATCGACCAAGCCTTGGTTCGTTATTCTTGTCTGCTTTCTACTGCCGTCTTCAACCTCCTCCACATCAGGATCCCCGCCGTAATATGAAAACGTCACGGACTCCAGATCCACGCAATCTTCAATATGAGCTGCGTACCATTTCACTCTCCCCTTATCTCCCAAAGCAAAGTTTGATTTGAAACTACCCAGGCCAGGGCCTTCATCGGCTCCCGCCGTTATCACTTCCATCAATAGGCTAAAGCCAGCTAACTGATCATCCGGCGTCTGCGCTTCGCATGAAATTATCACCACAACCGATTTTTCATCCGCCTCTGTTTTCTCTATTACCCTAATATTAACAGGTAAACGAGACTCCGAATTAGTTCCCTCTGCTTTAAGCCCTTTTCCAATACCATATTCGTCTCCGCCTATCATAAACTTTCTGTAGCAAGCCGGAAATTGCATTCGTACTTCGATCCGAGAATATGCAACCGGAATATCTACAGCGTCATTCGTTCCTCCCGAAACCAAAAATTGTTCATCCGGGTACACCACAGCCTCTTCTTCAGCCTCGATAATTGGGCCGTTGTAATCTCCAGGCCAATCGGCCTGAAGAGACTGATTTCCACTAGTATATACCAGTAAAGTTGGATCCATGGTATCTGAAGGATCCGCAAACTCGATATCGAACTTTCCAAACATGCGATATTTGATGCCATCGCATTTAGAACAGGCCCATGCTTGAGTACTGAATACTGCAATCAATCCGACAAGGATTAAATGAATCTTATGATTTTTCATTGAGGGTGAACTTATAAATTCAACTTCGCGTCGTTGATGGGATCGATGCAGACATCTCTGCCAACCATTCCCGCTTTACTGCGATATAATTATTTTGACCTAATTTAAAATGGGATCGCCAAGCTAATACAAACAACCAACGAGACATCGTTTTGTCGCAGCGCTGGTATACGGGGAGTATTTCCGAAGACTTTCCGCCACCAAACACAATCATTCAAAAGAATCAACGTTAGTTGTTCAGGGGCTTAATGGAGTAAAGATCAGTAATTCATTGGTATTTCCGGCATCAACCGACGCAATCGGAGGACTCAGGCCGCTTCCTGCATCAAGCGGATCAGTCCCATCGAGATATTCCTGATAATTGCTAACACCATCCCCATCGAAATCGTCCAATCCGTCGGGAATGCCATTATTGTTCTCGTCACCGTTATTTGGGTCGAGGTTGTGCTGGAGTTCCCATTGATTCGGCAAATCATCCTCGTCGGAATCCCCGTTCGGATCGGCAATAACTACCTCATCGGCACCGAGGTCCGGGAGGCTGGAGGCGGTGTCGGGGCGGGGGTCGAACTCGAAGTCGTTAGCTAGCGGGACGGGGGTGGCGGCGTTGCGGGCGGGGGATGTTGATTGGAGGTGGTAGTCGGAGTTGGGGGCGTCGATGAAGAGGGGGTCGGAGGAAAGGTTGCCGCTGCCCGAGGCGGCGTCCTGGATGAGGTTTGAGGTGGCGGTGGGGAGCTGGTGGAGCTGGGCGTTGGGGGCGGAGCCGACGTTTTGCCAGATGATGTTGTTGCGGATGTCGGGGGTGACGCCCTGGATGGCGCTGAGTCCGCCGCCGTTGCCGGCGGTGGCGGTGTTGCCGACGATGGTGTTGTGCCAGAAGTCGGCGTTGCCGCCGGCGAAGAGGACGCCGCCGCCGCGCTTGGCGCTGTTTCCAAAGATGATGTTGTTGACGAGGCGGGATCCGGCCCCGGCTTTCAGGTAGATCCCGCCGCCGCCGGAGGAGGTGTTGGTCGTGACGTTGTTGGTGACGATGTTGTTGGCGACGAGGATTTCGCCGTTCGGCGAGTCGATGCGCAGACCGGCTCCGAACCAGGTGGTGTCAGCGTCGCGAACGGTGAAGCCTACGAAGCTGGCTCGGTCGAAGTCGTAGAGGCGGACGACGGAGCTGTTGGTGGGATTGGCCTCGATGATGGTGACTTCGGGTCCTTGTTCGCTGAAGAGGTGGATGTGCTGCTTGTCGTCGATGTAGGGACCAAGGTAGGTGCCGGGTTTGACGAGGATGGCACGAAGCTGGGTGTCGGGCACGGCGTTCACGGCGCCTTGGATGGTCTTGAAGGGATACGCCGCTGTGCCGTCCTGAACCGAGCCGGTGTGGGCGGCATCGACGATGAGCGCTGGTGGGCTCGAGGCGGAGTGCGGGTCGGAGCCCATCCAGTATTCCTCGAAGTTGCTGAAGCCGTCGCTGTCGGCGTCGGTGCTGGCATCGGTGGGGTCCTCGGGGTCAAACGCGTGGAGCGCCTCCCAGTAGCCGGGGAGGCCGTCGAGGTCGAGGTCCTGCGATTGCTCGACGAAGTCGCCGAAGATGAGGTCGGCGAACTCGGGGCGATCGATGAACGGATTGCGGTTGTGCTGGTAGAGTGTGAAAATGCGGTGGTTGCGCAGGCGTTCGGCTTCACTCACGGGGTCGTCATGGTGCCACTGGAGCAGGGTGGTGAGCACGGCCATGTCGGCGGTGGTGCCGATTTGATTTTCCAGAACGAGGTCGGTGGTGGCGGCTTCGAGGCCGTTGTAGCGAACGTCCATGTAGAAAAGGGCGCGGGCGATGTCGCCGCGTTCGTCAGGGGCGGGCTGCCAGGAATCGGTGTCGGCGCTGGTGCCGGGAGCGGCGTCAGAATGTGCCGGGGAAGCAAAGCCCACGTCCTGCGGGTCGCTGAGGTCGAAGATGCGATCGGCGCGGGCGGTGGTCACGGCGGCGAGGACGGCGCGGAGATTGAAGAGGTCGGTGGCGTCGGGGCCGGTGACGTCGATGCCGCGGCTGGCGGGCCAGAGGGACTCGAGGGTCCAGGTGGTGTCCGTCTTGAGGATCGAACCGTCCGTGTAGGTGAGCGTGACGTAGTCGGGGTCGACGGGATCTTCGTCGAGGGTCTCGATAGCGTCCCACGCGCCGAGATCGAGGGCGAGGACGGTGTGGGGGGCGATGATGTTCGCGAGGGCGGCGGCGAGGGGTTCGCCGGTGAGACCTTGGGCGGCGGCGTAATAGCCGGTGGGCGGGGCGTAGTTCGGCGACGCGTCGGCGGCGGTGAACGTGAAGTCGTCGATGGCGAGGCCGTGGTCACTGCCGGAGTGGTCCGGATCGAGGAAGCGGATCCAGAGGGATGTGCCGGGCGTCCAGTTGATGTTGTTGATGGTGGCGGGGCCGATCACGGTGCGGTAGGCGCTGGCGTTGCCGTCGCGTGCGCCAGTGCTGCCGGCGGTGTCGGGGCTAACGAACCCGAGGCCCTGGATGGTGAAGTAGTCGCCACTGGCGAGACTCGTGGCGGCGAGGCTGAATTCGACGCTGAGCGCCTGCTCGGCGGCGGAGGCGCGCCGCCATTGTTCACCCGTGTAGCCGAGGGAGAAACCGGTGATGATGGTGCCGGTATTATTGACGAATTGGACGCCCCACATCAGGTCGCCGACCGTGCCGGAGCTGATCGAGCCGAGGGCGCGGTCGGTGGACGTATTGCTACCAAAGCTGTAGAGGTCGCCGGTGGTGGTGGAGCCAGTCGTTATGCCGGCGGGGTTGAAGCTCACGCCGACCGAGTTGTGGGCGAACCAGCCGGGGATGGTCGCGTTGTCGAGCCAGGTGAACGACGAGCCGGTGGAGGGGAGGCTGTTGAAGTCCTGGGCGTAAACGTCTTCCTGGGAGTTGTAATTGACCTGGGCGAAGGCCCCCATTGGTGCAGCGCCGAGGACCAGGGCCAGGGTGCAACTGCGCGCTCGCTGCCGGGAGGTAAGGAAGGCGTTCGACATCGACGTGGGATGGGTGGGCGGAGCCGCTGGGTTGCGGGTTAGCCCAGGAAGGGGCGGGTGGCGGGGAGTTGGAATTGGCGGCGGATCGAGTGGTTTGCTGGGTCGGTGTGGGGCCATTCGGCGTCGGCGGCGAATTGGAGTTTCATGCGTCCGGCGGTGGACTCGCGGACGAGGGCGTCGCGGTCGAAGCGTTGGCCGCCGGCGGTGCCGGTGGCGGTGGTCTGGGTGGTTTGGGCGGCCTGGTAGGCCGTGAGGGCGGCGCGGAGTTCTGCGCGTTTGGCAGCGGTGACTCGAGGAAGGGAGTCGGCGGCGGTTTTCTCGTAGATGGCTTGGCCGTATTGCTCGAGGACGGCGCGGCTCACGTCGATGTCCTCGCCGACTCCGTATTCGCGGAGGCGGGTGGGGTTGGTGAAGAAGTGCTTCTGGCGGGCACGGGCTTGGAAGAAGCGGATGAGTGTGAGGAGGGTGGTCTCGGCGTCGTCTTCGGCGCGGCTGCTGCGGCGCTTGTCGCCGGTGGCTCCGACGGCGCTGGCGGCGAGGCCGCGGGCTTGGGCGCAGAGGTCGAGGGTGGCGCGGATGCCGGCCTCGGTGACGTCGGCTTCGCTGGGTGTCTCGCCGTCGTCGAGGGTGGTGAGCGGGGCGAGGTGCTCGGGTTGGAGGGCGACGCGGCAGACTTCTTCGGTGCGGGTGAGGGCGGTGAGCTGGGCTTCGTTGAACGGGGAGGGGGCGGGCCGCGATGGGGCGGGGGCGGTCGGATCGCTGGGGTTGGGCGTGGGGTCAGGCATGGCTGATGGGGCGTTGGTTATGAGTTATTGGTTGAGTGGGTGGGGGGAGCGGGGGGGTTGGGTTGGAGATTTATGGGGCTGGTCGGTCGAGTGGGCGGTCCGCTCGGTCGAAATTTGCGCTGGGTCCGACGATTTTCCGGGCCGCTCCGATGAAATTCGGAGCGGGTCTGGTGATTTTCGCGGGGGCTCTGGTGATTTCCGACTGCGACCTGGCGAAAAGTGGATTGGGTCTGATGGTGGTGGAATCCGCTCCGACGATCGGGGGGCGCGGTCCGGTGACCTGGCAGGGCGGTTGCATGGGGTTGGGTGTAGGGCGGGGGGACGGGGGTTTCCTCCGATTCTTTTTCCGCGTTTTTTTCCAAACTTTTTTCCGAAGCGGGTCGAAGGGGGTTGCCGGGGGCGGATTCGTTTCCGTAGCTTCCGGCGAACCTTTGAACTGATCGCGCCATGCCAGATCACATCGAGCTGCATTTCGACGGGAGCGGTCGGCGCCTGCGGCGGGTCGTGCTCACGACTCCGCGCGGGGTGGTGGTGGCGGACGAGCGGGCGGGAAGTGGCGGGAGTGGCGGGGGGGAGCGTCCGTTGCGGTCCCTGCGGGGTCTGCGGGTGTTGACGCTGGCGCTGGTGAGATTGGCGCTCGGGGAGGGACGGGGCGCGGGCGCGCCTTTGCTGGAGGGCGGGCGGGGGAGCGCGGCTTGCACGCTGGATGGTCTGGTGCAGAAGGCCGATAGCGTCCGGTGGCTGCGGGACGTGCTGGAGGTCGAGCCGGGGGATTCCGCCGGACGGCGGCTGCAGGGTTGGTTTCGGCGGCAGAATTCGAACTTGAACGACAAGGGGCAGCCGGTGCGGGTCCACTCCGGGCGGGGGAGCGGAGCGCTGGGTGCGGGGGAGGTCACGGTGCGACTCGGGGCGGGGCTGGCGGATCGGGCGGCGTTGGAGCGGCTGGTGGGGGTGCTGGCGGAGGGGCTGGGGGAAACCACCGCGCGTCGGGTGGAAATCTTTGGCGTGCTGCCGTGCGCGGGGGACGGGGTGCGGGGGCGGGAGAGAGAGTTGCGGCGGCTCCACGAGCTGGTGCCGGGTGGGGACGGGTGCGGGGTGCAGGTGGTGGGCGAGGCGGGGGTGGGCAAAACGGCGCTGTTAGCTCGCTGGCTGGACGAGCTCGAGTCGGGGCAGCGGCGGCCCTTTTACCGGATCGCCGTACGGTCCTTTCGACCGATTCGGCCCTCGCGGGGAACGGACCGGGCGGGCGAAGCTTCTCGGCGGACGGAGGATCCGCATCGGACGCTGGTCGTGCTGGACGGTCTGGATGCGCTGGCGGAGGGTGAGCGGGAGGAGGTGGTGGCCGAGGTGCCGACCGGGGCGTCGGTGGTGGTGACCAGTCGGGAAGCGCTGCGGGATCCGGGCTTGCCGGGTGTCTATCTTCGGCTTTTGGACTGGGCTCCGGTGGAAGTGCATTGAGGCCGGGGCCTTGCTTCGGTCTGGTGTTGCCGGGGGGGTGGTTTTCGGGAGAGCCGTTACCGATCAGCGACGGTTCTTATCAATACGGCTCGGGGTGAGCCTCGCCCTCCGGGGTAGGCTGGTTGCAGCGAGGGTCACCACTGGATGACGGAGCTGGCGAAGGTGAGGCCTCCGCCGAAGACCACGAGGAGAATGTAGTCGCCGACCTCGAAGCGCCCGGAGCGATTCGCTTCGTCGAGGGCGATGGCGACGGCGGCGGCGGAGGTGTTGCCGTAGCGGTCGAGATTGACCATGAACTTCTCGATGGGAATCTTCATCCGATCGGAGAGAGCCTCGATGATGCGCATGTTCGCCTGGTGGGGGATGATGCAGGTGAGGTCGTCGATGGTGAGGTCGGCGGCTTCGAGCGCCTGTTTCGCGGAGTGGCCCATGGAGAGGACCGCCTGCTTGAACGTCTCGCGGCCGTTCATGTGGAGGGTGTTGAGACGCTCGTCGACGTTTTCCTTGGTGACTGGGATGGCGCAACCACCGCCGGGCATGTGGAGGATGTCGCCGTAGTTGCCGTCGCTGCCCATGTAGGTCGTGATGACGCCGTGAGACCCGGCGCGGTAGCGGAGGATGGCGGCCCCGGCGCCGTCGCCGAAGAGGACGCAGGTGTTGCGGTCGTCCCAATTCATGATCGACGAGAGTTTGTCGGCACCGATCACGAGAATGGTTTCGTAGGTGTGGTTGGCGATGAATTGCTGCGCGATCTCGACGCCGTAGAGGAATCCGGAGCAGGCGGCCGAGACGTCGAAGCAGGCGGCTTCCTTTGCGCCGAGGTGGCGCTGAACGTGGCAGGCGGTGGAGGGGAAAAACGTGTCGGGGGTGACGGTCGCGACGATGATGAGATCGATCTCGTTGGCGGCGACCCCGGCTTGTTCCATGGCGCGGCGAGCGGCTTCGGCGGCCAGGTGGCTGGTGTGTTCGCCTTCGGCGGCGATGCGGCGCTCCTTGATCCCGGTGCGGGAGGTGATCCATTCGTCGTTGGTGTCGACGAGTTTCTCAAGTTCGGCGTTGGTGAGGATGCGTTCGGGGACGTAACTGCCGGTGCCGATAATGGAGACGGTGCGGTTAGGCTGTTGGGTCCGGGTCCGAGGAGACTTTTTCATTAAACTGCTTAATCGCCTCAATGATTCGAGGATTGATCTTCCGATCGACGAACTCGCAGCCTACCCGAATCGCGTTTTTGATGGCAAGCGCGGTGCTGGAACCGTGGGCGATGATGGCGACGCCATCGACGCCGACGAGCGGGCTACCACCGTAGGTTTCGTAGTTCGTCTTGTCGCGGATGGCCATGAAGGCGTCCTTGGCGAGGACGGCACCCAGCTTCCGCTTGGGGTTGGCCATGAGTTCGTGTTTGAGCCAGCGGAAGACGGCGGACGCGGTGGCCTCGCAGGTCTTGAGGACGACGTTGCCGGTGAATCCGTCGCAGAGGACGACCTCGACGGGATTTTGGAAGAGATCGTGGCCCTCGACGTTTCCGCGGAAGTTGAGGGAGCTTTTCCGGAGGAGCTTGAAAATTTCCTTGGTGAATTCGCTACCTTTGGCGTCCTCGCTGCCGATGGACATGAGGCCGACGGAGGGGTTTTCGAAGCCGAGAACGTGCTTCGAGAGGACGGTGCCCATGATGGCGTATTGCAGCATGTGGATGGGGCGGGCGTCGACGTTGGCTCCCGCGTCGATGAGGATGCAGACGTTCGATTCCGTCGGGAGGTAGGAGCCGATGCCGGGGCGTTCCACGCCTTCGAGGGTGCGGAGCTTGATCGTGGTCGCGGCGACCATCGCGCCGGTATTGCCGGCGGAGACAACGGCATCGGCGTCGCCGGATTTGACGAGGTCGACGGCGCGCGAGAGGGAGCTGTCCTTCTTGCGGCGAACGGCCTCGACCGGGTGGTCGGACATTTCCACGACTTGCGTGGTGTGGACGACCTTGAGTCGGTTGTCGGTGTAGCCGGTGCGGGCGATTTCCGCCTTGAGGGCGGTTTCGTCGCCGGTCAGGAAAATCGTTTCGATTTTCGGAAACTCGCGGAGGGCCATGACGGCCCCCTCGACGGTATTGCGCGGGGCGTGGTCGCCGCCCATGGCGTCGAGGGCGACTTTCACTGGAAAGGGCGAGAGTGGAGAATCTGGATCGGTGAACGGTGAGGCCGCATGTCGATGAAACGCCGCGATGAGAGACTACCAATCACCGTCCGCCCGTCACGAAACACGAGTCCGAAGACTCAAAGCGCGTCGATCGTGAGAACCTGGCGGCCTTTGTAGTAGCCGCAGGAAGGGCAGGCGATGTGGGGCAGAACTGGAGCGGCGCACTGGGTGCACTTGCTGAGTTGCGGAGCGTGCCAGCGGTTCGCGGCCTTGCGGCTGCGGAGCTTCATTTTGGAGACTTTGCGTTTCGGAACTGCCATGGGATCGGGCTTGGTGGGCCGGGTTGATTATTGATTTGATTTGAATTGGTCAAGAACGTTCCAAGCGTCGGACCGGTCGACCGGCTCATCTGCGAGCGGGGCCTGCGGTGCGGTGCGGAACGTCGCGGAACATTCGCGGTGTCCATTGACATCGCATCGGGGATGCGAGGGCAAGAGGAGGAGAATATCCTCGCGAAGTTCGTCGGTCAAGTCCACGAGTTCGCGCCCGTCGGCTTCTTTGTGGAGGGCCAGATCGGGGATTTCGAGCGAGGTCTCAAATTCTTCGAGGCACTTGACGCAACGGGAGGCGATGTCGATGGCGGCGTAGCCGAGACCATAGATGTCGCCACCGGAGAGGCTGACCTCGACGGAAAAGCGAATCGGAGAGGTGGCGGTCCATTCGGTCTCTTCGAGATTGAGAATTGCGGGGTCGAGGTCGCCGGTGACCTGAACGGATCCATCGTGAGGGATGTGGGCGCGGTGCGCCTGGAGGCGGGTCATCATTTTTTCGGGGCTGTGGGCTGGCCCTGAGCACGGTCCAGCAGGGTTTGCGCGACGGAGGCGGGGACGAAAGCGGTGACGTCGCCGCCGAGGCGGGCGACTTCCTTGACGATGCGGGAGCTGATGAAGGTGCAGTCCTCCTTGGGCGTGAGGAAAACGGTCTCGAGGCGGGCGTCGAGGCGGCGGTTCATGAGCGCCATTTGAAATTCGAATTCGAAATCAGAGACGGCGCGGAGGCCGCGAATGACGGTGAAGGTGTCTTCCCGCTGGGCAAAATTGATGAGCAGGTCGTCGAACGTGAGAACCGTGACGTTGGCTCCGTTGGGGACCGCGTCACGGATCATGGCCGCCCGCTCGTCGACGGTGAAGAGGGGGGCTTTGGACTCGCTAGCAGCGACCGCGACGATCAAGCGGTCGAACATTGCCAGCGCGCGCTCGATGATGTCGAGGTGGCCGAAGGTAATCGGGTCGAAGCTGCCTGGATAGATGGCTCGGTCGACACTCATCGGATAACAGGTAGCAGACGCGGCGGGCTTATGGAATTTGGTTTTTCTGCGGTGCGGCGGTGCGGGAGTGGCTGGGGAGGGCAAAATCAGGGCCGCGCCGAACGGTCGCGGCTCCCGGGTTCGCCTATTCCCATTCGATGGTAGCTGGGGGTTTGCTGGAGATGTCGTAGCAGACGCGGTTGACGCCGTTGACTTCGTTGATGATGCGAGTCGAGATTTTGCCGAGGAGTTCGTAGGGGAGGCGGACCCAGTTGGCGGTCATTCCGTCCTGACTGTCCACGACGCGGAGAGCGATGGTGTAGTCGTAGGTGCGTTCGTCGCCCATGACGCCGACGCTGCGGACGGGGAGGAGGACGGCGAAGGATTGCCAGACTTTGCCGTACCAGCCGGAGGATTTCATTTCCTCGAGAACGATGGTGTCGGATTCGCGGACGATGCGCAGGCGCTCGGGCGTGATCTCGCCGAGGATCCGGACCGCGAGGCCGGGGCCGGGGAACGGTTGGCGGCCGACGAGGGATTCGGGGAGGCCGAGTTCGCGGCCCACTTGGCGGACCTCGTCCTTGAAGAGCTGGCGAAGCGGCTCGACGAGCTGGAACTTCATTCGTTCGGGGAGACCGCCGACATTGTGGTGGGATTTGATGAGGGCGGCGGGGTTGCCCGCGATGGCGACGGATTCGATGACGTCGGGGTAGAGGGTGCCTTGGCCGAGGAATTTATAGCCGTGTTTGCCTTTCACGCTCTTCTTGAGATCGCGAGCGGCCTGCTCGAAGACTTTGATAAATTCGTTGCCGATGATTTTGCGTTTACGCTCGGGGTCGGTGACGCCTTTGAGTTTGGTGAGAAAGCGGCGAGAGGCGTCGATGACCTCGAGGTTGATCTTGAAGTGGCCGGCGAAGAGTTTTTTGACCGCCTCGGTTTCACGGGCGCGGACGAGACCATTGTCGACGAAGATGCAGGTGAGCTGATCGCCGATGGCCTGGTGGAGGAGGGCGGCGGCAACGGAAGAATCGACGCCGCCGCTGAGGCCGAGAATGACGCGGTCTGCGCCCACCTGGGCGCGGATTTGTTCACAGGTGGTCTCGATGAACGATCCCATCGTCCAGTCGGAAGGGCACCCGCAGACACGGTTGACGAAGTTGGCGACAATCTCCTTGCCCCGCGGGGTGTGGACGACTTCGGGATGGAATTGGAGGCCAAAAATCTTGCGCTTGGTGTCTCCGATGACGGCGTGGGGAGAGTTCTCGGTGCGCCCGAGGGGTTTGAATCCTGCGGGGAGGGTGGTGAGACGGTCGCCGTGGGAGTTCCAGACCTTGAGTTCGCGCGGGAGTTCCGCGAAAAGTTTGGTTTGAGAGGTGACTCGGAGGGTTCCCGGGCCGTATTCGCGATGGGTGGAGCGTTCGACCTTGCCGCCAAGATTGTGGGCGATGAGCTGCATGCCGTAGCAGATCCCGAGAACGGGCAGGCCGAGGTCGAAAATTTTCTTATCAATCTTGGGCGCGTTCTTCGCGTAGACGCTGGCGGGTCCGCCGGAGAGAATGATTCCGCGGGCTTCGAGTTTCGCGATGGTGGAGGCTTTGGTGTCGTGGGGTAGGATCTCGGAGTAGACGGAGCACTCGCGGACCCGGCGGGCGATTACTTGGGTGTATTGCGACCCGAAGTCGAGGATCACGATGCCGCTGACGCGGGGAGCGGACGGAGTGGGATCGGACACGCGGCGTTAGTTGTATTCGTTGCCGAATCCGTCGTTCGTGGGGTCGTTTGGAACGATCTGACCGCGGCCTTGAATACCTTCCTGGAATTGGTCGCCGACCTCGTCGGTCGACGTCTCCGTGAAGGCGCAACCGGAGAGGATGATCGCGGCGGAAACCGCGCAAAGAAGAGAGACAATTTTCACCGCGGCAGCATAGTGAACCCGAACTTGATGGCAATGCTGATTCCAACGGAGACCTTGTTGCACGCCTACCGGTCGGGAATTTTTCCGATGGCGATGGGTCCGGCGGACATCCGTTGGTTTGCGCCGGATCCCCGGGGGATCCTGCCGCTGGATGGGTTTCGGGTGCCCCACGGGGCGGTGAAGACGCTGCGCGATCCGGCTTGGGAGGTGCGGGTAGACACGGACTTCGAGGGGGTGATGCGGGGCTGCGGTGAGCGGGACGAGACGTGGATCGACGAAGTGATCGTGAGGAGTTACGGGAGATTATTCGCGCTGGGGCACGCGCATTCGGTCGAGGTCTGGCGAGATGGGGTGCTGGCGGGGGGGCTTTACGGGGTGTCGCTCGGGGGGGTGTTCTTCGGGGAGTCGATGTTTTCTCGGGTAGGTGGGGCGTCGAAGGTCGGGTTGAACGCGCTCGTTCGAATCCTCAAGGCCGGTGGGTTCACTTTGCTGGACGTTCAGTGGACGACGCCGCATTTGGTGGGGTTTGGGGCGGCGGAGATTCCTCGGGTCGAGTACGAACGGCGGCTGGCGGAGGGGTTGGCGAGGGAGGGTGTTTTTCGGTGGCCGGTCGGGGACGCGATTTAGGAATCGGGGGCGTTCGGTGGGATTGAGGTTGGATCACGGAATGGGGGGACGTTTTCCGTTGTTCCGACCCTATAGTCTTTACGGCCATGGATCTTCGTCGCAGGGTGAGGCATGAATTCAGTAGTGGATTTTGATCAGCTCGACATGATCGCGGACGGTTACACCGAGGATTTCGTGGAGATCTACCGGGAATTTGAGGAAGATTTGCCGAGAATTCTCGGAGAGGTGCAGGGGGGGATTGACTCGGCGAACGCGGATGCAGCCTCGCGGGCGGCGCACCAGGCGAAGGGGAGCGCGGCGAATTTTGGGTTTATCGGGTTCACGTCGTTGATGGCGACGCTGGAGAGCAACGCACGGGATGGATCGTTGACAGGCTCCGGTGATTTACTGGACCGGGCGCGGGTGATTTTTGGTCAGTCCGTTGCGTTGGTGAAGGCTGAGCGCGGGATTTGAGGCGCTGGTCGAAGGTCGGAAAAGTGAAAAAGTCGGGTTGGGATCGCTGGGGCGATTGGGGAAGAACTTTGGCCTACCAAGGATAGCGATCACGCTGACCGTCGCGGTCGAGGAATTGACCGGTGTCATTTAACGAGAGGTTGATGATTGTCCTGACGAGGGACGAGGCGGATTCTTCGGGCGTGATTTGGGCGTTTTCGCCGCCCATATCGGTTTTTACCCAGCCGGGGCTGATGGGTGTGACGGTGATGCCTTCGGGCTTGAATTCTGCCGCCATCGCGCGGGTCAGCATGTTGAGGGCGGCTTTGGAAACCGCGTAGGGATAGTAGGAATGGTCTTCCTTTTCGCCGATGCTGGCGGCGCCGGATGAGATGTTGACGATGCGGGCGTTGGAGGCGCGGCGGAGGTGGGGGAGGAACGTGCGGGTGACGCGGGCGACGCCGGCAACGTTGGTCTCCACGGCTTCGGCGAACCAACTTGGATCCAGCGTTTCGAGCGTTTCGTCGCCGTCGCCGGGGAAGATGGCGGCGTTGTTGACGAGGACGTCGAGCGGGGTGTCGCCGAGGGTGGCGGCGGCGCGGGCGAGGGTGGCGGTGTCGTTGACGTCGATCTCGACGGGATGAAGATTCGGATGCTGGTCCGCGGCTGTGGTGAGGGACGGGGCATCGGGGTGACGAGCGCCGGCGTGGACTGTCCAGTCCAAGCGGGCGAAGGCGAGGGCAAGGGCGTGGCCGATGCCGCGGTTGGCTCCGGTGATCAGGACGGTTGCGGGCATGGGGAGGCTTGCGGGCTGGGAAGCGATTTTCTTGGTGGTGCTTAGTCCAGGATTTTCGCGGTTTCGGGTGGTGTGAAATCGATGACCTCGTCTCCGAGAAACTTGATTTCGGAGACTTCGGCGGTGCGCATTTTTTCTCCAACCTCGTCCCCGTTCATCGCGTAAGTGACGTGGGAAGTGGGGAGGAGGACGCCATCGACGTCGTGGAGGCCTTCGTGCGTCAGAAACTTCTCGGGACCCGGACCGGTGCGATCGAGGACGGGGCTGGTGACGACGTAGCGGACACCGCGGAGGCGTTTGGTGTCGGGGTCGATGGCGGCAATGTAATAGTCGTCGGGGGAGTCACCGGTGCCGGCGTCGTAGGTGACTTTGACCTGGTGATAGGATTTGCCCTCGAAATCGATGTCGGGGAGGACTTCGAAATTTGTCCCGGGGTCGGCGAGAACGAACGGGAGGCCCACGAAGTAGTAGGGCGTGAGCGCCCAGAACGCGGGAGGGGTTCCGAACTGAGCGTCGGCGGGGTTGATCCACGAGTTCTCACCGTCCCACCCGAACGAAACTCCGGGCTGAGCGGGAACGGTGTGGACGACTTTCGACGACCAGGGGTCGACGGTTTCCACGGTGTCCACGACGGATTCCGGACCCTGATCGGTACGGTGGTAGATCCAGCGGAAGTGGAGTGGTCCATTGGTGAACCAGCGCTTCAAGCCGCCGTGAGCTTCGATCGAATCCAGGATGAGCTGGCCGCCTTCCGATTGCGCCAGGCGGTTGGTGGAGTCGCTGACGCGGGCTTGAACGTCGCTCTCGGTTTGAGCGAGGAGTGGGAGGGCGCTGGCGAGGAAGAGCGTGGTAAGGAGGCGCATATCAGGCGGAAGGTTCGTCGCCGAGGCGAGCGTGGGGCTGGAGGTAATTCTTCACGTAATCGGCGATCGCTCGTTCGAGCGAAGTCGTCTCGACATCGTAGCCGGTGGCGCGAATTTTTCCGATGTCGGCGCAGGTGTAGTATTGGTATTGGTCGCGGATCGATTCCGGCATGTCGATGAAGACGATGGCCGGCTTGCGGTCCAGGGAGGAGAAGAGGGCGTTGGCCAGATCAAGCCAAGTGCGGGCGACGCCGGAGCCGACGTTGTAGAGGCCGCCAGCGTCCTCGCTGTCGGCGAGGTGGAGGGTCATCGCGACGGCGTCCTTCACGTAAACGAAATCGCGCATTTGCTCGCCGTCGGCGTAATCGTCGCGGTGGCTCTTGAAGAGGCGGATGCGACCGGTGTCCTGAATCTGATCGTAGGCTTTGCAAACGAGGCTGCGCATGTCGCCCTTGTGGTACTCGTTCGGGCCGTAGACGTTGAAATATTTGACGCCGACAATGTCGCGGAGGTAGCCGCGGTGCTGGGCGTGGAGGTCGAAAAGCTGTTTCGAGTACCCGTAGAGATTGAGCGGGCGGAGGCGGTGGAGATCGTCGTTGGTGTCGTCCATTCCCTGCTCCCCGTCGCCGTAGGTGGCGGCGGAAGAGGCGTAGACGAAGCGGGCGTTGCGGGCTAGCGCCCATTCGGCGAGCGTTTGCGTGTAGCGGTAGTTGTTGGCGATGAGGTAGTCGCCGTTGGTCTCGGTGGTGGCTGAGCAGGCTCCGAGGTGGAAAACGCGGTCGATGCGTCCGAACGCGTCGGGATCGGCCTCGATCCGGGCGAGAAGGTCGTCCGCTTGCAGGTAATCATCGAAGCGAAGGGGGGCGAGGTTGCGCCATTTCTCGTCGGAGCCGAGGACGTCGGTCACCAGGATATCGCTGTGACCGTCGGCGTTGAGGGCATTGACGATTGCGCTGCCGATGAACCCCGCGGCTCCGGTCACGAGGATGCGCGGGCGTTTGTGGGAGTGCTTTTTCTTTTTACCCATGGGGAGAGATCAGGGGAGGAGTTGGGAGTCTTCGAGCGATTCGACGTAGGATACAGAGTCGTCGGGGTGGAGTTCACGACCGGTCGCGGAGAGTTCTCGAGCCTTCCTGTTGTTTCCCTGGCGGGCCTCCGAGGCGGCCTGGGCGAAATACCAAGCGGGTCCGTCGAGAGGGAAGCGAATGTTCCGGAGCGCGTATTCGGCACTGACTTCGTTGTCGGAGAGGAGGTAGGAGAGATAGACTTTGAATTTGATCAACGGGTTCTCGCCGGAGTTATTGATCATCGTTCGAAAATGCGTCGCAGCCTCGGCGTATTTTCCCTGCTGGAAGAGAATTTCGCCGATGTTGAAGCGGGCGGGAAAGAAGGTGGGGTCGATCTGGAGGACTTGGTTAAATGCGGCCGAGGCTTCGTCGATTCGGTCGAGCTGAACGAGGGCGGCGCCGCGGGCATTGAGTAAACTGGGATTCGAGTCGCGGACGTCGGCGGGGAGTGCTTCGATACGGGCGAGTGCGGCGTCGAAACGCTTCGCATCGAGGTCGTCGGAGGTTTTTTCCAGAGCTTGCCGGACGTTGACTTCGGATTGGATTTTTCGAAAAGCCTCGTTCCGGGTGAGGGTGGGACTGGTCGCTGCTTCCGGGGTTGGCTGGGCAAGGAGGGGGGCGGAAAGCGCAAAGGTTGTGAGCAGGATGAGGTGGGCGGAGCGTTTCATTCCAAGACCGCGACGTTAGGGCGGGCGGCGGGGGGCGGGCAAACGAATCTTTGCTGGGCAAATCTCGGGGTGTTGCCGATATCGGATGATGGTATTGGCTCCCGCGGTCGCCCGTCTTGACCTGATGGTGGGGGGTGGGTGATGGTTGCGCGCTGGGCTTTTGCCCATTTTTTCCTGATGCCCGTTGGTTCCCTTGCCCTCATTTTGCACGCTCATTTGCCGTTTGTCCGACATCCGGAGCACGAGGAGTTTCTGGAGGAGGATTGGCTCTATGAGGCGATAACGGAGACGTAT
This sequence comes from uncultured Verrucomicrobiae bacterium, assembly GCA_963832325.1. Taxonomy (GTDB): domain Bacteria; phylum Verrucomicrobiota; class Verrucomicrobiia; order Chthoniobacterales; family JAATET01; genus CAVVKW01. The sequence goes on along the minus strand of CAWHTR010000008.1, from coordinate 440,985 downwards.
TTGCCGCTCCTTCAGATGCTTCGGCGCCTGGAATCTGAGGGCGTTAGTGCGAAGCTGACGTTCACGATGACGCCGACGCTTTGCGAGATGCTGCGGGATCCGCTGCTGCAGGCGCGGGCCGAGCGATATTTGGCGCGGGGGGTGGAGTTGGCGCGGGCGGAAATTGAGCGGACCGAGGGAGATGCGGCGGTGAACGAGCTGGCTCGCTTCTATCTACGCCGTTTCGAAGGTGGGTTGGAATTTTACGTCAAGGATCTGGGGCGGGACATCGTTGGGGCGTTTGCTGAACTGCAGAACGATGGGTTGATCGAAATCATCACGTGCGCCGCGACGCATGGATTTCTGCCGTTGATGGAGCAATATCCCGAGGCGATGCGGGCGCAGATTCTCATTGGGCGGGATTCGTATCGGGAGTGCTTCGGGCGGGATCCGCGGGGGATCTGGCTGCCGGAGTGCGCTTACGTGCAGGGCGTCGGGGATCTGTTACGCGAGGCCGGGATTCGCTGGTTCGTGGTGGACGCGCATGGGCTGATGTTTGGGCAGCCGAAGCCGCGGTTCGCGATTTACTCGCCGTATTTTTTGCCCGAGGGGCCGGCGGTTTTCGGCCGGGATCGGGATTCGAGTCGGCAGGTTTGGAGTGCGCGGGAGGGGTATCCCGGGGACCCTGCTTACCGGGAATTTTACCGGGATATCGGTCAGGATTTGCCGGAGGAATACCTGAGCCGCTTTCTGAAGACAGATCATCGCCGGTTCACCGGGATCAAATATCATCGGATCACGGGCGGGCCGGAGAAGGAGATCTACAATCGGGAATGGGCGGAGGGGGCTGCCGACTCGCACGCGGGGCACTTCATGGACAGCCGAGTCGGGCAGATCGGCGCGCTGGCGCGGCAGTTGCCGGTGGAGCCGATGGTGGTGAGTCCGTTTGACGCCGAGCTGTTCGGGCATTGGTGGTTCGAGGGGCCGGAGTTTTTAGAATTATTTTTGCGGAAGGCCGCGTTTGATCAGGACACGTTTCGGCTGACGACGCCGGAAGATTATTTGCAGCGGCATCCGACGCTGCAGCTCGTCTCGCCTTCGCCGTCGAGCTGGGGGAACAAGGGCTATTGGGAGGTGTGGCTGGATCGGTGTAATTCCTGGATCTATCCGCACTTGCACGCCGCGGCGGCGCGAATGATCCGATGTGCTCGGGAGAATGCGGAGAGTCCGACGGCGGAGACGGAGCGAATTTTGCGGCAAATGGCGCGGGAGCTTCTCCTGGCGCAGGCGAGCGATTGGGCGTTTCTGATGAAAACTGAGACGGCGATCGCCTACGCGACGAAGCGGACAAAGGATCACGTGCTGAGGTTCAATCGACTCTACGACGGGTTGGTGGCGGGGCGCGATGACACGGAGTTCCTTGCGTTCTGCGAGGGGCGGGACAATCTTTTTGCTGACATCGATTGGCGACATTATTTGTGAGAAATTTTCTATTGGTTCTCGCGGTTTTCGCGGCTGTAACGGGGGTCAGGGCACAATCGGTGTCGGGTGCGGATGACGTGGCTGAGCTGAAACCGGATGGCGTGCCGCCGATCCGCTTGATGTTCACGCCTCCGGATTTGGACGGTCGGTTTGTCTTGGGGGTTTTTGACGCGGACGGGGCGTTGGTCCGGTGGCTGGTGACGGATCGTGACGCGGCGGCCTTCGACAAGGGGTTGAACGGGTTCATTACCTATTGGGATGGTCTGGACGACGCGGGTCAGCGCTGCGCGGCGGGACGGTACTCGGCACGAGGCTTCGTGGTCGGAAGCGACGTCGTGATTCGCGGCGAGGCGTTCCATTTTAACGATTGGATCGACGAAGCGAGCGACGCGGCAGTCACGCGCGTGACGGACATTGAATTGGCGGATCAATCGAACCTCATCGTGCTGTTCGAAGGGAAAAAGGGTGCGGTGTTGGAGCGGGTTCCGGTGGCGGAAGGGGGCGCGGGTTGGACGGTTTCCGTTCCGGGAGCGACGGCGTTGAACGGACTGGTTGGGAGCGCGGTGAGAGTGCGGACCGAAGCGGGTGAGAGGGTCTACGCGCTGGAAGACGGCGTGGCGGTTGCGTCGGATGTGCAGGTTGACGAGGGAGTTGCGCCGGTGGTCGAGGGTGGAAGCGTGCTGGATTGGTCGGCTGGATTTGGTGACACGCGGTGGGCGATCGTTGAGAACGGGGAGACGGCGGCGGTGGTGCAGATCGCGGGTGACGGTGAAATTTTGCGGACCCTGCCGCCGGACGAATCCGGGTTTCGCCCGAGGGAGATCAGCGCTTCCGCGGTGGCGGAAGCCGTTGCCTTGATCGAGGCTCGCGGGGACGAACAGCGGGTGCGGGTGTTGGCGCTGGAACCGGACCGCGAGGCGGAGGTGGTCGACGGCCGACCGGTGTCCGACTGGCGAATCCTTTTGGAAAGAATGATCACGCCGAACGAGAATTTTGGAGTTGTCGATGGTGAGGTGACCTCGGATGGAGGCGCTGAATCCAGGTCGCTGTCGGCGGAGGTCGCGTTGGAACCGAACGAATTGGCCCGCGACGGTCAGGTTATCAAGCTGGCTGGCGCGTTTGATGCGCAGGGGAGTTATCTTGCGACGGAGAGCGGTCTGCCGCTGGTGAGGGTGAGCGATCGGTCGGGACTCACTGGCGTGGCGGTGGTTCCGGCGAAGGATTCGGGAGGCGTTCGGCTTTTTCAGGGAAACGGGTCGGTGGTCGAAGAGTTTTTGATACTGAATCTCGAGAAGATCGCAGCATTTGATTGCGGGGACTTTCAACTCGTGGATGGTGATCAGGAGTGAGGGTGACGAGGAATTTAGTGGTTGGGGTTCTCGCTTTGGCGGCGGGAATTGCGGAAGCGGCGGAAGAGATCAAGGTGCCCTTTAACTTTCGGTGGGGGGATCCGCCGGCGCTCGTTGAGAGCACGGTGACGAAAGCCAAGGCGGAGGTGGTCGAAGAGAAGGAGATCGATAACCGCCGAGCCATTATCGTCGAAGGCCATCCGGATCCGCGGTTGAAGCGGTCCATCTTTTATTTTGTAAACGACGCGCTGGCCGAGGTGGAATTGCAGTACGCGGACCCTTCGTGGGACACGTCGAAGTTGAACGCGATCTTTGAGCAGACGCGGCGGAATTTGGATCGGAAATACGGGACGAGTCGGAACATTTCGCGGTCGAAGACCCGCGAGGATGGAGTGGTTCAGACGGTGCTCGGATATCAGTGGACGCAATCCTACACCTCGCTGCGACTGTTTCTATACTTGGCGGAGAAGGACGCGGATAGCTTTCGGATGCTCAGCTATCATTACCGCGGCTTCTAGCTCCTGCCGGGGCCGTTGTCGCGGGGGCCGTTACTTGATGCCGACGCTGGAGGAGCGTTTGGCGAGGTTGCGGTTGGGCTTTTTCTTTTTCGTGACGTCGGTGCGGTGGGCGACTTTGTCGACCTGGCCGACCTTGAGGTATTGCTGGCGGACTTTCTCGAGCATTTCGTCGCGCCGGTCGTAGAGCTTCTTCGGTCGGCGTGGCTTGGTGCGGCTGAGGGCGTAGGCGGTGATGAGGGGAAGGGCGACGGTGGTGTCGAGGTAACAGACGACGCAATCGGGCAGGGAGTCGGGATCAATTTTTCCCCAACTCACGGCTTCTCCCGGGGTGGCACCGCTGAGGCCGCCGGTGTCGGGGCGGGCATCGGTGCACTGGAGGACGTAGTCGTGGCCGCGCTCTTCGATGCCCATCACCTCCTGGATCTGGGGTTCGGTCTGGAGCATAAAATTTTTCGGGCTGCCGCCACCGAGAATGAAAACGCTGCTTTTCCCGCCGGAGGATTTGGCGTCGTAGACAATCGAGGCGGTTTGGTTGACGTCGCGGTTGACGTCGAAGCTGAGCTTGGAATCGCGCAGCGACATGGCGGCGACGTTCATTCCGATCGAAGAATCGCCCGGGCTGCTCGTGAAGATGGGGACTCGGTATTTGTAGGCGGCGGCGAGTAGGCTGTGCTCGGAGATGCCGAGGGTTTTCTCGCGTTCGTGGACGTATTTACCGAGGAGGAAATGGAATTCGTCGGTGCCGAGGGAGCGTTGAAATTCGGGACCTTGGATGACCTGGCGGACGAAGGCGTCGGTGTCGAGGAGGACGTCGTAATCGAAGAGGACGTCGTAGATGCGGATGACGCCAGCGTGGCGGAGGTCGATGTCGTTGAGGTTCGGCGAGCCGGCGAAGAGTTCCATCCCGAGGCCGTAGTGGAGATCGTGGTAGAGGTTGGCCCCGGTCGAAATGATCCAGTCGACGAACCCGGCTTTGAGGAGGGGGACGAGGCAGGATTTGCCGAGGCCGGCGGGGGTGAGGGCGCCGGTGAGGGACATGCCGACGGTGCCGTCACCTTCGAGCATCTTGTTGGTAAAGAGGCGGCAGGCTTCGGCGAGTCGGGCGCCGTTGTAGGCTTTGAACGTGCCGTCGACGAGGTCGGCGACGGACATGTTTTTCTTGGCGGGTGTGGGGAGGAGGCGCGGGAATTGTTTATTGAGCGTGGGCATGGGTTTTCGAAGTTCGATTCCGGGTGACTGATCAGTCCATGAAGAAAGGACTTGTTTCGGCTTCTGCGTAGCTGGTGTCGTCGAAAGGCGCATCGAGGGAGGGCTGGGGTTCGCCCTGAGCCTGGATCTGAGCGGCGGCATCGTCGTCGGTGGCGAGTTCGGATTGCGGCGTGGTCGCGCAGGCGGAAAGGAACAGGAGGGCGAACAGGGTTGAAAGGAGACGAGTCATGACACCGTTCTAGGACAGATTGCGGCCGGGAGAAACGAGAAACCTCGCTGGTCCCGCTTTGCAACGGGTGATGTTGTGATGGTTGGGAGATTCTGCGGGGCAAAGGAATGGTCGGGGAGGGGAGCCCGGCGATTTGGTGACTTGAGGAAGGTGACCGGTGGCAATACGTTGCCGCCCATGAAGATTGCTTTTTTGGGGGCGGGGAAGATGGCGACGGCGCTGACTCGTGGTTTGGTGGATTCGGACGTTTGCGTTGCGGGTGACATCACCGTGGCGGATGCGAGCAACGTGGCGAGGAGTGCGCTGGCGTCCCAGCTTGGCGTGAAGGCGGCGGAATCGAACGAGGCCGCGGTGAAAACGGCCGACGTGGTGATTTTGTGCGTGAAGCCGTCCGACGCGGAGGCCGCCGTCGCGCAGTGTGGTGGGGCACTGGACGGGAAACTTTTCATTTCGATTGCGGCGGGTTTGCCGCTCGATTCGCTGGGGGAGATGGTGGGCGACGGGGTGCGGGTCGTGAGGGCGATGCCGAACACGGCGGCGCAGGTGGGACGGAGCGCGACGGCGTTCTCGGCGGGTGCGGGGGTGACGGAAGCGGACCTGGCTTTGACGAAAAAAATCTTTGGCGCGGTCGGGCTGGCGTTGCCCGTGCCCGAGTCGCAGCTTGACGCCGTTACGGGGTTGAGCGGAAGCGGGCCGGCTTACGTTTATCTGGTCATCGAGGCCTTGTCGGATGGCGGCGTCGCGGTTGGTTTGCCGCGGGCGCTGGCGTCGCAGCTGGCGGTGCAGACGGTAATGGGCGCGGCGGCGATGGTGGCAGAGACGAAGGAACACCCGGCGGTGCTGCGCGAGGCCGTGACGAGTCCCGGGGGGACGACCGCGGCCGGCCTGAGGGTGTTGGAAAGCGCCGCGGTGCGGTCGGCGATCATCGAGGCCGTCGGCGCGGCGACGGACAAGTCGATTGGAGGCTAGGTTGTGATGGTAAGAATTTTCATTGGTTTGGTGGCGTTGGGCGCGAGCGCGGTGGCGCAGGAGAATCCGGATACGTTTGTGCCGGAAGTGGCGCGGGCGGCGGCGGCGGCGGGGAACGAGGCGTTTGCGCTCGGTGACTACGACGCGGCGCGGGAGGCTTACAAGAAGGTGATCGAGCTGGCTCCGAACAACGTGGTGGGTTCGGTCAATTTGGGCGTGGTCGAGTACCGGGCGGGGAATCTCGAAGCGGCCGAAACCGTGCTCATGAACGTCGTCCAGCAGCGAATCAAGACCGGGGCGGCGTGGCTGACATTGGGAATCATGTTCTACGAAAACCAGCGCATCGACGAAGCTCTGGCGGCTCTGGCGCAGGCGACTCTTTACGACGAGGCGAACGCGCGCGCGCACAATTACTACGGCGTGACGCTGGGAGTGAAGGGTTGGAAGGACGGGGCCGAGGCGGAGTTGCGGCGGGCCGTTGAGCTCGATCCGGAATACCGCGACGCGCATTACAATCTGGCGCTGCTTTACATGGAGCGTCGCCCGCCGTCGGTCGAATTGGCGAAGCGCCATTACTACCGCTCCGTTGAGCTGGGGGCGCCACGGGACGAGTTGCTGGAAAAAAACCTTAAAGTCACGACTGGTGCCCGCTAGTTTCCCCGACATCGTGAAAAATCTTCGCTTCGCTCTCGTCTTTTTTCTGGTTGCCCACGTCGCGCTGGCCGCGGATCCGCCGAAGATTTTTGGCAAGTCGGCGATCCTGTTCGACGCGAATACCGGCGAGGTTCTTTACAAGAAAGCGGACACTTACCTGACGCCGGTTGCGAGCACGCAGAAGTTGCTCACGGCTCTGGTGGTGGCGAAGTCTGGGGATCTGGACGGGAAGCTCACGGTGGAGAAGTCGGATACGTTGGAGTCACCAACGAAGCTGTATCTCAAGGAGGGGGACAAGTATCGGCGCACGGATCTGCTGAAGGCGTTGCTCGTCAAGAGCGCGAACGACGTGGCTCACGCGTTGGGGCGCGATAACGCGGGGGACATCGACGCGTTTGCGACGAAGATGAATCGCGAGGCGCAGCGGTTGGGCGCACAAAATTCCAATTTCACCAACGCAAACGGTCTGCCGGATAGCCGCCAGCTTTCCACGGCGAGAGACATGGCGTGCATCGCGCGGGCGGCTTATCGAAATCCGCTGTTGCGGGACATCATGGCGATCAAGTCCTACCGGTTTGAGTACGCCAGCGGGAAGGGCGTGACGCTGACGAACACGAACCGGGTGTTGCGGACCTATTCATTCTGCAACGGGATGAAGACGGGTTACACGAATCTGTCGGGGCATTGTCTCATCGCGAGTGGGTCCTACGGCGGTCGCGACATGATCGCGGTGGTGCTGCGGAGCAACAAAGCGAACGTGTGGAACGACGCGGCGTCGCTTTTGGAGTATGGGCTGGGGATTGATAAGAGCAAATTTGTGGGTGGGTCGTGAGGTTGGGTGAGGGGTTGGTGGTTTTGTCGGGGGTCGGCGTTTGGAGATCCGCGTCGCGTTTGAGCGAGGTTTTGGGTCGCTGCGTGGCCCGCGCGGAGACGCTTGCGAGCCGCAGCTGATGGCGAGGAAATATTCATTGGCCCCGGCCGGGGGTGCGGCGTCGGGGATTGATTTCGCGGCGGAGCTGAATGAGCAGCAACTTGCGGCGGTGACGAGTCCGCCGGGTGCGGCACTGGTGATCGCCGGGGCGGGGAGTGGGAAAACGCGGACGCTGACATTCCGCGTCGCCTGGTTGCTGGATCAGGGCGTGGCTCCGGAGTCGATCCTGCTGCTGACTTTTACCAACAAGGCGTCGCGTGAAATGCTTGAGCGGGTGGCGGGTGTCGTTGTTGGCGGGGCGGATGGGATCTGGGGTGGAACCTTTCATTCGATTGGTAATCGGATTCTGCGTCGGAATGCCGAGAGGATCGGTTTTCGGCCGGGATTTTCGATCATGGACCGGGAAGACCAGACGGATCTCATCGAGTCGGTCGTCGCACGGGACGGGATGAGGACCGAGGACAAGCGCTTTCCGAAGGGGAGCGTGTTGGCGGAGATCTTCGGGTTATCGATCAATTGCGGGACGACGATCCCGGAGATCCTGCGGGACCGCTACCAGTATTTCATTCCGCTCGAGGAACAGATTCAGCGTGTAGCCGTGGCCTACGAGGGGCGGAAGCGGGAGTCGAATACGATGGATTTCGACGATTTACTTTCCAAGACACTGGAGCTTTTCGTGACGTGTCCGGACGTGGCGGAGCGGTATCAGCGGCACTTCCGTCACGTTCTGGTCGATGAGTACCAGGACACCAATCGGCTGCAGGCCGAGCTGATCGATCACATCGCCAAAGTCCACGGTAACATCATGGTCGTCGGCGACGACGCGCAGTCGATCTACTCGTGGCGAGGGGCGAATTTTGCGAACATTCTGAGGTTTCCGGAGCGGTATCCGGACGCGGTGGTTCACAAGATCGAGACGAATTACCGGAGCGTGCCGGAGGTGCTCGAGTTGGCGAACGCGGCGATCGCGGGGAACGAAAAGCAGTTCAAGAAAGAACTCCGGGCCGTGCGCGCGTCACTGGGGATGAAGCCAGCGGTCGTGCCGCTGCAGACCAACAACCAGCAGGCTTCGTTCATCGCCCAGCGGGTCCTGGAACTCAGCGAGGAGGGGGTCGATTTGCGGGAGATGGCGGTGCTTTACCGCGCGCATTATCATTCGCTGGAGGTCCAGCTTGAGTTCACGCGACGGGGGATACCGTTTGCGATCACCAGCGGGTTGCGGTTTTTCGAGCAGGCCCACGTGAAAGACGTCGCGGCGTTTCTCAAGTTCGCGGTGAACCCGACGGACGAGGTCGCCTTCAAGCGGATGGTCAAATTGCTCGCCGGGATCGGACCGAAGGCGGCGGAGAATCTGTGGGTGGCGGTCACTCAGACGCTGGGGAAAGGTGGGACGTTTTCCGATTTGCGGGCAAAGGCGAAGGTGCCGACGAAAGCGGTGAAGGCGTGGGAGCAACTGGTGCTCACGCTGGAGGATCTGATGCCCGGAGATCGGGTGGTCGCACCTTGGGAGATGATCGAGTCAGTGATGTTCGCGATTTATGACGAATACATGAAATCGAAGTTCCCGAACTACGATGCGCGGAAGGAGGATCTCAACACCCTTGCGAATTATTCCCGGCAATACGACAGCACCGCAGACTTCCTCGCGCAATTGGCGCTGCTGGGTTCGATCGAGACGGACGACGCGCTGGCTCCGGACGTCGCTGAGGACGAGCGGGTGACGTTGTCGACGATCCACCAGGCGAAGGGTCTCGAGTGGAACATCGTATTCGTCGAATGGCTGACGGAAGGAATGTTTCCGAGTGCGCGGTCGACGGAGACCGATGAGGGCGTGGAGGAAGAGCGGCGGCTCTTTTACGTAGCGGTCACGCGGTGCAAGGATGAGCTTTATCTCACCTATCCAGAACTCCGGTTGAACGCCGGATACGGGGAGGCATTTCAGCGGCCATCGCGCTTCCTCGATGAGTTGCCGGAGACAACCTACGAGGACTGGGAGGTCGACGTGACCGGGAGCTTCGGGGCGACGGCGAGGGGTGGGTCGACGGATGAGGACCCCGATGCGGATGGGGGTGGGGAGATTCCGTGGTGACCAGCCGTTGAATCCCGCAAGAGGGTTGGTGCGGGTTGGAGGCTTGAGATCAGATTTTACGCTTCACTTGTAACCCAACTGTTTAAGCCACCCGAACCCCCAAAATCACTTTCCGATACCGTGCCCATCGCAGTTCTCAACCGTCCTCGATCTTTTGCTTTGTCTGGGTTGGCGGGGTGACTTCTTCTTCTGCTGAGGTGCGCTCGGGCATCTTGGCCGAGAGTGGCAACGTGCGACTGGTGGTCAGCACGGCCCCCGATCTCTCCGACGCCGTCCGGTCCCCCTCGGTCCCGGCGAACGGGCTGTTCGACGACCGCGTTGCGGCGCTCGCTGTCAGCGGACTGGAGGCGAACACGCTTTACCATTACGCAGTCGAGGTCGACGGGGTCCTGGACGATCACCGCGGCACCTTCCGGACATTCCCATCCGGCTCCGCATCGTTTCACTTCACCGTGGGCGCTTGCAGCGAGACGGGATCGAGCCATCCCGTATTTGAAACGATTGCGGCCGAGGCTCCGCTTTTTCATCTGATCACGGGTGATTTTTTCTACGCCGATATCGGAACCAGCGAGTCGGATCGTTTTCGCGCCGCCTATCGCGCGAATCTCACGTCCCCGCAATGGAAACAACTGCTTGGCCAGACCCCGATTGCTTACGTTTGGGACGACCACGACTTCGGTCCGAACAACAGCAATGGCAGCAGTCTCTCCAAATCGGCGGCGCAATTTGTCTACCGCGAAATGACCCCTCACTATCCCCTCCCGTCGAGCGGTCCGATCCACCAAACCTTCGAAGTTGGTCGTGTGCGAGTCATCCTGATGGATCTGCGTTCTGAGCGGACCGTCCAGAGTGCGCCCGACAACGCCGTCAAGACCACCCTCGGCCGCGAGCAGAAGGCGTGGTTGAAAGACGAGCTTATCCGAGGGAAGCGGGAGAATGACGTCATCGTCTCGTCTCCTCCGTTCCCTGGATCGCCGGCAATGGGTCCGACACTTGGGACAGCTATTCGACGGAACGGAGGGAGATTGCGCAGTTCATCGTTGATCATGATCTCCAAGACAGCGTCTGCATGATCGGGGGCGATGCGCACATGATCGCCATCGATGACGGCTCCAACAACACCTACGCTGGCGCCGGCTTCCCCGTCTTTCACGCGGCGGCTCTCGATAAAAGTGGTTCGGTCAAGGGTGGCCCGTACTCGGAGGGGACCTATCCGGGTTCTGGACAATACGGACTCGTTGAGATCACGGACGAAGGGGGCAAGACCATCTCGGTCTCCTGGAAGGGAAAGACCTCAAAAAACACGGTGCTTGTCGCCCATTCCTTCGAACTGAGGGTCCCGTCCGAGATCGACCTCGAATAGCCCCACCCGGAATCAAATCGAGGGGGGGCGGATCCTCGTCGCCCGCCGGAAAGCCATTTTCGATGAGGCGCTGATCGGGGGGCGGCGTCGACGACTCGATCAACACGAGACTTTCACGAAGCGGACGAGCGGGCCGTTCAGTCCCGGAGCGATTCGACGGACGGGAGTGCGTTGGCTTCGAGCGCGACGCTCAGGTTGTGGAGCCAGATCGGCCAGACGTGCTCGGTGTGGCGGTCGGGTGGGAGAAACTCGGGTTGGATTCGGAGCGGGAAGGTGACGGTTGCTGGGTCGAAGAAGCGTTGGATTTGGCTGAGAGGGATCCAGGCGAACGGACCACGCTCCGCGTAGGCGACGTTGTCGGTCGGGATCGCGTGTTTCTCGATTTCCGAGATGGGGACGCGGTCGACCTTCACCAGATAGAAAGAGTAGGGGCCGTCCTTGATCGGGGATTGGTCGACGATCTGGGCGAGGAGGTCATCGCGACGGAAGAAGCCGTTGGTTTCCTCCTCGGTCTCGCGGGCGGCGGTTTCGGCGACGGTTTCGCCGGGTTCTCCGTGGCCGCCGAAGGCCGCCCATCCCCGGTCGGAAGGTGGGGCGTGGTCGGCGAGGAGAAACTCGATGCCGTCGGGCGTCTCGGCGTAGAGAACGATGCCGGCTGGTTCGTCAACGTCGGCGGAGGCGGGTTGGGCGGCGATCAGGGCCGCGAGGATGACCGTTGAGAAGTTGATGCGCATGGGTTCGATGGTGTCGCGGATTCAGTGCAGGAATGCAAATGCGGGTGAGGATTGCCGGGGGGGAGGTTCTCCGATTGGATGCGGGCGTGAAACCATTTGTTCAATTGGCGACGGCGACGACGGCGGACGGGACCGTGATGTCTTTGCACACGCGGGCACCACATTTTTTTCTACGCGTCAACGGCGAGGCGCTGATGGCGACGAACGCGCCGGTGTCGGAGGAGGCGTTGGCGGAGTTGGCGTGCGAGGGTTTGCTGGAAAAGGCGGGTGCGCGGGTTCTGATCGGTGGGCTGGGGCTGGGGTTCTCGTTGCGGGAGGTCCTCCGCTTGGTGGGGGCGGGAGCGGAGGTGGTCGTGGCGGAGTTGGTGCCGGAGGTGGTCGAATGGAATCGGAGTTTCATGGCCGACGTGAACGGGGGGCTGCTGAACGACCCGCGGGTGAAGGTGGCCGTCGGGGACGTGTGGGCGGCGATCACGAACGCGAAGCCGGGATCGTTCGACGCGATCCTGCTCGACGTGGATAACGGGCCGAGCGCGGTGGTCCAGAACGCGAACAATCGGCTGTACGATGATCGCGGCCTGCGAAAAATCTGGAACGTGCTCAAGCCCGGTGGGCGGCTGACGATTTGGTCCGCGGACGACGGGGAGAAGTCATTCGTGCGGCGGTTTCGGCGGGCCGGCTTCGCGGTCGAGGTGGTCGCAGCGAAGGCGATGACGCGGTCGAAGCGGTGCGCGCACACCATCTTCGTTGGCAAGAAATCGGCGGGTTAAATCTCGACGGGGGTCGGGTCGGCGACGCCTGCTTCGATCACGCCGGAGATCCGCCAAACGTCGTCTTCGCGCTGGAGGAGGTATTGGTATTCGGCCGCCTTGCCGTCGGCACCGGTGACCCGGACTTCGACGGCGGCTTTCGAGCCATCGTCGATCACGACGAGGAAAGTCGCGCCGGTGGAATCGGCGATGCGAGGATACTGGGCGCGAACCATTTTTTCAAAATCGGAGACTGGAAATTGGGCCTGGATCCCGGTGTGTGCGAAGGAATAGGCGGTTGCGAAATCGTTCGCGCGAAAGGCGGCGAGTTGTTGTTCGATGACGCGTTGGAGATCGGCTTTCACCTCGGGTGTGCTTGGGCGGACTTCGGCTTGGCCGGCGGTGGTGAGCGCCGTGATGAGGGCGAGCGACAGAGCGAACAGATGGCGGTGCATGGGTGACTGACGGTGATAAGCGATCCGGTGTCAAAAGCGAATGTTGCGGAATAAGCGGAGGATTCGTGGCTCGTAGGGAGGAAGCAAACGCTCCAGCTTGATTGACATGACAAACGACGAACCGCGACTCACGCCCCTCGATCTGGCCACCGCCTATCCGCGCAGCCCCCGCGAGACGATCGGCGGCTACGTCATAGCCGCCCGGACGCTGGACAAATGCCGATCCCTGCTGAATGGGACGATCGGCGAATACCATTTCGATTGTCCGCTGGATCGCTTCTTTTTCGAGTTCACGGGGCTGACCGGCGATCAGTTCAAGGAATTTGTGGCGACCGGCGCTTCGGACGACGAGGTTGGCGAGTGGATTCAGGAGCGCGCGACCAAGCGGGAGCGCATCGAGATCATCCAGTGGAACAACGATCTTCGTGGCAAGCGGATCAGCGAGATGCCGGGTGGGCTGCAGGAATTTCTGGAGGATTACATCCCGGCCAATTTGCCGCCGGAGAAGCCGGTTTACGTTTGGTTCGACGTCTATGACATCGAGGAGGGCCGTCTGTGAGCGGGGGGAATCCGATTGCCCGCTACTACCACTGGCTCCACGGGAAGTGGCCGGCGGGAACGGTTGAAAAGGGTCCGGTGATCAATGCGGACGGGTCGACGAACGTGGCCGGGGTCTTCATCGTCGGCGATCTGACGGGCGTTCCGCTGCTGAAGTTTTCGTCGGACACGGGTGCGCGGGTGGTCGGGACGATTGCGGAGGAGTCCGGGTTTGCGAAGGGCGCTGGCGGCGAGGGGGTGGTTGACGTGGCGATCGTCGGGGCTGGCGTGTCGGGGCTGGCGGCGGCGATGGAGGCTTCGAAGCGGGGGCTTAGTTACACGTTGTTCGAGGCCAAGCAGGCGTTTTCGACCGTGATCGATTTTCCCAAGGGCAAGCCGATCTACACTTACCCAACGGACATGACGCCCGCGGGAGATCTGCAGTTTACGACCGAAGTGAAGGAGGATCTGGTCGAGGAGCTGCGGGGATATCAGGAACGGAACGGGATCGAAACGACCGAAGCGCAGATTGAGAAGATCACGCGAAAAGGCGGTGATTTGGAATTGAGGACCGCGGCGGGCGGAGTTTATCGGGCGCAACGCGTGATTGTCGCCATCGGTCGGAGCGGGAACTATCGGTCACTCGGCGTGCCGGGCGAAGAACTCGAAAAGGTGCACCACCGGCTGCACGATCCGAAGGAATACCGCGACAAGCGGGTGTTGGTCGTCGGGGGCGGCGACTCGGCGATGGAGACCGCGATTGCGTTGGGGGATTGCGGGTCGGAGGTGACCTTAAGCTATCGGAAGCCGGAGTTCTCGCGGCCCAAGCCCGAGAACGTCGAGAAGCTGAGGGTGCTGGAGGAGGGGGGGGCGGTGGAAGTGCTCATGGCTTCGAAGGTGCTGGAAATCCGCGATGGCGACGTGTCGTTGGAGACGGCCGGTGGGGACGAGCGAAAGGTTGGGAACGATGCGGTCTTTGCAATGATCGGGCGCGAGGCACCGCTGGACTTCTTCCGGAGGTCGGGGTTGAAGATCAGCCACGAATGGAACGCGAAATTCTGGGTGACGCTGGTCGCGATTCTCGCCGTTTTCACGGTGGTTTATCAGTGGAAGAAGGGCGGGACGTGGTTACCGATCAACGAATTCTTCAAGGAACGGGATTGGTTTCCGTTCAACTTCGGGGAGTGGTGGATTTCGCTGGGGGGCATTTTCAATGATCCCGCTCATTTGCTGGGGACGCTGAAGTTTTCGGTCGGGGATCCTGGTTTCTATTATTCTCTGCTGTATTGCGCGTTGATCGTGGTGTTTGGCATCCGGCGAATTCGGATGCGGCGGACGCCCTACGTGACGAAGCAGACGACGACGCTGGCGGCGTTTCAGGTCATCCCGCTCTTCCTGCTGCCCTACATCCTGCTGCCCTGGGCGGGATTCAACGGTTGGTTTGACGCGGGTGTTGGCAAAGGGGTTGGGGACGCTTTGTTTCCCGAGGTGAATTATGGATCGGGGCGTGAGTATTGGCGGGCGTTTGGGCTGGTGCTGGCGTGGCCATTGTTCATCTGGAACGTGTTCACGTCGCAGCCGCTTTGGACGTGGTTGATCATTAGTTTGGTGCAGACGTTTGTGATCATTCCGCTGATCATTTATCGGTGGGGCAAAGGGGCTTATTGTGGGTTCATCTGCTCGTGCGGCGCGATGGCGGAGACCCTCGGTGATTCGCATCGGCAGAAGATGCCGCACGGGCCGATCTGGAATAAGCTGAACATGATCGGGCAGGTCTTCCTGGTGTTTGCTTTTCTGATTCTGATCGCGCGGGTGCTTTCGTGGATCTGGCCGGATTCGATTTTTAAAACGGCATTTTCGCTGGTGCTGGACGGATCGACAAGCGGGGAGGTGATGCCTTGGAGTTACGCTTGGTTCGTTGATTTGTTGTTCGCCGGGATCATCGGGTTCGGCGTGTATTTCCACTTTTCCGGACGGGTTTGGTGTCGGTTCGCCTGTCCGCTGGCGGCTTTGATGCACGTTTACACGCGGTTCACGCGGTTCCGGATTTTCGCCGACAAGAAGAAGTGCATTTCGTGCAATGTTTGCACGTCGAATTGCCACCAGGGGATCGACGTGATGAATTTTGCGAACAAGGGTGAGCCGATGGCTGATCCTGAGTGCGTGCGGTGTTCGGCTTGCGTGCAGACTTGTCCGACGGGGGTTTTGCAGTTCGGACGGTACGGAGCGGACGGCGAGATCGTCCTGGACAAGACGGCGGCGTCGCCGGTGCTGATGGCGGAGCGAGGGGAGTGAAAACAGCGGTTCGGCGGGCTGAAGTGGACGCGTCGCAGATCGTCGTCGTGATTCCGGCCTTTGATGAGGCGGGGGCGGTGGGCGGCGTGGTGAGTGGGCTTTTGTCCCGGGGACTCGCGCGAGTGCGGGTGGTTGACAATGGGTCGACGGATGGGACGGGCGACGTGGCTCGGGCGGCCGGAGCGGAGGTCGTGCGGGAGGCGCGGCGGGGTTACGGGCAGGCTTGTTTCACCGGGTGCCTCGATTTACCCGAGGATTGTGAGTGGATCCTGTTTTGCGATGCGGACGGGAGTGACGATTTGGATTCGATTCCGTTGCTGATCGAGCGGGCGGGCGAGTTCGATTTTGTGCTGGGGAATCGGCGGGCGAGCGAGGCGGGTCGGCGTCACATGACGCCGGTGCAGGACTTTGGAAACTGGTTGGCGACGTTTTTGTTGCGGGTGGTCTTCGGGGCGGAGTTCCACGACCTGGGGCCGATGCGGTTGATTCGGCGGTCGAGTTACGAAGCTTCTGGAGATGAAGGATCGAGGGTTCGGATGGACGGTTGAGATGCAGGCGCGGGCGGCGCAGATCGGGCTGCGTTCAGTCGAGGTGCCGGTGCCGTATCATCGCCGAAGCGCGGGCCAATCGAAGGTGTCGGGAACAATCCGGGGATCCGTGCAAGCGGGGGTGATCATTCTGTCGACGATCGGGCGGTTCGCGATGGATGTCTGGCGGCGACCGCTGACCTGGATCGCGGCGACGTTGCTGTTGGCCGGGGCGGGATTGATGATGCCGTTTGGGGAATTTCGTGAGCCTTCGTCGGTGCCGTGGTTTCTGACCGGGGCGGGGGTGATGAGCGTCGGGTTCGTGGTGAGTTGGGCCGTTCGCTCCGTGGGGGCGGTCACGTTTTTTGGCGTGGCCGTGGCGGCGAGGATCCTGCTGTTGCCGATGGAACCCGGGGGTGACGTGTGGCGTTACGTCTGGGAGGGGATGGTGCAGAACGCCGGGGCGAATCCTTACACGTTGGCTCCGGACGCGGCGTCGCTGGCGGGGCTGCGGACGGATTGGTGGCCGAAGGTCAATCACGCGTCGATCACGGCGATCTACCCGCCGCTGGCGGAGCTGGTCTTTCGCGGGCTGGCGGGAATCTCGCCGACGGTGATGTTTTTCAAGTTGGTGATCGTGGCGGCGGATCTGGGGGTGGTGGGATTGCTTTGGCGTCGATTTGGGATGGCGGCGTCGATTTACGCGTGGAACCCGCTGGTGGTTTACGTGTTTGCGGGGGGAGCGCATTACGACTCGCTGTTTCTGTTGCCGATGGTGGCGGGCTGGTTGGTGATGGATTCGGCGGAAGGACCGCGGGGGCGGGTGGCGGGGTGTGCATTGCTCGGGGTGTCGGTCGCGCTGAAATACATGTCGGCTCCACTGGCGGCGTTTGCGGTGATCGCGGTGTGGCGGCGGGATGGTTGGCGTCCGGCAGGGGTCGCTGCGGGATTGGTGGCGGTGCCGGGAGCGGTCGCGTTGGCTCTCTTCTGGGGGCGCTTTGGCCTCCATCCGTTGGGTCCCGAAGAGTTTGGTCAGTACGCTCGGAGCGCGGAGCTGATTCCGCGATTTGTCGGCGACGTTTGGGAGAAGTCGGTGAAGATGAACTCGCTGTTCGTGGGGCCGTTTGCGGCGGTGATTCTGTGGCGGCTCTGGCGGGCGAGGTCGGTGCGGGCGTTTGGCGAAGAGGCGTTTCTGGCAACCTACGTTTTGTCGCCGGTGGTGCACGCCTGGTATTTCGCGTGGGCGATTCCGTTCGCGGCGGCTTCGCGGAATCTCGGGTTGCGGCTCGTGAGCGTGTCGGCTTTCGTCTATTTTCTCCTCGAGTATCGGCAGGCGGTCAGCGCGCCGGTCTGGCGGCAGACGGGTTGGGAATTGGCTGCGATGTGGACTCCATTGGTGCTGGGGTTTGCATGGTCCCGCTGGCGAGAGCGCGTTGCCAGGCCGGAAGATGATCGATGTCTTCGAGGGCCGGTTCAATCGTCTGAACGGTGAGGCCGGCGGCGAGGCATTGGCGGGTGGTCTGAAGGTAGACGTGCGGCGTGCTCCAGGTGATGTCGGCGAAAATGAGGGGACGATGCGCGGCGAGGCCGATGAGCACGTAGCCACCGTCGAGGGCGGGGACGATGCAGACGTCGGCCTGGCTGAGGGTAGCGGCGGCTTCGGCGAGTTTTTTTTCGTCGAGGTAGGGGCAGTCGCCGCCGATGACGAGAAGTGGGCCGGCGGAGGGTTGGGCGAAATGACGGGCGGACGCTTGCACAAGGCGGACGCCGAGGTCGCCGTCCGGCTGGGGGACGTAGGTCGGGCGGTCGCCCAGAAAATCGCGCATGCGGTCGAGGGCGTCGGCGGGTGCGAAGTGAACGGTGGCATTCCAACCGTCGGGAATCCGGGCGAGTTGGTGAAGGACGAGACGTCGGTAGATCCCGGCGGCGCTGTCCGGGCCGACCGAGCGGGCGAGGCGCGTCTTCACCGTGCCCGGAATGGGCGCTTTGAGGAGGAGGGCGACGGTGGGGGTCATGGAAGCGGAGTGGGGGCGGGCTCGAAGGTGACCGTCCGATCCGGAGTGGCGAGAATCGTTTCGAGTCGGCGTTGGGCGGAATCGTCGGCTTCCTTGAGGAGGTTGCTTTCGTGGGCGTGGAGGATGGCTCGGTCGCGAAGGTGGCGGATGGCAGCTTCGCGGTCGGCGGCGGTGAGTTGATTAATCCAGCCGTCTTCGTCGCGCGTGATGCGAAGGTTCGTGAGTTCGACGGAGAGAATCTCGGCGGGCGGAAGGTCGGCTTGAATGGCTCCGGTGTCCGGGTCGATGCGGATGACGAAAGATTTGTTGAGATCGAGGCCGACGCGGAGGGTGAAATCGCCGCGAACGGCGATGCGTTTGGTGCTGCCGAGCCAGGTGTGTTCCCAGCTGTAGGTTTCGGTGATGGGTCGCTCGAGGGTGATGAGTTTAGCTGCTTCGGTGTCTTGATGGATGAGCGTCTCCGAGTTGACCACGACGGTGGGTTTGAAATGAAGGGCCTCGCTGACTGCGGACGCCACCTCCCGGGCAATATCGAGAGATCGCTCGGCGGCGGAGGCGGGGGTTTCGACGATGAACCAGCGGGCGAGGAGGGTGGCGGCGATGAGGAGCGCGATGACGCAGGCGGTGGCCGCGAGGACGAAGCGGGTGGCGCTGCCGGTTGAGCGCTGGTGAGCGGGTCGCATGGGACGTGATTTTACGGTGGATTTCAGGAAATGCGAACCTCGGGAGTTGGCGGCTTTGCGTTTGGGGCGGGACGGCGATTGCAAATCGTCGCCCATTGAAATTATCTTACTGTCGATGAAGGTAGTTGTAACGGGGGGTGCTGGTTTTATTGGTTCGCACGTGGTGCGGAAGTTGGTGGCGGATGGGCACGCGGTGAGCGTGATTGATTGTTTCAGCGATTTTTACGATCCGGCGATCAAGCGGGCGAATCTGGCCAACGTCGGCGAGGTGACGGTGCACGACATCAACATCGAGGACTTTGGGGCGGTGAACGCGGTCTTCGAGCGGGGGGAATATGACGTTGCGATCCACTTGGCGGCACGAGCGGGGGTGCGGCCATCGATCGCGAATCCCCGGGCCTACATCGAGACGAACGTGACGGGGACCTACAATTTATTGGAGGCCGCGCGGGGGGCGAGCGTGAAGAAATTCGTGTTTGCGTCGAGTTCGTCGGTTTACGGTTTGGCGGAAACGGTGCCGTTTTCGGAGGATCTCGCTCTGCCGCAGACGCTGAGTCCTTACGCGGCGACGAAGCTGGCCGGTGAGCACTTGTGCGGAAATTTTGCGAATTTGTTCGATCTGCCGGTGGTGTGTTTGCGCTTTTTTACGGTTTATGGTCCGGGTCAGCGGCCGGATTTGGCGATTCATAAGTTCACTCGGATGATCGACGAAGGGCGGGCAATTCCAAAGTTCGGCGACGGTGAGACGCGGCGGGACTACACCTACGTAGACGACATTTTGCAGGGCGTGCTGGGGGCGATGAGCTACGACGCGAAGACGTTCGATATCTTCAATCTCGGCGAGAGCGAGACGACGACGCTCAACGAATTGATCGAGGCGATTGAGGAGGCGTTGGGGAAATCGGCGAAGATCGAACAGTTGCCCGAGCAGGCGGGAGACATGCCGCTGACGTGCGCCGACATCTCGAAAGCGCGGCGGTTGCTGGGGTACGACCCGCGGACGAAGATCGGCGAAGGGATCCCGAAATTCGTCGAGTGGTATCGGGGAAGCCAGCGGTGATGCCGCCGAATGTCGTGGAGTTCCTGCGGGAATTGATCCGGATCCCCAGCGTCAACCCGGACGGAGATCCGGGGACGGATGGCGTCGGTGAGCAGCGGATCGCGGAGTATTTGCGGGACTTACTGGAGAGCATCGGGGCTGAGGTGGAACTGCGAGAAGTCGAAACGGGGCGGCCAAATCTGGTGGCGAAATTCCCGGGTGGCGAGGGGAAGCCCCGGTTGTTGCTGGCGCCGCATCTCGACACGGTGAGCGTGAAGGGAATGGTGATCGATCCGTTCGCGGGGGAGGTGCGGGATGGTCGGGTTTGGGGGCGGGGGGCTTCGGACACGAAGGGATCCATCGCGGCGATGATCTGGGCGCTGGCGCGGTGCGGGGATCGGTTGGGGAGTTTGACGCACGAGATCTGGTTTGGAGGATTGATGGGGGAGGAGGCTGGATTGCAGGGGTCGCGGGCGTTGGCAACGGAGGAGGGTTTTGATTTTGTGATCGCGGGTGAGCCGACGGGCCTGGACGTTGTGAACGCGACGAAGGGTTGCACGTGGGCGACGATCCGGACGCGGGGGCACGCGGTTCACGCGTCGATGCCGGAGCGAGGGACGAACGCGATTTATCAGATGACGGACATCGTGACGTGGTTGCGGAATGAAATCGGGTCGGAATTGGCGGCGACGACGGATGCAGTGCTCGGATCGCCCACCGTGAGCGTGGGGGTGATCTCGGGAGGGTCGAAGGCCAACATCGTGCCGGATGCCTGCGAAGTGCGGGTGGATTTTCGGACGATTCCGGGTCAGTCCCTGGCAGGAGTGTTCGAGCGGATTCGGGCGATGGTGCCCGCGGTGGAGGTGGAGCTTGCCGAGGCGGAGCCGATGTTGACGGACGCGGGGCATCCGCTGATCGGGCGATTGGAGTCGTTGGGAGCGAGTTGCGTGGGTGCTCCGTGGTTCTGTGACGGGGCGAACTTTGCGTCGAAGAGGATTGCGGCGGTGGCGGTCGGGCCGGGGTCGATCGCGCAGGCTCACACGGAGGATGAATTCATCGCGGTGGCTGATTTGGAGCGCGGGGCGGAGTTTTTTGAAAGGTTCCTGCGGAGCCTGGGTTGACTTGCGCGTGACCGTGGGACCGATGGATTTTTTGATGCAGTTCATCCCGGCCATCCGTGTTATCCGTGACTCCCTTTTTATATGAGTGACAAGAATGCAATCTCGCCGCGGCGGACGGAGGATTTTCCCGAATGGTATCAGCAAGTGATCAAGGCGGCGGATTTGGCGGAGAATTCCGAAGTCCGTGGGTGCATGGTGATCAAGCCGTGGGGCTACGCGCTGTGGGAGCGGATGCAGGCGGTGCTGGACGGGATGTTCAAGGCGACGGGGCACCGAAACGCCTATTTTCCGCTGTTCATTCCGTTGTCCCATTTGCAGAAGGAGGCCGATCACGTCGAAGGGTTTGCGACGGAGTGCGCCGTGGTGACGCATCATCGCCTGGAGAAGGACGCGGAGGGGCAGTTGCGCCCGGCGGGCGAGCTGGCGGAACCATTGGTGGTGCGGCCGACGAGCGAAACGATCATCGGAGCGACCTACGCAAAGTGGGTGAACTCGTATCGTGATCTGCCGATCCTGATCAATCAGTGGGCGAACGTCGTGCGGTGGGAGATGCGGCCGCGGTTGTTTCTCCGGACGGCGGAATTTCTTTGGCAGGAGGGTCATACGGCGCACGAGACGAAGGGCGAGGCGGTCGAAGAGACTGAGAAAATGCTGGGCGTGTACGAGACGTTCGCGCGGGAGTATCTCGCGGTGCCGGTGTTGACCGGTGAGAAGTCGGAGAGCGAGCGATTCCCGGGGGCGGTGCGAACACTGTGCATCGAGGCGATGGTGCAGGATCGGAAGGCGATTCAGGCCGGGACTTCGCACTTTCTGGGTCAAAATTTTGCGAAGGCGTCCGGAATTTCCTTTCAAGGGCGAGACGGTCAGGTCGAGAACGCGTGGACGACGAGCTGGGGAGTGAGCACGCGGTTGATCGGAACGTTGATTATGGCGCACGGCGATGACGATGGGGTCATCATTCCACCCCGGATCGCGCCGGCTCACGCGGTGATCATTCCGATCACGCCAAAGGAAGAAACGCGGGCTGCGGTGCTCGAGGCGGCCGAGAATCTGGCAGCGGCCCTGCGGACGCAGACTTACGCCGGTGAGGCTTTGCGGATCGAGATCGACACGCGGGACATCGGCGGGGGAACGAAGAATTGGGATTGGATCAAACGAGGAATCCCGACGCGGATCGAGTTGGGACCGCGCGATCTGGAGAAAGGAACGGTCGCACTGGCGAGGCGGGACCTGGGGCCAAAGGACAAGGAATTCGTGGCGCAGGCGGATCTGGCGGCGCGGCTCCCGGTGGTGCTCGGTGAGATTCAGGCGACGCTACTGGAACGCGCGACGGCGTTCCGCGTCGAGAACACGCGTCCCATTGATTCGAAAGAAGAGTTCTATCAATTTTTCACGGCTGAGAATGCCGACAAGCCGGAAATCCATGCCGGTTTCGCGCTGACCCATTGGAACGGATCGCCGGAGGTCGAAGCGCAGATCAAGGCGGATCTGAAAGTCACGATCCGCTGCGTGCCATTTGGTGACGATGAAGTGGGGACCTGTCCATTCTCCGGTGAGCCGAGCGCGAAGCGGGTGGTGTGGGCGAAGAGCTACTAATTTTGGAATCATTCGGATGAGCGCACCTCTTCTCGGGATTGATCTGGGCGGTACGAAAATCGAGGGTGCGGTGATCCGGCCCGAAACCCCGGACGCCGCGGCTTTCCGGACTCGTCTGCCGACGGAATCGGCGATGGGTTATGACCACATCATCGGGCAGGTCAAGGGGGTGGTGGAGCGGATGAAGGACTTCTGCGGTGGGGATTGTCGCCCGGAGATTGGGATCGGAACGCCGGGAACTCTCGATCCGAGAACGGCCCTGTTGAGGGGTTCGAATACGCAGTGCCTGAACGGACGGCCCTTTCATGCCGATCTCGAATCGGCCCTGGGCTTACGGGTGAAGATGGCAAATGACGCAAACTGCTTCGCCTTGGCCGAGGCGACGATGGGGGCGGCCCGGGGGTATGAGACCGTGTTTGGGATCATCATGGGGACGGGCTGCGGCGGGGGCTTCGTGGTGAATGGTCGGGTTCTCAACGGCTGCCACGGGATCGCGGGTGAGTGGGGGCAGATCGTGGTCGATCCCGAAGGAGAACTCTCGGGCTACGGAACGCGGGGGATCATCGAGACCGTGCTCGCGGGGCCGGCATTGGAGGAATATTATTTCCGGCTATCGGGCGGCGTTCGGAAACCGCTCAAGGAAGTGGTTTCGGGCGTCGAGACCGACGTCTTCGCTCGGCAAACGATCGAGCATTTGTGCGAGTCCTTCGCCAGGGCGGTGGCGATTATCGTCAACAGCTTCGACCCGCACGCGATCGTGATCGGAGGTGGGGTTGGCAACATTGACGCGCTTTATTCGTCGTCGACTCGGGCGCTCATCGCCGATCGGGTCTTCGCGCCGACTTTCGAAGCTGCTTTGGTGAAGCCATCCCTGGGTGACAGCGCGGGCGTCTTCGGGGCGGCGATGCTGACGGCCTGATCAATGCTCGGCGAGCCTGGCTGAGATCGTCGACAGGTCCGCGAGGAATTGGGAGTAACCTTCGGCGCGGGCTTCTTCGGTGGGGGCACGGAGGAGGGAAGACGGGTGGACCGTCACGAAGGTATTTGCGCACCAAGCCGACGGGCGGAAGGTGCCGCGGTCCCGGAGAACCTTGACGTCCGGCCCGAGGACCGAACGGGCGGCGGTGGAGCCGAGGCAGACGAGGATGGTGGGTTGAATGGCCGCAATTTCTGCTTCGAGCCAGGGGCGGCAGGCGTTGATGTCGCGGACGCCGGGTTTGGCGTGGAGGCGACGTTTCCCGCGGGGCGTCCATTTGAAATGTTTGACCGCGTTGGTGACGTAGGCGAGATCGCGATCGATGCCCGCCTCGGCGAGTGCGCGGTCGAAGAGTTGGCCGGCAGGACCGATGAACGGGCGGCCCTGGAGGTCTTCGTTGTCGCCGGGTTGCTCGCCGACGAACACGAGGCGGGAGTCAGGACGGCCTTCTCCGAAGACGGTTTGCGCGGCGTTGCGGTGAAGCGGACACGCGGTGCAGTGGGCGGCGGCGGTGCGGAGTTTGTCGATTGGCGAGCCGATTTCGGCGGGGGCGGGGGAGTGTTCGGCGGGCGGTTGACGGGAGAGTTTGGAATTGTTGATCATGGTGTCAACGCGGTGATCCGCTTCCGCGAGGAGGCTGGGAATGGCCGTGGCTTCCGGGAGATTCTTCCAGTATTTCTTCGGCATCTCGGCCTGCATGGCGCGGGTCTTCACGCGAGCGGGATTGAAGATATTTCGGTAGTAGGTGAGCCAAAGGTCTTCGACGGCGTCTTCGCTGGGGGCGGATGATTTCGGAACACCCGGGCTGAAGGTCAGCTCGGCGCCGCTCCAGTGGGCGCAGAGGTCGGGCGTGAGGATGGACCAACGCATGCCGGCGAACCGGTCGACGAAGAAGGGCGCGTTCAGTTCCACGATGGCGTGTTCGGGTTCGAACCAGGCGATGTGCCACGGGCCGGACGGGGGATGGACGACGCGGAAGCGAACGAACGCACGCATCTTGTGAAGCGCTCGACCGATGGCTTTGTCGTGGCGGAGAAGGCGGTTGGTGTCGGCGTCGGTGATGAGTTCGAGCAAATGGGGTTCTCCGTGGGTGAGTCGCCAGAGGATTCGGTAGAGGAGCGACCAGCGTTTGGGATCGCGGTGGCAGGCGACCCGTCGGGCGAGTGTAACGAAGAGCTTCGGGACGCGGTGACGCGATGGAGTGGAAGGTGCGGATGGTGATTCTTCGAAAAGATCGAGGCCCGGGTTGTTGGCACCGAGGGTTTCCCAGATGATTCCGGGTGGCGGAAGCTCAGCGTTGAGAGCCGACCGGGCCGCCCGCTGCCAGGCTTCGAAAGTCGGGAGGAACGTGAGCTGGCGGGGCATTTGCGCGGACTTCGTCAGAGCGTGAGGCTGAGCTGCTGCGGCTTTGGCTGCACAAGGTCCGCGAGATTGCCGAGGATCGTGGGGCGATGATCGGTTGTCTCGATGAAGGGAAGCATTTTTCTGACGGGCGCGCGGAGGCGGGTGAGGTCGGCGAGGGTGATCTTCGTCCAGCGTCGGATGGTGAGAATGCGATCAACGTTGCGGACGCCGAGACCGGGCACGCGGAGGAGTTGTTCGCGCGAGGCGCGATTGAGATCGGTGGGGAACTGGGCGGGATTGCGAACGGCCCAGGCGAGTTTGGGATCGATGGTGAGATCAAGGGCGGGTGCAGACTCCGACGTGAGTTCGGAGGGTTGAAAGCCGTAGAAACGAATGAGCCAATCGGCTTGGTAGAGGCGGTGCTCGCGGATGAGCGGTGGCGCGATGAGAGGTAGCGCGGGGGAGGCGCTGGGAATCGGACTGAACGCAGAATAGTAGACGCGGCGGAGGCGTTGCTTGCGGTAGAGGTGGGTTGCGCGGTCGAGGATGACGCGGTCGGGCGTGGGGGTTGCGCCGATGATCATCTGGGTGCTCTGACCGGCGGGGGCGTAGGCGGGGGCGAGGCGACTGGTTTTGCGAGCATCTTTCGCTTCGTCGATTTTGGCTTTGATGCCGGTCATCGACTTCTCGATGCGGGTCAGATTTTTTTCCGGAGCAAGTTTCTCGATGTCCTGATCGGTGGGGAGTTCCACGTTGATGCTGATGCGGTCGGCCCAGCGGCCGGCTTCGTCGATGAGTTCCTGAGAGGCTTCGGGGATGGTCTTCAGGTGGATGTAGCCGCGGAAGCCGTGATCAACGCGAAGAGAGCGGGCGACCTTGATGACCTGTTCCATCGTGTAGTCGGGATTGCGGATGATGCCGGAGCTGAGGAAGAGGCCTTCGATGTAGTTGCGGCGATAGAAATCGAGGGTGAGGTTGATGACTTCGTCGGGCGTGAAGCGGGCGCGGCGGACGTCGCTGGAAACGCGGTTGATGCAGTAGAGGCAGTCGTAGATGCAAAAATTGGTGAGAAGGATTTTGAGGAGCGAGACGCAGCGACCGTCGGGAGTGTAGCTGTGACAGATCCCTGCGCCGGTGGTGGAGCCGATACCGCCGGAACGGGACGTTCGTTTGTTGGTCCCGCTGCTGGCGCAGGACGCATCGTACTTCGCCGCGTCGGCGAGGATGGCGAGTTTGGCGGTGACGTCCATGCGCTGCAAATCATACGAACGACGGAGCTACCGCGGATTGATCGTGGGGGGCTTTTGCCCCCGTTAACGAAGGATCCCGCGAATAAAGTCAATCTCAGCGGGATCGAATGGTGTGCCGTCGCAGCGCAGGAGGTCGTGGAACCAGAGCGATGGCTCCGGCGGGAGGTCACCTTCTCGGACGACTTTGCCCTCGGCACGTTCACGAGCGGGATCTCGGCCGTCTCGGCTGGTCCACGGCCAAATCGTGCCGCTCTTTCCGGCGACAAAGCCCCAGTTAATCGCGGCGACCTGGTTGGCTTTGAGAACCGGATGCTACGTCTGGGGGGTGCTGCCAAGTTCTCGAGCTAGATATTCCGTGCAGAGGATCGGTCGACCGTCGTGCCGGTAATCGTCAATGAGGGCTTGGACGACGTTGGGCGGACCGTAAGCGTGGATCGAGTGGACATCGCAGTTGGCACGGTTGATCGCGATGTTCAGGTCGCCGACCGCACCCGCGGTGGTCGAGGTGAGCGGTTGGGTCGGCTTCGCGGCGCGGGCCCATTCCCAGGAAGCGTGAACGAGCCGGGCGGATTGATCCCCGAATGCGTCGTTGGTGGCGGTGAGGTCCGCTGAAGCGTTGCCTCGGCCGGGTTCGTTATAAAGCTCCCAGAGAAGGACGCGCTCGTCGGTGGAAAAGTGGCGGATCGTATCCCGCACGTAGCCGCGGAGATGGGAGATCTCTTCGACGCTAGCGTCACCGTGAGCAAAACGGCGGGCGAGAGCTCGGGCGGGGGAATTGACCCAACCGGAATTATGAAAGGCCGGAAGCGGTCGCGGCTGCTCGCCAAGGACGGGATCAGGGAAATGGCAGTCGTCGAAAAAGACGAAGAACGGTCGGATTTTCCGAAGCGAACAGAGATCGAGAAAATGGTCGATGCGGGAGTAGAGTCCAGGCGCGTCATCGGTCAAAACCAAGTCGTGTAGGTAGACTCGGAGAGTGTTGAAACCGATTTCGGCCGCCCAATCGAGTTCGCGGGAGATCGTTGTGGGATCGAACGTTGATGCCTGCCACATCTCGATTTGGTTGATGGCAGTGGCGGGGAGGTAATTGCAGCCCACCAACCAAGGAAGCTGTTCGTACCAGCGATTGGCCCGTTCAGGCGACCAACGCCCGGAGACTGGAACTTGGCGCGAGGGATTCAAATAATCAGGGTGGGGTCGGTGACCGGGGCCTGACACGCGAAGTTCTCACAAACGTAGGCGGCTGCCCGACCCTCAACCGAAGGCATTTCGATGGCGGCATCGGCGGCGTGAAGGATGACTTGGTGTGGGCGGAAGCGGGCCTGAGCTGCGGAGTGGAGAGGCTCGCAGGTCGGCGGCGTCCCGGTCTCCGGCGATCACGATCTGGCGAGGAGGACTCAGCGAGAAGTCGAGCGAAGCGAGCATCTGAGGGACGGCGGTCGGCTGGTTCGTCAGCAGGAGACTGAAGCCGGTGATCACGGAGCGAGCTTGGGTTTCGAAGTCGTCGTCGTGGAAGGTTCGGCTCAATCGGATGAGATTTCGCGCGGTGATCGAACTCGCGGAAGGTTCCGCTCCATCGTAGTCTTCCTTCGAGCGCACGAGGACCAGAGCGTCGCCGGCTTCGCTGGCGAAATAACCACCGCCGGCTGGGTCGGCGAAGAGTTCGTTCTGCTGTCGCTGGAGTTCGGTTGCCCACGTGAGCCATTGACGATCGAGGCTCGCTTCGTAGAGGTCGAGGAGGCCTTGGATGAGGTAGGCGTAGTCTTCGGCGAAGGCGTGGACTTCGCCCCGGACGCCATCGCGCCAGCTTCGGTAGAGATGGCTGCCGTCGAAGAGATTATCGTGGACGAATTGGGCAGCGCGGATCGCGAGTTCAAGATCAGGGGAAGTCCCCAGAATGGTGCTCGCGCGGGCGAAGGCGGAGATCATGAGACCGTTCCACGCGGTCAGGATTTTGTCGTCCAGGTGGGGGCGAGGCCGGCTTTCTCGGGCCGCAAACAAGGTTTTGCGGCAATCCTGAATCAATTCGTCGTCGCTGGCTCCCGCGACGGTCGGTGGGTCGATTGGTCGGAGGGTGAGGATATTTTTGCCGGTAAACTCGTTGTGGGGGTCGGCTTCGGGCGGGGTATTCCCGTTGGGGAGGACATGGTAGTGAGCTTTGAAGGCGCGAGATTTCTCGCCGAGGAGGGTGTCGATCTCCGCTTCCGTCCAAACGTAAAAAGCACCTTCGGCGTGGGCTGGTTCGTTGGGTTCGAGGAGACTATCGGCGTCTTCGGCCGAGAAGAAACCGCCTTCGGGGTGACTCAGGTCCCGGGCGACGTAGTCGAGGGTGTTGCGGGCGGTCGCCGAGTAGAGTTTTTCGCCCGTGATCTGGTAGGCGTCGAGGTAGCTGCTGACGAGCTGCGCCTGATCGTAGAGCATTTTCTCGAAGTGCGGGACGTGCCACTGGCCATCCACGGCATACCGATGAAAGCCACCACCGATGTGGTCGTGGATGCCGCCCGAGGACATTTCGCGGAGCGTGTGCAGGGCAATGTTGCGGGCTTCCTCGCCGCCGATCCGGTTGGAGGCGGAGGAGCGGAGGAGGAAGTCGAGAACCGAGGGGCGGGGGAATTTCGGGCCGCCGCCAAAGCCACCGTGCGTGTGATCGTAGTTCTGCGCGAACGCTTGAATGGCGCGGGTGATGGTGGATTCGCTGGGGAAGTCTTGATCCGACTGGGCGGGGGCGGAGGCTTCCCGAAGGGCTTCGATGACTTGGTCACCCTGGTTGAGGACATTGGGGCGATCGGTGGCCCAAAGTTCGGCGATGCGTTCGAGGACGGTGACGAAACCGGGTCGGCCGTAGCGATCGGTGGGGGGGAAGTAGGTGCCGCCGAAGAAGGGTTTGCCATCGGGCGTGAGCCAGGCGCTCAACGGCCAGCCGCCGCTGCCGGTGGTGGCTTGAACGAAGCTCATGTAGAGTCGGTCAACGTCGGGCCGTTCCTCTCGGTCGACTTTGATATTGATGAAGTACTCGTTGAGGACGGCGGCGACTTCGGGGTTTTCGAACGACTCGTGGGCCATCACGTGGCACCAATGGCAGGTCGAGTAACCGATCGAGAGGAAGACGGGTTTGCTCTCGGCTTTCGCCTGGTTGAACGCGGCTTCGCCCCAAGGCTGCCAGTCGACGGGGTTCTCGGCGTGCTGAAGGAGATAAGGGGAGGTCGTTTTGACGAGTGCGTTGGGCATGGATTATTGTGGGTAGCGCCGAATCGGGGTTGGTTCTGGGTCGTCTACAGGGTGCCGATGGCAACGCGCGGGATGCGCACGTGTCTTCCCTCAGAAGTCGGCTTCGAGGACGACGCGGTAGCGGGCTTTTCCGGCGCGAAGATGGTCGATTGCTTCGTTGACGTCGGACATTTTGTAATGCTCCGTCATTGGGGCGATGGCGTGGCGGGTGCAAAATTCGATCATTCTGCGGGTCGTCGCGGGCGAACCCAGCGGTGACCCACCGAAGGATTTCTGGGCTTGGATGAGGGGGAAGGCGGCAAGTCCGACCGGGCTTGGGATCACGCCGACGGTGTGAAGTTTGCCCTTGGGGGCGAGAGCGGCGATGTAGGTCGACCAATCGAGGTCCACGGCGACGGTGGAAAGGATGAAGTCAAATTTTCCAGCGACGGCTTTGAGTTCGTTCTCGTCGCGGGAATTGACGATTTCGTGGGCGCCGAAGGCTTGCGCCTCGTCGGCTTTGTCCGGGCTGGAGCTGAAGGCGGTGACTTCGCAGCCCCATTTGTTAAGGAATTGGAGGGCGAGGTGACCGAGGCCACCGATGCCGATGACCCCGACTTTGTCCGTCGGCTGAACGCCGGACTGGACAATGGGATTGAAGACCGTGATACCCCCGCAGAAGAGAGGGCCGGCATTTTTCGCGTCGATGGCTTCGGGGAGTTTCGTTGCCCAGGCCCAGTGGCAGCGAACGCTTTCGGCGAAGCCGCCGGGTCGGCCGAAGATGGTGGCCTGGGCGTCGGGGCAGAGATTGTGGTTGCCGCCCATGCACTGATCGCAAACCATGCAGCTACCGGAATACCAGCCCAGGCCGACGGAGTCGCCGGGAGCAAGGGCGGTGACGTGGTCGCCGACAGCGGTGATGGTGCCGATGATTTCGTGACCCGGAACGAGAGGGAACTCAGACGCGTCCCACTCGTTATCGATCATCGAAAGATCGGAGTGGCAGATGCCACAGGTCTCGACCTTGATCTCGACGTGAGTGTCGGCCAGGTCGCCGAGGGAAAACTCGTGGGGTTTGAGGAGGGAACCTTTTTCAGGAGCGGCGTAGGAGTTGATCGTCATGGGGATGATACGTTTCTGGACAGCATTGTGTCTGCCGCTGTCCTTTGATTCGGCTCTCTCTCTTCGCTCAATGGGCCAGGCGCGACGCGGGGACGCCGTCGCTCGCGCGCGGGACGCGTGCGCTCCCCTAGCCACCCAGGAGGAGGCGCATGGGGTTTTCGATGCAGTCTTTCACGCGGACGAGAAACGTGACGGCTTCCTTGCCGTCGACGACGCGGTGGTCGTAGCTGAGGGCGAGATACATCATTGGGCGGATGACGACCTGGCCGTCGCGGGCGACGGGACGTTCTTGGATCGTGTGCATGCCGAGGATGCCGCTCTGGGGGGGATTGAGGATCGGGGTGCTCATGAGGGAGCCGTAAATACCGCCGTTCGAGATTGTGAAAACGCCGCCTTGCAGGTCGGGGAGGCCGATTTTTCCCTCGCGGGCTTTGGCCGCGTAGTCGGCGAGGCTTTGCTCGATTTCGGCGAAGGATTTCTTGTCGCAATCGCGGACGACGGGAACCATGAGACCCTTCTCGGTGCCGACGGCGACGCCAATGTCGTGGTAGAGGTTCGTGATGAGGGTGTCGCCTTCCATGCGGCTATTGACGCCGGGGACGGCTTGCAGCGCATCGACGACGGCTTTGATGAAGAACGACATGAAGCCGAGCTTGATGCCGTGGCGTTTGACGAAATCCTCCTGCATCGTCTTGCGGAGGGACATGATCGCGCTCATGTCGCACTCGTTGAACGTGGTGAGAATGGCGGCGGTTTGCTGGGCGGCGACGAGTTGGGTCGCAATTTTGCGCCGGAGGGGACTGAGTTTCTTACGGGAAGTTCGTGGGTCCTCGGACTGGCTGGTCGCCGGCGATTGGGAGTCGGGAGTCGGTGTTGCTGGCGGCTTGGGTGCTGGCTGCTCGTCCGCGGCGGGGTCGTTGGTGGACTCCGCTTTCTCGGCGGGTTCCGCATTTTTGGCGGGTTCCGGTTGCGGCTCGTCGGGAGTTTCGGCTTTCTTCGGTGCAGTTCCTTCGGCGATGGTGGCAACGACTTGGCCGATCTTGACTTCTTCGCCCTCGGGGACCTGGATGTTGAGAGTGCCGGATTCGGTAGCGTTGACTTCGCTGGAAACCTTATCGGTCTCGAGGGTGAAGAGGATCTCGCCGGCTTCGACGGAGTCGCCGTCTTTTTTGTGCCATTCGGAGAGGAGGCCGCTGGAGATGGATTCGCCGACGGCGGGGACTTTGACTTCGGTGCTCATGAACGGTGGTGACTAAATTTCGAAGGCGGTGGTGACGAGTTCGGCCTGCTGTTTTTTGTGGACGGACGTTGAGCCGGTTGCCGGGCTGGCGGCGGCGGCGCGGCCGGCATATCTGATACGTTGGTCGAGGATTCGCTCGAGGTGGGGCCGGATGTAACTGGCGGCGCCCATGTTCTCGGGTTCTTCCTGACACCAGACGAAGGTTTTGGCGTTGGAGTAGGGTTTGACCAGACGGGTGATTTCGTCTTCGTAGAGCGGGTAGAGTTGCTCGACGCGGATGAGGAAGGTCGACTCCGAATTAGTTTTCTCCAAGTGGTCGAGGAGGTCGTAGTAGACTTTGCCGGTGCTGAAGATGATGCGGTCGACGGACTTTGGCGTGCCCGGGATGGGTCCGGCTAAGATTTCGCTGAAGTTTGCGTCGGTGAAATCCGCAGTGCGTGAGACTGCCCGCTCATTTCGCAGAAGGCTCTTCGGGGTCATGATGACGAGCGGCTTCCGGTAATCGCGGTGAATCTGTCGCCGCAGGACGTGAAAATATTGAGCCGGGGTCGTCAGGTTGCAGACCTGAATGTTGTCCTCGGCGCAGGATTGGAGGAAGCGCTCGAGGCGAGCGCTGGAGTGCTCGGGTCCCTGGCCTTCGTAGCCGTGAGGGAGGAGCATGACGATCGAACTCGGGCGAAACCACTTGGCTTCGGCGGAGGTGATGAATTGATCGATGATAATCTGAGCGCCATTGACGAAGTCACCGAACTGCGCTTCCCAGAGGCAAAGCATCTCGGGGAAATCCATTGAGTAGCCGTAGTCGAAACCGAGGACGGCGTATTCGGAGAGGGGGCTGTTGTAGACGCAGAATTTCGCTTGTTCGGTGGCGAGGTGGTTGAGCGGGATGTAGCGGTCGCGGGTCTCCTCGTCGTAAATGACGCTGAGACGTTGGCTGAAGGTGCCGCGGCGGCTGTCCTGACCGGAGAGCCGGACGGGCGAATTCTTCGAGCAGGAGTGAGCCGAAAGCGAGCGCTTCGGCGTAAGACCAGTCGTATGGGCCGCCGTCCTGCCAAACTTTGAGGCGGCGATCGAGGAGGATGCGCTTGATCTTGGCGAGGATTCGAAAGTCGTCCGGGACGTGGGAAAGGGCGTGGACGATTTTTTCGAGAACGTCGGCGGTGATCGCCGTGTCGACCGGTTCGTGCGAGTAGGGTGGCTGGTAGACGGCGGTTGAGCCTTTGAGTTTCTGCTTCTTGGACTTGGGCGCGTCGTTGGATTTGACCTCGGATTGAGCGGCTTCGAGTTCGGCGACGGTCTCGAGCTTGATTTTTTCGATGTCGGCTTTGGAAATGGTGCCGAGTTTCTCGATTTCAGCCGAGAACGTGTTGCTGAGCAGCGGATGGCTTTTGATTTTGTTGTAGAGGCCCGGTTGGGTGAACGAAGGTTCGTCGAGTTCGTTGTGACCGTGGCGGCGGTAGCAGTAGATATCCACGACGGCGTCGCGTCCGAATTCCTGGCGGAATTCGAGGGCGATTTTGGCGACCTGGATGACCGCGAGGGGATCCTCTCCGTTGACGTGGAAGATGGGAGCTTCGACGATCTTGGCGATGTCGGTGCAGTACATGGTCGAGCGGCCGTCGGCGGGGAGGGTGGTGAAACCGATCTGGTTGTTGACGACGATGTGGACCGTGCCGCCGGTGCTGTAGCCGGGGAGCTGCGACATGTTGAAGACCTCGGCGACGACACCCTGACCGATGAAAGCGGCGTCGCCGTGGACGAGGACCGGAACGGCCTTCTTCCGTTTATCGGTGTCGCCGAGAAGGCGTTGGCGGGCGCGGGCCTTGCCTTCGACGACGGGGTCGACGGCTTCGAGGTGGGAGGGATTTGCGGCGAGGTTGATATCGACCTGGTAGCCGGACGGAAGGGATCGGGAATTCTGGTAGCCGAGGTGATATTTGACGTCGCCGCTGCCGCCGACGGAATCTGGGACGTAATTCTCTGAAAATTCGTTGAAGATCGCGGTGAGTGGTTTGTCGAGGAAGTTGGCGAGGACGTTGAGGCGACCGCGGTGGGCCATGCCCATGATGATCTCGCGGATGCCGTGGTGCTCGCAGTCGTCGAGGATCGCGTTGAGGGCCAGAATGAGCGATTCGCCCCCTTCGAGGGAAAAGCGCTTGTTCCCCTGGTAGCGAGTGTGGAGGAA
This sequence comes from uncultured Verrucomicrobiae bacterium, assembly GCA_963832325.1. Taxonomy (GTDB): domain Bacteria; phylum Verrucomicrobiota; class Verrucomicrobiia; order Chthoniobacterales; family JAATET01; genus CAVVKW01. Next base: position 407,138 of record CAWHTR010000008.1, on the reverse strand, counting down.
TTGCTCGAACTCCTCGGCCTCGAGGAGACGTCGGAGGATGTTGCAAAGGAGGTCGGGATCGCGCTTGGCGTCGTCGGACCGATTCTCAACCTTGTCGCGGACCCAGTTGCGGATCTTCGGGTTTTGGATGTGAATGAATTCAGTGCCGATCGTGCCGCAGTAGATAGCCCTCAATTCCGCGATGAGATCGCGGAGTTTCATTGCCTTACCGTCGCGAAAGAAGCGGGAGGAGACGGTCGAGTCGGGGTCGATCTGGTCGAGGCCCAGCTCCTTGAGACTCAGGAGGGGGTTGTCGGGTGGGGCGTCGCTCAGTGGGTCGAGGTGCGAAATCGAGTGCCCGAGGGTGCGGTAGGCGTAGACGAGCGCGTCGACGCGGGTGTCGAGCGAGCCGACGGTGGCAGGCGGAGCGGAGGCATCGGCGGGCGGAGTCGAGCCGTTTCTATCGATCGGCTTTGCGCAGCCGAGCTCAAAGCCTTCAAAGAAATTCTGCCATTCCAGGTCAACGGATTGCGGATTCTGACGCCAACGTTCGTAGTTATCGTCGATGAGCGCCTCGTTCCAACGGGCGGTGAATGAACTGTTCATGTGTGGGCTTGTGGCGCTGATACGGCGGCGGCTTCAGCTTTTTAGCGTCTGGGGAGAGTGGTGTAAACGTAGGCGAATCGCAAGGGGACTTTGGCGGAAATCGGGGTGGGGGCTGGGAGAAATAGCGGGGAAACCTCACTGATCGGTCGCCGGGTCGCGGTCCGGGTTCATCGGGTCGGCGGCTGGTGAGGGCGGCACGACGGGTGCGGTGATGAGGATCTTGTCGACACGGAGATGGTCCATGTCGATGACCTCGAGCTGATGATCGCCGACGGCGACAACGTCGCCTTCGCGGGGGACGGCTCCGATTTTTTCACAGACGAAGCCGCCGACGGTTTCCGAGTGGAGGTCGGTTCCGAGGCTGGTTGCGAGGAGCGGAATCGCAGCAGAGAGTTCGTCGATATCGACGAGTCCGTCGACGAGCCACGAGCCGTCCTGGCGCTGGATGATGCGGTTGGCGGCGTTACGACCGAGTTCTGGGAGGTCGCCGACGATGGCTTCAGTGACGTCGTTAAGGGTGACGAGTCCGGAGATGGTGCCGAATTCGTCCGTGACGAGGGCGAATTGGCGGTGGGCGCGCTTGAGATCCTCGAGAAGATGAGCCGCGGACTGGAGTTCTGAGACGTAGAGAGGTTCGACGACGAGATGGCGGAGATCGGTGGGAGCTTCGGCCGCGAGGTTGGCGTAGAGGCTTTTGACCGTGACGATGCCGAGAACGTATTCGGGGGAGTCGGCGAAAACGGGGAAGCGAGATCGAGCGCTGGCGACGATCTTCCGCCAATTCTCCTCGGGGTCGGCGTCGGCGTCGAGCCAGACCATCCTCGGGCGGGGGGTCATGATTTCGCGCACGCGGAGACGATCGAGGGCGAGCACGCCTTCAACCATCGGTCCCTCCGCCGGGAGGAAAACGCCGGTTCGCATGCCTTCACGGATCAGTCCGGTGACCTCCTCCTCGGATACGCCGGAATCGGGGGTGTGGGCGGCTCCGGCTAGGCGGAGAATGCCATCGGTGGCGACGCTAAGGAGGTGGACGATGGGTCGCATCGCCCTCGCCAGAAGGCCCATCGGTCGGGCCGCGGCAATGGCAAGAGCTTCGGGGCGGAGGAGGCCGATTCGCTTCGGGACGAGTTCGCCAATAACGAGGGTAAAGAACGTCAGGACCGTGACGACGATGACAAAAGCGACTTCCGTCGCGAATGGGGCGACGAGCGGGATCGCTTCCAAAGCGAGCGTGAGCTGGCTGGCGAGGGTCGCTCCACTGAAGGCGCCAGCGAAGATGCCAATCAGGGTGATTCCGATCTGAACGGTGGAAAGAAACTGGTTCGGACTCTCGGCGAGCTGCAAGGCGGCGCGTGCTCCGACATCGCCGGCATCGGCAAGAGATCGAAGCCGGTTTTTTCGGGAGGAGACGACGGCGATTTCCGTCATCGCAAAGACGCCGTTGAGCAGGAGCAGCACGAAGAGAAGGCCAAGCTCAAGGGCGATGGTTGTCACGGTCGAGGGGAGGGCGGATCTTTCGCCTCGTCGATGATCGTCTTTTCCCAAAGCGGGGTGCCGCGACGGTAGGCGGCGCGCCCGAGAATGTGGGCGGCGACCGGGGCGGTCAGGAACACGAAGGCGATCGTGAGAATGGCTTTGGTGATGATCCCAAGATCTTGGAAGTGCAGGCTGGCCGCGATCAGGAGGAATGCGACGCCGAGGGAGGCACCTTTCGTCGAGGCGTGCATGCGGGTGAATACGTCGGGCATGCGGAGGATGCCGAGTCCCGCGAGGAACATCAGGAAAGTACCGAGAGCCATGAAGAAAGAGATCAGGATTTGGAGAGCGGTCATCGGTGAATAGGTCAATCGCTGATTCCTTTTTCGATGCTCATCGCGAGGGCGACGGTGCCGAGGAAGGTAATGAGGGCGAGGGCCAGAGCGACGTCGAGAAGGATCGGAACGTCGGTGGCAATGGATACGAGAACGAGCGCCCCGACGGCCATGATGGCCATGGCGTCGAAGGCGAGGACGCGGTCGGGGAGACTCGGCCCAAGTATTAACCGGATGAAGGCGAGAACCATTCCAATGGTGAGAACGGCGGAGGCCAGCCAGGCGAAGGAGACTAACATTTTCGATATTCGATATTCGATTTTCGATTCATTTTAGCGGAGGACGGCGAGGACCCGGCGTTCGAGATCCTGTTTGATACTGCGGCGGATTCCGTCGGGGTCGGTGGTGTACATCGCGTGGACGTAGAGTATTTTTCGATCCTCGCTGAGATCGAGGCTGAGCGTGCCGGGAGTCATGGTGATCAGATTGGCCAAAAGCGTAATTTCAAAATCGGTTTCGGCGTCGAGCGGAACGGCGATGATCCCGGGCCGCATCCGGTGGGCCGGGGTCAGAATGTCGAGGGCGACGGTGAAGTTACTGTGGAGGAGTTCCCAGACGTAATAGGCGATAAAGCCGATGATAGCCTGAGGTTTCTGAAAATAACGCACGCCGGACTGGTGACGGTAGACGAGGAAGAGTGCTCCGTAGCCAAGCAAGAATCCGGAACCGAGCGTCCAGGCGTCGAAACTGCCGAGGAGTCCGGCCCAGACGATGGCGAGGAGAAAATTGATCGCGAAGATCATGGCGAGACGGTGCCGAGAACGGCTTGGATGTATTCGCTGGGCGTGAGGAGTTGGTTGGCAGCGCGCATGGCGAAATCGAAGAAGAACTCGGGCATGAATCCGATGGTCAACGTGATAACGGCGAGGCTGGCGACCGGGGTGTAGAGGAGGAATTGGTCGCGTGGTGAGATGGCTTTCGTCGAAACGGGGTTATCGGGGGTTTTCCAGAAGGCTTCGGCCCAGATTTTCGTCATGGAGAAAAGCGTGAGGAGTCCGACGGCGAGGGCGATGCCGGCGAGAATGTAGGCACCCGTGGGGAACGCGCTGTCCCCGGCGAGGGAGGCTTTGATGAGGGTGAATTTTGCGAAAAATCCGGAGAGTGGCGGGATGCCGCCGAGCGACATGGCGGGGATGAAAAAGAGGATCGCGAGGAACGGGGTGGCGGCGTAGAGACCCCCCATTTTCTTGAGGTAGGCCGTGCCGTTGTAGCGCTGGGCGATGCCGCTGATGAGGAAGAGGTTCGCCTTCACGATGATGTGATGGAAGAGGTAAAATACAGTTCCGGCGAGCGCGAGGGGAGTGAAGATGGCGAGGCCGAGCAGCATGTAGCCGATCTGGCTGACGATGTGGAAGGAGAGCAGTCGGCGGAAGTCGAACTGCGCGACGGCCCCGAGGACGCCGGTGACCATCGTGAATCCAGCGAGGATGAGCAGAAGCGTGTGGGTGTAATCGAAATCACCGGTGAAAATGAGGGTGAACACGCGGATGAGGGCGTAAACGCCGACCTTCGTGAGAAGTCCGGCGAAGACGGCCGAAATCGCGACGGGTGTGGTGTGATAGGAGGCTGGGAGCCAGAAAAAGAGCGGGAAAATGCCGGCCTTCACGCCGAAGGCGACGAGGAACAGCATGGCGGTGATCGTGAGCAACCCGGGGTCCATGAGGGTGCTGGCGCGGACGCTGAGGTCAGCGAGGTTGAGCGTCCCGGTTTTCCCGTAGAGGATGCCGATCCCGGCGAGGAAGAGGGCGGAGGAGACGAGATTAAGGATGACGTATTTGACCGATCCTTCCATTTGCGGACGTTCGCCGCCGAGCGTCATCAGCACGAAAGACGCGATGAGCATGACTTCGAACCAGACGAACATATTGAACAGATCGCCGGTCAGAAACGCACCGCAGATCCCCATCATCATGAGATGCAGGAAAGCGTAATACCCGAAGCGCTCCCGCTCCCGGTCGATGTCGGCGAGCGAATAAACGGCGGTGGCCAGGCCAATGACCGCAGAGACGAGGACCATGATCGCGGCGAGTAGATCAGCGACGAGGGTGATGCCGAACGGCGCCGGCCAGTTGCCCATTTGGATGACTTGGATGCCCTCGGACGAGACGCGGGCGATGAGGAGAGCCGCCGAGGCAACGAGCGCCGACATGCCGATGACACCGATGACTCGCTGGGCGATGACGCTCCGCCACGCGAAAATGCAGGCGAGCGCGGAGGCAAACGGAATGAGGATGCAAAGCGACAGGACGTCCATCTAGTGCGTGTCCTCCGCGAAGTCGTTCGTGTCGTCGGTGCCGGAGGTGCGGTAGGCGCGCTGGGCCATGACGAGCGTGAAGGCGATGACGCCGAAGCCGATGACGATAGCCGTCAGGACGAGCGCCTGCGGGAGAGGATCCGCAGCGGTGGCGGCGAGAGCCTCGGCCCCTTCCGGGACGAAGGCCGGCGCCCCTTCCTTGAGGCCGGCGGCGGTGAAGATGAGAAGGTTCGAGGCGTGTCCGATGAAGACAATGCCGAGGATGATCTTGATAAGGTGCCGACGCAGAAGGAGGAAGGCTCCGGCCGCGTAAAGAGCTCCGACGGTGATGGCGAGGGCGAGTTCCATCGGTCTAGTTGTCTTCCTCCTCGGATTCCGCGAGCGTGAAAATGATGACAAGGGTGATGCCGGTCACGACGATGTAGACGCCGACGTCGAAAAGGAGGGGCGTGCCGAGTTTGCCGACAACGGGAAACTGGGTCAGGTCCCAGGCACCGGTGAGAAACGGGAGGCCGGCTGGGACGCCAAACAAGCCGCTGATCAGGGCGACGGCCAAGCCGACGCCGATGAGCGTGCGGGGTTCCACGCGAAGGGCCGCGCGGGCGGCGGCGGGGCCGGAGGCGAGCGCTTTGATGGCGAAGGCGCTGGCGGCAACGAGACCGCCCGCGAACCCGCCGCCCGGGAGATTGTGGCCGCGAAGAAGGAGAAACGCGGAAAAAACGAGAAGCAGCCCCATCAGAAGGCGGGTGGTGGTTTCCAGGATCACGGATCTCACGAGACGTCCTCCTTTTTTCGGGAACGAAGTCGGAGCATTGCGAAAATGCCAAGCGCCGCGATCGCCAGAACGGTGATCTCACCGAGTGTGTCGAGCGCGCGGAAGTCAACGAGGATCACGTTGACGACGTTGCGGCCGTAGGCGGCGGGGTAGCTTTGCTCGCCCATGAATTGAGAGATGGGCGGGCGGGCGACTTCGAAGTGAAGGGCGATGAGAACGAGGGTCGTCATGAGCGCGCCGAAGCCGAGGGCGAGGACGGCGTCGAATGTCATGGTCCGTTTCGAGGAGAGCGGCTTCATGCGCGGGAGCTTGAGAAAGGCGAGAACGAACAGGACGACGGTGAGCGTCTCGACGAGGATCTGGGTCATGGCCAGATCTGGAGCGCTGTAGAAAAAGAAGAGAATGGCGATGCCGAGGCCGACGACGCCGAGAGTGACGATGGCCGTGAAGCGATTCTGCGCGAGGCACGTGGCGACGGCAGCGGCAACGATCAGGGCGCAAGTCCCGAGGCCGAGGACGGAGGGGGAGACCATTGAGGAAAGATCGACGGCGAAGGGGGTGAAGGGCAGTCGGATGGCCAGCAGCAGCGCGGTGAAGGCGCCGATTGTGAGAACGTAGTTACGCAGCGATCCGCTTTGCAGGAGGCGGGTCTGGGCGGCGCTCACGGTGGCGAGCGCTTTCAACAGAAAACCGTAGATGCGCTCGGGGCCGACGGCCGCGAATGCTGCGTAGATTTTCTCGGCGGAGCGGAACCGACCGGCGACGAGTGTGAGAGCAACGCCTCCGACCACGGTGACGCCGCTGAGAAGCAACGCCGTCGTGAAGCCGTGCCAGAGCTTGAGTTCCGGGACGTCGGACGTGGCGGCGACGGCGCGAACGGCCGGGCCGATGAGGTAGTCACCAGGCCATCCGGGGAGGATGCCGAACTTGATCGCGGCCAGGCCGAGAATGAGCGGACCGATCCACATGGTCCAGGGGGCTTCGTGGGGTTTCTTCGGGGTGTCGCCATTGGCTCGTCCCCAGAACGGGCGAAGTCCTGCGGTCACCGCGAGAGCGAACATCGCGATGCTGGCGGCCACTCCGAGGGTTTCCCAGAGGTAAGCGGGACCATCGGCGTCGAGGAGCGCCTTGTAGAAGTACTCCTTGCTCACGAATCCCAGAAAGGATGGGACTCCCGCCATGGAGAGCGCGCCGATGAGGGCCGCGGTCGCGGTGAGCGGCATAGTACGGCGGAGACCGCCGAGGATCTCGACGTCGCGCGAGCCGGTTTCGTGATCGACTGAGCCAGCGGCCATGAAGAGCGCCGCTTTGTAGAGAGCGTGGGCGAGGAGGTAGACGAGGCAGGCCTTGATCGCGAGTTCGGTGCCGAGGCCGAGAAGCAGGACGAGCGTGCCGAGAACGGCGAGGGTGGAATACGCGAGAATCTTCTTGAGGTCGCGTTGACCCAGACCGAGCAGGACGCCGAGGATCATGGTGATCGCACCGACGGGTGCCACGATGGCTAGCCAGAGGGCGTGGTCGGCGAGCACGGGATGCAGTCGGGCCAGCAGAAAGACGCCGGCTTTCACCATGGTGGCGGAGTGGAGGAACGAACTGACGGGCGCCGGGGCGGCCATGGCGTTGGGGAGCCAAAAGTGGAACGGGAATTGGGCCGATTTCGTGAACGCTCCGAGCAGAATGAGGACGAGCGTGGCGGGGAAGAGCGGGCTTTCGGTCACCACGGAGGGATCGAGCTGAAGGAGTTCGGAAATTTCGAACGTTCCGGCGATGCGACCGAGGAGGATCAGGCCAGCCATGAGGGCGAGTCCGCCGAGTCCGGTGACGAGCAGTGCCTGGAGCGCGGCGGCGCGGGATTCCGGCTTGTCGGCGTAGTAGCCGATGAGGAGGTAGGAGGTGATGCTGGTGAGTTCCCAGAAGACAACCAGCAGGATGAGGTTGTCGGCGGCGACGAGGCCGAGCATCGCGCCCATGAAGGCGAAGAGGTAGAGCAGGAAGCGCCCGAGGTATTTGTCTCCGTGCAAATAACCGGTCGCGTACCAGACGACAAAGGTCCCGATGAGCGAGACGATCAGCAGGAAGAGCAGGCTCAGTCCGTCGACGAAGAACGTCAGCGCGAGGTCGAGCGAAGGCACCCACGGAATGACGAGGCGGAGTGGTTCTCCGGCCATGACGCCGGGAACGAGCGTCACGAAATACCCGAAGGCTGCCAGCGGAACCAAGCCGAGGATGACGCCGATCGTGTCGCCGAAGCGGCGATGGAGCGACGGAGCAACGATGCCCGCCAAGAAGACGGCGGCGATGGCGATGGGCAAACCGAGGTCCATGAGATCGTGCTGCTACGACGGCAGGAGCATGAAACAGAGGCCCATGATGATGGTTGGAACGAGAGCGGCGAGGAGGAGCTTGAGGGGATTGACGCCATCGGGTCCAAAATGCTTCTGCAGAATGGACTGGCCGGCCGGATTCGGTGCGTTGGCGATGACGGTGAGGCCGCCGCCGGTGACCGCACCCGCGACGACGGCGTATTTGAGTTCGTCCGAGAAATTTGGAACCAGCGACGCCAGGTAGGTGATGGCAGCGTTGTCGTTGAAGGCGGTGAGAACCGTGGCCCCGATCATGAGCGGCACCTCGGACAGACTGCTGAGAACGGGCGCGATCCACCATGCCTGGAAGCCCCCGTGGATGACGAGCGAGGCGAGGAAAAACCCGACCAGCAGTGGTGAGCGAAGTTTGATGAGGTCTTGATTGCGCTCGGTGGCCTGGACGAAGGCGATGAACGACAACAAGCTGAGGACGACCAGTGCCGGATGGTGGGAGACAAAGACGACCCAGGCGATGAACCCGATGTGAGTGAGAGTCACCCAGGTCGGGACAGCTCGCTGGTCTGAGGGCTTCTGATCGGGATCCACCTTGAGGGCAGTGAGTTCCTTGCGGAACACCGAGAAGAAAAGAGCGTTCGCAATGAGGATGCCGATCACGGCCTTCCAGCCAAAATGGGTGAACATGAAGGCGAGTCCCCAATCCCAGGTCGCGGCAACCATCACGACCGGTGGGGCTGCAAAGTGATCGAGCGTGCCGCCGACCGAGATGTTGACGAAAAGCAGACCGATGGTGGCATACCGAAGGTTCATGCTCGGATTCAGCTTGTAGAATCGGTCCACGAGGAGGATGGCGCAGATCGTCATCGCAGCGGGTTCAGTGATGAACGAGCCAAGTAGCGGGCCGACGGTCAGAATCGAAAGCCACCACGCGGCGGGAGTGCTGCCGCCGAGAGTCGCGACCTTCGCGAGGGAAAGTTCGGCGAAACGAAGCACGGGCCGGGAGCTTGCAATGATCATGATGACGACCACGAAAATGGGTTCCGTGAACTTGACGTGATCGATGTAGGAAAATAGATCGCTGAGACCGGCGAAGGCGAGGACCGCAATCCCCAGCGGGATCAACCAGATTCCGAAGACAGCTTCGACCTCTCCGAGAAAATGAAAGGCCGTGGTTTTGAATTGGAGCCAGTCGCGTCGGTAGGTTAGGGCCCGGGGGGAATCCGGGTGAGCTTCCTCGGATTCCAGTAGTTTGAACTGGTCGTGGTAGCGATGCGAGATCGCGAGGAACTTCGAAGCGACGAAGGTGTGTGCGATGGCGCCGAGAAAGATGAGCGACCCGACGAGGTTGAAAGGCTCCTGCTTGATGCGGTCGATCAGGACGGCACCGATGTGCGGAAGGTCTGCGTCGTCGTAGGAACTCAAGCTCGGGGGGAAATCCGCTTTCTCGGCTGCGGCGAGAGAGTCCGCCGCTGCGAAGGCGGAAGTTGTCACCGCTCCGAAGAGGAGCAGTAGCAACAAAAACAGACCGGGATAGGGACGAGAACTCATGAATGGGCAACGAAGCGCGGGACTATGCCGAGGTTTGGCCGGACTTGGCAACCGGAACCGAATTGGGACCGGCTTTCTCCAACTCGACCCGGAGTTGCCGGATATCCTGGTCGATTCGCTCGAGGAGTTCGCGGGTTTCCGGCTTGAGGACGCCGGGTTCGGGGGTCAGCGCGAGTTCCTGCATCGTCGAGACGATGATGCCGATGAAGAGATTCAGGATCGTGAAGGTCGCGATGATGATGAAAGGAACGAAGAAGGCCCACGCCCACGGGTGGGTCTCCATGACGGGTCGGACGATGCCCATGGACCAGCTCTCGAGAGTCATGATCTGGAAAAGGCTGTAGAGACTGGCCCCGATGCTGCCGAACCACTGGGGTTCGGTCGCGCCGAAGAGCCGCGTCGCGAGGACGGCGGCGGTGTAAAAGAAGATGGCCATCACGGCCACGACTCCCGCCAGACCGGGGATCGCGTGCAGGAAGGCGGCGACGACCTTGCGCAATGCGGGGATGACGGTGAGGAGACGCAGGACCCGCAGCACGCGGAGCGAGCGGAGAACCGCCCAGGGACCCGCGCCGGGAACCAGTGCGACGCCGACGACGAGGAAATCAAAAACGTTCCACCCGCTGCGCCAGAACGCGAGTCGGTAGGCGGCGAGCTTGGCGGCGATTTCGACGAGGAAGACGACCAGGCAGGCTTTGTCCAGAATGAGCAGCGGGAGGCCCCAGCGTTCCATGATCGAGGCGTCAGTCTCGAGGCCGAGGATGATGGCGTTGAAGATGATGACGCCGATGATGATCGACTGCACGCGGGTGGACTCCACCCAGCGGGAAAGCGCGATCCTCCAGGGGGCGACGCCGCGTTTCTCGATCAAATTTTGCAGGTCTTCCTCGCCCATGGGAGCAAACTGGTAGCCGTGACGTCGGTGCGACGCGAACGGAATTTTTTGTGGTCGTTACTGGATTGAGGTGCGAGCTGCGTCCGCGATGGCGTCGGTGCCGGCTTGCTGGAATTGGCGTTCGGGCGTGACCACGTAGAGGTCTTCGCGGACTCCTGAGGCGAGGGGTAGCCGAACGAGTCCGTAGCGGGAGGCGACGGATTTGGCGGCGGGGCGAAAGACGGGCACGGCACCGGTGTCGGCGGCGGCGAGTTCAAACATTGTGGCCGTGTCGTCGAATTCGCCGATGACCAGTGGGTGAATCCCCGCCGTGTGCCAGGTCGCTTCAAGGTGGCGGCGGAGGGGCGATTCGCGGGTCGGCACGAGAACGGGGAATTCATCGAGTCCGCGGCTGCGGCGGAGGCGGGCCTTTAATTTTGGGGTGGCCATGAAATCGATTTCAAAGGAGCCGATCTTCACGCTGTAGAGCGCGGGGCGCGCGGTGGCGGGTGCGGGTTCGTTCGAGATCACGAGGTCGATCTGATGGGCGCTCAGCGCGGGGATGAGTTCGGAAGGCAGGCCTTCCCGGACGAGGACCCGCAGATCCGGGTGACGGGCGAGGGCGGTTTCGAGGATGCGGGCGGCGATCAGTTTCGGGACGGAATCCGTGATGCCCACGAGCGTCCGCTCGGCAGCGCCGCCGCCGCCCCGCGTGACGACTTCGACCAGCTCGTCGCCGAGGAGGACGATCCTTTCCGCGTATCGGCGGACGAGTCGTCCGGTCTCGGTGAGAACCATGCGACGGTGTTCCCGCACGAAGAGCTGACGGTCGAGGAAAGCCTCGAGATCGGCGATCTGGGCGCTGAGCGTCGGCGGAGAGATGGAGATGGTGCGGGCGGCTCCGGCGATGCCACCCGCCTCAGCGACCGCCAGGAAGTAGCGCAGATGGTGGTAGTTGAGCTGCGTGTTCATTTATTCGCTAAAGGCGAACGTATCGATAGAAACTTCGTATTTTGCAACTTAAAGCTGAGGATCGATGATCGACCTATGATTTCATTAATACTTTTGTTCGGAGGAACTTTGCTGCTTTCGTTTTGGGCGAGCTGGCGGGTGAAGAGCGTTTACAAGCGTTTTTCGGGAGTGGAGACGCTTGGTGGTTTGAGCGGTGCTGAGACGGCCCGCCGGGTGATGGCGGCTGAGGGGATCGGCGACGTGGAAATCATCTCGCGGGAGGGGATGCTGGGTGACCACTACGATCCGGTGCACCGGCGGTTGGTGTTGAGCCACGAGAATTACCACGGTTCGTCCGTTGCGGCGGTCGCGGTCGCCGCGCACGAGGCCGGGCACGCCATCCAGCACGCCCGCGCTTACGGGCCTCTCCAGTGGCGAATGATGGCGGTCGGCGCGACGACTTTTGCGAGCCAGATCGTGATGTGGCTACCGTTGATCGGGCTTTTTACCGGACTGATGTCGGGTTCGATGATGCTGACGATCCTCGCCTCGGGTTGGGGGGTGATTATGCTCTTCAATTTGGTCACTTTGCCGGTGGAGTTTGACGCCTCGCGGCGGGCCCGGCTGGCGTTGGCGAGTTCGGGCATCATCACGGAAGTGCGCGAGGCTGACGGCGTGAATCGGGTGCTGAACGCGGCTGCGTTCACCTACGTGGCGGCTTTCATCACCTCGCTGGCTTACCTGATCTGGCATCTCGTCCCACTCCTGACTGGAGGATCGGAGGAATAACCTTCATGAGCACGACGAACGAAAAAGCACCAACGATTGACGGTTACATTGAATCGAGGCGAGGAGCGGTTGATTGCGCCATGCTGCGGAGACTGGTTGGATTTTCCCACCGGGTGAGGGACAAGCTCAGGGAGGTCGCCGCGGAGCAACATCCGGATTTACCCGTCGGGGCGGAGCGACTGTTGACTGCGCTCGAGCGGGCGAATGCGGAGGGGGTGCGGGACCCGCTACCGATGCCGCTGCGAGAAGCGGGGGTCGCGGTTCAGTATCTTCTCAAAGGCGTGGACCTCATCCCGGACTCCGTGCCGATGCTGGGATTTGCGGACGACGCCGCAATGGTCGCAAAGGTGATCGCGAGGAATCCGGAGTTCGCGGCGGCAGATCTGGAAGCGTGATGCTGGGAAGCGGAGGGTTGGGTTCGAAATCAGTCTGCGGATCGCGACCAGACCCAGGGAGCGGGCGCGGCGTCTCCGGTGGGCGGCCAGCCCGGGCTGGTCATCACGTAGCTGGTCGGGCTGTCCCGGCGGTAGGCGAGGGGTTTCCCGGTCATCGGATCATTGGGAATGGCGGTGATCCAATCCGGGACGAGGGAGTCGAGAGATTCGGGGTATTCGCTCGTCTGGAGGCGATAGCGCTCGAGGGCGCAGGCGACGCGAGCCTGGAGGAGCGTGACCTGCACGTTCGCGAAGATGGCGGCTTCGCTGGCTAGTTTCGTGAGGTGCCCGGTGGCGGAGGCGGGAAGTTTTTCGGCTAGGTCCGCCGGTGGTAGGAGCGTGGCGGGGTCGAGCGGAGTGGTCTCGTCGGTGAGGTGGTCGATGAGGTGTTGGAACGCGCGGTTGGCCGCGACCTGGCGGACGCGGAGGGCGTTCATGTCGAGCGTGAGGACGTCGTCGCCGAGCCACGCTTGGACCTCGGTCGAGGCTTCTGGTTGGCGGCCGGACAGGGCGGTGTGGACGACGCTGTTGAGTTGTGACCGTTCGCCGCGGAGGGCCCAGGCGAGGTCGGTGAGCGTGCCGTTGTGATCGAGGGCGGAGGCGAAGGCGTTGAGTTGTTCGTCGGACCAGGCACCGCGCTGGAGGCCGACGCGAATGCAGGCGGCGAAAAGCCCGAGGAGTTTGCGGCGGGTTTGTTGGGCGGCGAGGAACGGTTCGGCGGAGACCGACGCGGCGAGTCGCCAGATGAGAAGAGCGTCGATGGCGGCACTGTCCGTGTCGCCGACGGAGATCTCGGCGATGGCCTTGATCACGAGCCAGTCACCGAGGGCTTCCAGATAGGGAAGGTGCGGAAGGTCGGGGGTGAGCTTGGAGCGGTAATTAATGGGGAACTGCGAGCCGGGCCGATCGGCGGTGGCGGTGAGCGGGGAGAAGTCGAGTCCGAGCTGCTGAATGGCGGCGAGGACCCGATCGCCAGCGAGGAGGTAATCCGTTTGTGGATTGGTGAGTCCGGCGCGGAGCAGAATGGTAGCGATGGCATCGAGGCTCGCTCCGCCGGGGGCCTTGGCGGCGGTGGCGAGCAGGGCGCCGACCTGAATCCTGCGGCCCGGGTAGAGAGCTTTTTGGAGTAGGCCGGCGGGTTGGTTGGGAGGGAGCTGGAGGCCGGGGACGATTGGGGCCCAGGTTGCGCTGACGAAGAAGTTCTGTTCGGGTGGAAGGTCAGGCGGAATGACGTCGTCGAAGTAAACGGGTTCGCCCGCTTCCTCGTATTCGTGCACGAGTTCGCGCCACTCCGTGTGGGTGCCAAGATGGTAGCCTCCGTTGAGGACGCCGAAGACGCCGAGTGCGATGGCGCTGAGAACGCCAAGAATGAGGACCGTGGTGGCAACCGGACCGGTTCGTCCGCGCCCGCGGGCACGACGGCGGTTGCGGCGATAGCTTCGGCGGGCTTTGCTGTTCTCGGGAATCACGAAGGCGGGAGGATTTCCCGTTTTTGGGTTGGGTGCAACTTTGGATTCGGATTGATCCCGCAAAGTTGCGGACGCGCGGAAGAAAATGCGTTTGCTGATCTCACGCGGAGACGCGGAGACGCGGAGGCGTGGAGGGATTATTTTTTGGAATCAGGGGAGCGTCTTTGGGATTGGACAGCGGCCAGGACGGCTTCGGGGGGGATGTCGGTCATGGTTTCGCCGAGCTGGATGACTTGGCTGCCGGGTTTTCTTGGCCGCCAGTGAAACGGGTTGGTGGGACCGAAGAGGGCGATGACCGGGGTGCCAAGGGCATCGGCGAGATGGACGGGGGCGCTGTCAACGGCGATGACGAGGGACGCGCGTTGGATGAGGGCGGCGGTGCCTAGGAGAGTGAGGGCACCGGAGGCGTTGGCGACTGGAAGGTTGAGTATTTTTTGAAGATGACGCTGCTCGATCGGGTCGTTGCTTCCGGTCACGACAAGGGTCCCGGTCAGTCCTGAAATGATTTGAATCCAATTCTCGGCGGGCCAGTATTTTTCGGCTCGGGCGGTGCCTGGGTGGAGGATTGTGAACGGGGTGCTTAGGTCGTTTTTCGTGAGGAACGCGTTGGCTTCGACTTGGGCGGACGCAGAGAGGTCGAGTTTGCCGGGGACGTGGTCGACGGTGATGCCGAGTGCGGCGATGAGGTCGGTGTGGTGGTCGGCGGTGTGGCGGTCGCGGACCGACGAGTCGACGAAATCGGTGTAAATAAATCGTCGAAGCGGCTTGCGGGCGAAGCGTTGGTAGGTGATGCGGCGGGGTGCGCGGCTGAGGGCGGTGACGACGGCGGAGCGGTCGTTGCCGGTGAAGTCGAGGGTCGTGTCGAAGCGGAGGGTCGCAATTTTTCTGTAGAAACTGAGGTCGCCGGCGCGGCGGATGAGGACGACATCGGCGGGGAGGGCGTCGGCGAGTCCCGCGGCGTTCGAATCGATGGCGATGGTGAGGTGAGCGGCGGGGAATGCGTGGCGGAGGGCGCGAAGGACGGGTGTCGTGAGGATGACGTCGCCGATGCGCTTGAGCTGGATGAGGAGAATTCGCTGGGGCGAACTTCCGCGAATTTTCGAGGGAGAGCTAATGGTGAGAAGGAGGCGGGTTGAGGGTCAGCGCGCGGCCGTAGGCCGCGAGGACGCGTTGGCGGTAGTGGTCCCAGGTGAAGTGGTCGAGGACGCGTTGGCGGGCGGCGAGGCCGTAGGCGTGGGCGCGGGCGGGGTCGGCGTGGAGGGTGTGGAGGGCATCGACGAGCGCGGGGACGTCGTTCGGCGGAATGATGAGGCCGGTTTGTTCGTGGAGGACGACGTCGCCGGCTTCCCGGGTGGTGATTTGCGGCAACCCGCAGGCGCTGGCTTCGTAGGTGACCTTGGCGCTGCCTTCGCATTCGGAGGGGAAGACGTGGACGGAGGCGCGACGGAGTTCGGCGGCGACGTCGGTGACCTGACCGCGGAGGATGACGTTGGCGGGAGCGTGCGCGAGGACAGCGTGGAGGTCGGCGGAAGGGGAGCCGACGAGAACGAGTTCGGCCTCCCCGGTGGGCAGGGCGAGCTGCTTCCAGGCTTCAATCAGGGGCTGGACGCCCTTCCGGCGGCTGAGGGAGCCGACGAAAATGGCGCGAAATTTTTCCGGCGCCGAGTCGGCGGGTGTGAATTCGTCGGGATCAACGCCGCGGGAGGTGAGGAAGAGTTTTTCCTCGGGGAGACCGGCGACGAGGAAGGTCTCTTTTGCCTTCTCGGAGAGGACGAGGATGACCGTTGCGAGCGAGTATTCTTCCATCACCTGTTGGCGGGTGATCAGGAAACGATTGAGGAAGCTCTTCGGAAACTTTGCGGCGTCTCGCTGGATCTCGGACCAGGTGATGTCCTTCTTCACCTTGCCCTTGTTGCGGTGCCAGGTTGGGATTTCGAGCACGCTGGGAACGCCGAGACGCCGCGCGGTGCGCAGGGTGCGGACGCAATCGCCCGACCACGTGTGCAGAATGTCGTAGCGGCCGGTCGCGAGTTCGGCAGCGGCGGCTCGATCCAGCGCGTGCTTTTTGGCTCCGACGTAGTTTTCGCGGGGTAGGAGAGAGAGGAGTTTGACCGCGGAACGGAGGTGTCGGATTTTTGATTCGGGATGTTGGAGCGTGCCGCCGTAGGCGATGGCGCGGCCGAGGAACTCGCCGTCAATGGCGACTCGCAGCGTTTCCGCCGCGACCTGGTCCAGGCCGGTGCCGCCGATCCCGGCAGCGGTCGAGTAGAGCAACGAGTGGGGTGCGGCGAGGGGCATGAAGCGGAGGCGCTCGCGCCGATCAATCCGTGGTTTTCACGGGAGGGATCGTCGACACGGACCGGACGGTGCGGTTTTTGCGGATGAAGTCGGCGAATTTCCCCGCGCTGGGCTTGAGGATGCGGTCGTAGGTTTCCGGATCCATGCGCGCGAGGCCGAAGTGAGCCTTGTAGCCGTAGTGCCACTCGTAGTTGTCGGCCAGAGACCAGGCGAAATAGCCACGAACGTCGTAGCCGTCGCGGATGGCCCGCCCGATGGCGGCGAGGTGGTTCTGGAGGTAAGTGATGCGCTTGGCGTCGTCCTCAGTGGCGATGCCGTTTTCGGTGATCATCATCGGCTTGCCGTAGCGGGTGGCGACGCGCTGGATTTCGTTGTAGAGGCCGTCCGGATTGATGCGCCATCCCATGCTCGAAAAATCGTTCCCGTGCTGGTGAGGAACTTTCAACACGCCGAGGACGGTGGCCGTTTCGGAGTAGTAGTAGTTGATGCCGAGGATGTCGCAGACGTCGTAGATCCGGTCGAGGTGGTCGACGTTCTGATGCAACATCACGTTGTAGATCAGGCGGCCCGGGTCGAGCGGCGGATGTTCCCACCACGGCAGCGCCTCGACGCTGACCACTTTCGCGGAGGGTTTGATCTCCTTGATGCGTTTGGCCGCGTCGCGGAACATTCCCACGCTGGCGTCAATGGCCTTCCAGTAGGTCCCGAACGCGAGATCCATTCCCGGCGGCCACTCGCCGACGAGGTAGGCTGTCGTGATCTGGCCGTTCGGTTCGTTCTGGGGGGCGTAGAAGTTCGTGTGGGGAGCGGTCGCGGTGACCATCCGGTCGACGAATTTGTTCCAGTGCGAGCGGGCGAGGGGATGCAGCCAATTCGACTTGCGGGGGTTTTTCTTGTCGGCGAGCCACGACGGAAACGTGAAGTGCCAGAGACAGACGACGGGCTCGATTCCCGCCTCCTTCAGTTTGCGGGCCATCTCGGCGTAGCGCTGGATCGCGGCTTCGTTGTAAACGCCGGGCTGGGGTTCGCACCGCGCCCAGGAGACGCTGAACCGATAGTGCGTGACGCCGATTTTCTTGAGCGCGGCGAGGTCCTTGTCGAAGTGCGTCCAGCTGTAGAGCGCATTGCCTTTCTCGGGGGCTTTGCCTTCCTCAATGAAAATATCCCAGTCGGTCAGGAAATAATCCTTCTCTCCGGGGGTCACGGCCGGGTCCTCGTATTGATAGGCGGCGGTTGAAATGCCCCACGCAAATTTCGCGTCGGGTTGTGGCTGCGAGACCGGCGGGGGAGGTTGCGGGCCCTTTCCGATCGGTCCGAGTGGGTCGATCACGCAGCCGGTGAGCGTGAGGAGTGCGAGGGAGATTAAGGCGGGAAGGGCTTTCATGGAGTCAGGTCGTGTTTGAACCAACGGCGTAATCTTGGCAATGCCAGGAACTCTCCGGCTCGTCGCGGCACCGTGGGGGCCGACATCCTTCGAGCGGTCGGCGAGCAATTAATGCCATTCTGCATTCAAGAAGTGCGCGTCCGGATTCGCCGGACTCGCGTCGCCGCGATCAAGACGCCGGACGTCCCGAACATGAGCAGACTGTAGATCGCCGGGGCGATCGCCATCTCCGGGCTGTTCAACATCAGCGGGCTCGCGGCAATCGCGATGGCGAGCGTCCCATTCTGCAGTCCGCTCTCAATCGAGATCGTCAACCGCTGCCGAGCCTCGACCCCGAGAGCCTTCGCCGAAAAATATCCGACCGCCATCGTCGCAACGTTTAGCACCAACACCGGCAATCCCACCTGCCGAAAAAATCCCGCCAATTCGTCCTTCTGCGAAAGAATTGCGCCCGCGAGCACGATCAGAAACAACGCCATCGAGGCCAGATTCACTGCCTTGGTCGCCCGGCGACAAAAGTCCGGCAGCCAGTGATTCAACGTCATCCCGAGCGCCGTCGGGACTAGGGTGATCACGAGAATTTTCCCCACGGAATCCAGCACCGGCAGATGAGCAGGCGCATCGCCCCCGACGAAATGGCCGAGCGAGAAATTGATGAGCAGCGGGATCGTGACCACCGTCACGAGACTGCTGATCGCCGTGAGCGTAATTGAAAGCGCGACGTCCGCGCGGCAGAGGTACGAGATCAGGTTCGACGTCGGGCCACCCGGACACACCGCCAGCACCATCACTCCCATCGCCAATTCGGGTGATAGTGCGAACGAGATGGCGACCCCAAATGCGATCAGCGGCAGCAGAATGAGTTGATTCACCAGTCCGATGGCCGTCGCCTTTGGCAACAGGATCACCCGACGAAAATCCGCCACCGTCAGGGACATCCCCATCCCGAGCATGATCACGCCCAGCGCCACCGGCAGAAACACCGCCGTTAAAAAATTCGATTCCATTCAGTCAGATCAGCTTGCAGTCCTCGGCATCATCTCGATCCGGCCGCGCCCGGCCAGCCATTTTGCAACCCGAAATCCGTCCGCTCGCCGGACGTGGCCGGCCATTGAAATTCCCCGCTCTCGCGAATCCATTGTGCTAGGATCTGCGATTCCCATTGTCAAATGAGAGCGCTCTGATGAAATCGCGCCCGCCATGTTTCTTCTCATCAGCTACGTCCTCGTAGCGCTGGTGGTTTCGTTGGTCTGCTCTCTCCTTGAGGCCAGCCTGCTGACGATCACACCTTCCGCCATCAACACCGCGAAGCAGCAGGGACGCCATTGGGCCGCTGTCATGGAGTCCTACAAGACAAACATCGACCGACCACTCTCGGCAATTCTGACGCTCAACACGATCGCTCACACCATGGGAGCCGCCGGAGCCGGAGCGCAGTACGCCCGCGTGTACGGCGACACGGGGGAGGCCATTTTTGCCGGATTTCTGACCCTCGCCATCCTGATCTTCACCGAGATCATCCCGAAGACGCTCGGCTCCCGATACGCGGTCCAGCTGGCCGGTTTTACGGCCGTGATTCTGCCGATCATGATCACCGGGCTGGCACCCCTCGTCTGGTTGTGTCGCCAGATCACGCGCTGGATCACGCCGAGCGGCGAGGAGACGCCGCCGCTGCACCGGGAGGACCTCCTGGCAATGACGCGTCTCGGCGAGGAAGCGGGTCAGCTGGATAAAAGTGAAAGCGTCTTTGTGCACAATCTCATGCAGCTGCACTCCACCAAGATCTCGGACATCATGACGCCGTGGACCGTGGTGTTTTCTCTGCCCGAGACCACGTTGCTGACTGAATTCACGGAAGTCATCGAGGAGAAACCCTTCACCCGCATTCCGATCTATCACGACAACCCGGACGACATCGTCGGCTTCGCGATCCGCGGCGAGGCTCTGCTGGCCCATCTGAAAGACACGGAGGACACCGCAACGTTGGCGGACGTGAAACGACCACTGGCCATCACCATCGAGAACTCGCCGGTCGATGTGATCTTCCGGAGGTTTATCGCGGAGCGAAATCAGATCCTCCTCGTCGTCGACGAATTCGGCACCAACGTGGGACTTGTCAGTTTCGAGGACGTCATCGAAACCATCTTCGGCATCGAGATCCTCGATGAAAAAGACAGCGTCGCCGACCTCCAGCAGCACGCTCGCAATCTCTGGCGGGAGCGAGCGAGGAAAATGGGCATCGCGATATCTGACGACTAGTCATTCCAAGGCGCTCGCCAGACTGGCGAACCAATCGATCTTCCCGAAACGAAGCGACGATCCGCTGTTCCCGTCACGTCCAGGTCGTCCGCCAGGCGCGATACTCGGACGGGCGGATGCGATAGCGGGCCATGTTGCCTTCGTGGAGGCTGGTTAGCTCGGTTTCGGTCGTCTCGACGAATCGCACCACGTCGCCACCCGGGATGGACTCGCGGGCGTGGGCAGCGATCCAGCGGCTCGCAGCCGCCTTGTCCATCGCACCGCCGACCACCGCACGCACGGAGTCCGCGATCTGGGCGCGGTATTTCATCCGGAACACGTCCGGATCGCCAATTTCCTGCCGAATGGCGGAATATCTCGCGCACGAGCGTTCGTACGCCCAGAGGAAGACGTCGCGCAAATACGCCGTGCGATTGAGTTCATACACCCCGAGCGTCGCCTGAATGTAGTCCGGCTGCGGGACGTCCACGAACGACAGCGGGCAGAGATTCCGCCGCACGAGCGGGATGTTCGCGGCGAGTCGGGAGGTGCGTTTGTTCACGTCCTCGAATGGCTGCAAATACGGAAGATGCACCATCGCGAAGAACGCTTGCTCGAACGGATTGCTGATCGCCTCCGCCTTCGCAAGGAACATCTGAAAATGCTCCTCGACGACCTGCGGAACGGACTCCGGGTGATAGACGGTGCCCGTGATGCCCACCGGGTGATCCCGCAGACGCCCGCCCGCTCCCGGGTCGGGGAGGAGGTTGTCCGACAGCAACGCGTGGAGATTGCAGATCGTGTAACGGTTGAACCCGATCTCGGTCGGTTGCTCGGCCAGCAGCTCGATGGCGGCTTTGTGATTGAGGATCATCTGGGCGTCGCGAGCGTCCTTGCCCTCCGCGTTTTCCCCGCGCTCAAGCAGCCGCTCCGTTTCCAGCAAGGAATAAGTATTTCCCTCCAGTCGGCTGGAATTCCACGACAGATCGATCAGCAGTCGGTGCAGCACCTTGCGGAAATGCGTTCCCGCCGGCTGCGAATCCTCAGCGACACGGCCAATCTTCGCGAGCCGGACGACCTCGGCGGCCGACAGATAGGCACTGATGTTCGGGCGATAATCTCCGAGAAATTCCTGCCGATACCCGACCGGCTCGCGGGCGGTGAGCGGACGCAGGACGCGACCGCGAATCTCGCGAGCCGCGGCCGAAAGGGGAATCTCATCCGGCGTTTCGCGAATGCGTGAGTCGTCGACGGGTTGTGCGTAACCCGGCACGCGATAGCGACGGCCTCGCCGCTCTCCCAAGGCCAGCAAACGCCCGCGTTCGACCAGTTTGGCGAGACGCCGCTGCAGGGTGCGACGCGCCGGCTTTTCCGGAAGACGCACCCGGATTTGCTCGATCGAAAGAGCCCTGCCGTCGAATACGGCACAGATCGCGTCGGTTTCGGGACTCGGAATGTCGTCCATTTGGCGCAAAGTGGCGCATTAAACTGCCTAGAGCAAGTGATTTCCCCTTTTATGCGCCATTCGATGGCGCATACTTGTCTGTCGAGATCCTGGACGGTGATCAGTATGAAAAATGACTGGAAGCAGGTTTTTCCATCGACCCCCTGAGAACGCGACAAGAAACGCCCCGCCACATTTTCTTAACGAGCAGCCGGGGAGGGGATTCGGGTTCTCGCGCGGAGGCGCGGAGGCGCGGAGAATGCGGATCTAGGGAATCCGCGCGATGGTCGCTGGCGTCGAGACGGCGCCCGATCGACTTTGTCGGCTGAGCTTGCTCCAATTCGGTTGGAATTCGAGAAGTGAGTCAGTGCCGGGTGGCCGGGGGACTTCCGGTGTTTGATTGGGTGGTGTTCGGGGCGGGGGCGGGGTAGTTGTTTGGGTTTATGAGAATTGGACTCGTTCGGCGGGGGTATTCTGCGACGGGGGGCGCGGAGGCTTATTTGGTGCGGCTGGCGGGTGGGCTGGTCGCTGCGGGGCACGTGCCGGTGCTCGTGGGGTCAGCGGATTGGCCAGCGGATCGGTGGCCGAACGGGGAGGTGATTTGCGTGGCGGAGAACGGGCCGATCGCGTTTGCGCGGGGGGTGGAGCGGGTGGTGGCGGGTTGTGATTTGGTGCTGAGTCTGGAGCGGGTTTTTGGGTGTGACGTTTACCGGGCAGGGGATGGGGTTCATCGGGCCTGGTTGGAGCGGCGGGCGGAATTCGAGCCGAGGTGGCGGCGGTGGGGGCGGGTGTTTAACCGGAAGCACCGGGAGTTGGAGCGGTTGGAAGCGAGCGTGCTGGATCCGGGGAAGGCGCGGGTGGTGATCGCGAATTCGGAGATGGTGCGGGATGAGATTCGGCGGGCTTACGGGTTTCCGGCGGAGCGGATCGTGGTGGTGCGGAACGGGGTGGACGTCCGGGAGGTTCCGGCGGGGGCGCGGGAGCGGTTGCGAGCGGAATGGGGGTTGGAGGCGGGGGAACTGGTGGTGCTCTTCGTGGGAAGCGGTTGGGAGCGGAAGGGGCTGCGGTTCGCGGTGGACGCGATGGGGCAGTTGCCGGGCGCGACGTTGGTGGTGGCGGGGAAGGGGGATTCGCGCGGGCTGGAGAGCGGGCGGGTGAAATTTCTGGGGCCGGTGGCGGACGTGGCGAGTCTGCACGCGGCGGCGGACGTGTTCGTGTTGCCGACGGTTTACGATCCTTCTTCGAACGCCTGCCTGGAGGCGTTGGCGGCGGGGCTGCCGGTGGTGACGACGAACGCGAATGGATTCGCGGAGATCATGGCGGAGAACGTGCACGGGTCGACGGTGCGGGTGGGCGACGTCGATGGGGTCTACCGGGCTTTGTTTTACTGGTCGGACGCGGGGCGGCGGGAGGCGGCACGAGAGAAATGCCGGGCGCTGGGGGCGGAGTGGTCGGTGGCGCGGAACGTCGAGGAGACGGTCGCGGTCCTGGCCTCGATCGATCGAGTTTAGATTGCTGGTGGGGTCGCGGTCGGGCTTCGACTCAATGGGAACTGGCCTTCTCTGAGCCGAGGCCGGTGTTGGCCCGGACTTGGAACTCGGCGAACCGGGCTTCGGCGGTGGGTTCGCGGGTGGAGAGGGTGCCGATGATGGCGGCGAGGAAGCCGAGCGGGATGCTGACGAGGGCGGGATTTTTCAGCGGGTAGAGGGCGCCTTCTTTCATGAAGTCGGGACCGACGAGGATGAGCGCGATGGAGCTGACGAGACCGACGGAGAGGCCGGCGACGGCACCGGGGGTGTTGAAGCGTTTCCAGAAGATCGAGAAGACGATGACGGGGAGGTTGGCGCTGGCGGCGACGGCGAAGGCGAGGCCGACGAGGAAGGCGACGTTGACCGTGGGTCCGAGGATGATGGCGATGATGATGGAGAGCGCACCGACCACGAAGGCGGTGATGCGGGCGACGCGGACTTCCTGGCCGGGCCGGTGCTCTTTGCCGTGGTGGAGGACATTCGTGTAGAAGTCGTGGGCGAAGCTGGTCGAGGCGCTGATCGTGAGGCCCGCGACGACGGCGAGGATGGTGGCGAACGCGACGGCGCAGATGAAGGCGAAGAACATCTCGCCGCCGAGAGCCTGGGCCAGCAGCGGGGCGGCCATGTTGTTGCCGCCGTTGGCTTCGATGAAGTCGGGACCGAGCAGGCTGGCCGCGCCGAAGCCGAAGAACGTCGTCATGATGTAGAAGAGGCCGATAATGATCATGGCCCAGACGACGGACGCGCGGGCGGTCTGGGCGTCGGGGACGGTGTAGAAGCGGATGAGGATGTGGGGCAGGCCGGCCGTGCCGAGCACGAGGGCCATCCCGAGGGAGATCTGGTCCCAGGGGTTTTTGAAGAGGAGGTTGGGGGTGAGGAAATTGCGGGTGATCTCGGTCTCGACGCCGTCCGTGATGACGGTCGATTTGATGGCGGTGAGGGATGCGAAGAATTCGGCGAAGCTGAAGTGGTAGTGTTTCATCACCAGGAAGCTGAGGAAGGCGCTGCCGGTGAGGAGGAGGATGGCTTTGATGATCTGCACCCAGGTCGTGGCGAGCATGCCGCCGAAGACGACGTAGATGACCATGAGGACGCCGACGCCGACGACGGTGAGTTCGTAACTGACGCCGGGGATGAGCAGGCTGACGAGCGCGCCGGCGCCGACCATCTGGGCGATCATGTAAAAAATGGAAACCGTGAGCGTGCTGAGCGACGCAAGGGCGCGGACCGGGCGGGGGCGGAGGCGGTAGGCGAGGATGTCGGCCATCGTGTATTTGCCGGCGTTGCGGAGGGGCTCGGCGACGATGAGGAGGACGGTGAGGTAGGCGACGAGGAAGCCGACGGAATACATGAAGCCGTCGTAGCCGAAGTAGGCGATCATCCCGGCGATGCCGAGGAAGCTGGCAGCGCTCATGTAGTCCCCGGCGACGGCGAGGCCATTTTGCCAGCCGGTGATGCGGCGATCGGCGGCGAAGTAGGCGCTGGAGCCGGTGCTTTTGCGGGCGCTGAAATAGGTGATGACGAGAGTGGCCGCCACGAAGGCGAGGAACATCCAGAGAGACATGGTGGCGGGGAGGGGGGTGAAGTGAAGAGGGGGGTGAGGGGGGTTAACGCTGACCGAACTTCTTGAGGACGGCGGCGGCTTTTCGGTCCCAACCGGCGGCGGCGGCGACGTAGATAAAGGCGAGGATCCAGGCCATGAGGAACTGGGAGAGGGCGAAGAGGTAGGCCGCGTTGACGTCGCCCCACACGGGGCGGCTCATCATTTCGGGGAACCAACCCACGAGGATCGGAAGGGTGAAGTAGTAGACGATGAAGAACGCGGTGGCCGGGACGATGAAGGCGGCCTTCTGCTTGAGGAGGGCGCGGAAATCGGGGTCGGCTTCGATCGCGGTCCAGTCGGGAGGCGTGGTGGGCGGGACGTCGGGGGTGGACATGCGGGGAAAGTAGGGGCCGGGTCGGGTGGGTGTCGAGATTTCTGGACCGGCTCGCTTGCATATTGCCGGATGATTCGGCGGGACGCCGAATCTCACACCCGGGGACGGGTGGGCTCCCCCAAGGGCTTGCGTCCGGGTTGGGGGTGGGGATCGAATTGTTTGTGTCCGGCGGGGTGCTTCTTTACCGTGTCGGGTTCACACCAAACTCAAATATCTATTATGGCTTACGAAGTTCCTGAACTCACTTACCCGACGAACGCGCTCGAACCCCACATCGACGCGAAGACGATGGAGATCCATCACGACAAGCACCACGCGGCTTACGTCTCGAAACTCAACGGTGCGCTCGAGGGCACGGATCTCGCGGACAAGCCGGTGAACGAGGTGATTGCCGATCTGTCGGCGGTGCCGGAAGCGAAGCGCACGGCGGTTCGCAACAACGGTGGCGGCCACAGCAACCACACGTTTTTCTGGACGATCCTCGGACCGAACGGCGGTGGCGAGCCGACCGGCAAGTTGGCGGAAGCGATCACGGCGAAATTCGGTAGCGTGGATGCGTTCAAGGAGAAATTTGAGGCGGCGGGAGCGGGTCAGTTCGGCAGTGGCTGGGCGTGGCTGATCGTCAAGGACGGCGAGCTGGAGGTCACTTCGACCGCGAACCAGGATAGCCCGCTGATGAAGGGCGTGGTCGACAAGGTCGGTACACCCGTGATTGGCGTGGACGTGTGGGAGCACGCCTACTACCTCAATTATCAGAACAAACGGCCCGATTATTTGAAGGCGTTCTGGAGCGTTGTCGACTGGTCGAAGGCGGAGGAAAATTACGTCGCTGCGATGTAGTCGCCGGTTCAAAATTTAAACGGGGAATCCGCGCGCTGGTTGATCTGGTGCGCGGATTTTCTTTTTGGCGATTGGTGGCGGGGTGGGAACGGGCGTTTTGCGGAGGAAAGTTGTTGGTTGGTGGGGGGTGTTTTGGGCAGGGTTGAAGGTTCGTTATGGCTGAACTCAATTCTCATTATCTCAAGCTCAAGGCTGGTTATCTTTTTCCCGAAATCGCGAGGCGCGTGAAGGTGTTTGCGGACGCAAACCCGGAGGCGGCGGGGCGGTTGATCAAATGTGGAATTGGGGACGTGACGGAGCCGATCCCGGCGGCGGCACGGGAGGCGATGCACGCGGCGGTCGACGATCTTGGGCGGTCCGAGACGTTTCACGGTTACGGCCCGGAGCAGGGGTATGAATTCCTGAGGGCGGCGATCGCGGAGAACGATTATCGCTCGCGGGGGATCGACGTGGCCGATGACGAGGTGTTTGTTTCCGACGGCTCGAAGTGCGATTGCGGGAACATTCTCGACGTCTTCGGGGGTGGGAATCGGATCGCGGTGATGGATCCGGTTTATCCCGTTTACGTCGATACGAACGTGATGGCGGGCCACACGGGTGAGGCGGACGCGGACGGGCGCTTCGAGGGGTTGGTTTACCTGCCCTGCTCGGCGGAGAACGATTTCGTGCCGGCGATTCCGGAGGAGCGGGTGGATCTCATTTACCTGTGTTATCCGAACAACCCGACCGGGACGGCGGCGACGCGGGATCAGCTGGCGAAGTGGGTGGAATACGCGCTGGCGAACGACGCGATCATTTTGTTCGACGCAGCTTACGAGGCTTACATCCGCGAGGCCGACGTGCCGCATTCCATTTACGAGATCGAGGGGGCGCGGAAGTGCGCGATCGAGTTCCGGAGTTTCTCCAAGAACGGTGGGTTCACCGGCGTGCGGTGTGCGTTCACCGTGGTGCCGAAGGAGTTGGAGTGCACGACCGATACGGGCGAGCGGCGGCCGCTGCACCCGCTGTGGAATCGGCGGTTCAGCACGAAATTTAACGGCGTGAGTTACGTGACGCAGAGGGGGGCAGCGGCGTTGTATTCGGATGCGGGGAAGGCGCAGGTCGCGGCGTTGGTGGATCATTACATGGGGAACGCGGAGATCCTGCGGGCGGCGATGACCGAGTGTGGGCTGAAGGTGTTTGGCGGGACGAACGCGCCTTACATTTGGGTGACGGGTCCGGCTGGGCGGACGAGCTGGGAGATGTTCGACAAGATTCTTGGCGAGGCGAACGTGGTGGTGACGCCCGGGAGCGGCTTCGGGTTGGCGGGCGAGGGGTATTTCCGGATCTCGGCGTTCAACAGCCGGGTGAACGTCGAGGAAGTTGCGCGGCGTTTGCGGGGGTTGGATTGGGGATGAGGGGTGAGGGTCTCGCGTGGAGGCGCGGAGACGCGGAGGAATACGGGGAAGTGATTTTTCGTTCTCGGCGGCTCCGTGGCTGCGCGTGAGGAATTCCGGGGCGTTTTCGGTTCCGCTTTTTCGGGCGCTGTGGACGGCGGCGTTGTTTTCGAATTTCGGGACGCTGATGCACGCGACGGCGGCGGCGTGGTTGATGACGACGCTGACGACTTCGCCGCTGCTGGTGGCGCTGGTGCAGACGGCGGCGACGGCTCCGGCGTTTCTGGTCGGCCTGCCGGGTGGGGTGCTGGCGGACACGTTGGACCGGAGGGTGTGGTTGTTGGTGACGCAGACCTGGATGATGATCGTGACGGTGGCGCTGGGTCTGTTGACGATTTATGGAGTCGTGACGCCGGCGGTTCTCCTGGGGGCGACGTTTTTTCTCGGCATCGGGATGGCGCTGAATTTGCCGACCTGGCAGGCGATGGTGCAGGACGTGGTGTCGCGGGAACAGGTGACGTCGGCGGTGTCGCTGAACAGTATCAGCTTCAATCTCGCGCGGAGTATCGGGCCGGCGGTGGGGGGGTGGTTGACGGGGGCGGTTGGTGCGGGGGTTGTGTTTCTGCTGAACGCGGGTTCGTTTTTGGGACCGGTGGGAGTGCTGGCGACGTGGAGGCGTGCGCGTCCGGAGCGGAAGCCGCGGCGGCCGCTGGGGTCGGTGTTTGCGGAAGGTGGGCGGTTCGTTTGGGGGGATCGGCGGGTTCGGTCGGCGATGGTGAGGGCGACGTTGTTCGTGTTGTGCGCGAGTTCGGTCGGGGCGCTGCTCCCGTTGTTCGTGCGGGATGAGTTGATGCTGCCGGTGGCAGGATACGGGGCGCTGCTGGCGTTGTACGGCGCGGGGTCGGTGGCGGGGGCGCTGGCGTTGCCGCACCTGCGGGGGAGGTTCGGGGTGGAGCGAATCGTGGGGACGGCGAACGTGATTTACGCGGGAGCGATTCTGGGTTTGGCCGCGGCCCCGAACGAGTGGACGGCGGGGGTGGCGATGGTCGTGGCCGGACTGTGCTGGACGGGAATGCTGGTGAATCTGAACGTGACCGTGCAGATGGCTGCGCCGGAGGCGGTGCGGGGGCGGGCGATGTCGTTTTACCTGCTGACGTTTCAGGGGTCGTTCGCGGTGGGGAGCGCGGTCGCCGGGGGGCTGGCGGGGGGGCTTGGTCTGCGCGGGGCGCTGATGGTTTGCGGCGGGGCGATGGTGGCCGGGTGGCTTTTCCGTGGGTGGTTGCCGTTGGGTGGGGACGGGGAGTGAGTCGTTGCGCGAGGCGTCCCCGGCCTTTTTCTCGGGGTTAGCCCATGGAGCGGACGTAGCGGTTGACGGCGTCCTGCCAGGGGGCCGGGGTGATGCCGGTGGTCTTTTCGAACTTCCCCGTGCTGAGGACGGTGTACGGCGGGCGCTCGGCGATGAAGGCATCCAGGTCGGTGAGCTTCTGGGGGCGGACCGTCGTCGTTTTCAAGTGGGCACCCGCGTTGTGGGCGCAGCGGAGGGCGTGTTCGCCGTATTCCTGCCAGGTGCAGGCGCCGGAGTTGCAGAGGTGGTAGATTCCGGCGGGTGGGTCGACGTCGAGGAGGGCTTCCAGCCACGTGGCGAGGTCATCCGTGTAGGTCGGAGTCGACCATTTGTCGGCGATGGCGGAGACGGTCTCGTCTCCGCGGGCGCGGGCAAGGATCATGTCGACGAAGCTGGCGCGGTCGGGTCCGAAGACCCAGGAGACGCGGGCGATGAGGGCCTTCGGATCGGCCTGTTCGACGGCGCGTTCGCCGGCGGCTTTGGTGTTGCCGTAGACGCTGAGTGGACTCACCGGGATGTCTTCGGTGTAGGGAGTGGTGCGGCGTCCGTCGTAGACGTAGTCGGTGCTGACGTGGAGGAAGCGGGTGTCGGTGGCGGCGCAGAGGGCGGCCATGCGGGCGGGGGCTTTGACGTTGACCGCTTCGGCTTCGACGGGGTCGTTCTCGCAGGCGTCGACGTTGGTGAAGGCCGCGCAGTTGACGACGAAATCGTAGGTGCTTTTCTTGAGAACCTTGTCGATCGTTTTTGGATTGGTGAGGTCGAGGTCGGGGCGGGCGAATCCGGTGATGTCGTGGTCGCTCGACCAGAGGCGGACGAGGGCGGCTCCGAGGCGTCCCCGGGAGCCGATGATGGCGATGCGGCGGCGGGTCATCGGTCGAGGAGGGGTTGCCACCAGGCGGCGTTATCGCGGTACCAATTGACCGTCTCGGTGAGGCCGGTGCGGACGTCGTGAATGGGTTTCCAGTCGAGCTGGTTTCGGATTTTCGAGCTATCGATGGCGTAGCGGCGGTCGTGACCCAGGCGGTCGGTGACAAACTCGATGAGCGTTGGGGGTTTTCCCAGTTGCTCGAGGATGTGGTGGACGACCTGGAGATTTTCGAGTTCTGAGTCGGCGCCGACGTTGTAGACCTCGCCCGGGGTGCCTTCGAGGAGGACGGCGAGAATGGCGCGGCAGTGGTCGTCGACGTGGATCCAGTCGCGGACGTTAAGACCGTCGCCGTAGACCGGGAGGCGCTCGTCGGCGAGGGCGCGGGTGATCATGAGCGGGATGAGCTTCTCGGGAAATTGGAACGGGCCGTAGTTGTTTGAGCAGCGGGTGACGACGACTTCCTGACCGAAGGTGCGGTGGGCGGCGAGGGCGAGGAGGTCGGCTCCGGCTTTGCTCGCTGAGTAGGGCGAGCTGGGGACGATGGGCGAGGTCTCGCTGAAGCGACCCGTGGTGCCGAGGGAGCCGTAGACTTCGTCGGTCGAGACTTGAACGAAGCGTTTGACGCCGTGCTTGCGGGCGCATTCGAGGAGGACCTCGGTGCCGGCGACGTTGGTGCGGATGAAATCGCTGGGGCCGGTGATGCTGCGGTCGACGTGGGTCTCGGCGGCGAAGTTGATGACGGCAAAAAATTTGTGTTTCGCCATGATTTCCTCGATGGCGGCGCGGTCGGCGATGTCGGCCTGGTAGAACTCGTAGCGCGGGTCGTCGGCGATGTCGGCGAGGTTATTCGGGTTGCCGGCGTAGGTGAGGGCGTCCACGTTGGTGACGAACTCGGGTTGATAATGTTCCAGGATGAAACGCACAAAATTACTTCCGATGAAGCCGGAACCGCCGGTGACGAGGAGTCGCATGGCGGGGTTTCTAGCAGAGCGGATGACGGGGGTGCAACGACGGAGGCGGGAAGTTGGTATGCGTGTCAGCGCTGCGGGAATTGCTGCCGGTGGCCGGGCTTTGTGCGGCTGAGCGAGGCAGATATCTCGGCGATCGCGGAATTTGTCGGTGTCGGCGAGTTTGATTTTATCCGGGACTTTACGCGACTGCGTCCGCGGCGGGACGGGCTGGCATTGATTGATAAGCCGAACGGCGAGTGCGTGTTTCTGGACGGAATCGACTGTCGGATTCAGGCCGTGAAGCCGGAGCAGTGCCGGGGGTTTCCCAACGCGTGGAATTTCGAGGGCTGGCGCGATGTTTGCGAGGCTGTGGAGGTGCCGAGAAAAGTTGGTGGTTGAGCGTGGGAGGAGTTTGGGTAGCGTCGCGGGAAATGGCCACTGAACTTGCTCCGACGACACGACTTGCGAATGGGACCGAGATGCCCTTGCTGGGATTTGGAACCTATAAACTCGAAGAGGGAAAGGAGGTGGAGCGGGCGGTGTCCGACGCCTTGGAGATCGGGTATCGGCACATCGACACGGCGGCGGCTTACGAAAACGAAGAGGGGGTCGGGCGGGCGATTCGCGCGAGTGGAGTTCCGCGGGAGGAGATATTTGTGACGACGAAGATCTGGACGGACGACATGCGGAAAGGCGAGGACGGCGTGATGGATGCGTTCGAGCAATCGTTGGATCGGCTGGGGCTGGATTACGTGGATTTGTACCTGACGCACTGGCCGGCTCCGAAGCATTACGTGAAAGCTTGGCGGACGCTGGAGGAGATCTACGAAGACGGGCGGTCGCTGGCGATCGGCGTGAGTAATTGCCTGGAGCGGCACCTGGAGACGCTGTTCGACGGCGGGACGGTGGTGCCGATGGTGAACCAGATCGAACACCATCCGAAGCTCCTGCAGCCTGAGCTGGTGGATTTCTGCAAAGAGAACGAAATCGTGGTGACGGCGTGGTCGCCGTTGATGCAGGGCGAGCTGCTCAAGAACGCGGATCTGAAAAAAATCGCGGAGGCGCACGGGAAGTCGGTGGCGCAGGTGATCCTGAGGTGGGACGTGCAGCACGGCGTGGTGGCGATCCCGAAGTCCTCGAAGAAGGCGCGGGCGGCGGAGAATTTCGACATTTTTGATTTCAAATTGTCAGCGTCCGAGATGGCGAAGATCGATGGTCTCGACGAGGGCGAGCGGATCGGACCGGATCCGGAGGATTTCCCGTTCTGAGTCGTGACCTTGGGTTTGGTTGAGTCGCGGGAGATTATCTGATGGCGGACGGGGCGGTGCTGGAAGTGGCGGGGCTGCGGAAGGAATTCGGCGGCCAGGCGGTGGTCGAGGGGTTGTCGTTCGTGGTGCGGCCGGGGGAAATTTTGGGACTGCTGGGGGTGAACGGCGCCGGGAAGACGACGGCGATGAACATGATCCTCGGGTTGATCGAGCCGACGGCGGGGACGATCCGGGCGTTTGGACTGCCGATGCCGAAGGAGCGGGTGGCCATTTTGAAGCGGAGTAATTTTTGCTCCAGTTACGCGGCGCTGCCATCGAACCTGCTCGTGTGGCAGAACCTGTGGGTTTTTGCGCTGCTTTACGGGGTGCGCAAGCCGAAGAAGCGGATCAACGAATTGCTGGAGCTGCTGGAGATCGGGCATCTGCGCGACCGGGTGACGGGTCACCTCTCCGCGGGCGAGTCGACGCGGGTGGGACTCTGCAAGGCGATGATCAATTCGCCAGAGCTGCTGATGCTCGACGAACCCACGGCGAGCCTCGATCCAGACATTGCGGACAAAGTGCGGAAGACGCTGCGGCGGGTGCAGCGGACGGACGGGATCTCGATGGTCTACACGTCGCACAACATGCGGGACATCGAGGAGGTGTGCGACCGGGTTATTTTCATTCATCACGGGAAGGCAATCGCTGAAGGGACGCCGGAAGAGGTCGTGAGGGGATCGTCGGACGCGTCGTTGGAGGCGATGTTCATCCGGTTGGCGCGGGAGGGGGATCTGGAAGGATACCCGGGCGCTGCGACGGAGGGGGCGGAATGATCTCGCTGGGGGTGATGGGCGGTCTGGTCCTGCGCTACGCGTTGCTCTACACGCGGACGTGGGTGCGGCTGGTGGAGTTGTTTTTCTGGCCGATCGTCGATCTGCTGGTGTGGGGATTTCTCACGAAGTTTCTGCAGGAGCAGACGACGGGGAGCTTTCCGCAGTTCATCACGTTTCTGATTGGAGCGATGATTTTCTGGGACGTGTTGTTCCGTTCGCAGCAAGGGCTGGCCATGTCGTTCCTGGAGGACGTGTGGACTCGAAATCTGCTGAACGTGTTCGTCGCGCCGGTGCGGCCTTTCGAATACGTGGCGGCGACGGCGATCATCGGGACGTTGCGCGTGGGGGTCACGGTGACCGTGCTGGCGATCCTGGCGGCTCTGGCCTACGCGTTCCGGCTGTGGGAGGTGGGTTGGGAGTTGATTCCATTCTTCGCCAATTTGCTGCTGTTCGGGTGGTCGCTTGGAATGATTTCGGTGGCGTTGATTTTGCGGTGGGGGCAGGCGGCGGAGTCGCTGGCGTGGGCGGTTCCGTTTCTGGTGCAGCCCCTGTCGGCGGTATTTTATCCGGTGGAGGTGCTGCCGGGTTGGCTGCAGCCGGTGGCGCTGGCGTTGCCGTCGACGCACGTTTTCGAGGGGATGCGCGCGATTCTCGCCGGCGGAGGGACGCCGTGGGGCGGGCTGGCGGCGGCGTTTGGGTTGAATCTGGTTTACCTGGCGGTGGCGGGCGGGATTTTCGGTTTGGTGCTGCGGCAGGCGCGGCGGAGCGGCGGATTGGTGAAAATCGCGACGCATTGAGGCGGGGTTGGTCCGGCGATTTTTTGGAAGTGAGGGTGGGTCGGGGAAGTCCGGGTTGGACAGGGAAAATTTGGGTGGGGTAGGTTGGGCGGCGTGAGTTATCGCGTTTTTGCCCGGAAGTATCGTCCCCAAACCTTTGAACAGGTGGTGGGCCAGGAGCACATCACCCGGACGCTGCAGAATGCGATCAAGGCGGAGCGGCTGGCGCAGGCTTACCTGTTCGTGGGGCCGCGGGGGATCGGGAAGACGTCGACGGCGCGGATTCTGGCGAAGGCGTTGAACTGCGAGCGGGGGCCGACGATCGAGCCTTGCGGGGAGTGCGACGCGTGTCGGGAGATCGCGGAGGGGAATTCGTTGGACGTGCTCGAGATCGACGGGGCGAGCAACAACTCGGTGGAATCGGTGCGGGAGCTGCGGGAGAACGCCGCCTACGCGCCGGCGCGAGGGCCGTACAAAATTTACCTGATCGACGAGGTGCACATGCTGAGCACGGCGGCGTTCAATGCTCTGCTCAAGACGTTGGAAGAGCCGCCACCCCACGTGAAGTTCATCTTCGCGACGACCGAGGCGCAGAAGGTGCCTGCGACGATCACGAGTCGGTGTCAGCGGTTTGACCTGCGGCGAATTCCGGCGGATTTGATCGCGGCGCACCTGCAAGCGATCGCGAAGAACGAATCGGTGGAACTCGGGGACGAGGCGGCGGCCGCGATTGCGAAGGGGGCGGATGGGGGGTTGCGGGACGCCGAGTCGATGTTGGATCAGCTGGTGGCGTTCTGCGGAGAGTCGATCTCGGAGGACGATGTTCTCACGGTTTTGGGATTCACGGCGCGGGAGACGGTGAACGATCTTTGCGCGCGGATGTTTGGGTTGGACGCTTCGGCGGCGCTGGCCTTGGTGGCGGATCAGGCGGAAGCCGGGCGGGATTTGTCGCGGTTGTTGAGCGACGTGATCGCGCACCTGCGGGATTTGTTGGTGCGGAAAGTGCAGCCCGGCGGGGCGGAAGCGGGGGACGTGGATGCCGAGCAGGCGGAGGGATTGTCACAGGATAAGTTGATTCTGTTGCTCGAGCACTTTGCCGAGACGGAAGGGCGGTTGCGGTGGGCGACGGACAAGCGGCTTTACCTGGATGTGGCGGTGATCAAGGCCGTTCACATTCTCGAAGAGACGACGCTGACGGACGTCATCGACGCGTTGGTGGCGATCGGCGAGGGTGGTGAGCCGGTGGAGGCTCCCCGGGTGTCGGCCAGTGCGCGGGAGCAGTTGGCGAAGGCGCGGCATCCCCTGCCGGAGCGGACCGTTCAGGCGAGGCGCGAGGTGCCGTTGGCGAAGGACGTTGCGGAGGTGAAGCGGGCGGTGCCGCGGCCGGAGACGGTGGCGGTGAAGAGGGAAGAGGTGAAGGCCTCGGCTCCAGTCGTTTCCGCCGAGGTCGTGCGTGGTGAGACCAGCAAGGAGTCCGCGGTCGAAGCGAAGGACGTCGTGAGTGAGAGCGTCGCGCCGGATGCGGGGAATGCGGGGGCGGCTTGGACGAAATTGGCGGGGGAATTGGCGGCGGAGTCGGTGATTCGGTTTAGCTGGCTGGAGAGCGGGGAGTTTGCGGGAGTGGACGGGAGCGAGTTTAAGGTCAAGTTTCCGGCCTCGCTGGAAGAGAACACGAAGGCGGTGTTCTGGTCGGATCTCAAGACGAGCGTGGAGGCGCGGTTGAAGGACGTTCTCGGGAGACGGATCGAGTTCGTTTGCGTTTTTTCGTCGGGGATGGTCGAGGCCGCCGCTCCTTGGGAGGAAGAGGATCGCGGGCCGGCGCCGGTGTTGGGAGTTGCGGCGGAGGAGAAAAAAGAAGAGCCGGTCGAGGATCCGATGGTGAAATTTCGAAATGATCCGCTGATCCGAAAAGCGATTGAAGTCTTCCGGGCGGAAATAGAGACTGCCGCATCATGAATATTCAGAGAATGCTCAAGCAGGCGCAGCAGATGCAGGAAAAGATGGCGTCGGCGCAGGCGGAACTTGGTGAGAAGACGGTGGAATCCAGCGTGGGCGGGGGGAAGGTGACCGTGGTGGCCAACGGAGCTGGCGACGTCCTCTCGATCAAGATCGACCCGGCGGTCGTGGATCCGGAAGATTGTGAAATGTTGGAGGATCTGGTGCTGAGCGGGGTTCAGCAGGCGATCGGGGAGGCGAAGGCCATGGCGAGCGAAGAGATGGGGAAGCTGACGGCGGGGATGAACATCCCGGGACTGCCGGGGATGTAGTTAAGCGGGTCCGGGGTCGGAAGGTCGAAGGGTCGAGAGTGAGCGGCTGGGGCCGCTGTTTTTGGGGTTCGACTGGCGCGCGGGGGCGTTGATCAGACGGCGGTGACCAGGATTCGGTTGCCGTTGGCTTCGACGACTTTGATGGGGGTGCCGGATTCGAGGTATTCGCCGTCGGTGATGACATCGATGAGCGCGGCTCCGATCTGGGCTTTGCCGGTGGGTCGGAGGGGTGATCTCGCGATACCGGTATCGCCAACTTTGGCCGCGAGGTCGTAGACGTCGCGGGTCTGCTGGGTGAGCGAGGGGCCGAGTGGGTTGTGGGTGGCCAGAATGAGCCGGCGGAAGATGGGGAGTTCGGGGAGGTAGCGGGCGAGGATGGTGATGATGATGATCGCGAGGATGGTCGTGATGCCGAGATTGATCATCGGGGTGACGAGGGCGTCCGCGGAGGGAATCACCGGGTCGCCGGGGTAGTAATCGACCATGGCGAAGAAAATGCTGCCGAGCATGAGGGCGCAGCCGACGAGGGAGACGATGATGAGGCCGGGGAAGAAGAAGAGTTCGAAGATGACGAGGATGAGGCCGAGAACGAAAACGGCGACGACTTCAAACCCGGTGAGGCCCGCGATGCTGTGACCGGCGAAGAAGATGAGGAAGCTGGCGGCGGAGAGGAATCCGGCGACCCCGAAGCCAGGGGTCTTGAATTCCATGTAGGCGCCGATGACGCCACCGAGGAGGAAAAGGGGAGCGAGAACTGTGATGATCTGAGCGGCGCGTTCGAAGCCACTGGGTTCCACGCGGACGGTTTCGCCCTGGAGGCCCGCCTTCTCCTTGAGTTCGTCGACGCTGTTGGCGGTGCCTTCCGCGAGGAGTCGGCGGCCATCGTATTTCTTCATGGCCTCGGAGGGGGTGAGCGTGAGGAGTTCGTCTTTCGCGCTGATGACATCGTCACCGATTTTGAATTCCTTCGTTTCGTCCATGAAGGCATCGGCGAGATTCGGGTCGTAGTCGTTGGCCTCGGCGACGCCGCGGAAGTAGGCCGAGTTATAGGAGACCGTCTTCTTTTTCATCGTCTCCGGAATGTCCTGCCCGCCGCCCATGACGGGGGCGGCGGCACCGATGGCGCTGACCGGGGTCATGTAGACGTGCTTGGTTGCCAGGGCGATGAGAGCGCCGGCGGAGGCGGCGTTGGTGTTGACCCAGGTGTAGGTCGGGATGGTGGACTTGGTGAGGAGCTGGACGATGTCCTGGGTCACGTCGAGGCGTCCGCCGGGGGTGTCCATGTCGAGGATGATGGCGGAGGCGTCGGCGGTCTCAGCTTCCTTGAGGATGCGGCGGAGGAAGATGAGCTGGGGTTCCGAGATCGCTCCCTCGATGGGCAGGACCACGACGGATCCCTCGGTGATGGTCGGGTCGTCGGCGGCGGAGAGATTCGAACAGAAGGCTGCAAAGGCAGCAAAGATGAGGAGGAGGGGGATTTGCGTTCTCCTTCGGCGGCAGGTCGGGGTATTTTGGCGGGTCATGGCTCGGATCTCTGACGATACGATTGAACGGGTGAGGGCGGCGAATGATATCGTCGACCT
The DNA here is from genome assembly GCA_963832325.1 of uncultured Verrucomicrobiae bacterium. Lineage (GTDB taxonomy): Bacteria > Verrucomicrobiota > Verrucomicrobiia > Chthoniobacterales > JAATET01 > CAVVKW01. The sequence continues at coordinate 370,349 of CAWHTR010000008.1, read as the reverse complement.
TGTTGGATCGTATCTGCAACTCAAGCGGGCGGGGTCGAGTTGGCGGGGACTGTGTCCATTTCACAACGAAAAGACGCCGTCGTTCCACGTGACGCCGAGCAAGCAGATGTTTCATTGTTTCGGTTGCGGGGCGGGGGGGAGTGTTTTTCGGTTCGTTCAGGATTACGAAGGGATCGATTTCCCGGCAGCGGTGAGGCGGTTGGCCGCGCGGGGGGGGGGTCATGATCGAGGAGGAGACGGAGGAGGACAAGGAGCGGCGGGGGGAACGCGACCGGATGCTCGCGTTGCATCGGGAAGTGGCGGGTTGGTATCACGCCAACCTCACGAGGCGGAGGAGCGGGGCGGTGGCGCGGGAATATTTGAAGGGGCGGGGGATTGGGCTGGAAGTGGCGACGCGGTGGATGCTGGGATTCGCGCCGGACGGTTGGGATGGACTGACGCAGTGGGCGGTGGGCGAAGGGTACGCGGAGGGGGAGTTGGCGCGGGCTGGGCTGGTGGCGCAGCGGGACGGGGGTGGGGTTTACGATCGGTTTCGGAACCGGTTGATGTTTCCGATCTACAGCGATTATGGGGAGGTGATTGCGTTTAGCGGACGGACGCTGGGGGACGATCCGGCAAAATACGTGAACTCGCCGGAAACGCCGATTTTTACCAAGGGCAGGGTGTTGTTTGGGTTGCACCAGACGAAGCGGGCGATTTTGGACGCCGACGAGGCCGTTGTTTGTGAGGGTCAGGTGGATTGCATCGCCGCGTTCGAGGCGGGGGTGACGAACGTGATCGCTCCGCAGGGGACGGCGTTCACGGAGCAGCAGGCGCGGTTGGTTCGACAATTTGCCGGGACGGCGGTGTTGTGTTTCGATTCGGATGCGGCCGGGCGGAAGGCGGTGGACCGGTCCTTACCCGCGTTATTGGCGAAGGGTGTTGCGGTGAAGGTCGCGCGGATGCCGGCGGGGGAGGATCCGGATTCGCTGATTCAGAAAGAAGGGGTGGAAGCGTTTCGGGGAAGGATCGCGGAGGCGCGGGATTATTTTGAGGAAGCGGTTGATCTGGGGTTGAAGGAGGACTCGTCGCCGAGGGGGAGGGCCGAGATCGCGGGGCGGCTGGCGATTTTTCTGAAATCAATCGGCGATCCCGCGCTGCGCGAGGCGTTGGGGAACCGGATTCGCGCCCGGCTGGAGATTGGGGCGGAGGCCTGGGTTTCGTTGGTGAAAGCGGCGCGGGTGGACGGCGGTGGTGCGCGGGTCGAAGAGGCCGAGCGGAAGATCGAGTTGCTGGTGCTGCCGGAAGCGGCGAGGTTGTTATGCCGGGTCGCGGTGGCGTCGCCCGAGGCGCGGGTGTGGCTGAGGGAGCGCCCGGTGTTGGCGGGGGCGTACGGCGAGGAATTTGGGTTGGTGGACCGGCTGGTGGACAGCGACCTCGCGCTGGAAACGGCGGCGGGGTTGGCGGCGTTCTGCGGGACGTTGGATGGTCCCGAAGAGCGGTTGCTGAGCAGTTTGAGCCTGGTTCATCTCCCGGAGGATCCGGTGCGGGCGGCGAAAGAGGCCTGGGCGGGGCTGGAGGCCCGGCGGCTGCGGGTGCGAATCGCGGCGTTGCAAGCGAGGATGCGGACGCCCGGGCGTTCGATGGCAGAAGTCGGCGAGATCCACAAACAAGTTCTTGACCTCCAGGAGGAGCTGTCACAGGTTACTCGGCCCTTTTGACCTAGTAACGCTGCCTAACTCTTTTTGAAAGCCAATTCCAAAGCCACCGGGAAAGCGGCGTCCGAGGGGACGTCCGCCCCTCATCCGAACTCCACCCCTGATTCCGCGAAACGGAAGGCCCGCAAGCCTGCTGCCAAAGCGAAGAAACCCGCCCGTGCGGCATCCGGAGACGACGGTGACTCTGCGGTCGCCGATTCGGTGGGAGCAAAAGCGAAGGCTCCGGAGAAGAAGGTGAAATCTGCTGCGAGCGCGACGGCAAAGGCGAAGGCCGCGACCAAGCCCAAGAAGGGCGCGGCTGCGAAAGCCGAGTCCAAACCTGAGTCGAAAGCGAAGGTTAGTCCGAAGGCCAAACCGCCCGTTGAGAAAGACGAGCACGCCAAGGCCGAAGCCGTGAAGGTGATCGCCGAGGCCGTCAACTCGAACGCCGGATCGAACGGGGACGGAGCGACGAAACCGAGTGGCGAGGTCCAGAAGGCGATTCAGGAAAAAGTCCGCGAGTTGATCAAGCTCGCGAAGGAGCAGGGTTACGTCACGTTCGAGGATCTGGAGGAGGCCTTGCCGGACGGAGTGACGGATCCGGAGACGCTCGACAACATCATTTCGCAGCTTCGGGGGGTCGAGATCGACATCATCGATTCGTCGGACGTCGACAATCACGAAAGCCAGAAAGAGAAAAAAGACGACGAGGACGAGAAGGACGAGAAGCCGGACACGAAGCTTGACATCCTGGACGATCCGGTTCGGATGTATCTCCGGCAGATGGGCCAGGTGCCGCTACTGACGCGTGAGCAGGAGGTCGAGATCTCCAAGCGGATCGAGGACGCCGAGCTGAAAGTGCAGGAAATTTTGTATCGATTTGGGTTCGTGGCCCGGGGTCATCTGGATCTGGCCGAGAAGTTGGTCGAGATGCGGGAGCGATTTGATCGGGTGATTCAGGACAAGAAGATCGAGAGTCGCGAGCGTTACATGAAGGTCCTGCCGCGGCTGTGCCAGCAGGTGAAAAAAGCGAACGAGCGGATCACGGAGACGTATCGCGAGATCGCGGCGACGACCGATTCGCTCGGGACGGAAGAGCAGAGGAAGTCGTTCGACAAGAACGTCGCGGCGCTCGCGAAGCTTTACCCGAAATTTTTCTTCAAGCAAAAGGTCATCGAGGATTTCGTGGTGGTGGCCGATGAGCAGCATCGGCTCTTCCATAATCTGGAGCGCGAAATCGCCCGGGCGGAGAAGTCGAAGAAGGAGGACAGTCACAAAGCGAAGCGCAACCTATCGCAGCAGCTCACCGAGGTGCAGGCGCGGGTCTGGCAGAGTCCGTCGGAATACGAGGCGTCCCACGAAGAACTGTCGGCCTGGCACAAGAAAGCGCTCAAGGCGAAGACCGAGATGGTCGAGGCCAACCTGCGGCTCGTGATTTCCATCGCGAAGAAATACACGAACCGGGGATTGTCGTTCCTGGATTTGATTCAGGAGGGGAACATGGGCCTGATGAAGGCGGTCGAGAAGTTCGAGTATCGCCGCGGGTATAAATTTTCGACCTACGCCACGTGGTGGATTCGGCAGGCGATCACGCGCTCGATTGCGGATCAGGCCCGGACGATCCGGATCCCGGTTCACATGATCGAGACGATCAACAAGTTGATTCGCGTGCAGAAGCAGCTCGTGCAGGAATACGGGCGTGAGCCGAATCCTGAGGAAGTTGCGGACGAGATTCAGCTTCCGGTGGAGCGGGTGCGGGCGGTGCTCAAGATGGCGCAGCAGCCGATCTCCCTGCAGGCACCGGTCGGCGACAGCGACGACACGAGCTTCGGTGACTTCATCGAGGACAAGGGAGCCGAGAATCCGGCGGATCAGGCCGCGATCGTGCTTCTCAAGGACAAAATCAAGGACGTCTTGGACTCGTTGACGGAGCGGGAGCGCCAGGTGCTCGAGCAGCGGTTCGGATTGGTCGATGGGTACAGCCGGACGCTGGAAGAGGTGGGTCGTCAGTTTAAAGTGACGCGGGAGCGGATTCGGCAGATCGAGGCGAAAGCGCTCCGGAAGATGCGCCATCCGACCCGGATCCGGCAGCTCGAGGGATTCCTTGAGCCGCAGGACATGTAGGAAAGGGTTTCCGAGGTGGACAGGCTCCCTCCGTTGGCGAGAGCGACATTGGTGGCGAGACGTCGCCGGGGGGCTGTCCGTATTTTTTCTGCGACTTTTCCGGTCCCAGCGGGTTCTTCCATTGATGGACGAGTTGGATGAGTTGTTGGGGCGGTCGCCGGTGCGGGAGGCTTCGCCTTGGTTTGCTGATCGGGTGGTTCGGTCGGTGCAGGGTGTTCGTGTGGATGGGGATTTTGGAGGGTGGTTGCGCTGGGTTTTACCGGTTGGGGTTGCGAGCGCTTTGGCGGTCCTGATGTTGGTGGGACTGGGGGCGGATGGTGTTGGGGAGTCACGAATCGCGGCGGCGGCTCCGGCGGTGGAATTTGAAACGATTCAGGATTTGGATCTCATTGTGGCGACAAACGAAACGGAGATATGGCTAGAAAACTCAACTTTGTAATTTGTGGCGTTGGGCTGGTCTGCTCTCCGCTCGCGCATTCGGACCCGGCTGGGCCCCCGCCAGATCTAAAGATGGAGGTGGCCCGGGTGGATTCCACCGGGAAGCGCAACGGGGACGACGGCGGGGAACGCTCCTGGAGAGATGGCGGCAAGGGGGACGATCGCTCCGTGCGGAAAGGGAAGGACGGCAAGCGGAACGCGGAGAAGCGGGGGGTTGGGAAGGATCGCGACGGGCGGTATGGTGGGGGGGATGATCGGACTGCGATGCGCGGTAGCGATGGTTCTTTCCAGCGTGGGGGCGATGCGGATGGGAAGGGATCCGAGATTCCGGGAAAATTTCGCGAGCGATTCGACCGGTTGTCGCCGGACGCGAAACGCCGATTCATGGCGAACTGGACGAAGTGGCGGAAGATGGAGCCGCGGGAACGGGAAGAGGTGATTGAGCGGGCGTTGGACGAGCGGGTGCGGATGGATCGGGTGATCGACGAGGCGCTGGCGAAGCTCGGGCTGGATCTCACCCCGGATGAACTGGAGGTTTTCGAGCTTCGGTATCGGCAGGAGCGGAGGAAGCTCGAAGAGGGACTTCGGGATGAAATGAACGAGATGCGGAAGGTGCGAGTGGAAGCGATGTTGAGGGATCTCGGAGTCGAGTTTGCGGCGGCGGGACCGATTGGAGCTGGAGAAGCGGCACCGGAGGGCAAGGATTCGCCCGCGATGGAGAACGCGCCGGATCAGGCGGAGTGATCGGCTGATCCGGCTTAGCGGGACAGGAAAGTCGCTGACCTCGACGGGTCGGGTCGGGCGGACCTTTAGTCCGTCACGACGACGCGGGTGCCGAGTTTGACCCGGTCGTAGAAGAGCTTAGCGATGTCCTGGGGCATTCGGATGCAGCCGTGGGAAGCGGGGTAGCCGGGGAGTTCGCCGACGTGCATGCCGACGCCGGTCCAAGTCATCCGCATGAACCACTGCATCGGAGCACCGCGGAAGGTCGTGCCACTGGGGGCGGAATCGATGCGGGTGCTGACGCCGGAGCGGACGACTTGGCCAGCGCCGTTGACGAAGCTTCCGTAGATGTTGGAGCGATGATCGGCGTCCTTTTCGAGGATGGTGAAGTCGCCGGTGGGTGTCATGCCCGCGCTTTTGCCTGAGGAGATGGGGGAGTCGATGGCGATCTCGTCGCCGACCATGAGGTAGGCGCGTTGTTTACCGAGAGAGATGATGACGTGAGTGTTTGACTCGTTCGCGCGGTCGAGAACGCGGGGGACGGTTTTGGGTTGGCCGGGCTTGGAGATGAGTGCGGAGGCCGGTTTTTGTTTTTTCGGAGTGGACGCGCGGGGGTCCATGTCGGGGACGGAAGCGAAGCGCGGGCGGGGCTTGGATTCGACCGTGGTGCCTGGGAGGAGAAGCGTAAGGGTCAGGAGCGCGGCGGCTGAGAAGTAGAATTTGGTCGGGAAAAATCGCATCGCGCTTGAGTCGGAGGCATTGGGCGTCAAGACTCTGCGATACTTCTTGAAGACCGATTTATCAACGACTTTCCCGGCGGGGTGGTGGGCGCGGCGGCTGTTGTCGGTGGGTCCGGCTGCTTTTATTGGCCTTATTTTCGGCGTGGGCACGGCGTGGGCGGACATTGATTTGCCGTCGCCGCCTCCGCCGCAGCCGAAAGCGACCAGCGTCACGGTTTTTGTCGGGGAGTCAGTCGACGTCCCGCTGAGCGGGGTGAGTCGGACGGGGATGCAGTTGCGTTTCCTCATTCGGTCGCAGCCGGAACTAGGAACGCTATCGGCCGTGAAGGACGAGAGTCGGGGAAGTGCGGTCGTGACTTACACGAGTAACGCGGAGTTGGGAATCGGGGTTGATTCCTTTCGGTACGCGGTGCAGGTGCCCAACTCGGGGGTGTCGGCACCAGCGGAAGTGACCGTGGTGGTGCGGGAGCGTCCGCCGGTGTTCGAGGCTCCAGCTAGGCTGAAGTTTGGTGACACGGAATTGGGCGGAAGTGCGGTGGAGATCCTGGAGATGAAGAACTCGGGAGGTGGGAGGGTGGCCGGGCAAGTGACGTTGCCGGCTCCGTGGACTTTTCCGACGGGGAAGGGCGACTACTCATTGGGGCCGGGGGAGGTTGCGCGGTTTGCGGTGCGATTTGAGCCGGAGACCGCGCGCAATTACGAGGGCACGGCAACGTTCTCGCACGACGCCCGGTTGGAATTGGGATTGAGCGGACGGGGCTTCTCGCCGATCGAGACGAGTCCCACGCGCGTCGATTTGCGGTCGGTAGACGACTCGGAAGTGCGCTCTGGATCGCTGACGGTCCGGAACGTGACGGATCAGGCCCGCGAATTAAAGATCATCGCGCCACAGGAGGTCGTGGTGCAAGAGGTGGTCGAGGTCGGTCCCGGGGAGGAGAGTGAGGTGGCGATGCACACGAAAGCGGGATTTCTTGGGGCGATGGATGGGACCGTGTCGCTGACGGGAGACGCGGTGAATCTGGTGGTGCCGTTGAGGGTGCGGGCCGCACCGGCCCGTTTGGTGGTGAAGCCCGGGGGGGAGATTGAGTTGGGGAGACCGAAAGCGGGGGAGACGGTGCGGCGGAGCCTCGTTGTCAAAAACGTGGGAGGGACGGAGGCCAAGCTGACGGCGGAGGTGTCGGGGGCGGTGCGGGTCACGCCGGAGCCGACGCTCGAAACACTTGCGGCCGGGGCGGAGCGGGAGTTTGAGTTGACTTTCATGAGGACGTTACCGGGAGAGGTTGCGGAGGAAGTGATTCTCCGGGGCGGGGTGCAGGCGGTGCGGATTGCATTGGTGGGGGAGGTCGTGTCGGCGTTGCCGACCGGGGGGGGCGCTGGAACTGAGAAAGGCTTGATCGCCAGAACCGGGCCAGGATTGAACTCGATCCCGCGGATAGAAGAGCTGGGGGTGACCCGGCTGACGCAGAACGAAATCGATCTGGCCTGGACGGTGCCGGGGGAAACGGTCGATCGTTTTGCACTTTACCGGCGAAAGATCGTGTTCGGGGAAGACGGGAGGGCGCGAAGTGAGTGGAAGCTGCTGTCGGACATCCGGGTGGAGATGGGGGAACGAACGGCGAGGGCATCCCTGACGGGGTTGAGGGCCGGAGAGCAGGTGACGCTCGCAATTATCTCGCTCGATGCCGACGGGAACGAATCGCTTGAGTCGCCACCGTTCGATTTGGCGACGCTGCCGCCAACGATCATTCGGGTGCCGTGGACGTTGGTGGTGATCCTGTTGTTGGGGGGGTGCGTTTATTTGGTGGTGCGGGAGAGGCGACGTGGGCGGGAAATTAGAGAGCTTGAGCACGCCGAGGTTGAGCGGCGGATGCGATTGTGAGTGGATCGGCGCAGGTTGAGGAGGGGGCGGGATTGATCGCGACGTTGGCGCGGATCGACCGGCGTCCGTACCCGGCTTACAAGGATCTGAGGGGGCGGACGTTTCGATTTCTCGAAACCGAGTTTGATTGGGAGCTGCGGTTCGATCGGATTCAGGGCGATCCGTTTGCCTCGCCTTCGCACGTGACGGTGCGGGTGCATCGGGAGGTGGCGGATTTCCCCGCGGAGTGGGTGGCTGGCGGGGCGCGGCGGGTGGGGGTAGAAAATTTGGTTGCTCGGCGGCTGGCGCGAGTTTGTCGCGAGGTGGCGGGACGGAGCGGGTCGGGGAAGTCGGGGTTGATCGAGATCGACGGGCCGGGGCAGGAGGTGATCGCGCGGACGGCGGTGCGGCTGGTTGGGGATTGGTGGGAGGCGCGGCTGGTCGTCGGGCTGCCGGGCGAGGGGCGGCGGATCGCCGGGCGGGCGGCGGAGGATCTGCTCGTTCGGGGTTTGGCGCGGGTCGCGCGGGGCGGGCTGGCCTTTTCGAGTTATCATCCGGAGGAGGTGCGGTTGGCGGCGGAGGTGAACGAGGACGCGGATGCGTTGAGGGCGGGGCTAGCGGGGCGGGGGTTGGTGGCGTTCGTTGCGGATGGGTCGGTGTTGCCGCGAGCGGGTGGGAACGTGCAGACGCCGCTGGGTGGCGGGAAGGCGGTGGGGTTCGCGAGTCCGGCGGGGTTGCGGACGGAGGTCACCGTGCCGAACGCTGGGGTGGTCGCAGGGATGGGGGTGCCGGAGGGGGTGACGCTCATCGTGGGCGGGGGATTTCACGGCAAGTCGACGTTGCTGGAGGCGCTGGCGCGCGGAGTGATCAATCATTGTCCCGGCGACGGGCGGGAGCGGGTGGTGGCGCGGGCGGACGCGATGAGCATCGAGGCGGAGGGCGGGCGGAGTGTGGCGGGGGTGGACATCTCGCCGTTCATCGACGACTTGCCGGACGGGAGTGATACGCGGAGGTTCTCGACGGAAAACGCGTCGGGATCGACATCGCAGGCGGCGGGCACGGTCGAGGCGCTGGAAGCGGGATCGCGGTTGCTGCTGATCGACGAAGACACGGCGGCGACGAATTTTATGGTCCGGGACCGGCGGATGCAGGCGCTCATCGCGCGGGATCGCGAGCCGATCACGCCATTCGTCGACCGGGTGCGGGAGATGTGGGAGGTGCGGGGGGTGTCGACGGTGATGGTACTCGGGGGCTGCGGGGATTATTTCGACGTCGCGGACACCGTGGTGGGGATGGACGCGTATCGACCGTTCGAGCGGACGGTGGAAGCGCGGGAGATCGCCGAGCGGCTTCCGACGGGTCGGGTGACGGAGGCGCGGGCGTGGACGGCAAATGAGCTGCGGCGGGTGGTGGACCCGGGTTCGCTGGACGCGTCGCGGGGTCGGCGGGAGGTTCACAGTCGGGCGCGACGGACGGATTCGATCGAGATCGGGCGGACCGAGATCGACCTTTCGGGGCTGCACCAGATCGTGCATTCGGCGCAGACGCGGGCGCTGGCGGCGGGGTTGGCCTGGGCGGTGGCGTCGGGCGTGGTCGACGGGCGGCGGTCGGTTGGTGAGATTGTGGAGGTGGTCGTGGCGCGGATGCGGGACGGGGGGATGGATGGGTTTGGGGAATCGAGTCGCGGAGATTTGGCGGAGTTTCGGGGGTTGGATCTGGCGGCGGCTTTGAATCGGTTGCGGGGAATGGGGGTGGTGGGGTGATGCCCTACGGATGCGATGGGGGGATTGCAGCGGGGATGAGCCTGGGTCCGCAAGCGGGCGACTGAGCTGGAAACTGCGTTGCCCCTTGTGGCTTGATTGTTGGTGAGGGGCGGGTCAGCGTCCGAGGCTAACCTTTAACTCTTCTCTTTTATGAAATTTGGAATGATTGGTCTTGGGCGCATGGGCGCAAACATGGTGCGGCGGACGCTGCGGGACGGGCACGAGTGCGTGGTGTTCGACATGAACCCGGAGACGGTGAAGGAACTCGTGGGCGAAGGCGCGATCGGGGCGGAGTCGATGGAAGATTTTGTGGCGAAGCTCGAAGCTCCGCGGAACTGCTGGATCATGATTCCGGCTGCGATCACCGACAAGGTGGTCGATCAGCTGGCCGAACTGTTGGACGCGGACGACACGATCATCGACGGGGGGAATTCTTACTTCCGCGATGATCGGCGGCGGGCCGAATTTTTGAAACCGAAGGGGATTCATTACCTCGACGTGGGGACGAGCGGCGGCGTTTGGGGGCTCGAGCGCGGGTATTGCATGATGATCGGCGGGGATGATGTGGCCGTGAAGCGGATGGATCCGATTTTCAAATCGCTGGCTCCGGGGAAGGGCGACGTGCCGGCGACGCCGGGGCGGGACAAGCTCGGGGGGACGGCGGACATGGGGTACCTGCATTGTGGACACTCGGGGGCGGGACACTTTGTGAAAATGGTTCACAACGGGATCGAGTATGGTCTCATGGCGGCCTTCGGCGAGGGGTTCGATATTTTGGCGAACGCCAACATTGATTTGAAAGAGCAGGTCGTGGACGCCGAGACGGCTCCCCGGATGAACAAGGATTTGGACTATGAGATCAACCTGGCGGACGTGTCGGAGGTCTGGCGGCGCGGGTCGGTGATCGGGAGTTGGTTGTTGGATCTGGCGGCGATCTCGTTCGCGGGGGATCCGAAGTTGGACAATTACTCGGGGCGCGTGTCGGACAGTGGCGAGGGCCGGTGGACGATCATGGCGGCGATCGAAGAGGCGGTGGATTGCGACGTGCTGACGTCGGCGCTCTACTCGCGGTTTCGCTCGAGGAAGGAGCACACGATGGCGGAGAAGGTGTGTTCGGCCATGCGGTATCAGTTCGGCGGTCACTTGGAGAAGCCCGCTGGGGGGTAGGGACTCGTAATTCGGGACTGGTGATTCTGCCGGGGGAGCGGCGGCGAGAGGCCGCCGCTCGGTCGCGGGCCGTGGGCGCTCCCCCGCATCCTTCGCGGATGACAGGGTGGGGGAAATGACGTAGCGTTTGCGCCAATGTTCGACGTCGCGATTATTGGGGGGGGGCCGGCCGGGAGCACCGCCGCGACGTTGCTGGCGAAACGGGGACGGTCGGTCGTTGTTTTCGAGCGGGAGAAATTCCCCCGGTTTCACATTGGCGAGTCGTTGTTGCCGTTTTCGATGCCCGCCTTGGATCGGTTGGGGGTGACGGAGAAGATCGCGGCGGCTGGGTTCATGCCGAAGCACGGGGCGGAGGTTGCGGCGGGGTCAGGGGAGAAAGACGTGCGGTTTTATTTCAAGAACGGATTCCGTCCGGAGCGGGAGACGGCCCTACAGGTTGAGCGGTCGCGGTTCGACGAGTTGCTGCTGGATCATTCGGCGGAGTGCGGTGCCGAAGTGCACGAGGAGACGGGGGTGCGGGAGGTGGATTGCTCTGGGGAGGGGGTGCGATTGCGCGTCGCGGGACCGGACGGGGTGGAGCGTGGGGTCGAGGCGAAGTATTTGCTGGATTGCAGTGGGCGGAACGCGGTGGTGGGGCAGAAGTTCGACCTCAAGCGGGTTTACCCGAAGCTGAAAAAGTTCGCGATTTTCGCGCATTACGACGGCGTGGCGATGCCCGACGGGGTGGACGGAACGTTGACCCGGATGGTGCGGACGGAGGACGCTTGGTTTTGGATGATTCCATTGTCGCGGACGCGGACGAGCGTGGGGGTGGTGATGGACACGGCGCGCTACAAGGCGGCGGGTTTGGCTCCGGAGGCGCTGTTGGCCCGGCTGATCGAGGAGACGCCGGTGATGCGGGACCGGATGGGGGACGCGGTGCTGGCTTCGAAAGTGTATGCGAACGGGGATTATTCCTACCGGAGTGAACGGTTGCACGGGGACCGGTGGCTGCTGGCGGGGGACGCGGCGGGATTCATCGATCCCATCTTTTCGAGTGGGGTTTTTCTGGCGCTGCTGGGGGGTGAGCGGGCAGCGGACGCCCTGAACGCGGCTCTGCATGATTCGCGGGTGGCGGGCCGGGAATTTTCCCTTTATTCGAAGCAGTTGCGAAGCGTGATGAAATTGTATCTGGAATTTGTGAACGGGTGGTATCGGCGGGAGTTCGTGGAGACGCTGCTGAATCCGACGGAGTTCTTCGACGTGGTGCCGGCGGTGAACGCAGTGTTGGCGGGGAATCTGGGAAGCGATTTTGCGATTCGGTGGCGGTTGTGGGTGTTTCGGGCGGTGGTGGCGGCGCAGCGGGTGCTGCCATTGTCGCCTCGCGTGGCGTTGGGGTGAGAATGCGGTCCAAGGTCGACATGTCGAAGGTCAAAGGCCTGATTTTGGCCGCTTGCGCGGCGGGTTTTTTGGTGGGGTGTGCGGTGACGTTGCCGGAATTTGCTCCCACGGAGACGCGGCGGGCGGCGGTGAGCGTGAAGGGGGACGTGGGGGCGCTGGAGGCGCGGGGGATCTTCGAGCGGGATCAGGGCGAGAACGTGCGGATCACGATTGAATCGGACGAAGAGATGATGCTGACGTTGGCGCGGATTCCGGGTGGGTGGGCGGCGGTGGGGCCGCTCGCGAAAAGTGGCTGGCAGGGTCATCCCGACAACGCTCCGCCTTATCTGGCGGGCTGGATCGTGCTGGGGGAGGCGTTCGAGGCGGCGGCGCACATGGACGGACAGAAGGCGGAGGACCGGAACGGGCGGTTGAGCGTGAAATTTTCTTTCGAGGAAGTGCATTTGAGTTCGATGGAGGTCGTGGCGGTCGCAACCGGGGAACGCTACCGGGTTCGGTTCTGAGTTCGGGCCGTGATCCAACACGGATGGGTTGACGGTTGGTGATTGCCCGCCTACGACAGACGGCATGAGCGCGGAAAACATTCCGGCACGGAGGGAACTGATCCGGCGTTGGCGCCTGGAACGGGGTGTTCGGGGACTTTGGGTGGCGTTCGGAATGCTGGGTGGGGTGTTCGGTTTATTGATTCTAGTGGTGGTCGCCGTGCCGGCTTCCCTGGCTTTTCTGGCCGTCGTGGTGGGGGTGGCGGCGGTGGGTGTGTTGGCCGCGGTGGCTTTTGTTTTTTTGCGGGCGGGGAGTATGCCCACTGACGCCGCTTCTGACGAAGCGGGCGGATCGGGTGTTGGGACTGCCGGATGATTTGCTGGCGGGGGCGGAGATGGGCACGGAGGATCGGTGGGCGGAAGCCGCGCGGCGGCGGACGGTTGGGGTGATCGGAGCGGCGACGATCCGGGAGCGTTGGCCGGTGGCGGTCCCGAAGCCGACGCGGTGGCTCGGTGGTTTGACGGCGGGATTGGCGCTTTTGTTTTTGGCGGTGGTGGGCGTGAAGTGGGCCGGTGAGACGGCGCGGATCGCGGAGTTGGAGGCGGCCCGGGATGAGCGGGTCGCGGCGGCGGAAGAGGTGGTCGACGATTGGGAGGCGTTCGCGGAGATGACGGACGATCCGGAGTTGAAGAAATTTTTTGCCGAGGCGTTGGAGTTGCGGGACGCGCTCAACGAGACGGATCCGATGGCGGCTATGCTCAAGATGAACGAGTTGGAGGCCGGGATGGGCGCGCTGGAGGAGGCGATTGCGGAGCAGAGTCTGGCTTCGCAATCGGCGGCGATGGCGGAAGCGTTGGAGGCATTTGAGGGGCTGGGTGCGATGAGCGCGGCGATGCGGAATCAGGATTTCGAGGCCGCGGCGGCGGAGTCGGCGAAGCGGGCGGCGGAGCTGGGGAAGGATCCCGGGGGCAAATCCGAGGTGCGGCGGAACGCAGCGGTCTCGGAAATGCTGGCGACGGAATCGAAGACGGCGGCGGCGCGGGGCAACGAGAAGTTGAGCAACACGCTGGGTGAGTTATCGAAGGCGGCGTTGCAGGCGCAGGAGTCGGACGGCGTGCCGAATGACCAGCTCGGGCAGTGTCTGGCGTCCTTGACGGATGAGCTGGCGAAGGCCGGGGTGTGTCAGAGTCGGGGGCGGATGCTGGCTTTGAGTCAGCAACAGTTGGACGAGTTGCGGCGGCGGATGATGGGGAAGAAGGAGGGCGAGGGATTCCTGCCGTCGCTGTGTCGGGCGATGGGGATGAAGCCGGGCGGGAAGAATGCGGGGAGCGGGACCGGGGATCCGGCGGGAGACGCGACCGAATTGGCGGCGGCGGGGACGACCGAGCAGCTCAGCGGAATGGCGGGTGAGGGGGAATCTGAGGTCCGGACGCTGACCGATACGCAGGGGTCGGCGACGGCGGCATCGCCGGGGCGCGAGCAGGCATTTGCGGAATACGCGGAACTTTCCGAGCAGGCGGTGGCGGACGAGAACTTGCCACTGGCCCACCGGCGATTGATTCGGAGTTATTTCGAGCGAATTCGGCCAGTGGCCGAGAACACGACACTCAGCCCATGATTCAAGATCTCCCCGAACGACAAGACGAGGCTCCGGAAGCGGAGATTGCTGGATTCCAGGAGCGCTTCAAGCGGCTGGAGGCGGAGATCGCGAAGGCGGTGATCGGGCAAGGTGAGGTGGTGCGGTTTGCGTTGATTGCGCTGGTTGGTGGGGGCCACGTGCTGCTGGAGGGGGTGCCCGGTTTGGGGAAGACGTTGCTGGTGAAGACGATCGCGGCGGCGCTGGATTTGAATTTTCAACGGGTCCAATTCACGCCGGATCTGATGCCTTCGGATTTGTTGGGGACGACGCTTTTGGTGGACGATGGGAAGGGGCAGCACCGGTTTCATTTCGAGCCGGGGCCGGTGTTTTGTAACATTCTGCTGGGCGATGAAATCAACCGGGCGACGCCGAAGACGCAGTCGGCGCTGTTGGAGGCGATGCAGGAGGGACACGTGACGGTCGGCGGGGCGACGCGGCCGCTGGAGCAACCGTTCTTCGTGTTGGCGACGCAGAATCCGCTGGAGATGGAGGGAACCTACCCGTTGCCCGAGGCTCAGATGGATCGGTTTTTCTTTCAGCTGCTGGTGCCGTATCCGACGGAGGACGAGTTTGCGCGGGTGCTGGCGCTGACCACGGCGGGGATGCCGCCGAAGGTCGAGCGAGTGCTGGGAGCGGAGGATTTGTTGGCGATGCGGCGGTTGGCGGCGTCCTTGCCGGCGACACCGACGATGCACCAACGGGCGGTGCGGTTGGTGATGGCGACGCATCCGGAATCGCCCTACGCGACCGGGGAGGTGAAGCGATACGTGCGATACGGAGCGAGTCCGCGGGCGGGTCAGGCTTGCATCGCGGCGGCGAAGATCCAGGCGGCGATGAGTGGAAGATTCCACGTCGCGACGGAGGATCTTTTAGCCGTGGCGCATCCGGTTCTCAGGCATCGGATGATGCTGAACTTCGAGGCTCAGGCGGACGGGGTGGGGGCGGACGGGATCCTGGACGACGTGATCACGGAGTGTCGGAAGGCCTGGGACCGGGAAGCGGAGTGAGGGTTGGACTCGGAGGCGGGGCGCGTGGGGGATCAGCTCCCGCCGCCGCTGATGGCTTCGTGAAGTCCCGGCTGAAATGAGTGCGTTGTTTCCCCCGGAATTTTTGAAGCAGTTGGAGGGACTCCATTTGCTGGCCCGGCAGATTTCGCGGGGGCGATCCCGGGCGGAGCGGCGGTCGGTCAAGCGGGGGACGGGGTTGGAATTCGCCGACTACCGGGCGTTTTCGCCCGGGGACGACATTCGGGCGATCGATTGGCGGGCTTACGCGCGGAATCGCCATTTGCTGCTCAAGCTTTTTGAGGAGGAGGAGGATCTGCACGTGCACTTGTTGTTGGATTGCTCGGCTTCGATGGCGTGGGGGACGCCGCCGAAGTTTGACCCGGCGCGGCGGATCGTCGCGGGATTGGCCTACCTGGCGCTCGCCAACCTGGACCGGGCGGGGATCGCGCCGTTGGGGCCGAGTGTTCCGAGTGGCTGGTCGCCGAGTCGGGGGCGGGCCCGTTTTTTGCGGTTACTGCGGTATTTGGAATCGTGCGAAGCGGCGGCCGGAGCGTTTGAGCTGCGGGGGGCGGTGGGGCGGTGGTTGGCTTCGCGACCGCGGCGGGGCTTGGTGATCTGGGTGACGGACGCGTGGGGGGCGTCGCTGGACGATGCGTTTGAGGCGTTGGACCGGTTGCGGTACGCGCGACATGACGTTGGCGTGGTGCAGATCCGGCACGCGGACGAGGCGGAGGTCGGGGAGTTGGGGGAGTTTGCCTACGAAGACGTCGAGACGGGGACGACGAAGACGATGATCGTGGACCGGGCGGCGGCGCGGGCTTACCGCGAGTCGGTGGAGGCCTACGAGGCGCGGCTGACGGAGTATTGCCGGCGCCACGGGATCGCGCGGTTGCGGGCGGATGCGGGCGAGTCGGCGGTGGAGATTTTGCGGCGGGCGTTGTTGGAAGGGGGATTTGCGCGGTGAATTTTCTGTTTCCGTTGGCCGGATGGTTGGGGTTGCTGGCGCTGCCGGTGGTGGGATTTTACCTACTGAAAGCGCGGCAGCGACGACGTCCCGTGAGCACGTTGCTGTTTTGGAATCAGCTGCAGCCGAAGATCGAGAACAGTCCGTTTTGGAGGAAATTGCGGCGCTGGATTTCGTTGGCACTGCAGTTGTTGATCCTGGGATTGCTGGTGGCGGCGGTGGCGCGGCCGGCGTTTGATTGGGAGCGGACGGCTCCGGCGGCGACGGTGGTGGTGATCGATCCGTCGGCGAGTTTGGGGGCGGGGGAGAGCTGGGAGCGGGCACTGGCCGGCGCGGAGGCGGCGGTGGCGCGGTTGCGGCTGGAGGATGAGATGGCGGTGATCTCGGCGGAAGAGCCGCCGCGGGTGTTGAGCGGGTGGACGTCGAGCAAGCGGGAGTTGCGGGCCGCGTTGGGGGAGGTCGAATTGCTGGCGGGTGGGACGAATCCACGGCAGGCAATCGAGTTGGCGGAATCGCTGGCGGCGTTGAGGGAGGGGGCGCGGGTGGAGATTTTCTCGGATTCGGTCTGGCCGGAAGAGGTGAAAGGCGCAGCGGTGGTGGGGGGGAACGAGGATGCGTTGGCGAACGCGGGGTTTTCGCTGTTCGCGGTGCGGCGGTCGCCGGAGTCGCCGGGGGATTGGCAGTTGGACGCAGAGGTGGTGGTGACCGAGGGGGCGGGGGATTTTGCGGGTCAGGTTGAATTGCGGCGTGATGGGGTGCCGATGGACCGGGTGGAGGTGGTGGCAAAGGCGGGGGAGCCGTGGCGGAAGAGTTGGCGGGGAAGCGACGAGGGGGCGGTGCGGTTTGAGGTTTCGTTGGGAGTGGGCGCGGGGGATCGTCTGGCGAGCGACGATGGGGCGGTTGCGGAATTGCCGGAGTTGTCGAGTGTGCGGGTTGTTGTGGCGGGGGCGGCGGATCCATTTCTGGACGCGGTGCTGGATTCGATCCCGTTGGTGGAATGGACGCGGGTGGCGGATCCTGCCGAAGGAGTGGCGGAGGGAACGGACCTCGTGATCGTCGGACCGGGGAGCGAACCGACGGTCGAGCTTGGGGTGCCGACCTTGTTGATCGATCCGGCGGGGAGTGGTTTTTGGGGCGAGCGGGCGGGAACGCAGTCGGGGGTGCGGATCACGGAAGTCGCGGATAAGAGTGCGCTGCTGCGGCACGTGGCGCTGGGGACGGTGGCGATCGACGAGGCGGGGCGGTGGGTGCCGGTGGCGGGGTCGGAGGTGTTGGCTTCGAGTCTGGAGGAGCCGGTGATCTTCGGTCGCTGGGAGCGGAAGCCCGAGTGGTTGGTCGTGGGGTTTGATCCGGCGAAGTCGGATTTTCTGCTGCGGACGGCGTTCCCGGTTCTCGTGGGGAACGTGCTTCAGTCGGTGCGGGAGGCGAAGGGGGATCGCGATGGCGGGGCGGCCGTGTTGCCGGGGGCGGTGGAGTCGCGGTTGGTGCCGGTGGTCGAGGTGGAGGCTGCGGTGGTGGCGGGGCGTGGGGGTTGGGTCTTTCCGGGGTGGTGGTTGGCGCTGTTCGGGGCGCTGGCGGTGATGGTCGGCGAGTGGTGGTCATTTCATCGGAGGATCACGGATTGAGCGTCGATATTCTCAGGCCGGAGGCATTGTGGTTGCTGTTGGCGCTGCCGCTCGTGGGGTGGTGGAGCGTGCGGTCGCTTTCGGCCTTGCGTGGACGTCGGAAGGTGGCGGTGTTGGTGGCGCGTGGTCTCGCGATGGGGTTGGTGATTCTTGCCTTGGCGGAACCGCGTTGGTTGAGCCAGACGACGCGGGGAGAGGTCTTTTTGCTGGTGGATGAGAGTGCGAGCGTGGGGGAGGCTGCGGAGGTGGCGGCGAAGAGTTTCGCGGAGCGGGCGGATTTTGGCGGGGCCGACGTGGCGTGGATGGCCTTCGCCGGGGAGGGGCGGGTGGCGGCGGACGCGGCGGGTTTGGATGAGGTGGATCTGGAGGCACTGGACCCCGGGCGGACGCGGGTCGAGACGGCGCTTTCGTTGGCGGCGGCGAGCTTTCGGCCCGGTCGGGTGCGGACGGCGGTGGTGTTCTCGGACGGGGTGGATACGGGGGGAGCGAGCGCCGGGGAGTTGGCGGAGGGATTGGCGGAGCGGGGGATCCGGGTTCACGTGGTGCCGGTGACGCCGCCCGATGAGCCGGAGGTGCTGGTGCGGGAGGTGCGGGTGCCGTCGGCAGTGCGGGTGGATGAACCCGTGGCCGTGGCGGCGACGATCCAGAGCAATCGGGAGACCGAGGCAGAGGTGGATTTTTTTCGGAATGGGATTCGGATCGGGAAGCGGGCGGTGCAGTTGCGGGTCGGGTCGAATCCGGTGAGCTTCGATGACCGGGCGGGAGACGAGAAATTGCTCAACTACGAAGTCGGGGTGCGGGCGGTGGAGGATACGCTGGCGCAGAATAACCTGCTCGGGTCGGCGGCGGTGTCGGAGGGGGCGGCTCGGGTGCTGCTGCTGACGGACCGGCCGGAATCGGCGCGGCACTTCGAGTGGGCGCTGAAGCAGGAGGGGATCGAGCTGAGTGTGCGGCCCGGGGAGGGTGCGCCGAACGCGATGAGCGATTTACGAAATTTCGACACGGTGGTGATCGACAACGTTCCGGCGTCGGATTTTACCCGGGATCAGATGGAGTTATTTCACGCGTTCGTGCGGGATTTTGGTGGGGGTTTGCTGATGTTGGGCGGGGACGAGGCGTTTGGCCTGGGGGGATATTTCCGGACGCCGGTGGAGGACGTGTTGCCCGTGCGGTGTGATTTTCAGAAAGAGGAGGAGACGCCGTCGCTGGCATTGTGTCTGGTGATCGATCGGAGTGGGAGCATGTCGGGAGTGCCGATCGAGCTGGCGAAGTCGGCGGCGAAGTCGAGCGTGGATCTGTTGGGGCCGAAGGATTACGCGAGCGTGGTGGCTTTCGACAGTGAGGCGTATCCGGTGGTGCCGCTGCAGTCGGCGGGGAACGCGGCTGGGATCGGGGCGAACATCGCGTCGATTCAGGCCGGGGGCGGGACGAGCATCGCACCGGCGATGGAGGAGGCGTTGCGGCAACTGAGCACGAGCGCCGCGAAGTTGAAGCACGTGATTTTGCTGACTGACGGCGTGTCTTCACCGGGTCCGTTTTACGAGTTGACGAGCGAGATGGCGCGGGGGGGGATCACGGTGAGCACGGTGGCGGTGGGGAGTGCGGACACGGCGCTCCTGTCGCAGATCGCGCAGTGGGGGAACGGGCGATTTTACGAGACGAGTGATTGGTCGACGGTGCCGCAGATTTTCACGAAGGAGACGATGACCGCGTCGAAGTCGGCGATTCAGGAATTTCCCTTTCTGGCCACGCCGGTCCGGGCGGTGGATTTCCTGGAGGGAGTGCCGTGGGATGCGGCTCCGTTTTTGTTGGGTTACGTGCGGACGAAGGCCAAGCCGACCTCGGAGACGTGGTTGGTGACCGAGAGGGGCGATCCGTTGCTGACGACCTGGCGGTATGGTCTGGGGACAACGGCCGCTTTCACTTCGGACGCGCGGAACCGTTGGGCGGTGGAGTGGCTGCGTTGGCCGGGATACGGGAAGTTCTGGGGGCAGCTGCTGCGGCGGCTCGGGCGGCCGCCGACTTTGGGTTTGTCGGAGGTGTCGGTGGTCGAGGGCGGTAGCGGTGAGCGGGCGGAGATCACCGTGGATGCGTTGGATCCGGAGGTCGGTTTCCCGGACGGTGTGACGGGTTCCGTGCGGGTGGCGGAGCCGGGTGGCGAGGTGCGGACGATCGCGTTGGAGAAGGTGATGCCGGGCCGATGGGTGGCGTCCTTTCCCACGACGGAGCGGGGGATCACTTCCGGCCAGGTGGTTTTGGAACGAGGGGATGAGTTGTTCGAATCGCGATTTTTCACGCACTCCCGGGGATTTTCGGCGGAGTATCGGATGGAGGGCGTGAACGAACCGTGGCTGGGGGATCTGGCGGCGGGAACCGGTGGGGTGATGAGGCCGGATGCGGGTGCGATTTTTCTGGAGGATGAACGGACGGCGGACGCGGAGAGGGAGCTTTGGCCCTGGTTGGCGCTGTTGGGCTTGCTGATTTTTGTGGGGGATGTGGGGATTCGGCGGTGGCCGGAATGAGCGGCTTTTGGCCAGGGATGGCCGCAGGACGGCGCGAATTTTACAAATGATGAAGATGAAGAGATTGGCTTGTTTATTGGTTTTCGGGTGGGTGTTCGTGGCGTCGGCGGCGGAGGTCGAGCTGACTCGGGAGATGGCGGATCGCTACGAGGCGATGTTGCTGCGTTCGCCGGGAGATG
The DNA here is from genome assembly GCA_963832325.1 of uncultured Verrucomicrobiae bacterium. Lineage (GTDB taxonomy): Bacteria > Verrucomicrobiota > Verrucomicrobiia > Chthoniobacterales > JAATET01 > CAVVKW01. The sequence continues at coordinate 350,061 of CAWHTR010000008.1, read as the reverse complement.
GGGCCGCTTTTGACCGGGTGGTGGAGTGGTATTCCACCGAGGGCGGTGGGCTGGAGGCGTTGGACGCGAAGTGGGCGAACGGGGATGGGGAGGGGTATTCGGTTCTGCGGGGGATGTTGGCGGAGGAGTTGCGGCAGCCCGGGGTGGCGCGGGAGTATTATTTGCGGGCTCTCGACGCGGAGGACGCGGGGGTGGCTTTGGCCGGGGCCCGTTTGTTGGCGGAGTTGGAGACGTCGGAGGGAGACTTCGCGGCGGCGGCCGGCGCGTACGAGCGGGCGTTGGCTTCGGAATCCCTGGCGCCGCTGGACCGGATGGAGTTGATGCGGGCGTTGGCGCTGGTGCATCAGCGCGCGTTCGAGGACGAGAAGGCTCTCGCGGTGTGGCGGTCCGCGCTGGAACGTTATCCGGACGATTCCTACGTGCTGGAAGAGGCTGGTGAGGCGTTTCTGGCGAGCGGGGAATACGAGGAGGCTCGGGGGGCGTTCGAGCAGTTGCGGGAGGCGGAGGGACGGGATCCGTTCCGGAAAGTGGCGGCGTCGTTGCGGCTGGCTCGGGTGGCAGAGTTGGCGGGGGAGGCGGAGGAAGCGGTCGCCATTTTTGATCGCACGCTGGAAGAGACGAGTGAGGGGAGTTGGATCAATCGGGAGGTGCGGGCGCGGATCGAGGAGTTGTTTCGCCGGAAGGACGATCTGCCGGGATTGCTGGCGTATTACGAAAAGCGGAGTGCGGCGTTTCCCCGGGATGCGGTGACTTTGGCGGCGCGGGCGGAGGTGTTGGGGGATCTCGGGCGGGGCGATGAAGCGATCGAGCAATTGCGAGCGGCGAGGGAGTTGGCTCCGGAAGACCGGGAGTTACGGGTTGCGTTGATCCGGCGGTTGGTGGACGCGAGTCGGACGGACGAGGCGCTGGAGGAGGCGAGCGAGTTGGCGCGTTCGGCGAGCGCGCCCGAGGAGGCGGTGATTCTGTTGGGGGATTTGCAGTGGGGGAGGTTCGAGGACACGAGTGACGAGGGCGCGCGGACGGCTGCGATTGCGGCTTGGCGGCGGATGGCACCGGAGGACTCGGATGACGTCGGGGCAATCGCGCGGCTGGCGGAGATTTTTTCGGCCCACGAGTTGACCGACGAAGCGGTGGAGCAGTGGGAGCGGATCGTCGCGTTGTCGCCGGGGGCGTCGGATGCGCGGATGCGGCTGGCGGGGGTGATGATGGGAGAGGGTGACGAGGCCGGAGCGAAGGCCGTGCTGGCGGGGTTGGTCGAGGGGGAGTTGGCGCGGTCGGAAAATTTCCTGACCCTCGCTGGGTTGCAGGCGAAGTTGGAGTGGGAGGACGAGGCTGGGGCCACGTTGGAGCGGGGGCTGAGTCTTTTTCCGGAGGATTATGATCTGCTGAGTGCGGCGTATCGGCGGGAGACTGAACGCGAGGGTGGTGATCCCGGGGAATTATTTGGTCGGATGTGGCGAGCGGCACCGAACGGATTTTTTGCCGACGACGTGGTGCGGCGACAAGCGTCGTGGCTGGAATCGTCGGAGAAGTCGGAGGCGGCGCTCGCGGCCCTGCGGGCGAAGGTGGCGGGGGGGTCGGTGGAAGCGGTCGACGTGGTGCTGGCGTTTCAGCTCGCCGTGGCGGAGTTGGACGAGACGGCGGCCCGCGAGGCGTTGAACGCGCTCAAGGGAATGGATGAGCCGACTCGGGCGGCGCGGGCCGGCGCGGATTTCGCGGCAGCGTTCGGATCGCTGGAAGATCAGATTGTCGCGAAGCGGGCGGTAGCGGCGGCGGACCCGCGATTGGCGGTTGCCAGTCTCCAGGCGGTGGCGCAGTTGCAGGCTGATCTGGGGTTGGTGGACGAGGCGTTGGCGACGGTGGAGGAGGTCATTGACCGGTCGCCGGCGGATGCTTCGGTCTACGGACTTTACGCAGACCTCGCTTCGGCGGCCGGGCGGTTCGATGCGGCGGTGGAGCGACTGCAGGACGGGATGAGGGTGGTGGACGACGGGACGACGTTGCGGCTGCAGATGGTCGACCTCCTGGCTTCGCAGGCGCGGTTTGGGGAGGCGGCGGAAGTGCTTCAGGAGGCTTTCGAGCGGGAGGAAAGCGAGGGGCGGCGGATGGACATCTTCCGTCGGCAGATCGAAGTGGCGATGGCGTCGGGGAGGATCGATGACCTCATCGCGAAGCTGCGCGAGCGGCAGGCGCGGGAAGAAGGCGGCGCTCGCTACGGCACGTATCTGGCGGAAATTTTCATCCAACAAAACGACTTTATTTCGGCGCGGGAAGAGCTTTCCAAGAGCCTCGGCCGCAATCCGGATGATCCCGCAGCGATCCAGAAAATGATGGATTTGGCGGAGCGAGGTGGCGACCAAGTGGAGAGTCTGCGGTTGGCGGCTCGGTTGGCGGAAGTCGAACCAAGTGACGTGAACCGAGCGGAGTATCTGGAGCGGTTGATCGAAGGAGGAGACGTCGAACGTGCGAAGACGATGGTGGCGGAGGTCCGGGGTGAAATGGTGAAAGATCCAGCCGTGTGGGCCGGCGTGCTCGCGGCGATGCGGCAGGCTCGGTTGGACGAGGAATACGACAAATTGGTGAGGGATATCTCGCTGGCGACGGGGACGAGTTCGGCTGGGCGTTTGGAGTTGGCAAAGCTGCAACTTGGACAGGGAGAAATTGAGGGAGCGCGAGAGACTCTTTGGAAGATTGTCACCGGGGGCGAGATCGGCGAGGCCGTCTCAGCGGTTCTAGACGCGTTGCCAGCGAACGGGTTGACTCCTTATCAGGTGAGTCCGGCCTGGCTGCGAATGCAGGCGCTGAACCAATTGGCGGCAACGCTGCAGAGCGATCTGGGGCAGCTCATGGGAAATGGCGGCGGGCGAAACCGCTATTTCTTTTCTGGTGGCCTGCAGACGTCACTCCCCGGGACGCTTGATCCGGAGATGAAGGCTCGGGTGTCGGCGTTGGTGCTGTTGAACCTAATGTCCCGGGCGGAGAATCGGCAGGACGAGTATTATCTCCGCGTCCGGGAGATCCTGAGGGCTGCCGAGATGTCCGTGGAGGACCGCGTCAGCGTGTTCTTGGCTCTCGCGGATCAGCGCGGATTGAAAGAGTTGGTGCGAGAACAGGCCGACGCGGACTCGCCGGATCTGGAAGCGGACAAGCTGCTCGTTTCGATGATTCTGATGCAGATCGAGGGCCTCGAAGAGTCGATGAAGAAGATCCGGGCGCGGGTGGAAGCGAGGGATCCGGGACTGATGTTTGGGCGTTTGCTGGTCGAGTTGAGTGAGAAATTCACGGCGGCTGGGGCGGTGCCGACTACTATTCTGGAGGAAGGCGATAAGAGGGCGGAATTGCGGGAGGGCGTGGAGGAACTGCGCTCGCATCCGGGATACGGAGAGGCTCCGGGTGGTGGCAGCCAGCTGGCGATGTTGGCGGCGCGGACCGGAGATTTCGAAATGGCGTTCGAACTGTTGGACGACGCCGAGGCGAGTGACGAAAAGAAAGCGGGCGGCGCGACCGTGGGTTACGTGGTCGAGAACCGCCTGCGAACGCGCGGAACTCTCATCGCGATGGCGATGTTGGCGGGGGATCCGGAGGCAGAGAAACGCTTCGAGGAATACGCGGAGTCGGCGGGTGAATTGATGAGCGGGTTTTACAGCGGGCGGATCAACTACGGACAGGGTTCGCGGCAAGTTAGCCCGCTGGCGGCGGGCGGGAGTGAGTTGGTGATCGGCGACGAGGCCTTGCCGTTCGGCGTTTTCTCCACGTGGATGCAACTGGCGAAGTCGCGGGGTGAGGATGAGAAGCTCCGGGATTGGTTTGCCGAGAACGCGACTGGGGATGGGCTGAACGCCTACGTGGTGGCGTCGACCTACGGGGACTGGCTGGCCGGCGAGCGCGAAGAGGCAATCCAGCGGATCGAAACGATTCACGCGGAGGATCCGACACCGCGCACGGCGGCATTTTTGTTGGAGTTGACTGAAAAGAACGAGCAGCCGGAGCGAGCGCTGGAGGTGATCGACCAGGCGGCTTTGCAGGCGAGTGAGACGGCCGAGGTGCGGTCGCTTCGGCGCTTGCGGTTGCTAAGAGCGGCGGGGCGCGAGGGTGAAGCCCGGGAGTTGGGCGAGAAGCTGGCGCGCGGGCGGGTATCGGCGTCGGTGAGGGATCAGCTGGTGAACGAACTGAATTCGCTCGGCGTGGCACCGGCAGCGGTCGCGAGGCTGAGTAATTTCCGGCGCTCGTCCTCGCGGGGTCAGATCAGTCGATGGGAAATGCTGAGGGATCAGATGGAAAAGCTCGTGGACGCGGGGCGGACGGATGACGCCGAGCAGATCGCGCTGGCGCAACTTGGGAGGCCGTTGCCCTCCAATCAGGATTACGATGCCATTAACACCCGGAACACGATGCTACGCGCGCTCGAGTCGATGGAGCGGATCGACTCCTACACGTCTGAGCTACGGGCGAAGCTGGAGGCAGATCCGGGCGACATCGATGCGGCGATCCGGCTGGCGGAGGAGGAGGCTCGTAAGGATGGGGCCGCCGCAACGATCAAGTTGATCGAGCGGATGGAGGAGCATCCGGAGAGGGTTGTGGATCTGGGTGCCGCTTTACGGATCGCACAGCGGTCGGGGAACGGCGGGCAATCGCAATCGCGGATGGTGGCCGCCGTGCTGGAGAGGAATCCGTCCGCGTTCGGTTCGGCGATGCAGGTGAGCGAGCTGATGCAGTACGCGAATGGGTCTGAGGGAGGGGCGCGGATCGCGCGGACTCTGGCGGGATTGGACGAGGAGGACTTCAATCGACTTTTTTTCACGCAGCGGCTCGTATCTCCGGGGAGCGAGAGTGGGATGCTTGCGCAATTCGGTGGATTTGCCGCTCAGGAGGGAGAGACGGATGTCGCGGTCAAGCTGCTGGAACGGGCGCTCGACGGTCAATTCAAGGCAAACGGGGGGATTCGCGACGTCGGACTTGGGATGCAGCTGGTCGGGGTCCTGCAAAAAGCTGGGCGGACGGAGGCGGCGGCGGAAGTTTTTCGAGATCTTCTCAAACCAAACGAGTCCGTGATGGGGATCTATCGGTCGTCCGCGGACATTGCCAGTTACCTCTCTTCGATGGTGCAGAATCAGCAGAATCGCGGAGTTGGTCCCGACCCCGTTGAAGATATCGCGAAGTTGGCCGAGGCAACGGGCACGGTCGATCTGCTGCTGAAAACGCTCGACGATCGGACTAAATCTGGGCGGGGCATTCCGGTCGGACTGCTGGTGCGGTCGGCGCTCGGTCGGCCGGGTTCGAGCGAGGAATGGCTGGCTTTGGCCGACCAGGGGGAGGTGTTCGCAGGATACGCCGCGATCCCGACGATCGGTGCGGCGATTAAGGCGCTAGCCGGACAGCCCGATGCGAAGGAGGTGCTACCGAAGTTCCTCGAGAAGCTTCCGGAAGCGTACGCGAGCGTGAACGGCGATGCGGGTTTGCAGGTGTTGATCAAGACGCTTCCGTTGCTGGAGGTCGTCGGCGACAATTCGCAAGTCGGGCGCTTTGCGGATTCCGTCGTTGGGAGTGTGCTGGCCGATACGAATAGCCTCCAGTATTTGCCGAATTCGCAAAATTACGGCGCGGCCATCCGGGTGCTCACGCAGGCTGGATTCGTCGAGTCGGCACGACGCCTTTTCGACGTGTCGTCCTCCCAACGGGCGACCGCGACCTACGGCAATCGGAACCAGATGGACGAGATCGAAGCCAATCTCTTGGCGGCAGAGGGGAACGTCGAGATGGTGGAAATCGTGTGCCTTGCGGTGCCGACGGAAGACGCGGCGGAAGCGACGGTTCGCTGGCAGGTCAGGCCCGCGGTGAAGTCAACAAACCGCAACAACGAGCCGGAGCTGACGACCTGGGACGCGCAGGCACCCGAATTACCCGGGTCAGTGTGTCCGGAGACGATGCAGATCTTCGCCGGTTCGAACCCCGCGACGCTTGAAGCGGTGGCGACAGTTTCCAAGCCGGGATCGAGTGGTGAGCGCGAAGTGAAGTTGCCGGGTCGGCTCGGTGTGTTGCAGGCGCGCTGGAACGGGACCGACGGGGAGGAGCGTGCGGGGCCGCTCTCGGTCTACGTCGTGGGCGCAGCGGTCGAGGGGGAGACCGTTGCCGACTCGGGGGGAGGCAGTCTGATCGCCGTGCCCGGACCGCTCGGTGGGGAGAGCGGAAGATCTTTTTCCGGAGAATCGGCCACGTCCGATTGGAAATATCCGTTGTTGAAAAACGCCGAGGTCGATCTTGAGAACCTCGGCGTCTACGCTTTGGTCGGCTGGGTCTCAAAGGATGACGCTTACGGCTCGGCGCCGAGCGTGGAGACACGTTGGCGGGGGAGTGACGACAAGACATTTTCCGAGACTCATAGCCGTTCACGGTCTGATCTGGCAGGGCGTTGGGCCCAGCTTTTCGAGATGTGGGCGGTCGAGAGACGACTCCCGTCGGTGCGGAGTCTCGATGAAAAGGCGACCCGGGTCGACGTTGAGATCCAGTTGAACTCCGGCCGGAGCTACAACAATACCTACCTCATCGACGGAGCGTGGGACGGAATGCGGTTGGTGCGTTTGGACGTGGATGAAGTCGGCGGCAACGCTGACGATCTGTTGGCGGCGGCGAGGACGGATCTGAACGATAAAAAGTTCGACGCGGCTGTGGATGGCTATTTCAAGGCGATTCGGAGAGCGCCGGAGCGGGTGCTGTCAAACGAAGTGAGCAATCTGGTCCGCGCTTGCCAAGGCGCAGACCGGCTTGATGAGCTGTTTGCCGTGCTGGCTAATCCGGCCCTTTACCAGCCGAATCCACTGATCAACGGAGGCGCGACCGCGAGCGATCCGAGGTTGATCGATCTACTGGCTTCGGAAGCGCTGGGTGAAGATTCGGCGGAAGGCGCGAAGCGCTGGTTGTCCGCCTTGAAAGATGCGCCGCTGGCTGATTCGCAGCGGTTCGTGATCGACGCGGCGATCTTGCGCGAGCAAGCGAAGGTCGACGCCGCGTCGGTGACCGCGGACCAAGTGATCGAGTTATTTGGCTTCCAGGACGTCGAGGGGAACGAACAACGATTGCGAGACCTCTGGGGACGGGGGAATGACACGACCGTGAGGGTGTTGAAGGCGATGGAGGAAGCTGGTCAAACGGAGGCGCTTCTGAAGGGTCTGCGCGAACTTCACCCGCCCGTGAGCTATCAGGCTGGCGTGCGGTTGCTCGAAGCGTGGTTAGAGGCGGGGACGGACGCGGAGGAGGCAACGCGGCTGTGGGAGCAATCGCTGGCGATGCGGCGCGGTGAGAATAGAATGAACTTCTCCGACGCTCCGGATCGAGAGGTGCTCACGCGAATTGGGGCGAACCACCCGAAGCCGGGCAACGTAATCGCGGTGGTGCAGGGGTGGGTTGCGAGCGCGAACCGGAACGAGCGACAGCGTCAGCGCGAGTTGACGGAGGCGCTCTACGAATTGCGCGAGGTTGGGCGAGACGAAGCGGCGCGGTCGGAATACGAAAGCGCGTGGGTTGATTCTGAGATCGCGGGGCTGGGGTCGCCGGAGTCGAGCGTAAACCGTGAGCGACTGAGTGCGGCCGCGGCGGTGCTGCTGGAGGTGGAGGATTGGGATCGGTTGGAGCGGATGCTGGAGGTGACGGATTCGCGGCGCTCGCAGCTCGGGAGCGCGATGAGAGCGGAGTTCGAGCGTCTGGAGAAATTGGTGAGCTTCGTGCGGGGAGACGATTCGGTCGCCTGGCCGGTGGCTTGGGCGGAGTCGGCGCCCGATGGCGAGACGACCTTGCACTGGCAGTGGAACCTGCGAAATGTCGACGCCGATGGGAATGAACTCGACGAGGCGGTCACGGTGTCCGACGCGCCGCTGGTGCGCACAATCCCCGGCCAAGCGAGAGTCGAGCTGCTTTTCGGCGAGATGCCGGGGGAGATGAAGCCCGTTGCCACGGTCGCGGGTGGGGAGGCGGAGGGCGCCGTTTCCGCGAAGCTATCGTCCGCGAACGGATTTTTACGGGCCGTCGCTGCGCTTGGTGATCGTCGGGTCGAGGGGCCGTTGGTTCCCATCGTTGCGGGACGGCGACTGTTCGGCGAGGACCTGAAGGCTGTGCTGACCGGTGGTCCAAATGGCTTGGTAGCCGATCAGGTGAAGGAAGCCGGGAGGGCTCCCGATGGGTCGTTGGCCGTGCGAATTGACACCGGAGGAGCGAGGAATCGGGTCGGCATCCTCGGGCAGGGGGTGCCAGTCGAACCTTCGAAATTTTACGTGATGCGGTCGTGGGTGCGGCGAACGGGGAGCGGAACGGTCGCGATCCGCGGTGAGTTTCGCGCGAAAGACGGAGTCGACAGACGGCCTCTGGCGATGAATTTGTGCGACGACGATGGCGTGACGGGGGTGTGGACCTTGTACCTCGAGGGCGATCCCGACGTACCCCGCAGCACACTTTTTGGATCCCCTACGAGGACGTGAAGGAGATTGCGCCAAAGATCGATAACGTGAGCGACGACACCGAACTCGCCGGCGTCGAAGTCTACGAGATCGAAGGGTGGAAATACGGCGAATGGATCGGTGAATTGGCTGCCTTGAGGGAGGACGTCGGCGAAGAAATCGACGAGGCAGGACTGACGCGCGCGTTGGAGCTCGCGGCGATCGAGCCGCTCACGGCGCTCGATTACCACGGACGGTGGCTGGTGGATCGGGCGATGCCGACGGGGCGGGGTGTCGCGATGGTCGAGTTGTTTCGAGCTGCGTCCGAGGCGGAGATCAATCCGTTGTTTGGCAAACCGAAGCACTACCGAATCTTACAGGCGCTTTTCAGGCTGATCGATTCGGAGCACGCGACGCCGGAGCTGCGTCTGGCGGCGACGCGGGTCGCGCTCTCGGATCCGGATCGAGTGGACGAGGGAATGCTGTTTGACTTGCAAGGGCAGCTGGTGGTCGCGACGCGGGCGGTGTCGGGAGTTGACTCGGCGGAGGCTTTGGAGGCAGTCGAAGCTTTCCGCGATTTCTTGAAGGGGCGGATTGCCGCGGAGGAACGTTCGTTCTTCGTTTCGCTCATTGAACGCCGCAACTACACGGAGAGTCAGCCCGACAGCACCTTTCTCCGGACATTGTTGGCCGTCGGTGACTCCGAGTTTGTCGAGTTGATCCGGGAAGGCCTGCGGGGTGACCCCGGCGGGCGGTTGGTGACCGGAAAAAGGATGTTCGCGGCGCGGACGATGGACGCTTCGGTGTCGGAGCCGCTGGGGGCGGATTGGGACAAGCGGGTTGATCTCGCGTTTCGGGAGTCCAAATCCTTGGAATCGACCGCGGACCGAATCTACTGGCCGACCATTTTGGGCGATGCTCTCGCAAACCGCAGGGACGGAGCTGAGGCTGCGCTGCGGGTGCGGCGGATTGTTTTCGAGGACACCGTGGCAGCCGACGGCGGGGACAGGGAGAGCTGGCGCGAGTTGGCGATGGCGGGGGTCGCGTTGCTCAAGTCCGCCCGGGACGACGAAAACGTGGATCTCGCCGGTGAGGTCGCCGCAGCGCTGCGCAAGGCAGCCAAGGAGGAAAGGAAAGGGGACGACGGGGTCGCCAACGCTGCTGCGGCCCTGACTCTGGAGGCTTGTGAAATGCTCGCAGAGATGGGGATGAGGACGACTGCGGTCGAGGTCGCCGGGTCGGCGGCGGGACGGGTTGTCAATTCGGACGATCTGGCGGCTAAATACCAGGACTTTCTCGGGCGGGCATCTGATTGATCGTGCATCGACTCGGTGACAGGCGTTACGATTCTGATCAGCATGCAAAGCACGGCTAATTTGTGGGAGCAGCTGTGCCGGGACCTGGAAGACCGGCGCGCCGCCGAGAATGCGGAGCAGCGGGGAGCTGCGGCGCGTTCGTTCGAGGACGCGGCCAAGCAGGTCTTCGCGGCGGGCAGCCCGCGGCTGCAGGATGCGCTGGAGATCACCGGAGATATCCACCAGGCGAATGGGACGACGGAGGACGCGATGCGTTGCTTTGGCGAGGCGCTCCGGATGGCGAGAGATGTGCGGGTTCACGGGGCGGTAGCTCGAATCGCGACGAAGCTGGCGATGATCTCGGAGGGGGTGGTCGATGGGAAGACGACGGTGCGATTTTACGTGCTGGCGATCAAGGCGATGGAACTCGCCAACGAGCGGTCGCAGCTCCCGGCAATGCTCAATAATTTGGCTTCGCTGCACAAGCGAACGAAAGATTTTGCGGCGTGTGAGCGGACGTACCGGCGCGCGCTGCGCGAGGCGGAGAAATTGCACGGGCCGAGTCACCAGGAGGTGGCGCTCATCGCGAACAATCTCGGGATCGCGTTGGCGGAAAATGATCGATTGGATGAGGCGGAGGATTTCCATTTGCGGGCTCTCGCGATCCGGGAGCGGAACTTCGGCGGACGGCACCCGGAGGTGGCGCAATCGATGGCGAATCTAGCAGCGGTCTACGCCGGTCGGCGCCTTTACCCCCAGGCGGAGAGTTACTACCGGGCGGCGATGGATACGTTATCGAGCTTCCGAGGGCCGGATGATCCCGAGATGATCGCGATGCGGCGGGATTACGAGCAGCTGCCGCCGGTGCGGCTTCGCGGGCTTTCCAAGACGCGAAAGATGGCGTGACTCGGGCTCTTTGATCGTTGAGTTTTGGGTCATGAGAGGGTGGTTTGTGAGGGTTGGTGGGTTGATCGGCGCGGTATTTTTGTTCGTGGGGTGCGGTGATTCGGAGAAGCGCTCGGCGGATGAAGCCGTGGTGTTGAGTGTCCTCATGGAACCGGATGGACGAGGGGCCTGGCGGGAGCTATTCAACCGGTTCGAGGCGGCGCATCCGGGCATTCGCGTGAACTTGGTCGAGGGACCGGCGGCGACGGATTCGCGCGAAGATCTTTACGTCAACGCGCTACTCGCTGGGAGCGGGGACTACGATCTCGTCTACGCGGACGTGATCTGGGTGCCGAAATTCGCGGCCGCCGGGTGGTTGGAGGATTTGACGGACTATTGGGATGAATGGGGGGATTTTGTTCCGGCGAGTATCGAGGGGGCGACGGTCGCCGGTCGGATCTACCGTGTGCCAACGCAGCTCAACGGAGGGTTGCTTTACTACAGGAAGGACTGGTTGGAGGAGATCGGGGTGGAGCCGCCGCGAACGTTTGCGGAATTGCGGGAGATTTCCGAAAAGCTACAGAGTAAGGAGCGCTGGGGGTTCGTTTGGCAGGGGAAGCAATACGAGGGGCTTGTTTGCAATTACGTGGAAGTTCTGAAGGGGTTCGGCGGGTATTGGATCGATCCGGAGAGCGGGGCGGTCGGTCTGGAGGAGCCCGGAGCGGTGGCAGCATTGGAGTTTTTGCAAGACAGTGTTGGAACGATTTCACCGCCGGGCGTGACGACTTACGCCGAGGAAGAAAGTCGACTGCTGTTCCAGGGAGGCGGCGCGGTCTTCTTGCGAAACTGGCCATACGTCTACAAATCGCTGGCGGCGGATGAGTCCGAGATGATGACGAAGGTTGGGATCGTGCCGATGCCAGCCAACCCAGCGGGGGAGTCGGCTGCGACGTTGGGCGGGGCAGGCTTCGCGATTGTAGGATCGAGTCCAGCGAAACAGGCGGCGTGGGAATTGATTGAATTTGTCGCCTCGCCTGAGTCCGTGCGCTTCATGAACGACCGGATCGGCTTGCAGCCAGCGCGGCGAAGTTTTTACGAAGAGAGCGCCGACCCGGTGCAGCGGAAGCTTTATGAGGTGCTCAAGCGAACGACCCCACGGCCGCAGATCCCGCAATATGCGCAGGCGTCCGACATTCTGCAGCGGCATCTCAGCGCGGCGATCACCGGGCAGGCGACCGCTGAGGAAGCGTTAGCGGCGGCGGCTCAGAGACCCGCTTGCTCCTGGGGCGAGTCCGCTAGCGTTGCGTGACGCGCTGGCGGCGGAGCGGCCGGGTCCGGTCAGAAATCGCGGACCATCTTCAGCTAAGCGGTGGGGGCGCCGCCGGGTTTGCCAGGCATGACGAGAAGAAGATTCTCGCGGAGAGGGAAGGCGCGGAGGTCGCGGCGCGGTCGGCCCTTCCATTGATCGCGCTTCCCCGCTAAGGCGGAAGGGTAATGAAACGGGACGGATTAAATCGGCGGAATTTGCGAATCGGGATCGGCGACGCGGTTCTGGCGACGCCGTGGGTGTTTGTGGCGGTGCCTGGGAACCTGGTGATCGCGGCGCTGCTGACGCAATATTTTGGGATCGAGAAGGCGGCTTACGGAGCGATTGCCTCGTTGCCGGCTTGGAGCAACGCGGTGCAGATCGCGTTGATCGCGTGGCTGTCGCGTTTCATGACGCCACGCGATCTGACGCTGGGGTTGGGTTGGTTTAACGTCGGGTTGTGGAGTGTTTTGGCGGTCGTGATTGGCTTCCTTCCGACGGGGGATGCGCGGGGGATCGCCCCGTTCTTTCTGGGCTTTTTTGTGCTCACGAGTCTGAGCCAGTCATTCGTGGCGGTAGGCTGGATGTCGTGGGTGAACGACTGGGTGCCCCCGGCGTTACGGGGGACTTACTTCGGCCGCAGAAACCGGGCAATCAGCTTGGTGACAGTGGCATTTTTGCTGGTCGCCATCGGTTTGTTCGAGGTCGCGGAGGATTCGCTGTGGCCTTACCAGGTGCTGATCGGAGCCGCGGTCGTGCTGCGATGTGGCAGTCTGCTGTGGCAGTACGGGATTCGGACTGAAGCTGAGGCGGCGGTTCCGACGGCGAGAATGAATTGGTTTGGGGACATCGGTGAGAGCCTGCGGGCGCCGGGACTTCTGGTGTTCATCGGCTTCTCGGCGTGGACGAATTTCTGGCTGGGATTCGTTGGGCCGTTCGTTCCGGTTTACAGCTTTGAGAAGCTTGCGCTCACGCCGAGTGCGTACACCGGATTGGTGGTGTTTGGCAGCTTGGCGGGCATGGTCGGCTACACGTGGTGGGGGCGGCGGGCGGACCGAGTTGGATCGATCCCAATCCTGGCCGGCGGGCTGGCGGCTTGGCAGGTGCAGAATTTCCTGTGGCTGGTTGTGACAAAAGACAACGCGTGGATCCTGGTGCCGATGTGGCTGTGGGGAGGGTTCTTCAGTGTTGCCTACCTGTTGGGGAGTTTTAACTTGTTGCTGAGGCTTCTGCCAACCCGAACGAAGCTCGCGGGCACGAGCCTCTTCGTAGCGGTGACGTCGGTGACGGCTGGCCTGGCTCCGGTCTTGGCGGGTGGGTTGCTGGGGAGGTTCGGCGACGCCGTCGAGGTGTATCACGTGGGATTTGCGATCGCCCCGGCGGCGGTGTTGGTGGGGATGTTGCTGCTGCGTGGGATCAAGGAGCCGACGCGTCGGGGAGCGACGAGCGTGCCGGGAACGTTCCGGACGCTGCGGCAATTGATCGCGGTCACTGGGCCGGGATTCTTGTCGAATCTCGCACCACTCGGTCGGAAGCGACGGTAACGCTCAACGCGGCGGGCTTGATGTTCGTGGGGAGGTGGGGCACTGTCTGGATGTCCTCGGAACACTGCCCGCATGAACCGTATTCTTCTGTTGTCCGCCGATTCGGCAGTGGAGGACCAAATCGTCGAATTGCTGACCGAACGGATGCGCGCCCAGTATTTGTTACGGGTCGAATCCCTGGACATCCTTGAGATTCCGTCGATCAACGAGCGTCCCCCCGACGTGGTGCTTGTTGATTTGCCAGCGGTCGGCGGCGGGGAGGTGCTGGATCGGCAATTGGCGATTGCGCTGCCGGTTCCAGTGATCGCGCTAACTTCGGTGGACGATACCGAGGCGGAAGCTTTTGCGTTGAGGCGGGGGGCGCAGGATTGTCTGCTGCTCCCGGAGTTGACTTCGCGAGCGTTGGTGCGGGCGATTCGCCACGCGATTGAGCGGGCAGCGGTGGAACGGCGTTTGGAGAGGGAGCAGGAAATGCTGAGCAGCCTTTTGGATCAGCTCCCGATCGGATCTATTTCAAAGACCTTCAGAGCAGGTTTCTGCGAGTGAACCGTTCGATGCGGGAGCTGTTTCACGTGCGAGATTCGAGCGCAATGATCGGCAAGACGGACCACGATTTCTTCACGCCCGAGCACGCTCAGCCCGCGCACGCTGACGAGCGTGAGATTATCCGAACGGGCGAACCGATCATCAACAAATTAGAGAAGGAGACACTGCCAGACGGTGAGGTGCGTTGGTCATTGACGTCAAAATTGCCGCTCAGAACGGGTGACGGGGAGATCACGGGGACCTTTGGGATCACGCACGACATCACGCAGATGAAGTTACTTGAGGATGTAGTCGAAGCGGAGAGAACGCGCTTGAAAAATCTGTCCGAGGAACTGCACGCGAAGAATTTGCAGCTCGAACAGGATTTGGTGATGGCGAAGGGAATCCAAGAAGCGCTCTTGCCCGAGTCGGAGGTCGTGTTTCCCGAGCAAGCCGAGCCAGGGGAGAACCGACTGAGGATCTCGTCGGTTTACCGTCCTGCCTCGGCGGTGGGCGGAGATTTTTTCACGATCATTCCGCTCTCACGGCGGAAAGTGGGGGTGCTCATCTGTGACATCATGGGACACGGATTAAGGGCGGCGTTGGGCACCGCGATTTTGCGGGGACTGATTGAGCAATTAAGGTCGGACGCCAGTAAGCCGGACCGGTTTCTCACCCGTCTCAACCTTGGATTACGAGCGATTCTTCGGAATATCGATGAGCCGCTTCTCGTCACTGCATTTTACCTCGTGGCGGACGTCGATAGCGGGGAGATCCTACTGGGAACGGCGGGGCATCCGGGACCAGTCATCTGCGGCGGACTGACGGGGACGGTGCGCGAAGTGCAGATGGATCGCAGCCAACGGGGGCCGGCTCTAGCGATTTTCGACGACGCGACTTATGGAATGGAGACGCTCGTTCTCGAGCGGGGCGACCGTCTTTTGCTTTTCACCGACGGTGCGATTGAGATGAGTGATCCGTCGGGGCAGGTGATCGGACTAGAACGATTTCTGGAGTCCGCGTTCGAGCACCGGGGACTCCGTGCGGAAGAACATTGCGAAAGCGTTTTGTCGGACATTCAACAGTCAGCCGGCGGCGCGGAGTTTGACGACGACGTGTGTCTGTTGGCGCTCGAGCGAGAGTAATGCGCTGAAAGTCTGTGGGGCCGCCCGGCTCAGCGACGCCCACCGTGGAATTCGGTGGTGATCGCATCGATAGTGAGCGAGATCGAAAGGGCACCACGCCCAACGAGAGAAATGGTTCCGGTGGCGAGAGTGTCTCCGGAGGACGCAGAGAAAAGGATTCGCCGGTGTTTGAGCGTAAAGGTGCCGTTTCCAGCCAAGCCTGAGCGGGTTGGGTCGAGCGCGCGGGCGCGGATGGTGCCGTCGGCTCGCAGGAGCCAAATCGTTCGAACGTCCGAGCGCCTTCCTTTCTCGTCGTAAAACGTGTTTTTCCACAGGATGCGGGCCGCTCTCCCACCGCGGCTGGATTGGATGCTCACTTTGCTGGCTCCGCCATCCTGAATCTCCGGGGACGTGACGTTGAAACCACCGCTGTAGTTGGCTTCAAACTTGTTCAATCCGTCGCGGTTGCCGGCAAAACTAGTCGCAGCACTCGCCAAGAAAATTTGGACGGCGGCGAAATAACCAACAATTCTCAGCATGTTCGCGTGAAGGTAGTCGCGAGGCAATCGCCGGTCAACGCCGCGCCGGTCACACTTGGTTCCATGAGTTGTGCGATCCGAGGTTCAATTTTTTTCGATGAGTGCGTAGGCGTTGTGATTGTGAATCGACTCATAATTTTCCGCTTCGACGCGATACCACAGAATATTCGAATCGGAATCACAGCGCACGGCGACGTTGCGAACTAGGTCCTCGACGAAGACGGGATTGGCGTAGGCCCGCTCGGTGACGGCTTTTTCGTCCGGGCGCTTGAGGAGGCTGTAGAGTTCGGAACTGGCGCTGTCTTCGACGAGCCGGATCATGTCCTCGATCCACATCGGGAGACTCGTGCGAACGGAGAGGGTGACAAGTCCTCGCTGGTTATGGGCACCGGCCGCAGAGATCGCTTTGGAGCAAGGACACAGGGTGGTGACGGGAACCAGAGTGGTTACGATGAATTCGGTATGCCCATCGACGAGGCTCGCGCTGAAGCGGGCGGTGTAATCGATCAGCCCCACGGCGCCGGAAACGGGCGCGGACTTTTCCATGAAAAACGGAAACTCGAAATCGACGTGAGCATTTTCGGAATGGAGGCGTTCGGTGAGTTGGTGAAGGATGTCGGTGATGTTGTCGACGTGAAGCAAGGGTCCGTGGGAATTGAGCACCTCGATGAAGCGGCTCATGTGCGTGCCTTTATGCTGATGGGGAAGGTCGACCGTGAGGGCGGCGACGGCGACGGTATTTTGAATCGCGTGGTGCTTATCGCGAATCTGGATGGGGAACCGGAGTGCCTTGACGCCCACACGGTCGATGGCGATCCGGCGGGTGTCGGTTTCGTTTTGGGTGTCTCGCAGGATCATGATCGGTAAAGTGTCAGGGAATCAGGAAGGGTTGGTCGCGGACAATATCCGTTTTCCAAAAGCCGCTCGACCCGGATACAATATCCACGATCCACCAATGACGATGCCCGCTCGAGAACAGAAAATCGATGATGTTGCCGTCAAAACGGCGACCGGTAAGGATTGGGCCGAATGGATGGAGTTGCTTCGCGCCGAGGGATTGGAGGCCGGGGCGCACGCCAAAGTCGCAGATTTCTTGGATCACGAACACAGCGTTCCCAGTTGGTGGCGACAGGCGATCGCTTCGAGATTTGAGCAGTCGACTCTGCGGGGAGGTCTGGAGGAGTTCGCTGACGGGTTTGAGGTCGAGGTGCAAGCGACATTTCCCGCGAGTCAGGAGGTTGTCTATCAGTTGTGGACGGACGGTGATCTGCGAGCGCGCTGGCTGCGGCGGGCAGATCTCAAGTTGACGGATTTACGTCCATCCGAGCGGGTGCGCGCGAGATGGCTGCCTCTGGAATCGGACCTGGAGGTTTCTTTGAAAGTCGGCGATGAGCCGGGGACGACCTTGATGCGGGTGCGGCATTGGAAGCTGCCAAACGCCCAGGCTGCAGAAAAGCTTGAGCGATTCTGGAAGATGGTTGTCGACCGGATGCGGGAACACGTGATCGATTAATCGGATGCGATTTTCGAAGCAGATAGCTGAACCGGGTGCATCGGTGACGGATGCGGAGATCGCGGAATTCGTCCGCAGCGCGGCGAGCGACCTCGAAGCGAGCGGAAAACGCATTTTGGTGATCGTGCCGGACTCGACTCGAACGGCCCCGGTCGGCCCGGTTTTTAAAGCCCTTCACGCCGAGATCGCGGCAGACGCCGCGGCGTTTGACGTGATGGTAGCGCTGGGGACACACCCGCCGATGGCGGAGACGGCGATCTGCGAGAGGTTGGAGATCACCGAGCGTGAGCGGGGATCAATCTACGAGGACGTTAAATTACTGAATCACGATTGGAGCAATGACGAGGCGCTTGCTGTGATCGGAACGATCCCCGCTGCGGAAATCGCTGAGCTATCGGGTGACCGCTTCGCGATGGACGTCCAAGTGCGGATCAATCGGCGGGTGCTAGAATACGATCGGATCGTCATCATCGGCCCGGTGTTTCCCCACGAGGTCGTCGGATTCTCCGGGGGTAACAAGTATCTTTTCCCGGGGGTGAGCGGCCCGGAGGTCCTCAATTTTTTCCACTGGCTGGGTGCGGTGATTACAAATCCCATGATTATTGGTGGCAAGTGGACGCCGGTGCGCCGGGTTGTCGACCGGGCAGCAGCGTTGGTGTCGGTCGACAAATCATGCTTCTGCCTCGTGGTGACCGGAACGAAGCTCGCTGGAATATTCGCGGGAACGCCGGAGGAGGCCTGGGATGCGGCGAGCGATTTGTCTGCACGTGACCACGTGGTCAAAGTTGCTCGACCATTTCACACCGTCTTGTCGCGCGCCCCCGCGATGTATGACGAACTCTGGGTGGGCGGAAAGTGTATGTACAAGCTTGAGCCGGTGGTCGCCGACGGGGGCGAACTCATCATCTACGCGCCCCACATTCACGAGGTTTCGTCGGTGCACGGGGAGACGATTCGGCGGATCGGGTATCACTGCCGTGATTATTTCCTGAAGCAGTGGGACGTCTTCAAAGGCGAGTCGTGGGGGGTGCTGGCCCATTCCACGCACGTGCGTGGAATTGGAACTTTTGAGGACGGCGTCGAGCGGTGTCGAATCCGGGTCACTTTGGCGACGGGGATACCTGAATCGGTGTGCCGGGAGATCAGTTTGGGCTACCGCGATCCGGCGTCGATTCGAGAGGAAGACTTCCAGGGGCGCGAGGCCGAGGGGGTGCTTTATGTGCCGAAGGCTGGTGAGATGCTGTATCAACTCGAAGACAAGCCGGACTGGGCAGACGCGGGATGAAGATCGATCTCGGAGACCGCTGAGCGTGAAATGATTCTGGCTTTGGACATAGGGACGTCGTCGTGCCGGGCGGCAGTCTTTTCGGGAGAGGGGTTCCGGTTGCCTGATACTTTGGAGCAATGGACGTACCGACTAGAGACGAACGCGGAAGGAATGGCAGTCCTGAATCCGGACGAGCTACTCGACTCGGTGCGGCATTGCATCGAGTCGGCTTCGGATACCGAGGTCGGTATTCGCGCGGTAGGGATGTCGTGTTTCTGGCACAGTTTGCTGGGTGTGGATAACGAAGGGCGTCCTTTGACACCGATCTACACTTGGGCGGATTCGCGTTGCCGAGACGATGCGGAACTGCTCCGGGCGGAATTCGATGAGAAGGAGATTCACGCCGAGACCGGCTGCATGCTGCGGGCCTCCTTCTGGCCGGCGAAACTTCGATGGCTCGCGCGATTGGAACCGGGGCTTTTTGCGAAGGTAGACCGCTGGATTTCGCCCGCTGAGTGGCTTCAGTGGAGCTTGACGGGCACCGCGACTTGCGCTGTCGGGATGGCCACCGGAACGGGGTTGTTCGATCCCGTCGCCGGACGGTGGAGTCCGCGCATGCTCGCAGCGTGTGGACTCGACGAAGCTCAGCTGTTGCCGATCTCGGATGCGCCTTCCGAATGGGGCGGCGTCGAATTTTACCCCGGTATCGGGGATGGGGCCGCTAGCAACCTGGGATCGGGGGCAACGCGAGCGGGACGCGGAGCGATCAACGTTGGGACGAGCGCGGCGCTTCGGGTGATGAGGGAAGGGCCATTGGCGCGGGCCCCGCTCGGTCTCTTTGCTTACCGCGTCGACGTAGAACGTTATCTGGTTGGCGGCGCGGTGAGTAACGCCGGCAACCTTCACGCCTGGTGTCGGCGAGAGTTTCAATTGCCCCTTCCGGACCAACTTGAGGCTGCGATGGAATTGCGAACAACTCCATCGCACGGGTTGACGGTTCTTCCATTTTGGAATGCCGAACGCGCACCGCATTGGAACGAGGATGACGCCGGATCCATCGCAGGAATTTCGCAGGCGACGACGGCTCTGGACCTGACTCAGGCGATCCAGGAGGCGACCTTTTATCGCCTCGCGACCATCGCCGAAGAATTGGTGAAGTTGTCGGGCCGCGATGAGTTCAATCCGTTCAACGGGGATGCTGGCCCTGTAAAGTGGATTGTATCAGGGGGGATATTGAATTCGAAATCGGCCATGCGACGGCTTGCAAGCATTTTGGGTGAAACGATTTACGCGAACTTCGAGCAAGAAGCGTCTCTGCGGGGGGCGGCGGTATTTGCCTTGGAGAAGTTGGGGATTGAACCGGCGTCGCCCCAGGTGTCCGATCCCATCGAACCGAATCAAGAGGTGCATGCGCGATACGTTGCGGAGCGTCGGCGGCAGGAGCGGTTGGAAAATTTACTGAAGGAATGGCGTTGAATCTCACCGTCAACGAGATCTATCTATCCGTGCAAGGTGAGAGTACCTGGGCGGGCCTGCCCTGCATTTTCGTCCGGCTTACCTTCTGCGACCTCCGTTGCACGTATTGCGACACTGAGTATGCCTTCTACAAAGGTGAAAAACGGACGGTGGATGACATCGTTGAGGAAGTGCTGGCCACGGGTTGTCCGCTTATCGAGATTACGGGTGGCGAGCCGTTACTGCAGAAGAACGTGCTGCCGCTCATGACGCGACTGTGCGACGCTGGGCGGACGGTTCTCATCGAAACAAGCGGGGCGCATGACATCGCTCAAATTGATCCGCGGGTGCACCGCATCATGGATTTCAAGACGCCATCGAGCGGCGAGAGTGCCCGCAACCTGGCGTCGAATGTCCAGCACCTTGCGAAGCGGGACGAGGTGAAGTTCGTGATTGGCTCGCGTGAAGACTACGAATGGACGCGCGAGCAAATTGAGCGGCACGGATTGGCCGAGCGGGTGGGGGAGGTGTTGCTGAGTCCGGTGTTTGGAAAAGTTGATCCCCGGGACATAGTCGCGTGGATGTTGGCGGACCGGCTCAAGGCTAGATTTCAGTTGCAAATGCACAAATTTATCTGGGATCCGAAGAAGAAGGGGGTCTAAGAAGGTTTATGATTTATCAAGGTCGCGTAATGATTTGGAATGCTGAGTGTGAAAGCGACATTGGTTAAGGATTTTAGATTTGAGTCAGCTCAGACACTACCGAACGCGGGGAAGGAGCATAAGTGTGGGAAAATGCATGGCCACAGTTTCCTCGTCGAAATCTCGGTGACAGGTGAGGTGAACGCTGAGACCGGCTGGATCTACGATCACGCTCGCATCTCCAAGGTAATGAACCCTCTGGTTGAAATGCTTGATCACGCCTATCTCAACGAGATTGATGGTTTGGAGAATCCAACCATTGAGTTAATGGCCGCTTGGTTCTGGAAACGCTTGGCCCCGGAGTTGCCCGGTCTCAGCGAGATTGTGATTCACGAGACGCCGACGGCCCGAGTCCGGTATCGCGGTGAATAGCGGTGTCATTGGTCGCGGGTGTGGTGCTGCTGAACGATCTGAGGGAGGAGGGGTTCGCGGCAGACGCGGCGGCGGATTGCGAGGAGGGATTCGACAAGGCGATGAACCGGGACTACGCCGTGATCGCGCTCGACCTGATGATGCGGGTGCTCAACGGTCCGAAATTGCGGACGCGGGGGCGGACGACTATCTGACGAAGCCATTCGAAATGGAGGAGCTGGTGGCGCGGTTGCGGTCGGCGATCCGGCGGTCGGGTGGGGTGCCCGAATCCGGTGCTCGAGGTGGGACCGATCACACTCCGTACGGCGGCGAGTATGGCTTCGGTGGGGTTCCGGTCGAATCGACCGCACGGGAGTATTCGCTAGTGGGAATCTTGGCGATGCGGCGGGACGAAGTGATGACGGGGGCTCTTCTTTATGAGCGTTTGTTCGACGAACGGGACGAGACGGAGTCGAATCCACGGAGAATTCGGCCGACGGCTCCGAGGTGCTGAACCTGATGCGACCCGCGTTGAAGGCGGAAAGGGCGAGCCCGGCATTGATTTGCCCCGCCGATCATGAGATTGCCCTCACCGGACCCGTTGATCGCCACGCGGGTGGTGAGGGGCGGGAGGTAGTCGGCGAGCGTGATCGAGCCAGTAGTGGCGTCTTAGCGGAACTCGGGGCTTGATTTCATTGGGGTGCGAAGCGTAGGAGAGATTCAAATGATCAGAATATTCGTGGCGGACGATCATCCGGTCGTGCGGGCGGGGATTCGGATGATGGTCGACGGCGCGCCGGAACTGGTTCTCATCGGGGAATCGTCAAATGGTCGCGAGACGATCGAAGCGATTGGCCGGGACGCGCCGGAGGTGATCGTGCTGGATCTTTGGATGGAGGGAAACGATGGCGTGGAGATCGTTCGATCCGTCCGGGCGATCGCTCCGGCGACACGGATCCTGGTCTTTTCCATGAGCAACGAATCTGTGCTCGGACCGCGGGTGTTGCGCGCCGGGGGGGCGGGCTATTTAATGAAAGACCGTGGTCTGGACGAGCTGAAGATCGCCATCGAGACGGTGGCTGGCGGGTCACGCTACCTGAGCCCGGCGCTGGCCACCGAACTCACAAACCTCGCGCTGCGGACGGGACGCGCTCCGGGGGCCAAACGGGAGGTCGAGCTGGCTTTGCTGACTGATCGGGAACTCCAGGTGTTTCGGCTGGTCGGGCAGGGGCGGTCGAGCGCGGTGATCGCGAAATCCCTCAACGTCAGCACGAAGACCGTCGGTCGGCACCGGGAGAATCTGAAGAACAAGCTGAACCTCGCGAACTCCGCCGAGCTGGTTCAGCGGGCAATGGAGATGCTGCGAGCGCGACTGGTTTAGCGCCGTGAAAACTTCGCGGGCGCGCGACGCACTGCTCTTCGGTGGGAGTATCGCTTTCTTTGCGCTCGTGGGCGGGGCCGCGGCGGCGATCACGGCTTCCGGTGCGGTGGTGCCGATTACTTGGGTGGTCGGCGGGGGCTGCGTCGGAGCCGTTGCCTATCCGTTGATCGGGTGGAGCGCGTCTCGTTTCCGCCGACTCGCAACGCGGGCGCTGCCCGGGGAAGCGGTCACCGGTCAGCCTCTCCGGCTGGCCGGGGGCATCCAGGCAGACACCGTGCTCGTTGCGACAGTAATCCACGATCTGCAGGGACCGCTGGCGGGCCTCCGCGATCTGGTGAAACAACTGCGAACTGCACCGGGTGCGCTGGAGGGTCCGCGCCGCGAATCCTTGCTGGCGGATCTCAAGAGTGGCGTCGAGCGACTGATGACCTCCACCGCTGAGCTTCTCGAGCGGACTTCGCTCGAATGCCCGGAGGCGACCGGGATGGAAGTGGACGATTGCGATCTGGGGATGCTCGTCGACCGCGCGGTCGCGTCCGAGGCGGCACACGCGATGGCGAAGGGTATTGAGCTGCATTGGGAAAGGCCGCCGGAGCAGGTGGTTGTGCGGACGCAGAGTTTGATGGCCGAGTTGATCGTCAACAATTTCCTCTCGAACGCGGTGAAATTCTCCGCGTCGGGATCGACCGTCACCGTCGTTCTGAACTCGGTCGGTGGTCGGGTTCGGGTGGCCGTTTCCGACGAAGGTCCGGCGATCCCGGACGATAAACGCGGAGGCGTGTTTCTGGGCTTGCCCGATCCCGCTCGGGCCAGGCCCACGGGCGGGGAGGAATCGCGTGGGCTCGGACTATTTCTTGTTGGACAACTGGCTGAGCGAATGGGTTCCCTGGTAAGTTGCGAGGGGAACGTAAGATGTGGAAATACCTTTAGCGTAACGCTTTAAGGCTTTGGGAGGCATGGGTGATTTACCCATGAAAAGATGGGAGCGGTGTGCTGATGCGGGCCGGGTCGGCGGTCGATAGCATCCGGCCCGACCAAGATGCAACTTTTTTACTCGAAGCGTGGACGCTCGCGCTGTTTGTTCCCCCGAAAGACTGTCGCGTGGCTTGTTGCCGCAGTGGCGCTTTCGTCGCTGGCCGGAGGCGCGCGAGCGCAGTGGGTGCGCGAAAGCTTTCCGCTGGTTCCGGGCTGGAACGGGATGTGGCTGGCGCAGGATTGCACTTACTCGACGATCGACGAGCTCTTGATTGCAGAGCCGTCTATTGAGGAGGTCTGGCTTTGGAATCCGGTGGGTGGGACGGGGCGCTTCGTGACGGGTCCGACCGTTCCTCTGGCGACGGACGTCGCGTGGCAGGTGTGGCGGCGGGGGAAGCCGGCCGAATCAACGCTCAGTCAGCTCATTGGTGGTGCCGCCTATCTGGTGAAGGTGGCGGGTAACGCGACGACCCTTCAGCTGACGGGGCGACCGGTGCCGCCGCTCTATTCGTTGAGCGGTTCGGGATTGAATCTGGTTGGGTTCCCGACGCTGCCGCCGGATTCCGCGGGGGCGCGGAATATCGAGACGTATTTTTCCTACGATTCCGTGCTTAAAAGCAATCCGCCGGTGCTGACCTACCGCGGCGGTGAACTGAGCGCTGTCACCCCGACGAATCCCTACACGATCACTAATCCGCGGACCACGCCGCTCAGTCGCGGCAAGGCTTATTGGGTCAACACGTCAGCCCAAACCCGCTACTATGGTCCAATCGAAGTGACGGTGCTGGGCGCGACCCTCGACTTCGGCTCGACACTCAGCGCAGTGACGGTTCGGTTGCGGAACGCGACGGATCCGTCCAAAAAAGTTTCGGTGACGGCGACGCTCTCCGCGGTGCCGTCGGCTGCTCCTCCGACGGGTGAGGCGCCGATTGCCGGGCCGGTTCCGTTGCTCGTGCGCGGACCGCGGGCGGCGGACACGTTGGATTTTACCTATTCTCCGTTCGGAGCAGGATTGTCCCGGACGCTCGCACCCGGTCAGCAGACGGAGGTGACACTGGCACTGGACCGGACGGCGATGTCGGGCGGGGTAGGTAGCGTTTTCCAGAGCGTCTTGCAGGTGACTGATTCGCTCAATCTCGCGCGGATCGATCTCGGTGTGCGGGCGGAAGTGCCCTCTTTGGCGGGAGTCTGGGTTGGGGCAGCGGTGCTGACGAGCGTGGATCAGACCATCGGCCAGAGCACCGTGGAGGGAGCCGCCGCGCCATCGATGTTTCCGATCCGCCTCATCCTCCATCGCTCGGAAGCGGGTCAGGTGACGGCATTGCAGCAGGTTTACGTGGGGTCGATCGGTGATTCGACGATTGGCAGTGCGAGCGAGACGATGGTGACGAGTCGCTCCGAAGGCAAGGTCTCGCGCTTCTCGACGGCGAGCTTTCCGCCGAGTGGCGGGTGGGCCAGCGGCGGCGACATCGGATTGTCGGGCACGGTGAGCTTCAACGTCCCGCTGGACTACAGGGCGGCGACGAATCCTTTCGTCCACACCTACCACCCGGACCACGACAACCTCGACGCGCGGTTCGAGACGGCGCTGCCGGTCGGGGTTGAATCCCCAACCGTGACGCGGCAGGTCACGCTGACCTTCCAGCCGAGCTTGCCTGGGCTGACGGACAACGGCTTCGGCAGCACGACGCTCGGAGGTTCCTACCGCGAGACCATTACCGGTCTTCGGGCGACTCCGATCAGCGTCGGCGGGACCTTTGTCATTCGCCGCGTCGCATCCGTCCCGACCCTTTTGAGTAACTAACTTTTTAACTGACTCACCCTGCCAACCCGATCATCGCCATGAAACCCATCCTCAAATCCATCGCGCTTGCGCTCGTTATTCTGTTCGCCCGGCCGGACGGCGCTTCGGCTCAGGTCGCGGGAGCGCCCGCCACCATCGACTATCAAGGTCAGGTGCTCGACGCCAACGGTGCGGTCCTCGCGCCGACCACTCCGACGAACTACACGATGCAGTTTCGCATCTACTCCGCGCAGAGTGGGGGGACAATCATCTGGTCGGAATCTCAGATCGTGACGGTGGACAAAGGGGCGTTTTCCGTGCAGCTCGGTAACGGCGTTCGCATCGCCGCGGCGGGTGGCGGAAACGAAGGGACGACGACGGATCTTCGCCAGGCTTTCGATGCGTCCAGCCGGTTTCTTGGGCTGACCGTTGTGATCCCGAACCAGACGGCGGTGGAAATCACGCCGCGGCTGGCGTTTTTGTCCTCACCCTATTCCTTGGTGGCTGAGCGGGCGAAGTCGGCGGACACGGTCAGCCAGACGGCCTTGCAGAGTGCCACCCTCGGCACGACGACGGTCGGAAATACGTTTACGCTCAACGCGGCGGGACGAATCAACGGGACGAACTCGTTCGAATTTGGTGCCGGAGTTGCGGGTAAACAAGCGGACGCCGGGAAGATTAGTTACGGCGCGCTCACTCCGGGAACGCTGGACATCGTCGGCGCGGGCACGACGACGGCTGATCGTAAGGTGAAGATCTTCGCTGAGGGTGGTCTTACGGTGGCCGGCAACGCGACCGTGAATGGAAGCCTTGTTTATAACGGCACACTCGAGGCCTATGGCGGTGCAAGGTTCTGGGGCCTTAGTGGAATTGAATTCGGAGTGGGACAATCATTGAAGACCGCGGACGCCGCGAGGATTGTCTACAATAATGGGAATCCCTCATCACTCGATATCCACGGCGGTCCTGGTTTTATTGGGGTTAAGAAAGTGAGGATTCTCGCCGATTACGGCGGCCTCGACGTGACCGGACCTACGTCGATTACCGGAGCCCTCACCGTTTCCGGGAATCAAACGATCACCGCACCTTCGTCGCTGAGTTTCGGAGCAACAACGCGGCAGATGATCAACCTTTGGGGGACCGAATATGGAATCGGGGTTCAGGGTTCGACGTCATACTTTCGCACCGGGTCGAACTTTGTTTGGTTCAGGGGCGGATCGCACACCGATAACACTTTCGATAGCGGTGGAGGCAAAACTCTGGCCACCCTAACTGAAAATGGATTCAACGTCCTAGTCGGCAATGTGGGGATCGGGACGTCAAACCCGACGCTCGATGCACGTCTGGTCGTGAGCGGAGGTCCCTCAATATCCGGGTTAGCCGGCGCTTACCTGCATTATAGCGGACTTGGCCCCACCATCGTGCATGGAGCGAATACGGTTTCGATCAAAACGACGGGAACGATTGCCTGCGGCGGCGTGGTGATTTCGACCTCGGATGAGCGAATCAAGGACATCATTGGCCAGTCGGAAGGAAGCGCGGATCTGGAGACGTTGCTAGCAGCCTGTCGGGGTTAGCGAGTGAGAGAGGATGGGGGAATTTTGGGTTTTGGGAAGATGCGGGAGTTTTTTGGAGCGAGAATTGGTCTTGATTGAGAATGAGCGGAGCACTGGCATCGATGGAGGGGAGTCGAGGTCGGGTGGCCGTTGGGCAGGGCTGCTTTTAGGCTATTCTCAGGGGAGTTCCGACGTGGAAGAGTCGTTTGAGGTTGTAGGCCAGGCCAACGAGGTTCCATTCGAGGGAGACTTTGGCTTCTCCTCGCAAGGAGAAGCGCCGGAAGCCGAGGGTTTGCTTGATGATGCCAAAAACGGGTTCCACGGTTTGTTGTCGTAATTTGTAACGCTTTGCTCCGGCTTTGGTAGCCACGCGGTGGGCCAGGTGTTCGGTGAAGGGGGCGTCGGCGGCTGGCGGGGGCGGGTCGGCCTTTTTCTCGAGTTGGCTGACGCTGCGGCCATGCTTTTGGCGTTTGAGCGCCGCCAGAACCCGCAGGCCGGTGGGCGTGCCCCCAGCATTGGTTTCGACTGCGGTGACGGCTGCTTCACTGACGAATCCGCTGTCGATGAGTGCCTCGGCCACGGGCCCGGCTTCCGGCGCGATGGCGGCCAGGTCGGGCAGGAGTTGTTCCTTGTCGTTGGGGGCGGTGGAGACTCGCGCTCCGACCATGAGCCGACTCTCGACCTCCACGGCGGCCTGCGCGTTGTAGCTTTGCTGGAAGCCGTCTCCGTGGGTCTTCATGATGCGGCTCGCCGGGTCGGTAAAGTTATACTGGTCCTTGGCCGTAGGCTTTTCACTTGGAGGCTGGGGCTCCTTGCCGCGAGGCTTTTTCCCAGCTTCTCGCGCCGCTGCTCGTGCGGCGACCTTCGCTTCGTATTCAGGCTGCTGGACTTGCGCTCGCGCGTAGGCTCGCACTTCCATCTCGGCTCGTGCCTGGGCCAGCTTCGCCTTGCGTTGCTGCCGACGAGTGATCTCCTCCGGGATGCTCAATCCATCCTCGAGCGGCGTCGAATCCGCCTTCTCGGCCTTGGCCAAGAGCCAGCGATCTCCAAATCGCACTCCTGCATCTTCGTCTCGACCCGTCCGTAACTCACCGCCGCATGTTTGCTGGCGTTGGCCAGCACCTTCGTCCCATCGATGGCTACCGTGATCGCTCCGACTTTGAGAACCCCGCAACCTGCCGCCAACTCCAGCACCTGCCCGAAGCTCGAACTCAACAACTCCGCGTTGGCCCGCCGAAACGTGCACCACGTGTCGTGATCGGGGTGCGTGTCCGCGCACAACAGTCTCATCGCCACGTTCTCGTAGGTGCTGCGCTCAATGCCCCGACTCGAAAACACTCCCGTCGCGTAGCTGTAAATCAACCCTCCCAGCATCATCGACGGCGGATACTGCTTGTCCCCGGTCCCCCGTTCGTTGACCCGCGCCTTGCTCACATCCAATTGCGCAACCGCGTCCATGATGAAATGAACCAAATGCCCTTCTGGAACCCACTCCCGAACATCCGGCGGCAGTAACAATGGCGTGTCGTGATCCACGTTCACATATCTCGCTCCCATCCCTCTTTCTTTATCAGTGTCGGCAAGTCCGACAGGCTGCTAGGGATCAAGATCACCGACTTCACCTACCGAGACTCGGTTTCCCAGTCGGGTACACCTCAGAAAGAGGTGATCGCTCAGCAGGTTAAGGAGGTATTCCCCCAGGCGGTCCACACTGGCACCGGGGTGATCCCGGACATCTATAAGAAAACCACGATTAAGGATGGCTGGGTGGAATTGGAGACCAATCTGAAGACAGGTGAGCGCGTCAAGTTGATCAGCGCGGACGGTGAGAACCTCCACGAGGTGACGGATGTGGCCGCAGGTCGGTTTCGCACGGAAGCAACGATCAAGGACGGCGATATTTTCGTCTTCGGCCGGGAGGTCAGCGACCTTCTCTCTGTGGATTACGAGGCGATCGCGATGTTGAACGTGTCGGCTACTCAGGAATTAGTCAGGGATTCTGAGGCGGCAAAAAAGGAGCTCAATGCCAAAAATGCCGCACTCGAGGCGAAGTTGGCTGCCGCGGAGAAGCGACTAGACGCTCTCGAGGCCCAAATCGTCCGGCTCGCCGAGGCTGCGCCGAAGACGGATCTCCGGACCGCCAGCACCGTCGCACCGTAACGTCTGCAACGCGGAACCCGTCGCCATGAAATTGCTCCAGCGCATCCTTCCGGTCGTCCTGCTCGTTTTTGCAGGGGCTGGGTCGTTGCTGGCTCAAGGGCAGCTTCAGATTGGAGATGGATTGCGCAATCGCTTCAGTCTGCAGGGTGCGCCGGTCGTGCCAGTGAGCGACCCACTCACGCCGGGCACCTCCCAGCCCGGTCGCGCAGCCTACGATCTCCAGTTCAAAAGCGGCACGGCTTACGGCGGTTGGGCGACGACTCGGATTACGAACAGCTCCGGGACGGTGTTGGCCGGCAGTCCGGGCACTGCCCTCGGAGCCACAACTCTCACGCTGCCGTCTGGCGGTGGTGTGAAGCTGGCCCGCGTCAAGATGGGTCGACCGCTCGTGGTCTCGTTCATTTCCTATGCTCTTGGTGCCGTGATCCCGCCGCCGCCGGTCATGGCCAACGGCGATCCGGCGCCCGCTGGCTTCTACCGCGCGCAACCGGCGAACGCGTACCTCGATGCGCCGACAAATTCGCAGATTAATCCGCTCGTCTATTTCAGTCCGCACGCCAAGTTGGTCTTCGCGACGCAGCCAGGAGTGATCGAAATCAACTGGCAGGAGACCGCGAGCGGGGCAATCTTCAAACGGACCTACGTCGTCTCCACGGCGGCAGCCAAGCCCGAGCGTAAAATCTTTTGGACGGAAAAAGGCTTCACGGGGCCCAAGATCGTGGTGCCCCCGTCGCGGATCGGGGCGGTCAACGTAATCTACAACTCACTCGTGCCGGCCAACGTTCCGTCCGAGTTCGTTTCGCCCTACACGACCCCTCCGACCGTCGGGCTGGCGTCGGAGCTCCGCACGCTTTGGTACGATCCGATTGACGGACTGATCCACGCCTACAACCGGGAGGGTCGGGTGTTTCTCGAGTATCTCGGGAATCCGACCGGGGAGAGCGGCGCGCGGGAGTTCCTCGGCTACGAGATCGTGAATCTCGTCAAGGAAGAGCGGCCGATCACGCTGCGGGCGGACATTGGTGATGTGGCGGCTCCTCCCGATGGCGATCCGGCTTTGAGCGCCAGGGTCGTGGCCGGGATGGGCGTGGCCGGGACACCGTACCTCCATGAGCACATCTCGCTGGGTGGCACGAAGCGAACGCTTTACGCGATCCGGCAGACCGCTCCAGGCGTCCTTGTGAACGGTGTCGAGCAGCAGACGAGCAATGAGGTCCTGATCTTCTGGCTGGAACGCGGCGAACGAGACATAGCGTGGCCGAAATACTACACGGGTTACCTCCAGGAGTGGCCGGCGACGCTGGACCGGTATTCCCTCTACGCGCGTCCGGACGCGGGAAGCGCGGCGGGGATCCAGGTTTCGATCGACACATCGGTCGCGCTGGCTTCGGCGAGCAATCCGACCCTCGTTTATCAGGACGACCCGACCAACCAGCAGGCGAAAATCGCTTCCGGCAATCTCTTCCGCACGGATCTGACGGCGAGTGACCCGGCGAATCGGGCCTTGATTCGTTTCAGCAAGGACGACGACATCTGGTTCGAGCGGGTGTTTTCGAGACTCGATTCGACGTTCGACACCCGGGAGAAGATTGGGATCTTCGATCCAACGACTGACCTTCTGGCAACTGGCTTCGCCAACGTCGGGAACGTATCGGTGGTCGACTCGTCAGATCCGTCGCGGATCTTCATCGAAGGCGTTGACTACGTGGTGAATTACAGCACCGGCGAGATTCAGCGACTTCACGATGGGGCCATCACGGTGACCACCAACGTGACGGTGACGTTGCAGACGTTCCAGAACACTCCGGTGACGTCGCCACTGGAACTGCCTCGCAATGTCGGTCAGCGAATCGAGCCGCCGGCCGGAAGTGGTTCACTCGTCGGTTACATCCGGCAGAGTTCCGGCAAGGCATTCGACGCGACCGCTTACAAAGATCCGTTCGTCAACGGGTTCGCCGAAGCTGAGAAGGGCGCGATTATCGGTGTCAACGCGCTGAGCGGGAGTAATAAATTGGAGGTCTGGTGGTATCGGAAGAGCCGCCCGCCGGGATCGAAGATCAGCAGCACTCTGTGGCCCGCGTTCGTTCAGCGCTACCGGCTGAGCTGGCCGGCGACGTCGCCGAAGATCGTGCTCGCCAGCAACAAGGGCACCGACGCTTTACCAAGTCTCCAGGCGAGCGGCTCGATCTATTATCAAAACAGCGCTGCCCTCCCCGGATACAATCCGAACGAGGAGCATGCCGTGATGCTCAACGGCCGGGCGTGGGCGTTGCGGGATGATCTGAATCTCGCGAGCTCGTCGCAGCCTTACGTGCTGATTCGCTACACCGAGGCCGATACGCGCCCGGCGATGGCGGTTTATGAAGTGTTGCGTGAAGACGAGACGTATAAGTTCAACTACGCCGCGACGGCGGGCGTCGTGCTGCAGGCACCTATGCCGCTGCCGATTCTCTCCGTGCCGATCAAATCGGATCGCACCATCGCCAATTACGAAGTCGAGGGAGCGTCTACCGATCCGCTTCCGGGTCCCAGTGTCTATCCCGATGCGACATCTTCCCGGTATCAAAAGTTCACTTTCGCGGATCGGAAGGGAACTCATTGGGTCTATCGCGGGCCGCACGCTGGAAATGGTGTGACTCCAGCGCGGACTTTCCGCATGCGCTATTATTACTGGACGATGGCGGGCTTCGCATTCCCCGGCGTCGGGGCGCAGCCGGCAGTGGGGACCATTGTCCCCTACCTGCGTCCGGGCACTTCCGGCGATTACACTGGCGATCCGGTGACGGGCCAGCCGCTTGACATTGTTTTCACTCCGAAATGGCCGGCATCCGTCCCCGAACTGCGGATCGGCGAGACGCTCACCGTGGCGGCGCACGGATTGACAGCTGTGCGCGGACAGACGAGCGCGGAATTGATTTATCAACAGTCCATCGCAAACGATGCCACCGTCTATTCCGGCGAAGGCCTCCCGGGTATCGGTCGGCGTTTGAAGAGCGCGAGCCTTTACGATCCGACTCGTTCGAAAACCTACCCGATCAGCCCAGCCGGCTTGGCAGCGATCCCGGGGAGCGTGAAAACGAGCGACTACCTCGGGAGGAAATATTTCCCGAATCTGCCGCCGCACCTCAGTCAGCGATTGTATTTCGACCCGAACGTCGGGGCAGCAGGATCGTTGATTTTCATCGGTGAATTCAACGACGAGACGGTGGGTGAGAAATATCTTCAGCTCAACGTGATGAGCGCAGCCGACGTCCTGGCGGCGAAGGCGCTCTGCGTGACCGGCGATGATGCGAAGACGAAATGGGATGCCGCGATCAATGGCCTGACGACCACACTGCAAACCTTCGGCGAGGATGCGGGCAAGCCCGGAACGTGTGTGACTACTCCGGGTCTAGACACAGCCGTTGGGCCGACCGCCATCGCGGAAATCAGCGATGACGACACGGCGGTGGATTCTTACGCGATCGCGGGTGCGGGAGGCGGGTCCGGCTACGTTGTGTTGCTGACTGGCAATGGGCTTGCCTTCACGCCGGTGGGTGAGCCGGTGAGCATGAGTGTCTTCCGGGTGACGCCTCCGGTGGTTCGCGGGGAATTGAAGGTCATCGCGCCGAGCAATCCGCTCGATGAAAAATTGACCCTCCAGCACTCATCGGATTTCGCGGGGCATCCCGAGGATTATGAATTCGAGTGGCGTTACTCACCACCGGTCGATGGCACGCCGCCGCTGCTTTACACGTTCCAGCGGTCGTTGCTTCTCGGTGATAGTAACGGATCGGCGGAAACCGAGTGGAGGCTGTTCCAGAATCCTGGCGCAGACTTTGCGAAATACCGGGCGTCGGATGCGGACATTTCGACAGGGACCGCAGTGAACCTGCCGGGTTCCCAGATTGCGGTCAACGATGGCAACGGCACGGCGGCCAATGGGACAACTCTCCCGCACGCCGTATTGCGCCGTACGTTTACCGCTCCGCAGGCACCGTTCCGCCTCTTCGTGAGTCTGGCGCTCGGCACCCACGAGGGGGTGACCGTCTACGTGAACTCGGCGAAAGTCGCGACGTGGAACGTATCCGGCGAGGCCAATACCACTCCAACGAGTTCGCCCGGAGAGGGATTCTCGCCGTTGTCGCTCAACTTCGAGATCGACCCGAATTCGCTGACGTCCGGCACGAACGTTTTGACATTGGAGCTCACGAGCGACGCCACTCCCGGGTTCTCGGTGCCCATCAATGCGCGGATCGAGGCTTCCTACGAAACGGAAAATATCGCCGCCTGGATTCCGCTCTCCCTCGAACCCGGCGAAGCGGCGGGCGACCTCACGGGCACAGCCGTTGGCAAGAATCGTCACACGATTCAGGGAACGAGTCTGCTGACGCTGACGGACAACTATTTCATCATGCGTAACCGGCCGCGCTGGGCGACAAATGCAGCCTACGCAGCAGAGGCAGGCTGGTCGAAATGGGTGACACCGCAGCTGGCGGAGGGTTGGATCAAGCGCGCGCTCGGCGGGATCAATCCGTTCCAGCAACGAATTACCGATCTCTTCAACAACCCGGTCGATACGGACGTGAGTCTGGTCACGCAGGCGGGAGCGCGGTGGGAGGGCGACATCTCGCTGAATCTGCAAAACATCAATGATTTCGGGCTCGATCGAAATCTACGAGACGATCCTGCGTCGCGGTCGTTCGCTGAGCATCGACGGCACTCCACGGATCAACTACGACGGGGCCAACGATGCGTTGCTGCTCGCCGCAGGATACCTGAGCGATTTGTACTCCATTCTTGGCAACGAGGCGTTTTCCGATGCCGCGAATCCGACGATTGCCTTCGGATTGGATGACGGGAAGACGTTTGGCGACGTCGCCACGGCCCTTTTTGCCTTCAAGGGACAGCTCGCAACCCAGCTCGATGAAGAGTTGGCCCTGCTCCGCGGGCGCGATGATTTCCTCCAACCCGGCACGCGCGTGAAGCCATTCTACAATCGACTGGTTTGGAACTACACCCGCGGGATTCTCTCCGGAGAGGCGATCTACGCGCTGAATTACAACGTCCGCGACATGAACGGCGACGGTATCGTCGAAACGAAGGACGCTGCGAATTTGTTCCCGCAAGCCCACGGGGACGCCTACGGGCATTATCTCACTGCGTTGACCGGGTATTACGGTTTGCTGCGGAATTCGTTCTTCTCGTGGGTCCCGCGGACGGAAGCCGTGCTGGTCGGTGGCGTGCCCGTGCAGGTCGACTACCTCGACGAGCGGAAGTTTGCCGGCGCAGCTGCGGCGCTGGCGCGGACCGCCAGCCAGACGTTGGATCTCACTTACCGCAGCGCCTGGACCGCCGCGGAGAACATTGGGTGGAGCAATTTGCGCGATGGCCGGACGAACGCCCCGACCGGGCAGGTCCGCTCGTGGGGCACGGACGATTGGGCGTGCCGCGCGGGGCAGGGGGCCTACCTCCACTGGGTAACCGCGAACTCGCTACTGCCCGCCGTCGATCCCGACCCGACCCATGAAGGCATCCAAAAGATCGACCGGACGACCGTGCCTGAGCTGGCCGAGATCGTGGGCCAAGCAACGGCCATCCAGCAGACGTTGGACAATGCCGATGCGCGGCTGAATCCCCTTGGCTTGAGCCGAGGCGCGCTGGCGTTTGACATTTCGCCGACCGAGATCGATGCCGGGAAGACGCACTTCGAGCAGATTTATGAACGGGCTACAGGCACGTTGCAAAACGCCGCCGCGGCCTTCAACAACGCGAAGGACTCGACGCAATTTCTCCGCCGTCAGGAAGAGACGCTTGCCGGTCAGCGCAACGCAATTGCCGAGCAGGAACGGGCATTTACCAATCAGTTGATCGAACTTTACGGCACGCCGTATCCCGACGACATCGGTCCCGGGAAGACGTATCAGCAAGGTTACGCGGGACCGGATCTTTTCCACGCGATGTACGTCGAGATCACCGAAGATCTGGCTGGTGGGAATTTCACTCCAGTCAACGAGAGTTCCTACACGCTCTACACCGCGATGAGTCCGGCAGCTATCGCGAACGCCAACGGCGAACTCGCGCCGACCGGAACGGTGATCAACCCCAACGATCCCAATGCTCAGACGGTGGAGATCCCGGCGGGTATCTCGGGTCCCGTGACGTTCACTCTCGAGGGAGTCAGCGGGAATTTCCGCAAGCCGGCATCCTGGACGGGTCGCCGCCAAAGTCCTGGACGGATCCAGACGGCAGTCTCGAACGAACTGCTCGCTCGACAGGATTTCTTCGGCGCTCTTTACGACTTCAATCGTGAGGCCGAGGTGATGAGCCAGAGTTTGGCTCTCTACAAATCCGCCATGGCTGCGCAGGAGAAAATTAGTTCCCTGCTGACTGGGAATCAGGTCGTCCAGACGTATTACGAATCCCTCGAGACGGCCTTGTTCAGCGCCCAGCTCGCCATCGAGACCTCCCAGGGTATCAGCGATCGGGCGACAGACGTGTTCCTCTACGGTTTGCCGGCCGTAGTCGGAGTGGCGGCCGATCCGAGCTTTGCCGCGCGAGGAGCCGCCGCAGCCGCAGAAGCTGCATCCTTCGGAGCGCTGGATGCTGCGCAAGTCCTCCTCCAGATCGGCCAGAAGGCGACGGAGCAAATTCGCAGCAATCTGGATCGAGCTTTGGAGATCGATCTACAGAACGCGAATTGGGCCAACGAGAACAAGCAGCTGGTCGTGGATCTGCGTCAGTCGCTGCAAGATTTCATCGGATCCTCTGGCGCGATCGATGCCACCCACCGAAGCTACGATCAGGCGAAACGGGAGTTGGCTGCGGCGTCGGCTGAGGGCTTGCGAATTCAGCAGTCCCGCGAAGTGTTCCGCCAGCGGGCCGCGGCGATCATTCAGGGCTATCGCACGAAGGATCTCGCCTTCCGCTCGTTCCGAAACGAGGCGCTGGAAAAATACAAGACGCTCTTCGATCTGGCGGCACGGTATTCGTTTCTCGCCGCCCGCGCCTACGACTACGAAACCGGATTGTTGAATCCCGATGGCAGCACGGCGGCCAGCAATTTCTACCAGAAGATCGTGCAGTCACGCGCGCTGGGCATCGTCAGCAATGGGCAGCCGCAATTTGCCGGCTCCACAACCGGTGATCCCGGACTCTCCGGGGCCCTGGCGCAGTTGAAAGGCGACTGGTCGGTCGTGAAGAGTCGGCTGGGATTCAATAATCCTGACCGCAACCGCACGACGTTCTCATTCCGAAATGAGCTGGAGCGCATCGTCAACGGGATCAGCGGTGACATCTCGTGGAAAGACCGACTTCGTTCGTCGCGGATGACCAACATTCTCGATGATCCGGACGTGAAGCGATACTGTCTGCAGGTCGCCGATACGAACGGTCAGCCCGTGCCCGGTCTCGTGATTACGTTCAGCAGCATGATCGAAACTGGGGTGAACTTCTTCGGCCAGCCTCTCGCTGGCGGGGACCACGCCTTCACGCCGTCGTCCTTCGCCACCAAGATTCGCTCGTCGGGAATCGCTTTCGCGGGATACGTCGGAATGGATTCGCCGACGACGACCAGCAGCGCGCTCACCGGCATCGGCGCCACGTCACCGAGCGACCCGAACACCGGCTTCACCAGCCAGAATGCGCTGAGCGCCACGCCTTACGTGTATCTCATTCCGGCGGGCACGGACGTCCTTCGCGCGCCGCCGCTCGGCGACCTGTTCACGCGCCGCACGTGGAGTGTCGAAGACCAGGCGATCCCGCTGCCGTTCAACATCTCGAACTCAAACTACTCGACCAATCGTGGATTTATCTCCTCAAACTCGCTCAGCGAGCCGGACTACACCGTCCGCAAGCACCAAGCCTTCCGGGCGGTGCCCGACGGGATAAATTTCTCGGGCGGAACCGGCTTTACGAATTCCCGACTCATCGGGCGATCCGTGTGGAATACCCGGTGGAAGCTGGTCATTCCGGGAAACACGCTTCGTTCCGATCCGAACGCCGGGCTGAACACGTTCATCGAAACGGTGAGCGACATCAAATTCCACATCGAGAGCTATTCCTACTCGGGCAATTAAATGATCGCGCGTTCCCTTCTCCTGTTTTTGTGCGTCTGTCCGTTGATGGCGTGGGCTTATCCGCCCGCGCCGTTTCACCGTGTTTTTGGATCGGTTCGCGATGATCGCGGCAATCCACTGGCGACCGGCGTCGGAACGATCATTTTGAGTGGTAGCGGCAATCAGGAAATCGTCCGGGGCCTCTCCGACACGACCGGGCTCGGACCGGGGATTAACTACTCGCTACCGGTGCCGATTGATTCCGGAACCTCCGGTGCGCTCTACACCGTCTCGGCGTTGAGGCCGCTTCTGCCCTTCACGATCCGCGTGGTGATCGAGAACGTGTCTTACGTTCCCATCGAAATGTCGGGAACGACGTGGACGATTGGCACATCGTCCGATTCCACCCGGATCGATCTGACGCTTGGAATCGACAGCGACGGCGATGGTCTGCCGGACGCGTGGGAATTCGACGTGATCAACGGCGACAGCACCGGCCGACTTCGCACGCTGGCCGACGTCCGGCCCGATGATGATCTCGACGGCGACGGGCTGACGAATTTGCAGGAATACCTGATCGGCACTTATCCGCTCGATAGCTCCGACGGGCTTGCGCTTGAGATCATGGAGGTGAACGACGGATTCGTCCGGCTGGAATTCCTCGCGATTCGCGGGCGGACCTACAGCATCACGTCGTCGTCCGATATTACCAACCGTTTAGCGCAGACGTTTTTGGTCGGTGCCACGAACGGCAGTCCCGGACTCTACTATCAAAGTGACGATGTTCGGATCGTGGAAGCATTTGTCCCGATCCCGAGCGGGGATGTGAGCGGATCGCGGAAGTTTTACTGGCTGAAAGTGGAATGAGCCCTTCGCCGCGGGGCTGGATCGCGCGCTGGGGACTCGCGCTGCTAGCAGGCCTTGTTGTCGCTGGCGGGTGGGCGTGGATTTTGCACGACAGGCATTCGCGGGCGTCGATTCGTGAGCTGCCGCGTAACGAACTCGAGCTCCGCGACGGAATCCTCTACGCCGCGAACGAGACCGCAGCGTTCTCCGGCCGCATCTTCGAGGACTACCGACCCGGGCGGCGAAAGCTCGAGATTGGCATTCAAAACGGGCGCGCCGACGGCTTGACGCGGGGTTGGTATGAGAACGGGCAAATGGAGGTCGAGGAGACGTTTCGAAACGGAGTTTCGAACGGCCCGCGGACCCGATGGCACGCCAACGGAACTCGAAAGTCGCTGGCGCAGATCGTGAGCGGAGAGGTTGTCGGCGAGTTTCTGGAGTGGCACGAGAACGCCCAACTCGCCACGCGAATGACGGTGCGCGGAGGGAAGCCGAGCGGGTTGGCCGAGGCTTGGTATCCCGGGGGCGCGCTCAGGTCGCGGACGGAGTTCAAAAATGGTGAGATGATAGGCCGGAAGGAATTCCCGGACGCCGCCAACGCGCCGAATCCGGCACCTGGGGACCAGTAGCGGCGGTCTATGACACGAGCTCGGAGGTCAGATTAATTAGGCCGACTCCGACGCAATTGTGCGCGAGAGTGGCTTGTCGACCAGCCATGAAAAGCAGGGGCGTCGGTGAGCCGGTGAGCGCTTTGACGACGGAGATCCACAGGATGACGTGGAGGACGGGCAATGCGTCGAGGTAGGCCGGACCCTGGAGACCAAAGAGCTGCTGGCCGAAGACGCCGAGGGCCACTGCGCCGAGGAGCATGGGGATGCTGCCGAGGAGAGATTCAGCGTCGAGGAGTTGCTGGAGACGGACGCGGTGACCAGCTTTTCGCAGCGGCGCGATTTCGGGTTTCGTGGCCAAAGCAGCGGCGCTCTTGGCGGCTCCAAGGATCGAGGTGAGGGGAAGGGCGGCGGCGAAGTGCCCAGCGGCTTCGTGCCCGAGGAAGCCCGAGACGAAGAGCAGATCGACCTTGAAGAACAGGATGATCGAGAAGTCCGTCGGGAGCGCCGCGCGTCGAAGGCCCCGCTGAAAACGCAGGTGAGAGCGACCGTCGCGCGAGCGCCCCGGCGGCGCGGTGGACGGGCTGGACGGTGAAGAACGCAATTGCCTCGGCGGGGATGAGAATCAGTGCGCTCATCAAAATTGTGCGACGCATCGCGGTGTGGAGGAGTCCGCGAGCCAGATCCCACCGGCCTTCGGCGACGTAACAGGAAAAAGGGTGTGGAATCTGGGAGGCGAGTCCGAGGGGACCGAGGTGGGCGAAGAGCAAGGCGACCGTGATGACGACCAAGTAGAGGCCATAGTCGGCGACCCCGCCCCCGCGCGCGAAGAGGATTCCGGCTGCCCATTGCAGAAGTCGGGCCGCGGCTTGGGTCTGCAGGTAGCTGCCGATGCCGGGCAAACCGTCGGCGCAGCAGGGCGGGATCTCGGGCGTCGGTGTCGTCAGGCCGGGGGACCGCTGGATCGGGTGAAGCGGACGACATGAGCTGGGGCTGGGAGCGACGGGCTTTTGATCAGCGACGATCTAGGGAATTGCTTCCGGGGTCATGCGAGAAGGAATGAACTGACGAGCGTCTTCGAGATTACCGCCCGTTGGCTGCTCGCCGATCGATTGGTCGGCTTGCATCCGGCATTTTTCGAGGAGATCTCCGCAAGTTCCCGAGCGGCAGCCTTCCTCGAGTCCGGCGTTGAACGTGTCGCGCAGCGCCGGATCTGTGAAAGCCACGCGAAACTTGGTCACGGGTGCGAAGAGGTCGTGGCAGACGACCGAGTCGAGGTCGTGATCCATCTCCCGGCTGAATGTGTCGAAAATGGCTTTGATCGATGACAATGACCGCGTCGGCGGCGGCCCAGAATTCTGACTTGATCCTGCTGATCGACCTACTTTCACGTAATTTTTTCGGGCGCTGCGGTTGAACCGAAGAGCGTCGAAAATTCCGGCCCGGGTTCCTGATCGGCCTTTTCTCAAGTGATCACGCGACGATTGGCCAAGTCGGCGTTGGAACGAATCGCGAAGTCCGCGGACCTTTTGCAGACTCCTGTGTTCACGAACGTCACGTAATTTCGCGAGTAAGCGACACCGGGCAAACCCTCGCGAACGCATCAATGAAAAAGCCAATAATGCGGTCCTGAACTTATGAAAAAACAACACGAAGCCTGAACGCTTGCAGAGCATTTACAACTTATCTCCCGGAATCACCGGTCGGATTGGACCACTCCGCACGGACAAATTGGGGAGGCGGGCATTCAGTGACGGGTCCTATTCCTCTGTCGCGATGAGGGGAGAAAAGGTCTTTGGAAAATGTTCCCATGCAGAATGGCACGCGCAGGAGTTGAGCGCTCATGACCTGGCGCACCGAATCCGCGGCGGCGGCAACGGGGGCAGGGGGGGCGCAGTCGCGATTGAGACCGATTCGAGTTCGCGGCGGTTTTCGAGTCCGCCCGGAAGCTCTGTGAGCAGGACCGCGGGTTCATGCAAGGCGCAGAGCAATTCGATCTCGCGCAGACGGCAACGGGCGAGCGCCTCGTCGCGGGCTTCGAGGCTGACGCAAACTTCTTTGCGGGTATTCGGCTCCTTGAATTTGATCCAGTAGCTGCGTCCTCGTAGAGGAATGTGTGCCATGAGTTTCCCGGAAACCGCTGCGGGCACACTTTGAGTCACAGTCGCCGAAACAGGAAAAACCAGGAAACAAAAAGCCGTTGTAAGAGATTGTCTTACAACGGCTTGAAAGTGGTTGCGGGAGTAGGATTTGAACCTACGACCTTCAGGTTATGAGCCTGACGAGCTACCAGACTGCTCCATCCCGCGATTGGAAGTCGAAACCTACCCGGGGCAGCGGCGATTGCAAGGGGCAAATTGCCGCTTTTTTGGAAGCTTGCTCCAGAATAGGTATTCCAACGTGAAGTTGCTGGTTGGGCTGACGTTTTTGGTGATTTGCGTTTCGGTGCTCCGGGCCGAGGAGCCGCTGGCAGCTGGTCGGATCGTAGCGCTGAGCGGGCTGCCGGGTGACGTGGAATCGGATCGGGCGTATCAGCGTTCGTTGGCGTTGTTGCAGAGGGTGGTCGATCTGGCGGAAGTGGATCGCTCCGCGGTGAAGATGCTCGTTCATAAGCCCGGGACGGCTGTCCCGGCGGAGGGATGGCCGAACGGGGAATTTCTTACCGGATCGCGGGAGAACTTCCTGGCTTTGGCGCGCGAGCTGGAAGAATCCGACGATCCGGTGACGGTGGTGGTTTGGGGTCATGGCGGAATGATCCGGGGAGAGAGTGTTTTGCACGTGGCGGGGCCACGGATTTCGGAGGCGGACTTTTTGGAATTTGGACGGACGGCTGCGGCTGGTGGGGCGGAGGTTCGGTGGGTGCTGTTCTTCCCGGGTAGCGGCAAGGTGGCCTCGTCGCTGGCGGCGGCGGGACAGGCTGCGTTGGCTTCGGAGGCGGAAACGCGGTTTGAAAGCGACCCGGTGGGATTGGACATCGTACTGGAGGAATGGCGGGCAAAACCGGAGGCGACGCTAGAGGAATTGGCGCAGCGGGCGGGTCCGCGCATCGTGGGATGGTATGAAGCGAGGTCCCGGGCGCGGACGGAGGAGCCTGCGCTCTTCGACGCGGGTGGCGGAGCGCCGGTTGTGTTCACCGCGGAGGGAATGGAGATGATCCCGCTGGGTCCCGGCGGGGCGACGGAGGGCGATGGCTGGCAATCAATCGGGCGGGCTGATCCAGCGGATTACCCGTCGGCGGACGCGGTGGTGCTCGAACGTTCGCTGCGTTACACGCTGGGTGAGAATCCGGCGATTTCGGCGGAGATTGAGGAGACGATTCAGATCCTGACGGCGGAAGGGAAACGGCACGGGGATTTCAGCGTAGAATTCTCGCCGCCGCAGGAGGATTTGGAATTTTCGGCGTTGGAAGTGATCGACTTGGATGGAGAGGTCGAGGTGTTTGATCCGAAGGACGTCCTGGAGGCGAAGGAGGATTCGGCGGAGGGGTACGGAACGTCCGGGAGCAAGATGTTCTCGCTGCGAGGGGTGGAACCCGGCGCTTTGCTGCGGGTGAAGTATCGCCGGACCTGGCGACGGTTTCCATTTCCACACGTGTTTCTGGAGTTGCCGATACAGGACGACATTCCGGTGAGGAGGTTGACGATCTCCGTGGAAGCCGGGAAGTCGGAGGCCATGCACGCGCGGGTCGCGAGTGATGTGCCCGGGTTAGGAGTTGAATCCACGGAGCGGGAGACGAGCTACGGGCGGCGGCTGAAATGGACTTGGGACGATGTCCCGGCGGCCGGGGCGGAAGTGCTGGCTCCGCCGGGTGGGGCGGCGACGTTGCAGGTGTCGACGTTTCCGGATTGGGAGAGTTTTGCGGCGTGGTATCTACGACTGATCGAGCTGGCGGACACCGTGACCGACGAGATTCGCGCCAAGGCCGCGGAGCTGACGGTCGGGATCGATTCGGAGGAGGGGAAGGTGCGGGCATTGTATGAATTCGTCGCGCGGCTGCGTTACGTTTCGGTCCCGCTCGGGGTGAATAGCTACCGCCCGCACGCGGCGGCCAACGTGCTGGCGAACCGCTACGGGGACTGTAAGGACAAGGCCAATTTGTTAAACGCGCTGTGCCGGGCTGAGGGGATCGAGGCGAAATTGGTGTTGGTGCCACGGTTTAGTGAAGCGAATGAGGCGGTGCCCGGGCTGGCGTTTAATCACGCGATCTCGCGAATCGAGTTGCCGGGTGGGCCGATGTGGCTGGATTCAACTGACGACGTTTGTCCGTTTGGGATGCTACCTCCAGGAGATCCGGGGCGGGAGGTGCTGGTTATAGAGCCGGGAGTGACCGGCTTGGAACGTTTGCCAGAGCCGGATGAGGAGGCGCATCGGCTGGAGATCGATTGGAATTGGGAGGGGTTGACGGGGGACTTAAAACTGCGGGCAAGCGGGTTTGCTGGATACGAAATGCGGGTGGCGGCGCGAGCGGTTGCGGCTTACGGAGGGACTTTGTCGCTCCTTCAAGCCTCAGATTTGGCTCCGATGGCTGGCACCCTGCGAACGGAGGCTGGGGCAGGTTCTCCGCCGGGGGAGATTGAGAACGACTTCGTCTGGTCGGCGAAGGTTGAGAGGATTGGAGCAGGGGGCGCGCTGCCGTTCTCATTGCCAAGGGAATGGAGCTTGGTTCTGCAGCCGCGATCACGGGCGGTGTTGCTCAACGACGGGTATCCGCTCATCCTCGTACAGACGGTCCGTGGGGTCGAGCGCGGAGAAAATCGGACGAGCGGTCCGGGCGGTCCACTTGAGTGGGAACTGACGTGGGGCGCAAACGGGGACGGGCGGCTGGAGGTGCGGTTGCGGAAAGCGGAGTTTGGAGGGGAGGAATTGGAGGCGTTTCGGCGGGCTTTACGGGAACTTTACGCTGCCATCGCGGGTTCGACGTCTGAATTTTAGAGATGGGTGGAGTGGGGCGCACGATGATGCGAATTCCGGAGTGATACTGGGCGGGATATTACACGTGACCGCCGGAATGACGGCTGTGCTGTTTCGAGCGATCTAAGGTAGTCAAGGAGCCTACGAGCGACGACGCATCTTGTGCTTGATGGCTCGAAATGGGCTGAGCGCTCTGCGCGAGGGGCGCTATCGGCCCCGCCCGACCGACAGCCGACACCCGCATCCCATCGCCCCCGATCGACTCTGTTTGGCGGGGTGGTCGGTGG
Organism: uncultured Verrucomicrobiae bacterium; assembly: GCA_963832325.1. Taxonomy (GTDB): domain Bacteria; phylum Verrucomicrobiota; class Verrucomicrobiia; order Chthoniobacterales; family JAATET01; genus CAVVKW01. The sequence continues at coordinate 306,587 of CAWHTR010000008.1, read as the reverse complement.
TTAGGCCGTGGATGCCGAGTTGGGCGCAGTGGGTGGCGGACTCGGGGGCGTTGACGGTGAAGGTGTAGAGGGTTCGTCCGGCGAGGGGATCGAAATCTTTGCGGGTGAGCTTGGGGGAATAGCGGAGGTCGATGCCATCGAGGTTGGCGCGGTCCAAGCGAGCGGGCAGGTTGTCGGGGATTCTGTCGACCAACCAAAGGGCCGGGTGGACTGGGAAGCGGGCTTTGGTGGCGGTGATGACGTCGTAGTCGAAGGCGATGAAGGTAGGCTGGACGTCTGGGCGGGTGGTGAGGGCTTGCGCGATGCCCGGGAAGAGTTCGAGGTTTTCCTTGAGTTCGAGGACGACTCGGGCGGCGAGCGGGCAGGTGGCCAGGACCTCCGGGAGGGTGGGAACGAGCGGTGCGGCTCGTTTTATCTCGGCGAGGGTCAAGTCGCCGAGGCGGCGATTGACGCCGTGGATGCGGGAGAGGGAGGCGTCGTGAAGGGCGACCACGTGGCCATCGGCGGTGCGGCGGAGGTCGGTCTCGATGGCGTCCGCGCCCTGTTGCCAAGCTAGTCGGAAGGCGTCGAGGGTGTTCTCGGTAGCGTCGGCGGAGGCTCCGCGGTGGGCGATGATGATCATCGCCGTTCGTTTAGCGGTAGCCGAAGAGTTGGCGATTTTTGATGATCGAGGCGACGTCGGGCGAGACGAGTTCCTCCCACTTCGGGTCGGCGCGACGGATGTGGGCGAGGACGTCGGCTGAGCGGATGCCGAGGTAGGCGGGGTTGTAATTTTCCATCGGGATGATGAAGCGGTTGTTGAGCAGGTGGGCGTAGAGGTGCTCAAGATTGGGTGCGACCTTCCATTTGTCGGCGGGGACGATGGTGCCGTCTTCCTGTTTGAACGGGTAGACGTAGAGTTTGACGCCGGTTTTGAAGAGGCGTCCGAGGCCTTCGAGGATGCCGCCTTCGAGTTCGGTGTAGTATTTTTCCTCGAAGAGATCCTTGAGAGCGGGGAGGCCCATCGGGAGGCCGATGAGTCGGTCGGTGTAGCGGGTGAGGTAGGCGATGAGCCGATGGTAGTGGCCGTAGTTGCTGATGAGGACCGTCCGCCCGAGGGCGGCGAGCATGTCGACGCGGTCGAGGAAATCGCGAAGGTCGAGTTCGCCACTGGAGAGGAGATTCTGCATGGTGATCTCCATGAGAACTTCGGGTTCTTCGCCGCGGAGGCGTTCTTCCGTTTCGAACATCGAGCGGGCGCAATCGAGCATGTCGTTGGTGACGTGGGTGACGGGGCGAAACGAGCCGCGCTCGATGAGGAGGTTTTTCTTGTAGAAGGCGTCGGCGGCGTTGATGACTTCGCCGTTGGCCCGGAAGAGGGCGGCTTTGGTGAGGCCTTGGGAGACCAATTGGAGCGCCATGAGGCGGTTGTCGACGGAGACAAACTCGGGGCCGGAGAAGCGGATCATGTCCACCTCGATGCGCTTGTTGGTGAGGTCGTCGAGGAGGGAGCCGATGAGGGCTTCGGGACGGTGATTCAGGTAAAACGCGCCGTAGATGAGGTTGACGCCAATGATGCCGAGGGCTTCCTGCTGGGAGAGGTTGTCGACGTCCAACATGCGGACGTGGAGGATGATCTCGTTGACGGGAGCGCGGGGAGAGGTCTGGAAGCGAAGTCCGAGCCAGCCGTGGGATTCGTCGTGGGTGCGGAAGCTCCGGGCGGCGACGGTGTCGGCAAAGGCGAAGAAATTGCGTTGGGCACCCACCGTGGCGTCGAGGCGCTCGATGAGGAGGTCAAACTCGTGGTTTAGCATCGTGTCGAGCCGGCGGCGGCTGACGTAGCGCCCGGCGGAACCATAGATGGCGTCAGAAAACGTCATGTCGTAGGCGGAGATCGTCTTCGCGATGGTGCCGGCGGCGGCGCCGACGTGGAAGAAGCGGCGGGCGACTTCCTGCCCGGCTCCGATCTCGGCGAAGGTGCCGTAGATGCGCTGGTCCATGTTGACTTGAAAGGCCTTTTTGTTCACCTGGAGATCGAAGTTTCCGTCCATGGGCGCGAATGATATCAGCGGAGGCAAGGGCGCGAGATCACGAACGCGTTTTGGCTGGGGAATTCGTAATCGATGGGGCGCGCGGAGGACGTGGTCGGATTGGGTTCGAGAGGATCGAAAGAGGGTTCGCGCTGTGATTTCACGCGATGTTCATTGGAAGTTCACAAAGGTGGGGCAGGATCGGGAACATGGAAGATTTGAGCGAGGCTGAGCGGATCGGGAGTTTGACGAGGAGGGTTCTCATCCGCGGTGGGGTGTCGTCGGTGATCCTGGGTGGGATGGGGGCGGCCTGGGCTGGGGGGGTGGAGTTGGAATGGATCGAGACGCGACGATTGCGGCTGGATCTGGGGCTGGGAAGAAAGCTGAGGGTTGTCGCGGTGAGCGACCTGCACTTTGACCCCGTTTGCGAGGTGGAGTATCTCCGGCGGGCGATGGACCGGATCAACGGGCTGGAGCCGGATGTGTTTGTGATCTGCGGGGATCTGTTCACTCGTGATTCGAAGCGGGCCGAGGATCTGGCGGAGATCCTGGCGCGCGTGGTGGCTCCCTTGGGGACGTTTGTCGCTCTGGGGAATCACGACTTTTGGTCGGGGGAGCGGCGGATTGCAGCGGCGATGCGGAAGGTGGGGATTCGCGTACTGCGGAACGAGTGCGTGGAGTTGCCGGGCACGGACGGGTGCTACGTGAGCGGGTTGGAAAGTTACTGGGCGGGGGAGCCGGATCCGGGAGTAATTAGGTCGACGCCGGAGGCATCGCGGCACCTTTTGTTGGTCCATGAACCCGATCCCTTCGACGAGATCACCGATCGGCGGGTGAAGCTGCAAATCTCGGGGCACACCCACGGCGGGCAAGTGAGGCTGCCGCTGATTGGGGCGTTGCGTCTGCCGAGGTGGGGGAAAAGGTACGACGCGGGCTTGTTTGAGGATGGGGGGCGGCGACTTTACGTGACGAGGGGATTGGGGTCACTGCGACCGCACGTGCGATTTTACTGCCGACCGGAGGTGACGGTTTTTGAGCTGAGCTGATTTTGAGCTCCGGTGGATCGGCTGGCCTGACGCGCGGTGGCGAGTTGCCCCGGAAGGTTTATTTCCCGCAGATTTGGACGATGAGGCGATCTAGGACGACGGATTCGGCGAGTTGGGTCGTGACCAGCGTGCGGTTCGCTTCGGCGCAGGCGAGGTAGGCGGTCTGGAGTTCTTCGATCTCGAAGCGGCGGCTGTTGGCGGCGGCGATGCCGAGGGGATAGGTGCTGAGGGTGCCGTCCTTCTTCCGGGGGAGATGGGCGGTGGCGGAGTCGGGGAGTTTCTTCAGTGCTCCGGCGAAGAATTGGGGTTGAGCGGGGACGGGGATGCGGTGGCGGTCCATGAGATCCTTGACGAGGAGGAGATTGCGGACGGTGGGGATGACGGCGGCGAGGAGGATGCCGACAGCTTTTTCACCCTGACTGAAGAGCTGGGTGAGGGTGGCGAGGCTGAGCGGGAGGTCTCGTTTCGCGATGGAATTGCTCAAATCGAAGATGCCGCCGGCCCGGGTGGTTGGAACGAGGCTGCGGATGTCATCCTCCGTGAGTTCGTGGTCGGCGGGGAAGGCGAGGCTCAGTTTCTCAAGTTCGTTGTCGATCTGGCGGGTGTCGGTGCCGACGCGGGCGGCGAGGAGGGCGGCGGCATCGGGAGTGGCGTGGAGGCGGCGGGCGGCGATCTGTTTTTCGACCCATTCGATGACGTCGGCTTCGGTAGCGCCCCACCCGAAGGAGACTTTGTCGTGGGTGGTGACGTCGGCGAGTTTAGTGAGGGCTTTGAAGGCCGAGCGGCGTTTGTCGGCTTCGGGAGCGCTGAGGAGGAACGTGACGTCGGGCGGCAGGCCGCTTTCCACGGTGGCGACCAGTCGGTCAAGGGCGGCAGCGACGGTGTCGGACCGGCCGGTGACGGAGTCGGCGAGGAAGGAGGCATTCTTCAGCCAGACGAGCTTGGCTCCGCCGAAAAAGGCCACGGTGAGAAGCGCTTCGATGGTGCGACCGACGCATTCGGTGGCGCGCTCCGCGTTCGCGTCGGCGCCGTCGATGGTTTCGATGGAGAGCGGGTCATCCGAGGGAGCGAGGCGGGCGGCGAGTTCGGTCGCGGCTTTTTTGACGGCGGCTTCATCGGATCCGGTGATGAAATGGAAGCGGGTGTCGGCGGCGGACTTCTTCTTGGCGGCGGGCATGGTGGTTATTCTCACGCAGAGACGTGGAGACGCAGAGATTTTTTTATTTCCACGCCCAGCGGTTGGCGATGAGGACGACGGTGGTGGATAGCGCGATAAGGACGGCTGAGAGGGTGAGGGCGAGGGGGAGGTCGCCGGATTCGGTGGCGGTGTAGATGGCGGTCGGCATGGTCTGGGTGCGGCCGGGAATGTTGCCCGCGAGCATGAGGGTGGCTCCGAATTCGCCGAGGGCGCGGGCGAAGGCCAGGACGGCGGCGGCGGCGATGCTGGCGCGGGCGATGGGGATATCGATCTGGAGGAGCCGCTGAAATCGGTTGACTCCGAGCAATCGGCTGGCGTCATGGAGTTCCGGATCGATCATGAGGAACGCCGAGCGGGTGAGAAGGTAAACGATGGGGAACGAGACGACGAAAGCGGCGACGACCGTGCCCGGCCAACTGAAGACCAGAGGCAGGCCGATCTGATCGAGGAGTCCGCCGAGGGGACTGCGGCGGCCGAAGGTGAGGAGGAGGAGCAGGCCGGTGACGGTCGGGGGGAGGACGAGCGGGAGGAGACAGACGGCGTCGAGGAGGCCGAGCCACGGGCTGCGGCGGGAGGCGCGCCAGGCGGCGAGGATCGTCCCGAGAATGAGTGCGAGGGCGGTCGCCGTGAGGGCGGTTTGGAGCGAGATGAGAAAAGCCGGCATGAGAGCTGGGTGCTAGTTTTCGGACGTTGATGGGGTGAAGCCGTGGGTTTGGAAGATGGTTTGGGTGGGTTCGCTGGAGAGGCTCTCAAGGAACGCGCGGGCGGCGGGGGTATCCTGAATGAGGGCGGCCTGGTAGGTGATCGGGGGGTGGGAATCGGGGGGCGCGGCACCGACGAGGCGGACCTCGTTGGTGACGTCAGTGGCGTAAACGAAGCCGGCGTCGGCGTTGCCGGTTGCGACGTAGGTCAAAGCCTGGCGGACGTCTTTGGCGAAAATGAATTTCGGTTCGAGGGTCGCGGTCAGCTTTAGGTGGTCGAGGGTGGCGATGGCGTAGGCACCGGCGGGGGCGGTGGACGGGTTGGCGATGGCGATGGTCTGGACGTCGGCGGACTGGAGTTCGGAGATGGAGGTGAGGGTGGTGACTTCGCGGCGGGCGATCAGGACGAGGGAGTTGGTGAGGAAGGGGGTGATCGAGATGGCCTCAAGATTGGGGATCGGACCCGCGCTGAGGAGGAGGTCGGAGGGAGCCCCGTTCTCGATCTGGCGAGCGAGGGCGTTCGAGCCGCCGAAGTTGAAAGCGATCGTGACGTCCGGGTGGGCATCCTCGAAGGCGGCGGCGATTTCCTCGAGGGGAGCCTGGAGACTCGCGGCTGCGGAGATGACGAGGGTGGCGAGGATTGGGGTTGTGAGCATGCGGTGGGTTGGCGGTTCGTAATACTTCGTTGGAACGGGTGGTGGGAGTCCGGATCGTCGCCGCGCGGAAGTTTGACGTGGTTTGGGAATCCGTTTACCGATCTTGGCTCGCCACTTCATGAAGATTATTGATCGCACCGTCGGGAAGGACGTTTTTATCACGATGCTGATCGGCATCATCGTCCTGAGCCTCGTTCTGGTGCTGGGCAATCTTTTTCAGCAGTTGCTCGATTTGCTGATCAACCGGGATGTTCCGATTGGGACGTTGCTGGCGTTCATGGCGTTCGTGCTGCCATTTTCGCTGACGTTCACGATTCCGTGGGGGTTCCTGACCGCGTTGTTGCTCATCTTCGGGCGGATGTCGGCGGATAATGAACTGATCGCCCTGCGGAGCAACGGGGTGAGCATCCCGCGGATCTGTGTGCCGGTCTTCGTATTGGCGGTGACGCTGACGGGGATCTGTTTTTGGATCAACGCGGACGTGGCTCCGAAGGCTGAGCAGAGGATGACCGAGGCGGTGTTCGACATTGCGACGAGCAATCCGATTTCGTTGTTTTCGGCGGATCAGGTGGTGGACGATTTTCCGGACAAACGGGTTTACGTCGGCGGCAAGGACGGCAACGTGCTGGAAAATCTCATCATGTTCGACATCAACGAGGACAACTCGCCGACGCGGGTGATCTTCGCAAAGCGGGGGCAGTTGACCCCGGATCCGGCCAATGCGCAGTTGTTGCTGAAGCTATCGGACGCGCGGTTCGAGCAGCGGGATCGGGATAATCCGCGAGACGTTTACAACATTCAGCAAGGGATCGTGATGAAGGAGGGCGTCTTCCCGATCTCCTTGCAGGCGATGTTCGACGAACATCTCACCGGGCGGCGGTTGAGCGCATTCACGCTGCCGGAGTTGATTGGGCGGCTCCAGGAGCCGGAGATTGATGATCGCCAGGCGACCCGGGTGGAGTTGAGTAAACGGTTTTCGTCGTCGCTGGCGTGCCTGGCGTTTGCTTTGGTGGCGGTGCCGTTGGGAATCACGGCGCACCGGAAGGAGACGTCCGTTGGGTTCGCGCTGAGTCTCGGGATTGCGTTTACCTACTTCTTTTTCATCATTTTAGCGGACACGTTTCGCGATAACCCGGCGGCGTTTCCGGAGTACCTGATTTGGATTCCGAACGTGGTGTTCATCACCCTCGGGACCGTTTTGTTCGTGCGGTTGTCCAAGCGGTAAGCCGCGGTGCCGCGACTTCGCGCAAGAATCAGGGTATCGCGGGTGGGAACATGGCGAAGCCAGCGGCGGCCATGCCGAGGAAGAGGAAAAATCCCACGACGTCCGTCACGGTCGTCAGCATGATTGAGGATGCGAGGGCGGGGTCGATTTTGAAGGCTTTGAGGCCGACGGGGATGAGGACTCCGGCGGCGGCGGCGGCGATCATGTTAAGGATCATTGCAATGCAGGCGACGACTCCGAGGACGAGATCGCCACGCCAGAGCCAGCCGATGATGCCGATGGCGAGGCCGGTGGACAGGCCCGTGAGGGTGGCAACGAGGAGTTCCTTGCCGAGGATGCGTCGTTTGAGGCGGCCTTCCATCTCGCCGAGGGCCATGGAGCGGACGACGATGGTGAGGGTCTGCATGCCGACGTTGCCGCCCTGGCTGGCGATGATGGGGAGGAAGACGGCGAGGACGGCGTATTTGTCGATGGTGGGTTCGAAGAGGGAGACGACCCAGCCGGCGAGGATGGCGGTGGCGAGGTTCACGTAGAGCCAGGGGAGGCGGCGTTGGAAGGAGATCTTCCACGGGGTGTCGAGCATCTCCTCGCCGGAGAGACCGATCATGCGCTGCATGTCCTCGGTGGCCTCCTCGTCCATGACGTCCATGACGTCGTCGGAGGTGACGATACCGCAGAGGCGTTTGAGGTCGTCGACGACCGGGAGGGCGACGAAGTGATGTTCGCGGAAGAGGTTGGCGATCTCTTCTTGATCGGCGTGGACGGAGACCGCGCGGACTTCGCGGATCATGAGGTCGCGGAGGGGGGTGCCGGGTTGGGAGAAGAGGAGGTCGCGGGTGCGAAGGACGCCGCGGAGACGACCGCGCTCGTCGGTGACGTAGACGTAGAACATGCCCTCGTGGGCTCCGGACTCCTGGGAGCGGAGCATTTCGACGGCTTGCTGGACGGACATATTCTCGCGGAGCGAGACGAAGTCGGGGTCCATGATGCCGCCAGCGGAGTCGCCGGGGTAACCGAGGATCTCGGTGATTTTCTCGGCGGATTCGGGCGGAAGATTTTTGAGAATGTCGCCGAGGCGCTCGGTCGAGAGGTTGACGAGGATGTCGGCGGCGTCGTCGAGAAACATCTCGTCGACGATGCCGGAAACGCGGTGGAGCCGCATTTTCTCGAAGAGGCGGACCTGGAGTTCGGGCCCGAATTCGCCGATGATGTCGGCGGATTTTTCGTCGTCGAGTTTGCGTAGGACGGCGCGGAGTTCGGAGAGTTCGAGGTCGGCGAGCTGGTTGGCGGCGTCGCGGGCGTCGGCTTCGCGGAGGAAGGCGATCCATTCAACGTTGTCGGTGTTGCGCTCGGCGAGGGCCGGGATCTCGTAGTCTTCGGTCGGCATTTGCGGTGAAGCTTAGGTCATTCGGCTGGACGTGCCAGACTGAAGCGGCCGGAGCCAGAATCTCGCTGATCTGGGCGCGCCGTGGATGCTGGCTTCGCGGGGAATGGCGTATTCTTGTGAGCGTGAGCTAACGCGCGGCGGACGGCGGAGCGGATTCGATGATCGCGACGCCAAAGGCGGGAAGCTCGATGGATCCGCGGCAGGGTTGGTCGCCGAGGATGTCGTGGCCGATGGGAAGATCGGTGACGGTGCGGGAGGTGTTCTGGTGATTGAGGAGGAAGGTGAGCTCGCGGTCGTCCGCGACGCGACGGGTGATTTCGACGAGAGGATCGGCTCCGGCGAGGGGAACGATCGACGTTTCGGAGAGAATGAGGTCGAAGAGTCCGGCGACGTTCTCCGTGGAGAACCAGGTGCCAATCGCGATGGCGGCACCGTGGCCCAAAGCATGGCGGGTGATGGCGGGGGAACCGGGAGCGGCGTGAGGTGCCCCGTCGATGGTCTCGCTCCAAGTTGCGATTGGAATGGCGGTGGTTGGGGCGAGAATTTCGTAGCCACCCGCGAGGGGGAGGCTGGTGGAAGCGGTCTTTAAACTGAGAAGCGGGTGGGAGAGTTTTCCAAACTCCTCCACGGTGGTGCCGAACACGTCCGCGAGGAGTCCGGGTGGGGTGGAGCGAATCACCTGGTTGCGCCGATCGCGGGTGGCGGTGCGGGCGGTCGTGACGAGGGTGCCGCCGGCTTCGACGAATGCTCGGAGGCGGTTGGCGAGGTCTTCGTCCATGAGGATGAAACCGGGAAGGACGATGAGGTCGAGGCCCGCGAAGGAATCGGAGGCACTGACAAATCCTGCCGGCAGGTGGCGGTGGAGCATTTCGCCGTAAATGAGGGAACGCTGGTCCTTCGGCCGCGGAAGTCCCATTGGCAGACTGGTGTGGGCCTCGTCCTGGTCGTGCTCGAGGAGGACGGCCGCGCGGACTTGGGCGGTTGTCCCGAGGATGCGGGGGGCGACGCGCTTGAGTTCGCGGCCTTCGAAGGCAAACTCATCGAAGCGGCGGCGGGGGATGTCGTCATGGTCGAGGATGCCGTTCCAATACATCTCCGCGCCGAAGGGGCAGGTGCGCCAGCGGAAGTGGAGGATGCCCGCCGCTCCGTGGGCGACGGATTGGTAGGTCCAGAGGCGCATTTGGCCGGGAGCCGTGGTGGGGAGGAGGTAGGGCCGCTGACCACCGGCGCCGGCTTGTTGCTCGGGGACGATGTAGGTCCCGGAAGCCGCGCGGGTGAGTTCATTCGTGGTGGCGGCCCAGACGAAACCGGCGGGCTGCTCGACGAAGCCCGGGTAGATGTCGACGGACAGGAAGTCGAGGTCGGCGGCAAACTTCGGGTAGTCGATGTGGTCGAAGAGGCCATTGTGGGTGATCCACCAATCGTGCTGAGCGGCGCGGAGGATGTCGACTTGTTCGCGCTGGAAGGCGATGACCGAATCGCTGAGGAAACGCAGGTAGTCGAGTTGATGACTCGGGTTCGGGTGGGTGGGACGATCGGGACGAGGAAGTGCGACGTCGTCGAAAGTGTCGTAGGTGAGCGACCAGAAGGAGGTCCCCCACGCGTCGTTCAGGGTGACGATGTCGGTGTATTTCTGCTTCAGCCAGTCGCGGAAGGCCGTCTCGCAGGCGGCGCAGTGGCATTCGCTGAAGTGGCAGTGGAATTCATTATCGGTCTGCCATCCGATGACGCGGGGTTTGTTGGCGAAGTGGTCGGCCATCGCTTGAGTGATGCGGCGGGAAGCAGCGCGGAAGCCCGGGTTGGTCGTGCAGCAATGTTGCCGGCTGCCGTGGGTCATGGCGCGTCCATCGGCGTCGACGCGGAGCCAGTCGGGATTGGCCGCGGTGAGCCAGCGGGGTGGAGCGGCGGTTGGTGTGCAAAGAATGGTGTCGATGTCGACGTCGCCAAAGCGGTCGATCATTTCGTCAAAGAGGCTGAAATCGAACTGGTCGAGTCGCGACTCCATGCGGTCCCAGGCGAACTCGGCCATGCGGACAACGTTCACGTCGGCGGCGGCCATCCGGGCGGGGTCGCCGAGGCGTTGATCGCGAGGCCAGTGTTCGGGGTAGTAGGCGACGCCGAAGAGGAACTTGGAGAATCGGCTGGGACGGAGATGAATCGGGGTCGCGGACATGGTCGGTGGGAGCATCGGAGATGGGGGCCGGTGAGGAAAAGCGGATTTTGCTGCGAATGCGGGTCCCGGGGCACGGCGCGGTTGGGTGGGGCGGAAGCGCTGTTTTCCAGGAGAAATCCCGGGCTGGAAGCCCGTGATGGGCAGGCTGGAAGCCTGCGCTCCCCAGCATGAAAGTGAGGAGGTGCGGAGCCGACGGGATTCGAACCCGCAACCTCTGCCGTGACAGGGCAGCGCTCTAACCGTTGAGCTACGGCTCCTTTCCTCGAAAGGAGTTGGGGAATATCCACGGTGGGTTCGGAAGACGCAATCTTTTTTGAAACCGAAATTTGCAACGTCGGCGTATGCTCCCTAGAAGGATGGTTGTGGACTCGCAATATGACGTGGTGATAATCGGGGCGGCGTTTTCGGGCGCTTCGTTGGCGCTGATGTTGCGGCGGGAGTTTTCGGATCTGCGGGTGCTGGTGGTGGATCGGTCGGAGAAGTTCGACCGGAAGGTGGGCGAGGCGACGACGGAGATCGCGGGGAATTTTTTGCACAAGCGGTTGGCGTTGACGTCGTATCTTGCGAACCACCAAATCAAGAAAGAGGGGCTGCGGCTGTGGTTCGCGGACGAGGGTGGGGGGACGGCGTTCGAGGATTGCGCGGAGGTGGGGGCGAACTACCAAGTGCGGATGCCATCGTTTCAGTTGGATCGGGCCGAGATGGACGAGCACCTGGTTGGGCTGGCGCGGGACGCGGGTGCGGAGGTTCGGCGGGGAGTGAAAGTGTCGGACATCGACTTGGTGGCTTCTTCGGTGGCGGTGAATGGCGAGACGGTGTCCGCGCGCTGGATTGTGGACGCGTCGGGGCGGGCGGCGACGCTGGCGCGGCAGACGGGGAATTTCCGCAAGCTGGACGAGCACACGACGAACGCCATCTGGGGCCGGTTTCGCGGCGCGGACGATCTGGACGGGCATCGGTTGCGGACGAAGTTCCCGGAGTTCGGAAAGTCTTCGATTGCGAGTCGGACGGCGGCGACGAACCACCTGACCGGATACGGCTGGTGGTGTTGGATCATTCCGTTGAAGGGTGGGGACGTGAGCGTGGGGCTGGTTTACGACGCGCGTCTTTTCACGCCGCCGACGGAAGGGACTCTCACGGAGCGCCTGCGGTCGCACTTGCTGGCGCACCCGATTGGGCGGGAGCTTTTTGGCGGGGCGGAGGCCATCGAGGGCGAGACGCGGGCCTACTCGGGATTGCCGTATTACACCGAGGCGTTGGCGGGTGCGAATTGGCAGATCGTCGGGGACGCGGCTGGGTTTATCGATCCGCTTTACAGCGCGGGGTTGGATTATTGTTCATGGACGGTGCGGGCTGCGTTCGGTCGGATCGGAGGGGAGTTGCGCGGTGAGGTGGTGGACTTGGAAAAATTGAACGCGCGGTTTCGTCATTCCTACCGGGCTTGGTTCGAGGGGCTTTACGCGGCGAAGTACGAATACATTGGCGAAGCGGAATTAATGTCGGCGGCCTACTGGATGGACATCGCCTTGTTTTACCTCGGGCCGGTGCGGGAGATCACGGTGGCGCCGGAGGACGATCTGGATTGTCTGCCGTTCAACGGGCCGGTCGATAGGCGGGTGGCGCGGTTCATGGCGTTCTACAATCGGCGGCTGGCGGCGATTGCGAGGAAGCGGCGGGCGGCGGGGTGCTGGGGTCGACGGAACACGGGTTGGCGGGAGCTGGGCGATGGGTTCGTGCCGGATCCCCGGGTGGCAAAGGTGCTTTGGAAGGGCGTGCGGCGGTGGCTGGGGGCGGAGTGGCACGCTTTGTTTTTGAACGCTGGTTCTCGCGCGGGGGCGCGGAAGCGCGGAGATGAAGGTGACGGCTCTCACGCGAAGCCGCGAAGGCGCGAAGGTTTGGAACCGGCGGTTGGTTCGTAATGGCACACAAGTCGTATCGGGATTTTTTGGCCGCGGTCGAGGCGACCGGGGAGCTGAGGAGGATCGCTGAGCCAGTGGCGACCGAGTTGCAGATCACCGAGCTGGGGGATCGGGAGATGAAGTCGCCCGGGGGTGGGAAGGCTCTTCTTTTCGAGAAGCCGACGATTGATGGGAAGACGTCGGATTTTCCAGTCTCGGTGAACGCGATGGGGTCGCGGTCGCGGATGGCATTGGCGCTGGGGTTAGAATCGGTCGACGAACTGGCGGAGCAGATGCAGTTTCTGATGAAGGCGAAGCCGCCGAAGGGGTTCAAGGATGCGGTGACGTTGCTACGAAACGGGATCGATCTGATTCACGCGCGACCGAAGTCGGTGAAGGATGGGCCGTGCAAAGAGGTGATCGAGCGTTTCGAGGGGGATGGGTTGACGCTGGACGATCTGCCGGTTCTCAAGTGCTGGCCCAACGACGGGGGGCGGTTCGTGACGTTGCCGACGGTCTACACGCGGGATCCGGACACGGGGGAGCGGAACGTGGGGATGTATCGGATGCAGGTCTACGACGGGCGGACGACGGGGATGCATTGGCAGGTCCACAAGGTCGGGGCGCGGCACGGGAAGCGGTATTATGAACGCGGGGAGCGGATGCCGGTGGCGGTGGCGCTGGGGGGAGATCCGGCTTACACTTTTGCCGCGACGGCTCCGTTGCCGGACGGGTTGGACGAGATCCTCTTTGCGGGATTCGCACGGAAGAAGTCGGTGCCGCTGATCAAGTGCGAGACTAACGACATCGAGGTGCCGGCGGATTCGGATTTCGTGCTGGAGGGTTACGTGGACCCGACGGAGCTGCGGCCGGAGGGGCCGTTTGGGGATCACACGGGGTTTTACACGCCGGTGGAGGATTATCCGGTGTTTCACCTGACGGCGATTACGCGGCGGAATGATGCCATCTATCCGGCGACGATCGTGGGGATTCCGCCGATGGAGGATTTCTACCTGGGGGAGGCGAGCGTGAAGATTTTCCTGCCGATCTTTCGGATGAATTTCCCCGAGATCGTCGACATGGCGTTGCCGGCGGAGGGGGTATTTCACAATTTGGTTTTCGTTTCGATTCGGAAGCAATACGCGTGGCAGGCGTATAAGATCATGCACGGCCTTTGGGGGATGGGGCAGATGATGTTTGCGAAATACATCGTGGTCGTCGACGACGATTGCGATGTGCACAACACGAGCGAGGTGCTCTTTCGAATGTGCGCGAACACCGATCCGCAGCGGGATTCGACCTTCGTGAAGAATCCGAGCGATTCGCTGGATCACGCACCGAGCGTGGAGGCGATGGGGTCGCACATGGGAATGGACGCGACGCGGAAGCTGGCGGGGGAAGGGCACACGCGAGGGTGGCCGGAATTGGTGAAAATGGAAGCCGGGGTGCGGGATTGGGCGGATCGATTTCTGGCGAATGGACCAAAGTAGGGGGATGACGGCTACCCCGATTGGGCGGCTTCGGATGATTGCGATGATCGAGGGAGCCTCGTTTATCGCGCTACTTTTCGTCGCGATGCCGATGAAGTATCTGGCGGGAATCGAGGAGGCGGTGAAGGTCGTCGGAATGGCGCACGGGGTGCTGTTTCTGGCGTTCTGTCTCGCGCTGGTGTTGGCAGTCCCGGCGCTTCGCTACGACCTGAAGCATTGCGCGGTGATCTTCGTGGCTTCGTTGTTGCCGTTCGCACCCTTCTTAATCGACCGGAAGCTTCGTCGTTTGGACCCGGGTTGCGGTTGAGGCCGTGAGTCTCGGGTCAGTGGGTGAGAGCCGGCTGGCTCAGACCTTCTGAAGGACGAGCGCGGCGTTGATGCCGCCGAAGCCGAAGCTGTTGGTGAGGATCGTCTGGATGGGGAGTTCGCGACCGTGGTTGGGGACGATGTCGAGGTCGCAGTCGGGGTCGGGAGTTTCGTGGTGGAGGGTGGGGGGGACCCATTGATTTTCCAGAGCCAGGCAGCAGATGATGGCTTCGATGGCTCCGGTGGCTCCGAGCGGGTGGGCGGTGTAGGCTTTGGTGCCGCTGGTGGGAATTTTTTTCGCGCAGCCACCGAAGACGGCGTGGATGGCGCGGGATTCGGACGAGTCGTTGACCTGGGTGGAGCTGGCGTGGGCGTTGATGTGGTCGACTTCGTCGGGATTGAGGCGGGCGTCGGCGAGAGCTTCGCGGATGGTGCGGATGCCGGGGTGGCCGGTGGGGTGGGGGGAGGTCATGTGGTGGGCGTCGTTGCTGAGGGAGTAACCGGCAATCTCGGCGTAGATGCGGGCACCGCGGGCTTTGGCGTGTTCGTATTCTTCGACGACGAGAGAGGCCCCGCCTTCGCCCATGACGAAGCCGTCGCGGTGGAGGTCGAAGGGGCGGCAGGCCGTGGGGGCGGTGCCACGGCTCATGGTTTTAATGAAGTCGAAGGCACCATAGCTGAGCGGGCTGAGGGGGGATTCGGCGGCACCGGCGATGATGACGTCGGCCATGTCGTCGCGGATGTAGCGGAGGGCTTCGCCGAGGGCGATGGGGCCGGAGGCGCAGGAGTTCGAATTCGTGGTGCCGAGGCCCTGGAGGCCGAATTCGATCGCGATGTTGCTGTGGGCGGAGCCGCCGAAGACGTGGAGGGCGAGGAGTTGGTTGACGGCGCGGGGGCCGCCTTCAAGAAACTTTTTCTTCTCGGCTTCGGCGTTGGAGATGCCGCCGAGGGCGGTGCCGAAGCTAACGCCGACCCGGTCCTGCGGGTCGGCGGGGGAATAGGTGAGGCCGGCGTCGGTGAGGGCGAGTTGGGCTGAGACGACGGCAAATTGGGCGTAGCGGTCGAGGCGTTTGATGCGGGCGGGGGTGAGATAAGCGGTGGCGTCGAAGTCGTTGATTTCGCCGGCGCACTTGGCGCGGAAGTCGGCGGTGTCGATGCGGGTGAGGGGCGTGATGCCGGATTTTTCCGCGAGGAGGCCCCGCCAAACGGCGTCCTTACCGATGCCGATGCAGGTGATGGGGCCGAGGCCGGTGATGACAGCGCGCCTTCGCTGGCCACTGCGGGAGGTCAATTGCGCACCTCCAGATGCGTCTTGAAGGTGGCGAGAGTTTTGTGGGCGATGTTGTCGATGAAGAAGCCGCCGATGATGCGTTCCGCGATTCCGGCCAGGGCCGGGATGCGGAAATCGAGGAGGTGGATGATGGTGACTCGGGTGCCTTCGGGTTTCTCGTCGAAGGTCCAGACAACGGTCATCCCCTTTGTGAAGGCTTTGAGGTGGTGAAAATGGATTTCGAGCTTTTCGCGATCGATGGTTTGCTCGGAGGTCCAAGCGATGGGGATGCCGTCGCGGTGGGCGGCCATTTTGACGATGTGGCGGTCCGTGCCGCGCTCGAGGTAGGTGATGTATCGGTAATGGGGAAGGATGGCGGGCCAGCGGGAGAGGTCCGAAGTGCAATCGAAGATCTCCTGTTTCGGAGCGCGGATGATAATGGAGGAGGATGTGTTCATGGCGCGTGGATCACGTAATGGCAGAAGGCTTCTTCGGCGTGAACTTCGAGGGATACGAGTTTGGCGCGAGTAATGCGCCTGAGAAAATTGGGATTCGTGCCGGTCACGGAGGGGGCCTCAGCTCCGCCGAAGATCACGGGAGCGCGGGTGAGGTAGAGCTCGTCGAGGGCGTCGAGTTCAATGAGACTACGGAGGAGCGTGGGGCCGCCTTCGCAGACCAGGGTGCGGACGGCGCGCTCGTCGTGAAGGAACCGGAGGGCAGCGGCGGTGTCGACGGCGTCGTGGTCAGTGAGATGAAGGGTGGCCTTGGGGGTTAGTTCCTCGCGGAGGGCGGCGGGCATTTGCTGAGTGCTGAAGAGAATCCGTTCGGAAGCGCCCGCATGGAAGAGTTTCCAAGCGGGATTGAAGTGGCCGGAATTGCTGAGGACGGCACGGATTGGTTCGGGGGATTGGCCGCGGGAGGCGCGCTGTTTTTGCAGCGCCTTGACCGGGAGATTCATGCTCATGGCGTCGGCTTCGAGCGTGCCGCGGCCGACGAGAAGGGCGTCGCCGAGGGAACGGATCCGGAGCAGTTCGTTGTAGTCGCGTTTGGACGTGAAGCCAGTCGCGGTGTGGTTGCGCGTGGAAATCTTGCCGTCGGCGGTGACGGCGAAGTTGGCGAGGACGCGCGGTCGATTTTTCATGAAAGCCGCTACTTACGCGGAGGGCTTCGGATCCGGATGCTGAGCCAGGTTCTCGGTGACAGCATCCATCTCCGCCACCGAGGCGTGATCGGTGGTGCGGCGATAGGTGAGGTAAACGAGGCCGCCGGCGAGACTCCAAAGGACCATCATCAGGTAGCCGAGGAGGGAGATGAGGACGGCTTGGGTGCCGGGGATGCCGTAGAGGGAGCTGAGGAGTTGTTCGAAGAGTTTCTCGCGGACGCCGATGCCGGAGAGGCTGATGGGGATCGAGGTGATGGCGTTGACTATCGGCATCACCGAGAAGGTATCGATGAGTCCGAGAGCGCTGCCGAGGGCCCTGGCCGCGAAGTAGAACGTGACGAAAAGGAGGAGGTGGCTGGCGATGGAGATGAGGAACGCCGATAGGAGCGCCAGCGGGGCGCGGGCGTAGCGTTCGGTGGCGACGGCGAGGTCGACGAGGCCGGTGCGGAAGGGCATCCTGGCGGGGAGTCGATCCTGGAGACGAAAGAAGGCGATGCTCGCTCCGACGGCGACCATTCCAACGCCTCCGCCGAGGATGAGGAAGAGCGTGCCAAGCATGGCTTGTGCGATGGGAGTGCTCATCAGGACGTCGAAACGGAGAGCGACGACGACGAGGGCGACGAGGCAGAGGGCGAGCAGGCCGACGACGCGGTCGACGACGATACTGAGGAAGGCTGCGGCGCGGGCGGTGGGGGATTCGCGAACGGCGTAGTAGATCTTTGCGACGTCGCCGCCGGTGGCTCCGAGAAGGAAGAGATTGAAAAAGGCACCAATGAAGTAGAGCTGGGTCGTGCGCCACCACGTGAAATTTATGCCGGCAGCGCGAAGGAGAATGTGCCAGCGGCCCGCTTGGAGGCCGAGAGCGATGCCCGTGGCTGCGGCTCCGGGAACGAGCCACCAGAGGTTGGCGACGCGCAGGGCCTCCGCCATGAGGGCGCGTTTGGCGGGGTCGTGAAAGATCCACGCGATGAGCGCGAGCGAGACGAGAATCTGGAGGGTGGCGATGACGACGCGCTTCACGCGCCGAACTCGGTTCGCCAACGGTCGGCGGCTTCGACGATGTCCCCGGCTTCGCGCTTGGGATGGAGTTCGATCACGTAGGGGATGTCTTTCGGAAAATGAGGCACGAGAGCGTGGTAGTCGATTTCGCCAGAAAAGGGAACCCGGTGATCTTCGAGCGGCCAGGTGGCGTCGTGAAGGTGGCAGCCGATAGCACGCGAGCCGATGGTGGCGAGCCAGGATTCGTGGTCGAGGAAGGAGAGATTTTCCTTTCGCTGGGCGTGGCCGAAGTCGTGCCAATAGCCGCAGGTGGGGCCGAGTTCGTCGAGGAAGGCGGGGAATTCCCGCTCGGAAGGGATGGCTTCGTAGCTGTCGCGATTCTCGATGCCGAGGCGGATATTGCGTTCGCCGGCGTAGTCGACGACCGGCTTGAGGGACTCGATGACCCGGCGGGTGGATTCGCCCGAGAGGGCTTCGCGTTCGAGAACGCCGCGAAGCTTGGTCTCGGCGTAGGTTTTGCTGAGATAATCACCGGCGTGGACGAGCTTCCCGAGTCCGCGGGTGAAGCCCTTCATTTTCCCGACGGATCCGGAGTGGATGACGATGCGTTTGGCACCGAGGCGCTCAGCGTAGTCGATGGTCTGCAGCGACATCTTGATGGCACGCTGGCGGACTTCCTCGCGGGAGGAACTGAATTCGTAGCAGTCGGGTGAATCGGTCATCACCTCGACGGGCTGTGGGCAGAAATTGTGCAGGGAGGTAAAGGTAAGGCCGCCCTTTTCCGCGAAACGGAGAATGCCCTCCATCAGCGAGAGGTTGATCCCGTGGCTGAGTTCGATGGAACTGAATCCAAGGTCGACGATTTCCTGGAGCATCGAGGCACCGTCGGTGTGGCGGGAGGAATTCCAGCAGGTGGAGAGGGCTAGCATCGGAGAAGTGTTAAGAATTTCTGGATTCGGGTCAGAGGATTACGTCTTCGGGGAGGAAGGTCTACGCCGAAGCGCTGGAGCGTGCAAACAAGCGGGACAATGGGTTGGCCGAGATGCCGTGGAGAACAATACTGAGCATTACGGTGGCGGCGACGGTCTCGGCGACGATCGCCCGTCCGGGCAGTTCCGCATCCAGAAACAGAACGAGAAAGACGACGCTGGCAAGACCTCGGGGGCCGAACCATCCGATGAAAAGCCGATGCGTCCACGGGAGGTTCAATCCGGTGATAGCGAGCATGACTGGGAGGATTCGCACGACCGTCAAGCTGAGCACGGCGTATCCGAAAGAAGTCCAATGGGCATTGGCGAGATAGGGACCGACGACGGCCGCGCCGAAGAGCGCCCACGTGAGCATGGCCATGACGTTCCCGGTGCCTTCGGCGGCCTCGAGGAGGGCCTTCTTGTGGCCATGACTGAGCGCTCCGAAGAGGAGGCCTCCGGAGAAGCTCGCGATGAATCCGCTGCCGCCGAGCAGTTGGGCCGCAGCGTAGGCCGTGAAAGCGATGCTGACCGCCAGCACCTGACGCCAGACCGGCGGGATTCGATCCTGCGAATCGGCGAGCCGGATCAGCCAGACGCACGCCAGAGTGACCGCAAGCCCGACGGCGAGTCCGATGCCGATTTCCTCGCTGAAAAGCTGGATCCCGAGTGAGAGGGGGCTTTTGTCCCGCGCGATTTCGGTGGCCATGGCGAGAAAGAGCGCGACCATTGGGACGCAGATGCCGTCGTTTAGACCGCTCTCCACGTCGAGGCCCTCCCGGATGTTGGCTGGCACGGTTTCATTGGTGATGACCGCCTGACCAAGCGCGGCATCGGTTGGTGCAAGGATCACCGCGAGGAGTGCGCACTCTAGGAGTTGAAGATCGGGAAAGATCAGCCAGGCGGCAGCGAAACCCGCAACGATCGTCAGCGGCAGGCTGACGGTAAGTAGCCGTTCGGGAATCCGGAACGACCGCTTCAATACCCCGAGATTGGCGTTCGACGCGTCGCTAAAGAGCACCACGGCGAGGGTCAGCTCCGCCAGCACGCGGAGTTCTTTCATTCCGACGCCGGACTGAAGCCAATCAAGATTTGCGGGTCCGATCAGCCAGCCGACGGCGACGAAGAGAATCGGTCCCGACAAGGGTATCCTCGCGATCCCTCCGGCGACGAGCGCGTAGAGGAACAGGCAGGCGGCGAAAATGAGCAGCTGGGTTTTCATGAGCCGAGGGGGGCAGCGTATGGGATTTCGAGCGAGCCGGCAGGCCAAAAAAGTAGCGGGTTGCGGGGAAACGCCTCGATTTTCAGCTCCTTGGGATCGCGTTCCGCGGTCGGTAGCGCAGCAACCTCAACCCATTGAGGCACACCAAAACGGTGCTGCCCTCGTGCCCGACGACGCCCATCGGGAGTGGCAGGGCAAAGCCAAGAGCCGCGGCAACCAGCACGAGGATGACCACGGAGGCGAAGACCAAGTTCTGAGTCAGCACCCGCTTCGCGTGCCGCGCCATGCCGATGAGCAATGCCACGTTCTCCAGGCGATCCCCCATCAACACGACATCCGCTGTCTCCATCGCAACGTCCGCTCCGGCTGCTCCCATTGCGACCCCGAGGTGAGCCGTCGCCAGTGCCGGTGCATCGTTCACTCCGTCGCCGACCATGAGTACGGTCCCCTCGAGCCTGAGTTGGCGAATCGCCTCCACCTTGTCGGCTGGCAGCAGCTCGGCCCGGAATTCATCAAGGCCCGCTTCGGCTGCGATGCTGGCCGCTACGGCTGTTTGATCGCCCGTGAGCATGATCACCTTTTTCACGCCGAGCCCGTGCAACTCCGCCGCGAGCGTCCGGGACTCTTCGCGAATCGTGTCCGCCAGGGTCAGTGCCGCCCGCACCGTCACGACATCGCCGTCGCGGCTCCCGAGCCACACGCACGTCCGGCCTTCCGCCCGCATCTCGGCAACCGCCGCCGAGGGGTTCTCCATCCCGAGCGCTCCGAGTTCTCGAAAATATCGGTCGCTCCCGACCACGAAGCGCCGCCCGTCCACCTCGGCCTCCGCTCCCTTTCCGGCGGTGGATTGAAACGCCGACGCCGCGGGCAGAATCAGGCCGAGGCAGTTCGCGGCTCTGAGCACCGCTGCCGCCAGTGGGTGTTCGGATTTGGATTCGAGGGCCGCGCAAATCCCCAGCGCTTCCCGGGCTCCGGCCGATAGGTTTCCGTCCACCGGTTCGACCGTTTCTCCGATCACAACGTGGGTCACCGTGGGTTTCCCCGCCGTCAGCGTTCCCGTCTTGTCCAGACACACGATGTCGATCCGCGCCGCCGTCTCGAGGTGCGATCCCCCTTTGATCAGGATGCCGCGCCGCGCCGCGCCGCCAATCGCCGACAGAACCGTCGCCGGCGTGCTGATGATCAAGGCGCACGGCGAGGCGACCACCATCACCGTCATCGCCCGATAGAAGGCTACCGAGAACGATTCACCCCACAGCAACCACGGTACCGTGAAGACGAGAATGGTTAGCGCGATCACGCCCGCCGCGTAGCTCTGCTCCGCCTTTTCGAGGAATCGCTGCGCATTTGATTTCTCGGCCTGCGCCTCCGCCACGAGACGGACCATTTTCGCGAGGGTGGAATCCTCCGCCTTCCGTCCCACCCGAATCTCCAGCCCTCCGGACTGATTCAACGTCCCGGCGAAAACGCTGTTCCCCGTCTCCTTCGTCACGGGCATCGACTCTCCCGTCAGACTCGATTCTTCAACACTGCTCGTCCCCTCCGTCACCTCTCCATCAACCGGGAGCAATTCCCCCGGCCGCACGATCACTACATCGTCGATCGCCAGATCCTCGATTCGCACGAGTTCGGTTGCGCCGTTGGATTTCCGCAGCGCCTTCTCCGGCCGGAGCGTGAGGAGTGACTCAATGGCCCGCTGGGTGCGCTCCAAGGCATGTCGCTGCAGGACGTTTGAAAAACTGAACAGGAACAGCAACAACGCACCTTCGAAGGGCGACCCAACGGCGGCCGCTCCCAGCGCCGCCAGCACCATCAGCACATCGACATCGAGAGTCCGCTCCCGGAGCGACGCAATCGCCGACCGCACTCCGAACCAGCCGCAGAACAGATACGCGCCGACGTATAGCCACAGGGTCACCCCGCCCCGTCCTAACGTCAGATCCGTCACGAGCGAAGCAATCAGAAACACCAAGCCCACCCCGCAGGCCACTTCTTCGTTCGAATCTCCCGATTTCAATCGCACCCACCACCCCGGGTGCGCCGGCTTGAGGGGTTCCACCCGCGCCCCGGCCGCGCGAACCCCGTCCATTACCGCCTCGGCGCTCGACACCGACGAATCGAAAGTCAGACAAAGCACACGGCCTACGTAGGTTGCCGTCGCCCGCCGCACGCCCGGCACGCGCTCGATCCGCCTTTCCAGCTTCGCGGCCGCCGCCTCGCAGGCCTGCCCGTCCAGACGCATCGCGACCCGCTCCACGCCCATCGCACCCGGCTGGATGTGTTCCAGCGCGATCCGCCGCACATCCGCCTCCGACAATTTCTCCGGATCAAACGCAATGTCCACCCGCTCGCCTCCGGGTCCCGGCACCACGCCCACGATTCCCTCGTGATCCACGATCCCATGCTCGGGTTGCTTCGACTGATCTTCGTTGGTCATCACTTGCTCTCCGCTTTTCGCTTCGCCAGAAAGGTCAACCCGCCGGTCGATGACGAGTTCTCATTACTGATGATCCGACCGGCGGGTCGATTCCGCGCCTCCCGGACCGGGAATCAGTCCCAGCGATCGCGACGATCATCGCGACGATCTTCACGGTAATCCTGATTGCGGTCGCGGCGATCTTCGCGGCGGTCGATGTTGCGGTCGATCTGATTGTCGACTGCGCGGGTCGTTCCGTAGACGACCGGTCGGCGTGGAACGACGCAGGACGTGAACACAACCGCTGAGGTGGCGATGAGGATTACCCCGATGAGCAGACGGCTCCGGCGGCAAAGAGGGTAAATTGTTTTCATGGTGGGTGTGAGCGATGGAACGCGGGCTGGTGCGTCCGCGATCTTCTCCTTAGTGAAGGCCGGGGGCAAGCCAGCTGACGATCCTGACCTCCCGGAGATACCGACTCGACCGCAGGGAGGATCGAACGATTTCCCGGACCGATCAAGACAGGTCGTTCTTCGACGCGAAGCAGCGGCACAGGTGGGGATCGGTGTTGATGGCGCGTTCGATTTCGGGACGACAATCGCGGGACGACAGGACGGTGTAAAAATCGGTTTTGATCGAAGGGGCGATTCGGGCTGCGGCGATCCACTCCGACTGATCGAAGGGGTCGCTGGCGATCGAGTCCCAGAATCCGGTCGCATCGAAGAGCCTGGCGATATGTTCGGAGTTTTGCCCTTGGATCAGGCTCATGAGATACGTGGCGACGCCGACCTGGAGGCCGTGCAGTCGCGGTCGCGCGCTCAGTTCGTCGAGTGCGTGCGAGATCAAATGTTCACTCCCGCTGGCGGGCCGCGAGGATCCACAGATGCCCATGGAGATTCCGTTCAGGAGAAGTGCCGTTCCGAGGAGTCGAAGCCCGTCGAGGTCGTGCGCCGGTCTGCCGAGAAATTGAAAAACGCTCGCATCCGAGAGGAGCGCGGCAAAATCGTCGACCGGCGTGCCCACCGCGTGAAACGCGAGCTTCCAGTCGACGACCGCCGTGAATTTCGCAACGAGATCACCGACGCCGGAATGCCACAGAATGTCGGGCGCGCCGAGACACACGGCGGTGTCGATGATCACGCCGGTCGGCATTGCCGCGGGGAGTGATCGTCGGCGATCGCCGATCGTGAGACTGGCTTGCGGGCTACAGATCCCGTCGTTCGAGAGCGAGGTCGGAACGGCGAGGTAGGGTCGTCCGGCGAGAAAGGCGATGTATTTCGAAACGTCCAAAGCCTTCCCGCCCCCGAGGCCGATGATGGCATCGGTCGGCGCGGGCAATTCCTCAAACAATCGGGTCGCGAGTTCGAAACTGGCGGAATCCACCGGGGTGAACTTGACGTCGATACCGCGCGTTCCGAGCGCGGATCCTACGCGGTCGCGGAGGCATTCATTCAGCCCCTCGCTGAACAGGACCGAAACCTGCCGGAAGGCGTTGCGCTCGGCGTAGGCTCCCAAGCGGTCCAGAGCGCCGGGTTTGACGCGCACGAGTCCGGGAATGACGGTGTGGGTTGCGATCACGTGGTGAGCTTCTGCGCGAATTCGGATCAGCGTTCAAACGCTGGGTCGAAGATCTGGATTTTCAAGCGATCGCCCCTCCAAAGATCGGTTGGGGATCCTCGGTGAAATTGAAGAACTCGAGCCGCTGGTTCGAGTCCGGGTTCATGGATGAGGGTCCGGCAACGAGCAGGGCGTGCCGTGGTTCTACTTCGAAATCAACAAGCCATTGCCGGGCAAATTCCCGCCAACTCGGCGGCTCGACGTCCAGATCATGCGGATGGATGCCGGCGCAGAAGCAGAGTCCCTGGAGAGGCGCGGACTTGAGTCCCGCAGCGATGACCCAGACCGGCAGGCGGGCTCGGGTCATCGTCCGCGCCGTCTGACCGCTCTCTGTCGGCACGAAGACAGCGTCGCAGGGCATCAAATCAATCGCTTGTTCCACCAGGAGCGCCTTTCGCAGAAAATGGGGGACATCGTTGTGCGGTTCCGCAGTGCGGTCGTGGCGGCGATTCGCCTCGCGGTAGGTCTCGGTTGCGGCGGCGATGCTAGCCAGCATCGCGACGGACTCCACGGGAAAACGGCCGATCGCCGATTCTCCGGACAGCATCACGCAATCCGTCCCGTCGAGGATTGCGTTGGCCACGTCGGTCGCCTCCGCGCGGGTTGGTAGACGGCTGGTCGTCATGGATTCCAGCATCTGGGTCGCGGTAATCACGGGCTTATCGAGCGCAAGGGCTTTGGCCGTGAGCTGTTTTTGTGTCACGGCCATAGTCTTGATCGGGACCTCCACGCCAAGGTCACCCCGGGCGATCATGATCCCGTCAGCGGCTTGCAGGATTGACTCGATATTCTCAAGCGCCTCGAACCGCTCGATCTTCGCGATGAGGAAAGGCGAGCTTCCGTAGTCAGCGGCCGCTGAGCGCACGGCCTCGATATCGGCGGCGGTCTCCACGAACGATTGACTCACCGCGTCGACCCCCTGCTCGATCGCGAAGGCCAAGCACTCCCGGTCCCGCTCGGTAAAGGCGCTGATCCCGAGAGCGATTCGCGGCAGATTCAGGCCCTTGCGTGAACTCAGCTGGCCACCGACCGCCACCTTGCAATGCACGTCATTCCCCTCGACGTGGTCCACGATGAGTTGGACCAGGCCATCGTTCAGAAAAAGACGGTCCCCGGTCTTCACGACCCGGGGCAGTCGGTCGAAGCTCATTGAGACCCGCTGGCGGTCGCCGATGATATCCTCGTTCGTCAGGATGAATGCGTCGCCCGCGTGGAGTTCGATCGGTCCGGGTTCGATCAACCCGAGGCGCATTTTGGGTCCGGGCAGATCCGCCATGATGGCGACCCGGCGACCGACTGCGCGACTGGCTCTGCGGACCCGCGAGATCACCTCGCCGTGCTGAGCGAAATCGCCGTGGGAGAAGTTCAGCCGGGCTACGTTGAGTCCGGCCCGGATCATTTCCTCTAGAATGGAGGGTTCCATCGAGGCAGGACCGATCGTGGCTACGATCTTAGTTTTATTTTCCGGTAATTTCATTGGGTAGGGTGGGTGGAAGCTTCCGTACCAGCGACAGTTTGCACCGCCGTTGGGAAGCCGTCGACGATTCACGGCTGGTCTTTTCCCTTGCGCACGAAAATGCCGTCCAACTAGGGGTGGAGGGGTGGTTAAGTCGGCGAGTCCCCGCATGGCCCGACCGGCCCCGATCGTGCAACGATGACGGATTTTTTCTTCGCCGCTCTACCAATCGTGCTGCTTGTTTACGTGATGACGAAGCCGAAGGCGATGCCGTCAACGCTCGCCTTCGCGCTCGCAGCCGCCGTCGGCTACGGGATTCAGCTTCTCGTTTTCCGCACGTCGTTCAGCCTACTCAATGCCGCCGTCATCGCCGGATTGCTGAATGCGCTGACGCCCATCGCGATTGTCTTCGGCGCGATTCTCTTCTTCGTCGCGATGGAGCGATCCGGCGCGATGGACGTGCTCCGCGAGTGGTTACGCGGGATTTCGCCGAACCCCGTGGCCCAGCTCATGGTGGTTGGATGGTCGTTTCAATTTTTGCTCGAAGGGTCGAGCGGCTTCGGCACGCCGGCTGCACTCGCGGCTCCCGTGTTGGTAGGACTAGGATTTCCGCCGATGCGCGCGGCCGCGCTTTGCCTCGTGATGAATTCCATCCCGGTGTCCTTCGGGGCCGTGGGAACTCCGACCTGGTTCGGCTTCGGCGGGCTGGATCTCAGTCCCGACGAGATCCTCGCCCTCAGCCTGAAGACCGCCGTGCTCCAGACCGCGGCGTCACTGGTGATTCCCGTGATCGCGCTGCGCTTCGTCGTCGGCTGGTCCGAGATCCGCAGAAACCTGGTCTTCATCTACGGCTCGATCCTTGCGAACGTCCTTCCCATGCTCGCAGTCGCGACGGTGAACGATGAATTTCCGTCTGTCGTCGGTGGGTCAGTCGGGTTGATCGTCACCGTTCTTCTGGCCCGACGCGGCATCGGACTCGCCCGTGCCCAGACGTCCGATATTGGGATGCCGTCCGGGCCGCTTCTGAACCGTGCGGTATTGACCGCGCTGGCCCCCTTGGTTGCGACCGTCATCATTCTCCTCCTGACACGAATTCCGTGGATCGGCCTCCGTCAGTGGCTGACGTCGGAGCGGGCGATCCTGCAGCTCCCGCTCGGTCCGTTCGGAGATTTATCAATCAGCTTGTCCCTCGTCGTCGAACTTCGGGATATTTTGGGCGAAGGACTTACGTGGACGCACGCGGTCCTCTACGTACCGTCGATCGTCCCATTCGTGATCACGGCCGGATTTGCCCTGTTGCTTTTCGGCAGGGGCAGGGCGGTTGGAGCGATCGTGCAGGAGACGGCGCACCGGATCACCCGTCCAGCGTTGGCGTTGCTGGGCGCACTCGTTTTTGTCCAGATCCTCATGGTCGGCGGCGAGCGGGCTTCGACGATGATCCTGGGGAATGCGCTCGCCGGGGCGGCGGGCGGGAGCTGGGTTTACATCGCGCCGTTTCTGGGAGCGCTCGGCAGCTTCTTCTCCGGGTCGGCGACGATCTCGAACCTCACGTTTGGCGGAATCCAACATTCCATTGCGACCGAAACCGGGACGCCCGTTTCCACCCTACTCGCCCTTCAATCGGGCGGGGCCGCGATGGGTAACATGGTCTGCATCCACAACATCGTCGCGGTGTGCGCCGTGCTCGGCCTCGTCAATCGCGAGGGCGAAATCCTCAAGCGGACTGTGATTCCGATGATCATTTACGGTGCTGTCTTCGCCGTCGTCACCATCCTCTACGGTTGATCCGGGCGCTCGGCCCCGCCCGAGGGTTCGGACCGCAAGCCTCCTCGGCCCTCGGACGTTTCAGCCTCGCGGATTGGAAGGGTGATCCCTTCCTCGAAGCGGAGATAGTTGGTGCGGTGCGGGAAGGGGATTTCGATTCCAAGTTCGTCAAACCGGCGCTTGATCCGGCGCAGCATCTCGCGTCTGACCGTCCACTGCTTGATCGGGGCAGTCAAAATGAAGAACTTGAGCACGACGGCGGAATCTTCGAACGACTCCACGCCGAGCATTTCCAGATCGTCGCGGATGAAAGGGGAGAAGGCCGGATCGCGCCGCAGTTCGGCGCCCAGCTCCTTGATAACCTCAACGACACGGTCGGTGTCCTCGCGGTAGGCCACCCCGAGTTCGAAGAGCGCGCGTGACCAACCGTGCGTCATGTTGCTGACCACGGTGATCTGGCCATTGGGGATGAAATGCAGCGTGCCATCGCCTCCACGCAGGGTCGTGGTTCGCAGGCTGATGGACTCGAGCAGGCCGGAGTGCGGACCGATCGCGATCACGTCGTTGAGCTTGTATTGGTTCTCGAGCAGGATCATGAAGCCCTGGAAGAAGTCCTTGATGAGATTCTGCGCTCCGAAGGCCACCGCGACGCCGAGGAACGCAGCTCCACCAATCAGAGGGCCGACGGGAATGCCGGATTCCTGAAGCAGGACGAGGACGCCACCGATCAGAATGGCCGCAGTGGCCGTCTGTTTGAAGGCCTGCACCAGCGTGTGGCTGCGAGCCTCACGTTCCTCGATGGTACCCCGCGAGCCGTGCATGGCGATCGCGCGGACCAGCCGGCTGCCCACCACCCGGGCGAGGATCAGGAAGATGGCGAAGAGAATCAGAATCGCGAAAAGATTGACCCCATGTTCCAGCCCCCACCGTTGCAGGTTGTGCGGGGCCAGCGGACTGACCGCCCAACGCAGTTTCCACTCGGCTTGATCGAGTCGTTTCTCAGCAACCTTCGAGATCAGCGCTGCGCGCTTCCACACCGTCCTCGGAAATCTCGTGCCGAGCTGTCAGTTCCTCCAGTCGCGTTTTCGACAGGGTCAACAAGCTGTCGGCTTCGGCTTGAAAGGCCTTGGTCCGACGTAACCCCGCATCGACGTCGATCCCGGCTTTGGCCGAATCGAGCTGTGCCTGCGCCTCGTAGAATGCTTGCAGCTTCCCGGCGGAGGCAACCAGGCGTCGCGCCGTTTCAGCCAGTTGCTCTTCGAGTAGGAAGGCTTCCTCATTGACTCGAATTCGTTCCTCGAGCCACCGGATTCGAGCGTCGGAGCCAACGACCAAATTGCGGGCGTCCTCCAAAGCTTCCCGCGCGCGCCTGATGGCCGGGACCTCCGATTTCCGCTGGGGCGTCGCGGTTGGAACCGGACTGGCTGCCGTGGTGGTGTCCGGAAGCGGGCCACCCGGCATGACCGAGACTTCCGGTTGCTCCGCTGGTGGGGGTTGCTGGGGCGGCTCGGTTGGCACCGACGGCAGCCGGCTGATATGATCTCCGAGGGAGATGTCCCGCCGGAACTCCGTGTCGGCGATGAGGGTCGCGAGTACGGGCTGTAACCGGGAAATGAACCGTCGGCGATCAATGAAAATATCAAATCGTTCGCGCTCGATCTCACGGAGCTTCTGCAGCGGGGCGAGTTCGCTCTCCAGCCTGGAAGCGGCGGGTGCGTCCCCGGCCTGCCGGGCAGCGTCAAGCTCCGCTTCCAAGGCTTGAACCTTGCTGGAAATGTCCTCAAAGGCCCCTTCGGCCACGGCGTAGGCTCCATTTTCTCCAATTTCCTCGGTCAGGACGCGGAGCTCCTCTTGATCGCTTTCGATGGCCAGCTCAAGGACGCTGAGGATTTCGGCCTTCGAGAGCGTCGACAGCGATTTTCCATCCAACCCGCGGCTCCAGTCGGTCACTCCCGTCGATTCCAGCACCTCTTCCGGGACGATGAGTTCGACCGGAGTCGGGCTGGGCGATATGGGCGTTTCCTGCGCGGGCAGCGTTCCGATCAGGACGGACCAAATGATAATGACCACGCAGACAGAGAAGCGCGTGACGGAGTTGCCGATCATGCCGTCAGACCTTGGGACAGGAGGTGAGTGGTGCAAGCCCTATTTGCGCGCGGGGGCGGATGGCGCCCAGCAGCACCGCGGCCAGGGCGTTTTCGAACTTGAGACCGAGCGGTTGATCGAGGTCAATCTTGACGGCGAGGTCCTTCATCGGTCGCGGCAGCGGCGAATCCTTCCAGATGAAGTTCAGCGGCGAGGGATTCGCGGTCGTACAGCCCCACGAGAGGTGGTGATGCAATCCTCAACTCGATAGATCGCCGCCCGGGCTGGCCTGCCACGAAATCAGACCGTGGTGCTGACTTGGCCCTCATCTCGACGGCTCAAGAGCTTCTTGGCGGCGAGCTCGCCGGAGATCATCGCCGCTTCGATACTCGACGAGCGGACCTGGTCGCCGGCGAGGAGGACATTGGGCGGAGTCGAGGGTTGCGGGAAGTGGGCGGCAAAGCCAGGTGGCTGCTTTGGCTGGGCGTAGGGGATGTGGGCGACGTGGAGCAGCGAGAGGGCATCGCGAGCTTCCGCGAATATGCCCTCGATCTCAGAGATCGCAGCTTCGGCGAGGGCGGAATCGTTGAGACCGCGAGTGTCGAGAACGGTGGCGCTGATGAGATGCTCACCGTCGGGAGCGAGGGAAGGGGAGACGTTCGTGAGTTGAACCAGGTGACGAACGAGGCGGTTGGCTCCGGCGGGAAGGACGAGGAGAGGGCCGGAGTAGAGCGGGCGGGTCGAGTGGAAGTAGAGCGTGGTGACGCCGCGGACGGGCCGAGCGTCGGCGGGTGACAGACCGAGGAGGCTCCGAGTGGCGGGTTCGTCCGTTGCGAGGATGATGGCGTCGGCGGAAATGGCTTCGCCTTCGGAGGTGGTGAGTCCCCCGGCGTCGAGGCGGTCAATGCGAGTGTTCAAGCGAAGGCGGCGGGCGGGCAATTCGTCCGCAAGCTGGCGGGGAATCTCACCGATCCCGCGGGCGGGAATGAGCGCTCGCCCGGTGGCGAATTTCTTCAAGTAGTAGCAAAATAGGCCGGCGGAGGTCGTGAGTTCATTGTCGAGGAAGACACCGCCAAAAAAAGGCTGAACGACGCGCCGGAAGAAGGTCGGCGAAAAGCCAAGACGGTCCAAAAGTGCGGAGGTCGAAGGTTCCTTCGGATCGGTGCAGCGATTGAGGAGGGCTTCGTCCGAGTGAAGGACGGTGCTAGCGAGGAGGGCTGCGAGATGCAGTTTGTCGGTGAACGGAAAGGTCGGATCGAGGGCGGCGGAAAGGGCACCGGACGGGTGGCGGATCGGATGGAGGACGCGAAAAAAATCACCATCGTCATGCAGAAGCGCACCGGCGTCGAAGTAGCGCGGTCGGAGACCCGGAATGTCGAGGTGCCTGCGGGCGGTGGGGTAGGAATCGAGAAGTACCTGGAAGCCGCGGTCGAGGCGGAATCCGTCGACCTCGTCGGTCCGGACACGGCCGCCGGGTGCATCCGAGGCTTCAACGAGGAGGTAATCCTCGCCAGCGGCCTGCAGGGTCTTGGCAGCAACCAATCCGGCGAGTCCGGCTCCGACGATAAGAATCATGAAGCAAGACGGTATTGAGCTGAGCGGGCGGGACAAGCGGGAAGTGGGGACTCACGATTTGCTTCGAGTTGATTGCGTTCGGCTGGCGGCGTGTGTAGCTTTGTCCTCATGACGATGCGGAGGATCTCGGGGAAGAGCGGACGGGTGGGCGGACCCGGTGAGCTGGCTTGAAGAGGTTCTACCGAATGCTGAAACGCTCACCGCGAGCGGAAGTGCCTCTACCGACCGGACCGGTCTCGGTTGTAATCTTCGACTTTGACGGGACGCTGGCGGACACCTTTCGGGCCGGGTTTGAGATTCTCAACGAGCTGGCCGGAGAGTATGGCTATCGCCCTCTGTTGGAAGCTGACATTGAGGGGGCGCGTGATTTTTCGACCCGGGGGCTGATGCGCCATTTGGGCATTCCTGCCCGGAAGCTGCCGGCGATTTCACGGCAGGGGGTGAAGCGCTTGCGCGGGCGGATTCATTCGATTCAACCGCTCCCAGGGGTGGCGGTGATGCTGCAGACGTTGGTCGAACGGGGTTTTCGATTGGGCGTGGTGACCTCGAACTCGGAGGAGAACGTGGGGGTTTTTGCGAAGAATCACGGTCTTGAGGTCTTCGAGTTCGTGCGAAGTTCCTCGCGGTTGATGGGAAAGGGGCGGGAGATTCGGCAAGTGATGCGGGCGAATGGATTTGGAATCGAGGAGGCGCTGTACGTGGGGGATGAGACGAGGGACATTGAGGCGTGCCGCGGGATCGGGATGCGGTGCGCGGCGGTGACGTGGGGATACAACTCTCGCCGGGCATTGGAAGACCAAGTTCCGTATGCGATCGTCGACAGTCCGGATGAGTTGCTCACCCTGGTCGATGCGCTCGCCGCTCCAAAATTATGATGAACTATTCCTTTGCTCGCTTCGCTTTCGTTGGACTCGCGCTCGCGGTGACCGGTTGCGGGACGCTGTATTATTCGTCGCTGGAGAAATTTGGCATCGAGAAGCGGGACCTTCTGGTCGACCGGGTGGAGTCAGCGCGAGACGCTCAAACTCAGACGCAGAAGACATTTTCGAGCGCTTTGGAGGCATTTACGGATTTGACCGGCACCGATGGGGGCGACCTTGAGCGGACGTATGATCGTCTGAATGCCGCCTACGAGGCGAGCCGGGCGTCGGCGAAGCGAGTTTCTGACCGGATCGATGCGGTGGAGGACGTCGGAGATGCGCTGTTCCGCGAGTGGAAATCAGAATTGAGGGACTACAGCGACGAGAGCCTGCGACGACAGAGCGAGCGGCAACTTGCGGACACTCGGGTCAGGTATGCGGAAATGATGCAGAAAATGCGCCGGGCCGACGCCAGCATGTCGCCGGTTCTGGAGGCGTTCGAGGATCAGGTTCTCTTCCTCAAGCACAACCTCAACGCGAGGGTGATCGCGGGACTCGACTCCGAGGTGAGGTCGATCCGGGGTCAGGTGGATGCGCTGATTCGCGAGATGCAGGTGTCGGTGGCGGAAGCCAACGCCTTCATCGCCGGAATGCGTTAATCCAGGGCGATTCTCGGGGGGTTTTGTTTACTCCTCCGGAGGGCCGACGAGCTTTTTCAGCTTCATCATGCCCCGGCGAATGCGGGCTTTGACGGTGCCCAGGGGTTCTTGGAGCTGCTCGGCGATCTCATTTTGCGTGAGGCCTTTGAAGTAAGCCATCTCGATGACGATTCGCTGTTCCGTGCTGAGTTTCCCGACGGCTTCTCGGACCATGTCGCCCTGCTCGAAGGAATTGACGTCGTCGGAAGGGGCACGGTTGTTGACGGTGTCTTCGGGGAGCCGTTCGTTGCCGGCTTCCTCCCGAAGTCGGGAGCGACGTTGGTGCGAACGAATGCGGTCGATCGCCTTGTTCCGCGTCATCGTGACGGCCCAGGTGAGAGGTTTGCCGCGGGCCGGATCGTACATGGCCGCCTTGTCCCAGATCATGACGAACACCTCCTGAGCGACGTCTTCGGCGTCGGTCGCATCGTTGAGCACCCGGAGCGCGGTTGAGAAAATGATACCGGCGTAGCGATCGTAGAACGTCTCGAAAGCCGCACGGTCTCCCCGCCCGACTTGGAGAAGAAGAGCGATCTCTTCCGATTTTTCAAAGCGTTCAGTGGCCACGATTGACTCCCATATCGGCTACAATGCCGGAGATGTCAAAAAGTGCCAGCTTCGCATTAGAATTTTTAATACAGGTGCAAGATGATCAGCGACCGATCCGCGCCTTTCAAGAAGGCTCTTTAGTTTTTGAGCGCAGAGACGACGATCTCCGCCGTGCGAGCGATGTCGGCCTCGTCGTGGGCGAGTGAGATGAAACCGGCTTCGAACTGCGACGGCGCGAAGTACACTCCGTTCTCAAGGCAGGTGTGGAAGAAGCGGTTGAAAGCCGGCTTATCGCAACGCAGGGCGTCGCTCAAGTTCCGAACGGGTCCGGGGTGAAAGAAGAGGCAGAACATGGAACCGATGCGGTGGAACGTGAGGGGTTTGCCCGCGATGGCGGAGTGAACGGCGGCTTCGAAGGTCGCGCCGATTTGTTCGAGACGGTTCCAACCGTCCACGCGCTCGAGTTCGCGGAGCTGGGCGAGTCCGGCGGCCATGGCGAGCGGGTTGCCTGAGAGCGTGCCGGCTTGGTAGACGGGTCCGTCGGGCGAGAGGTGGTCCATGATGTCGGCACGCCCTCCGAAGGCACCGACGGGAAGGCCACCGCCGATGACTTTGCCGAGTGCAGTGAGGTCGGGGCGGACGCCGCAGAGCTGCTGATATCCTCCGGGCGCCAGACGGAATCCGGTCATGACTTCGTCGAAGATGAGGAGGGTGCCGGATTCGTCGCAGAGGGCGCGGAGGGTTTCGAGGAAGCCTGGTTCGGGGAGGTAGAGACCGGCGTTCGCGGGGATCGGTTCGATGATGACGGCGGCGATGGTCTTGCCTTCGCGTTCGAAGATGTCGCGAAGGGCGGTGGGATCGTTGTAGGGGACGGTGGTGGTGAGTTCGGCGAGGGCGGCGGGCACGCCCGCACTGTCGGGTTGGCCGTGGGTGAGAGCGCCGGAGCCGGCTTTGACGAGGAGGGAATCGACGTGGCCGTGGTAGCAGCCTTCGAATTTAAGAATTCGGTCGCGACCGGTGAACCCGCGAGCGAGGCGGAGGCAGCTCATGGTCGCTTCGGTGCCGCTGTTGACCATGCGAACTTTTTCGACCGACGGAACGAGGCGAGAAATGGTCCGGGCCATCTCGACTTCCAGCGGGTTGGGGATTCCGAAAGAGGTGCCGCGAGTGGCGGCTTGTTGAACGGCTTCGACGACGACCGCCGGGGCGTGTCCGAGGATGGCCGGTCCCCACGTGCCGACGTAGTCGATGTATTCATTGCCGTCGACGTCGCGGATGCGGCAACCGGCCGCGGATTCGGCAAAGAAGGGTTCGCCTCCGACGGAGCGGAAGGCGCGGACGGGGGAGTTGACGCCACCCGGGATGTGGGAGAGAGCGGCGGCGAAGAGTTCGTGGGATTTACGATGTTTCATGAATGGAAAGACTTCCGGGGCGGTGACGAAATTGAGGTGCCGGTTGGCGGCGAGGAGCTGGGATCGCGCCCGGATAGAAACGCGCGCGATAACGGTTTCGGAGGCAGGAATCGTGGAGCTGGATTGATCGGGTGTCCACGCCGGAACGAGCGCAGCCGGAGGTCACCGAGTCGCGAGAGGCCAGGTCATTCCGGAGCGGTCGTTTGGAGGAGAAACGCCCGGTCCGCTTCTTCGATCGGGTCGGAGATGGGAATGGCCGGGGCAACCGGGTCGGCCTCGGGAGCTGGAATGGAAGCTTCGAGGGTCGAGGTCTCGTCGGTCGAAAGGTCTTCCGACCGGGCGGGTTCGCCGGGGAGGATGACGACGGTTTCCTCAAGGGTCTGGACAAGTGGATTGCCGCTGGGCGTCGGGCTGACGGTCGCGCTGAGTTCGTAGCCGCGGATCTCGAGCGTGGTCGGGTCGGAGGAGGCGAGGGCTTCTTCCGCCGACTCCAGCCGCTGGACCGGCACCGGGGTGGCATCCTTTTTCGCCTGATCCTCCCGGAGACGGGTGACGTTGATGGCCACGGTGTAGAGGAGAAATCCGAGAGCCGCGAGGACGAGAACGGCGACGATCCCGACGACGGTCGGTAGGAGGCGACCGCGTTTGGACCGATTGACGAGATCCGGTCGGAGCGGGGGGAGGTCGGACTGGGTGTAGCGCGTGTAAGCGTAACCCTCCGAGGCCACCTCGCCGGGGTCGGGAAGGAGTTCGCGCACCTTGTCCATGGGCAGGCCGAGATACTTCGCGTAAGCAACGATGAACATCCGGGCGTAGCTCGGGTTGGTGAAAGACGAGAGGTCGTCATTCTCCATGTCGCGGATGCGCTGGGCACGCATGCGGGTCTCCTTGGCTGCGCGTTCGATGGGGATGCCTTTGTTCTCCCGCTCGGTCGAGAGCAGGACGCCGATGGAGAGGGCGAGTTGGCCGGTGGAGTCGCTTTTCATTAAATGGTGTCGAGGTCGACGAGAATTTCGCGGTCTTTGGCTCCATCCTTGGGGCCGACGATGCCGCGCGCTTCAAGGATGTCGACGACGCGAGCGGCGCGGGTGTAGCCTAGGCGGAGGCGGCGCTGCAGCATCGAAGTGGAGCATTTTTGTTCCTGCTTAATGATATCGAGGCACTTGTCGACCAATTCCTCGTCGGCGTCGCTGATTTCTTCCTCCGGTGGAGCGTTGCTCGTGAGCTTCTCGTGGATGCTGGGTTCGAATTGCGGCTTGGTTTGATTGGAAACGAAGTCGACGATCCGGGCGATCTCGTCGTCGGTCACGAGCACGCCCTGGGTCCGGACAAGCTTGGCGGTACCCGGAGGGAGGTAAAGCATGTCGCCCTGGCCGATGAGTCGCTCGGCGCCGTTTTCGTCCAGGATGACGCGGCTGTCGATTTTCGAGGCAACCTGGAAGGCGATCCGGCTTGGGATATTTGCCTTGATGATACCGGTGACGACGTCCGCGCGGGGTGTCTGGGTGGCGACAACGAGATGGATGCCCGAAGCCCGGGCTTTCTGAGCGATGCGGGCGATGCTGCTTTCCACGTCGGCGGGAGCGGTCTGCATGAGGTCGGCGAGCTCGTCGATGATGACCACAATGTAGGGCATCTGCTCGGGAATGATAATCTCGTCGACGTCGCGGGGGACCTGGACCTTGTTCGAGAAGGTGGTGGTCAGCTCCTCATCGTCGTCGCTCTCCGGGTCGGCAGACTCGAGAGCGACGAGTGCTTCGATCGGATCGGTCGGGGGGAGCTGGGCGGCATTCGCGACGGGGGTGATGGCGTCTTCCCACGGGGGTGGGTCGTCGTTCGCGGAGGGGATGGGGGGTGATGGGCCATCCTTCTCGGCTTTCGCTTCGGCTTCCGCGTCGAGTTCGGCCTGGGATTTAGGTTTCGGGCGGTCGTTGAAACTGGCGATGTTGCGGACGTTCGTTTTGGCGAAGATGCGGTAGCGATTTTCCATTTCGTCGACGACCCAGCGAAGGGCCATGAGGACCTTCTTGGGATCGGTGACGACCGGGGTGACGAGGTGCGGGAGCGTGTTGTAAATCTGCATCTCCACGACCTTCGGATCGATCATGATGAAGCGGAGTTCTTCGGGGGTGAACCGGAAGAGAAGGCTCGCGATGATGGAGTTGATGCAGACCGATTTACCGCTGCCGGTGGTGCCTGCGACGAGGCAGTGCGGCATCGCAGCGAGATCGCCGATGATTGCGTTGCCGTAGACGTCCTTGCCGAGGGTGAGGGGAAGGCGGGCTTTGGAGTCCGTCCAGGCTTCGGACTCGAAGAGTTCTCGGACGGTGATTTTCACCTTTTTCGCGTTGGCGATTTCGATGCCGACGGTGTCTTTGCCGGGGATGGGGGCGATGATGTTGATCCGTTCGGCGCGGGTGGCCCGGGCGATGTCGCGTTCGAGCGTGACGATCCGGTCGACGCGGACGCCTTTCGCCGGGTAGATCTCGAAGCGGGTGATGGTCGGCCCCTTGGTGATGTCGCCGGGTGCGGCGTTGACGCCAAATTGGGCGAGCGTGTCGATGATGACGTCCTGGACCGCCTTCAGCTCTGCGGGGTCGGCGGGAACGCGACCCGCCTCGTCGGGTGGGTCGAGGAGGTCGAGGTGGGGGAGTTCGTAGTTGTCGAGGCGGACTTCCTGAAGGCCGGCGGGGACGTCGGCTTTTTTGCGCGGCGGAGCTGGCGGGAGTTTTCGCTTCGCTCCGGGCTTGGGGATCGACGTGTCGATGATTTTGGGTTCGGGAAGCAGGGGTTCCTCGGTCGGGACGGAGGTGGGTTCGGAAGCGGGTTCGAGGGGAAGCTCACCTTCGGGTGCGATTTTCGCGGATCGCTTGGGGCGCAGGCGTTTCTCGATTTGCTCGGCCTGGCGGTCGAGTTCGCGCTGGTTGGCTTCGAAAAGTTCTTCTTCCGTCAAGCGTTCGCGCTGGCGCTCGCGGCGGGCGGCAATTCGTTCGGAGAGGGCGGTGGCGCAAAGCTTGACGAACTTGAACGGGTGAAAGCCGGAGAGGAGAATGAGACTCGCAACGTAGAGCACGGAAAGCACGATGGCCGATCCGACGGTGCCGAGGGCGTTGGTGAAGGCCTTCCCCCCGACGTAATAGCCGACCCAGCCGCCCGGGCTCTGGATTCGGAAGCGCTCATCCCAGCCGGTGAGAAACCACGGTTGGAGGTGCAGGAGGCTCGCACCGCACAGGAGAAAAAGAAACGCCCACCCGATGCGTCCCTTGAGGCTGAACTTGGGGAAAAAGAGCTTGGCGGCCCCAAAACCGAGGAGAAGCGCGGCGAGCAGGTAGGACGCGGCTCCGAAAATGAAGTAAAGAAAGCCGGCGACCAGGACCCCGATGATCCCAACGAAATTGCTAATCTCCGGGTTCGGTGGTGTGACGTAGCTGAAGAAAACCCACGGTGGAACGTCGGCGGGATCGTAGGAAACGAGGGCCAGCAACAACAGAACGCTGGTTCCGAGCAGGACCACGCCGAGAGCTTCGTTCACGGGAGTGTTGCCGGTTTTTGCCATTCGAGAGTCGCCACGTATCGCAGAATTCTCCGAGGTGGTCAAAGGGCCGGCCTTGGCCTTGCGGCGGCGCTTCGGGGCAGCGTTGGTCGAAGCAGCGACGCGTCGGTGATTGCGTTTCTGGGCGCTCAAAGCGGATCGAGGCCGTGGAGGCGGACGGGTTGATTTTTTCCCTTGAGGCGGTGTTGGCCGAGGTCGTGGGTTGTTTTGTCAATTGCTCCGAGGGCGGCCAGGAAGTCGCCGGACATGACGAGGCGTTGGTCGAGTAGTTTCATCGTGGATTCAATCCGGAAGGCGGTGTTCACGGCGTCGCCAATGATGGTGGCGTCACGCTGTGCCACCAAGCCTATGTTTCCGGAAGTGACCGTGCCGTGGTGAAGCGCGATGGCGATTCGGAACGGACGATGATCCGGACCGGGCCAGTTGCGGGTTGCGGCTTCGCGGAGGAGGCCTTCGCCGACCCGCAAGGCCGCTCGGGCCTCGGTGCCGGGTTCGTCCGTCTTCGTCCAGTAGGCGAGGATGGCGTCGCCGATGAACTTATCGACGGTACCGCCGCTGCGTTGAACGAGATTCCCCGCGGTGCGAAACCAGTCTCCGAGCGTGTGGGCAAGGGTCTCCTCGGGGATCATCTCGGACATCGTCGAGAAGGCGCGGATGTCGCAGACCATGATCGCAACGTCCGCCGCGGCTTCGAGTCCGTGCTCAGTGCCCGCAATGGTGAGATCGGCTCCGCTCGCGGTAGTGACGTCCTCGGTTTGCTCAAAAAAGAGTTCGTTGTTCGTGATGCGAATGACGGAGCCGTCCCGGAGGGTGACGGGGGTAATGACGCGGCGGCCGTCGACGTAGGTGCCGTTGCGACTACCAAGGTCCATGATCTGGTATTCGAACGCGTTGTGGCAGCGGATGATGGCGTGCTGGCGCGAGACGTGCGGGCTGTAGTCGAGCGCGATGGTGTTGTCGCGGCTGCGGCCAATGGTCGCGGTATTGGCGATGTCGATCCGGAAGGATTCACGGTCGCTGGGTTGAACTGTCAAGGTGGCTCGCATGCGAATTGGGGACGGTAGTCGTGGTTGGACGAAGTTTTAAGCCCGAAGTTGGGATGATTTTCCGAGAACCGCGCGCTTGCGGAGCGGCGCGAGGCGGATAGCCTTCAGCTCATGAAATTCGCCGTTTGCTTCGCTGCTCTCACCCTCCTGATCCTTCCCTCGACGGCGCTGTGGGCGCAGATGGAGGTCGACCCGGACGCCATTGTCAAGGTGGAGGCGAGTGACCGCGAACAGTTGCTCTCGATGGAAGGGCAGATCGCAACGGTGACGGGCGAGTTGGTGGCCGTCGGCGCGACGGACTCTGGCAGCATCACGTTTCTCAATTTTTCGAAGGAAACGAATGGATTTGTGGCCATTGTGCAGAAACGCAACCTCGGAATGTTTCCAGACGGGTTCGACGACTTGAAGGGGAAGCGAATCTCGGTGACGGGAACGATCATGGTTTATCGCGAAGCGACTCCGCAGATCGAATTGCAATCTCCGAGTCAGATCGAAGTGGTCGAGGCGGCGGACGTGACTGCGACGGAATAACGAGTTCTGGAGCACTCACGGACTCGTCTGGAGCTGGCGGGCGGCGTATTTGGCGAGAACGTCGTATTCGACGTTGACGCGGTCGCCGACGCGGAGATCCCCGAGGTTGGTGTGACTGCGGGTGTGCGGAATGATCCAGACCGTCAGACGATCGTCCGCGAGGTCAGAAATTGTCAGGCTGACGCCGTTGAGCGCGATGGAACCCTTTGGGATCACCATTCGGGCAAACTCGGGAGGGAGTTCGAACGTGAGGCCGAGATCGGAGTTCCTGGACTGGATCTCGAGGAGGCGAACGGTTGTGTCGACGTGGCCCTGCACGAAATGACCACCGAGTCGGGCGTTCGCGGCGAGGGCGCGTTCGAGATTGAGACGCGAGCCAGTCTCCAGGGTGCCAAGATTCGTGCGGTCGAGGGTTTCGGCGAGGAGGTCGAACCCGACGGAGCCGTCGGCGGTTCCGACAACGGTGAGGCAGCAGCCGTTCACGGCTAGGCTTTCCCCGAGTGCCAAGTCGGCGGCGAGAGCTGTCGCGAGCAGGCGGAACCGACGGCCGGTATCGGTTTCCGTGAAACTTTCGAGAACTCCGACGGCTTCGATCAATCCAGTGAACATCTCTTGAGATTAGGGAAGAGTGGGGAGGTGTGGATAGAGCTTTTCGGCCGAGGCTTGGTTGTGCATGGTCGCGGGGTGCTAATCAGCTGGGGAAGCTTCTGCCACCTCACGAAGAAGAACGTCTTTTATGAGTAATTTTCCCATCTCGAACGTCGCGGAGAGCTTGGTAGCCATCGACGTTCTCATCGTTGAGGACGACCCCGTCACCCGCGCGCTTCTTGACCGTTTGATGAGGAAGCGGGGACATCACACCGTTCCTTGCGAGACGGCGGAAGAAGCGCTCGCTCGGTTGATGGAGCGATTCTACCCCATTATCCTGCTCGACGTGCAGCTGCCAGGGATGAGCGGGCTGGAACTTTCGCGCCACCTTCGCGCCCAGCCGGATGGTGACCAGTATTACATCCTCGTCGGCACGGGGAACGACCGACCCGAGGATCTGCGGGACATTCTCGACGCCGGCGCGAGTGACTACGTTGCGAAGCCTTACGTTCCGGATTTCCTCAACGTCCGCCTCACGGTCGCCGAGAAACAGGTGAAGGAGATCGCGGCCAGAAAGCGGCTCGAACGCGAGCTGAAGTTCCTTGCGACCCGCGATCCGCTCACGAAGCTCCTCAATCGCAGCCAACTCGAACCCGCGCTCGAAGCCGCGGTCCGCGCCTCGCAGGAAGGCCGTCCGGGAGCCGTCCTCTACCTCGATCTCGACAACTTCAAGGTCGTAAACGACACGCTTGGTCACGAAGCGGGTGATCGCCTGCTGACGACGCTCTCCGCGATCCTGAAAACGGCGACCCGGCCGCAGGATGAACTCGTCCGTTTCGGTGGCGACGAGTTTGTCGTGATTCTCACCGATGCATCGGTCGATCACGCGATGGCCATCGCTGGTCGTCTGCGGGAGAAGGTCGAGGAATTCCGTTTCATCGAGAACGGTCGGACGTTTCAGGTGGGTGCGTCCATTGGCGTGGCACCGATCAATCCCATGCTCACGCCCAGCGAGATCCTCGTCGCGGCGGATTCTGCTTGTTACACGGCCAAGGCCCACGGGCGCAATCGGGTCGAGATTCACAACGAGAGCGATAGCGAAATCGCTCGCCTGATCGCCGATACGAATTGGGCGACGCGCATCACCGAAGCCATGACCGACGGCGCACTTGAGCTTTGGTTTCAGCCAGTCGTCTCCACGCGCGGCGGCGAGATGCTTTATCAGGAGGCCTTGCTTCGCTACATCGACCCCGCACAGACCGTGATTGTGAGTCCGGGTGCATTCCTGAATTCGGCGGTTCGATCCGGCCAGAGCGCCAAGCTCGACCGCTTCGTGGCCGAGAAAGCCATTCGGAAACTTGAGCAGTATCCCGATCTTATCCTTGGCGTGAACCTCGCCGCGCCCTCGTTCAACGACAGCGAACTCCTGGAATTCGTCGAGACAATCCTCTCGAACAGTTCCATCAAGCCCGAGCGCTTGCATTTCGAGATCACCGAGACCGAGATCATGTCCAATCTCGAAACCGCGCGGGAAATTTTGGAAAAAATGTCCAGCATCGGACTGAAAATTGCACTCGATGATTTCGGGGCGGGCTTTTCTTCGTTGGCGTATCTCAAAAACTTGCCGGTCGATTTCCTCAAGATCGATTGCGCGTTCGTGCGCGATTTGGAGAACAATTCATTCAATCAGGCGATTCTCCGAGCGATTCGCGAGGTGGCGAAAATCCGCAACATCAAGACCGTCGCCGAGTGCGTGGAGACCGTGGGGCAATACGATCTCCTGGCCGAACTTGGGATCGACTACGCGCAGGGGTATTTCATCGGTCGGCCGCGGGCGTTTCCCTACACCCACGAAGACCTGAACGCTCCGTTTCTGTCTGCAATCAAAATCTGACCGTCAGACGCACCGCGCGGCATGGATGTCTCGTCATTGGTGGAGGTAAGGGGAGTCGAACCCCTGACCTCTTCATTGCGAACGAAGCGCTCTACCAACTGAGCTATACCCCCCCAAAAAACTGACGGGAAAAAATTACAGGGACGCGCGGTGAGGAATCAAGCGGGAAAGCGAGACGTCGGGCGACACGCGGGAAATCGTCCGAGCGCTCGCGGCCCCGCTGGCTCGACGGAGATCGAACCGCCCGGGGGATGCGGAACTTATTTCGCCAGGTTGCGAGCGAGGTAGGCAGCGCCGATGATTCCCGCTTGGTTTTGCATTTGGGCCGGGACGACCGGGACGCTTTGCTTCGTCTTGATGTGCGGGATGAATTTCTCGGCTTTTTTACTCACGCCTCCGCCGACGATGAAGAGATCCGGTGAAAACAGGATTTCCAGTTGATCGAGAAAGACGCTGATCTCCTTGGCCCATTTTTTCCAGGAGAGATCCTTTTCTTCGCGGACGCTCTCGGCGGCCCGCTTCTCGGCGTCCTTCCCGCGGATCTGAAGGTGGCCGAACTCCGTGTTGGGAACGAGGATCCCGTCGACGAAGATGGCGGTCCCGATACCGGTGCCAAGCGTGAGGAGAATGACGACGCCCGGTTGATTCCGGCCCGCCCCGAACTGGACCTCGGCAATGCCAGCAGCATCGGCGTCGTTCACAACGTGAGCCGCGCCCCCGATGTGCGGGGAGAAGAGAAGGCTCCCATTCGTGTTGATCCAGCTTTTGTCGACGTTGGCCGCTGAGAGAATGGTGCCGTTCTTCACGACGCCCGGGAATGTGATGCCCGCCGGGCCCGTGTATTCAAAGTGGCTGGCGATCTCGCCAATCACTTCTGCGACGGTCTCGGGGACTGCGGGCTGAGGGGTCGGGATCCGAAAGCGCTCGCCGACCAGTTCGCCGGTTTCCACGTTCACGGGTGCGCCTTTGATACCCGATCCGCCAATGTCGATTCCCAGAATATTCATGAGGTTGTGGGTAAAACTATATGATAAATGCCTCGGCTGGCTGCGAGTGTTATTTGTTGAGGCGGAAAAACGACTCTGCCGTGGCGGTGCTCTGCTCGGCGACGGCGGCGAGGTCGGTGCCTCGGATTTCCGCGATCGTTTCGGCGACGAGGCGGGTGAAGGCCGGTTCGCAGCGGCGGCCGCGATGCGGGACCGGAGCTAAATACGGGCAGTCCGTCTCCACCATGTAGCCGTCGGGCGGCGCTGCCTTCACGGAGTCGCGCACGAGCGGAGCGTTCTTGAACGTGACCAGCCCGGTGAACGAGACGAGGTGGCCAAGAGCGGCGAGTTCGGCGGCTTGATGAGGGTGATTGCCGAAGCAATGGTAAACGGCGCGGAGGCGGCCCGTGTACGGTCGAAGGACGTTAAGGGTGTCGTCCCAGGCATCGCGTTGGTGAACGA
This sequence comes from uncultured Verrucomicrobiae bacterium, assembly GCA_963832325.1. GTDB lineage: Bacteria > Verrucomicrobiota > Verrucomicrobiia > Chthoniobacterales > JAATET01 > CAVVKW01. The sequence continues at coordinate 263,385 of CAWHTR010000008.1, read as the reverse complement.
TGACGTTTAGTCCGAGCTCGGCGGCGAGATCGAGTTGCTGGCGGAAGACGTCGGCCTGCAGGGCCTTGTAGGCACCGTCGATGATGGCGGCGCGGGCGTCTTCGGGGACTTCAGCACCCAACGCGGCCATCGCCGGGGAGGAGGTGAGGGCTTCGCTCGGGAGGCGGTGATAGTCGAGGCCGGTTTCGCCGATGGCAGCGACCTTCGGGTGGAGGGCGAGTTCACGAAGGGCCGTGAGGAAATCGGAAGACTCTTCGTTGACGTTCCCGGGATGGACACCGACGGCGGCGTAGACCTGCGGGTATTTCTCGGCGAGTGTGAGCGCGCGGCGGCTGCTTTCCAGGTTGGTGCCGATCGTGATGATCCGGGTGACGCCGGCATCCGCGGCTCGATCGAGAACCGCGTCGAGATCGTCGGCAAATTCGGAAAAATCAAGGTGTGCGTGCGTGTCGATTAGCATGGCGCGAGTCTATCCGCGTTTAGCGCGAGATGGGAGGATGACTTCAATCAAGTTTGGCGCTCGTTGGCCCGCGAGAGGATATTGGTGGTGGAGCGTCCGGGAACGAGGGGGAGAATTTCGATGTGCGTCCCGACTGAGCGGAGGGCAGCGAGTTCTTCGGCGTCGAGAGTGTCGATCGTGTAATCGCCGCCCTTAGCGTAAACGTCAGGGCGGACAGCGCGAATGACGTCCGTGAGACGGAGCGAGTCGAAAATGCTGACGATCGTCACGGATCGAAGGGCGGCGAGGACGCGGGCGCGGTCGGATTCCGGATTGATCGGGCGCGAGGGACCCTTCAGGGCGCGAACCGAGGAATCGGAATTGACCGCAACGGCAAGAGCATCGCCCAGGGCCGCGGCGCGCTCCAGATAATCAACGTGCCCGGCGTGAATGAGGTCGAAGCAGCCATTTGTCAGGACCAGTCGCCGTCCGGTTGATCGGAAGTCGGCGGACCAGCACCGGAGGGCTTCGGGAGACAAAATTCGGTCGGTCATCGATCAGCTGTGAGGATTTTTTTGAAGCCGCTCAACAAATTTCGCTGGATCATCGTCAAATTGTTCGGAAGCATAGAGTTCCAATTTATGCGCCCCATCACAAAAGTCTTTCTCCTGATCGTCATCGGGATCTTTGTTTATCTGCTTTGGCCTCGGAATCCGACGCTGAACCAATTCTCGCCGACCGAGTTGGCGAGCCTGCGGGTCGAGTCCTGGGAGAACGAACGAAAAGGCGGGCTGGGTGAGCTGTTCGCAGTTTTCAAGATCTTCGCGTTTCAGTACGGAGTTTCGCCGCTGGCGAGTTTTCAGATCGCGAGTAGCGAAGCGGGTGCGGTGGCGATCATGCGAAAACACGCGGGCGATCCGGTCCGTGGTGGTGAAGCCCGTGCGCTGGCGCAGCTCCAAGAGAAATACGTGCTGATCAAGCGGCAGACCGGGATGGACTTTAACACCGACGGTTGCGCGAGAGCCGAGATTGCCTGGCGAACGATCGAACTCGATGGTGGCAAGCCGGAGGCCGTGGCCAAATCGCTGGCTGGTTTTTACGCCGCACTTTACGGTGGCAACCCCGGAGAATTCCTCGTGCCGGCGAGAAATCTCGCTGGAGCACGGGCTCTGCTCTTCGGCGCGCCGCTACCGGAAGGATACACGGATGCCAGCCGGGCGGCGCTTGAACTGGCGACCGATGGTTTCGCCGGACTGCACGACATCGTGGCGAAGCGTGAGACGGATGCTTCGGCCCCGGCCGGGGGGGAGTGATACTCCGGAGGAACCCGGTTCTTCGTAGCGGCAGTTGTTCAAGCCGGGCGCGATGTGCGCCCGGCTTGTCGAAATTCCCAGGTTATGAGCAGCCTTACAGCTTCATCCTCACCATGGCTTCGTGCTCCTCGTCGGTGCAAGGTGCGTTGAGGGGGACGCTGGTCGCCTTGTCGCTGTCGCCGACGAGATTTTTCTCGGTGAGATACTGTTCGAGTTCTTCGCCGCTGATGTCGGCGACCATTTCGCCGTTGACCTCGACGCACGGGGAGAGGGGCTGGCCGCTCCGCTGCTCCATCTCCCAACGAAACGCTGGATTCTGGATAATGTCTTTCTCCGTGTAGGGAAGATCGTATTTGGCGAGGACGGCCCGGACGCCGGCACTCCAGCCGCAGGTCGTCTTCAGGTAGGCGGTGATGTCGGGTTTGCTTTTACTCATAGAAGCCTAACCGTGCGCCAATTCGTGGGGAAACTCCACCGAAGAATGTCCGGGGCTGCGATAACTGCCGGTAACTTGCGGGCCGAGGGTGCGTCTCAACCCACTTTCGTGGCGTCGCCCGGGGCGGAAGCCAGGAGAGCGGCCACCAGGCCCGGGATGTCGTGAACTTTGGCCTCGAGGTCGACGTCGAGGCCGAGCTTGCGCATGGTCGCGGAGGTGACCGGGCCGATGCTGGCGGTCCTCAGGCGCTCGGGGAGGGGGAGCTCGAGGGCGGCGAAATTTTCGGCCGTGGAACTGCTGGTGAAGGTAATCCAATCGGCTCCTTCGTTTCTGAAGCGCTCGACTCCGCCGGTCGGATCGCCGGTTTCGGGAACGGTGCGGTAGGCGACGGTTTCGTCGACGATGGCTCCCAGGTCGGTGAGCTGAGTGGAAAGGATTTCGCGGGCTCCTTCGGCGCGAGCGAGGAGAATTTTGAGGTTTTCGACGTCCATTTCTTTTTGAAAGGCTTTGACGACTTCCTCCGCGACGTATTTCTCGGGCTGGAGATCGACGGCGAAGCGGTTGAGATTCACCCGGGCCGCCGTGGCGGGCCCGATGGCGGCGATGCGAACACCACCGAGGGAGCGGGCGTCCTGATAGATCGAATAGAAGGCATCGAAGAAGGCGTCGACGCCGTTTGGACTGGTGAAGACGAGCCAGTCGTAGGTGTGGGCGTGCGCGACGGATTCGTAGAATTCGCGTTTGTTGGGGGCGGGTTCGATTCGGATCGTGGGAAGTTCGTAGGCGTCGGCTCCCAGGTCGCGGAGTTGTGCAATGAGGGCGCCGGCCTGCTTGCGCGTGCGAGTGACGGCGATCTTCTGACCGAAAAGCGGGCGGGTTTCGAACCAGTTGAGCTGCTCGCGGCAGGTGACGACGTCGCCGATCACGCAGACGGCGGGAGCTTTGAAGCCGGTGCGCTCGACTTCGTCGGCGATGGTGCCGAGGGTCGCGGTGAGAGTCCGTTGTCTCCCCGTCGTCGCCCAACGAACGAGGGCGGTGGGAGTGTCGGCAGAAAGACCCTCGGTGATGAGGCTCGCCGAGAGGGGACGCATGCGCTCGACCCCCATGAGCATGACTTTGGTGCCGGGTGTGCGGGCAATGGCGGCGATGTCGAGGGTGGTCTCGGATTTGGAGGGATCCTCGTGACCCGTGAAGATGGTGAGCGTGGTGTTGTGGCCCCGGTGGGTGACGGGGATTCCGGCGTAGGCGGGTCCGGCGATGGTCGATGAAATGCCGGGGACGATCTCGAAGGTAAGTCCGGCGGCGACGAGGGCCTCGGCTTCTTCGCCGCCGCGTCCGAAGACAAACGGGTCGCCACCCTTGAGGCGAACGACGGTGGCGTGGGCTTTCGTTTTCTCGATGAGAAGAGCGTTGATTTCCTCCTGTTTGAGAGCGTGGGCACCGGCTTTCTTGCCGACGTAGATGGTCTCGGCGGCCGGTGGCGCGTACTGAAGAAACTCGGAATTGCTGAGGTAATCGTAGATGACAACGTCGGCGCGCTCGAGGAGTTCGCGTCCGCGGATGGTTAGGAGTCCGGGATCGCCGGGGCCGGCGCCGACCAAGTAACAGGTGCCTTTCATGGGGGTGACGTTAATGAGAAATGCACGATGGGGAACGAGAAATGGCGCGAGGGTGCGGTTTCGACGAGACGCACGGAAATTTTTCACCGATGCTCAATCGAGATCGCTGGGCGATTTTGTAAACCAAGCGCGCCCTCCGCAGGGCCGCGGCGCGATGATTATTTATGAGCAAAGACGCAAAAGACAATTACGACGAAGAAAACGGTGACGATCCTCGGGCGGAAGCCGTGGGAAACACCGAGCCGGCGGAACCCTCCGAGACCGATCCGGGGCAACCTGGGAAAAAGGGCAAGGTGGCCGAAGCCCCGGACGGAGCGGAGGAAGAAGAATATCCGGGTCCTTCCGGCGATCCGGAAGAAATCGAAGAAGGAGGGGGAGAGGCGAAATAACGCTTTCGTTTGGCTCGATTCGCGCTATCGGTTCCGCCAATGGAAGTTCAGATCGACGCGGAGGGCGCGGCAGAGTTGGAGAAAGTTGGCGGTGAGTTGGCACGGCGGGAGTTTGTTCGCCTGTGCGGGTTGGGGGGGCTGGGTGTGCTCGCGGCGGGGTCAAAGGGAGGCGGGTCGGTTTTCGAGTGGCTGGCGAAAGTCTTTGGTCCCCAGAAGCTGGCGTTCGGGGTGCCGGAGGAATGGTTGCCGACGTTGGGACAGCCGTTGATCGGCTACTCCGCGTTTGTGGGCGGGCTGCAGCTGAAGCGGGTGTCGGTGAGGCAGGTGATGGCACCCCACCTCAAGGTGCGGGGGAACGTCCGGTGCGGTTTGCCGCCGACGTCGATGTGGAAAAACATGCGGGCGACTCTGCTGATGACGGAAGAGATCGGGAACGTGCTGGGCGAGAACGTCGAGGAAGTCATCTCGGCCTACCGATCGCCGGAATACAACGCCAAGTGCCCGGGAGCGGCGACGGGTTCCCACCACAAACGCAACGTCGCGCTGGATCTGGTATTTCCGAGTTCACCGCGGCGGGTGGCCGAGGCGGCCAAGGAGGTGCGGGCCCGGACGAAATTTCTCGGTGGGATCGGGCGGTATTCCAACTTCACCCACATTGATACCCGCGGGTCGGCCGCGGATTGGTCGGGATAGGATCGCTCCCCGACGAGTGACTACCGGCTGGTCAGCGGCAGAGAGAGTGCGGTGGGAGCTTGGTGCGGGTGAAAGAGGGTCGCTTGCGTTTCCAGTTCCCCCGACTCGTTGATCCAAGCTCGGACGCCTAGGGGGAGGTGGCAGCCGCCGCCGAGCTGGCGCAGAATGTCGCGCTCGGCTTCGACGCAACGGGCCGTGGGTTCGTGGTGCAGGGGGGCAAACAAAGCGATGGTCGATTCGTGGTCGGCGCGGGTCTGGACGGCAATGGCTCCCTGGCCGGGCGCGGGAAGCATTTCCTTGATGACGGTGGCGTGGAGTCCTTCGGGAATCACGTGATGGCCAAGACGATCTAGGCCCGCTTTGGCGAGAACGGTGGCGGCGAGGGTTGGGGAATCCGCTAGTTTCTGGAGTCGGGTGGGGACGTTTCCGCGGATGTCGACGACGGTGAGATCGGGGCGGAGGTGGAGAAGCTGGTGATGGCGGCGGGGACTGGAGGTGGCGACGGTCGCGTTGGCGGGGAGGGCGACCAGGCCACCGGGCGTTTTACTGATGAGAAGGTCGCTGGGGTCGGCGCGTTCGAGGATGGCGGCGAGGGTGAGTCCGGGGGGATTCTCCGTCGGAAGGTCCTTGAGGCTGTGGACGGCGAAATCGATGGTGTTCGCGAGCAGGGCGTTCTCGAGTTCCTTGGTGAAAAGGCCCTTGTCGAGCGGAGCAAGAGCGTGGAGGGGGGCGTCGAGGCGGTTGTCGCCGATGGTGCGGATAATCTCTTCCTGAATCTCAAGATGCGGGTGCGCGGCGCGGAGGGCGTCGGCGACGAGGCGGGACTGGGTGAGGGCGAGAGCGGAGCCGCGGGTGCCAAGGGTGAGCGTGGTGATCAATGCGGGGTCGGGGTTAGCGGCTTCGCCGGTTGGGTTGCTTCGGAGATGGCGGGTCGCCGCTCTGTGATTGGCGACTTGGTCAGCCAGGTCAGGAACGTATTCACCTGGGTATCGATGAGGGCTTCGCACTTCTCGACTTCCTGCCGGCGGCTGGCCAAGAAGCGGTTGGCAATGCTTTGAAGGGAGTCAATGTCGTAGAGGAAGACACCCTCGAGATCGTTAGCTTGCGGGTCGATGTCGCGGGGCACGGCGAGATCGATGAGGAAGAGGGGGCGGCCGTTGCGGGCTTTGACGATGGGGGCGAGTTTCTCGGGGGTGAGAATGAAATGGGGCGCGCCCGTGCTGCTGATGAGGATGTCGATCTCGTGGAATTCCTTGTGCCAGTGGTTGAAATGAATCGCCATTCCACCGATGTCGGCGGCGAGCCGGGCGGCGCGGTCGTAGGTGCGGTTGGAGACGATGACGGTGCGAACTCCGCGCGAGACGAGGGCGCGGGCCGTGCGCTCGCTGGTGTCGCCGGCACCCAGGATCATGACCCGACGGTGGTCGAGGTCGCCGAAGATCCGGCCCGCCATTTCCACGGCAACTGAGCCAACCGAGGTGGCGCCACGAGTGATATTCGTCTCGGTGCGGACGGATTTGGCGACGCGAAATGCGTGTTGGAAGAGACGGTTGAGGGTGCGCCGGGTGGCTCCGTGGGTTGCGGCGGACGCGTAAGCGGTTTTCACCTGCCCGAGAATTTCGGTCTCGCCGAGGACCATGGAATCCAGCCCGCTGGCGACTCGAAAGAGATGGCGAACTCCGGCGGGGCCGGTGTGATGGTAGAGCGGGGCGTCGATCCCGGTGCGGGCGGAGAGGGTGGCGCGGAGATCGGCGAGCGTGCGCTCGGGACAGAGGGTGGTGGCGTAGAATTCGACGCGGTTGCAGGTCGAGAGAATGACCGCTTCGTCGACGCCGTCGATGGCGCGGAATTCCGAAAGGAGGCGGGGCAGTTCGCTGTCGCGAACGGCGAAAAGTTCCCGGACGTCGACCGGGGCGACGTGGTGGTTGAGGCCAGCGCAGAGAACGTTCACGGCTGCGCTTCGACGGAAAGGGCCTGGATCACGGGAAGGGTTACGAGCGCCACCGCAAAAACGGCGACGGAGAGAGCGGCGGTGCGGCGGGGGGCCAGACGGTTGGCTCGCCGAGCGAGGAGGATGAGACCGTAAACGGCCCAGATGACGAGGGACGTTGCGGATTTGAGATTGGCAACGGGAAGATTCGCAACGAGACCGGCGGCGAAAGCGACGGTGAGCAGGAGAAAGCCGACGAAGAGCAGGCGGGCATTGACGCGGCTGAGGTCGGTGATGGGTGGGAGGTTGTAGAAAAGTTCGTTGGCGGTGTGGCGTTTAAGCTGCGATTCCTGCACCAAATACATGACGCCAGCGATGGCTCCCAGCGCGAAAGCGCCGTAGGCGATGATGGACAAGGCCGCGTGGAATTCCACCCAAGCGTTGTTGAACGCGATGCGGGAGGAGGTGTCGGCGGGGGCGAGGGAGGCGAGGAGGAGAATGGTGAGAACGAGCGGGGCCGTGAACGCGCCCATGAGGGAGAGTCGGTAGGCGGGTCCGACGACGAGGTAAATGAGAACGATCGACCAGCTCAAGAAAACCAGAACTTCGAACAAATTCGTGATGGGGCACGAACCGACCTCATTGCCGCGGACGCCCAGAAAAACGCAGGTGAAGAGGAATCCAACGATCATCGCCGCGAGGTTGAAGCGGGCGGGGCGGAACTTGCCCGCGCCAAGGGCGTACAACGTGTAGCCGAAGCTGGCGAGGTAGCTGAAGGCGGCGGCAACGAGCCAGATGCGATCCATTCTAAAGTGGGATGAGGTTGGTCAAGATCGGGGCGTGGACTGGATAGTCTGGCAGTCCTGAATGCTGCTATGAAGCCGAAATGGACCCGGCGCAAAGAGAAGTTCGAAGTAGGACGTAGCGGCTTGTGCGTTACGGGTCAAACCTGTCAGGGTCCTGCGATGGAAGAGGAAGCGACGCGGATCAACGAGATCCCGGAGAGTGACCGTCCGCGGGAGAAGTTGGCGGCGCGGGGGCCGGGGAGTCTGAGCGACGCTGAATTGCTGGCGATCTTCCTGCGGACGGGGATTCCGGGGCGAAATGCGATCCGGGTGGCGGGCGACCTGCTCAAGACGACGGGGGATCTGTCGACGCTGGCGAAATGCTCGGTGGACGAGATTCGATCGGCGGCGAAGGGGATCGGTCCGGCGAAGGCGGCGGAATTGGCGGCGGTGTTTGAAGTGGGTCGACGGCTGGCTCGGGGTGGATCCCGGAGGCCCAAGGTCGATACGCCGGAGCGGGTTTACGATTTATTCGGACCGGATTTCGCGACGATGGACCGCGAACGCCTGCAGGTGGTCGTGGTGAATACTCGCTACGAGATGATCTGGAATGAATTGGTGTCCGTGGGGTCGCTGACGGAGAGCATCGCCCATCCGCGCGAGATTCTGAGGCCCGTGTTGCTGCGGGGAGCGTTTGGCTTTCTGATCATTCACAATCATCCGTCGGGCGATCCGAGTCCGAGCGAATCGGATCGCCGGCTGACCGAGAGGCTGAAAGCGTGCGCGGAGCTGTTGCGGATCCGGTTTTTGGATCACGTGATCATCGGAAACGCGGACGGGGGCCGGGAGCCTTACTTCAGTTTTCGGGAGCGGGGGATGATGTAGTGGCCAGTCGGTAGATATCTTTGACGGGAACGCCCGTCTTTTGAGCGAGGGCCTTGCAGGATTCGAACTCCGGACTGGATTGGACGAGCTCGTCGCCGAGGTAGCCAAGTTTGACGTCGATGGGGCCGTGGGGCGTGGTGACGGACTGGATCTCACGGCGGAGTTTCAGGCGGCGGGTGTCGTGGAGCCGGACGCCGAAAGCCGAGATTTCGCGGAGGATGGTGGTCGCGAGGCGTTCCGCATCCTCGGGTTCACAGAGGACGGTGAGGAGGACGCCCGGGCGGTTTTTTTTCATCTGCGTCGGTGTGGTGAAGACGTCGAGGGCACCGGCGGCAAGGAGGGTGTCGGTGCAGGCTCCGATGCAGCTCGGCGGTGCAGTCGTCGAGGTTGGTCTCGATCTGCGTAATGGTGTCGGTCTCAGCAGCGGTGGTCGAAGTCGTGGCGGATTCGGCGAGAACGGCGCGGAGGACATTCGGGCGGGGTGACGTGTCGCGGGTGCCGAGGCCGTAGCCGATGCGTTCGATGCGGAGGCTCGGCATTGGGCCGAAGGATTCGCCAAATTCCGCAACGATGGCCGCTCCGGTCGGGGTGATGAATTCGAGCGGTTCGTCGATTTGGGTGAGCGGGATCCCGGCGAGAATTTCGAGCGTGGCTGGCGCCGGGAGGGGAAACCGCCCGTGGGCGCAAGTGATGAAGCCCGTGCCTTCGAAGAGGCTGGAGACCAAAATTCGTTCGATCTCGAGAAGGTGGACGCCGATGCAGAACGCGACGATGTCGACGATGGAATCGATGGCGCCGACTTCGTGGAAATGAACGTCGTCGGAAGGCATGCCGTGAATCTTCCCCTCGGCTACGGCGACGCGCTGGAACGTCGCGAGAGCCCGTTTTTTGACAGGAGGGGCGAGGTCGGTCGCGTTGATAAGGTCTCGGATCTGAGCGTGGCTGCGGCCGTGTTGGTGATGGGAATGGCGAAGCGCGAAGGGGGAACTGCTCGGTTGCTGAGTCGTGAGGACGTCGAATTTCGTGCCCGCGATGTTCTGGCGGGCGGCGCGTTGGACGCGGAGATGGTACTCGGAGGTGAGGCCGAGTTTGGCGAGTTCCGCTTCGAGAGCCTGCGGCGAGAGGCCGAGGTCAAGGAGAGCGGCGACGCTCATGTCGCCGCTGATGCCGGCGAAGCAATCGAGGAAAAGGGTGCGCATTGAAAATTGGGCGGGTAGGTTCGAAATCATGAGACTCGCACACGTGCTGATTGTCGGCAATGTCCTCGCGTTTTCCGCCCTCCTTCCCGCGTCTGAGGTCGGCGTCGCGGAGCTGAACGAGGCGTTTGGTGCTGCGGTCTGGGGGGACGAGAATCTTTGGGACGATTCTGACGGCGAGGTCGCCGCGCGGCTCGATTGGCCGAAGGAGTCGGAGACGTCGATGAGTTCGAGCTTTCGCCGGTATTCGGGTTCCAAGGAACGGATTCTCGGGACGCGACCGTTTTCCTTGGCATTGTACGGCGAGGACGGGAAAGCCGACCGAATCTCGATGATCTTCGCGAACAAGGGAGACATCGCGGAACTCCTCCACGTCGACCCGGGTCTGAGTGAAGCTCGGGCGCGGACGGAGGTGCAGCGACAGCTTCGAGACTACAAGAAACTGATCACGGCCGACGCCGATCTGATCGCGGTGCGGCTGACCGAGACGCTCGGTGAGCCGAAGAACGATACGTTTGGTCAGGGCCGGAACGCGAGCGAGCGGGTGTTGCGTTGGGACTGGCGGGGCCACGCCATTTTGCTCGCCGCGCCTGACGGGGAATACGTTGCGTTGCGGATCATGCCGTCGGCGGCGGCCGATGGGGGCGAGATCGAACGGGTGAAAGATACGGTCCTCAAGGAGCGGCTCGAGAAACGGGTGGTGCGTCGGGAGAATGGCGACGTCATTTTGTCGGAGATCCCGATGGTCGACCAGGGACCGAAGGGCTACTGCGTGCCGGCGACCTGGGAGCGGGCGCTTCGGTATCTCGGCGTCGAGGCGGATATGTATTCGCTCGCGATGGCTGGATCGACCGAGGTGGGAGGTGGAACGTCGGTGCGGGCCATGCAAGCTGGGGTGGACGATTTGGTGAGGCAATACGGCCGGCGGATGGACACGAGTTCCGGGCGGATCACGCTTCAGAAAGTGGCCAAGGAAATCGACGACGGGCTGCCGATCATGTGGACGATGTTCGTCGATCAGTCGGTGGACAAATCGGTGACGGAACGATCTCGGCAGCGGGAATCGGTGGCGGATTGGGAAGCTTATAAGGAATTGCTTGAACCCCACCGGAAGGCGGCACGGGGAATCCGGACGGACCGGGAGAATGGTCACATGTGCATGATCATCGGTTACAACGAGGAGACGGACGAGATTGCCATCTCGGATTCGTGGGGCCGAGTTACGCGGAGCGCTGGATCACCGAGGAAGAGGCGAACGCCATCAGCCAAGGGCAGTTTACCGTGGTGAACTGGTGAGGTGATTATTCTTACGCCGAGGCACGGGGGAGCAGTGATGAGTTTCAATTTCTTTTGCTGCGAGGTTGGACATTCCAGGAAAGCGTAGTTTATTCGCGGTCCCATGTCTGACTTCGGCCCCGTTGACGCAACCGCACTTTACAACATTGACCGATGGGGAGGTGGGTATTTCGCGGTCAATAGGAAGGGACACGTGACGGTACTTCCGACGGGGAAGAAGAAGGAGTCGATTGATTTGATGGAGTTGGTCGAGGAGGCCAAGGGGCGGAACCTGGCGTTTCCGATGGTAATCCGGTTTCAGGATTTGCTCCGGCACCGCGTTGAGACGGTGAACCGGGCTTTTGCGTCGGCGGTGGAGAGCGAAGGTTACCAAAACCATTACCGCGGGGTGTTTCCGATCAAGGTGAACCAGCTGCGCGAGGTCGTGGAAGAGATCCTGGACGGCGGGAAGGAGTTTCATTTCGGACTTGAGGCCGGCAGCAAGCCGGAACTGATGGCCGGGCTGGCGATGCACACGGATCCGGAGAGTCTGATCATCTGCAACGGCTACAAGGACACCGAGCTGATCCGGATGGCGCTGTTGGGACGGCAGCTGGGAAAAATGGTCATCCTGGTTGTCGAGAAGCTCGAGGAACTGGCGCACATCCTGGATGTCGCCAAAACGGCGAAGGTGGCACCGATGATCGGACTGCGGGTGCGTCTCCTTTCGAAGGGCGCGGGGAAATGGGCAACGAGCGGCGGGGAAAACGCGAAGTTCGGTCTGTCGACGGCGGATCTGGTCACGGCGAGCGACATGCTGCAAGCGGCGGGCATGGCCGACGCGCTGCGACTCATTCACTTTCACGTTGGTTCGCAGGTCCCGGATATTCGCACGATCAAGCGGGCGACGCGGGAGGCGGCGCGCTTTTACGCCAAGCTCAAGAAGATGGGGCACGAGCTTGGTTATCTGGACGTAGGCGGTGGGTTGGGTGTGGATTACGACGGGTCGCGGACGACGTTTGACAGTTCGACGAACTACTCGCTGGATGAGTACGCGCGCGACATCGTGGCTTCGATCAAGGAGATCTGCGACGCCGAGGAGGTTCCGCACCCGACGATCGTGAGCGAGAGCGGGCGGGCGTTGGTGGCGCATCATTCCGTGCTGGTGGTCGAGGCGTTTGGATCGATCGAAAAAAGCGGGGACCACGAACCCGTCGTGGCCGAGGAAGGGGATCCGGAGCCGGTCCATGACATGGTGGAAATCCACACCAATCTCGGGAAAAAAAATCGCTTGGAGAACCTGCACGACGCGCAGGAGATCCGGGATCGTGCGCAATCGATGTTTGATCTGGGCCTTCTGGATCTTCGGGCCAAAGCCAAGGTCGAAACGGTTTATTGGGAGATCGCGGTGAAAATCGTCGAGGCGTTTCGTGGTGCCCGCTACGTGCCGGAGGAAGTGAAGGACATGGAGATCGCTCTTGGGGATCAGTATTTGTGTAATTTCTCGGTTTTCCAGTCGTTGTTGGATCACTGGGCCCTGGGTCAACTTTTTCCCGTGATGCCGATTCATCGGTTGAACGAATTACCCGACCGAAACGGCACGCTCGTGGACATCACGTGCGATTCCGACGGGAAGGTGAGCAAATTTGTCGATCTCCACGACGTGAAGGAAACCTTGTCGCTGCACCGATGGGAGGCGGGAAAGCCTTATTACATGGGGTTTTTCCTGACCGGCGCTTACCAGGACATCATGGGTGACATGCACAATCTCTTCGGGCGGGTGAACGAAATGCACGTGTTCCTCGATGAAGATGAGGACAGCGGATATTACGTCGAAGAGGTGCTGGAAGGGAGCACCGTGGGGCAGGTGCTTTCGCTGACGCAGTGGGATACGAAGGAGCTGACGCGGCGGATGAAAACGCAGACGGATGCTGCGATCAAGAGCGACCGGCTGAAGCCGAACGAGGCGATGCGATTGCTCAAGAGCTACGAAAAGGTGCTGGGGAGCTACACGTATCTCGATCTGAGTGAGTGATTTTTCGTCACCCGGAGACGCGGATTCGCGGAGGTTTCTGAATGGTGATTTTCCGATGCCCTGCGCGTTTGCGGGAGCCTCAACTCATCAGGGCGTCGAGTTCGTCGACCCGGTTGCTGAAGAGTTTGAGGGCGGCGTCGATGGGCGCGGGGGTGCTCATGTCGATGCCGGCTGATTCGAGGGTGTCGATGGGAAAGCGGCTGCCGCCGCTCTTGAGGAACGCGAGGTAGGCCGACGCGTCACCGGTCTGAAGGACCTGCTGACTCAACGCGACCGCGGCGGAGATACCGGTCGCGTATTTGTAGACGTAGAAGGCGCTGTAAAAGTGCGGAATGCGGAGGCACTCGAGACGTAGTTGGTCATCGAGGGCGAAATTCGGCCCGAAGTAGGCGGTCAGGAGTCCCTGGTAAGTTTCCTGCATGGTGTCGAGGGTGAGAGCGTCGCCGCGTTCTTCGATGGCGTGGATCTCGCGCTCGAATTCGGCGAACATCGTTTGACGGAAGAGAGTGCCCCGGAGGTCGTCGATCTGGCGGCTGATGAGATAAGCCTTCATGCGCGGATCGTCCGCATTCTCGTCGAGCAGGTGCTTGGTGAGGAGCATCTCGTTGAAGGTCGAAGCCACTTCCGCCAGGAAGATCGGGTAGTGATAGTTCTGGTAGCTTTGGGCACGGGTCGAGAAGTGCGTGTGCATCGAATGGCCGGCCTCGTGGGCGAGGGTGTAGACGTCTGAGAAGACGTCGGCCTTGTAGTTCATCATGATGTAGGGCGGACTCGCGAAGGTGCCGTAGCTGAACGCGCCGGACCGTTTTCCCTTGTTCTCGTAGCGGTCGCACCAGCGGCCAGCGGTGAGACCATGGCCGAGGGTGGCAACGTAATCTTCGCCGAGGGGACGCACCGCAGCGAGGACGCGGTCGACGGCTCCCTGCCACGGGATGTCGGTCTCGATCTCCGAGACGAGAGGGACGTAGGTATCGTAGTGGTGGATTTCGTCGAGACCGAGCACGCGTTTGCGGAGGTCGTAGTAGCGATGAAGGGCGGGAAGGTTCTTGTGAACGGACGCGATCAGATTGTCGTAAACGGCGACGGGGACGTCGTCCCGGAAGAGTGCCGCTTCGCGGGCGCTCGGGTAGTTACGCGCACGGGCTTGGAAGACGTCGGTGCGAACGGAGTTGGCGAGCGAAGAGGCGAGGGTGAACTTGTGACCTTCGAACTCCTCGTAAAACTTATGGAAGGCCTCGCGGCGGACGCCGGGCGCTTTGCTGTTGAGGAAGGAGGAGAATGAACTTTGGGTGAGTTCGATCTCACGATCCTTGGCGTCGCGAACCGTTCCAAAGGTCATGTCGACGTTTGTGAGCTGGGAGAAGGTCTCCTGGTGCCCCGCGAGAGCGGCGGATCCGAGGGCGAGCAGGCGTTCCTCGCTGGGGGAAAGGGTGTGAGCCTTGAGGCGGCGGAGTTTTTTCAGCGGAATCTGCCATTCGGCGAGAGCAGGATCGGCAATCCGAGCGTCGAAAGTCGTGTCGTCGAGGGCTTGAAGCTCGGGCGCGAGGAAGGAGAAAGCCTCGCCGATGTGGACGAGGACGGATTGGAAGCGGGCCTCACGGGCGAGGGCCGCGGAGTCGGAACTGTCTTCGGTGGTGCGGAGGGCGACGTATTGATTGAGCGACTCGATGCGTTGATCGATGGACTTCTCGAATTCCAGAAGCTTCGAGGAGCTTGGCTGCGGATTCGGCGAGGTGGCCGCGGAAGTCGCTGATTGCGGAATAGTCGGACTGGAGGGATTGGAATTCCGATTCCCACGCGGCGTCGTCGGCGAAGAGCGGGGTGAGGTCCCAGGTGTCGGCCGGGGCGACTTCGGAGCGAAGAGGGGTCTTTTTCGCCGGAGCGGAGGTGGTGTCGAAGATGAGAAAGCGCATATTTCCGAATGGTAACGCCAGACGATTCGAGTGTCTCGCGAAACCCGATGAGCCGACGAATTGCTTTGATCGCCGCTGGGAGATCGAGACCGCGGTGGGTGAAGGGGCCGTGGAAAGTCGCGTCTCTTTGAGGCGGGAGCGGAGCTGAGAGTTTCGGCCGGGATTTCCCACTTGCCTTGGGGGAGGTATGGGGGGAATGATCTCGCCATGATCGAGCTGGAAGTTTACGCCGCCGGAGTTCGCAGCGCGGACAAAATGATGGGTTTGGCACTCGAGCTCGATACGCTCTCGGGCCTTCGTTACAAGGTCGATACGAACCACGACATCGTTTACATGGAGTTCGACGATAAATCGCCCTCCGTGTCGTCGCTAAAGTCGCTTTTCAACAAGGCCGGACTGGACGCGAAGTTCGTCGGTGCGCTGCCGGAAGGGATTAGCGCGAAGAAGAAGACCCAGCGGCTGGAAGTTTGAGTTGTAGGATCGGCGGGAGTTGGCGGGGATTCTCCCGGGATGCCGGTTAACGAGCGGGAATGGGATTACTCCGGTATTTTGCCAGCGCTTGGCTGGGTTTTTGTGCCTACTTCGGGCAGGTCGGCCAACTGGCGGGGGAAACCTGCGGTGCAATTTTTCGGGGGCGAATCCGGTGGATGCTCACGTTACGGCAGATCAGCCAGATCGGGTTTGGATCGCAAATGGTCGTGATCGTGACGGGTGCGTTCACTGGGGCGGTCTTCACCGCACAGACGTTCTTTCAATTTGCGACGTTGAACATGGAAACGGCGGTTGGGCCGGTGATTTCGGTGTCGATGTGCCGGGAATTGGGACC
Organism: uncultured Verrucomicrobiae bacterium; assembly: GCA_963832325.1. GTDB lineage: Bacteria > Verrucomicrobiota > Verrucomicrobiia > Chthoniobacterales > JAATET01 > CAVVKW01. The sequence continues at coordinate 247,651 of CAWHTR010000008.1, read as the reverse complement.
GGTGCTGGCGGGATTGATGGTGGCTGGGCGGACCGGCGCGGCGATCAGCGCCGAGTTGGGGACGATGAAAGTGACTCAGCAGATTGACGCGCTGCGGGCGCTCGCGGTGAGTCCGGTCGACTACCTGGTGGTTCCCCGAGCCATCGGAATGCTCGTCTCTTTGCCATTGCTGGTGGGCGAATGCATTTTCTTTGGAATCGCGGCGGGCTATCTCGTCGCCACGAAAATACTGGGAGTTGGTTCGGCCTATTACCTCCTCAATATGTGGAAGTTCACCGAGATGGAGGACATCGTCATGGGAGTGACGAAAGGGTTTGTTTTTGCGGTGATCATTGTCTTCGTCGCGAGTCGGGAAGGACTCTACGCGAAGGACGGTGCGGTCGGCGTGGGGCGGGCGACGACTCAAGCCGTCGTCGTCGGATCGCTGGCGGTTCTCATTGCCAATTTCTTCCTGACGATGGCCCTCAACATCGTGTTCCCAGCGGGATGAGTTCAGCGGCGAACCAACCGCTGATCGAGGTGCGGGATCTGCATCAACGCATCGGGGCGCAGGAGATCCTGCGCGGGTTATCGATCAACATTCAGCGCGGCGAGACTCTGGTGCTTTTGGGACGAAGCGGAGGCGGCAAGAGCGTCTTCTTGAGGCATTTAATTGGTTTGATGAAGCCGGTCTCGGGGGAAATTTTAGTCGAGGGTGTCGACATCGTCGGATTTTCCGAACGGGAGTTGGAGCGCATTCGATGTCAGATCGGAATGGTTTTTCAGGACGGGGCGCTGTTTGACGGGATGAGCGTGGCGGGCAACGTGGGATTTCCGCTCCGCGAGCGGGGGGAGCGGGACGAGGCCGTGATCCGCCGGAAAGTATCGGAGACCCTTGCGATGGTCAATTTGGGGGGAAGCGAAGAAAAAATGCCGGTCAATTTGAGCGGCGGAATGCGGAAACGCGTGGCGCTCGCTCGGGCGATCGTGTCGCCGCCGGACGTGATTCTCTACGACGAACCGACAGCTGGGTTGGATCCAATCGTGTCCGACAGCATCAATAAATTAATCCGTCGCCTGCAGCGGCAGCTACACGCGACATCGGTCGTGGTGACGCACGACATGACGAGTTGCTACCACATCGCGGACCGGGTGGCGTTGCTTTACGAGGGGAAGGTGTATTTTTACGGCACCGTGGACGAACTCCGCGCGAGCCGGGATCCGGTGATCGCCGACTTCGTGGAAGGCCGGTCACACGAAAGCGAATGAAACACGGGCAAGAATTATGACAAACGCGGACAAGATAACGCAGGTGCGGGTGGGGTTTTTTATGCTCCTGGGAATCGCGCTGATCTGCGGGATGGTGGTTTATTTCGGCCGATTCGGAGATGGGCTGAAGGAGTTTTATCAGGTGCGGGTGGAGTATCCGAACGCGAGTGGGCTGTTCGTTGGTGCTGATGTGCTGCTGGCGGGTGCGAAAATTGGATCAGTCGAGGAAGGACCCTACGTGCTCAAGAGCATGGTCGGGGTTTACGTCGTTCTGAAGCTTTACGAGGACGTTCGCATCCCGAAGGGTTCGAAGTTCACCATCGGGAGTTCCGGGTTGCTTGGGGATAGCTACGTTTCGATCACCATGCCTTCGGATCTCGACGTTGAAAGTTTTCGACCGATTCCGCCGGACGCCGTCGTGCAGGGGCAGCGCGAGACGGGTTTGAGCGATCTGGCGGCGGGAGGATCCGATCTGCTGGAGACCGTCGAGGCGGCGGTGAAGAACATCAATACGGTCGTCACGCGGATCAACGAGGAGGTGCTCAATCCGACGAGTGTCGGGGCGATCGAAGAAACCTTAAAAAATCTGGAGACGACGAGCGCGGAGTTCGCGGACGCGTCGAAGGGGTTCGAGAAGGTGCTGGGAGACGCGTCGGCGACGATGGAAGAAGTGTCGGCCTCGGTGGATCGGGTGACCGTGACCGTGGAGGAGACGGTGCAGCAAAGTCAGGAAACGGTGGAGGCAGCGAAGGACTCCGCCGAAGCGTTTACGCGCACGATGGACGAACTCCGCGGCGTCATCGCAGACGCTCGGGACGGGAAAGGGCCGCTCGGGACCTTGCTGACCGACAAGACCGTGGCGGATAATCTCCGGGCGCTCGTTTACAACATCCGGCGCTACGGGATTCTTTTTTACAAGGATCGGGCGGTCCAGGATCGGCTGAAGTATGAGGAAGGGCTGAAGGAGGAGTAGCGGTTGGTAATTTTGGCGGCGCTGGCCTCCGCCTCACGGATGTCCCAGCGGCTTGAGCTTTTAAAGAAGCTCGGGATAGCGCTCCCTGGCTAGCTCGGTGGTGAGTTGAAGAATCGCAGCGGCGTTCTCGGCTGCCAGCGCGCGCTCGACGAGGTCCTCGCAAGTGGGAAGGTCGAGGCTCTGGATTGCCTTTTTTACCCGGGGGACGAGCGAAGGGCCGGTACTGAGTTCTTCGATGCCGAGGCCGAGGAGGAGGGGAGTGAGGGCGATATCGCCGGCCATCTCGCCGCAAACGCCGACCCAGATATTGTTGGCGCGGGCGGCGTCGACGGTCATGCGGATGAGTCGGAGGATGGCGGGGTGCGTGGGTTTGTACAGGTGGGCGATCCGTTCGTTCACGCGGTCGACGGCGATCGTGTATTGGATGAGATCGTTCGTCCCGATGCTGAAAAAGTCGACTTCCGGGGCGATACGATCGGCACTGATGGCCGCGCTGGGAATCTCGATGGTGACCCCGATCTCGATGTCCTCGTTGAACGGGATTCCTTCCGAGCGGAGTTCGTCCTGACATTCCCGCAACACCGCGTTGGCTTGGCGAACTTCGGTCACTCCGGAGACCATAGGATACATGACTTTTACGTCGCCGTAGGTCGAGGCACGGAGAATGGCGCGGAGTTGGGTTTTGAAAATATCCGGGTGTTGGAGGCAGAAACGGATCGCCCGGAGACCGAGGAATGGATTGGCTTCTAGGGGGAAGCCCATGTGGCTGAAATCCTTGTCTCCGCCAATGTCGAGGGTGCGGATGATGACTGAGTGGGGCTGCGAGAGTTCGGCAACGGCTCGGTACGCCTCGTATTGACTCTCTTCTCCAGGGAGGGTTTTGCTTTCCAGGAAAAGGAACTCCGAGCGGAAGAGTCCGACACCTTCAGCCCCGACTTCATTGACATCTTCCATCTCAACGGGAAGCTCGATGTTCGCCGAGAGGACGATGTGTTTACCGTCAGAAGTGAGGCTTTTGGTGTCGCGAATGAGCTGCAGTTGCTCTTCGACTTCGGCGCGTTCCGCTCGAAATGCCTCGTAGGTTTTGAGTGTTTCTGCGGACGGGTTGACGATGAGAATCCCGCGGTAGCCGTCGATCAGGACGGGATCGCCCGGGCTGAGGTGGGAACAAATGTCACGGAGTCCGACGATGGCCGGAATGCTGAGCGAGCGGGCCATGATGGCCGTGTGAGAGGTCTTGCTGCCAGCTTCGGTAACGAATCCTAGAACGAGATCGCGATTGATCTGCGCGGTGTCGGAAGGGGTGAGATTGTGTCCGACGCGGATGTGCGGCCGGTCGAGGGTGGCGAGTGCCTGAGGTTTCCCGAGGAGATGGCGGATGACGCGCTGGGCGACGTCTTCGATGTCGACGACGCGCTCGCGGAGGTAGGGATCGTCGATGGCTCCGAGCGATTTGCAGTAGCGATCAGCAATCTTGTGGAAGGCGTATTCGACGTTTTCACCGTCGGAAGTGATGCAGCGGAGCACTTCGTCGATGAGCGTGCGGTCCTCGACGACGAGAAGGTGGGCGTCGAAGATGCTGGCGTCCTTGGTGCCAATAGCCAGAGCGATGCTCTGCTGCATCTCGAGCAATTCGGCGCGGGTTGCGATGAGGGCGGACTCGAAACGGTTGATTTCGGCAGGAATTTCCTCCGGGGCAACGATCCGGCGTGGGATCTCCTCGGCTTCGGGCTGGTGAATGACGATCTCAGCCTGGGCGATGCCGGGAGCGACCGCGATTCCCTCAAATCGCCGTTCCTCCTTGGTCTGCCCGTTGCCGTTCACTCGGGAGAATTAGCGGAAACGGGAGACGTCGTCCAGTGAATGGGTTGCCGAGAGTCTCTGCGAGACGGCAGCTTGTCTCGCTACCCTGTGCTTGGCAGGCGCGAAACTTATTCTTCGCCGAAGCGGCTTTCGATGAGCGTATTAATCTCCTCGAGAGCTTTCTCGGCGTCGGGACCGTCGGCGATGAGATTCAGCTTCGAACCCTTCCCGGCGGCGAGCATCATGAGTCCCATGATGCTTTTGCCATTCACGCGTTCACCGTCTTTTTCGACCCAGATTTCGGCGCGAAAGCGGCTGGATATTTTCACCAACATTGCAGCGGGACGGGCGTGAAGACCGTTGCGATTTTGAACAACGACTTCGCGGGTGCAGCTAGCAGCGCCTTCGACGGGTTTTCTTCTGGATAAAAGCCCCATGTGACTTAATCGGGATTTTGGTTCATTCGGCTGAGAAGACGTTCGTTGAACTCCAACGCGGTGTTGTGGCCCATGGTCTTCAGTTTTTGGTCGAGCGCGGCGACTTCGACGAGGCGACCCAGATCGCGCCCGGTGCGCACGGGTAGAATGACGTGCGGCACGCGGATGCCAAGGATCTCGTAGTATTCGCGATCAATGCCGAGTCTATCAACGTTCTCGACCTGGTGCCAATCCTTTAGTGTGACAACGAGGTCGAGTCTTTTCTCGGGACGAACACTACCCACGCCGAAGACGTTGGCGACGTTGATGATGCCGATGCCGCGGACTTCCATGTGGAAGCGGGTGAGGTCGTGCGAAGTGCCGATGAGTTCGCGGCCCTCGAAGGCGCGGAGTTTCGTCATGTCGTCGCTGACGAGACTGTAGCCGCGCTCGATGAGACCGAGCACGCATTCGCTCTTGCCGATGCCGCTGTCGCCGCGGACAAGGGTGCCGATTCCCTGGATATCGACCATGCTTCCGAATTCCGAGGTCTTCGGGGCGAACTCGGTCTCGAGGGCGATCGTGGCCGCGTTGATGAACTTCATCGTGATCATCGGCGTCCGGAAGATTGGTGTTTCGAATTCCGCGGCTTGTTGGGAAAGGATTTCCGGGACGTTCGCGTTGCGGGCGATGACGAGACAGGGGATGTTGCGGGAGAAAAGTTCCTGGGCGCGTTCCTTGAGGACGGTAGCTTTGAGCGACTTGAGGTAGCTGAGTTCCGCGCTACCGATCACCTGAATGCGCTTGCCGGCGAAATAGCTGTAGAAGCCGGAGAGAGCGAGTCCCGGACGGTTGATGGTGGGTTCACGAATCCGACGACTCATCCCAAGGGAGAGGCCTTCGAGCCGCATGCCGAGGAGATCGGCGTGGTTGGCGTAGAAATCACCGACCTTGATGTGTTTGACGAGCTGGGCGGGCACTAGGGGATGGAAGGGTGGGTGGCGTCTTGGGCCAGTTAGATAGCGCGGCCAGGGGTGGCGGTGACGCTACATGGTGAAGGTCTCGCCGAGGTAAAGTTTGCGGCTGATGGGATCGTTAAGAAGAAAGTCCTTGTTGCCTTGGCTTTCAACGCGGCCCTCGAAGATGAGATAGGCGCGATCGACGATGTTCAGGGTCTCGCGGACATTGTGATCGGTGATGATGATCGCAAGTCCGGACTTCCGCAGATCGGTGATGATCTGTTGGACGTCATAAACGGCGATGGGGTCGACGCCGCTGAAAGGCTCGTCGAGCATGAGAAGAGTCGGATTTGTGACGAGGGATCTCGCGATGGTGAGTCGGCGTTTCTCACCACCGGACAGCGTGAGGGCGTAGTTTTTCGAGAGGTGTTCAATTCCGAACTGGGTGAGAAGTTCCTCGCAGCGATGCTTGCGCTCCTTCTTGTTGAGCTTGGTCGTTTCTAGGATCGCCATGATGTTCTGCTCCACTGTGAGCTTACGGAAGATCGATTCCTCTTGGGGGAGGTAACCCATTCCCTCGCGGGCACGCTTGTACATCGGCTGATGCGTGACGTCCTTGCCGGAGAAATGGACCTCTCCACCGTTCGGACGGACGAGGCCGACGATCATGTAGAACGTGGTCGTCTTGCCAGCACCGTTCGGGCCGAGGAGGCCGACGATTTCGCCCTGTTTGACGTTGATGTCGACGCCGTTGACGACGGCACGACCGCCGTAGACTTTGACGAGTTGCCTGGTTTGGAGGAGCGGCTTGGCGTGTTCGCCTTTGTCGGTCTTCGCCGCGTCCGCGCTCTCGGTGAGATTTGGGGCTGCGCTCATTTACTGAGAGTCCGTCGCGTCGACGATGGTCGTGCGGCTTTTTCCGACGGTGGTCAGCTTGCCCTGGCGATTGAGGATCATGACCGTTTCGGGGGTTGCCGCGACGTGGTTATTGATGCCTTGCTGGATCTGCGGGGAGATCGTGAGGGTGATGTCGCCGGTGGAAGGTTGGAAGAGAGCTTTACCCGCACGGCCGATGGATTTCACCACGTCGCCCTCGTCGTCGACGTTTTCCTGAATGATCACGACGTTGCCGTCGGCTTCAGCGCGATCCATTCCCTTGCGTTCGGCGTTGAGGAACACCTTGAGGACGTCGCAGAAGAGGGTGAACTGAGGATCTTTGACGACGACCCGGCCCTTGAACGTCGCGAGGTTGGCCTCGTTGTCGAAAGTGGCTTCGTCTTCGGCCGTGATCTCGGTCTTCGCGCCTTTCGGACGGTCCTTTTGAAGAAGCCCGAGGCCGGAAGGGTCCTTTTTCTTCGAACTGGAGTCGGGGGACATCGTCGCGGAATTCGATTGCGCGACGAGGGAGGTGGCGAGGGCTAGGCAGAGGGCGATGGGGATAAAACGGATACTCATTCGATGTCTTCGGTGTTGAAAATGATCATTTTGACGTTGCCGATAATGTGGCCGTATTTTGTCTTCGTGTGGAAATTCGCGGTGTCGCCGGTGATGATAAAATCCTCGCGGCGGATTTCGACCGGAGTGTCGCTGGCGAGAATATTGGTATCGAGGTCGAAGATCGAGTGGGGCATCGAGACTTGAAAGATGGTGCCGTCCTCGTTGTGGATCTCGATTTTGAGCATCTCCATGTCGATGTGTTGATCATCAATCCGGGTCGCTTTCTTGGTGTCGAAAAGCATTCGGAGATTGCCGTTCGCGTCCATCTGGGGGATCCGGACGCCCTCGAACGGCTCGCCAACGGGTAGCTCCTTGAACATCGCCTGCTCTTCGCTCGATTCTGCGGCGGATGTCTGTCCGTCCTTCGGCTCGTCTTTCGATTTTGACTCGGCCGTGGCCGGAACAACGGCCAGGAGCAGGGCGATCGCGCCGAGGGTAAGCGGATTAATGGACCGCATTGTGGACAGCCTGGAGTTGGCGGAGGAGCGCGGGGAGTTTCCGCAGCGGGACTTGATTCGGGCCATCAGACAAGGCTTTAGAGGGATTTTCGTGAGTTTCAATAAAAACACCGTCGCACCCGGCGGCTACGGCGGCTCGCGCGAGGGTCGGCGCGAGGGCCCCGTCTCCGCTGGTGGTATCGCCGCCACCGCCGGGACGCTGGACGGAATGAGTGGCGTCAAAAATGACGGGAACGCCGAGATCCTGCATCCAGGGGATCGAGCGCATGTCGGCAACGAGGTTGTTGTAACCGAAGGTCGTGCCGCGTTCGGTGAAGCAGAAGTCCTGGCAACCAGCTGCGGAGAGCTTGTCGGCGACGTTCCGCATGTCCCACGGGGCGAGAAATTGCCCTTTCTTGACGTTCACCGTGCGACCGGTTTCTGCGGCTGCGGTGATGAGGTCGGTCTGGCGGCAGAGGAATGCCGGGATCTGAAGGAGGTCGATGAATTCGGCGGCAATGCCCGCTTCCTCCGGTGAATGGATGTCGGTCGTGACCGGCACGCCGAGGTTAGTGCCGATCTCGGCGAGGAGCTGGCAACCATCGCGAGCGGCGGTGCCGCGAAAGGACTTCACCGAACTCCGATTGGCTTTGTCGTAGGATGCTTTGAAAACGTAGTCGGCGTCGAGATCGCGACAGATGGCGTCGATTTTCTTGGCCATTCTGCGAGTGAAGGCCGGGCTTTCGATGACGCACGGCCCGAGGATGAAGAGAAGCTTCTTACCACCGATTTCCCGATTTCCAACCCGCACTCTCTGACTTCCCATCGACGAGACGATACCGAATCGCGTGGGGTGCGCCAGTTTTTCCGCCATCGACTTCTGTCGCCTGGGTAAATAGAACGGGACAATGATGAAATTGCTGCTGGCGCTCTGCCTTTTGACTCCGATGGCCGTCGAAGCGCAGAAGCGGCAATACCCGTACACCGTGCGGGAAATCACGCTTCAGGAGCTGTACGAGCGGCAGTACGAGACCCGCGAGGAGGAAATGGAGCTGAAGGTCAATCGTGACGTTCAGGAAACTGCGGCCCACCGGCAGGCGCGAACTCTGGCGAAATCGGCATCCACGGTGGCGCGCTCGCGGAGCAGTGTTCAGGGGAAGCTGATCGGCGCGCCAGGAGATGTCGCGACACTCGACGAGCGGATCGCGGCGAGCACCATTCGCGAACGGCCGTATCCCGAAATGGACAGCGACGTCGCGGTTATGGAGGCGGTCTTTCGCCGGATGCTGGAGTATCGCGAGCTGGGATTTGCGAGGGACGTGAAGACATTTTTTTTGGGTTCGGGCGCACTCGGCGACGATCCGCCTTCGGTGGTGGTCGATCGACTGCAGAGCGCTTCCGACAAAGGCAAGGCCGGGTTGACGATGTTGCCCTTCTCCCGCGCACTGCCAGTTTCGAGAGATGGGATTCTGGACCGCCGCACGTTGGATCGGGGGGTTGTCTTCCGCGTCAATTCAATCAACCGGCTGGAGGACGGGTCGGTGAAGGCCCTCGGGAGCTTCTCGGAGCGGGACGGATTTTATTTCACGAAAGAATATAGTCTAAAAGAAGGCGAAGACGGGAATTATGAGATCGTTTCTGAGCGGGATTACAACGTTCGGTGACGATCTCGGGCCGCGAGCAGACCAGCGGCGATGCTGATGGCGATCTCGTGCGGATGATTTGATCCGACGGGGAGTCCCAGGGGGCACTCGAATTGGGTGGCGCGTTCGGCGGAGCAGCCGGCCTCCCGAAGTTCGCGCTCGAGGACGGCCCGCTTCGATTGACTGCCAATCACGCCGACGAACGGTAAGTCCCGGGTCTGGAGGATCCGCCGGAGGATGGGAAAATCGGTGGCGTGACCTTGAGTGATCAGGACAGCGTAGGCGTCGTCGGGAAGCTCGTCGACGGAGTCGGCGAGCGGATCGGTGACGGTCGCCGTGACGTTCGGCGCGGTCGGGAGGCGGGCGATCCAATCGGGTCGCGGGTCGCGGCAGATGATGCGGCAATCGAGCGGCGCGAGAACGGGGATGAGCGCGGCCGCCACGTGGCCGGCTCCGAAGAGCGCGATGGTCCACGCGGCCGGGCGGTGGATTTCGAAATAGAGAGACATGGTCCCGCCGCAGGTCATGCCGATGTCTCGCTGGAGGTTCCATTCGACCGTGGCAGTGCACGGCGAGAGCGGATCGGCCAGGAGGGTGATGGCGTGGCGGATGGCAGCGGCTTCGATTTTGCCTCCGCCGACGGTTCCGGCGGCGAGTCCGGCAGGGTTGACGAGCATCGTCGCTCCGGCGTCTTGCGGGGTGCTGCCGCGGGTGGCGGTAACGAGGACGAGGACGTGGGGCTGTTGGGTCGCGCGGAGGTTAGAAATTTCAGCGAGAAATGAGTCGTCCATGGCGGAACGGTAGCTTCCGGGAGTGGGGGGAGAAACGCGAATCGTAAGCAGATACCGACGCTCCGAAGATGGATCGCACGAAAGAGCGTCCCATTCTTCTCGTTGGATGCTAGGCTTGGCCGGATGAATTCAATCAAGGCTTTAACTCTCGACGAACTGACGGAGCGATTCCGCGCGGCGGGGGACCCGGCTTACCGGGCGAAGCAGGTGATCGAGTGGCTCTACGCGAAGCGGGTTGGAAATTTCGCAGAGATGACCAACCTGCCGTCCGCGATGCGGGAGCGGCTGGCGGAGGAGTTTGACGACCGGGCGCTCGAATTGGTCCGGACGATCGGCTCGGCGGACACCACGCGGAAATTTTTATTCCGATTGGCCGACGGGCAGCTCATCGAGACGGTGCTCATTCCGGCGTCGCCCGCGCTTTACGGTGGAGCGTCGGATCGGCGGACGCTGTGCGTGTCGTCGCAGGTCGGGTGTGCTTACGGCTGTAAATTTTGCGCGAGTGGACTCGATGGCTGGAAGCGAAATCTGGATGCGGGCGAAATCGTGGACCAGTTGCTTCAAGTCGAGGCGATCTCGGGCGAGCGGGTGAACAATCTCGTTTTCATGGGAATGGGCGAGCCGTTCGCAAACTACGACAATCTGCTGCGGGCAATCGAAATCATCAACGCGCCGTGGGGGCCGAACATCGGAGCGCGCCACATCACCGTCTCGACGAGCGGACTGGCTCCCCGGATTCGGGATCTCGCTGACCAGCCGATGCAACTGCGGCTCGCGGTATCGCTGCACGGGGCGACGGACGAGGTGCGGGATCACATCATGCCGGTGAACCGCAAGTATCCGTTGGCCGAGCTGCTTGATGCGTGCGCGTATTTTTGCGAGCGCAAGAAGCAGAAGATTACGTTCGAGTTCATTCTGATCGCCGGGGTGAATGATTCGCCGGATCAGGCGGTGGCGCTGTCGCGAATCGTGCGAAAATTGAACGCCAAGGTGAACGTGATTCCCTATAATTCGGTCGAAGGTCTGGATTGGGTGCGACCGACGGACGAAGTCTGCGAGCAATTTGTCGACGTGCTGCACGCGGCGAAGGTGTCGGCGACGTTGCGCCGCGAGAAGGGGCACGACATCGCGGCGGCGTGCGGCCAACTGCGTTTGCAAACCGAGCGCGAGAAACCCGTTGCGGAAGCGGCGGCGGTGATTTAAGAAAAATTATGCCGGACGACGAATTCGGGTGTCCCGAGCTTTGGGACGAGTATGAGTGGGAGCGCTTTCTGCAACAGCAGGACCGTAAGACCGATCAATATTTTGCGCTTTTCGAGAAGTATTCGGATCACCCGGATCGCGACGAAATCATCGCAAGGGAGATGGGTTGGAATCACGTGATGGACGACTCGGATGACGAGGAAGAGGAAGCGTCGGAGGAGTGGGAGACCTTGATCGAGTTCTCGGCGGACGACGACGAGGATGAGGAAGATGACGAGGACGGCGAGGATGAACTCGAGGTGGTGGACGCCGAAGATGGGGAAGAAGACGAGGAGTTCGACGAGTTGCAGAATTCCGAGGTTTACCTGCAGAGCATGGAGTTGAACCGCCGAGTCTTCGCGCTGGTTGAGGGGCGGGATGCGCTCAAGGACAACCCGCTCGCGGTGGAAATGGCGTCGCGGGTGGCGATCTGCGGAGCGAAATTGGCCGCGGCTCTGTGCGGAGATGACTACTCGGAAGTCGGCATGACCATCGCGTATCTGAAGCGCAGTCTCAAGGCTGCGACCGACTCCCTGAACGCCGCGTACCGCCTGCACGAGGCCGGCCAGATGGCTCAGACCGATCTCGAGTCGCTCACGGAGATGCTTTTTCCGATCCGCGAGAAGATCGTCGACATGATGGGCGAGTATCGCGTGGAACTTCGCCGCCGTCGCGGTGAGCTTTAGGTAATTTTTTCGCGAATAAATTTGTGGTCGGGGGCGTCACCCAATGAGTCACGAGGTCGTTGTGGAGGATGAGTCGCTGATCGCGAAGAGTCGCGAGGGCGATACGTCCGCGTTCGACGAGCTGATGACCCGCCACCGCAATCGCGTTTACATGGTCACGTATTCCATCATCCGAAATTCCGAAGACGCTCTCGATCTCACGCAGGAGACATTTATCCGCGCGTGGAAATCGCTGGGGCGGCTGGACGGGAACACTCAATTCGTGAGCTGGTTGTGCCGGATTGGGCGGAACGCCGCTATCGATCTGTTGAGGAAGAAGCAGGTGCGACCGCAGTCGGAACTGGAGTTGGGGCCGATGAAAATTGACGCGGCGTCACGGACGACGCCGAGCGAGCCGGATCGACCCGGATTGAGCGTGGAGCGGGGTGAATTTTTCGAGCGATTTGAACGGGCGCTGGCGACATTGAGTCCGGAGCACCGGGAGGTGATTGTGCTGAAAGAGGTGGAGGATTTGACTTACAAGGAAATCGCCGACGTCGTGGATTGCTCGATGGGCACGGTGATGTCGCGTTTGTTTTATGCACGGAAGAAAATGCAAATAGAACTGAGGGATCTTTACGATGAGCTTTGAGGAACGGCACACGGCGTGGGTCGACGGGACGATGGACGAGGCCGAGCGCGCGGCCTTTGAGCAGGAGTTGCCCGACGTCCGCGAGGCGATGCGCGAACGGGATTGCTGGCTGGCGCTGCGCGATCGGATGCGGGAGGGGGTGCCGTCGGCACGACTTGCGCACGGTGACTTTGTGAATTCGCAGGTGCTCGCAGCGATTGAGCGCGAGCGACCGGTGACCCGGAGTTCGCCGGAGCGAGGTTCGCTTTTTCCCATTGCCCGGTTGATCTGGGCGGGTTCGTTTCTGCTCGTCGTCGCGACGGTGCTAACGGGCTTCTGGATGACGGGGGACGCTGGCGGCAGAGCCGAGGCGCAGTTCGTCACCCGGGTTATCGAGGCTCAGTCACAGGATCCGGCAGCCGAGGCCTACGTGTTTCAGGCGCCCGGCGGCAGAGGCTCTGTCCTCTGGATCGAAGGCGCGGGCTACATCGCACCAACGGAGCAACTGTGATGAGGCGTTGGGGTGTCATTTTCCCAATTGCGCTGGTTGCGCTGTCGGCGGCGCTCACACCGGCGCAGGCGGCCGACCGGATTTGGACGGGACTGGTACTGGCTACGACGGAGGAACCCGCCCGGGCACCCTCGAAAGAACTCGAACCCTTCGTGGACCAGATCCGCGAGATTTTCGGCTACAACACCTATTACCTCATCGAAGATGACAAGGAGAAGATTCTCAAGGGGACCGAGGAATGGATCGTCCCGACGAAGCGATTTTTTCTGAAGCTGCGGTGCAATGGTCGCACCGAAAGCGCCTATCAGGTTGGGCTCGAACTCTACGCCGACGGGCGGTTCATTCTGACCTCCGACGTGGAGTTGGCGCGAGATGCGCCGCTTTTTATTCGGGGACCGCAGTGGGGGAAGGGGCGACTGATCTTCATTTTGGAAGTCCGGTGAGCCTGGACGCTTCGCAGGAGTCCGCACGGAAGCAGTTTGACCGGCAGAGCGATCGGTATGGCAGGTCGCACGTCCTGGCGAACGTCAGCGATCTGGACGAAACGGTGGATGGAACGGGCTTTCCGTCGGGTCAAGGTGCGCGGGCTTTGGACGTTGCGACCGGTGGAGGTCACACCGCGCTCTGGCTGTCGCGCCGGGGGTTCGTCGTGATTGCATCCGACGTTTCGGAGCGGATGTTAGAGAATGCCGCCAACCTTTTGGCGGAAGAAGGATTTACCTGCCGGACAGAGCAACACGCTGCGGAGGAATTGCCCTACCCGGACGGTTTGTTTGCCGTGGTCACTTGCCGGACGGCGGCGCATCATTTCAGTGATCCGGGGGCGTTCGTCCGGGAAGCGGCGAGGGTGTTGCGGCCGGACGGGCGCTTGCTCGTGATCGATGGAAGCGTGCCGGATGACGATGAACTGGCGGCGGGCTGGATGAATCGCGTCGAGAAGTTGCGCGACCCGAGCCACGGTCGTTTGATGCCGCCGTCGGAGTGGCGGGAACTGATGGGGGCCGCCGGGTTGGAAGTGGAACGGTGCGAGATCAGTCGACTGGAGCAGCCGGATTTGGAGTGGTATTTCGAGACTGCCGCGACCTCACCGGACAATCAGATTGCGGTGAAGAAATTGATTGCCGAGGTGCCGACGGCGGCACGTGAGCTTTATCGGCTGACCACGAACGAAGACGGGAAAATCGGGTGGTGGTGGCAGCGACTGCATTTGCTGGCGAGACGGTGACCGTTTGAAATCGGGATGAATGAAGCGTCGCTGCCTCGTTCGGGATCGACGGTTGCGAGTTTCGCGCGGAACTTAACCTTAAAGACGCTCGACTTCGCGTTTTTCGACGAAGATCGGGAGACCTTCCCGGGGGAAGGCTTCCATGAGGGCGTCGGGATTGAGGTGCTCGGGCATCATGACCCCGCGCTCGGGAATTTTTCCTTCGACGAGGAGCCGGGCGGTCACGGCGGGCGGGATTCCCGTCTGAACGAGCGTGAGGCTGTAGCCGTATTTCTCGTAGGTTTCGCGGTGCGAGTCCATCGAGTAGACGAAATACTCAACGCGCCGCCGGTCCTTGGTGCCGCGAACTTCGGTGCCGACGCAGGAGTAACCATCGACGGTTGCGCCGAGGGCGGCGGGCTTCGGGAGGCTGGCGGAAGCGACGCGGACCGGGGAGACTTCGACGCCATCGACCTTGATCTTTTTCCAGGTGTCGAGGTTGAGGAGAGCGAGGCTTTTCGAAATGTTGACGACCTTGTCGGGGACGGAATACTTGAAGACCGAGTACCGGACACCTTTTTCGACGAAGGGAGGGTAGATGCCGAGGGAGACTCCTTCTTCGTGAGCGACGGCGTAAGTTTTTTGCAACCCGATCGGGTCGGGGAAGCGGACCCACTCGACCTCCGTTTCGAGGGGACGACCCGACACGACGCGGCCCTCGCGGACAAAATACGGGACGGCTCCAAGTTCCTCGAAGAAGGTCTCGGGGGAGAACAGGACGGCAAATCGGTAGCCCCGAACTTCGGCGTTGTCCGCGTCGAGGACGCGGATCGAGCTGGCGGTATCGAGCCGGTCCATTGCCCACCGGGCAAAAATATTGACCGCGCCCGGGTCCATTCCCATGCAGAGAATGCCGGCCAGTCCTTTGTCGAGGTAGGACTGATTGAACATCTCGATCTCCGCTTCGAAGGAATTTTTACCCGCGCGTTTAACGCCGGGGGCCGAGTAGATGTCGGCGGCCATGTCGAGGTAATGGGAACCGGCTCGGAGGCAGGCTTCCATGACGGAATAATTCGTCTGGCAAACGCAGGCGTTGCAGGTGACGTCGATCGAATGCTCCTGCATGAGAGCCGTCAGCCGGGCGGTGTCCATGGCGTTCGCGGCGACCACGGTGAATCGATTGTTCGGCGTGCGGGCGGCAAGCTGTCGCGCGAACGTTGGATCCATGTCGGCCAGGACGATGCGGTCGAAGCAGTCGTACTCGTGGAGTTTCTGTCCGATGACGGAGCCGACTCCGCCGATGCCGATGACCATTGCGTTTGCCATATAGGAAATGAGAATGCCCGAAATCGGCGCCAGGCAGAAAGGAATATCGAGTCCGGGGCTGCGGCGTCGGGGTCAGGCTTCAGGAGGGACAGCTTATTCGGCTTGGTCGAAGAGAGACCAACACTTGGCGTTCCGGAGTCGCTGATCGTCCAAAACGAGATCGCGAATCGCGCCCGGGAGCTGAGCCCGCTGCCAACGACACTCCTCCCGGCCAACTTCCGTCTCCGAGTCTGATCCCACTGCGGCCCGCGCGGCTCGGATCGCGTATGCTGCAGCGCCGAGTTCATGATCGGCCATGTGGGCGACCGCCACCGCGTGGCCGGCTGCTCGAGCGGCTTCCCTTGCCGCGCCGGAGGCATCCCGCGCGGCGGCGTGAGCAGCGAAGGCAGCCGTGCGCGCCTGCGTCATGCTGATTTCGCCGCGTGCCCAGGCCCGCGCTTGGTGGATTGCCTCCCGTGGACGCGAGTCCTGGGGATGCTGATCCTCAAAGTGGTGGAGGACATGCGCGGCACAGTCCGCCGCCCAGACGGCGAGAAGACGATGATCCGAATCAATGAGAACGCCGCCACGTCGGATCGTGACCAAGCGCGGATCACGCTTCCCCTTGTCGGGCATCACCATGACTTTCCTTGGAGTGGTCATCTTCGTTGAATTTGGTGTTTTTCTTTCTGATTGGCGAAACCCGTGCGGCGCCGGGCTGCCAAGCCCGCCGCCCCGGACGACTTCGCGCCATTCTATTCGGGCGACGTGCTCAGGAATTCCATCGTTCGCGGATCCTTCCGGCCTCCGTAGAACTCATCCAAAATGCTCTGAAAGAGTGGGTCATTCGGCGGGATGGCTGCGAATAGCGTCATGGATGACTGCAACTTCAGGTTGTCCGGGAACCCCATGATCTGATCGATCTGAGCGTCGCGGTGCGCGAGCAAAGCGTCGCAGCATTTCCGCAATCTCGGACCGAGGATCGGATGCTCCAGGTAGGCGACGGCTTCAGCGCGCGATTGGATTGCGAAACGTTGTGCCATCGAGCTGGAACCCAGACCCGAAACCTGGGGGAAGACGTACCAGATCCAATGGGATTGTTTCCGTCCGTCGCGCAATTCCTTCAGAGCGGCGTCAAAATTTTCGTCCTGGGCAGTCAGGAATCGTTGGAGGGTGTGGGGATCGTTTTCGGTCATGCGGGAGTGGGATTTGCGGTGGGAAGCGGATTCAGGTCCGCGGCAGCGTTTGGTTCGGCCTTCTGCGCGATGATGTATAAATGCTTCTCCGGGTGCTGGTCGAATTCCAGGTGTCGACAGACACAGTCGAATTGCGCCAGGAGTCGCAAGGTCTCCGGGATCCCCAGCACGCTGTAGTAGACCGGCGGCCCCATCGCTGAATCGGACTTTTCCGCAGGTCCATCCAGTCCTCCGGTGGTGAAGATCAAGACGCCGCCCGGAGAAAGGCCGGCACAGATTTTCCGCAGGACCGGTTCCTGTTGGTCGAGGGGGAGATGCCAGGTGCTGTCCCACGCCGAAATGAAGTCGTATTGCCTGGGGAAGTCCCACGTGCAGATATCGGCATGATGGAAGTCGATGTCCGGTCGGTTCCGCCTGGCCCGGAGTATCATTTCCTTCGAAAGATCGAGTCCCTCGACGTGGAATCCTTGGTCGCGAAGAAGATCGAGAAACCGGCTGCTGGAGCCGCAGCCGATATCGAGGGCAAATCCCCGGTTGGAACTGAACTGAATCGCCCGCTTAAACTGGTCGATGCCGTTTGTTTGGATGTGCGGTTGGAGCCAGACGTCCGCGATGGAATCGTAGCTTCGCGCGATTTCAGTGGGGTGCATCTGATGACTATGGTCGTCCGGCAGGCTCCAGTCACCTTGGAATCGGCGTCCCGTAGTCCAAGCGTGATTGAGAGTGGACGGCGTCTACTCCACCTCAGCGGAGTAGTTTCCGTCTTCGCCCTTCAGCGAGATGCTTTCGACATCGATCAGATTGACGTCGTCGAAAGTCACGGCGACGCCATCGGAATCCACCACTTTCAAATCCCAGGTCGCCGCCGATTTCGACGATTCGGGGAACGTCACCACGAGTTCGCCGTCCACGGCGAGGACGCTGCCGTCGGTAAGGAGATTTCCATCCCAGTCCGTGTCGTTGGATGCGGAGAGGTAGACGGCCTCGAAGCTTCGGCTGGTCCCGTTCACGAGCGTGAAATCCAGGTCCGATGCCACCGCGCTGCCGAGTCCGAGGAGGCTGAGAAAGAGAAGCGATTTGGAGAGGCTCATTTCTTCTTTTTCTTCTTTTTGGTTTCGGTCGTCTTCTCCTTGTAGACCGTCTGACCGTATTCGTTCTTGATCTTCTTGGTCTTCGTCACCTTGTCGCCCTTCTTTTTCTTCGTCGTCTCCTCGTAATACCGAGGCTGGCGGTAGATCTTCGCCTGATTGTAGTAGGGGTCGTAGAACACGGGCCCCGAGGGTTCCCGCACGTAGACCACCTGCGGACCGTCATCCAGATCCGCGAGAAACTCGTCCAGCGTGGCGCAGCCAGAAAAAGCTGTCGCCGCCATCGCGAGGGTGAGAGGGAGCGTTCGATTCACGGCATTCGGCATAGGCTTTCGGTCAGTCGGCGGCAATCGAATTCCTACCGGAGATGCGACGGCGGGGAAACGTTGAACGCGCTGTGGCAATTCCGAGCGATCCGAACGCAGATCCTCTACAGCAATATGTCAATGTGAAGGACCTCTCTGAAAAAAACGTGGAAGGCGTGTCAAGGGTCTAATTTAGAGGGTTCTCGGACCAAGTTCGGCGGGGGACGCAGAAGTAAGCTCCCAATGGGTGACCATCAAGTCATGGAAAAGCGCGGGCTCTTACCTCGAGGGAAGGAGCCTGTGTACTTGGGAGGAAAGCGATGCTGGAATCACACTTCTCTGCGGGGCGGGCACTTCGGGCCCCCATCCATTGTGGCGATCAGATCCCCAGCCCTCCATCCTGACCCAAGGTGCGCCGACTAAGCCTAGAGTGGCTTAGCGACCAACCAGTCGTTCATTGGAGCGGCTGGGGAAATTGTTTTCGAGAAGATCGGCTCTTGCGTCCCGGGCTCGTTTTCGGAGTTTTCATGCCTTCGATTTTTTCCTTGGCCAGGCCGGATCGGGAAGGCGTTTGCCCGTCCGCGTCACGGCGCTGGCTTGGGAGTTTTTGGGACTCTGGAAAGTTCGTGTAGGATCGCCCTTCGGTCAAGAGGCTCCAGGTGATACGGGCCATCCGGCGGGCGGTGGCCAGGATGGCGGTGTTGGCTTTCTTGCCGCGAGCACGTTTGTTTTTGTAGTAGTCGCCGAAGTAAGGCGAGCAGCCAACGGCTACCCAGGCAGCCTCTACGAAGGCCCAACGCAGCCATTTGTTGCACTGGGGCAGTAGTCGTCCGTGGTAGGTCTTGCCGCCGCTGCTGCTCGTCGCCGGGCAGAGTCCCGCGTAGCCGCAGAGCTTCTGGGCGGAGGCAAAGCGCGAGATGTCGTCGATCTCGGCGACGACAACCGCGGCCAGGATGGGTCCCATCCCGGGGAGACTACAGACGTGGGTGAGCTCGGGGCTTTGGCTCATGAGATCTTTGAGCGCTGCCTCGTCTTGGCGGATGCGCGCGACCAACTCGTTGTGGAGGGCGAGTTGCTGGGCGAGCAGCATGCCTGCTGGTTCGGGCAACTCGAGCTTCTCCAAGAACCCCAGCCCCTTCTTGCCGAAGAGATCGCTGCAGACAGGAAGTTTGAGTTCGTGCTGGCCGCCGAGTAACCGGTGGATGCGGTTGCGCAGCATCGTGCGTTGGCGCACGAAGAAACAGCGCTGGCGCAGCACGTTCTTGATGTCGCGGGTCTCGCGACTGGGGATGTGGACGCTCGAAATTAAATTGGCCCGCAAAAGATTGGCCAACGCTCGGGCGTCGATCTTATCGGTCTTGATTTGGGCCTCGGCGATGATCCGCGTCTTAAACGGGTTGGCCGACACGATGTTCTCGGCGGGCATCACCAGCTCGAGAATCTCGTAGAGCCAGTGCCAGTTCATGCTCGCTTCGAAGACGATCCGGCACCCCGGCCACCGCTCGACGAGCCGGGCAAAATCTCCGCTGATCGCGTGCTCGATGCGCCCTTGGCTGAGCACCTCGCCGTGGCCATCAACCACGCAATAGACGCTGTATCGCTTGTGATAATCGATGCCAATGAAGCTCGATTCCGTCGGTAGGCTTTTTGGTTGGGTTTTCATCACCACAACTTACAACATCGAATTTATCAGGCTCTCCGAACCTCAACCGCTCCCGAGGCTCCCCCCATCAGCCTTTCATGCCGCCTGACCCCTTGGACGACCCCTTGGACGGAAGCCTCCATTCGGTCAACCTCCTAACCCATCCTAAATCCCCCTTATCTTAACGCCATTCCGGACTGACCTCTTCCCTCGACCCCATCCCTTCATTCGGCTACCAGATGTAGCCACATGACAGACACTTATAGGACTTCCAGATTGCCGACAATGGGCTTCCCATATTCCACAGCGTTTCGCCTAACGCTTCGCCTCTCAGGGGATGTCCCGTAGATCGTTAAAAGTCGGTGGAGGTTGGCAGGTAGATTGGTGTTCTATTGGCTAATTGGTTGGCAAGAGGGATCTTCGGTTTTGGAGTCGATTGGAGCGGAGGGTTCGGAGCGAAGCGGAGAAGCCGGGGCGGAGATCGGCTCCAAAACCGAGCGGCGAAGGGCCTCCCGGAGTTGGGGAAGATCGGCGCTGTGGGCGATGCGTCGAAAGCCGCTTTCAGCCCACAGCAATCCCGATGCCGCCCAGCGTTCGAGCATGTCACCCTTGACGTTCCAGCGTTTGACATTGCCGGTCTGTTCACGCCAGTTGCGCATGACGTTTTCAATGGCGTTGGTGCTCAGCAACGTGCCGTGGAGCGTGGCGGGAACTTCCAGGCGATGGACGGCCAGGGCTTCGTCTCGTCGCTCGCTCAGCAGCAGCGCCGCGGCCGCGTTGCGCTCGGCTACGAAGTCCAGAATGTCGTCGTAGGCTTCTTCCCCCGCGGTTTTGCCTTGGGCTTGGCGGAGTCGCTTGAAAAGCCGCTGGCTCTCGGCGCGGTCGCGCATTCGGAGTCGATCCGCTACGTTGCGCTCGAGATGCACCAGGCAGGTCTGCTGCACCGCGCCGGGCCAGATCCGGCTTACCGCGCCCGAGATGGCCGCCGATCCATCGCGAATGACCAGCAAGGCTCGATCTCTGGGAGATCGCACCCCGCGTCGCTCCAACCGACTCAACACCCGGCTGACCGTCTCCAAGCTCTCCGAACTGCCGGTCTCAAAATCAAGCACCCGCTTGTGGCCATCGCGGTCGATGCCCAAGGCAACCACCACGCAGTTCTCCCCGCCCACAAACACGCCATCAATCATCAGCGCCAGCCAATCGCCGTCCTCGAGCGAGCGTTCGCGCACCAGCTCCAACTGCTCACGGCTCTTCTCCGCCCACATGCGCGAGATCGAGCTTTTACTGATGTCGCCTTGGCGTGCCCGCTCCAGTCCTCGCTGCGACATGCCCTCGGCCACGTGCGCCACAATGTCCTCGAACAGTCCTGCCTGACTTGCCGCCGCCCGATAACTCTCCAGTTCGACCTCGCCTTCGCTGGTGTGCCGGACCCGTGGACGAACAATCTCTTCCTTGCCTCCGTCCAGATAAGCGCGGCCCTTCTCCGAGCCGGCCCGCCGATACTCGCTCCCGGCTTCAGGATGATAGCGCCGCCCGCACAGCGACTCCACCTCCTCGGACATCATCGCCCAGAACGCCTCGCGCACCGACGCACGCATCACTGCATTAAGCAGCTCGGCTGCTTCTCGCTCTCCGCCTTGCATAAATGCGGTCTTCAGTTCTTCATGTTTCATCGTGGTGGTTGGTTCTTTTGGTTTGATCACCTCCCACGCTTCTGCGCGGGCGAACCAACCTCCACCTCTTTATTTTAACGACTCACGGGACACTTCCGCCTCTCATCTTCGCATCCATTTTGCAGCCAGCGTGCAAGTTGCAACTCGGACACCTGAACCCACCAGCGGCAATGAGAGTGGATTGCAGATCTTCTGCCCCCTCTAAGCTTGAATGCGTGTTAATAGGCTGCTCGATAGGCATGTGCATGAGCTCATCAATCTTTATCTGATTTTCGACTAAAGCCAAATAATGCAATGCCCCGGGTCCGTCGAAACCCAACCTTATTGCTTCTCGGAGGAATGCCGCCGCCCGGGGCAGATCTGCGGGAAGAGTGGATTCCGCTGCAAACCCACTTTGAATGTATCCGGCATTATAAGCGCAATTTGCATTGCCGAGATCCGATCCTTGTGCAAAAAATCTTAGGGCGAGCTTATGGTTGGATTGAATTCCGTGTCCTTCAATGTAAGCTAAACCTGCCTCTAGACAGGCAGGCGGGAAGTCCAATTCGGCTGCTTTAATCCACCATTCCGCCGCCTTTGATGGATCGGTTTCGACACCTAGGCCAAGGGTAAAGTTAATAGCTAGATTTCCCATAGCGTTTGGCCAGTTTTGATCTGCTGACTTAATATACCATGAGAGAGCCTCTTCGTGATCTCCCGCGTTACGGTACGCGTTACCTAACTGATTCTGAGCATCTGGATCGCCCTCTCTGGCTGCGGGCGTAATTCGCGCGACGTCTGCGTGGGCTGACGCGCGAGATCTCAAAACTTCTGCGGGTTCTGGCATCCCGCAATGAGGGCAAGCGGGTGCCGAGTCGCTTACTTTGCCAGAACATTCCGGACATGATATAACTGCCATATTGATTAACTAATTTGATTTGATCTGATCCTGGTTGATAGCGGTCGAAAGCGATACTCATTGCATCCAACGTCAAGCTCAGTCACCCCGAACAGGTCTCCGAGTTACTGGTGGTGATCATCTGCAATCCGGTCGTTCGCGCAACCCCGAGAGCGAAGCGGCTAGGGGTTGACTGTAGCGCCTTGTTACGTCGTACTGTTGTTCGTTGGAAATGTCGAAATATAATCAAGCAATCCATCAAGAGCTTCCATGAATGAGTCGAAAGGAGATCCTTGGATAGGCAATGGTTTCGGGGAGTTTTCTAAATGTAGATAGAGTGTCGCGAACGCAATGGATACGGCTATGTGGCTTTCTGGCGTGTTAAATCGCTTAAAGAGTCTTGATAATCGATCTATGCTGCGAGGATGTAACAAGAGTTTATTTCTACCAGCGTGAATGTCGAGAATAACAGGCATTGAGTAGGCGTGAGTTAATGACAAGAGTCTTTTCGTTACGGCATTATCTTCAAAATTTGGATCAGGACCTAGTATCCAGTCCCAAGAATGTGCGTCGGCGTCTCTCTCAATGTCGATGTCGCTGGGTCCGCTGTGGGAAAGCGCGATATGAGAAAGTTCGTGATGAATAAGACATGCCGTACTGGCCAATGCAATTTCAGTCGCGTAGTCCTCATCTGTCAGAAAACCGAGCTGATCTACAGGCTTCGGCAAATTCGTAGGCCAAGTTGAGGAAGAGCGATTTATAAGTTTCTCTACAGCCCAACCCAAAATGTCCATCGCCTCTGAGGTTCTCGCCGTCACGCGGAGATTGATCTCAGTCTGTGCGGTGAATCTGGTTCCCTGAAAGAGATCTGTGTAGAAGATGAGATTCGCGTATGCGGTGGACCAAAGAAATTCAGCAACGAAAATACTGATTCGAATTGACCTACTTTCCGTGTTGATGTCGAGGATCCAAGCGTGTGAGTCGATGTAAGTTATAGCGAAATCCGAGTAGAGGTTCTCAAACTGCCCTTTCCGCTCAGGCGCGATGTGGATTAGCGCTAGATGAAGATTAGAAAAGATCACCTTAGCAGGTGAGTTCATGTTCGCGAGTGCTGAATTATCGATTGTGCGCATACTTCATTGACCTAACGTCAAGCTTTGCCACCCTGAACGGGTGATCAAGTTACGGGTTGTGATCTATTGGAGGAAAGCCGCGGATGAAGGCATACTGAGGAGCGGCTATGGGTTGCCTGCAGTGCCTTGTTAGGCTTTCATTGAATCGAGAATTGGTCTGAGCAATCTATTTAATTTCACTGGTGGGAAGAGAAGATCCCAGTATTTGTCGTTGGATGTTAGTCTACTGAGGTATCCCTCAAATTTTGTCTTCGTAAAAATCATGAGGTGCGAAAAATTGTATTCGACACCCGGCAGTCCAGTGAAGACATCCTTCCCAATGAATAACTGGCACTCTTCACAAGGCTTTGGCGATCCCTCAGGTTCTCCTGTCAGTGAATAGTCGGCCACCCAAAGTGAAGCGTCTGCAACAACGAGAATGGGCAGAACTACCGTTGCAGCAATGCCTTCTTCAAACTCTTTGTAATCGGTGTTGGAATCTGAAACGAGATCGAACGCGGAAGCAAGTGCTTGCGACCACTTCTCGTATACTTCAGAATCTCCAGATACAATTTCGCCAGCGGAGTTGCGACCGACTTGAACCGTCGATTTGCCTACAGGACCTTTGAATGGAAAAATCCCATCTGCTGATGAAAATCGATGAGCCTCTGAGTTGGTCAATGCTAGGGAAGCAAATGCCGGATCGTCGGATGGTCGCGTTGAAATGACGATTTCGTGATAGCTCTCGTTCTCAGTTCTTGGCACTCTGCTAACCAAAAGTGGAAAATTGGTCTTCAGGTTTTTGCATTCGACCGCGAGTTTCAGCACGCATAATCCCTTTGTGATCTGAGTGCGAAGATCAAATTGGCGATCCTTCTTAGTAACGGGGTCTTGATATGTTCCCCCGTGTTGAGTCGGGAACCCGAGTTTTGAGCAGGAGTTAAGAACCTCGAGTTCGAGGCGAAAGTCGTCCGAGGTAGAAATGTATTCCTCAAGGTCTTTTGGCTCGATTGGATTTGTTTGTAGCTTTGCCATAAATTAGCCTAACACTTGATTAGGTTGATGTTGTCGCGTTCGGAATAGGCGGAATGTTTGTCTCGAATGCTTTCGAGCCTTCCGCCCATCTCATCCCTAAGCCCCTGGCCCGCCCTCCTCATCGGCTCCCGGTCCACGTCCGAAGTCTCGGACGACGCGGGAGGTGGTCCAGGCGTCGGCGAAGCGGGTGCCGGGGTCGGTTTTGCGGAAGGTGGGGATGAGGCGATCCATGCTGGCCAAGTGCGCGGAGACTTTGGCGAACTCGGGCCTGAGCACGCGGGTGAGGGCCTTGCGTTGGGCGATGGCCGTTTGCGGGGAGGCGATGACGTCGCGGTATTGCTGGGTCTCGGTGCCGAGGGTGGTGGCGTCGGCGGGGGTGAGGTCGTAGTCGTCCTCGAGGGTGGCGGCGTCGGCGGCGAGGGCTTCGTCGAGCCGTTGCTTGAGGGTGACGGCGTGGGCGAGGAGGGCTTCGTCGCGCATGCGCTCGAGGTCGGTGGGGCTTTTCTCCACCTCGGTGGCGAGGTCGAGGCGGCCGGTTTCTTCGAAATACGCGGCGAGGGCTTTGCCGATGGTGAGGCAGAGGTCGGTGACGTCGGCTTCTTCGTCGGCTTTGCGCTCGGCGTGGCCGGTGATGGCGCGGGTCTGGGAGGCGGCGAACGCCTCCAGGCGGGTGATCATGCCGGGTAGCTCGAGGGCCTTTCGGGAGAAGGCTTTGGGCTTCTGGTCCTCCCAGATGGTCCGGTAGGCGGGTTGATTGAGGGTTTCGAGCACCGTGCGGTGCATTCCGGCGCGATTGGCAAATTCGTCATTCATCGGAAGAAGCTTTTACGCGACCTGACTGCGAGAGGGCTAGCCAATTAGTTTGCCGCATGACGTTTGCGGCACCAATGAACTCCGTTCGCGGTATTATCGCGGGGGTCGTTGTCACGGGCTATGCCGTCGTTGCGGTCGTCGAACGCGCCAGTGTTGTCATCGAACGGACCGTTGCTGTCATCGAACGGACCGTTGCTGTCATCGAACGGGCCATTGCTGTCATCGAACGGGCCGTTGCTGTCGTCAAACGGGCCGTTGCTATGGCTGACCGGGTCGTTGTTGTCATCGACCGGGTCGTTGTGGTCGTTGACCGGGTCATTGCTGTCATCGACTGGGCGGATGCTATCGACGACTGGGTCGTTGATGGCGTCGATTGGGGGATTGATGATGTTTCTCGCGCAGAGGCGCGGAGGCGCGGAGAGGGGATGATTTTCTCTGTGGCGCTGTGGCTTTGCGTGAGCCTGGAGCACCAAACCCGTCCGAGGGGGAGGGTTCACCCCCTATTTAGGGGTCTATCCGACCTTCCTTCCAAGTGCTGATATCGGGCCAATGCGCTCACTCGTCCCTTTTACTCGCCGCTCTTGGAGCCGCTGGCTTTTCGTCGTCGCGATTCTCTTCGTGGTCGCGGGGGCCGCGCCGGTTCAGGCCCTCATTAACACCGAAAACTCCAGCCACAACGAGACGGAGGACTTCCGGGGGGATTTTCGGTATTACAGCAACCGCGGAAATTTCGATGCCGCCATCCGCATGGCCATCGCGACCTTCGAGGGAGTGACCTACTACGCGTTCGTTAACCACGATGGGAACGGCATTCGCATCATTCCCGAAGGCGGTGCCCGGGATGAGCCTTCGCGAAATCCCGATTTGGCCTGCGACGTGGCCGTTCGCCGCTCGAACGAGGTGCCACGAGAGTATCTGACCGGCAACGCGATCGTGGTCGACCTCGTCCCCCGTGACGGGCTGCTCTATCTGATTTGTCGCGGCGGCCCGGGCCGGATTTACGTCCAGGCGCTCAAGACAAAGCTCGGCACCCGCCGATTGGTTGCCGCCGGATCGCTCTATCAAATCGGTTCCCCCTTCGATGGAAACGGTGCGTATTGCGCCGCAGCGGGAGCGGTCAGTGGGAACGAGGGCCTCTACGTCCACGGCCTCTGGGCGCAGGGCAACGACCTCAAGATGATCACCTATCTGCTGAAGCCCAACGCGGATGATTTCGAGCGCGTCATCTCCAAGAATGACATTCCCGCCGCCGCCCGGGGATTCATGGTCAACGCGAGTGATGCCGCGGGAACTCACGAGCTCAACGCCGCCGGTCAGCTCGAGGAGGTGCACTATTTCACGTGGGGCGCCGGGAATGACCACATCTGGCTCACGCGATTTCTCCCCGCCACTGCGGACCGAGCCGCGACCTACGATTTCGTCCAGGACAGCGGGATCCAAAAAATGGATTCCAGACGGAACGCCTCCACTCTCACCCTGATGGAAGGCGGCATGAATGGCGACACGACCTCGCAGTACAGCCTGTCGCTCATCGAATTTGCCACGAACATCGGTGCGGCCGGAGAACGGAGCGACGGCATCGTTTCCAAGCTGCAGCACCATTCCCTCTCCACCGCGGAGCATCGCTACGTCGGCGATTGGACGGGAACCGATTTCTCGTTCGAACAGACCGCCTCCAATCGCTACCTGGCCTACTTCTCCACGACGCACTGGGGCATCGATAAGACGCGCATCGCTCCCGGGAATGGTCCCGATCCCAAGCCCGACGTGGATCGTGGTCCCTACGACAGTTCGTTCATGTCCTCGATGCAGCAGCGCTTCCGCTTCTCGATCATGGCATTTTACACCAAGCAGCAATTTGTCAGTAACTACGACTACACCTCCTTTCACACGGCGGAGGTCCGAGGGAACAACTTCATCACCGATCCCCGCGATCCGAACCAGAAAGCGATCACGGCGCTCGATACGAGCCAGGCCCTCGTGGGTGACGACCGATCGCCCCTTTTCCACTCGTGGACGCTCATCGGCGTCATTCACGGCGTGCCGCCCTATCTGCCCTACCGCAAGGGGGACGGATATCCTTCGCTGAAATTCACTTTCGCGAAAACTGCTTCGACCGAGTTCTCGTTCTCGGATTCCACCGAGGACAGCAAGGAGGTCACCGTCGCCGTGAGCCTCGGCGGTGGCGCCATCGACCGCGGGGCCGGGAAGGCCACGGGCCTGTTCTCGGTGAGCGGCTCGTATTCCTACGGAGTCACGACCGTCAATGGCAGCACCACGACGAACACCAAGACCCGCAGCGTCCAGACCAGCCAGACGTTCGAGCCCGACGACCAGGGTTCGTCGTTCCCGCCCGATCAGATCGGCGTGCTCCTTTACTCAGCACCGATCTTCGTGAGCAAAGGCTACTCCGTCCGACGGTGGAATTGTGAACCCTTCTCCGATACGGGGCGCAACGTCTACCAGACGGTGGTCGCCCGGCGCGAGCTGCAGACGCTTTACTACCTGCTCGACGCACCGCACCTCGGGCCACTCATGGGAACCGATCTCCAGCCGAGTGCGGCCTTTGCTCCACTCACCGCCGGAATCCCGCCGGTGGATCGCACGTCGAATTTCCCGAGATGGCGCACGCCCAATCTCCAGCGCGACATTGATTCCTACGATCAATTCAGCGCCGCCGGGACGACCGCCAGCTTCACGGCCAGCTACTTCTCAGCCGGCGCGTTCTCGCTCGATTACACCGAGACCGACAGCCAGTCGAAGACGCAGTCACTGACGAAAACTCATAAAGGCACCGTCTCGGTCGCTGGTGGACTCGATGGCATCTTCAACATCAACGTCTCCGGCTCGATCTCCAAATCCAACACGTTCAGCACGACCAGCACTGCATCCACGTCGGTCGGCCAGGGCATTTCGGGCGAGTTTCCGAAGCTGCCCCGGACTGAGGGACAGCCGATCAACGAGATCACCGCGCGCGCCTACCTCCTTTATTCCAAGGACAGCTCGCCGCCGGAATGGACCCCGGCCGCGCTCCGGGGAGCCAGCTCACCCTTCCTTCTCACCTGGACCGCCCGGGTCAGACCGGCGGCCGCCGGTCGCAAGCGGTTTGGGCCGCTGAAATCCGACGATTAGTCTGACGGCATCCAGCCAAATTGACAGTAAGTTGGGAAGCTGGGAAGTTGGCTCTGTGAAAGTCACCTTGGATTTGCCGAATGAACTTCTCAAGGAAATGAAGCTTCGCGCCGTGCATAGCGACCGGAAGTTCAAGGACGTGGTGGCTGAGACGATCCGCCGGGGTCTGGCCGCGCCAGCGCCGTCCGCGACCGCCGCTGCTCGCAGCCTCGTCCAGTTACCGATCATCACCTGCCCACCCGGCACGCCGAAGTTCCCTCTCACCGGCGAGGACATTGACCGCATTCTGAATCAACAAGAGGTCGAATGGCTCGATGACGCTGCCGGACATTAACGTCTGGCTCGCCCTGGCGATTTCCGCGCACGATCACCATGAGGCGGCAAAGGCGTGGCTCGATCGACAGGACGATGCGCGCTCAATCGTGGCCTGCCGGGTCACGCAGCAAGGCTATCTCCGATTGCTCACGCATGCGGATTTGATGCTTCGGTATCGCATTCCGGCTCTCACCAATGCCGAGGCCTGGGAGGCATGGCAGGTCCTGCTGGAGGATGATCGCGTTGTTTTTCAGCCAGAGCCGGAGGGACTGGAACGGCAATGGCGGGAGTTTGGAGCGCAGCCCAGGGCGTCGTCCAAGTTGTGGATGGATGCGTATCTGGCAGCCTTCGCCGTCACCGTCGGTCTGGAGATGGTGACTTTTGACAAAGGCTTCAAAAACTTTGCGGGCCTGAAGCTGGAGCTTCTCTGATCGATCAGCCGCCCGGCAGGCTCACGGTTCTCCCGCCCGTGCTGGATGCTGCTCCGTGGTTGTGTTCGCGTTGCAGCATGCCCATCGCCGCCTGCGCCTTCCCCTTACCCTCTTAATTTCGCAAACAAAGGCTCATGAGCGCCACCCGGCCATTCACCCCGAAGCGTTCGTAGATCGTTTTGACGTATTTGTGAGTCGTCGAGACGGTCTGTCCCAGGGACTCGGCGATTTCCTTCTCGGACAAGCCGGTGAGGAGTTTTTGGAGGACGCGGCGGGCCACCGGGCTGAGCGGTTTGTCACCGATCAGTAGGCCGCGATCCATGAACAGCCGGCGATGGAAGCCACGAATGCCCCGCAGGAGGGTGGCGGCCAGCTTCACCTCCGCGAGGGAGAAATGCGGAGCCGAGTCCCTGCGGTCCAGCAGAAAGACGGACTCGGCGTCGGCGTTCAGCGGGAAGCTCGTCCAGATGCGGTCGGTGATGCCGAGTCCGGTGTAGTGGATCCGGTAGTGCTCGGTGGCGGCGAATTCCTCGTAGGGAATCCAGCCGTCGCGCAGCCGGTGGGCCTGGAATGCTCCCATGCGCTTGATGATGCCGAGCGTGGCGTGGCCGACGTGGAAGTTCGAATCGGCGGGATCGTTCCGCTCGAACATGACGCGGATCAGTTTCTCGTAGGCGGCGTCACCGGGCACAAGGTCGTATTTTGCCCGCAGGCGCCAGCCTTGCAGGCTGTCCGATTTGAAGGTCTCGTTTTTCAGCACGCGGATGGCGGCCAGCCATTTGACGTTATCGGCCTTCAGTAGGTCTTTGAGCTTCTGGCAAAGGTGTTCCAACGCCGCATCGGAATCATCGGGCGAAAATTGGTCGAGGTTGTGCCAGAGGGCGTAGACGGCTTCCATCACCGCCGGGGTTCTTAGGGGTGCCATCGAATCTAATTTTGCCCGGCGCGCAGGACGATCACGTCCCTCTGTAGCCAACAACGAGTTCGTTGTCCAATGGCGTGCCGGCCGGATCGGAAAGTAATTTTCGACCGCTCTCGAAGCCGGAAGTGCCACCGGCGGAGCGGGGCGAGCACCCCCTATCTAGGACCATTCCCAAGAAATGGCGGCCGACTAATCTCCTTCGCTGCGGGCGGCTCCGATCCGCGCGAACTTCATCCACCCACCGCCCATTTCGGAAGATCAGCCTTCACCATCCAATCATGAAATCCCTCGTCCTCGTTCTCATCGCCGGCCTGGCTGTCGCCACCTCCGCCCGGGCGGTGACCATCGACTACCCGGACAGCCCCGAGCCGGTGACCGCGCCGATCACCACCACCATCGCCGATCCCGTGACGCTCTCCATCACCTCCGGCTCCGCGATCCAGAGCGGGATCATTAGCGGGGACGGCAGTCTCACGAAAATTGGTGCCGGTCGCATCACCCTGGCCGAGCTGAGCGGTGTCGAGACGCACACCTACGCCGGTCCAACGACCGTCGTAGCCGGCACGTTGATCGTGGACAGCGTGATCGTGAGCGACGTCACCGTGCAGAGCGGGGCGACCTTCGGCGGCGACGGCTTCGTGAATGGGGACATCACGCTCGAGAGTGGCTCGACGCTGGTGACGGTCGATTGCTTCGACGCCAACACGTTGGTCTGGAACCCCGGCGCGACCCTCGTCTTCAGCCTGAGCGACGGCTTCAGCGACATCCTCGAGCTCACCGGGAGCCTCAGCAAAGGCGGTGCGGGCACGGGTGGCTATGCGTTCCACTTCCTCGACTCCGGCTGGCAGAGCGGCCAGAGCTACACGCTCATCGTCTTTGACGACGCTGCCGGGACGGATTTCCTGGCGAGCGATTTCAGCTACAGCAACATCGGCGATTTCGGCGGCGAGTTTGCCATCGTCGATAACGCGGTGCAGTTCACCTACACCGCCGTCCCCGAACCGGCGACGTCCGCCCTCGGCATTGTCGCTCTGCTCGGCGCGTTCATCGTGCTCCGTCGGCGATATCGAATGCAGGCTGAAAAGTTATGCGAAAAGCATTCCGCCTGGTCTCGCCCGTCGGGTCGCACTGTTCACTGGATGTGATGTCCTTTCGCTGCATGGTCAGAGGACGTGTCCGCAACTGGAACATTTGGTGCTCCAGAAGTCGCGCGATTCATCGGATCGGCAGTACGTGCGGCAGAGGGTCTTTCCCCGATGGAAGGCCGTTTTCTTGCTGATGAGATTCGGCAAGTCGTGGACGATCACCGCTTGGCCTTCCCTATCCGTAACGCTCCGGCCGGAGTGTTTTTTTCTTCCACAGATAGGCGCGAGGAAGCCTGTCTAAATCCGCACCGACTCAATATCGGGCCAGCTATGGAGCAAGAACGAAAAAAGATGGAGCGCGAGCGGCGGAAGGCTGGGAATCAACAGCTGAGGCTTCCTTGATCTTCTTGACGTCAGATGGCCAGACCCGCGCCGGCCTGAGCCTCGCGGATGGCGCGGGCTTGGTCGGGGGTGGCTTCACGCATACCGGCATCGGCGCACTTCCGATCAAACTCGGCCGCGGTCATCATGCGCCCGATCAGTTTCCCAGTGCGCTCAATGCGCGAGGAAATCCTCGAGGTAGATGCGGGCGTTTTTTCGTAGGTCGCGGCGTGCATAGTCGAATGCTTCGTTGAAAGTCACAGTCGGCATGGGGAGCTTCCCGCGCAAGCCTTCATTCAATCCGAGAACGTCCCGATGCGCGTGGCCGTGCGCAGTATCGTAGCGGGTGATGCATTCCAACCTGCCGTTGATTTCGGCAAGGAAGACTACGCGAAACTTCGTCACACGCCCCCGGTGGGAGTATCGCCAGACGTTGATGAACCCAACTTCCAGCCATTCTATGAAATCCTTTTCGGGCATGGTCAGGCGGCCCGGAAGCTGACCACCTTTCCGACCGCATCGGAAGGTCGGATTTCAGAATATCGTTCGGTATCCTCGGCAGTCACGGGCCGTTGGTAGTGCCGCTTGATGATCGTCTCCGACGTGCCCGCTTCCACGTCGCCCGCTGGGCGTGCATGAGTGCCCTGTTGACGATGGGGTCTTTGCGGTCGGAGTTGGGCGGGATCAGGCCGGTGGGGATGGCGGCCCAGCCACGCCCCGAGGCTGGAGGTTTCTCACGGGAAGGCGCGAAGACGCGAAATTGTCTTCGGCTCTCTCGCTGCGCTCGATTTGCCGGATCGCTGCGGCTGGAAGCCGCCGCGGGCGAGCTGGAAGCTCGCGCTCCCCTAAGTGTATTTGAGGACTTCTTCGATCGTGCTATCGCCGTCGTAGATGGAGCGGAGTCCGTCCTCGCGGAGGGTGGTCATGCCGAGCTCGATGGCTTTTTGGCGGAGGACGACGCCGGGGGCGCGGTTGTTGATCAACTCGCGGATCGGGTCGGACATTTTCAGCAATTCGTAGATGCCCTTTCGGCCGCGGTAGCCGGTGTGATTGCAATGATCACAGCCCTTTCCGTAGTAGAACGTCTTGTCGCCGATGTCGTAAGCCGTGAGGCCGAGTTGCTGGAGGACGGCTTCCGTTGGCTCGTAGGCTGTTTTGCATTTTGGGCA
Source organism: uncultured Verrucomicrobiae bacterium (assembly GCA_963832325.1). Taxonomy (GTDB): domain Bacteria; phylum Verrucomicrobiota; class Verrucomicrobiia; order Chthoniobacterales; family JAATET01; genus CAVVKW01. Next base: position 215,147 of record CAWHTR010000008.1, on the reverse strand, counting down.
AACCCGGCGGATGAGCCGTTGGGCGAGCACGCATTCCAGCGAAGCCGAGATCATGAACGGTTCGACACCCATGTCGACGAGACGGGTCACGGCACCGGTGGAGTCGTTGGTGTGGAGGGTGGAGAAGACCAAGTGACCCGTGAGCGAGGCTTGGATGGCGATCTGGGCCGTCTCGATGTCACGAGTCTCTCCAACCATGATTTTGTCGGGATCCTGTCGGAGGAAGGCTCGGAGAACTCGCGCGAAGGTGAGACCGATTCCGTCTTGGATCGGGACCTGGATGAGACCTTCGATTTCGTATTCGACGGGGTCCTCGGCGGTGAGGAGTTTCGAGTCGATCGTGTTGATCTTGCGGAGGCAGGAGTAGAGGGTCGTCGTCTTGCCCGAGCCGGTCGGGCCGGTGACGATGAAGATGCCGTTGGGCTTCTCGATGACTTCGAGGATGTAGTTGTAGATGTAGTCCGGCATCCCGAGGGTCTCGAGATCGAGATTGACGGCGGAGCGGTCGAGAATACGCAGCACGACGGATTCGCCGAACTGGGTGGGGAGGCTGGAGACACGAAGGTCGACGGATTTTCCGTTGATGACGCGCTGGATGCGACCGTCCTGCGGGAGTCGACGCTCGGCGATGTTGAGATTCGAGAGGACTTTGACGCGGGAGATGACCGGGAGCGCAAGATGGCGCGGGGGAGGGTCCATCTCATAGAGAGCGCCGTCGACTCGATAGCGGACTTTGAACTCGGTTTCGAACGGCTCGAAGTGGATGTCCGACGCGCGGGCCTGGATGGCTTTGTCGAGAATGAGGTCGACGTAGCGGATGATGGGAGTTGCGTTCGCTTCGGCGGCGGCGGCGTTGGGATCGAATTCGTCGGTGATGACGCCATCTCCAAATTCGACTTCGGCACCCGTGCCGAGCTGGGAAAGGATCTCCTCCATCGAGGAATCCTCCGTGCCGTAAGATTCGGCGATGAGCTGCTCGACGCGGGGAATATTCTGGCCAACGCTGAGTCGGATTTCCCGGCCCAGGGCGAAGCGGAGATCCTCGGCGGCCTGGCCATCGAGAGGATCGGTGAGCGCGACGAAGATGGTATTTTCGGCGGCGCCGATGGGCAGGGCACCGTGCAGGCGGGCGAGTCCGCCGGGGATGAGTTGGAGGGTCTCCGAGTCGGGGACGAAGTCGCTCAGGTCGTAGCGCTCAGCACCGAGCGTGTCGGCAATGGTCTGGTAGAACGTGTCTTCGTCAACGTGACCGTTGTCGATCATGACCTGATAGATCGGTTTCCCGCTTTCCTCGCATTCGCGCTTGAGTTCCTCGGCGACGCTTTGGGTGATCAAACTGGCGTCCAGGAAGATATCGGTAACTTGGGATGCGTTCATTGGGGTCGAAAGGTCTGAAGGTCTACGGTCAAAAAATCAGGCGAGATCTGCCGCGGTGGCGGTGATGACTTCATCGGCGGTGGTCGAGCCGGAGAGAATCTTGCGGATGCCGTCTTCGCGGAGGGTGCGCATGCCGAGTTCGCGGGCGCGTTGACGGAGCGCGATGGTGGACGCGTTGTTATTGATCATGTGCCGGACTTCGTCATCGATCACGAAGACCTCGAAGATGCCCATTCGGCCCTTGAATCCGCGACCGCGGCAGGCGTCGCAGCCGACGGCCTTCATGGGTTGTGCGTTGGTGAGCTGGGAGGCTTCGAGGCCGAGGGCAATGAGTTCGAACTCCGCGATCTCGGTGGGTTCCTTGCACTTCGGGCAGAGGCGGCGAACGAGGCGCTGAGCCATGACGGCGCGGACGGATGAGGAGACCAGGAAGGGCTGAACGCCGATGTCGACCAGACGAGCTACGGCGGAGGGCGCGTCGTTGGTGTGGAGCGTCGAAAGGACGAGGTGGCCGGTGAGCGAAGCGTTGATGGCGATATTAGCGGTCTCCGCATCTCGAATCTCGCCGATCATGATGATGTTGGGTGCCTGACGGAGAATGGAGCGAAGGGCGGCGGGAAAAGTCATGCCGATCGAGGCATTGACTTGGACCTGGTTGATGCCTCCCATTTGATATTCGCAGGGATCCTCGACGGTGATCAGCTTCCGGTCGGGCTGATTCATGTAGTTGAGGCAGGCGTAGAGCGTCGTCGTTTTGCCGGAACCGGTTGGTCCGGTGACGAGGATGATGCCGTCGGGGAGGGCGATGAGGTTTTCGAATTTTTGTTGGTCGTCGCTGAGAAAGCCGAGCTTCGGGGAGACCGAGGACGAGGGCGGATTTGTCGAGAATTCGCATGACGACGGATTCGCCGTGAACGGTGGGGATCGTCGACACCCGGAGATCAATCGCGTTCTTCCCGACTTTGACCTGGATGCGGCCGTCCTGCGGGAGTCGCTTCTCGGCGATGGACATCGTGCCCGTCATGATCTTGAGGCGGGAGATGATGGCGGACTGAAGTTTCTTCGGCGGGGACTGCATCTCTTGCAGGACACCGTCGACGCGAAAGCGGACGCGGAACGACTTCTCCATTGGCTCCAGGTGGATGTCGGACGCGCGACCTTTGTAGGCTTCGAGGAGAAGGCTGGTGACCATCTTGATGATGGGTGCGTCGCCCTCGCCATCGTCGCCGAGCACCACGTCTTCGGACGGGTCGTGCCCGAGGTTGTCGGCGGAGCCGTAGTATTGGCTGAGAGCCTGATCGAGCTGTTCGGGCGTGGTGCAGACGAATTCGACTTCCCGCTTGAGAAGAAATCCGAGGCTATCGAACGTTTCGAAGGCCATTGGGTCGTCGACGGCGATGGTGACGGAGGTGTCGGTCGCGTAGATTGGAACGGCGTTGTAGCGGCGGGCGTCCTCGGCGGAGAGGATCTCGGTCACGTTCGGCGGGACCATGATCGCGTTGAGATCGACGAAATCCATGCCGCCATTTGCGGCGAGGGTGCGGGAGATGTCTTCGTGGCTGAGGAGACTGGCTTGAACGAGCGCGTCGGAAATTGAAGTGCCTTCGGGGGAGTTGGCGCGGGTCTCGTCGACTTGGGAGCGGGTCAGCAGGCCGGCTTCGATGAGAATGTCGATGATGTAGTCGTCGTTGAGGGGCACGGTCGGTGGTCTCCTTTTAAGGTCTTACCCCAGAGTTAAAGCGGGCGGGCGGGGTTGTCGATTTTGGAATTCGTAGATTTTGCCCGCTGCAGTGGATCAAGCCGGTTGACACGGGAAGCGTTGCAACTTTTTCGTTTCACGCCTATCCATCGTGTCCCCAGATTTATGATGAAATATCGGACTTACTTGTTTTTTGGTGCCCCGGGTAGCGGGAAAGGGACTCAGGGGAAGACGCTTGGCACGGTGCCAGGGTATTTTCATTGCGCGTGCGGCGATGTCTTTCGCTCGATCGACGTGAGGACGAAGCTGGGGCAGGCATTCTTGGAATACTCCAGCCGGGGCGAATTGGTGCCGGACGAGATCACCGTCGAACTGTGGCGAGTCCGGATCGAGCACGGGGTCGAGGCGCACATTTTCAAACCGGAGATCGATCATCTGTTGCTGGACGGCATTCCGCGGAACGTGAAGCAGGCCGAGTTGATGGAGGACATCATCGACGTCCGGAAGGTGTTTCACTTGTCCTGCCCGGACCGCTCGAAATTGATCGAGCGCTTGAAAAAGCGGGCGTTGAAAGACAACCGGCTCGACGACGCGAACGAGTCAGTCATCCGGCGGCGGCTCGAAACCTACGAAGCGGAGAGCAAGCCATTGTTGAATTATTACGGTCCGGAATTGACCTGCGAGATCGATGCTTTGCAGTCACCGGTTGAGGTACTGAGCCAGATCTCCCGGGTTGTGGCTGCGGATGCCGAGATCGGGAGTGAGTAGGTTCGCGAACCTTCCGAGGGTGGGCGGTCGATGAGGGTTGTGTTCATGGGGACCGGTGAGATCGGGGTTCCGTCGCTTCGGTTGTTGCTGGAGCGCCAGGATTGCGAGGTGGTCGCCGTGGTCACCCAACCGGACCGCGTGGCCGGTCGCGGGAACGCGTTGCGGGAATCGGCCATCAAAGTGATCGCGCGGGAGGCGGGGATTCCGGCTCTGCAGCCGGAGCGCTTGCGGGACTCCGTGGCGGTCGACGAGCTCACCGCGTTGGCACCGGACGCGGTCATCGTGATGGCCTACGGGCAGATCCTGAGTCGGGCTGTGCTGGAGATTCCGCGGGTTGTTTGTTGGAACCTGCACGCGTCTTTGTTGCCACGATGGCGGGGAGCGGCACCGATTCAGGCGGCGATTCGGGCGGGAGATTCGGTGACCGGGGTGACGGTGATGCACATGGCGGAGGGATTGGACACCGGGGATATCGTGCTGGCCGAGGAGACGCGGATTGCGTTGGACGAAACGGGCGGGAGCCTGCACGACCGGCTGGCCGAGATTGCGGCGGTGGCATTGGGGCGGGCGTTGGACTTATTGGTCGCCGGTCGGGCTGAACGGGTTGCGCAGGACGAAGCGCGGGTGACGGTCACGCGGAAATTATCGAGGGAGGACGGTCGGATTGATTGGACGCAGTCGGCGGTTGAAATCGAGCGTTTGGTGCGGGCGATGGCCCCGTGGCCCGGGGCGTGGTGTGAGTTTGACGTGGGCGGGACGGTGCGACGGGTGAAGGTCTGGGCCGCCGAGATTGGTGAGGGGGCGGCGAATCGCCTGGCGGGGTCCGTCGGCGAGAGCGAGGGGCGGGTGGTCGTTGGAACGGGCGACGGGGGGGTGGTTTTACGAGAAGTTCAGGCCGAGGGTCGCAAGCGAATGTCGGCGGGGGAATGGTGGCGGGGCGTGGGCGGCTGATCGGACGGTTCGTTATTCGACCTTGAAGGTCGTGGTCGCCGTCGCTTGGGCGTGGTTGGCGGTAAGCGTGTGGGTTCCGGGCTGCAAGGGAATGACGGGACTGGCGAGCGGTCGGTCGTTGAGCGTCCAGGTGGTCCCGGGGAGAGTGCTCGTCGGAGTGAGGGACTGCTGATCCGCAGGGAGGTGGGGATTGAGGACGAACGTGGCGTCGGGGCTGGGGTAGAGAATCTTGAGGTCGTCGCGGAGAACGAGGGCGGCGAGGTCGTTTTGAGTGCTGGCGCACCAAGCGGTGTATTCCGGCGGGAGGATGAGTCGTTCCGCACCGTCGATTACGGCGTGCATGGTATTGGCGCTGGCGGTCGGGACCGTGTCGGGGAGGAAGTATTCGTTGAGGGTCGTGTCGGTGGACCGGGGTCGAAGGCCGGTGGTCGCGTCGATGGTGGCGGTGAGGAGGTGTTCGGACGGTGTGGGTGGCGCGACCGGGTGATCGCCGTTGTCGAGGAGGTAGCGGGTGAGGGCGGACCAGAGCGGCCCGGCGGCGCGGACGGCGAGGCTTTCGCCGAGAGATTGGCCATCGAGGTTGCCGGCCCAGACCGCGACGGTGTGCTCCGCGGTGAAGCCCACGCACCAGCGATCGCGGAAGCCGGAAGAGGTGCCGGTTTTCACCGCGACGCTGACGCCAAGGTCGAGTGGGGAGTTCAACCCGAAGCTGAGGCGGCGGGCTTCGTTGTCGGAGAGAATGTCGGTGACGATGGCGGCCGCTTCGGGGCTGGCGAGGCGCTGGCTTTGGATGGAATCCGCAGGGCGAATGCGGGCGGGCCAGGCGAGACCACCGCGGGCCAGGGCAGCGTAGGCGGCGGCGAGATCGAGGAGGCGGATGTCGGCGTTACCCAGAATGAACCCCGCTCCGTAGGCGTCGTAGTTTTTCTGAAATTGGAAGCCCCAGTCGCGGAGGGCGTTGAATGCCGGGCGGGCACCGAGGAGGGAGACGAGGTGGACGGCGGGGACGTTGAGCGAGTTGCCGAGGGCGGCGCGGGCGCGAACGGGTCCGTAGGATCGTTGGTTGTAGTTCTGCGGATCGTAGTCGGCGTAGGTCTCGCGAATCGCGTCGGGGGTGTCGGGGAGGAGGGTGGCGGCGGTGATGAGCTGGTCTTCGATGGCGGCGAGGTAGATGAACGGCTTGAGGGTGGAGCCGCTGGAACGCGGGGTGGTCGCGGCGTCGATGGCGGCATGCTCGGGACGTCCGGCGCTCGCGAGCGCGCGAACCTCGCCGGTGGCGTTGTCGATCACGACGACGGCGGCGTCGCCGATGCCGAGGCGGGCGTGCTGGCGGAGGTGTTCGCGGAGGAGATGTTCGGCGACGTGCTGGATGGAGAGGTCGAGAGTGGTGAGGGTCGGCTGGGGCTGATCGGGCGAGGGGGGCCGGGAGTTGAGGACGAGGTTGGTGAAGTGGATCGCTTCGGTGGCCGGGAAGTTTTGGGAGACGATGGGTGGGGCATCGAGGAGAGCATCGGCGGTGATGCCCTCGGGAAGGAGGCGGTCGGCGGCCAGGCGGTTGACGTTCAGTCGATAGCGTTTGAGGGCCGCTGCCGGGTGGAGCCAGGGGTTGAGGCGGGTGGGAGACTGGGGCAAGCCGGCAAGGAAAATGGATTCGGCGAGGGAGAGCAGGGCGGCGGGCTTGCCGAAGTAGGCCTGGGCGGCGGCTTCCGCGCCAAAGCGGCGGTTCCCGTAATCGATGGAGTTGAGATAGGCGGCGAGGATCTCATCCTTCGTGGCGACGCGTTCGAAGTGGAGTGCCGAAAGGGCTTCGCGGGCTTTCACCGTGAGGGTGCGTTCCGTCCGGTTCGTTCGAATTTTGACGAGTTGTTGGGTGATCGTCGAGGCTCCGGAGATGACCCGGAAGTTGCGGAGATTGCGCAGGACGGCTCCGGCGGTGGCGTGCCAGTCGACGCCCGGGTGGGTGGCGAAGCGGCGGTCCTCGATGGCGATGGTGGCAAAGGGCAGCCAGGGTCCGAGGTCGGCGAGGGGGAGTGGACGCGCGTCGCGGATGAGGGTGGTTCCCGGGCGGGCAAAGGGAATTCCGTGGCGGTCGAGGAGGACCGGAGTGGCGGGTGGCGGGGTGTGCGGTGGGAGGGGTGCGTTCCGGATGGCGTATTCAGCGGTTCCGATCAGGGAGAAGGTGATGGTGAGGGAGAGCGCGGTGAGGAGGAGGCTCGCGCGGAGACGCGGAGACGCGGAGAACTTCTGTTTTTTCCCTCTGCGCCTCGGCGTCTCTACGCGAGATTTCACTGCGCTGAGACGGTGAGTTCCGACGGGGCGGTGCGGGCGTGTTGGCGGGCGTCATACATGGGGGCGATCTGGGTGGCTGGCCAAGTGAAGGTGCCGGCGGACGTGGCCCGGGCGAGGACAGCCGTGTTTGACGGACCCGCGGGGAGGGCGTCGAAGTAGAGGTTGGTCTGGGCGTCCCGCATCTCGGAGTAGGAGAGGGTCGCGGTGTTGGCGTCGGTGGGAAGATTGTAGGTGCCGCCGAACATGGAGAGATTGGGATTGAGGACTTCGATGCCAGCCGGGAGGGCGTCTTCGAGAGCGACGTAACTCTGGGCTTCATCGCTGAAGAGACGGTAGGTGATGAGCAGTTCGTCGGCGAGCTGGTAGGGGGATTCGGGGGTGCCGAGGCGGTTGGGTTCGGTGAGGTTCGTCACGACGCGCTCGATGCGGAGTCCGGCGGAAACGGGTTCGGTTTCGTCCGGACCGAGGGGGCGGGTCGCGGCGAGGACGAAGGTGCCTTGGGCGGAGTCGTTGAGATTGGTCACGGTGAAGTCCACGAGCTTGGCGAGGTCGAGGTCGGACCAGGTGGCGGCGGAGTCGTTAAGGGAACGACTGGTGGGCGCCGGGGATGCTTTGGTTGCCAGGTCGGTAGTGGGTTTGGCTTCGAGGAGGGCGTTGAAGGCGACGAGAAGCCAGAGGTTTTCCTGCGTTGAAAGGGAGGTCGAGGAGGTGAGCAGGTCGGTGAGGGATTGGGACGTCCCCGACGATTCGATGAGCTGTCGGGCCCAGGTGACGATCACTTGATCGCGGGCGGGCGACGCGAACGTGCGGGGATCGAAGGAAGCCGGGGGCGGATTTTTCGCGAGTTCGCCAACGAGGGAACGTTGTTTGTCCGGGAAGATTCCGAGCTGGTGGCAGGTGACCGCGAGGATGGCGCGGGCCGAATCGGTCAGCCGGTCCCGCTGGAGGATGAGTTCCTGAGCGGGCGCGGTCAGGTCGGGAGGGTCGGCGAATTGCGCGCGGGCGAACAGCGCGAAGGCGCGAAGGGTGGGATCCGCCGTGATGCGACTGGTGCGGCCGAGGATGCGATCGAGCGCGAAGGGGAGGCCGAAAGCGAGATTATCGGGGACCTCGAGTCCTGCTCTGATCGCTTCGGCGACGGCCCAGGCGGACTGAATGGTGACGTAGGGATTGCTCTCGGTGCCGAAGGGCCAGTAGGGAAGCGTGTTGTCGGGGAGAAGAGAGGCGGACATCTCGTCGAGGGTCCGGAGGATGGCGTCATCGTAGTTGTCCGTGCTGGACGAAGGGAGGTAGGCGAGGAGTTTCCGGCAATTGGTGATGACGAGGAGGCGGGCAGATTTTTGTTCGAAGCAGCCGTGGGGGTATTCGAGGATTTGAGGGATGCCGAGGAGTTTGGTGAGGTAGTCGGAGGTCGAGAGTGTCAGGCTGGCCGTGCCGGATTTCCACGTCGGCGGGGCCGCTTTCGCCGGTGCGAACGTCGCGCTGGTCCAGGCGCCGGCAACCGATTCGCGGACGGTGATGGTGGCGGGCAGGACGGGAATCGTGGTTTCGATCTGGTCGGCGAGACCAGCTGTTGAGGTCGCGGTGAAGGTGATGGTCGCGGACGAGTCGGCCGACTCCGCGGTCGCGGGGAAGGAGGAGACGACGGGCTGGTCCTTTTCGGCGGTGAGCGCCGCGCTCGTTTCGCCGCCCAGCGTGAGAACGTCGTTGGTGGTGACGGTGAGATTGATCTGATCGGTGGGGGAGAATTTCTGGCGGGCGACGGCACGGAGTTCGATCTGGTCACCGGAGCGGAGGAAGCGGGGAAGGGCTGGTTCGATGAGGAGGTCTTTGGTGATCTCGAAGGTGGCGTCGCCGCTCCCGAATTGATTCGCTTCTGTCTGGCTGAGCGCGACGACGCGGAACCGGGTGAGATTGTCGGGAGCGTCGGTTTCGAACGTGGCCTTGCCGTCGGCGTCGGTGGTGACGCTGGGCAGCCAGAGGATGCGGGGTTGGAAATTTTTGCGGACGAAGTCGGCGTTGCCGAAGTCGTCCTTGCCGCCGCCGCCGACGGTGTAGCCTTTCTGCGTGAGCGATTTCTCGGTGACGCCGGAAACGTATCCGTTGAGGCCCTGGTAGGTCACGACGCCGTAACCGCGGGTGGGATAGAAGGTTGGGAGGAGATCGGGGAGAGTCCAGTTGCCAAGTTCGAGAACGGAGTCGTCGACGGCGGCGAGGGTGAGTTCGGCGTTGGCGACGGGTTGGCCGCCGGAAGTGACGTGAACGATGCCGCTGATCGGATCGCGGGGCTGGTAGTCGGGGGCGTCGGTGGTGATGACGACGTTGAGCTTCCGGGATGGGTCGGAGGCGGTGAACGTCGTGGTGCCGAACATCTCGCCGGGGAGGCCGTCGGTTTTGCCGGGGCGAAGCAGATAGACGGCCAAGACGGCGTTCGGAGCGTAGTCGGATTTGATCGGAAGCTTGATCGTCGAAGCGTTGCCGGTGAGGGGGACAGTGAAACTGTCGATCACGTGGTCGGTCTCGACGGTCACCCAGGCGACGCCGGGGCTGGGAGATTGGACGGTGAAGGCGGCCTGGTCGCCGACGTTGAGGGGAGCGTCGGGGTCGGCGAGGGCGACGGTGAGAGATTGGTCGCTGGTGACCGGGAGTTCCGCCTCGCCGGGGCCGGTGAGGAGGACGGAGGCGCTGACCGGGATGCCGGGTTCGCCGGGGAGCGGGCGGGCGACGAGGACGTACGTGCCGGGGGCCTCGGGGGTGAACGTGAGTTGTTCGCCGGGGGCGGTTTGGCGGCTCTCGATCTCGGTGAAGACGTCGGTGTTACGGTATTGGTAAACGAAGGGGGCGACGCGTTCCTGGACGGATTTGGTCCGGACGAAATAGAGGGTGGAGTCTATTTTCGCGGGGAGCGGCCCGTCTTTTTCGAACGGAATGGCGCGCAGGTCGAAGGTGATTGTGCCGGTGGTGTCGTCGCTGGTGCCACGGACTCCGAGGGTGACGGGGTTGAGGGTGATCTCCTGGCTCGTGCCGCCGGAGATCGTCTGGCCGTCCGGGCCGGTGACGGCGATTTCCCAAAAGACCGTTGCGTGCGCGCGGTTACCGGGGTCCTTGAAGGGGGCGGTGGTGGTGAGGATCGCGCGGCCGTTGGCGTCGAGCGTGGTCTTGCCGGTGACTTCGGCCGAGTAGCTCGGCTGGGAGTGGTGCTCGGAGTCGACATCGACCTCGTTGTAACCCTCCGGGGCGTAATAATAATCGCCATCGTGGTCGCTGGTCCAGGTCGCGGTCCATTCGACGGTGCTGCCGACATTCGGAGCGCCGTGGAAGTATTGGGAAGCGACGTTCACCGTGGCCGTGGCGGGATCGGTGGGGGATTCGGGGTCGCAGAGAACGGAAAACGGAGGGTTTCGGTACTCCTCGACCAAGAACGTGCCGGGGTCGCCGGCCGGGAGACCGTCGATGCCCGCCCGGATGCGAAAGCCGCCGAGTTTGCCGCGTTCCGGGACGGTCCAGGCCGCTTCCCAGCCCCCGAAAGCGTTGACGGTTGCGGTGCCGGTGGCGATGACATCGTCCCCGTAGCCTGCGAGGATCTCCCACGTGATCGGTTGACCGTTCGGGATTGTGAGGTCCGGGACCTGGCGCAGAAAGCCCTTGAATTTTGCCTCGTGGCCGGGGCGGTAGAGAGGCCGGTCGGGGATGATCGTGCCTAGATACGTGGGGTTGGCTCCGTAGTGGGAAATATTGCCGGACGGAAAGCTGCTGCCGGGATTGGTGGACTCGATGGAGCCTGAGTCGGTGATGAAGAACGCGGAACCGGCCAGGTCGATGGCGGGGAAAGTGGCGGCACCGAATTCGTTGGTGGTGGCCGTGGCGACGTCGATGAGGTCGCGGCTGACCAGGCGGACGGTCACGTCGGGGAGCGGTTGGCCATTATCCATGGCTGCCAGCCGAACGAGAGCGGCATCTTCGGTGTCTTTGCGGGTGAAGACGACGTCATTGAAAAAGACGACGGCTGAATTGACGACGCGGGCACCGGTCGGGTCAGCGGCCTCGGCTTCGAGAAGATAGGGGCCGGCGAGCGGGGAGTTGTCGGTGGGTTCCCAGGTGATTTGGCGGAGAGCTTCCCCGGAGGTGGCCGGGAAGGTGCTCTCGGTGGTTACGGCGAGCGCGTATTCGTCGATCAGGCTGGTGGGGTGATCCGATTCGGCGACGGTCGACTGGGCGCGGCGGACAGTTTGAAATTGCTCCAATGGAATTTTGGCCAGGCGCCAGGTCACGGGTCCGGTGTTGGATTGGAGGAACGCGAAGCGGAGACCCAGGGATGCGCGCTGCCGGAGGAGATCGGCGGGAAAGAAGAGCGTGCCCGTCTTCGGTGGGAACGTTGCGCCCCAGATCGACGGGGCAGCGAGGGAGTAGCCGTGGTCGTCGACAACGTCCGTGGAGACCGTGACCTTGTAGCGCACGGCGGGATCGAAGTCGCCCTCGGCGATGATGAATTCGCCTTCCACGCGGAGGGCGAGTGCGGGCACTTCCGGCTGGATGGTGAGGGCGTCTGGTGGGAGCGGGGCGCTGTCGACCAGGGAGGTTCTGAATTTGACTTCGACGCGAGGGGACTCCTTTGGGCGGTTGCGGGCGGCCACGTAGTCGACGGCGAGTGGGCGGGTGCGACCGAGCGGGAAGACGCGGGCATAGGGAAGGGTGCGGCCGGCGAAAGCGTCGGCGGGGCTGTCGACGACGAGGTCGTAGGTGCGTCCCACCGGGAGGGGGTCGCGCGGGCGAACCCGGAAGTCGGTCGGAGGCGCGGGGGCGGGACCGGTGAGATCCAAGACGTCGCCGGTGAGTTTGTCCTCGGCGTAATTGAGAAGAATCTCGACGGGGAACTTCTCGCGGGTGGTGCGGTCTTGGATCCAGATGCGTTCGGCGGCGTCGGCGAGGCGCATGGGGAAATTGAATTCGAGGGGGATTTGCGGTCGGGCGCTCAGGCGACTGCGCTCGCCGTAGTCTTCGGAGACGGTGAGTTCCGGCGCGGTGAGGTCGGCCGTCCAGGAGTTCGCCGGAAGCGGCGACCCGGCCAGCGTCCGAAGTCCGTCGCGGAGGGTGAAGCGGTAGGTCTCACCGGGGGCGCGGGGGCCGTCCACCTGCCAGCGACCCTGGGACTGGCTCAGCCAAACGAAGCTGGAATCAATGGCGGGCGCGACGGCGAGGGGTGACTCGGCGACGTCGGAGGCGATCCGGTCGGGGGAGACCATCGGCTCGGGAAAGAGAACCGTGAAGCTGGAGTAGTGGTCGAGCGGGTCTTCCGGCGTGATGGATGACGTGACCGGCTGGCCGTGCAGCGATCCGAGCAGGGCGACGACGGCGAGCGCGAGGACGGTTCCAGATTTTGTCATCGTCATGGATTGAGAAGAGCTTGAGCTTCGACGCCCCGGCCGAGCCGCTGGAGGCAACCGGCTTTGAGTTGAATCATGCGCGGGGATGATTCGACGGTGAGGGAGCGGTCGGCGAACGCGAGGGCGAGGGGAATGTCCGAGCTTTTGAAGCAGGCATCGGCGACGAAGGCATTGGCCTCGGCGAGTTCGCTCGCGTCGGGTTTGGTGGCTTCGAAGGAGCGAAGTCTCGCCGTGGCCTCGGCGGAATCGGAGAGCAGCGTGGCGGCGAGGATTCCAGCGAGGGCGGCGCGGGGGTTCCTCGGATCAACGGCGAGCGCTTGGTCGGCGGCGATGAGAGCGAGGCGATACTGGGCGAGTTCGCCGTTGAGCAGCGCGGCGCGGTCCGCGAGGAGCTGAGCGTTGCCCGGGTCGGCGACGAGGGCGACGTCGAGATCGATGAGGGCAGCGGCGGTCCGATCGGAGGGAAATTGGGAATTCACCTCGACCGAATGCTGTTCGCGAGCGGCCCATTCGTCGAGTTGCCCGAGGACGCTGAGCGCACGGTCACGGAGGATGAGGCCACTGAACGAACCCGGCGCAAGGGCGAGCGCCCGTTCGGCATCGGCGAGGCTCGGGGTCGGGAGGTCGGCCGAGAGGTAGAAATGCGAACGGAGGAGGAGATGAGTGGGTTGACCAGGATTGGTCGCGAGTCGGGCGTCGAGGCGTTCGATGCTGACGAGGGCCGCTTCGAGGCGTTCGAACGGAGGGAGAAGCGACGCGGCTTGCTCGGGGTCGAATTTCGCGGCTGTGCGGGCGTCGGCGATGGCGCCCGGGTAGTCGCCGAGGGTGCGTTTGACGAATGCCCGTTGGATCAAATGGTCGGCCGACGGCGCGAGTTCGATGAGGTGATCCCAGGTGGGAAGCGCGTCGGTGGGCGGCTGGAGCGCGGCGAGTTGCGCGAGAGCGGCGCCGTCGTCGGGCTCGCGTTGGACGTGCTCGGTGAGGATCTTGATCGCTTCGGCGGTTTGCTGCGCCTCCAGAAGCGGCGGATGCGCGGGTGCGGGCGGCCAGACTGGCGGGCGGTTCGCCGGGCCATTCCTCGAGAGCGGCGAGCGCCATTTCGCTATCGCCGAGTCGGGACCAAAGTTCGACCAATTCGGTTCGGGTTGCGAGGTCGTTCGGATCCACGTCCGCGATGCGGCGAAGGAGTTCGATCCGGGCGGGGAGGTCGTCAGATTCGGTCGCGAGGGCGAGCTGGGATTCGAGAATCGGCGGGGCGGCGAGGGCGGGGGTCCCGGGGATGGCGAGAAGGATCGCAGCGAGAGAACCACGGACGCGGAAAGACATTTGGTGTTCTCTAGCAGCCTGTCGGACTTGCCGACACTGATAAAGAAAGAGGGATGGGAGCGAGATATGTGAACGTGGATCACGACACGCCATTGTTACTGCCGCCGGATGTTCGGGAGTGGGTTCCAGAAGGGCATTTGGTTCATTTCATCATGGACGCGGTTGCGCAATTGGATGTGAGCAAGGCGCGGGTCAACGAACGGGGGACCGGGGACAAGCAGTATCCGCCGTCGATGATGCTGGGAGGGTTGATTTACAGCTACGCGACGGGAGTGTTTTCGAGTCGGGGCATTGAGCGCAGCACCTACGAGAACGTGGCGATGAGACTGTTGTGCGCGGACACGCACCCCGATCACGACACGTGGTGCACGTTTCGGCGGGCCAACGCGGAGTTGTTGAGTTCGAGCTTCGGGCAGGTGCTGGAGTTGGCGGCAGGTTGCGGGGTTCTCAAAGTCGGAGCGATCACGGTAGCCATCGATGGGACGAAGGTGCTGGCCAACGCCAGCAAACATGCGGCGGTGAGTTACGGACGGGTCGAGACGAAGATGCAGGAGTGCGATTTGGAGATCGCTGAGCTTTTGGCCAAGGCCGAGAAGGCGGATTCGACGCCGCTCGAGGATGGATTGAGCATCCCGGAGGAGATCACTCGTCGGCAGCAACGCAAGGCGAAGCTGGCCCAGGCACGAGCCGAGATGGAAGTGCGAGCCTACGCGCGAGCGCAAGTCCAGCAGCCTGAATACGAAGCGAAGGTCGCCGCACGAGCAGCGGCGCGAGAAGCTGGGAAAAAGCCTCGCGGCAAGGAGCCCCAGCCTCCAAGTGAAAAGCCTACGGCCAAGGACCAGTATAACTTTACCGACCCGGCGAGCCGCATCATGAAGACCCACGGAGACGGCTTCCAGCAAAGCTACAACGCGCAGGCCGCCGTGGAGGTCGAGAGTCGGCTCATGGTCGGAGCGCGAGTCTCCACCGCCCCCAACGACAAGGAACAACTCCTGCCCGACCTGGCCGCCATCGCGCCGGAAGCCGGCGCCGTGGCCGAGGCACTCATCGACAGCGGATTCGTCAGTGAAGCAGCCGTCACCGCAGTCGAAACCAATGCTGGGGGCACGCCCACCGGCCTGCGGGTTCTGGCGGCGCTCAAACGCCAAAAGCATGGCCGCAGCGTCAGCCAACTCGAGAAAAAGGCCGACCCGCCCCCGCCAGCCGCCGACGCCCCCTTCACCGAACACCTGGCCCACCGCGTGGCTACCAAAGCCGGAGCAAAGCGTTACAAATTACGACAACAAACCGTGGAACCCGTTTTTGGCATCATCAAGCAAACCCTCGGCTTCCGGCGCTTCTCCTTGCGAGGAGAAGCCAAAGTCTCCCTCGAATGGAACCTCGTTGGCCTGGCCTACAACCTCAAACGACTCTTCCACGTCGGAACTCCCCTGAGAATAGCCTAAAAGCAGCCCTGCCCAACGGCCACCCGACCTCGACTCCCCTCCATCGATGCCAGTGCTCCGCTCATTCTCAATCAAGACCAATTCTCGCTCCAAAAAACTCCCGCATCTTCCCAAAACCCAAAATTCCCCCATCCTCTCTCACTCGCTAACCCCGACAGGCTGCTAGAGCGTGTCATGAACTTTGTCGGAAAACGGAATTGAGCATGAGAGAAAGAAAAGCCAGCCAATGGAGTCCGGCGAGAGAAGCAGGCAGGCGTTCATAATCCTTGGAGAGCCGGCGAAAACGAGCTGCCCAGGCAAAAGAGCGTTCAACAACCCAGCGTCTGGGCAGCAGGACAAAACCCTTTTTGGCTTCGGCGAGTTTGACGACAACCAGATCGATTCCGTTCTCAGCAGCGTCCTGGCTGGGCTTTTCGCCCGTGTAGCCCTGATCCGCGAAAGCAATTTTCACGCTGTCCCTGGTCGCCTGTTGAACCTCTTTTGCCAGATCGGCAACTTGAGCGCGTTCCTGCTCATTGGCCGCAGTGACCTTCAGGGCCAGGAGGTGACCGAGGGTGTCGACCGCAGCATGAACCTTCGATCCCTTCTTGCGCTTATATCCGTCGTAACCGGCTCGTTCTCCACTCTCGGGAGTGGACTGTAGAGTTCGACCGTCAAGAATGACCGCCGAAGGGTTGGCCTCGCGCTCGTTGAGCAGGAGTCGAATGAGCTTGCGCAAGTCATGAGCCATCGCCTCAAAACAGCCCGCTTTGATCCAGCGCTGAGCTTGCTGATGAACCGTTGGCCATGGCGGTAAATCATTGGGAATCATCCGCCAAGGGCAACCCGCCCGAACCATGTATCTCACCGCATTAAACATCGCCCTCATCGAATAATCGCGTTGCGGGGCATCTTCCTTCATCAACGTCAGATACGGCGCGCAAAATGCCCATTCCTCATCGCTGACGTCGCTGGGATAGTTCGTTCGTGTTCCTCGTGTCTTGTGTGCCATCCCGAGCTTAATGCCCAAGTAGCTTTATAATGTACAGCCTTATCTTCCCGGAAGTTCATGACACCCTCTAGGCGGAAGCCTCCGACTTAGCGAGTGATGGTTTTGACCTTGTCAGGGGGTGAATGATTAGCGATCACGGGGTTGATGACGTTTCTGGTGGGTCTCATTCTCGGCGCGGCGGTTTACGTTTTTCTCCGCTGCTTCCTCGGTGGAATTTACCAGGTCGAGCAGAACGAGCGGGCGGTCATCACGAGCTTCGGGCGGGCCCAGCGGGACGGTGATCTGACGACGCAGGACGGGCCGCTGGGCGAGCTTCTCACCGACTCCAGTCGCGAACGCTACCGCTATCCGCAGCTCCGGGTGATCGGACCCGGAGGCCCGTACCTCAAGCGGCCCTGGCAGAAAGTTCACAAGGTCAACATCGCGATCAACACGGTGAACATTGCGCACGACCCGGAGAATCCGAGCGCGAACCAGCACGGCGAGGTGCTGGACGCGGTGACGAAGGATCAGCTGAACATCGGGATCACCGGGCAGCTGCGCTACAAGATCTGTGAGGAGAATATCTACGCCTACCTCTTCGGCGTGAAGAATCCGATCGCGCACGTGATGGGGTATTTCATTTCCGTTCTGCGGGAGCGGATCGCGAATTTCGAGGCGACGACGCAGACCATCGAATTGGAGGGCGCGGAGGATGCGCCCGAAGAAACGATCAAGATCGACGGCGTCTCGATCAACGATCTTCGCAAAAATCTCAATCGCCTCAACGAGCAGATGGACGAGCAATGCCAGTCGTCGGCGGCGCGGTACGGCATCACGCTCGACGCGTCATTGATCACGCAAATCGATCCCCCGCACGAGATCGAGTCGGCGTTGGCGGCGATCAACACCGCTCACAACGAGGTCTCGTCCGACGTGAGCGTGGCGCAGGCGCTGGCTGATCAGCGAATCGAGCAATCGAAGCGCGCCGTCGAGATCGAGGCGATGCGCGCGGAGGCGGAGGTCGAGCCGCTTCGGCAATTGGCCGCGCAGGTGCGGGAGATCAAGGCTCGGAATCCGGCCGCCATCGACGCTTATCGGCGGAACGTCCGGTTGGATCTGTTGCCGAAGGCGGCGCACATCATTCGGGAGCATCGACCATGAATTTCGTCGTTGGCTTCGTGATTGGGTTGTTCGGGTGCGCGATTGCGGTTCCGATTGTTCTGGGTCTGGGACGGCTGATTGGCCTCTACACGACGGTGGCGGAGGGGCATTGCAAGGTCTTCACGCTGTTCGGGAAGGTGATCGGCGTGTTGTCGGAGCCGGGATTGGTTTTTCCGGCGAGCCAGCTTGGATTGCGGGCGTTTCTGTTGCCATTTTTTGGGAAGCAATACGACGTCGACGTCCGGCTCGACCAAGTTTATCTCCGGAGTCAGCCGGTGAATTCCGAGGAAGGGACGCCGATGGGGATCGGGGTCTGGTACGAGATGTTCGTCAACGAGCCGGTGGATTTTTTGTTCAAGAACACGGATCCAGCGGGGTCATTGCGGGCGAACGTGTCGAATTCCACCGTTCGCTCGCTGAGCAACATGCCCCTCGACGATTTGCTGCGGGATCGGCATCCCATGAGCGATGTCGTGCGCCGCGAGGTGTCGCCCAAATCAACCGAATGGGGATATCAGCTCGGGTCGGTCTACGTGCGGAAGGTTCATTTCCGGGACGCGATGATGATCCGGCAGATCGAGGAGAAGGTTTCCAATCGGCTGCGGCAGGTCACCTCCGCGATCCGGCAGGCCGGGGCCAATCAGGTCGAAGTGCTCAAGAGCGCGGCGGAGAAGGCGGCTGCGAGCGAGTTTGCCCGGGCGGCGACGATGCGACCGCAATACGTTGGAAGCGTGATGGACGAGATCTCGCGGGACCCGGAGGTGCTGGACGCCATTCTGGAGATTTTGGAGGTCGGGCGCATCGTGCAGAGCGGGGTTTATTTGACGCTCATTCCCGCGGGTCGGGAGGGTTCACTGATGACGGATCTGCTCGCCGCTCGACCGGGCACGGACGCTCCGTCGCAGGAGGTGGACGTCCCAACGTCTCCTGAAAGGCTCCCTTTGGTTGACGAATCGAACTCCGCCGCGCCGCTCGAGACGGGCGGCGAGGTGCGGTCGGTGGGCGGGGCGTTGATGGGCGCGATGGCAGATCGTTTCGGTCAACGGGAGCGCTACGACAAAGCGCGGGAGTTTGTCGGCGAGCTGCAGCGATTGCAGCGGAGTGACGGGGCCGCTTAATCGGGAAGTCGTGATGGGCGGCGGGTTCAACGAACTCGCAGGCTTGCCGACCGGAGAGGAAGTCGGCACAAAGACCGGGTGATTATTTCTCCCAAGATTCGCGGTTTCATTTGCACAACCAGCCACCCCGAGGGCTGCGCGGCGCACGTTCAGGAACAAATCAACACTGTGAAGGCGCAGCCCGAACTCACCGGTGCGCCGAAACGAGTGCTCGTGATCGGAGCATCAACCGGGTACGGGCTGTCATCGCGGATCGTGGCGGCGTTCGGCGGCGGGGCCTCGACCGTGGGGGTGTTTTTTGAAAAGGAACCGAGTGAGAAGAAGACCGCATCGGCTGGTTGGTACAATACAGCGGCCTTCGAGGCGGCGGCGGGAGACGCTGGTCTCTACGCGAAGAGTTTCAACGGCGACGCGTTCTCGAACGCCATGAAGGCGACGGTGATTGACTCGATCAAGGCGGATTTGGGTCAGATCGACCTGATTGTCTACAGTCTCGCGTCGCCGCGGCGGGTTGATCCGGAGAGTGGTGAAGTCTACAAGTCGGTGCTCAAGCCGACGGGGGACACCTACACGAACAAGAATCTCAACACCGACAAGGGCGAGATCGAAAGCGTCACCATCGAACCCGCCAGCGAGGACGAGATCGCGCAGACGGTCAAAGTGATGGGTGGTGAGGACTGGCAGCTGTGGATCGATGCGATGGCGGATGCCGGCGTGCTGGCGGAAGGGTTCAGGACGGTGGCCTACAATTACATCGGTCCGGAGATCACGTGGGCGATTTACACCGACGGGACGATCGGCCGGGCGAAGCAGCACCTGGAGCGGACGGCGAAGGAGATGAGCGGGCGTTTCGGCGAAGGGACGGCGTTGGTTTCCGTGAACAAAGCACTGGTGACGCAGGCGAGTTCGGCGATCCCGGTCGTGCCGCTCTACATCTCGATTTTGTTCAAGGTCATGAAAGCAAAGGGACTGCACGAAGGCTGCATTGAGCAAATGCAGCGGCTTTTTGCAGACCATTATTGCGCAGCCGGCGGACCGAAGCTCGATGAGGCGGGGCGAATCCGGATCGATGATTGGGAAATGCGGGACGACGTCCAGGCGGCGATTGCCG
This sequence comes from uncultured Verrucomicrobiae bacterium, assembly GCA_963832325.1. Lineage (GTDB taxonomy): Bacteria > Verrucomicrobiota > Verrucomicrobiia > Chthoniobacterales > JAATET01 > CAVVKW01. Next base: position 195,545 of record CAWHTR010000008.1, on the reverse strand, counting down.
CGGTGTGGGACGACGTGTCGACGGAAACGCTGAACGACGTGGCCGACTTCGCGGGGTATCAGAAGGACTTTCTCAAGCTGTTCGGCTTTGGGTTCGACGGTGTTGATTACGATGCCGAAACGGATCCGATGGTGGGGATCCCGAGCCTGGGGTGATTTTTTCTCACGCGGAGGCGCAGAGGCGCGGAGAGATTGCTAAGTTAGGAGGTCGAGCATGCGGCGCATCCAAGTGCAGTCGAATGGCTTGATCAAGCTGAAAGTGAGTTTACTGATTGAGTGGAGGAAGAAACTTTGGGTTAGGCCCGATTGGCTTGGTTGATTGAATGGTCCGCGAGATGGGGTGGTCCGCGAGACGCTTGGCGGGGCGCCGGGTGTTCTCGGGGTGCGGCGGCGGGTGATTACGCCTAGGGGGTTGCTGGTGGCCTCCTGCTCAATGGAACACGAAAGGCTCGTGGACGGGGGACTGGTGGTGGGTGGACTTGCCGAGATGCTGGAGCAGGAAGCGGGCGTGCTTTTGGGTCAACTCGTAGGATGGCTCGGGGAGCGGAATGGGTCCCTCGCCGGCGCCAATCTCCGGGAGAGCGAACTCAAAGAGGTTGCTCGATGTCTCGGATGAGGCGTTGTCGGCAGGATTTGGTCGCATAACGATCGAGGATGTCTTCGAACTCGGGGGAGCGGATGTCAACCGAGTTGAGGCGAATGAGGGACAGAATATCGAGGTAGTCCCTGCCCAGGGCGACGCGATCCTCGGATCGGAGAGCGTGAAGCTTGAGCGCAATGAGGTGAAGAACACCGATCACCCGGATGCGGCGGGAGCCGTAATCCCGCCATTCGCTGCCCGCGAGGAGTTTGGCGAAGGTGGTGGCGTCCACCAACATGAGATCGACGCGGAAGTCTTCGCCTACGCGCGGTTCGAATTGGGCGAAGGCTTTGATCTCGGTGGTGATGAGCTGGTAGTCGGCTGAGTTCAGGATCTTGCTCCAGGCCTGAAGGTCGCGACCGACGATGAGAAAATCGAAGTCGAGGGTGGTGCGTTGATAACCGCGGGCATTGACGGCGTGCCCTCCAATCAGGAGGAAGTCCAATCCGGCTGCCGCCGCGCCATCAACGCAGAGCTGAAAGATGTCGCGGTCGTCGGGCATTTTCGAACTGGGAGCTGGGAAGGGGCTATTTCGGCGGGGCCATCTTGTGCCAGTCGGTGCTCTGTTCGTAGGCGTGCGCGATCTTGAGGAGGTTGGCTTCGTCGAAGGGTTTGCCGAGAAGTTGCAGGCCGACGGGGAGGTCGCTGCCTTCGGCCTGGGCGAAGCCGCAGGGAATGCTGATGCCGCAGATGCCCGCAAGGTTCGCTGCGATGGTGAAGATGTCGGCCAGGTACATCTTCAAGGGATCGTCGCTGCGCTCGCCGACGCGGAAAGCCAAGTCCGGACTCGTCGGGCAGACGAGGGCGTCGCACCGTTCGAACGCTTTGGTGAAATCCTGGCGGATGAGCGTGCGAACCTTTTGGGCGCGGAGGTAGTAGGCGTCGTAGTAGCCTGAACTCAGGACGTAGGTGCCGAGGATGATGCGGCGCTTCACCTCGGGGCCGAAACCTTGCTCGCGCGTCTTCTTGTAGTGGTCGATGAGGTCGGTTGGGTTGTCCGCGCGGAGGCCGTAGCGAACGCCGTCGAAGCGGGCGAGGTTCGCGGAGGCCTCGGCCGTTGCGATAATGTAATACACCGCCACGGCGTATTCGGTGTGGGGGAGCGAGACTTCGACCAGGTCGGCGCCGAGCGACTCGTATTGTTTGATGGCGGTCTCGACGCTGAGGCGGACTTGTTCGTCCATGCCGTCGATGAAGTATTCTTTCGGGATGCCGAGTTTGACGCCTTTGAGGTCCTGGCCGAGGCGGCGGGTGTAGTCGTCGACGGGGTGGTCGAGGCACGTGGAATCCATCGGGTCGGGGCCGGAGAGGGTGTTGAGGAGCAGGGCGGAATCGGCGACGGTCCGCGTGAAGGGGCCGATCTGGTCGAGCGACGAAGCGAAGGCGATGAGACCGTAGCGGGAAACGCGACCGTAGGTCGGCTTGAGACCGACGCAGCCGCACAGGGCGGCGGGTTGCCGGATCGATCCGCCGGTGTCGGAGCCGAGGGTGGCGTAGGCGATGTTGGCGGCGACGGCGGCGGCGCTTCCGCCGGAGCTTCCGCCGGGAATGCGGCTGTGGTCCCACGGGTTGCGGGAGGCTTCGAACGCGGAATTCTCCGTGGAGGATCCCATCGCGAATTCGTCGAGGTTGAGCCGACCGTAGGGGATGGCACCCGCGGCTTTGAGTTTGGCGATGACGGTGGCGTCGTAGGGAGCGCGGTAATTTTCGAGGATTCTGGACGCGGCGGTGCAGGGTTGGCCGGTGACGTTAATGACGTCTTTGATGCCGATGGGGATGCCACCGAGGGGGAGGTTGACGTCGGCTACCGCCGCGGCGGCGCGGGCGGTGTCGAGGTCACGGCTGAGATAGGCGTGGATGTGGGGGTCGACCGCGGCGATCCGGTCTTCGAGATTGTCGAGGGCTTCGCGGGGGGAGAGTTCGCGGGCGCGGAGGCGGGCTTGGAGGTCGGTGAGTGTCGGTAGGATCATCGGTGAGATACGTGTTGAGCAGAGGGTGACGAAGATCAGTCCAGAACCCGGGTGACCATGATGAGGCCATTTGCTTGGTGAGGGGCGTTCGCCAGGGCTGCCTTTTTGTCGAGGCTGTCCTTCGGGATGTCTTGGCGGAAGACGTTGACGACCGGGTTGGCGTGGGCGGTGGGGTCAACGTCGGTGACGTCGAGTTCGGCCAGCTTGTCGACGTATTCCAAAATCTGGCCGAGCTGGGATTTGAACTGAGTCTCCTCCGCTTCGGTGAGGTCGATGCGGGCCAGGTGGGCGACGTGGTGGATATCGAGATCGGTGGGCATGGTCGGGATTTGATAGTTGAGCGGAGCGTTTAGCGCAATTTCGCGAATTCTTCGAGGCAGTAGCGGTCGGTCATGCCGGAGAGATAATCGGCAACGGAGCGCGGGAAGCCTTCCGTCTTGATCCGGCGAGTGGCCTTGCGGCCGAGGAGGCTGGGTCTCTCGATGAGGCGGTGGAAAAAGCCCTCGAGGACTCCGCAACCGCGGGCATTGGCCTGGGCGACGGCCGGGTTGTAATAGAGGTTTTTGTAGAGAAATTTGCGGAGGGCGGCGTTGCCTCGTCGCGTTTCGGCGCTGAATTGGGCCAGACGTTTCGCCTGGGTGCGGACGTCGGTGACCGAGCTGGCCCCGGATTTTTCGACGGCGCGGGCGGTGTTGATCACCAGGTCCTCAACCTCGCGGTTGACGATGCAACGGATGACGAAGCCCCGGTGGCGGAACGGGTGGAATTTCTTTTTGAATTCCGTCTGGGCGAGAACGCGGGCGTCGGACCAGATGGCGAGCGAGTCGAGGGCTTCGGGGTCGATGAGACCGGCGTCGAGGCCGTCGTCGAGGTCGTGGCTGTAGTAGGTGATCTCGTCGGCCAGGTCGGCAATCTGGCCTTCCAGTGAGGGCCAACGGGTGATGGTGCCGTCCGGGAGGGTCTGGGTGTCGTTGTGTTTGCCGAGGCCTTCGAGGACCTCGTAGGAGAGGTTGAGACCGGGGTGGCGGGGGTATTTTTCTTCCAGGGTTTCGACGACGCGAAGGGACTGAATGTTGTGATCGAAGCCGCCGTTGGCGCGCATGAGGCGGTCGAGGGTGTGTTCGCCGGAGTGACCGAACGGGGCGTGACCGAGGTCGTGGGCGAGGGCAACGGCTTCGGCGAGGTCTTCGTTGAGGCCGAGGGCGCGGGCGATGGTGCGGGTGACCGAGGCGACTTCGATGGTGTGAGTGAGGCGGGTGCGATAGTGGTCGCCGGTGCCATTGAGGAAAACCTGGGTTTTGCCGTCGAGGCGGCGGAAGGCGGCCGAGTGGATGATGCGGGCGCGGTCGCGCTGGAAGTCGGTCCGGTAGGGGTGAGGGCGCTCGGGGTATTTGCGGCCGAGGGTGTCGGCGGAGTGAACGGCTTGGGGCGCGAGAAGGACGCGCTCATCTTTCTCAATTTGCTCGCGGGTTTTGAACATTAGTCGGGATCGAGGTCTTGGCGATTTTTGCGGAGGTCTCGGCGGTGCTGGCGTCCGACGGTCAGCAGATCGTAGATGGAAAGAAGGATCACGCAAACCGTGAGCCAAGCGCAGGCGAGCCAGTAGATCGCGAAGAAGAGCGGGCGATCGGGGAAGGTGGGCCAGAGAAGAGTGGTGCCGACGAAGAGGAGAACGAGCGCCGTGAGGGTGAGAACGAACATGGCCTTGCGCCGCGTCCGCTGGTCGAAAGCGATCCCGATGGAGATGTTGACGGCGAGGCGGAGGGGATTTTTCACGGTTGCGGCGACGCGGTGACCATACAGAAAGAAGGTGGGCAGAGAAGAACGAGATCGACGGGTTCGGGCGACCGTCGCGAGGTGGGTTGCCGACGGTTGTTTTTTAGGGTATCGCTCTTCTCGTGAAAATGGTGGTGCGCGGTTTTGCGGTTCTAATTTTGGTGGTGACCGTGGCGATCTGGGCGGCAATGGGCGCTTCCGCAGGGTGGACGAAGACCTCGGTGGAGGTGCGGGAGGAAGATCCGGTGACGGGGATCGAGGGGGTGACCTACCGGGACCAATTCGTTCCCGGCGTGGAATTTCTGGCGGTGGGCGTCCTGGGGGCCGGGCTGATTTTTGCGTTTACGCTGCTTATTCCGATCACCAAACCGAAAGACATCCGATGAAAAGATACCTGACAACCTCGCTGTTCGCCGCCGCTTTGTGCCTCTCCGCCCACGCGGAGAAAAAGACGTTTGATTTCAAAGACCCGAAGGGGGTCAATAATGTTTCGTTCACGATGGATGCGCCGCTGGAGTCGATCAGCGGAACGGCGAGCGACGTCTCGGGAACGTTGACGCTGGATCCTGAGAATCCGAGCGACGTCGAGGGAACGATCGTGGTCTCAGCGGAGTCGCTGCACGTGCCGAATCCCATGATGAAGAGCCACATGCACGGCGATGGGTGGCTGGACGTGAAGACTCACGAGACGATCTCGTTTGAGGTGAAGGAGATCAAGAACGTTGAGCGCGACGGCGACACCGGGACGGCCGACGTGAGCGGAACGTTTTCCCTCCGCGGGGTGTCGAAGGACATCACCGTTCCGGCGAAGGTGACTTATCTGCCGGGCCGCTTGGGCGATCGGATTCCCGACGCGAAGGGAGATTTGCTCGTGATCCGGGCGGATTGGACGATCTCGCGCGGCGAGTTTGGGATCAAGCCGGGTGAGAACGAGGACAAGGTTGCGGACGAGGTGAAGCTCTCGATGGCGATCGCGGGGGCCGCCGCGGAGTAGCGGGACGCGTCGCGCTGGGTTCAATCGACGAACCGGAATAAAACCGGTTTCGCGATTGCGCCTTTGGCGCGTCGGGTGGACGACAGCGAGCGTAGAGTGATCATGGAAAGTCGGGATCAGATAGTGGATGCGTTTCTGGAGCACTGGAAAAAGTCGGGGCGTTATCCGGATTCGGTGATCGCACTTTGCGATCGGGCGGGGATCGGGGAAGGCGAATTTTTTGCGATGTTTCCCAATCTGGAGGCGGTCGAGTCGGCTCATTGGGTGCGGGCTTTGGACGGAGTGATCGCGCGGGTCGAGGCTTCGGACGAGTGGTTGGGCTTCACCGCAAAGCAGCGGTTACTGGCTTTTCTCTTTGCCTTCGTGGAGGACGCGTTGGGGTTTCGGTCCACGCTGCTCCTGCGGTTCGACGGGATCCGGCCGTTCGAAAACCCTTCGGTGCTGAAGAAGTTCGAGGGCCGGTTCAAGAGCTTTGCCGATGAAATTTTGCTACGCGGGATGGAGACCGGGGAGATCGCGGAGCGTGGGCCGCTGGCGAAGGTCTATCCGGCGGGCGTGTATCTGCACTTCCGGAGCGTGATCTCGTATTACCTGCGGGACGACAGTGATCGTTTCGAGCGGACCGATGCCTTCATCGAGAAGACGGTGCATCTGGCGTTCGACGTGGTGGGGAGATCAGCGTTGGATTCCGCCGCGGATCTGGTGCGATTTTTCGTCCCCAAGCGTCGTCACTGATCTTGCCGGTGGACGAACAGTCATCGATCCGGAGCGGGCGGGTCTCCCGGATCGTCGCGCTGGCGGGGACGGGAGCGAAGGTCGGGATGAATTATGCCCGGCACTACGGTGGTCGGGCGGTGGGGCGAACGATGGACCCCGCTGCGCTGCACGCGGCGAACGCGGATGACGTTTACGAGACCTTCAGCAAGCTGAAGGGCGGGCCGCTGAAGGTGGCGCAGATGCTGAGCATTGATCAGGGTTTGCTCCCGCCCGCTTACGGGAAGGTGTTCGCGCAGGCCCAGTATTCGGCCCCGCCCCTATCGTATCCTTTGGTGGTGCGGACTTTTCGGAGGGAGTTCGGAAAGGATCCGCTGGAAATGTTTGATTCCTTCGAGCCGAAGGCAGCCCACGGCGCATCGATCGGGCAGGTGCACCGTGCGACGCGGAACGGGAAGGATTACGCCGTCAAGGTGCAGTATCCCGGCGTGGCCGAAAGTCTGAGCAGTGATCTGCGCGTGGTGAAGCCGGTCGCGCTGCGGTTGCTGGGGCTGCGGGAGCGGGACGTGGCGGCGTATTTCCGGGAGGTGGAGGAGCGATTGCTCGAGGAAACGGATTACGCGCTGGAGCTGACACGGTCGGTGGAACTCTCGGCGCGTTGTGCGGGAATCGCGGGTGTGAGATTTCCGGGGTATCACGCCGAGTTGTCATCGTCGCGGGTGTTGACGATGGATTGGGTGGATGGAGTGCCGTTGGATCGGTTTGCGGACGGGGGCGCTTCGCAAGAGGAGCGGGACCGGATCGGGCAGGCGCTGTGGGATTTTTACGAGTATCAGATTCACGATCTGCACGTCTTTCACGCGGATCCGCACCCGGGAAATTTTTTGGTGAAAGACGGGGAGTTGTGGGTGCTCGATTTCGGGTGCGTGAAGCGGATCGAGCCGGAATTTTATCGGCGGCACTTTGCTTTTCTCGACCCGACGTTGACGGGAGATCCGGCGAGACTGGAGGCGGCTTTGGAGGCCATGGAGGTGTTGTTGCCGACCGATGGGCCGGATTATCGGCGGCGGGTGATGGCGCTGTGCGTGGAATCGATCGAGATGGTGGCGCTGCCGTTTCGGACGCCCGAATTCGACTTTGGGAGTGAGGCATTCCTGCAGGCGATCTACCAGCTGGGAATGGAGAATCGAGACAGCGGGTTGCTGAAAGAGTCGCGGGGGGCGCGCGGTTCGGCGGATTCGATTTACGTGAACCGGGCGTATTTCGGGTTGTACAGCCTGCTGAGTCGGCTGCGGGCGCGGGTGCGGACGCGATTGCCGGGGTGGCTTCTGGCGGCCTGAGCTAACTTTGATCGATCTAGCTGGAAGCCCGTGCTCACGGGGAGTTAGGGTGAGCGATTCGACGAATGCAGACTTCGAACCACTCCGTTATTCGCATCAAGGGGGCGCGGCAGCATAATTTAAAGAATCTCGATCTGGAGATTCCGCGCAATCAACTCGTCGTCGTCACGGGGTTGAGCGGATCGGGAAAGTCATCGTTGGCGTTCGACACGCTCTACGCCGAGGGGCAGCGGAAATACGTCGAGAGCCTGTCGGCCTACGCGCGGCAGTTTCTGGACCAGATGCAGAAGCCGGACGTCGATTACATCGAGGGGCTGAGTCCAGCCATTGCGATTGAGCAGCGAACGAGCGGGGCGAATCCGCGGTCCACCATCGCGACGACGACGGAGATCTACGATTACCTTCGGTTGCTTTTTGCGGCGGTGGGGCTGCCGCACGATCCGAAGACGGGCGCTCCGGTGGTGCGGCAGACTCCGCAGCAGATTGCCGATGTGATCGCGGGGTGGCCGGACGGAACGAAGTTCATGGTGCTGGCGCCGATGGTGGAGGGGGAGGCGGGGGAATTTCGGGACGTCATCGAAAAGGCGCGGAGGGAGGGGTTTGTGCGATTGCGAATCGACGGCGAAATGGTGGAACTCGGGACGCCGGATCCGATCCGGCTGGATAAGGCGAAGAAGCACGTGATCGAGGCCGTGGTCGACCGGCTGACGGTGCGGGACGAGATGGGGCAGCGGCTCGCGGATTCGATCGCAACGGCGCTTCGCTGGGGTGGAAATCAGTTGGTGGCTTTGCGGCAGGACGCGGGTGGGGATTGGGTGCCGGAAAGGTTTTCGACGGACTATTGCAATCCGGAAACGGGATTCACGATGGCGAAGCTGACGCCGAAGCACTTTTCGTTCAACAGTCACTTCGGGGCGTGTCCGGCGTGCCATGGGATCGGGACGCAGCGGTTCTGCGATCCGGAGCTGATGGTCGACCCGGCGAAGTCACTTAAGCAGGGAACGGTGAAGCCGTGGAAATCGGTGAACAAGAAGATGAAGTCGTATTACGCGGCGCTGCTGGATGGGATGATTGCGGCCTACGGTGCCGACGCGGACGCGGCGTTTCGAGAGTTGTCTTCGGAATTTACGGACGCGCTGTTTTTCGGAACGGGCGAGCGGAAAATCGCGATCAAGAGCGCGGCGAAGACGATCGAGAAGGCGTTCGAAGGTTTGGTGCCGATGCTGGAGCGGTTGCTCGAGCAGAGTGAGAGCGAGTTGACGAAGAACCGACTGCGGGCATTCACCGGCTGGGAGAAGTGCAAGGTTTGCCGGGGAGCGCGGCTGAAGCCGGAAATTCTCGCGGTGACGGTGCGAACGGCGGACGGGACGGAGTATAACATCAACCAGCTTTGCTCGTTGAGTATCGAGCGCGCTCTCGCGGTGACGGGAAGGCTGGAGCTGAAGTCGGCCGAGCGGGCGGTGATGGGGGACGTCTTTCGCGAGGTGACGCAGCGGCTGGGATTCCTGAACGAGGTGGGGTTGAGTTACCTGAGTCTGAATCGTGAAAGTGGGACGTTGTCGGGCGGAGAGGCGCAGAGGATTCGCCTGGCAACGCAGATTGGGAGCGGGCTGGCGGGGGTGCTTTACGTGTTGGACGAGCCGTCGATCGGATTGCATCAGCGGGACAACGATCGGTTGATCGGAACCCTTCGTAATCTGCGGGATTTGGGGAACTCGGTGATTGTCGTGGAGCACGACGAGGACACGATTCGGGCGGCGGATCACGTGCTGGACATCGGTCCGGGTGCCGGGCCGCGGGGTGGACGGTTGGTCGCGCAGGGAACGATTGATGAGGTAATGGCAGTGGAGGAATCGTTGACCGCTCAGTATCTCAGCGGGCGGCTGAGCATTTCCGTTCCGAAAAACCGCGTTCAACCGCGGAAAGGACGCGAGCTGGCGGGCGAGATCGGCGACGGCTGGCTGACCGTGATCGGAGCGCGGGAGAACAATCTCAAGGACGTGCGCGCGGCGTTTCCGGCGGGACTGTTCACCTGCGTGACGGGCGTCTCGGGGAGCGGGAAGTCGACCCTGGTGAATGACATTCTCTGGGCGTCGCTGGCGCGGGATCTCAACGGAGCGAAAGCGAAGCCGGGCGCTCACAAGGAGGTGGTCGGGACCGAGCAGTTCGACAAGGTGGTTGTGATCGATCAGAGTCCGGTCGGGCGGACGCCGCGGTCCAATCCGGCCACCTACAGCGGGGCGCTGGGGCCGATTCGCGAGCTATTCTGTCAGCTGCCGGCGTCGCGGATCCGCGGATACACGTCGGGGCGGTTTTCTTTCAACATGAAAGGCGGGCGGTGCGAGCATTGTCAGGGCGACGGGCAGATCAAGATCGAGATGCATTTCCTGGCGGACGTTTACGTCGAGTGCGAGGTGTGCCACGGGCGACGTTACAACCGGGAGACGTTGGAAATCACTTACAAGGGCAAGAACATCGCGGACGTGCTGGAGATGTCGATCGACGAGGCGGCCCGCTTTTTCCGGGCGGTGCCGGCGCTATCGGACAAGTTGGAAACCATGCTGCAGGTGGGTCTGGGATATTTGCGGTTGGGGCAGTCCGCGACGACGCTTTCGGGCGGAGAAGCGCAGCGGCTGAAGCTCGCGACCGAGTTGGCGCGGCGGGCGACGGGGCGGACGGTTTACATTCTGGATGAGCCGACGACGGGGCTGCATTTCGCGGACATTCACAAGCTGCTCGAGGTGCTGATGAAGCTGCGGGATGCGCGGAATACTCTCATCGTGATCGAGCACAATCTGGAGGTCATCAAGATGGCTGATTGGGTGATCGATCTGGGGCCGGAGGGCGGTGATGGAGGCGGGGAAATCGTTTGTGAGGGGACGCCGGAGGTGGTGTCGGGATGCGAGGGGAGCTATACGGGTCGATATCTGCGGCGGATCTTGAAGTGAGAGGCGCGCGACGGGGCCTTGTGATTTGTCGGGCGATGTGGGACTTAGGGTGGATGAGGGTGATCTGCTTCATTATTTTAGCGATTGGGATCGCTGGAGGGCACGGGTGGGCGGCGGAGCAGGATGACGTGAGCACGTTCTTCGTGGGGCGGTTGGCGTTTGGGTCGAACGAGGGCAACGATTGTGGAGATATCGGGGATGATCTCGTGAAGTTGGTCGCGCGGGCTTCGACCATTCAAGTGCAGGAGAAGAAGCTGCTCGAGGTGTCGGACGAAGCGCTGTTTGAAACGCCGTTCGTTTTCATGAACGGGCACGACGATTTTGTGTTGTCGGAGGCGGAGTTGGAAAATCTGCGGCGCTACCTTTCCAACGGGGGTTTTGCCTTTGCCTCCGGTTGCTGCACGAATCCGGAGTTTCCGGCGGGCTGGCGGCGGGAATTCAGTCGGATTTTCCCCGGTGAATCGGTGCGACGAATTCCTTACGACGATCTGATTTACCGGTCGTTTTATAAAATGGAGCGGCTGACTTCGGTCGAGAAAGGGGAGATCTTCCTGGAAGGACTCTATCACGAAGACGAGTTGGTCGCGGTGATGGGGGAGGACGGTTTGTGTTGCTCGTTTGCGATGGATGGGAGCTGTAATAAAGGTCACGGAGTGCCGCCGGACGAGGCGAAGAAGATCGCGCTGAACATTTGCGTTTACGCGCTTACGCACTGATTCAGAGCTGCGCGCGGATGCAGAAATGCGGGGCAGCGGCCGCTATTTTGGAATCGTGAACTGATTGCCGTAGCAGTCGATCTCCAGGGGAGGACGGAGGTCGACGTTGCGCTCGCGGAGGAGGCGCCGGTAGACGCGGATGCGGTCCGTGGCGAGATTCCAGACCGGATCCGCGCGGAGGGTGCGGAGGCGGGTTGAGAGGAAAATCTTTAGCCAGGCTGATTCGTTGACGCCTTCCGCCGGGGTGCCGCCCGCCCGGCGGTTGGTGCGTCGGAGCAGACGATTGATGCCGTTCTCACCGTGATTGACATTGGCATCGTAGAGTTGGCCAAGCGTGATGTGGCGACGGGTGCCCAGGCGTTTGGCGATCCGTCGGGCGGGGTGCCAGGCAAGGCGGTCGACGAGAACGCGCTGGGCGTAGCGGAACGTTGGATCGCCGCCCAGAGAGGAGAAAACGGCTGGAAAATTCTCCAAGCCCGTGGTGTCGGGGTTGCGGCCTTCGCTGTCGTGGGGGCCGGCGTCGATGCGGCGGAAGGCGGGGAGAAATTGATTGAGCGGATTGTCGGGACGGTGGCGGCGATATTCCTCGAGGAAAAACGTCCCGGAGTAGGTTCCGCTCGTGAAACCGGGGAAGCCGAACGTCCAGCCACGTTGATCGCCGATGTTCGCGACGTAGGTGTAGTTGAGGTCGAGCGAACTGTTCTCGAAGATGCTGGTGAGCTGCTGGATGATGCGCTTAGGAGCGGCTTGAGTCGTCGCGCAGAGGATCAGGGCAAGAGCGGCGGCGCGAAACACGAGGTTACTTTAGGGAGTCTCGGGAGAACGCAAAATGAATATTCTCGCGCGGCGGCGCGGATGGATGAAACCGAAATTCGCGGGGCGTCGCGCGAGAATCCGGAGTTCAGACCGTGCGGGTCGTCTTCTCTTCGATGTGCACGTCGCCTTTGAACCGGACGGCGGCGTATTCGGCGAGGAGGACCTGGTTGAGTTGGATGCCGGCTTCGAAGTTGCGGACCGGGAAATTTTCGTTGGGGCTGTGCGCGGCGCAATCGGGGCTGGCGAGGGCCGGAAGGTAGCTCTCGACGCCCAGAATCTTCTTGAAGGTGGTGAGGATCGGGATGCTGCCCCCTTCACGAAGGAGAGCCGGTTTCTCACCGAAGACCTGCTCGAGAGCGCGGAGGGTTGCGACGCCGTCGGGGGTGGTTGGGTCGGTGAAATAAGGTTCGCCGTGGTGGCCGCGTTCGATTTCGAGGGTGACTCCGGGCGGGCAATGAGCGCGGAGGTGAGCGGCCGCGAGTTCGCTGATTTTGGCCGGATCCTGGTTGGCGACCAGGCGGAACGTGAGCTTGAAGAACGCTTCGGCTGGAAGGACCGTCTTCGAACCTTGACCCTGATAGCCGCCACCGATGCCATTGACTTCGGCGGTGGGGCGGGCACCGATTTGCTCGACGGCGGTGTAGCCTTTTTCGCCGAAGAGGGCGGGGGAACCGGTCTGTTCGAGGAAGTCGGCGTCGGAAGTCGGCAGCGAGGCTGCGGCTTCGCGCTCCCATTCCGCCATCGGCTGAACGTCGTCGTAGAAGCCGGGGATGAGGACGCGACCATCGTCGTCGTGCAGGCTGGCAACGAGTCGCGCGGCCGCGGTGGCGGGGTTCATGACCGCGCCGCCGTAAACGCCGGAGTGGAGGTCGACGGATGGCCCTTTGACCTTGGCTTCGAGAGCGGTGATGCCGCGGAGGGCGTAGGCGAGGGTGGGGTAAAAGTCGGCGACCATTCCGTTGTCGGAGATGCAGACGAGGTCGCAGCGGAGATCTTCGCGATGGTCGGCGAGGAATTTTTCCAGATTTGGGCTGCCGATTTCTTCTTCTCCTTCGATGAGGAAGATGACGTTGACGGGCAGGCTGCCGTGAGCGGCGAGGGCGTCCCGGACGCCGAGGATGTGGGCGAGAATTTGCCCCTTGTTGTCCGTTGAACCGCGGGCGTAGAGGCGCCCATCGACCACCGTCGGCTTGAAAGGGGGCGTGCGCCAGAGGTCGAGCGGCTCGGGGGGTTGAACGTCGTAGTGACCGTAGATGAGGACGGTCCGCTTGGTGGAATCAAAGTCTGCGGTGCGGGCCAGGACGACGGGGTGACCGGGGGTGTCGTGGACCGCCGACTCGAGGCCGGCGGACGCGAGAAGATCGCTGAGCCAGGCCGCGCAGGCCACGAGATCGCGGTCGTGCTCGGACTGGGTCGAGATGGTGGGAAAGCGGAGGAAGGCGAAGAGGAGGTCGAGATGATCGGTGGGCATGTTGGGTGGAGAATGAGTGAAGCCGGTGTGAGAATAAACTGATTTGGCGTGTTTTGAAACGACCGCGCTGGGAATGGAGATGCGCGGCTCCGTTTTGGCGGGTGGTTTTGGCCGGAAAATTGTGAACGGCTTGTGAATAACACAAGATGTTGTGGTTGCAGGTCCAAAAACTCCTTCAAATTGTGTTTTCCGATTGATTTGAGGTTTCTGAAAACTTTAGGTTAAGCGGAACAAATTCAAAGGTCCGCCCATGTATCTTCAATCTCTCGAAATGATCGGCTTCAAGTCGTTCGCGCCCAAGACCATCCTCAATTTCAACCCTGGCGTGACCGCTGTCGTGGGTCCGAACGGGTGCGGGAAGTCAAACGTGCTGGACGCCTTGCGGTGGGTCTTGGGCGAGCAATCCGCGAAGGCCTTGCGGGGTGGCGAGATGTCGGACGTCATCTTCAGTGGCACGGACAGCCGACAGGCGTTGGGGATGGCGGAGGTGTCGCTGACGTTCACGGAATGCGAGCAGCAGCTGGGCATCGAGTGGAACGAGGTCCGGATCACACGCCGGGTTTTCCGCGACGGGAAGAGCGAATATTTTCTCAACAAAGCCCCCTGCCGTTTGCGCGACATCCATCAGCTTTTCATGGATACGGGGATCGGACGGTCGGCGTATTCGATCATGGAGCAGGGGAAGATCGACGCGATTCTGAGCAGTCGGCCCGAGGATCGGCGGGCGATTTTCGAGGAAGCGGCGGGGATTACCAAATACAAGTCCCAGAAGAAGGAAGCGCTGAGGAAGCTGGATTACACCGAGGCGAATTTGTTGCGCGTCACGGACATCATCAAGGAGGTGAAGCGGCAGATTGGGTCGCTCCAGCGGCAAGCGGCGAAGGCGCGGCGGTATCAGAGCGTCATGGAGGATCTGCGAATCTTCGATACGCACCTGTCTTACCGAAACTTCAACGTGCTGCGGACGGAATTGGAAGACGTGCGGGGGCGGCTTGGAGGCAGCGAGGACGAGCGGCTGCGGCTGGAAGGCGAGATTGAGTTGCGCGAGATTGAGCTGAGCGAATATCGCGACAAGCTGGCGGAATTGGAAGCCCAGGCGACCGGATTGCGGGATAACATTCAGAGTCAGCGCAACAAAATCTATTCGGCGGAGAACCGGATCGCGACGAACGGAGAGCGGTCCGTCGAGGCGCGCGGCCTCATCGAGCGATATCGGGGCGAGATCGAGTCGGGCGAGGAGAAGCTCAAGGACCAGGAATCGCAAATTGCGCGGACGGACGAAATGATCGCCGAGATGGTGGATCACATGCGCAACGGCGAGGAGAAACTCGACGGCGCCAATGCCCGGCTGGTGGCGGCGCGGGACGAGCGGGTGAACGTCGAGCGTCGCGCAAATTCATTGCGCAGCGAGGTCGGCCAGCTTGAAGCGCGGCTCAATTCCCTCCGCGGCGAGATTGCGTCGGCCGGGGGACGGCGCGAGGCGGGTGAGGCGAGGTTGGCCCAGCTTCAGGCGGAAGAAGTGTCGGCCGGCGAAGCCCTCGAAGAGGCCGGGACTTTGCTGGGCAAGGCCGTCGAGCGACGGAGGGTGGCCGAGGAGAGTCTGGGCGGCTCGAAGACCGAACTGACGGAGGCACAGGCGGCGCAGGACGAGGCCCAGCGGGAGCGGCAGGCGGCGGAGTCGGAGGTCAACGGCGCGAATCGGCGCGTCGCGGAGGTCGGATCGAAGCTCGACGTGCTGCGTCAGCTCAACGAATCGGGCGAGGGGTTCGGCGAAGGCACGCAGGCGGTTTTGCGCGGGTTGGACAATCCGGAGTTTTTCAAACCCGCGGTCCTCGGGGCCCTGGCTGCGCTGATCGACGTGCCGTCGGAACACATCCCGGCGGTCGAGGCGGCTTTGGGCGCAAATTTGCAAGCCATCGTCTTCAAGGATCCGTCGGTCGCGGAGGCGGCGGTGCAGACGCTCTTCGCCAAGTCGCTGGGCAAGGCGGCGGTCGTTCCCCGGGATTGGGCTGCTCTGGGCGGACCGAATGACGGGGAGCGGGGAGAGTTGCCCGAAAGCGCCGTCGCCTGGGCACTGGATTGGGTGACGGCGAAGCAGGACGTGGCTCCGTTGGTCGCGCGTTTGCTCGGGAACGTGGTGGTGGTCGAGTCGCTCGACCGGGCGTTTGCCCTCAAGCCGTCGCATCCCGGATTGGCTTTCGTCACACCGGTCGGCGAATTCGTTTCCATCGACGGAATCGTGCAGGGTGGTCGCGGCGGGGAGAAGGGAAGTAGCGCGTTGATGCGGAAGAACGAGATCGCGACGCTGGAGAAGGAATTGGCGGGACATCATCGCGAAGCGGAGGAATGCGGGGTGCGCCGCGACGATGCGGTTGCGACGCTGGACGGAGCGCAGGATCGGGTGCGGGCGGCGCGGGATGCCGTGCAGGCGGCGCAGGTGGAATTTTCCACCGCTCAGAGCGAGTGCGGGATGTGCGAACGTCAGCAACGCGACGCGGCGAATCGGCGGGCAAATTTTGAGCGGGAGGTCGGCCAAATTGCTCAAACCGTGACGGTTGCGAGCGAAAAGGTCGCAACTCTCGAAGCGCAAATCGGCGATGCGGAGCGTGCGGCGACCGATGCTCGCGGGAGGCAGGCCGAAGTCGAGGGCGGCATCGAAGCGGCGCGGGATCGCGAACGGGCCATGAACGACGAGTTGAGCGAGCTTCGGTTGCGGGTTGCGACCGAGCGGCAGCAGCAGGAGAGCCTTACTCGCCAACGCGGACCGATGGCGGCCCGGGTCGGCGAGCTGTCTGAACTATTGGTCTCGCGCGGACGCGACATCGCGGAGGCCGAACGGAAAATTTCCGCCTTTGAGGCCGAATCGGAGGAGATGCGGGGAAGCGTGCTGACTTGGCAGGCATTGCTGGAGAGTGGTGAGCAGCAGGTCGAGGGGCTGATGGCCGAGCGGGCGGAAGCCCAGGGTGAGGTCGAAGCCGTGGAGCAGCGGCTGCGCGAGGCGCGGAAGGGATTGACGGGATTGCAGGACGCGCTCGGAAAGCTGGAGGTGCGCGGGACTCAGCTCGAAATGCGCACGGAGCACGTGCGCGAACACGTGACGCAGCGGTATCAGATCGATCTCGAAGGGTTTCGGACCGATTCCTATGCGCTGATGAAAGCGCTGGCGGACCGGGCGGGTAAGGACGCGGTGGCAACTTCCGAAGGCGCGGAGGAAAATGCAATGACCTCCGAGACCGGTTCGGAAGCTTCGCCCGAATCCGCCGATGCCGCCGAGGGAGCGCCGTCGGTTGAAATCACCCCGAGCTTGGAGCAAGATCGACCCGAAGAGGGCGTGCCATGGGGCCGGGTGGAGGAGCTGGTTGTCGAATTATCCGAAAAGATCGACCGAATGGGGCCGGTGAATCTCGACGCGATTCAGGAATTCGAAGAACTCGAGGAGCGCTATAATTTCCTCGAAAAACAGAATGAGGACTTGATCAATTCGAAGGCAGAGCTTCTCGAAGTCATCACGAAGATCAATCTCACCACGAAGGTGCTTTTCGCCGAAACGTTCGAGAAGATTCGGACGAATTTCCAGGAGATGTTCACTGAGCTCTTCGGTGGCGGGAAGGCGAACTTGATTCTCACCGACGAGAGTGATCCGCTCGAAAGTGGGATCGAGATCGTCGCGAAGCCGCCAGGCAAGCAGCTCTTCGAGCATCACGCTCCTCTCGGGTGGCGAGAAGACGATGACTGCGGTCGCGCTGCTCTTTTCGATCTACATGGTCAAGCCTAGTCCCTTCTGCGTCCTTGACGAAATGGACGCCCCGCTCGACGAGTCAAACATCAACCGGTTCATCAAGATCCTTGATCGCTTCGAACAACAGAGCCAATTCGTCGTCATTACCCACAACAAGCGCACGATCGCCCGAGCTGACATGGTTTTCGGTGTGACGATGGAAGAGCACGGCGTGAGCAAGCTAGTGAGCGTGAAATTTTCGGGTAAAGACGAGGCGAGCGGTTCGAACGGCGCAACCGGCCATCCGCGCAGCGTGGCAGAGACATTCGGAAAGTCCGGTAATCTCCATTCGGAAGAAGTCGCTCTGGCGAATTGACGGAGATGGACGCAACCCTCATGGAACTCCGCGATGCACTGCAACGCCGGCTGGACGTCGTGACGGACCGGGCCTTTTACGAGCGCGATGCGGCCGCGCATTTGGAGCAATTGAAAGCGGCCTCGGCAAAGGTCAACGCGTTATCTAGGGCCGTAGGCTTCGCAGCAGATCCAATGTTGCGGCACTACCTGGAAAAACAAAGCTACGTTAAGGCGCTGGATTTTTTGAACGCGCTCAGCGAGCGGTAAGCCGATCCGGAGGAGCACGGGTCGCTTCGGATCCCATCGGGGTCCCAGCGTTTCTATTACGTTGACGGCGGACACGTGCGCACCGGTCGGTTTGTGCTACGTTCGCGGGATGAGTGCGCAAGAGCAGTTGATAGGTCTGTATGACAAACTGGAAGGCTTGGTCGAGAAGTTGCCGGGGGGTTTACAGAAACCGATCATGCGGGAGTTGGGACCCATCCGGGACGTTTTTTTGGATCAACGTCCGGCCCGAATAGTGCTGGTCGGTGGTGATGAGGCGCTGAGCGTGCCCGAGTGGCTTGGGCGAATGGGGGCTGGGCTGGTTGGGACGGGTGCGTCCGTGGACGGTTGGCGGACCTACCGGGTGAAAGGCCGGGGGGCGGTCGAGATCTTCGACGCGCGGGACCAGCCCGACGTTGCTGGGGACGCCGACCTCCGAGTCGAGATTGAGGGCAACGCGACGGAAGCTGAGGAGATCTGCGATGCCCTTCCCCCAGCGGCGAAGCTGGAGTTCGCCCGGCTCACCGACGCCCGCGGGGCGCAACGAAAGATCGCGGCATCGTCGTTAAAATCGTTCACGGCGGTCTGCAGTGTGATCGGGGTGCAGCCGATTCCATTGGCTGATTTGCCGATTCTGACGGCTCTGCAAACCCTGATGGTCGGAATGATTATTCACGTGAGCGGGCGGAGATTTACGCCGCGGTTGGTGGCGGAGTTCGTCGGAGCACTCGGGGTCAATTTCGGGATCGGATTGGCTTTTCGCGAAGGCGCGAGAGCCCTCGTGAAAGTTGTGCCCATCTGGGGAAACGCCATTTCGGGAGCGGTGGCGGGCGCGGGGACCTACGCGATCGGCCGGGCGGCGATTGCCTACTTCGTCGACGAGGCGCCACGTGAGAAAGCCCGGGAAATTTTCCGTAGAGTTCGGAAGGAGTTGCCCGCCGAAGCGGTGAAGAGCTAGGGCACGGGAGCGCGCCTAGCCCGAAAGGTCTTGTTGGCTTCAACCCGTGGAAATAGGGTCCCGTTCGGAAAAAACCCCGCCCGATGCGGGGTTGAAACTCGAAGAAAAGTCTTATGGCAAAGAAACGTTCCACCGCCCTCTCCAATCCAACTTGGTATAAAGACGCGGTCATTTACGAGACCCACATCAAGGCCTTCTACGACAGCAACGGTGACGGAATCGGTGACTTCCGGGGACTCCTTCAGAAACTTGACTACCTTCAAAATCTCGGTGTCACCGCGATTTGGATTCTGCCGTTTTACCCTTCTCCGCTCAGGGATGATGGCTATGACATCGCTGATTACTACAACGTCAATCCGGCCTACGGAACACTGGCCGACTTTAAGGATTTCTTGAAAGAAGCGAAGCGGCGAGGGATCCGGGTGATCACCGAGCTCGTGCTCAACCACACGTCGGACCAGAACGTCTGGTTCCAGAAGTCCCGCCGGGCCCCCGCCGGCTCCCGCGAACGAGATCTCTACGTGTGGAGCGAAACCCCGGAGAAATACCAGGACGCGCGCATCATCTTCAAAGACTTCGAAACCTCGAACTGGTCGTGGGATCCCGTTGCGAAGGCCTACTACTGGCACCGCTTTTACCATCACCAGCCCGATTTAAATTTCGAGAATCCCGAGGTTCACAAGATGCTCCTCAAGGTGATCGATTTTTGGCTTGCGATGGGCGTCGACGGATTGCGCCTCGATGCCGTCCCCTATCTTTACGAGGAGGAGGGGACCAACTGCGAGAATCTTCCAAAAACCCACGAATTTCTCCGGAAACTTCGTAAACACATCGATAACAAATTCGAAGATAAGATGTTGCTGGCAGAGGCGAATCAGTGGCCTGAGGATGCTGCGGCTTATTTCGGCGAGGGTGACTCGTGCCACATGAACTTCCATTTCCCGCTCATGCCGCGGATGTTCATGGGCCTTCAAATGGAGGATCGGTTTCCCATCATGGACATCCTCGACCAGACTCCGGCGATCGCCGAGGGCTGCCAGTGGGCGACATTTCTCCGCAATCACGATGAGCTGACGCTCGAGATGGTCACTGATGAGGAACGTGACTACATGTATCGCGTCTACGCGCAAGACCCCCGGGCGCGCATTAATCTCGGGATTCGACGGAGGCTCGCACCACTTTTACTTAATAACCGACGTAAGATCGAGCTCATCAACGTTTTACTATTTTCGCTCCCCGGAACTCCCATCATCTACTACGGCGACGAGATCGGGATGGGGGACAACATTTTCCTGGGAGACCGCGACGGCGTTCGCACCCCGATGCAGTGGAGTCCTGATCGGAATGCGGGTTTTTCGTCGGCGAACCCCCAACAGCTCTTCCTTCCGATTACCATCGACCCGGAATACCACTACGAAAGCATCAACGTAGAAAATCAGGAACGCAACGTGTCATCATTGCTTTGGTGGATGCGTCGCGTGATTGCGATGCGCAAAAAATACAAAGCGTTCGGCAACGGCACTCTCACCTTCCTCTATCCGGAGAACGCCAAGGTTCTGATGTTCGTTCGGGAACACGAAGAGCAAATGATTCTCGTGGTCGTGAACCTCTCGCGGTTTTCGCAGGTCGTCGATGTCGATTTGTCCGACTACGCCGGGCGGACCCCGAAGGAAGTCTTCAGTCAGAACAAATTTCCGATCATCAAAGAAAGTCCCTACCTCTTCACGATGGGACCACACGACACTTACTGGCTTCTACTCGCGCAGGAACACGAGGCCGTCACGGTCACGGAGAGTCGACGCGGAGGAGATTTTGGTGGCAAGCTGACCTGGAAAAACTTCTTCTCGGACGCCCGTCGCGAGGCTCTCGAGCACGACTTACTTCCCACCTATTTGGCAAAATGCCGTTGGTTCGGAGGGAAGGGTCGACCGGTCCGCTCGATGGTCATTCGTGACACGGTGCCCGTCGAAGACGGAGCGTATTCGGCCCGGATTCTCCTCATCGAGGTCAACTACGTCGAGGGAAGCCCGGAGACCTACGTGCTTCCCTTCCAGTTCGAGACTGGCGATCAAGCGAGCGCGATCCGGCAGGAATTTCCGCAAGCTGTCGTCGCGCAATTCGGTGAGGGTCCCGAAGAGCTGATCCTGTTCGACGCCATTTTCGAGGCACCGTTTCGCGCCGCCTTGGTCAAAACGATGACTCAGAAAAAGGCGGTCAAGGCAGCACTTGGGGAGTTGGCGGGCGACGCTACCAAAGAGCTGCGAACCCGGGTGTCAGACGGCGAGGCGATGACTTCGAACGTCCTCCGCGCGGAGCAGAGCAATACTTCAGTCATCTACGCGGGCGAACTCTTCTTGAAGCTCTACCGCCGCATGGAGGAGGGAGTCAATCCAGATGTGGAACTTACGCGCTTTCTTACGGAAAAAACGAAGTTTGAAAATGTTCCTCCGTATTCGGGGGCCATCGAGTATCGTCGTCGCGGCAACGAGGCAAGGGTCGTGTGTATGATGCAATCGTTGGTCCAAAATCAGGGCGACGCGTGGACGCTGGCGCTGGACGTGGTCGGTCGCTACTTCGAGCGGGTCCTCACCGAGCAACCATCACTTGAGAAGTTCAAACTCCCGAAGATCTCCGACATTGATGCCCCGTTAAATTTCCCAACCGAATTCATCCACATGATCGGAGGCGTCTTCCCAGAACGGGCGCGAATGCTGGGTCAGCGGACCGGTGAGATGCACCTGGCGCTTGCGTCGGACACGTCGGATCCGACTTTTGCCCCAGAACCCTTCACGACGCTGTATCAGCGATCGGTCTATCAATCGACGCGGAATTCGCTTCGTCGCACCTTTCAGTCGATGAGTCGCCAACTCAAGAATCTGCCGGAGAACCGACGTGACGAGGCGTCGGCCATTCTTGGTCGTGAGAAGGAGATTCTTGACCGGGTTGGACGGTTGATTGGGGAGAAGATCCTCACTGACAAGATCCGAATCCATGGAGATTACCACCTGGGCCAAGTCCTCTACACCGGACGAGATTTTATCATCATCGATTTCGAGGGCGAGCCAGCGAGAGCTCTGAGCGAACGGAAATTAAAGCGCTCTCCGCTGCGTGACATTGCTGGAATGCTCAGATCGTTCCACTACGCGGCCTACACGGCGCTTTCTCAGCGGATCGCCGTCCGCCCCGTCGACATCCCAACCGTGTCGCCATGGGCGGACATGTGGTATGAATACGTCAGCCGGGTGTTCTTGCAGTCCTACTTGACGACGGTCAACGGGGCTTCGTTCGTGCCGGCAGATCGCGTTGGGTTTGAGATCCTGTTGGAGTCATTCCTCCTCGACAAGGCGATCTACGAGGTCGGGTATGAAGCGAATAACCGACCAGATTGGATCATGATTCCGCTTCGGGGTATCCGTCAGATTCTCGATTCGTGAGCCTCTGGTCTTAACAGGTAAGAAGACGGCTTGATCCTGGTCGCGCGGAAGCCTGTCGCAGGGTTTTGGTAGACTCCCCGCAGGACGGCGGGATCTCCGCCGCCGAATTGAGCTTGGATGGAGGACTTGGCTACGGTTGATGATGCGCTTCAACCCGCAGCCTCATCACGAAAAGGCACCTAGCATCCGACAAACGGTCGGGGGCAGCCTATCGACAGGTGCCGAATCGACCAAGCCCTCCGTTCGAAGCTTACCGCTTAGCGCCGTAGGCGTTATTGCGGTCGGCAGTCATCAGGTCCTCGCCTCGCTTCTGAAGAACGAAGGTGTTGTTGTCCCCGTGTTTGGCCCAGGGGCCGGGGGGGACATCCTTAAAATCGACGAACTTCCAGTCGCAAACGTCTTTCCCGCTCATCCCAAGGTAATCCCGGACGGCGGGACTGACGTCCAGTCCGGCACCGCCGTTTAGGTTCATTTTCGGCCGCTCATTTCCAAACACGTATTGCCAATGGTCGGTTCGAAACGGTCCACAATCCTCCCACTGCGCGTAGGCGATCCGATTTTTGTGGCGAATCGCGAGCCACCGCCCCTTACAGACAGATTTGCCGGGACGTTCGAAGGCTTCGCGAAACCACGGGATGGCTTTACGCGATTCCGGCTTGGTCGTCCCGCGGGTGACGTCGTTGTAGGGCAAGGCCACGTAAAAGGGGTTTTGCCGGGGGGTGAATTTCTTTGGAAGGTAGTCTTTCCGGGCCGCCGGATCGGGGTCGTCGTAACCCCCGAAATTGCGGGTCCATTCCTGATCCCAGGAACTCTTGTAGTTTGAGACCGGGTTGTTCTGAGACGGGTCTTCGCCGACCCAGAAGACGGTCGTGACGATGTTACGCTTCCAGTCGTAGCGGCTGAATCCGAACCGGAACTTACTCGCGGAAACAACCTGGGGTTCGACCTTGAGAAGCGCCTTCTCGCGCAGCTTCTCGGCGTATTTGTAGAAGTCGGCCGACGCGGAAACGGTTGATTCGGCCAAAAGAGGGGCGGAGGTGAGGCTGAGAATGACAACACTCAGGAGGCTTATTCGGGCCAGCATCCGTGACTTATCGGTAAGTTTCCTACGTATTGCAAGTTGAAACCAGGTCTCAGTCAGGTGCGCCGCATCGTGGTGTCGTGGAGGAATTTCGCATCGTCGGTCTCCAGGTGATCCAGAGTGTAGTGCAGGCCGCGGCTCTCCTTGCGGCTGATTGCGCAGTCGACGATGAGCGACGCGACGGTTACGAGGTTACGAAGCTCGAGCAAGTCGGTCGAAATTTTGAAGTTCCAGTAGAACTCCTGAACTTCGGTGTGCAGGTTGCGCAGTCGGGTGGCGGCGCGCGCGAGGCGCTTTTCGGTGCGGACGATGCCAACGTAATCCCACATGAGGCGTCGGATTTCGTCCCAGTTGTGGTAGATCACGACGAGTTCGTCCACATCCTGAACCTTGCCGGGACGCCATTCGGGTAGATCGAAGAGAGCGCGGGGAGGGCGGTGACGAGTGGTTTTTTCGACGGCCCGATGGGCGAGAACAAGTCCCTCGAGGAGGGAATTACTGGCCAGTCGGTTTGCTCCGTGAAGGCCCGTCGAGGCGGCTTCGCCGATGGCGTGCAGGCCTCGGAGCGAGGTTTCGCCGTTGAGGTCGGTCTTGATGCCACCGCATTGGTAGTGGGCGGCGGGTACGACGGGGATGGGATCGGTGGTGATGTCGATGCCGTAACGAAGGCAAGTTTCGTAGATGGTCGGAAAGCGGGATTTGATGAATTCCGGCGGTTTCATTGAGATGTCGAGGTAGACACATTTGCTGCCCGTGCGCTTCATTTCGCCATCGATAGCGCGGGCCACGATGTCGCGGGGGGCCAGTTCCGCGAGAGGATGATGTCGATCCATGAAGCGACGACCCTTCTCGTCAACAAGAATGCCGCCTTCGCCCCGGACCACCTCGGACACCAGGAAAGACTTGGCTTCCGGTTGGAAGAGGCAGGTCGGGTGAAATTGGACAAACTCCATGTTCGAAACGGCTGCCCCGGCCCGCCAGGCCATCGCCACGCCGTCGCCGGTCGCAATGTCGGGATTGGTGGTATAGAGGTAAACCTTCCCGCAACCGCCCGTTGCCACGATGGTGACGTCCGTGCGAATTGTCTCAACGACGCCGCTTTCCTCGTCGAGAACGTACAAACCGACGCAAGCATTCTGCATGGCGTAGCCAAGCTTGCCGGTCGTGATGAAATCCACCGCCATGTGGTTTTCCAAAATCGTGATGTTGGCGTGTTCCCGGGCTCGGCGCACGAGCGTGGTTTCGATGGCTAGCCCGGTGGAGTCCTGAAAATGGAGGACGCGGCGCTTTGAATGGCCACCCTCCTTGCCGAGGTCGAGTTCACTCTCGCCGTTCTCGTCGAGGCGCTCGTCGAACTGAACCCCGAGATTGATGAGTTCCCGAACGCGGTCCGGACCCTCCGTTACGACCGCCCGCACAGCCTCCTCGTCGCAAAGTCCCGCACCAGCTGTGAGGGTATCGGCAATGTGAAGTTCGAAAGAATCCTGTTCACTGACGACGCAAGCGACACCACCTTGCGCCCAGGCGGTGTTGGAATCCGCAAGGCTCCGCTTCGTAACGATGGCAACGCTCCCGTGCTCTGCCGCCTTCAGCGCGAAGGAAAGGCCGGCAATTCCGCTGCCGATAACGACGTAGTCAAATTCTCTCATGCCCGTGACGAAATCGTTACGTTATCAATGAGTCGGGTGGTGCCGAAGAAAATAGCGGCAGCCAATCGCGTCGGGCGGGTGAGGTCACGCGGGGGTGCGAGCGATTGCGCATCGACCACCCTGACGTAATCGATCTGCGCGCCGGGGATGAGCGAGATCGCGCGCTTCGCGGCGGATTCGATGCCGACCGGGGTTTTCCGCGTGGACGCGGCGAAGGAGAGTGCAGCGTAGAACTGTGGGGCAACGGCTCGTTCGGCGGGCGACAGACGCCGGTTGCGCGAACTCATCGCCAGACCGTCCGTCTCCCGAATCGTTGGGTGACCATGGATTCGCACCGGCAGGTTGAGGTCGCGAACGAGGCGACGGACGATGGCGAGTTGCTGCCAGTCTTTCTCGCCGAAGATCGCGTGACCAGGTTGCAGGATGTTGAAGAGCTTAGTAACGACCGTGCAGACGCCGCGGAAATGCCCTGGCCTGGACGCCCCGCAAAGCGTGGATGACAACGAAGTCTCGCTGACCGTGGCGGAGGCGTCGGGCGCGTAGATCTCGCCGTCGGCGGTCGGACGAAACAGCAGGTCAACGCCGGTTCGGCGACAGATTTTCACGTCCGCCCGCGACGGGCGGGGGTAATTCACAAGGTCATCGACTCGGTCGAACTGCGTGGGGTTGACGAAGATCGAGACCACAACCGTGCCCCCCTTGCCCGCGATCCGGCGGGCGGACTTGATCAGGGCTTCATGACCCGCGTGGAGCGCGCCCATCGTTGGAACCAGGACGATCGGAGCTTTCGATAGCCTGAGAGCCGACCGAGCGACCGGGATCCGGCTCGCGATTTTCACGAGCAGCGGAAATTATTCCGGGGTGACGACCGGGGCAGGAGTCAGAGCGTCGACGGCAGTCGGAGGGAGAGTCGCGTCGGTTGCGGGAGCGACCTCCAGCGGGGTCGCCTCAACGGCTGGCGCCGCGACATCGGACGAGATCTCGCCAACGGCGGGAGCGGCCGTATCGGCAACTTCGGACGGTTCGTCCGTTACTGTTTCGGCGGCTGGGGTTTCTGCCACCGTCGCAGCGGCGGCCGGGACCGCGGGGGAGGCCTCGGCTGCGGGAGCGGGAAGGTTCTTGAGTTCCTGCTGAATCCGGGTGTCGCCGCCCGTCCCCATGCGGGCGTAGAGCATGGCGAGAATGAGCGTGACGACGAAAAACAGACCCCCGAGCCAGGTTGTAAACTTCGCGAGGACGTTCGTGGTCTGTGCGCCGAAGATGTTATCGGTCATTCCCCCACCAAAAGCCGCTCCGAGTCCTTCACTCCGAGGGCGCTGCATCAGGGTGACGAGGATTATGAGCGCGCACATGATCACGTGGATCGCGAGGAGAAAATAGAGCAGAATGGGCATCGGAAAAGTCAACCAAACTGACAGGAAACCGGCGTTTGTAAAGATCAGTCGAGACGGCGTCGATCCGCCGCAGGCGGCGCGCGAGATGAGGGTTGCTGAGAGAAGTTACGCCGTCGGGCCGTGATCAACGGACATGGCAGCGCACTTCCCGCGCCTCGGAGATCGAATCTATTCTTCCAGGTTCGCTTCGCAGGCGTGGCCGTCGCAGGACCAGATTGTGAGCGCCATCTCACCTCGTCCTGACGCGAATGCGGATTTGATCGGCGAATTGCCCACCCTCCAGATCGCTGAGGCGGCCGAAGCGGTCGGACTCTTTTACCCGCCGGTTCCAGGTTCGATGATGATCTCGACAATCGACGGACACGTCGCCGAAAGTTCCGGTCTTCGCCGTTGAGAAACGGGTTCAGCTCCTGAAACGACCAGAAAATCGCCGCCAGACTTGCTCGGCGGGTCGGCGCGAGCGAATGCTCAGATTCTCCCGTCCGATGAGCGACGGCCTGTGCGACCTTGATGACGGTGCGCTGCGGGGATTGTTCACGCGACCGCGATCACTGCGGGTCGTTGCACGGCAAATCCCGGATGCCAACTGTGCGGCAAGCACCGGCGCGACTTTGCCGACTTGTTCTCGGGATCGGTCCGACCAACTCAGGTGCTGGCCGACCTGCAGAGAGTTGGGGCGCGGAGCATTCTAAAAAAGCACCGGCTGGCCTTCGGTGAGGACGTGGACCTGGGGAAGAATGCCCACTTCGCGGGCGGCTTCGCAAAGACGTTGGGGGGGTTCGGTCGGAGGCTCGTAGCTGAGGCGGAAGGTGCCGTAGTGCATCGGGATGAGCGTGCGAGCGCGAAGCTCCTGAAATGCCGCAACGGCCTGTTCGGGGTTCATGTGAACGTCGCGTTTACTGGGCGCTTCGTACGCCCCGATTGGCAGGAGCGCGATCTCTACCTCGTGCCGGTCAGCGATTTTTTCAAAAAACCCGGGCACGTAGGCGCTATCGCCCGCGTGAAGAATCGAGCGGCCACCGACTTCGATGAGGAATCCCCCGAAGCCACGGTGGACGTCGTGAAGCATCCGAGCACCCCAATGGTAGGCGGGCGTCATCGTGACGCGGACGTCTTCGTGCTCGATGGAGTCCCAAACGGGTAATTCGTGGACGACGTGAAAGCCGAGATTTTTGACGAGGCCGCCAACGTTTTCGGGGACGACGATGGGTTGCTGATCGGCGACCGCACGAAGGGTTTTGCGATCCAGATGGTCGAAATGGGCGTGGGTGACGAGGACCAGGTCGATGTCGGGAAGGTCGTGGAGTTCGAGACCAGGCTGCCTGATGCGCTTGATGACTTTGAGCCATTTCGCCCAGTTCGGGTCGATGAGAATGGAGGTGCGCGCGGTCTGGATGAGGAAGGAGGCGTGGCCAGTCCAGGTGATACAAACCTGATTCTCGCCGATGGGGGGAAAATCGGGCTTCAGGTTGGACCCATTGCGGCGGGTGAAGAGGGAAGGGATGAGGACTTCGGCGAGGAAATTGCGTTTGTGCCAGCCGCTGCCGGGCTTCATCGTGATGTGGTGCTCGGGGCGCCGGCGCTCGCCGAGTTTGGTTTTGATAATTTTTCGAACCATCGCTGCGGGAGCAGTTTTCTATGATTTTCAACGAAAAGCAAACGATGCGGGCGTCGATGAGAACTCTTTTGCAGAGGATGTCTCCGGCGGAACGGTCAGCGGCCTCGGCGCGGGTGGCGGAAGGCGTTCGGTCGGAAATCGAGCGACGAGGGGCGCGGGTGGTCTTGGGATTTGCGCCGATGGCAACCGAGCCGGACTGGTGGACCGCGGTGGCCGGGGTGCGGTTTGGGTTTCCGCGAATCCTACCCGATAAAAGTGAGGGAGCTCGACTGGAGTTTCGCGAGGCTCGCAGTTTGGCCGATCTATCGACAGTTTCCTTGGGGGTGAGAGAACCCCGGGCTGATGCGAGGAAGCTGGACCCGAGGGATGCCGATCTCATCCTGGTCCCGGGATTGGCTTTTGACTCTGCCGGGGGTCGCCTTGGTCGGGGAGGCGGTTACTATGATCAGCTGCTGGCAGAGTTACCCATCGAGGTACGGCGCTTGGGCGTGGCGTACGCTGGACAACTGGTTGATCGCGTGCCGATGGAGGGGCACGACGCCCGCGTTGCGGGCACTATCGTCGACGACGCGACGCTCTGGTTCAAATGATGATGAACCCAACGTCCGTCTGTCCCTCCTTCCCAGAAAAGGAGGGGCCCCGACCTGCCTAAAGTTTGCCGAGGAGCTTTTGAAGGCTCGCGGTGCCGGTGTCGACAGCTTTGCTGAGGTTTCCGCTGGCTTTGGTGAGGAGGGTGTTAGCGCGCTTCTTGGCGGCGATGCGGCCCTTTGCGGTCTGCGTGGCACCATCGCGGATGCGATCGCGGAGAACGGCGGCCGCTTGATCGACATAGCTGAGGGCTTGTTCGGCGAGCTTCTGTTCGCGATCAGCTGGGATCGATTTGGTCGCCTTGGCTTTGGCTGACGCCGACTTTGGAATGGTCGCCTTTTTCTTCGCAGCAGCGGCGGTTTTTTTGACTCCGGTAGAAGCGGCTTTGGTCGGGGAGGCCGTCTTCGTGGCGGGCTTCTTGGCGGCGGTCTTGGTGGTGGTTTTCTTTTTGGCTGCAGGCATGGATTGAGTTTTTAGACGAGATCGTTTCATTTCACAATGCTGATTGCATGGGTCCGCCCGTGCAGGCATCGTGGACGGCTTTCTCATGCAGTCACTCCTGGATCTTCTCGAACACAATCCACTCATGCCACGCGAAGACGTGGCTCGTTTGCTCGGCCTCACCGCCGAAGAGGTGAACAGCCGGATCACTGAGTTGGAATCTGACGGTGTAATCGTTGGTTACCAAACGGTGATCAATCACGACAAATGGGCGCCGGATTTGGTGACTTCGCTGATCGAGGTACGGATCACGCCTGAGCGAGACGGGGGATTCGACCGGATCGCATCGCGGATCGCACGGTTCGATGAGGTGCAGAGCTGCTATCTGATGAGCGGCGGCTACGACCTCCTCATTCAGGTGAAGGCCGGGAACCTTCGGGAGGTCGCGGAATTCGTAGCCCGGAAGCTGAGCACGATTGAGGGGGTTCTCTCCACGGCGACCCGCTTTCGGCTGAAGACTTACAAGGAAAACGGCACGTATCACCACCAGGAGCCGACGGCGGAGCGCTTGGCTGTCTCGCCGTGAGGAGTCGGGTCGCGGATCACATCCGGACGATTCCAAAATCGGGCATCCGGGATTTTTTTGAGATCGTCCAGTCGATGGACGACGTCATTTCGTTGGGAATCGGCGAGCCGGATTTCGTGACGCCGTGGCACATTCGAGAGGCGGCGATTTATTCGCTGGAGCGGGGGCGGACCGGATATTCGTCGAATCTCGGCCTTCCGCGGCTGAGGCAGGCGATTTCCGACTACATTGAGAGGTCCTTCGGCCTGCGCTACGATCCGAAGTCCGAGGTGTTGGTCGCAGTCGGCGTGTCGGAGGCGATCGACACCGCTCTGCGGGCGATGCTGAATCCGGGCGACGAGGTCCTTTATCACGAACCTTGTTACGTGTCCTACAACCCGAGCGTCGCGCTCGCCCACGGGATCGCCCGGGCGATTCCGACGCGGGCGGAAGACGAGTTCGTCCTCAGGGCGGCGGATCTCGAAGCCGCGATTGGTCCGAAGACGCGGGTGGTGATGCTGAATTTCCCGACCAACCCGACCGGTGCTACGCTAAGCGAGACGGACGCGGCGGCACTCGCTGAGGTGTGCGTGCGACGGGATCTGCTGGTGCTAACGGACGAGATTTACAGCGAAATGACTTACGACGGGGGAAAATGCCCGAGTTTGGCTTCGTTTCCGGGCATGCGGGAGCGGACCGTTTTGCTGAACGGAATGTCGAAAGCTTATGCAATGACGGGGTTCCGGATTGGCTATGCCTGCGGGCCCGGGGAGATCATCGATGCGATGATGAAGATTCATCAGTATTCGATCCTGTGTGCGTCGATCACGAGTCAGGATGCCGCGATTGAAGCGCTGGAGCGCGGCGGGCCATCGGTGGCGAAGATGCGGGGCGAATACGAGAGGCGGAGAAATTATGTCGTCAGCGCGCTCAACGATGCCGGGCTGGAGTGTTTCAAGCCGCGGGGTGCGTTTTACGTTTTCCCGAAAATCACTTCCACGGGCCTAAGTAGTCGGGATTTTGCAATGAGGCTGCTCAAAGAAAAGAGCGTGGCCGTGGTGCCTGGGACGGCGTTTGGACCGTGCGGCGAAGGGCACGTGAGGTGCAGCTACGCGACCGGCCTGGAAAAAATCAAAGTGGCAATGGGGCGAATTGCTGAGTTTGTCGGCGAAGTTTCGAATTAGTCATTCGGCGCGGATCAGCGCGGACACTTTCTAAGTGAAGAATTTCTGCTGCTTTTCGGTGATGGGAAGATTCAATTTTTTCAGAACCTCGAGCATATCTTCCCAGACTTTACGCTTTTCCGTGATGGATTGATTTCGAAGCAGGTAGGCGGGGTGGTAGGTGACGATGGTGGGAATGCCGCCGTAATCCAGCCACTGGCCACGGAGATCGCGCATCGGCCGCTTTTCGTTGAGAAGGCCTTCGGTAGCCGTGGCGCCGAGGGCGACGAGGACCTTGGGTTGGACGAGGCGAATTTGCTCGGCGAGCCAGGGAAAGCAGGTGGCCATTTCGTCGGGCTTGGGCTTTCGATTGCCCGATTCTCCGGGCGGCATGTTCGGGCGGCACTTGAGGACATTGGCGATGTAGACACGGTCCCGGGTGAAATTCATCGTTTGGATGATTTTCGTGAGGAGTTGCCCGGCTTTGCCAACGAACGGTTCGCCTTCGGCGTCCTCGTCAGCGCCGGGGGCCTCACCGATGAACATGAGATCGGCGCGGGGATTGCCGACGCCGAAAACGACCTGGGTACGACTGCCGACGAGGTGGGAACATTCGGTGCAGTTGATCGCGGCCGCGCGAAGTTCCTCGAGTGTCCAACTCCGCGTGGCGATGAGGGCGGGGGAGGTCGAGGTGGTGAAGGTCGCGGGACGGGCCGGTGGTTTAGGACCCGCCGAAACCAAAGCTTCGGGTGGCGCGGAAATCCTGAGGGCATGGGCGGTCGTCTTCAGCCGATGGAGGACTTGACGGGTCGAGCGGGGGGAAGCGGACATGCCGTCGCGCAGATTCTCGAGCAACGGTAAGGCGGTCGCGACGGCGTGGTGGAAGCGGTCCATTCTACGCCTGATTTTGATCGTAATCCGGAGAGGGAACCAGCGGAAACTCGGCGGGGATCGGCGCGGTGAAGCTCAGCCGTTCTGCGGTGCGGGGATGGTCAAAGGCAAGCCGGTGAGCGTGAAGGAGGTGGCGAGTAAATCGACCGCGCTTGCCGTAGACCGGATCGCCCGCGAGCGGGAGTCCGATGTGTTTGAGGTGGACCCGGATCTGGTGGGTTCGCCCGGTGCGCGGTCGGCACTCGACGAGCGAAAGATTGTCCTGAGTGAGAAGGTGACGCCATTCGGTGACGGCAGGGCGGGCCGATTCGTGGTCGGAGACCGCCATTCGCTGACGGTGGACCGGGTGGCGACCGATGGCGGCGGTAATTTCGCCCTTCGGACGGCGCGGGATGCCGTAGACGACCGCGAGGTAGATCTTCTCGACCGTTCGGTCGGCGAACTGGGCTGCGAGCGAGTTGTGGGCCTGATCGTTTTTGGCGACGACGAGGCAGCCGCTGGTCTCCCGATCGAGCCGATGGACGATGCCGGGGCGCTGCTCCCCGCCGATGACCGAAAGCCCGCCGCAGTGGTGAAGCAGGGCGTTGACGAGGGTGCCCGTCGCGTTGCCCGCACCGGGATGGACAACGAGGCCGGACGGTTTGTCCAGAACGATGAGATCGGGATCTTCGAAGAGAATCGAAAGCGGAATATCCTCGCCGGCAGCGCGTTCAACGGGAACCGGGGGAGGGACTTCGAGTGTGAGCGTGTCGCCCTCGCGGAGTGACTCCGAGGGGCGGGAGGTTTCGCCGTTGAGTCGGGCGTGGCCTGAACGGATGAGCGTCTGAATTCGAGATCTCGACAGATCACCGTGACGATCGGACAGAAATTGATCGAAGCGGGTGCCCGCGTTTTCGGCGCTGACGAGAATAGGATCGGTGGACATAGGTTGATTTTCGGCGATTGCTCCGAGGAACCGGGAATGCTAGTCCATCGTCATGTCGGATGCGACCTCCCAGATTATCGAACCTTGCCCGGCGTGCGGGCAGTTGGTCGACGTGACTGACGAGATGCCTTTTTCGGAGGTGTCCTGCCCGAATTGTGGCGAGGGGATGCGGGCACGGCGGCAGTTTAATAATTTCACCCTGCTGGAATTGGTTGGCGAAGGCGGGATGGGTTCGGTGTTCAAAGCGAACGATCTCAATTTGCAGCGGTCGGTGGCCCTCAAGATTCTCAAGAAAGAAGCGGGATCAACCGAGTCAGATTGGGAGAAATTGGCGCAAGAGGCAAAGATCACGGCGTCCATCAATCACCCTCACGTCGTGAAGGTGTTCTCGTTCGGGGAGGATCACGGGCAGTTCTATTTGGCGATGGAACTGGTGGAGAAGGGTTCACTGGACGATTTGATGGGCCTCCAAGGAAAAGTCTCGGAGGCGCAGGTGCTCGGCGTCGGAATCCAGATTGCCCAGGGTCTGCAAGCCGCGCTGGACCGCGGACTGCTGCATCGGGACGTGAAGCCGGGAAATATCCTTTTCGCGGATTCGACCACGGCAAAGATCGTTGATTTCGGCCTAGCCCTCCTGCTGATCGAGGAAGCGCAGGAACGGGGTGAGATCTGGGGAACACCGTACTACATCGCGCCGGAGAAGCTGGACAATCGGCCGGAGGATTTTCGGAGCGATCTCTACAGTCTGGGCGGCACGCTTTTTCACGCTTTGGCTGGGCGTCCACCCTTCGAGGCTTCGACGGCTTCGATGGTTGCGCTGAAACACATCAAAAGCCAGGCGGTCAGTTTGCAGGCGTTCGCGCCGGACGTGTCGAGTGAGACTGCCTACGTGATCAATCGGATGCTGCAGAAAAATCCGGATGATCGCTACGCTTCGTATGAAGATTTGATCGGGCACCTGACCTACGCACGGGACACGTTATTGGAAAAATCAAAGCTTCCGATCCGGAAGAAAGAGCGCGTCGAAGTCGAGTCGACGCGGACTCGGACGGTGGTGGGACTCGTCTGGATGGTGACCTTGCTGGTCGTGCTGGCGGGAGGGGTCTCGCTCTACATTTTCCGCGATTCCGTTTTCCCGAGTGAGGAGAATGCAGCCGCCGCTGAGGCCGGTATCAAGTCAGTCGAAGGGTTCAATCAATCAATCGCCGCCGGGCGGGCGGAATTCTTGGCAGGGGACTACGCCCGAGCGCAGGAGACTTACGCGTTTGCCGTCCAACAGGCGGAAAATCTCCAGCCCTCTCGCAATTGGGCTTTGGCGCTTCAGGGACTATCGGCGATGATGGCTGGTGACACCCGCGAATCGGCCGAAATCTTCACGCGCCTGGAGAAAGACGGGCTTTTCAGTTCGAAATCCGACGACCAGAAGTTGGGGAATTTTTTCGCCGAGCTCGGTCGACTCATGGCCGCATCAAGGTCGATCCTGCCGGGGACGGCGAACAACTATTCCTCGGACACTTTTGAGGCCTTCGCGCTCCTCGCTTTTGGCCTCAAGGATTGGGAGCAAGGACACCCGCAAGATGCGGCTCCGTTTTTAAAAGCGTTTCGTGGGAGCAACCCGACGGGATCCGACTCTTGGATCGCCGCCTTCAAGCCGGTCGTCGAACCCTACGTTACCGATTACGCGCTCTACGAGGCACTCGCGAAAGAAGCCACCAAGATCAATGGAACCGCGGAGATTTCAGCATTTAGAAAGAAAGTCGCTGACGCTCAGCAGCAAACCACCACGGGCAGCGGGATTCGTGCACTTTTGGACTCACTCGTTCCTGCCAAGGAAGAAAATTAGTTTTTTTGACCGTTGCACTCTGCGGGACCGCTGGCCGCTTCAACAGCTTCACCGGTGGACAGATTGCCGTTTTCCGCCGTGGACAGCGAGATTCGCCTCGTTACGTTCTCAGCATGAACAGCAGCGAGCCGCCGAACCTGACCCCTGACCAGATCCAGCAAAAACTCACGGAATTCCTCCGCTCCGGATTTGGATCGGACGCTACCACGAACGCTGAAACCAGCGAACCGGCCGGCGACACGGAAGGTGAACCGATCAAGGAAACTCAGGACATCTTCAAATTCGATTACACGCCGCGCGACATCAAGCGGCACCTCGACCGTTTCGTCATTCGACAGGACGAGGCCAAGAAGGTCCTGAGTATCGCGGTATGCGATCACTATAATCACGCCCGATTTGCCGAGAAAATGCGCGGTGAGGACGAGACCGTTTCGATCGAATACGCCAAACAGAACGTCATTCTCGTCGGTCCAACCGGAGTCGGAAAAACCTACCTCGTCAAGCACATCGCCGAGTTGATCGGTGTGCCGTTCGTCAAAGCTGACGCCACGAAATTCAGTGAGACTGGATACGTGGGCGGGGACGTGGAGGACCTCGTCCGGGAGTTAGTCACGAAAGCCGACGGAGACATCTCGTTGGCGGAGCATGGCATCATCTACATCGACGAGATCGATAAAATCGCGGCGGCCGGCGGTAGCAGCGGACGCGATGTCAGCGGTAGGGGGGTGCAGACGACCTTGCTGAAGCTGATGGAGGAAACCGAAGTCGCGACCCGCAACCCAATGGATATTCAGGGTCAGCTCCAAGCTGCGTTTGAGATGCAACGCGGGAATGCGGGCAAAAAGTCCAAGCGTGAGTCAATCAACACCCGCCACGTCCTTTTTATCGTCAGCGGAGCCTTCGACAAGTTATCGGACCGGGTGGGGGAACGGCTCAAGCAGTCACGCGTCGGCTTCGGAGCGGATCCGATGTCGCTCGTGGACGGGGAGAGTCTGCTGGATGAAGCGACCACGCAGGACTTCGTCGCCTACGGAATGGAGCCAGAATTTATTGGGCGGCTTCCGGTGCGGGTCGTGTGCGATTCATTGAAGGCGGAAGACCTCTTTCAGATTCTTCGCCGGTCCGAGGGGAGCATAATTCGTCAATACGAACGGGCGTTTCAAGCTTACGGAATCGAAGTCTTGTTCGAGGACGAAGCGATGCGAAGAATCGCCGAACGGGCGGAGCTTGAGCGGACGGGGGCGCGAGGACTTCTCACCGTCTGCGAGCGTTTGCTGAGGAATTTTAAATACGAGCTGCCGAACTCTGGCGTCACGTCATTCGCGGTGACCGCGGACCTCGTCGCCGATCCCGCCGAAGCCCTCAGCACCCTTCTGGAGACTGGTCACGCCGAGAAAGAGCGATCACTGGCAGCCATTGTCGATCAATATGCCGAGCGGTTCAGAGACCATTACGGACTTTCGATTCATTTCGAACCGGCGGCGAGTCGAGCACTGGTGAGCCGGGCTGTCCGTGAAAACATCAGCGTTCGCGACCTCTGTGAGACTCTCTTCAAAGATTACCAGTTTGGGCTCCAGCTGATCCGCAAAAACAGCGGGCGGGCTGAATTTGTCATTCCCTTGCGGGCCACCGACGATCCCGATGGAGTTCTGAGCGATTGGGTGGTGGAATCCTATCGCAATGTTCGTCCGAGTGAGGCAACCTCACCAGGTTCCGAATGAGACTCCTCAAAGCTACGATCATCATCGGCGTCGTCGCGACGTGCGCCTTCCTCCTCCTGGACGCCTCCGGCTGGCTCCGAACTTTGGAGGTCGCGACGGCAGACCTCCTCACCCGATTCGCCCCCAATGGCAGCCTTGCCCTGGTCAACCGCGGCTGGTCTTACGGACTCGCGGCGGCACTGGCTTTTGCCATTGCCTGGACTACAGTCGATGTGACGCGACCCGTGGGAAAGACGTTCGTCGCTGGTGCGACCGCGTTCCTTCTGCTTTCGGGCACCGTCGTGCTGGCGCTCTTTGGATATTTCCTCTCGCCTTATCAGGCGGTGCTGGCGGTAATCGTTAGCTTCACAATTGGAGCGTTTTACGGCGGCAGTGAATCGGGCGCCCGAAAGAAAATTTTCCAGCGCCTCTTTGGCCATCGCCTTTCGTCGAAAGAACTCCATCGCCTCGTCGATTCCGATCTCCCCCTCGCATTCGCTGGCACCGATCAGGAAGCCACTGTCGTCGTCTGCGAGGTTCACAATCACGTCGAACTCACGGAATCGCTGAACCCGGACGAATACGTTGCGCTAACGAATCTCTACCTCAGAACTGCGTCCGATTACCTCGTGGACGTCGGCGGCTACCTGGACGAGTGCAACGGAGAAAGTCTTCGGGTTGTCTTCGGTGCGCCACTCAGCCGCGATGATCACAGTAGTGTCGCCTGCAAGGCCGCTCTGGAATTATCCAACCGCATTGACGCTCTGAACCGGGAATGCGATTCCCGCTGGCATCGGCGACTCGATTTCCGGGTCGGCATCAATTCCGGGGCGATGATTGTCGGCGCTTACGGCGGACGTCGGTTGGGGGCGTTCAGTGTCGCTGGACCCGCGGTTGAATTTGCGCGACGGCTCTGCGCGGCGTGCGCCAACTACGGTTGCCGGATTCTAATCGGCCCCGAGACTCTGGCCGGAGTCCGCGAAAACTTCGAGGCTCGGCCGATTGACATGCTCCGAAGAGAC
This sequence comes from uncultured Verrucomicrobiae bacterium, assembly GCA_963832325.1. Classification (GTDB taxonomy): domain Bacteria; phylum Verrucomicrobiota; class Verrucomicrobiia; order Chthoniobacterales; family JAATET01; genus CAVVKW01. The sequence goes on along the minus strand of CAWHTR010000008.1, from coordinate 158,550 downwards.
AATAACGAACGCATCGAACTCTACGAATTGCTCACGACCGCAGGTGCACTTTCTCCTGAAGGCATAAAAAATCGGGACCACTTCTGGCGTGGCGCAATTTACTACCGGGAAAAAAACTGGCCAGCCGCTCTTGCAGAATTTGAAAAGGCTCGCATCCGAGGAATCCCCGACCCAGCGCTCGACAATTTCATCCTTCGAGCCGAACGCGCGCGCCGGGGCGAACCGGTCCGCCTGACATCGACGGAGTCGCTCGTGGACATCTCGTGACGGCCGCGTGAAGGCAATCGATTACCCGGAACCATTTCGGGAGTTAACTCGGCAGCTTCGCCGACTTCCTTCCGTCGGCCCCCGCAGCGCGGAAAGGATCGCACTCTGGCTCACGATGAACGCAGAAGCGCGACCAGACAGCCTTTCTTCCGCGTTAACCCGGGTCGGCACGGTGAAATCGTGCGAACGCTGCGGCTTTTTCAGCGTTACTGCCCTCTGCGAAATCTGCGCAGAACCTGCTCGCACCGGACGGGAGATCTGCGTTGTCGAGACGGCTACCGATATCCTTCCCATCGAACGAACGGCAGCATTTCGTGGCAGCTACCACGCTCTCGGCGGCCGGCTCGCGCCGCTGGATAATGTCGGCCCCGAAGACTTGCGAATCGAGTCCCTTCTGGAAAGGGTCAGAGCCGAGCAGCCAACCGAACTCATTCTTGCCCTAAGTTCCGACGTCGAAGGCGAAGCGACCTCAAACTATCTCGCAGATGTTCTCGAAGCGTCGGGCGTCCCAATCACGCGCATCGCTCAAGGCCTCCCGGCTGGAGGCGGACTTGAGCACGCCGATCAATTGACGCTCCAGCGAGCCCTCGCCGGACGTCGCAGCATTGGATAGCGACTCACCTAACTCCAAGCCACGAACTTACTGCCGTGTCCGATCAACCACCTTTTCGACTCTCACCACAGGTTGGAATCATCGTCGCCGTCGTTCTGCTCGCTCTGGTCATTCCCATTGTAGCCATTAGCTATTACTTCCGCGCCGAACCGGCGGGCCGTGCGAATTCAGACAGTTCCGCCGCGCTCGCTCCGTTGCAAGAGTCACTCGAAGCGATCGCCGATGAGAACTTAGCAGGTAACCAATTGAGGCTAGACTCCAATCAGGTCATCGTTCTGAAAGTCAAATCACCCTCCGAGCTCGTGGAGCGCGCCGATCAATTCCTCGTAACCGCCCAGCGCGCGGGAGCAACGGTTGTCGAGACCGGCACCCATCCCATTCGCCGTTGGACGGTCATGGCCCCGGCGTCGCGAACCGAGACATTCCGTGACGCGTTGGCGGGTAAGGACGTGGAATTTGATCAGGAAGCCGGGGCAGGGGATTCCGAGATTTTCTCCGTCGAGATCCAAATTGAAGCCGAAGGGCAGGCCAAGAGTCGATGATTCTCGTCACGTTCGCGGTGCCGTTCGAGAGCGCCGTTTTTAGGAAGGCAATCGGTGACGCGCCCGGTATTGAGATTCTCCACACGGGAGTCGGGTCTCAGTTCGCTGTGGAAACGGTGAGCGCTGCGCTGGAGACGAACGTTTTCTCCCACGTTATCGTGTCCGGATTCGCCGGTGGCCTAGTGGAGGATTTGAGCGTCGGAGATCTGATCACGACAGACGAGAGGGAGAGCCCAGTTCTCGCCGAGCAAAGGTCGCCAGGGCGCGTGGTGCGTCTGGTCGAAAGTAGCAGCATCCTTTTTGATGAACGTCAAAAGCGCGCATTCGCAGAGTCCACGGGTGGCCAAGCTGTCGATATGGAGACCGCTACGATCCTCGGAGTTTGCCGCGACCACGGAATTTCGAGCACGGTAATGAGAGTCATCAGCGACGAGGTGAGTTCCAATCTCGTCGTCCCCAGCGAGATTCTTGCCGACGCCGCTGATCGTCCATTCAGCGGCACGCTTCGACTCCTATCGTACCTTCTTCCGCGCCCCTCGAAGTGGGGAGCGTTCCGCAACATGGTCGCGAACTGTAGCAAAGCTCGCAAGATCCTCGCCAGAGGTCTGGAAGAGGTCCTCGCTCAGATTGAGGCCTGACCCGCGGCAGCAGACTGACGTCACACACCTCTACTATACATGACATACATTGTATGATGTTATAGGTTATCAGCACGGCGGGAACGATTTGCAGGAATGTGAATAACTTTGCGGGTAATCCGCGAGCCAGTTGACTATCGGCCAAAAAATGGAAGTTATTCTCAATCGGAACTAGGGTTCCCCGTCCGAAGTGCGTCTCACCGCCTGACTGAGCGCTCAGTCAGGCGACTTGAACAATGCTCATGCCTCAACCGACCCGAGAACCGCGGGTTTGAGCCGGCCAAGAAAATGCCGTCTTCAGACCGCGTTACTCACGACCGCCGATCAACTCACTGAATCCGGGTCCGAAGGTTTCCGAACCTCGCAATTAGATTACGGTAAAAGACGCCCGATGGCTCGAGCCTCCGCTCTTTGGTTTTGGGATCCATGATTGAAAGACCGAAGTTCGCGTCGTAGCCCTCATGCCATTCGTAATTGTCCACTAGCGTCCAAGCGAAATATCCCCGCATGTCGGCGCCATCCGCCATCGCCCGACGCATCTGATTGATGTGGTCGCGCAGATATTTGATCTTTTTCTGCTCATTGAGCGTGCCGATGCCATTTTCCATGATCGCCATTGGCTTCTTGTAGCGGCCCCAGACGTCCATGATTAGCTTGTAAAAAGACTCGGGGTCGATGACCCAACCCATTTGCGTGTAGCTCTCGCTCATCTCGCCACGCCCGGCGTAGAAGAAATCTGCGAAGGTGGCGTTTTGACTGTAGTAATAGTTGAAGCCAATCACGTCACAGACGTCATAGATGCCGTCAAGATGGTCGTAACAAACCCGCCGCATTGCGTTGTATACCATCCCGGTCGGATCCCAGAGCCGGTCTCGCTTCCACCACGGCAAGGCTTGGACGCTGATGATGACCGCGTCCGGTCGAATCCCGCGAATGATCTCTGCCGCTTCCCGGAATTGCGCGACCGCAGCGTTGAGGGCACGACGATACGCGAAGGTGTTCAAGAGCGCCCCGGGCGGCCAGTGGTCGGCCAAATAGGAAAGCGGGAGCATTCCGTTCGGTTCATTTTGCGGCGAGTAGATGCGAACGGTGGGTGCCAGCGCCGTCGTCATTCGTGTGACGTATTCGCGCCACCGCTGGTCCGCCAGTGGGTGCAGCCAGTGCGATTTGCCCGGATTCTCAAAATTCGTTAACCAATCGGGGAACGTAAAGTGCCAGAGGGTGACAATTGGCTCAATGCCGGCGGCCCGAGTTCGCCGAGCCATTTCGACGTAGCGTTCAATCGCTGATTCGTTGTAGGTGCCCGGCTGCGGCTCAACCCGCGCCCATTCAACTCCAAAGCGGTAGTGGTTGACCCCGATGGCTTTAAGGAGCCGGAGATCGCGTTCAAACTCCGTCCACGAGAAAGTCCCCTGCCCGCGCCCCGGTGCCCTTCCGCGCTCGATGTAAAGGTCCCAGTCGGTTTGAAAATACCCGACCTCCCCGGGTTTGGCGACGCGGTCCTCGGTTTGGTAACCACTAGTGGAGACGCCCCACCAAAATTCCCCCGTGTCGACCGACCGGTTTTCGGCCGCTGCGCCGGGAGTCAAAACCGGCTTGGGCGGGGGCGAAACACAGCCGATCTCGAGCAGCGAGGCGGCAATCAGAAAAGAAAGCTTATATGGCGTGGTCATTTTGCGTAGGACGGAGGCGATGAATTTGCTCCAAGGCATACCCGCCATTCTTCGGCAGCGCAAACTTGCCGTCTTCGGCCTCTTGATATTCGCTATCATTCCACCGGCTCAGGGCGTCGATGAAGTGTTGCTCAAGAGCGGCAACCGTGTGAATGGCACGATCGTTGCGCAATCCAAGGACCAGGTCGTCATGCGAGTGGGCGAAGGAACGGTGGTCTTGTCGAAGCGGGCCATTCGGCGGATTTACGATGGCATCACCGCCAACCGGCCAGTGAGCGAAATGCTGGCAGAGGATGAACTTCCGCCGTGGTGGATCCCCCTCGCCGATCTTTATTCAGAAGATTGGGTGACTACCCTCAAGAACGTTGAGCCAACGGTCATCAAAACCGGTTCGTTCAAAAATGTCCCGTACCTGTCATTCCGCGCAAACGCTAACTACGAACTTAACATCTACGGTGATCCCGATAAACCGGCGGCCATCGAGATCGGACATTATTCCAAGACGGTGCCGAGGCCAGACGTGATCACCCACTGCCGCGAGTTTCTGGTCTCTTACCTCACAGATCTCGATCAGATCAAGGCCCTCTACGACCTAGATACCGACGGCGGGACCCGGACAGAAGGCGGGCTGACGATTCGCGTGTCCCCTCCCCGCGAAGCCGACGCGTACGGCGGCTGGTGGCTGCTCGTTTTCGATGAAAAGCGGCTATCAGCCGCTCGAACCCGGACCGTGGAAGAGTTTCGGCGAACCTCGGCGAGCTACGTCGACATCGTCCGCGCGGCCACTGAGAATCAGACCGCCTGGCAGAAGTGGGAACTCACCGACGCTCTTCAGCGACTGATCCCGAGCGAGAACATTCAAATTCGCTAAGACTAAGTCCCTTTGCCTCATGCCGCGAAACCGGTCGCCGTCGATGAAGATCCAACGATCCGCAAGAGTGGCCGGGAATCCGCACCGTACCTGACAAGTCCCCGGGCATCCCGTGGACTTTTTCACCGCCCACTGGCGACCAAACTATGCCCAACCGGATCGACGCCACCTTCTCCCGCCTCCGAACCAATCACCAAGCTGGCTTCGTGGCCTACGTTACCGGGGGCGATCCGAGCCGGGACGCGACCGTCGAGATCACCTGTGCGCTAGCCGGTAGCGGCGTCGATATTCTTGAATTGGGGGTGCCATTCTCGGATCCTCTCGCCGACGGAGCCACGATCCAAGCCGCGGCTGGACGCGCTTTGGCCGCTGGGACAAACGTTGGCAATTTACTCGAATCTCTTCGCCAGATCCGCAGCCGTTGCCCGGACCTCGCCATCGTTCTTTTTACCTATTTGAATCCGATCTACGCGTTCGGTTTCGAGCGGTTCCACGCGGAAGCCGCTGCGGCCGGTGCGGATGGTGTCCTGATTCTCGATTTGCCCCCGGATGAAGCCGCTCGGAACAGTGAACTCTCCGGCACGCATGGTCTCAAAGCAATTCGTCTGATTGCGCCGACCACCCCACCGGCCCGGATGGCGCAAATCGCAGCCTCGGCCGAGGGCTTTATCTACTACGTATCCAGGGAAGGCGTCACCGGCGAGCAAACTGCGCTTTCCGAGACGATCGGGTCTCAGGTCGCTGAGCTCCGCCGCCACACCAGCCTTCCGATCGCGGTCGGATTCGGGATTTCCGATCCTGAGCAGTCCCGCTCCGTCGCCCAACACGCGGATGCAGTCGTCGTCGGTAGCGCCATCGTTCGCCGAATTGCCGAACACGCCGACGCTCCAGACCTCGCCGAAAAAATCGCAGCCTTTGTCCGCCCGCTCGCCGACGCAACGCATTCGGTTAAAAAAACGGCTCGGTAGCGCGGACACCCGCCCGGCTCTTCCGGAAAGCAGCGAAACCGGCAACAAATTCCCCTACCGCTCCGTTTCCTTGCTCGAACGACCGATTGGACGATACTGCCTCAATCCATGACACCCATCGAGCACGACGACCCGATCAATTCCCAAATTCTCGCCATTTCCGAGGATAAAATCCGCGGCTTTTCCCGCGAACCTTTTGCCGAGATCTCCCGCCTCTCTGGCATTGACCTGATCACTGTCACGAGCCGCATTCGCGCCATGCTCGAAGCCGGCACCATCCGCCGCGTCCGCCAGACCCTGATCGCCACAAATCTGGCCGAGGGTGCTCTCGTGGCGTGGAAAGTCCCGGCAGACCAGCTCGACTCAACGTTCGACTTCATGTCAAAAGAGGATCCCTTCTCCGGCCACGTGGTTGTTCGTTCGACCGACGCGAAGATACCTGGCCAAGCCTACAAGCTGTGGACGACCGTCAAGGTGCCTGCGGGAAGGGAACTTTCCGAGCACTGCGACGCGCTGCTCCGCCTGACCGGTGCGGAATCTTATCGGCTCATGCCTGCCAAGGGAATATTCGCGCTCGGCGTGGGCCACGTCCGCCGCAAGACCATCGATTTCGGCGATCGCTCCGATGCGCCTGCCAGCATGCTGAAGGTCGAGACCGTCCATCTCACGGAGGCTGATTGGACCGTTTTGCTTGAACTCAAGCGCGAATTTGATCCCGATGAAATTTCCGAGCCCGCCTGGGAACGCCGGGCGGCAGCAGCGGGAGTTTCGCTCGACGAATTCTGTCAGGTGGCGGAGTCGCTGAACGAACGCAAAGTGATCGGGCGATTTTCCACGTTCCTCGAGCACGTGAAGCCCTCGCAAGGCGGCGTGCGGGTCACTCGATTCAACGGACTCTTTCACTGGGCGGTCCCTCCGGGTCGTGAGATTGAAGCCGGTGCCGAAATCGGACGGCACGAGATCCTCACTCATTGTTACTGGCGGGAAGGCGGGCCGGAATTCAACAACGTCAACATTATGGCCGTTGCCCACGGCACCGACCGGGATCGTCTCCTCGCTCACAAAACGGCCATTGACGAGCATCTCGAGCGGATCGGAATACCCGTTTCCTACACGAACGTTTTCTGGGGTGGTCGCAGCGAAATCAAACCTTCGGAGATCTCGCCGCACGTCTTCAGCGAGTGGCACGCTGATCGCCGTGCCGATTCGGGAGAACTGGTGCATTCTTGATTGACGAGACGTTTCAGGAAACCGATGACGGCCGTTGACCGACCCGTCCGGATGAATGAATAACCGACCATCGTCCCGCGTTAGCATCCGCTCATGAAAATTCGTCTTTTTCGCTTCGTGGTCATTCTCACCGCGCTGGCCCTGGTTGTGGCGATCGTCGCGGCGGCGCTTCTCTATCCGCATTACCGAAAGTATCAGGATATCGCGAATTCGTTCGATCTGAGCGAGATTTCCGCGATTCCAGCGATCTCGGAAGTCTTCGATCGCAACGGTCGCCTTTACAGCCGCTTGCACGGGGAGACCCGCTACGTTGTCCCGCTTACGGAGGTTTCGCCGAACTTCGTCAATGCCCTCCTCGCCCGAGAAGACGACCGATTTCGCAACCACCCTGGGGTCGACGCCCGCGGAATTCTGCGCGCTGCGATCACTAATCTTCGGTCCGGAAAGGTCGAGGAAGGCGCGAGCACCATCACTCAGCAACTCGCCCGCAATTCCTTCGATCTCTCCGACAATCGCTGGGAGCGTAAGATCGTCGAGGCCCTACTCGCGCTGCGGATCGAGCGCGAGTTGACTAAGGATCAGATCCTCGAGGCTTACGTGAACCGCATCTTTTACGGCCGTGGACTTTACGGCATCGAGACCGCTTCGCGCGCCTGCTTCGGCAAGACCGCCAACGACCTCACCCTATCCGAAGCGGCTATTCTCGCCGGACTCATTCGCAGTCCCAATCGCTTCAGTCCACTGGAAGATACCGCCAAGGCCATCGCCCAACGTGATCAAGTCCTCGCCCGAATGGAGGAACTCGCGCTCATCAGCACTGCCGAAGCCGACGCAGCCCGGGCTGAAAAGATGCCCGCCGCTAAGCGCCTTCCCCCCACTGTCCAAGAGGACTACGCCATGGACGCCGTCCTGAGTGACCTCCAGATCGTCCTGTCACCCGCCGTTATCGCTCGCGGCGGATTAAAGATCTACACCACGATCGACCGTCGTCTTCAACTGATCGCCCAATCCGCCATCGAAGCTCATCTTTCCCAGATCGAATCTGCGGAGGGATGGACCCACCCCACTCGCGCCGCGTACGACCCCGAAACTGACGAACTCGCTTATCTTCAGGGATCCCTCGTTGCAATCGACAACACCACTGGCGGCATCCTCGCCATCGTCGGCGGGCGTGACTACCGGGAAAGCCGCTACAACCGCGCCCTCCTCGCCAAACGTCAGGTCGGCTCAACCTTCAAGCCCTTCATCTATGCCGCCGCCTTCGAAGCCGGCCTTCTCCCAGGCACCCTCGTCGATGATGGTCCAATCCGCCCCGGGGAGATCGCTTCGATCAAATCAGATTGGGCTCCGAAAAATTCCGACCGTGGTGACGCCGGACTCCTTCCCGCCGCCACGGGCCTCATCCGCTCGCGCAACACGATGGCCGTCCGAGTGGGCGAGTTCGCGACCCTTCCCGCCGTGGTCGCACTCGCCGCCCGCGCCGGCCTCGGCGAAATCCCCGCGAACCCCGCCACCTACCTCGGGGCGTTCGAGGCCTCGCTCAAGGATATCACCACCGCCTACACGACGTTTCCAAACGCCGGGAACCGTCGTCAATCCTTCGTCGTTGACCACGTCGTGGATCGCAATGCCCGCATCACTTACAAAGCAACCGCAGCGTCACTCCCCGCCATCGCGCCGCCCGCCGATGCCATCGTCGACGAAATCCTGCAAGAGGTCGTCACCAGCGGCACGGCCGCGAAAGCCTCCTCCCTCGGATTGACCATTCCGGCCGCCGGGAAGACCGGCACCACCGACGACTACAAGGACGCGTGGTTTGTGGGGTATACGAGCCGTCTCACCTGCGGTGTCTGGGTCGGCCTCGACCGTCCCAAAAGGATCATGAACAAAGGCTACGGTAGCACCCTCGCGCTCCCGATCTGGGTCGACTTCATGGAGAAGGCTTCAGAGCGAGATTTCCCGGCGGAATCCCTCGGTATCAATATCGCGCGCGTTCGAGGCCCGCTCTGCCGACGGTCTGGACTACAGGCAACTGCGACCTGTCAGGCGTCGGGCGATGCCTACGTGGCGGAGATCCCCAAAGCGATGACGCCGGTTAATTCTTGCGGGTTCTCCGTCTCCGAGCACGGATCCGCTACCATGACCGCTCCGCGAGTGGCTTCCGCAGTCCCGGTCCAGATCCCGTCTCCGCCGACTGGCCTCGACCCACCCGTCGCTAGAGCCATTCCCGTCGACCGACCTCCGGCAACGGAAGCACCCGCGGAAGAGCAGGGCTACCGGGTCCGCCGCATTGACGACGGCTTCATTTTCCAAAACGACTGAGTCAGGCTCAACCTGCCTTACACCACCGGGTCCCTAAGACTCGCTTAGTCGTTTTTTCGGCGCCTCGAACAAAAGCTCGTGAGCGTCACGCAGGCGTCCCGGGATCGATTGAGCAAACCGATTGCCGCCGAGGACTTCAACCAATTCCTCCTCGTCAAACGCTGAGGCATTCTCGCCCGGGAACCAATGTCCGGCACCCCCGAGCAAATTGTAACGCATCTTTCCGAAATCCACGAGATCGAGTCCGCGCGCGAGGTTTGCGAGTCGGAGGATTTCCCAGATATTGACTCCGCCTGGAACCTCGTCCCATTCGGGAATTCCCTGCGCCCACGCGGCCATCCAATCCCTACCCAGGACCTCCCTTAGCTCATCCTCCAACCGTTTCTGAATTGGCTCGACCAATTCCGCCGCCCGCTCCCATTTGTCCAAGGCAGCTAAGTGAATGTCAAAATCCGATGGACGCGCCGCACCGATGCTAAGCGTATGAACCTCCGGTCTAAGCAAGCAGTAGAGGTCATTGAACTCCATGGGATGCAACGGAGCGCACAGCTCGACGAGTCGCGTCGATGGCTCGTAGAGCTTACCGCCCTTGTCGTTCGGGCTAATAATGAACACACCCATGTCCTGCCTCGTCGCTTCCTCGACCGCAGCCCAGTTTCGATCATTCACCCAGTACCAGTGCAAATTCACGTAGTCGAACTCACCGGTCGCATTCGCCTCGACGATCAAATCTCGGGATCCGTGAGTCGAGAATCCCAGATACTTGACCCTCCCCTCGCGCTGGAGCTGCCGCCCGATCTCAAGGCAGCCGCCCTTTCGCACCGTCCAATCCAGAGTCTCGCGATTATTGATTCCGTGAAAAGACAGCAGATCAACGTGATCCAAACGCAGCAGCGAAAGGGATTTCTCGAACGTGGCCAGGAATTCCGCAGGATCTGCGCAGGGAGCGACCTTCGTTTGCACAATCAGCTTGTCCCGAGGCAGCGTCGGCAAAATCCGACCGAGTTGCATCTCCGATGACCCGTAACCCCGGGCCGTTTCGATATGGTTAATCCCCACCGAAAACGCCCGGTGAATAGTCGCCTCGAGGTTGGCTTGCCCAGCCTCCTCGATTGCCTCTGGCTCGACGTCCTTCCAAGCCTGTTGGTACCGCATGCCGCCGCACGTGAGCACCGGCATCGCCAGCTCCGTACGCCCAAATCGCCTTCTTTGCATTTCCATAGTCTTAAAACCTAAATTCGGTCCTTCGCTTCCAAGACGGCCATTACCTCGACCTCCGCGGTCTGCGCGAACATATCGAACGGTTGCGCGAACTTGAAATCGTAAGCCGCGGCGAGGATCTTGAGGTCCCGCGCCAGCGTCGAAGGATCGCACGAGACATAGATGATTTTCGCAACGGGCCGCTCGACCAGAGCCGCCGACACCCTCTCATCCAAACCCTGCGCTGGAGGATCAACCACCGCCACGGCGCGCTCACGTTCCGGGTGCGTCAACACCTCCGCCAGACGTTCCGCCACGTCGCCAGCCAGGTATTCTTCATTTTCGCCCGCCGCCGTCTGCGCGATCGCCACACTCCCCTCGTTCCACTCGATGCCGATGACTTTCTCGAAACGCTTAGCCATTCGCCGCGCGAAAAATCCCGCTCCGCAATAGGCATCAATCAGGAGCGGCCCCCCCGCCTCGCAAACTCCGTCGACACCATCGAGTAGCAAAGCCGCAACCTCGTCGTTCGTTTGGTGAAACCCGAAGCGCCCACCGTGTTCTCGCAGCGTCAACGCCTCGCCGTCGCGTGACCTCCGGTCGGAGCGCATTTTCGCGAGAGCTTCGTTCACCGGATCCGAAGCGATCAAGCAGCGCTCTACATCCACCAGCCCCTGTCCGTCACGCTGATGGAATCCAACCCGCCCGCCTCGCCGATGCACGGTGATTCGGTTCCGGTAGCCGTATTCCTTCGGACTGGCGATCACCTCACGCACGTCCGGGGACTCAATCCCCCCAATCCGCTTGAGGACCTGACCGATCTGCTCCCGCTTCATCGTCAGTTGGGTAGGATACGCGACGTGTTGGTAGGCACATCCGCCACAGGCCGCGTAGTAGGGGCAAGGTGACTTCACCCGCTGCGGCGACGCTTCCAGCAACGCGTCGATCCGCGCTTCGACAAATCGCCGCCCAACTTTTCCCACCACCACACTCACCCGCTCACCGGCGAGAACCCCCGGCACGAAACACGCTTTGCCACTCGGTAGCTTTCCCACCCCTTTTCCACCGAAGGCTACGTCGAGAATTTCGACGGTGATCGGTTCGCGCGCTTCGGACATCGGAACATCATTCCGCAATGCCACCTCGACGCGAAGTCCAAAAAATGCCCGCGCACCCAATGGGCGCGCGGGCACACCGCACGGATCGATCTTTCCTTAGCCGATCTCGATGCGGCGTGGCTTCGACTGCTCAGCTTTCGGCAGGTAAACTCGCAACACGCCCTGCTCGACAGTCGCCGCGATTCGACTGGAATCCACGCTGGAATCCAGCTCGAACACCCGGCTGAAGTCCCCAATTCTCGATTCACGGTGGATGGTCGTCGATTCCACCTCCCGAGACCTTCGATGCCCAACCAGGGTGAGCTTCCCGTCGTCGAAGGTCACTTCCACACCGTCGCGGGCGACGCCAGGCATCTCCGCTTCGATTGTGTATCCATCAGCGTCCTGCCAGACCTGGACAGGAGGCTTCGCGAGTTCACTTGAAGAAGTCCGCCGCACCGGTCGAACGGGGCTTTCCGTTTCGTGTTTCGTGATCTGTTGGTTCATGTTTTTAAGATTGGTGTTTTGAGTTGGGTCCTCGTCAGCCGACCTCCACGTCGATCTTTCTCGGCTTGCTCTCTTCGGCTTTCGCGAGTCGGACTCTGAGCAGGCCATCGGTATAAGTCGCCGAGACGTCGCCGGGTTTGACTGCGGCAGGAAGCTGAAGCGATCTCGTGAACGATCCGAACAGACGCTCATTCCGGAAACTCGCGCCCTCGCGACTTTCGGTTTCGGCGTGCCGCTTCCCGTTCACTGTGAGCGTGTTTTGGTGCAAGGAGATTTCGAAGTCATCCTTTCTCAATCCCGCGGCCTCGAGCTCGACGGTGAAGCTGTCTTCATCTTCGTAGACATCAAGCGCCGGGGTCCAACTCTGCTCGCGGGCGACCTCGCGCGGCCCGCGGGCGTTGACGGCGTGCTCCAGTAAATCTCGCAACGGCGAGATCCGCTCAAAAGATGACCAATTGGTCGGGTAGTTTGTTTGATATCGAATGAGTTTCATTGGTTTAATTTGCTCCTAACGGAGGTTGATGGTTCATCCTCCTGAACAGCTCACCGCGTGCCATCGCTCCGGAATTCCCCGTAACAACTAACATATATTTCTTATGTGCAGTCACTTATGAACTTCCATGAACTCGCTATAGTCGCTGCCAACATGGCCGTTTTGCGCCATATTGGCCCAAACTGACCCGATGGAAGTGACTCAAACGCGAGTCACAACGTCACATATTTTCAAGCAGTCCGTTGATTAATCCGACGTACCCGACGTAGAAGCTGACAATTCTCCAACCGATGTAGACGGTGATCCCAACGTAAACTATTCGGGGGATCCAAACCCCTAAAGCGTCCAAGCGGTTCTTGAGTTGCTCGTCGTAGCGATTCCCCAATCGCTCCATTTCGTCGTCCAGCCGACCGGATTGCTCTCCAGTTTCGAAGCCTCGGACCACCGCTTCGGGGAAGGCCCGACAACTCTCCACGGCCTCGCCCAAGGGTGTGCCATTCCGCACGGCAGTGGTGGCATCGTCGGCACCAGCGCGAAACACCGCACTTTCGGAGACCGATCCGGCCCGTTCCAGTGAGCGTAAAATCCCGCCTCCCGACCGGACGAGAATGTTCATCGTCTGACAAAAACGCGACGCCACGAGAGCCACGCGGGCACCGCCAATTATCGGCACTCGCATGACGATGCGGTCGGCGAATGTGCTGCGTTTGACGGCTCCCTTGAGAAAAACGACGAGGACCCAAACCACGATGAGAATCGCGTAGAAAACGCCGAGCACCCGCGCGACGGCCAGAACGAAGGCTTCGCCTCCCCCGTTCACGGCTTCCGGGACCGCCAACAGAAGGGCGGCGACGTGCAGCAGAATCAGCGGGTATACCAAACCCATGATGATGCGGCGTCGGGTCCGATCCAGAGTCTCGTAGTAACTCGATAGGTATCCGGTGACCGAGTCTAGGCGGCCACCCGACGCCCCGGCGGCGACCATTTCACGATCCAAATCCGAGAACGCCCTCGGGACGGCACCGAAGAATTCCACCGCTGATCCTTCGCCGGCACCCGCGACCATTTGCCTCGCCAGCTTCGGGATAACTCCAAACCGCTTGCCGGCTTTTCGCGTCAGCGTCTCCGGCAGCGACTGACCACTCCGCAGAGACTGGGTCAGTTCGTGGAAAAATTGTTCCTTCTGGGCGAAACTTAGTTTCAAGGCTCCAACATGCGCTCGGAACCCAAGTTTCACAAGCCGCCTGACGACAGCCTTAGCGTTTTCGCATCAGCCAGTAGACTTCCCCCGGCCACCAAGGCATCGCGGCACCCCAGCGAAGATTCAACCTCATCCAGGCAGCCGAATTTTCCAGCGGACTCCCCTTGCTCCGCATGAGAAACGCACCGCTAAGGAACTCGGTCGTGCAGCCGGCAGCTTCGCCCATCGCGACCACCCGCTCGGGGGAGAAAATACTCACGTGCCCCATCGGCCCAGCCGTCTTGCGAACCGCGGCCTCCCGCTGCTTCACAAGGGCGTTAGGAAGAACGGGGAAACCCCCAATCAGCACACCACCCGGGCGCATTTTCTCCGCTACCCGGCTCAAAACCCGTTCGGGTTCGAACAGGTGTTCGAGGACGTGAAGAAGAACCGCAACGTCGTATTCCCGCGGAAGGTGAAACGAATCATCCTCCAGATTCGCCTCGCAAAAGTCATCGTAGCCAGCTTTCCGCAACTTCTCGGTCAACATCACCGCGTCCACGGCCGTCCAGGCTCCAATCGCGGGAACCACGGGAGCCGAGCGGACAAATTGCAAAAATTGGCCAGTGTGAACGCCGATTTCCGCGACGTCAGCTCCGCGCCCGAGGCGATCCGCCTCGACCCGCAGCAAATGATAGCCAAACCAGTAGCGCAGCAATCGAATCGGATAACGGACGCCCTTGGCCTCCGCCGGCATCCCAAAGCGCTTGGTGCGCACCACGGGATTGTTCGCGAGAAATTCAATGTCCCAATCCAGGTGGTGATAGTTCGAGCCAATCAAGGCCGCAAATCCTGCGAAGCGCCCCGACGGACGTCAAGTCCCGGATGGCCTCGTTCCACCGCTCATCTCAAGCCCAATGAATGATCGTCATCCGGAAGGGTAACGAGGCTAGCGCAAATCCTCAATGACCCGCCGCACGTCGTCCGCGCTCACCGCCGCCGACACAAACGCACTGCCCAGCCGCTCGGTCAGCACAAAACGAATCGTCCCACCCTCAAATTTCTTGTCGCGGCCCATCGCCTGCAGGATTTCATCCACCGACAGGTCCGCCGGCACCCGAACCGGCAAACCAAATTCCTCTAACTTCGCAACCACCCGGGCGCACTCCGCCTCCGGGAGTCCCGCCTGATCGACCGAGAGTCGCAGCGCGGCGTGCATCCCGATCGCGATGGCCTCGCCGTGGAGGTAGCGGCCGTAACCAGCCGCCTGCTCGACCGCGTGCCCGATCGTGTGCCCAAAATTCAGCAGCGCTCTCTGTCCCGTTCGCTCCCGCTCGTCGGCCACCACAACTCCGGCTTTGATCCGAACGTTCCGCGCAATCAATTCGTCCAGCCCATCCCGCCGCTCCGGGTCCAAGCCGTCCAACATCTCCGCGTCGGCGATGACCGCGTGTTTAATTACCTCAGCGAAGCCTTCGCAAAATTCCTGCGGCGGCAGACTCGACAGCGCTCCTGGGTCCGCCAGCACCGTCAGTGGCTGATGAAACGCACCGACGAGATTTTTCCCCCCCCGGGCGTTGATTCCAGTCTTCCCCCCGACCGAACTGTCCACCTGTGCCATCACCGAAGTCGGCAGCTGAACGAAAGGAACCCCGCGAAAATAGACCGCCGCCGCGAAGCCCGCCAGATCACCCACCACCCCGCCACCCAGAGCGACCACCAGCGCACCTCGATCCAATCCGGCCTCGATCATCGCGTCACAGATCGCCTCCACGCACTCAAAGCGTTTCGACTGCTCGCCAGCTGTCACCGTGATAACCGTCACCGCGAACCCAGCCGCCTCCAGCGAGTCCCGCACGGAGTCCCCGTAGATCGCGCCAACGTTTGAATCCGTCACCAGCGCCACCGAGCGTCCGCCATGCAGTGCGGCAATTCGCTCCCCGCAACCACTCAGCAGCCCACCTCCCACCCACACTTCATAAGGATGGGCTGCCAGCGCCACGTTCACGGAAACCAAACTCGCCATTCCCGCATCCTACCTTTCTCATTTCACTTTTCACCTTTCTAATTTCTAAAGAAGCGTGTTTGTCGAAACCCTCCTCGCCCTCATCACGGTTCTTTTCCACGCCGCGGGCGGACTATTTGCCCTCCAAGGGCTACTGATCTCCCGGACTCCGCAGGCCGCCATCGGCTGGGCGCTCGCGCTCATCACCTTCCCCTATGCCGCGATCCCGCTCTTTCTCGTCTTCGGCGAATCCCGTTTCTCTGGCTACCCGCACGCTGGCTCCGGAGAATTCGACGCCCTCGATCGCGCGTTGAAGAAAGCTCGCGAAGCGCTCGAACCTTACCGCGCCAATTTCACTGGGAAATACGGTGAGATTTCCGAATTGGTCGAACCTCTCTCGCAGCTCATGACGACCCGCGGTAACCACGCCGATCTCCTCGTCGACGGGAACGCGACGTTCGACGCCATCTGTGCGGCTCTTGATCGCGCCCAGACCTTCATCCTGATCCAGTTCTTCATTTTTCGCGACGACACCCTCGGCCTCCGCCTCCAACGGCACATCCTCGCCGCCCGCTCGCGCGGCGTCTCGGTGCACCTCCTCATTGACCAGGTCGGTTCCCGCAAGCTCGGCAAATCCTACCGCGCGGCGCTCAGCGACGCCGGTGTCATCCTCCAGGTCTTCGTGACAAACCGCGACCGAGGCCGGCGTTTCCGGATGAATTTTCGCAATCACCGCAAACTCGTCATCGTCGACGGGCAGGAAGCTTACCTCGGCGGCCTCAACGTGGGCGACGAATACCTTGGTCTCAACCCGAAGTTCGGCCCGTGGCGCGACACGTTCATGCGCCTCACCGGCCCGGTCGTCCGAGCTCTCCAGATGCCCTTCATCGAGGACTGGTATTTCACGACCCGCGAAGTCATTGACCTCCCCTGGGAAGTCGAAGCTCCCACCGGCGAGATGCTCGCCTGCCCTGTCCCCACTGGCCCCGACCGGCCGTGGAAAGCCGGACCCGCGGCTTATTTGGAGCTCATCCAATCCGCCCGCCACCGTCTTTGGTTCGCCACTCCCTACTTTGTTCCCGAAAACGCACTCGTGACCGCTATCGCCCACGCTGCCATCCGTGGCGTCGAAGTTCGTCTCCTGCTCCCGCAAAAGGCCGACCACCTCCTGCCGTGGCTCTCCTCATTCACCTTCTACCCGGGTATGCGCGCGGCCGGAGTGAAGATTTACCGCTATCAACCCGGCTTCATGCACCAGAAAGTCGTTCTCGCCGACGACAACATCTCGGTCGTGGGTTCGATCAACGTCGATTACCGCTCGTTCATGCTGAATTTCGAACTTTCCACCATCGTCGAAAGCCATTCTTTTGCCACCGAGGTTGAGCAAATGCTCCTCGACGACTTCGCCCGCTCGGCCCCGGCCGACATGTACGCCTACGAGAACGCAAACGTCTTCTTTAAGCTCAAATGTCGTGCGGCCGCGCTGTTTAGCTCGCAGCAGTGAGCGACTAGCTCCTGCCGCGTCTTCCGATGCACTATTCCGCGAAGCGATATTCCGCTTCGCAACCCGCGAACAGATCCAGGTATTGCTCCAAATACCGCGACAATAAAAAGCCGCCTTCGACGCTCGCCTTCGCCTTTCCGCCCATCAACTCACGTTTTTTCTCGTCCCGCACCAGCTCGACGATCCGAGCCGCCGCCCCCTCGATCGATGACACGAGAAACCCGTTCTCTCCGTCGCGGATTTGGTATTTGATCCCCCCCACGTCTCCGCCGATCACCGGCCTCCCCTTCAGCATCGCCTCCGCGACCGTCAGCCCGAAACCCTCTCGAAGAGATTTTTGCAACACCACCGCCGCCCGTTGCTGGAGCGAGTTCACCAGCCCCGTGTCGTCCCCGCACGCCAGAATGATGATCCGCTCCTCGCGTTTACTCATCAGCGAATCGTAAACTTCACTCCCCTCCGGATCATCCGCCGCGAAGTTCCCCAACAACACCAAAGTGGCGTCGATTTCCTTTCGCGCGACCTTGAATGCCTCGATCACGCCGGCCGGATCTTTCCACCGGTCGAATCGTGAGACCTGCACCACCAGCGGGAGATCGGTCGGAATCTCGTATTTCTCCAAGAGCGCGTCCATTTCCGCGTCCTCCATCGACCGATTTTTCGCGCTGAACGGATCGATCGCCGGCATGAAGACCCGCTGCGGCGTCGACAACTCCTGCCGATACTCCGGGCAGCTCGCAATGACCCCGTCGTATCTTTCGACGAATGGCTGCAAGTATTTCCAGAGCTCCGGATGCGGCTCCGACAGATCGATGTGACACCGCCAGAGCCACGGTCGTTTCCTGCAAAAATGATCGATCAGTGGCAACGGCTGCGGGTCGTGAAAGATCACCCAATCGTGATCAAGTGAATTTCTCACGGCGGTTTCCGCGACGACATCCTCAAAAATCGCCGTGTCCATTTTTCCGAAATCCAGCTCCCCGCCCTGCAACGCGTTGTGCATCTGCTTCGTGATCGAAAAATACTCGGGATTCCCCCGAATCACCCGCCACTCGGTCGGAATCCCCACCGCGTTCATCAGCGCGGTAACCCCCGACAGCAGCTCCGCCACCCCTCCGCCGTAGTAGGTCGCGTTGAAATTAACGACCGACATCCCGCGCAGAGCCGCGGCCTTCCCAGCAATCCGATCCACCGCCTCCGCCCCAATGAACGGCTCGTAATCCTCTATCGTCACTAACTTCATCGATCAAAGGATCGACGGCCACCCTCCGAGCGGACCCCTTCGGCGGGTCGGCGTGGTGACCCACCAGCCCCCAACCTACCGCAGAATAGCGAAGATCCTCACACCCGCTCGAGGACTTCGTCGTCCACGACGTCCTCCATCCCCGGGCAAGTGCAGAAAACGTTGCGATCGCCGAAGACGTTGTCGATCCGACCGACTGCGGGCCAGAATTTATACTCCCGCAGATACTCCAATGGGAATGCGGCCCGCTCGCGCGAGTAGGCCCGGTCCCACGCGTCTCCGCAGACCGCCGTCACCGTGTGCGGCGCGTTCTGCAGCGGATTGTCATCGCGGGGCAGTTCGCCGGTCTCGATCGCGATCAGCTCACCGTGAATCGAAATCATCGCGTCGCAGAATCGATCAAGCTCGTCCTTCGACTCGCTCTCCGTCGGCTCGATCATCAACGTCCCCGGCACCGGCCAACTCATCGTCGGCGCGTGAAACCCGTAATCCATCAAGCGCTTGGCCACGTCCTCGACCTCGACCCCTGCTCGATCCTTCCACTCCCGCATGTCCAGGATGCACTCGTGTGCCACGCGCCCGTTGTTTCCCCGGTACAGGACGGGAAAATATTCTTCGAGTCGTGCGGCCATGTAGTTTGCGTTGAGAATCGCGACCTTCGTCGCCTCAACGAGGCCGTCAGGCCCCATCATCGCGATGTACATCCACGAAATCACGTCGATGCTCGCACTGCCCCACGGAGCCTGCGACACCTCGCCAATCGCCTGATCGCCCCCCGTCTTGATGACCGAATGTCCCGGCAAGAACGGAGCCAGATGGGCCGCCACCCCGATCGGCCCCACACCGGGACCACCGCCACCATGAGGAATGCAGAACGTCTTGTGCAGATTCAGATGGCAGACGTCGGCCCCGAAGTCCCCCGGTCGGCACAGACCAACTTGCGCGTTCATGTTCGCACCATCGAGGTAAACCTGGCCGCCCGAAGCGTGCACCACCTCACAAATTTCCCGAATCGACGCCTCGAAGACCCCGTGCGTCGAGGGATAGGTCACCATGACCGCTGCCAGCGACTCTCGATTTGCTTCGGCCTTCGCCCGCAGATCCGCGACGTCGATGTTGCCCGCGTCGTCGCATTTGACCGGCACGACCTTCATTCCAGCCATCACCGCACTCGCCGGGTTCGTCCCGTGCGCCGACATCGGAATGAGACACACCGTCCGATCGGCATCGCCCCGTGAACGGTGATACGCCCGGATCGTCAGCAAGCCAGCGTACTCACCCTGCGAACCCGCGTTGGGTTGCAACGAGACCGCTGTGAAGCCGGTGATTTCAGCCAGCCAACTCTCCAACTGCGCGAACATCCGCTGGTAACCTTCCGCCTGCGACACCGGCACGAACGGGTGCAGCCCACCGACCTTCTCCCACGTCACCGGCAACATCTCCGCCGCCGCGTTCAACTTCATCGTGCAGGACCCAAGCGGGATCATCGAAGTCGTCAGCGACAAATCCCGCGTCTCCAGGCGCTTGATGTAACGCATCAGCTCCGTCTCCGTGTGGTAGCGATTAAAAATCGGGTGCGTCAGGATCGGCAACGATCGCCGCAGCGCTGCCGGGATTTCCGAATCCGTCTCGACCGCCGCCGCGGCGGGCTCGTTCCCGTGGTTGAATATCCGCAGGAAATCACCCAGCTCCGTCGTGGTTTCGTCGAGCGTGATCGTCACCGTATGCCCGTCGAGCGCGCGCAGGTTGATGCCGTAGCTTTCCGCCAAACGCAGGATTTCCACCGACTGCACGTCACCCAATTCAACCCGGATCGTGTCGAAAAACGGCCCGTCCGCCACGGTCCATCCGAGTCCACGGATCGCCCCAGCCAGCGTTGCCGCCTTGCGATGAACCCGCCCTGCGATCGCCAGCAACCCGCTTGGGCCGTGGTACACTGCGTACATCGAAGCAATCACCGCGAGTAGAACCTGCGCCGTGCAAATGTTGCTCGTCGCCTTGTCCCGTCGGATGTGCTGTTCGCGCGTCTGCAGGGTCAGCCGCAGCGCCGGATTCCCCGCCGAGTCCCGTGAGACCCCGACGAGCCGGCCCGGCAGCCGACGCTTGTGCTCGTCCTTCGTCGCCAGGAATGCCGCGTGCGGCCCGCCGTATCCCAACGGAACCCCGAAGCGCTGAGACGATCCCACCACCGCGTCCGCCCCGCATTCCCCCGGCGACTCAAGTAACGTGAGCGCCAGCAAATCAGCGGCGACCACCGCCAGCGCGTCCGCTTCGTGGATCTTCGCAATGATCGGACCAAGCTCGCGAATGCGCCCATCGGTCGCCGGATATTGAATCAAGGCCGCGAAAATCCCCTCCGCCGCCACGTCAAATTCATCGATCTCCCCGATCCGAATTTCGATCCCCATCGGCTCCGCCCGCGTCCGCAGCAACGCAATCGTCTGCGGATGGCAATCCGCCGCCACGAAAAACACGTTTCCCTTCTTCGACGCGTGACACATCGCCATCGCTTCCGCCGCCGCCGTCGACTCATCGAGAAGCGACGCATTCGAAATCTCCATCCCGGTGAGATCGCAGACCATCGTTTGGAAATTCAGCAACGCCTCGAGCCGCCCCTGCGCGATCTCGGCCTGATACGGCGTGTAGGCCGTGTACCAACCCGGATTTTCCAGGATGTTCCGCCGGATCACGGCCGGCGTGTGGCAATTTGCATACCCCATCCCGATGCACGATTGGAACACGCGGTTCGGCTCCAGGGTTTCTGCCAAGCCAGCGAGCGCCTCCTCCTCCGAACGCGCCGCGGGCAAATCTAGACCACCCTCCAGCCGGATCGACTCCGGCACCGTTTCACCGATCAGCTCATCCAACGACCGGGCGGACACCGCCGCCAACATTTGCTCGATCTCATCCGGCTGCGGCCCGATGTGACGCCGCGCAAACCGCCCCGCTTCAAAAACACTTCCGCTCATCAGGAGATCTGCTCGCGGTAGGCCTCGGGCGACTTCAGCGCGTCCAACTCCCCCGCGTCCGCCAACTTGACCTTGTAAATCCAGCCTTCGCCGAACGGATCCGTGTTGAGCAGGGCCGGATCCGCATCCAACGCCACGTTCGCCTCCACGACCTCACCGCTCACGGGCGAATAAATGTCGCTCGCCGCCTTGACCGATTCGACCACCGCACTCGCCGCCCCAGCCTCGACCTCATCGCCAATCTTCGGCGGCTCCACGAACACGATGTCCGTCAGCTCGGCCTGCGCGTGATCAGTGATTCCCACCGTTGCCACGTCACCATCGACCCGCACCCACTCGTGCGACTCCGCGTATCTCAAATCATCCGGAACATTCATCGTCAAAATTAGTAGGTCTAAATCAAAAATTAGAAAATCTTTTCAGTCTTCGCTCCCCCCGAACCCTTCCGCCCGGAAACAAAGATCCGCTCGCTGATCCCACGCACACTACGCCGGTCGCACGTAAAGCGGTTGCTTTCGCACCACCGCCGGATACACCTTGCCCCGCACCTCGATCCCCACCTCCTGCCCGGACTTCGCCAACCCAGGCGGCAAATACGCCAGCGCAATTCCGTAGCCAAGCGAAGGCGATAAGGCCCCACTGCACGTCTCGCCGACCTCGTTTCCGTCCACCAGGACCCGGTAATGCGGTCGGATCGGCGGAGATTTTTCCTCCACGGCCAGCGCCACCAACCTCGACGGACTCCCGTCCAGTTTGTGCCGCTCCACCGCCGTCTTGCCCACAAAATCCTCCTTCGTCAGATCGACGAAAAATCCCAGCCCCGCTTCCATCGGCGTCCGGTCCGGCGACAAATCCGAGCCGTTCAGCGGATAACACATTTCCAGCCGCAGCGTGTCCCGCGCCCCCAATCCACACGGCGTCGCCCCCGCGCCAACGAGCGCGTCCCAAAGCGGCCCGATCACTCCCACCGGCGCGACGACCTCGAAGCCATCCTCCCCCGTGTAGCCCGTCGTCACCACGAAAACCGCCGTCCCCGCAAACACGGTCGACACCACCCGATTTCGCGCCTCCGCCAACGTGGAATCGAACACGCACCCAAACAACGCCCGAGCCTTCGGCCCCTGCACCGCGACCGCCGCAAAGTCGTCACTCCGATCCTCAAATTCCACGCCCTCCACCAACCGCCCGCGCATCCACGCCACATCCTCCTCGATCTTCGCGGCGTTGACGATCAGCAAAAACGCGGCCTCACCCGTCCGATACACGATTAGATCGTCGATCACGCCACCGGCCTCGTTCAGCATCAGCGTGTACTGCGCCTCACCCTCGTTCAGCCGCTCCACCCGGTTGGTCAACAGCCCATCGAGCCAGGCCACGGCTCCCTCCCCGCTGACCGTCAACTCCCCCATGTGGGAAATGTCGAACATCCCCACCCCCTCCCGCACCGCACGATGCTCGGCCATGATTCCCCCGTATTGTACCGGCATCTCCCACCCGGCAAAATCCACCAAGCGCCCCCCAGCCTCCACGTGCTTATCGTAAAGCGGCGTCCGACGAGGAACTGAATCAGGTGAATTTTCCATGAGTGATCGGAAACTTAAAACATCCTCCCGCTCCCAAGCCATCAGAAATCAATCGCCAGGCAGTTTCATTCAAACTTACGTAAGGAAACAAATTAAATAACTTGACCCCTCACGGATTCAGTTCATGATCAGCCTCATGAAAGGTCAAATCCCCATTGTTTTCACCGTCGCAATTGCTGCCATTTGCTCCGCTCTCCCGGCCCACGCTCAGAACGGATCCCTCACCACGACTTACACCGGCGGGAACGGCCAGGACGGAGAAATGTTCGACGTGATCGCAACTCGGCCTCTGACGATCACCGGGATCCAGCTGGCCATGGGCAGCGAACCGCTGACCGACGGGGTCGAAATTTTCAGCAAATCCGGCACGCATCTTGGGAATGAAACCGCCGCGGCGGAGTGGGCCATTGTGGCGGCTGGTGTCGTCTCGTCTCCCGTCACGGAAACCCCGTCATCCATTCTTCCGATCAACCCGGTCACGTTACCGACGGGTGGGCAGGCCGCTTTCTACATCCGCCGCAGCGACCCTTCCGAGACGGTCTCCTATTCAAACGGAGATGGCGTCGGCACGCTGGAAGCCATCGATGCGAACTTGTTGATTTTCGAAGGATCGGGAATCAACGGCCTCTTCGGATCAGGCGCTGTCTTTCCCAATCGCATCGCGAACGTCACGGTCCATTACACCCTCAGCGACCTCAGTGCCCCGACAGTGCGGATCATTGGTCAGAAAAGAGTCCGAACCAGCGAGAGGAATTTTCGCGTCTTTGGACTCGCCTCCGATGACGTCGGCATCACCCAAGTCAGCGGTCGATTCCGTCGCCTGAAGCAAAACGGCACCAAGAAGACCATCACCCGCGTGCTGTCCCTCGACTCGGGAGGTTTTTTCAAAATCAATGTCCCCACCTTCGTCGGTCGTAATCCCGTTCGCTTCCGAGCGTTTGATACCGCGGGCAATCGCTCTTCCACGGCGAAAGCCGTCCTCATTCGGAAAGAGTGACCCCCGGACGGGCGCCCCCCCCCGTTTCCTCGCCCCGCCATTGACACTACCTCGCTAGACCTTACCCTTTCGCGTCCATGAAACGCGTCCTCTTCGTCTGTACCGGCAACATCTGCCGCAGCCCGATGGCCGAAGGCCTTTTCCGGCATCTCGTCCGAGACCGCCGCGAACTCAAGGTCGCCTCTGCGGGCGTGAGCGCTAATACCGGCCAAACTCCCAGCCGGGAAGCCGTCGACGTCCTCAGAATCGAGGAAAAGATCGACATTTCCCGCCAGCGGAGCCAGCCGGTGACCGAAGAACTCATCGAGCAGTCCGACTTCATCTTCGCCATGACCCGCGACCACCAGCGCCTCATGGAATTGCTCTTCCCCATGTCCAAGGGCAAAATCAAACTCGTTCGCGAGTTCGACGACCCCACCCGCGACGTCCCCGACCCCATCGGCCAGGGACCGGAAGTTTACGCCCGCTGCAAAGACACGATCAAACAGGCCCTTCCCGCCATTCTTAACCACATCGACCACACCATGATCTCGCACGAAGAGTCCACCAACACCGCCGAATCCATCCCGCACATCGAAGCGACCGATCCGGAGGTCGCCGCCGCCATCCACGCCGAGGCCCACCGCCAAGCGGAACATATCGAGCTGATTGCCAGCGAAAACTACACCTCCCGCGCGGTCATGGAGGCGCAGGGTTCCTGCCTCACCAACAAATACGCCGAGGGCTACCCCGGCAAACGCTGGTACGGCGGTTGCGAACACGTCGACGTCATCGAAACTCTCGCCATCCAGCGCGCGAAGCAGATCTTCGGAGCCGACCACGCCAACGTCCAGCCCCACAGTGGTTCCCAGGCCAACGCCGCCGTCTACTTCAGCGTTCTCTCGCCCGGAGATCGCATCCTCACCATGGATCTCGCGCACGGCGGCCACCTGACCCACGGCCACCCCGCGAACTTCTCCGGCAAGCTTTACGAGACGACCCACTACGGGGTCAGCGCCGAGACGGGCCGGATCGACTACGACGCCCTCGCAAAGACTGCCGTCGAAGTTCAGCCCAGGATGATCACCGCGGGTGCCTCCGCCTACCCCCGCATGATCGACTTCGCCCGCATGCGCGAGATCGCGGATTCGGTCGGTGCCTACCTTTTCGTGGACATGGCTCACATCGCCGGCCTCGTCGCTGGCGGTGCCCACCCCAGCCCCATCGCCCACGCCGACTTCGTCACGACCACGACCCACAAAAGCCTCCGTGGCCCCCGCGCCGGTCTCATTCTCTGCAAGGAGCAATACGCTAAAAAAATTGATAGCCTCGTCTTCCCCGGCGTTCAGGGCGGCCCACTCATGCACGCCATCGCCGCCAAGGCCGTCTGCTTTCACGAAATCCTCCAACCGGGGTTCAAAGCCTACGCCGCGCAGATCGTCTCCAACGCCAAGGCCCTCGCCGCGCAGCTCGTTCGTCTCGGCTACACCCTCAGCTCCGGCGGCACCGACAACCACCTCATGCTCGTCGACCTCAGACCGATGGGCATCAACGGAGCCGAAGCCTCCAAGGTCCTCGACAAGGCGGCGATCACCGTCAACAAAAACGCCATCCCCTTCGACACCGAGCCGATCTTCAAAACCGGCGGCATTCGTATCGGCACCCCCGCCATGACCACCCGGGGCATGAAAGAAGACGAGATGATGGACATCGCCGACCTCATCGACGCCGCCCTCAAAGCAAAAGACCGCGAGGCCGAACTCACCAACGTTCGGAAGAAAGTCACCGCGCTCACGGCTCGCTTTCCCCTTCCTGCGTAGCCATCCAACCGAAACGTCGGACTTCGCTACGAAGTTCGACGCGACCCCGTGCGCTGAGCGCGGCGACTCACCGCAATCCCCGAGCCGCGACATCGGCCTCATCCATTCCGAAAAAATGAGCGATCTCGTGGAGGAGCGTCACGCGGATTTCCTCCAGAAAATCCTCCTCCCGCCCGGAGGCGAAGTGCCACACGTTCCGGCACCAGATCCGAATCCGCGGCGGATCGATGCGCCCCAGCTCCCCGTAGGCCGCGCCCTCGAAGATCCCCAACCAGTCCCGTCCAACCCCGATCTCCAAATCGTCCGCGTCCGGCTCATCCTCCACGAAAATCGAGACCGCCTCCAGCGGTCGGCCAATCTCTTCCGGCAAACCATCGAGCGTCCGCTTCACCACCTCACGCGCCAACGCCATCTCCCGCTCCCCAAAATTTACCACCCGTTCATTTCGATCCCACCCCCTCTGGAAAATCCAGCCCGAAGTAAAGCCACCCTCCCGCTCACCCACACCGACTCCCCCGCGACATCACCCCGACCGCTGACCGCACCGGCTCGGCGGGACTTTTCCCTTTTGTCCAGTCGGCCCCTCGGCTACTTCTCCCGTCCCGATGTTCTTCAAGCCCCGTTACGTTAAGGAAGCGCACAACTACGTTCAGGCCGCCCGCCGCGTCCAACGCTACCGCGCCGATCTCCTCGCACCCGCCGATTACGCGGCGCTTCAGGAAGCCATTACCGGTCTCGAGCGGGCCGCCAAAGAGCGCAAACCCGACGCCGTCAGTGAGCGGATCGCTCACCTCGACCAACTCGTGGGTCGCATCGCCCCGAACCGCGACCACGCCGGTTGGCGCGAAAACGTGGAGGTTATCCTCGTCGCCATCGTGATCGCGGCCGGCGTGCGAGCCTACCTCCTGGAGCCATTCAAGATCCCGACCGGTTCCATGCAGCCAACCCTCTATGGCCTCATCGGAACCCCCTCCACCGAACCTCCACCGAATCTTTTCGTCCGCGCTTTTGATTTCATCGTGGGCGGCCGCAGCCACCTCGACGTCGTTGCCAAAGATGACGAGCGGGTCGTTGGTCTGAAGGAAAATTCTTACGCCAACTACTTCACTTTCACCAAGATCACGACCGACAAGAATTCCTACACCGTCTTCGCGCCCATCGCGCAGGTCCGCAACGACTTCAACGTCACGGAAGGCCGCATCTTCAAGGAGGGTCAGCCCATCGTCCGTGGCACGGTCGACAACGGCGACTTCGTCCTCGTCAACAAACTCACTTACAACTTCCTCCGCCCGGAGCGGGCCGACGTCTTCGTCTTCAAGACCACCGGCATCAATCTGATCGAACGCGAAATCCCGAGAGACCTGGGTTCTCAGCATTACATCAAGCGCATCGGTGGCCTGCCCGGGGACGAGCTCCGCATCGACCCGCCGAACCTTTACGTCAATGGCAAGCTCGCCTCGGAGAAAATGTTTGGCCGCGTCATGTCCGAAGAGAATGGCTACCAAGGTTTCGGCAACGGTCCCCGCGGCTTCAACCACCTGACCAATCCCACCGAGACCTTCCAAATCCCACCCGATCACTACTTCGCCTTGGGCGACAACAGCTACAACTCTAGCGACAGTCGCTACTGGGGACTGGTTCCCCAAAAGAACATCAGCGGCAAAGCTTTCGTCGTGTTTTGGCCGATCACCAAACGTTGGGGCTTCATCGAATAGTCCGAGCGAACAAATTTCCCCCTGAAGGAGCCGCCCCGCCCTTCCCCGGATTTCCGGTCGCGGATCGCCCCCTCATCCGTTAAATTCTCCCCATGCTTCGCTGCATCCTCGGTCTGCTCGCTACTCTGGCCACGGCCCTGGCCGCGCCCCCCTCCGGCATGGTGTGGATTCCCGGCGGCACGTTCGAGATGGGTTCGGATCTGGCCGAATTCCCCGACGCGCAGCCCGTCCACCCGGTTTACGTCGACGGCTTCTGGATGGACGAAACCGAAGTAACGAACGCCGAATTTGGAAAATTTGTCGACGCGACGGGCTACGTGACCGTGGCGGAACGCCCGCTCAACCCGGAAGACTTCCCGGGCGCTCAGCCCGACCTTCTCGTTCCCGGCGCGGTGGTTTTCGCTCCCCCGGACGGCGCCGTTCCTCTCGACAGCAACCTTCGTTGGTGGACCTACGTCCCGGGCGCGAGCTGGAAACACCCGACCGGCAGCGGCAGCAGCCTCGAAGGCCGGGAGAATTATCCAGTCATCAACGTCGCTTACGAGGATGCCGCCGCCTACGCCGAATGGGCCGGAAAACGGCTCCCCACCGAGGCGGAATGGGAACGGGCAGCCCGCGGCGGCCTCGACCGAAAACCTTTCGTCTGGGGCGACGAATTTTCCCCTAACGGACAATTTCTAGCCAACACGGCTCAGGGCCACTTTCCCGAGCGCAACACGGCCGCCGACGGATTTGCCGCCGCCGCTCCGGTCAAATCCTACCCGCCCAACGCCTACGGCCTCTACGATGTTGCCGGCAACGTCTGGGAATGGGTTGGCGATTGGTATCGCCCCGACACCTTCGTGAAAGCTGCCGCCAACGGTCCAATCAGCGTGAACCCGACCGGCCCCGACGGCTCCTTCGATCCGGCCGAACCTAGCGTCCCCAAACGGGTCCACAAGGGAGGATCCTTCCTCTGCACGGACCAATATTGCAGCCGCTACATGCCCGGCGGTCGCGGGAAGGGCGACGTATCGACCGGCACCAATCACCTCGGCTTTCGTTGCGTCAAGAATCCATGAAAATCACCATCCTCCTCCTCGTCACCATCACGCTTCTCTCGGCCTGCCAGTCTCCCCTGGAAAGCACCCGACCCAATCAAGGCCCCACCTCGCCCGATATCGGCACCCCGAGTAACTACCACGGGAGTTCAGTGACCAGTCCTCAGATGTAGCCCCCGCGCCGACGGCTGACTACGCCTTGGTGTGCGTCAACGTCGGCACAAACCTCCTCACTCCGTCGCGTTCACCGACGTCCAGGTGGCCGCCGTCCCGTTCGAGAGGACCTTATTCCCCGCGCCCCGCGCACAACTTCGCGTGCGCAATAGCAGCCGCTGGATCATACTTCAGTGCCTCAGGATAATCCTCCCGAACCGGATCCGGAAGCCAACGGTGCACAAACTCCTTGAGCACCAAAACCCCCATGAGACCCGCCGTGGCAATCGCCGCGCTGGCGACCGGATGTGTCGAATAATCGTTCATATTAAAAAGGACTCACCCGCTCCGAAAACTTCGAAATGGCAGTGCCTACGGGATTTGAACCCGTGCACCGGCCTTGAGAGGGCCGTGTCCTAACCCCTAGACGAAGGCACCGTTAAGAGGGGAGAAGATGGGGCAGAAATCCGGCGCTGGCAAGTCCCGATCTTTCCAAATACTCTCCCCACCATGAAAGTTTACGTGAAAACGTGGTGCCCTTGGTGCGTCGAAGCCATCGCTTGGCTCGACCAGCACGGCTATCAATACGAGCAGATCGACGTCCTCGCCGACCGAGCCGCCTTCGACCACATGCGATCTGTCTCCGGTCAATCTCTCACCCCCACGCTGGAAACCACCGACGGAAAAATCCTCGCCGACTTCGACACACGGCAGCTTGAGAAATTTCTGGAGGCGCATAGCATCGCGCCCTGATGGTCACCAATGTCCTTGTCGTCCTCGCGGTTGCCGTCCTCGCGATGGCCCTCCGCACCTACCGGCACCGCGTCGTGCATCGGATTGGAACGCTGGGGATTTTCGCAACTTCGTTTCTCGCCGGCTGGCTCATCGGCGGCGACATTCTCATCGGCGTCGCCTTCGCCGCGAGTTGGATCCTCCTCCCTTGGGTGGAGATCCTTACCCGCGTCCGCAAGCTCCGCCTCCCGATCGACCGCCAGCTGAAAGATCGACGACCTCCGACCCGGGCCGACTTCCCGAACTTCAACGAACTCACCGACGAAGTTGAAGCCGAGCGCTTCGAGCACGTCGACGACATCGGCTGGGAACACGACGAGCAGCGCCAGTTCTACCGCGTCCACTACCAGCCGGAGAGCCGCACCGAGACCGCCATTTGCCTCGTCGAACAAAGCGAACTCGCCTTCTTCTACGTGTCGATCACGTCGCGCGCCACCGATGGGAACGTCTACACCACGTGGAACTACCCATTTTCCTACGGCCTCCGCCTCCTTCCGAACCTCCACCTCCATCGCACCGCCGGGGATCTTCCCTTCTCGGAGATGCTCTCCGAGCATCGTCTCTTTCTCGATCGTAGCAAGGTCGCCGTCGACGCCGTCGAGACGCAGACGCCCAACGAAGTTCGCTTCCGCCTCGAATCCGATCTCCGGGACCAGATATTTCACAATCTCGACCGTGGCCTCCTCATTCGCGACGGCGAGAAGAACATTCGCTACTCGGCTCGCGGCATGCTCTTCCTCTGGTTCCAATTCATCCGCGACCTCGTTCGACTTTCATGAAATCTGCCCTCTCCTTCCCGAGCCGACCCGTTGACCAGATCATGGTCGAAGAACGTGCGGCCTCCTTTACCAAACGCAGCATCAAAGCCGACACCAAACTCTCCGGTTTGCGCCTCGCGTATTCGATGATGGATCTCACCACGCTCGAAGGCAAAGACACCCCCGGCAAGGTCGCCTACCTCTGTCAGAAAGCCATCTCCCCAGCCGAAGCCCGCTACGAAGTCCCTCCCGCAGCCGCGGTCTGCGTCTACCCGAACCTCGTCCCCGCCGCGAAACGCTTCCTCCGCGGCACGACCATCAACGTCGCCGCCGTCGCCACTGCCTTCCCCAGCGGCCTCATGCCTCTTTCGGTCAAACTTGAAGACGTCCGCCTCGCGGTCGATTACGGAGCGGACGAAATCGACATGGTCATTGATCGCGGTGCCTTTCTCCGCGGCGAATACCGCCAGGTCTTCGACGAAATCTCGGCGGTCCGCGAAGCCTGCGGATCCGCGCACCTCAAGGTCATCTTCGAAACCGGCGAACTCCAGACCTACGATAACGTCCGCCTCGCCAGCGACCTCGCCATCGCCGCCGGGGCCCATTTCATCAAGACATCGACCGGCAAGGTCAGCCCGGCCGCCACCCTCCCGGTCACCCTGGTCATGCTCGAAGCCATCCGCGATCACTTCTACGCGACCGGTCTCCGCGTCGGTATGAAGCCAGCCGGCGGCATCAAGACCGCCAAACAAGCGCTCGCCTACCTGGTGATGGTCAACGAAGTCCTCGGCGAGGATTGGATGACGCCCGATCTCTTCCGCTTCGGAGCCAGCACCCTCGCCAATGACGTCCTCATGCAAATCGCCAAGCAGATCGACGGTCCCTACCAGAGCGCCGAATATTTCTCCCTCCCATAACGCCGAGCTTCCCGTCTTCCCGCACTTACCGCCATGCCGAAACCCGCTAAAAAATCCAAATCCTCTCGCGCCCTCGCGACGACCGACCGCCATCCGAACGCCGCTGCCCACCAGCTCGCCCCCTCCCCGGTGCCCGCCAACGAGCGCGCCCTCAAGCTCGGCACCTGGGCCTACGCCCCCGCTCCCGAAACCACGCCGGTCAAGATCGACCCGACCTACAACCTCTTCATCAATGGTCAGTTCACCGCCCCGGCCTCCGGTAAATATTTCGATACCATCAACCCGGCAACCGAGAAAAAACTAGCCTCCGTCGCCACTGCCAACGCCGAGGACGTCGACCGCGCCGTTGCCGCCGCCCGCCGCGCGCAGACAAAAGTCTGGGGTCCCATGTCCGGCCGCGAGCGCGGTAAATACCTCTACCGGATCGCCCGCCTCATCCAGGAGAAGGCCCGCGAACTCGCCGTCCTCGAATCCATGGACGGCGGAAAAACCATCAAGGAAAGCCGCGACGTCGATCTCCCGCTCGTCGCCGCCCACTTTTTCTATTACGCTGGCTGGGCCGATAAACTCGATTACGCCTTCCCCGGCCGCACCGCCAGTCCGCTCGGAGTCGCGGGCCAGGTCATTCCCTGGAATTTCCCGCTCCTCATGGCGGCGTGGAAACTCGCGCCCGCCCTCGCCACCGGCAACACCTGTGTCCTCAAACCCGCCGAGACCACCCCCCTCACCGCTCTCCACCTCGCCCGCATCTTTCAGGAAGCGGGCCTCCCCGATGGCGTCGTCAATATCGTCACCGGCGCGGGCGAAACCGGAGCCGCCCTCGTCAATCATCCAGACGTGAATAAGGTCGCGTTCACCGGCAGCACCGGCGTGGGCAAACGCATCGCCGCCGACCTCGCGGGCACCGGAAAGAAACTCACGCTCGAGCTGGGCGGCAAGGCAGCGAACATCGTGTTCGCCGACGCCCCCATCGAGCAAGCCGTCGAGGGCATCGTCGGCGGCATCTATTTCAACCAAGGCCACGTCTGCTGCGCGGGTTCCCGCCTCCTCGTCCAGGAGTCGATCCACGATGAAATCATCCGCCGACTCCGCGATCGGATCAGCACCCTGCGCGTCGGCGATCCGCTGGACAAAAACACCGACATCGGGGCGATCAACAGCGCCGCCCAACTTTCCCGCATCCGCGAACTCGTCGACAGCGGCGTCGCGGAAGGAGCCGAACTCGTGCAACCCCAGTGCGATCTGCCGAAACAGGGCTACTTCTTCCCCCCGAGTTTTTTCACCGGCGTCACGGCAGCTCACCGCATCGCCCGCGAGGAAATCTTCGGCCCGGTCCTCAGCGTCATGACCTTCCGCACGCCCGAAGAAGCCATCGAACGCGCCAACAACACCCCTTACGGCCTCAGCGCCGGAGTCTGGACCGACAAGGGATCCAAGATCTTCAAAATCGCCGCCAAACTCCGCGCCGGCATTGTCTGGGCCAATACGTTCAACAAATTCGACCCCACCAGCCCATTCGGCGGCTACAAAGAAAGTGGCTTCGGGCGCGAAGGCGGGTTCCAGGGCCTCCTTCCCTACGTCAAATTATCCTGAGGATTCCCGCGCAGAAACGCGGAGCCGCTGAGAATCTCAAATCATTCCCCTCCGCGCCTCCGCGCGAGAAAGAAATCACCCGAGCACAACTTCCGCGTACCCCGCCATCAACTCCGCATCCAGCGGCGAGCACCGGAACGCCACGAACCCATCGGGTCTCACCACGTAAGCCGCCGGGAGTTCCACCCCGTAGCGCAAGTGCGCCTCGGCCTTCGCGTCCAGAAACCACTCCGCTCCCTCCGGCGCATGCGATCCGCGCCAAACTCGCACGAATTTCTCGCCCTCGCCCCCCAACGCCCGTACCCGCTCCTCAAACCATCTCAACGCGTCCACGTCGGCTGCATCCGGCTTCCGTCCCGAAAAAAGCATGATGGCGTGCCCCCCCGCCGCCATCTCGTCCAGCAACGCGATCGTTGCCTTTCGCCTCGGACAGTAGACGTCCACCCCGCGCACCCTTTCACCCGGGCCGAATCCATCCGACCGCCAATCCTCCGCCCACGCGGAGTCGTTATCGATCACCGGACTCTCCGCGTAAGTGACTCGGAGACCCGACAGCTCAGCCGCGAATTTTTCCTGAAATTGCTCGGTGTTTGCCATCACCCGCACGCTCGCGTTGCGCGTCGCCCGGAGAATCGGATTTTTCACCAGGCTCATCTTGGTTCGTTCCGCCGCCGATTCGATGGCCATCTCGGCGACCATCGACCGCTCGGTATCGTAGCTCGTCAACAGCGCCTCCTCGTCCCCGCGCCCCGCCGCCAGGAGACCCAATTTCCACCCCAAGTTGAACGCGTCTTGAATCCCCAGGTTCATCCCCTGACCGCCCGCGGGACTGTGAACGTGCGCCGCGTCCCCGAGAAGCATCACCGGACCCTTGCGGAAAGTCGCCGCCCGCCGCTCGCTCACTCGAAACGAGGACAGCCACGTCGGGTTCGACAATTTCCAATCGCCCCGCCCGTGGGCCGCGAGGTGCGCCTCCAGCTCTTCCAGCGTCGCCGGCCCGCTTCCCCACTCATCGCCCCGCCGGTTCGCAACGATCCGCCACGTGCCGGGCATCACCGGAAACAACGCCAGCGCGCCAGCCCCGGACCAATCGATCTGCACGACGTCGATCTCCAAATCCTGATCGATCTCCACGTCGCCCAACGCAAAACGCTCCTCCGTCGTCTCTCCGATAAAATCGATCCCGGCACCGCGCCGCACCGTGCTGTGCATGCCGTCACATCCCGCCAACCACCGCGACCGCACGGTCAGCGCGTCCCCCTCCGAATCCCGCAGCACACTCTCGACCCCGTCCTCCATCACCGCGTAGGAAGCCAGCTGAACCCCGCGCTCAACCTCCACGCCGAGTTCTCCCAGCCGCTCGGTCAGAATCCGCTCCGTCTCCGACTGCGGCAGCAACATGGGTAGCGGGTATCGCGATTCAACTCCGTGCGACACGTCCATCGCCGCCAAAACCGATGCTTCCGACGAGATCTGAATCTCCCGAACTTCGCTCCCCGCCTCGAGTATGCCCGCCGCGCACCCCATCGTTTCCAGCGCTTCGAGCGCCGAACTCCACAGCGCCAAAGCCCGCGAGTGGGGCGACGGCTCCGCCCTCATCTCAACCACCCGCACCGACGCACCAAACCGCCGACACTGAATCCCCAGCGCCAGCCCAACCGGCCCGGCTCCCACAATCAGAACGTCGCAATCGTCGGAGGCCATCCGGTGAATAAAGCTGGAATTCCGCTCCCGATAAACCCCAAAACGCCGCGCCCCCTAGCGCCCCCAAGCGTCTTCCAGCATCTGCACCTGTCCCGCCAGCTCCTCCGGGCGCTCCCGCCGCTGCTCCTCTACCTGATCCAGCAGCGAGTCGAGCATGTCTTCCATCTGCCCGATCGCGACCCGGCGCAATAACCCGGCGGCGATCGAGGATAGTTCGACGAAATTTCGATACCGCACAATCGCTCCCTCACCCATTGGCTCGACCGTCAGCTCGCCCTCACTTCTCACCACACTCGTCGCGCGAAGCAGTTCCCAACTCACCGTCATCACCCCGGCCAGATCGCCGCTCAATTCATTTCGCGCCGTGTAGGCCTCGTCCGCCAGGATCGGCACGTCCACCTCGTAGTCGACTTCAACCGTTCGTGGTCCGAGGCGCTTCGAAATTTTCGATTTAAGACAATTCGGCACGTAGTTCACCGCGTTGTCGTAATCGAAAAAAACGGCCATCGTTTCCGCGGCCGAACAAGCCGTCGCCCGATAAACGGTCACCCGAGGCCACGGCATTCCTTCGACGTCTTCAGTGAGAACGATCGTCTTTCCCGCTCGAATCTTCTCCGTGTCCGCTGCATTGAGATCATCCAGCACCCCAGCGCTGGAAGCGGCGAGGCTCAGAGCAGCCACAATCGAGGAATGCAGAAAACAACGAGCCATCCTCAGACACGACTACGCACCACGCTAAAACCCGCAATGATTTTTTCCGCTCCACATTTGGCAAAATTGCGGCGACCTTCCCGGGTTCCATGACGCTTACCGACGACCAAAAAGCCTCCGTTACCCGCTGGATCGAAGCGGGCGAATCTCTTTCCGACGTTCAGCGCAAACTCCGTGAGGAATTTTCCGTCACCGTGACCTACATGGAGACCCGCTTTCTCGTGGACGACCTGCGCCTCACGCTCAAAACAGACCCGGAGCCGCCCCCTGAACCCACCCAACCTGCCCCCACCGCCCCGGCGGACGGCTTGCCGCCCGACGAAATCCTTCCCCCGGTAGGATCCGGCGGACGCGTCACCGTCACCATGGACCAGATCGCCCGTCCCGACGCCATGATCAGCGGAAAAGTCACGTTCTCCGACGGTCAGAGCGCCGGCTGGTATCTCGATCAGATGGGCCGCCTCGGACTGAACGCCGACACCCCGGGATACCGCCCCTCGGAAGAGGACGTCCTCGCCTTTCAAACCGAACTCCAATCCCTCGCCCGCACCCAGGGATTCTAAGGCCGTCACCGGTGACCATCACGTTGAACGGAGAACCCCGCACAACCCCGGCGGCAACCGTGTCCGCCCTCATCGCCGAACTCCAGATCCCACCCGAAACCATCCTCGTCGAGCACAACGCCGCCGCCCTTCTCCGCGCGGAATGGAGCGAGACCACCCTCGCGAACGGGGACCGTCTCGAACTCCTGCGCGTCGCCGCCGGCGGGTGAACTCCACCGATTGACACCGGACCTTCCAACTTTCCGACCTCAAAATGTTCAACCGCCTCTCCGATAAACTCCAGGACGTCTTCAAGGACCTTCGCGGCCAGGGAGCCATTACGGAGACGAACATCAACGACGCTCTCCGCGAAGTCCGCCTCGCCCTCCTCGACGCCGACGTCCACTTCAAGGTTGCGAAAGACTTCATCGCGTCCGTCAAAGAGAAAGCTCTCGGCGAGGACGTCACCCGCAGCGTTACGCCCGGCCAGCAGATCATCAAAATCTTCCAGGATGAACTCATCGCCCTGCTCGGCGGCGATAGCGAACCCCTCAACCTGGACAAACCCGCCCGCATTCTTGTCGTCGGCCTCAACGGCGCGGGAAAAACAACGTCCTCCGCCAAGCTCGCCCGCTGGCTCAAATCGCAGGGCCGCACCCCCAACCTCATCGCCTGCGATCTCGTTCGCCCCGCCGCAATCGACCAACTGGTCACCCTCGCCGGTCAGGTCGACGTGCCCGTTTTCGCCCCCGATCCAGCCGAGAAGGACGTCCTGGCCGTCGCCAAACGCGCCGTCGCCTGGGGCAGGGAAAACGGGGGCAACGTCCAGATTTTCGACACGGCCGGCCGTCAGGAAATCGACGAACCCCTCATCGCCGAGATCAAGGCACTCAAGGATTACCTCAATCCTCAGGAGGTTCTCCTCGTCTGCGACGCCGCCACGGGCCAGCAGGCCGTCTCCGTCGCCGAGCATTTTCACGCGGCACTCGGACTCACCGGCATCATTCTCACCAAGCTCGACGGCGATGCACGCGGCGGCGCCGCGCTCTCGCTTCGCGCCGTCACCCAGCGCCCGATCAAGTTCGCCGGCAACGGCGAGAAACTCGATCAATTCGAACCCTTTCACCCCGACCGCCTCGCCGGTCGCATTCTTGGCATGGGCGACGTCGTGTCGCTCGTCGAGAAAGCGGCCAGCGCCATCACCGAAGAAGACGCTGCCCGCCTCGAGCGCAAGCTGAAGAGCGCCTCGTTCGACCTCGAGGACTTCCTGCAACAATTCAAAATGCTCAAGCGCATGGGACCCCTTGAGAATCTACTTGGCATGATCCCCGGCATGGGTAATCTCAAGGATTCCTCGATTGACGAGGGCCAGATGAAACGGGTGGAGGCGATCATTCTCTCCATGACTCCCAAAGAACGCGCCAGGCCGGAGATTCTCAACGCCAGGCGCCGCCAAAGAGTCGCCCGCGGCAGCGGCGTCACCGTCACCGAGGTCAACACCCTCCTCCAACGCTTCGGCCAAATGAGGAAGATGATGAAAAAAATGAGCGGCAGCGGCATGAAGAAAATGATGGCCCAAGCCCAGAAATCCGGCCTCCCCGGCCTGCCACGCTAGAAAACTCAGGAATTCAAAACCTACAAACTCAGGAACTCAGAAAAATGGTAGTCATCCGACTCAAGCGCGAAGGCGCCCGCAATCACCCCTTTTATCAGATCGTCGTCGCCGACCAGCGCAAGCCCCGCGACGGACGTTTCATCGAGATCATCGGCACCTACGATCCGAAGAAAGAGGGCGAAAATTACAAAATCGCGGTCGACCGCGCCGACTACTGGACCAGCGTCGGAGCCCGTCCGTCCCAGACCGTCACCAACATCATCAACAAGGCCCGCAAACAAAGCGAAGCCGAAGTCGCGGCGTAGATTCCGCGCAAAATTTTCGGTCGCTCGCGGTCATCTCAACCGCGGTGACCGGTCGACGGCGGGATGACGACCTTTCATTTTGACGCATCCTCTGGAAACGCACTTCCCGCCCGCAATAAACCCACGATCATGGAAGAGTTTCTGAAATACGTCCTCGCCCAACTCGTGGAATACCCGGCGGATGTCGTGATTTCTAAAGACGAGCAGCCTGGCGAAGTCACCTACCATCTTTCGATGCGCCAGTCCGACATCGCCACGGTCGTCGGGAAGGGTGGTCACACGATTCAGGCGCTCCGGACCCTCCTCCGCGCCTCAGGACAGAAAAAAGACCTCAGGGTCGGCCTCGAAATCACCGAATGAAAATCGCCCGCCTCCTTCTCAAAACCGCTGCCCTCGTCGCCATCTTCATCGCGACCCCGGCCTGCGAAATGCAGAAAGCCGAGAACACCGTCAAGGGCTACGGCGAGAAACACGACGCCGAGACGGCCGCCGGTGAACATCCCGAGCCAACGAACGAGACTCCGCCGACTTACTTCAAGGAGTAGCGCGACCGCTTCATCGGACGGCGGAGTCGCCCTTTCCCCCCGTTTCATCCGATCACAAATCGGCACTCGTAGAGTCCGCTGGCGCTGCGCGTCTCTCGCCTGACGGTCCCGCCCACGACCTTGGCGACGAGATCCTGCTCGAAGTTTCGCGGTCTCCGGATAGGCGCTCAGCAGATCGGCAATCGGACTGTGCCGCTCGACGATCGCCAACCCCGGATCGGTCTCCAGCGTGGTCATGCACCCCTCTCTCTCCCGCAATCGCGCAAACCACCGCGCTCGCGATTCCCGATCCTCTCCCTTGACTTTCGCCAGATAATCCTCGGTCTTC
This sequence comes from uncultured Verrucomicrobiae bacterium, assembly GCA_963832325.1. GTDB lineage: Bacteria > Verrucomicrobiota > Verrucomicrobiia > Chthoniobacterales > JAATET01 > CAVVKW01. Next base: position 120,131 of record CAWHTR010000008.1, on the reverse strand, counting down.
CGCCGGAAATACAGGAACAACATTTTAGCCGGAGCAGTCGGCCCGAAAAGCTGCTTCGCCGTCTCGAGCAGGTGCAGGGAAAGCGCGTTGGATTCCGTCGGAAACAGCTCGTCGGCCTTCCGCGTGAGCCGGTAAAGCATCTCCGGGCGTCCCACCGGTCGAGGATTCCTCCACGTATCAAGGTAGCCGTCACGCTCCAGGTCCAAGCAATGCTGCTTGATCCCCATGTAGCTCATCTTGAGCCGTTTCGCGAGCCTCCTTGACCGGCAGCCCCTGAGATCGCTTCAACTCGTGCACGATCACAACCCGCTGACTCCGACCAATTTCCACCAACAACCGATTCACGATCAACGATCCTACAGCCCCCTCACCCCGCTTGACCAGCTCCGCGCTTTCGCTCTCGCCTCCACGCGAAACCCGGCCGCATAGGGCTCGATCCAACCGCCGAAGTCACTTGGCGACCCGCCCTCCGCTCAGCGAATGCTTTGCCGCCGCCAGTCCTGCACTTGCTCCCATTCGGCAACTACGGCTTCAGAATCGCGAACGTTTTCTTGTCCCCACGATTAATTTTGAGCGAGACGCCCCGGCCGCGGTTGGCGCCAATTGCCCGAGTCAACTCGTCCGTATTTCGCACCAGATCCGGCCCGACCGATGTGATGACGTCGCCGGCCTCAACGCGGGCGATATCCGCCGGGCTGCCGGGGGCCACGTCCGTCACGAGCACACCCTGCTCGGCCTGCAACTTCATCGCGACGGCTAGGTCCGGCGTCAGGGTTTTAACCTCGAGACCAGCTGTCTCGCCGTTCATCAAGGGGAGCGGAAATCGCCGCGGCGCTCCGTCGAATGGTCCGGAAGGATTGGCTGCCCGCATGAGGCCGTCGGTCCTTTCCGCGGTTTGAACGCTGATCGTCCGCAGCTTCCCCGCGCGCCAGACTTCGAGTTCGACGCTATCGCCAACCTCGCGCTTCAAAATCTCACGCTGCAAGTCGGACGCCGACTCGACCGCAGCTCCGTTGACCGCGACGATCACGTCCGCCGGACGCAAATCCGCTCTCGCCGAAGGCCCCACCGGCAGCACTTGCATGACGATCACTCCGCTCTCCAGATCGGGAAATTGCTGCGGGTCGACCTGCTCCGGCACCAGGGTTTGAATCCCGATCCCCAGCCACGGACGGATGAATCGCCCGTTGGTGATGAGCTGAGACGAAACCTGCTTGGCAAGATTGATCGGAATTGCGAAGCCCAGACCGCGATTGATTCCGTTGATCAAGGTATTCACGCCGACGACACGACCGTCGATATCAACCAGCGGCCCGCCACTGTTCCCCGGGTTGATCGAGGCGTCGGTCTGGATAAATTCTTCGTAATCCTGCCCGCCGGTCAGACCCGTCCGTCCGACAGCGCCGATGATTCCGAACGTGAAGGAATACCGCAGGTCGTAAGGGGCGCCAAGTGCAAAGGCAAATTCGCCAACCCGCACCTTGTCACTGTCGGCCAGCTCGACCGGCTCCAGTCCCGGTGCATCGACCTTCAAGACCGCGAGGTCCGACGCTGGATCCATGCCCACCATCTGCGCAGGAAAGGTCCGCCCGTCGTGCAACGTGACGTTGATCTCGCCTCGCCCGCCTTCTGCCAGCACGTGACTGTTCGTCAGGATGTAGCCGTCCTCAGTAATGATGAAACCCGATCCCTGATTCAACTCCGGTCGGTAGTTTTGCGGCAGCTGATCGACCATTCCCTGGTTTTGGAAGAAAAATTGGAGCGCCGATGCTTGGTTTGAGACGTCCGGGTCCGGGCCCCGTTCCACTTCGATGACCACGACCCCAGGCGAAACCTTCTCGTAAACATCCGCAAAGGCCCGACTGAGACCCTTCGCCAGACCGACCGACGCGGGAGAACTTGTTGCTGAGGCGGGAGGAATCGCCGCGGCCGGAGTTCCCGCAGCCGGTTGGCCCTGCGCCCAGCTGTTCGCCGGAACCGGGATGATACCGACCAGCGACGCCATCGAAAGAATCCGTAAAATTCGTTTCATAGAGCCAAACGGTAAGTGGTGATTCCCGCAATTCAAGCAGCCCGCTGAAATTTTATCCATCTGGCATGAGTTTTGCATTGTCGTGTCCCGCTCGGGATGCATTTTGTCGGGCCGAAGGTTAACCTTTTGCCGTCCAAAACGTAACTCCGACGAAATCATGCTCAGGAAATCCGAAAAACTCACCGAAGCTGATCCGGGAGCCAATCTTCGCCCCGACGCCGTCTCGTCCCCGACAGAGCCAACCAGCACCGACGACTTCGAGAACCTTGGCGAGCTTCCCCCGGCGCTACGAGGAGGACGTCATTTTCCTCATCGCCCAGGAGCCTCACTGGCTTTTCTGCTACTGGGACATCGACATCTCCCGGCATCCCGGCGGTCCCGCTTCCCTCCGGTATTTTCTCTCCTCCGGCGATCTCGAAGGTGAAATCGAAGTTCCGTTCGAAACCCGGAACTGGCACATTCCGGTGAGCAACGCGGGCACCGAATACACGGTCGAAATCGGTTTTTATCGGGGGGATCAATGGAATGCCATTGCTCGATCGGTCACCGTCAAGACCCCTCCGGAAGGCATGTCCCAATCCGATGACTTCGCCTTCGCGACCGTTCCGTTTCACCTCAGCTTTCAGCGGCTCATCGACAACCTGCAAACGTCGGTGCGAAGCGGCGAAAATCCCGTGGAAACGGTTGCCCGAATGCAGCGTCAGGGAGATTTTTCAGCGCTCGGGCTGCCGTCTCCCGAAGCGCTTGCCGATGCCGATCCCCTAGCCCTTCTGGCCGCTCTGGCCGGCCCCGAACTCCTCGCCGAGCTGTCGAGCGGGACGATTAGTTCCGAAGAACTGCACTCCCGCGTGCGAACCCACCTCACCGAACGGCTCAGCTCCGGTGCCGATTCGTCTTTCGCCGGTGCTCCATCGGAGTTTAGCTCATCCACCAATTTTTTGACCGGCACCAACTCGTCGGGCGGATTCGCAGCGGGCGGACTAGCCTCCGGCGCGTTCGCCAGCGAGTTGCTCGCCACCTTCTCTTCGTGGTCACCGGAGGAGATCTCCAGCAGGCTTCAGGCGGCCGCCGTGAGTTGGTCGCACGCTCTCGGGGGCGAAAGCAGCTTCGAAAATCTCTCGTCCGGCTCGGAATGGTCCAGCCTCGGCGGCCCTTCGAGCTGGTCACTGGAAGGCATCTCCAGTTGGCTTTCCGGCGCCCAGTCGAGCGGCTTCGCCGGCAATCTCACCAGTTGGCTGCAGGGCGTGCAGTCGAGCTGGGCAGAAGCAGCGACTTCGAGCTGGGGCCACGGGGGCGACTCGAGCTGGTCGCAGGACTTCAATTCAAGCTGGGGGAGTTCCGCAACATCGAGCTGGGGCGCCGGCGGTTCCGAAGACCTGTCCTCGTTCAGCTCACCAGCATCCGGACGCGACTTTCACATGAACGTGAACGCGGAGATCATCTTCTACGGCGGCACGGACCCCAACGCGACGGTGACCATAGACGGGGAGGAAATCTTACTCACGCCCGAAGGCACGTTCCGCTATCACTTCGTTTTTCCGAACGACTCCTACGAGATTCCAATCGTCGCGCGCTCGCCCGACGGGGTCGAAACTCGTTCCGCCGTCCTGAAATTTTCCCGCGATACCGTGAAAACCGGCGACGTCACCGACACCGCGCAGCCGCCGTTCACAAATCCCATGGGGCGGCGGGCTGAATAGACCTCAGGCTCTTCCTTGGACCTTCGCGGGAGATCCGCCCATCTGAACCCCCGCGATGCCGTCCGACCCCCGAAAGAATCGCGATCCCTTGGCCGAGTCGTTTTTCGTTTTTCTGGAGGGCGAACGGAACGCCTCACCCCGAACGCTGAGCGCCTATCGACACGCCCTGGCGGAATTCCGCCGCTTCCGACCCGATGTCTCGTGGCAATCTGCCACGCCCGACGATTTTCGAGCCTTCCTGTTCGACCTCATGAAGCGAGACCTCGCCCGAGCCACCGTCCGATTAACGTTTGCCGCACTCCGGACATTTTACAAGTTCCTGGTCGAGCGCAAAAATCTTCCGACGAACACTTTAAAGAAGGTTATCTTACCAAAACCGGAAAAAACTTTACCGTCATTTCTCACCCTGGCCCAGATTGATCAGCTTCTAGCGGCCCCGGGATCTGCCCCTCGTGAAAAGCAAGCCCCACCTTGGATAGCAGCGCGGGACACCGCGATCCTGGAACTTTTCTACTCCTGCGGCCTCCGACTCGCCGAACTCGCCTCCCTGAACGTCGCCGACATCGATCCCTATTCCGAAACCCTCCGGGTGATCGGGAAAGGCTCGAAAGAGCGCGTTTGCCCGGTCGGCAGCCCGGCATTAACGGCCATTTCAACTTATCGGCAGCAGGCAAAAGTCACGGCTGGCCCCCTTTTCATCAACAAATCCCGCCGTCGTCTTTCAGCAAGATCGATCTGGGCGATGATGAAAAAATATCTTCTCCAGACCGGCCTCCCCGTGACCTTGAGTCCACACAAACTCCGTCACAGTTTCGCGACGCACCTTCTCGATAATGGAGCGGATCTCCGCAGTCTCCAAACGCTTCTCGGCCACGCAAGTCTCTCAACCACACAAATCTACACCCACGTGTCGACCGACCGCCTCAAAAAGGCTTACGCCCAATCGCATCCGCGGGCTTAGCAAGGAAAACGAAGCGGGACCGTTCGAATTTCGAAAAATTCAACCCCCTGGCGAGCACTTCCCCTCCCGTCAGCCGCTCAACGGGTTTTCCGCAACAGCGGCAATCCAGTCTTCTGGTTTTCCGAGACTTCGTAGCCAGCTGGCAACTCGTCCATCGCTCCTTCGCCCTCCACCCCGGCGAAATAATACAGCGAAACCTCCTGACCACCGCGCAATTTCTGACGTCGATGGTGCAGATGGTAGGTCTTGCCGGACTTCTTACTGTCGACGGTAAAGGCCATGTCGCTCCAGGGGGAAGCTTCCCGCAACCCCGAAAATGGGCCGGAAAGCGTTATTTGATCAGAGCCGCCTTCTTCAAAGTCGCGTAGGCACCGTTCTTGTCGATGGTCTTGAAAGCGCGAGCCGTCGCCTTGACGGTGACAAATTTCTTCAACTCCGGCACCCAAACCCGCTTCTTGCGAAGATTCGGGACAAATTCCCGCTTCACCACCTTGGTGACGTGCATGCCGATTCCGCCTTTCTTCTTGGCGAGACCGCGACGATGAATGCGACCTCCGACGGTCGGCTTGGCTCCGGTGATTTGGCAAAGTCTGGACATAAGATCTAAATACGTAAATTCGAGGAACGGGGACTATTCATTTCCCGTGCCCGCTGGTCAAGCAAGGTTTTGGGCTTAATCGCTCAATGCAGCTAGTTGAGCCGCCAGAAGCTGTTCAATCCCCGCGCGCCCGACGGCGAGCATCCTCGAAAGCTCGTCGGCCGTGAACGAAGCCTCTTCGCCCGAACCCTGGATCTCCACGAACTCAAACTTATCCGTCATCACGAGATTCATATCGACGCTCGCGTCCTTGTCCTCCACGTAATCCAGATCGAGCAACACTGCGTCGCCAACCACCCCGACACTCACGGCCGCGACCATCTGCTTGATCGGCGAACGCGCCACTTTCCCGGCTTTCTGCAGAGCCTGACAGGCCAGCGCGATCGCCACCGCCGCACCGGTGATCGAAGCTGTCCGCGTGCCGCCATCGGCTTGCAGTACGTCGCAATCCACCCAAATGGTACGCGCTCCCAGTGCTTCGAGATCAACGACTGCCCGGAGCGAGCGACCGATCAGGCGCTGAATCTCGGTGCCCCGCCCGTCCTGCTTCCCACGGCTCACGTCGCGTTGCTTCCGCGTGAGGGTTGAGTAGGGCAGCATGGAATATTCTGCCGTGATCCAACCTCCGCTCACATTTTGCTCCTTCATCCAGCGCGGCACCTTATCTTCGACCATGGCCGCGCAGATAACGCGGGTGTCTCCGGCGGAAACCAAGACGGATCCCATCGCGTGGGGAGCGACGCCGGGCTCGAATTTGAGAGGACGAAGTTGATCGCAGGTGCGGGAATCGTGGCGAGTCATGGAGTTGGAAATGAGAGCGACGCGGTCGTTTTACCAGAGCAGAAAAACGGTCCGCGCCGCCGTGAGTAGTGCCCTACGGCCTCGTGAGGTTGCAAGCGGCATCTCCAAAATCAATTGTCGCTGCCGGACTCGCGAGGCACCGATTTGATCCGTTTCGACTCCTTGCAAGATCAGCGGTCAGCTCGTTCCGCTAGCGACCGAGCCGAGAATCACTCTCCCAAACAACGCTCAAAAAATTCCACCGCCGCCGCATTCGCCCTCACCTGAGCCGCTTCGCTCAATCGGTGCTGCTCCCCCACCATCGCCATGACCTCAACCGTCGTCCCGTGTTTCGCCGCCAACTTCGTGATTCGCGGCTTGTTTAACTCAAAAGAAACTCTCTCGTCATCGGTTCCGTGCACGATCAGCACCGGCGGCAACTTCTCGTCAACCCCTCCGAACTGATCCCAGATCCCCCCGGATTGCTCAACGACCGCCCCAACCCTCGCGTCCCCGGCAGCCTGTGAAACCGCCAGAAATCCCCCCAATGAATAGCCGTAAATTCCAAGCGTTTTCCCACCATTCAGTTCACTTACCCACGCCACAGCGTCGTCCACCACCCCGAGCCAGGTTGAGAAGCCAGCGATCAGCCCCTCGTCGCCCAGCTGAAACCAATCGTTCGTCTTGTTGAAATAATTCACCACGTAAACCGTCGTGCCCCCCGCCGCCAGATCACGAGCCAATGCCTTCATCTGCCCGCCGTCGAACATCATTCCGCCCGCCCCGTGCAACACGATCACCGACCGAGCTACCTTGGACGGACCGAATACATCGACGTTGATCCGGTCACCACCACTCACGAAATGCTCCCTCCGCGACTTCATTTCGCTCGCGCTACCAACCGTCAGTCCCGCCAGCAACAATCCACAAACCCAAAGAAATGATCTCATCTTCCGCTGTTACGTCGCCTCCCGAGTTTTCGGATCACCACATTCCCAGCGTCCCGCATCGCCTCGACCCCCAGCAACCAGCAAATGCCGGCGTAGACCCCAGCAGCCACCGCGATCACCGCCCCAAGCAAACCGAGTCGCACCAGCAGCGAACCCGTCAGCAAAGCCTCCTCCCAGTGCTCCACCGCCCACCAGCAAACTCCACCCAATCCCCCCGCAGCCAACACGCACTTCGCGACCGCAATGGCCAAACGCCTCGTCTCCAAGCCGCCCGAGGCACGTCCCATCAAAAGATAGAGCGTCACGAAATTCAGTGACGCCGACACCGTCGTCGACAGCGCCAACCCGCGGTGTCCCCAGCCTACCACGAAGATGAGGTAATAATTCAGGGCGATGTTCAGCGTGATCGACCCGAAGCTAACCATCATCGGCGTCCACTTCCGATCAATCGCGTAGAACGCTGGCGAGAAGACCTTGATCCCCGCGTAAGCCACCAGCCCCATCGCGTAAAGCTGGAGCGCCAGCGCCGTCTGCAAGGAATCCTCCGGCAGAAATTCCCCACGCTGATAAATCACGTCGATGATCGGATGCGCCAGAAAGTAGAGTCCGATCGCCGAGGGTAGCGTGAGAAAAACCGCCAGCCTCAGCGCCTTTCCCAGGGTCGGTCCAAATTCCCCACGATCCGCGCTCGCGGCGATCCGCGCCACCACCGGCAGCGTCACCGTCGCCACCGCCACGCCGAAGATTCCCAACGGCAATTGCATCAGCCGAAACGCTCCGTTCAACCAACTCACCGCCGCCGGCCCGCCGGGCGTGAACGTCGCGAAACTCGTGTTCACCAGTACATTCACCTGCACCGCGCTCGCCGCGATGACCGATGGCACCATCAGCACCAGCGTCTCCCGCACCCCGGCGTCGATCCACCGAAAATCCGGCCGAAATTTGAATCCCACCTTCGCAAGACTCGGAACCTGCACGAAAAATTGCAGCATCCCGCCGATCAGAGTCCCGACCGCCAACCCGATCAAAGCCCGCTCCCCAAAAGTCGGATCCAGCCAGTACCCAATGCCCAAGCCGCCGACGATCGACCCGATGTTGAAGAAGCTCGAAGCCATCGCCGGCACTCCGAAAACGTTTCGCGAATTCAGCATTCCCATCACCAGCGCCGCCAGGGACACCATGAGAATGAACGGAAACATGATCCGCGTCAGGAGGACCGTCATCGCCCGTGCCTCCGGATCGAACCCCGCCGCGAGCACGTCGATCAGCGGCCCCGCGAAGAGCACCCCCAGCACCGTTACCGCACTCATGAAGACCGTCGCCAGCGTGAGCATTTTCGCGGCCAAGGCCCACGCCGCGTTCGGGCCATTCCGCTCGATCTTCCTGGAAAACACCGTGATGAACGCGGTCGAAAGCGCCCCCTCGGCGAACAGGTCCCGCAGCAAATTAGGAGCACGGAACGCGACCGTGAAAATCCCCATCAAGTTTGCCCCAAACAGTCCGTAAAACAGAATTTCCCTCACCAGCCCCAGCACCCGCGAGCACATCACGGCGACCGCAACCACGCCCGACGCCCGGGTATTCAACTTGTTCTCGCTCATGAAAGACCCCGCTCCTTTTATCTTTCCACCGCCCCACGACAAGCGACGAATCCAGCCCCCCCCTTGCAGGCCCTCCCTCCAGTCACCACGCTGCATCGCGCGCCCAGCAGCTTCACCTCGTTACCTCGCCCCGAGCAGAAGAGCCAGAGAAGCGCGCGAGACCTTATGGCGGCCAGCCTCGCCCCAACAAGCTTCCCGTTGGCTAAATGAATTGCCTCCTCCCGAGACTCACTGCTCCTGGCGCCGGCGCCGCGCCATCCAAAAGACAGCCACCAATCCGACGACAACCAACCCAACCGTTTCCGCCTCAGGAACCGCGATCACGGCAAAACTGCCACCGTGATCCAAGACCGCCCAAATCTCACCCGCAGCGGGATCCACTCCCCAATCCCCCACGAGAAACTCGTCACTCCAAGCCACCTCTCCCACGAAATTCTCTCGCTGCACCGAGTTCCCAAGAATCGCCTCGATCCACTCCCCACCATCGAACCACCCCAACCGCAGATCACTCACCGAATCCGCCAGCGCCATCGAATCAAACCCGATTTGCAAAACAAACCTCAGGTCACCGGTTTCCGTCAGCTCGATCGTCTCACTCAAAGTCGTTCCGACCACGCCGTCACCAAACTCCGCCATATACTCACCGTATCCCGCCCGGAGGAGATCAAACTCAGTCCGCCGCCCCGCTTCGCTCCGATACCGGTGCGCGTCCTGGCCGGAAAATATCAGCGACTCCCGCCGCACCCGAGCCCCGCTGGCAACGTCTACGACCTCAACAAACCCATCGGGTTCCATTCGCACCTCCAGCGTTCCTTCGCCACCCACCCGCAGCTGGCCTCGTCCGCCCCAATGTCCGCCGTCCACTACCAGCGTTCCTTCCCGAACGTCGAACTCCGCGCCTCCGTGCGCGTCCAGCAAATTGGCGTTGATCGTCTGACTTCCCTCGCCACGCTTCACGAGCCGGGTCCCCCCTTCGATCCGCACGACAGCCGACTCAGCCTGCCCAGCACCAACGTCCAAAGTCAGTTCGCCCATCGCCGCACCTAGCCCGCCGTCGATGATCCCAAAGCTACCCACCCGCAGCCCGGCAACACTCGTCCGGAACCCATCCAGGTTCAGCCTCCCACTCAAGCGCAGCACCGACTCCGCCGACAGCGCCTCGTCCACCCCCAGCGTCAAATTGTCCGACAGGATCCACGTCTCCCCCGTGTGGACCGATTTTCCCGTGAGCACGAGCGGGTTCGAAGTCCCGAGAACCAGATCAAGGTTCCCCGCAAAGGCCACACCAAGCTCAGTCGTTTCGAAAGGATTGGATTGAGGGGCGTTGAACTCCACCCGCGTCGGATCGCCGACGCCTACACCCACGATCATGCCCCTTCCCTGGAGTGAATCAATCGCCTGGTCCGGTCCGCTCACCTCCCACCGTCCGCCCCGCTCAAGCACCGCCGCAACCCGTCCGTCCAATGGCGCGTCGGTCCGCAAGATCCCCCCGGACCGAACCGTCAACGAGTCAATCTGCCCATATCCGTCGATTTCCAAGGTCCCTCGGTTCACGACGACATCCGTTGTTGGCACCCCACCCGGACGGTAAACCATGCGCGCCTCCCCCGACTTCACCAGCTTCCCCGGCACGCCCACGGTCACCGTCAGATCCGTTTCGGTGAAAAAATGGAGAAGTCTCTGCTCCGCACTACCCATCTGCTGACCGCCCCCCAACCGATTAATCACGTTCGCCGACTCACCGGTGGAAATCACCATCCCGCTTCGGACGTCGAAAACCGGACCCGAGAACCGCAAAGTTGTCCCACCGCCAAGGACCAACGAATTAACCGATATCGGCCCCATTGCGGTCGTCAACCCACCCCCCAGCTTCACGTTCGCACCAGCCCCGACCGAGGTCCGGTATTCATCCTCCACCAGTGCCCGCAGCGTCCCGCTCTCCGCGTCGTAGGTTGCGAAGCCGGTTCCCGACTGCGATGCGGTCGCATCGAAGACTACACCGCTCATGACCCCCACGCTTTCCGTCCCCACCGCTCCCGTGCCCACCAACATCGGCGCTCCGCTCAGTTTTAATCTGGCGTCCTCCCCCGACACTTCACGCCGGACGAGCAACAACGAGTCCGACGCCCGATCGATGGTTCCGACCTTCAAGGGAGTCAAGTCCGCCTCTTCGCCGAAAACGATAGCCGACTGCCCCCCGTCGACGATCACCCCGGGAAGGGAAACGCCCGCGGCTTTCGACACGAATAAATCTCCGCCCGCCAGCTCCACCCGCACCGGATCCGGCGAGCCGAAACTGTTCCGGATCTCCCCGGCGTCGAACCGCCCACCATCCGAGATTCGCAACGTCCCCGTCCTCAACCCGCCCACTTCGTGCGGCACCAGGTCCGTGACGACGTCAAACGTCCCCTCGACGTTGCCGAAAATCGATCCGCTGAAACCATCGGCGAGATTCGATACCCGCAACGTCCCTTGTCCTTCGACCTGCAAACTTTGCACCGAGGCACCCAACCCTAGGGTCGCCACCCCGCTCCCCCCGACCAAATTGACACGATCCCCCTCAACGTTGGCAACCGTCACGTCGCCGTCGGAAAAATTGAGATCTACCAGCGCGCGCCCGGTAATCGTTTGTTCAAAAACAGCCCGCCCGTCGTCAGCCAGCGTGGCGTGTATCGATACGTAATCAGCCTTGATCGAATCGTGAAACCTCACGGATTCCACCCGCTCGAAATTCATGTTGATTTCTTTATTCGCCGAGATGGGACCGAGGAAATCAACCGCATCCGTCGGAGATTCCTCGCTGACGGAGAGGGCGATGCTGTCAGCGCGGATTCCGTTCGCCACTGAGAACGAACCTCGCGTCACGAGATCCAAGTCGCCTTGAACATCAAACCCACCTGCGAAATGGACCGTATTTTGCGATTCGACCCTCAATCGATCCGCCGTCACCCGCGGCAAGAAATTTATCTTCCCGGGCGAATAATTTTGGACGTTTAGGATCGAGCGACCACCGACGATCTCCGACCGCATCGTCAGAGAATCCGCTCCCCCACCAAATCTCACGCTGCTGGAGCTACTCACTAGTAGCAAGCGATCCAGAACAAGAGGCTGCGGCAACGCGAAGGCCACCTCACGATTCTCACCCGACGGCGACGATACAAAAATCGACGCCCCGTCCCCGGCACCATTCGGCACGCCATCATCCCAGCTTCCATCCTCCCAACGCCCCCCGTCTGCGTCAAACCACGTCGAATTCACTTCCGCAACCGCACCGGAAAGCGGGGCAAACGCGATCGCCACGCCCCAAACGGATGCCTTGAGAAAACGTTGAATTAAGTCCTGCATGGAATAGAAGGTGAACGACGGCGCACTTCTTCCCATCGCGATCCCTTTGACACAATGAGAAACGACGTCCCTGGTCAGCCCCCCTCGCCCGCGAACACCAACGCGATGGCGACCACACGAAACTCCCGCGCATTCAACCCGCAACGGCTCATCCAAACACCATCGTTCCAGCCATCCTTACAGTCGAAGAATTAGCTAACCCGGATATTTCACGGGTCGCTGGGAAGATAGTGTTTGGAAGGTGACGGAGGCGTTGCAGGCGATTGAAGAGGCGATTTTTGGGTCATTGGCGGTGGGTGAAGACAGCACCCCCAACCCCCGTTGGTTTTTGGGTGCCGGGGACAGCACCAGAGGGCGTTCAGGCCGAACTGAGGCGAGTGATCGTCTGGGCGAAAAGGCTTTGATAAGGGTAGGCGCTGGAGAAAAGCAGTCGGATGCGGCGGGTGTTGCGCAGGATGACGGTTCCGATTTTGAGGATTTTCAGGCGGATTGTGCCGACTTGAGCACGGGCCAGTTCCGTGCCCACCAGAGCGACGCGGCGGATGGTTTCCAGGAGGACGTAGGCCGCGCTTGAGAGCAGCAATCGGAACTGGTTGGCCCACCAGCCCGAGCAACTGGTGCGGTCGGCAAAGAGCCCGAGTTGCTGCTCCTTGATGCGGTTCTCCATCTCGCCGCGCGCGCAGTAGGTGCCATCGTAGAGCGCCTGCGGATCGCCAGTGAGACTGGTCACGACGAAGCGTGGATTGGCTCCTTGGACGCTGTGTTCGGCCTTGGCGATGACACGCCGCTGCCGATCCCAACTCCCGGCCGCGTAATCGATCCACACGAAGTGGCGCTGCTTCTCTTTGGTTTGTTCAAAGCGCTTGGCGGCGTGCTCCCGGGCTTGCTCAGCGAGTGCGAGCAGGCGCGAGTTCTTGGCCAGCCCAACGATGTAGTCGATCTCGTGCCGATCACACCAACGCAGCATCTTCCGGCGGCAGAAGCCAGAGTCGCCTCGAAAGATGATCTTCACATCGGGCCAGCGCTCTCGCAGCCGGGTGACCAGCAACTTGAGGATTGCCCAAGCGTGGCGGGCAGGATCGATATTGCTGGGACGCAGGTAGCTCACCAAGAGCTGCTCGCCGCAGAAAACATAGAGCGGTAAAAAACACCAGTCCCCGTAATAACCGTGGAAGGCCCGCCCAGCTTGCAGTCCATGGACCCGATCATCAGTGGCGTCAAAGTCCAGGATCAGCTCCTCGGGAACGCGCTCAAAGCTGGCCACGAACTGCTCGACGAGCACCCGCGACATCGCCCATGCCGTGTCCCGATCCGCCCGGTTTTCAAGTCGACACAACGTTGGACTGCTGGCCAGCGCATCACCGCGCTCGACCACGGTCTGCCACACCAAATCGCGCCGCAGCGTGTCGTGATCGTTGAGGTCTTCGTAACCCAAGGCCAACCCGTAAACGCGCTGGCGCAAGAGGTCGATCTGGCGATGAGTGATCTGACCGGCATCCCGCGGATCCTCGATCACCGCGTCCAACGCCTTGAGTAAACCCGTGCGCCGATCCGCTGCCCGCAATGCCATCACCCCTCCGTCACTGGACACATCCCCGCCAGTAAAACTCCCTTCGATCTGACGTCGATCAAAGCTTGGAAAATGCAAGAACTCCCGGTTACATTCTGGCATTGGCGAAGTTCTTTTTGGTTGATGTCATAACACCAACAACCTTAGCGGTTTATCCGCGGAACTTCGCCAACTTTTTACTCCCTCCGTGAAATATCCGGGCTAAATGGTCTCCGCTCCCGAGGAGCGGCGATTGCAAATCGCGCCTTTCAGCGACTCTTAATCAATCTCCTCACCCAACCGGAACGATCACTCGCTCTTGTCAATCACTTTGACCTTTTGCACCTTCGAACGGTCACCTTCGGAATCCTCCGCGTAGAATTTCATCAACGTCTTCCGGACCTTCGGCTTGAACTTGAAAACCCACTTGCCGTTTGGCTGGATTTTCACCCGTTTCGTCACGACCTTGCCGGGCTTCTTCTTGTATTTGACGAAGAGCCTCTGGCCGACGGCCGTGCCTTTGACCTTCACGTTGTTCTTGGTTGTCTTGATCTGCTTTTTGCCCTGCACCTTGACCTTCGGCGGAGGCTCGGGTGAAGGCGTCGGCGCTGGGGTTGGCGTTGGTGTTGGTGTTGGCGTCGGAGCGATGGCCTTTTTCCACGGTCCAAACGTTATGTCCATCGTGGCACCGGGCGGGACGTCTCCGTCAAACTTCGACGGCACCTCCGGCTGACCATCTGGTGCCGGGCCGACCGGACCCCCGTTCTCGTCGAAGGCAAACCCGTAGGCTGATCCCATCACCTGCCCGCGGGCGTTGGGAAAGGTCGCCGCGTCCACCGGCCGGAAAAAGATCGGCTCCCCTCCGATCTGACCGACGTGCATGAACAACGAAAACAGATTCTGCACCGCCCCGCTCGGATACCACGTCCGTTGATCGCCCCAGATCGCCGATGTCCCTCCGCTTCCCGCCGGATTCAAGGCCTCCGGCACCACGCCGACGCCGCGATTCAGCGCGCTGACGACCTGGTTCTCGAGATTGCCGAGCACGGAAGCCTCCGGGGTGTTCGCCGCGAACTGGATGGTGTTGTCCGCAAACACCCCGCTGTTCCCCAGCACCATTTGACCCGGAGTCTGAAACATCACGAGCTGCGGGAGTTTACAGAATTGATACTGGTGACCTCCTGCGGGAGCGGGAATTGACTGATTCAGGGTCAGCGCGTTTCCGTTGATCGCGGTGATCTGAGTTGTCGAGCCACCCGCCCCCGGACTCAACCCCGTACCACTCACGTACATCCCGACCTCCAGACCGGTCACCGCAGACGCCAGCGTCAACACCGAGTTCGAAGCGCCATCTGTCGTGATCGTGCCAGTGATCTGATCCCCGCTGGCGTCCCGCAATACCGACAGTCCCAACGGACTGAAAACGTAGAACTCTCTTGAGGGGTCAGTCACACCCGTGAATTTCAGCGCAGGTAGCGACACCGTCGTCCCCGGGTAATCCCGCATCACCGGCGTCGCCGAATAATTCTGTTTGTCAATCCCCGCCGGATTCGAAGACACCCCCGACACGTTCAGCGTACTCGAACTGAAGAGCGTTGCTAAGTCCGCATCGAAGATCGCGTTCAGCGGACTCGACAGATTGAGATACTCATTCTGCAGGGTCACCGCCGTCAGGTAGGCCCGCGGATTCAGGATTCCCCCGGCCTGTCCGTCAATGCTGCTCGGCGCAAACGTCAGACCCGCGAACGCCGCACCTGCCGTGCCTTCCCCGGCCATGAAGCTCGCGTAGGCCGTGAAGATGTCGGCCCGGTTCACCGTCGGCGTCTGGCCCGAAGGGTAGATCGGCTGACCGTATTGCTGGCCGGCCACGTTCGTCTGACCGTTCAACGTGATCGTCAGCGGAAAAATAAATCCATCCACCGTCTGGATGTCGACCGTGGCCGGATGCGCGGTCGGGAGCGGAGTCGGTGCCGGTCCGGGAGGCGCCGGCGTCGCGGGCGGCACGGTCAACTCGACGATCGAAAAGGGCGGGAATGGAGTCTGCGGCGGAATCGGCGCATTCGGCGGATCCGTCGGTTGCTTGCCGTATTCCACCGTCGGAGCCGGCGTCCCCACGGGAGCGGTGAAGAAATAGTACCGCCCCCCGGTGAACGTCGTGATCGTGTCCAAACGGATCTCACTCAATTCGCCCGCTCCAGTCCCCACCTTGTAACTCGAGATCGTGCCCGAGTTCTGCGACACCATTGTCCCAGCCGGCCCCAGCACCAGCTCATCAGCCGTGCTGAATCCCATTGCAAAAATCGAAAACTCCGCGGGATTCAACCCCGTCTCATCGACCAACCGAAAAATGTAGTCCGCTCCGCTGACCCTCCCCACCAATGCGAACAACACTATCAGCGAGCAGGACAAGGTGCGGAGGGAACGATGCATCCTTTATCTGTCGCCCGGCCGTCCTGATCAGTCCACGTAAAACAATTCCCACCATCCTCTTGCAGCAGCGGCAGTCACCGCTCCGCGGCCGCCTTCCGCAACCTTTCCATGATCGCGGACCCGATCCCTCGCTCCGGCACGCCCTCCGCCAGGATCAACTCCGCTCCGCTCTGATCAAGCCGCCGCAAGGCGCCGTAGAGATTCGCCGCCGCTTCCCGCAAATCACCGGCTTCAGACAGCACCTCGATCATCCGGTATTCGCAAAAATTTCCCCGCCGGAAACTCAACAACGCCGTCCGATCGTCACCCACGTTTGGTAGATCGGCCCTCACCTCGACCCGGGTAGCCGGTGCGTAGTGGCTCTTCATCGCACCCGGCACCACCGGAGCGCCAACGCCGCCGCCCCGGATCGGCGCCAGCTCCCCCAACTGCTCCACGGTGATCGGCCCCGGACGCAGAATCGAAATCTCCCCCTTCGCCACCATCACGATCGTCGACTCGATCCCGTGCTCGCACGCCCCGCCGTCCACGACCAGGGGCACCCGGCCGCCCAACTCGGCGACCACGTGCTCCGCCGTCGTCGGACTGATCCGCCCAAACCGATTCGCACTCGGAGCCGCCACCGGTCGATCGAACTCCGCCAGCACCGCCCCCAGCACCGGATGCGCACTCATCCTCACCGCCACGGTATCCTGCCCCGCCGTCACGATGTCCGGCACGGCCCTCCGCGGCAACACCATCGTCAGCGGCCCCGGCCAAAACGCCTCCGCCAGCCGCCGCGCAAGATCGTCCACCACCGCAATTCGCTCCAGCCACCCCGCCTCCGGCACGTGCAGAATCAACGGATCGCTCAGCGGTCGCCCCTTCGCTTCAAAAATCCCCGCGCAAGCCACCGCGTCCAGCCCGTCCGCCGCCAACCCGTAAACCGTCTCCGTCGGCAGCCCCACGCACCCCCCACCACGCAGCACCGCAACCGCTGCCTCGACCCCATCCGCCCCCGCTCCAACGACCCGCGTCACCCCATCGCGCGCAGCGCCTCGCCATTTCTCATTTCGCATTTCAAATTTGCAATTCCCTAATCCAGCTCGCTCGCAAGCGCCGCCGCCGTCTGTTCTTGGCGAAATTTCTCCAGCGCTGCAGCCACCCCGGCATCCCCGGCACCCGCGATGATCGCCGCCGCGAACAACGCTGCGTTTTTCGCCCCCGCCTCGCCGATCGCAAAGGTCGCCACCGGCACTCCCGCCGGCATCTGCACGATCGACAGCAGCGAGTCCATCCCACTCAGCGCCCGACTCCGCACCGGCACGCCGAGCACCGGCACCAGCGTGTGCGCCGCCAACATCCCCGGCAAATGCGCAGCCCCTCCCGCCCCAGCGATGATCGCTCGCAACCCGCGCCCCGCAGCTTCTTTCGCGTACTCCGTCAGCAGATCGGGCGTCCGGTGCGCGGACACCACCCTCCGTTCGTGTGGCACGCCAAGTGCTGCGAGCACGTCACATGCCTCGCGCATGGTCTCCCAATCCGATTTGCTACCCATCACGACGCCCACCAACGCTTTCATCCCGCGCTTTATAAACAACATCGCTGCGAATTTGGAACGATTAACCCATTGACCCTCTCCACCCCGCCTCCATAGTCGCCCCCGTCAGGCGATCTTCACCCGCGGACATCACCGATTAGCAGTATCATGGCACGAGGAACGGTAAAGTGGTTCAACGACAAAAAAGGCTTCGGATTCCTCATCGACCCGAACGTCCCGACCGACATCTTCGTCCATTACTCCGCCATCGTCTCCGAAGGGTTCAAGACCCTCAAGGAGGAGGAGGAAGTCGACTACGAACTCTACGAGGACGAAAAAGGTTCGCGTGCCCGGGAGGTCAAGCGGTTATAGTGACCGGGTGCTGCCTAATTTTGTCCTGATCGGTTTCATGGGCTGCGGCAAGTCGTCCGTCGGTCGCCGCCTCGCCCAGACCACCGGACACCGCTTTGTCGACACGGACGACCTCATCGTCGAAGCGGCCGGTCTTCCCATTACCGAAATTTTCGCCGCTCGTGGCGAAGCTGGCTTCCGCGATCTCGAGTCGGCCGTCCTCCGCGACCTCGTCGGCGTCTGCGGCATCGTCCTCGCAACGGGCGGCGGCATCATCACCAGCGCCGCGAATCGCGCCGTCCTCCGCGACATCGGAGTCGTCGCCTGGCTCGACGCCGATCCCAATTCCCTCTTCGAGCGCGTCTCCCGCAACCGCCGCCGTCCCCTCCTGCAAACCGACAACCCCCGCGCCACTTTCGACTCACTTCTCGCCCGGCGCCGCCTCGTTTACGAGGAGACCAGTGACTTCCGCGTCGATTCAACCGACCTTTCCCACGACCAAGCCGCCCGCGAGATTCTCGATGAAGGCATGCGTGCGCACGCCCGCGGCGTTCAGCAGTTGACGCCCCCCGATGCTCCCGATTTACTCCCCGAATCTCTCCAGAACCAACCCACAACAACACAAAAAGATATGGTAAAAATTGGAATCAACGGCTTTGGGCGCATCGGTCGCCTCGTCTTCCGCGCGATCGCGGAACAGGGACTTCTCGGTAAGGAAGTGGAAGTTGTCGCGGTTAACGATCTCGTCCCCGCCGACAATCTCGCCTACCTCGTCAAATACGACTCAACCCAGGGCACCTTCCAAGGCGAAGTCACGAGCAAAAAATCCGACCCATCGCTCGAAGAAGACGACATCCTCGTCGTCGCCGGTCAGGAGATCAAAGTCCTCGGCGTCAAGGAAGGCCCCGCCGCCCTCCCCTGGAAAGACCTTGGCGTCGATATCGTCCTCGAATGCACTGGCCTCTTCACTGACGCCGCCAAAGCCAAGGGCCACCTCGAAGCCGGCGCGAAGAAGGTCATCATCTCCGCCCCCGGCAAGGGCGACGACATCACCGTCGTCATGGGCGTCAACCACGAAAACTACGTCGCGGCCGACCAACACATCATCTCCAACGCGTCCTGCACGACGAACTGCCTCGCTCCCGTCGTTCACGTCCTCCTCAAGGAAGGCTTCGGTATCGAGGAGGGTCTCATGACCACCATCCACAGCTACACCGCGACCCAGAAGACGGTCGACGGTCCTTCGAAGAAGGATTGGAAAGGGGGTCGCTCCGCTGCGATCAACATCATCCCGTCGACCACCGGAGCCGCCAAAGCCGTTGGCCTCGTCATTCCGGAAGTCAAAGGCAAGCTCACCGGCATGTCGTTCCGCGTTCCGACGCCAACCGTTTCCGTCGTCGACCTCACGGTGAAAACCGTGAAGGAGACGAGTTACGCGGAGATCTGCGCGGCGATGGAAACCGCCAGCAAGACCTACCTCAAGGGCATCCTCGGCTACACCCACGACGAGGTCGTTTCGAGCGACTTCATCCACGACACCCGCTCGTCGATTTTTGACGCCGGGTCCGGCATCGAACTCAACAGCAAATTCTTCAAACTCGTCACCTGGTACGACAACGAATGGGGCTATTCCAACCGTTGCGTCGACCTCCTGAAATACATCATTTGAGGAATGGGGAATTAGAAATGGGAAATTAGAAACGCCGAGGTCCTTCGGACGAATCTTTGGATGAGTGAAGCGCCGAACGTCGTGCTCGAGAAGAGTTACGAGTTCGCGCTTCACGTCATTCAGCTAGCCGCAGACCTTCAGCGAGAAAACGAGTTCGTCCTGTCCCGGCAACTCGTTCGAAGCGGCACGAGTATCGGTGCGAACATCGAGGAAGCTCAGGCCGCCCAGACCAAACCTGACTTCCACACCATCATATGCCGCGCGGCCAAAGAGGCCCGCGAAGCTCACTACTGGCTCCGGCTAATCCGAGATTCCTACCCAAGACACCGACCCAAAGCCATTTCCCAACTGACCCAAGCGGAAGAACTCAAAAGAATCCTCGCCGCCATCACGAAAACGACCGGAAACAAATAGCGAAAAACCGCGCGAAGCGCCTCGCCATTTCTCATTCCGCATTCCAAATTCCTAATTATTCCCTGAACAGCCTGATGAACAAACGAACAATCAAGGATCTCGACCTGGCAGGAAAACGTGCGTTGATCCGCGTCGACTTCAACGTCCCGCAGGATAAGCAGACCGGCGAAATCACCAACCCGCAACGCATCCAAGCCGCCCTCCCGACGATTCAACACGCGCTCGATCAAGGCGCGTCCGTCGTCCTCATGAGCCACCTCGGGCGTCCGAATGGCCACCGCAACGAGAAATACAGCCTCGAACCGGTCGCTCGGAAGCTTGAAGAACTCCTCGGCCAACCCGTCACCTTCCTCAGCGACTGCGTCGGACCCGAAGTCGAGGCCAAGTGCGCCGGACTCGAACCCGGCCAGGTCATCTTGCTCGAGAACCTCCGCTTTCACATCGAAGAGGAAGGCAAAGCCAAGGACTCCGAAGGCAAAACCACCAAGGCCGATGAGGACGAAGTGGCGCAATTCCGCTCCGGCCTGACCCGCCTCGGCGACGTCTACGTCAACGACGCCTTCGGCACCTCCCACCGCGCCCATTCATCCGTCGTCGGCGTCAACCTTCCCGACAAAGTTGCCGGTTTCCTCGTCGAGAAGGAACTCGAAGCCTTCTCTTCCGTCCTCGACGACCCGGCTCGCCCGCTCCTCGCCATTCTCGGTGGAGCCAAGATCGCCGACAAAATTCCGCTCATCCGTAACCTCCTCGACCAAGCAGACGCGATCATCGTCGGTGGCGGGATGGCCTACACCTTCCTCAATGTCACAACGGGGATGAAGATTGGTAACAGTCTCTACGACAAGGATGGAGCCGCTATTATTCCGGAATTAATGGAGAAGGCCGAATCCAAGGGCGTCGAGATTCACCTCCCGGTCGACTTCATCACAGCGGACGATTTCAGCGAAAATGCGAACACCGATGAAGCCACGGCCGAGGCGGGAATTCCCGATGGCTGGGAAGGCCTCGACATCGGCCCGAAGACGCGCGAACTCTTCCAAGCCGTTATCGGCGGCGCGAAAACGATCATCTGGAACGGCCCTCCCGGCGTGTTCGAGATCGACAAATTCGCCAACGGCACGAAAGCCATGGCCCAAGCCGTCGCCAGCGCGACAGCCACCGGAGCCATCACCATCGTCGGCGGCGGCGACACCGCTACCGCCGCCAAGAAATTCGGCGTCCTCGATCAGGTCACGCACGCCTCCACCGGCGGCGGAGCTTCCCTCGAACTCCTCGAAGGAAAGATCCTCCCCGGCGTCGCCAATCTGAATGATCGGTAAACACCCCCTCGCCTGACCACCCACTTCGACTCACCAATCGCTACCCGACCACTCCACGCCCATGCGCAAAAAAATTATCGCCGCCAACTGGAAGATGCACATGACCGTCTCCGAGGCGGAATCCTTCCTCAAAGACTTCCGCCTGGAGATCGAAGACGTTAACGGCGTCGAAATCATCCTCGCCCCTGCCTTCACCGCCCTCGCCAAGCTTTCGGAGCTTCTCGACGGCTCTCAGCGCATTCGCCTCGGCGCGCAGAACATGCACTTCGAGGTCTCCGGTGCCTACACCGGCGAGATCAGTCCCGCGATGCTCCGAGAACTCTACGTCCGCTACGTCATCCTCGGCCACAGCGAGCGACGCCAACTCTTCGGCGAGACCGACGCGATCATCAACAAAAAGGTGAAAGCGGCCCTCGCGTCCGAACTCAAGCCCATCCTTTGCGTCGGTGAGACCCTCGAAGAGCGCGAAGCCGGCCAGGAAAAGGAAATCCTCCGCACCCAACTCACCGGCTCCCTCGCCGACGTCGAAGCCGACAGCTTCACGAACATCGTCATCGCCTACGAGCCCGTCTGGGCCATCGGCACCGGCAAGACCGCCAGCTCCGCTCAGGCGCAGGACGCCCACGCCCACGTCCGCGAAGTCCTCGCCGAACTCGCCACGCCGGAGATCGCCGCCAAGGTGCAGATCCAATACGGCGGCAGCGTCAAACCCGCCAACGCGGCCGAACTCCTCAGCCAGCCCGACATCGACGGAGCTCTCGTCGGCGGAGCCAGCCTGGAACCCCGCTCCTTTGCCGAAATCGTCAAGGCCGCCAAGCCCGCCGAATAGGCCCCCTCCCGGGAAATCCCCCGCGCCACCTCGGACTCACTCAAGGAACGCTCCCGGTTGCAAAACCCGGACGCTCCTTCAGATATTCTGCACATCGGTCCCCCGATCGCAGGACGTGCCCAAGTCCATCGTCTGCAGACGACCTGCTCCAGCCGCACATCTCGACAACGCCCAGCCAGCATCGGAGACCTCAAAGCACCCCGGCATTCACCAACTCCTTGAGGTAAACCGATGCCGTCTGGCGACGGGCAATTCCCCGCTCGATGACATTGGAGATCCGGCTGTAAGGCAGCTCGAAGATGAGATCGACCAGTTCGCGGCTGTCGGTTTTGGGACACGTTCGCTTCACCTGCTCGACGGTGTCTGCCAGAAGCTTTCGAATCGCGCCGATCTTATCCGTCGTCCAGCGGGCAGTTTCCTCTACCCTCTCCCGCGCAAGCGAAGACTTCCCGACCACGTGCGCACGTTCGAGCAGCTATCCGTATTGATGAGGTATGAAGACTCCCATCTCCTCTCTCCTGATTGCCGTGACCTCGATTTCCCTCGGATACGCCGGCACGCCCATTGAGATCACCGAGGTCCCCAAACCCGCCACCGACTCGATCAAGGAATACTTCCCCGGGTCGCAAGTCCTCTCGGCCCAGCGCGACACGGAGGACGGCAAGGAGGAGTTCGAGGTGAAAATTCAATACAAGGACATCCGGATCGAAGTCGAATTATCCTCCGAGGGAGTCATTCACGACCTCGACGTCTCCGAGTGATCGCAGGCTGACCGTCCATCGCGGCAGCCTCAGACCGACAGCGTCGGCTTCCGGACACCGAAGCCGGCGACCCCTCCCCGGCCTCCCGGCTAGCGGGGCAAGAACCTAAGAGCGGACCACTTTGGCAGCGATACGTGTCTGGAATGCCCGCTTTCCCATTTTCCCGCGCAGAGGCGCAGAGACACAGAGAAATTCCACAACCGAGATCCCCCTCCGCGCCTCTGCGCCTCTGCGCGAGAACCGCATTCATCCCCGTCGCGTCCTCGCGTGTTGCCTTACAGGCTGTCTTGCTCAGCTCGGCCTGCGTGACACCCGCATCCCCTCACGTCCCGAGCTCGATCCGGCTCTTCGCCAGGGGCTGATTCGCAAGCTGTTCGACCATAGCCTACAGCCGGACATCCCGACAACGCGCGTCGAGCTGTCGCCGGACAAGATCCACCTCGTCATTCGTCAGCGGTGTCATCCGGTGACTCGCGCGGGGTCTTGGCCAAGGCGACCCTCACGCGTCCCGGCCCAGCAGCCAGTCAGCAACCGCTTCGACGTCCTTGAACTCGGGGATCCAGGCGAGTTCTTCGGGGAGGTCGGTGGTGAGCTCGCAGCGCAGGCGGACCGGGTGAGCCCGGACTCGATCGCGGCATGCTGGTTATAGATGCGGTCGTCGACGAGGATGGTTTCGTCCGGGTCGAGCGCATACTTCTCGTAGCACACCCGGAGTCGGTCGATCTTCGCCGTGTCGTGCATGAACTCGCCGTGCTGCACGCATTCGATGGTCAGGAAGTCGCTCACCGGGGCGAGGATGTCGTTGAGGTAGGCCGTCTTCGCCTCGATATCAAAGGTCGCCGACATCGTGAACTGACGATAGCCTCGCTCATTCAGCCGCTTGAGGACTTCGATCACATTAGGGTAGAGCGGGCGGTTCCGGAAGAAGGCTTGGTCAGCACAGAAGTCCCGGTCCATCTCCGCCCCGAGCTCCGGGTGCGTCTTCAACTCCAGCGCCCCATATTCCGGAACGATCGGTAGGACTTCGGGCAGTTGCTCCCATTTCAACCCGGCGTAGCGATCCCGGTAGTTTGGATGCCCCGTCAGGAAATGGAAGTAGGCGTAGTTCAGATCCGCCAGGACTCCATCGACGTCCCAGAAGATGTTCTTGATTTCGCTCGGGTTCATGAGGTGGAAGAGCGTCGAGCATGGTCGAGACCTATCCTGCAGAAAAGACTTTGTCCGGATCAAGGTGGCGACCCGGGAAAATTGCTATGGCTCTCGTCCGGCCTATCGACCAAACATCGACTTCCATTCCTGCAGCATTTCCTCACCGGCCGATTTGATTCGATGTGCGACATACATCTCCCACCCGAAGATCGTCAGCGCCACCGCCACTAAGATCAAAATCCCCGAGCGGACCCGGCCCAGAACGGTCGCGATCACTCCCGCAAATATCCCCCCGATTCCAAAGAACCCACCGAGCATCAACTGCCCACACAGATTCTCGAGCACGACGCAGGCGATCCCCGCATAGACGGCATTCAGCCCAAAATCGATCCGGTCGGGCTTATCGAAAAAACCTTCCCACGCGCTCCGCTTCCACGGCACTTCCGGACGATCATGGGCCACTGGCACGGAGAACGATTTCTTCGGGCTTGGCTGATCGCTACTGAGCTTCGGCGGGATACCGTGAGGCGTCGACACCCACTTCGCCCGAGGCACGTGATCGTCCACCGTTTTCCAGTCGGGGTCATACGTATTCCGGCACGGCGTTCCCTTCGAGATTCGCCCCACCCCATGGAGGTCTTCCACCTCGTCTTCCGTGAACGGACCTTCCTGCTGACCATCAATGCGAAGGTAATATTTCATTCAAGAAGTCACTCTCTTATCAGCGACGGGTCCAACCACCCCGCCAGTTGCCTCTCGACAGCCTCTCCGAGCTTCTCGATCCGAAGCAGAGACGAAAAACTTCGCAAACCGACTGGCCGATTTCGTCTCTTGAAACCCCTGGATGGCGAGCTGTTCGAGCTGGTCCGATGATCATCATAGGCTGGCCAGCTTTTCCAACTTCGTCAGCCGCGCCGACAAGTCCACCGGCGCGATGAAGACCAATTGTTTTCCCCTTTTGCGCTTCTCCAGGACCTCCTGGTCCGCGAGATTCAGGAGGTCCGTGCGAGCCGTTTGATAGACCACGTTGTGGCTCTTCTGATGGCTGGCAAAGGTGTAACGCTGCCCCGGGTGTTTGAGGGCACGCCGAATCACTTCCACCTGTCTGTGATTGAAGAGGTCGAGCGCCCGCATGCGCACTTCGACCTCTCGCACTTCCGTCGTCTTGCGCTCGATGTAAGCGTGAAGCTCCTTGATGGCCCGGCGGATCACCTGCGCTTGGGCGACCAGGAAATAGGTCAGGTCATTGTCATCGGTCTCCGTGTAGAGAAAGGACCGACCATACTTCACTGGCGCCTTTCGGAGAATGTTCGAGATCGAGATGAACTCGAAGAGCCAATAGCCATTGTGCAGCATCGCCCAATAGAACAACGCCCTCGCCGTTCGCCCGTTGCCGTCGACGAACGGATGATCATACGCCAGCCAGAAATGCAAAATGATCGCCCGCACCGCTGGATGCACGAAGAAGTCCGGTGTCTCCCCGTTCGCGAAGGCACACATTGCCGCCATCCGCGCATCCAGTTCCTCGGCGGGCGGCGGATCATGGAAAACCTGACCGAAATCATCGCCGACCACGCGCTTCTCGTCCGGAGTCCGGAACCGGCCCGCCGCCGTCGGATCGTCGAGCGTCTTTTCCGTCACCAGCCGGTGAATCTGAAAAACCAGATCCCTCGATAGCGTCGATTCCTTCAGAGCGCGGATGCGCTGCATCGTCGCGTAGTTGTTTGCGATCATTTGCTCGCTCGTATCCCTCGGCTTCCGCCCTGTGCGAATCATCTCCTTCGCCACCTCGCGCGTCGTCACTGCACCTTCGAGCTGGCTGGAGGTGATCGCCTCCTCCATGAGCGAACTCACAAGGTATCGATCCCGGGTTTGCGGATTGGTAATCGGTTCGGGAATGCTCACCAGCCCACCGGCCCCAAGATCGATCTGGTGCAATTCTTCCTGCACCAACTCCGGCACCGCAAACCGAAACGCCCCCCCCATCGAGTCCGTCAGCGGGATGGATTTGAGGCTGTCCATTCGGGACAGCTTTTGAACCAGCCACCATTCCCGGTGGCTCATCCCGTCGGGCGGGTGATAATGACGCAGCTTGTCCCAATGCAGATAGTGACGCTGCATCCTCGCTTCGCGCGTCAGCGAAAAAAGCCGCACCATGCTCTCTGGCGGCTTCACTTCGGCCATCAGATCACTCAGTTTCGGTGGTGTTTGCGGAATACGCACGGGTCCTGTCAAAGTTCTACTAAATCAAATCGAATTAGTAGATAGCGCCCGAACAGACAACCCTCTACTAAATTCTTTTATTTTAGTAGTTTCCGGATCACTGAGCACCTTCCTGCCGACGAAAGGAGTCAAACGCCCAGTTCTTCCGCGGCAGGCTCGTCTCCGTCGGCGTCGTGACGATAGGCAAGACTTCCTCCATTGCCGACGGCGGCAACCCGCGATTCAACCGCTGCACCCCTTGGAGCTCAAAGGTGCGTTCGATCAGTTTCAGGGTGTGTCTCCGGCGGAATTCGAAACTCCAATCGACTTCACCAGTCAATCGCCATCGAATTCGTCACGACCGTGAGCCGACGACGATGCGGCAGAAGGGTTCTCGAGTTCGGTCATGCAGGCCTGCCACCCATAACACCCTCCCCCTCTCCCGCCGCCGCCCTACATCCGTACGTCCCGACAAAGAGCGTCGAGCTGTCGCCGGACCAGATCCACCTCATCATCCGTGAGCGGTGTCTTCCGATATCCTTCAATCACTCCGGGGAGGTTCTTCGGGTTTTGGACGCTCACCGCACCTTTCCCCTTCAGCGTTACCCACCATCCGGGCAATGCCAGCATCGGCAGGACCGAGATTTCGCGACCCAGCATCTTTTGCAGCCATTCCGCAACCCACTTCGCATTCCGTTCCGCCTGCGCCAAAGCACCCCGATCGTCCCCCGTCGGCCAGAGCAGTTTTCCACCGTCGAAGATCACCTCGTGCGCTTTCCGACCTTCCTTCAATCCCGTTTTCCGTTTCCGCCGGGTTTTCGTCTCGATCACAAAAGCACCCGTCGGTCCGATCACGACGTGGTCGATGTTGAACTTCCGCCCGCCCGCCTCCGCGGGCACGTCGTGAAAGACGTAAAATCCCCGCCGGATCAAGGGCGACAACTTCTCACCGACTTCCCGCTCCCCGAAGTAGCCCAGCTGGTAACGTCGGCGTTCCATCAGCTTTCGGAACAGGAATCGGCCGGAGACTACCGCCCCGCCGATTAACGTGAGAGCGAGAACTCCCAGAAACAGCCACGGATCTTTGACTTTCAGCCAAATCAAGCCCGTCCCCACCGCCCATGACGCGGCCAATGGGATACAGCCACTAGCCAGAAGATGCATCGGCAAATCTTCATCCATCTTCGCGATCCGAATCCGCAGCCCCTCACCCGGCTCTCGGAGGAGTAGAAACTCGACCGGCGGATGTTCTTTGCGTCGGTGAATGCTGAATCGAAAGATCGCAACGACGACCGTCAAGAAGACAAGCCACGCTCCCAAAATGACACCGAGCCAAAGATTCATTTCAGTCGAGGGTTAATCCGCCGGCCAGTAGATTCGCGTCAGCGGCAGGAGGGCTCGCCCTTCGTTGTCGAAGGTCCCGTAATTCGTCTCGATCAGCCGCGCGAGCGAATCCAAGTCGATCAAGGTAACCGGCACATTCGCGCGCTCCGCCTCGTATCGCGCTTCGCGGGTGAATCCGCCAGTCGACAGATACAACCCTCGATCACCGGGCCGGAGCCCACCGATGAAACTCCGGATTTCCGGCGCACCCATCTGCGTCGTCTTGCGATGCTTGACCTCCCCCTTGATCCGCGGCTCCTGCAGGCCCAGACCGTCCGGCGAGGCGATCACGTCCACGCCTCGATCAGGCCCAACCGGACTTACCGTCGCCCGGAAGCCCATCGCCCGCAGCAGCGCGGCCAGCAATTCCTCCATCTCATTCGGCTCGAGCGTGACGATGCGGTCCTTCAAGCGCTCGCGGGCGTTCTCGATGACGTTGACCTTCTCCTCCGCGATCTCGCTCTTGATCTCGTCCTCATCTGGCACCGCGAAGTTCGTTCGCTCGTCGTCGCCCGCCTGCAAGTCCTCCCAGGTGTCCGGTGAAATTTGGAAAATTGTCATCACGCTCCCGAGCGAGTTCCGCGTCTCTTTTTTCAAAGCATCACGAGAAACGACCCGCTTCTCCCAATCGACCTTACGTCGATGCGGCAACACCGTGGCCTGCGCATCGAAATAATAATCGCTCGCGATTTTCCCGATCCAATAGACCCGCGAACCCGGATCGTAGGTGACCACCCCATCGCCCACCGCAATGATGTTCGCGATCCGATCAAGCATCCCGACCGCCCCACCCACTTTGTAAATTGAGGCTCCCGGATGCGCCCCCTGATACGCCGAGCGCAATTCGTCGAGATCCATCCCTTCGAGACTGAATTCCATCCCGAACCCGATCCCCACCAAACCACTTTCAAACAGCTCCAAGTGAGAGCCCCCTCCAGACCGAATCATCCACGCGTTTGTCATACGGCTTCGCTATTATCCGATAGCGCCGATTCTACCGAGTGAATTTCTTTCAGCGCGACGTCGAGTGCCTCGACAATCTCCGCGGCGACCAGCAGCAGGACTAAAAGGTTTCAGCAATTTCTGAATCGCCTGAACTCAGAGAACCACAAATCCCATAACACATTGAACTGTCAACTGTGCCTCACGATCTGCGCTGCATTGGGATCGTATCGAAAATCCGCGATGCTCCCGTCGATAATCTTTGCGATCGCGTCCTCGATGACGTTGAGGGGCAGAAGAAACCACTCTCTTGGCTCCACCTCGTCGCCGAAGCGATCTTTCAACTGCAAGTCCAGGCGCGCTGCACCGAAGAATTTCTGAATCAGGGCCTCCAGTCGCGTCCGGTTGATATTCGACAATTTGAATCTCCCAACGATCTCCACGTCGGCCAGAAGATAGGTCGGATCTTTTTTGGCATTGGCAATCCGCTTCTTCACGTCGCCACCAGTGACCCCAATCTTGTGAATCACCGTCCGGTTCTCCGCGATGAACGGGTGATCCGATTTGCTCCGCAGCACATAGATGGATCCGGTCGGCAGATCGTCATCCGATTCCTCGTCCGTGAAAAGCGGGCCTAAACTCGGCTCG
Organism: uncultured Verrucomicrobiae bacterium; assembly: GCA_963832325.1. Taxonomy (GTDB): domain Bacteria; phylum Verrucomicrobiota; class Verrucomicrobiia; order Chthoniobacterales; family JAATET01; genus CAVVKW01. Next base: position 90,999 of record CAWHTR010000008.1, on the reverse strand, counting down.
GTGATTCTGCGGCTCGTCTTATCCTTATTCAACCCGCGTTGCAGGGAGCGAAGCAGGAGATCGCTCTCGGTTCCATTGTCGTAGATGACGCGAAGTCTTTGATCGGGGCGTCCGTAGTCGCTCACGAACGGCTCACGTTTCGTCGCCACGTAAACTTTTTGACCATCTAGGATGAAAAGATCGCCTTGATCAACTTCCGCGTTGTCCTGAAACGGGAGCGTCTTTCGCCGCCCATCTCTCAGATCTTGCTGCACACGTTCAAATAAGGGCGCAAACAACGGAAATTCCCGACAAGGCGTCCGCCGCGCCACTTCCTCCGCCGCGTGGATTTCTTCTCTCGGTCTTACGTGGGTAAGCTTTGTGATGTCGCTGGAATCCTCCAAATCCACTCCCAGAGCGGCGAGTAACTCCTCATCGCTGGATTCCTCCATCACACGACAGGAATCGGTCTCCTCCAGGATCACGAGGAGTCTTTTCGGATCGAGTCCTTCCAAAATCTTACGGTAATCCGCCGAGGCACGAATGCGGTCCAGCCGGACAGCGTAGAGACGTTCGAAAATATCCCGATCCTCCCCGTGCTGAGGAGCACGTCCGTGTTCCTGCACGAATCGCTCGACCTCCTCAAATCCGGCGATCACCCGTTGCTCTGCGGCCGATCGGCCGACGGACTGCGTCGGCGCGGCATCCACGCCGAGTTCCCCCAGCAAATCCAGATCTTCGTCGGTAAAGCGCTCAGGCATTTTGACACTCCTTCGCCTTCTGTTGTAGGAACGCGACACCTTCCGCCATCCGCTTTTCCCACGGATCGGCGGCGGTCAGTGAAGGCAGGCGGCCCTTCTCTTGCTTGAACCGAAGTGCGCGTTTGGCCAACTCCCGAGCTTCTTCCATCGTCAGATTAATGCGCTTTCCGGCGATGATCTCGGCCACCTGCTTGAGCCGCTCCTCGCTCATCGATTTGGCGAGGATTGCATACGCCTCTCCAAAGGGATTGATCCGGTCGATGAGGTCGATGTCGAGTTCCCTCACGTCCATGGCAAACTTCCGCACGCCCTGAATCAGCGCCATGTTCTTCGATGCGTCGTCGCCTCCGTCCGTCAACGTCTTCTTGGCCTGCTGGACGATGTTCAATGCCGCGATCGCATGCTGCCGGACAGCCTCCTGGTCCTCCTCGCCAAGATGCGGATAAACCTCCTTCACAATCTTCCCCATTCGCACCTGCGTTAGTTCTTCGGGCACCATCTCTTTATTGAAAAGACCCTGCTCCACGGTCGTCTTGTCCTGCACGAAGGCGGTGATCAGTTCGTTTAGGTCCTCCTGACAGATGCGCGCGGCCTCTCCGCTCTTCGGCTCCGCGAGGCCCTTGATCTCCATCTGGATGAGCCCCGTTTGTTCGTCCACGCCGACATTGCATTTGCCCGGATCGTAGCCGCCTTCGCCGTAATCGAAGCCGGGGGTCGGCTCATTGTTAGGGTTCTTGGGCTTGAACTCGAACCGCGGCGCGAGCACTTGCTCCATAAGCAGGCTGGCGGCGATGGCTTTGAGCGTGTCATTCACGGCCTCGGTGACCGCCGCCTCGGTGGCGTCTGGCTCTGCGATGAGATTTGTAAAGCGCGTGCGTGTCTTGCCCGGGGCGTCGCGGGTGGCCCGGCCAATGATCTGCACGATCTCCGTAAGGCTGGAGCGATAGCCGACCGTCAGCGCGTGCTCGCACCAGATCCAGTCAAAGCCTTCCTTGGCCATCCCCAGCGCGATGATGACGTCCACATGATCGCGGTTATCCTTTTGTGCTGAGTCACGGAGCGCAGCCATGACGCGCTCGCGTTTGGCGGGGTCATCGTCGACCAAGTCGGCGATCTTGAGAATTCGCCCCTCCTTCGTCTTCACAAGATAGAACCCGGTGTCCGCATCCGCTCCCTGCCACTCCCCGAGCTCTTCGATGATGTGCTCCACCTCCCGGATCTTATCCTTCGTGCTTTCGCGAGAATTGACGTTCGGAATGTGAACGATGGTTTTCTCGTTCGGATCGAGCACATTCAAAATCTCCTCGGTATAGCTACCCGCGTAGAAGTAATAGCCGATATCGAGCTGCTTGAGATACTGGTAGCCGTTGAGCTGCTCGTAATAGGTGTAGGTGACGGTGTCGAACTTTGCCTCGTCCTCCGGATGCAGCACAGCCTCCGCGTCGCCGCGGAAGTAGGAGCCGGTCATGGCCACGATATGGGCTTTGTTCCTCGCCATGAATTCCCCCAAATGCGCACCCAGCTTATTGTCGGGGTTGGCGGAAACGTGGTGGAACTCATCGACGGCGATCAACCGGTCGTCGAAGGCCTCGACGCCGAACTTATCCACGGCGAAGCGAAAGCTGGCGTGGGTGCAGACCAGCACCTTGTCCCCGCTGTCCAGAAACGCCCTTACGGAGTCCACCTTGCCGCCGTTATCCGTGCCCGGCGCATCGCAGAGATTCCACTTTTGCTCCACCTTCCAATCCGCCCAAAAGCCCGCATCGCTCAGCGGCTCATCATGGAAGCTCGCGCCGATGGACCTCTCTGGCACTACGATTATTGCCTGCTTGACTCCCTGGCTAGCAAGCTTGTCCAGCGCGATGAACATCAGCGCCCGGCTCTTGCCGGAAGCGGGCGGGGATTTGATCAGCAGATATTGCTCGCCCCGCTTCTCGTAGGCGCGCTCCTGCATGGCGCGCATCCCCAGCGCATTCGACTTAGTCGAATTGCCGTTGCGGGCGTAGGAGACGGAGACAGATGGGACGTTTGCCATAAACTATACCAGTTTTCCGAAACGCCTTCCCCCTGTCATCACTCTGACATTCGCCAGGCGATGCCGGAAAGCCAACTCGAAATCGTCAAGTTCGATGGCCGACAGCAAAAACCCCTTTCCGTTCGGCTCAAATACCAGCACCTTGCCGTCGTAAACGCCAAAACCGTGTTCCTCAGGCATCGGAAGAGTTAGCTTTTCCATTCCATTATCATTTTCTCTGTAGTTCTTTGTGACCTTCGGACCTATTTCTGCTTTGAAGGTGATCTCGCCAATTAGAGTGGAGTTACCTTTCTTCTTCAGTCCAAAGAAACGCCGAAAGCCGTTCGGTGCAAAAATCTGATTGCCTGGCTTATCCGGGCCACGGTTTTTGGTGACATAACCTGCCTCGATCCAAAAACCAGTGACTGGATCCTCGGGTTTGCCCGAGTGTTTCATATCCCTGGCGGCGATTAGCTCGCTTAAGCGCGCTTCATACTCTTCCGCAATGTCGATCAGAGGGCAGGCGTCGCCCCATAATTCCTCGAACACTGATGCAACTGGCTCGACGAGTTGGCCATATTCGATTGCATCACCCGCGACGATGGCAGCGCCAGCCTCAACGCTACGTCGGAGGCCATTGTATGAGAAGTTTCCTGAACCAAGCACCAATCCGTGCGAGCCAGATACGGGATTTCCTAACAACGTGACCTTGGGATGGAAATCTCGGCGGGGTTTAAAGCCAGCGCGCTTCACGACGACTTGGCCATCATAGATTCGAACTTCTGTGTTTTCGCGTTCTGCAATTTCCCGAAGCGCGCGCGGGTCAGTGCGTCCGTAGTCGATGCCGAACAGCCAACGCGAAGGCGTGTCCGTCCAAAAATTCGCCCCAACCCCGAGATCAAATGCCCTGAATCCAGACTGGGTCGCGTAAGCGAAGCATCCGAAAAAGTTGCTGGCCGAGATAGCATTTTTCACGCGGACTATCTCTGACAAAGTCGTCGTGCCCGACAAAATATCATGGGCAAATCCAGTCATCATAATCCTGCTACCTTGCTATATAACCTAAACAGATTTTCCAGCCTCTCACTGTCATTTTTCATGAGACGGCCGAAATAAATACGCTCAACTGCCTGATCGTTCTGGTGGTGAGTTTCACGGAGATCTTCCGGCATAGCTCTTGGATTGTAGAGATCAGCTATCGAGGAAGGGAAATGACGCTCGCGTGCAATTAGAATATTCTCCGCCGATCGGCTTAGGTCATTACGGTTTTTTTCTGTCAGGACTGGCACTGGGAAGGTGTTCCATCCGAGTGTATTTGAATACGAAAAATCAGTCCGCAGACGAACGCAAACTGTTCCTATCCAAACCCAGTGGAGACGAGACCCTATCAACGCGATGTTCCATATGGGAGCATCATACAGTGCGAAGTTTCTGTCGCCGATTATGCATTCGCCAGTGACAAGATCGACCGGGAGATATTCGCGATTTTCCGAGGATACTCTCGGCACGACAATTGCGGATTCCCGTGCAGCACCTGCAATCTGCACAAAGCGATGCGGAGACTGCGCGAATGCCTGCGTGGACGGTGCTGGGGACTGCCTCCTATTTTCCGCTACGAGATCCAATCGCTCGGCGATGAAAGGATCCGATCTGGCCGCCGACGCATCGCTGTCCTCAATCCAAAGGCAATATCGAAGCTTACCCTTAATCAATTCGTCGGAGCCTAAAAAACGCCGCACAAACCTTTGCGTGCAAGAATCTTGCCGAAGATCGTGCGCCTCCTGTGTTGTTAGAAACAGATGTCCGCCGTCCCTAGGCATGTTTCCGAAAAGCATTGTGGATTGTGGACCCAGCGGCTTGGTGGCCTTGGTTACTGTGTCGGGCATATCAGGCACGAGATAAGGCCCAATCACTTCGCACTGGCGCACTAATCCACTGCCATCGAATAAGCGCTTCAATCGGGATGATTTAGTTCCAAGACCAATGATTATGACCGTGACGCCGGCATTATGGCTGGCGAGATTTTTCCACGTAAAGGGGGTATGGGCGAAACAGATTTCCTTATCTTGATCAAACACAACAGGCCAAATTTCTGAAGCTTGCTGGCCTTGGCAGATGCTATTTGTGGTCACGAATGCCGCCATCGCATCAGGAACTGCACGGGCATAATCCAGATAAGCTGCAATCCAGCCTGACACGAAATCAGTCGTCTTTGCGAGCTTGGGGTAATGGGACCAAGCACGCGCAAGATCGGCTTTTTGCTGATCATCTTGCCATTTGCTGCCCCGGTAAGGTGGGTTCCCGCAAATGTAGGTTTCGCCGCCCTCATTCTCGAAGTCAATCTGCGCTTGATCAAGCGGGGTCCCGAAGAGGTCGTCTGCTCGGTGTTTCACTCCAGTTCCGGTGGGCGGGCAGATGCTCAGCCAGTCTAGCCGCAGGGCGTTGCCGCAGGTGATCCAGTTGGCGGCTTCGAGCGGCAGGAACTCGGCGAGGGCAAGCTGCTGGCCACGATAGAGCACGTCGCACTGATACTCGGCGATGATGAGGGCGAGGCGGGCGATCTCGCAGGAGAAGTGCCGGATCTCGATACCGCGGAAGTTGGTCAGCGGGATGTCGGACTTGCGCTCGGCCTCGCCGCGCCGGCGGTTAATCTCCGCCTCGATCTCCCGCATCTGCTTGTAGGCGATGACGAGGAAATTGCCGGAGCCGCAGGCGGGATCGAAGACGCGGATGTGGGCGATGCGTTGGCGCAAGTTCAGCAGCTTGCGCGTATTGTCCCCCGCCTCCTCCAGCCGGGCGCGGAGGTCGTCGAGGACGAGCGGATTGAGCACCTTGAGGATGTTCGGAACGCTGGTGTAGTGCATGCCGAGGGCGCCGCGTTCCTCGTCATCCGCCACCGCCTGGATCATGGAGCCGAAAATGTCGGGATTGATCTGCGTCCATTCGAGACGACCGACGGCGAGCAGGTAGGAGCGGGCGATCCTGCTGAAGCGGGGCACCTCAACACTGTCCGAGAACAGGCCGCCATTTACGTAGGGGAAAACGTTCGCCCAGTTCTTGATGCCGACGGCTTCCCGGTGACGATAGTCCACTTTCCCTTCGTGCCGGACGGGGATGTTCATTGCGCGGAACAATTCGGAAATCACCTCGTGGGTGTTTGAAGAATCCCGCTCGCTCATCTGGTCCACGGTGGCAGTGAACAGGCCTCGACCGTGGAAGATGTCCGTATCCTCGGCGAAGAAGCAGAAGATCAGCCGGGCCATGAAGTGGTTCATCTCCTGCCGCCGGGCTTCCGTATCCCAATCCGGATTTTCCTTGAGCAACTCGATGTAGAGCTTGTTCAGGCGACCCGTGGCCTTGATGTCGAAGGCGTTTTCCCAAATCTGCCGCACCGTGTAGATGCCGGCCAGCGGGAGGAAGAAGCCGAAATGATTGTGAAAATCCGGGTAAGCGCAGACGACCGTCTCGCCGTCGACCACATTCTCGGCCTCGAAGGTCCTGCCATCGGTGGCGACGATGAACTTCGCCTTGGAGCTGATGGTCTTCGGGCTGGCCCGTAGCGCCGTCAGCGTAGCGGTCACCTCGCCTTCGGGGCAGACCTTAAGGTGGATGTTATTCCGCTGGAGAACGCCGCCGGGGAGGTCGGATTGGTTCGAATTGCCGCTCCGGAGTCGCTTGAGGGTCGTCTCCTTATTACCGAATGCCTCGAGGAAATCGTAGGGAAAGCTCTCCGCCTCGAAGGGCTGCTCCGCGAGCTGGGAAACGGATTCTTCGATTTCGACTGCGTTCATACGGCCATCAAAGATCAGCCCCGGCGCTTCGAACCAATCCGCACAGATTTGACCGACCAAAATCCACAATCCGCGCTTTTGAACTTTGGGGACAACACATCGCTATACGGGGGCGTTCTAGGAGAAATGCGGCTCGCTGCACATCCAAAATCAAAGATCTCGGCCGGAAAGAGGCGCAGAAACAAGAAACCCGGCTCCCTCGGCACCCGCCTCCCCCTTGGCGACCTTTGTTACCTTTTGTTCAAAACCCGCAACTCCGTCTTGATCTTCCCCTCGTTCATTCCGCGCGCGTGACGTCTTCCACCGCTCCGGATGAAGCCTCCAGAGCGATGCAACGAGGATCCGGCTCGATGCAGCGGAGTTCCGAAGCGTTGTCACGAAGTTGCCAATCGATGGAGTGAAGCTCCCAACGGTAGGATCGAGGCTCCGCGCCGATGTCGTGATGTTCCGGACCGTTGGAACGATGTCCCCGGCTTCCGGAGGAAGGTTCCGGCCTCGCGGAACGTCGTTGCAGGGCGCGGGAGCGAGGCAACATCCGATTGGAATGAGCCGAAAATCAATTTCGGATTGCATTCACAAGTTACTTCAAAAACCACAACCTGTAGTGTAACCCGTAAAATAACCACAAGATGTGAGGTTTTATTATTGACGCTTCCAATCGCGTTCCGCATTTTGTTTCCACACCACCAAACTATTCCGATGCCGACTGAACTCGTTCCCAATCTCTTCGCCTACCGGCTGCGGCAGGCTCGCACGATGCGGGCATGGTCGCTGCAGGCGCTGGTGGATGCGCTCGATGGGTTGGTGACGAAGGCAACCCTCAGCAAATACGAGAACGGCGCGATGCGCCCCTCGCCGGATGTCCTGTCCGCGCTGGTCGGGGCGCTCGGGGTGGATGAGGATTTCTTCGAGCGTCCGGTGCGGGTGCAACTGGGCAAGGTGGAGTTCCGCAAGCGCTCGAGCCTCCTGAAGTCGGAGGAAATGGCGCTGCGGGAGCACGCGGCGGATTTCTTCGAGCGCTACGCCGAGCTGGAGGAATTCTTCGGGATCGGGGCGAAATTCCAGAATCCGCTCCGCGACACCGTCATCAAGGACGCGGAGATGGTGGAATCCGCCGTGGTGGAACTCCGGGACGCCTGGAAGCTGGGGCACGCGCCGATCCAGTCCGTCCTCGCACTGCTCGAGTCGCAACACCTCATGATCTACGCCGAGAAGGCGTCGGAGAAGTTCGATGGATTCTGCGGGCGGGCCGGCGGGCGAGATCTCATCGCGCTGAACTCCGCCTTCACCACGGATCGGCGGCGATTCACCGCCCTGCACGAGCTGGGGCACGTGGTGCTGAGATTTGATCCGAAGTTCTCCGAGAAGGAGCAGCATTCGCTGTGCATGCGGTTCGCCGGGGCGATGCTGATGCCGCGTCCGATTTTCCCCGAAGCGTTCGGGGGTCATCGCCAGAAGGTGACGGCGGCGGAGCTGATCCGCCTGAAGGCCCGCTACGGCATCTCGTGTGCGGCGATCATGCGGCGGGCGCAGGACCTGGACCTGATGGCGCCCTCGACGATGGAGCGCTTCTGGACGAGCTGGAATGCCCGCGGCTACCGGCGGAACGACCCGGGCCCCTGCCCTTTCCCCGAGAAGCCCGAGCGCTTCGCGGCGCTGCTCGACCGCGCGGTGGCCGAGGGCCGCATCACCATCGCCAAGGCGGCCTCGCTGGCGGCGCAACCGGAGGAGGAGTTCCGCGCGGCGCTCGAAATCTTCCCATGAATCTGGCCATCCACGATCCCGGCATCCTCCAAGCGCTGCACGCCGCCCGCTCCACGGCCTGCTGGCCTCGCCGGCGGATCGTGGCGTGGATTCCCTCGGCCTTCCAACGAACGCGACCGGCGACGGTCGCTCCCCTACTTGCAACGGGTCACCTCCGCCTCACCGCCGTCGCCGAGCCGCACGCGGGATTTTTCGAGGTCTTCCGGGAGCGCCTCCCCAGCGGCCTGACCCGGCGTGAGGAGGAACTGCTCTTCCTCGCGGATCACTCGGCCAGCGTGGTGCTCACCAACGAGCAGCTCCTCGCCGGAGTGGCGGGCGAAATCGGCCTCGACGTGTGGGCGGGCGACGCAACCTCGCTCGATGCCGTCTTCCCGCTCCAACCACCGGACGTCGAGCCATCGCCCGCGCTTCCCCCTGCCCCCGCGCCGTTTGATCGAGCGCGGGTTTTTCTTTCCAACGAATTTCCGACTCACCGGCGAGTGCCGGACCGGGTCGAACCCGTGTCTCGTGATTGGCAGCATACCCGGACTGGTCGATCCGGGTCCCTGCGTCCGTCCCGCCGCGCGCAACCTAACTAAACACAGAGGATTTTCACAAAATCATGGTCAAACGTTCTATCAACGCCAGCCTGGAGAATCTCCTTCGTGCCTGGGAGGAACTCTCAGCGGATGCCAGCTTCGGCGGCATGACGCTCGAGGAGTTCCGCACCGCCACGGCACCTGTCTTCACGAACCGCCGGCGTATCGCCTGGTTGGATCAGGAGCGGGCCAGCATGATGGCGGCCCGGTCGGCCGCCGATCGCGATGGCATCGGGCAGTATCTGCTCGTCGTCAACTCGATCAAAGGCTCACCCGCGCACGGGGAAGACTCTCCCCTCTACCGTTCACTGGGCTACAAAACCCGGACCGAGCGGCGCTCCGGACTCACCCGCAAACCGCGGACCGAGCCGGACACACAAGAGGCGGCTTAAAAAAACCGCCTCTCGAAGGAACATCCGGCGGAGATGAATCCGCCACGGTCAACGCGGTGCCGAAACAACCGTGATCAACCGCAAAGCGGTCGCGTGTCCTACCACGCGGCCGTTTTTCGTTTCGCCAACCTGCCATCCGTCAACGTCAGCCGCAAGTGATATTCACCCCGATCCGCAACGCCCGCGCATCCCATTCCTCATTTGCCTCGCTCGCTCCCGGTTGCCCTCACTGCTCCCGCAGCTCGGCCCTTCGGGCTGCGTCAAGCAGGCGCTGGCGCTCGACTCCCGTCGGCTTCAGTGTCTCGCCCTTCGGGCTGCACCGCAAAGCCAATGCAGTCTGCCCCGCGGCTTCCCAGCCGCCGGTGCTCTAATTCCTCATCGTCAGGCTTCCCGCTTGCAAGGTCGACCTCCGCGAGCTACTTCGTTCCCGTGGTCGTTCTTCGCCGTCATCTGTCTCTCATCTGGGTCCTTGCGGCCCTCTTGATTGGCGGCACCCAGTTCCAGCACGCTTACGCGGACCTCACTTGTCACGGCGACCACGCGGCTGATTCGACTCAAGAGCAGCACGAGGACACCGAGTGCCCCGTCGAGCACGCTTGCTGCCACGCGCACTCTCCCGCCTACTTCTCCACCCCGGACGACGCCGGTTCGCTTTCGCTGACCCCGTCGGTCCGTCCCCTCCCCACCCGCAACCAGTACCCTGCCCAGGGACCGTCGCGGGAAATCGACTACCCCCCGCAGTTGTCCTGATCCGTCGCGGGCGCATCGTGCCCGCGAATCGCGTTTTCCAGACCCGAGCCATTTCCCGGCTCAACGCCACGATCAGTCCGACACCGCATGAACACACCGGAGTGGCGGCTTCCAGCCGCCAAAAACCACCCCTCACCCGATCCCCGATCGGAATTTCCAAGGAGCGCCGCTCTCACCGCGGCGCTCCTCCTCGCCCTCGCGCCCACCACCCCCGCCCTCACCCCGGCCGAAGCTGCGGCCCAGGCCCGGGCCACCAACCCGGAACTCGTCGCCGCCCGCCACCTCGTCGCCGAGGCCGAAGGCCGTGCCCGCACCACCGGCCGACTCGCCAACCCCGACCTCAGCCTTGAACTCGGTGCCGGCCCCGAGGCTCAGGCCCGGGTCGAGGTGGCGCTCACCCAGCGCTTCCCCCTCACCGCCCGCCTCGCCCTCGAGCGCCGTCTGTCCGCCATTCAAATCGAGATGGCGCGCCTCGAGATCGCCGACCGCGCCCGCCTGATCGCCGGACGCGCCCGCACCGCCGCGACCGAGCTCGCCGCCCTCCGCGAGAACGTCCGCCTCACGAAAGCCCGCACCACCGCCCTCGAGACCTTCGCCGCCTCCCTCGCCACCCAGTCCACCCAAGGCCTCTCGTCCACGCTCGAATCCAGCCAGGCCTCCATCGCGGCCGCCACGCTCGCCGTCGAAGCCGATTCGCTCACGGCGATCGCCGCCCCGTTCATCGAACAACTCGCCACCCTCCTCGGCCGCCCACTCTCTGCTGACCTGGCCGCGACGCTCCCGCCACTCCCCGCCGCCCCACCCGCGCACCGCACCCCGACCACCCGCCCCGACCTCCGCCTCGCCGAGCTGGCCGTCGAATCGGGCGACACCTCCGTCTCCATCGCCCGCGCCTCCCGCTGGGACGACATCGGGGTCGGCGTTTTCTACGAGGGCGAGCGCCTCGCGGCCGAAGAGGGAGGCTTCGAGAATGAAGCCATCGCCGGCGTTCGCGTCAGCATTCCGCTCCCGCTCTGGCAAAACGGCACCGGCGCCGTGATCGAAAAGACCGCCCTCCTCGAGCGCCGTCAGGCCGAACTCGCCGCGCTCCGCCTCGCCATCCGCAACGAGGCCGACTCCGCCCACCGCGTGCTCGTCGCCACCTTCCAAACGGCACGGACTCTGGATTCCAAAATTCTTCCCGCTGCCCGCCGCCAACTCACCGACACCGAATCCGCCTACCAGAACGGCGAACTCGATTTCCAAACCCTCTTCAACGCCCGCACCCGCCTCGCCGAAGCCGAGTCCTCCGCCCTCACCGCCCGCAAGGCCTACCACCTCGCCCACGCCCGCTGGCTCACCGTGACCGAACCATGAACACTCGATTTTCCATCGTTCTGATCCTCGCTCTCCTGGCCGGGCCGGCGATTGCTCAGAACCCACCGATCATTCTCACCGACGCCGCGGTCAAAAACCTCGGGATCGAGTTCGCCGCTGCCGAGGAAACTGACTTCGAAGAAACGGTCTTCGCGCTTGGCACCATCGACATCCTCCCCGGTCACCGTGCCGCCGTCAGCAGCCGGATCGCCGGGCGCGCCACGGAAGTCTTCATCCAACACGACCATTTCATCAAAAAAGACGACCCCGCCGTGATCGTCGAAAGCCGCCAGCCGGGCAACCCGCCACCGACCATCACCCTCGCCGCGCCGATGTCCGGACTCGTGACGACGACCAATGTCGCCATCGGCAAACCCGTCCACCCCGACGAGTCCCTCGCCGAGATCATCGACATCGACTCCGTCTACGCGATCGCCCGCGTCCCCGAACACCTAGCCGCCCGGCTCACTCCGGGCATCCCCGCCCGCATCACGATTCCGGCCGTCGGCCCCACGCCCTACGAGTCAAAGCTCGAGCATCTCGGCGCCCACGCTGATTCCGAGGCCGGCACCGTCGAGGCGGCGTTCGTGGTGAGAAATCCCGATCATCTGCTCCGCCCCGGCATGCGCGCGGAGTTTTCCATCGTCGTCGCGTCGAAGGAAAACGTCATGTCCGTTCCCCGCGACGCCATCCAGGGCGACCCGGCCAACCGCGTCGTCTACGTCCGCGACTTCGAACTCCCCAACGCCTTCCACCGCGCCCCCGTCGAACTCGGCCTGCGCAACGACCAATCCGTCGAGATCCTCAACGGCCTCTTCCCCGGAGACGAGGTCGTTACCACCGGCAGCTACCTCCTTGGCTTCGCCGGCGGCAACGCCGGCATTTCTCTCAAGGAGGCCCTCGACGCCGCCCACGGCCACGAACACGCGGAAGACGGCTCGGAACTCACCGCCGCCGAGCGCCAACGCCGCGCCGAAGCCGCCAACCCCGACCCCGACCCCGCCCGCTCCGCAAACAGCCCGCTCACCCTCTTTCTTGCCATCACCTGCGGCGTTCTCTTCCTCCTCCTGATCGCCGCTCTCATGCGTCGCCGCACCGCCTGATCTGATGCTGAACCGCCTCATCCGCTTCTCGCTCACGCACCGCGCGCTGATTCTCATCGGTGCGCTGATCCTGCTCGTCCTCGGCGCGCGCACCGCGACCCAGCTTCCCGTCGAGGTCCTCCCCGACCTGACCAAACCGACCGTCACCATTCTCACGGAATCCCCCGGCCTCGCTCCGGAGGAAGTCGAAACCCTCGTCACCGTCCCGCTCGAAAATGCCCTCATGGGCGTCAGCGGCGTCACCCGTCTCCGCTCCACCTCCGACGTCGCGCTCTCCCTCGTCTTCGTGGAATTCGACTGGAACACCGACGTCTACGCCGCCCGCCAGCTCGTCTACGAGCGGATGCAGACCGTCGAGTTCCCCGAGGGCGTCACGCCCTTCATGACCCCCGTCGCCTCGCTCATGGGCGAGATTCTCCTCGTCGGACTCCGCAGTCCGGAAGACACCGTGGCTCCGCGCGACCTCCGCACCCTCGCCGACTGGACCGTCCGCCAGCGCTTCCAATCCATCCCCGGCATCGCCGAAGTCCTCGCCATGGGCGGCGGCGTGAAGCAGATCCAGATCCAGCCCGATCCGAATCGCCTCCTCGCCTTCGACGTCACCCTCGACGAAGTAAAAACGGCCGCCGCCCACGCCGCGACGAACACCACCGGCGGCTTCCTCACCTCCGGCCCGCAGGAGCTCATGGTCCGCAATCTGGCCATGACCACTGACCTCGACGACATCGCCCGCACCGTCGTCAAGACCGTCAACGACCGCCCGATCACCCTCGCCGACGTCGCGACCGTCGCTTGGGACGTCGAGCCCATGCGCGGCGACGCCGCCGTCAACGGCACCCCCGGCGTCATCCTCAGCGTCACGAAATCCCCCGGCTTCGACACCCTCACCCTCACCACGGAAGTCGAGCGCGCCATCGCCGAGCTCCAAACCGCCCTCCCCGCCGGCGTCGAGATCATGCCGCTGTTTCGCCAGGCCGACTTCATCGACCACGCCGTCCACAACCTCGTCGAAGCCCTCCGCGACGGCGCGATCATGGTCTCGCTCGTCATCCTCCTGTTTCTCTTCAACTTCCGGACGACCCTCATCACCCTCACCGCCATCCCGCTCTCGTTCGCGATCACGCTCCTCGTCTTCGACGCCTTCGGGATCAGCGTGAATTCCATGACGCTCGGCGGCCTCGCCGTCGCCATCGGCATGGTCGTCGACGACGCCATCATCGACGTGGAAAATGTCTTCCGCCGATTAAGAGAAAACGCCGCCCGCGACGTCCCGCACCCCCGCCTCGAGGTCATCGCCCGCGCCTCCGCCGAGGTGCGAAATTCCATCCTCTACGCGACCGTTTTCATCATCCTCGTCTTCCTCCCACTCTTCGGCCTGAGCGGCGTCGAGGGTCGGCTATTCACGCCCATCGGCGTCGCGACCATCGTCAGCATGGCGGCCTCCTTCGTCGTCTCGCTCACCGTCATCCCCGTCCTCTGCTCCCTCCTCCTCCGGCCCAAGCCCGGCAAGGACCACGGCGACAACCGCCTCGTCGGCGCGCTGAAGTGGTTCCTGAAAAATACCTGGCTCCGCCTCGCCCTCGACGCCCCGCTCCTCGTCCTCGCCGTCGCCGGCATCCTCCTCGCCCTCGCCGCCACGATCTATCCGCTCATGGGCAAGGATTTCCTCCCCGCTTTCCAGGAAGAGACCGTCCTCGCCGCTCTCACCACCGCGCCCGGCACCAGCCTCACTCAGACCAACGAAGTCGCCGCCGTCGCCGACCGCCTCCTCCTCGCAATTCCGGAAGTCCGCAGCGTCGGTCGCCGCGTCGGTCGCGCCGAGCGCGGCGACCACGTCGTCCCCGTCTCGACTGTGGAATTCGACATCGATTTCAAACCCGGCGGCCGCCCCCGCGACGAAGTCCGCGCCGAAATTCGCGAGAAAATGGCCACCATCCCCGGCACGTTCACCGCCCTCTCCGGCCCGCTCGCCGACCGCATCGGCCACATGCTCTCCGGCGTTTCCGCCAAGGTCGCGGTCAAAATTTTCGGCCCCGACCTTGCCACCCTCCGTCGCCTCGGTGACGAGATCCAATCCATCGCCCAGAGCATTCCCGGCCTCGGCGACGCCCGCGTCGAGCAACAGGCCCTCATTCCCCAGCTCCGCCTCGAGGTCGACCGCGACCGCGCCCTCGCCTTCGGCCTCACTCCCGGCGAAATCAATGACCAACTCTCCACGCTCATGGGCGGCGAAACCGTCGCCGAACTCACCGAAGGCCAGCGCACCATCGACCTCGTCGTCCGCCTCTCCGAGGAATGGCGGGAAAATCCCGACCGCCTCCGGGACATGATCCTCACCACGCCCACCGGCCGCCGCCTCCCGCTCTCCGCCGTCGCCGACCTCCGCGAGGCCAAGGGCCCCAACGTCATCCAGCGGGAGAACACCCAGCGCCGCTTCGTCGTCAGCATCAACCCGATCGAACGCGACCTCGCCGGCCTCGTGACCCAACTCCAGACCGAAGTCGCCGAGAACGTCTCCCTCCCCGAAGGCTATTTCCTCAGCTACGAGGGCGAATTCCTCGCCCGCCAGGACGCCGCCCGCCGCATCGCCCTCTTCGCCGGCCTCGTTCTCGTTGTCATCGCCGTTCTCCTCACCCACTATTTCGGCACCCCCGTCTTCGCCCTCCAGGTCCTCTGCGACATCCCGCTCGCCATCATCGGCGGCCTCCTCCTCACCTGGCTCGTCGTCGACAACATCAGCATCGCCACCCTCGTCGGCTTCATCGCCGTCGCCGGCATCGCCGCCCGCAACAGCGTCATGCTGATCTCCCACTACCTCCACCTCATGCAGCACGAAGGCGAGGAATTCAGCCGAGCCATGATCGAGCGAGGAACGTTGGAAAGATTGATCCCCGTCCTCATGACCGCGCTCTCCGCCGGTTTCGCCTTGATCCCGCTCGTCCTCGCCGCCGGTGAGCCCGGCAAGGAAATCCTCCACCCGGTCGCCGTGGTCATCGTCGGCGGACTATTTACGTCCACGCTCCTCGGCCTCGGTGTCACCCCGGCAATCTTCAGCCTCATCGGCAAAAACGCATCCACCCGCGCCATCCAACGCGAAGCCCCCGCAACCCTCTAATCACTCACCTCAACCCAACCTAAAAACCTAAAAACTATGAAACTTAGAAACTTAATCACCCTCCTCGTCACCCTCACCCTCACAACGCTCCATGCCGCCGACGAAACTAAGGTCGCCGGCCCGAATGGCGGCCGCGTCATCACCACCGTCGAGCCCCACGCCGAATTCCTCGTCCTCGAAGACCGCCGGGTCCAGCTCACCTTCCTCGACGACGCTCTGAAGCCGATTCCCGTCGCTGAGCAGACCGCTGAAGTCATCACCGGCGACCGCTCCAACCCCACCGAGCTGAGCTTCACCAAGACCGACGACACCCTCGTCTCCGACGCCCCCCTCCCCGAGGGCAACGCCGTCCCCGCCGTCCTCCGCATCACCCCGGCCCCTGGCGAAAAAACCGTCACCGAGCGCTTCGCCGTGAACCTCGCCATCTGCCCCGGCTGCGACCTCCCTGAGTACGCCTGCACCTGCGGACACTGACGTAGACCCTGTCGCCAAAGGTTCCTCCTGCCTCCGAGAGGCCGGCGAGCGGGATGGGAACGGGCCGGGGATGCCGAAAGTTCGGATCTCTTCTGCCCTACCGTCCCCGGGCATCGGCTAGCGGTTTACCCACCACGGGCCCGCCCTCACCTACAGCCGTGCCGGACGCGAGAAACGATCCGTTGCCGAACGCCGTAGGTCTCAAGATTCGGCCGCGAACCCAACCCGCCCGCACTCCCATGCCCCGTTCGATCCTTACCCTTGCCATCCAGATCGCCCTCGCCGTCATCGGGATTCTTGCCGCCCTTTGGCTGGCGAACAAGTTGTTCACGCTGATCGCGCTTCTGCTGGTGGCCATCGTCCTGGCCACCGGGATTCACCCCATCGTCACCTGGCTTCAGGCCCATCGCTTCCCCCGGTGGCTGGCCATTCTTTCCGTGTTGCTTACGATTGTCATCGTCGCGCTCGGCATCTTCTTTTTCGTCGGTAATTCGCTGTGGACGCAAAGCAACCAAGCGCTCGATCATTTGCCAGGTACACCGACACGCTCACCGGCTGGATGAAAGACCTCCACGAGCGGTTCCCCGCGCTTCCCTCCACGGAGAGCGTCTTCGCATCCGTCCGCGATCAGTTTAGCAAAATTGGGAACTACCTCCTCCAGACCACGACAACCTTCCTCGGCGTGCTCGGTGGCGTGGGCTCGGCGCTCACCGTGCTCGTGCTAACGTTCTATTTGCTGCTCGAGGAGGAGAAATTGAGCGCTGCTTTCCTGGCCCTCGTCCCCCCACAACACCAGACCGCAGTTGAGGAGACGACCAGTGAGGCGCTGCAGACCGTGGGGGGCTGGTTGCGCGGGCAAACGATCCTCGTTTCTTCCATGTTCGTCATCATCACGCTGACGATGATGTTGCTCGGCATTTCCAATCCGTTGCTGATCGGGGTTGTCGGCGCTCTCGGCGAACTGGTGCCAATGGTCGGCCCCATCGCTGCGGCGGTGATCGCGGTGCCGGTTGCCTTCCTCTCGATGCCGCTGTGGGTCGGGATCGTCACGGTCGTCTTCTTCGTGGTCCTTGCCATCCTGGAAGGCAATTTCATCGTGCCGAAGGTCATGGAAAAAAGCGTCGACCTCTCACCGTTTTTCACGGTCCTCGTCGTCATCGCCGGGGCGACCCTCTACGGAGTAATCGGTGCCCTCCTCGCGGTCCCACTCGCTGCGGCGGCGCGCATCTACCTCAAGCGTCTTGTCATCCCCGCCATTCAAAAAACAAGTGGTCGCAGCGACCACCTTTGACGCGACGCTCCGGGTCTGGGGGAAGAGTTGCTCGTCGAGTTCGACCGGGAGTTCCTTCTCATTCGCTCCGACCAGCTACGTCACGCTCACCCGGTCAAATCCGCTCAACCTCAGATCGATGTCCCGCACGTTTTCGCAATCCACGAAGACGTGGTGCATCGGTTGCTCAAGCTGGGAGGCATCGGGCATACGATTTCCTAAAACGTTTTCCGCCCAATCGATGAACCCAGACTTCGCCTACTCGCGAATGAAAAACACGTCCGTCTCCTCGCCGTCGTCGACCATCGTCACTTGGATCGCTAGCAGTTCCTCCAGCGCCAATTCGAACACCCCGTCGCTCATCGTCTCATCCTCGTCGTCCTTGCGCACGACCTCGCGCAGAGTCGCCCGCGACACCCGCAACTTATCGAGGTGGAGGAGCCGATAGCGCTGTAGCACTTCCGCGATGCGATACGCGAGCTGGGAGGGCGCGTCCTCTTCTCGCACCTTCCAAACGAAATCCTGGACCTCCCCCTCATCACCCGACAAGTCGAGCACCTCGGAATCATCCGCGAATCGGATCGTTCCCCGCACCTCGGATTCGCGCTCCAGGAACCCCATGATCTCAGCCGCCCCGAGGGCTCCAAGGAACGCATCCAAAAATTGTCGTCGCGCAGAAAGCATGCCCGAACTTACCGCCAAAGCCGCGGCCCTTGGCAACCGGATTGTCGGATCACGCGCCGGGACCGAGATTCCCACCCGCCCCACGACTAACGCACAAGCTCGGTCCGTTGACGGGTCGGGCGGGACCCTTACCGTTAGTCAAATCGTCGAAACTGCCTCATCGTCCCGCCGGTCGGCGTCGATGGGGGCAAAGCGCCCCCCTTCCGTGCCCAGCGATTCCTTGACCAATCGCCGGCGAACATCCCCCGGCGAACCCGTCCCCCGGGCAAGCAATGAATAGGCTACCGGCACAATGAACAACGTCAGAAGCGTCGCCACCAGCACTCCCGCCAGCACGACCACGCCGATCACCATTCGAGTCTCGGCCCCGGCACCGAAGGACACGATCAACGGGATGGCCCCCGCCGCCGTCGTGATTCCGGTCATCAAAATCGGCCGCAACCGCACGCGCGCCGCCTCCAGCAACGCGGCGCCAAATTCCGTGCCTTCATCACGCAGCTGATTCGCAAATTCGACGATCAGAATCCCATTCTTCGCCGCCAACCCGACGAGCATGATCAATCCGATCTGGCTGTAGATATTGAGCGAATTCCCGGTGACGTAGAGTCCCAGCAGACCTCCCGCCACCGCCAGTGGCACCGCCAAAATGATCACAAAGGGGTGCACCCAACTCTCGAATTGCGCCGCCAGGACGAGGTAGACGATCACAATTCCGAGAAGAAAGACAAAGATCAATTGCGCCCCAGAATCCTTGAAGTCCTGCGACTGCCCCTTGTAGTCCACGATCACCGTCTCGGGTAGATTCTCGCGGACCAGACCATCTAGATAGTCCAGCGCGTCGCCGAGAACGACGCCGTCGGCGAGGTTTGCCGAAATCGTAATCGCGCGGACTCGGTTGTAGCGGTTCAGAGAAGTCGAGTCGGCGAATTCCCGCACGCTCACGACGTTCGACAAAGGAATCAGCTCCCCCGACCGCTCGGACCGCACGTAGATATTTTCCAGACTCGCCGGCGTTCGCTGCCCCTCCCGTTCGCCTTCGAGAATGACGTCGTATTCCTCGCCGCCTTCGACGTAGGTCGTCACCTGCCGCGAGCCAAGCATCGTCTCCAGCGTGGTCCCGATCTCGCTGACCGTCACACCGAGTTCAGCGGCCCGGTTGTAATCGACCTCGACCTCAAGCTGAGGTTTGGTTTCCTTGTAGTCCCAATCGAGCGCCTCGAGGCCGGGGTTGTTCTCGGCGATCTTCGCCAACAAGGTATCCCGCCACTCGGCGAGTTCTTCGTAGGTGCCGCCGCCGATCACAAACTGCACTGGTTTCTGAATCCGCGCACCGAATCCCTGCCGCATCACCGGGAATGCCCGCACACCGGGCAGACCGGCGAGACGCTCCCTCACTTCGTTCATCATCACCCACGCAGATCGCCGCTTGCTCCAGTCGTTCAGCACGAAGATCACGATGCCGGAATTGAACGTGGCGGAATTCCCAAAGCTCCGCGGCGACCGGATCAACAGTCTAATCGCCTCTTCGTTCTCGATGTACGGCATGAGCCGCCGCTCGATCTCGGTCATGTATTCCTCCATGTAGGCGTAGGACGCGCCTTCCGGACCGTCGACCAACACGAAAAACGCCCCGCGATCTTCCTTCGGCGCGTATTCCGACGGCGTCTCCAAGTAGATCACCACAGCCCCGGCGATGACCGCAGCGAAGCCCGCGACCGAAATGATCGGATGGCGCAACGCCCCTCGGAGAAGCCGCCCGTAAACCTGCTGCCCCCGGTTGAACGACCGGTCCACCAACCGCGTGAGGAGGTTTCGGTTCGTCTTCCGCTTGAGCACCTTCGAAGCCAGCATCGGCGAGAGCGTCAGCGCAATGAGACTCGAAAAACAAACGGCGGTCGCCATCGTCAACGCGAACTCCGCAAAAAGCCGACCGATGTCTCCCTCCAGAAACGCAATCGGCACGAACACCGCCACCAGCACAAGCGTCGTGGCAATCACCGCAAACCCAACCTGCCGCGTCCCGCGATACGCCGCCACCAAGGGCGTCTCGCCCTCGTCGTCCATCCGGCGAACGATATTTTCGAGCACCACAATCGCGTCGTCCACGACCAACCCAATCGCCAGCACCAGCGCGAGCAACGTCAGCAAATTGACCGAGAACCCGAGCGCGTTCAGAACGATGAACGTGGCAACCAACGACACGGGCACCGTGACCGCGGGCACCAGCGTCGCCCGCGCGCTTCCGAGGAAAAGGTAGATCACCAGCACCACCAGCCCGATGGCGATCGCCAGCGTTTTATACACTTCCGAGATTGCGCCCTCGATGAAGATCGACGTGTCGTAGCTCTCGATTGATCCGCATTCCCTCCGGCAACGTCTCGTTCAATTGGGCGGCCTCCGCCTGCGCCCCGCGCGCGACGTCGATCGTGTTGGCCGTCGATTGCTTGACGATGCCGAGTCCGACCATCGGCACGCCGTTGCCGCGAAAGAACGTCCGCTCTTCTTCCGGTGCCCGCTCGACCCGTGCGACGTCGCCGAGTCGGATCAGATACCCGTCGTCGCCCTGCCCCAGGACAAGACTCTGGAACTCTTCAGCCGTGCGGAAGGCCCGCTTCACCCGCACCGTGAACTGGCGCTCCTGCGATTCGATGTTCCCCGCCGGCAATTCGACATTTTCCGCCCGCAGAGCCGCTCCGACGTCGCCGACCGTCAGCCCCCGCGAAGCCAGGGTCTTCCGGTCCAGCCAGATCCGCATCGAATACGTCTGCGCCCCGCCGACTCGCACGCGCGCCACCCCGTCGAGCACCGAGAATCGATCCACCAGGAACCGCTCGGCGTAATCCGTCAGCTCGGGGACCGTCAACCGGTCGCTTGAGAGATTCAGCCACATGATGACGTCCTCGTTCGCATCGACCTTCTGAATGTCCGGGGGATCCGCCTCGTCCGGCAGATTGTCGAGAATCCCGGAGACCCGATCCCGGATGTCATTGGCCGCCGCATCGACATCGCGATTGGTGGTGAACTCGATCGAAATCCGCGACTCCCCGTCTTCGCTGACCGATTCGATGAAATTGATCCCCTCGATCCCGGCGATCCGCTCCTCGATGACCTCCGTAATCCGCGTCTCGATCACGCTTGCCGCCGCGCCCCGATAAGTCGTCTCGATGGACACAACCGGCGGATCAATGTCCGGATACTCACGCAACGGCAGCCGCAGGAAGGAAATGATCCCGAACGCAACCAACAGGAGCGAAATGACCGTTGCAAAGACGGGCCGGGTGATCGAGATATCGGAGAGCTTCATTCGTCCGCGCCGCCAGTTTCCCGCAGCAACTCCTCGAGCGATTCGTCCCCGTCCGCCTCGGCCAACACCGAGACGGCCGCTCCTGGTCCGAGGGTCATTCCTCCCCGCGTGACCACTTTCTCGCCGGCCCGCAATCCACTCGTGATCTCGGCCAATCCGTCGCGCCGCTGTCCGATTTCAACCTCCCGCCGTTCGAGCACCGATGGCTCCTTCGCCGAATCCAAGACGAACACGGAGTTCCTGTCACCCTCCGGCAGCAACGCCTCCTCGGGAATCCCGACCGCCTCCCGGGCATTCGTCATCACGTCCACCGTCATCAGCAAACCGGGCTTGAGGAGGAGTTCCTCATTTGGCAGTTCCGCGCGCACCGTGACCGACCGCGTCGTCGGGTCCACCCGGCTACCCACCGCCGTGATCTGTCCCGTGAATTCTTCTTTCGAAAATGCCCGCGCCCGCGCCTGGATCGGGGTGCCAGGCGTCATGGCTGACAGGAAAGTGGACGGCACCGTGAAATCGAGCTTCATCACGCTATCGTCATCGATCGTCGTGATCAGATCCCCGGGCTGCACCAACGCCCCAACGCTGATGTTTCGCAGTCCGACCACGCCGTCAAATGGCGCAACGATCACGAGATCCTTGATCTGCGACTTGATGGCCGCGAGCCGCGCTTTCGCCGTCTCGTAGACCCGCCGAGCCTGGTCCAGCTCGGACACCGACGAGGCTCCGGTCTGCGCCAGTTGGCTCGCGCGTTCAAATTGGAGCTTCGCCTCGTTGGCAGTCGACTGCGCCTCGACCAACATGGCCGCTTCCTCGGTGCCGAGCATTTCGACCAAGATCGCCCCTCGCTTCACGCGCTGACCGTCGTCGAACCCGATTTTCTCAACGTTCTCGGCCACGTTCGCACTCAGATCGACGGACTCGTTCGCCCGCAACGTCCCCAACGCTTCGATCCGGTCGACGAATGGAATCGTCTTCGCTTCGGCAACAATCACCTGCGCCGGCGCTGGTTCCTCGGCATTGACAAGAGGAAGAGCCAAGACCCAGCCGAAAACTGCACCAGAGAGCAAGAGGAGTCGATTCATCGGCATTTCACGTTCGGCACACCATAGCACAAGTCTACGAGTCGCCGAGAATTGCGGACTACGGTAAAAATTCCGCCCGACTCTCCCCCGAAGAACCCGGTGATCTCAGTATTGAAGATCGGTCAGTTCCATTCAGATAGTCAAAGTCCCGAAGACCTCGAAATCGCGTCAATCCTGTCTTTTTTCGGCAACCCGAGCCAACCCGATCTCGCGCCCGTCTCGTCAGACCTTCGACCGCATTCCCTCAGATCTCCGCGAACTGACTCAGCATCCGGAAAGTGCGGTAGCGCTCGGTGATTTGGCTGGCGGTCACCGTCTTCAGACGTTCGAGCGAGAAGGCCTCGACGTTGAAGCTGGCCAGCACGCTGCCGTAAACCACCGCCTGTCGCAGTCGCTCGAACGTCACCGGCTCGTCGCTCTTGGCCAGAAATCCAGCCACGCCTCCGGCGAAGGTGTCCCCCGCCCCGGTCGGATCGTGAATGTCTTCCAGTGGGTAAGCCGGGCAGCTGAAGAAGTTATTTTCGCCGAAGAGCAGGCAGCCGTGCTCGCCTTTCTTGATCGCGACAAAATCGGCACCCATCTCGCGGATCTTCCGTCCGGCCCGGATGAGGCTCGTCTCGCCCGTCAATTGACGCGCCTCGCCATCGTTGAGGATGAGCATGTTCACCCGACCAACCAGCTTCACGAGCGACTCCTTCGCGATGTCGATCCAGAGATCCATGGTGTCCGCGATCACAAATTCCGGGGCCGTGGCCTGATCGAGCACGTGGTGCTGCAGGTCCGGCCCGATATTTGCGAGCATGATGATTTTCGCGGCCTTGTAGCGTTCCGGCAGCGTCGGCTCGAAGTGCTCGAACACGTTCAGCTCGACCGAACGCGTCTCCCGGGTGTTGAGGTCCCACATGTATTCGCCCGACCAGCGAAACGTCTTGCCCGGCACGATCTGCAGCCCTTCAACGTCGATGTTCCGACTCTTGAGCAGCTCGATGTGCTCTTCGGGAAAATCCTCCCCGACCACGCCGACGAAATCCACCGGTGCCGAGAAGCTGGCCGCCACCGCCGCGTAGGACGCTGAGCCGCCGAGCAGGTCGGCGTGCTCCTCCACGGGGGTTTTAATTGTATCCAGAGCGATCGAGCCAACAACGAGAACAGACATAAGCGGCGGAGTCTGCGAAACCCCCCTCCGGATTGACCAGCGCAATCTCGTCGCGACAACCGATCCGTCATCGAAAACCTGCCGAAATCCCGAAAGCCCCTTTCGCGCCACCGGAAATTGTGTAGCGTCAACCCGACCAACCGGTCCTTTCAACCTATGAAAATCCCATTCCGAAATAACCTCCTCCTCGGTGCCACGCTCATCGCGTCCACCGCTCTCCTGGCTCCCAACGCTCGAGCCGCCAATGAAAAAAGCCAGACCCCGGCACCGGAGAAGAGTGCTCCCGACAAGAAGAAGGCCGCCACTCCCGAGGCAGCGGAAACTCCTAAAACCGATGAGAAGCCGACCACGGGTTCCGTCATCGATTCCAGCTTCGATTCGCTCGTCAGCGTTCTCCAGAAGGCTCGCACCCAGGTGGAAGAAGCCCTCGCCCAGCGCGACATCGCCATCAAGGAACTCGATGCCCGGCGTGAGCAGCAAGCGGAGATGCAGAGCCGACTGACCAAGGTCGAAGACGAACTCAAAGCCGTCCGCGAGAGCGAAGCGAAGTACAAGGCCCAAGCCGAAGACTACAAGAAGCAGCTCTCCTCCGGCGACGAGGCCTACGCCATGCTCGGCAAGTTTCGCAGCGAGATGGATGGTGCGCTCAAGGAGGTCGCCACCCTCAACAAGCAGCTCGACAACGTCCGTGGCGAACTCGACGCTCCGGCCGAGCGGGTTGCCCTCAAGAAGGAAAACGCGGAACTCCGCAAATCGTCCACCACTCTCCAAGGCAATCTGGAAAAATCCAAGACCGCCCTCACCGCAGCTCAGAAAGAATCCAAGGGATCCAGCGCCAAGGTCGCCGCTCTAGAAAAGACCAACACCGAGCTGAAATCCCAGATCAAGCAGTTGTCCGAAGAGAAGTCCGACGTCCGCAATCAGGTCGCCAAACTCGGCGATCAGGTCAAAAACCTGAAGTCCACCAAGGACGAGCTGTCCAAGCAGACCGCTGACCTGAAGCGATCCCTCGACGAAGCCAACGCGAAGGCCACCGCCAACGCGAAGGCGGCTTCCGCCGACAAGGAATCGACCGAGGCAACGGCCAGACAGATCAACCTCTACCGCGAGCAGACCGAATCCGCCAACGCGGCCAAGAAGAAGGCGGAAGACATGTTCAACGCTTCCAAGAAGCAGCTTGATCAAATTGCCGCTGAACTCAAAGCCAGCGAAGAAGCGCGCACCCAGCTCAAGGAATCGCTCAGCGATCAGGCCGCCCGCCTCGACCGCCTCCGCGCCCGCATGCGTGAAATGAACAGTGGCGACCCGGCCAAAGCGGGAACCAGTCTCGAGGACATCTAGTCGTCGAATCCAATCTCAGCAAGACAGCGAAGGACCCATCCGGGTCCTTCGCTTTTTGCTGTCGGCAGCCGGAGTTCTGCCCCGCGCTTATCCAATCCGGGCATTCCGATCCAACCACGACCGTGCGGCCAATCCGTCCCGCAACCGGGCCGGGATCCCCTCCCGCCCGACCGCCGCACCCAGCAGTGCCCCGACCACCCCGGCCCGGTGGCAATTGTCCCCGCCGACCATCGCGTTCGCAACGACCGCCGCCTCGAAATCTTCGGCGTATTTCCACGCCAAATACAGCGCCGCCGGGAACGCGTCGTCGATGTAACACGCCGGACTCAACCGACGGCCAATCACAACTTCATCCGGCTCCCGCGACCAAGCTTCAACTTTCCGCCACGAAATCCAATCCGCCCCGTCGGCCAGGATCGCCCCCCGCAAATCCGCGCCGCCGATCACCCGCACCAGCATCCGGGCCAGCGCATCCCCCGCCCGCAAGACATCGCCGCTCCGGTGCGTGAGTCCAATGTGCTCTTGAACCGCCGCCCTCAGATCAACTTCGTTCCCTCCGAAAAATCCCGCCAGCACCCCGACGTGGGCCAAACCACCGATGTGAATGTCGCTTCCGGCGCACTTCCGTGGCTTCTTCCCCCGCGCGTGGGCCGTGAAGAATTTGCGATGATACTCCTCGACGTAAGTGTCCTGGTGCGATCCCGGTTTGAGCATGAACTTAATGTAGCGATCAAGGTAGTCATCCCCGTCGTAGCCACCCCGCGCGCTCAACGAGTCGACGAGCAGCCGCGAAAGCTGAAAATTCAGCGTATTCTCCCCCGCTGCGAGAAACTGGTGATAATGAACCCCCCGCTGTCCCCAATACCTTGCCTGATCGTGCAGGATCTCGCCTCGCTCGTTGAGCGCCCTGTATTCCGAACGCCACAGGATGCTGTCCGGGTGCGGGTTCCGCGGTGGCAAGTAGTCCCGGACGACCCCGTAATCCCGCCGCAACGCCTCCCGATCGTAGAACCAATGGACCGGCATCGCCAAAGCGTCGCCCACGAGCGGCCCCCACATCGCACCCCCCTTCCGATCATTTACCTTCACCTCAAACTCTACGAACCTCGGCGAACGTCGACCGCACCGGATCAAAGCCAACGCACGACCGTCCCTTCACGCGGCCAGGCCGACGACGGGACCCGCGATCACCCCGGACGTTCGACGCCAGCCAGAGTCTCGCGCAAGCGCTCCATTTGCACCGGCTTGGTCAGGTAGTCGTTCATCCCCGCACTCAAGCAGCGCTCGCGATCCTCCGGCATCGCGTGTGCGGTCAGGGCGACGATCTCTCCGGTGTAGCCCCGCGCTCTCAGCCGCTCGGTCGTCTCGATTCCGTCCATTCCGGGCAGTTGGACATCCATAAGGATCAGATCATACGTCCGATCCTCACACCGCCTCAGGCAGGCTTCTCCGTCCGCCGCGTGATCGGCCTCGGGTCCCAACAGACTCAGCATCCGGAGCATCAGCTTCGTGTTGACGAGGTTGTCCTCCACCAACAAGACCGACAGCGACCCTCCGACCACGATCTCCGGTCCCACGTCGGCCGATGTCGCGCCTGGTTCCGCCGGAGTGACCGCGTCGGAGAAAATCCGCTCCAGACTCCGCCACAGCGCCGCCAAATGGACCGGCTTCGCAATCCGTCCGCGCTCTCCGGGCAGGTCGACCGGAACCTCCGACCCGCGCCCATTCAACGGCAGGACCACGAGCACCGGGATGTCCAACTCCGCAGCACGCTCGGCGATCGCCACCATCCCGCTCCCGCCCGCGACCTCGTCCGCGGTGGAACTCAGTAAAATCAAATCAATTCCCGCCGATCCCGCCAACCAGCTCAGCGCGGATCGAGTCGTTGGGCATCCGACCGCCACGATCTCCGCCCGACTCAGCACCCCAACCAAGGTATTCCGCGCGATCTCGTTGTGATCGATCACCAGGACGCGTCGCCCCGCCCACTTCGGTTCCGGGACCGCCGCTTCCGATTCCTCGACGACGATGGAGAACTCAATCGCCGTCCCGCGGCCGGCCCGCTCTCCGACCGCGATGCTGCCCCCCATCGCCTCGACGAGCCGACGGCAAATGGCCAACCCCAAGCCCGTCCCCCCGTAGCGCCGCGACATCGACGCGTCCGCCTGCACAAACGGATGAAACAACTTCCCAACCTTGTCCGGCGGGATTCCGGGTCCCGTGTCTTCGACGCGAAACGCTAGCTCCACCTTGTCCCCCTCCCGCGCCGCGACCCACCCCCGCAAGAGAACGTGGCCCTCGTCCGTGAACTTGACCGCGTTGCCGACCAGGTTCGACAGGACCTGTCTCAGGCGCGTCACGTCCCCCCGGATCTCCATCGGGAGATCGGCCGCAAAGCTACCGACGATCTCGATCCCCTTGTCGTTCGCCCGGTGGGAATGCACGTCCAACACTCCTTCGACACTCTCTCGCAACTGCACGGGACGTTGCTCCAATTCCATATGCCCGGATTCAAGACGGGAGAAATCCAGGATGTCATCGATCAAAGTCAGGAGCGAATCGCCGCACCCACGGATCGTCCGCAGATATTCATCCTGCGTCTTGCTGAGCGGCGTCTGCCTCAGCAAATCGGCGAATCCCAGGACCCCGTTGAGTGGCGTGCGAATCTCATGACTCATCACGGCCAAAAACTCCCCCTTCGCCCGGTTCGCCGCCTCCGCGGCCTCTTTCGCTGTCTCCAGATCGCGCTGCACCTGCAGCCGCTCGGTCTCATCCGTGAGGATCCCGGTCGTCCCCACGATGTCACCCACTTCGTCAATCAACGGACGGCACCAACCTTCGACGGTGCGGTAGCGACCATTTCGCGACCTCAGGCGAACGTCAAATTTCGTGAAAGCGTTCTCACCCGACAACTCCCGCGAGCGGATCTCCTTCAACTTGGGAAGATCCTCCGACGCGATGAAGTGCGAGTAATGCTCGCCGAGAGTCTCGTCGACACTGAAGCCCGTCACCCGCTCCCAGGCTGGATTCAGGTAGGTCCAATTGCCTTCGATATCCGCTTGGTAAACGATCTGATGAAGCGTCTCGACCAAGTGCTGGTAACGATTCTCGCTCGTGCTCAGCTTGTTTCGCGCTGCCTCGACTTCCCGCAGATCGCGCCAGACGACCAGCATGGTATCGGCATGATTGTCCAGCTTGAGGGACGAAGTGCTCACCTCGACGACGAACCGCTTCCCCCGGGAATCCACTTTGGTCAGGTTGACGCGGCTCGTCCTTCCGCTGCGGGCCTCCCTGGCGACCTGCTCAGCGATCGCTGCGGTCGCCCGCCCGTCCGGTTGCGTCTCGGGCCAAAAGCGGCGGAAATCCCCGCCGATCAATTCTTCCCGTCCGCCGACCCCCAGCATCCGGACCGCGGCTGCGTTGCACTCCACGATCCCTCCGGAATCGACTAAAAAATGGGGTTCGCGCGAATCGTCGAAGATCAACCGAAACCGCTCCTCACTCCTCTTCCGATTCTCGATGTCTGCGCAAACCCCGTCGATCGCGATCATTTCGCCGTTCTCGTCGAACGTCAGCGCCCCACGATCCAAAATCCATCGATAGGTCTCCCCGCGACCCGAGCGAATCCGGTAGTCGACGTTCAGATTTCGGCGATCCGCCTGCGCCTCCTCGAAGCGAGCAATCACGCGGGGCCGGTCTTCCGGGTGAATCATCTCGATCCAATCCGCTACCGTAGTTCCCATCTCGGCGCGCGTCCGTCCACAGAGTCTCTCGGTGTCACCGATGTATTGAATCTGATCTTTCGCGACGTCGTAACGATACACGACTTCGCCAATGGCCTCGATCAGCTTGCTCTCGAAAATCGCCCCCTCGTCGGGTTTCGAACGCTCCACGAGCGCCTCCGCTTCCCGGACCCGCTCGAACGCCGACTGCGCCCGACACCATAATGTCGCGACCACCGCCGCCATCGCTGCGCCGCCCGCGATCGCCGCCCCGGTTTCCACCTTGAGAAACAGCAGCCCCGCCGCTGCGAGCAACGCCGCAATTCCAAAGGTCAGAATCCAAGATGAAACTGATGAAATTCGCAAAACCCTCCTACTCTCATCCTAAAACAACGGGCGATCCGTCCTCCGTGACAATCGACGCGGACCGTAACCGCAACAGGTCAAAAAACAAGAATTTCGTCTTCCCGGTAGGATCGGCGCGATCTGTGCTCACGTCGCATCCGAGGTTGCGCCTCCCGAGCGAATCCTTTAGCCATTTCCCGCCCAGAATGATTTCCATCTCGATCGAAAACCTCACCAAGAAATTTGGCTCCAACGTCGCACTTGACGGCCTGACTTTCCGGATCGAACCCGGCGAGTTATTTTTCCTCCTCGGCCCCTCCGGCTGCGGCAAAACGACGCTCCTCCGGAACATCGCCGGCTTCTACGTTCCCGACGGTGGTCGCATCCTCTTCAACGACGACGACGTCACCCGCCTACCCCCGCACCAACGCAATACGGGCATGATGTTCCAGAGCTACGCGCTCTGGCCGCACATGACCGTCGCTCAAAACGTTGCTTTCGGCCTGGTCGAGCGAAAGGTCGCCAAGCCCGAGATTGATCGCCGCGTCAACGAGGCCCTCGCTTCGGTGCACATGGACGCCTACGCCGAACGCAAGATCGGTCAGCTCTCCGGCGGCCAGCAACAACGGGTCGCCCTCGCCCGCGCCCTCGTTATCCGCCCCCGCTGCCTCCTCCTCGACGAACCCCTCTCGAACCTCGACGCCAAGCTGCGGCTCGAGATGCGCACCGAGATCCGCCGCATCTGCAAGGAGTTCGGACTCACCGCGATCTACGTGACCCACGATCAGAAGGAGGCGCTCTCCATCTCCGACCGCATGGCGATCCTCGAAAGCGGCCACATCGCCCAGATCGGCAGCCCGACCGAGGTCTACCGCCGTCCGACCTCCCGCGTCGTCGCCGACTTCATCGGCGAAACGAACTTCATTCCCGGAAAAATCACCCACGGCACGACCGTCGAGACCGCCATCGGTACATTCGAGGGCGTCATTGCCGAACGCGACTGGACCCCCAGCCCTGGCGAATCCGTCACCCTCTCGATCCGTCCCGAAGCTTGGACGATTCGCGATTCACCCGCCCCTCAGAACTCGACCCCGGGGCGCATCGGCGAATCGATCTACCTCGGGGAGGTCGCGCAATATCAATTCCAAGCCGGCAACCAAGCGCTCAAGATCTTCGAACTCAACCCGGACCTGACTCACCGCTCCGCCGACCGCGACCTCCACGCCAGCGCCACCCCCGACGACGTCGTCATCCTCCGCAAGTGAAATCCTTTCGCGTAATCTGCGCCCGTCGCGGTTGACCTCATGAATCTCCGCATCGTCTTCGTCGTCCTGGCGCTCGTCGCCATCGTGGGAGTCCCGTTCGCGCTCAAACCGACGGAAAACCTCCTGGCGGCCGCCGACGACACGGTCGTGATCGTCACGCCGCACAACGAAGCCATTCGCTTCGAGTTCGCCCACGCCTTCGCCGAGTGGTACGAAGCCCGGACCGGTCGCAGCGTCCGCGTCGACTGGCGCCTCGTCGGAGGCACCAGTGAGATCGCCCGCTACCTTCAATCGGAGTTCCTCACCGCCGACGAGCGCGTCGGCGGCGACGGTCCGCCCACTGCGGGCATCGGCATCGACCTCTTCTTCGGCGGCGGCGCCTTCGATTTCATGCAGCAGGCAGCCGCCGGACGTCTCGTCCCCAGCGATGTCATCCGCACCCACCCCGAGTGGTTCAACGACGAAAGCATCCCGCTCTCAGTCTCGGGCGAACCCTACTACGATCCGGACGGAGCCTGGATCGGCACCTGCCTTTCGTCCTTCGGCATCTGCTACAACTCAGACAGCCTTGAGCGCCTTGGAATCGAGAAACTTCCCGCCGGATGGCAGGATCTCACCGACCCGCGATTCTTCAAGCAGGTCGCGCTCGCCGATCCCACCAAGTCCGGCTCGGCGGCCAAGGCTTTCGAGATGGTTATCCAGCAACAGATGCAGCAGGAGGTCGACCTCGAAGACGAAACCCCGCAGTCCATCGCGAAAGGTTGGGAACTCGGCCTTCAGCTCATTCTGAAAGCCTCGGCCAACGCCCGCTACTTCACCGAAGCCGCCGGCAAAGTCCCCATGGACGTCTCACTCGGCGACGCGGCCATCGGCATGTGCATCGATTTCTACGGCAGATTCCAAAGCGAAGCGGTCACGATTGGCGACGCCCCCTCCCGCATGGGTTACTTCACACCGGTCGGCGGTTCCTCCGTCGGTGTCGACCCGATCGGCTTGCTTCGCGGCGCGCCGAATCCGGAAGTCGCGGAGGCATTCATCGAATTTGTCCTCTCGCTCGAGGGCCAAAAGCTGTGGAATTTCAAAGTCGGCACCCCCGGCGGCCCGACGCGCTACGCCCTCCGCCGGCTCCCGATCCGCAAGGAACTCTACGCCCCGGATCTCACGCAGTTCCGCTCCGACCCCGAGGTTCTGCCTTACGAAGAGGCGAAATTTTTCACCTACCACGAAGCCTGGACCGCCCCCCTCTTTTCGCCCCTTCGCTTCATCATCCGAGTCACCTCCCTCGACGCCCACGACGAACAGGCCGCCGCGTGGAAAGCCATCATCGACGCCGACTTCCCTCCCGAAGCTCTCGCCAGGTTCACCGACGTCTCCGCCGTCAACTACCAGCAGGCCCTCGCGGTCATCAGACCGACCCTCAAGAACCCCGACCGCCTCGAAGAAGTGAAGCTCGCCAAAAAACTAGGCGACCACTTCCGCACCCAATACCGCGAAGCCGAGGCCCTGGCGAAGGAGGGAAAATGAATGAGGGTGAGATTCTCGCGCAGAGACGCAGAGACGCAGAGAACTCTGAACTGACCGGCACGATTATCGATTTGGCTTATCACATTCACCGAGATCTTGGGCCGGGACTCTTGGAATCTGTTTATTCAGTCCTCCTCGAGCACGCACTCCGGAAGCGGGGTGTGAAAGTGTATCGGGAGGTTGCCGTCCCGATCCGCTACGACGGTTGCGACTTCGAGGTGGGGTTTCGGGCAGATCTTCTGGTCGAAGATGAGGTTTGCGTTGAATTAAAATCCGTCGAAAAACTCATTCCCGTCCACTCCAAGCAGGTTCTTACCTACCTCAAGCTCTTGGACTACCGCGTTGGCCTCCTCATCAACTTCGGAGCTCCGCTTATTAAGGACGGCATCGTCCGCCTGATTAATTCTCACTCCCTCTGCGCCTCTGCGCCTCTGCGCGAGAAAAAATCATTATGAGCAAATCCCTCGCTCTCACCATCTACGCGCTCACCGCGCTCTTCTTCGCGTTCTTCTTTCTCTACCCGATCGTCGAGACGCTGAGCGGCGCGTTCTTCCTCCCGGACGGCGGATTCACCCTCGCCTACGTCGCCGAAGTCTTCCAGAACCCGATTTACCTCGAAGGCCTCTGGAATTCCTTCCTCATGGGGATCTTCTCGACCCTCATCGCGACCCTCATCGCTCTCCCACTCGCTCTTCTCAGCGACCGCTTCCTCTTCCCGGGCAAAAACATCCTCGGCGCGATGGTCCTCATCCCGATGATCCTTCCGCCCTTCGTCGGGGCCATCGGCGTGAAGCAAATCCTCGGCCAGGAAGGTGCCCTCAACGCCCTGCTCGAATCCCTCGGCCTCATGAGTGCCCTCCACCCCGTTGACTGGCTCGGCGAGAGCCGGCTCACCGGCGTGGTCATCATGAACGCCCTCCACCTCTACCCGATCCTCTACCTCAACCTCGTCGCCGCCCTCGCGAACGTCGATCCCGCGATGGAGGAAGCCGCCGAGAACCTCGGCTGCACCGGCTTCCGCAAATTCCGTAAGATCACCCTCCCCCTCATCATGCCGGGCCTCTTCGCCGGCGGCACCATCGTCTTCATCTGGGCGTTCACCGAACTCGGCGTTCCCCTCATGTTCGAATTCACCCGCGTCACTTCCGTCCAGATTTTTTCCGGCATCAAGGACATCGGCGGCAACCCATTCCCGTTCGCCCTCGTCGCCGTCATGCTCTTCGCCACGGTGCTCGCCTACGCCGCCAGCAAATTTCTCTTTGGGCGGAACGCCCACGCGATGATGGCCAAGGCCACCTCCGTCGGCGGTCCCAGAAGCACTTCCCCCCGCCAAAGCCTGGCTCTGCACGCTCACCTTCGTCCTCGTCACCCTCATCGCCGTCCTTCCCCACATCGGCGTCATCCTCGTCTCCGTCTCCGGCGATTGGTACAATAGCATCCTGCCAACCGGCTGGACGCTCGAGCACTTCGAGGGCGCTCTCGGCCACAATCTCACGCTCCCCTCGATCCAGAACTCCCTCAAGTACGCGGGCTTCGCGACCCTCATCGACATTGTCCTCGGCATCGCGATCGCCTACGTCGTCGTCCGCACCCAACTCCCCGGCCGTCAGATCCTCGACGCCATGGCCATGCTCCCGCTCGCGGTCCCCGGACTCGTCCTCGCCTTCGGGTACCTCGCGATGACCCAGGAGGGCAAACTCTTCGGCTTCATGAACCCGGCCATCGATCCGTTCATGATTCTCGTCATCGCCTACGCCGTCCGTCGCCTCCCGTACGTCGTCCGCAGCGCCGCCGCCGGGTTCCAGCAGACCAGCGTCACCCTCGAAGAAGCCGCCCAGAACCTCGGCTGCCCCCCGTTGCGAACCCTGCGTAAAATCACCATCCCCCTCATCGCCGCCAACCTCATGGCTGGCGGCCTCCTCGCCTTTTCCTTCGCGATGCTCGAAGTCAGCGACAGCCTCATTCTCGCGCAGAAACAGGAGGACTTCCCGATCACCAAGGCCATCTACGAACTCTACCAACTCCTCGGCGAAGGCCGCTTCATCGCCAGCGCCCTCGGAGTTTGGGCCATGTGTTTCCTCGGCGTCACCATCCTGGGAGCCAGCCTCATCCTCGGCAAGAAACTCGGCGCGATCTTCCGGGTATAACGGCTCCGAACATCCGCCGGTGCCGAATCCGCCAAATCACCGGCAGCACGAGCGGTCGAATCCAACCTCCTCGCCGCCGAGAAACCACTCGCGATCGAACTCGCTTTCACCCGGGACGGTCACCGAGATCACCGCACCATCTCCGCCACCCTGCACACCCCGGGCGACAAGGCCGCCCTCGCCGTGGGTTTTCTTTTTGCTGAGCAAATCATCACCGACCCCAGTGCCATCGCCCGCATCGAGATCTCGTCCGATCACACCCGCGTCGAACTCCACCCCAACGTCTCGGTGGACCTCGCTCGCCGACTTCGCCCAACTCGATCTCCCGGTCGTCTCCGCCCCGCCGCTTCGAGGTCAAATCCCAGCAGGACCTCATCCGCCGCTTCTCCCAAAGAAACGGCGGCGACAGGAGCTGAGCCTGTCTTAAAAGAATCTGATCTGGCCTCAGTCCCGCCCGGAGGCAGACCTCTGGACAGCGAAAACCAACCCGCCTGCCAGGGTCAGCGCCAGCAGAGCGAGGGTCGAAGATTCCGGAACCGCCGCGTAGGCGAATTGCAGCTTCTGACCGTCGTATTGAAACGTCCCACCGAGAAATCCCACGCCGTTCGTGAATCCAAACTGCTCCAGCCCCAGCGTCGTCGAGCCGAACCCAATCAAGTCATACGTCGTCCCCTCCACCCAGCCATTGTCCACGAACGTGAACAGCTTCAGCCCACCCGGTCCGCTCAACTCGCCGCTCAACGACAGATAATCACTCCCGGCCGGATTCGGCCCGAGCTCGAAAACGATACCCCCACTTTGCCAATCCAGCGAAGTCCCCACCAGCGTGCCCGGCGAATTCCCCGG
This sequence comes from uncultured Verrucomicrobiae bacterium, assembly GCA_963832325.1. GTDB lineage: Bacteria > Verrucomicrobiota > Verrucomicrobiia > Chthoniobacterales > JAATET01 > CAVVKW01. Next base: position 56,236 of record CAWHTR010000008.1, on the reverse strand, counting down.
CGACAGCGTCCCGCCCGCTAGCGTGATCGCAGCGACCGTCCCGTTCCCCTGTAGCGTCCCGCCATTCTGAACCGAAACCGCGCCAATCGAGCCGCTCACCGCCAGCGTCCCCGCCGAAACGACCGTGCCACCGCCATAGGTATTTGTGCCCGAGAGCGTCAACGTGCCCGCTCCCGTTTTCGTGAGTCCGCCAGCGCCACTCAGCGCGAGGGACGTCGCGACGGCGAAGCCATTCGTATCGATCGTCCCCCGCCCGCAGCCAAGGTCACGTCGCCAGCCTCGAAGGTACTGAAAAGACTGGCCTGATTGCCGGTGAGTCGCAGCGCGCCGCCCCGAAAGGTGACGGTGCCGGTGCCCGCCCCCTCAATGATCTGACCCGTCGTCAGCGTCCCGCCGTTCAGGTTGAGGGTTCCCGTGCCAGCCGCAGCGTTCCCCAGCGTGAGCGTCACGGCCCCGGCCGATCCCGTTCCGGTCACCGTCAGCGTGCCCACTCCGGCTTCGCCCACGATCAGATTGCCTGCATCCGTCCACGAACCCGCGGACACCGTGGCCGTGCCGACGGATCCCGAGCCGAAAGCTACGTAGCCATCGGCATTCGTCACCGTCCCGCCGTTGACCAAGAGCGTCCCGCTCCCTGACGACCCCACCCGCAGACCAAACGACGCCGCCCACGAGCCGCCCGACACCGTCGCCAGACCTTCGGAACCCGCGTTCACTCCAATCAAGCCGCCCGCGCTGACGACCGTTCCCGTCCCGCTGATCTTGAGAAGCTCCCTTGCCGAAATCCCCGGGTCGGATCTGCGACGAGCTTGTCCAGGAACCCCCGGAAATCCTCGCCACACTATCCGAACCCGCGAAGAAACCGATCGACGTCAACCCACTCGACACCGTGCCGCCCGTGATCTCCAGCGTGCCGGTCCCGACCCGCCCCACCGTCATCGAACCAAAATTCGCCGTCCCATTCGTGACCCGAATCGTTCCGGGAGAACTCATGGAGAACGACGCGTTGCTGTCGGACGCACTGAAGGTCCCGCCGTTCACCTCCAGAGTTCCCGCGTCCAGCAACAAAAAACGGGTCACCGCACCCGCCGCACTGACCACCGCCGTGCCTCCGTTGTCGATGATCGCATCCTCTCCCGCCACGGGAACAGCCGCTGGACTCCAGTTGCCAGCTGCCAGCCAATCTCCCGTGCCAGCATCCCAAAACTTTTGGGCCGATGCGGAACCCGCCCCGCCGACAATCACCAAAGTCACCGCTGCAGTGAGGATCTTGTTCATGACCCCGAAGAACGACTTCCGCCACCGCATGACAATCGCTCTTCGACGAACCCCCGAAACGGCTCGACGAAGGCAGATTTCACAGCTCAAAAGTTCCCGGACCGAGCCCGGTGCCAGCGACCTAACTTCGACATGCTGAAGAACGCCACCGCGACGGCGATCAGCGCCAGCCCTCTCGCCTCCGGCACCACGCTCACCGTCCCGAGACTGTAGAGCGCGGAGGTGTCCCACGCCTTCCCGCCGCCCAAGGTCGGTAGATCCAGCGTCGCGAAGCTCCCGGTCGGCGCGACGCCCGCCGAGAAAAGCCGAAAGCTGCTCCCGACCGCAGGGTCGAAGCCACTGACCAAGTCCAGTTGCAGCGTCCCCCCGAAGATCAATTGCCCGCTCGCGACGATCTGATCGAATTCCGTCCCGGGTGCCAAGCCGCCGAGTTCGAGAATTAAGCGACTCGTCCCCAGAAGCGTCACGTTCTGCACTTGGATTGCCACCGCGCCATTTGCCCCGGGCGAGTAGGTTCCAGCGAAGGAGACATTTCCACCGAGGTTTGCCGTTCCTTGGACGAAGCCGTTGAAAATGATTCCTGAGCCGAAGCCCATGACGGTCCCGAAGAGGTGGCTCCCCGAAGAAAGCGTCGTGCCCGTCTCGATCGTTCCGGTTCCGGTGAGTGAACTCCCGGCATTCAGCAGCAGCCCGTTCGCGGCTCGCAGCGTGATCGGACTTTCCGCAAACATTGTCGTGCTCGATCCCAAGACGGCCGCGTCGAGGGAACTCAACGTGGTCACCCCGTCCCTCAAGTCCATTTTCCCCCCGTAAACGAAACCGCCGTTCACCGTTCCGTCCCCGAGCGAGGCGTCCGTCAGCGTCGCAAACTCAAGGTCGACTCCGTCGAGCCGGGACGTTGCTACGGTGGCCCCGCCGAGATTCGCGAACCTGAGATTCACGCCGCTCAGATCCGCCGAGCTCAAATCGGCCCCGGACAAATCGGCGAACGCCAGCGAGGTCCCCCGGAGATCGCCCCCCCTCAAGTCAGTGTTCCGCATGACAGCCATGGCCAGAACCAGACCGGAAAGATCCGATCCGCTCAGATCGTTTCCGCTCAGATTCACCAATCGCAAGTTGCCGTCCGTAGATTTTAGCTGGGCACCCGTCACCGCAGTTGCCGCGATTGCATTTCTGAGATCCGCCCGGGCCAAAGAGGCGGCGGTCAGGTCGGCTCCAGCGAGATTGGCCGATCGCAGGTCGGCCCCCACCAGATTCGCAGACGCGAGATTTGCGCCGATCAACGACGCGCCCGACAAATCGCTTCCGCTGAGATTCGCCGACGTAAAATTGACGCCGTCGATCAAAAACCCGGACAGGTTGTTGCCGCTCAGATTCACCTCGGTCACATCGCTCGCCGCCCGGAGTTGCCCGGCAGCGATCGCTTTGGCGGTGTTCGAATTCCGCAGATCAGCGCCGCTGAGTCGCGTGCTCGCAAAATTTGACGCACTGACGTCTGCGGCGTTCAGGTTGGCGAAGACTAAAATTGCCGAGGTAAAATTGACGTTACTCAGGTTCGCATTGGCCAGCGACGCGGCGGCCAAATTGGTTCTATCGAAAGTCGATCCCGAAAAATCGAGATTCTCCAGCGACGTACCGAACAGCACGTTTCGGGACAGGTTGACGCCGGTCACGCTGGCCGCCGAGTTCAACTGGGCGCTCGTGATCGCCCGGTCGGGAATTGGGTTGCTCAAGTTCGCTCCCGCAAGCGTCGCGCCCGTGAAAGCCGCAGAAACGAGGTTTGCCCCTGACAAGTTGGCGTCAGTCAAATTTGCCAGGCTCAAATTGGCGGAAGCGAGGTTTGCATCCAACAGCGACGTCTCGACGAGCAGCGCGCCGGTGAAATTTGACCCGGAGGCATTCTGTCTCTCGAAGTTGCGCCGGGACAAATCCTGCCCGGAGTAGTCCGCGTTCGGCACCAGCTGCCCGCCCGCCACACCCGGCCCTAAGATGAGCACCGCCGCCCCAAATGCACAAAAGAGAACCCGCATGCTCGTCCCATCGTCGAGTCGGGAGCAGCGCGTCGACCTCGAATCGATGAACCCCGGAAACCAATCGACGAACGCCCCGCTCGCCCGTCACGACGACCGCAAGGCAGCCTTCAGCGTCGGCCAATAATCCGGCCCGACGGAATGCCCGCTGCCATCCTCCAGCTCGATCCGCCACTTTCCCCGACCAGCCGATTCGACCGCGCGGACCGCCCCCCGCCGCACCAGCCGCTTGCGGTGAACCCGCAGAAAACAGCCGCCTGGCGACGAGTCCATCCATTCCCTGAGCGAGCGCAACACCATCACCCTTGAACCGTCGCGCAGGTGCACGTGGGAATAATCCCCGTCCGCCTCGATGGAATTCACCTCCCGCCACGCCACCCACCGCACCGAAGTCCCCACCTTCAGCGGCGTCCGCTCGCTCTCCGCGTCGCGCGCAGCCCGCACTCGCGACAACGTTTCGGAAAGGCGCGTTTCGTTCACGGGCTTGAGCAAATAATCCACCGCGCCGACTTCGAAACCCCGCAGCGCGTAGTCGGAGTGAGCCGTCACCAGCACGAGCAACGGCACGTCCCCATCCACCGCATTGAGTAAGTCGAAGCCCGACTCACCTCGCAGGCGGACGTCCAGAAATAGCACATCCCACCGGTCCTGCCCGATCAAGTGGACTGCGCCCGCCACGTCCGCCGCTTCCCCGACGCGCGCAACTCCGCCAACTCGCTCGAGCATCACCCGCAGATCCATCCGCGCCGCCACCTCGTCATCCACGATCAGACAGTTCATCGCGCCCTCCTTTTCGCACCGGGATCTCCAGCCACACCCGCACCCAGCCGTCACTCGCTTCGTGATGGAGCGCGGCCGCCGACCCGTGGAGCAATGCCAGCCGCCGCCGAATATTCTCGATCCCAGTTCCGCGTCGCCCGCCATCCCCGGCTCGGCCTGCCCACTCGCCCGTGTTCGCGATCTCCACTCGGGTGCTCCCACCGGTGATCTCGGCGGTGATTCGGATGAGAAAATCACCCGTCTTCCGCTCGAATCCATGGCGAATCGCATTCTCAACGATCGGCTGCAACGTGAAAAGCGGAACCGCCAGGTCCTGCGCCTCCGCGCTGACGTCGATCTCGGCCCGCAAAGCCTCGCCGAACCTCTGCCGCTCAATCGCGAGATAGCTCTCAATGCCTCGCAACTCCTCCCGGAGCGGGACCTCTGGCGAGGACGCGGGAGCCAGCGTGAACCGCAAATATTCCGCGAGAGCGGACACCATTTCGCGAGACGATTCCGCCCCGCCGGGCAGCGTCGCCCGGAGCGACGTGAGCGCGTTGAAAAGAAAATGGGGATTGATCTGATACCGCAGCGCGTCCAGCTCGGCACTGCGTTCGCGCAGGGTGGCTTCCAGTGCGAGCCGGCGCTCGGCGTTCGCCTCGTCCTGAGCCTCCCGCCGCTCGCAGACCAGGGCAGCGCCCGCCAGCCCGGTCGCAGCGAGCGCGTAGCAAAAGACCGGCACGAACCAGTGCGCGGCCCGGGATTGCTCGGCACTCAGTCCGTCCGCGTTCCGGATCAAGGCGCTGTAGATCGCCACGAGCACGACGAACAACGCCAGCGCCGTCTCTTCGGGTCCCAGCCGCACCGCCGCGTAGGTCACGAATGGGAACATGACAAAGGCGAAATTCGCCTGTCCCCCGCGAAAAACGGGATCGAAAGCCAGCACCCCGCCGATCAGTCCGACTCCCAGCCAAAGCGGCACCTCCCCGCGCCACCTCGACCACGACCAATGCCCGCCAGCCAGCGCGATGAGAAACGGTGCAAGCAACAAAATGCACGAACCATTCGCCATTGTCCAAACCACGGCCGCCGCCCCGTAATCGGACCACGGAATCACCCCACCAGCGGCGTAATTCAGCGCCCCAATCAACGAGCTGGCCAGCGGCGCGATCACGGCCGCAGCGATCAGGGCCAGCACCTGGCGCAGCCGACTTAAATCTCCCCGGAAGTCGCCCCACCCACGGATGATCCACCAGGCCGCCAGCGCCTCCAGCGAATTTCCGAAGGAATTGACGACCCCAGGCCAGAACGCCCTCCCCACCAGCAGCACGCCAATCAGCGTGCCCGCGAAACACGCGGGCCAGAAACGCCACCCCAGCCACAGCAACCCCGCCACGTTCACCGCACTCGCCGGCCAGAACATCAACTCCATGCCATAGCCGAGGCCAGTCGGCCACAGCACCCGCCCAAGGATCAGCGGAAACAGAGTCGCTGCGATCACGACCAACGTGAAGCCGCCTCCTTGGACAAGGTCGTCGCGCCTCGGGAAACTCCGTTTGATTTTAACGACCCGAGGAAATCCCATCTCCGCCTCGCTGGACATGTTGAAAACATAGAAATCACCACCGATTTGCCGCCAGCTAATTCAAGACCTGGCCATTGGATTTTCGCGGTTCGACGTACCGCCGCGCGATCACCCGCCCTTCGCCCGATCCACGAACGCCCGACCCGCCCGGGCAAAACAGACCAACGTAGCCGCTCCGAAGAGATGGTAGATCACATTGTGGTTGAGCGCCGGCCCCAGCCCGATTCCGACCTGCTGAATGACTGCTCCGACGACTCCTGCCGCCAACCCGGCGGCCAACATCATCCAACTCGCGGCCAGCCGGCGGTATCCCCAAACCGACAGGCATCCGATCAACACCATTCCCACCGCCTGATCACACAACGCCGGGAAAAAATCTCCCCGCACCGCGACCCACCCAACCAAAGCTGCGAACTTCACGACCAGCCCTCCAACCAGAACCACCACCGCCCACCGCCGCAACACGGCGGCCCCCAATCCGCTCACCAGCAAGGCACTCGCTCCCCCCAGCGCGATGAGAGTCGACACCCAGACGCCCGCCCGCACCGAATCCGGCAGCTCGTTCGAAAACCCATGCGCGACTCCGCCCAAGAAGGCTCCCATCCCCTGAGCTGCCAATCCCCACGCCCACAGCCGCCGGCTCCATTCCACCCGCGGCCCCGGCTGCCGGAGTCCCCAAGCGCATCCCCACGCCAGCGCCGCCAGCAGGAAATCCGTCACCGCCGTCGCCCCTTCGCCCGTCACGCGCCCCCGCTTCCGTCCGCCAGAATCCCTCGCGTGTGCCGATACCAATCGCTCCGCCACACCTCCGCCGGATCCTCCTCGAGCTTGCGGGCAAAAAACTCATCGACCCGCGGATAACAGCGCCGAAGCTGAGCCGCGCTCGCGTGGCGATGATACGTCAGGAAAAAACTCCCCCCCAGATCCGCGGCCAGGTCGATGAGCGCGCGAAAGGCCCCCGCCGCCCTCTCGCGACCCTCCGGCGTGTGCTCGACCAGCAGATTGAAGATCACGCAGGAGAACGACTCCCGCGCCCACGCGAGCCAACTCTCCCCGTCGCGCTCGATCCGCCGCACCGTCCCGTAGATCACGATCACGCCCCGTCTCCGCAACTCCACCGCGGCACTCTGAAGAAACAAATGCAGCGCCGCGCCCGGCACGTAGAGTTCGGTGATCACGAGACTCGACGCGCCCGCCGTCGGCCGTAGCTCCGCGATCCGCCGCGCGTAATCCGGGAGATACGGACTGAGCTGATGCGTGTCCGACCAGTAAACCTGCCCGTTCGTCGAGCGATAGTAGGCTGCGTACTCGTCAAAAACCCGCGCCCGATCCGTGTAGGCGAGGTGGAGGAGCTGCAGCCAACCTTCCTCCGCCAGGTGGCGCGGCGGCCCGTCCCCCACCTCCTGGTCCGTGGGTCGATAGCAGGAAAAAACGCCCCGCTGCAGGAACGAATCCGATCGCTCGTCGATCGAAAATTGAAAATCGCCGTAGAGAAACCCCGCGGCGATCCGCACCCGGAATCGCTCGTCCAACCCATCCACGCCGACGACCTCCACCACCCGCTCCACCCGCTGCCTCGGCACCAGCCGCAGCGTCACGTCCACGATCGCCCCAAACAATCCGTAGCCCCCAATCACCAGCCCAAACAGCTCGGCGTTCTCCCCCCGCGAGCACCGCGCGACCGTCCCGTCCGCCCGCAGCAACCGGAACTCTTCGACATCCTGAATGATCGGCCGCATCGCCAACCCCCGACCGTGGGCGTTCGCAGACAAGCTCCCACCGACCGTGAAAGTATCCGCGCCCGTCTGCTTCTGCGCGATCCCCCACGCAGACTCGCCGTCCCCCTGCGCCTTCAGGTAGTGCGCGATGAGGGCCGGCCACTCGATCCCCGCCGCCACCCGAAGCCGTCCCGTCGTCCGGTCGAAATCCAACACGCGGTCCAGTCCCCGCAGATCCAGCAGCCGCCCGTCAGAAAGAAATTGCTGCCCACCCATCGCGTGCCGCCCGCCCGAAACCGCCGTGACGCGCCCGGCGCATTCCATCAACTCCTCGACACTCCGCGGCGCGACAACCTCCGACACCCGCGTCCGGCTGAGGCCCGAATGCACGTCGTTCACCCAATTCGATTCCCGTGCCGTCATCTCAAATCACCTCGCCGACCGCGAGGTATTCGCCAACCCTCAATCGATCCATCCCCCGGGTAATCTCCGCCGCGACGTCCACGGATCGAAAACCCCACCGCCGCAGAAAAGCCGCCACCTCCGACCTCCGGATCCCCCAGGCGAACGATTCCCGTCGCCGAGCCAGCCAGAAATCCAATGCCCGGCTCGGCCTGCGAAAACCCACCCTCCCGTCCACGTCCGGTTCCAAAAACGTGAACGCGATCCGACTTCCAGGCGTCGAAGCCGCCTCACCAAAATCCGTCTCCTTCGACAGATCCCGCGCCCAGAACGACAACCGCTTCGTCGCGAATCCTCCCGCCTCGACCGCCCGCCGTTTCCAGGCCTGCGTCGCCGGGTGATCGACCTCGATCACCCTCCGCCCCGGATCTTCCGCCGCCACTCGCAAGCCCAGCGTGTCAAACCCGGCCCCCAGCACCACCAATCGCCCACCCGGAGTCCACCCCCGCACGATCTGCTCCAGCCCTCTCTTCCGCTCGGCGTAATGCTCGGTCATCCCCAGGACCGAACACCGCTCGAACCCCCGGATCGCCGCCCGAAACCCGGCGAAATCCAACGCCCGCAGCACCAGCCGACTCAGCGCCGAATGGTGTCCGAGCACCCACTCGCCGACCCGCACCGACTCCACCGGCACCAACGCGCCCGCCATTCCCGACCGATTCAGATGAACAAAACTCGCCGCGATCACCAGCGACGTGGCGCTCGGTCGGTCGGCTCTCACGCCGCCCTCAACGCGTCCAATCGCGCGACCGCCTCGCCGTTCGCGATCGACTCCCGCGCCCGTGCCAACCCGTCTCCAAGATCCGCCGCCACGCCCGCGACGACCAACGCCCCCGCCGCGTTCCAACCCACCAGATCCTCGATCGGCCCCGGCAGCAGGCCGCGCAGCAAAGCCTCCAGCTTGGCCGCGTTCTCCGCCGCTCCACCGCCCCGCAGATCGTCCAAATCCGGCACCGCGATTCCGTAGGATTGCGCACTCACCGAGAGCGTTTCGATCCGCTTCCTGTCCAGCGCGACCACCCGGCTGTCGCCCAGCGTCGACATCTCGTCCAGTCCGCCCGCAGACGTCTCACCGTGCACCGCCCACGCCTTCTCCCGGCCCAGCTCGCGAAAAACTTCCGCGTAAACCGACGTCATCCCCGGCTCAAAGACCCCCGCCAGTTGCCGCGACGGCGACGCGGGATTGAGCAGCGGTCCCAATTTATTGAAAACCGTCGCCACGCCCCGCTTCGCCAGCGCCGCCCGCACCGGCCCGATCGCCTTGAACGCCGGGTGATACATCGGCGCAAAGAGAAACACGCACCCCGCATCCGCCGCCACCGCCGCCGCCCGCTCCGGCGGCACCTCGATGTTCACGCCGAGCGCCTCCAACACGTCCGCCCCACCGCATTTCGAAGTGATCCCCCGATTCCCGTGCTTCACCACCGTCACCCCGCACGCGGCGACCAGAAACATCGCCGCTGTCGACACGTTGAAAAGTCCCTGCTTGTCCCCGCCCGTCCCGCAGATATCCATCACCGGGCGCCCGCTCGCGATCTCGATGGGACGCGCGTGCTCGATGAGCGTCCGCACGAACCACGCGATCTCCCCCGCCGTCTCCCCCTTCGCCGACAGCGCCTCCAACAACCCCGCCCGATCATCGACCCCCACCGCCTCGTCCATCAGCACCCGGCAGAATTCCGCCACTTCCGGCCCACTGAGTTCATCCCCATCCCGCAGCTTCTCGATCAATTTTCGCATCGGGATCAGAGTAAAACCAACACCACCGCCGCGAACAGCAGGATCGACCCCACCAGCCGCCGCCGCATCACGCCCGGCCCGCTCTCAGCCTCGTGCATCGCGAAATACCGCCCCAGCATCCACGCGAGCACGACGCTCCAAACCGACCGCGACGAATACACGATGTTCACCGCCGTCGCGTTCCCGTAGAAGCTCAACGCGAGCGCCATCCCCAGCGCCTGCACGCTCAGAACGACCGATCCGGCCAGCAACACGACCCGGGCCGCCGCCGGCACGGAAAAAATCCCCATCCCCACCCGCGGCACGAACACCGCCAGCGAGAGACCCGCCACGACCGAGAACATGAGCGGGATGAACGCCGCCACTCCGAACTGCCCCGCCCACTGCCGCACGAACACGTCCGTCAGGGCAAACGCCACCGCCGCGGAAAGGGACATCACGGCGTCCGCCCGAAACAGCCGCGGCCCCAGCGTCCGCAGCGTCGCCCCCGTCACGAGAATCACCCCCAACGAACTCGCCGCCGCCCCGACCCACCAACGCAACTCGAGCGTCTCGCGGAAAATCACCGCGCTCACCACCGCGATAAAAAGCACCTTCATCCCCAGCAACGGCGTCGCGACCGACACGTCGCCGTGCCGCAGCGCCTGGAACGTGAAGATCTGACCAAAGAAAAACGTGACGCCAGCCGTGATCGGCATCCACCAAAGGCCCCAATCGACCTCCTTAGCGAAAAAACCAAGCGGCAGGAACATCACCGCAGCACAGACGTTCACCGCCAGGTTCACCTGCGACTGACCCGCACCCGCAACGAGGGCCCGCTTGAGCAGGAACGCTGCGATGACGTAGAGCGCCGCCGAACCCACCGGCAGCGCCAGCAACCACTCGCGCCCGCCAGCGCTCCCCAGTCCTGCGAGCAATCCCACCTCTCAGCCCAACCGCGTCAGTTCATCGAGCCGCACGCGCAGCTCCGCAGCCGACCACTGCCCCGGCACGACGGACCGTTCGATCCACCCATAATTAAGAACCGACCCACCCGCGGCAAAGAGCAACCTCGAAACCTTCCCAAACCGCCCCATCGCCATCGCGGCCACCGGCAGCGGTGCCTCTTCCATGAACTCCAACACGGGCGACAACTCCGAAAGCCGCTCCGGAGTGAACGCTACCTTGAAGACATCCGCGCCCGCTTCCACCGCCCGCTTCGCCATCGCCCGCAGCGCCCGCCGGTTCGGGGCACCCTTGAAATCATGAACCGACAGGATCACCCTCGCCTTCGCTGCTCGCGCCGCTCGTGCGACCGCCTCCATCGCCGGCAGCGAAGCCAATTCCAAATCAATCCCTTTCGCCAGTCCCAACATCCCTTGGTAAAGCTCCACCCTCCGCGCGTCGTCCAGCCCCGCTGCACCGCCCTCGCTTTCGCTCCGCACCGTCGCGATAATCGGAACTGGCAGCGCCACCAACGTCTCGACCCGCGGCACCGACCCAATTAAATCCAACCGCACCTCCACCGCATCCAGCCCGCGCTCCGCCAAACGCCTTGCCGCCGAAAATCCCGCCCGTGATTGAATCACCCCCACCACGTTCGCCCGGTCCAGCCGAAGCGGTCTTTTTCTTTGACGCATGTTCTGTGCTAAAATGTAGTGCCGTCGCCCCGTAGCGACTGGTGGCCTTTATGTTAGCGCGAAAACGGGAAATCAACCTTCAACTCAACGAACTCGTCGACGCCGTTCTTCTCGGCCTCGCGTTCTGGCTCAGCCACCAACTGCGCTTCCACGGCCTCGTCAGTCTCGACGCGGCACCGGAGATTCCAGCGTTTGCGTTTTTCTTCTGGGCACTCGCCGTCATCATCCCGTTCGGCCCCTTCCTCTTAGAACTTCAGGGGTTCTACTACTACCCGCTCGAGAAATCCGTCTGGAAATCCCTCTCCCAGATCGCCCGGGCTGGCATCTGGCTCTTCGTCCTCGTCGCCATCAGCGGTTTTCTCTTCAAGCTCGAATTCCCCAGCCGCTCCGTCGCGATCCTCTTCGCCGTCCTCGCCAGCATCCTCCTCATCGCGAAGGAGCAAGTCTTCACCGCCATCTACAAGCGTCGCCTCGCCCGCGGAGCCGTCGCCGAGCGCATTCTCATCGCCGGCGAACCCGCCAAGATGGCCGAGCTCGAAGGCGCCTTCACCGCCACCCAACGCCTCGAGATCGACATCCTCGAGCGCATCGACCTCGAAGCCAACGACACCAAGGCTCTCGTCGACGCCCTGCACACCCATTCGGTCGGCCGCGTGGTCCTCGCGTTTAATCATCTCGAACTCCAGGCCGTCCAACGCGCCATCGCCGCTTGCGAAGTCGAGGGCGTCGAGGCCTGGCTCTGCGCCGACTTCATTCGCACCTCGATCGCCCGCCCCACCTACGAAGTTCTCGCGAGCCGCCCCATGCTGGTCTTCCGGACGACCCCCGAGATCTCCTACGCGCTCCTCGTGAAGAGCGCCTTCGACCGAACTCTTGCCGGGCTTGCCCTCATCTTCTCCCTCCCGTTCCTTCTCGTCGTTGCCGCCATCATCAAGCTCACGTCGCCCGGTCCCGCGATCTTCCGCCAACTCCGAGCCGGCCGCCACGGACGCCCGTTCACGATGTTCAAATTTCGCTCCATGCGCACCGACGCCGAGATGCGTCGAGCCGAACTCGAGGCCTTCAATCTCATGAGCGGTCCCGTCTTCAAGATCGAAGATGACCCCCGCGTCACCGCCTTCGGCCGATTCATCCGCAAAACCAGCATCGACGAACTCCCTCAGCTCCTCAACGTCTTCCTCGGCCACATGTCGCTCGTCGGCCCCCGCCCACTTCCCCTCTACGAAGTCGAACAATTCGAATCCGCCGCCCACCGCCGCCGCCTCAGCATGAAACCCGGCCTCACCTGCATCTGGCAGATCCGCGGTCGCAACCAGGTCACGAAGTTCGAAGACTGGGTGAAAATGGACCTCGAATACATCGACAACTGGTCGCTCGGCCTCGATCTCTGGATCCTCATCCGCACCGGCCCCGTCGTTCTCTTCGGCTTCGGGGCCAAATAACGAACCCGTTTAATCAGTCTCCCCCACGACGGTCCGCGGACTTCCGCACGTGACGCTCCCCCCCTCGAAGACGACGCCCAAGCTCTCGGAGACGGCACTGACACTCTCGAAGGCGGCCCCCAGCCGTTTCCACCCGTCGCGGAGCGATTCCCACACGATGCGGACGCTCTCGTTCACGAGCCGCGCCCTCTCGTCGGGCATCCCCAGCTCCTCCCGACTGAATTCCCGCGAGTTAACGACGCTCACCGTCCAATCCCGCCGCTCACCCCAAACGAACCTGCATACCAGAATCACCTCCCAAAATCCGCCCCGATCTGAACACAATCCCCCATGAAGATTTATCCTGCCCTCCGCTCCCACGCTTCGCTCATCAGCATCGTCGGCGTGGGCATTCTGTGCAGCTTCCCCTCAATTGCCCTAGCCGACAAGCCACCCGCAATCAAAGTCAAGACCCTGGCAAAATCCACGACCAGCTGGAATGGCGACACCCTCCCCGCCTACCCCGCCGGTCAACCGGAAGTGACCGTGTTGCGAATCACCATCCCCCCCGGGATGCAACTCCCCCTCCACGAGCACCCCGTCATCAACGCCGGCGTCCTGGTCAAAGGGGAGCTCCAAATCAACACGAAGGACGGCGAGTCAAAACTGCTGAAAGCGGGCGACGCGCTGATCGAACTCGTCAACGAGTGGCACTACGGAGCCAACAACTCCGCCGAAGACGCGGTAATCTTCGTCGTCTACGCCGGAATCGAGGGGCCCCGATCACCGTCATGGCCAACCAACCCTAGTCGAATCGGCGCTAAGACGGCCTCCCCTTCAAAAACTTTCATTTCTCTCTGCGGAAGAACTCGCTGCAGTCGCCGACAAATTTGTCTCCCATAGCCAGGTCCCAGGCTGTTTCTGCTCGCCAACCACCCGGAGCCGCCCTATTTCCAAGCCTTCCATGTCAGAAGCTTCCGCGAAAAAAATCAGTGTTGTTACCGGCGGCGCCGGGTTCCTCGGGTCCCACCTCAGCGACCGCCTCCTGTCCGAAGGTCATCGGGTCATCGCCATCGACAATCTCATCACCGGCAACGTCGCCAACATCGAGCACCTCGCGGGTAACTCGGATTTCAAGTTCATCGAGCACAACGTTACGGAATACATCTTCGTTCCCGGCGCGGTCGATTACGTCTGGCATTTCGCCAGTCCGGCCAGCCCCATTGACTACCTCGAACTTCCCATCCCCACCCTCAAAGTCGGCTCCCTGGGAACCCACAACGCTCTCGGTCTCGCCAAGGACAAGAAAGCCGCCTTCTTCCTCGCCTCCACGTCCGAATGCTACGGCGATCCGCTCGTCCACCCGCAGACCGAAGACTACTGGGGCAACGTGAATCCCATCGGCCCTCGTGGTGTCTACGACGAGGCCAAACGCTTCGCCGAAGCGATGACAATGGCCTACCACCGCTTCCACAACATGGACACGAAGATCATCCGCATCTTCAACACCTACGGCCCTCGCATGCGCCTCCGTGACGGTCGTGTCGTCCCCGCCTTCATCGGACAAGCCCTCCGCGGCGAGCCACTGACAATCTTCGGCGACGGTTCCCAGACCCGGAGCTTCTGTTACGTCTCGGATCTGATCGACGGCATCTACCGCCTCATGATGGGGGACTACCACGAACCAGTGAACATCGGAAACCCCGGGGAGATGACCATTAAACAGTTCGCCGAGGAGATCATCCGCATCACCGGTTCCAAGGCTGAACTTGAGTTCAAACCCCTCCCCATCGACGATCCGAAGGTCCGCCAGCCAAATATCGGCCTTGCCAAACGGCTCCTCGGCTGGGAACCGAAGGTCGATTTCGAAACGGGAATCACCCAGACCATCGATTTCTTCCGCGACAAGGTCTGAGGCTCTCCAAACGCAGATTGTTTTACACAAACAGGTTTACGTCTCGAAGCGACTTGGCTACGGTCAGCAGCTTCCAATCCCCCTCACCCTCAACCGAACTTTCATTTCCAACCATGAAACTGTCTCCCCTCCCGTTCCTGGCTATCGCCGCTTTCTCGTTCATTCCCCTCACCCAAGCGCAGAACACCGGGTTTGCCATCGAGGACATTTCAATCACTCTCGAGCCGACTCCGGTTTACAATCTGACAATTGGTCCTCAGCGGAAGTCCAACAGCCAGGATTGGATGATGATTGAGACGAAATTTGCTTACGAACCGCGGGATCGGAACGCCGATCCTTTCCTCGACGAACTCACGATCAACTACTACGTCCTGCTCGACAATAAGAGCCGGGCGAACCCAACGGGCACCCTGCTCACAGGGACCGTCACTCACGTTGCAATCCCGCCCGGGAAAGATCTGAATTCGGTCTCATTCGTCAGCCCTCGCACCCTCCAACGTTTTTTCGAAGGTAAAACCCCCTCGAAGGCCCAGGCGACCCAAGCGGTCGGAATCACGATCTCCCGCCAAGGTCAAATCGTGGCGGAGCAAAGCATCGGGGCTGGCAAGGGAAAACCTCAGTGGTGGAATCAATTTCAGCAAACACCTGGATACATTCTGAGCAAGGATCAAACTCCTTTCGCCCCTCTCTTCTGGGACTACTACGAGGCCCTCAAAGCACCCACCCGTTAATCTTCCTTCGGGTTAAATCTCACTAGCTACCCTTCCCACTCAATTCGATGGCCTCAACGAACCGCACCCGTGTCCTGAACTTGGGCATGCAGACGGTGACCCTGGGCGAGTTCCAGGCTTCACCCGACGGCTCCCTCACCCTCCTCAACTTTGCGTCCACGGAACTCATGGCCGATCCCGGCGCCGATGCGACGCGTTCAGGCCAACTCAAGGTCGCCATCGAACAGCTCAGAAACGATGCTCGAATCAAACCCTGCCCCGTTAGCTACGCTTTGCCTTCCCAGGCGGTTTTCGCACGCTACCTGTCGCTGCCGGGATCGACCCCCCAGGAACTCGACCAAATCATCGGCTTCGAAGCTCAGCAGAACATTCCGTTTCCGATCGACGAAGTCGTCTGGGACTACCAAGCTTCTGGGCGAAGCTGAAGAAGGCAAGCTGAACGTCGCGCTCCTCGCGATCAAAACCGATACCCTCGAAGAACTCAATCAATCGGTCGATTCAGCCGGCTTCTCGCCCCACGTGATCGACGTGGCGCCAATGGCGCTCTACAACGCCTTCCGCTACAACTACAGCGACCAGCCGGGCTGCTCCATTCTCATCGATATCGGTGCGCGGACCACGAACCTCATCTTCATCGACGGCAACAAAGCCTACAGCCGCAGCATCCCGATCGGCGGAAACACGATTAGCGTCGCTGTCGCGAAAGAACTCGAGGAACTCGTCGAAAGCGCCGAGGCCCTCAAACGAGCAAAAGGGTTGGTCGGACTCGGTGGCTCCTACGCCGATCCCGAGGATCCCGTTTCGAGCCGCATAGCCAAGTTGTCGCGCACGACGATGACTCGTCTCCACGCGGAGCTTGCCCGCTCGATCAGCTTTTACCGCGCGAATCAAAAGGGCAATCAACCGATGCGGGCTTATCTTGCTGGCGGGACCGTTTCGATGCCCTACATGCTCGAATTCTTCGCCGAGAAGATGCAGATGCCGATCGAGTTCTTCAATCCTTTCCGCAACGTCGCAATCGCACCGTCCGTCGATCAGTCGGAACTTTCGAAACATGCTCCCGCCCTTGGCGAACTCGTCGGGCTGGCATCTCGACAGATCGGCAACGCCCCGGTCGAGATCAACCTTCGCCCACCCACCGTCATCCGGGCTCATGACCTGAATCACCGCAAGCCCTATCTCATTGCAGCAGCTCTCTGCATCTTCCTCGCGCTTGCACAGTGGATTGTCTATTTCACCCAAGCGGCAGCCGTGAAAAGCGCGGTTCTCGTCGAGGTCAGCGAAGAAGTTAATAAGCTCAACACGTTCGCAGTGGCTTTCGATAAGGCGAAGGCCGACAAAAACCGAATGGAAGCCCTCGCAGCTCCCCTCCTCACCGCCGTCGCGGAGCGGGAAGCTTGGCTCGCAATCATCAACGATCTCGGTCAGCGATTGCCAGACAACTTCATCTGGGTGACCCAGATTACTCCCCTTTCGGGCAATTCTCCCGTGACCATCGGTAACCCAACTTCCGGCCCCGCCACCTCGCCAACAGCAGCCCCGCCAGCACCCGGCGGCGCTGGCGAAACGAGCGCTCCCGCCATCGACGCCCTGCGCATTGACGGCCTTTACCTCTACAATCCAGCGCAAGCAAAGGTGATCGACGATTTCGTCAGCAAACTGGTTTCTTCAGAAGTATTCGACGTCAATACTGGCGACAACGCCAAGATCGTTACGAAACGCAGCACCCAGGACGACAAGACGTGGGCCTACACCTACCAGATCGTCCTGCCCCTCAAAAATCCGATCTTCCTGCCATGAATTGGGCCAAAAACAATCCCTTTCTCGTAGCCCTTCTTGTCGTCGTCGTGATCGTCGCGGCCGGACTGGGTTACTTCCTCAATACCGCCTACGCGACCTACACCGCCGTCTCGGAGGACTACGACGCCCAAGTCAGCAAGCTGCAAAAACTTCAGAATCGAGCGCCCTTCCCAAACGCGGCGAACAACGATGCCTTTACCGCGCAACTTGAGGAATATTCCCAGAGCTACAACGCCCTCCTTTCGGAGCTGACCCTGACCCAGCTCCCTGACGAGGATATCTCGCCGCAAGGTTTTCAGGATCGCCTTCGAGCGGTCGTTTCCGAGGTTCAGGCGGCAGCCAAATCCCGTGGAGTCACCTTGCCGGAAGATTTCTACATGGGTTTCAGCCAGTATCAGGGAACGCTCCCGAATGATCGAGCGGCGGCTCCCTTGGCCCGGCAATTAGCCGCGATTAAAATCCTTGTCGACCAACTCATCGAATTCCGAGCCTCGTCGATCGAAGCGATCAATCGGAGCCCCCTGCCAACGGAAGGTAACCGCTCGCCCGCCCCCCCGCCAAACGAACGAAACCGCCCCGGCAATGCCTCTAAGAACGAGGAGACGCCTGAGATCATCAGCAAAGCACCCTTCGAATTGATCTTTGTCGCAGAGCAAGGTCGAATGAGACAGATACTCAACGCAATTGTTAGCAGCGAGCAGTTCTTCATCATCCGCAACCTCACGGTCGTTAACGATCAGTTGGAGGGTCCCAGCCGAACGGAAGCGCTCGATGGCACGAATTTTGCCGCTGATTCAACCGCAACGGAAAATCCCGATGCCCCTGGCAGCCTCAAAGTCATCGTCGGACGCGAGAAGCTTTCCGTTTCGGCTCTCATCGAGATGGTCACATTCACAACAGCAGAACCACCTTCCCAAGCGACACCGCGACCCTAGCGGCTTGGGAATTCCCTTAACTTCCCATGGATTGGCTTAAAAAGCATTATGACCGCGTAATTCTCACGGTCCTCGGTCTCCTCGTTGTCGCCTGCGCGGCCATCATCGTTCTTCAGTCCCTTTCGTTTAACGAGATCTTCGAGGAGCGAAATAGCCGAAAACCGCCCTCGAAGGAGTTCGAGCAGCCAAACCTCGCTCAGGTTCAGGCCCGCATTGACTCTCTCAAAAGTCCGAGTGAATGGACCCCTAGCGAAGGTTCACTGTTCGTCTCAAAACCCTACGTCATCGTTGACGGAGTCCCCGTCAATCCTTTGGCCCCTGGCAGCCAGCCCCTCCACCCTCCCATCCCCAACGAGTGGCTCGTCAAATATGATTTGGATTACTCGCTTGGCGACATTCTTCAACGTGATCCCGACAACGACAAATTCTCCAATTTGGAGGAATTCCAAGCGAACACGGATCCGACCAGCGCTGCCTCGGAACCGCCTTACATTACTAAGCTGCGGCTCAAAGAGTTCATTCAGATTCCTTTCCGTCTGAAGTTTAGCGGCAGCCCAGACAACGGCGAGACGTTCACCATCAACACGCGGGACCTCAAATCACCGACCCAATTCCTCAAACTCGGCGATCCCGTCGTCGGTACCGCTTATAAGGTGACAAGCTACGAACCCAAGACCGAGGTCAAGGACAGCGGACTCACCGTCGATGTCTCTGAACTAACCGTCCAAAACCAGGAAACCAATGAAAAGATCGTTCTGGTTTACGATCAGGAGGTGAATTATCCGACAGGATTCGCACTTTTTCAATACCTCTGGGACGGCTCAGAGCTGAAGGTCATGAAAAACGAATCCTTCTCGGTTCCTCCGGAGCCCGATGTCAAATACAAACTCATTGACATAAGCGACGCTGAGGCACTAATACAGCGCGCGACGTCTGGCGAAGAGATCAAAGTTCCCGCTTTGAAGCCCTGAGCCGGCACAATTCCGCCACCGATAGATTAACCCATTTCCGACGAATCCTCTCAGTTTCACCCCGCCGACCGCTTTTACCATGCTAAGAAAATCCCTCATCTTGACCGGAGCGATTGCTTTCCTCATCTCTCTCATCACACCTGTCTCTGCTCAGAGCGGGGGCGTTCAGGGAACCGCCGAACGAGAGATCCGAAAGCGGGAGATGACCCAGGATTTCGCTCAATCCGCCGTCAATAAAGGCACGGATGCCTTGATGAACAATGATTACGAGTCGGCCTTCGCCTTCTTCAAGACGGCCGTCGACGCCCTCCCCTCCGGTGGCGAAGCCTCGTTGGAAGTCCGTGAGACCGCCATGGATGGATTCAAGCGATCCGTCATCAAACTGAGCGAACAGAGGATTTCGGAAGGACGCTACGAAGACGCTCAGACCACCGTTCTCGTCATCCTCGATGACCGGTATGATCCGAATTACGGCCCAGCTCTCGACCTTCTTGCGAAATTGGAGGAGCCAGATCGGTACAACAAGACGATCACTCCCGGCTTCGTCGCCAACGTCGAACTTGTCAAACAACTACTCCGAGAGGCGGACGGCTTCTACCAGAGCGGACGTTTCGATCTCGCCTTTAAGCGGTGTGAACAGGTCCTCAACGTCGACAAATACAACATCGCAGCCCGCCGCCTGCAGGAGAAAATCAACGGGAAACGTCAGGATTATTCCGAGAACGCCTACAATACGACCAGAAGCGAACTTCTCGCCGACGTCTCCGGTGGCTGGGAACTTCCCGTCACGAAATACGACGCGGGGCCGAACCAAATTATCGAGCAACCCGTCATCGATGCGCGCGGAACGACCGCAATTAACCGCAAACTCGATACCATCCGGATCCCAAGCATCGACTTTCGCGAGGCAACCGTTCGCGAAGCCCTGGATTTCCTTAAGCAACGCTCCAGAGATCTCGATACGGACGAACCCGATCCAAATCGTCGAGGGATCAACATCGTCCTCAAGTTGGACCCGGCAAGCGCCGATGCGGGTCAGCGAATCACATTATCTCTCACTGACGTTCCTCTCAGGGAGGCTCTTAACTACATTGCGACGGCCGCAAGTCTCAAAACCAAGGTCGAACCCTACGCCGTCGCCGTCGTCCCGCTCAGCGAACGCACCGACGTTCTGATCACCAAAGAATACAAAGTGCCGCCTGGTTTCATCTCGAATGTTCCGGCTGCCGGCGGCGATACGGGCGGTGGCTTCGGCGGCGGCTTCGGCGGTGCCACCGAGACCCCCACGGTCGCACGATCAGGTGCCAGAGAATTTCTTGAGGCCCAAGGCGTCGAGTTCCCGGAAGGTGCGAGCGCAAATTACTTGGCCAGCAGCAGCCGCCTCATCGTCAAGAACACTCAGCCAAACCTCGACCTCGTCGACCAGCTGGTCGGCTTCGATGCTACCGTGGTACCGAGCCAGGTCGAAATTGAATCGCGTTTCATCGAAATCACTCAAAACAATTTGAAGGAACTCGGCTTTGATTGGCTCCTCGGCCAATTTGGGCTTCCCTTCGGAACGGGCGTCTACGGTGGCGGCGGCACCCCAGGAGGAACGAACAACATCGACTCCTCGAACTATCCGATCACATCACCTAGCACGGGACTTCCGATCGGTGCGACCTCAGCGACGTCAGGACCGATAACGGCCGGAAACCGAAGTGGGACGACGGCTATTAGCGCGAATGCCATTGATGGATTGCTTTTCGCCGGTCCGGCTGGCCCGGCGCCGGGAGTGCTGGCTTTGGCGGGAGTTTTCAGCAACCCACAGTTTCAGGTCGTCTTGCGTGCGCTCGACCAACAAAAGGGTATCGATCTCCTTTCCGCACCGAAGGTCACGACAAAGAGCGGTCAACGCGCGACGATCCAGTTGGTTCGCGAATTCCGATATCCCGTCCAGTTCGATCCACCACAGATCCCGCAGACCGCGTCCGCAAGCAACTCTGTCTTCACTCCGACGACTCCTTCGCAATTTGACACTCGCAACATCGGCGTCGAATTGGAGGTAGAGCCTACCGTGGGTCCCGACGGCTTTACCATCGACCTCAATCTCTCACCGCGTGTAACCGAATTCGACGGCTTCATCAACTACGGTAGCCCCATCGGAACGGTCGCCCAGAGTGTCATCGGGTCCGCGCTTGATACGGTAACTTTAACCACGTTCTTCGGACCCGCCGTCCCCCTCACGCTGTCTGAGAATGTCATCAATCAGCCGATCTTTAGCGTTCGGCAGGTCACGACTCAGGTCACCGTTTACGACGGTCAAACCGTCGTCCTCGGCGGGCTGATGCGCGAAGACGTTCAAAAGGTCGAAGACAAAACACCGATCATCGGTGACATTCCACTCGTCGGGCGGCTGTTTCGCTCGACGGCGGATCAACACATCAAGCGAAACTTGGTCATGTTCGTGACCGCGACGCTACTCGACCCGGCGGGACAACCTTTGATGAGAACGGATGAGGAGGACGAAATTATCGCCGCTCCCGATCCTGACGCCTTGGGTTCCGAGATTATCTCTGGAGATCCGCTGTCTTCCCCTAGCCTCTAAACTGCTGCTGCTTCTAACCGATGACCAAACCCCTCTCAAATACCGCCCAGCGCCTCGCGATCACCTTCGCAGTTCTTGCCGCGCTTGCTCCGGCGAGCTACGGCCAAGTTAAAGGCGAGACTTATGTCGGCACTTCCACCCTTAGCTCCCAATCCGACCGTGAAATCGTCCGTCGACAGGAAGATGTCCTGATCGCCCGACAATTTATCACGGAAGGAGATCGGGCGAGGGAAAAGGAAGACTACGATACTGCGTACCAAAGCTACCTCAACGCCTTGGACCTTCTCGGACCAGGCGCTGCGACGGCGACAGAGAGATCGAATACCTTGGATAAGTTTAGCAGCGTAGGAATCGAGTATGCTAACCAGCTGATTGAGAACGGGCGCTACGCCGACGCCGAGGCTGTAGCAAAGACCATCCTGCTACCGCGCTACAATCCAACGTATCGACCGGCTGTTGCCCTGCTGTCAAAGCTTGAACAACCCGACTACTATAACAAGACGGTAACTCCACAGTTTGCGGCAGATCGCGACGAAGTCGCCCAGCTTCTGATTGAAGCCGAAGGCTTCTTTACGACTGGCCGATATGATCTTGCGACCAAGCGCTACACCAGCGTGCTCGGTATCGATCGCTACAACATCGCTGCTCAAAAAGGAATCGAACGCGTTGAGAATGCGAAGGGCAACTATTATGAGAATGCCTATAACGAGACCCGCAGCCGCCTACTCTGGGAAGTAACGGAACGCTGGGAGTTACCTCGGAAGAAATTCCAAGGTGGGAAGGATACGATTCGAGATACCACCCTCACCGAGGCGGTCAGCAACGAGCAAATTACCGCGAAGCTCAACCGAATCATCATACCTCAGCTAGATCTGCGCGACACGACGATCCGTGAAGCGGTCGAATATCTGCGCCAGCTCAGCCGTCAACTCGACACGCTCGAACCAGATCCAGCGAAGAAAGGCGTTAATATCTTTCTGAAGGTTCCGAGCGGATCCGCAGCTGCTGCAGTCGACGGGCTACTCGGTGTCCCCGGCGACGACGCTCCGGCTGCCCCGACCCCGACCGCGACGGAAGATACGACAGTGACCCTAGCCCTGAGCAGCGTTCCCCTTTACGAAGCTTTGCGTTACCTTGCGGATCTCGCTGGCCTGAAAATCAAAATCGACTCCGTTGCCGTATCGATTGTCCCTCTGACCGAAATCACCGATGAGCTTATCACAAAGGAGTATCGGGTACCTCCGACGTTCATTCCATCTCAAGTGGGAACTGGCGAGACAGCAGGAATCTCAAGTTTCACTTTCAACTCGGAAACCGCTCCGGAAGAAAGAATTAGAGGCCGACAGAATGCACAGACATATCTCGAGTCGCAGAGCGTCCCGTTCCCCCCAGGTGCCAGCGCCAACTACATCGCTGCGGGTAGCCGGCTGATCGTTCGAAACACCCAAGACAACCTCGACCTGATCGACGTGCTCGTTGACATCACGGTTGGACAAGCTCCGACTCAGGTCGAGATCGAGGCGAAATTCGTCGAGGTGAATCAGAACAATCTTAAAGAGCTCGGTTTCGACTGGACACTCGGTCCACTTCAGATCGGAGGAACCAACAGTCCGATCTACGGTGCTGGTGGGTCACCTGGTCTGAACTCAGCGGCTTTCCCTTTCGTTGCACCGGGAGGCGGGGCTATCGGCCAAAACAACGTCACGAGCGGTCTGAGGAGCGGACAAGGTGCAGGCGGCCAATCTGCTGTTTCGATTAATGGCCTCGACGGCCTCCTCGGAGGAGTTGCCGGCGGGACCGCACCCGCAATCTTCGGGCTATCCGGAGTCTTTACGAATCCCCAATTCCAGCTCGCAATTCGCGCGCTCAACCAGAAGAAGGGAATCGATTTGATGTCTGCTCCGAAAGTCACGACCAAGAGCGGTTCGAAGGCGGTTATCAACATCGTTCGCGAATTCCGCTATCCTACCGAGTTCGATCCGCCGCAGATTCCCCAGTCCACCGGTACAGTCAGCGGAACTGCACTCAGCGCTCAGGGCTACACAACTTCCGGCGTCATCACTCCGACCACTCCGACGGCGTTTGACACTCGGAACACGGGTGTCACGCTTGATGTGACCCCCGTCGTTGGTCCCGACAATTACACGATCGACCTTGAACTCGCTCCGGAGGTCGTCGATTTTGAAGGCTTCATTAACTATGGAACGCCGATCCGAGGAATTGATCCCGGGGATCTCGCAAATCTGTTCACGCCACGCGTACAAACTGTCACAAATAACGTCATCAATCAGCCCGTCTTCAATACCCGCAAAGTGACCACAAATGTCACCATCTGGGACGGAATGACCGTCGCGCTGGGTGGACTAATTCGCGAAGACGTCCAGAAGGTTGAAGATAAGGTGCCGCTCTTGGGGGACATTCCTCTTGTTGGTCGCCTCTTCCGTTCAGATGTTGATCAGAAGATCAAAAAGAATCTGATAATCTTCGTGACTGCCCGACTAATGGACGCCGAAGGCAAACCAGTTCGTTCAGGGGAAGAAGAGGAAGAAATCGTTGAACTCCTCGGGGTTCCCGACTCCGTTCCACCACCCGCATACCAAATCAAAGGGGGCTACAAGTAGACCTCACGCTGTATTTCTCCTGAATTCGGCGGGTGGGAAGCTTTCCCACCCGCCGAATTCTTTTCTGCAGTAACGCAAGATCACTTTCGATTCTCCGCGAGGTTCTCCCAATCTCCTCAATCTTTCATGCCCTGCATCGGCATCACCGGCGGAATCGCATCCGGCAAGACGACGTTCCGGAAGCTGTTGATGCAACGGATCTGCGCTGACTTCATCGATACTGATCAGATCGCTCATCAGCTATTGGAAGCGAACACTTCGATCCAGAAACGAATTGCTTCAGAAATTTCAGATTCCGTCTTTGATGCGGAAGGGAAAATTAATCGTCCGACCCTGCGAGAGATTGTTTTCCAAGACGAGACAAAGAGAAATATTTTGGAAGGAATTCTCCACCCGACAATTCGAGACCACTGGACCGCGGCGGCAATCCAAGCGGAAAAGGATCGCCGTCTTCTTCTAATCGAAATCCCACTCCTGTTCGAAACTCATTCCGAAAAACACCTCGATCGAATCGTTTCCGTCGCCTGCCCACCGTCGCTCCAGCTAGAGCGGCTAACCAAGAATCGGAGAATAACGCTCGAAACCACTCGGAAAATTCTCGCCTCTCAGCTCAGTCTTGAAGCTAAAATGACGTTATCCGATCACGTCATTTGGAACGACGGACCATCGCAATCTTTGGAAGCCCAGGCTGAGCTTTTCGCTTCTTTCCTGAAATCATTATCATGACCGCATCTCTCACGTCTCCGGCGGCTCCACCTCGTGAGGCAATCACAATCTCTATCAACGATTTACACCTGCTCTCGCGGAAGGAGTTGGTCGACCGCGCTTCCAACCTCCAGATCAGAGTCCGAACCGATGGTAGTCTCCACCATCTCGTGATGGATCAGGTCCGCTTCCACCTCGCCGAAGGCGACCGGGTTGAGGCCGAGGGCATCGTCGAATGCGAGAATGACCGCTTCGTGCTTCGGTGGCCTCGTTTCCACTTCAAAGCATGCCCCGAGGATGTGTTCCTCCCAAACGACCTGCTCCAGCCTCACGGAATCCAGCCTGGCCAGAAGCTTTTGGTAAAGACTCGACCTCCCGAACGCCGGGAGCATGGTCTCGTGGCCGAGTCGATCATCGCAGTAGAAAGCGTTCCGGTCGCAGATTGGGAGCCGACCGTTAACTTCGAGAAGTTGACGGCACTTTTCCCCAATCGCAGAATTCTTCTGGAGGTCCCAGGTAGCCCAGAAATATCTCCCCGCGCGGTCGATCTCATCGCGCCCCTTGGAATGGGCCAACGGGGACTGATCGTGGCACCTCCACGGGCGGGAAAGACAGTTTTATTAAAGGAACTCGCACGCGCGATTCGCAAAGCCGAACCTGAGATTCATCTCATCCTCCTACTCGTCGACGAGCGCCCGGAGGAAGTGACCGATTTTCAACGAGAACTCGACTGTGACATTTTCGCAAGCACCTTCGACGAGTCCCCCGCCCGCCACGTTCAGGTTGCGGAACTCGTCTCGGAGCGTGCCAAACGCTTGGTTGAAATGAGGAAAGACGTCGTGATCCTTCTGGACAGTATCACCCGCCTTTCGCGGGGTTACAACAACCTCATGCCCGGGGGGAAGAAAGGCCGCACCATGAGCGGCGGAATCGATGCGAAAGCGCTAGCCAGACCGAAGCGATTTTTCGGAGCGGCCCGAAACGTCGAGGAAGGCGGATCCCTCACCATTCTCGCAACGGCGCTCGTCGACACCCATAGCCGGATGGACGATCTGATCTTCGAAGAGTATAAGGGCACCGGTAACATGGAAATCCACCTCGATCGCTCGGTTGCTGAACAGCGCGTTTTTCCCGCCCTCCACGTGACCAAGTCGGCTACGCGAAAAGAGGAATTGCTCTATCACCCCGACGAACTCGACCGCGTTCTGGTTATTCGCAAACAACTCGCCGCGTTGCCGCCCGTCGAAGCCATGGAAGTGTTCCAAGCGAACCTCATGAACACGGCGACCAACGCTGAACTGCTTCTGAGCGGCCTTCGGGGGACGTGATGCCACTCGCCGCCAAGTGGCAGATGCACAAACGTGTGCGCGACTTCGCGCGGCGTCATGATCTCGGCGGCACCCTTCTCCTTTGTCTCCCTGCCGCGCTCGTCGCCGTCGCATTTCGAGCCTACCTCCTCGCTCACTACCCGAGTGCGTTCATTCATAACGACTCAGCGTCGGTCCTGGAGACCGCGGATACCCTCGTCTCACGCGGCGTCTTCCATGTGGAAGGCAAGAACACCCCCCTCCTTCCGGCCATTTACTGTATTCCCGCCCTTCTCGGCCTTCCAATCCTCCCGTTCGCGGCCGTCGTGCAACACCTCCTCGGACCTGCGCTCGTTTTCATCATTGGATTCCTATGCCGTGCGTGGTTGATCGCTTGGAAGGTGTGGATTGTTCCAGTCACTCTGCTCATTGCGCTTCATCCCGTGATTATCTTCTACGAGCACCTCGCGCTCGCGGAGACCTACGCACTTTTTTTCACCACTCTCGTTGCGCTCCTGGCTTGGCTTTTCTACCGGCAACCTCGGCCCGCTACATTCGTGATTTTCCTCGTTGGTTTGCTGCTAGTCGCCGTAGCGCGTCCCGAGGGTAATCTCTTCGTCTTCTTTGGAGTTGCGCTAGTCATCCGCACTTTTTGGGGTCGCTGGAAACGAGGCTTCCTCTACTTGGGTCTAACCCTCGCGTGGAGCATTCTTGTTTTTGTCCTTACGCCGACCAGCCAAAGCGGCCTTCTTCTCCACGCGTCGGTCGTCCACCTTTCGCCTTCAAGCCTAGCGCTTTCCCCCGGTCTCGCGGAGGCACTCCGACCCATCGCAGACGCTTCCGCCAAAAATTGGCGGGAGCCCGAAGTCCCCAATCTTACCAAGACCCGGAAATCCCTTCAGGAGGCCATCATTCGTTTTCAGGTTACTCGAGGAGTCGACCCGGCTCGGGCCGAAGATCTCGCCGAGCCGCTCGCCAAACGTGCAGCTTTGGAAATAGTGATGCGGAACGCCCTCAACATCCCGTCCCTCGCACTGCGCAAATTTGTTCTCGGTCACCACGAACCGCTTACCCTTGGTTTCAACGAATTCGCCGTTGACGGCCAACTCGACATGCTTTTCGAGCAAGGCGAACCCCTCCGAGGCATCCTCTATGCACCGCTCGCTTGGGGCCGCGAAATTCACGATCGGCAGGAAGCCAGCGAATTTTTTGCTTCGACAAACCACGCAATCGCGTTCGACTGGATCCAAAAATATCGAGAGGTTTGGAGCGCGGCAGCTCTCCTTCCTCTGCTGCCCCTCCGCCTCCCGGGGGCAGAACCCGACTCGATTCCCATCCAGGGCATTCCCTGGCTGTACGCTTTTGCCGCGTTGGGGTTGATCTCACTGGCCATCCGTCCGCCGCAACCCTTCAATTTTCACTTTGTGTTTGGTCTCTTTCTCGTTGGATTTTTCGTGGCGATCATGGTCACGGCCAACGTTCGCGCCCGATTCCGGTTCGTTTTCGAACCCTTCTGGATCCTTTATGCGACTGCATTTCTCGACTCAATGGTGGTCTCATTGAGACAAGTTCTCACCCGCTTCGCGACGAGAAACGGCTCGAACCAAATGTCGGCAGGTTGGAACTCCGACAGCTGACCCAGCCTCCCTCGACTCTCACCACCGAATCTGAATCAAGTTTGATCCACCGAATTCCAGCTGCATCGCTCGCACTTTTCGTCGGCGCGTTATTTATCTCGTGGCTCCACCAAGGCCCCCCAGCTCTTGGAGACGATCTCGGTTATTGGGGTTTGGCCGCCGATCTTCATCGGGGCGTTGAAGGCGCGTGGAATCCAAAGTCATTTCATGATCTACGCTGGCCCGTTTGGGGACTTTGTTGGCTACTGCAGATTCCTTTCGGTTTCGGGTCGGTCTCGTACTACCTCCAGCCCATGCTGTATCTCGGCGCAGGGGCTGTGCTCGTCAGATCTCTCGCCCTGGAAGTCGGCTTAACCAGCCGCGTCGCCACGCTGGCGGGGGTTCTCTTTCTCTTTCACCCCCACCTTAATGCGGTCATCGACCGTCCGATGCCGGACCTTTCCGAGGGATTCTGGGTAGCCTTATCCTTCTTCGCATGGCTGAGGCTTATGCAGACGAATCACCCGATGGCTCGACTCGCGCTCGCCGCGCTGATCGGACTCTGTCTCGCTATCGGTCAGGCGAATCGCATCACAGGCGTGTTCGCGATTCCCGTGCTCGTGGTCTGCACACTTGCGTTCCATCCTCGGAAATTTCTTTGGTTAACCCTAGCTGGGTTCTTCGCAGCGATCTTTGTCGGGATCGAGGCCTCGGTTTACCATTCAGTAACTGGTGATTGGCTCCATTCGCTCCACGCAAATCTTGGAGCTCGCGGTCGCAAAGGCACGGAGTCGATCCACCTCTGGGAACTCCCTTTCCGGTTCGTTCCCGCGCTGTTTCAGAATCCTTCTGATACGATATACAGTTTGCTCGCGCTCGCGGGTGTCGTTCCCGTCCTACGGCGTTTGGGTATGCCCGGTGCGGCACTCGTTACCTACGCTCTCCTTTATCTACTTTCGTACAGTTGCGCACTTCAGGATATCTCGCCGCCGCGACCCCTGGTCAGGGACGGCGACCGCTTCCTCGCCAGCCTTGCCTTCCCGTTCACCGTCCTCTCGGCGGCGGGACTTGGATATCTAGCCGAAGTTCTTGCTCGTATTTTGCCGCTACGACTTCGGACTCCGACGGTCCCCCAACCAGTCCTCGCAGCAGTTCTCGCTTTTGCCCTATTTTTCGTTAACTCACGTCCCGTTCGTCCGTCGAATTTTTTGTCTGAAATCGCTACTCACCTCCGAACGGTTACCGCCGGCGCGTCCGTCCTGTCTCATTCCACCATGGAACACGTCGCGCTCCTGGCCGACGCCGAAAAGGCATCCAGCTTCGATTGGACGCTCACAGATGACCTGCTCGTCCCAGCTCCTGGCACGCTCACTCTAGCTAATCAATTCGACCACATCTGGTTCGTGCGTAAACAGATTTGGACTTACACGCGCAAGCGTTCGGAGTCCAATGAACTCGAAGCCCTGGGAGCCATTGCTCCCTACCTTCGGGCTCCGCTCCGGGACTGGCTGCCCAGCCGCGCAATCGCCAAGGACGACGTCCCGGATTTCGTTTTCCTGATCCGACGGCACGCCAATCAACCGCCCCTCGTTCCTACCCTGAATGGTCATCCGCTTCTCACACGCTTCGCGCCGAGATTGACTTTGCCGGCTCGCTGGGAGTTCCCACCGAGTTCCAGCAAACCTTTTGAATTCCGGGTCTCCATCCCTCCGGAACTGCGAGGCCACCGCTTCTTTATTGGCTTCCGCAGCTCGTCCAATGAGACCGAGCCTCTGCGTGTGACTCTTGAGTTTGAAAATTCCGGCGTTCGCGTGCAAAAGCTTGTCCTGCAGCCATACGCAATGGTGCAAACCAGTGGGGACTTTTTCTATTTGACAATACCGGCCGCCGCCGAATCCGCGCTGATTCGCGTTGACGTGAATGGAGAGACCGAATGGCTCGCCGTCGAAAACGTCACTATTCTCGGAGAATCGCCTCCATCTTCGCCGGAAATTCCGCCCCAATCCTCACTCCGCTGACTCTTCCAGCTGGCAAAATCTTCGCTCCCACTCGTCGGAAACCCGGTCCCCTTGCCGCACGGTCGTGGGCACAATCGGCGACGAACAATCTCGAGTCAGCCCCAGAAAAGAAATTACCCCCCGCACGGTCCCCTCGTAGTCTGAGCAAAGGTCCTCGTAAACAACGACGTGAGGTTGGATCCCTTCGGTGGCAAAAAATTCGTCCCAGATCTTCTCGTCCGCCTCGGTTTCCCGAAGACACCGCCGGATCGCCGCCGGATCGTAGTTTTCCTCGATCGCGTCGGGCCCGTTCTTTCCTCCCCCGCCCTTCACTTTCCACTCTCCCGATTGCAAAGCCCGGGCCTTCGAAATGGCTTGCCTCGTCTTGTTCCGACGCACCATTCGAATAAATTTCAGCCGTGGGAAATAAGCTCTCAGCATCTCCAGATTGCTCCCCGAGCCTTCCCATTCTGCCCGCAATCGTTCCAACAAAGATTCGAGGTACCACCCCATCACTTTGAAGCCGAAGACTTCGTTCGAAGTCGCCGTAGCAGGTACAATTCCTTCTGCGTAACTCTTGAAGTCAACGCGCGGATCGAGACCATGTCGCCTTCCGTACTCGCTTTCAAACTTCGGCAAAAAGAATTGTTTTGGCCTCCCCGCCTTCCGTGTTCCGTGCAAACCGTCGGTGAGAAGGTTGCTTCCGCTCCGAGCCGTCGCACAAACGAGGTAGCAACGCCGAGGATGACGAAGTCTGTGAAAAATACCCCCCATGAAGCGTTTGGAGAGTGATGGACCCGCTTCTCCCGTGCAAGAGAGAAGCACCCAGAACAGATAAGCGGACATCTCGGATTCTTCGTCTTGTCCGATAGGCCCAAATCCGGGGAAGATCGCCGCTTGAACTCTCGCTCAGCCGTCACTTCGATCAGTCTTTTCTTCGGAGCCTTCCTCGTCAGTTGGATCTACCAGACCCCCCCTACTCTCGGCGACGACCTCAACTACTGGGGACTCGCGATGGATCTTCACCAAAGCGTCCCCGGCGCCTGGAGCGCGGAATCTTTTCACGATCTCCGCTGGCCGATCTGGGGTTTGTGCTGGTTGCTTCAAATTCCCTTCGGATTCGACGCGTTGTCTTACTACCTCCAGCCGATGATTTATCTCGGAGCCGGGGCAGTCGTTGTCAGAGCGATGACCCGCGAGATCGGCGGTAGCGCCGAGGTTGCTCTGCTTGCTGGCATTCTATTCCTCTTTCACCCGCAAATTGATTCGGTAATCGACCGCCCGATGCCCGACCTGTCAGAAGGGTTCTGGGTCGCCTCGGCTTTCCTCGCCTGGCTCAAGCTAATGCGTGGTCCCGACACTCGCTGGCGCTGGATTTTCGCGGCGTTGGTCGGCCTCTGTCTTGCCGTCGGTCAGGCGAACCGTATTACCGGCGTCTTCGCAATCCCAGTTCTCGTCGTTTGCACCCTCGCATTCTACCCCCGCCAGTTCCTATGGCTCGCATTAGCGGGAACTTTCGCGGCAGCGTTTGTCACCATCGAAGCCGCGGTCTATTACTCGATCACTGGAGATTGGCTGCACAACATCCACGCTAACCTGACCGCGACAGGCCGCAAAGGCACGGAGTCGCAACCACTCTGGCAGCTTCCGTTCCGCTTCCTCCCCGCCTTCCACCGGCGCTATTCCGACGTCATCTTCACCATTGCGTCGCTGATTGGCCTCTATCCTGCCGTTCGCCTTCTCGGTAAACCGGGGCGTGCGCTCGTCGCCTACGCGATTCTTTACCTTTTGACCTACAGCTGCGCACTCCAGAGTTTCGATCCACCCCGGCCCCTCGTCCGCGACGGGGACCGCTTTCTAGCAAGTCTCGCGTTTCCACTGGCGATTCTCGCCGCCCTAGGTCTCACGTTTTTCATCACCCAGCTCCGACAATTCATCCTGCCTCTCCGCTATCGCTCTTTTCTCCCCAAGCCAATTTTCCTTATCTCCGCGCTGATCGTTGGCCTAATCCCATTCTCAACCCGCCCGTTCCGCGGTCAGAACTACCTGACCGAAATCTCGGAATACCTCGACACCGTTCCCAACGGCAGCGCAATTTTGGCCAATCCCGCGATGCGGCACGTGGTCACGATGGCAAACCCTCGCCAAGCCGCTAAGTTCGATTGGACTCTTACCAAGGACATTCTCAATCCCGGAGCCGACACGCTGCGGCTCGCCACGCGGGTAGATCAGATCTGGTTCATCCGGAAATGGATTTGGACCGGCACCCGCAAAAAATCCGAATACGACCTCGTCGATGGTATCGGGGACATTGCTCCCTATCTTCGACCCCCGCTCAAGAATTGGACGGCCGCGCGAGCGATCGCGAAGGGGGACGTGCCGGACTTTGTCTTTCTCGTTCGCCGAGATGACGGTCGGGAACTCACTTCCCTCGCTCCAGATGGCCGCTCCCTTCGCGAACTCTTTGTCCCACAAATCGGAGTCCCCGGAGCTTGGCTGCTTCCAAATCGAACGCCTGACCCCACCGAATACCCGCCAGTGCCAATCCCACCCAGTCTCCGGGGCCGAACGCTGTTCCTGGGACTTCGCTACTCGTCCGACGAAACCGAACCAGTTCGGGTGAACGTCTATTTCTATCAAGCCGGAACACGCATCCAGGAACTCACCCTCAAGCCCTACCTCTTTCCAGAGCCGAGTGAGGATTTTTTCTTCCTCACGATACCAGATGAGGCTGATTCGCTCAGTCTCCGACTCCGGATCAAACCGGAGGCCAAACGCTTCACCCTCGACCGCTTCGATCTTCTGATGGAACAATCGATCCAATGACCCTTCGACAAATCGCCGATTTAATTTCCGGCCGCGTTGCTACTGAGAACGAAACCATTGAGGTTTCCGGTCCCGCTTCCCTACCCGAGGCGGACGGTGGAGACATTGCTTTCTACGGAGATCCCCGCTACTTGAGCGCGCTCCGCGCGACCCGAGCGGCAGCTGTTCTCGTCCCACTGGACTTTCACGAACCCATTTCCGCCGCACCGATCTGGTGCGAAGACCCAGTCGCGGCATTTGCAGCTGTCCTCGTTAAATTCGCTCCAGCGCCCCGCGAATTTCCTCCGGGCGTTCATCCCTCCGCAGCCGTCGCCTCGACTGCGGAAGTTGATCCGACTGCCCACATCGGTGCGTTTTCCGTGGTCGAAACAGGCGCGCGCGTTGGGGCGGGTTCTGTGGTCCAGTCGCACTGCGTCGTTGGTCAAGGCAGCGTACTCGGGAGCGACTGCCGACTCCACCCCCGGGTGGTCGTTGAAGACCGCTGCATCCTCGGCGATCGCGTCGAGGTTCAAAGCGGGGCCGTGATCGGGTCCGACGGCTTCGGCTACGAACTCACAGGGGGCCGCCACGTAAAAATCCCCCAGACGGGCATCGTGCAGATCGGCGATGACGTCGAAATCGGCGCAAATACAACGATTGATCGTGCCCGATTCGGCCGCACCTGGATCAGCGCCGGGACCAAGATCGACAATCTGGTCCAGATTGCCCACAATGTTCGGCTCGGCGAGCACTCCATTCTTTGTTCGCAGGTCGGCGTCTCAGGTAGCACCCGGGTCGGAAATTACGTCACCCTCGCGGGCCAAGCCGGCATCGTCGGCCACCTCGAAATCGGCGATCAGGCAATTGTGGCCGCTCAGAGTGGCGTTAATAAGAGCGTCGCGGCGGGCGAGATCGTCGGCGGTGGACCAGCTCGCCCCATCAAGGAATACCGCGAGAATTGCGCGCAGATATCTCGCCTCGGCAAACTCTATAAGCGCGTGAAGGCCCTCGAAAGTAGCAACTGAGCCGACTGGCGGCAGCGGGCCGGAAGGCCCGCTTCACCTTTAGCCAACGTCGCCGCAAACTGAAACGTCCAGCCCCAACGCGCGCATGGTAGCCGCTTTCGCGAAGAGACCCCGCCTCGCTCCATCCCGATCAGGCGCGTAAACCACCTGGATGTGATTCGCTTGGTGGCGGCCCATCATCTGGTCGCGCGTGATCCCCTGCAAGATCGCGTGCATGATCGGCCACTGCGGCGTCGTGAGTTCGAGTCGCTCTTTCGTCTCAGCTTCGGGTAGTTCGACGACCTCACCAAGCCCCGTGTCAAACTTCAACCCGCCATCCGCGACGTAGACTCGACTCCAGACGATCCAGCCCGGTTTGCTGACACCAGCCAGCGTCCCGCCTCCCAAGCCAAAATACATGGGGGGCTGACGATAGCTGTGCGAGCCCTTCCAGCCATTGATGTAATGCGCGGGCGGCGCGGCTCCCGAGATGAGGAACACCCAGATGTAATCATCCAATTCCCGTCCGGCGTAGGTGCCTTTGAAGTGCCGTCCCCACCGCAGATCGTGAAGGGTATTTTCTGGATCGAAGCCGAGTTCGCGCCAGAGACCGTCGGTGATAAACCCGTCGAGGCCCGCGCATTCGTCAACCTCGTTGAAATGGGGCAGCGCACGCCCCGGAAGAATTTCTTCCGTCGTGCCTTCGCGGAAAACCGGCGGGCGATCAACGTTATTCAACGTGCCCTCCACCAGATCGGAGGCCGGGCAGAGATCTTTGAGGCCCTGCTGATACTGGATTCCAATCGTCGCGCAACCGAAGTCATCCGCAATCCGGACGGCAGCCACGTACATCTTGCACTGTTCCAGCACCTGTTCTTCGGTCAGTTCGGTGCCGTCATCGGTGCCGAGGTGAAAGGTCAGACCGCGGCCTAGATACCAATCGTAAACCGCCCGCGCTTCGGCGTCGGACACCGTAAGCATCCGCGCGTAGAGCGCTGACTGACTCAGGCGCTCCTTAAAAACTCCAGTGGGGTGAAGCAACGCATCCGGAATGATCGCGTTGAACATCCCCATGCAGCCTTCATCAAACACGCCCATGATTGCTTTGTTCTTACGCAGCTCCGTGGCGAAACGCTCCCCCAGCCCCTTTTCTGCGTCGGGAATCTCAACGTTGCCCAGACCGACGACGTGCGACGTGTCGTGCGTGATCGAACCAGTCGCCAGCCATTCCCGAAGTCCTTTTTCGAAAAAATTGTCCGCAAAATCTTCGCTCCAGAGCGTGCTGTAGGGCACCTCTGCCTTGGTCAGAGAACCATTGAGGTTGAGCATACCGACCAACCCAGGCCACGTGCCGCTCCAGTTCGCAACGGTCAAAATCGGCCCCTGGTGCGTCGTCAGTCCCGCGAGCACGTGGTGACTGTACTGCCAGACCGCCTCGGCAACGATGAGAGGAGCGTCTGGTGGAATCGACCGGAAGACCTCCAAGCCGTATTTCTGGCTGTCGATGAACCCGTGCTGCTTGGCTTCATCGAAAGGGTGTGCCCGTTTCACCTCCGCCCCAGCGGCTTTGACCGCCGCCACGACTTGCTTTTCCATCGCCGCTTGCGCGGCTTCACATTGTTGATTAGCGGCGATGCGGAGGTCGCCGTTGGCGATCAGATAGATAGTCTTCATCAGTCGGTTTGGAGGTAGTTGGGGCTTTTTTTGGGCACAATGCCTCCTCCAGAGTGGAGGAGAGTCGGCGACGTTAATCTACTTTCCGTCCGCGCGGGAAGTCCAAGTGGGACTTGACCGCAAAGAACGATCAGAAATCTATGATCAGCGGTAGGTCCATTGGCCCAAACCCGGTCCGCCGTTACCATTCATCCGCAGGTCTCGCGTCTGGAAATCGTGTGTCGACAATCTGAAAACCGCGCTTATCCCACGATCTCCGTTCCAACGCCAGCGTTGGTGAAGATCTCTAGCAGCAAACAATGATGCACCGCGCCGCCGACGAAATGCACCTTGCCGACACCGGACTCCAGCGCCCGGACCGCCGACTCGACTTTCGGAATCATTCCGCCAGCGATGATCTTTTCCTTCATCAGCGCCCTCGCCTGCTCAATGGTCACACTGGGAATCAACGAGTCCTTCCGCTCCCGGTCACGCATGATTCCTGGAACGTCGCTCACAAAGATCAATTTCTCCGCTCCCAATTCGGTCGCCAGAGCTGCCGCCGCCACGTCGGCATTGATGTTCAGGACCACGCCAGAAGCGTCGGCTCCGATCGGCGAGATCACCGGCACCCGTTCCGCAGCGATTGCCGACCTGACGTCGGCGGCCCGGACGGTCGTGGCTGAGCCGACAAATCCGATATCGATCACTTTCCCCCGTTCCACCTCGACGGGCTGCAACCGCGTAGCGGCAAACGTGTGTTTCCCCGACAGCCCGGTGGCGTTTCCGCCGTGCCGGGCAATCGTCGCCACAATCTCCGGATTGATCACGCCATCAAGGATATCCTCCACAATTCGAACCGAGGCCTCATCGGTCACTCTCAGACCGTTCACGAACTCCGGGGAAATGCCCGCCTCCCGCATTTTCGCCGAGATCGCCTTGCCGCCGCCATGCACCACGACGGGATTAATCCCGACCGCCTCCATGAAAACCACGTCGCGCAGCAGCCGATCAACCTGCTGATCATCCTCCATCGCACTCCCCCCATATTTGATCACGAAAGTCTGTCCGCGAAAGCGTTGGATGTAGGGCAGGGCCTCAATGAGGCTTTCTGTTCTGGCCAAAGGTGAGAGTCCGTTTCGCATTGTCTATTCGCCCAGATTAAACCGGACATATTCTTCGGTCAGATCGGTCGTCAGCACGGAATAGGCCCCATCACCCGCGTGCAAATCCACCGTCACGACGAAGTTTCGTTTCGCCGCGACCTTCCGCAACCGCGCCGGAGCGGTCTTGGCCGGCATTCCCCCACGGACGGCAGCGACTTGATCGTAGTCGATATCGGCGAGATCTGGATCGAACTTCGCTCCGGAATACCCAACCGCATCGAGGATTCTCCCCCAGTTCGGGTCCCCTCCAGCCCAAGCGCATTTCACCAGTTGGGAATTCGCCACTGCCTCCGCCGCCCGTCGCGCGTCCTTCCCTGATTTCGCTCCCCGCACCATCACTTCCACGAACCGGCTCACGCCCTCACCATCCAGCACAATCTTCGTCGCGAGATCGAGCGCCACAGCGTCCAACGCCCCCTGCGCTGCGGGAAGATCCACCCGACCGGCCGCGCCACTGCACAGCAAGATCACCGTGTCATTCGTGCTCATGTCTCCGTCCACCGTGATCCGGTTGAAAGATCGTTCCACCGCCAACTTCAACATCCGCTTCGCTTCCGCCTTGGTCAGCGCAGCGTCCGTCGTGATCACGCTCAACATGGTCGCCATGTTCGGGTCAATCATACCCGCACCCTTCGCCAATCCGCCGACACGAAACGTTTTCTTTCCGACCGACACTTCGACCGCCCTCTCCTTCGGAACGCTATCGCTCGTCATGATCGCCGTCGCCACATCCGAGCTCGATTTCCCGTCGAGCGACCCGACCAACCCCGGGATCGCCGCCCTGATCTTTTTGATCGGCATCGGCACCCCGATCCGTCCCGTCGAACAGACCAGCACCTCTTCCGGGCGAACGGCCATCGCCACCGCCGTTTCGGTCGCCATAGCTCGAGCATCCGCCAACCCGTCATCGCCCGTGCATGCGTTCGCATTCCCACTGTTCAAGATGACTGCCCGGCACGTCTTAAAACTTAAATGCTCTTTGGAAATCAACACCGGTGCCGCCTTCACGCGGTTTGTTGTAACCGTCGCAGCCGCCACGCAAGGTTCAACCGAAGCCACGATCCCAAGATCCACGCGGTCCTTATTCGCCGCTTTGATGCCAACGTGAACCGCAGCAGCCACGAATCCACGAGCCGCACAGACTCCACCCTTCACTTTTCGCATCTTCATAATTTCAAAACCGCGGAACTTCCCGCTGAAAACGAGCGTCCCGACCCCAAACTCCCCAGCTCATAGCAATCCCAACGTCTCCTCGAATCCGGCCATCAGATTCAGACACTGCACCGCCTGACCCGCCGCGCCCTTCACCAAATTGTCCTCGGCGCTCAACAAGATCAGCCGCTCCGCCCGGTCGTCGTATCGCGCCGCGATGTCGCAGAAATTCGTCCCGACCACGAACTTCGTATCCGGCAGCCGCTCGCCGTACCGGACGAACGGTTCCCCCGCATAGGCAGCCTCCAAAGCCGCGTTCACCTCAGCAAAACGAACTCCTTTCGCCAACGCGGCGAACGTCGTGGTGTGAATTCCACGCGTCATCGGAGCCAAGTGAGGCACGAAAGTGATCACCACCGGCTCCCCCGCTGCTGCACCCAGCTCCTGCTCAATCTCCGACAGGTGTCGATGTTTCGGAAGTCCGTAGGCCCGCAAGCTCTCGTTGCATTCCGAATACAAAAACGCCTCCGCTGCTTTCCTCCCCGCACCCGACACGCCACTCGCGCTCGACACGGAGATCGACCGCACGTCCAGCAGTCCATCCCGCACCAAGGGAATTAGTGGTAGCAGAATGCTTGTTGGGTAGCAGCCCGCTGAACCTACCAGCTTCGCCCCGCATATGGCCTCACGATGCAGCTCAGGCAAACCATAAACCGCTTCCGCCAACCGGTCCGGAGCTGGGTGCCCTTCCCCATAAAATTCCTCAAAAACCGCCCCATCGCGCAGCCGGAAATCCGCGCTCAGATCGATCACCCTCTTCCCCTCATCCACCAACGGCAACGCGAACTCGCTCGCCAATCCGTGAGGCAGCGCCAGAAAAACAAAATCCGCGTCTCCCCCAAACAAACCCCCACGCTTGGGTCCGATGAATCGCAGATCGCCCAGTTCCCCGATGCCTTCCAACCGCGGCATCACGTCGGCCAACCTCTTCCCCTCATGCTGCCGCGATGTCACCGCCACAACTTCCACGCCCGGATGCCTCGCCAAGATCGAGCACAACTCCTCACCCGAGTATCCGTTTGCGCCAACGATCGCGACCTTCACAGCGTCCATCGCGGCACTATGCCGAACCCCTTTCCCCCGACACCACTCCAAAATCGATTGACCTGAAAACTCCCCCGATCTTTATTCAAGGACTGGCGCAACTGCGCCGACCGTCAACGGGCCGTGGCTCAGCTTGGTAGAGCGCCTGAATGGGGTTCAGGAGGTCGTGGGTTCGAATCCCGCCGGCCCGAGGCGGATACAGGGTTTCCGGACCACCCGGAGTCCTCTGTGCTAGACTCCCTGTGCTAGAATCTTTTTTTCTGAGGACTCGCGCGGTTCGTCCGGAGAGCCGCAAAGCCGGGTTCCACATCGCAAGCAAACGGTCGAACTGACCCGCGAGTGAACGCATTCTGCGGGCGAAGCACGAAAGTCTGGGAAGGCGAACGTAAAAAAATTCACTGCGACCCGCACGCCAGCCAAGTCCCGAAGTGCGCCGGCCTGTTCGACGGTTTGAAGAATGGCCCTGCCCTGCCTCACGAGTCAGCAGTGGGCCATTGGGTAGAACGACCTCTCTCAGGACGGGGAAGCCTTCTCACAGGAATTTCTCCGAAGAAGAAATCTGAAGAAGATCTCCGGGGCACCGCCAGTAGGAGGGGCGAGCCAAATCACGAACATGAAATTCCGCAATTCGACCCGCCTGCCACCTCACCAGGATTTCGATGGCCAATCCGGAACCGAGAAGAATCCTTCGCGGTAGGCGGCGCAGATTTTGCCGGGAAATTTTCGCCCCGTGCCGATGTAGTCATTGTTCATCTTTCGAAAACCAGAGCGATCCGCTTTCCCCAGTTTGAAAGCCTCGTTTTCTTTCTCCAGCCATTCCGCTGGGTCGTATTTTCCAGCGATTGAATGTCCGAGGCAGTTTCGGTCCAACGTGGAGCCGTCATCGAATACCTGCCTCCCCAGCTTGTCCCGTCGAACTGGTCTGGGACGAGCTTCGAAGGACGAGCGACGGATGTGAGTTTGTGCCAATGATGTTTTCTTCATAGACTTGGAAGATACTGACGACGGATTGCCGAAATTCGTTCCCCAGGTCTTCCCCCTACCCACCGGTAGCGCGGTATCGGGCTGCGTCACACGTCGTCACACCTCTGCGTCTTTGATACCGACACAGAGGGCCGCATCGCTTCGCCCTCCACTTTCATGACCCCGCGCGAACAACTTCTGAGACGTGCTGACCCGAGTGCTTGCGAAAAAACTTTGTAAGGTAGGTCGCCTGCGGAATCCGCTCACGATACCGATGCACCCTTCCAAGCCGCTCCATTGGTTTCGCGCTCGGGCCGATCACGTGCAGATCGCCGCGTCGCGTCACTTTCTGCCAGATCGATCCCCGCCCCGGATGCCTATCCGCGAACAGTTTCCCAGAAGGTCTCCCTCCGGCGGCGATGGACCAAGTTGAGCCGACTGGAACTGATCTTGATCGCGCCTGAATCAATCCGAGGATGTCGACCACTGACGCACCCGCTGGCTGTGTGTGCAGATAGGATGATTTTGTAAACCTCTTGATGACCCCCGTCTCCGAACATACCGGATACCCCACGGCGGCTATCGCAGGGCGGGAGGTATCCCACCGCACTCCCTCTTTAGGCGAACCGTCCTGTTCACCCGAGCGCCGATCTCACAAACGCCAACTTGTTCAAGTGCCCTTACGCGCTACTACCTTCGACTCTTGGAGCCGACCGCTCCTCCCTCCCTGTCCCTGGTCCACTTGTGCCCGGCGTCGTTGCAACGCTTCTACTTCAAACTGAATACTCCCAGATGCCCGGGAGGTTCTCCAACATTCAGCCCAGGACTGCGGAGAGCCGCTCACCACTCATCAAGTGACCTCCAGACCGCAATGGCGAGGCCCGCGCCGAGGCCGATTGTCGCTATCCAAGCAAGATATGGGTGAAAATATCCGAGCACACCGGCCAACACCCAGTGGGCGACCCACGCTGCCCCGACCAGCCATCCGACTCGCAGTGCTACCAGTCCCAGCGATACTGCAATCGGCAAAAACGCACAGAGAAGTGCTCCGCGCAGCAGCACGACAATCAATCCCGTTATTGATTCGTGAGAGTAGCCCAAGCCGATGAGATACAATGAGAGTGCGTCGATCCCGCCCCAGAGGTGGACGCCTAACCAAGCCCACGGGATAGCCCCAGCAATGCAGGCTGCATTTGTCGCCTTTTGATTTTCATTCCAGCTTCGGATCGCGAACGGGAGGGCGTAAGGGAACACGAACGGAGCCAAAAATCGCAACCACTGATGCACGTCTTCGGCCAGACCGGTTGCGACAGGTGGAGAAGGTCGAGTCGAGTCGACGGCTGGCGGCGTTTCTGGTTCCATCCGCTGTCGGCGGAAAGCTGTCCCCAGCCGCTCGATCTCGCTCAGCGAATCACCATCACCGGTCTTGTAAGCGTCGATGATCTCGCGAGTTAGATCGCCATAAACGACGCGTTCTCGCGGGTCGGTCGTCATATCAGGGTGATATTTCCGCACGAGGCGGCGATAAACGGACTTCAGCGGATCGTGTTCTTGCATGGACAGAAGATACCGGTCCCCTCTGCGGCTCTACGGAGGACTCAACTCGACCAGAGGCAAACATCAGAGCGACTCAAGCCCCGTCATTTCGAGGTGCCGTTTCCCGATCAAAAAGAGAGAGACGGCCGTGCTCTCCCAGAGCCCGAGAAGTATGTCGCTACCCGCTACACACGCATTTTCGCTCCGCGCTCAAAATCCGAGGAACCAGAATATCCAACTGCCACTTAAAAAGCGGACAAAAAGCGGACGGGCAACGTTTTGGGTATTTTGTTGCCTCGAGGCTTTGCACTCCCGCACCCAGCTTCTGACAGACATTTATCATATATGAACGGACCAGTCATCGAAATGACCCGGCGCCTACCCCATCGCCTCTGAGGATCGGAAAAGCCCCATTTGTCGCTTCCGGTTTGTGAGAATTGATGATTCGTTAACGGCCCTGACTAGTAGGGCTCGACAACGTAGTAGACATCGGCTGATTCTGCGGTTCCCGATCCTTCAGGACGCCACGGATGCACTTTCTCTTCTGTAAAGCCAATACACATGACTACTCGCATTCGGTAGAGCACATCATCCCTGAATCGCTCGGCAATACCGATCACACACTACCCCGGGTTTGGATCTGCGATCCCTGCAATAATTACTTCGCGAGAAAAATTGAGAAGCCCTTTTTGGAGCCCCCTTTCGGTGAAAGCACCCGATTCGCAATGGGTATCCAGAACAAGCGTGGACAGATTCCCCCAACGAGAGCCCTTCACCCTCGCTCGCGATCAATCGTTGAGATGATGCGATCCGAGGATGGCTGGTCTGTCGGCGTGGCGCCGAGTCAGGATGAGGGCCGATGCATCCGGTCGCTAGAAACCTCGCGAAGCGATTCGCTTTACATTCCATTGCCGCCAGACCTACCAGAAGCGAACGCTGAAACTTCGCGTTTTATCGGAAAGGTCGCTCTCGAAGCCCTCGCTGCGAAAGGCCTGAAAGAAGAAGGTTGGAATGCCGAATTGGTGAACCACCCAAGCTTGGACCAACTGCGCAGTTACGTCCGCTTGGGAATTCCAGCCATCACATGGCCCGTTTCTCTTCGAAGGATATATGATCGCGAGCATCGTTTCAGCGAGCCCAACTCGAAAGATTTTGAGGTTCTCAACGAGTGGATTATTCTCCCCACGGCCCAGGGAAAATACTACTGCGTCATCGCAATATTTGGCGTCGAATTTGCAATTAATCTCGGCTGGCCAGATCTGGATGGCTGGAATGTCTGGCTGGCAAATAACGATTGGAGAAGCTCTTTGCTTGTTACCCAAACTTGTGAATACGGAGGTCGTCCTTCATGAGCATCATTACCGAGAAGATGCAATGGCCAGAGCAAACGTTGGATAGAGTTATCAGTCTGCACCGTGCCGATTCCAGGCACCTCGGTTTCTTTCCGAAAGGTGCGTTCGAAGAACACGCGCGCGCCGGTCAAATTCTTCTAGCCTTCAACCAACAGTCGGAAGTAATCGGCTACCTTCTCTATCGAGTTGCTAAACAACGAGCTATTATCGTGCATCTCTGCACCGCGCTGAACGCGAGAGGCGCAGGGGTCGCTCGCGCGCTTGTCGAAAACCTAAAGCAAGTGACAAAACCGCTCGCGGGGATCGGCCTTCGCTGTCGGCAGGATTACGACGCTAGACATGTGTGGGCGAAGTTCGGCTTCACCGCCTTGCACCGGAAGGCTGGTCGAAGCCAGGGCGGGCACGAGCTTACCTTCTGGTGGTTTGACCATGGTCATCCCGACCTTTTTTCACTCGCCTCATCCGGCGACGAAAATCGACAGCAGGTCGTAGTGGACGCAAATGTGTTTTTTGATCTCCAATGCAGAGAGCAGAGAGACAGCGAAGACTCGAAAGCATTGCTTGCAGACTGGGTGCAGGCCAGCATCGAACTCCATATCACGAAAGAACTTTTCAACGAAATCGACCGTGCAGGTGATGCGGACCTTCGAGCGCGCAGCACGACGGCGCTGACGCAATATGCCGTTGTCCGGTCCGACGACAATCGCTTTCAAAAGGTTTGCGACGAACTGAAGCCTTGGTTTCCCGAGGCCGCCGTGCTCCGTGATGAATCCGACCTTCGTCAAGTCGCTTACGCCGTCGCTGCCGATGTCTCATATTTTGTCACCCGAGACGAAGCACTGGCTGACCGATGCGAGCCGCTTTACGAGCGATACGGCTTGCACGTCCTCCACCCGGCGGAATTGATCAGCAGATTGGATGTGCTGGAGCGTGAAGCGCTGTATCGACCAGCGCGAATTGCGGGATCCCAGCTTCAGAGTCGCGCGCTGAAGTCCGAAGATGTGGGACTGGTGGTCGAGGCATTCCGCGACAGGGTGACGGAGCGAGCAAATGATTTTCGAAAAGGGGTTTTGCATTGCCTTAGCCAGCCGCGGAAAATCGAGGCAAGATTTGTTTTAGACTGTGATCAGAGGCCCGTGCTCTTCGGAGTCTGTGACCGGAGTCAGAATGATTTATTGGAAGTGACCACCCTGAGAGCGACTGCGCACACGATGGGACCGACAATGGTCCGAAACTTCCTGCGCGGAGCGTTGGAGGCGGCCACCCGAGAGGCTCGAAGCTTTGTGGTGATTTCCGATGCGGGAATTAGCGAATCCGAATCAGAAGCTTTGAGCGAGTTCAGCTTCGTCGAAACAGAAGGTATGTGGGTCAAGGCAACTCTTCGCTTTGTAGGTGGTCTCGCGGAATTACGAACGGCCACTCTCGCCTTGACCACCGCAACGCCGAACAAAGCTTTTGACCGGGCAATACGACCGGCAATCGACGCGGCCGATCATGCTAATGATCTTAAGGGCATCGCGGCGATCGAAGCGCGCCTTTGGCCTGCGAAAGTGACCGGCTCAGCCTTGCCGACGTTCATTGTTTCAATCCGTGCGGAATGGGCTCAGCATTTTTTTGATGACGAGCTGGCTTCCCAGTTCCTTTTCGGCAACCGCGAGGACCTTCTGCTCGGAGTCGAAGGCGTTTATTATTGTTCGGCTCAGCATCGCCACCTCACGGCCCCGGCACGGATCTTGTGGTATGTCAGCAAGGGGGCTGATAGCGCGGGCTCGATGAGCATCAAAGCCTGCTCCCGACTGGAAGAAGTGGTCATCGGCAAGCCGAAGGAAGTGTTCAAGCGTTTCCGCAGGCTCGGCGTTTTTCAGTGGAAAGACGTCTTCCAGACCGCCAAAAACGATCTCGCAAACGACATTCTCGCATTTCGATTTTCCATGACTGAACGTTTCCCTAAACCATTTCCCCTTGAGCGGTTGGAAGCCCTCAAGATTCGTCAGCCCTTGCTCGCTCCGCGTCGAATTTCAGACGAACAGTTCGGGGCTATCTACTCTTACGGATTTGAACTAGCGTAAACATGGAATCCAGCACCGCCCTCCTTGTCTCAATTCGACCTCGGTTTGTTGAACAGATTTTCGCAGGAACAAAAACCGTCGAACTCCGTCGCATCCGTCCACGAGTTGAGACTGGGGACTTGGTCATCATATACGCATCGGGTAGCCAAAAAGCACTCGTTGGCGCATTTCAGATTGCGGACGTGATTGCAGCGGCCCCCTCGACCATTTGGAGGCGCTACGGGGCCAAGACAGGTCTTACGAAGCGCGAATTTGACGACTACTTTACCAACCTTGCTACCGGTTTTGCCATTGAGGTTGCACGGACTTGGCAACTTGCCTCCCCGGTGGAGCTTGCGACCCTGCGGAGTCAGCAGGGAGGATTTCACGCT
Source organism: uncultured Verrucomicrobiae bacterium (assembly GCA_963832325.1). Taxonomy (GTDB): domain Bacteria; phylum Verrucomicrobiota; class Verrucomicrobiia; order Chthoniobacterales; family JAATET01; genus CAVVKW01. The sequence continues at coordinate 11,264 of CAWHTR010000008.1, read as the reverse complement.
CCGCAGAGCTATCGTTATATCGACCTTGGCAAGGTTCTGAGTATGGGAGGAGAGGCATTGCTTGGGGGCGACCTCAGAGGCTCAAAATCGCGGCATCCACATCTGACTCCTCGAAGCTAAGATAGCGAATCGTAGTGGCCACGTTTGCATGCCGCATCGCATAGCTCGTGCGAATCAAGTCATGTCCAAGAGCTTCATAGATTCGTTGTGCGTAGGTTTTTCGCGTGCTGTGACATCCAAGCTCCCCGCGCGCGCCATGCAACCCGGCGGACGCAAAGGTGGCTTTAATAATTCGCCAAGCGCGAATCCGGTTGAGCGCGGTTCGTCGGTCCCGACCAGGAAACACGTATGCCTCTGGATGCCGATCTGCGAGCGAATCCAGTTGAAGCTGTAAAGCCGTGACCGCTTCCGCGTGGAGTGGCATATCAATGCCTGCTCGCCGCCCCTTGAGTGCTGCGCGGCGGATTCGAATGCGGCTCCGGATTTTTCCATCGTGGGAAACGTCCCCCACCCTCAGCGACAGCGTAGATGAAATCCTCAATCCAGTCTTCAATGATGCGATGAAGATTGCTCGATCACGGATGACTGACGGACCCTCGAACGCAGAAAGAACTCGCCCAATTTCGTCTTCGGTAAGTGGTCGGCATCCGCGCATTCGTGAAGATACGGACAAGGAATTCCATAGGCTTCCCGCCTGCGCAGAATCCATTCTGGCATAGCTGAGAAAAGAATGCAGGCCGCCGCGAACGAATGCTGCGACGGCCTGCTGTTCCCCCCAGAACAAGCCTCCAGTCGCATCGATTCATCCGAGATCAAGGTGAGATTTTCTGTGGAGTCCTCTCGCCTTTCTCCGAGGCAACAAAACCATGAAAATGTTGCCTCACCTCTGTCAAATGCGGCGAATAGACTCTCTAATCTCCGCAGCGACGCGGTAAATATCCTTGGCAATGCGACGTTTAAGGGGGCATATTCCCCGCGTATTTGCGGCGATTATGTATATCCATCAACTCCAAGAGTGGCCCGAATTGACGTGGGATAACTCTGCCCTCCTCCCTCTGCTGGCAAATATCCGCCATCGACAGGGCCGACTGATCGGGCGGATGGAAGGGCTGGGATTTCGACTTCGCGCCGAAGCTCAACTCTCGACGTTGACCCAGGATGTCGTCAAATCGAGCGAGATCGAAGGCGAGCGTCTGGACGCCGACGAGGTGCGCTCGTCAATCGCCAGTCGGTTGGGATTGGAATATGCGGGAACTTCCGTCCCCAGCCGCCATGTCGAGGGCATCGTCGAGATGATGCTCGATGCGAGCCAAAACTTTGCCGAACCGCTGACGGAGAGACGGCTACTTGGCTGGCATGCAGCACTGTTCCCAACGGGCCACAGCGGACTTCATAAAATCGCGGTCGGAGAATGGCGCAAACCGGGAAGCGATCCCATGCAGGTTGTTTCCGGCCCCATTGGGCGGGAGAAAGTCCATTTTGAGGCCCCGGTGGCAGCAAAGCTGGAAACAGAAATGGCAACCTTTCTGAGATGGTTCGAGACGGCGACCGTGGATCCTGTCTTGAGATCCGGCATCGCCCATTTGTGGTTCGTCACGATTCATCCCTTCGCTGACGGCAATGGGCGCATCGCCCGCGCCATCACCGACCTTGCACTTACCAGGTCCGACGAGACGGCGGAACGATTTTACAGCATGTCCGCGCAAATCGAGGCTGAGCGGAAAGCGTATTATGATAAGCTTGAAGCCGCTCAAAAGACCGGCCTTGAAATCACCCCGTGGCTGACCTGGTTTTTGGAATGCCTGCACCGCGCCATCGAAAGTGCCGAAGAAAAACTCCAACTCGCGCTGCAAAAAAGGCGCCTGTGGGAGTGCATCGATTCCGCGTTGGTGAACGAGCGGCAGCGAAAGGTGGTGAATCGCCTGTTCGAAGGTTTCGACGGAAAACTCACCACCTCAAAATACGCGAAACTCGCGAAATGCTCTCCCGACACTGCCCTGCGCGACATCAAAGAATTGATTGAGCGCGGCGTGTTGCAGCAGGACGCGGGCGGTGGACGCAGCACCAACTATTCCCTCGTTGAGCCCGGAGAGCCTTTTCAATCCTGATCCACCACTAGCCGCGCCAGTGTTTGCCAAGTCGCACTCAATCGCTGGGCCGCGACGATGTATTCCACTAGCGCGGGACGGACGCTGGAGGCGACATCCGCCCCATCAATGCATCCTCTCAGTCGAACAATCCCACGTTTGAGCCCCTCGCTAACAACATCAATCTTCTTTGCAATTTCACAACGGTCTTCATCGGATTTGGCTACAGCAACCTGCCCGACGTGACCAGCAAGCCAGCGCATCCAACCAACGAGCGACGCGTCCGGCTTTGCCAGATAATCACGAAAGATTTTTCGGGCATCATTCAGTGCGCAAAGAAGCGTGCGATCGTTTTGCATTTCCTCGCGTTGACTGGCGACTCGCAGAAGATCGGCGAGACCGAATTCCGCGGATACAGCGGCAGATTCAAGATCCCGCAGCGCACGCGCATAGATTTCATATGCAGCGCAAAACGCTCTTCTTTTTGTTGTCGCAGTCTGACTTGCGCCTGAAGTGATCGGCACGAAGTCCAGTGTCGGAGCTAGACACACTCCAAGATTCTCCAAGAGGCTCGCTCCACGATCGATCCCGTCCGAACAATCTGACATGCAACGCACGACATACCCCTCTAACCAGCGCATCATTCGATTACTCTCAACAGCTTCCGCGACTACGGCGGAGAGTCTTTTTTCATCGAGCGCCGGGATACGAAGCGCCCGGCGCACAGTCTCAATGCGTTCAGCAAACTCGGCACCGGTTGGCGGTTCGATCGCAATAACTTCAGTGTTGAATCGGAAAAGCAGCTCGTCGGCGACTTGAGTTTGCGTCTGCACCGCGCGGCGATATTTTTCGACCTTTTGTTCCGCGGAAAATTCGAAAAAGCCGATTTCTCGACTTCTCGATCCGTGCCATTCGCCTTGAAAAGCACCGCCCCCCACAATGAAAAAATTTTCCCACAGGTGGTCGGTCTGATCCGCAGAGAATCCAGCCGGTTTCAAGCGGACATCCATGTCGAGAAAGGCCAAGATCTCGCTCAATACATCGGCGCACCACGAGCTATCCGATGTGTGCTGGACCGTCAGTTTGTTGACTTCGTCAACAAACACGATCCCCCGAGGATGCATTTCAATGAACCGCAGGATTTGGGTCAACGTATGCGCGCTCTCGCTTCGTGCCCCGAGCGGAATCCAATTTTGCGCGTTTACCGCGAACATTGGCAATGACTGGTCGGCTGCCAATTTGGTGACGAGAAAGGTTTTTCCGGAACCTGATGGTCCAACGATGAGTGGATCAGGACGGGTCGAAATTCCCGCTACAGTTCGAACCCGCCGCTCGTGCAACTCGAAAAAGAACCGAAGTTTTTCGAAGCCGTCGCGTTGAGATTTGGTGAGTCCGCAGTCGAGGAGTTCGCCGTCGTAGATTGTGCAATAATCAGCCATAGTGAGGAAAAGATACCGACCGCAGATTTTCGGCAGATTTCCCTCCCGCCACCCATGGGCATTCCAAGTAAGGCACAGTGTCGAGACTATCTCACTGCCCGCGTCTCAACCGGGCCAGATACATTCGTATTCCGAGCTAGACTTAGCCGCGTTCCAGCGGCTCTAGCAACGGACTTCGCAACGGCGAGTAGCTGTCCTCGCCATCCTGCAAGGACGGCCATTCTAAACAGAGCATCGCCGTGCCCAGATAACTCGAAAGGGTTGTGACCATTGATTTGTGTCCAAGGGCTTGACTCACCGATGCGACCTGAATCCAAAAGGTTCCTTTCCACAGCGACCTGTCAATGGCTTGTTGAACGACACGGAATGCGCAGGCATGGCGAAGGCTATAGAGTGAGAAAGTATGATCTGCCGGCGGCATACAAAGCTCCGACCTGAGCGTCCCGAAAGCTTGCGCAATCCAATTGTTTACTTTCCGTTGAAACGCATCTCCGTTCGAAAATATTCTTCGGTTCGCGAAGGTCCATCGGCCATTCCCCAACTTCAAAAATTTCTCCAAAAGGGCGGCGCCAGTGGGGTCTGAGGTGAACAAACTCAAATGCAGGGTGCGCGGAGCGGCGGTAGTCTTCCTTCCTTCGATTCGGACGATCACAGGAGCCTTCGGGTCATCAATGTGGGATTCCGAGATCAGAGGAGCTTCGTTCGGACGGCATCCTATTAATAAAACCAACGTTACCCACCAGAGGGCTGCCTGCCGTTCTTCAATTGTTGCAACTCTTGTCAGAATTTCGTTAAGCTTATCGAGAAAATGCAAACTGTGCTGTGGCCACAGCATATGCTCCGCGCCACCGGTGAAGAGATTACCCCTCTCCCGCAAACTCCTCATGATTAGACGGGCAGATGCCAAGGAGGACCGTCGAGAACGTGGATACTCTTCTGCCTCAGATGCCCTCGACGTGTAGACGCCCAAACGGTCCATTGAATCACGAATCAAGGTGGCCGATGGGGTTTGGAAGACTCCGTGATAGTAGCGGGTCAGATCGTGGATCGACTGTAAACCCTTCGTCGGAGTTCGCGCACTGGACGGGCGTCCTCGTCCACCGGGTCTCGTTCCTCGTTTGTGACTCCGATAAGCGGCTATGTCCGTCGGACTAGGACGAAAAGAGTTCTCCCAAGCGCTCCCAGTTACCGTTTCAAGCACCACGCTCTCTCCGAAGGCTTGATAGAAAAGGTCTTGGATCTCGTAGAAGTTGCATGGCGTGACGCCGCGTCCGCTCAAAGAGCCGAAAATCAATCCGCCAAATCGGGCTCGGGCCAAAAATTTTGATCCGGAATTGAGCGCCGCCCTCACCCACGACGCTGCTTGAAGCCCTGACTCGTTGCGCCCCAGAGATCTGGCAAACCGAACGATCTCCTCGTATTTCGAGCGATTGATGCCGCGAAACACGATCCGTGTATCGAACCGACTTTTTTCTTTCGCAATTACTGCGCTCCTACGTTCATTTACGTAAATGCATCTCAGTGTCAGAAAAAGCAGTCTGCCAATCCGGTCCGACAGCCGAAGCGGGACCAACCCCAAGCCCAGATCCTGCTGGGGAATTGGGAAAATAACGAAGTATGCGGTGCTTCCGTTCGTCTTGCACCGAATCACGGAATTGCCTCGAACATAGCGGATGTAGGATTTGACGTGGTTCAACGGGAGTCCGCCGAGGATGAGGAGGAGGAAGAAGATTTTTTTTAGCTTCTCCGGGTGAATTCTGAAGTCTGCCCAAGACGAAACGATGGCGTCCATCAAGCTTTTGAGGAATTGAAGCTCGTGCGCTGAAGGAATCGGCAGATGCTGAATGGCATCAGGCAACTCACCCCAACTGGGGGCCTCGCGGTTCCCGGCTTCCTTGGCTGATTGCATGGAATTCGCCCGTTTGAGCTGACGCCGAGTGGGTGATTCGAGCCGTGAAATCGCCTCATGCAGTTGCGAATCTTCAGCAGTTTGATCGACGACGCTCTGGGCCTGCGAAACAAACCATGACCAAGGCACCGGAGAGATCGGTCCGAGCGACTTGGTGAGGGTGAACCCGTGGCCAAACAAAAATGAGATCATCTCATCCCCAAATCCTCGTTGGAGACAGTGCGAGTAGAACGCTTTGCGACCACCATTTCTGTCACCAGCGAATGTTCGAAGGCGTTCGACTTCCCCCTCGGCGGGTCCCCTGATTTTGATCTGCCGTGGCCCGGCTGCCCAGCCACTTTCTGAAATATACCGCCGCAGTTCCGCTGGAAGCGGAAGCAACCGCGGAAATACTTTCCCAGCCAGGTTTTTATCTTTGAACTGGAAGATTTCGAGCTGATCGATGAGTTCGTTGGCCGGGTTGGAGAGGATGGACATATATCGACGCCCGAAGACACGGATCAACCGATCTGCACCTGCTGCTTTGACGGCCAACCAACCGGTCGTTTTCGAGTGACCCCCGCCAGCAATCATCAAATCCGAAATGGGCGGAATCCCAGCGGGGCCTATCTGACGGTTTTGCAGCAATCCTGCGCCGACCGAGTAATTTTTGGAGAAGACTGGCTTCCCGGATCGATGCATTCCTTTTGCTCCGAATAGCACGCTCTGAACATTCGCGAAGGCCGAGGCAATGGTTTCTGCTGAGACACAGGCGTAGTTCAGACTTGCTCTCCATGGGCCGAAGGGTCGACCAATCATCAAGGACAAAATCGGAGGAGGTATCCCGCACTCCACAGCCGCTGCGTAAACAAAACCGGAGTGAGGCGAGCTGGTGAAACGCTGAAAAGTCCGGTGGTGCCAATGCCAAGGGACGTTGCCGAAGGGATTGGAGACACTCTTGACCAAACCGTAGCGGATTTTGGACAGTGAACAGTCTTGGACCACGCTAGCAAAAGTCGGATTCTGCCAATTCCCGCAGGCGCCCCGCGCTTGCTCGATGAGCTGAGCAAGGCACGGAAGCGGAGCGACGATGAATTGATCGGCGATCCGACTCGAAAACCCGGTGTTTCGAGAGGGACCGACGAAAATCACGAGAAAGAATGGATCGTTGTCGGACCCGAGGTTGAACCGAGGTAGGTGCAACTTGCCGGCCTCGTCCCAACTCACAATGAACCCAATGATTTTCCGAGCGTCCTCAATGCCCGAGTTTCGGAATGATGCGAATCCCGATTCCAGCGTTTCTGGCGGATGCAGGGCGATATTGACGACTTCTTCCAGAGGTGTCCCGGTCAGCACGGAGATGGCACCAGCGAGCAGTCTCACAGATCGGTTGCGCATTCGTCCCTCCGGGATCGGAAATTTTCGTGAAAAAATACGATTCTCGTTCCGCGCCGCTTCGAGAATGTGGCTCGCAACGAGCAAGCCTCGGGGATCAGGTGCCAAGAAACTGGTGACTGCCGCGTTGACCGCATGGATGTTTGCCAAGGGCGATTTTTGGGCCGCAGGTTGTTCGTCAGCACGGACTTGATCGATTCCAAAACCGATCCGTTCTCCGTAAAAGCTCAGCGAAAAACCGAGATTTCGATCATCGGCCGTATCCATCTGTTCGGTATCTACGGGACATCGGTAGATATGGTGTCCGGCAAGGAAATGGATGGAAGTCTCGACCAATCCCATCGCCGTCGACCGATGACAATTTCTGAACACCGCACCCCGATGCCGCCAAGAGGCTCCAGCGGGAGCGGCGACACCCGGGCGGGGAACTCGCCACACCCCGTGTCCGGACAATAGAATTGCAATACTGTTGCGGCTAGCAACATTCACTCCGATCCCGGAAATCCACATGAGGCGACGAGCAATGAGCGCAACCGCCGACCGCTGAGATTGGGTGTAACGATGCTTGCTGAGCTGGTAGGCAAGGACGAAGAAAATTCCTCTGCTGACAGCACTTCTGTCCGTGTCGTCCAAGATGTATGACCGCCAACGCGTGTTTGGCCGCAGCAGCCAATACACGACTGCTAAAAGCGGCATTGTTTTGAACTGAGGACGGTCGGCCACCTGATGGCGTTTCAAGCCGCGCAAGGAATTTTCCGCGATGATCTGCTGGTCTTCCTCAAGCCAAGGATAGCGAGGAAGCTCAAGTAAAGCGTCAACCAGAGAAGCAATTTTTCGTTGACGATTTGAAAGCAGCATTGCGGGGATGCGCAACAACTAGTATCCGGGAAGCTGTTTTCCAACATTTTCAGGAAAATAAATTCCTTTATCCTTCATAACCTGTTTATGTCACTCTGTTTATAGTCATACTAAAATGTGGCGAATCGGAGCGCCTGAGTGGTAGTCACGAGGCAATTTCCGCCTTTCTCATAGACACGTTCAGCGAAAGCTTTTCGGCAGAGATGCGTTGATATTCCGTCCTCCGTCCCCAGCGTCTCCGACTCCTCCAATATAGTTTTCTGCATCAATCGCACTGAAACCGGGGTCGATTCCCGGAAGTGTCCCGTGAGTCGTTAAAATAAAGAGGTGGAGGTTGGTTCGCCCGCGCAGAAGCGTGGGAGGTGATCAAACCAAAAGAACCAACCACCACGATGAAACATGAAGAACTGAAGACCGCATTTATGCAAGGCGGAGAGCGAGAAGCAGCCGAGCTGCTTAATGCAGTGATGCGTGCGTCGGTGCGCGAGGCGTTCTGGGCGATGATGTCCGAGGAGGTGGAGTCGCTGTGCGGGCGGCGCTATCATCCTGAAGCCGGGAGCGAGTATCGGCGGGCCGGCTCGGAGAAGGGCCGCGCTTATCTGGACGGAGGCAAGGAAGAGATTGTTCGTCCACGGGTCCGGCACACCAGCGAAGGCGAGGTCGAACTGGAGAGTTATCGGGCGGCGGCAAGTCAGGCAGGACTGTTCGAGGACATTGTGGCGCACGTGGCCGAGGGCATGTCGCAGCGAGGACTGGAGCGGGCACGCCAAGGCGACATCAGTAAAAGCTCGATCTCGCGCATGTGGGCGGAGAAGAGCCGTGAGCAGTTGGAGCTGGTGCGCGAACGCTCGCTCGAGGACGGCGATTGGCTGGCGCTGATGATTGATGGCGTGTTTGTGGGCGGGGAGAACTGCGTGGTGGTTGCCTTGGGCATCGACCGCGATGGCCACAAGCGGGTGCTTGATTTTGAGACCGGCAGTTCGGAGAGCTTGGAGACGGTCAGCCGGGTGTTGAGTCGGTTGGAGCGACGCGGGGTGCGATCTCCCAGAGATCGAGCCTTGCTGGTCATTCGCGATGGATCGGCGGCCATCTCGGGCGCGGTAAGCCGGATCTGGCCCGGCGCGGTGCAGCAGACCTGCCTGGTGCATCTCGAGCGCAACGTAGCGGATCGACTCCGAATGCGCGACCGCGCCGAGAGCCAGCGGCTTTTCAAGCGACTCCGCCAAGCCCAAGGCAAAACCGCGGGGGAAGAAGCCTACGACGACATTCTGGACTTCGTAGCCGAGCGCAACGCGGCCGCGGCGCTGCTGCTGAGCGAGCGACGAGACGAAGCCCTGGCCGTCCATCGCCTGGAAGTTCCCGCCACGCTCCACGGCACGTTGCTGAGCACCAACGCCATTGAAAACGTCATGCGCAACTGGCGTGAACAGACCGGCAATGTCAAACGCTGGAACGTCAAGGGTGACATGCTCGAACGCTGGGCGGCATCGGGATTGCTGTGGGCTGAAAGCGGCTTTCGACGCATCGCCCACAGCGCCGATCTTCCCCAACTCCGGGAGGCCCTTCGCCGCTCGGTTTTGGAGCCGATCTCCGCCCCGGCTTCTCCGCTTCGCTCCGAACCCTCCGCTCCAATCGACTCCAAAACCGAAGATCCCTCTTGCCAACCAATTAGCCAATAGAACACCAATCTACCTGCCAACCTCCACCGACTTTTAACGATCTACGGGACATCCCCCGGAAGATGCTGCGTTGGTGTGATCGGCACGAGATCGACTACATCGTTGGGCTGGCCAAGAACTCGCGCCTGCTCGCACTCGCTGAGCAAGCCCGGGAGCACGCCGCCAAGCGCTTTGAACAAACCAAAGAGAAGCAGCGCCACTTCGTGTGGATCGATTACGCGGCCGGGAGTTGGGATCGGCAGCGGCGTGTCATCGCCAAGGCCGAACACAGCGTCCAAGGAGCCAATCCACGCTTCGTCGTGACCAGTCTCACTGGCGATCCGCAGGCGCTCTACGATGGCACCTACTGCGCGCGCGGCGAGATGGAGAACCGCATCAAGGAGCAGCAACTCGGGCTCTTTGCCGACCGCACCAGTTGCTCGGGCTGGTGGGCCAACCAGTTCCGATTGCTGCTCTCAAGCGCGGCCTACGTCCTCCTGGAAACCATCCGCCGCGTCGCTCTGGTGGGCACGGAACTGGCCCGTGCTCAAGTCGGCACAATCCGCCTGAAAATCCTCAAAATCGGAACCGTCATCCTGCGCAACACCCGCCGCATCCGACTGCTTTTCTCCAGCGCCTACCCTTATCAAAGCCTTTTCGCCCAGACGATCACTCGCCTCAGTTCGGCCTGAACGCCCTCTGGTGCTGTCCCCGGCACCCAAAAACCAACGGGGGTTGGGGGTGCTGTCTTCACCCACCGCCAATGACCCAAAAATCGCCTCTTCAATCGCCTGCAACGCCTCCGTTACCTTCCAAACACTATCTTCCCAGCGACCCGTGAAATATCCGGGCTAGACGTGCAGGGAGAGAGCCAAGAGGTTCTCAAGAGGTTGAAAACAGAGAAGATAGTCAAAAATCGAGAGCGGTTATTGGCAGTGAGTCACGGGTTGGAGGGGAAACTTGATCTAGACGAAATTGCCACGGCAGTTGGACGCAGCCGAGCGACCATTCAAGCGTGGTTTGATCGTTATCGGAGCGGGGGCATCGAACTTCTACTGGCGCGGGTCGGGAGGAAGCCAGGTCCGGCCAGCCGCCTGCACGCGCGGGCAGAGAAAGAACTCAGAAAGAAGGTAGCCAAGGGGAGTTTTCGAAGAGGGGAAGATGCCCGCCAATGGCTCAAAAGGCACCATGGAGTCGAAGCCAGCGTTGAAAGGGTGCGTTTCTGGTTGGGAAAAGTCGGAGCGAGGCTCAAAGTGGTGCGGCCTCGCCATCCCAAGAGTCGTGAGAGCGCCCGTTTTGAGTTTCGCACCCAGCTCGCGCGCAAGCTTTTACGGGCGGTGCGCGAACAGACAACGCCACAGAATAGCAAGCGCCCTCTGCGGATCTGGATAGCGGATGAGGCCCGTTTTGGTCTTCAACCGACTCATCGGCGAGCTTGGGTCAGTCGCGGTGCACGAGCGACCAAAGACAGTTCAATCCGCTACGACTGGCAATATATTTGGGGAGCACTTCAAGTCGGCGGCGGCGGATCGGAGTTCTTCTATACCAACAAAGCGGACTGTGATGTCAGCGCCGACTTTTTGGCCCAAATCAGTAACCGCGATCCTGGGGCCATTCATATCGTGATCTGGGACGGGGCGGGTTTTCACCCCCGAGCTGGCGATGCTCGCATCCCCGACAACGTGGTCGTCGTGCGACAGCCCCCGTATAGTCCCGAACTCAATCCCGTCGAGCGGTTATGGGATCAGCTCCGAGACGGCCTTTGCAATCGCCAGTGGCGCAATCTCGACCACCTTCTCGATGCCGCTACCCGCTGGCTGCGCCAGTTCTGGAGCGATCCTTCGCGCATCTTCTCTCTGGTCGGAAACGGCTGGCTGCTGCGTCAAGCAAACGCCTGATCAAGACCCTTTATACCAGTTAATACCAAACGATGGTATCA
>CAWHTR010000007.1:0-1449659 GCA_963832325.1 uncultured Verrucomicrobiae bacterium | reverse complement strand
GATCCGCCCGGATCTGCGACAACTGCGAACTCGCCAGCTCCTGCGCCTCGACCATCGCCTCGACGGTCCCGACCAGCCCGGCGGAAATTTCCTCGTTCTCGACCAGCAACTCATACCGCCGCTCCGCCGCCCGGCAGCTCCAATACGTCGAGACCGTCGTCAGCACCGCCTGCGACGTCACGTTCCGCAACGAAAACCAACTCGCCCGCCAATCGAACTGCGCCGCGATCTCCGGTGCCTCGTTCACCGTCGTCCCCAGCCCCCGCCCCAGCGGAATCGTCACACCGAAATTAAACCCAAACTCGCTCCGATTGTTGAACCTCCCGGAATCACTCCCGCCCGCGAAGCGATAATTCGTCGTCGGCTCGACCACCACGCCGTTGCGGAACTTCTTCCGCAATCCCACCTCGTATTCGTAGAGCGAATCCCGCCGCACAAACGGATTCTGCAAATCCACTCCCGCCGCCTGCCCCGCCGGCACGGCCCCCTCCCGCGGCGTCACCGAGCGATCCTCCCGCGCTCCGCGGATCCTCCCGCGCCCCACCACCGTCGTGTCAAATGGCCCCGCCGAGATCACGACGCCACCGATCCGCAATCCCACCTGTTCCTCCTGCAGCGCGATCTGGGGACTGTCCTCGAGCGTGGCAAAGACCGCCGCCGTCGGGTCGATCCGCGGCAGATCGAATCCCAATTCCGACCGGGTAAACTCCCCACCCGCCGCCGCACCCCACACCGACCCGCCAGCCAGCAAGAGGAGCCAGCCAACCCAGGCGACCCGCCCAGCGCCACTCACACGTAGCCGCGAAAAAACTGCTCCACCGGTGCCGTCACTCCGCCGGCCACCCCACTCAGCTCCTCGGGACTCAGCTCGCCGCCCTCCCGCAGCACCCGCGGCAGCACGATGGAGAAACTCCCCGGCTCCTCGACGTGCACGTTCACCACGACGTCCTCGCCCAGCGGCAGCCCCAACTCGGTCAACGCCGCGCGCGGCTCCCGGATCAACCGTTCGCGAAACGACGCGTCCACCAAACTTCGCTCGATCAGGTAATCCTCGATCTCGCGCCGGGTCATGTTTTGAAAATCCGGACCGTTCATGGGTGCAATTCCACACGACCTTACGTCGGACCGCCCTCCGTGCCACGAGTTTTGGACGAACGGTCGTCCCCCGGCTGACGAGCGGTCGCCAGCGCCGCCCGCAGCGCTGCCAGACAGCGCCGACTCACCGCCTGCTTCTCGCTCAGACCCTCGATCTCCGCGAGTCCCCCTTCCCCGCTCGCCGACACCTCCAGCCGCCGGATCCGCGCCACGTTCGCAATTGTCGACCGATGAATCCGAATAAACCGCCCGCCGCCCAGGGTCGCCTCCCACCGCACCAACGACCGCATCACCACCTCCGTCGCGCCCCCCGCCAGCAGCACCTGCGTGTAATTTCCAATCGCGTGGATCGCGCAAATGTCGTCGATCGCGATCAATCGCCGCCCCCGCTCGAACGGCACGAAGATCCGCTGCACGCTCTCCGCCACCTCCGCACTCCCCGCCGCCCAGTCCAGCCGAAGCAACCGCCGCACCGTCCGCCCCACCCGATCGCTCTCCACCGGCTTCACCAGGAAATCCAACGCGTCCACCTCGAACGCCGCCGCCGCCCACCGCTCCTCACCCGCCAGCAGGATCACATCCAACGACGAAGGCCGCTCCCCCAGCATCCGGAGCACGCGTTCACTTTCCCCATCCAAATCACAAAACAACAGCCGCGCCCCCGACCACGACACCTCGCCCAGCGACTCCGGCGTCCGCGTCACCGTGATCGCCGGATGCCGGAGCAAAAGCCGCTGCAAATGATCCCGAAACGTCCGATCCGCAGAAAAAATTTCCGCCACCAGCGGGAGCTGCGCACTCCGCCCGGACGGCGGCGAAGATTCGGACACGCTTGGCATGTAGGTTGTTGCGAAATCCATGCAAAGAGCTGCCTGCCAGGTCAAGAAGCAACCGCTTCTGACACCCTTCGTTCAGAAAAATACCTCCCAAGGGAAGCAACCGCCCGGCGATGCGGCCCATCTCCCTGCTGCGACCATTCATCCGGCCCTCGGGCGCCACTCGTCCCAAACACTTGGACGAAATTCCCAACCGCTGAAACCGTTCCATCCATCGAAACGCGAGCCACCACTGAGTTCAAACGATCCAACGCAACCACAACCATGAGCACCGAAAACATCACCAAATTCTCCGAAGCCGTCGCCGCCAGCCCCGACCTGCAGGCAAAAGTCCAGTCCATCCACGCCACCGCCGCCCGCGACACTGCCGCCCGGATCGCCGCGTTGTCAGCCGAAACCGACGCACCCTTCACCGTCGAAGAATTCCTCGCCTCCGCGAACTCCGCCCAGGCCGAACTCACCGACGAACAACTCGAAGTCGTCGCCGGCGGCAACCGGGAGGTTCTCGGCCGAGTCGCCGCCAGCATCTTCACCGCCGGTCTGGCCTGCCTGATCATGTATCAGAATTCGCAGAACGGTGACCGCCCCCAGAATTGCATGTAGTCCCCACGAACATTCCCGCGCCCAGTCCGCAGGAGCGTCGGCGGAAATTACTCCGCCGTCGCAGCAGTTTGCAGTTGCTCGACGCTGCGAAGGATTTCGTCCGGCAGGGGGCGCGCTTCCTGGGCTGCCACCAGGAAATCTTCCAGGTGCGGCCGTGAGGCTGTGCCGCCGATCGTCGTCTGGATGACGGACTCGCTGGCGGCCAACCGAAGGTTGAACGCGGTTAGATTGCGACAACCAACCGATTCGACGAGCTGATCGAGAAGGTCCGCCTTGGCGGCGCTGGATTTGTCACCGGGACCTCCACCCAGAGTCCGCAACGCCAATGTCGGAATTTGATTCTCACGAATCGTCGCCCAGGCCGTGGCGCTGCAATCGCGCTGACAGGCATTCCAATACAAGGTGACGCCGTCGATCAGCTCGCTGCGGGCTGCCCGCACGGCGGCATCGGAATTTTGTGGAGTCAAAAAAATCACCGCCTGTCGGATGAGTCCCCGTGAGCGAAGAGAATCGAGTTCTTCAACAAGTGGGCCATCACCGGCGCACAGTTGATCCACCAGATTGCCCGGATTGGCATCCATGGAAACGAGCTGCGCCACGTCAATTGATCCCAGTCCGAGACGGCGGCAGCTGTCCTCCACTTCAAACCGCATTAATGACACCGACGCATCGCGCACTTTCAGAATCATCGGCGGAACCGCACTTCGATCCTCGTCGAATGCCGTCCGCAGAACCATGTAGGTGAAGCCACTATTGTAAGTCGGACTGGAATGAAACCAGACGCCCGCCTCCATCGCCCGCCGGGCCACAGCGAGGTCGCTTTTGATGTCGGCGGGATTCCTTCCCAACGACATGCTGCCGAAGGTGTACGGGGTGAATGGTGTCATGCTGTTTCGGTAGGTTGGTCGGGTTGGAACGGCTCCGACAAGCTATCCATCCTGGTCTCATTCGAAAAGGATACCTTGCGCTACAATCGCCTCGCCGTCAGACGACCCGACTCGCTCGACGAAGAATTTCCAAGCTTCTCGCCACCACTCATCCAGCCCCCATCCGCCGTTCATCCCAATCGCTTGGACGAAAACCCGTGCCGGTGAAAGATTTTCCTCCATCGGGAACGCCCACCGCAGTTCCCACTCAATCAGTCATCACCATGAGCACCGAGAATATCACCAAATTCACCGAAACCGTCGCCGCCAGCCCTGAGCTCCAGGCGAAAATCCAGGCCATCCAAGCCGCCGCCGCCCGCGAGACCGCCGTGCGAATCGCTGCCCTCTCCGCCGAGACGGAGGCGCCGTTCACCGCCGACGAGTTCCTCGCCTCCGCCCAATCCGCTCAAGGCGAACTCTCCGACGAACAACTCGAATCCGTCTCCGGCGGCTGGTGGAACTCCGGGGAGGCCAACGTCATGGCCAGCATCATTACCCTCGGCATCGGCTGCGCCTTCATCGCTTCGGCCTCCGCCTTGATCAAAGGCAACGAAGCCGACAAATGCCAACCCTCGCAGTGGGGGAAATAGTCCGCCGAGACCCATCACCCCACCCAGCAAACCAAACACCATGAGCACCGAAAACGTCACGAAGTTCACCGAAGCCGTCGCCGCCAGCCCCGAGCTTCAAGCGAAAGTCCAATCCATCCACGCTACCGTCGCCCGCGACGCCGCCGCCCGGATCGCCGCCCTGTCCGCCGAGACCGACGCTCCCTTCACCACCGAGGAATTCCTCGCAGCCACCCGCCTCAACCATAGCGAACTCTCGGACGAGCAACTCGGCGCGGTCGCCGGCGGAGGCTCGAACTATAGCGCGATCTACATCAACACCCACCTGGGTTGCGGCAGCATTCCCGCCAAGTTCGGTTCCGAGAAGGGCGGTGAGTTGGCTGACCTGCTCCGGAAAGACGGTCGTCCATGAACAAAGCGAACTCCCGTCCTTGAGTCCGGTGAAAGCGCTGGATCCCAGACTCGTCGACGACCGCCTCCGAGCGTGGGAAAGCGCCATCTCGGCTTCGCCGAACCCCGCGCGCCTCGCCCAGCGTTGGCGCTATCTGGGCTGGTCGAGCGACGAGGCGCGCACCCGACTCGCAGGAGCGGCGTTATTCGAGACCCCGCCGCCAGACCAGGCCCGCCCGCTCCTGGAATGCGGGCTGGCGCGCCTCGAATCCTCCCCGCTCGGGCCGCTCGACGACGAAGTCCCCTTCGGCGAAATTTTCCGCCCACTCGCCCACGCGACCGCCGACGGCCTCGCCGGATTACCCCCCAGTCTTGTCGATGAACTCACCCGCACGCTCGCCGAACTCGCCGCCCCGGCGCTCATCAGCGAATTGAGCAGCGGCCGCCTCGGCCTCCTCCCGCCTCGCCGGGAACCCTACGCCCGCCTCGCCGCAGACCTCCGCGCGGGCGGACTCCGCTCCCGCCTGCACCACTGGCCCGTCCTCGCGCGCGAGCTCGCGCTCGCCCTGCACCACTGGCGCACGAGCGTCGCGGAGTTTCTCGAACGACTCGCGCGGGATCGGGACGCGCTGGCTGAGACGTTCCCCGGGGCTGAGGGCGGCATCATCGCCATCGACGGCCAACTCGGCGACGCCCACCGCGGCGGTCGGCGTGTCATGGGCCTCACCTTCGCGGACGGTCGTCGCTTGATCTACAAACCCCGCGGCCTCCGGATGGACGTTGCCTGGCACGACCTCATCGAATGGCTGCGCGTCCGCAATCCGGCCAGCCAACTTCGCGCGCCTCACGCGCTCGACCGTGGCGACTACGGCTGGGTGGAATTCGTCGCTCCAGCCCCACCCGACGATCTCCCGGCCTACTACCGCAGCGCCGGCGAACTCCTCGCCCTGGCCTGGATCTGCAGCGGCTCGGATTTTCACGAGGAAAACGTCATCGCCACCGCAAACGGCCCCGTCCTCATCGATCTGGAAACCCTCTTCACGCCCACCCCCCGACCGTTCGGTGCGACCGACGCCGAGCTCGCCGCCGCCGGTGACGCGCCGACCTTCGACACCGGCGTCCTCACCACCCTCCTGCTCCCCGTCTGGCAGATCGACGAGCGCGGCAACGCCCGCGACCTCAGCGGATTCAGCGGCGCCCACCGCGCCCGGGCGGGTTGGCACGAACCGACCTGGATCGACCTCGGAACCGACCGCATGCGCCAGGAAATGCGCCCCGCTCCCGACCAGCAGCCCGGCAACGTCCCCCGCGACGCCGCCGGCCACCTCATCCCCGCTACGCCCTTTGTCGACGAGGTCGTCACCGGCTTCACCGCCGCCGCCCGCACCCTCCTGACCGCTCGCGACGACCTCCCGCTCGCGCCGTTCCGTGGCGCGGAGATCCGCTTTCTCGTTCGCAATACCCAGATCTACGGCGTGATGCGCCAACGGTTGCTCCGACCCGAATTCCTGCGCAGCGCCATCGACCGATCCATCGAGATCGAAAAACTGGCCCGCCCTTTCCTGCCGCCGGACCCCGCCGCGGATCGTCCCGAGGTGTTCAAATGCTACGAAGCGGAACGTCGCGGCCTCGAGAACGGCGACATCCCCATCTTCCACGCGCACAACGACGAAATGACCCTCCGCGGCGACGGCGGCGTCACCGTGCGCGACTATTTCTGGCGCTCCGGCTGGCAGAACTCCCAGGACAAACTCCGCCAGCTCGACGCGAGCGTCATCGCCGAACAAGCCGCCCTCGTGCGCGCGAGCCTGACCCTTCGCTACGCAAAATCAGACCCCGCCCCCCCGGACGACTGGCTCGGCGTCGCGACTTCCATCGCCGGGGACCTCGCCGCCCGCGCCATCCCGCTGCGCGACGGCGGCATCTCGTGGCTCTCGTTCGGCTTCGATCCGCTGCGCAAGATGCAGAACGCTGCCCTCATGGGGCTCGACCTCTACAGCGGCTCGCTGGGAGTCGCCATTTTCCTCGCCGCGCTGACCCGCGTGACCGGCGAATCCCGTTGGCTCAACCTCGCCCTCGACTCGACGCGCCCGCGCCTCGACGAAATGCGCCGCGACCGCAACCGCCCCTTCCTAACGCACCTACCACTGGGCGTCGGCTCCGGCCTCGGCTCGCTCCTCTACGGCTCCCAACTCCTGGCCAATCTCACCGGCCAGGACCACTACCTCGAAGACGCGGCCTTTTTTGCAAAACTCATCGGTGAGCGTCCCGACACTCCCGGCGACATCGACGACCTCCTCGGTGGTGGGGCCGGGGCCATCCTCGCGCTCGTCCAGCTCCACGCGCAGACCGGCGATCCCTCGCTCCTCGAGTCCGCGATCCGGCTCGGCGACACCCTCCTCGCCCGCCGCGTCGCCTCCGGCGACGGCCTCCGCGCCTCGCAGCCGGAGTTCGCTCTCCGCCCGCTCACCGGACTCGCTCACGGAGCCGCCGGATTCGCCTGGGCGCTCAGCCGACTCGGCGAGGCCACCGGAGAGTCACGCTTCCTCGAAGCCTCCACCGAAGCCATCGCCTACGAACGCTCCACGTTCCGCCCCGACCCGGGGAACTGGCCCGACTTCCGCCGCGGCGCGTGCACGACCGACCGCGACGCCTTCATGTGGGGTTGGTGCTCTGGCGCACCCGGCGTCGGCCTGGCCCGAATCGCGCAGGGAATTTCGGACACGGAAACCCGCACCGAAATCAACGTCGCCATCGCCGACGCCCGTCACGGCCCAGCGCTAACCCCCACCCACCTCTGCTGCGGCGAAACCGCGCGCATCGAGCTCCTCCTCGAAGCCTCAAAAATCACGCCGCACGCCGACCTGCGAGAAGCGGCGGTCGCCCGCGCCCGCCCCATCCTCACCCAGCGAAACGAAGCCGGTCATTTCCCACTCACGGGTGCCGACTGCGGGCGACTCTTTGCCCCGTCCTTCTTCCAGGGCACCACCGGGGTTGGCTACACCTTCCTCCGGCTCCTCGATCCCTCCCTCCCCTCGGTTGCCAGTTTGCAACCGAGGTGACCTCTCCAGAACTCAATGCCAGTCCTTGGGCTGGCAGTTCGTGACCTCAGGAGCCGCCGCGGTCAAAATCCCGGATATCGCACACATCAGCCCCAGAGTGAAAAGGCTCGCCATCACGTTGGTCGGCGAGTCCGCCTTCCAGCCCGCGCCACCCGCGACGGCTCCCAGCTCTTCTTCCGACAACTCCCGTGTCGTCGCCGCCGCGCTGGCGAGGAATTCTTCTCCGGTGAACGGAGTTCCCACTTCCCGCGACAAGTCCGCCAATTTTGTAGCCGCCGCCTTCGCCGCGTCCGCGTGGATCGCCTGAACTTTCGCCTGGAGCTCGGGATCATTGGCGATCGCCGCGCTGAATTTTTCAATGTTTGGATTCATGATTTGATTTCTGTGATTCGATCTCTCGACGAGCCGATTGAACTTCTTCCATCGCAGCCAAACCACCCCTTTGTGCTGAACGGCCGGCAGGCCCCAGACGAACGGCGGCCAATTCCAAAGAACCCCCACCGCGTATCCGCTACGGCACTCGCGTCGCCATGAACTCCTGCAACCGCTCCCGCATCACCACAACGTCGCTGCCGTAATCATACTCGCCGATCCGATTCTCCGATTCGCCTGGGTCACTTGCCAGATCGAACAGCACGTCGGGACCCCATTCCCCGAAGGTGAGATATTTCAAATTGCCGCGCTTGATCATGAAATGATCCGCCTCGAATTGCGAAAACGTCTCGTTCTCCCACCGCCCGTCACGCCCCTCGAGGAGCGGCAACAAGCTCCGTCCGTCGAGATCATCCGGCACGCCGATCCCGGCCAGCCCACACAGCGTCGGATACACATCCACGAGGTTCACGTTCTGCCGTCGCCGTCCCGGCGCAAACCGCTCGACGTCCCGCACAAACAGCGGCACCCGCACACTTCCCTCGTAAAATTTCCGTTTTTCCCAGAGCGAATGCTCGCCCAACATCTCGCCGTGGTCCGCCGTGAAAACGATCGTCCACTCGTCCGGATCCTCCCCCTCGTCCCGCAGCCCCTGGAGCACTCGACCAAACTCCGCGTCGACCCGCTCCACCAACGCGTAGTAGGCCGCCGTCGCGTCGAGCACCTGCTCCGCCGTCACGACGTCTCCGCACGGCAACGCGCCGATCGCCAGCGCCGGATGACCCGGCACCCCCTCGTCCGTCCGGGCCCTCACCCGCTCGCGGTAATAATCGAACGTCTCCCGATCCGCCAGCAGCGGGAAATGCGGCTGCTGCAGACTCACCTTGAGCAGCACCGGGGGCGATTCCGTCTCACCCCGCCGATACATTCCACCGAAATGCATCCGCAGGAAATCCAGCGCACCGTCGACCGTGTACTCGTCGTGAATCTCGAGCGGCGATTCGCCCACCCCGGCCAACGCCAGTTCTTCCGCCCCCCGCCATTTCATCCGACCGACCTGTGCCCGCCGCCGATTCGGTGGGGTATCCGGCCAATTCACCGCCGCCTCCGATCCGATCCGGTGCATCCAGCCCTGCATCTGATCCGGCCCCCGGTGGTGCAGCTTCCCGCACGCCACGGTGTAATAACCCGCCTCGGAAAAGCGCCGCGCGAACGTATCCGAACCCGGCTCGAGGTCATCGCCAAAATACTCGCACCCGATGTGCAGCGGATATTTACCCGTCGCCAGACACTGCCGCCCGGGGATGCAAACCGGCGACGCTGCGTAAGCATTGTCGAAAATGACCGCCTCCTCCGCGAGGGCATCGAGATTCGGGGTCCGACACACCGGGTTCCCCATGAACCCCGGCAAATCAAACCGCAGCTCGTCCGCCATCAAAAAAAGCACGTTCCGCCCCATCGCGCCGCTCGGTATGCCCCGACCCCACCCCACCGCGCAAGCCTAAGCGACTCCCCGCCACCAGACGGCCACCCAACACCAACGCTCGCCACGACGCGTAAATTCGGGAAACCTCCGCCATCCATGCCGCATCGACCCGTCCTCACCCACACCCACACCCACGGCGAACACAAGCTCCGCTACGGCCACCCGCTTCCCTTCGGCGCGAGCCTGATCCCCGGCGGCATTAATTTCTCCATCTACTCGGCCAACGCAACGGCCTGCACGCTCGTCCTCTTCGAGCGCGGAGCCACCCACCCATTCGTCGAGATCCCGTTCCCGCCGGAATTCCGCATCGGCGACGTCTTTGCGATGATCGTGTTCGAACTCGATTCGCAGCGTATCGAATACGGCTACCGCTTCGACGGCCCCAGCGATCCCGCGCACGTCCATCGCTTCGACCCCTCCCTCGTCCTCCTCGACCCACTCGCCACCGCGATCGCCGGTCGCGAGACCTGGATGCAACCCGCCGACCCCCACATCGACTACCCCCACCGCGCCCGCATCATCGAGGAAGATTTCGACTGGGGTCACGACCGACCTCTGCAGATCCCGGAAGCCAAACTCGTTATCTACGAGATGCACGTCCGCGGATTCACCCGCCACGAGTCTTCCGGCGCCACCCACCCCGGCACCTTCGATGCCATCCGCGAAAAAATTCCCTACTTCCAGTCCATCGGCATCAATTGCCTCGAACTCCTCCCCATTTTCGAATTCGACGAACGGGAAAATACCCGCACCAACCCGCTCACGGGCGAGACCCTTTGCAATTACTGGGGCTACAGCACCGTCGGGTTCAACGCCCCGAAATCCGCGTTCGCCGCCAGCGGCCCAACCGGCGACCAGGCCAACGAAGTCCGCGCGCTCGTCAAGGACCTTCACGCCGCCGGCATCCAAATCGTTCTCGATGTCGTCTTCAATCACACCGCCGAGGGCGGCGAAGACGGCCCCACCATTTCATTCCGCGGCATCGACAATAAGACCTACTACATGCTCCTGCCCGACGGCGGCTACGCGAACCACACCGGCTGCGGAAACACGGTGAATTGCAACCACCCCATCGTCCGCAATTTCGTCCGCGACACCCTTCGCTACTGGGCCGCCGAATACCACATCGACGGCTTCCGCTTCGACCTTGCCTCCGTCCTCGGCCGCGACGAAAACGGCGCGCCGCTCGCCGACCCGCCGCTCATCGAAGACCTCGCCCACGACCCCGTCCTGGCCAACTGCAACCTCATCGCCGAAGCCTGGGACGCCGGCGGCCTCTACCAGGTCGGCAATTTCCCCGACTACGGCCGCTGGACCGAGTGGAACGGCAAATTCCGCGACGCCGCCCGCCGCTTCCTCAAAGGCGACGCCGGCCTCACCGGCGAGATCGCCCAGCGCATCATGGGATCCCCCGACCTCTACCGCGCCGCCGGTCGCAAGCCGACCGCATCCGTCAATTTCATCACCTGCCACGACGGCTTCACCCTCCACGACCTCTTCGCCTACAACGAAAAGCACAACCTCGAGAACGGCGAGACGAACCGCGACGGCACCAACGATAATCTCAGCTGGAACTGCGGAGCCGAAGGTCCCACCGACGACCCGAAAATCAACGCCCTCCGCCTGCGCCTCCAAAAAAATGCCCTCACTCTCCTCATGTTGAGCCAGGGCGTCCCAATGATCTGGATGGGCGACGAATGCGAGCGCACCCAACGCGGCAACAACAATGCCTACTGCCAGGACGAGCCGTGGAATTGGTTTGACTGGACGCTCACCGACAACAACGAACTCCTCGCCTTCTTCAAAAAACTCACCGCCCTCCGCCGCGACTACCCCGCCCTCCGCCAGCCGGAATTCCTCACCGGCCACGACGTCGTCGGCAGCGGTTATCCCGACATTTCCTGGCATGGTTCCGAGCCGTGGGCTCCCGACTGGTCCGCCGACAGCCACACCCTCGCCTTCCTCCTCTGCGGCCGCCACGCCGAGCGCCTCCCCGCCAGTCAGGCGGCCTTCCTCTACGTCGCCTTCAACATGCATTGGCAGCCGCAGGCCTTCAAACTTCCCGTCCTCCCCAAAGGCCTCACCTACACCCCCATCCTCGACACCTCCGCATCGCCAACACCCATCGCCGACGATAACCTGATCACCCTCCCACCTCGCTCCATCCAGGTCCACGTCGGCCAGTGACGCGGAAGGCCGCCCGGGTGCGGAGCACGCGTTTCTTGCCCGCCGTGCGCCGCTTCCAGCCCCGCGCCCGTCCTAAACCGACGTCCCCGCAAATCACCGCCCACCACCCGTGATCCAGCACCTCTACCTGCTTCAACTCGCAGCCACCCTCTTCATGACCGGACTCATCTGGTTCGTGCAGATCGTCCACTACCCCCTCTTCCTTCGCATTCCGCCCGCCGCCTTCGTTCCCTACGAGCGCACCCACACGACTCGCACGGGCTGGGTCGTCGCACCCATCATGCTGCTCGAACTCATCACCGCCGCCGCTCTTCTTGTCCTCAGCGCACCGCTGCGCCACTCCACCGCGTTTCTCACGGCCACAACGCTCCTCGCCGCCGTTTGGATCTCGACAGCTGTCCTCCAGATCCCCCTCCACCGACGCCTCTCCGCTTCCCCCGACCCCGCCGCCATCACCTCCCTCATCCACACCAATTGGCTTCGAACCATTGCCTGGTCCCTTCGTTCAATCCTTCTCCTCGCCACCGCTCCCAACGCAGAAATTCAACTTGCGTCTCTCACCATCGGGCAATAGATTCCCCGCCTTTTCCACTCACCCCACTCCGTAACTTCTCATGCCTAGCAAGAAATCCGCCGCCGCCAAGTCGGAGGCCAAGCCCAAGTCTACCAAGCCCGGTTCCAAGCCTGATTCCGCCGAGGAAATTCCAGCGACAGCTTCCAAAGCCTCTAAAAAGCCCGTCGCAGGCAAGAGACCCGAACCCGTCAAGCTCTCCCCCTTCCACGAGAAACAGCGCGAGCGCCTTCTCATCCTCAAGGACACTCTCCTCGACAGCATGAACGGCGTCGCCCGCGATAGCCTCCGCAACGGCGGAGACAGCGAGTCCGCCTTCGGCATGCACCAGGCCGACGCCGGCAGCGACGCCTACGACCGCGACTTCGCCCTCAGCCTCCTCTCCCAGGAGCAGGACAGCCTCTACGAGATCGATGAAGCTCTCAAGCGCCTCGAAGAAGGCAACTACGGCAACTGCGAGATGTCCGGCAAACCAATCATGAAAGCCAGGCTTGAAGCCCTGCCCTTTACCCGCTACACCGTCGAGTGTCAGGCAGAAATCGAGAAGCGCAGCCGTTACCAGAAGCACAATCAACCGGTCGCTTCACTCTTCGGACTCACCGATGGCGACGACGACGGCGACGACGACGACAGTTCATCCGACAGCAAAGACTAATTCATTACCATGGCACAGGACATCATCACTCTCGAATGCACCGAAGCTCGCGCCGAGGGGAAATCCCCCTCCCGCTACATGAGCTCGCGTAACAAAAAGAGCCCGCAAACCCCGAACCGGCTCGAAAAGAAAAAATACAACCCGGCTCTCAAACGCCACACTCTCCACCGCGAGATCAAGTAACGAACATGCAACCGAAAAACGCCAAACGCCGCTCGGCTTTCCGCCGCGCTAACCGACGCATCCCCCGCCGACGCATCGACCTCGCCGTCGAAGCCATCGATTACAAAAACCCCGATCTTCTCAAACGCTTCGTCACCGAAAGCGGCAAGATCCTCCCCCGCCGCATGACCGGCATGCCTGCTCACCTCCACCGCAAGATCACGCGCGAGATCAAACGTGCCCGCGCCAGCTTGCTCATGCGCTGACCCGACCTCAAGGTAGCCCAAATTTGAAAGGTGTGTTCCCAACGGGACACACCTTTTTTTGTAGCCGCTCGACTCCACCGAAAAGTCCCGTCCCCCGCAATCTCCATCTCGCGCGAGAGAAGACCCAAGCGAGGAAGCAAGTCAGCCGCCCGGAGTGAAGTTCCCCCGAATCAGTGGACAGGGATGGCGCAGCGTCAAGGTCAACGGGGACTCGCGCGGAGACACCAAAAGACCGAGCGCGCGGTCTCGCGGCCCAGTAGAGACGGAAGGGTTCCCCGCCGCCAAGATCCTGCATAAAAACGACCACTCCGCATCGAGAGGCTCCGTTACTCGAACTCACCACTCAACCCTGCGCCCCCGGAATTCGACCGAGAGTTCGCCGGAGGGTCACCGAAGACGCCTATTCACTACTGCCGGAAAAAAACTCACCCCGCCACATTGCCCGGGTTCACCGCCTCAACGAAGTTGCACAATCTTTCGCACCACGACCGCCATGCAATCTTACCCAAATCTCAAACGATAGCCGCAAAGGTTCACCAGCAAAGTGCGATCCATTCGGCTGACGCAGTTGCGGCGAGCGCAAACCAGAAAAATGTGAAAGTGACGATAACAACCCGACGCACAAACAGGAACGCGCAGCGCCATCCAGAGCTCCCGAAACCCGCACCAAGCCTCTCTTCCCAATGCATCTCGGCAGAATAGCACTAGCTGACCTACCGATTCCTATAAAGCGCTGACTCTCCGGAGTAGCTCGTTATAGGGGAAAGCTCTATCTTGCCAAATTGCCTTCCATGCAACCAGCTTTTCAAACTAAAACCTTCCTGCCACCTGAAAATCAAACACCGTCCTCCCCAAAAGGCAGCGACCAAGGGCGGCAGCGTCTCGGCCCCGGCGCACCAAGATATCCAACAATCATCAATTCGGGAAGCCAACAACTGTTCCGAAGCCCCCACGAGTCCCCCCCTCCCCACAAACCGTTCACACCGACAAATCACCGCCAAAAAAACGCTCAAACAATCAAACCGCTCAAGATAGGCAGAACACCGCCCACCTCAATATCACCACTTTCAACCCAATATACTGTTCGCTGAATAAAATATGCTCAATACACACATGGCATCGATTTTGCGTGAGTGCATATGTCATCTTTCCCGCCGTGATCGTCGGCGGGATGTTGCCTGAGAATTCCGCTTTCATTTGGCCAGTGGTGGCAGCCATACTGTGGGGGCTTCTCATTGCTCTGTTCGGAGCCTATCAAGGTATCATGCTGGCCTGTGGAAGGCTCTACCTGGGATGCCCTATATGCGACGCGAAAAGCTGTGTGGCAGGCGGGGATCGTGACGGAATGTATCTGGATTGCCCCGACTGTGGAGAGCTTCGCCTCAAGGCCGGAAGTCTGTTCGGACTGAAGGCGATCAAGTCCGGATCGGATGAAGATGAGCTTGCGGATTACCATCCCAACTCTCGCTCACCTTTGCTTGCGCCCTGGCGGCATTTTATTCCATTTGTCATCATCTTCCTGCCGGTCATTGCATCAATAGTGGTGGCTTCTCTGATTCACGAATTCACCTTCTTCTACCTCCTTATTCCCGGAGTCTGGTGTTTTGCGGTCGGAGGCTTCATTCTCGATGGGATTTTTGGGGGAAGCATGAGCGACAATCATGGGACAGCACTACGATCCAAGTCTCCCTTTCGATTCTGGAGAAAGATCGGTATTTGGTCGCTCTTCTATGTCTTCGCGGCTGCATTCCCAATCGGCTATGCCTTGCAAGAAAAATCAAAAGCAGCAACCAACAGCGAACAAGGCGCTGCAGTCAACCCCTAGCCGCTTCGCTCTCGGGGTTGGCGGACAACCAGATTGCAGTTGATCACAACAAGAAGTTCGGACGCCCGTTCGGGGTGACTGAGCTTGACGTTAGCTCTTTAAAATAATGAAACAGATACAACTCATTGCAGGGGTCTTCCATTCCCCTAAACAAACATTCCAAGAACTACCTTCGGATAGGTGGTTTCTACTTGCATGGATCGCACCACTATATTTTGGCGTTGCACGTGCTTATCGCAAAAACGATCCAGAAACATTTGAATCAATCCCAGGTGGATTTTTCACCATTCTTGCGATGGGAATCGTTCTCGGGTTATTGATTCTTCCTCTCGGGGCATGGCTGATGAAGCTTATATTAAAGCTCTTCAAAAAGAGACTCACCGTGAAGAAATTGATGAATATTTACGGATACGCTCTCGTGCCACGGCTAGTGATCGCAATTATCGGAACGGTGCTATTCATAATATTTCCTCAAGAGATCCTGCAACCGGACGGTCTTACGGGACTACAACTCGGTTTGATTATTTCAGGAATCGCAGCATTGATCTACACCCTCTTTCTATACTTTTACGGGATTGCCGTATCACCATCTGAACCTGAGAGCTAACAAGGCGCTGCAGCCAACCCCTATCCGCTTCGCTCCTGGGGTTGCGCGGACCCGCTACCGGCAGTTGATCACCAGTTGCCTCCCCTCGCCCGTTCAGGGTGGCTGAGCTTGACGTTCGGCTCAGCCTCCGGCGGATGAAATATTCCTGAGACACTCGCGGTCCGAAACAGGAACTGCATGGTGAAGTTCTAGCATTGCCACGTCGTATTCACATCCTAACTCACTCACAAACTACCTAGTAAATGACTCCAATATTTTTCGTAATCCCAATCATCACCCTGTTCTTCCTGCTTGCATGTCTGATTCTGAAACTGCTGTGGAACAGCACCTTCCCAGATCTCTTTGGATGGAAGCGGATCTCTTATTGGACGTCGATCAAGATACTTCTTATTTCCTTTATACTTTTTGGCGGATACAACTACCCGTTTGGATATGGGACTTCGTCGACACGAACGCAGGAGAATGGATCATCAACAACCCATTGGTCATTCGGATCACTGAACAAGTAGGACACAATACAGCCGAACAAGGCGCTGCAGCCAACCCCTATCCGCTTCGCTCCTGGGGTTGCGCGGACCTTTTACCGGCAGTTGATCACCAGTAGCGTCAGATCGCCCGTTCGGGGTGGCTGAGCTTGACGTTCGGCTTCAGCCTCCGGCGGAGGAATATGTTGGTAGCTCGGTCGCCTTCTCCCCATCTACACGAGATCTCAAGGCGGACGGCCCGCGATCAGCAATGCTTCTTCCGGCTTATCGGGGCTTCAGTCTGTCACGATCGCTGCATCAACCTCTCGCGGAGCGAAAAATCTATTTTTTGCCAACTTGAGATATCTCCGAAGAGCAATCAGCTCATTTCGATTCTATCATGAACGCTCTTGATACTATGAAAGTTATGGCAGGCTGGCTGACGTTTCGGTTGTTTGGGCGGTTTTGGCCGAACAAGGCGCTGCAGCCAACCCCTATCCGCTTCGCTCCTGGGGTTGCGCGGACCTTTTACCGGCAGTTGATCACCAGTTGCATCCGGTCGCCCGTTCAGGGCGGCTGAGCTTGACGTTCGGCTCAACCTCCGGTGGATGAGTTAACATGACACCTCCCACTCGCTCAGTCGTTGCTTGACGTAACGCTATGAATACACGTCTGAATATTTTATGCATTCTCTCAATGCTCTTTTTCGGGTGTGGATTTGGCGGCCTTCGGGAGCAGCATGCCGATCCTCGCAATTGCCTTAGGATGCTATCAATCGTATTTTCTACCTATAAGCTCGACGCACAGACAGCTGGTGAACCCGAAGCCAAGTGGTATCCGCGAAACATGAAAGATGTTGTGAATTACAACTATCTGACTGAAGACGACTTAAAGAAGATGACCAATGGATTGAATGTGTTTTATGTAAACCCAACAGTTTAAAAAGAATCGAATGTCCTTGTGATGCTATTTTTAGATCGCGATCCATTCTCAAGTATCTGCGGACAGCTTTACAGAGACGGCACCTTCGACGTGTATCTCGCTGAAAAGATCAAATAGCAGCCGAACAAGGCGCTGCAGCCAACCCCTAGCCGCTTCGCTCTTAGGGGTTGCGCGGACCCTCAACTTGCAGTTGATCACCAGAAGCCTCAGATCGCCCGTTCAGGGTGGCTGAGCTTGACGTTCGGCTTCAGCCTCCGGCGGAGGAATATGTTGGTAGCTCGGTCGCCTTCTCCCCATCTACACGAGATCTCAAGGCGGACGGCCCGCGATCAGCAATGCTTCTTCCGGCTTATCGGGGCTTCCGTCTGTCACGATCGCTGCATCAACCTCTCGCGGCGCGAAAAATTTACTTTTTGCCAACTTGAGATATCTCCGAAGAGCAATCAGCTCATTTCGATTCTATCATGAACGCTCTTGATACTATGAAAGGTATGGCAGGCTGGCTCACGTTTCGGTTGTTTGGGCGGTTTTGGCCGAACAAGGCGCTGCAGCCAACCCCTATCCGCTTCGCTCCTGGGGTTACGCCACCCGCTACCGGCAGTTGATCACCAGTAGCCTCAGATCGCCCGTTCAGGGTGGCTGAGCTTGACGATGGACAGATAGAAATACTGATTCCCCTGACTACAAACGCGAGGACCGCGAAACACTCCATCCATGACTGCGACAGGTTATTGAAACATAGTTCTATTCAATTCCACTGATAATCGTCCAACTCGACTTCTCTATCCGACTTCATTCCCACGCTTCCCTACCCGGAGGTGCTCATCAAGCGCCACGACGGCAAGCTGACTGCGACGGGAACATCGGCAATGAATCACCCATCGGACTACGTGGATTGTCGTGTCACTCGATGAGCGAGCATTCCCAAGATTCGATCACTTCTCTTGCAGCTCTCCTTTTGAAACATGATCTGTCCATCAAGACGCTGCAGCCAACCCCTATCCGCTTCGCTCCTGGGGTTGCGCGGACCTTCTTCCGGCAGTTGATCACCAGTTACTTCCCCTCGCCCGTTCGGGGTGGCAGAGCTTGACGATGTGCAGAAGTGATACAGATCCACTCAACTTCGAGAGCAATGCTGGAAAACCTCTCAGATCGACTACGGCACGCTCGTGAAAGATATTTTTTCCCAGCGATAACGATGCCGCTTCGAATCGCTTCGCTTTCTCCATCTTTTCGCTATCTCGCGATCTCACTGCCGGAGAAGCTCATCGAGCGCCACGACGATCACTAGTGGCTCACCGGATGCTGCATATGATCATCCACCCTACTGCCCTTATTGTCGTGTCACTCGATGAGCGAGAGCTGTGTGGGTTTGATCATCTGAAGGGCAGCTCGTCCCCTCAAAATACTTCTGCCCATCAAGGCGCTGCAGCCAACCCCTATCCGCTTCGCTCCTGGGGTTGCCCCACCCGCCACCGGCAGTTGATCACCAGTCGCATCCGGTCGTCCGTTCAGGGTGGCTGAGCTTGACGTTCGGCTTCAGCCTCCGGCGGAGGGATATATTGGTAGCTCGGTTGCCTTCTCCCTATCTGCATGAGATCTCAGGATCGGACGGCCCGCGATCTACAACGCTTTCTTCGGCTTATCGGGGATTCTGTCTATCACGAACGCTGGATCACATACTCGCGAAGCGAAAAATCTATTTTTGCAAAATCGAGACTTCCCGGAAAAGTGATGAATTCATTCGTTTCCAATCATGAACACTCTCAAGCCCACGGAACTTATGGCGAGAAGGCAGAAGTCTCAGTTGTTTGGGCGGTATTGGCCGAACAAGGCGCTGCAGCCAACCCCTATCCGCTTCGCTCCTGGGGTTGCGCGGTCACCTCACCGGCAGTTGATCACCAGTAGTATTCGGTCATCCGTTCAGGGTGGCTGAGCTTGACGTTCGGCTATTATATGAATCATCGAATCGGAACCATCCTTGCATTTTGGGCGGCAGCCCTGTGCCTAGCTTTTACAGCCTTCCTGATGTTCGTCGTCAATCACCTAGCAATGTCCTTCTACCAACATGCGCTTGGCGGAAAGCCACTCCCGTATCTTACAACTGTAATGAGCAGCCATTCAATTTGGCCTTATTTCTATTTTCTTTCTTCGCTGGCCATCGCGATCATTGCGATTCGTTCAACTCTAGAGGATCAACGTTCGCTCTTTCCGTATGCCTTGGCGGCAGTAACTTTTGCAATCTGCATCATTGTAATTATAGCCATCGCAACGCTCCTACCCGCAATACCAGTCTACACCAGAATGATAGCACCGTGAAGCCGAACAAGGCGCTGCAGCCAACCCCTATCCGCTTCGCTCCTGGGGTTGCGCCACCCGCCACCGGCAGTTGATCACCAGTCATTTGCGGTCGCCCGTTCAGGGTGGCTGAGCTTGACGATGTGCAGAAGTGATACAGATCCCCTCAACTTCGAGAGCGATGCTGGACAACCTCTCAGATCGACTACGGCACACTCTTGAAAGGTATTTTTTCCCAGCGATAACGATGCCGCTTCGAATCGCTTCGCTTTCCCCCTCTTTCGCCATCTCACGATCTCATTGCCGGAGAAGCTCATCGAGCGCCACGACGATCACTGGTTGCTCACCGGATGTTGCATATGATCATCCACCCTACTGCCCTTATTGTCGTGTCACTCGATGAGCGAGCCGCTGTGTGGGTTTGATCATCTGAAGGGCAGTTCGTCCCCTCAAAATACTTCTGCCCATCAAGGCGCTGCAGCCAACCCCTATCCGCTTCGCTCCTGGGGTTGCGCGGTCACGTAATCGGCAGTTGATCACCAGTAGCCTCCGCTCGCCCGTTCAGGGTGGCTGAGCTTGACGTTCGGCTATACTAAAATGAAATTTGCAGCAGCAACAATTTATTTACTGTCATCGACATTGTTCGGGGCCCTACCCACAGTTCGAGCGCGGCAACGAACGATTTTCTTGGACGGTGGTATTCACGAACGGTTGAAGACAGAAATCTTTACGGAACGACAATTTTTTCTGAAATCGAAATTTTGGATTCAAGCCAGATCTATTACCGTATTTATGGATTCACGTTGGAGAGTGATCCCAATCGAGAAGCGCACAAATTTTTAGAGGTTCCAGGAACATATGTGATTTCGAACGAGCGACTCCTCGCAACTTTCCCAGAGGTAACAACAACTATACAAGTTACAAAAATTGACGATAGAACACTTTGTCTTAATGAAGATGTCGACAATCTCGATTCCGGTTCCTTGTATTTCTCGGGAAGCGAAGCTCCGTGGTCTCGATTCATCGTTGAAGAAAAACTCAATGAAGCCGAACAAGGCGCTGCAGCCAACCCCTAGCCGCTTCGCTCTTAGGGTTTGCGCCACCCGCCACGGGCAGACGATCACCAGTAGTGTGCGGTCACCCGTTCGGGGTGGCTGAGCTTGACGTTCGACTTCATGGTGATGCCTCCGGCGGAGTAAAATGATTTGGTAAGCACGTTTTCGGGAAACTCGACCGCTACGGGACGGCCGATCCGGATGGATTGCCCTTTCACCCTCTCATCCCCCGGATCACCGCCCCTTGCTCCCATTCCTTCCAGACAACGATTCCGCCTTCCGTAGATCGACCGTTCCTTGTGGCCCGCTCAGAGCAGCGACCACAAAGACCTCGATGAATGGATTGTATCAGCAAAATCAGTTCGCTGTGGCCCCGCCCATGCGACGATTCCGCAGAGCCTCCCATCGCCGCATCGGCTCATTCTCCAGTAAGTCGAAGAGTTGACTCCATTCAGCACCTCTCCGGCATTGCCTCCGGCGGATGAAAATAGTGCCATTTCATTTCACGTAATCAATTTTTCAAAACTTCTATTTTACTTCGATGCTCAGCTTGCAATATGAATTCATCGATCACGACTTCCGTTCTTCGATCACAAGCTTTTGTGCCTAGCCGTTGCAATCTGAATAGTGAGATTCAGTTTACACTACTTTTCTGCTAGCCACATCCTACCCCGAATACGGTCGAACAAGGCGCTGCAGCCAACCCCTAGCCGCTCCGCTCTTAGGGGTTGCGCGGACCCTCAACTTCCAGCCGCACACCAGTCGATCACAAACGACAGTTCAGGGTGGCTGAGCTTGACGTTCGGCCTAGAAAAAGAATGGATTCCACCCAATCCCGAATTCCGGCACTGCTTTCTATATCTTGTTCGATATCTGCCGGGATGTCGATCTGGGCGCTTTCTCCAAGACTAACCGGAGAGCAAGAACCATGGGATGCCAATACAACTTATCTTCCTGCTTCATTGGCTCTCGCTTCCCTGCTCATTGGTTTCGTTTTCCCCAGGAGATTCTACATTTGTCCGATCGGACTTTTGGTCGGTCAAGTTACGT
The DNA here is from genome assembly GCA_963832325.1 of uncultured Verrucomicrobiae bacterium. GTDB lineage: Bacteria > Verrucomicrobiota > Verrucomicrobiia > Chthoniobacterales > JAATET01 > CAVVKW01. The sequence goes on along the minus strand of CAWHTR010000007.1, from coordinate 1,428,238 downwards.
TCATGCTCACCTTCTTACCGACGGGGCCGATATTAATGATCGGATTCATAGTCCTTGTTGGCTACAGCGCCTTCATCTCCTTACCCCTCTCATTCCTCACATCCCAAATTAGAATGTGGCTTGCGAGAAGCTGATAAAATACAGGCCGAACAAGGCGCTGCAGCCAACCCCTAGCCGCTTCGCTGGCTGGGGTTGCTCGGACCCGCTATTACCAGCTCACCTCGGGGTTGGCTCGATTGCCCGCTCAGGGTGGCTGAGCTTGACGTTCGACCAAAAATGAGTGGCATCCCGCTTCCAACACGATAAAGTTCACGAATGACGACGCAGCAGATTAGGACACTTCCAACCGAGGAGAAGTTACAGATCATGGAAGCGATCTGGGAAGATATGCGGATGCATTACGAGAGCGCCCCCATCCCATCCGAGACGATCACTCTTTTGCGCCATCGACAAGACCGAGTCGATAGAGGAGAATCAAAACTGCTTGAGTGGGACATTGTGAAGTCCGCTATCGGACGCGGATGAAGAAGATACTCATTTCAGAAGACGCATTTGAAGATCTCAACGAAGGCTTTTTGTTCTACGAAGCTCAGGATTTCGGATTGGGAGACTATTTTACCACGTGCCTGAGGTCGGATATCGAGAGCCTGACGATTTCCGCTGGAATTCATCGGCAGATTCAAGGCTTCTACCGGCTACTAAGTCGCGTCTTTCCCCACGGAGTTTTCTACACTTATAGCGATAACACCGTCATTGTTTGGGCGGTGATCGATCTTCGGCGGGATCCAGAGTGGATCACCTCGAAACTTACAAAGTGAGGTCGAACAAGGCGCTGCAGTCAACCCCTAGCCGCTTCGCTCTTGGGGTTGGCGGACGACCAGATTGCAGATGATCACTACCAGTAGTTCGGACACCCGATCGGGGTGACTGAGCTTGACGTTAGACCATAACGAATAGCACCCGCGCAGCAAACCGCGCCAAGAATCAGCAAAACTTTTCATCCCCTAGTCATAAATCAATACCTTTTCCCAGAGATTACTTAGGTATCCCGGCAATCAACCAGCAAATTCCATGATGCGGGGTTTCACGAAATGTAATATGGCGAGATTCTGGCTCGCGGATGATACTGCAGATCATCTTACCGATTCAGACAATGCAACACGGGTAGAGGGTCAGTATTTCGCTTTGGAAAATTCATTGTGAGAATCCACGCATTTGACATCAACCGTTCGAAGATCGTTGACCAAAGTCCTCTATATGACCTCAATAAGCTTCAACATTGTTTTGACTATCGTTTGAAATATATAAAACTAGCAAAACGAAGACTTGGGATCCGTTCGTGTCTTCTTCATCCGTTCAAATACATCATAATAGTTCGGAGAGCTTCTTCGCTCATACCCCGTAAACAGCGGACAAATTCTCCATCTCCGTATGCACTCTGAATTTCAGAAACAGTAATACGGGTCTAACAAGGCGCTGCAGCCAACCCCTAGCCGCTTCGCGGCTGGGGGCGAGGAACGCGCAGATGGCAGTTCACACCAGAGAAGTTCGGCCGCCCGCTCAGGGTGGCTGAGCTTGACGTTCGGTCTCATGAAAACAATTCCATCGGACACAATCTTGCTAACCGACCGCTTAGTTCTGCGGAAGTTTACAAGAGAAGATATTCCATTTGTATTTTCTGCTAGTCGTCATCCAAACTTTTGCGATGGGATGCGCTGGGATCCGCCTGATTCGATGGACGAGCTATTAAAACCCTTCCAAAATAACGAGATTGCATGGGACTCAGGAACTGCTTTCGTATTTACAATTTGTGGTCTCGACAGCGGAGAGCGCATCGGACGAGTTGCTCTCCGAAATCAGAATTCTGATGTCTGGGACATTGGATTCTGGACTCATCCATTATTTCAAAACCGCGGATATATGACTGAAGCATGCAGGTGCATCCTATCAGTCGGATTCCGTGATCTCCACGCCACCGAAATATCTGCAACACACGCAACATGGAATCATTCCAGCAGGAAAGTCCTCCACAAGATCGGCATGTCGTTTTCGCACCACACTCCCAACGCATTCATAAAGAATGATGTAGAGATACATGAAGACATGCTTCGGATCACAAGAGAGGTGTGGGAAATACAGACCGAACAAGGCGCTGCAGCCAACCCCTAGCCGCTTCGCTGGCTGGGGTTGCTCGGTCCCGCTTTTGGCAGCTCGCCTCAGGGTTGGCTTGATTGCCCGTTCGGGGTGGCTGAGCTTGACGTTGGGCCCTGAATAAGTAATACATGCCACCACTTTCTTGTGCGTCTACCAAATCTGCAGAATGCCCTCATCGATATCCAGAAGCTCCGGGATTACAGTTTGTCGCCGCTTCATCCGGTAGGACGCCACAAAGCACGCGTTTTTGCATCGGCACTCGGTCTCCACGCGGTAGACGCAGAGTGGTTACGGGTTCAGATATACGCTTCTCTGCCATCATCTTCGACAGTTGCCGGAAAATCAGATATGCATGGTCAGCGATTCGACATCGATATGCTCGTCACTCATTCCCGCCAATCAGCCACCATACGGACTGCATGGATGATCAGAGCTCACGAGAACTTTCCTCGACTGACAACCGCTTACGTGTTACGGAAATAGCATGACTCGGACCATAGCCCTCTTGGATACAGTCGCGGTCAGCGACGACCTCCCGATTCTTGGACTCCAAGCTGGAGAGGTCGGTGCCGTTGTTGAACTACTCAATGATGCCTACGAAGTCGAGTTTTGCGATGACGAAGGCGACGTTTATGGTCTCCATACTCTTTCCTCGGACCAGATCATCCCGCTTCATACCCGAGGTCATACTTTGAAGGTTCAGCTTGCAACCGCCTGAGGCCCAACAAGGCGCTGCAGCCAACCCCTAGCCGCTTCGCGGCTGGGGTTGAGGAACGCGCAGATGGCAGTTCACACCAGAGAAGCTCGGTCGCCCGCTCAGGGTGGCTGAGCTTGACGTTAGGCTAAATTAATTCGATACATACATATGAAATACTTGCCAATTTTATTACTGACGATCGCTTTGACCTGCCCGAGTTCAAACGCTTCGGTGACGCTGTCATTTAGCGGGACCTATGATACTGGTTACCAAAATGTCTTCGGTGAACAAGAAACCGACGCGCCATATTCATACAGTTTGACTTACGACGCAAGCTTAGGAGAAATCGTGCATCATTTCAATTCTGGCGACATGATTGAAGATTTGACTACACCTCATGACTGGTATGGATACTCTGCTGCCGGTGTTACAGAAACATCGTTTACTTTCGGGACATTCACATGGACGTCCATCGATTTTGATCCTAGGTTTCCGACTGTAGATATCGGAGCAGATTTGTGGTTTGATACGGATATAAGCATCACCTCACCGACTCGAGCCTGGATAGGACTCACGTCGCTTGAGAACGCTCCAAGTTACTTAGAAATTGGAGGGGGAATTGCTGGCGAGACTATATATTTATCCAGCAACATCTCCACAATTTACGACAACGACCAAGGTCATTTTGGTGATTCTTACAATATGCGGATTGACAATGTTCCAGAGCCATCCACCTCCAGCATTTTCGTCTTTTCAGCAATTGTCATACTCATTGCAGTTCGAATGAAGCCTAACAAGGCGCTGCAGCCAACCCTTACCCGCTTCGCGGCTAGGGTTGCTCGGACGCCCGTCCTGCAGCAGACTACGACGCCAAACTCGTAACCGCGTTCAGGGTGGCTGAGCTTGACGTTGGATCTATTTATGAAAACCTCACTCACATTTCTTATCTCCCCACTCGCTCTTGCCCATAGTGCTTCTGCTCTAACTTATCAATTATCCGATTTCGGAACCCAGAATGGATTTTTCACTTCAGGCTTCATTTCGACTGATGGAACATTGGGTGCGATCACAGATACCAACATAACCGGATGGTCCATCACCTCGACTGACGGGAGTGATACACTAAATTTTGATTCATCCTTTACGAATCACGAAGTTCGAACTTATTCAACAAGCCTCTTCGCTACAACTGATTCGATTTCAATCTCAGAAGGGAGTGTATTGGTATTTCTTCTAAATCGTCCAGGCCGCGATCTAGCAATCAAATGGGAACGCCGCTTGGATGCGAATCTCGTTCCCAACAACTCTTTTGACATGCGAGATGATGAGATTCCGGTCATCTATTTTGACACGGATCCCTTCTTTACGGAGAATCCCCAGGCCATTGCCGCCATACCTGAACCTACTGTTCTGACTCTCATCTTCGTCGGGAGTATCTGTGCACTTTTAAGATTGTCGAAAAACAGAGAAATGCGATCCAACAAGGCGCTGCAGCCAACCCCTAGCCGCTACCCGGCACTGTTGCTCTGACTTCCGTCCATTCCATCACACCAACCTGAGAGTTCGGTCCCCCGTTCGGGGTGGCTGAGCTTGACGTTAGGCCATACCAGTGAGCCTCCGGCGGATGAGATATTTATACATCGGGAGGCGGAAGTTCTCGGGATTCTCGACCGCCGATCTGGAGCTGACCCGGAGGGACAGCCCTTTCACCCTCTCATCCCCCGGATCACTCCAGATCGGCTCGCATCACCTGCCCAAGACGCCCACAAATCTATACACCTGTTGTTCGAGCAAGTCCGGGTGACGCTCTATCACCTGACTCTGGGAAGTTGGATATTCATGCCTTGTAGATCGACCGGTCATCATGGCCCGCTCAGAGCAGCGACCATGACGACCTCGCAATCGGACAACGCAGCACTTTGCTCGATAGACCGCCCATCAGCTCATGCCTGCAGAGCCATTCATGACCAGATCGGCTCCATTGAGCGTAATTTGATCCCTCCGCTTCCACCCCATCTCCCACGAGGTAGCCTCCGGCGGATGACTTGCGCTTTCGACCCGGTCGCAGCTCAATTCACTGCCAGGCGATAACTTCAGCGGTTCCAAAACGAGAAAGCACCGCAGGTCGAATTTTTTTCGTTAAGAATTGAGGTTTCCTATCTTCGTAAGCCGATGAGAATATGTGCTTCGCAGATCAGATCCCGGGTTGGCTCATTGGAGATCAAGATCGTTCTGGGCAGCAAATCGCCCTCGGGCCTAACAAGGCGCTGCAGCCAACCCCTAGCCGCTTCGCTGGCTGGGTTTGCTCGGACACGCTACTGGCAGCTCACCTCAGGGCTGGCTTGTTTGCCCGCTCAGGGTGGCTGAGCTTGACGTTCGGGCTTATAATTCCTGAAAATATGCAGTCCGACTGCAACACCCCTCCGTATTTCAACTTTGATCGGACTACATCGGGTAGCATCTGAGGCACTGAGTTCGAATACCACGTTCCGCTGCCCTTCGGATCTTCTCCAGACTCCAACCGGAAAACCCTGAATCACAGAATCCGCCTCCACCGTCTCGACGCTCTTCTAAGATGTCTCTTTGCTACGGGCAGAATAGGAACTTGCTCTTTCCCGCATGAACCTATGCTTCAAGCATTTCCATGACCAAAAAATTGGCTTCTTGTCGAATTCAAATGAAAGAGCATCAATTCAATTCAGCCCAATACACACGGGGTTGGCTTGAGATAGGAGAGCAATCAGACGGAGATCGATTACTGCCCGAACAAGGCGCTGCAGCCAACCCCTATCCGCTTCGCTCCTGGGGTTGCGCGGACCTCTTACCGGCAGTTGTTCACCAGTAGTCTCCGGTCACCCGTTCAGGGTGGCTGAGCTTGACGTTCGGCTTCAGCCTCCGGCGGAGGAATATATTGGTAGCTCGGTCGCCTTCTCCCCATCTACACGAGATCTCAAGGCGGACGGCCCGCGATCAGCGATGCTTCCTCCGGCTTATCGGGGCTTCAGTCTGTCACGATCGCTGCATCAAACACTCGCGGAGCGAAAAATTTTTTTTTGCCAACTTGAGATATCTTCGAAGAGCCAACAGCTCATTTCAATTCCATCATGATAACTTTTGATACCACGAAACCTATGGCAGGATGGCAGAGCTTTCGGTTATTTGGGCGGTGTTGGCCGAACAAGGCGCTGCAGCCAACCCCTATCCGCTTCGCTCCTGGGGTTGCGCGGACCTTCTACCGGCAGTTGATCACCAGTTGTCACCGGTCGCCCGTTCAGGGTGGCTGAGCTTGACGTTCGGTCCTTATAACACAGGAATCTCACGCATTCCTAGAGAGATCAATTACCGCCAGAAGGATATCCTGTTTTCATGAAATTAATTTTCTACGTCATCGCAACTATCTGTATCGTCGGCATTTTGCTTTGGCTATCGATTCCCTCCGTAGGCGTAGGCCTCACGCGAGGCCCCATGTTTCGGCACTTGAATAATACAAGACAGCTTCAACTAGCCCTTACAGCATATTCACAAGATCAAAAACGCTCCAAGAACCCGGACGCTGTATTCAAAATTCAGAATTTGATTGACCAAAATTACATTGATCAGGAATTTTTTAGCCAGATCGCAAAAGATCCCGGGACCTACGTAATTTACAGCCCCATAGGAACTTCGCCCGAAAAACCAGTAGCACGTTTTTTTGGTTCTGAAGGAGTAACGGAGATGAATCTTGACGGAAGCGGCAACCTCTACACATGGGAAAGATGGATCAAGCACCAGAATAAATTGACCGAACAAGGCGCTGCAGCCAACCCCTAGCCGCTTCGCTCTTAGGGGTTGCGCGGACCCACTACTTGCAGTTGATCACCAGTAGCCTCAGATCGCCCGTTCGGGGTGGCTGAGCTTGACGTTAGCCCCATTTTCGTTGTGTCGACGAGAGTCAATGGTATGATAAGTGTGTGCTTGCTTCCGTATACATCGAGACAACGATACCAAGCTACCTGACATCATGGCCTTCGGAGAATCTGCTGCGAGCAAGCCATCAGAAGACCACGAAAGATTGGTGGGCAAAACGAAGAGGCGACTTTTCACTGTATATCTCACAGTTCGTCCATGACGAGGCCGCTCGCGGAGACGTGTCGGCAGCGTCCGACCGGCTCAACGCATTATCTGGGATTCCCTTCTTGCCGATCACCGAAATCACAGAAAGCTTGACTCTCGCACTACTCGACGAACTACAGCTGCCGCCGAAAGCCGCTTTGGACGCCGCTCACATTTCGATCAGCGCAACCAACGGTGTCGACTTCCTGCTCACTTGGAATTGTCGCCATATCAACAACGCCGAATTGATCCCGAGAATAGAGGCGACTTGTCGACGTTTTGACGTAGCTTGTCCAGTGATCTGCACACCTGAAGAACTCATGGGAATATGAACGACATCATTGACGAAGATATCATTGCTGGCATTCATCGCACGCGGGAGATTATCGCAGAGAAATTTAATTTCGACGTGAAGGCTATTTTTGCAGACGCGATTCACCGCCAAGACGAGAATCCAGAGCGGTTCCAACGGCCTCCGCAGAAAAAGATGCAGGGCTAACAAGGCGCTGCAGTCAACCCCTAGCCGCTTCGCTCTCGGGGTTGGCGGGCGACCAGATTGCAGTTGATCACGACCAGTAGTTCGGACACCCGCTCGGGGTGACTGAGCTTGACGATGTGCAGAAGTGATACAGATCCACTCAACTTCGAGAGCGACGCTTAAAAAGCTCTCAGATCGACTACTGCACGCTCTTGAAGGATATTTTTTCCCAGTGATAACGTTGCCGCTTCGAATCGCTTTGCTTTCACCTCTTTTCGGTTTCTCACGACGTCACTGCCGGAGAAGCTCATCGAGCGCCACGACGATCACTGGTGGCTCACAGGATGTTGCATATGATCATCCACCCTACTGCCCTTATTGTCGTGTCACTCGATGAGCGAGCGCTGTGTGGGTTTGATCATTTGAAGGGCAGCTCATCCCCTCAAAATACTTCTGCCCATCAAGGCGCTGCAGCCAACCCCTATCCGCTTCGCTCCTGGGGTTGCGCGGACCTCTTACCGGCAGTTGATCACCAGTTGTCTCCATTCGCCCGTTCAGGGTGGCTGAGCTTGACGTTAGCCCATAATCAAATGCGCATTACCTTCTTGACCTGCATGATCTTCATTTCGTTCGGCTGCGCTCAACATACCGACAGCGACGATCTCTATTCGGCAAACCATTTGTCTGCACCTCAAACACTAGATCTCGAATCGATATTTCTTTCACTTCCGCCATCAATGGTTGCGCAAATGCCCGTTTCAGGGAGACGGATCTTTATTCATGATGCTCGCTCTGAATCGATCAACCACCGCTTTGATCCAATCAACAAATACATTCATTATTATTCTGATGGTGAAGACGGCACCGGAGCGACTTCGATGCTCTACCTCAAGGTCTTCCCATCTACCGACTACGATTCAGTAGTTTTTATTCACGCCCCGAAACCGCTCGCAGATAACAGTAGGCCATCAGAAAAATATACTTATATTCTAGGATCGTCAGACGGCCTTTGGACCGACATTACTGATCAGATCCTTCCAGATGGCATTGAGCGCAATTGGTATTTCCGTCCGTCACGGGAAGGAAACGCGGTAGAGACAGCACCATACACAAAGATACAACGACGAGATGGCGTGGGATTCTATCTTGGCCCCTCGGAAGAGAGACATGAACTGGTTTTCAGTAATGATACTTTCTCCAACTCGACACCGAGCGGAAACTTCGTCTATGAATAATACAGGGCTAACAAGGCGCTGCAGTCAACCCCTAGCCGCTTCGCTCTCGGGGTTGGCGGACGACCAGATTGCAGATGATCACAACCAGTAGTTCGGATAACCGATCGGGGTGACTGAGCTTGACGATGTGCAGAAGTGATACAGATCCACTCAACTTCGAGAGCAATGCTGGAAAACCTCTCAGATCGAATACGGCACGCTCGTGAAAGATATTTTTTCCCAGCAATAACGATGCCGCTTCGAATCGCTTCGCTTTCTCCATCTTTTCGCTATCTCGCGATCTCACTGCCGGAGAAGCTCATCGAGCGCCACGACGATCACTAGTGGCTCACCGGATGCTGCATATGATCATCCACCCTACTGCCCTTATTGTCGTGTCACTCGATGAGCGAGAGCTGTGTGGGTTTGATCATCTGAAGGGCAGCTCGTCCCCTCAAAATACTTCTGCCCATCAAGGCGCTGCAGCCAACCCCTATCCGCTTCGCTCCTGGGGTTGCGCCACCCGCCACCGGCAGTTGATCACCAGTCGCATCCGGTCGTCCGTTCAGGGTGGCTGAGCTTGACGTTCGGTTCTGAAAGAAATTGCGGTCGACCGATCTCCTATTCATCCTCTCGGCATGACTCAGCGACAATTCTATGACTGGCAGACTGCGGGAGGCGGAGGCGACGTAACGATTCTAGTCCAAGTTCTCGAAGATCTCGAAATTCCTTGGTGCATGATCGGCGGGCTTGCAGTCAATCACTGGGCTGAAGAGCCAATGGCGACAGCGGACGTCGATCTCGTCATTGCGACTGCCGAAGTAGACCGAAGCGTCTCTGCTCTTGTCGACGCAGGATTTCAATCAAAGCATTTCGATTGGTCTATTAATCTAAAAGGCAGGTCAAAGGTGAGCATTCAGATAAGCACAGAAGACTTCTACGAGTCGTTCCCAACGAGGTCGGTCCCCGCAGATATTCATGGAATTCTAATGCGGGTTGCTTCTCTTGAAGATACTCTTCGAGGCAAGATTAAGGCTTGGGCTGAGGAAGGCCGACGTCCGAGTAAACGCCAAAAAGACGTAACTGATATTCTACGCTTGGTCGAAGCACATCCATTCCTGCTGAAATTGCTACCTGACAAACTGGCTCTCAGAATCAGTGAATGAGACCGAACAAGGCGCTGCAGTCAACCCCTAGCCGCTTTGCGGCGGGGTTGGCGCACGACCAAATTGCAGTTGAACATTCACCAGTAGCTCGGTCACCCGTTCGGGGTGACTGAGCTTGACGTTCGGTCAGCCTCCGGCGGATGAAACTTGATACGTTTCCAGACGAAGGCCCACATTACGCTCGACCGATCACACTTGCAGGGATCATGGAGAGGATCGCCCGCGACCCCTCGATTCCTCCCATGATCCTGCGTGTGATCTTGTTTTTCATACCAGCCACATCACTCGTAGTTCATAGTTCGACCGGTCATCATGGTTCGCTCAGAGCAGCGACCACGAAGACCTCGCCACCACGCTTTGCTTCACCTTATTGCTTCGACCGCTCATCTAGCGAAGTGGTCAGAGCCCCACATCGCTAGATCAGCTGATGGGCTGGTAATTCGTTACCCCCGCTTGCCCAAAGCACCGAAAAATATGAATGTCACTCACACGGTAACTGGCATCAGCCCTATGCTTGCTGTCGCAGATATGAATCTAACTCTGAATTTCTATTTTGAGATTCTCGGATTTTCACCAGTAATGGAATCGCCGGAGTATTCCATCATCGAACGTGACGGACATTCAATTCACTTCATGAAGGCAACTGATCAGTCTGTCCTAGACGCAGTCCGTGGACACACTGAGATTTACATCCAGGTATCCAACATCTCGTCGCTATGGGAGCATGTATCGACGTTCAAGGACCGCTACAAAATCCGCGATCTATCTGATCGAGATTATGGTATGACCGAGTTTCATATCGCTGATCCGAATGATTGTTTGATTTTCATAGGCCAGCCGACACTCAACACGAATGCGACCGAACAAGGCGCTGCAGCCAACCCCTAGCCGCTTCGCTGGCTGGGGTTGCCGAACCCGCTGCCGGCAGCTCACCTCAGGGTTGGCTCGGCCACCCGCTCAGGGTGGCTGAGCTTGACGTTCGGCTTCAGCCTCCGGCGGAGGAATATGTTGGTAGCTCGGTCGCCTTCTCCCCATCTACACGAGATCTCAAGGCGGACGGCCCGCGATCAGCAATGCTTCTTCCGGCTTATCGGGGCTTCAGTCTGTCACGATCGCTGCATCAACCTCTCGCGGAGCGAAAAATTTATTTTTTGCCAACTTGAGATATCTCCAAAGAGCAATCAGCTCATTTCGATTCTATCATGAACGCTCTTGATACTATGAAAGTTATGGCAGGCTGGCTGACGTTTCGGTTGTTTGGGCGGTATCGGCCGAACAAGGCGCTGCAGCCAACCCTTAGCCGCTGCGCGGCTGGGTTGCGCCACCCGCTACCGGCAGTTGGTCACCAGTCGTTTGCGTTCACCCGTTCAGGGTGGCTGAGCTTGACGTTGGGCTGAGCCTCCGGCAGAGAGCAATAAATACCCCGTATTCCATCACGTTGAGGACCGCGTAATTAATCTGAATTGTGAACTTGCGAATTACGACGTTTTTAATGTTTCTTGGCATGTTCAGTGGTTGCCAGATATACAAAGAACAAGATCGCTCGATATCCTACGTAGTTCGGGAACGGGACACCAATCGCGACGGTAATATTGATATAAGGCGATACAATGCCATTGGCGCTGCAGACGCTGATTTCGAACTGATTGATACGGATTTCGACGGACGATTCGATCGCAAGACAACCTACGGATACGCTATCTTTTCGACGGCGATCGACTCACCGGTAAGTGAATAGTTACAGCCCAACAAGGCGCTGCAGCCAACCCCTATCCGCTGCGCTCCTAGAGGTTGGGCGGACCTCTTACCGGCAGTTGCTCACCAGTAGCCCCAGTTCGCCCGTTCAGGGTGGCTGAGCTTGACGTTCGGCTTCAGCCTCCGGCGGAGGAATATGTTGGTAGCTCGGTCGCCTTCTCCCCATCTACACGAGATCTCAAGGCGGACGGCCCGCGATCAGCAGTGCTTCTTCCGGCTTATCGGGGCTTCTGTCTCTCACGATCGCTGCATCAACCTCTCGCGGAGCGAAAAACTTATTTTTTGCCAACTCGAGATATCTCCGAAGAGCAATCAGCTCATTTCGATTCTATCATGAACGCTCTTGATACTATGAAAGTTATGGCAGGCTGGCTGACGTTTCGGTTGTTTGGGCGGTGTTGGCCGAACAAGGCGCTGCAGCCAACCCCTATCCGCTTCGCTCCTGGGGTTGCGCCACCCGCTACCGGCAGTTGATCACCAGTAGTTTTCGGTCGCCCGTTCGGGGTGACTGAGCTTGACGTTGGGCCAGGATGACTTGACATCATCACATTTCTGGACATGATTCCGTCCATATGACTGCAATAACTTATACCGCCGCAAGGGAAAATCTCGCGGCAACTATGGACCGCGTGTGCCACGACTGCGATCCAGTTATCATTACTCGCAACAGAGATCAAGCGGTTGTTATGATCTCACTGGAGGATTATGAGTCGTTTCAGGAGACGACCTATTTACTACGCAGCCCCGCGAACGCTAAAAGGCTTTTAGATTCGATAGAAGCACTAGAAAATGGCAAATTGATAAATAAAGAGATCGATTTAGCGGAGTGAATATTATCTTCACCCCCCAATCGTGGGAAGATTACCAACACTGGATTAAAAGCGATGAGAAGCTACTCAAGCGAGTCCACGAATTGATCAAAGACATTCAGCGCTCGCCATTTCAAGGGATTGGCAAACCAGAACCACTACGCCAGAATCTTTCTGGATACTGGTCGCGAAGAATTACGGGGGAACATCGCATTGTCTATCGAAAGACAGAAGCTGGGATTGTCTACCTGCAAATGCGCTATCACTATAAAAGGTGAAGGCCCAACAAGGCGCTGCAGCCAACCCCTATCCGCTTCGCTCCTGGGGTTGCGCGGTCCCTCTACCGGCAGTTGATCAACAGTCGCTTCCGGTCGCCCGTTCAGGGTGGCTGAGCTTGACGTTCGGCTCGACCTCCGGTGGATGAGATGTTCCTGAGTAACTTGTAGCTCGCCCCCCCATATGATTATAGGATAGCTCATGTTTTTTCCAATCGGCTTTATATTCCTGATCGTGATCCTACTCCTCATTGAAGCAGGTCTCGCAATCGGTGCTCTTATTTTTCTGATTTCAACAGTGGCGATTGGTATAGGCATATTTTCTACATCTGTCGCGAGCGGTATTCTAATGCGAAGACCATCGACGGCATTCAGAGCTTTTTTCTATCAGTTTTATTTCGTTGTCTTCATCGCTGCTGGAGTCGTCGCGACATGGACGCTTTCCATTGTTGCTGACCTTGACTTGACTGGGATAATGACATTTGTGATCGGGTCGACAGCAGGTGGATCAGTGGGCCTACTTTTTGGGGTGTTGCATTCATGGGTCATTGATCTTTCATCGCATGCCTTAAAAGCCCTATTTTCAAGTCGGAGGAATACAGCCGAACAAGGCGCTGCAGCCAACCCCTAGCCGCTTCGCTGGCTGGGGTTGCTCGGACCCGCTACTGGCAGCTCACCTCAGGGTTGGCTTGATTGCCCGCTCAGGGTGGCTGAGCTTGACGATGTGCAGAAGTGATACAGATCCACTCAACTTCGAGAGCAATGCTGGAAAACCTCTCAGATCGACTACGGCACGCTCGTGAAAGATATTTTTTCCCAGCGATAACGATGCCGCTTCGAATCGCTTCGCTTTCTCCATCTTTTCGCTATCTCGCGATCTCACTGCCGGAGAAGCTCATCGAGCGCCACGACGATCACTAGTGGCTCACCGGATGCTGCATATGATCATCCACCCTACTGCCCTTATTGTCGTGTCACTCGATGAGCGAGAGCTGTGTGGGTTTGATCATCTGAAGGGCAGCTCGTCCCCTCAAAATACTTCTGCCCATCAAGGCGCTGCAGCCAACCCCTATCCGCTTCGCTCCTGGGGTTGCGCCACCCGCCACCGGCAGTTGATCACCAGTCGCATCCGGTCGTCCGTTCAGGGTGGCTGAGCTTGACGTTCGGCTTCAGCCTCCGGCGGAGGAATATGTTGGTAGCTCGGTCGCCTTCTCCCAATCTACACGAGATCTCAAGGCGGACGGTCCGCGATCAACAATGCTTTCTCCGGTTTATCGGGGCTTCTGTCTGTCACGGTCGCTGTATCAACCTCTCGCGGAGCGAAAAATTTATTTTTTGCCAACTCGAGATATCTCCGAAGAGCAATCAGCTCATTTCGATTCTATCATGAACGCTCTTGATACTATGAAAGTTATGGCAGGCTGGCTGACGTTTCGGTTGTTTGGGCGGTTTTGGCCGAACAAGGCGCTGCAGCCAACCCCTATCCGCTTCGCTCCTGGGGTTGCGCCACCCGCTACCGGCAGTTGATCACCAGTAGCCTCAGATCGCCCGTTCAGGGTGGCTGAGCTTGACGTTCGGCTTCAGCCTCCGGCGGAGGAATATATTGGTAGCTCGGTCGCCTTCTCCCCATCTACACGAGATCTCAAGGCGGACGGCCCGCGATCAGCAATGCTTCCTCCGGCTTAGCGGGGCTTCAGTCTGTCACGATCGCTGCATCAAACACTCGCGGAGCGAAAAATTTATTTTTGCCAACTTGAGATATCTTCGAAGAGCCAACAGCTCATTTCAATTCCATCATGATAACTTTTGATACCACGAAACCTATGGCAGGATGGCAGAGCTTTCGGTTATTTGGGCGGTGTTGGCCGAACAAGGCGCTGCAGCCAACCCCTATCCGCTTCGCTCCTGGGGTTGCGCCACCCGCTACCGGCAGTTGATCACCAGTAGCCTCAGATCGCCCGTTCAGGGTGGCTGAGCTTGACGTTAGGCCATACCAGTTAGCCTCCGGCGGATGAGATATTTATACATCGGGAGGCGGAAGTTCTCGGGATTTTCGACCGCCGATCTGGAGCTGACCCGGAGGGACAGCCCTTTCACCCTCTCATCCCCCGGATCACTCCAGATCGGCTCGCATCACCTGCCCAAGACGCCCACAGATCTATACACCTATTGTTCGAGCAAGTCCGGGTGATGCTCGATCACCTGACTCTGGGAAGTTGGATATTCATGCCTTGTAGATCAACCGGTCATCATGGCCCGCTCAGAGCAGCGACCATGACGACCTCGCAATCGGACAACGCTGCACCTTGCTCGATAGACCGCCCATCTGCTCATGCCTGCAGAGCCATTCATGACCAGATCGGCTCCATTGAGCGTAATTTGATCCCTCCGCTTCCACCCCATCTCCCACGAGATAGCCTCCGGCGGATGACTTGCACTTTCGACCCGGTCGCAGTTCAAGTCACGGACAAGCGATAACTTCATCGGTTCCAAAACGGGAAAGCACCGCAGGCCGAATTTTTTTTGGTAAGAATTGATGTTTCCTATCTTCGTAAGCCGATGAAAATATGTGCTTCGCAGATCAGATCCGGGGTTGGCTCGTTGGAGATCAAGATTGTTCTGGGCAGCAGATCGCCCTCGGGCCTAACAAGGCGCTGCAGCCAACCCCTAGCCGCTCCGCGGCTTGGGTTCTTCGAAGATCCCACTGCCAGGAGATCACGACACCAAACCCGTAGCCGCGTTCGGGGTGGCTGAGCTTGACGATGTGCAGAAGTGATACAGATCCACTCAACTTCGAGAGCAATGCTGGAAAACCTCTCAGATCGACTACGGCACCCTCTTGAAAGATATCTTTTCTCAGCGAGAACGATGCCGCTTCGAATCGCTTCGCTTTCACCTCTTTTCGCCATGCCACGATCTCACTGCCGGAGAAGCTCATCGAGCGCCACGACGATCACTGGTGGCTCACCGGATGTTGCATATGATCATCCACCCTACTGCCCTTATTGTCGTGTCACTCGATGAGCGAGCCGCTGTGTGGGTTTGATCATCTGAAGGGCAGTTCGTCCCCTCAAAATACTTCTGCCCATCAAGGCGCTGCAGCCAACCCCTATCCGCTTCGCTCCTGGGGTTGCGCGGTCACGTAATCGGCAGTTGATCACCAGCTGCATCCAGTCGCCCGTTCAGGGTGGCTGAGCTTGACGTTCGCTTCTAAATTCTGATGAACCCTACCGAAGTTTTCCTGTCGCTCTACCTCACCATTCCTCTGGGGCTCCTAGCGCTTCGATGGAGCAGAGGAATCCACAGATCAATTTTGTTTGGCGTGTGCGCCATTCTTTCTTGGATGTTCTTCAACGGATTCATGGCAATCAGCCCGCCTGATAACGGTTACGCAAACTATGTATACCTCGTTTCTGGATGGTTTTGGATGCTCCCATTTTTCTCCCTTTTAATGGGTCTCGATGTCTTGATTACATTTATCTGGAGACCTTTCCATGGATCTCTCAGACAACGGGCAATTGGGCGATTTGCCTTCATAGGGTTATTGGTAATATCGGTCTTTTGCGCATTGTGGGGAGTGTATGGGCAGATGTCCGAATCTAGTGCCGTCAAAGCCGCAAGATACGAACTCGAAAAGCGTGGCTACATTATCTCGGGACGGGAACAGCCCGCTTTTGTTCAGGGACACTGGATTATAAGATATCCAGATACAGATTTCCGTGAGATAAGGCTTCACCGAGACGGGTCAATGTCTTGGATCGGCGGACCGGGATAAAGTACAAGCGAACAAGGCGCTGCAGCCAACCCCTAGCCGCTCCGCTCTTAGGGGTTGCGCGGACCCACAACTTCCAGCCGGATACCAGTCGCCCACAAACGCCCGTTCAGGGTGGCTGAGCTTGACGTTGGGCCCATAAAATTCAGACACCTCCCAGAACTTCCAACACTCCACAAGACTATCAACAACAATGAAAATATCCAATCTTCCACACTACGTAAAATTTGTATTTCTCTGCAACGATGGATCGTGTTTTTCGACAGCAGATATAAATATGTTAGATCACATAAGGGATGCTGACTCTGGCGAACGTATGTTCTCGATCGAAGTCGGCAATCGAATCATATTCGAGCCAAAGAAGGAAATTTATCAAGTTACCACTGTGGCCATTAAACATCTCCACGACGACACGGAACTAATGCGTCTAGGATTCGATTCCGAGGATTGTGGTTCGATGCAGGGCGAGCCGAAAGATTGGCTCCTCAAACTTCTGATTCATGCTGATAAAGTAAAGTGAAGGCCCAACAAGGCGCTGCAGCCAACCCCTAGCCGCTTCGCTCTTGGGGTTGCGCGGACCCGCTACTTGCAGTTGATCACCAGACAAATTCGGTTGCCCGTTCAGGGTGGCTGAGCTTGACGTTCGGCTTCAGCCTCCGGCGGAGGAATATGTTGGTAGCTCGGTCGCCTTCTCCCCATCTACACGAGATCTCAAGGCGGACGGCCCGCGATCAGCAGTGCTTCTTCCGGCTTATCGGGGCTTCTGTCTCTCACGATCGCTGCATCAACCTCTCGCGGAGCGAAAAACTTATTTTTTGCCAACTCGAGATATCTCCGAAGAGCAATCAGCTCATTTCGATTCTATCATGAACGCTCTTGATACTATGAAAGTTATGGCAGGCTGGCTGACGTTTCGGTTGTTTGGGCGGTGTTGGCCGAACAAGGCGCTGCAGCCAACCCCTATCCGCTTCGCTCCTGGGGTTGCGCCACCCGCTACCGGCAGTTGATCACCAGTAGTTTTCGGTCGCCCGTTCGGGGTGACTGAGCTTGACGTTGGGCTACTTTTATACAGAAGCCTCCGGCGGATGAATTTCTTGATCACCCGTAGTTTGATTTTCAATCGTTCCATCAGCGGCAGAAGTCTCCGACGGAGATGCAATTTTCCCACCAACATCGACTTACCAATCGCCTTCTCCGTCAATCCTCTTTCAGTCGCTATTCAATTTATGACTTTCCATTCGAAGACTCTCTCTGACTTCCATTATCATTTATATGAGGCTTCGCAGATTGATACACGACTTCAATACCTCTGCAATCTAACCAACTTGTCCGACAACAAATACAGCCCAACAAGGCGCTGCAGCCAACCCCTATCCGCTTCGCTCCTGGGGTTGCGCGGACCTTCTACCGGCAGTTGATCACCAGTTGTCTCCGGTCGCCCGTTCAGGGTGGCTGAGCTTGACGTTCGATCCAAAAGCGCTTGAGCATGATCGTGGTCCAATCTACATTCTCCTCATGGCAACAGTTGAAGATATTGAGTCTGCTGTAACTCGTTTACCAAAAGAGGAATACTTCAAATTCCGTAATTGGATTTTTGAGTATGACAGTGATCTCTGGGACAAACAGATGGTTGAGGACGCAGAAGCCGGGCGATTCGATGACTTGGCAGCGGAAGCGGTTGCTGACTTCAAGGCTGGCCGATGCACTGATTTGTGAAGCACAAGGCGTCTCCGAAGTTCTGGAAGCTCTATTCGGGATTACCGAGCGACATTCAGAAAGCCGCTGATGAATCATATAGTCAGCTGAAAGCCAACCCCCGCCATCCGTCTCTTCAATTTAAGAAGCTTGGCGGGTCATCATATTGGTCCGCGAGGGTCACCCTCAACTACAAAGCCATGGCCGTTTTACAAGATGATACACACATATGGTTCTGGATAGGCCCTCACTCAGTATACGAGAGAATCATTAAATCCTGAGATCGAACAAGGCGCTGCAGCCAACCCCTATCCGCTTCGCTCCTGGGGTTGCGCGGTCCCGCCACCGGCAGTTGATCACCAGTAGCCTCAGTTCGCCCGTTCAGGGTGGCTGAGCTTGACGTTAGGCCATACCAGTGAGCCTCCGGCGGATGAGATGTTTATACATCGGGAGGCGGAAGTTCTCGGGATTTTCGACCGCCGATCTGGAGCTGACCCGGAGGGACAGCCCTTTCACCCTCTCATCCCCCGGATCACTCCAAATCGGCTCGCATCACCTGCCCAAGACGCCCACAAATCTATACACCTGTTGTTCGAGCAAGTCCGGGTGATGCTCGATCACCTGACTCTGGGAAGTTGGATATTCATGCCTTGTAGATCGACCGGTCATCATGGCCCGCTCAGAGCAGCGACCATGACGACCTCGCAATCGGAGAACGCTGCACTTTGCTCGATAGACCGCCCATCTGCTCATGCCTGCAGAGCCATTCATGACCAGATCGGCTCCATTGAGCGTAATTTGATCCCTCCGCTTCCACCCCTTCTCCCACGAGATAGCCTCCGGCGGATGACTTGCACTTTCGACCCGCTCGCAGCTCAATTCACTGACAGGCGATAACTTCATCGGTTCCAAAACGAGAAAGCACCGCAGGTCGAATTTTTTTTGGTCAGAATTGAGGTTTCTTATCTTCGTAAGCCGATCAGTATGTGCTTCGAGGATCAGATCCGGGGTTGGCTCATCGGAGATCAAGATTGTTCTGGGCAGCAGATCGCCCTCGGGCCTAACAAGGCGCTGCAGCCAACCCCTAGCCGCTTCGCTGGCTGGGGTTGCTCGAACCCGCCACCGGCAGCTCACCTCAGGGTTGGCTCGATCACGCGCTCAGGGTGGCTGAGCTTGACGTTAGGCCATAAAAGCGAAAATGAGTCAGCTTCCAGCCTCAAGCCCTGATTTTCAAATCGGACGTTTGAAAATATGGATTACGGGAAGGCAATTTTCCGATTCATCAGACTTTTGGGACGGCAACTGGCTGAATATAATCGCGAATTGCTCAGATCAGGGAGCGGCTGTCTCCATTCAAGGAGCGTTTATCCGGATCGACGAAATTGAAATTCTGCGAAATGAGGTTCAGATTATGAATGGCGCGTGTGAGGGAAAGGCAGCTTTACAAACAATAGAACCAAATTTGGCTGTATTACTCAATTGCAACCGGCTCGGACAAATCCAAGTGACTTGCTCAATCACTCCTGATGCATTGATTCAAAGTCACAAATTCATTTTTGATATTGATCAGTCATATCTCAATGACGCACTGCTTCAATTAAATCGAATTCTGAGAGACTACCCAATCCGAAACGAAGAAGCTGAAAATTCGGCCTAACAAGGCGCTGCAGCCAACCCCTATCCGCTTCGCTGGCTGGGGTTGCTCGATCCCGCTATCGGCAGCTCACCTGGGGGTTGACTTGGTCATCCGCTCAGGGTGGCTGAGCTTGACGTTAGGCCATACCAGTGAGCCTCCGGCGGATGAGATATTTATACATCGGGAGGCGTAAGTTCTCGGGAGTCTCGACCGCCGATCTGGAGCTGACCCGGAGGGACAGCCCTTTCACCCTCTCATCCCCCGGATCACTCCAGATCGGCTCGCATCACCTGCCCAAGACGCCCGCAAATCTATACACCTGTTGTTCGAGCAAGTCCGGGTGACGCTCTATCACCTGACTCTGGGAAGTTGGATATTCATGCCTTGTAGATCGACCGGTCATCATGGCCCGCTCAGAGCAGCGACCATGACGACCTCGCAATCGGATAAAGCTGCACTTTGCTCGATCTACCGCCCATCAGCTCATGCCTGCAGAGCCATTCATGACCAGATCGGCTCCATTGAGCGTAATTTGATCCCTCCGCTTCCACCCCATCTCCCACGAGATAGCCTCCGGCGGATGACTTGCGCTCTCCACCCGCTCGCAGCTCAATTCACTGACCGGCGATAACTTCATCGGTTCCAAAACGGGAAAGCACCGCAGGTCGAATTTTTTTGGTAAGAATTGAGGTTTCCTATCTTCGTAAGCCGATGAGAATATGTGCTTCGCAGATCAGATCCGGGGTTGGCTCATTGGAGTTCAAAATTGTCCGGGGTAGCAGATCGCCCTCGGGCCTAACAAGGCGCTGCAGCCAACCCTTAGCCGCTTCGCGGCTTGGATTGCTCGAAAGCGCCACGGTCAGTTCACATCAGACAAACTCGTAGCCCCGCTCAGGGTGGCTGAGCTTGACGTTAGGGCCAGATAACGACCAGTCACCTCAACAGTGGACTGCCATTTGATCGAACAATCCAGAACCGATGCACGCATATAGGAACTCACTCATCTACCTTTCCGCCAGTATCGCACTCACAAGCTGCGTAGGCTTCTCGACAACGCGACCAACAATACACGGAAGCATTCGCGACACGGATACTCGAGAACCTCTTGCCAAAGTTTATGTAGCGATACAAGGAGATGATTATAGAACTCAATCTTCCAGTGACGGCTCGTTCCATATTCCTGAAAAACGTTCATGGCGATTCTATCCCATGATCTTCCCCGCGGACTACTTTCCAGGATATACACTGATCACATCTAAATCAGGGTATACAGATACTCGAACACAGCTTGCAGGTCTTGAGCCTCACGAGGATATTGATATAGAGATGAAAAGAATGCGGCCCTAACAAGGCGCTGCAGCCAACCCCTAGCCGCTTCGCTCTCGGGGTTGCGCGGACCGTCAACTTCCAGAAGATTACCAGACAAATTCGGTTGCCCGTTCAGGGTGGCTGAGCTTGACGTTGGGCTCAGCAACGACCTTGCACGCGGAATTCATCTCAACTACCCTCACGACATGTCCGCAAAACAATCTGTTCTCCAAGCAATCAACCGCCTCCCAGAAGACGTTGATTATAAAGACATTTCGGAAGAGATTGCGTTTCTATCTGCTCTACGAGAAGCGGAAGATGATATTGAGTCCGGAAGAGTGGTCTCCAATGCAGATGCTCGGACCAAGCTGATGTCGTGGACTACAAACTAGTCTGGACAAAGAGCGCCATCGAAGATCTGGGCGGAATCGTCAGATATATTGCTCGAAAGAGTGGTTCGGACCGAGCTTCAACGATTGGGTTTGGTATCTACGAAACAGCGCAAATTTTGGAGAACTTCCCAGAGGCAGGCTCGCAACTTTCTGAGAAGGATGATCCCCGATGGAGAAAGCTGATCTACAAAAGCTGGAAGATAGCTTACCGAGTTGATAAGGAACAAAAGGTCGTCTACCTGGCTAGAATCTGGAACGCATCTCAACAGGAAGTAGAAATAGAATGAAGGCCCAACAAGGCGCTGCAGCCAACCCCTATCCGCTTCGCTCCTGGGGTTGCGCGGACCCTCTACCGGCAGTTGATCACCAGTTGCCTCAGTCGCCCGTTCAGGGTGGCTGAGCTTGACGTTCGGCTTCAGCCTCCGGCGGAGGAATATATTGGTAGCTCGCTCGCCTTCTCCCCATCCACACGAGATCTAACGGCGGACGTCCCGCGATCAGCAATCCTTTCTCCGGTTTATCGGGACTTCTGTCTGTCACGATCGCTGTATCAACCTCTCGCGGAGCGAAAAATCTATTTTCGCGAACTTGAGATACCTCCGAAGAACCACCAGCTCATTTCAATTCTATCATGAACGCTCTCGATACTATGAAACTTATGGCAGGCAGGCAGACGTTTCGGTTGTTTGGGCGGTATTGGCCGAACAAGGCGCTGCAGCCAACCCCTATCCGCTTCGCTCCTGGGGTTGCGCGGACCTCTTACCGGCAGTTGATCACCAGTAGTCTCCGGTCACCCGTTCAGGGTGGCTGAGCTTGACGTTCGGCTTCAGCCTCCGGCGGAGGAATATATTGGTAGCTCGGTCGCCTTCTCCCCATCTACACGAGATCTCAAGGCGGACGGCCCGCGATCAGCGATGCTTCCTCCGGCTTATCGGGGCTTCAGTCTGTCACGATCGCTGCATCAAACACTCGCGGAGCGAAAAATTTATTTTTGCCAACTTGAGATATCTTCGAAGAGCCAACAGCTCATTTCAATTCCATCATGATAACTTTTGATACCACGAAACCTATGGCAGGATGGCAGAGCTTTCGGTTATTTGGGCGGTGTTGGCCGAACAAGGCGCTGCAGCCAACCCCTATCCGCTTCGCTCCTGGGGTTGCGCGGACCTTCTACCGGCAGTTGATCACCAGTTGTCACCGGTCGCCCGTTCAGGGTGGCTGAGCTTGACGTTAGCTGATAATAAATGAAACCGATCGACCAGCTCATCTACGAAACTGTTGTCGCGAGGAAACAGGAGCTTCAAAAAATAGATGCCGATTCACTTCGGTCGTTCCCCGAGTATTCGGATTCAGAATTTGACGCACTTGGGAAGACTCAGTTACTGGCAACATGGAAACACCCGCTTGCGGAGAATGAGGATATTTTTGTCATTAAATGCAAGAGATACATCATACTTGGCTTTGGTCACATGTTCGCCGAGGGATTCGTACTGGATGCCGATGATAACATTCGAGATGCGCTTGATGATGAACTCGGGGATTACAGATAATACACAGCTAACAAGGCGCTGCAGCCAACCCCTATCCGCTTCGCTCCTGGGGTTGCGCGGACCTTCCACCGGCAGTTGATCACCAGTAGCCTCAGTTCGCCCGTTCAGGGTGGCTGAGCTTGACGTTCGGCTTCAGCCTCCGGCGGAGGAATATATTGGTAGCTCGGTCGCCTTCTCCCCATCTACACCAGATCTCACGGCGGACGGCCCGCGATCAGCAATGCATTCTCCGGCTAACCAAGCTTCTGTCTGTCACGATCGCTCCTTCAACCTATCGCGGAGCGAAAAATTTATTTTTTGCCAACTTGAGATATCTCCGAATAGCAATCAGCTCATTTCGATTCTATCATGAACGCTCTTGATACTATGAAAGTTATGGCAGGCTGGCTGACGTTTCGGTTGTTTGGGCGGTTTTGGCCGAACAAGGCGCTGCAGCCAACCCCTATCCGCTTCGCTCCTGGGGTTGCGCCACCCGCTACCGGCAGTTGATCACCAGTAGTTTTCGGTCGCCCGTTCGGGGTGACTGAGCTTGACGTTCGGCTTCATGAATAGCCTCCGGCGGATGAATCATAGCACTCGCTTGAGACGCATATCTCTCAAACCAATTGCCCCTCCCGTTTCTAAAGGATAGTAAATTCAACGAAGATGAGACCCGACTGGACCGATTACCCACTTTCCATATTCACGGATGTAGCAAGTCATATCGTTGGCAGATTGTTCCTTATATTGATCTCAGTCACGCTTGCGGTATTTCTTGGGTCCGGTATCGCCGCTTCAACCGGCGACCACGTAGGCTGGTTTAACGGAATTATGTTCTATCCCATTATGATAGTTGGGGGAATCGCCCAATTCTGGGGAATCGGCATTTATCTTTCTATTGGCATTATTTGCGCGACCTATTTTGTTCGAGACATTCCGCCAAAATGGCTTCTCATCGTGATCGTTCTACAAGCGTTTGAAGCCTATCGATGGTCGAGTTCGTGGGAAATCGGCAAATCCTAAATACAGCCGAACAAGGCGCTGCAGCCAACCCCTATCCGCTTCGCTCCTGGGGTTGCGGAAGCGCAATCGGCAGTTGATCACCAGTAGTATCCGGTCGCCCGTTCGGGGTGGCTGAGCTTGACGTTGGGCTCGGCCTCCGGCGGATGAGCTATTTTATACAATGCAGCACATCGCCCCGTGCACGTTCTTTGGTAATTCGGCCGCCGATCTGTGGCTGATGTGCCAGGACAGCCCCTTCACCCTCTCATCCTGCACATCACCACAGATCGGCTCGTATTTCCTGGAGGCCACGATCTCGAATGCATTCATACAGTCGTAGATCGACCGGTCATCGTGGCCCGCTCAGAGCAGCGACCACGACGACCTCGCCCCGATGCAGTCAATCACTCGGAGAACTTCTGCATATCGACCGCTCATCTGCCCATGCCTGCAGAGCCATTCATGGTCAGATCAGCTAGTTCAATTGAAGTTTGAACCGTCGGAGGCCTTTAATCATCGCCCGGCATAGCCTCCGGCGGATGATGTATTTTCGCTCCCAGTGGATATGTCAACCAAGCGACTTGGCAACGGCTATATCGTAACGTCCAGCCAACGCTGCGATCTCGAAATCTTGCTCACTTTCCCAACGTTCTTGCACCCGCATATTTATGAATCGCAATTCGGTGCATTTCTGTTTTCCCGACTGGCACTATTAAGATGCCTTCGGGATTGATACGAAGGGGTTGGCATCGAGATAGGATCGCGTCCAGTAGCTTGAACGGTGAGAGCCCAACAAGGCGCTGCAGCCAACCCCTAGCCGCTTTGCTGGCTGGGGTTGCTCGGAACCGCTACTGGCAGCTCACCTCAGGGTTGGCTCGATCACCCGCTCAGGGTGGCTGAGCTTGACGTTCGGGCTTCATAATTCCTGAAAATATGCAGTTCGACTGCAACACCCCTCCGCATTTCAACTTTGGTCGGACTACATCGGATAGCATCCAAGGCACTGAGTTCGAATACCACGTTCAGCTGCACTTCGAATCTTCTCCAGACGCCAACCGGAAAACTCTGAATCACTGAATCCGTCTCCACCGTCTCGACGCGCTTCCAAGATGTCTCTTTGCAACGGGTAGAATAGGAACTTCCTCGTTCCCACATCGACCTATGCTTCAATCATTTCCATGAGAGACGAATTGGTTTCTTGTCGAATTCAAATGAAAAAGCATCAATTCGATTCAGCCCAATACATACGGAATTGGTTTGAGATAGGAGAGCAATCAGACGGAGATCGGTTACTGCCCGAACAAGGCGCTGCAGCCAACCCTTAGCCGCTGCGCGACTAGGGTTGAGGTGACTCTCGCCGGCAGCTCACCTTTACTAGATTCGCTCCCGCCTTATCAGGGTGGCTGAGCTTGACGATGTGCAGAAGTGATGCAGATCCATTCGACTTCGAGAAGCAGTGCTGCAATCCCGCCCAGATCGACTACGGCACGCTCTTGGAAAGTATTTTCTCCTAGTGATGACGAAGCCGCTTTTAATCGCTTCGCTTCCACCCTCTTTTCGCCATCCCACGGTCTCATTGCCGCAGAAGCTCATCGAGCGCCACGACGATCACTGGTGGCTCACCGGATGTTGCATATGATCATCCACCCTACTGCCCTTATTGTCGTGTCACTCGATGAGCGAGCGCTGTGTGGATTTGATCATCTGAAGGGCAGCTCATCCCCTCAAAATACTTCTGCCCATCAAGGCGCTGCAGCCAACCCCTATCCGCTTCGCTCCTGGGGTTGCGCGGACCTTCTACCGGCAGTTGATCACCAGTAGTCTCAAGTCGCCCGTTCAGGGTGGCTGAGCTTGACGTTAGCCCATGAATGGTTGCAGCAGCCGAGAATTTTGGTATTCTCCCGTCACATATGAACCGCATCACTACCGATCCTGATATCTGCAACGGTCAACCGGTCATCACGGGTTCTCGGGTGACTGCGAAGACAATTTTAGAGTTTCTCGCAGCAGGTGACTCCATCGAAGATGTTTTATGTGAATACCCAACAATCGGACGCGAGGATGTTCTTGCCTGCATCAGCTTCTCGTCAGATCTCATGAAGCACCATTTCTCACTGCTTGAGCCGGCGTGAATGGCTTCTTGTTCGACGAGAATACTCCCCGTCAGATCTTATTCACCCCATCTCTCCCGACTGTTCATTCCACAGACCTCGGATCAAGCGTCTCGGATAGCAATATTTGGCTATACGCCCAAGCGAATCAGCTAGTTATCATCACAAAGGATGCTGATTTCTCGAACCGGGTTATGGTTTCATCGCCGCCCCCGTGGGTAGTCCATTTGAGAATCGGCAACATGCGGAAACACGAATTTCAGAAGTTCCTTTCTCGCATTTGGGCACAAATCGAGTCACTTCTCCCTTCGCACAAATTAATTAACGTCTACATCGATAAAATAGAGGCAATACAGGGCTAACAAGGCGCTGCAGTCAACCCCTAGCCGCTTCGCTCTCGGGGATGGCGGCCGACCAGATTGCAGTTGATCACAACCAGTAGTTCGGACATCCGTTCGGGGTGACTGAGCTTGACGTTAGGGCACTGAGATACATTATGCGCATCCTTTCGATACCTTTGACATTTTTGGTAAGTCTTACGCTCCTACATTCAGCTGATTCTTGGATGCCGGCCCCAGATGAACCGATCGACGCAAGCGATCCCCGAATCGCTGTGCGAGATACATATCGGCGAGCGATCTCCGCCACACGGGTTCAAACCTACCTTAACGAACAATAAGATACACCAGGGGACAAAGAGGATGACCTCATAACCGAGTTTCAAGAAGCATTATCGGGTCCAGAGGTCACTAAAGCCTCTGAATACCTCAAGGATTATCCTAATGAGGAGGTTGCGCGCACACTCTTGATTTTTCAGATCGAGATCACCTCAGGGGTATGGCCCCCATGGAAACGGCTTGCTCTCGCTTTGTTCGATCGATGCCCGACTGTTGTAGACCGCATTTTTCCTAGCCTGTCAGAAGACGAACAAGAGAAATTCTTGAATGACGTCGAACTCGCTATTGCAATGAGGACCGAACCTGACGCGATTATGTCGTATCCTATGTTTTCCGAACGAGAACTTCAAATCCGCGAATCCATCTCGGCGTTCAGGCAAAATACAAGGCCCTAACAAGGCGCTGCAGCCAACCCCTAGCCGCTTCGCTGGCTGGGGTTGCTCGGACCCGCTACTGGCAGCTCACCTCAGGGTTGGCTTGATCACCCGCTCAGGGTGGCTGAGCTTGACGTTCGGCTCAGCCCCCGGCGGATGAGACATTTCTGAGCAACACCTCGTGCAACACGCCACAGGCTCGGCTCGAGATACTTTAGATGAAGAAGCGCCACTTTTGATTATGACTCTTCACAACGTCAGCTGCACAAATAAAGATGAGCGATAATCGCATCCATTTCCGAACTGCAACGATCTCAACCGTATTATCGTTGGCAATGGTTGCTGTAGCAGCGGTATTCTTTGCTGTCCTCGGACCTTTTGTCACGAACGGATCGATGGCTATAAAATCAATTCCGTTGATCACATTTCTCATTTTGTTTTTCGGTATGTTCTACTTAAATAGCCATTTATCCCTGAAGGCTTACAAGGAGCAAAAGTCCTGCAAGAAAATGCATTGAAACGCAATGAACTACAGGACTCTCTACCCGAGCGACTTGCCTGCCCCGCAGAAATCCATTCATGCAATACAGCCGAACAAGGCGCTGCAGCCAACCCCTAGCCGCTTCGCTGGCTGGGGTTGCTCGGACCCGCTATCAGCAGCTCACCTCAGGGTTGGCTTGATTGCCCGCTCAGGGTGGCTGAGCTTGACGTTAGGTATAATGAAAATGAAAATAATCGCCATCGTTGCCGTCGCACTTTTCAGCTCTACATGCATTGTAGCTCAGCCTGGCTTTAAACAGATCGCGCAAATAGATATAGTCGATGAAGAACAAGCCGATGAAGAAATTCTGTATTCGTCAGACTTTTTCTTCAACGATGGACCGAATTCCATTCGACTCACGAATCCTCCGGTACAAATCGTGATATTCGGTCCCGACTTTTGCCCTATGATTCGGGGAAATCATTTTTTCTTTCGTGGATTTGATGGAGACCCCAAATCCCTCTTGAATTTTCGAGTCACATTCACCAGAGGCACGTCGCCAACCGATTCAGATTTCGCTGATTACTCGTATCATCCAAATTCTATTGGAACATCAACATACATCAGTTGGTCAGTTCCATGGTTGTGAAATGCACCTAACAAGGCGCTGCAGCCAACCCCTATCCGCTTCGCTCCTGGAGTTGCGCGGACCTTCAACCGGCAGATGATCACAAGTAGTTTTCGGTCGTCCGTTCAGGGTGGCTGAGCTTGACGTTAGACTCCATACATGAGCCTCCGCCGGAGGAATCATATGAGCTTCTCAGATTATTTCATCCGAACCGAGTGAGCGACACCAACAACGAAACAATGACGAATCATCTCTCGTGCGCAGCGCTCGAAATTTTTCAGGATGTCAGCCTACTAGTGACGCCCGAGTTAACAAAGCTCAATTCCTCACGAGCAACAAACCTTCGATGAATACCTCGAGCGAATCGTTGAAGATCATCTCTAGATCTGGAAGTTTCAATTGCGACGAACTCTCTCGTGCGCATTCAATCCGCTTAAAATTCGTCAATAGAGCACGCCGGATGCTTGTCAGACGCGGCGATTCAGCATCGTTCGCACCAAAATTCATCATCTTCATTCGATCGTTTTCCGCTTCATCTCGGATTTCACGACGTTCGATAACCGACATTTCATCGCCCTATTCGCTTTATTGCGACAGAGAAAAAATACGAGTCTAACAAGGCGCTGCAGCCAACCCCTAGCCGCTGCGCGGCCGGGGTTGCTCGGACCGTCAACTTCCAGAAGATCACCAGACAAATTCGGTCGCCCGTTCAGGGTGGCTGAGCTTGACGTTGGGCCATAACAAATGAAAAACCTCGTTGCCATCGCGCTTGCATGCATGCATTTCTCAGCACAGCTGACGGACGCTGCACAATTCAACGAATGCCAGAAGACGGACGATCCTGACTTCACTTTGCATGTCGCTTATGAAATCGAAGGCATCAAACCGTCAGCGTTTACAAAATATTTCAAGAAAGCACCTGATCATTCCACTTCGTTTTCATTTAGCTCATCGATTGGTTGTGGAAATGGGAGCTCTGTGCGAACAAGATATTCCACATCTGCTCGATCTGATGGAATCCGCGTGAACTTGGATCTCTCGAGATCAGGAGATTCACCGATGAGCTTTGATGAAACCCTTGTAATTCCCTGGAATGCGACAAGCGGAAGAGCTGTCTATCCCTCTGGCTTCGTGACCTATTCTGTTAAATGGTGAGGCCCAACAAGGCGCTGCAGCCAACCCCTATCCGCTTCGCTCCTGGGGTTGCGCCACCCGCTACTGGCAGTTGATCACCAGTTGCATCCGGTCGCCCGTTCAGGGTGGCTGAGCTTGACGTTGGGCTATTAAAATGAATACCTCCCTTACCAAGACCTTGGAAACTGCACGCCTCGTTCTGCGAGAGTTTACCAATATGGATCTGGATCAGATTCATTCCGTAATGGGCGATCCTCAGGTCATGCGCTTTTCGTTGAGTGGCCCGTATTCTCGTGAGAAGACCGAGCAGTTTCTCAAAGGCTGTATGGAGGCCTACACGAAACGAGGCATCGGCTTATTTGCGGTAGTCCATCGGATGGACAAGCTAGTGATTGGTTATTGCGGCTTTTATTTTCCCGTCATCGACGGAGTAGAAGAAATCGAGATTGGATATCGCATTAACCCCACATATTGGAATCAAGGGCTAGCTACAGAAGCCTGCCAAGCTTTAAAGGATTTTGGATTTAACAGCCTTGGATTTCACCGCCTGATTTCCTGCATCGAGAAGGACAATATTGCATCCATCCGAGTTGCAGAAAAAAATGGTATGCATCACGAAAAGGATGCTCTATTCGCAGAAAAGATTCCTGTGAGAATCTACTCAATTTCTACGGATAAAGAAGCCCAACAAGGCGCTGCAGCCAACCCCTATCCGCTTCGCTCCTAGAGGTTGCGCCACCCGCCACCTGCAGTTGATCACCAGTAGTTTCCGGTCGCCCGTTCGGGGTGGCTGAGCTTGACGTTCGGCTTCAGCCTCCGGCGGAGGAATATATTGGTAGCTCGGTCGCCTTCTCCCCATCTACATGAGGTCTCAGGGCCGACGGCCCGCGATCAGCAATGCTTCTTCCGGCTTATCGGGGCTTCAGTCTGTCACGATCGCTGCATCAACCTCTCGCGGAGCGAAAAACTTATTTTTTGCCAACTTGAGATATCTCCGAAAAGCAATCAGCTCATTTCGATTCTACCATGAACGCTCTTGATACTATGAAAGTTATGGCAGGCTGGCTGACGCTTCGGTTGTTTGGGCGGTGTTGGCCGAACAAGGCGCTGCAGCCAACCCCTATCCGCTTCGCTCCTGGGGTTGCGCGGACCTCTTACCGGCAGTTGATCACCAGTAGCCTCAGTTCACCCGTTCAGGGTGGCTGAGCTTGACGTTCGACTCATTGTGAGCCTCCGGCGGATGACTATATTTCGCTCTCACATATTCGGACGCCGTCAGGGGACACCACATCTTGTTTCAAGCGGTCGGGTTCTATTTTTTCGACCAGCGTAGGACGGAGGATCGGGGCCAAGGCAACAAAACCGTTTCTCACGGATAGAATATTTTGATTTTTGACCAATCGTTCGGAAGTCACCAGATGTCCCAACAATCGTTCCAAGCTTCTATTAGTGAGCTTGATGCCCTCTCTCTATTCCAATTCAGCCTCTATCCCCCGACAATCGTCCAGGCGTATATTTGTGAGCTTGATCCCAAGCCCCCCGCTCCAGTTCAGCCTCTACTCTCTACAATCTTCCAATCGCATTTCAGTGGTTCCAATCGCAAAGCCTCTTCGAAGGTTTCATCTTCATTATTGGAGTGCCTTCGGTAGAGATACGGGGGGGTTGGCTTGAGGAAGTCACGATATGCGTAGTTTGAACAGATGCGCGTCGAACAAGGCGCTGCAGCCAACCCCTAGCCGCTTCGCGGCGGGGGTTGCGCGGACCCGCTATTAGCAGCTCACCTCAGGGTTGGCTTGATTGCCCGCTCAGGGTGGCTGAGCTTGACGTTCGGTCATAATAAATACGGTATCCGCACCCTAGGGTCGCTATCGTCGAAGTCTTTTGAATTTCGAGTCACAAGTATGCATCCCTCTTGATCAGCACTCGCAAGAATCGTGGCATCGGGGAGTTTCAATTTCCGGGATTTCCTCTCGAACACCGCCTGTCGCGCAACACCGATCGTAAGTTCGATGCATGTCATCGAACGAAACAATGCATCAGCAGCCTCACGCTCTTCAGTCGATTCCGCCCCACACATCACTTCGATCCATGAGATAATTGAGTATGTTGGATCAGAGTATCTCTCGATTTCAATTTTCGCTTTCTCGACTCCTTGGAGGAAATCAATGAGGACATCACTATCGATCACTGCCTTCATCGATCCCATTCTCCGCGCAGATTATCGAGATATGTCCGGCTATCTACCTCACGTTTCCAAGCTCCGAAGGCTTCATTGCGATCATTCTTCGCATTTGCGGCGAGCATTTGTCTCAATGCACGTCTGACGGCTTCTGCCCGTGAGATCTTCTCAGTTTTACACACATCTGCCAGCGCACTGACTTCTTCGTCCGGTATATCGATTATCGTTCGCATGATATCATCATCATTCATCACATCGAGAAAGATGCAAGACCGAACAAGGCGCTGCAGCCAACCCCTATCCGCTTCGCTCCTGGGGTTGCACGGTCACGTAATCGGCAGTTGATCACCAGTAGCCTCCGCTCGCCCGTTCAGGGTGGCTGAGCTTGACGTTCGGCCTAGAAAAAGAATGAATTCCACCCAATCCCGAATTCCGGCACTGCTTTCTATATCTTGTTCGATATCTGCCGGGATGTCGATCTGGGCGCTTTCTCCAAGACTAACCGGAGAGCAAGAACCATGGGATGCCAATACAACTTATCTTCCGGCTTCATTGGCTCTCGCTTCCCTGCTCATTGGTTTCGTTTTCCCCAGGAGATTCTACATTTGTCCGATCGGACTTTTGGTCGGTCAGGTTACGTTCATGCTCATCTTCTTACCGACGGGGCCGATATTAATGATCGGATTCATAGTCCTTGTTGGCTACAGCGCCTTCATCTCCTTACCCCTCTCATTCCTCACATCCCAAATTAGAATGTGGCTTGCGAGAAGCTGATAACATACTGGCCGAACAAGGCGCTGCAGCCAACCCCTAGCCGCTTCGCTGGCTGGGGTTGCTCGGACCCGCTACTGGCAGCTCACCTCAGGGTTGGCTTGATTGCCCGCTCAGGGTGGCTGAGCTTGACGTTGGGCCCAAAATATACAATGCGACACACCGCACTCCTATTTATCTTCCTAACTATCGTTGCGATTGCAGTAAATGCATTATTTTGGGATCGCTGTTTTGACGCTGGAACAGGTTTCGCGATCATTCTGTGGAATATCCCATCCATAAGCATTCTTCTTTTCATCACGTGGCGTATCATGCAGGGTTGGCCATCGATTCCAATTGTGATTCTATGTGCATTCTGGATAAGCCAACTTCTTTGCGAAATTCCCTTCTTGAATCAATCCACTCAGCAATACGGACTTCACCAAGGAATAGAGGCTCAAGGCTCCGGCCTGACAAAATTATTGTTTATCACACTGACATTTTTCCTCTCCTTGGCCACCTTATTCATTTCGTGGATTAGCTTCAAGAATCGGGAAGCAATACAGGCCCAACAAGGCGCTGCAGCCAACCCCTAGCCGCTTCGCTCTTAGGGGTTACACGGACCTTCTACCGGCAGTTGATCACCAGTAGCCTCAGACCGCCCGTTCAGGGTGGCTGAGCTTGACGTTAGGTCAAAATACATTATTCCCCGCTTCAATCAAATCGATTGACACAGCGCATTACGCTAATGAGAAAGTTTCAATGAAATCACTGGATCTAGAATCTTTGGATGGATATTCAGAAGATCAAACGGCAAAAACGTGCTTCGAAAAGAAGTTCCATTTACCAGCCGCCATCGGAGTTGCATTTTTTGCTTCAGGTTTTATCTGGAGCCTTATTGGGAAGCACTTTGGACCGCTTCAGATCACTCTGATCCTCATAGGCGCTTTTTTCTCTCTCTATTGGGTCATCGGAATACGATATGCCAGCCCGACGAGTATCTCTGGACGACCGATGGAACGCTTCTGGATAGATCGCTCGCAGACTCCCGTGCACGAGATCGTGTATGTCTGCCACGATTCTAAAACTTTTTTTCGTCGTGTTTTCGCCAAAAATTCAAAATATTCCGGGTAGATTCTTGGGAGCGCGTATCGGTTCAGGCGCTGCATATTTCCTCGACGAAGAAAAATACGGACCTAACAAGGCGCTGCAGCCAACCCCTAGCCGCTTCGCTCTTGGGGTTGCGCGGACCCACAATTTCCAGAAGACCACCAGACAAATTCGGTTGCCCGTTCAGGGTGGCTGAGCTTGACGTTCGGCCATGAAGATCATTTCAATTCTGTTGACCGGGGCGGTCCTGTTAGTTGCCGGCTGCTCATCCGCAGTTGACCGGCAATACTCAGAAGCCGTCAATCGGCTCAAACAGATAAATGAGAGCCAGCTCATCTCGGATTCGCAAAGCATAATTCAAAAACTCAGTGATCGAGGTATGCATCACCTTCCAAACGACCAATGGCCCGAGACGATCAAACGCTTAGATCCAGTGAAAGTCATCAGCGACGGCAGCGGATTAAGCATCATCTTAAGAAAATGGGTCAGTAAAGAGAGTGGATTCTACATTACTGAGTCGGGATATGATCCGACGGGAAATTCCGTTGTTGTGTATCGGATTCTACAGCCCAACCTCTATTGGTATGCCCTGTGAGGCCGAACAAGGCGCTGCAGTCAACCCCTAGCCGCTACGCGGCGGGGTTCGCGGGCGTTCAGATTGCAGTTGATCACACCACTTTCCTCTTCACCCGTTCGGGGTGACTGAGCTTGACGTTAGCTCCATGAATCTCGGAATTGCCATTTTTCGACATTACGGGTAGTTTCTCGACATGATCGAGCAACTACCAGAGATCGAACAGCTCACGGATAACCAAAAGTTTGAGTTGGCAACTGAGCTGTGGGCCCAAGTATCCATTTCCGAGAGACTTGCACCAGATCCGCTCATTGTAGAGATGCTCCAAGAGCGATATTCGGCCTTCAAATCTGGTATGCATTCCACAACACCATGGGAGTCGATCAAGCAGCGAATCGGTAAGTAGATGGAGGTCGCAGTCGAACTTCTCCTCGGTGCCGAAATCGAATTCTTGGAGATCTACTCGGAGTACGGAGATACCTTCTACGCCGCATTCGATGACCGGATCGCACAGATTTGCCGCTTTCCAAAGTCGGGACCTATTTACTCGGAGCCATTTCGTCGATTACTCATTCCAAAGTTTCCATACGGAATTTTTTATACTGTTGAGGGATATCGCATATTCGTTCAGGCGATTATAGATCTCCGCTCCGACCCCGATCGAATCATTCGTCGACTCAACAAATGATGAGCTAACAAGGCGCTGCAGCCAACCCCTATCCGCTTCGCTCCTGGGGTTGCGCGAACCTCTTACCGGCAGTTGATCACCAGTTGCCTCAGTTCGCCCGTTCAGGGTGGCTGAGCTTGACGTTCGGCTCAGCCTCCGGCGGATGATATTTCCTGAGCAACTTGCTAATCGCTCCAGACATTGCTTGACGGAGCTGAAAATATGGTGATGCCCAGCGATTCTGTAATCGCGGCACGTTGGCGAGAATCCACGCAAGTTCATCACTTCCCCTTCATCCGCATTTCTTCGCGAAGCGAAACGAAAATATTTTGGTGAGTTTCAGGTCTCACCCTACAAGCCCTGTTCAAGCCATATCTCGTTCCACACGCTGCTCAGTTTCATCTAGTTTACTGCATTTCCCTTATTCGAACGGTCAATCATAGAATGCATACGCTCAAATTCACGGAGGGGTTGGCAGTGTGATTGCAACATCCTTCGTAGCTTGTGCGGTGATAGCCGAACAAGGCGCTGCAGCCAACCCCTAGCCGCTTCGCGGCTGGGATTGCGCGGACCCGCTATTGGCAGTTCACCTCCGGGTTGGCTTGATTGCCCGCTCAGGGTGGCTGAGCTTGACGTTCGGCTTCAGCCTCCGGCGGAGGAATATATTGGTAGCTCGGTCGCTTTTTCCCATCTACACGAGATGCCAAGGCGGACGGCCCGCGATCAGCAATGCTTTCTCCGGCTTATCGGGGCTACTGTCTGTCACGATCTCTGCATCAACCTCTGCGGAGCGGGAAATTTATTTTCGCGAATTTGAGATACCTCCGAAGAACCACCAACTCATTTAATTCTATCATGATCGCTGTTGATCCTATGAAACTTATAGCAGGATGGCAGAGGTTTCGGTTGCTTGGGCGGTATCGGCCGAACAAGGCGCTGCAGCCAACCCCTATCCGCTTCGCTCCTGGGGTTGCGCCACCCGCCACCGGCAGTTGATCACCAGTCGCATCCGGTCGTCCGTTCAGGGTGGCTGAGCTTGACGTTCGACTTCAAAGTGATGCCTCCGGCGGAATAAAATGCTGTGGTAGGAACGGTCTCGGGTAAGTCGTCCGCTACGGGACGGCCGATCCGGAAGGATTGCCCTATCACCCTCATATCCTCCGCATCACCGCCCTTCGCTCTCACCCTTTCCAAGCAACCTTTCCGCTTTCCGTAGATCGACCGCTCCTTGTGGCCCGCTCAGAGCAGCGACCACAAAGACCTCGATGAATTGATTGTATCAGCATTCATTCCTCTTCGTTCTGGCCCCGCCCATACGACGATTCCGCAGAGCCTCCCATCGCCGCATCGGCTCATTCTTCTGCAAATCAAAGATCTGACTGCATTTGGCATCTTCCGGCATTGCCTCCGGCGGATGAATATAGTGCCTTTCATATCGGAGTCTCCAATTCATGCGAACTTATTCTCTACTTCGATGATCAGAGTGCAATATGAATACATCGATCACGACTTCTCTCCATCGAGAACCATTCGTGAACCCAAAAGTTCATATCTGAATACTCAATTTCAGTGAGAACCATTTTCCTGCTAGCCACATCCTACCCCGAATACGGTCGAACAAGGCGCTGCAGCCAACCCCTAGCCGCTCCGCTCTTAGGGGTTGCGCGGACCCACAACTTCCAGCCGCACACCAGTCGATCACAAACGCCCGTTCAGGGTGGCTGAGCTTGACGTTCGGCTTCAGCCTCCGGCGGAGGAATATATTGGTAGCTCGGTCGCCTTCTCCCCATCTACATGAGGTCTCAGGGCCGACGGCCCGCGATCAGCAATGCTTCTTCCGGCTTATCGGGGCTTCAGTCTGTCACGATCGCTGCATCAACCTCTCGCGGAGCGAAAAACTTATTTTTTGCCAACTTGAGATATCTCCGAAAAGCAATCAGCTCATTTCGATTCTACCATGAACGCTCTTGATACTATGAAAGTTATGGCAGGCTGGCTGACGCTTCGGTTGTTTGGGCGGTGTTGGCCGAACAAGGCGCTGCAGCCAACCCCTATCCGCTTCGCTCCTGGGGTTGCGCGGACCTCTTACCGGCAGTTGATCACCAGTAGCCTCAGTTCACCCGTTCAGGGTGGCTGAGCTTGACGTTCGGACCTATGCCCCTCTCCTGCGCCCGCTTCATCGAATCACGAAATTCTTTTCGACTGCGTTCTTCATTTACTCAGAGAGTGCGCGCTGATCTCTCGGTGAAAGGCGGGTCTGGGTAGTTGGCCATCAAAACCAGGGTATTTTTACACCATCAATCTGAAGGTTATGTTAGAATCCACATCCAACGAAGCCCGCCCGTCTCATTTCTTGATCCTTTTCCCGGCATGGCGGCGATAGAAATGCAGGTGAGATTACCACTCGGGACCACGAACGAGCGGATCCGAACAAGGCGCTGCAGCCAACCCCTAGCCGCTATCGCGACTGGGGTTGAGGAACCCGCCTCAGCCAGTTGATCCGTTCGCCAAATCCTTACCCACGCTCACGGTGGCTGAGCTTGACGTTCGGCTTCAGCCTCCGGCGGAGGAATATATTGGTAGCTCGGTCGCCTTCTCCCCATCTACACGAGATCTCAAGGCGGACGGCCCGCGATCAGCAATGCTTCTTCCGGCTTATCTGGGCTTCAGTCTGTCACGATCGATGCATCAACCTCTCGCGGAGCGAAAAATTTATTTTTGCCAACTTGAGATATCTCCGAAGAGCAATCAGCTCATTTCGATTCTATCATGAACGCTCTTGATACTATGAAAGTTATGGCAGGCTGGCTCACGTTTCGGTTGTTTGGGCGGTATTGGCCGAACAAGGCGCTGCAGCCAACCCCTATCCGCTTCGCTCCTGGGGTTGCGCGGACCTCCTACCGGCAGTTGATCACCAGTTGCCTCAGTTCGCCCGTTCAGGGTGGCTGAGCTTGACGTTCGGCTTCATGAATATATTCCAGTTGCAGGATCTGTCTTCGAAATCGTTTATGAAAATGTGCCTGCTATCATTGATTGCGCTTGTGATTGGGTCGGCT
Organism: uncultured Verrucomicrobiae bacterium; assembly: GCA_963832325.1. Taxonomy (GTDB): domain Bacteria; phylum Verrucomicrobiota; class Verrucomicrobiia; order Chthoniobacterales; family JAATET01; genus CAVVKW01. Next base: position 1,390,523 of record CAWHTR010000007.1, on the reverse strand, counting down.
CATGCAAAAGACCGCATACCCGTTGCAGTTCTCAACGCACTGAATGATCCTGAAACCATTACTGTCTATTCAATATCGTCAAGTCCTAGCCCGACCGGAAGTGGTTTTCGCGGCTATCCGATCATCTCATATCTGAAAGTGTCTGATGACGATAATCTTCAGATCATTACTTCATCGATCAAAGCTGATCTCGACACGGCGTCCGGCGGTGCATTTTGTTTCCTTCCACATCATGCATTACGAATTTTGAAGTCAGGTCGATTCTTTGATTTTGTGATCTGCTACAAGTGCCAAAACTACCAGTTCTATTCCGGATCCATTTATCAAAGTGGTGGAGCAATCGGAGGTTCGTCCGAAGTCTTGAACCGTTATCTTGGTAAGACCACTGATACAGCCGAACAAGGCGCTGCAGTCAACCCCTAGCCGCTTCGCTCTCGGGGTTGGCGGACGTCCAGATCGCAGTTAATCACAACCAGTAATTCGGACACCCGATCGGGGTGACTGAGCTTGACGTTCGGCTTCAGCCTCCGGCGGAGGAATATATTGGTAGCTCGGTCGCCTTCTCCCCATCTACACGAGATCTCAAGGCGGACGGCCCGCGATCAGCGATGCTTCCTCCGGCTTATCGGGGCTTCAGTCTGTCACGATCGCTGCATCAAACACTCGCGGAGCGAAAAATTTATTTTTGCCAACTTGAGATATCTTCGAAGAGCCAACAGCTCATTTCAATTCCATCATGATAACTTTTGATACCACGAAACCTATGGCAGGATGGCAGAGCTTTCGGTTATTTGGGCGGTGTTGGCCGAACAAGGCGCTGCAGCCAACCCCTATCCGCTTCGCTCCTGGGGTTGCGCGGACCTTCTACCGGCAGTTGATCACCAGTTGTCACCGGTCGCCCGTTCAGGGTGGCTGAGCTTGACGTTCGGCTTCAGCCTCCGGCGGAGGAATATATTGGTAGCTCGGTCGCCTTCTCCCCATCTACACCAGATCTCACGGCGGACGGCCCGCGATCAGCAATGCATTCTCCGGCTAACCAAGCTTCTGTCTGTCACGATCGCTCCTTCAACCTATCGCGGAGCGAAAAATTTATTTTTTGCCAACTTGAGATATCTCCGAATAGCAATCAGCTCATTTCGATTCTATCATGAACGCTCTTGATACTATGAAAGTTATGGCAGGCTGGCTGACGTTTCGGTTGTTTGGGCGGTTTTGGCCGAACAAGGCGCTGCAGCCAACCCCTATCCGCTTCGCTCCTGGGGTTGCGCCACCCGCTACCGGCAGTTGATCACCAGTAGTTTTCGGTCGCCCGTTCGGGGTGACTGAGCTTGACGTTCGACTTCAAAGTGATGCCTCCGGCGGAATAGAATTCTGTGGTAGGAATGTTCTCGGGTAAGTCCGCCGCTACGGGACGGCCGATCCGGAAGGATTGCCCTATCACCCTCATATCCTCCGCATCACCGCCCTTCGCTCTCACTCTTTCCAAGACACCTTTCCGATTTCCGTAGATCGACCGTTCCTTGTGGCCCGCTCAGAGCAGCGACCACAAAGACCTCGATGAATTGATTGTATCAGCATTCATTCCTCTCTTCGTTCTGGCCCCGCCAATACGACGATTCCGCAGAGCCTCCCATCGCCGCATCGGCTCATTCTTCTGTAAATCAAAGATCTGACTGCATTTGGCATCTATCCGGCATTGCATCCGGCGGATGAAAATAGTCCCTTTCATGTCGGAGTCTCCAATTCATGCGAACTTGTTCTCTACTTCGATGATCAGAGTGCAATATGAATACATGGATCACGACTTCTCTCCTTCGAGAACCATTCGTGAACCCAAAAGTTCATATCTGAATACTCAATTTCAGTGAGAACCATCTTCCTGCTAGCCACATCCTACCCCAAATACGGTCGAACAAGGCGCTGCAGCCAACCCCTAGCCGCTCCGCTCTTAGGGGTTGCGCGGACCCACAACTTCCAGCCGGACACTAGTCGAATACAAACGCCCGTTCGGGGTGGCTGAGCTTGACGTTCGGTCATAATAGATACGGTATCCGCACCCTCGGGTCGCTATCGTCGAAGTCTTTTGAATTTCGAGTCACAAGTATGCATCCCTCTTGATCAGCACTCGCAAGAATCGTGGCGTCGGGGAGTTTTAATTTGCGGGATTTCCTCTCGAACACCGCCTGTCGCGCAACACCGATCGTAAGTTCGATGCATGTCATCGAACGAAACAATGCATCAGCAGCCTCACGCTCTTCAGTCGATTCCGCCCCACACATCACTTCGATCCATGAGATAATTGAGTATACTGGATCAGAGTATCTCTCGATTTCAATTTTCGCTTTCTCGACTCCTTGGAGGAAATCAATGAGGACATCACTATCGATCACAGCCTTCATCGATCCCATTCTCCGCGCAAATTATCGATATATGTGCGGCTATCTACCTGACGTTTCCACGCTCCGAAGGCTTCATTGCGATCATTCTTCGCATTTGCAGCGAGCATTTGTCTCAATGCACGCCTCACGGCTTCTGCACGTGAGATCTTCTGAGTTTTACACACATCTGCCAGCGCACTGACTTCCTCGTCCGGTATATCGATTATCGTTCGCATAATATCATCATCATTCATCACATCGAGAAAGATGCAAGACCGAACAAGGCGCTGCAGCCAACCCCTATCCGCTTCGCTCCTGGGGTTGCGCCACCCGCTACAGGCAGTTGATCATCAGTAGTTTCAGCTCGCCCGTTCGGGGTGACTGAGCTTGACGTTCGGTCAAATAGCTTATGCAACACATCTTGTCCTCGGCTGCCTGCTTACTTCTAGTTTTATCGACTAGATCGATCCACGGACAACCCACGCCGCCTACGATCACGAAAATCAGCCGATCTATTCCCAACGTAGATGGGACATCCTTATTTTCGATGTATTTCCGTGGAGACGTTCTCCTGCTTGATCGACTTGAGATTAAGCGGGAAGATGAAATAGCTTATATCCGTGAACAGTTCCATCTCGAAAACAGCAGAGTTTTAACACGGCTGCTAAACTCAAGTGGCGCTGAAGGTCAAACGGTGTCAGGCAATCCCGGTGTTACTGTATTTCTATCTCGCTATAGTGACGATATTTATCCGAGACACCTTTTGTTATTGAACAAAAATGGAGTCCAAGAAAACTTCGAACTTTTGAATTCCAGATTCGAACCGATAGACAAATCCGAATTGGACAAGCGGAGCATTATAGTATTAGGCGGCCTTTCCCAGTCAGGCGAAGACGAAGTATGGCGTCAAATTCAACAGGAACAAATACAGACCGAACAAGGCGCTGCAGCCAACCCCTAGCCGCTTCGCTCTTGGGGTTGCGCGGACCGTCAACTTTCAGAAGATCACCAGACAAATTCGGTTGCCCGTTCAGGGTGGCTGAGCTTGACGTTCGGCTTCAGCCTCCGGCGGAGGAATATATTGGTAGCTCGGTCGCCTTCTCCCCATCTACACGAGATCTCAAGGCGGACGGCCCGCGATCAGCAATGCTTCTTCCGGCTTATCTGGGCTTCAGTCTGTCACGATCGATGCATCAACCTCTCGCGGAGCGAAAAATTTATTTTTGCCAACTTGAGATATCTCCGAAGAGCAATCAGCTCATTTCGATTCTATCATGAACGCTCTTGATACTATGAAAGTTATGGCAGGCTGGCTCACGTTTCGGTTGTTTGGGCGGTATTGGCCGAACAAGGCGCTGCAGCCAACCCCTATCCGCTTCGCTCCTGGGGTTGCGCGGACCTCCTACCGGCAGTTGATCACCAGTTGCCTCAGTTCGCCCGTTCAGGGTGGCTGAGCTTGACGTTCGGCTACATTATACAAAAGCCTCCGGCGGATGAATTACATGATCAACCGTAATTTGATCCCCCTTCGATTTTATTAGCGGCAGAAGTCTCCGACGGATATTATTTCCTCCGACTTCAGCACCGATCAGAAGACCACTTCACTTGATTATCCCGTCCAAGGCGCGAATTTATGATGTTGATTCGGGCCAACGTTTCAACTTCTTCGCTACTGATTGAAATGGCTTCGCAGATTGATCCAATAATTCAATACATCGGAATTTCAACCAACCTGTCCGACAGAAAATACAGCCGAACAAGGCGCTGCAGCCAACCCTTATCCGCTTCGCTCCTAGGGTTGACGGTCCCGCTACAGGCAGTTGATCATTCTTCAGTTGCTCGTACGCCCGTTCAGGGTGGCTGAGCTTGACGTTCGACTCATTGTGAGCCTCCGGCGGATGAATATATTTCGATCTCAGATATTCGAAGGCAATCGGAAAAGATCAAATCAAGTCTGGCACGCTCACGAAAAATATTTGCGCCCATCGCAGGACAGCAACCAAAAGGCAGACAACGCAGACGGTTTCGCAACGGGTAAGATATTTGGTGATTCTGACCGATTGATTGGAAGTCGCCAGATCCTTCAACAAACCTTCCAGACGTATATTTCTAAGCTTGATTTCGATGCCTCCGTTCCAATTCGACTTCCCCTGCTCTACAATCTTCCAGTCGCATATTGATGACACCTAGTGCGGAACCTTTTCGAAACTCGGATGCTCATTTTCAGAGTGCCTTCGGTAAAGATGTGGAGCAGTTGGCTTGCGGAAGTCACGGTATGCGTGGTTCCACCAATGCGAGTCGAACAAGGCGCTGCAGCCAACCCCTAGCCACGCCACTGTCAGCCTTCATCCACGGTTTTTCTCCAGTAGATCACAACCCGTAGCTCGCACACCCGTTCGGGGTGGCTGAGCTTGACGTTCGGCTTCAGCCTCCGGCGGAGGAATATGTTGGTAGCTCGGTCGCCTTCTCCCCATCTACACCAGATCTCACGGCGGACGGCCCGCGATCAGCAATGCTTCTTCCGGCTTATCGGGGCTTCAGTCTGTCACGATCGCTGCATCAACCTCTCGCGGAGCGAAAAATTTATTTTTTGCCAACTTGAGATATCTCCGAAGAGCAATCAGCTCATTTCGATTCTATCATGAATGCTCTTGATACTATGAAAGTTATGGCAGGCTGGCTGACGTTTCGGTTGTTTGGGCGGTTTTGGCCGAACAAGGCGCTGCAGCCAACCCCTATCCGCTTCGCTCCTGGGGTTGCGCCACCCGCTACCGGCAGTTGATCACCAGTAGCCTCAGATCGCCCGTTCAGGGTGGCTGAGCTTGACGTTCGGCTCAACCTCCGGTGGATGAAATATTTCTGAGCAGCTGGCGTATCCACGAAACTTTTTTAGCTTCGCGAGTCCCCGGCGACGGAATTTCCTGGAATCCAGCAGCCGCAGAAGAAACCACTTACATGTCTGACAAGGAATCGACATTACGAATACCGAAATGGGCGCACTGCATTATTCCGATTTGTCTTATTGTCTTGAGCATTGCCGCAATAATTATGCTCAATTCTTCTGATCTAAGCATTTTACTCCTCGGGTTCGTAGCGGCTGGCATTTTCCGAATCGTCTGCGTGTCATCTACTTTCAATCGCTCGTGGAAATCCGGCGTCGCCTACTTATTCTTTTCCCTCCTCGAGTTCCCCATTTACGCAATTCTACTTATCTACGGATCTGCACCTAACTACGGGATGTAGCAAAACCAATACAGCCGAACAAGGCGCTGCAGCCAACCCCTAGCCGCTTCGCTGGCTGGGGTTGCTCGGACCCGTTACTGGCAGCTCACCTCAGGGTTGGCTTGATTGCCCGCTCGGGGTGGCTGAGCTTGACGTTCGGCTTCAGCCTCCGGCGGAGGAATATGTTGGTAGCTCGGTCGCCTTCTCCCCATCTACACGAGATCTCAAGGCGGACGGCCCGCGATCAGCAGTGCTTCTTCCGGCTTATCGGGGCTTCTGTCTCTCACGATCGCTGCATCAACCTCTCGCGGAGCGAAAAACTTATTTTTTGCCAACTCGAGATATCTCCGAAGAGCAATCAGCTCATTTCGATTCTATCATGAACGCTCTTGATACTATGAAAGTTATGGCAGGCTGGCTGACGTTTCGGTTGTTTGGGCGGTGTTGGCCGAACAAGGCGCTGCAGCCAACCCCTATCCGCTTCGCTCCTGGGGTTGCGCCACCCGCTACCGGCAGTTGATCACCAGTAGTTTTCGGTCGCCCGTTCGGGGTGACTGAGCTTGACGTTCGGCTTCAGCCTCCGGCGGAGGGATATATTGGTAGCTCGATCGCCTTCTCCCTTTCCACATGAGATCTCAGGATCGGACGACCCGCGATCCACAACGCTTTCTTCGGCTTATCGGGGCTTCTGTCTATCACGAATGCGCAATCACATGTTCGCGAAGCGAAAAAACTACTTTTTTCAGGATCGAGACATCCCGGAAGACTGATGACTTAATTCATATCCGATCATGATCACTCTTAAGCCTGCAAAACTTATGGCAAGAAGGCAGAAGTCTCAGTTGTTTGGGCGGTATCGGCCGAACAAGGCGCTGCAGCCAACCCCTATCCGCTTCGCTCCTGGGGTTGCGCGGTCCCGCCACCGGCAGTTGATTACCAGTTGTATTCGGTCATCCGTTCAGGGTGGCTGAGCTTGACGTTAGGCCAAATGAATAATTTCCATTTCCGCGCAGTTGGGTCCTCATATGAAGAACTTGAGGTTCGGGGTAAGTTCATCAATCTCTCGATCAAAGCGTTTGCACTAAACGCATATATTGACGTGGGCGGATATTCAGAAAAAAAAGAATCCAGGACATTAGTTGGCGTTGTCCTGCAGAACATTCACTCTTTCCGAGTTGGATACTGTTTTGATCAAGCAGCATTGATTGATAGTGACGGCTTCCAGCATTCAAGAATGTTTCTCAATTATGATGCGGAGCTACTCCAGTCGACAACATATCCATCATGCCCGGTCGCAGAACCTCCCGCAATCATTGAAGCGGGTGCAAAGGTAAGGGGCTGGCTCTCGTTCCCACACATTGGAGAATCAGTCGTTCCACACAGATTTTTACTCACTCACGACATATTTGATGGACCTGAAATTTCCGGAACTGTTCTTGAGCGTGAAACGCTTGAGATCGTGATCGATCTATCAGATTTCAACCGTCTACTGAAGTAGATGCGGCCTAACAAGGCGCTGCAGCCAACCCCTAGCCTCTTGATGTCACACCAAACTCGTACCCGCTACTTGGCGGAACTGCGTTCCGCTGTTCGGTCGCCCGTTCAGGGTGGCTGAGCTTGACGTTCGACTCATTGTGAGCCTCCGGCGGATGACTATATTTCGCTCTTACATATTCGGACGCCGTCAGGGGACACCACATCTTGTTTCAAGCGGTCGGGTTCTATTTTTTCGACCAGCGCAGGACGGAGGATCGGGGCCTAGGCAACAAACCCAGTTTCTCAACGGATAGAATATTTTGATTTTCGACCAATCGTTCGGAAGTCACCAGATGTCCCCACAATCGTTCCAAGCTTCTATTTGTGAGCTTGATGCCCCCTCTCTATTCCAATTCAGCCTCTACCCCCTACAATCTTCCAGGCGTATATTTGTGAGCTTGATCCCAAGCCCCCCGCTCCAGTTCAGCCTCTACTCTCTACAATCTTCCAATCGCATTTCAGTGATTCCAATCGCGAAGCCTCTTCGAAGGTTTGATCTTCATTATTGGAGTGCCTTCGGTAGAGATACGGAGGGGTTGGCTTGAGGAAGTCACCATATGCGTAGTTTGAACAGATGCGCGTCGAACAAGGCGCTGCAGCCAACCCCTAGCCGCTTCGCGGCGGGGGTTGCGCGGACCCCGCTATTGGCAGCTCACCTCAGGGTTGGCTTGATTGCCCGCTCAGGGTGGCTGAGCTTGACGTTCGGCAAATAAATTGTGAATTCAGAGACGCATACATATAGAGCGCGCCCTTTCATCACACTTCTCGATGATGCGATATGGTGCGCTACACAAAGTCAGGAATTACAAGATCAACCAAATCCCGAAGGCTATCTATATATACGCGAAGATATTGGCCGCTTTTCACGAATGTCAGTTCTCAATGCAGCGCTGTCACTTGAGGCTCTTGCGAACATACTGTTAGAAAACTTCGATAGTCCCCGACAATTAACAAATGATGTTGATAAGCTTTCGACCCTCGGGAAATTCGACATCTACCTCTTATCGAGAGGCAATCAAAAGTTTCTCGATCGCGGTAACTTCCTAGTTCAGCAAGTTAGTGCTTTGATCTCTTGGCGTCACGGTTATGTCCATCCACGAACAAGAGATCGCAAATGGAACAAATTGTCCGAGCATTCATTTGAAGAGGCCGAGTCACCTCTACATACCGTATTGAATATCCCAATTGCTGCAACGGATTCCGGGTGGACTCCAGATCGCGCCAAGCACGTCGTAAAATTCTTATTTCAGTTTTTCACCGAATACTTGCTTGGCACGTGTGCTCACCGCCCGCTTGAAATGCGTAATTTGCTTTTCAACATGAAGCACTCCGAAGACGGATCAGTCCAACATTACTCATATCAACCTTCCCGGCACGGTCGCATAGCAATCGACGAATGGGGACTTGATGCCCGCTTCCTCTGCTTATGGGTTTCACGGTCACGGAGCCAGGGCGGAATGACCGTAACCTATGAGCCAGGCTATCCCGAGGACATCGAGGTTTATCGAGGACCAGACCGAGTATGAAAAATAGCATCTACCACTCCATACAATGCGCCGAACAAGGCGCTGCAGCCAACCCTTAGCCGCTGCGCGGCTGGGTTGCGCCACCCGCCACCGGCAGTTGATCACAAGCAGACTCCGGTCGCCCGTTCAGGGTGGCTGAGCTTGACGTTCGGGCTGAAAGCATACTGAAAATATGAGTCAGACTTTCGAGAGCCACTGCATTCCACCACTGCTTGACGTTTTAACGAGGAATAATGATTCATTCATCCGCGACACTCCAAATTTGATCATCTTCTCACTCGGCACCGAGCAGTAATCTCCGATGGATGACATCTGTGATTCTGGAGATCACGCCGTCTGCCTACAATCCTTGCACTCCCATAAATGTGACTTCAAGTCCGATGCCGTAGTCCGGTTAGGATCGATTTCATTTGAAGAGCCTTCGGTATTAATACTAAAGGGTTGGCATCGAGCATAGAAAAGCAACTCGACGGAGATCGGTTACTGCCCGAACAAGGCGCTGCAGCCAACCCTTAGCCGCTTCGCGGCTGGGTTGCGCGGACCCGCCACGGGCGGTTGATCACCAGACAAACTCGTTCACCCGTTCAGGGTGGCTGAGCTTGACGATGGACAGAGACAGATACTGAGTCCTCCGACTGCGAACGCGAGGGCTGCGACTCTCTGCATCCACGACTGCGACGGCCTTCTGAAAGATATTTCTATTGATTTTTCCATGTGATGTCCGAATTGACTTCTTTATCCGACTTCATTCTCGCGATTCCCCTCCCGCAGAAGCTCATCGAGCGCCACGACGGCAAGAGGACTGCTACGCGAACATCTGCAAGGAATTACCGATTGGACTCCGTGTATTGTCGTGTCACACGATGAGCGAGGATTCCCAAGATTCGATCACTCCACTTGCAGCTCACCGTTACAAAAATGCTCTGTCCATCAAGACGCTGCAGCCAACCCCTAGCCGCTTCGCTCTCGGGGTTGCGCGAACCTCTTTCCGGCAGTTGATCACCAGTAGCCTCCGATCGCCCGTTCGGGGTGGCTGAGCTTGACGTTAGCCCATAAAATTCTATGAAAACACACATCGTCACAACACTACTCCTATTAACTCAAGTTGCTATCACATCGGCTGCAGAGCAGGTCGTTTGCGCATACGTCGACAAAAGCCCAGTCACGGTATCCATCGATGACTTATCAAAACCTGACTTTGAAACATTTCGTAACGATGCCATCGATCGTAAATTGATATTACTGGAATTTCAAAGGCGTAAATACACGATTCCTGAAACACTGATAAACGACCGGACAACTACGATCCTCAACGAAGAATTCAAGGGAGATCAGGAAGCGTTCGATAAATCCCTCGCTGACCAAGGTTTTACAATGAATTCCTTCACGCAGGTCGAAACCGACAAATTGGCGGTCCAAGCACTCCGTCAAGCCATCGAAACAGAGAATAGGAAGGATGCCACTCAACCTACTCTTGATCAGTTTATCGAAACTTTACGGAATAACGCTACGATTGAACTTGTAGACCCTGAAAAAATACAGGGCTAACAAGGCGCTGCAGCCAACCCCTAGCCGCTTCGCTCTCGGGGTTGCGCGGACCGTCAACTTCCAGAAGATCACCAGACAAATTCGGTTGCCCGTTCAGGGTGGCTGAGCTTGACGTTCGGTCCTGAAAAATGCATTCCATCCCACAGCACATTTGATAGATTGCTCCCATGACACTTGCAGAATTCCCTCAAATTCAGGCGTTATCGCCACGGGACAAGCTCCAGCTTGTCGATGAGTTGTGGATCGATGTAATCCACAATGCTGATTCCGTCGAGGCATCTGAACAAGAACGATCCATTTTGGACTCACGGTGGAGGAGTTTTGTCACCGATCCTGATTCAGCGATGACTCTTGAAGAGTGCAAGGTCCGCGTCAGAGAACTTCGCGGATGAGGGATTTTCGAATCTTACCTGAGGTTCCAGAAGACATTGCCGAAATCGCTGATTGGTATGATGTGCACGGATATCCCGGACTTGGAGATCGATTCATTGATACTTTCTGTTCCTACATTCCTCACATCTGCGAAGACGGGGAAACATACCGCGAGTTTTATTCTGGATTTCGGAAAATTCTTCTGAAGCCGTTTCCGTATTTCCTATTTTACCGATATCACCAGCACGTTCTGGTCGTTGCTTTAGTGATCGGCGCAGTTCGCAGACCAGCCATCGTTCGTCAGCAACTGAGAGCGCGTAAATGAGACCGAACAAGGCGCTGCAGCCAACCCCTATCCGCTTCGCTCCTGGGGTTGCGCGGACCTTCTACCGGCAGTTGATCACCAGTAGCCTCAGATCGCCCGTTCAGGGTGGCTGAGCTTGACGTTAGGTCATACAAAATATGAATTATACGATCACCGATCTCCAAGGCAACCAATTCGTCCTGTCAAATCCAATTACAATTGACAAGTTTGCTCGCCAGCTAGATTTACAAGCTTTTCGCCTTGTGTCGATTCTCGTAGGTCACAAATTGTATCCCCAAGTTTCAGACGATCTAACTGAAGAGCACTTCAATATTTTGATGCACGAACTTCAGCATCAGTTCCAAATCTCCGAAGAATAGCGCCATGGATCCATTTACAATTTTTCAGGTTGCGGCTGCAGGATATAGCAACAGAAACAGGCTTTCCCAAGCACTCAAGTGGTTCGACGGCGATGACAATGCATTTCTCTCCCCTGAGAAAAAGATTGAGAAACTTGAGAGAATTCTTAAAAACGTAATTGAGACTCAGGAACTCCAAGATGACTGGCTCCAGCGTATTACGAAAGCCTTGGTCCGTCTGTGGATTATCGTTGCGGTTACTTTCCTGCTATCCGCGATCGGACTTGTGATCTCACTCCTTCCTTAGAAATGAGACCTAACAAGGCGCTGCAGCCAACCCCTATCCGCTTCGCTCCTGGGGTTGCGCGGACCCGCCACCGGCAGTTGATCACCAGTTCCCTCCGGTCGCCCGTTCAGGGTGGCTGAGCTTGACGATGTGCAGAAGTGATACAGATCCACTCAACTTCGAGAGCGACGCTTAAAAAGCTCTCAGATCGACTACTGCACGCTCTTGAAGGATATTTTTTCCCAGTGATAACGTTGCCGCTTCGAATCGCTTTGCTTTCACCTCTTTTCGGTTTCTCACGACGTCACTGCCGGAGAAGCTCATCGAGCGCCACGACGATCACTGGTGGCTCACAGGATGTTGCATATGATCATCCACCCTACTGCCCTTATTGTCGTGTCACTCGATGAGCGAGCGCTGTGTGGGTTTGATCATTTGAAGGGCAGCTCATCCCCTCAAAATACTTCTGCCCATCAAGGCGCTGCAGCCAACCCCTATCCGCTTCGCTCCTGGGGTTGCGCGGACCTCTTACCGGCAGTTGATCACCAGTTGTCTCCATTCGCCCGTTCAGGGTGGCTGAGCTTGACGTTCGGTAAAACATGAGAATTCACATAGCAATATTGTCAGCAATCAATATTGCGGCCTTTGTATTAGCTTGCTGGAACAGCACAGAACAAGAGCTTCCTACGACCATGTTTTTCATCAGCACAGTTGTTGGGGCGATAGCTTCCGGCGTCTTCGCATCTTTATCTTTTGTAGTCATCTCCAAGATCCGAAACCGCATTGATTATTGTTTCTGCGTCGTTGCATACTTGTCGTCGCTATTCGGACTCGCTGCCTACGCGCTATATGCCTCAAACGGAAAGGCTGATAGTCTACACTCAGCTGCTCACATGCACGTCATAGTGTTTCCAATGCTACATGGATTCTTATCAGTGATTTCACTCGTGTGCGCAGCAATCGTTAGCACTGCCATATATTTCCTATTTCAACGTAACAAATGCACCGAACAAGGCGCTGCAGCCAACCCCTAGCCGCTTCGCTGGCTGGGGTTGATCGGTCCCGCTACCGGCAGCTCACCTCAGGGTTGGCTCGATCACCCGTTCGGAGTGGCTGAGCTTGACGTTAGGTCATAAAATTCCACCACCACACCAACCATGAAAAAACTCCTCACGATTGCAGCGTTTATTATCGCGACCACATCAAGCCAACTTTTGTCTTCAGAACCTCCAGAGGAAGCCGCCAGCATCCTAAACGAATTGCTCCAAGCGACAGAGTCGGGAGAATACGCTGCCTTTCAGGCTCCCGGGAACCAAGCATTCAAAGAAGGCATAACTGAAGAGATGTTTTCGCAAGTATCTTCTCAAATGCAACCAGTCTTGGAAGGCGGATACGATACCACGTATCTTTCCGATCTCAATCAGCAGGGATTCAAGATTTATCTTTGGAAGCTGATTCCCAAGACAGGGAACGACGAATTTCTTCTGAAGCTAACTCTTGAAGGCGACGAAGCGGCCGGATTTTGGATACAATAAAATACAGACCTAACAAGGCGCTGCAGCCAACCCCTACCCGCTTCGCGGCTAGGGTTGCTCGGACGCCTTTCCTGCAGCAGTATGCTACGCCAAACTCGTAACCGCGTTCAGGGTGGCTGAGCTTGACGTTCGGCTTCAGCCTCCGGCGGAGGAATATGTTGGTAGCTCGGTCGCCTTCTCCCCATCTACACGAGATCTCAAGGCGGACGGCCCGCGATCAGCAATGCTTCTTCCGGCTTATCGGGGCTTCAGTCTGTCACGATCGCTGCATCAACCTCTCGCGGAGCGAAAAATTTATTTTTTGCCAACTTGAGATATCTCCGAAGAGCAATCAGCTCATTTCGATTCTATCATGAACGCTCTTGATACTATGAAAGTTATGGCAGGCTGGCAGACGTTTCGGTTGTTTGGGCGGTTTTGGCCGAACAAGGCGCTGCAGCCAACCCCTATCCGCTTCGCTCCTGGGGTTGCGCGGACCTCCTTTCGGCAGTTGATCACCAGTAGTTTTCGGTCGCCCGTTCGGGGTGACTGAGCTTGACGTTCGGCTTCATGAATAGCCTCCGGCGGATGAATCATAGCACTCGCTTGAGACGCATATCTCTCAAACCAATTGCCCCTCCCGTTTCTAAAGGATAGTAAATTCAACGAAGATGAGACCCGACTGGACCGATTACCCACTTTCCATATTCACGGATGTAGCAAGTCATATCGTTGGCAGATTGTTCCTTATATTGATCTCAGTCACGCTTGCGGTATTTCTTGGGTCCGGTATCGCCGCTTCAACCGGCGACCACGTAGGCTGGTTTAACGGAATTATGTTCTATCCCATTATGATAGTTGGGGGAATCGCCCAATTCTGGGGAATCGGCATTTATCTTTCTATTGGCATTATTTGCGCGACCTATTTTGTTCGAGACATTCCGCCAAAATGGCTTCTCATCGTGATCGTTCTACAAGCGTTTGAAGCCTATCGATGGTCGAGTTCGTGGGAAATCGGCAAATCCTAAATACAGCCGAACAAGGCGCTGCAGCCAACCCCTATCCGCTTCGCTCCTGGGGTTGCGGAAGCGCAATCGGCAGTTGATCACCAGTAGTATCCGGTCGCCCGTTCGGGGTGGCTGAGCTTGACGTTAGGGCATAATACAGTTGCGTTACACGTCGACCACGTGTAGGAATCTTGTGTGGCCAGCAATCTTCAAATCGATCAATCACTTCTCGCAGAAGCAAAGCAACTTGCTGGCTTCAGCACCAAGCGTGAAACAGTGAACGAAGCGTTAAGAGAATTCATTCAGATTAGACTTAGGCGTCAGCTACTTGATTTGAGGGGCCAAATCGAATATTTTGACGACTACGACTACAAGGCACTCAGGCGGAAACACTCATGATCGTATGCGACACCTCTACACTTTCGGAATTTTTCCGACGGAGAGCGCAATCCGCAGATCAGACACAGGTAGCTGATGAGATCGAAACTCTGATTCGCACGAAACGCGCTGTCTTGCTCGGAGCAGTCAGGCAAGAGTTGCTTTCCGGAATAAGGCATCCTGAACAATTTGCCCAACTAGAACTCAGAACACGAGCGATCCCCCTCTACCTAGCGGAGGGCGACGATCACTTACAGGCTGCTCAGTATTTCAATCTTTGCAGATCTCATGGCATTCAAGGTTCTTCGATTGATTTCCTGATCTGCGCCATGGCTACCCGACGCAACATGCAGATATTTTCCACAGATCCAGACTTCGACAGCTATGAGATCCATCTGCCACTTGCCCGTTATAAAATGCGGTGAAGCCCTAACAAGGCGCTGCAGCCAACCCCTAGCCTCTTGATGTCACACCAAACTCGTACCCGCTACTTGGCGGAACTACGTTCCGCTGTCCGGTCGCCCGTTCAGGGTGGCTGAGCTTGACGTTGGGACAAACCTATGAAAATAAACACATCCGTCGTCTTCGCCGCTTTCATTTTCACCTGCGGTAGCGTTTCGATTGCGCAAACGTTTGAAAGCGCACCAATCGATGCATCCGATATCGCGGAGATCTTTGGAATTTCAGTAGTCAAAGTAGATATTTCTTTCGAAAAACCTACCTTCATGAAGGTTCTCGCTGTTACCAAAGGACGCACATCAGAACGGGCATTGAAGGACGCCCACCGTGATTTCAGCGTCAAAGTCATTGCAACGCCAACTCCCGTTGAAGCCATGACATCAAGCCCCACGATGATCAACGTGCACGCAAATCTAAGCGCACAAAGTGGGAAGCGCTTTTTTTCAGCATCAATAAATCCAGGAATAAATATTCCCGACGACGCGGACTCCAGTTACATCCAAGCAGGTCCACAATTCAACCCAGACGACCTGACGTCGAAGGCCGTCCCGCTTAACCAAAACTTATTGCTATACGAATATTCCTACACAGTGAAAAATAGCGACGGTCAAAAGATCGAAGAGAAACTTTCAGTTTATGTTTTCGCGTCAGATCAGCCGCTAAGAAATGAGTCCCAACAAGGCGCTGCAGCCAACCCCTAGCCTCCTGATGTCACACCAAACTCGTAGACGCAGCTTGGCGGAACTGCGTTCCGCCGTTCGGTCGCCCGTTCAGGGTGGCTGAGCTTGACGATGTGCAGAAGTGATGCAGATCCATTCGACTTCGAGAAGCAGTGCTGCAATCCCGCCCAGATCGACTGCTGCACGCTCTTGGAAGGTATTTTCTCCTAGTGATGACGAAGCCGCTTTCAATCGCTTCGCTTCCACCCTCTTTTCGCCATTCCACGGTCTCATTGCCGCAGAAGCTCATCGAGCGCCACGACGATCACTGGTGGCTCACCGGATGTTGCATATGATCATCCACCCTACTGCCCTTATTGTCGTGTCACTCGATGAGCGAGCGCTGTGTGGATTTGATCATCTGAAGGGCAGCTCATCCCCTCAAAATACTTCTGCCCATCAAGGCGCTGCAGCCAACCCCTATCCGCTTCGCTCCTGGGGTTGCGCGGACCTCTTACCTGCAGTTGATCACCAGTTGCCTCAGTTCGCCCGTTCAGGGTGGCTGAGCTTGACGTTCGGCTTCAGCCTCCGGCGGAGAAATATATTGGTAGCTCGGTCGCCTTCTCCCCATCTACACGAGATCTCAAGGCGGACGGCCCGCGATCAGCAATGCTTTCTCCGGCTAACCAAGCTTCTGTCTGTCACGATCGCTCCTTCAACCTATCGCGGAGTGAAAAATTTATCTTCGCGGACTTGAGATATCTCCCACGAACAACCGGCTCATTTCAATTCCATCATGATCGCTCTTGATACTATGAAACTTATAGCAGGATGGCAGAGGTTTCGGTTGTTTGGGCGGTGTTGGCCGAACAAGGCGCTGCAGCCAACCCCTATCCGCTTCGCTCCTGGGGTTGCGCGGACCTCCTTTCGGCAGTTGATCACCAGTAGTTTCAGCTCGCCCGTTCGGGGTGACTGAGCTTGACGTTGGGTCTAGTTCTCGGCGGATCAACGTGTTGCCAGTTTTGATCGTTCAGGCTAGAAGAATTCATGACTACAGTCGATCTAGAGAACGCAGTGGAGCAACTACCGAAAACCGAACTCGCGAAATTTTCGGAGTGGTTTGAGCATTTCATTGCAGATCAATGGGATAAACAGTTTGAAAGCGACGTTTCTCAAGGACGACTTGAGCACCTTGCCCAAAAAGCCGATCACGATTTTGAAGCGGGCCGGTGCTCTGAGCTGTGAGGCACTTCGCTACCTCAGACTTCTGGTATCACTACCGACAGTTACCGATTCATATACGGACACTCGCCGATAAGAACTTCGCTCTCCTCCGTGACAACCCACGGCATCCGTCAATTCACCTGAAGAAGATCCAATTATTCTGGAGCGCCCGGGTCGGAATAACCTACAGAGCGATTGCCAAGGAAAGATCTGAAGGTCTTGTTTGGATTTGGATCGGTCACCATTCAGAATACGACGCAATTCTGAAAAGCCGGTGAGGACCCAACAAGGCGCTGCAGCCAACCCCTAGCCGCTTCGCTGGCTGGGGTTGCTCGGACCCGCTATTGGCAGCTCACCTCAGGGTTGGCTTGATTGCCCGCTCAGGGTGGCTGAGCTTGACGTTCGGCTTGAATACTCATGACCGCCTTCGCACGAATCCTTCTATGCTCTACGATCCTCTTCATATCCCATTTCGTCGCCATTGCTGAGGCACCCAAGCCACTTCCGATATTACAACACTTTGTTGAGACAAAGAATCAGGACGAATCCGCATTCTCTGTATATTTCCGCGCAACGCATGATGGCAAAACAATACGAGAAGCGACCCGTCACTTTAGAAAGAACGCAGAGCCTGGAATCTCATTCGGATATGGCGGTGGGATTGGCGATGGTCCGGGAGGATCGTGGGCTAGGCAATCGCTTTCGATTCGAGCACTTCGAGATGGGATTCATCTCAACTTTCGAGATTCTGCTGGAAGGGGTGGGCAGGTCTCGCGACAAATACAGAAGAAATTCTACCTACCTTGGGAAGACGTCGGCTACGAGTCGCAAGATGGATCCTATTCGTTCAAGATCTCGATCGATTGGAGAAAATAAGTCCCGCATTTGTTCCGTGCAATTTTAACAAGCACCAATACAGCCGAACAAGGCGCTGCAGCCAACCCCTATCCGCTTCGCTCCTGGGGTTGCGCCACCCGCTACCGGCAGTTGATCACAAGTTGTCTTCGGTCGCCCGTTCGGGGTGGCTGAGCTTGACGATGTGCAGAAGTGATACAGATCCACACAACTTCGAGAGCGATGCTGAAAAACCTCTCAAATCGACTACGGCACCCTCTTGAAAGATATTTTTTCCCAGTGATAACGATGCCGCTTCGAATCGCTTTGCTTTCACCTCTTTTCGGTTTCTCATGATGTCAATGCCGGAGAAGCTCATCGAGCGCCACGACGATCACTGGTGGCTCACCGGATGTGGCATATGATCATCCACCCTACTGCCCTTATTGTCGTGTCACTCGATGAGCGAGCGCTGTGTGGATTTGATCATCTGAAGGGCAGCTCATCCCTCAAAATACTTCTGCCCATCAAGGCGCTGCAGCCAACCCCTATCCGCTTCGCTCCTGGGGTTGCGCGGACCTCTTACCGGCAGTTGATCACCAGTAGCCTCAGTTCGCCCGTTCAGGGTGGCTGAGCTTGACGTTAGGGCATTGCACAATACACTCCGGTCTGTATAGTCTAACAAGACATGAATGCATCAGTAGTAGATCTCCGATACAAAATGAAGAGTGTGCTCGAGGCTCTTGACCGCCACGAAGAAGTTACTGTTCTCCATCGCGGCAGAGTCAGAGGTATCATCAAGCCCGTTCTGAAATCACCGGTCCGAGTTGCAGATCATCCATTTTTCGGAAGCGCACCTTCATCCGAGGAAGTTGACACCGTCATTGAACGCCTGAGAGGCCTACGAACCGATGCTGTTTGATACAGACGTCTTCATCTGGGCCCAACGTGGGAACATTAAAGCGGCGAAACACATCGATGAAGCAGACGAGCGTTTCATTTCTGTTCAAACCTACATGGAGTTTTTACAAGGAGCTCAAGATTCAAAACAATCGAAGCTCAACAAAAGATTCCTCAGCGACCTCGGGTTTATGACAATTGGCCTCTCGGAGAACATCGGACACAGAGCAGCGGTCTACATTGAGAGCTACAGTCTGTCGCATGGTTTGAGAACTGGTGACGCCATCATAGCTGCAACTGCTATGGAGCATACCATTCCGCTTACCACCTTTAATGCGAAACACTACCGTTTCATTCCCGGTCTTACCGTTGTGAGCCTGAAGCCCTAACAAGGCGCTGCAGTCAACCCCTAGCCGCTTCGCTCTCGGGGTTGGCGGGCGACCAGATTTCAGTTGATCACACCACTTTTTTCAGCACCCGTTCGGGGTGACTGAGCTTGACGTTAGCCCCAAAAAATACGAGTTGACGAGACCCCCTGCTCCGGTCGAATCTCGTTTATGGCAATGGCACTGGAACACCTGACGCAAGAAGCTCTCCAGCTTTCTCACCGTCAGAGGCTCACTCTCGCCTCATTTCTCCTCGATTTGGAGGATTCGTCTGACGGTCCTTCGGTCGAATCAGCCTGGGATGATGAGATCAGTGCGCGTATACAGGCCGTCGATTCTGGGTTTGCCGTCCCTGTCGCATACGATCAAGTGCTTGCGAAGGTAGACAAGATTCTCGAAATGTGAGGATCGTTTTTATCGAGGAAGCCGAGACGGAGTTTCTCGCGGCGATCACTTACTATTCTGGAATTACGGTTGATCTCGGTCGACGCTTCAGGAACGAGGCGGATGAATGCATCCGATGGATCTCCGACCGTCCAGACCTGTTGAGCGTCCGACCTGCAGGTCATCGCAGGATCAACTTCAAGCGTTTTCCATATTACATTCCATACGTATTGAGAAAAGATACTCTTTGGATTCTTGCCGTCGCTCACGCATCTCGCAAGCCTGAGTATTGGATCAACCGGTCAGGACAAATACAGGGCTAACAAGGCGCAGCAGCCAACCCCTAGCCGCGCCGCCGCAAGCTTTCTTCAACGATTTTTCTTCAGTTGATCACAACCCATGGATCGGAAGCCCGTTCGGGGTGGCAGTGCTTGACGTTCGGTCCTACCTCCGGTGGATGATCTAAATACATAAATGAATGCATCGGCATCTGGGCATCGGTAGCTTCGTTCGACCGAGCACACATGCACGGATCATGATGAGGATCGCCCGCGACCCCTCGATTCCTCACATGCTCGTGCGTGTGCTCTAGCCTAATCTGCTGGCATCACCCATTCTACGTCATGGCTTGGCCGCTCATCGTGGCTCGCTCAGAGCAGCGACCACGAAGAGCTCGCAAGTTTGTTTTGAAACACCGCATCGATCAGGTTCGCCCATCTGCCGAAGCACTCAGAGCCGAGCATCGACAGATCGGCCGTCTTCTGGACGATCGCAGCCACCACGCTCCGATCACCCTCCGTCATGCCTCCGGCGGATGATCCATTCTCGCCCTCTCAAACTTCAAGAACCAGCCACGTGACGACGGTCAGATATCTCCGATGGATGAGGTCCGAACTCAAAAGGCAGCATTCTCGTTCAATCATCTTTTCACTCGAATGCACGTGTTTTTGGTATCGATCAATCGATTCGTATTTGATCGGTTACTATCGAAATGCCTTCGGGTTTGATACGAAGGGGTTGGCATCGAGTTCAGGAACATTCTCAGTGAATTTGATCGCTGAAGACCGAACAAGGCGCTGCAGCCAACCCCTAGCCGCTTCGCTGGCTGGGGTTGCTCGGACCATCTTCCGGCAGCTCACCTCAGGGTTGGCTCGAACACCCGCTCAGGGTGGCTGAGCTTGACGTTCGGCTTCAGCCTCCGGCGGAGGAATATGTTGGTAGCTCGGTCGCCTTCTCCCCATCTACACGAGATCTCAAGGCGGACGTCCCGCGATCAGCAATGCTTCTTCCGGCTTATCGGGGCTTCAGTCTGTCACGATCGCTGCATCAACCTCTCGCGGAGCGAAAAATTTATTTTTTGCCAACTTGAGATATCTCCAAAGAGCAATCAGCTCATTTCGATTCTATCATGAACGCTCTTGATACTATGAAAGTTATGGCAGGCTGGCTGACGTTTCGGTTGTTTGGGCGGTATCGGCCGAACAAGGCGCTGCAGCCAACCCCTATCCGCTTCGCTCCTGGGGTTGCGCGGACCTTCTACCGGCAGTTGATCACCAGTAGTCTCAAGTCGCCCGTTCAGGGTGGCTGAGCTTGACGTTCGGCTTCAGCCTCCGGCGGAGAGATATATTGGTAGCTCGATCTCCTTCTCCCTTTCTACATGAGATCTCAGGGTCGGACGGCCCGCGATCCACAACACTTTCTTCGGCTTATCGGGGCTTCTTTCTATCACGAAGCCGCAGTCACATGTTCGCGAAGCGAAAAAATTCTTTTTTGCAAAATCGAGACATCCCGGAAGACAGATGAATTAGTTCATATCCGATCATGATCACTCTTAAGACTACGAAACTTATGGCAAGAAGGCAGAAGTCTCAGTTGTTTGGGCGGTATCGGCCGAACAAGGCGCTGCAGCCAACCCCTATCCGCTTCGCTCCTGGGGTTGCGCGGTCACCCCACCGGCAGTTGATCACCAGTAGTATTCGGTCATCCGTTCAGGGTGGCTGAGCTTGACGTTAGCCTATGAGATACATTCGTTCCATAATCCTACTAGTAGGATTAACCGTTTTCGGCTGTACAACCCGAATCCAACCGAACGATTCAGAAGTATTCGTGATCGAGACCGATGATCACGGAAACATGCTAGGATGCAGCTGGTATTGCGGAGCACCACCCATCAAATTCACCGCGAGCTCTACATTACGCGACGGAATTAACTACTATGAGGCTACCAGCTTACACGATGGCAAGAAGAGCACATCGTGGGTGGAAGGTGTAGATGGCATGGGTGTTGGAGAGAGCATCATTATTGAGTTCAATATGACCGAGCGAACCCCCCAGCCTGACCACGCACTCGGAATCAATGGTTTTTCTATCATCAACGGCTTCGCACGATCCGCAGAACTTTGGGAGATGAACGGTCGGGTCAAGAGCTTTGACGTTTCATTCAATGGGCTCAAGATTGGATCGATTGAACTGAAAGATTCTATTGAACCGCAATTCGTGCAACTCCCGGATATTGATCTTACTCCGGGAGAGGTGGACACACTTCGATTGACGATTCGCGAGGTATACCGAGGAAGCAGATTTGATGACACGGCGGTATCAGACATCTTTTTCAAAGGTTACGGTGTGCACTGAAAGATTCAGGCTAACAAGGCGCTGCAGCCAACCCCTATCCGCTTCGCTCCTGGGGTTGCGCGGTCACGTAATCGGCGGTTGATCACCAGTTGCCTGAGGCCGCCCGTTCAGGGTGGCTGAGCTTGACGTTCGGTCATAAAATCATGAAATTCCAACCCACTCCTCAACGATGAAGTTTTTGCTGCATACTATCCTAACACTCCTATTTTTAAGTAGCGTTTTCGCTGGAGGACCGGATATAGAATCCAACAACCTGAAAATCGGTCAGATCATCGTAGCCGCTGATGAGATAATTATGGAAGTCGACGGATATTTCGAACTATTTACATCGAAGACTCCGAAAGACGATCAGAACAACGGCAATGCCAAGTTCGTATCCCTCACAATTAGAGACGGTATTTTGCGCATTCCGCGCAAAAAGTGGAAGCATCCCGGTGGAGATGAATATGAGATATATGTTGATTGGGACGACTACACCAAAGACATCCTGAAGTGGGAGAACAAAGAGATCTTCACCCAGATGTGGTCGACTGAGACTATTATTCGCCATGGTCAGCCCCGAGAGATAATTTCAGAACACTGTAGAATATCACCACGAAAGAATATCAATGAGACCGAACAAGGCGCTGCAGCCAACCCCTAGCCGCTTCGCTCTTAGGGGTTGCGCGGACCCACAACTTGCAGTTGATCACCAGTAGCCTCAGATCGTCCGTTCGGGGTGGCTGAGCTTGACGTTCGGCTTCAGCCTCCGGCGGAGGAATATATTGGTAGCTCGGTCGCCTTCTCCCCATCTACACGAGATCTCAGGGCGGACGCCCTGCGATCAGCAACGCTTCCTCCGGCTAATCGGGCTTCCGTCTGTCACGATCGCTCCTTCAACCTCTCGCGCAGCGAAAAATTTATTTTCGCGAACTTGAGATATCTCCGAAGAGCCACCAACTCATTTCAATTATATTGTGATCGCTCTTGATACTATGAAACTTGTGGCAGGATGGCAGAGGTTTCGGTTGTTTGGGCGGTGTTGGCCGAACAAGGCGCTGCAGCCAACCCCTATCCGCTTCGCTCCTGGGGTTGCGCGGTCCCGCTACCGGCAGTTGATCACCAGTTGCCTCAGTTCGCCCGTTCAGGGTGGCTGAGCTTGACGTTCGACTCATTGTGAGCCTCCGGCGGATGACTATTTTTTGATTACAGTTGTCCGGACGAAATCAGACTAGACCAGATCCAGCTTGAGACCGTCGGTCCCTCTATTTTCGACCAGCGCTGGAGGTATACGCGATGGCTAGGCGGCGCTCAGAGTAGCCCACCGTGGATAATATTTTGGTGATTTCGAACAATCACTTCGAGGTCACCAGAAGCCCCCACAATCCTTCCAAGCGCATATTGGTGAGCCTGATTCCCTTCCCTCCGTTCCAATTCAGCTTCCCATTACCAACAATCTTCCAGGCGAATATTTGTGAGCTTGATTCCCGCCCCTCGTTTCCAATTGCGCTTCAACCCCCATACAATCTTCCAGGCGCAATTTACTAACCTCGATTGCGGAGCCTTTCCTGAGATTCTATGTTCATTGTGGAAGTGCCTTCGGTAGAGATACGGAGGGGTCGGCTTGAGGAAGTCACGATATCCGTAGTTTGAACAGATGCGCGTCGAACAAGGCGCTGCAGCCAACCCCTAGCCGCTTCGCTGGCTGGGGTTGCTCGGTCCCGCTACCGGCAGTTCACCTCAGGGTTGGCTCAATTACCCGCTCAGGGTGGCTGAGCTTGACGTTCGGCTCATTCAATCTTGAACAGCATATTTCCAGTCAATCGGGCGCAATAGAGTCCTCTGCATGATTCGATGATAACAAACAACCTCCAACAGATCTCCAATATGAAATTCATTCAATGTATAGCTCTAGCCTTTATCGGCTGCACACTTCCGATTGCAGAATCCGCAGATCTTTCAACCAGCGCACTAGCTCGCCATTTAGGAATTAGCTATTGGCAATCGAAAGTTGATTTACAGCCCGGCACGTTCGGCGCAGCGGTGTCCGAGATACGAAATGGTGTGTTGGTGGGATCCGTCGGCACCAACGCTCTCACAGGTCCATCAGAAGATCTGCAGGGGCAGGATATTTATATTCTGGCGAGCAACACCTCGAATGGCACGAAGCTCACTCTCATTATTGGAAGTTCATCTCTTACAACATCACCAACCGCAGAATCCTCAACTATCGACCTACCAGCAACTTCAGCACTTCCGGACTCGATCTCAGCAGGAACCTTTGTCTTAGGCGGAGATTACGCTATGAAAGATGGAACTAAGATTGCTACTGGAAAGATTGAAGATATTGTTTCAGGACTTGCTCTCATCATTCATAACAATACAGCCGAACAAGGCGCTGCAGCCAACCCCTAGCCGCTTCGCTGGCTGGGGTTGCTCGCTCCCGCTATTGGCAGCTCACCTCAGGGTTGGCTTGATTGCCCGCTCAGGGTGGCTGAGCTTAACGTTCGGCTCGACCTCCGGTGGATGATGTATTCATGAGCAACTTGTAATGCACCCAATCAGTGCTTTTACTGCATAACCAGACTTCGGCACACCATACGACGAAGTTCGCTTCGAATCAGTGTTTTGCTAACCAAAAAACAATAATCTAATGATGAAACACCCATATCTTATAGCCTTCATTTCATCTGCGACGGCATTTCTCGGCGGATTCGCTATTTTCGCAGCAGGCCTAGCACACAACATGTATTTGTTCAGAGATCATATGCGATCTTCAGGGGTCACGGATCCAAAGGAACTGGCAACAAATCTTTCCGGCGTTCTCATCACGTCCTCTATTGGTTTAGCAATCTCTGGATTCGGGCTTCTTGCGCTCGTCACGATATTTATCGTCTAGCTTTTTGCGAAGATTAATAGAGCTCCCAATGCAGCCGAACAAGGCGCTGCAGCCAACCCCTAGCCGCTTCGCTCTTAGGGGTTGCGCAGACGCGCCATCGGCAGTTGGTCACCAGTTGTCTACGGTCGCCAGTTCAGGGTGGCTGAGCTTGACGTTCGGCTTCAGCCTCCGGCGGAGGAATATATTGGTAGCTCGGTCGCCCTCTCCCCATCTACACGAGATCTCAGGGCGGACGGCCCGCGATCAGCAATGCTTTCTCCGGCCTATCGGGGCTTCTATCTGTCACGATCGCTGCATCAACCTCTCGCGGAGCGAAAAATATATCTTCGCGAATTTGAGATACCTCCAAAAAACTGCCAGCTCATTTCCATTCTATTCTGAACGCTCTTTATACTATGAAACTTGTGCAAGGATGGCAGAGGTTTCGTTTGTTTGGGCGGTGTTGGCCGAACAAGGCGCTGCAGCCAACCCCTATCCGCTTCGCTCCTGGGGTTGCGCGGACCTTCTACCGGCAGTTGATCACCAGCAGCCTCAGATCGCCCGTTCAGGGTGGCTGAGCTTGACGTTAGGCCAATAAAATTATGCCAGATATCGCCACAATCAGTTCAATTCTGACTAGTCTAAAAACCGCAACGGATATCGCAAAGATATTCAAGGACTCGACGCATTCGTTCGAACAGGCAGAAAATAAATTTAAGCTTGCAGAGATGATCAATGCTCTTGCTGATGCCAAAATAGGAACTGCTGACTTAAAAGAATTACTAGAAACAAAAGACCAGAAAATTTCCGAGCTCAAAAATGCGCTGGCGATGAAAGATGACCTCACTTTCAACGGAACATTTTATTTCCGGTCTGAAGATAAAACACCATTTTGTCCAAGATGTTGGGAAAAAGATCACGAAGCGATACATTTATCTCCCGAACTGCAAGACAACTATATTTTTGTTAGAAGTTGCCCGGACTGCAAGAGTAAGTATAAGGTACGAAACGTAGATATGAGAGGATATTTTGGAAGCGCATGAGGCCTAACAAGGCGCTGCAGCCAACCCTTACCCGCTGCGCGGCTAGGGTTGAGGTGACTCTCTCCGCCAGTTCACCTTTACTAGATTCGCCCCGCCTTATCAGGGTGGCTGAGCTTGACGTTAGCCCCATTTTCGTTGTGTCGACGAGAGTCAATGGTATGATAAGTGGGTGCTTGCTTCCGTATACATCGAGACAACGATACCAAGCTACCTGACATCATGGCCTTCGGAGAATCTGCTGCGAGCAAGCCATCAGAAGACCACGAAAGATTGGTGGGCAAAACGAAGAGGCGACTTTTCACTGTATATCTCACAGTTCGTCCATGACGAGGCCGCTCGCGGAGACGTGTCGGCAGCGTCCGACCGGCTCAACGCATTATCTGGGATTCCCTTCTTGCCGATCACCGAAATCACAGAAAGCTTGACTCTCGCACTACTCGACGAACTACAGCTGCCGCCGAAAGCCGCTTTGGACGCCGCTCACATTTCGATCAGCGCAACCAACGGTGTCGACTTCCTGCTCACTTGGAATTGTCGCCATATCAACAACGCCGAATTGATCCCGAGAATAGAGGCGACTTGTCGACGTTTTGACGTAGCTTGTCCAGTGATCTGCACACCTGAAGAACTCATGGGAATATGAACGACATCATTGACGAAGATATCATTGCTGGCATTCATCGCACGCGGGAGATTATCGCAGAGAAATTTAATTTCGACGTGAAGGCTATTTTTGCAGACGCGATTCACCGCCAAGACGAGAATCCAGAGCGGTTCCAACGGCCTCCGCGGAAAAAGATGCAGGGCTAACAAGGCGCTGCAGTCAACCCCTAGCCGCTTCGCTCTCGGGGTTGGCGGGCGACCAGATTGCAGTTGATCACGACCAGTAGTTCGGACACCCGCTCGGGGTGACTGAGCTTGACGTTCGGCTTCAGCCTCCGGCGGAGGAATATATTGGTAGCTCGGTCGCCTTCTCCCCATCTACACGAGATCTCAGGGCGGACGCCCTGCGATCAGCAACGCTTCCTCCGGCTAATCGGGCTTCCGTCTGTCACGATCGCTCCTTCAACCTCTCGCGCAGCGAAAAATTTATTTTCGCGAACTTGAGATATCTCCGAAGAGCCACCAACTCATTTCAATTATATTGTGATCGCTCTTGATACTATGAAACTTGTGGCAGGATGGCAGAGGTTTCGGTTGTTTGGGCGGTGTTGGCCGAACAAGGCGCTGCAGCCAACCCCTATCCGCTTCGCTCCTGGGGTTGCGCGGTCCCGCTACCGGCAGTTGATCACCAGTTGCCTCAGTTCGCCCGTTCAGGGTGGCTGAGCTTGACGTTCGGCTTCAGCCTCCGGCGGAGGAATATATTGGTAGCTCGGTCGCCTTTTCCCCATCTACACGAGATCTCGGGGCGGACGGCCCGCGATCAGCAACGCTTTCTCCGGCTTTTCGGGGCTTCTGTCTGTCACAATCGCTGCATCAACCTCTCGCGGAGCGAAAAGTATATTTTCGCAAACTTGAGATACCTCCGAAAACCACCAGCTCATTTCAATTCTATCGTGATCGCGCTTGATACTATGAAACTTGTGCAAGGATGGCAGAGGTTTCGGTTGTTTGGGCGGTGTTGGCCGAACAAGGCGCTGCAGCCAACCCCTATCCGCTTCGCTCCTAGAGGTTGTGCGGACCTTCTACCGGCAGTAGCTCACCAGTAGTCCACGGTCGCCCGTTCGGGGTGGCTGAGCTTGACGATGTGCAGAAGTCATGCAGATCCATTCGACTTCGAGAAGCTGTGCTGCAATCCCGCCCAGATCGACTACGGCACGCTCCTGGAAGGTATTTTCCCCTAGTGATAACGAAGCCGCTTCGACTCGCTTCGCTTTCACCTCTTTTCGGCATTTCACGATCTCACTGCCGGAGAAGCTCATCGAGCGCCACGACGATCACTGGTGGCTCACCGGATGTTGCATATGATCATCCACCATACTGCCCTTATTGTCGTGTCACTCGATAAGCGAGCGCTGTGTGAGTTTAATCATCTGAGGGGCAGCTCATCTCCTCAAAATACTTCTGCCCATCAAGGCGCTGCAGCCAACCCCTATCCGCTTCGCTCCTGGGGTTGCGCGGTCACCTAGAGCGTGTCATGAACTTTGTCGGAAAACGGAATTGAGCATGAGAGAAAGAAAAGCCAGCCAATGGAGTCCGGCGAGAGAAGCAGGCAGGCGTTCATAATCCTTGGAGAGCCGGCGAAAACGAGCTGCCCAGGCAAAAGAGCGTTCAACAACCCAGCGTCTGGGCAGCAGGACAAAACCCTTTTTGGCTTCGGCGAGTTTGACGACAACCAGATCGATTCCGTTCTCAGCAGCGTCCTGGCTGGGCTTTTCGCCCGTGTAGCCCTGATCCGCGAAAGCAATTTTCACGCTGTCCCTGGTCGCCTGTTGAACCTCTTTTGCCAGATCGGCAACTTGAGCGCGTTCCTGCTCATTGGCCGCAGTGACCTTCAGGGCCAGGAGGTGACCGAGGGTGTCGACCGCAGCATGAACCTTCGATCCCTTCTTGCGCTTATATCCGTCGTAACCGGCTCGTTCTCCACTCTCGGGAGTGGACTGTAGAGTTCGACCGTCAAGAATGACCGCCGAAGGGTTGGCCTCGCGCTCGTTGAGCAGGAGTCGAATGAGCTTGCGCAAGTCATGAGCCATCGCCTCAAAACAGCCCGCTTTGATCCAGCGCTGAGCTTGCTGATGAACCGTTGGCCATGGCGGTAAATCATTGGGAATCATCCGCCAAGGGCAACCCGCCCGAACCATGTATCTCACCGCATTAAACATCGCCCTCATCGAATAATCGCGTTGCGGGGCATCTTCCTTCATCAACGTCAGATACGGCGCGCAAAATGCCCATTCCTCATCGCTGACGTCGCTGGGATAGTTCGTTCGTGTTCCTCGTGTCTTGTGTGCCATCCCGAGCTTAATGCCCAAGTAGCTTTATAATGTACAGCCTTATCTTCCCGGAAGTTCATGACACCCTCTAACCGGCAGTTGATCACCAGTAGACCCAGTTCGCCCGTTCAGGGTGGCTGAGCTTGACGTTAGCCCATAATCACATGAATACACATCCAATCCTACTCGCTGCACTACTTCTTTCCACCGCGCACATTACACGTTCTGCAGAGGAGCGCTATTGCATCCCGTTTATCCCACAAGGCGGGGATACGGTCTTATCCACCAAAGAAGAAGTTATACGTTCGGAGAAGGTCTTCATGACATTCATAGCCCCGAAGAAGCTATGGGACTCGATCGAGCCAGTAGATTTGGACGATCCCTCTGCATATGGTTTTACGTTCAAAGATGCCTATAACCGCGCAGAATCTTTCCACGGAGATAACCCACCAAGTTCGAGCAAAAGTAAGAATAAGCTCCTATCGACAGAGCTTGTCTCAATTGAACGTATATCTTCCACCTCAACCACGAACAAAGACAAACCAAGAGGAAAATATTTTTATTATGTCCATATCATTCACACCTACGCTCCTTCGCAATCCGATTCACCAGAGCAACCCGTTCATGCAAGAGTGATTGTTCTCCCCAACGGATGGGCGGGGTATCCAATGTTTCAATACATGAAAATATCAAATGAGGGCTAACAAGGCGCTGCAGCCAACCCCTAGCCGCTTCGCTGGCTGGGGTTGCTCGGTCCCGCTATTGGCAGCTCACCTCAGGGTTGGCTTGATCGCCCGCTCAGGGTGGCTGAGCTTGACGTTAGCCGATGAAGAACAATTTACTTCTGCTCATCTCGCTTTTCGGAATTGGCGTAGCCGCAACCTCCATCGGATTCTTTATATATGGTGGCATTTCGGGACTCAACGAACGCGGCCGCACAGTTCAAGCCAGGAATGATTCAACTAACGTATTTCGTGCATCAGATACATACGCGTTGGACCATTACCTCGAAACGGATGAAGTCCGATACCCCGCAAGCCTTCAAGAATTAATTTCATTAAACTATATTGATCAGGCTGACGCAGAAACTCTCACACTGTATAACCGATATATTTTTCCACTCGGCTCTCTTCCATTACCAATTAATTCGAAAGCAATACCAATTATCGCAATATACAAAGAACACACCTTCATCCACCCGCTCAACGCGAAACTATTTCTCAAGTCGGAAAAGAGAAAATGACGGCTAACAAGGCGCTGCAGCCAACCCCTAGCCGCTTCGCTGGCTGGGGTTGCTCGTTCCCGCTTTTGGCAGCTCGCCTGGGGGTTGGCTCGGTTGCCCGCTCAGGGTGGCTGAGCTTGACGTTCGGCTCAGCCTCCGGCGGATCAAAATGCGGATCTCGACACTCGAGTGAAAAAGCACATTCACATATGAATTCTCTACAAAACATAAAATGCTGATGAGATATATTATATCGATATCGATCGGCATTCTGTCTGCGGGATGGCTAGTTCCGCTTCACTTCGCGATCCAAGCATTTATTCATTTATTTCAGAGACTATCTGACTCGCAAATTACGGGATTAGTCGCAGTAGATTCATTTCCATTTCAATCAGTAATGATGATGTCGGTCACCATCGCATTTGTATGGCTGGGGATTGTCATCGCAGCTTGGTCTACCTTTGCAATTCTCCATTTCACTAAAACAAAAAATACAGCCGAACAAGACGCTGCAGCCAACCCTTATCCGCTTCGCTCCTAGGGTTGAGGAACCCGCCACAGGCAGCTGATCATTCTTCAGTAGCTCGGTCGCCCGTTCAGGGTGGCTGAGCTTGACGTTAGCCTATCAAATGAAAGCGTTCGCGAAGTCAATCTCCATAGGCGGATCGATATGCATCTTCTATTGCTCGATATCCGTGATGGCGGAATCGAACACTGAAGGCCTACAGCACAACATTCAAGATCACTCCCAAACTCCGCTTGCATTTACGCCAACATACAAGGCGACTGCTGTCATTATTACGGACGTTGGCTACAGTGAAGGAACACTTTCGATTGCCTTCGCAGGGAGGTGGGACAAAGAAACATCCCCTGAGAAACAAAATGAATATCTTCTGGAGACATTCTGTTTGTCGGGAGCTGGGGCAATCTACCGGGAGCGAGTAGCTGCTATAGCTCGAGCCGCCCGCGAACTTAGAGGAAGACGAGCTACAATATCACTAAAGCTCAGTGCCTGGAACTTCATTGGGGGCATTATGTTTCTCGATATCGACACAACACAAGTTGATATCGCCGCCGGGCCTTTGCCGCAGTAGACAAATACGGGCTAACAAGGCGCTGCAGCCAACCCCTATCCGCTTCGCTCCTAGAGGTTGGGCGGACCTCTTACCTGCAGTTGATCACCGGTAGCCTCAGTTCACCCGTTCGGGGTGGCTGAGCTTGACGTTGGGCTTCATGAATCCTGAAAATGCGAGTCAGACTTCCGGATTCCGCAGCATTTCGCAACCGTCTGATGCTCGGACGAGTAATTTTTAATACTTCATCGGCGACAGCTTTTGATTCGGTCATATTCTCACTCGGCAACAGGCAAAAATCTCCGATGGATGAAATCTGGTGACTCTGAAATCAACGTCATTTGCCCACAATCATTGCACTCGCATATGGGTGATCGCGAATCCGGTGCCACTGCCGGAGTAGGATCAGTTAAGATTGAAAAGCCTTCGGTATTGATACGGAGGGGTTGGCAGCGAGATAAGATCGCTTTCAGTAGTTTGGGCGGTTGCTAGCCCAACAAGGCGCTGCAGCCAACCCCTAGCCGCTTCGCGGCTTGGGTTGCGCGGACCCACAACTTCCAGCCGGACATCAGTCGAACACAAACGCCCGCTCAGGGTGGCTGAGCTTGACGTTAGACCCAAAAATACATCCTTATGGCATCTCCTCGCGTTTTTATTAGTTCAACATGTTATGACCTCGGTGAGATCCGGGATTCATTAGTCTCGTTTTGTCGGTCATTCGGCTTCGAGCCGACCCTGAGCGAGAAGGGCGATGTCTTTTACCACCCCGACTTGCATACCCATGACAGCTGCCTGAAAGAAGTCGGTCATTGTCATCTCTTTATTCTAATCATCGGCGGGCGATTCGGAGGTCAATATCTGGCTGACACCTCGAAATCCATTGTTAACGCAGAGTATGCGAGTGCAAGAAAGTTGAGCCTTCCAGTTTTCACATTTATAAAACGCGATGTCTGGCACGACCACAACGTCTACCAACGCAATAAACTTAAGGCCGGTGAGATCCAGTTCCCATCGATTGACAAACAAAATTACTCGATAAATATTTTTGAGTTCATCAACGAGGTTCGGCAAGCACCTGTCAATAACGGGCTTTTCTCATTCGACTTTTCACGCGATCTAGAAGAGACACTTCGGAAGCAATGGGCGGGCCTTCTCTTCGAATTTCTTTTGGATCGTCAAAACCAAGCCAAGAACAAACAAACAACAGCGAGCCTTTTGTCACTAACCTCCGTAACCGACCGAATTGAAGCTCTTGTAAAAACGCTTTATCGGCAGATCGAGCCAACAAAAGCAGCCGAAGAGATCAAGCGTATCGATAGTGAATCGGAAGCCAAAACGTTTTTATCAACACTCAGATCTGCTTTAGGGCTGATACAGCTTAAAGTCGACAATATTGACTCAACGGCCCATTTCGATTTTTCAAAGGATTGGATAGAATTTGCCCAAGAGTTCAATAGCTTAGAAATTGTGAAGGACATTCGCGTTGCTGAACGTCCAAATGAAACGTGCACAGTCTTAGGAGAGCCAAAAACGCATGCATGTATCACTGTCGACGGATACATGAACAACGAAGACAAACGTCTGGTCTCAAAGCTATCGAAGCAATATAAGCATTTCACACAACTGACAATTGCGAAGCGGAAAGAGATCATTTCACAATTCACTAAGGAGGTCTAACAAGGCGCTGCAGCCAACCCCTAGCCGCTCTCCGGCCTGCTTTCATCCACGATCTCTCTTCAGTAGATCGCAACCCATAGCTCAATCGCCTGTTCGGGGTGGCTGAGCTTGACGTTAGCCCATAATTCCAACTCGACCATCGTCACCAAGATCGATACATTCAATCATGATTCTATCCACTGAGCAGTTCGTGAAAGACGCAATACGACTCCCCGAGGATCAACGTATCACAATCGCGCACAGGTTGTTATCGAGCATCGAGCCTCCGCTGTCCGCACAGATTGACTCACTCTGGTCGGATGAAATTCAAAGGAGAGTTTCATCGTTCCGCGATGGAACAATGAAGACCATTCCCTCAGAGAACGTATTTTCCGACCTGAGATCCGGACTTCAGTGAGATTAGAATTTTTCGAGATCGCTCAAGCCGAGTTACGTGAAGCCGCTCACTACTACGAAGACAAACAACCAGGACTTGGCACTCGGTTTTCCGAAGAAGTGGAGCACCTTTGCTCTTTGATTCAGAACGAACCTTTTCTCTGGCGAGAACGGACAGAAGGCTATAGGCGAGTCAACTGCCCGGTATTTCCATACTTCATCGCATATGTGATCGAGCATGACATCATATTCATTGCCGCCGTCGCACATGCCCATCGTCATCCCGATTATTGGAAGGCACGAATACAGGGCTAACAAGGCGCTGCAGCCAACCCCTATCCGCTTCGCTCCTGGGGTTGCGCCACCCGCCACCGGCAGTTGATTACCAGTCGTCTCCAGTCGCCCGTTCAGGGTGGCTGAGCTTGACGTTCGGCAAAAAAATAGAACCATGGACCTCTTCGCAAAACTCTTCGGAACCAAAGAAGACCCCCTGAAGGGACAAGCGGAGACGCTCGTGTCCGCTGCTCAGATTAACGCCGTTGGATCGCTCACACCGCTGCTCGATAAGTTTGACTTCCTTCGTGATGTCAGAACACAAAACTGGGATTATCTTGTCACAGTCGCTACAGTCTTCATGGGTGCGACCCGTCTCAGTAATCTCGGAATTAATGAGGAACGGGAACACAAGCTGATGGAGATCGTTGCCAGCCATCTAAATGAATGGAATGGAGATGGAATTCGCGGCTTTGAGGATTGCAAGGGCCTGTTTGAATCGGAATTTGATCGCCTTACATTGGCAGGCCACGACGCCAAGTTTGTGGCTTCAGATTCTGTCGGCAAATGGATTGCATGGAACATTCTTGGTAGAGCGCCACAATCGGACGACGAATGCATGTTGGTCAGGACGATTGGGGCGATGGTGACTCATTCGGTATTTGATTGGTGGAACAAATGAACTACGAAGACAAACCAACCGCTAAACAATTCTATGAAAAGCAAACTCTGGCGCGCTGACGCTACGTTCCAAGGAACTGACTTCTATCTTTATACCGTCACGACTGATTCGAGTATTGAATTCGACAAAACACAGCCAAAAGTTAAATCGTTAATTTATTTCGCTCATTCTTTAGAGCGTGTGAAAAAAGTCAGGAAGCCTTGGATTTAGCGAGTCTTCGGAGCATGAGACGGCATGCAGCGATGTAAATGAAAGCTTCGGAATGGCCTGTTTTGACTTCGTAGTCTTTGGAGAGGCGGCGATAGCGGCCCAGCCAAGCGAAGGTGCGTTCTACGACCCAGCGGCGAGGCAGGAGATGGAAGCCGGGGGAGATCTTGCGAACGATCTCAAGTTTGGCAGCGCGGCCCAACTTTAGTTCAGCAAACCAAGCTTCGAGCTTTCCGCCATAGCCTCCGTCCGCCCAGATCGTGCGCAGCCATCCGAAGTTCCAAGCTTTTAGCAGCAAAGGCTTGGCTCCATCGCGGTCTTGGATGGCGGCCGAATGCACGCAGAGCGCGAGGATCAATCCCATGGTATCAACCAGAAGGTGTCGTTTTCGTCCCAAGATCTTTTTGCCTGCATCAAATCCACGTTCTCCGTGTTGGCCAGCTGTCTTAACGCTTTGGCTGTCGATGGACGCAGCCGTAGGGGCTTTTTTTTTGAGGCCTTTTGCCGAACGCGATCCCGCAGTGCATCATTGAGCAAACGGAAGACCCCCAGCGCGCTCCATTTGCTGAAGTAGTAATAACAGAGTCGCCAGTGGGGAAAGTCATGCGGCATTTCCCGCCACGTGCAACCGCTGCGCGTGATGTAGAAGATCGCATCGAGCATGAGCCGACGATTATACCGCGGCGGTCGCCCCAGCTTGCTGGGTCCCGGTAACAGTCGCCGGACAATCTCCCATTCGGTATCGGTGAGCTGACTTGGATAGGGTTCTTTTGCTGCCATCCCAAGCTTTCCACACTATCCTTCGCTGGCGTACAAGTTTTTTCCTCACTTTCTCTGCACTTTTTTCACACCCTCTTAGATGATGCACAGAGAGAAGATGAGCATTATGTCCTTGCTACTGGCACTCTTCAATCTCATGTCAGGCTGAGGAATGGTCAGATTAATACTCTCAATTCCATAGAAACCGTTGAAGAGATTCCGGCAGGACTATCTGAAACGACCCACAATGGACATCGGGTATGGGAGCAAAAAAAAGCCGAACAAGGCGCTGCAGTCAACCCCTAGCCGATGCTCACCTAGTTCTCCACCACGATCGACCTGCAGCCGATCGCAACCAGCAATTCGGACACCCGATCGGGGTGACTGAGCTTGACGTTCGGCTGAACAATAAAATTCATGCTCGTTTCGCTCCCGTCAATTTCGTATACTCATAACATGGAACGTCCCATCCACCGCGCACTCTCGGCTCTCACAAACGCAGTTAATCTGAACACCGGTATCATTCACTCATACGACAAAGGGCGTGCTACCGAAACTTTCCAAATCCTCATTGAGCATGGACATCAGCTTGATAAACTAGAGATACAGAATTGGGCGATTTCTAACGATTGGATTCCCGACGATGCAAAACAACTGGGTGTTCTCGCTGAAGAGCTCTCAGGGGGAAGACGAATCCGCGTTTCTGATTCTCCCTATTGGCATTCATCGATATACGAAGATGCTTGGTCCGACGAAGCCACTCCACCCATCACTGACTGATCACCATGTCCAAAAATAGATATCACTACAATAAGAAGGGTAAGCTACGCGGTCATTCCAGCAACCGCGGACCAAACTGGCCCGTAAAGATGATTTTGATGATAGGGGGAGGGCTGCTTTTGGCAATCGTTGTTATAGGGGCGATTGGATTGCCTGGTATTCTTTTCGTAGCTGCTGTGACAGCGATTGGATTTTTCGTCACACAGAAGTAAAGAATGCCGAACAAGGCGCTACAGCCCACCCCTATCCGCTTCGCTCCTGGGGTTGCGCCACCCACTACCGGCAGTTGATCACCAGTTGTCTGCGGTCGCCCGTTCAGGGCGGCTGAGCTTGACGTTCGGCATGCAACGAAACTCTCATGAAAACATCCACGATCGCGATCTATTTTATCCTAATTATATTTGCACTCACTCAATCACTTAGCGCAAATACTAAATCCGAAATAATCGAATATATTGCTAAAGGCGCCGGGAGGCAGGCATCGAATCAACTTTCGAATGGAAATGATGGTGGAGGATTCTTCTGGATACTCCTCTGCATTTCGATAGTCGTCGGAGTCTACTTTATTTTTAGAAGTCCGCACGGAAAACGCCGATTACGAAAAAAAACTCGAATCTCCAAAGATACTGCGGGCCAAGCTTCAGCTTTACCAAAAATACCCGATAACTCTAAACAGAATCTAATGACAGCAACTACACACGCATCTAAATCCCCTGCTAAACCTTTTCTTTGGACAGGCGGCATTGCGGTGGCAATTGCTCAACTGACGGGCGGCGATGCTGCCATTCTGCTTTTCATCGGACTCCCTCTGTTCATTTTCGGACTATGCCGGTATTCGCAGGCCAAAGGATATCACTGGGCATGGGGACTTCTCGGTCTCTTTTATCTTTTCGGGCTTTTGGTAGTTTTTCTCTTCAAAGACAAAAGCCTCTTAACGAATCCCCTATCCGGACCCAATCCGCCACCTATACAAAAGCCCCAATCATCGACCCAGTTACAAATCTTCGTTCATCGCAACGAGCAACAAATCGGGCCATTTGCTTTAGGTCAGATCAGCCAGATGGTTGCAAGCGGCCTATTGTCATCAGAAGAGTTTGCCTGGCATGAAGGACTGCCTGACTGGGTTGCAATACGAACACTGCTAGTTGCCGAACAAGGCGCTGCAGCCAACCCCTAGCCGCTTCGCTCTCGGGGTTGCGGACGCGCTACCGGCAGCTGATCACCAGTTGTTTGCGGTCGCCCGTTCGGGGTGGCTGAGCTTGACGTTCGGCTTCAGCCTCCGGCGGAGGAATATATTGGTAGCTCGGTCGCCCTCTCCCCATCTACACGAGATCTCAGGGCGGACGGCCCGCGATCAGCAATGCTTTCTCCGGCCTATCGGGGCTTCTATCTGTCACGATCGCTGCATCAACCTCTCGCGGAGCGAAAAATATATCTTCGCGAATTTGAGATACCTCCAAAAAACTGCCAGCTCATTTCCATTCTATTCTGAACGCTCTTTATACTATGAAACTTGTGCAAGGATGGCAGAGGTTTCGTTTGTTTGGGCGGTGTTGGCCGAACAAGGCGCTGCAGCCAACCCCTATCCGCTTCGCTCCTGGGGTTGCGCGGACCTTCTACCGGCAGTTGATCACCAGCAGCCTCAGATCGCCCGTTCAAGGTGGCTGAGCTTGACGTTCGGTCAATTATATGAAAATGCAATTTCTCGTTACTGCTCTTTTTGTAGCGTTAAGCCATCCTGCGCAATGCACCTCGATGGCTGAGTATGAAATAAATCGAGATTGGCATTCCCTTTTGTTTGGTCTCGGCACCGTGGAAAGCGATTATTACATCGAAGATCCAATAGTTGTAATTTGTCCCACGAAAGAAGGCGCCCTTCTTTCATATCATTCCCCCGGAAAGAACCTCTATAGGTCAATAGACGAATCTCAATTGAAAGGATTGTTGGTAAGATTAACAAAAATATTTACAGGGGCCACACCACCAACAGCGGCCACCGATCGCCCCGTCCCTCGGTTTTTATTGCGCCTATCTATAAATCAAGGATTCACGAATGAGTCCTTTATTAAGGAAACAACTCCAACTGTCGGGGAAGAGAATCTAGAAAGCATGATGAAACTGATTAAAGAGTTATTTCCTGATGCGTGGAAGACCGAACAAGGCGCTGCAGCCAACCCCTATCCGCTGCGCTCCTGGGGTTGCGCGGTTGCTCTACCGGCAGTTGAGCGCCAGTCGTCCTCCCTCGCCCGTTCGGGGTGGCAGAGCTAGACGTTCGGCTATAAGAATATGCGCTGTATCCTTGGACTTCTACTGCTTGCAAGCATTCTCTCCTCTTGCGCTCATCTCAAGCCATTTGAAGGACATCCGATTTATGTTGATGAATATAATATGGAAGCATGTGCTCTCCATTATTCTCCACTAAAAAGAACAAACGGATTTTCTATTAGCGAAAAAGTATTTATAAATCCAATGCCAGAATTCATACAATTACACGCGGTATTTCCAAACGCCATTCCCATTGGATCATCGCTCACAGAGAGTAATGATTTCGATATTCCGACAGACCTTGAGTTTTGCACTAAATGTCAAAATACGATCAAAGATCTGATGAAATAATGCCGAACAAGGCGCTGCAGCCAACCCCTATCCGCTTCGCTCCTGGGGTTGCGGACGTGCAATCGGCAGTTGATCACCAGTCGTTTGCGGTCACCCGTTCGGGGTGGCTGAGCTTGACGTTGGGCTCTGTGAATCCTGAAATAACGAGTTGGCATTCAACGTCCCGCTGCTCTTCCTATCTCCAAAGGAAGCAGAGCGGAAGAGATCGGACTTGGCTTGCCCGATAAGATCTGCAACTTTTATGAAATCTGCTGCGAGAAAAGCTTTATACATTTCAATTCCTCTCCTGTGCTTTGTCTCATTTTGTGTTTACTCGTATTTTTTCAAAATAGTCCCTTCAGGGCTGCGGTTTTCTACGATTAAAGCTACAAATTTCTATTCCGGAGCCATCACAACTTGGCAGCTCGACTATCACGATCAAAAGAACGGGCTTCCATATCCACTTCCACACTCATTCGCCGATCTGTCTGAGTATGGGTATCTGACTGATACCTTTATTGATCATCTCAACAAAGGAATCGAAGTTGAGTTCAGGACACCACCGACCGAAGTCCCAGCCAATTTCATTATCATTACCGCCGAATCCCCTACTGCCACATGGGCCGTGCGACTTCTCGATAAGAGTATCGGTTCAACCGGGACATACATGCCGGCAGTTCAAGATGCACTGAGAGATGATACAGCCCAACAAGGCGCTGCAGCCAACCCCTAGCCGCTTCGCTGGCTGGGGTTGCGCGGACCCGTTTCCGGCAGCTCAACCGTGGGGTTGGCTTGATCGCCCGTTCGGGGTGGCTGAGCTTGACGTTGGGCAGCCTCCGGCGGATGAACCTTGAAAACTGCACCCACCTGCATTACATCGGAGTATGCCTGCAACGATTGATCTCCAAGAGATGACAGTTCCTGACAAGCTGCGCCTGATGGAAGCCCTGTGGCACGATCTGTCTTCGAAATCGCAATCTGAAGTTGTCTCCCCCGCATGGCATGGTGATCTACTTCTCGAACGCGATAGGTTGATTGAGACTGGAGGAGAGACATTTATCGACTGGGAAGTGGCAAAAGTTCAGCTACGCAACGAACTGCATTGAAAATCTCAGTTCAGCCTTCCGCGCTTACCGATCTCAAGCGCGGCTATCGCTTTTACGACCGTCAGCAAAGAGGCCTCGGTGATTATTTCATAGATTCTCTTTACTCCGATATTGATTCGCTACAACTCTACGCCGGGATTCACACGGTCCACTTTGGTTCGTTTCATCGGCTACTCTCAGATCGTTTTCCTTACGCTGTCTACTACCAGATAAAAGATGAAGTGATCCTCATCCGAGCTGTAGTAGATATGAGAAGTGATCCTCCAAAGATTGCTGAGAAAATGCAGCGAATGCAATGAGTGCCCAACAAGGCGCTGCAGCCAACCCCTAGCCGCTTCGCTCTCGGGGTTGCGCGGACCGACAACTTCCAGGAGATCACCAGACAAATTCGGTTGCCCGTTCAGGGTGGCTGAGCTTGACGTTCGGCTATAATATGAATGAATTATTCGGTTGGCCTGCCGACTCTCTCGAATGGAGGGCGCTTTATCCTGCCCCACAAGCAACGTTGGTCATTGCCATCACTTACTATGCGATCTGTGACAGAAGGTTCGCTGGACTGACACCGAAAACATTCCAGGCATTTCACCTTATGTGCATTCACTGGATCTCACTCTCAGCGATACTCTATTCGATTTTCGGAACATTAGCTCACACTCCAGTTGTTATTGGCCTTGGCTTTGCATTTGGAATTCTCTCTCTTATCTGCGGATATTCCATGAAACCATCTGATCGCAAAATGACGGTTGCTTGTGGATGGATATCTATCTTTTCTATCACTGTGATTGGAATCCTAGTCCCAGAAGTGTCGTAATACGGCCGAACAAGGCGCTGCAGCCAACCCTTATCCGCTTCGCTCCTAGGGTTGAGGAACCCGCCACAGGCAGTTGATCATTCTCCAGTTGCTCGGTCGCCCGTTCAGGGTGGCTGAGCTTGACGTTGGGCTCCATGAATCCTGAAAATATGAGTCCGACTTCTACGAACCGGGCCATCCAACAACGATCCG
This sequence comes from uncultured Verrucomicrobiae bacterium, assembly GCA_963832325.1. Lineage (GTDB taxonomy): Bacteria > Verrucomicrobiota > Verrucomicrobiia > Chthoniobacterales > JAATET01 > CAVVKW01. The sequence continues at coordinate 1,350,028 of CAWHTR010000007.1, read as the reverse complement.
AAGATCGGGCGAGGATTATTTGATACTTCATCGGCGACAACTTTTGATCCGGTCATATTCTCACTCGGCAACAAGCAATAATCTCCGATGGATGAGATCTGGTGACTCTGAAATCGGCGGAGTCTGCCCACAATCATTGCACTCGTATATGGGTGATTACGAATCCGATGCCACTGTCGAAGTAGGATCAGTTAAGATTGAAAAGCCTTCGGTATTGATACGAAGGGGTTGGCACCGAGATAAGATCGCCTTCAGTAGTTTGGGCGATTGCTAGCCCAACAAGGCGCTGCAGCCAACCCCTAGCCGCTTCGCGGCCTGGGTTGCGCGGACCCACAACTTCCAGCCGGACATTAGTCGAACACAAACGCCCGTTCAGGGTGGCTGAGCTTGACGTTCGGTCCATAAATCATGTGTTTCATCATCTCGATAACTCCGTCCGATCAGGACATGGCGAGCAGCCAAGGAATAGCAGCGTCATTCATCTCCGAATCAGGCCTTCGTTTAATTACAAACAAGAAGAATGCTTCATATATTCTCTCCGATCCCGAAGGTGGATGTTCCTGCGGGATTCTCTCTGACGATGCGGACTGGTCCGATCAGATCTGGAAGCTGAAAACTGAATACCTCCAAGATTTCGCCAATTCCATATGTCACATCTTTAGCTCAAGGGTAGCTGCCCTAAAACTCTCAGCCCTATGGCAAGGTGATTTGATCAACGAAGAATATCATATTCATCAGAATGACTTGATTGCGGCTATTCAATCGAATCAGGTCAGAAACTTCACTGAATATACTGTATCACAATGAGACCGAACAAGGCGCTGCAGCCAACCCCTATCCGCTTCGCTCCTGGGGTTGCGCGGACCTTCTACCGGCAGTTGATCACCCGTCGCCTCAGTTCGCCCGTTCGGGGTGGCTGAGCTTGACGATGTGCAGAAGTGATACAGATCCACTCAACTTCGAGAGCAATGCTGGAAAACCTCTCAGATCGACTACGGCACGCTCGTGAAAGATATTTTTTCCCAGCGATAACGATGCCGCTTCGAATCGCTTCGCTTTCTCCATCTTTTCGCTATCTCGCGATCTCACTGCCGGAGAAGCTCATCGAGCGCCACGACGATCACTAGTGGCTCACCGGATGCTGCATATGATCATCCACCCTACTGCCCTTATTGTCGTGTCACTCGATGAGCGAGAGCTGTGTGGGTTTGATCATCTGAAGGGCAGCTCGTCCCCTCAAAATACTTCTGCCCATCAAGGCGCTGCAGCCAACCCCTATCCGCTTCGCTCCTGGGGTTGCGCCACCCGCCACCGGCAGTTGATCACCAGTCGCATCCGGTCGTCCGTTCAGGGTGGCTGAGCTTGACGTTAGGTCTCAATACAAGAATACATCATGAATTCACTTCGGGCATTCGGACACGGCTTGAAAGCTGCAGCATCCTCACTGGTGACGGAACAAACTGAATTTTCAGCAAGTGGACATCAGATTAGGTGCCCGCAATGTGACGGCCACCATTTTACAAAAAAAGGAATCCTGATGAACACGTCAGGTATGAGTCTCGTAAATCTCGACTGGCTCAATTCCGAAGCATCAGCTTCTGATCTGCAAAGAGTGCTCGAGAATTGAGTGGTATGCCAGTGACGTCAACTGAATCGATGAATAGCAAAACGATAAAATGAATGATTTCGGTATAGACTGGCTCCTGTTGCCTTCAATCACGGGGGTATCGTTGGTTGCAGCGATAGTGGCAACATTTCACATTGTTCGTAATACTTCTGGATCATCAACACCACTTTGGCTTTTGTTCGCATGGCTAGTTCCAACTGTCGGCCCAGTGATCTCGTTCTTCGCAATTCACAACAAACACATACAGACCTAACAAGGCGCTGCAGCCAACCCCTATCCGCTTCGCTCCTGGGGTTGCGCGGACCTTTTACCGGCAGTTGATTACCAGAGGTCTCCGGTCGCCCGTTCAGGGTGGCTGAGCTTGACGTTCGGCTTCAGCCTCCGGCGGAGGAATATATTGGTAGCTCGGTCGCCTTCTCCCCATCTACACGAGATCTCAAGGCGGACGGCCCGCGATCAGCAATGCTTCCTCCGGCTTATCGGGGCTTCAGTCTGTCACGATCACTGCATCAACCTCTCGCGGAGCGAAAAATTTGTTTTTGCGAACTTGAGATACCTCCAACGAACCACCAGCTCATTTAATTCCATCATGATCGCTCTTGATACTATGAAACTCATGGAGGGCTGGCAGACGTTTCGGTTGTTTGGGCGTTGTCGGCCGAACAAGGCGCTGCAGCCAACCCCTATCCGCTTCGCTCCTGGGGTTGCGCGGACCTCCTATCGGCAGTTGATCACCAGTCGTTTGCGGTCGCCCGTTCAGGGTGGCTGAGCTTGACGTTCGGCAGCCTTCGGCCATAATGAAAACGTTAGCTTACATAGTTTCTGCGCTTGCAATCGTTGGCAACACGCTTTCTCAACCTGACAACAATCGATTCAAAGCTTACGAGGCAGGAGACCCGGTCACAATTGCGAATAAGGTTCCAACTTCAGCAGACATTGTTGATTACATCTTCCTTGGGGGCGATCCGAAGTTACTAGACGCAATTGGGAGAGGACCTGAAAGCCTGCTTGGGTTCACATTCCCACTTGTCTATAGCAGACCCGTTGCTCTCTTTGATGGTGACTATATCATCGCCATATTTGACTCACCAGTGACTGTGTCTCCGGGCGAGAATCCTAGAGTAATTATTCTGTTTGAGGCCAACGGAAATATTGTTTCTTGGGACACATTCCATCGGAACGGAACATTTCTTGCCGCCGCTATCGTTCAAAGTCACGGTGATCGAGAAACTCACTTAATTACAATGAATCAGACAACCCGATTCGAGGGAGAGTTAAATTTTGAACGCTATCGTCTTTCCGCCAACAAAATCGCAAAAATTGGGGAAGGGCCAGATCCAAGTTCCCTGAAACATGCCGAACAAGGCGCTGCAGCCAACCCCTAGCCGCTTCGCTCTTAGGGGTTGCGCGGACCCGAAACTTGCAGTTGATCACCAGTGGCCTCAGATCGCCCGTTCGGTGTGGCTGAGCTTGACGTTCGGCTCCATAAAAACAACGTTCCGTTAACCCATTTCTTTCCTATACGAATCCTCAAGCCTATGAGCTGTGATATCAATGACCTTTGAGCTTTCTGCATTTGGAGTTTCGTTCTTCGCTGCTTTCGCTTGGCTTTCAACGCTCCCGCTCAAGTATCGAAAGATTCCAAAGAATTACTTTTTCGGATTTCGCAGCCGAGAGGCATTTATGTCTGATAATGCGTGGTTCAAAATCAATCGGTATTACGCATTATCTCAGCAGAAGTATTCGATTCGCCTGATAATCATTGGGACCGTCTATTTTATGCTTTCGCGCTTCATCGATTTCAAGATCGACACGCCAATTCCTTGGCAACTTCTATTCCTAATCATACCGGTCATATACGGATACGCTGTCCCGATATTCAAGACGCTTTCTTGGGGGCGGGCACACTTCGAAAGGACTGACCTCACAAATCCCACTTTTGATTCGCGAACGCCGTAAAGAATCGATGAAGAACAAATACAGCCGAACAAGGCGCTGCAGCCAACCCCTATCCGCTTCGCTCCTGGGGTTGCGCGGTCACCTAGCCGGCAGTTGATCACCAGTTGAATCCGGTCGCCCGTTCGGGGTGGCTGAGCTTGACGTTAGCCCTTCATGAAATTAACAGCAACATCGTCGTTTGACGAAGATTCGCTTGCGAGAGGGCGGTATTGGCACTGGCACCGGAATCGCTGGCAGATCTTTGTGTCTCCGATATTAGGGATATTTGTAGCGACGATGGCTATATTTCTATTCCAGTCGTCGTCATTCCTTGCACTTCCTCTGGTGCTGCTCGCGATGGCATTCTCCATGATTTTCCATTATTGGATTCAAGGTTACAAGTTCAGACGATCCATTAGGCGAAATCCTCAATATAGATGTCTGATTCATTGGAATTTTTCGCAGGAGGGCATTGAGAGAAGCTCTAAAGACTTTAATTCCCGTTTTGATTGGCCATGTATTTACAAGAGCTATACCACTCCCGACGGATTTCTTCTTCATCCCCAAAAAGAAATCTACTATTGGATACCCAGAGAGGCATTTTCACCGCAGTCAGATCCCTCAGCACTAGAAGAGTGGCTCGCAGAATCAACAACGAATAAAATACTGGGCTAACAAGGCGCTGCAGCCAACCCCTATCCGCTTCGCTCCTGGGGTTGCGCCACCCGCTACAGGCAGTTGATCACCAGTAGTTTTCGGTCGCCCGTTCGGGGTGACTGAGCTTGACGTTCGATCCAAAAGCGCTTGAGCATGATCGTGGTCCAATCTACATTCTCCTCATGGCAACAGTTGAAGATATTGAGTCTGCTGTAACTCGTTTACCAAAAGAGGAATACTCCAAATTCCGTAATTGGATTTTTGAGTATGACAGTGATCTCTGGGACAAACAGATGGTTGAGGACGCAGAAGCCGGGCGATTCGATGACTTGGCAGCGGAAGCGGTTGCTGACTTCAAGGCTGGCCGATGCACTGATTTGTGAAGCACAAGGCGTCTCCGAAGTTCTGGAAGCTCTATTCGGGATTACCGAGCGACATTCAGAAAGCCGCTGATGAATCATATAGTCAGCTGAAAGCCAACCCCCGCCATCCGTCTCTTCAATTTAAGAAGCTTGGCGGGTCATCATATTGGTCCGCGAGGGTCACCCTCAACTACAGAGCCATGGCCGTTTTACAAGATGATACACACATATGGTTCTGGATAGGCCCTCACTCAGTATACGAGAGAATCATTAAATCCTGAGATCGAACAAGGCGCTGCAGCCAACCCCTATCCGCTTCGCTCCTGGGGTTGCGCGGTCCCGCCACCGGCAGTTGATCACCAGTAGCCTCAGTTCGCCCGTTCAGGGTGGCTGAGCTTGACGTTCGGCTTCAGCCTCCGGCGGAGGAATATATTGGTAGCTCGGTCGCCTTCTCCCCATCGACACCAGATCTCGGAGCGGACGGCCCGCGCTCAGCAATGCTTTCTCCGGCTTATCAGGCCTTCTGTCTCTCACGATCGCTGCATCAACCTCTCGCGGAGCGGGTAATTTATTTTCGCGAACTTGAGATACCTCCAACGAACCACCAACCCATTTCAATTTTATTATGATCGCTCTTGATACTATGAAACTTGTGGCGGGATGGCATGGGTTTCGGTTGTTTGGGCGGTGTCGGCCGAACAAGGCGCTGCAGCCAACCCCTATCCGCTTCGCTCCTGGGGTTGCGCCACCCGCTACAGGCAGTTGATCACCAGTAGTTTCAGCTCGCCCGTTCGGGGTGACTGAGCTTGACGTTCGGCTCAAATATCCACGGAATAACACCAAACGAAACTCGGCAAATAGTTTGATTCGCCAGCCATCACCAGGAACTCGTTTTTCATACTTGCTCGATCGGATGAAGATAACAAACCTAGATGACCATCGAGTCCCGGTCTTTGTAGGGACTCTCTTTATGATTGTTGGGATTATCCAGATTTCAAGCTACTGGGATGGCTTAGTAGCATGGATCGAGGTTTGCTCCCGGAATTATTCCGAAGTGCGAGGCACTCCGTTCGAACCAATATGGACATCGCTTCGCGCCGTCGGAGGAATCGGGTGGGTCGTTGGGGCAGGCTTTTGGTTTCTTCAACTGAGACGCCCAAAGTTGAAGCAGACACCGACAGGGCAACCTGAATAAATACAGCCGAACAAGGCGCTGCAGCCAACCCCTATCCGCTTCGCTCCTGGGGTTGCGCGGTCCCGCTACTTGCAGTTGATCACCAGTTGTTTCCAGTCGCCCGTTCAGGGTGGCTGAGCTTGACGTTCGGCTATACTTACATGCATTCATATCACGTCCACTTTAATCCGAAACCAGGCATTCAAATCGATGATGTCGTTAAGCAAGTTCATCTATTTATGAGTCAACAGATCATAAATAATCATGCACTTAGTTATCGTCTTCTGAGATTGACTAATAAAGCATCCTTTCAAAAGCTACTAGATTTTCAAATGATTGTTGATTATGAATCAGAAGCGGCACTCACTCAGGGTTTTGAATACATGAAGATGCATTATACGGAAGAGCCCCACCTCAGTTTAATGCATATGGTTTCGGGCTTTCGAGTCTCCTTCTCTACCGATGAAATGAAAGCCGAACAAGGCGCTGCAGCGAACCCCTAGCCGCGACGTGGCCGATCTTTATTCCGCGACCGGACCCTCGATGATCACAACCCCTTCCTCAACGCCCGTTCGGGGTCACTGAGCTTGACGTTCGGCTTCAGCCTCCGGCGGAGGAATATGTTGGTAGCTCGGTCGCCTTCTCCCCATCTACACGAGATCTCAAGGCGGACGGCCCGCGATCAGCAATGCTTCTTCCGGCTTATCGGGGCTTCAGTCTGTCACGATCGATGCATCAACCTCTCGCGGAGCGAAAAATTTATTTTTTGCCAACTTGAGATATCTCCGAAGAGCAATCAGCTCATTTCGATTCTATCATGAACGCTCTTGATACTATGAAAGGTATGGCAGGCTGGCTGACGTTTCGGTTGTTTGGGCGGTTTTGGCCGAACAAGGCGCTGCAGCCAACCCCTATCCGCTTCGCTCCTGGGGTTGCGCCACCCGCTACCGGCAGTTGATCACCAGTAGCCTCAGATCGCCCGTTCAGGGTGGCTGAGCTTGACGTTCGGACCTATGCCCATTGTTGCTTCACGTCGGACCGGAGGGGATGTCCCGTAGATCGTTAAAAGTCGGTGGAGGTTGGCAGGTAGATTGGTGTTCTATTGGCTAATTGGTTGGCAAGAGGGATCTTCGGTTTTGGAGTCGATTGGAGCGGAGGGTTCGGAGCGAAGCGGAGAAGCCGGGGCGGAGATCGGCTCCAAAACCGAGCGGCGAAGGGCCTCCCGGAGTTGGGGAAGATCGGCGCTGTGGGCGATGCGTCGAAAGCCGCTTTCAGCCCACAGCAATCCCGATGCCGCCCAGCGTTCGAGCATGTCACCCTTGACGTTCCAGCGTTTGACATTGCCGGTCTGTTCACGCCAGTTGCGCATGACGTTTTCAATGGCGTTGGTGCTCAGCAACGTGCCGTGGAGCGTGGCGGGAACTTCCAGGCGATGGACGGCCAGGGCTTCGTCTCGTCGCTCGCTCAGCAGCAGCGCCGCGGCCGCGTTGCGCTCGGCTACGAAGTCCAGAATGTCGTCGTAGGCTTCTTCCCCCGCGGTTTTGCCTTGGGCTTGGCGGAGTCGCTTGAAAAGCCGCTGGCTCTCGGCGCGGTCGCGCATTCGGAGTCGATCCGCTACGTTGCGCTCGAGATGCACCAGGCAGGTCTGCCGCACCGCGCCGGGCCAGATCCGGCTTACCGCGCCCGAGATGGCCGCCGATCCATCGCGAATGACCAGCAAGGCTCGATCTCTGGGAGATCGCACCCCGCGTCGCTCCAACCGACTCAACCACCCGGCTGACCGTCTCCAAGCTCTCCGAACTGCCGGTCTCAAAATCAAGCACCCGCTTGTGGCCATCGCGGTCGATGCCCAAGGCAACCACCACGCAGTTCTCCCCGCCCACAAACACGCCATCAATCATCAGCGCCAGCCAATCGCCGTCCTCGAGCGAGCGTTCGCGCACCAGCTCCAACTGCTCACGGCTCTTCTCCGCCCACATGCGCGAGATCGAGCTTTTACTGATGTCGCCTTGGCGTGCCCGCTCCAGTCCTCGCTGCGACATGCCCTCGGCCACGTGCGCCACAATGTCCTCGAACAGTCCTGCCTGACTTGCCGCCGCCCGATAACTCTCCAGTTCGACCTCGCCTTCGCTGGTGTGCCGGACCCGTGGACGAACAATCTCTTCCTTGCCTCCGTCCAGATAAGCGCGGCCCTTCTCCGAGCCGGCCCGCCGATACTCGCTCCCGGCTTCAGGATGATAGCGCCGCCCGCACAGCGACTCCACCTCCTCGGACATCATCGCCCAGAACGCCTCGCGCACCGACGCACGCATCACTGCATTAAGCAGCTCGGCTGCTTCTCGCTCTCCGCCTTGCATAAATGCGGTCTTCAGTTCTTCATGTTTCATCGTGGTGGTTGGTTCTTTTGGTTTGATCACCTCCCACGCTTCTGCGCGGGCGAACCAACCTCCACCTCTTTATTTTAACGACTCACGGGACACTTCCGGACCGGACAACCAACCCGATACTCCTACGATGTATCTGAAATGGTCGTGTGCGATCACCAACCTTCCAAATCTTGATATCCTTCGTATCACGCTGGAACCAATAGATTTTCAGACTACGAAAGTTCTTCTGTAGTTCGTGTAAAGCCATGATCACCAAGCCGGAGTATCCAGAGTTTGTTGATTCCGAGGGACCAAGCGTCTGGCTGTGAGATACACGACCTTCGGGACCACCGACGAGCGGATCCGAACAAGGCGCTGCAACCAACCCTTACCCGCTGCGCGGCCGGGTTGAGGTGACTCTCTCCGGCAGTTCACCCTTACCAGATTCGCTCCCGCCTTATCAGGGTGGCTGAGCTTGACGTTCGGTGATAGAACTTGACTTCGCACATGTCGCCGTGCAACCGTTCGCACATGGCGACAAACGTAGAACTCAACATTCCACTGATTACGGAGGCGCAACGACTCGGACGACACACTTCGAAAAGGGCCACGATCGAAGAGGCTCTCCAAGAGTATGTTCAGCGGCGCAAGCAACTGGAAATCTTTGAGCTATTCGGGACGATTGATTACGACGCATCTTATGATTACAAGGTTGCGCGCACCCGTCGATGAAGGTCGTCGTCGACACCTCCATCTGGTCTATCGCTTTGCGCCGTCGCTCGGTTGCGACGTCTCAAGCTACGGAATTACTCTCTGAATTGATCCGGAGCTCCCAAGCGGTGCTTCTCGGCGTTATCAGACAAGAGCTGCTTTCTGGAATTCGCCACAACGAACAATACCATCGGCTTAAGAATCACCTCAGAGCATTTCCGGACGCAAAGATCGAAACCGAGGATTACGAAGAAGCTGCGAGATTCTCGAATCTTTGCATGAGCAAAGGCGTCCAAGGTAGTCTCGTTGATTTTCTCATCTGCGGTTTTGCCGTGCGCCGGGACCTCTCGATTTTCACCTCTGATCCTGATTTCGATCACTTCTCAGCACATATCCCGATTTCACTACTGCGAACGCGATAACACCGAACAAGGCGCTGCAGCCAACCCCTATCCGCTTCGCTCCTGGGGTTGCGCCACCCGCTATCGGCAGTTGATCACCAGTAGTTTCCGGTCGTCCGTTCGGGGTGGCTGAGCTTGACGTTAGCTGAAATAACAATATGAGAACCGTTTTCACTGACCGAGAGCCTGCTCGTGTGGGATTATTCTATTCTACCTTAGAGGCAGCCGGAATTTCTTGTTTCGTCCGGAATCAAGTTACCAACACGACGATGTCGGAAATGCCAAGCGGCATATTCTTTCCTCAACTTTGTGTCGTGAACGATGATGACTACGACCGAGCAATAGAATTAATACTTGAGATCAGGGACGGGACACCTACGGATCTACCTGATTGGACTTGCACTGCTTGTGAAGAGAGCGTCCCCGGCGGATTCGATATCTGTTGGAGCTGCGGTTCTGAAAACAGTAAATTACAAATACACAGCTAACAAGGCGCTGCAGCCAACCCCTATCCGCTTCGCTCCTGGGGTTGCGCCACCCGCTACCGGCAGTTGATCACCAGTTGCACCCGGTCGCCCGTTCAGGGTGGCTGAGCTTGACGTTCGGCTTCAGCCTCCGGCGGAGGAATATATTGGTAGCTCGGTCGCCTTCTCCCCATCTACACGAGATCTCAAGGCTGACGGCCCGCGATCAGCAATGCTTCCTCCGGCTTAGCGGGGCTTCAGTCTGTCACGATCGCTGCATCAAACACTCGCGGAGCGAAAAATTTATTCTTGCCAACTTGAGATATCTTCGAAGAGCCAACAGCTCATTTCAATTCCATCATGATAACTTTTGATACCACGAAACCTATGGCAGGATGGCAGAGCTTTCGGTTATTTGGGCGGTGTTGGCCGAACAAGGCGCTGCAGCCAACCCCTATCCGCTTCGCTCCTGGGGTTGCGCCACCCGCTACCGGCAGTTGATCACCAGTAGCCTCAGATCGCCCGTTCAGGGTGGCTGAGCTTGACGTTCGGACTAGCCTCCGGCTGATGAAAAAATGAGACTCTCACATAGAGTTTCCGTCACTTTTCGGGTGCCCATCGGCAATCGGTAGAGTTAATTACCCTGATCGGAATCAAAAGTGAGCATCAATTCAATATCTCGCTTGGAATAGACGATCAGAAAAAGTGAAATGACAAATGAACTACGGACCATACGAGCGTTAACAATATTTATTTTCGCGATTGCCACCATTTCATTGATTCTACTGACGACCGTGACGGTAGCTCCTACTACAGTTACAGTTCGCGATATTCATCACAATGTGATCGGAACGGCGTCAATACCACCGAATCTAACTTTAGGCGTATTGATCAGTTGCGGATTTATACTTTTATCAGGCACTCAGCTCTGGATAGTTCTAGCTCTTTCGCGAATATCACGACTACCGAAGAATACGTCCGAACAAGGCGCTGCAGTCAACCCCTAGCCGCTTCGCTCTTAGGGGTTGGCGGGGGAGCAGATTGCAGATGATCACAACCAGTAGTTCAGAGACCCGATCGGGGTGACTGAGCTTGACGTTAGGTGATAATATAAATGCCTCTCGACGACATACTGAAAGAACTGGGGCTCCAGTTTCTATTTGAGATCGTCTTCTACGGGATCACGTATTGGACCGGCTTTATCGTTTTGAAGATTGTGACAATCGGCAATCTCGATCTAGCACCGTTCTCGACGTGGGGAGATCGCAACAAAGGAAGATTTTTCGATATGAGCATTTGGTTAGATCGGGGATATGGACCACGCGTTCTTAGGATGGAGACAGTTTGCATTGTTGGATTTCTGTTCTGGGTCAGTATTGGAGTTCTCGGATATTTCTACTTCACCACGTAGATAACAAAATACACACCTAACAAGGCGCTGCAGCCAACCCCTATCCGCTTCGCTCCTGGGGTTGCGCCACCCGCTACCGGCAGATGATCACCAGTAGTCTCCGCTCGCCCGTTCAGGGTGGCTGAGCTTGACGTTCGGCTAAATAATAATGAAAAGCTCATCACATTTGTATGATGCTTCGATCACCGAGCTCCTTTCCGAGTCGCCCGACAATGAAAGGGCATTCAAGCTGAACCAAGCGGCCGCAAACTCTGGGCTGAAAGACGCTCAGCTCGCGGCGGGTTGGTTTTATCTGAATGGTGTCGGAGTTGATGCAAATCTACCACAAGCAAAAAAATGGTATGAGAAGCGGGCAATCGACGGATGTCCAAAAGCACTCTTTTCTCTCGGTCAAATCGCGAATAGTGAGAAAGATATCGAGACAGCAATATTCTATTTCACGAAAGCGCATGAACTCGGACACGCGAGAGCATCCTATCACTTGAGTCGTATTCTTGAGAAAGCGAACGAAACCAGAGCACAATCTCTTGAGTTACTGACCATTTCCTCGAAAAGAGGATTCGGACCAGCAACACGACTCTTAAATAAACGCAATACAGCCGAACAAGGCGCTGCAGCCAACCCTTATCCGCTTCGCTCCTAGGGTTGAGGGACCCGCTACAGGCAGTTGATCATTCTCCAGCAGCTTGGACGCCCGTTCAGGGTGGCTGAGCTTGACGTTGGGCTTATTAATTTGCTTTTGCACGGTTGTTTTGTTTTTACTCATAAAAAGTTATGTCTGATTGTAATGATATTTTAAAATTTCTTGATGAGCACTGGCCTAAAATAAATAAGAATCCGACTGAACTTAAAGCGTATTTTCAGCACAAGCGCCAGAACGCGGAAAACGAAGCTCAGAACGATCTAGAAAAATCTATTAGTCACCTTTTATCTGACATTCATGATGAGTCTTTAGATGACCAAAGCAGAAGTCGAGAAATGACCGTAGCACGAACTATGGCGCGATTTTCCTCGCTGCAAATTAAGTTAAGTCAAGCCGCCGATAAAACTGCCGACAAAAACATAAAAATTCAGGGAAATCTAATTCGACTTACTTACATCATTCTCGGATTGACGGCTGCGATGTTTTTTCTCCAGTGCTTTCAAGTCGCGTCCAGCTTCTACGAAGACCGGCCAAAAATAGATAAGGGCGCACAGATTGAGTATAGTAAAAAATACAGTCAAGATGGCTTGTATATAATTGAAGAGTTCCATTCTAAAACCTCCTCGGGCTTAAAAAATGAAGCCCAACAAGGCGCTACAGCCAACCCCTAGCCGGGGTTCAGTTTGGGTGGATTCTTCGGTTTCGGGTAGTTGATTATTCATTTCTGATTCGTTACCCCGTTCGGGGTGGCTGAGCTTGGCGTTGGGTGATGAAATGAGTGGCGATTTATCGCCGGTTTGATTAGGTTTATTTGTTTTCATAAAATTATTTTCCATGAACGATGCAATTCTTAAAAAGTCCGCACATTGGATTTTCCGTCGAAGAAACGCTCCTGATTGGTGGACTTCGTTAGTCCTTACCGAATTAAATTCAGACTCTTCTACATTGAAGCTATCTGAACAAGATGCGCGGCGTGTATTCGATGTTTTAGAAGGTGAAAATTTAATGATCCGAGATGGGGATCGCGCAATCGGAAACATTACAGTCCCCCAAGATTCGACCAGCAATAGTTCTGGCATATGCCGAACGCGGAGACTGGATCCTCTGCCAAGTCACGAGTAAATCGTACGCCGATCAGCGAGCTGTTCGGATATCAGATTCTGACTTTTCGTCCGGATCTCTCCACCTGACAAGTTACGCCAGACCGGGGAAGCTTTTTACTGCAAACTCGAGTCTCTTCAAGAATGAGGTACGGAAATTGACCGAGCATTCAATCAAGAATATCATCTCGGCAGTCGTGGCGATGCTGAAACCTGAGACCGAACAAGGCGCTGCAGCCAACCCCTAGCCTCTTGATGTCACACCAAACTCGTACCCGCTGCTTGGCGGAACTGCGTTCCGCTGTTCGGTCGCCCGTTCAGGGTGGCTGAGCTTGACGTTCGGACTAGCCTCCGGCGGATGAATAAATCAGCCAACGGTGTCGAAGCAACACGAAATCTTGAACCCTTCAGCAATCGATTTTTTGAGAGCGACTCAGTATTCCATTCACTCCGATTGCGCTGCTTATCAGTGAATTGTTATATGAATACAGAGTTACGAAACTTGCGTGCGTTTGCGCTTTTAGTGTTTGCAATCTCTATTGTTTCGTCGCTTCTGCTTACAGTTATCACTGTCGCTCCTTCTTCCGTAGAAGTTTATGATGCAAACCACAATGCGATTGGGATTGCATCAATACCGCCAAACCTGAGTGCCGCAATCTTCGTAAGTTGCGGTTTTACTGTTCTTTCGGGCATTCAGCTCTGGATTGTTTTGACTCTTTGTAGAATCTCTCGACACGTGAACAATACGTCCGAACAAGGCGCTGCAGCGAACCCCTAGCCGCCGGTTGCCCCAGCTTTACCCACGCCTCCCTTGCAGTTGATCACAACCCATTGCTCAACACCCGTTCGGGGTTCACTGAGCTTGACGTTCGGTTCTGAAAGAAATTGCGGTCGACCGATCTCCTATTCATCCTCTCGGCATGACCCAGCGACAATTCTATGACTGGCAGACTGCGGGAGGCGGAGGCGACGTAACGATTCTAGTCCAAGTTCTCGAAGATCTCGAAATTCCTTGGTGCATGATCGGCGGGCTTGCAGTCAATCACTGGGCTGAAGAGCCAATGGCGACAGCGGACGTCGATCTCGTCATTGCGACTGCCGAAGTAGACCGAAGCGTCTCTGCTCTTGTCGACGCAGGATTTCAATCAAAGCATTTCGATTGGTCTATTAATCTAAAAGGCAGGTCAAAGGTGAGCATTCAGATAAGCACAGAAGACTTCTACGAGTCGTTCCCAACGAGGTCGGTCCCCGCAGATATTCATGGAATTCTAATGCGGGTTGCTTCTCTTGAAGATACTCTTCGAGGCAAGATTAAGGCTTGGGCTGAGGAAGGCCGACGTCCGAGTAAACGCCAAAAAGACGTAACTGATATTCTACGCTTGGTCGAAGCACATCCATTCCTGCTGAAATTGCTACCTGACAAACTGGCTCTCAGAATCAGTGAATGAGACCGAACAAGGCGCTGCAGTCAACCCCTAGCCGCTTTGCGGCGGGGTTGGCGCACGACCAAATTGCAGTTGAACATTCACCAGTAGCTCGGTCACCCGTTCGGGGTGACTGAGCTTGACGTTAGCCCCATTTTCGTTGTGTCGACGAGAGTCAATGGTATGATAAGTGGGTGCTTGCTTCCGTATACATCGAGACAACGATACCAAGCTACCTGACATCATGGCCTTCGGAGAATCTGCTGCGAGCAAGCCATCAGAAGACCACGAAAGATTGGTGGGCAAAACGAAGAGGCGACTTTTCACTGTATATCTCACAGTTCGTCCATGACGAGGCCGCTCGCGGAGACGTGTCGGCAGCGTCCGACCGGCTCAACGCATTATCTGGGATTCCCTTCTTGCCGATCACCGAAATCACAGAAAGCTTGACTCTCGCACTACTCGACGAACTACAGCTGCCGCCGAAAGCCGCTTTGGACGCCGCTCACATTTCGATCAGCGCAACCAACGGTGTCGACTTCCTGCTCACTTGGAATTGTCGCCATATCAACAACGCCGAATTGATCCCGAGAATAGAGGCGACTTGTCGACGTTTTGACGTAGCTTGTCCAGTGATCTGCACACCTGAAGAACTCATGGGAATATGAACGACATCATTGACGAAGATATCATTGCTGGCATTCATCGCACGCGGGAGATTATCGCAGAGAAATTTAATTTCGACGTGAAGGCTATTTTTGCAGACGCGATTCACCGCCAAGACGAGAATCCAGAGCGGTTCCAACGGCCTCCGCGGAAAAAGATGCAGGGCTAACAAGGCGCTGCAGTCAACCCCTAGCCGCTTCGCTCTCGGGGTTGGCGGGCGACCAGATTGCAGTTGATCACGACCAGTAGTTCGGACACCCGCTCGGGGTGACTGAGCTTGACGTTCGGCTCCTGAACTCGGTGCCTTGACTAGACTGATCGCCATCCGCATATTCGATCCATGATTCTGGAACGCATTCCCGACCTCAGAAGCCTTTCGGTTCTCGACCAACTGACGCTGATGTCAGAGCTGTGGGAGAACATCGCATCCCATCCCGAAGAGATCCCAGTCTCGCCAGCGATCATCGAAGAACTTGATCGGCGGCTCGCCCATTATCACAAGCATCCAAATGAGGTCACCACGCTGGACGAGATCAAGTCGCGCCTTCTAGCAACTCGATGATATACGAGGTCATCTACCTCCTCCAAGCCGACATTGACATCCAATCCGCGTTTGAGCGATATGAAGATATTCAAGAGGGACGAGGCGCAGAATTCCTGCGGAGTCTAGAAGAAGCATCACTTCTTTTGGGACAGTTTCCGAACCTTGGCTCTCCATTTCGCCGCCCATACCGACGACTCCTTATCAAAGAATTTCCATACGGCATATTCTATTCTGTTGAAGGAAGCCGAATTGTAATTGTTGCAATTCAGGATCTACGACGAGATCCCGATTCGATTGCAAAGTTATTCATGTAGGAGATACAGCCGAACAAGGCGCTGCAGTCAACCCCTAGCCGCTTCGCTCTCGGGGTTGGCGGACGACCAGATTGCAGTTGATCACAACCAGTAGTTCGGACATCCGTTCGGGGTGACTGAGCTTGACGTTGGGCTATAAATGAAATCTTCATTCGAAAATTTATCGGAAGGTCTCTTCCTTCCGAATAGAAAGTTGATGGTTGCATGGGGCGCACCATTTTCAACCTATGAGCATTTGGCTGATTCTGCAAAAGAGTGGGACGCCTATGGGCATACTGATCGATACGGTCAGATCCATTGGCAGAATGAACCGCTATTACCTGATACCGATGGCTGGCAACCATCGGCTGGCTACACTGGCGGGGTAATTGCCTATATAAGAGGGACAACAGAAACGACCATCAGAAGTTTTTCGCTTACGGTCCGGGATGACATTTGGCTGAAGCAGGAGGTGTTTCAGTATCATGCATGGATGATTGGACTTATCCCGATCCTCGGAACGCCCGCTATCGATTCTTCAAAATTACACTTTAAGAATTCAATTGTTCCCCCATGCGAACGGCGTCAAGGAAGGGTTCGAGTTCGCTTATCCTATGAATTCATTAAAAGTGAACCTTGCATGCATCTCGATTTGTTTCACGACGATTATCCGTTGCTCGACTGAGAGCCCAACAAGGCGCTGCAGCCAACCCCTATCCGCTTCGCTCCTGGGGTTGCGCGGACCCGCTACCGGCAGTTGATCATCAGTCGTATTCGGTCACCCGTTCAGGGTGGCTGAGCTTGACGTTAGCTCCATGAATCTCGGAATTGCCATTTTCCGACATACCGGGTAGTTTCTGGACATGATCGAACAACTACCAGAGATCGAACAGCTCACGGACAGCCAAAAATTTGAGTTGGCAACTGAGCTGTGGGCCCAAGTATCCATTTCCGAGACACTTGCACCCGATCCGCTCATTGTCGAGATGCTCCAAGAGCGATATTCGGCCTTCAAATCTGGTATGCATTCCACAACCCCATGGGAGTCTATCAAGCGGCGAATAGGTAAGTAGATGGAGTTCACAGTCGAACTTCTTCTCGGCGCCGAAATCGAATTCTTGGAGATCTACTCTGATTACGGAGATACCTTCTATGCCGCATTCGATGATCGGATCGCACAGATTTGCCGCTTTCCGAAGTCGGGGCCTATTTACTCGGAGCCATTTCGTCGATTACTCATTCCAAAGTTTCCATACGGAATTTTTTATACTGTTGAGGGATATCGCATATTCGTTCAGGCGATTATAGATCTTCGCTCCGACCCCGATCGAATCATCCGTCGACTCAACAAATGAAGAGCTAACAAGACGCTGCAGCCAACCCCTATCCGCTTCGCTCCTGGGGTTGCGCGGTCCCGCCACAGGCAGTTGATCACCAGTTGCATCCGGTCGCCCGTTCGGGGTGGCTGAGCTTGACGTTCGGCTTCAGCCTCCGGCGGAGGGATATATTGGTAGCTCGATCGCCTTCTCCCTTTCTACTTGAGATCTCAGGGTCGGACGGCCCGCGCTCCGCAACGCTTTCTTCGGCTTATCGCGGCTTCTGTCTATCACGAACGCGCGATTACATGTTCGCTAAGCGAAAACTCTATTTTTTGCAAGATCGAGACATCCCGGAAGACCGATGAGTTAATTCATATCCGATCATAATCAATCTAAAGACTACGAAACATATGGCAAAAAGGCAGAAGTCTCAGTGGTCTGGGCGGTATTGGCCGAACAAGGCGCTGCAGCCAACCCCTATCCGCTTCGCTCCTGGGGTTGCGCGGACCCTCTACCGGCAGTTGATCACCAGTTGTCTCAGTTGGCCCGTTCAGGGTGGCTGAGCTTGACGTTCGGCTATTATAAATTCATGAAATCCATTTCCACACTCCTACTTGTCCTATGCATTGCCGCTTCCATCATCCGATCTGATGCGAGTGAATTTGATTTCCGTCCATCAATGGAAACTTCACCGAGCCTGGGCGCCAATCGCATCGGAGAGCCGCATTTTTCGATGCGATATTGGGACAGAGGTTGGAGTTCGAAAGGCGGATATATGCAATCGCCTCAGATCCTTTCACCGAGGAGCTTTAGGGAATATATCTCAGATTCGTATTCGAACGATGTATTCAAATCTGTCTCAATGACCAGTCAGATTGGTTTCCACATTAGATGATGCTCAAAGAATACAGCCGAACAAGGCGCTGCAGCCAACCCCTAACCGCTTCGCTCCAGGGGTTGCGGACGCCCTACCGGCAGTTGATTTCCAGCCGTTTGCGGTCGCCCGTTCGGGGTGGCTGAGCTTGACGTTCGGCTTCAGCCTCCGGCGGAGGAATATATTGGAAGCTCGGTCGCCTTCTCCCCATCTACACGAGATATCAGGGAGGACGGCCCGCGATCAGCAATGCTTTCTCCGGCTAACGAAGCTTCTGTCTGTTACGTTCGCTCCTTAAACCTATCGCGGAGCGAAAAATTTATTTTCGCGGACTTGAGATGTCTCCCACGAACAACCAGCTCATTTCAATTCCATCATGATCGCTCTTGATACTATGAAACTTATAGCAGGATGGCAGAGGTTTCGGTTGTTTGGGCGGTGTTGGCCGAACAAGGCGCTGCAGCCAACCCCTATCCGCTTCGCTCCTGGGGTTGCGCGGGCTCCTTTCGGCAGTTGATCACCAGTAGTTTTCGGTCGCCCGTTCGGGGTGACTGAGCTTGACGTTCGGCTTCAGCCTCCGGCGGAGGGATGTATTGGTAGCTCGATTGCCTTCTCCCCATCTACACGAGATCTCAGGGCGGACGGCCCGCGATCAGCAATGCTATCTCCGGCTTATCGGGGCTACTCTCTGTCACGATCACTGCATCAACCTCTGGCGGGGCGAAAATTTGTTTTTGCCAACTTGAGATATCTTCGAAGGGCCAACAGCTCATTTCAATTCCATCACGATAGCTTCTGATACTATGAAACTTATGGCAGGATGGCAGACGTTTCGGTTGTTTGGGCGGTGTTGGCCGAACAAGGCGCTGCAGCCAACCCCTATCCGCTTCGCTCCTGGGGTTGCGCGGACCTTTTACCGGCAGTTGATCACCAGTAGTCTCACTTCGCCCGTTCAGGGTGGCTGAGCTTGACGTTAGACTCCATGAGCCTCCGGCGGAGGTAAATATGCGGTTCCCCAACTTCGCTATGACTCCGGCGAGAAATTCAGAACTAACACGAGACGAAGACGAGTCATATATAGTGCGCAGCACTCGAAATTTTTTGGTCTTCGGACCACCTGCATGGAAAAGTTGAAATACCAGTATCGTCCATCCCGTGCCAAAATTGGTCACGTGAAGTTCGAAAGCCCAATCTGGATTCGCTGAAAGCTACTTATCGATACTTTGGATAGTCCATCGACCGCACCCCAATCGAACTGCAATTTTACGCGAGTCGGAAAAGTGACGCTCAGAAGTTCAGCTCAGTTTCAATCCGACAAAATTCATAAAAATGCAATCCGAGTCTAACAAGGCGCTGCAGCCAACCCCTATCCGCTTCGCTCCTGGGGTTGCGCGGACCTTCTACCGGCAGTTGGACACCAGTATCCTCAGATCGCCCGTTCAGGGTGGCTGAGCTTGGACGTTCGGTCATAAAAAATTATGAAAGCAAAGCAACTCATACTTTATGTTCTACGACTATTCTCCGTCTATGTGATGGTTACATGCATTTCCTACGTCTTCTACATCCTATCAACTGTATTCTCAGATAATTTTTCCATCCGACAGCTCTCAGGCATTCTCCCGACGCTACTCACTGCATCGATTCTTTGGATTTTAGCCCCGATTATCGCGAAAATCATATGTAAGAATGATGAAGTTCAAATCTATATATCGGAGCTTTCGGAACGGACGTTGATCCGAATCATGATCATTGGAGTAGGGCTATTCTTTGCAATCTCTTCTTTAAACCCCATTTTCTATCAATTTGTGACGATGCTTGTTGAAGGTATTCCTCCCCTTCCCGAATCTGAAAAGATAACGGCTTTCGTTCGACTTTTCGGAAGCATAATCGAGCTTGCAGTCGGTATTGTCGTTATAGCAAAATCGGATTTCTTGAGTCGGATAATTCTCCAATCTAGCACAATACGGACCGAACAAGGCGCTGCAGCCAACCCCTAGCCTCTTGATGTCACACCAAACTTGGACCCGCTGTCTGACGGAACTGCGTTCCGCCGCTCGGTCGTCCGTTCAGGGTGGCTGAGCTTGACGTTCGGCCATTGAGATTGACGCTGAGTCCTCCTTCGCCATCATGATCCGGTGAAGGTTCGCGAAGTCTTGAAGCTACTACAGAAAGAAGGATGGATCATTGATCGCCAAAAGGGCAGCCACCGGCAACTCGTTCACAGTGAGAAGCCCGGCATGCGAGTAACGGTTTCCGGTAACACGGGACTGGACATTCCAAAAGGAACATTGAACAGTATCTTCAAGCAAGCAGGCTGGAAATAACATGCGCTACGCAATCATCATCGAGAAAAGTGAAAATGGATTTGGTGCCTACGTTCCCGATCTACCTGGATGCGTTGCCGTCGCCGACACGCTTCCCGAAACAGAGAATCTGATCCGCGAGGCCATCGAGTTCCATCTTGAAGGATTTCAGAATGATGGACTGGGCATTCCGGAAGGAACTACGGTCGCTGAATACGTAGAAGTGTGACAGGCCGAACAAGGCGCTGCAGCCAACCCTTAGCCGCTGTGCGGCTGGGTTGAGGTGACTCCTTCCGGCAGCTCACCGTTACCAGATTTTCGGTCGCCCGTTCAGGGTGGCTGAGCTTGACGTTCGGCTTCAGCCTCCGGCGGAGGAATATATTGGTAGCTCGGTCGCCTTCTCTCCATCTACACGAGATCTCAAGGCGGTCGGCCCGCGATCAGCATTGCTTTCTCCGGCTTATCGGGGCTTGTGTCTGTCACGATCGCTGTATCAACCTCTCGCGGAGCGGAAAACTTATTTTCGCGAACTTGAGATACCTCCAAAGAATCACCAGCTCATTTCAATTCTATCATGATCGCTGTTGATACTATGAAACTTATGGCATGCTGGCAGACGTTTCGGTTGTTTGGGCGGTATTGGCCGAACAAGGCGCTGCAGCCAACCCCTATCCGCTTCGCTCTTGGGGTTGCGCCACCCGCTACCGGCAGTTGATCACCAGTAGCCTCAGATCGCCCGTTCAGGGTGGCTGAGCTTGACGTTCGGTCATAATAAATACGGTATCCGCACCCTAGGGTCGCTATCGTCGAAGTCTTTTGAATTTCGAGTCACAAGTATGCATCCCTCTTGATCAGCACTCGCAAGAATCGTGGCATCGGGGAGTTTCAATTTCCGGGATTTCCTCTCGAACACCGCCTGTCGCGCAACACCGATCGTAAGTTCGATGCATGTCATCGAACGAAACAATGCATCAGCAGCCTCACGCTCTTCAGTCGATTCCGCCCCACACATCACTTCGATCCATGAGATAATTGAGTATGTTGGATCAGAGTATCTCTCGATTTCAATTTTCGCTTTCTCGACTCCTTGGAGGAAATCAATGAGGACATCACTATCGATCACTGCCTTCATCGATCCCATTCTCCGCGCAGATTATCGAGATATGTCCGGCTATCTACCTCACGTTTCCAAGCTCCGAAGGCTTCATTGCGATCATTCTTCGCATTTGCAGCGAGCATTTGTCTCAATGCACGTCTGACGGCTTCTGCCCGTGAGATCTTCTGAGTTTTACACACATCTGCCAGCGCACTGACTTCTTCGTCCGGTATATCGATTATCGTTCGCATGATATCATCATCATTCATCACATCGAGAAAGATGCAAGACCGAACAAGGCGCTGCAGCCAACCCCTATCCGCTGCGCTCCTGGGGTTGCGCGGACCCGCTACCAGCAGTTGATCACCAGTTGCCTCAGTTCGCCCGTTCAGGGTGGCTGAGCTTGACGTTAGCTTTTTATGCCCAAAACTCGAAAGTCTATTCCGACTAAGACACAGGTAGCAACTTTGGTCGCGTCAGGACGACGATGCTGCCTCTGCTTTTGTCGGAAGTGTCCCGTGAGTCGTTAAAATAAAGAGGTGGAGGTTGGTTCGCCCGCGCAGAAGCGTGGGAGGTGATCAAACCAAAAGAACCAACCACCACGATGAAACATGAAGAACTGAAGACCGCATTTATGCAAGGCGGAGAGCGAGAAGCAGCCGAGCTGCTTAATGCAGTGATGCGTGCGTCGGTGCGCGAGGCGTTCTGGGCGATGATGTCCGAGGAGGTGGAGTCGCTGTGCGGGCGGCGCTATCATCCTGAAGCCGGGAGCGAGTATCGGCGGGCCGGCTCGGAGAAGGGCCGCGCTTATCTGGACGGAGGCAAGGAAGAGATTGTTCGTCCACGGGTCCGGCACACCAGCGAAGGCGAGGTCGAACTGGAGAGTTATCGGGCGGCGGCAAGTCAGGCGGGACTGTTCGAGGACATTGTGGCGCACGTGGCCGAGGGCATGTCGCAGCGAGGACTGGAGCGGGCACGCCAAGGCGACATCAGTAAAAGCTCGATCTCGCGCATGTGGGCGGAGAAGAGCCGTGAGCAGTTGGAGCTGGTGCGCGAACGCTCGCTCGAGGACGGCGATTGGCTGGCGCTGATGATTGATGGCGTGTTTGTGGGCGGGGAGAACTGCGTGGTGGTTGCCTTGGGCATCGACCGCGATGGCCACAAGCGGGTGCTTGATTTTGAGACCGGCAGTTCGGAGAGCTTGGAGACGGTCAGCCGGGTGTTGAGTCGGTTGGAGCGACGCGGGGTGCGATCTCCCAGAGATCGAGCCTTGCTGGTCATTCGCGATGGATCGGCGGCCATCTCGGGCGCGGTAAGCCGGATCTGGCCCGGCGCGGTGCAGCAGACCTGCCTGGTGCATCTCGAGCGCAACGTAGCGGATCGACTCCGAATGCGCGACCGCGCCGAGAGCCAGCGGCTTTTCAAGCGACTCCGCCAAGCCCAAGGCAAAACCGCGGGGGAAGAAGCCTACGACGACATTCTGGACTTCGTAGCCGAGCGCAACGCGGCCGCGGCGCTGCTGCTGAGCGAGCGACGAGACGAAGCCCTGGCCGTCCATCGCCTGGAAGTTCCCGCCACGCTCCACGGCACGTTGCTGAGCACCAACGCCATTGAAAACGTCATGCGCAACTGGCGTGAACAGACCGGCAATGTCAAACGCTGGAACGTCAAGGGTGACATGCTCGAACGCTGGGCGGCATCGGGATTGCTGTGGGCTGAAAGCGGCTTTCGACGCATCGCCCACAGCGCCGATCTTCCCCAACTCCGGGAGGCCCTTCGCCGCTCGGTTTTGGAGCCGATCTCCGCCCCGGCTTCTCCGCTTCGCTCCGAACCCTCCGCTCCAATCGACTCCAAAACCGAAGATCCCTCTTGCCAACCAATTAGCCAATAGAACACCAATCTACCTGCCAACCTCCACCGACTTTTAACGATCTACGGGACATCCCCCTTTTGTCTGAATTCTGATTTTACCGAGAAAGCAGGGCAGATCGCGCATATTGATCGACGGCCGGACAACAATCTACTCGATAATCTCGCCTTTCTATGTCTAGAGCACCACGACCTTTACGATTCACGGCGATCCCAAAGCAAGGGCTACCAACCCGACGAACTCAGAGAATACCGCTTACAATTAGAGGCTACTGTCCGCTCATCACTCAGCACCGCTGACCTTTATGAGAAGGAGTTCGATGAAATCGAGGAACGAGAGCGGTTAGTAACACGGACAATAGCACGGTATACCAAGCTATCTCACACTCCCGGAATTCTGTTCGCGGAGATGATTACGCGTTTGGAGGCGCTGACCGAATATGCCAGGCGCTATGATGACCATATCGAGAAGCTTTCGGACGACATCGAAGACGATCCAAACTCAGATGCCGATGGATGGGAGTTCCAGTGTGATCTAGCAACCCTATTGAAGATTCCTCTTGAGATATACGGATTACCGCCGATGGCGATCGAGCATACAAGATTCATGGAGGGCGCTGCCCCCGCATTTGAACGCCTCGCTGAAGGTGGATGCAGTCCCCGAGAGTGCCGGGAGCTGATCGCCGAATACGACGAGTTTCTAGAGCTAGATTTGGTATGGATCGTATTTGGAATCCCGTTCGAAGATCTCCCGATTTCTGGATACCGTTCACTAGTCGCATTCATCACGGAATTCGGAACTCGAGGTTTCAAAGACTAAAATACAAATACAAGCTAACAAGGCGCTGCAGCCAACCCCTATCCGCTTCGCTCCTAGAGGTTGCGCGGACCTTCTACCGGCAGTTGGACATCAGTAGCCTCAGATCGCCCGTTCGGGGTGGCTGAGCTTGACGTTCGACTCATACATGATGCCTCCGGCGGATGAGTATATTTGATTACTCGTAAAAGACGGTCCACCGGGCATTCCGCGATTGGTTCAGACTGCGGACGGATTGCGAGGCAACGCCAAAGATGAAGTCAGCCCCAGCGGATTTCGACCGCGTCACGTCAACTGCCTCCGGCGGATGATCATATATTCAGGTTCGATCATCGCCAGTTCCGGTCACGTCCAGCACCCATCACCTTCCGCATCCATCAAAGGAACCTTTCCGACATGGCGGCATTCTCCTCGCAGAATGCACAATCATTGAAGTGGCTTCGCAATCTGAATAGGACAGCAACATCATCCAACGTAGCTCGATCACCCACTCGGACCGCCAACCAATACAGTCGAACAAGGCGCTGCCGCCAACCCCTACCCTCCTGATGCCACACCAAACTCGTACCCGCTACTTGACGGAACTGCGTTCCGATTGTCGGTCACCCGTTCGGGGCAGGGTTCACGCATCTAAAAGTGAGCAGGAGCAGTAATTAGGTCTTGTACTAGGTTTTGATGTGATTAAATAGGGGAGGATGCAAGAAGCATCGCCCATCAGCTTGATCACAATCATCGGAGAACTCAAAGACCCGCGGGTGGCCCGAACGAGGCTGCACAAGCTCGAAGATATCGTCGTTATCGGTTTGTGCGGAATGCTTTGCGGAGCAGAGAGTTTCGAGGAAATGCAGCAGTTCGGGGAAGCCAAGGAGGAGTGGTTTTCGAGTTTTTTGGAACTGCCTCACGGCATCCCCAGTCACGATACGTTCAACCGGGTTTTTGCCGCGCTCGATCCCGAGACGTTCCTGGGAGCCTTCATGAAGTGGACCGCAGGTCTGCGCCAAGCCTGCGATCAAGAAATTGTGGCCATGGACGGCAAAGCACTCCGTCGCGCGCTCGATGCTGGAGAGAACACCAAAGTCATCGTGAGCGCTTGGGCGGCCAGCAACGGATTGGTGCTCGGACAGCGCAAGGTCAGCGACAAAAGCAACGAACCGACCAACGGGAGATAGCCTGCCGTAGGCAGCCCGAAGGGCGGAGCGAAGCGACGGCAAATCACGGCCATCCCGGAGCTACTTCGCAGTCTGGAATTGAGCGGATGCATCGTGACCATCGACGCGATGGGCACGCAGAAAAAGATCGCCCGGGAGATCATCGAGAGCGACGCCGATTACGTTCTCGCTCTTAAAGGCAACCACGGCGTCGCCCACGGCGAGATCAAGACCTACCTCGATGATGCCATCGGGCGTGCCGACCCCGGTCTGTCTTTCGATGAGCAAGTCGACAAAGGTCACGGTCGTCTTGAGATCCGTCGTTGCTGGCAGAGCGAGAAGATCGACTGGTTCGCCGATGCGGCCAAGTGGGAAGGTCTGCGCAGCGTTGCCGTCGTCGAGAGTCAGCGCGAAATCAATGGCCGCACCACCACCGAGCGTCGCTACTACCTCAGCAGCCTGAGCCTGGATGCTGCCCGCATCGCCCACGCCGTACGCAGTCACTGGGGAATCGAAAACCAACTCCACTGGGTGCTTGATGTCGTCTTCAACGAAGACCAAAGCCGCGCCCGCTCTCGCCACGCCGCAGAAAACCTCGCCACCCTGCGGCGCTGGTGCCTCAATCTCATCAAGGCCGACAAACTCAAAACTAAACGTTCCCTCAAAGGGCGTCGAAAATCCGCTGGCTGGGATAACTCCTATCTCCTCCACCTCCTCGGCATCAATTTAGATGCGTGAACCCTGCCGTTCGGGGTGACTGAGCTTGACGTTGGGCCCTGAAATTGTGAACTTGCTCCGCAACCCATCTCAGATACGTTACATCGATGAGCATTGAAACGATCAAACGTGAGCTTGCAAATCTTGACTCTCCCCATCGAAATCAGCTCGTAGCATATCTGATTTCCCTCGATGACCAAGAGAGCGATTCGTACCGCTCAGACCTCGCGGCGAAGATCGATGATACTGGTTCTACGAATTGGGCGACGATCAGTCAGTTCGATCAGCGATTTTCAGTCACTGATCGAGAGAAAGATTCATGAGTCAGCGGACTCTCCTCATCGCATACGACGTCATTGAGTTTATCGAAAAGTTGCCAAGGAAACAGCAACTCGCACTTCGTAAACGATTTCTAGAAATCTGCGCTTACCCTGCAAATAAATCGGATTACGCTGAGCTCGACTCACTTGGTCGACTTGTTGATATAAACATCTGCGGAAAATTCGCGATCAAATATTGGGATGATGGAGCAGACAAGCATCTGAAGATTCTTGACGTCCACAGCGCCGATCGACTCGCCTGAGGCCCAACAAGGCGCTGCAGTCAACCCCCAGGCCGCTCCGCTCTCGGGGTTGGCGGGCGACCAGATTGCAGATGATCACCACCAGTAGTTCGGACACCCGCTCGGGGTGACTGAGCTTGACGTCAGGTCATACAAATATAATGAGAGTCGCGCAGATTTTTAAATCAATAGGCACTCGTTCGAAAGACGTTGTTGGTTACTCAAAAATCATTTTCTGGTGGGAGCTTCGCCGCATTCCCTACAACTTGGCAGTCGGTATCACAGGATTATTTACAGCCGCAATAGCAATTTTTCTAGCTTGGCTATCAGATTCTTTACTAGGCTATCCGCTTGGCCTACCAGACCCGCCGATTATAGCATTATTATTCATTCTTCTATACAGGCTCCTAGCAAATGTTCTTTATACGGGAGGATGGATATTTGAACTTCTCTTTTCGGGACTCCTCAAACGTAATTTATGCATTTATGCACAGGCTACTTTTGTAGTCGGAACACTCTTCTCGATATTTATCACAATTCTTCCTGCGATATTCCTTTCGATCATTGTGATTGTCGCAGTCCTGCAGAAGCAAAAATACAGACAGCAATAATACAGACCTAACAAGGCGCTGCAGCCAACCCCTATCCGCTTCGCTCCTGGGGTTGCGCGGACCTTCTACCGGCAGTTGATCACCAGTAGCCTCAGTTCGCCCGTTCAGGGTGGCTGAGCTTGACGTTCGGCTTCAGCTTCCGGCGGAGGAATATATTGGTAGCTCGGTCGCCTTCTCCCCATCTACACCAGATCTCAGAGCGGACGGCCCGCGATCAGCAATGCTTTCTCCGGTTTATCGGGCCTTCTGTCTCTCACGATCGCTGCATCAAACTCTCGCGGAGCGAAAAATTTGTTTTTGCCAACTTGAGATATCTTCGAAGAGCCAACAGCTCATTTCAATTCCATCATGATAGCTTTTGATACCATGAAACTTATGGCAGGATGGCAGACGTTTCGGTTGTTTGGGCGATTTTGGCCGAACAAGGCGCTGCAGCCAACCCCTATCCGCTTCGCTCCTGGGGTTGCGCGGACCTCTTATACCAGTTCTACGTGACTTTAGGACTATTCAAGATTCCGAAACTCTGGTAGTTTAAGCGATGGGAAAAAAGTTTCGAATTGATGGAGATCTCGTTGAGGTCAAGGCAGCGGAGAAGGCGGCAACCGAGCGTCGAGATATTGAGAAGCTACAAGCGGTTCGAATGGGAATGAGCGGCAACTACACGATGGAAGAGGTCGCTGAAGCGGTCGGTCGAGCCCGTTCAGCGGTCGGTCGCTGGGCGAGTTGGTATCGAGAGGCTGGAATAGCTGGTTTACTGGAACGCAAGAAGCCGCCGGGCAACGATCCGTCGCTGAGTCCAGAGCTTTTTGAAGTCTTTAAGGAAGGTCTGCGCCAAGGTCGCTGGAAGCGGGCCAAGGAGGTTCGGGCATGGCTGAGCGAAGATCACGGCGTGCAACTCAGCCTCAAAGGGGTTTATTACTGGTTGGGAAAAGTCGGCGGAGTCTTGAAAGTGCCGCGCAAGACTCACGCTCGCAAAGACGAGGTCGCGGCCTTGGCATTCAAAGAAGAACTGGCCCAGCGTCTTCAAGCCCTCGACTTGCCGAGTGAGGCAAAGGTTCGTGTTTGGATGGTTGATGAGCATCGCTATGGGCTGATCAGCGTGATCCGCAAGGTTTGGACGTTGCGGGGTGTCAAACCCACCGCGCCCTACCAAACTAAATATCAATGGGGTCACCTCTACGCGGCGCTTGAAATTGACGGAGACAACGCCAGCGAGTTCTTTTTCAGCTCAACGCTCAGTCTGGAAGTCAGCGACTTCTTCCTGCGTCAATTGGCCGAGAGCGACGAGAGCGCCCATCACGTCATCATTTGGGATGGTGCAGGCTTCCATCAAAAGGCGGGCTCTCATCCGCTTCCCGAGCGCATCCACGTCCTCCAACTTCCGGCCTATAGCCCAGAACTCAACCCCGTTGAAAAGCTCTTCGACCAGCTCAAAGACGAGATCGGCAACGCCTTGTTTGATACTCTGGACGACATCGAAGCCGCCATCGTCGGCCTGCTGAAACAATTTTGGGAATCTCCCGCCAATGTAAACACCTTGATTGGTCAAGGCTGGCTGCTCTCTCAAACAAACAGTTCCTCCAAACTTTTACGTCCTATTCTTAGATAGAAATGGTATTACCGGCAGTTGATCACCAGTTGTATGCGGTCACCCGTTCAGGGTGGCTGAGCTTGACGTTAGCCCCTGAAAATACCAGCTTGCCAGCGTTGGTAGTAGGAATATCTTATCGGCATGCCAGCAATCACTCTGAAAGCACACTATGACGGCAAGAGCATTCTCTTGGATGAGCCGTTTGAGATTCCAGAGAATTCACATTTGATGGTGACCGTCCTGAGTGAACCGGGAGAAGATCCTGATCTCACAAGTCTCTCGGTTTTTGGCCTCGCTTCGGCGTATGGAGACGATGAACCCGTATATGGTCCATCTGATATTCATTCATGAACGAATCTGATGTCCTTCTGGCTCCACTTCCCCAATCAGACGGTCGCACAAAGAATCGACCAGTAGTTTTTCTGCGAAGGATGCCGCCCTTCCAAGATTTCTTGGTCTGCGGTATCAGCACCCAACTTCGTCAAGCTTTTCCTGACTTCGACGAAATCATCAGCGACCAATCTGATGATTTTGCGGCAAGCGGACTCAAGTCAGCTTCAGTGATCCGTATTGGATTTCTCGCAGTTTTACCATCTTTACATTTTCTGGGACGGATCGGTCAAATCTCTGATGCAAGAAGGCTTCGTCTACTAAAGAATTCCATCGTCCATCTGCAGGCCTAAAAAATCCGGGCTAACAAGGCGCTGCAGCCAACCCCTATCCGCTTCGCTCCTGGGGTTGCGCGGACCTTCTACCGGCAGTTGATCTCCAGTTGCCTCAGTTCGCCCGTTCAGGGCAGGGTTCACGCATCTAAATTGATGCCGAGGAGGTGGAGGAGATAGGAGTTATCCCAGCCAGCGGATTTTCGACGCCCTTTGAGGGAACGTTTAGTTTTGAGTTTGTCGGCCTTGATGAGATTGAGGCACCAGCGCCGCAGGGGGATGTCCCGTAGATCGTTAAAAGTCGGTGGAGGTTGGCAGGTAGATTGGTGTTCTATTGGCTAATTGGTTGGCAAGAGGGATCTTCGGTTTTGGAGTCGATTGGAGCGGAGGGTTCGGAGCGAAGCGGAGAAGCCGGGGCGGAGATCGGCTCCAAAACCGAGCGGCGAAGGGCCTCCCGGAGTTGGGGAAGATCGGCGCTGTGGGCGATGCGTCGAAAGCCGCTTTCAGCCCACAGCAATCCCGATGCCGCCCAGCGTTCGAGCATGTCACCCTTGACGTTCCAGCGTTTGACATTGCCGGTCTGTTCACGCCAGTTGCGCATGACGTTTTCAATGGCGTTGGTGCTCAGCAACGTGCCGTGGAGCGTGGCGGGAACTTCCAGGCGATGGACGGCCAGGGCTTCGTCTCGTCGCTCGCTCAGCAGCAGCGCCGCGGCCGCGTTGCGCTCGGCTACGAAGTCCAGAATGTCGTCGTAGGCTTCTTCCCCCGCGGTTTTGCCTTGGGCTTGGCGGAGTCGCTTGAAAAGCCGCTGGCTCTCGGCGCGGTCGCGCATTCGGAGTCGATCCGCTACGTTGCGCTCGAGATGCACCAGGCAGGTCTGCTGCACCGCGCCGGGCCAGATCCGGCTTACCGCGCCCGAGATGGCCGCCGATCCATCGCGAATGACCAGCAAGGCTCGATCTCTGGGAGATCGCACCCCGCGTCGCTCCAACCGACTCAACACCCGGCTGACCGTCTCCAAGCTCTCCGAACTGCCGGTCTCAAAATCAAGCACCCGCTTGTGGCCATCGCGGTCGATGCCCAAGGCAACCACCACGCAGTTCTCCCCGCCCACAAACACGCCATCAATCATCAGCGCCAGCCAATCGCCGTCCTCGAGCGAGCGTTCGCGCACCAGCTCCAACTGCTCACGGCTCTTCTCCGCCCACATGCGCGAGATCGAGCTTTTACTGATGTCGCCTTGGCGTGCCCGCTCCAGTCCTCGCTGCGACATGCCCTCGGCCACGTGCGCCACAATGTCCTCGAACAGTCCTGCCTGACTTGCCGCCGCCCGATAACTCTCCAGTTCGACCTCGCCTTCGCTGGTGTGCCGGACCCGTGGACGAACAATCTCTTCCTTGCCTCCGTCCAGATAAGCGCGGCCCTTCTCCGAGCCGGCCCGCCGATACTCGCTCCCGGCTTCAGGATGATAGCGCCGCCCGCACAGCGACTCCACCTCCTCGGACATCATCGCCCAGAACGCCTCGCGCACCGACGCACGCATCACTGCATTAAGCAGCTCGGCTGCTTCTCGCTCTCCGCCTTGCATAAATGCGGTCTTCAGTTCTTCATGTTTCATCGTGGTGGTTGGTTCTTTTGGTTTGATCACCTCCCACGCTTCTGCGCGGGCGAACCAACCTCCACCTCTTTATTTTAACGACTCACGGGACACTTCCCGCCGCAGGGTGGCGAGGTTTTCTGCGGCGTGGCGAGAGCGGGCGCGCTTTGGTCTTCGTTGAAGACGACATCAAGCACCCAGTGGAGTTGGTTCTCGATGCCCCAGTGACTGCGTACGGCGTGGGCGATGCGGGCAGCATCCAGGCTCAGGCTGCTGAGGTAGTAGCGACGCTCGGTGGTGGTGCGGCCATTGATTTCGCGCTGACTCTCGACGACGGCAACGCTGCGCAGACCTTCCCACTTGGCCGCATCGGCGAACCAGTCGATCTTCTCGCTCTGCCAGCAACGACGGATCTCAAGACGACCGTGACCTTTGTCGACTTGCTCATCGAAAGACAGACCGGGGTCGGCACGCCCGATGGCATCATCGAGGTAGGTCTTGATCTCGCCGTGGGCGACGCCGTGGTTGCCTTTAAGAGCGAGAACGTAATCGGCGTCGCTCTCGATGATCTCCCGGGCGATCTTTTTCTGCGTGCCCATCGCGTCGATGGTCACGATGCATCCGCTCAATTCCAGACTGCGAAGTAGCTCCGGGATGGCCGTGATTTGCCGTCGCTTCGCTCCGCCCTTCGGGCTGCCTACGGCAGGCTATCTCCCGTTGGTCGGTTCGTTGCTTTTGTCGCTGACCTTGCGCTGTCCGAGCACCAATCCGTTGCTGGCCGCCCAAGCGCTCACGATGACTTTGGTGTTCTCTCCAGCATCGAGCGCGCGACGGAGTGCTTTGCCGTCCATGGCCACAATTTCTTGATCGCAGGCTTGGCGCAGACCTGCGGTCCACTTCATGAAGGCTCCCAGGAACGTCTCGGGATCGAGCGCGGCAAAAACCCGGTTGAACGTATCGTGACTGGGGATGCCGTGAGGCAGTTCCAAAAAACTCGAAAACCACTCCTCTTTGGCTTCCCCGAACTGCTGCATTTCCTCGAAACTCTCCGCTCCGCAAAGCATTCCGCACAAACCGATAACGACGATATCTTCGAGCTTGTGCAGCCTCGTTCGCGCCACCCGCGGGTCTTTGAGTTCTCCGATGATTGTGAGCAAGCTGATGGGCGATGCTTCTTGCATCCTCCCCTATTTAATCACATCAAAACCTAGTACAAGACCTAATTACTGCTCCTGCTCACTTTTAGATGCGTGAACCCTGCCGTTCAGGGTGGCTGAGCTTGACGTTCGGCTTCAATCAATGAAACTGCCGTGGCCTGCCCCCGGAAGTGGGACACATTGGAAGTAGAGTCTCAGGCGGGGATGGTTGGTAATGTTTGGTTGGTTTGGTGGTTGCAATCAAGTCCCGTCGGAAGGAGCCCGGAGGGCGACTGGAGACGGGACTTGATTGCTGCGGCCGCGAACTCCCCCGGCGTCTGGTAGCCGAGCGAGCTGTGCGGTCGCAAAGTGTTGTATTCCACGCGCCAGCTTTCCAGGATGACGCGGGCTTCAGCCAGACTGCCGAAGAGTTCACGGTTAAGACATTCGTCCCGAAGTTTGTCATGGAAGCTCTCGATGTGCCCGTTCTCCCATGGACTCCCCGGCTTGATGTAGATCGTCTTGATGGATTGAGCAGCCAGCCAGTCCCGGATCGCGTAGGCAATGAACTCGGGGCCGTTGTCACTGCGGATATGCTCCGGGGCTCCGTAACGGGCGATAGCCGCTTCCACGACTCCGATGACATCCACTGCGCGGATCGACCAGGCCGCGTGCGTGGCCAGGCATTCTCGCGTGTGTTCATCGATCAATGTCAGGATGCCGAAACCGGCTCCCTGCCTCGGTCTGATCTTCGACGAAGTCCCAACTCCAGACCTCCCGAGGCCGCTGCGCTCGTTTTCGCTCGGCCGTCGAGGCTCCCACCCGACGCATGCGCCGCTGGCGCTTGCTGACCTTCAGTCCCTCCTCGCGCCGAATGCGCGCCACCCGCTTGGGGTTGACCGTAAATCCGTCGCGTCGCAGAAGCGCCGTGATCCGTCGGTAGCCGTAACGCGGGTGCTTGCCGCTTAGCTCCACGACTTCCTTGCGCACCCGTCGGCCTTCCAAACCGACACGGCTCTCCCGGTAGTAACTCGAACGCGCCAAGCCCAACGCCCGGCACGCCGCCGCCGTCTTTCCTGCGCTCCAGCCTTCTTCCACACTCATCTTTACCGCCCGTCGCCTGGTGGACGGGCTTACCATTTTTTTGCGTTCACTTCCTTCAAGATCTGGTTCTGAACCGACAAATCGGCCACCAGTCGCTTCAGGCGCCCAACCTCTTCTTCCATCGCTCGAAGCCGACGCGCCTCGCTCACGTTGTGCTCTCCACACACCGCTTTCACGCTCTTTCCGGCCTGCGTCTCCCGCAATATCCCAATAATCTGCTCTTCTCTGAATCGACTTCTTTTCATTTTGTTCTGCTATTTTTCTACCCCACAGAACTCTACTTTTGAACCGTCCACTTTTCCGGGGGCAGGCCACTAGCTGTGTTTCACACCAATACGCCAAGCTAGTGGGGAGTTCTCCCAGGAATGACGTAGTCGTCCCAAAACCGGCCGACCACCGCGTCGGCGGGTAGGATGCGGCCATCGGGCACAATCGCCGCAGGCAGGGCGGCTGACTCTCCTGCCACCGCAGCTCAAGGTTTACCCTTGCACCCTCACGAAAATTCGCAATCTTTCCTCAGCATGCGCGCTCGCCTTACCGCCCTCCTTTTTCTGTTCACCTTCGCCACCCCGCTTGTCCACGCCGCGACCGCCGATAAGGAATACATCATTCTCAGCGGCGGACCTTCCCTCTACGAGTGGGAGAAATACAAAGCCGCCCCGCACGACCAATGGTGGGGCAACTTCATTCGCTCCGCGCGCATGCGGATTACCGACCTCCGCAAGCAAGCTGGACCGAACGCGCGCATCACCTGGCTCGTCTATCGGCCAGGCTACGCACGTCGGGCCAGTCGGATGAACGAACCCGAGCTCATCGCGAACATCGAATCCGTCCGCGATAAATACGGAGTCAACCTAATCTGGTTTAACGATGGCTCGCAGGTCATCGGCTACCTCAATGCAGGCCTCCCCCGAAATCAGGTTAAGATCGCCAATTTCGAATTCTTTGGTCACTCGAACAGCAAATGCTTCATGTTTGACTACAGCAACCAGATCGACAGCGCCTCGAAAGCGTGGCTACATGAGGACGAGCTGAAGGCCATCAAACGTGGCATCTTCACGAAGGATGCGTTCATCAAAAGCTGGGGCTGTCACACGGGAGAGAGTTTCAGCGCGGCTTGGAAGAAGGCGACTGGTAAAAAAATGATTGGAGCCATCGGCAAGACGGACTACTCCCACATATCCACGGTCGGTGAAATCACCGTCAACGGCCGCTGGGGAGGTTGATCCGGAGCCAACGAGGGGTATTTCGTTTCGCATTTGCCCAGTCGCGTCTCACGCGGCTATCTAGGTTCTTCACTTGAGTTT
Source organism: uncultured Verrucomicrobiae bacterium (assembly GCA_963832325.1). GTDB lineage: Bacteria > Verrucomicrobiota > Verrucomicrobiia > Chthoniobacterales > JAATET01 > CAVVKW01. The sequence goes on along the minus strand of CAWHTR010000007.1, from coordinate 1,315,534 downwards.
ACCAATACGGTCAGCCGCGCAGCCTTCCAACCGTCTCGTCTCGAAACGCCGCGAACTCCCCGGCGAGAATCGCTGCCCTCGCTCGTCTTCCCAACCCACAGTAGAAATGCAGGTTGTGGATCGATATCAGACGCAATCCGAGAATTTCGTCCGCTTTCACAAGGTGGCGCAGATACGCCCGCGAAAATTTCCGGCAAGCGTAGCACTCACACCGGTCTTCGATCGCTCGCTCATCCCGCGCAAACGGCGCGTTCTTGAGACTGAGCGTTCCATCAGCTGTGAACGCGGTGCCGGTTCGCGCAAGCCGGGTCGGCAAGACGCAGTCCATCATGTCAATACCGCGTGCCACCATTTCGATGACCTGCGACGGTGTTCCCAACCCCATGGCGTATCGCGCACGGTCATGCGGCAAATGGGGAACCGCCCCTTCCACCGCTGCAAACATTTCCGCTTCCGGCTCCCCTACACTTACCCCGCCCACCGCGTATCCATCGAACCCAACCTCCACCAACTCCCGCGCAGCTCGTTCGCGCAGATCAGCGTAACCAGACCCTTGCACGATTCCAAAGACGAGCGGGCGGTTCTTCGTCGGTTCACCATCCCACCACGCCCGACAGCGCCGTGCCCACCGTGTCGTCAACTCCAAACTCGTCCGCGCCGCATCGTGCGAACACGGGTGCGGCGGGCATTCGTCGAATACCATCACGATGTCTGATCCAAGATCACGCTGAATCTCCATTGACGTCTCCGGCCCGATGAACGTCGGCGTTCCGTCTAGGTGGTTCTGAAAATTGACCCCAGCCTCCGTGACCTTTGCTAACTTCGCCAGCGAGAAAACCTGAAATCCTCCACTGTCCGTCAGAATCGGCCCATCCCACGCCATGAACTTATGGAGGCCACCCAGGTCTCGAATCAACCCCTCTCCCGGCCGGACGTGCAGATGATAGGTGTTTCCCAAAATGATCTGTGCGCCTACCTCCCGCAGCTCACGCGGAGTCATCGCCTTTACGGTCGCTTGCGTTCCGACGGGCATGAAAACGGGCGTCTCCACCACTCCCCGACGGGTCGTCAATCGTCCAGCCCGTGCCGCACCCTCGGTGGCCTCCAGCTCAAAGCAACTCACCGCACCATCTCCCCTTGGTTCAATCCAGCTTCCACACCGTCCTGCCGCCCACAATCGTGCGGACCGCGCGCCCTTTGATCTCGCGACCGTGAAATGGGGTGTTTCGCGATAATGACTTTGACGCATTCTTCTCGACCGTCCATTCCAGATCCGTATCGATCAACGTCACGTCTGCCGGAGCGCCCGTCGCCAGAGTCCCTCGGTCCAGGCGCAGGAGCCTCGCTGGCTCGATCGTCAACAGCGCAATTAAACGCGGGAGATCGATGGCTTTCCGCCGATGCACCAACGTGTCGCAGAATAGACCAAATTCCGTCTCCAGACCAAGAATCCCAAACGGGGCCTGATCCAGTTCGACCTCTTTCTCGTAATCAGCGTGCGGGGCGTGGTCGCTGGAAAGAATGGTCACAGTCCCGTCCGCCACACCTTCAATGAGCAGATCAATGTCCGCCGCCGTTCGAAGTGGCGGATTCATTTTGAAGTTGGAATCGTACCCGGCCAACATCCCGTCCGTCAGGACGAGGTGGTGCGGACACACCTCGGCCGAGATCTTCACCCCACGCCCCCGCGCCTCCCGCAGCAACCGCATACTCCCGCCCGAAGTGATGTGCTGGCAATGAATGGGCGCGTCACAAAACTCCGCTAACATAATGTTCCGAGCAACTATCAGTTCCTCACCGATCCGCGGCCAGCCGGGCAATCCGAGGCGGACGCTCCAATCGCCTTCGTGCATCACACCGTCACCAACCAGCGAATAATCCTGACAGTGATCGAAAAGCGGGAGCCGAACATCCGGGCATATTCCAGCGCCCTCCGCATCACCTCGGGACTCTGTACGCAATGCCCGTCGTCCGTGATCGCCACGATCCCCGCCGCCGCCATCGACCCAATTGGAGCCAATTCCTCGCCCGCCAATCCACGCGTGATCGCTCCAGTGCAGAACACGTTCACCACCGCAGTCTCGGCGGCCTTCTCGCGGATCCAACTGATCGTGCTCGGGCTGTCCGCCACCGGAGTCGTGTTCGGCATACAGACGACGCTCGTGAAACCACCAGCCGCCGCCGCCATCGTCCCGCTGGCAATCGTCTCCTTGTGCGCCTGCCCCGGCTCACGCAGATGCACGTGCAAATCGATCAGACCCGGCGCGACCACTAACCCCCTCGCGTCGATCACCTCAGCGCCATCCGGGCGCTCAGCGACAAATTTTCCATTCAGAATAAAGACATCGCCGACTTGATCCCCTCCGCTCGCCGGATCAATAACGCGCCCGTTTTCAATCACCAACCCCTTCATGAACTGCAGCCCCCTCCGCGCTTCTGCATCTTTGCGTAAACCACTATCATACCGGCACCCCCGCCCCGCCACCGCACAAGTAGAGCACCGCCATCCGCACCGCTAATCCGTTCGTGACTTGCTCCAAAATCACGCTGTGCGGCCCATCCGCCACGCCACTATCGATTTCGATCCCTCGGTTGATTGGCCCCGGGTGCATCACGAGACAACCCGGCTTCAAACGCGCCGCCCGCGCCTTCGTCAGGCCGAAGAGAGACGTGTATTCACCCAGACTCGGGAAGTACTCCTTCCGCTGACGCTCGTGTTGAATCCGGAGCAAATTGATCACGTCCGTCGACTCAAGCACGTCTTCCAACCGATGCGTCACCCGGGCACCCAGCCGCTCGAACGCTCGCGGCACCAGCGTGGTCGGCCCCACCAACGTCACCTCGGCTCCCAGTTTGGTGAGCGCCTGCAAATTACTCCGCGCCACGCGGCTAAACAAAATGTCCCCCACGATGGCCACCTTCCGCCCGGCCAAATCCCCCAATTTTTCGCGCATCGTGAAGGCGTCGAGCAGTCCCTGCGTCGGATGCTCGTGCGCGCCGTCCCCCGCGTTGATCACGCTCGCCCGCAGCCGCTCGGCAAGAAATTGCGCCGCCCCCGCCGATTGATGCCGGATCACGATCAGATCCGCGTGCAGCGCTTCCAGGATCATCGCCGTATCTTTCAGCGTCTCTCCCTTTTTCAAGCTCGACGCCGAAGCGCTCACGTTGATGACGTCCGCGCTTACTCTCATTGCCGCCAATTCAAACGAGATTCGCGTTCGCGTGCTCGGTTCGACGAACAAATTGACCAGCGTCTTCCCGCGCAATGCCGGCACTTTCTTGAGATTACGTTCCCCGACACCCTTGAAGGCCTGAGCCGTATCGAGCACCAGCCGAATCTCGTCCGCCGATAGATCGTCCAACGAAACCAGATCCTTCCGTTGCCAGGTCACTTCGCTCACGACTTCACCACCTTCACACTATCCGGCTCCCCATCCAGATTATCGAATCGAACGCGAATTTTCTCGGCAATCTCCGTCGGAACGTTTTTCCCCACGAAATCCGCCCGGATCGGCAGCTCACGATGCCCGCGATCAACCAGCGCAACGAGCTGGATCCGCGCCGGCCGCCCATAAGACGCCACGGCATCCATCGCCGCGCGTACGCTTCGCCCCGTAAATAAGACATCGTCCACCAGGATCAGCGTCCGATCGTCCAAGTCGAGTGGCAGCCGCATGGGTTCCACCGTCGTCATTCGCGCCCTCGTCGCCAGGTCATCCCGGTGCATCGACACGTCCACGCTACCAAGTTCGGGCTTCAACCCGGTGATGCCCTCCAACTGATCTGCCAGCCGACGCGCCACCTCGACCCCCCGCGTTGGGATCCCGGCCAACAGCAACCGGCCCATCGGCGCACCCGTCTCCACAATCTCATGAGCCATCCGCCGAATTGATCGACCGATAGCTTCCGCGTCCATGACCTCAACGATCATTTCGCCCCCCCGTCCCCGAATCTGATGATAGTCCGTTCATCTCGTCTCCTTCGTGACCTCGCAGGATCACGTTAAAGGAAAATCCGCCGCTACGATCCGACGCTGGTCTTTTCTCCTTTGGAATTCCCCCCTCCGTCGCTCTCCGCCGCGGCCCGCGCCCTTAGATTGCGCCACTCGGACCGAAATTTGATGATCCAATCCAGCAACGCCCTTTCAAATCCAATGTCCTTCCCAGCTTTCTCGCTCTCGATCCACTTGTGACGCAAGATTTCTTCCCTCTCAGCCAGGTACTCCCGGTAGAGGGAGGAATTTTTCAAGAGATCAAAGACGATCTCGGGTTTGGGAGAACTCATGTGACGGAGAAGAGGTAAAGGCTTTGTTCGGGCGGATGTCAATTCGCATTGAGAGTGGGAGTTACCATTTCAAACGCACGACAGCCTCCGATTATTCGATTGAGAAGACGATCTTCCGAGCTACGTCAGCAAAGGCTATGCCGGATGCACTTGTCGGAAGAAACTCCGCCACCGGTCGCCCGACATCTCCGCCTTCCCGGACCGGAATGTCGATCGGAATCTTCCCCAGCAACGGCACGCCCAATCGAGCGGCCTCCCGCTCGCCACCACCCTTCCCAAAGATCTCGTAGCGCTTTCCATCGCTCGGGCATTCGAAGTAACTCATGTTCTCCACGATCCCCAACACCGGCACGTTCGTCTTCGCAAACATGCCGACCGCCTTCCGCGCATCGATCAGCGCGACTTCCTGCGGGGTCGTCACCACCACCGCGCCAGCCAACGCCACCGTTTGCACGATCGTCAGCTGGATGTCCCCGGTCCCCGGCGGGAGATCCAAGATCAGATAATCCAAATCGCCCCACGCCGTCTGCCGCAGAAATTGCTGCGTGTATCGTGTCACCATTGGACCGCGCAGCACCGCCGGACTGTCTTGCTCCAGCAAAAGTCCCATAGACATGATCGGCATCCCAAAGGCCCGCACCGGAATGATCCGGTCCTCCGAGTCCGCCGTGGGCCGCTCGTCCGCCCCGACCATCAGGGCAATGCTCGGCCCGTAGAGATCGCAATCGCAGAGTCCAGTTTTGAATCCAGCCCGCTGCAAGCTGACCGCGAGATTCACCGCCACGGTCGATTTCCCAACGCCACCCTTCCCGCTCGCCACCGCGATCACGTGCTTCACGCCATCCAGCTTCTGTGCCCCGGCGTTTGCCGCGACGTTCGGCGGAGCCTGAATGTCAATCCGCACCCGTGCCTCGGCGACTCCGGCCAAGTTCTCGACCGCCGCCGTCGACTCATCCCGGATCTTCGCCGGAATCGCGGACTCATTCGTCGCCAATGCCATCTGGATGTCCACCCGCTCACCGTCGATTTTCACCGCCTTCACGATGCCGAAAGAGACGATGTCGCGACTGAACCCCGGATACTTCACGCCGCGCAAAGCGCCCATCACTTGTTCCTCAGAAATCATGCCTCACACACTGCCAACTTCCCGACCAGCCGCAACCCTTCAAGCGGCGATTCGCCAACGCCGCTTCGATCGTAAACGCGACCAGCTCAATCGTTCCCTCTCCGCCCCCAAATTTCCCCCTCCCCATTCCGCCCTCCATCTGCCACCCTCCCCGCCCATGAAACCAATCGCTCCCGGAGGGTTGCTCGTTGCCATTGAAGGCGTCGACGGAGCCGGTAAAACCACCGTCTCCGCTCTCCTCGCCCAATACTGTGGCGAACGCGGCATCGCCTGCACACTTTCAAAGGAACCGACGGGGCTGGGGGCAGGTATCACACTTCGCGAATCCGCAAAGAACGGCCGGGCAACGCCCGAAGAAGAACTCGCCCTTTTTCTCGAAGACCGCGCCGACCACGTCCGCAGATCAATCCGTCCCGCTCTGGATTTCGGCGCCGTCGTTATCCTTGACCGTTATTACTGGAGCACCGCCGCCTACCAGGGAGCGCGAGGGATCGACCCCGATTCCATCATCGCCGCCAACGAGAAGGTCGCCCCAATTCCCGACCTCGTCATCCTCCTCGACTTGGCTCCTGCCGTCGGACTCACCCGCGTCCGCGCCCGCGGCGACGTCCCCAATACCTTCGAGACCGAAGCCGCCCTGCAGCTATCCCGCGACATTTTCCTCAAACTTCACCGCAAATTCCCCGATTCCTCCGTCCGCGTCGACGCGGCCCCCGACCTCCGCTCGGTCCACGCCCAGGCCCGCAATGCCTTCCAGGCCGCCATCACTAAGAAGAACAACGTCCGATAATCGGAAGGTAAGCGTCATCCCGCCGCTGAACGCGCCAGCGAAGCAACAAAAACGGGCCGACCTCGAAAGGTCAGCCCGTTTGACTACTCACCGGAAAAAATTTCCGATTACACCCTGATCAAACTACTCACGATCAGAAGGCTCCGCAGCTGGCCCCGGCCCATCTTCATCCGGCATTTCAACGCCAACCGCTGGTACCGTTACGGTTTCTTCCTCCATCGTCACTTTTGGCACCTCCATCTCCTTCTCCACGGTTCCGACATTCACGTCAGCCGCATCGACGTCATACTCCGGCATCTGACCGCCCTCGACCTGCACTTCAGGCATCTCGCCGTCCTGGGTCTTGTCGACATCGCACGCGGACAATCCGGCAGCGGCGAAAACCACGGTTGCAATTTTGAATAGGTTAGATGGTTTCATTAAGAGATTCTGTTTCATACTTTGATGGTTCGCACCTGATGCGATTACCGGTCGGATCGATTTACGAGCTAGCGGCATATTTCTGCCCCACAGCCTCAGCGCACCGCAGCCCATCCAGTGCCGCGCTGACGATCCCGCCGGCAAACCCCGCACCCTCTCCACACGGAAACAAGCCAGCAACTTCTGGGTGCTCCAACGTCTGGGCATCCCGCGGCACTCGCACGGGCGAACTCGTTCTGGTCTCGAATCCAACCAATAATCCCTCGTCCGTCACGTATCCCCGCATCTGCCGCCCAAACAAATTCAACCCGTCCCGCATCCGGCTCACGATTCCGCGAGGAAGAATCTGATCCAGCCGCGCTGGCCGGACTCCCGGGAAGTAACTCGTATCCGGCAAATCCGCCGACAGCCTCCCCGCCATGAAATCGGTCACCCGCTGCCCCGGTGCCGTCTGCCCGCCTCCCCCGGCCGCCTTCGCCGCCGTCTCGAGTGCCCGCTGGGCCGCGATCCCCGCGAGAACCCCGTGCTCTTTCCGCCACCTCTCCGTGTCTTCCGGCTCAATCGTCACCACCATCCCGCTGTTCGCGAAAGGCGAATCCCGCCGCGCCAAACTCATCCCGTTCACCACCACCTCATCGTTCTCCGTCGCCGCCGGCACGATGAATCCCCCCGGGCACATGCAAAACGAATGCACCCCTCGGTCCGCGATCTTCGTCGCCAGCGAATAACTCGCCGCTGGCAGCAAACGGGACCGCTCCTCGCCGCGTGGAAAATGATATTGCTGGCTGTCGACCAACCCCTGCGGATGCTCAATCCTCACGCCCATCGCAAAGGCCTTCTGCTCGAGCCTGATCCCACGACGCACGAGCAACTCGTAGACGTCCCGCGCTGAATGCCCCGTGGCCAGGATCACCGCCGTAGCCGCAATTCCCCGCCCATCGGCCAGCGCCACTCCGCGGACCACCCGGGCCTCCAGCGCGAAATCCACCACCTTCGCACCGAAATGCACTTCCCCACCCGCCGCCCGGATGCTCTCACGCATCGCCTTGACGACGTTCGGCAGTAGGTTCGATCCAATGTGCGGATGCGCGTCGACGAGAATTCGCTCCGGCGCCCCGTGCGCCACAAACGTCTCGTAAACCGAGGCCACCGGCCCCCGCTTCTTCGCCCGCGTGTAGAGTTTCCCGTCGGAAAAAGTTCCCGCTCCCCCTTCCCCAAAACAATAGTTCGAGTCTTCGACCACGGTTCCCTTCCGCAGGATCGGCGCAAGATCATACCGCCGCGAAGAAGCGTCCTTCCCTCGTTCCAAAACAACCGGCTTCAAGCCGAGTTCGATACACCGCAGCGCCGCAAATAATCCCGCCGGTCCGGCTCCCACGATTACCACCGTCGCCGCCCGATCGGGCACCATCGGATAATTCGGTGTCGGCAGACTCTCTGCGGGCAACTCTCCATCCACGCAGACCTCCAGCCTCAGCTGGACCTTGATTTGCCGCTTCCGCGCGTCGATCGAGTGTTTCCGTAGCCGCACGTCCCCCACCGCCTCGATGCCCAGCTTCGCCGCCGCCGCCCGCCGCCAGACTCCCGCGTCTTCCGAATCCTCCAACGGCAGAATCACATCAACGATTTGCGAAGCTTCCATCCCGATTCCCTTTAACAAATCTGCGCCCCTTTGCGCAATTTACCGTCGACTGGCATCTAGAAGATCTTCCGTAAGTGACTCGGCAGGATGTCGAGCTGCTCCCGGTATTTCGCCACCGTCCGCCGGGCAATCGGGATCCCCCGCTCCGTGAGAATCACCAGAATCGCCTGATCGCTCAGTGGCTTCCGTTTATCCTCCTTTTCCACGACCTCCGCGATCGCCTGTCGCACGCTTTCGTTGCTGATGTCCGCCCCGCCCGTCGTCTGATACCCGGGCGTGAAAAAATACTTCATCTCGAAGATTCCCTGCGGCGTGAGCAGATACTTCCCGTGCGTCGCCCGGCTCACCGTCGTCTCGTGCACTCCGACCGCCTGAGCCACCTGGTTCATCGTCATCGGCTTGAGCGCCGACGGCCCCATCCGGAGAAACTCTCCCTGACGTTCCACGATCTCCCGCGCAATGTTCATGATGGTCTGCTGCCGCTGCTGGATGCACTTGATGAAAAATCTTCCGCCCTTGATCTTCTCGCGGATGTATTCCCGGACGTTCTTTTTGTTTCCCGGCTCGGAAAGCAGGTCTTTGTAATAATTGCTGATCCGCAACATCGGCACGTTGTCGTTATTCAGCGACACGGTGAAACCGTCACCCTCCGCTTCCACCAATACGTCCGGCGTGATGACCTGGTGCGTGACCGTCGAGAACTGCCTCGCGGGTCGCGGCTCCAACGTCGCGATGAAATCCGCCGCCGCCTGCACGTCCTGCACCCCGACCCCGAGTCTCCGGGCGATTTCTGGGAATTTCCGCCGCAACAAGTCGTCCGTGTATTGGGCAACGATCCTCGCCTCGAGACTCTCCCACTTCCCGATCCGCTCCAACTGGGTGAGCAAACACTCCCGCAGATCCCGCGACGCCACCCCGACCGGATCGAGCGCCTGGACTTCTCTGAGGACTGCCTCCACCCGCTCTTCCCGCGTGTTCGTCAGCCCCGCCAGCTCGGCCACCGTTACGTCAAGCAACCCCGCCTCATTGAGATTCCCGATGATCGCGTCCGCCACCTCACGATCCTCGTCCGATATGTCCGCCAGCCCGAGCTGATCGATCAGATGCTGCTGCAAACTCGTCGGTCCCGTTAACGAATTGAAAAGGAACTCCCGCCGCTCCTCCGCCTCTTGCGACCGCCCCTCGTAAGCCCCCGATTGCTGCATGTAGTCCTTCCACTGCTCGTCCAGCCGGCTCACCTCCGCCAAGTCCTCGTCCCAAGAATCGTCGTCCGAAGAATCCTCCAGTTCCTTGACCGGCACCTCCTCCTCCAGAACTGGGTTCGCCTGCAACTCCGCCACGGCGAGGGCCTGCAATTCCATCGAAGGAGCCTGCAAGACGTGCAGGCTCTGCTGCATCTGCGGCGACAAGGTCTGCTGCAGCCCGAATCCGAGCATCTGATCCATTCCCGCCATCGGGGAAAAGACTAGGCATTGGACCTGCTTCCGCAAGCAGTTTACACGCCAATCCCACGAAAGATTTTCGGATTCCAGTTCTTCGTTTTCTTCCCTTCAATCCCGCGATGACCCCGAAAGTCGCCTTCTTCGACACCAAATCCTACGACCGCGAATATTTTGACCGCATCGCCGGCGACCGCGTCGAGTTCCACTACTATACGTTCCCCCTCCGCGCCGAACTCACTTCCGTTGCCGAAGGGACCGACGCCGTTTGCTGTTTCGTTCACGACCACCTGGACCGCCCCTGCCTCGAAGCCCTCCACGCCGTCGGCATCCGTCTCATTGTGATGCGCTGCGCTGGTTACAACAAAGTCGATATCGGGGCCGCGACCGAACTTGGCATCCGCGTTACCCGGGTACCCGCCTACTCCCCCGCCGCCGTCGCCGAGCACGCGGTCGCCCTTTTCCTAGCCCTCAACCGCCGCATCCACCGCGCCTACAACCGCATCCGCGACCACAATTTTTCACTCTCCGGCTTCGTCGGCTTCGACCTCGCCGGCAAGACGGTGGGCATCATCGGCTGCGGCAAAATCGGCCGCAAGGCCGCCACCATCTTCCGCGGCTTTGACACCCGCGTCCTCGCCCACGACCCCGCCGCCGACACCGAATGGGCGAAGCGGCACGACATCGAGATCACCGACCTCGAAGCCATCTGGCGCGAAGCCGACGTGATCTCCCTCCACACCCCGCTCGTCGAAGCCACTCGTTACCTGATCAACGCGGACACTCTCGCTAAGATGAAGAAGACCGTCACGATCATCAACACCAGCCGCGGCGAGCTGGTCAAAACCGACGACCTCATCGCCGCCCTCCGCGCCCACGAAATCGGCGGCGTCTGCCTCGACGTTTACGAAGAGGAAGACGCCTACTTCTACTCAGACCACTCCGACACAATTCTCGACGACGAGCAACTCGCCTACCTCCTCACTTTCCCGAACGTCTTGGTCACCAGCCACCAGGCCTTCCTCACCGCCGAAGCCCTCACCCAGATCGCGACCGTCACCCTGGAAAACGTTCTCAAGGTCACCAACAAGGAGGAACCGACCGAAGACACTGCCCTCAACTAGAGGGTGTCATGAACTTCCGGGAAGATAAGGCTGTACATTATAAAGCTACTTGGGCATTAAGCTCGGGATGGCACACAAGACACGAGGAACACGAACGAACTATCCCAGCGACGTCAGCGATGAGGAATGGGCATTTTGCGCGCCGTATCTGACGTTGATGAAGGAAGATGCCCCGCAACGCGATTATTCGATGAGGGCGATGTTTAATGCGGTGAGATACATGGTTCGGGCGGGTTGCCCTTGGCGGATGATTCCCAATGATTTACCGCCATGGCCAACGGTTCATCAGCAAGCTCAGCGCTGGATCAAAGCGGGCTGTTTTGAGGCGATGGCTCATGACTTGCGCAAGCTCATTCGACTCCTGCTCAACGAGCGCGAGGCCAACCCTTCGGCGGTCATTCTTGACGGTCGAACTCTACAGTCCACTCCCGAGAGTGGAGAACGAGCCGGTTACGACGGATATAAGCGCAAGAAGGGATCGAAGGTTCATGCTGCGGTCGACACCCTCGGTCACCTCCTGGCCCTGAAGGTCACTGCGGCCAATGAGCAGGAACGCGCTCAAGTTGCCGATCTGGCAAAAGAGGTTCAACAGGCGACCAGGGACAGCGTGAAAATTGCTTTCGCGGATCAGGGCTACACGGGCGAAAAGCCCAGCCAGGACGCTGCTGAGAACGGAATCGATCTGGTTGTCGTCAAACTCGCCGAAGCCAAAAAGGGTTTTGTCCTGCTGCCCAGACGCTGGGTTGTTGAACGCTCTTTTGCCTGGGCAGCTCGTTTTCGCCGGCTCTCCAAGGATTATGAACGCCTGCCTGCTTCTCTCGCCGGACTCCATTGGCTGGCTTTTCTTTCTCTCATGCTCAATTCCGTTTTCCGACAAAGTTCATGACACGCTCTAGCGGCAACTTCGCCCCCCCCTACCTCCCGATAACTCGAGCTAGCCCGCCCCACCCTCGAGCAAGTCAGGGCGCCGGGCGCGCGTCATCTCGAGCGCCTGCTCGCGCCGCCAAGCCGCAATCGCCGCGTGGTTTCCCGACGTCAGCACCGCCGGCACCCGCCATCCCTCGAACTCCTCCGGTCGCGTGAAGTGCGGGTGATCCAGAATCCCTCGCTCACCTCCATCCCCTCCCTCGCCGAACGAATCCTGAGCCGCGGAGTCCTCATCGCCCAACACCCCCGGGAGCAATCGAACGACCGCATCCGTCACGACCAGCGCGGCCAACGCACCGTTCGTCAGCACGTAATCCCCGATCGACCATTCGTCATCGATGAGGTGGTCCGCCACTCGCTGATCCACCCCCTCGTAATGTCCACAAAGCAGGATCAAATGCTTCACTTCCCTCGCGACCAACCGCGCCGTCGGCTGATCGAACACCCGCCCCTGCGGCGTCATGAGCACCACCCGCGAATCCGGCGTCCGGAGGTCAGCGAGCGCCCGGTAGATCGGCTCGATCCGCATGACCATCCCCGGTCCACCACCGTACGGCATGCCATCCGCCACCCGGTGGCGTCCAGTCGTCCAATCACGAAGATCAACCGCCTCGAGTTCCGCCAGACCGCGGTCACCGGCCCGTTTCATCATGCTCTCGCTCAAGGCCCCCCGGCAAATCCCCGGAAAAAGTGTCAGTATTTGGATCTTCACGACGCGCGTCTTTTCTTTATGAGAGTCCTTTCGTAGCTTCGCAAGCGTCCCGTGCCGCGAAAGTCCCCGTCCCCACGCTCACAACGCGCTCAGCCTAAATCGCGAACGGCGAAGTCCAAAAGCGCGACCAAGGCGAAACGCCAATCCGCCACCCGCCGGAAATCCGCCGGGCGAAAATCGAAGCGTCCCCGCCGCCGGCGCTCGCGCTTCGTTACCCTCCTCAAGCTCGCCGTTGCCCTCGCGGTCGTTTGGGGCCTCGGCGGCGTCGCGCTCTATTGCTACGCTCTCACCTTCGATCTTCGGAAAATCAACGACCTCCCGCAGCGCTCCGTCGTCCTCGACCGCGACGGGAAATTCTACAGTCGCCTCGCCGGTGAGAATCGCGTGACCGCTCCCTTTCACCGCATCGCACCCGACTTCATCGACGCGCTCGTGTCTCGCGAGGACAATCGGTTCTTTACCCACCACGGAGTTGATCCTGTCGGCATCGCCCGTGCCGCCGTCCGCAATCTTCTCCTCGGCGGCATCCGCCAAGGCGGTTCAACGATCACCCAGCAACTCGCCCGCAACGCCTTCCCCCTCGGCGGTCGCACGTTTCAGCGCAAGATTGTCGAGGCCGCCCTCGCCTTTCGCATCGAGACCGAGCTGACCAAGGAAGAGATTCTCGCCGCCTACGTGAACCGCATCTATTTCGGCTCCGGCTACTACGGCGTCGACACCGCCAGCCGGGAGTACTTCGGCAAACCCGCCGCCGATCTATCCCTCTCGGAGTCCGCCCTCCTCGCCGGCCTCATTCGCAGCCCGACGCGACTGTCTCCCTTCAACGACCTCTCCGCGGCCACCCGCCAGCGCAACCTCGTCCTCCAAAGTATGCGCGGTCTCGGCCTCGTCACGCCCGCCGAGGCCGAAGCTGCCAAGGCCGCTCCCGTCCGCCTGGCCACCCGCCCCCCCTCCACGGTCCGCTTCGGCTGGGCGATGGAGACCGTCCAGCGCGAACTCGACCTCGTTCTCACGCCGGACCAACTCAACGCCGGCGGTCTCACCATCGCGACAACCATCGATCCCGCTCTCCAGCAAGCCGCCACCCGCATCGTCTCGGACCGCCTCGCCGCGATCGAGCGCCTACCCGCCTTTGAGCATCCAGCAAAGTCGGCGGACCGCGACTCGGAGATTCTCCAGGCCGCCCTCATCGCCATCGACAATCGCACCGGCGGCATTCGCGCAATCGTCGGAGGACGCGACTATGGCGAAAGTCAATTCAACCGCGCCTTCCAAGCCGAGCGCCAAGCCGGATCGACGGTCAAACCCTTCGTTTTCGCCACCGCCTTCGAGCGAGGACTGAAGCCCCGCGACCTCATTTCCGACTCCCGTCTTTCTTCAAACGAAATCCCCCGCGACCTTGGCCCCTACGACCCGGGCAACTCCGACGGCAAATTCGGCGGCGAGATTTCCGTCGCCGACGCCCTCGTCCGATCCCGCAACACGTCGACCATCCGCGTCGGCCTGCGCGCCGGGTTGCCCGCCGTTGCCGACACTTTCGTTCGCGCTGGACTAGCCACTACCGTGACCGCTTTTCCCAGCATTTGCCTCGGAGCCTTCGAGACGACCCTCAAAGATCTCACCGCCGCCTACACCGCCTTTCCCACCGGCGGCACCCGGCTCCAACCTTTCATCATTGCAGAGGTCACCAACGCAGCCGGGCGTCCCGTTTTCAAAGCCACCGAGGCTAAGTTGAAAATCTTCACCGCCGCGGCCGCGCAAGAAACCTCCGTGCTCCTCGCGGATGTCGTGACGCGTGGCTCCGCCGCGAGCGCCCGCCGCCTTGGCCTGCGCCGCCGAGCCGCCGGAAAAACGGGGACCACCGACGAATCTCGTGACGCCTGGTTCATTGGATACATCGAGAGCCTCACCTGCGGAGTCTGGGTCGGCTTCGACCGTCCCCGCCCGATCATGAAGGGCGGCTACGGAGCCACCCTCGCACTTCCGATCTGGGTCGACTTCATCCAATCAACGAAAGCATCCCGGTATCCGGACTAGACTCCCCCATGCCCGCCCTCCTCCTCGACGACACTTTCCGGCTCCACGCCACCGCCCCCTGCCACCCGGAATCCCCCGCTCGTATCGACTCCATCCGCCAGGCGTTCGATGCCGGCGGCCTTTCAAAATCAGCAACACCACTCGCCGCCCGCGAAGCCAGCCTAGACGAACTCGCCCGCGCCCACGATCCCGCCTACGTCGAAACCGTCCTTCGCCGCATCCGCAGCGGGATTGACGAACTTGCGGGCGGCGACGTCAGCGTCTGCGCCGCCTCCGGACACGTTGCCCGGCTTGCGGCGGGCGGGGCAATCGCCGCGGTTGACGCCGTTTGTTCCGGCTCCAGCCAGACCGCATTTTGCGCGACCCGACCACCGGGACACCACGCCACGCCCGACCGCGCCATGGGTTTTTGCATTTTCAACAACGTCGCCGTCGCCGCCCGTCACGCCCAGGCCACGCACGGGATCGAGCGTGTCTGCATCCTCGACTGGGACGTCCACCACGGCAATGGCACGCAGGACATTTTCTATCGCGACGGCACCGTCCTCTTCGCCAGCACACACCAGAGTCCCTGGTACCCCGGCACCGGCCAGCGGTCGGAAACCGGCGAAGGCGCCGGCGCTGGACTTACGCTCAACCATCCGTTCGCAGCTGGAGCAGGTCGCGCCGAGATTGTCGGAGCTTTCCAGACCGAGATTCTGCCCGCCGTGCGCGATTTCCGCCCAGATCTGATTCTTATCTCCGCCGGATTTGACTCCCGGGCCGGCGACCCACTGGGGAGTTTGCTCCTCGACGACCGGGACTTCGTCGATTTGACAACCGCCGTTCGTGACACGGCGACCGCGATCTGCGGCGGCCGCGTTGTTTCAATCCTGGAAGGCGGCTATTCTCTCAGCGGCCTCGCGAGCGCCACCGCGGCTCACGCCAAAGCGCTCTTTCAGTAAAGATTGCGATTTTCAGAATAAAGACGATCCGTTAAACATCACATCGACCAGAACCAACGCCCCAAATCCATGAAAGCCGCCAAACACCTAGCCACCCTCCTGACCATCGCTTTAACTCTGAGCCTGCCCGGCATCGCTGGCGCGGCAGACAAGGCGCAACGAATTGCTTTCGGTGAAGAAGTCGACATCAACGACTATCTCGTTCCCGGAAAGACGGTCGTGTTTGATTTCACCAGCAAATTTTGCCCGCCCTGCGAGGCAATCGCTCCTCTCCTCCGCGATCTCGATGCCAAGCGCGATGACCTCGTCGTCGTCGAAGTCGACATCAACCGCGAGGGCGTCAACGGCATCGACTGGGATTCGCCCGTCACCGCGCAATACGGCATCGAGTCCGTTCCGAACTTCAAAGTTTACGGCCCGGACGGGAAGCTGACCGCTGAAAATGATGAGGCCTACGAATTGGTCACCGGCTGGATCCAGGAGGCCCAGTAGGGAGCAGCTCCTCAGGAACGGATGGATTCGCTCGCAAATGAGGAATCCCTTGCAAAAAAGCTTGCCTCGGAAATGGCTCAGACCCTAGAAACTCGAAAGCCCATGAAGTTTCCCGCCCTCTTCGCCATCGCCCTCACCGTTGGAGCCTCCGTTGCCTTCGCGGACATCCAAGCCCCACCCGCATCCGACTACGGTCCGACGCGGAAACTGGGACGCGGTATCAGCAACATTGCCTTCGGTTACACCGAACTCACTGAATCATTCGCTTCGGTCAACTACGCGGAAGGGAACAGCGCCGCATTTGGCTACGGACTCGTCCGTGGCGTCGGTCGCTCGTTTGCTCGCCTGGGTTTTGGAGTTTACGAGACTCTCTTGTTCCCGTTCCCAACGGCCCGCGGCACCTACAAGCCACCTTACCGCAGCGACATTCCTTGGATTCACTGCGGATACGCCGAATTTCCACCGGAACTGGGTTTCGAGACCCGCTACAATTACGTCCGTCACTACCAGAAGTCCCCTTCTCTCTGATCGTCCGAACAAACCGATTTTGCCAAGCGGCGGAGAGCAATCTCCGCCGCTTTTCTGTTTACTCGGTAACTTGAGCAGGCCCGCCACCGGGAACCCAATTCGGGACCACCGGTCAGATCGTTTCAAGATGCGCCCACGATGACCGCCGACGCCGCCCTCTTATCCTGGACCTTCCCGCCGTCAGTCGTTTTTGTACTCGTCCTCTCTGCCGTTCTCTACGTCCGCGGTTGGCTCCGCCTTCGCCACCAGGTCCCGGCTCGCTTCACCGCAGCCAGGCTGATCTCTTTCCTCGCTGGGATCCTCACCGTATTCGTCGCGATCTGCTCCCCGCTCGACGCTTTCGCCAACTTTCTCCTCAGCATCCACATGGTGCAGCACCTCCTGCTGACCATGGTCGCACCGCCGCTCCTCCTTCTCGGCAACCCGTTTCTCCCCACTCTTTTGGGCCTTCCGCGCGTGCTCCGTGTCGACGCGCTGGGGCCGTTCCTCGTCTGGCCGCCGCTCAAACGCCTCGGCGGCGCACTCATCCATCCCGTCTTCGCGTGGACCGCCTTCATCGTGTCAAACGTCGGTTGGCACCTCCCGCCGCTCTACGATCTCGCGCTGCGGGACCAGACCTGGCACGAGATCGAGCACGCGACCTTCTTGATTACGGCGCTCCTCTTTTGGTGGCCGGTCGTCCAGCCTTGGCCGAGTCGCTCCGTCTGGCCCCGCTGGACGATGATCCCCTACCTCCTCCTCGCCGACCTGCAAAACACCGCCCTCGCTGGCTTCATTTCCTTCTACGGCAAAGTCCTCTATCCGACCTACGCCTCGGCCCCCCGCATCTCGAGCCTCAACGCTCTCGATGACCAGGCGGCGGCGGGCGCGATCATGTGGGTCCCGGGTTCAATCGCCTTCATCCTGCCTGCCGCCATCATTGCGATTCAGTATCTTAACCCGCGTAAACGCGCCGACTCGTCCCCCAGAGCGCCCGCTCGACCCCCGCCAATCACCAAGCGCCGCTCTCCACTCACCAGCGCCCTCGTCCACGTCCGGCGCCCGTTCCAATTTATCCTGCTCGCAATCGCCGCGCTCATCGTCGTTGACGGCCTCACCGGACCACCCGTCGCCGCCCTCAACGCTGCGGGCGTCCTCCCTTGGACCCATTGGCGAGGACTCAGCGTCATCGCCCTCCTCCTCGTCGGAAATTTATTTTGCTACGCCTGCCCCTTCACCTTGGTCCGCGACATCGTCCAACGGCTGCAGTCCGCCCTCCGCATCAGGCAATCCAACCGCCCTTGGCCGCTCCCGGCGAAATGGCTGCCAGCGGCTCTCATCGTGGTTTACCTGTGGAGTTACGAAGCTTTCAGTCTCTGGAATGACCCGTGGTGGACGGCGATTATCGTCCTCGGATATTTCGGCGCGGCGACAACCATCGACGGCATTTTTCGCAACGGCAGCTTCTGCAAATACGTCTGTCCCATCGGCCAATTCCACTTCGTCCAATCGCTCGCCTCACCCGCCGAAGTCCGGGTCGCCGATCCTTCGGTCTGCCAGTCCTGCCGCACCTTCGACTGCATCAAGGGGAACTCCGATCACCGCGGCTGCGAACTCGATCTCTTCCAACCCCGCAAATCCGGCAACATGGATTGCACGTTCTGCCTCGATTGCGTGAGCGCCTGTCCGCACGAAAATGTTGCTCTGCAACCCGCCGTCCCCGGTGTCGACATCCGCCGTGACGTCGCTCGGTCCTCGGTTGGCCGCTACGAAAATCGGCCCGACCTCGCCGCTCTCATCCTCGTCCTGACGTTTGGAGCCTTTGCCAATGCCGCCGCCATGACCGCGCCGATCCAGGCTTTCGCCGCAGCAAGTGGCCTCGGCCACATCGCCTTCACGACGTTGTTCCTCGCCGCCACCCTCCTCGCTGCGCCGGCCCTGCTCTCCTTGACCGCCGCGATGATCTCGACCACCTCCTCGGATCTCCCACTGTCGGGAACGGAGTTCCGGCAAGCCGTGAGGAACCGAGTATGCCGTTACGCAGTCGCCCTGGCCCCAGTGGGCTTCGGAATGTGGCTCGCTCACTTCTCGTTTCACTTCGTCACGGGATTTCTCAGTTTTGTTCCAGTCTTTCAACGCCTCCTCGGTTTCGCGTCCCCCGTTTCCCCGGTCATTTCGTGGGACGGATTGCTGGGCCTCGAAATTTTATTCCTCGACGCGGGATTTCTCCTGACCCTGTTCATTGTCTACCGCCTTGATCACCGATGGCGGGTGTTTCTGCCGTGGGCCGTGATCGCGTCACTGCTTTTCATCGCCGGGATTTGGATTATCTTTCAACCCATGCAAATGCGCGGAATGCTGCTTCCTGGATGAGAAAAACCCTCGTTTGCCTCCTATTGCTCAGCGGCCAGATCGCCGTCGGCTACGCTGATGGCGGTGCGGTTATTGCTGGCGAGATCGTAGGACCCCATCGGGTCACCGTCTTCGCCGATCCCCCGGTCCTCCGTGCCGGACCGGTAGATTTCAGCGTGCTCGTCCAGGATGCATTAACCGATGAGCCGATTTCCGAAGCCCGCATCGAGTTCACCCTCACGAAGACGGAATCGCCTGACTCGCTCGAGCCGACCAAAGCCTGGATCTCGCCCTGCTGCGTCATCCCGTCATCCAACCGCGACCGGATCCCAGCTTCCCGCGAGGCCGCCCAGAACAAACTCCTTCAAGCTGCCACCGTTATTCTCCCGACCACGGGAGAATACGAACTCACCACTCACGTGACGACCCCGGCCGGCGACGCCGCCGTTCCAGTTCCCCTAACCGCCCTCGCCCCCGCCTCGCCGCTGTCGACATTCTGGCCCGTTCTCGCCCTGCCGGGAGTCGTGATCGGCCTCTTCGCCCTGCGCGAACGCATCAGGCATCGGTGACTCGACCGCCCGTTTCGCCAGATTCCAGCGGGCGGCGTGCTGCTGCTATTTCGCGACTGGAATCTCAGGAACTGCGAAAGTTTCGCGCATGACTCGATAGACCACCGGGATCGCCCCGCCATCCCGGCGAACCTTGAGTTCAACCATCGAGAATGGCTCGCCTCGTAACAATTTCGCCGCGTCTTCCAGCGACGCGCCCACAACTTCCGTCCCGTCGATCGCTAAGATTTCGTCACCAGCCTGCAAGCCCGCGGATTCCGCCGGACCGTCTGGCAAAACGTTCGCGACCACCAGAGTCTCATCCTGCATTTTGATGACCGCCGCGACTCCGCTCATTTCTTCTGCTCCGATCGCGGTCAATGCGCAGCTCAGCATCATAGCCACCGCTACCGCTTGAATCTGCCGCCAGCGTGTCACCACCGCTCTCTAGAACGAAACCTTGGGGACCTCGCGCTCCGCTTCGTCCTCGATCTTGAAGAGTTCCGCCGGGGCAAAATTGAACATCCCCGCAACGATATTCGTAGGGAATACCTCGCGCTTCGTGTTGTAGGTCATCACCGAGTCATTGTAGGACTGCCGCGCGAAGGACACCTTGTTCTCGGTCGAGGTCAACTCTTCCTGCAAGGCCATCATGTTCTGGTTCGCCTTGAGGTCGGGGTAAGCCTCCGAGACCATCATCAAGCGCCCAAGAGCACCGCTCAAACCGCTCTCCGCCGATGCCAGTTCGCGCATCGCGCTCGGGTCGCCGGGATTCGCCGCCGCCTTCGATCCTGCACTCATCGCGGTCGTCCGCGCCGCGGTCACGGCTTCGAGCGTCTCGCGTTCGTGGGTAAGATATCCCTTTGCGGTCTCAACCAAATTCGGAATCAGGTCGTTGCGGCGCTTCAGCTGAACATCGATCTGAGCGAACGCGTTTTTGAACCGATTTCGCAGACCGACGAGCGCGTTGTATTGACCGATGAAGAAAAGCCCAATCAAAGCCGCGAACACCACCAAGCCAATGAGAATACCAAGACCAACCATGAGGGGACGATGCTCCCTGGGTCCGCGCCACGCAATCCGGAAATTACGACGTTTTCCCTGGGAAAATCCCCGACGGTCTGTTTCACCAAACGCATGCCAATCCGCGCCGTTCTTTTCGACCTCGACGATACGCTCATCGTCGACGCCGCCGTCACCAAGGAAGCCATCGCCACCACCGCAGCGCTGGCCTTCGCTCAGCTCGGCGCGAACGAGGCCGATTTCCGACGATCCGTCCTCGCTCACGCCCCTCGCCTCGCCAACGCCGCCGCCACCCGCCCGTTTTGCAAACGTATCGGAATCTCCCCGTTCGAATGCCTCTGGGGAGAATTTACGACCAATACACCGGATTTCCAGGCTCTCCGCGAATGGGCGCAGGTCTACCGCACCCAGGTCTTCGACGCCGCCCTCCGCGACCAGCAGCTCGACGGCTCCGACGTCGCGGAGCAGCTTTCGATCTCCTACGGAAAAACCCGCCGCCTCCTCGCCCGGCTGATGCCCGACGCGATGGAAGTCCTCGTCCGGCTCTCGCCCAACTACCGCATCGGCCTGCTCACCAACGGCGCACCCGACCTGCAGCGCGAGAAGATCGCCGCGAGCGGACTCGGCGGATTCTTCGATGCCATCGCGATCTCCGGTGAACACAACATCGGTAAACCCGAGGCCGAGATCTTCCACCGCCTCCTGTCCGAACTCGACGTCCCGACCACGGAGGCGGTCATGATCGGAAACAGTCTGGAACGCGACATCGCGGGAGCCAGGAATGCGGGCATCGCGAGCATCTGGATCAAAGTCCCGGGTTCTGAAGAGACCGCTGACGTCACCCCGACCGCAACGATTCTCACCCTGTCGGAATTGCCAAATCTCGTCGCGCAACTCGGAAGCGCCGGCAGCTTGCCGGTATCCTAAACGCTGCCACTTCCCTCCCCCAACCCATGGGCATCCCTGTCATCGACCGATTTCCAAGGTCGATTAGGACGCTTTTCCGGGCGATTCAGCTCTACGTGCTCATTGGTGGCGAACAACGCGCCGCCGCGTTCGCCTACTACGCGCTTTTCTCGATCGTCCCGCTAGCGGCGCTGATTCTTTCGATCGGCTCGTTTTTCTTCGACTCGAGCGACATCCAATCCGCCATCGAAAACTTCGCACCGATCACCGAAGCGCAGCGCCGACTCATTTTCAGCTCGGTCGACAACCTCGAACGCGTCCGCGGGAGCGTGAGCGCCCTCTCCATCATCGTGCTCGTCTGGACCGCGCTCAGATTTTTCCAAGCCCTCGTCCTGGCGGTCAACGAAGCTTGGCGGACGGCGGCGATTCCCTGGTGGCAAGTTCCACTCAAGAGCCTGCTCATGATTGCGGTCATCGGCAGCGCCCTCGTGCTTGGCATCGTGATCCCGGCCATTATTCAGGTCGTTCGTCAAATCGCGGAATCACTTGAGCACATCCTTGAGGTGACATTACCGGGTGTGGATCTCGCCGCGATGTTCGCCGTGCTCGACTGGTCCCGCTATCTGGTGAGCGCCATCGTCTTGTTCTACGCGTTCGCGATGCTCTACCGATTGGCTCCGCGTCGGCGGCTGAACGTCCGCTTCTCGCAAGTGTGGCTTCCCGCGCTCATGGTGAGCGTCTTCCTGCAGGTCGTGCAGGTCGGATTCGTGAACCTTCTCCCGAGATTCATCAACTACTCCGAGATCTACGGATCGATCAGCAGCCTCATGTTGCTGCTCCTCTGGATCTACGTCTCCGGGCAGATCATCATCATCGGTGCGTGCCTCTGCGCCACCATCGCCGACCCTCCGCGGTTATCCGGCGACCCCGTTATTCGAGCCAATTCAGAACGTTGAAATCAGCCGAAACACAGATCGCAATGATTACTGCCGTCACCAGCGCACCAGAGACGATGAAAATGGACCCTCCGAGCAACAAACGGCGAATCAACAAATCCTCGGAATCAGGAGCTTCAGACATGTGGAGAAACTAGGACCCGCGGTGCGGCGAAGTCAATCCATGCCAGTTTCGAATGGCAAAAATCCCACCGCCAGCCGGTCCGAGCCGCCGATTAATCCCCGGCGGGCTTTTTCCGACGACTTCCGCCTCCGCTCCCCGGCGCGGTGCGGTCGCGAGGTTTCCGCCCCTTGAGTTTGAACGCGATCGGGAGTCCCGGATACTCGCGCTCTTCGCGAACCCTGGCCGCAAGGTAGTTCTCGTATTGATCCGAGAGTTTCCGCGGGTCGTTGACAAAAAGGAGGAACTCAACCCGCCCGTAGGGCCGCGCCTCGGGCTTGCTGACCTGCGTCGCGTAAAGAATTTTGAAACGCCGACCGCTCCGGATCGGCGGCGGCTGGCGCTCGACGGCGAGCGCGAGGATCCGGTTCAGCTCACCCGTCCCAACCTTGCGCTGGGCGTGCTGACGGACCTTCTCGATCATGTTAAAGAGACGCGGGAGGTTTTCCTGGTCCTTCGCTGATACGACGACGATGGGAGCGTAACTCACGAAAAACATCTCGGCGCGGATCCGGTCGATCTTCTCCCGGAGCACCTCCCGCTCTCGATCCTTGTCCTCCGGCCGCACCAGATCCCATTTGTTCAGGACGATGATGGCTGCCTTCTTCGCCTCCTGCATCAGCCCGGCGATTTTTTTATCCTGAGTCGTAACCCCCATTGTCGCGTCGATGACGATGAGATTGAGGTCGGCCCGCGAGATCGCGTTCTCCGATCGCATCACGCTAAAGACTTCGACCGACGTGTTGTGCTTCGAGCGATGGCGAATGCCCGCGGTGTCCACGAGAATGAATTTCCGCCCGTCAAACTCATACGGGATGTCGATGGCGTCCCGCGTCGTGCCGGCGATCTCGCTCACGATCGTCCGCTTGTCATTGAGTAGCGCGTTGACGAGAGACGATTTGCCAACGTTTGGCCGACCAATAATTGCGATTTTCGGCGGATGTTCGTCGGCCTCGGCATCGTAGTCCGCCCCCGACAAATCGACGCGCTCCTCGATCCGCTCGACGAGGTCTCCGATCCCGCGACCATGGGCCGCACTCACGCCCTCGATAAACTCGAATCCCATCCGCGAGAACTCGCCGAGCATCATGTTGTGCTTATCGGTATCGATCTTGTTGACCACCAGCACGGTCAGTTTGCCGGACCGACGAACTTTTTCAGCCAGCTCGGCGTCGAGCGGCGTGACCCCAAGTTGCCCGTCAACGACCAGCAGCAATAAGTCCGCCGTCGCGATCGCCACGTCGGCGGCGAAATGCGTTTCTTCAGCAAAATCCGGATCCGGATCCGCGCCGATGCCGCCCGTATCCACGATCTCGAAGGGTTCGCTGGCCAGGCGGCAAACGGAATTGATCCGATCTCGCGTGACGCCCGCCTGATCGTGAACGATCGAGATATTGCGCCCAGCAAGGCGGTTGAAGAGTGCGGATTTCCCGACGTTCGGGCGGCCGACGATGGCGATGGTTTTCATGGATGCGGATTGGCTTCGTGGTGCGAAAATTGCCGGATCCCCCGGATCACGTAGTCCACCCCACTGATTAAGGTAAACACGCCTGCGGTCCAAACCGCACCCTCATTGTGCGGAATCTGCAACATCACCCACGCGACGGCCACCATCTGGAGCGCTGTCGCGACCTTCCCCGTCCAACTCGGTTTCACCTCCAGCTCGTCGGTTACGAACCTCACAACCACGCAACCCGTCAAGATCACGACGTCCCGAGCAATCACAAGGACCGGGAACCAGAGCGGAAGCACGTAGTTCCACGGACTCACGCTCAGCGTGATGATTGCCGAAAGGAGGAGTCCTTTGTCCGCAAGTGGGTCCAGCACGGCACCAAGCCGACTCGTCTGCCCAAAACGTCTGGCAACCCAGCCGTCAAACGCGTCGCTCACCGCCGCGAGCAAAAATGCTCCGATCGCGGCGTAGCGCCAGACCTCCACCGGCACCCCGAGCTCGACGCTGCGCCCGTAGTAAACGGCGAACAAAACGAATACCGGAATCAGTAGAATCCGGATCACGGTGATCCAAGTGGCGAACGTCATTCCTGCCTTCTATCCGAAATCGTCCGATCCGAACATAAGTCTTAAGTTCCGCCACCCCCTTGCTTAACGTCCCTACGATGTCCGGCGACTATCCCACCTACCTCGTTGCTGCCGCCGCTCTGGCCGTTCTCACCGCGGCGATTCAACCCACCGTCCGCCGAGCGCTCGGTCGCGGGGCGACTTGCCTCACGTGCTACCCGGACGCCTGGCGCGTCCCCGCGCTCTTCGGCTTGGTCTACGGACTCTTCCGCGCTGCCGCCGCGCTGCTCGTCCTGGTGCGCGGTGAAGAAAGTCTCTGGTCCTGGGCAAACGACTTCGACCAGCGATTCCCGCTGCCCACGGCCAGCACCATCCTTGATTGGTCCTGGCGCTCGGCGCTGGATACGACCGGCAGCACGTTTCACATTTTCACCCTCACTTTTCCAGTGTCGGCGCTTTTCGCCGTCCGCTTCCTCCTGAACGTCGACGGGATTTTCGGGGCGCTTTTGCGCGCGTTCCGGCGACGCCTCCCGCGCTCCGGCACTTTGCTCCTTTTGGGACTCGGTCTCTCCGCCCTCGCCGCGCTCGCCAAACCGTTCGTAATCCTCCTCCTCCCCGAACTCACCGCCCTCTTCCCGCAGCGGGCGGTCCTCGTCGGCGGAGCCTTCGTCAACTACGCCTCGCTCCCGTTCGAACTCCTCCTCGGCTTCTTCCTGCTGACCTATTTTCTCCTCGTCGCTCGACTCTGGCGTCGTGGATCGAAGCTCAATCACCGTGAACTGATCCACCTCAGCTGTCGCCGAATGGGCTACGTCTCGAAATGGGCCGTCGTTTTCCTCATCGCCGCCTTCGCGATCGTCATCCTCCCCAACGTCGCGGCCAACACGCTCGATCTCCCAATTCTCAAGACCTACCTCATCGATTGGGCGCCACCTATTTTTGCCACCTTCCTGTTCACGACCGTTTTGATCCCCATCACGCTTACTTTTCGCAATCTCTCCCTTGCCGCCGCCACTGCCAGCGCGTTGCAATTCTTCACCGCAAACGCCGCCGCTGTCGTCTCCTTCCTCGCGTTCGCGACCATTTCGAACCTGCTCCTCGTTGGCGCCGGAATCTTCCTGAACGCCGTCTTCGGCCCTGACTCGATCGCCGCGCTCGGCGGGCGTTGCGGATTGGCCATCGCCGCGGGCGTCCTCGCCGGATGGCTTGTCGTCTCCTGGGCCTGTCTCTACGAATCACGAATTCCATCGCGTCTTCAGGAGATCGATTGATCCAAATCATGACCGAACTCGTCCCCGCCCCGATCGCCGCCGGACTCGCCGCGGGCCAGAGCAGTTCCAACCTTGCCTTCGCCCTGGCATTTTTGCCGGCCGACCGTCGCGACGACTCGCTCATCTTCTACCGCTTCTGCCGCATCGTCGACGACATCGCCGATACCGAAGAACTCGACGTGTCCACGAAGCAACGCACTCTCGCCGCCTGGACCCGCGCATTGACCGACTGTCCCGGGGAACTCCCGGCCGATCTGCTCGGCCTTTTGGAGCGCCGCGAGATCGATGCGCAACTCCTGGTCGAGATCGTCGCGGGCATGACAACTGACCTGCACCAGACCCGCTACGACACCTTCGAGGATCTCCGAGCCTACTGCTGGCGAGCCGCTTCCGCCGTCGGCCTCGCCTCGATCCGCATTTTCGGTGCGAACCAACCCGGGAGCGCTACTTACGCCGAGAACCTCGGACTCGCTCTTCAGCTCACCAACATCCTTCGCGACGTGAAAGAAGACGCTGCCCGTGACCGAATCTATCTCCCCACCGAAGACCTCTACCGCTTCCGGGTGACAGAGAGCGAACTCTTGGAAAATCGCCCGTCGAAGAATTTCCGACAGCTCGCCAGCTTCGAAGCAGATCGTGCTGCGGCCTTCTACTCGGCGGCCGCCAATGCACTCCCGTCCAAAGACCGCGCCGCCCTCAGAACGGCGGAAATCATGCGCGCCATCTACGAACGAACGTTGGAAAAAATTCGCCGCGACAACTTTCAGGTTTTTCGTAAACGCTACCGCCTCAACCGTCTGCAGAAACTCTGGATTGCCTGCACAACTCGCTAAACCAAAAACGCGAAATATTCCGTAGCAATCAGAAGAATATCTGCGATACACCGCCGGTCGCAAATTGAGTGGAAACCTGAAATCTCACCTCTATTGGATCGCTCCGGCGGTTCTGGTCGCCCTCATTCTGGCCCTCCGTTTCGTGCCGACCTACGCGGATTCGGCGACCACCAACCCGTCGGTTCCTGGCGCGACTCCCGCCTCACCTTCCTCGCCAGCGGCATTGCCAGCTGATCCCGGAGCAGCCGCCGCCGCGCCGGCGGCGTTCGCATCCGGAACGATCCGGATCGATGACGCCGGGGTGCCCCGAGATTTCGAGGTCGCCCTCGACGAAGTCGTCCGCCGCCTTCCCGACGGCACCGAAGAGACGGTGAAGCTTCCCGCCCAGCCCAATTTCGCGGCGCTCCGTTCAACTGTCGAATCACTCCCGGCAGCGGAAGACACTTCGATCCTCCCCGTCCTTTATGAAAACAGCCAGCCACGCAACGCGACCACGCGCCGTCTCGTGACTTCGGAAGTCCGCGTCGAACTCGCCCCCGGCGCGGTCCTTCCCGCCAGCATCCCCGGTGTCGTCGAAGTCAGTCGCCCGGATTACGCCCCCACTTTCGCCGTTCTTCGATTCCAGAACAGCTTCGCCGCCCTGGATCGTGTATCGATGGTCCGTTCGTTGACCGGAGTTGCCACCGCCGACATCCTGCTCGCCCGTCAACAGACTCGCCGGGCCCTTCCGAACGACCCGCTCATCGGGAGCCAATGGCACCTCAAGAACACCGGCCAAAGCGGGGGAACCGTCGGAGCCGATATCAATATCGAACCGGTTTGGAATTATCCGGGCACCGGCTACCGCGGGTCTGGTCTCGTCGTGGGAATTGTCGATGACGGTCTCGAAACCAGCCACCCGGACCTGGCCGGAAACGTTCGCACCGACATCGATCACGATTGGAACGACTCGACTCCCGACGATCCATCACCCGGCAGCGACGACGACCACGGCACCAGCTGCGCAGGTAACGTCGCCGCCATCGGCAACAACAACCTCGGCGTCGTCGGCAGCGCTCCGGAGTCAAATGTCGTCGGCCTTCGCCTCATCGCCGCTTCGACGACCGACAAGGAGGAGGCCCAAGCCATGGCCTGGCGCAACGACGTGATCCAAGTGAAATCAAACAGCTGGGGACCCAGTGACGACGGCCTCACGCTCGAGGCTCCGGGCGAACTCACCAGAGCCTCCTTCGCCAACGCGACCGCCACCGGGCGGGCGGGTCGCGGCACGATCATCCTGTGGGCCGGGGGCAACGGTCTTCAGGATAGCGACAACTCGAACTACGACGGCTACGCCAATTCGATCCACACCATCGCCATCGGTGCCAGCACGAACCAAAACGCCCAGGCTTACTACAGCGAACCGGGAGCAAACCTTGTCGTCGTCGCTCCGTCCAGCGGCGGCACGCTCGACATTACGACCATCGACCGTAGCGGCACGGCCGGTTACAACACCGCTTCCGGCACCGCGGGAAACTACGCGACCGACTTCGGAGGCACCTCGTCATCGACGCCAACCGCGGCTGGCGTGGTCGCTCTCATGCTCCAGCGCAATCCCACTCTCGGGTGGCGTGACGTCCAGGAAATCCTCATCCGCTCCGCTGCGAAGATCAGACCGGCCGACTCCGACTGGATCACCAATCCGGCAGGCTTCCATTTCAACCACAAGTTCGGGGCGGGCCTCATCGACGCCACTGCCGCGGTGACGACGGCCGGGACCTGGATCAATCTCGGGACCCACACGTCAGCCGTCTCCACCCAATCGAGTTCCAGCACCATCCCGGACAGCAACGCGACGGGGATCACCCGGACCTTCGACCTTGGGTCGAGCAACCTGCGCGTGGAACACGTGACCGTCCGTCTCAACATCAACCACACTTCGCGCGGCAATCTCGTGATCACGCTCACGTCGCCAAGCGGCGTGGAAAGCCGCCTCACCGAGGTCCATTCCGATACCGGCAACAATTTCGCCAACTGGACATTCATGACCGTCCGCAGTTGGGGCGAAAATTCGAGCGGCACGTGGACGCTCAAGATCGCCGACCGCAGCTCCGCCGGCAACTCGACCGGCGGCACACTCACTGCCGCGGAATTGATTGTCTTCGGCACAGCCGCAGCCCCGGTCAACCCAGCCCCGATCGTTCAGCTCACCTCGCCGGAAGATCAAACCGTCTTCAGTCCGGGCGCAACAGTCCCCCTCGCCGCCACCGCCACCGACCTCACCACCAGCGGGCAGCCGGGCGTCGTCAGCCGGGTCGATTTCCTCGTCAATGGATCGGTCGTTGGATCCAACACCGCCGCGCCCCATTCGCTCGCGTGGATCCCACCCGCCACGGGCACCTACACAATCCAGGCTCGCGCGATCGACAACGAAGGCGCCGTCGGCAGCTCAGGCACCCGCTCCATCACGGTCGCGAACCAGCCGCCTACCATCACCGCTGCGAGCCTCTCCCCGTCGAATCAGGCGTATAGCGACGAACCGCTTGTCGTGACCAACGTCATCGCCACCGATCCCGAGAACGCAACCGTAGCGTTCAATTACCAATGGCAAAGCAGCTCCGACGGAGTCAAATTCACCGACGCCCCTGGGCAAACCACCTCCGGCATTTCCGCGACCCCGGGGCGGACCTGGCGCTGCGTTCTCACACCGTCCGATGGCGTCAACGTCGGCACCCCCTTCACCACCGATGCCACCATGATCCTCACTCGCCCGCCGGGTTCCGTCGTTTCGGGCGCGGCCTACGATTACACGAGCGACCTTGTCCTGCGCGGCACCTCGGCTTCCTTCTCTCGGCCGGCGATCATCAACGAGTTTAGCCAGGGACCCAGCGGTGGCGTCTCCGAGTGGGTGGAGATTCTCACGCTGTCCGCGACCAGTCCGCGTCAGTGGAAGTTCGATGACTCGACCGCCGACCCCTCCGTCGTCAACTTCCTCAATTCCTCCGTCTGGGACGACGTGCCGGCTGGCACCTTGATCGTGATCTACAATTCGTCGTCGAAGGATCCCAAGCTGCCGCCCGACGACTTCGATCCCGCCGACGGCACGCTCGTGATCCCGTCCAATCGCTCGGCTCATTTCTCCGGTTCCTGGCCTTCGCTCGCCAATGGCGGCGATGGCTTAGTGATCAAGGACGCGTCCGGTTCCGCCGTGCATTCGATCTCCTATGGAAATGACTCCACGTTCAGCCCGAACGTTGGATCTGTTGGCGGGAGCACCGCCGCCGCGTTCATCGGCGACACCGAAGCTGCCGCCACCACGAGCGCCGGCTGGCGCAGGAATTCGTCGGGGACCACCGGAAGCACCAGCGTCGCTGGGGTCACCCCGACGGCTGGCAACACGACTGCCAACGCCACGTTCGTTGACCGCCTCCGCTCCGGATATTTCGATCAGTCGGCCGTTTTCCGCGTCGCGCCCGGCACGGAACTCCCAACTGGCCTGGCTCTCAATTCCACCACGGGGCGTCTCTCCGGCACCATCACGGCTCCTCCGGGTGATTACCCCATCACGATCCAACGCACGAATGCTTTGAGCGAATTTGTCGAACAGACCTTCGTGATCAAAGTCGTCTCGGACACAAAATCATTCGCCCAGTGGGCCGCTGATTACCCAAGCCTCATCGACCCGGGGCAAAGTGCCGATCCCGACGGAGATGGCCGCCCCAATCTGCTCGAATACGTCCAGGGGTCGAATCCGACTCTAGCGGAGACCCAGCCCCTGATCACGGTCTTCGAAACCGCGACCGAGATCGTTCTCAATTTTGCCCAGAGCAGCACCATCACGGGCGTCACGGTTGAGGTCGAAAGATCGACGGATCTGTTGGCCTGGTCCGCGAATGGCGTAACGTTCGACCCGGATGAAGGGTCCAACTCCGTCGCGAGCCGCACCGCCCGAGCCCGGCCGGCGACCAGGGAACCTTTCTCAGACTGAAGATCACCGTTGTAAAGTGACGCCGATCGAGTGCGCGCGAAATCAGATCCCGATCTTCTCGAGTAGCCGATCGACGTTTACGTGCTCGCTCACCAGCTGTTGAATCCTTGAAATCTTATCCGAATCGCCCGGCAACGTTTTCACGGTCATCGAATTGATGCGGCTCGCGATCGTGTAACTATCCATCGGCGAAGCAATCACCGGGAGCGAAGAATTCGCGATGATGTTCGCCACCGGCCCAGTGGGTCGGAGCGATTCGGAGAGCACCAGCCCAGCGATGCTTTGCCCACCCGAGGCAAGCTGTTGCTCGGATTCCGAGTGCGCGGCGAGGATGATGTCCTCCCGGTCGCCCGGCGTGATGAGAAGCGTTCGCTCCTCCAGCCGACTCAACACGTTGGTCGGCCGCATGGCTCCAATCATCACGTTGGCGACCCGCCGCCGCAGCTCGCCGCCGCCGCAGAGAACGTCCCCGCGAATCTTCGCGCAGATATCCGTCAGCGTCGGCTCCGCCAACAACCGCTCCTGCGGAATCACGCCAAGTAATTCCAATCCCAACCGCTTGAAGCCCCGTTCCGCGAAATCCGAAATGTAGTCGATCTTCGACGGGACAACCTTATTCATCACCACACCGATCACCTCGACGCCCATTGAATCGAATAGTGCCTTGTTCAAAGCCGCTTCGTCGATTGGCCTTCCAATCCCGCCGGGCGTCACCAGAAGAACCTTCGCCCCGAGCAACTTCGCAACGTGCGCGTTCGAGAGATCAAAGACCAGCCCACCCCCGCGTGTCCCGTCCCTTCAATGATCGCAAATTCCTTCTCCCAGGTCGCCCGGTCGAACGAATGGCGAATCCGCTTCACCAGAAAATCATTGTTTGCCTTCTCGATGTATCGCCGCGTGAAATCCGGCTCCACCGCGATTGGACTCATGTCCGCAATCGGCGTGTCCGTTCCGTAGGTATCGCGGATGAGTACGCTGTCCTCGTCGATCCTCACGCCGTCGACTTCAGTGAACCGCTGGCCAACCGGCTTGATGAAGCCGATCTTCGGAAAACGCTTCCGCAGCACCCCGTAGAGCCCAAGCGACGTCGTCGTTTTGCCGGTATCCTGCTCCGTCGCGGCGACGAAGATTCGCGGGGTCGTTGTGTTCAAATCGCCAAGTCCTCAGACCGCAGCCTGCTCTTCGGGGTAAAGTTTCCGGTACTCGATCGCCTGCAGACCAACCAGTGCGGCGACGCTCGCAATCTCGTCGGGATGCGTTCCCCGCGACAACTCCGCCGCGGGTCGCATCAGTCCCAGGATCAGCTGACCGTAGACCCGCGCCTTTGCGAGGTGCTGCACGAGCTTGACCGAGATATTGCCGGAGTTGAGATCCGGGAAAATCAGACAATTAGCGTTACCCGCGACCATCCCGCCGGGAGCTTTGATGCCAGCCAGCTCGGGAAGAAGCGCCGCGTCCGCCTGCAGCTCACCATCAATCTCCATTTCGATCCCGTACTTCGTCGCCAATTCCCGGGTCAGCGTCGCCGCTCGGGATACGCGTTCAGTCGACGGCGTGATCGCACTTCCTTTTGTCGAGAAGCTCAGCAACGCTACGCGGGCCTTCGTCGCAAAGACTTGCCGAGCCAGCATCCCCGTCTGCAGAGCAATTGACGCCAGCTGCTCCATCGTCGGCTCCGGCACGACACCGCAATCGCTGAAAAACAAGACTCCATCGTCGCCGAACTTGCTGTCGGGCACCGACACCACCATGCACCCAGCAACCACTTCCGCGTGAGGAAACCGCTTCACCAATTGCAGCAATGGACGCAGCAACGAGCCGCCGTAGGAACTCACCCCGCCCACGAGCCCATCCACCAGACCAAGCTGCAACATCATCGACGCGAAGTAATTTCGGTTGACCATGATCGCCTTGGAATCGTTGATCCCGTAGCCGCGATAACGGTCCATCTTTTCGATCCATTCGCAGAAACGCGGCAGGTCCGACGAGGTCTCGGGATTAATGATCGCCACGTGGTCGAGCGAGATTTTCTCGGCCAGCGCAACTTTCTCGATCACCTCCCGCCGCCCCAACAACACTGGCACGCCGAGATTTTCCTCGTAGAACTTCTGCGCCGCTCGCAGGACCCGCGGATCGTCACCCTCGGGGAAGACAATCCGCTTCGGATGACGTCGCAATTTCTCGTAGACCGATTCAATAAAATTCATGGCGGTTGATTCCTTCGGAAGCGTGAAAGAGAATACTTCGCTTCACAAGCTCGAAGCATCCCGCCCGCCACAACATGGAACTCCGCGCCCGCCACCACCGCCTGACGTTCCCGCGCCGCCCACTCGTCATGGGCATACTCAACGTGAACGACGATTCCTTCTGCGCCGACGGATCGCTCGACCCCGCCTGGGCCTCGGCGAAAATGGCCAGCCTTCTCCGTGACGGAGCCGACATTCTCGATGTCGGGGCCGAAAGCGCTCGCACGAACCGACCCCCGATCAGCGAATCCGCAGAAATTGATCGCCTCCTCCCCGTCATCGCGGCGTTCAAGCGATCGCAACTCGAATCTCAAGACTCCAAGATTCTCTCCGTGAATACTTGGCGCACCTCCGTCGCCGCCGCCGCCCTGGCGGCCGGAGCGGACATTCTCAACGACATCGGTGGCCTGCCCACCGACGAAAACGCCCGCCTTTGCGCCGCCCACGGAGCCGCCCTCCTCATCATGCACACCCGCGGCTTGCCGAAAGTCGCGCATTTGACCGCGACCTACCCCGACATCATCGCGGATTTGGAGGACTTCTTCCGCTCAAAGATCGATCTAGCGATCTCGGCGGGCCTCTCGCGCGATCAGATCATCCTCGACCCGGGCATCGATTTCGCGAAACAACGCGCCGACAACCTCGCCGTCTTCCGTCACCTCCAGCGCCTCTCCGCCCTCGGCTGCCCCGTCCTTCTCCCCGTTTCTCGCAAGACCGTCATTGGCGAAGTCCTCGACCGCCTCGATCCGCTCGACCGCGACCCGGGCACCGCCGCTTGCATCGTCGCCGGTCATCTCCGCGGAGCCGCCATTTTTCGCGTTCACAATGTCGCCGCTGCCCGCCGAATCCTCGACACCCTCGAAGCCGTCAGGCCTTCCCGCCCTGCAACGTTCTCCGCCGTCTAGCCCATCGACACCGTGCGCCTCCTCTTCATCCTCGTGCGAGTCCTCCTCGCAGCTCTTTTTCTCACCGCGGGACTCATCAAAGCCGGGGCCAGCGAAGGCTTTGCCATCACCATCGCACAGTTCTCGATCCTGCCGCCATCCGCCGTCTCGGCGTTCGCCGTAACCCTCCCGTGGTTCGAAATCCTCGCCGCGATCCTTTTGCTGATACCCCGCACCGCTAAGTTCGGCGCCATTCTCGCCGCATTCCTTTTCGCCACCTTCATCTCCGCCATTGCCTGGGCTCTCAGCCAGGGTCTGATCGTCGATTGCGGGTGCTTCGGCGAATCCACTCCCTCTCTCGGCAAAATGATCGCCACCCTCGTCCGCAACGCGTTCTTGCTGGCCATCGCGCTTGGCTTGGCGGTCGCCTTGCCGTCTCGAACGCTCCGCACTGCGTCCGCCACCCGCCAATCTAAAACTTAGTTACCGAAACTCTTCGACGAACTCCTCGTCAAAGGATAGTCGGCTCGGAGATCGCGTCATACCGTTTCACCCGACACCCGACCCGAGTCCCCCCGCGCTCCGATCTACTCACGTTCAACTCCCCGCCAGCCTCCCGAGCCCGCGTCGCCATGCTGCGCAGGCCCAGTCCGTGCGAGGCCGATCCTTCATCGTCGATCTCGAATCCGCTCCCATTATCGTCCACCGTGAGGTCGATCTCCGTCGCCAGCTGCTCGAGCCGCACCACCACTTCGCTCGCCTCGCCGTGGCGCACGGCATTGAGAATGGCCTCCTGAATGATCAGGTAAATTTGCAACGCGCCGAAGCAGTGCGGCAGCCGCACCTCCGCCGGCCCCTCGTAAACGCACCGGATCTGAAAACCCGCTGCACAGGCCTCGGCCAGCCGCTCGACCGCCTTAACGAAATTTTCCCGGGTCACTTCTTCTGGCACCAATCCCCGCGTAATCGCCCGGATCCGCCGGTGGGTATCCCTCACGATGTGCTGAATCGCCACCGCATCCTCCCGCACCGATTCACTCGAGTCCTTCGCTCCCGCCAGCCGCTTTGCCGTCATCGCCAAAGCCGTCAGCAACTGCCCCACCCCGTCGTGCATGTGGAAAGCCAGCCGCCTGCGCTCGTCCAAAGCCGCCTCGCTCAACGCCTGCTCGGCCCGGTGGCGCTCGCTCTCCTGCCACTTGGATTTCGTGATGTCCAAGTGGCAACCAACCATCCGTGCCGGCGAACCATCCTCCAACCACTCCACCACGGAACCCGCAACGAGGATCCAGACGACCGACCCATCCCGGTGCCGACAACGCAACTCCGCAGAAAACTGCGCATCCCCCCGCGAAGCCAAATGCGCGCGAAACGCCTCCCGAGCCAGCGGTAAGTCTTCTGGCAGTATCAACCGCCGCCACGATTCCGGCCATTCCCGCCGCACCGCGTCGCCATAACCGAACATCCTCCGAAACGTCTCGCTGACCGTCTCTTCGTCTCGCGTAATGTCCCAATCCCAGTATCCCGCCAGGGTGTGTTCGAGAATTGCATCGATCGTCCGCCGACGCTCCTCGAGTTCCCTTTCCGCCGCGACCTGCTCCGTGGTGTCTCGCGCGACAAAAATAATGCAGCCCTCCGCGATCACCGGCACAGCCTTCCAGGAGATCGATCGGTAGGACCCGTCGCGACAACGCAGGCGATTGCTGAACGTCGCCAAGGTCTGCCCGTCCGCCAGTGAGCGCGACACGTCCAGGGTCTCCTCGACGTCATCCGGATGCACCAGATCGATCCACCGAGAGCCTTTCATTTCACTCTCGCTCCACCCCAGCAGGCCCATCCACGCCGGATTCACCTGCCGGTAATGCCCTTCGAAATCCGCGATTCCCAGCAAATCCTGCGACACCGAAAACAGCAGATCCCGCTCGGTCTGCAGCTCGTAGTGCGAGCTGATATCCTGCGTTGTTCCGCTCACAATCGATCTTCCATTCTCCCACTCGCACGTGGCGATCACTCGCAGTCGACGCCGCGATCCATTCGGAACGTGAAGGTCCAGGTCCAGTTCGAACGAATCGCCCCTCGCTTCCGCCCCATCAATTGCTGCCTCCAGTTTCGCGCAACTCTCCCGCTGGTAAAATTGCACCATACCCTCCAGCGAGGGTTCGAAATCCCGCCGGACTCCGTGGATTCTGTACATCTCCGCCGACCAGGTCATTTGCCGCGTGCTCAGATCCAGCCGCCACCCTCCAATTCGCCCGATCCGGGCGGTTCGACTCAGCAGTCGCGTCGTGCGTCGCAACCTGCGAAGCGCAATCCGCTCGCTCGTCCGGTCAAAACAAACCCCGTTCAGCCGGATCGGTCGACCGTCTCTCCACTCGGCCACGGAGCCATAGATCTCCAGCAACGTCTGCTTCCGACCGGCTCCCTCAAAAGCAACCCGCACGCAATATTCTTCCCCCGTCTGCAGGCAATGCTGAACGGCCGCCTCCAATCGCTCAAAGCCATCCGGCGTCAATAACCTCCGATGTTCCGCCCAAGTCGGCTCAAGCTCCGTTTCCTCGTACCCAAGCATTACCCGCAATTGCGGCGACCAGCGCACGGCATCGCTTTCCACCTCCCACTCCCACACCGCTAACTTGGGATGGGCAGGCAGCTGGCAAGGAATCTCCACAAATTTCTTGTCATACTCAATCAGGCTCCATCCAAACAGCGAAATCACCTCGCCCCACGTCCGCCAATTACCGCTTGGCGACCACCTCGCAACCAAATAGTTTCCCTACCACCGTGACCCGCGACCCTGCCGCAGCGCCCTTCGCACCTCATCC
The DNA here is from genome assembly GCA_963832325.1 of uncultured Verrucomicrobiae bacterium. Classification (GTDB taxonomy): domain Bacteria; phylum Verrucomicrobiota; class Verrucomicrobiia; order Chthoniobacterales; family JAATET01; genus CAVVKW01. The sequence continues at coordinate 1,279,106 of CAWHTR010000007.1, read as the reverse complement.
GGAGATAGCCCCGCCGGATCAAATCGAGGCCGACCGCGAGTCCCTCGCCCGGCTTTTCTCTGAGAAACGAATCGGCTTCTCCGACTACGTCAGTCTACTTGGCGATCTTCGGAAAAATGGCAAGACTCCTTCCGCGGATGCGATCTGCGCCGCCCTGGTCGACCTGGGCTCTAATCGCGAAGATACCGCTGATTTCGCCCCCTCCACCGCGCCAGCCGCCCCGGATTGGCCGTCCGCCCCCCTCATCCCCCCAGCCGTCGAAGCATCCTCCCTCGATTTCGCTCCGTCCGCCGCGCACCCTCCAGCCGGCCCAACTGACACCACGCAGGGCCGCATCGCGACTCTCGAACACGAACTCGCCGCAGCCCTTCAGCAATCCGACAACCTGCAAGACGAACTCACCCGGCAACAATCCCGGACCAACGAACTGATTCAATCCGAGGCCGCGCTCCGCACCGAACTCACCCGCGTCGAAGCCCGCCGACGCCGCGCCGAACTCGTCGAACGCGAACTTGCCCTCCGACTCGACGACCTCGACCGCGCCCGTGATTCCGAATCGGCCCTCCGTCGAAAACTGGAATCCATTCAGGAAAGGGCCGAAAAAACGGGATCGCTCAGACGCGATTTCGCCAACCAAGTCGCCGCCTCGAAAGCCGATCAAGATCAGATCCGCAAACTCAACGCGGAACTCGTCGACGCCCGCGCCCAACTTGCCTGCCTCGATGCGCTGCGCATCGAACTCGATTCTGCCAACGCTGCCAACGCGGACTTGGCATCTCTTCTCGAAAGGGTCAGCTCTCCCACCACTGCGATTCCCGGGTCCTCGATTAGTGAAAATCATGCGACACCGGTGCCGCCAACGCCTCGCCGTAGCGCATTCCCTCCACCACCCGCGCCTTCACCAGGATCACCCCATCCTTCGACCTCTGAACCACCCCCCGAATCCGCAAAAACCGCTCCTGAGTGACGCAAAGCCGCCGCTCCTCAAACAACTCCGGCTCCAGGATCGCGTTCGCCACCCCGGTCTCATCCTCCACGCTGATGAAGACATACCCCTTCGCCGTCCCGGGTCGCTGACGGCAGATCACCATCCCCCCGATCCACACGTCGTCGTTCTGCCCCGCCTCCACGAGATCCCCGGCCCGCCAGATTTCGGGGAACTTATCCCTCACCAGCGCCATCGGGTGCGCGCCCGTCGTCATCCCCATTCCGGCAAAATCCGCCCCCAATCTCTCTCCCGCACCCATCGCCTCGAGCGGCCCGCGAGCACCCCCCTCGCCCTCCACCTCCAAAAACAAATCGCCAACCCGCACCGGCTCCTCCACCCGCCAAAACCCGTCCCGACGGTGCTCGGCCAACCCGTTCAAGGCTCCGATCCGCGCCAAATTCCGCAACCCATCCTTCGCCAATCCCGTCCGCACCTTGAAATCCGCCACACTCGTGAATGCCATCACCCCGCGCTCCCGCACGATTCGCTCTCCCTCCACCTCGCTCATTCCCCGCACCACGCACAATCCCAACCGCACCCCGTCATCCGCGTCCACCCCGCACCGCCACCCCGACGTCAGCACCGACACCGGTCGCACCTTGATGCCCCTCGCCTTAGCGTCCTGCACCAACGTCGCCGCCGAATAAAATCCCATCGGCTGATTGTTCAACAAAGCGCAGTAAAATTCCGGAGCGCGGTGCGTCTTCAACCAGCAACTCGCGTAAGCGATCAATGCAAAGCTAATCGCGTGACTTTCCGGAAATCCATACACCGCAAACGACTGCACCGACTTCACGATCTCCTCCACCACCCGCTCCTCAATCCCCTTGGCCACCATCGCCGCCTTTAGCTTCACGCACACTTTGTCCATTTTCTCGTGCGAACGGTGAAAACTCAGCGCCCGCCTCAATTCCTCCGCCTCCCCCCCGGTAAAGTCCGCCATGACCATCGCCATCTTGAGCAACTGCTCCTGAAACAAAGGCACGCCATAGGTTCGTTCCAAGGTGTCCGCCAGCAACGGGTGAATGTGCTCAAACGGCTCCCCCGCCCTCCGCGCGAACAACGGGTGCAACATTCCACCCTGAATCGGACCCGGCCGGATCACCGCCACCTGAATCACCACGTCGTAAAAACACCGGGGCTTTAACTTGGGCAAGGTCGCCATCTGCGCCCGGCTCTCCACCTGAAACGTCCCCACCGTATCCGCCGCGCACATCAGATCATAAGTCTGCGCGTCGTCCGGCGGGATCGCCGCCATGTCCGCCACGTCCCCCCGCCGCTCCCGGCACATCTCCAGCGAATCCTGCATCACCGCCATCATTCCCAACCCCAGCAAATCAACCTTCACGATACCTAGGTCCTCACAATCATCCTTGTCCCACTGCGCCACCACCCGCCCCGGCATCGAAGCATTCTCCAACGGCACCACCGAACTCAACGCATCCCGGCAAATGATCATCCCCCCACTGTGCTGCCCCAGGTGCCGCGGCAACCCGCGCATTTGCTGATACAATCTCACCGCAGCCTCCGATCGCGCGTGACTCACCGGCAACCCCGCCTGCCTCAGCTGATCCCTTAGCTCCAGGGTATGAGGAAAATCCCCCGCCGCGTGCAGTCGCGAGAATCGGTCCAGAATCTCGGGCGGGAAATTGAGCGCCTTCCCGATCTCCCGCATCGCGCTCCGTCCCCGGTAAGTAATCACGTTCGCCGTCATCGCCGCCCCGTGCTTCCCGTAGCGCCGGTACACTTCCTGAATCACCCGCTCCCGACGATCTCCACTCGGCAGATCAAGATCGATGTCCGGCCAGGACTTCCGACTCTCGCTCAGGAAACGCTCGAACAGCAGCTTATGCTTGATCGGATCGCAAGCCGTGATGCCCAGGCAATAGCAAACCACACTGTTCGCCGCACTTCCCCGACCCTGAACGAGAATATTCTCGTCCCGACAAAAATTCACCAAATCCCAAACGATGAGAAAATACCCCGAAAACTTTAGATCAATGATCAGATCCAATTCCCGCTCCAACTGCCGCCGCACCACCTCCGGGATTGTCCCGTAGCGCCGCCGCGCCCCCTCGTAAGCCTGCACCCGCAGCCACGACGCCATCGTCTGACCGTCCGGAACGTCCAAAGTCGGAAATTCATACCCCAGATTCTCCAACGTAAACTCGCACCGCTCCGCCACCCGCGCCGTGTTGGAAATTGCCTCCGGCAGATCCGGAAACAAGCGCTCCATCGCTTTCCCCGACTTGAGGTGCCGCTCCGAATTCGCGCTTAGCAGCCGCCCCGCTTGATCGAGATGCGTGTGATTCCGAATGCACGTAAACACGTCGAGCACCTGCCGCCGCTCGGGCGTGGCGTACACCACCCCGTTCGTGGCCACCACCCGCACCCCCCGGCTCCTGGCCAATTCGACCAGCAACTCATTCCTCCGATCCTCCCCCCGCAACAAATGCCGCCGCACCTCCACGCAAACATCCTCCTTTCCAAATGCCCCCACCACCCCGTCCAAACCCGCTGCATCCGCTCTCCCGCCCACCAACGCCACCAGACCCGACGCAAAGCCCCCCAGCTCCCCCCACCGCACCGCGCACTCCGTCTTCGTCCCCCGCAACTTGGCCCGCGTGATCAACTGGCAAAGGTTCCGGTACCCCGTCCGGTCCTTCACCAGCACCGGCAGCACCCCGCCACCCTCCATCGTCAGCTCCGCACCCACGATCGGCCGCACCCCCACCTTCCTGGCCGCCGCGTGCACCCGCGCCGAACCGTACACCCCATCCCGATCACAAACCGCCAACCCACCCAGGCCCAGCCCCCCCGCCGCCGCCACCAGATCCTCCGGCTGCGAAGTCCCGCGCAAAAACGAAAACGCACTCCGCGCCCGCAACTCCACGTAATCGCTCACCCTCCCTCCCCACCAAAATCAACCGCGATCACCTCAGCGGGGACCGCACGCGTCCCGCGTGCGATCGGCTCCGTCCCGGTGCCGCCTGCCCCGAGCCCTCCCTGGCTCCCGTGCACGTCCTTCGACTCATACCCCCCTTCCACCACCCAATCCTCCCCCCGTTTCGCCACCCGCACCACCTCGCCATTCCGTAACTCCACGTCCCATTCCTCCGCCATCCACCCTTCCTCCCACCAATTCCCCGACGCCCGGTAGGGTCCCACCGCTCGCACCACGTCTTCCTTTCGAATCTCCATCCCGCCACCCCGCACCCGCCGGAGCGGCAACCCAATCCACCCCTCAAGGTTCTCCCCAACCCCGGATTCCTCCCCCAAATCCAAATCCAATCCCTCCGTTCCCGCCAACTCATAAGCCCCCGGCCGGTGCGAATCCGCCGCCCGCGGCACCCCCACTCCGCCCTCCCCCACCACCGCCTGCAATCGCGCCAGGGTCTCCCCGAATCGATTCGGATCACGCAGACCCTGACCAAATAGTTGCAGCTGACAGTTCATCGGTCGTTCCGCCCCGATCTCCAGCCGCACTCCCGTCGGTTGCGCCTCCAGCTTCAGCGATTCCAAATACGTATCCAGGATCCGCATCAGCACCGCCGCGTCCGTCGTCGGAGCCGGCACCGAAAAGACCCGCCGCACCTCCGCCGCGCCATCCACCGGCAACGTCAACGTCATCCGCCCCGCCACGCGCCCCGCCTCCCGCAACCGCAAACCCAACGAATCCACGAATCTCCGCAGCAGAAACAACAACGGTTCCGTCGTCTCCACCGGCATCTCGAACTCGAAAGCCTCCACGTATTCCTCCGGCGACGACACCAGCCTCAACACCCGCTTCGACCGCCCACCGATCCGCTGCCACATGAGCCCCGCCGCCGTCCCCAACCGCTCGATCACGGCCTCCTTCGGCAGCTTCGCGAACTCACCCACCGTTCTCACCCCCCAATCCCTCAGCACTTCGAGCAATTGACCCACCCCCACCTGCTCGTCCCCTCCGTTTCCCAGCAGCACCTCCATCGGCAATTTCGCAAAAAACTCACCCGCGTCCCGCACCACGCAAACCGCCTCTTCGCCCATCCCCTCAGCGGCCCGCCGGGCCGCCAACATCGCGTGATCCGGATTCTTCGCCACCCCCACGCAACCCCGGAGGTCCACCGTCGCCAGCCGTCCAATCATCCGCTCACCCAGCTGCTGCCAGCACACCGTGCGCGACGCGTTCCACAGATCCACCGTCGCCACCCCGTCCGCCGTCCACTCCACCTTCGGCGAAAACGAAAGGGCCGCCTCGACCAGCGCCGCGTTCGCCGCCCGCTCCTGCGCCGGCACCCGGGCCAGCAATCGCAGCGTCTCGCACCGTGCCATCGCTTGCGCCGACGTCACCCCCGGCCCCACACCAAACGCCACGGCGGCCTCCGTCGCCTCCAGCACCACCCCTTTGCTCGCGCTCCCGTCGATCACCGCCACCGCCCCCTCCGACTCCCGCCACCGCAACACGGCTTGCAACCGAAACTTCGGGAGAAGAATCACCGCGTGCATGGCAGGAATTCTTTGGTCCGCTTGCTGCCCCAACGAACAGGCTTGGGAGACGCCTTCCCACCACTCCTGGCCTTCGTAATCCTCACGCCGACCTCCGTCCTCCCGCCTCGCGCCACTCGCCGGCCACCACAAATTTCTCCGCCACCCGCACCTTCATCCGCGTCATCAGTTCACTGCGCAGCACCCGCATCGCTTCCAATCCCCACTGACTCTCCGCCACCATCCGCACCCTCGCCCCCTCCACCAACGGACGCCGTGTCACCACCACAAACACCGTTTCCGTCTCCTCGGCCACCCGCTGAAACCGATGCCACGCGTTCACCGGAATCTTCCGCACCTCCGCTTCCGGCAACCCCTGGAGATCAAGCGCCAGCATCGGCAAATTTCCATCCCGCAACAGCAGATCCGCCGCCTTGAGAGCCGTCCGACCCTCCGCCGCCATCACCCACAGCACCCGCCGCAACAACCCCGCATCCCAATCCCCCGGCTCAAACGAACACCCGCCATCCACCAACCCCACCGGACACCGGGCCGTCCGCGCCGCCGCGAAGAACGCCTCCAAAAACAACGACCCACACCCCAACGACCCCGCAAATTCACTCACCGCCCCCCGGCGCAATCCCCCCGCCTCGCCGTCCAGCGCCACCACCCCCGTCGGCACCCGCCCGCCATCCTCCACCCTCGGAGCCGGAAATTTCTCCGCCAACTGCGACCGCAAAGCCTCAAACTGAACAATTTTCTCCAAATTCATTATCTCCGATCAGGCAAGTCCACTTCCTTCACTCCAAAGAGCCGTCCGATTCGCTCGTTCCCGTTCGCATCACCCTCGGACCCCACCCGTGACCTGTCCGCCATTTCCCAGCCGCCACTGCCACCGCCCAAATCACGTTGTCGAAGAATTTCGCTAATCCACCTCCTCCACGTCCCGCACCAATCCCCGGAACACTCCCGCGATCCGCACCTCCTCCACTGGCACCCGCACATCCACGTAAAACGGATTGCTCGCCCTGAGAATCACCACCCCACGCGCCGGATCGGGAATCACGTGTTTCAACGTCGCCTCGTGCGCATCCCCCACCAGGACCGCCGCGATCTCCCCCGATCGCGCCTCGATCTCCGGTCGGAGCAGCACCTTGTCCCCGTTCATGATCCCATCCCCAATCATCGAATCCCCCCGCACCCTCAATAAAAAATCTCCCGGCCGCACCTTGAGCAATTCCCGCTCCTCCAGCACCTCCTCCGGGATCGCCTCCGCCAACGGCCCCGCCGGGATCGACCCCAACAACGGAACCCCACCCAACGCGACCGCGTAACGCCCCCGCGCCGTCAACCGCACCACCCGCGACCGACCCTTGCTCCCGCCACCCCGCACCGTCACGCATTCTTCGCGTTCCAGAATGCGCAACGTCGGCGTCAAACTACTCTCCCCCGCCAACCCCAGCGCCCGCGCCAGATCCGGCACAAACGCCGGCTCCCCCCGATCCTCAAACCCCCCCACCATCCGCGCCACTCGCGCCTGTTTCGAGGTCAACTTACCCGCTAATCGCTCCGCATTCCGCATGTCGTGTAATTACACGATTACCAAAAATCCGGCAATATTTTGTCCGAAAATTCTCCACTCGACCAAATCCGCGCGGCTCCCTACACCCTTCGCCCATCCCGCAAAGACTCTCATGAAATCCATCCTCACCGGCCTGCTCCTCTTCACAATTTTCGCTTCCGTCGCCCAAGCGCAAACCCAGCTCCCGGAATCAATTGTCGTCGGCACGGACGTCCTGACTCCCAGCGAGTTCTCCCCCTGGACCGAATCCGACCTCACCAAATACGACGGCACCTACGCGGGCGAAGTCGGCGGTGACACGAACGGATCGCTGACGATCAAAATCAAACCCGCCACCGGCGAAAACGACCTCACCGTGGCCTCCGGCACCTTCGAGCGGACCACAGTCAGCCTCGCCCCGACCGTCGTCAAATTCACCGAAGCCTATTATTTCACCGACTCCGAAGGCACCTTTGATGTCGGCGCTTTCAACGTCAGTTTCGTCAAATTGGGCGAAACCCCCGGCGTGATCGTCGGCAATCTCTTCCTTCCCAAGAAATAATCCCCCACGAGGTCAGGGACGCCGCTCCTCTCACCCCCCGAATACCCGCTGCCACCACGACTTCGGCTCGGGATTCGTCGTCCCACTCGCGTATTCACCCGCCGCATTCCGATAGAATCCCCGGTCGAATACCAAATCCGAATCCTCCCCCGTCCCGCGAAACTCCTTCATCTCCTCCCGCGTCCACCCGGCCTCGCCCTTCCGCGCATCCCGAACCGGTTCCGAAATTGCGCTGATCTCCGCCGCCGTCGCCCGCATCGCGTTCAACGCCTTCGGACGGCTCGCCAGCACCCACCACCCACCGTAACTCCCCGGCGCACCCGGCGGCGTGATCTCGATCCGCAAATTTCCCCGCTCCGCCCTTCCACCCGCCGGATCGATCTCCAAAACCGCGTCGGCATCCGGCGGAAAATCCAACAACCCCGCGATAAAATCCCGGCAGTTCCGCTGCGCCTCCAAATCCCCGACGAGCTCATCGTAAACCCCGACCTCCACCGCCGCCGGCTCATCCGGATCCCCGTAAATGTTCACCTCATACCGGCCGCCAGCGCTTCGATAAGACGTGTAAGGTACCCCGTTGAGCACTCCTTCGGTGATCACCGCCGCCGGAGCCTGGTGCGCATCTGCACCCCAGGGCATCTGAATCAACCGCCCGTAAATCGCCCGCCAACTCGGAAATTTTCGCCGCGACTTCTCCTTCTCCGCGTCCGGCAAATTCACTTTGCCGTCATCCGTCGAGATCCGTGCGATCTCATCCATCCGGTAGCGATGAACCCCGTAATCCATCGCGATCACAAGATCCGCCTCCGTCGCGCTCACGATGTCGCCGTAAACGAGCTGCCCACTCTTGAGCTGAATCGCATCCGCCCCCCGCGCCGCCGAAAAATTTCCACCCGCCAGCGCAAACCCTGCCGCCACCATCCAAAATCTCACCCGCATCTCACCAAAGAAAAATCCCGCGGTGAACCGACTCACCACGGGATCTCAAATCCAAAGTTGAAAATCCTCTAAGGGTTGACGATCACGTCGACCGGCGCCGTCATCGTCGGCAATGGTCGGTAGGCCACCCCAGTCGTTTTCGGCGGGATGATGAGACTGCGTGCGATGTATTCCTCATTGATCGGAGCAATGAGGCTGTAACCACCCGTGCCATCCGGCAGCATGGGCGTCCCCCAGCGATTGCGGGTGACCACTTTCTCAGCGAGGATTTCCTCACCCAGAAGAGTGTGATTGTACATGTCGGGGAACGTGGTGGTTTCCGTGGTGGTGACCGAAGTCACCATCATCCCACCAGCAATAAGCAGCCAGGTCATGGAGGAGAAATAAGCCGCTCCCGGCGACCAATGTCACGCCAAAAAACCCGGGCGACCGACATCCCCATCACCGGCCACTCGCGCCGCCCCTCCTCTCCCCGTCTCTCCCGACCAGACGCGAACCGTTCCGAGGACGGAATCGCAACCTTATTTCATCTCTTTGCGACTCCCAGGACCTTCTGTAAAGTGCCCGTAAGTCGATGAAATCCCTCCTCCTCCCACTCGCCATCGGTCTTCTCGCCTTCGTCGCCGGATTCACCGTCGCAAACACCCGCGACCCAACCCCATCAACCCAACCCCAATCCTCTCCATCCGCCCCCCGAACCAACCCCACCGCACCATCATCCGCCTCACCCACAGACATTGCCGCCGGGACGGCGAAGTCGGACCCCGTGCTCATCCCGAGCGCCCCCCTTGCTCAACGCGTCGCCTCCGCCCTCAACGAGACCGACCTCTCCCGCCGCTACGCCCTCGTCGCGGCCCTCTCGCTCGACCTCACCCCCGAAAATGCCCGCCAGGCCGCGGACGCTCTTCGAGCCGATGGGGATCGAGACCGTCGCACGAGCCTCCTACCCCTCATTCTCTCGGCCTGGGCCCGTCTCGACCCCGCCTCAGCCATCAGCTACGCCCAGGGCCTTCCCGACGACGACCGCCGCTCGGCGCTCGCCGGCGCCCTCGGCGGTTGGGCGGAGACTGACGTTGAAGCCGCTCTCGCCTGGACGGAGTCCCAGCCCGATGCCGACATTGGCCGCTTCGGCCGTTCCCGCATCATGGTCGCCCTCGTCGAGAAAGATCCCGACCGCGCGATCAGCTATCTCTCATCCCAGCCGCCCGGCACCCAGCGCTCCATCGCCTACACGGTCTTCAACGCGCTCGCCGCCAACGACCCGGCCGACGCCGCCACGCGTGCCTCCCAACTTCCTCCCGGCCAAAATCGGGCCACGGCCCTGCGCGCCGTCATCAATCAATGGGAGGATCAGGATCCAGCCGCCGCCATCGAGTGGACCCAGGCTCTCCCCAGCGACGAATCCAAAGAGGATCTCCTCCGCAGCGTCGTTGGTAGCTGGGCTGGACGCGACATCACCGCCGCCACGGCCTGGATCGAGTCGAATCCCGCTGGTGTCGACCGCGACCGTCTCATCAGCCGCGTCGTGGGCCGGCTCGCCAACGATAATCCCACCGACGCCATCACCCTCGCAACCCTCGTCGCCAGCGAGGAAGAACAGGACGACGCCCTCCGCAGCATCGCCAATACCTGGGGCGGCGACGACCCCGAAGCCGCCCGCAAATGGGCGCAATCGCAAACCGATCCCGCCGTCCGCGAAGCCATCTGGTCCGGCGTGATCGGCGGCATCGCCGAGAACGACCCCGCCGCCGCCGTCCAGTATCTCCCCAGTCTCACCGATTCCTCGACCCGCGAGAACACTCTCTCCCGCATCGTTTACAACTGGTCCCGCTACGACCCCATGGCGGCCGCCAACTGGTCCACCACGTTGGACGGCAACGAACGCACCTCCGCCATCGGCAACGTCCTTTCCCGCTGGAGTCGCTACGACTCCAACGGGCTTCTGACGTGGTTCTCGAACGCTCAGCTGGGTGACAGCCGCGACGCGGTTGTCGAACGTTTCGTTGGCAACGTCGCCGCAACCAACCCCGCCCTCGGGTTGCAAACCGCCCAAACCATCTCCAACGTGGACCGCCGCAACGACCAAGTCGTCAACCTCGCCCGCCGCTGGCTCAACCGCGATCCCACCGCCGCCACCCAATGGCTCAATCAAACCAACCTCGACCCGGCCACCCGCGGGAGGATCACGGAAAACTCCCGCTAACAATCGGGAAGAGACCGAGGCTTCCGGTCCGGCACTCTTGAGCGACCGCGATCCATCACGCCTCCCCGGCAAGTCCCACGACTCCTCGCGACTCGCCGATCACTCGGGCTTCGCCGCCAACCCCCGGATCACCTCAACCGCCCGCCGCCCCCCCTCGCCATCATAGTCGCGCGAGAAACGTCCAAATTCTGCCCCCGCGTCGTCCCCAGCACGATCACTCACCACCCGCAAAGCCATCATTGGCACGTCAAACGACCTGCATGCGACCACCAAGCCAAAGAGATTCATGTCGATTGCATCCGCGTTGGTTCGCTCCCGTAAAGCATCTCGAAACGCGTCAGAAGTGCTGAAAATTTCGCCGCTCGCGACCACCAAACGCTTCATCTTCGAAAGCTTCACGTCTCCCGGCAGATCCACCGCAAACGTCGCCGCCCGCGCCAGCGAGAATCCTTCGCTGTCCTCCGTTCCTTTCTGATAAGCGACCACCCGCTCCACGCGGAACCACCCACCCAACTTGGCCTTGGCATCCAGCGCTCCAACCGGCCCCGTCGAAATGACCAGGTTGCAAGGATATTTAGCCAAAACCGAAGCGACCGACACCGCCGCGACCACGTCGCCCGCCCCCATTTCAGCCGCGACAACTTCATGACCGCCAACCTGCAGAAACTCAACTTCCGTTCCACCCACCTTCGCCATCCGACCACTCCCACCAGCCTCCTCCCGCAGGGCCGCAACGTCCGCTTCGAGGGCATAGAAATATCCAACCCTTGCACCCCGCGAATCCACCGCGGCCAGAACCAGGATCACACACACCGCAAACCGCCGAATCATCATCTTGCGAGCTACCAACGAAAACGAAGCCCGCACAAGCCCCAAACACTTCCGCCTTTCCGAAAACCAAGCTCCGCCCAGGTGCCTCCCTCGGATTTCCACCCACATTGGCCACCTCACTCCTCGCCTAAGAACCCTCTTGCCAAAGCTTTACGATAGAATCCATCAACCCATCACGCCTGCGATCAGGGATTCCCCTATCTTTGCCCAAGTCGCCAAAAAGAAACCTCCAGCCCGATCATTCAACTCCAACCCATTCGATCCAAACGGCAGGAGTCATGTCCATAGATAGGATCAACCACGGGGGACTGAAGTGAAATCCCGCCTCGATCAGTTCCCTCGGATAGACGCGCTGTCCTTCGACGATCAGTTCATCTCCCATCGGGCCCATACTGGCGCGGATCATGAAGGAGCCTGTCGGAAAGTAACTCGGTTTGCCGAGTGCCCGGCCGAGTGCCTAGCCAAATTACTTGGGAATCACGATCCGAGCATCAATCAGCTGTTGGAACATATCCTTCATCGTTTCGGCGAGCGGGCGGCATTGGATTCCTAATTCGTTGACGCTTTTGCAGGCATCCACGTTGATCGGATGATCAACGTTCCTCGTAATTTATCTTCGCCCCGTCGCCGTCACCCCCGATGAAATTCTGGAACGGGCGGTTCACCTCTTCTGCGCCGGCGGTTTTCGCCAGACCTTTGAGTCAGGGGCTGGCTATCGGGATGAGTTCGCTTTTAAGGGAGAGCGATTCAATTGCCGTAACCATTTGAAAACCGAAGAGAGAGCGGGTGAAGGGAATCGAACCCTCGTATGCAGCTTGGGAAGCTGCCGTTCTACCATTGAACTACACCCGCGAAAAAAGCACCGCCTCCGCAGATCCTACTGCCAAGAAGCCACCAGCTTCTTGGGCTTTTTGGGATTCCCCTCCGACCAGACGGCGACGCGCTTGCGGACAGGCTGTCCATCGCCGGTAACCCGATTGTCGTAATCGGAGTCGATATCGATCTGGTAGGGGACTCCCCAGGAATCAACGTAGTCGGAACCCGTCCAACCGTTTTTTCCACCCTTGTCATCCGGAAACTCCAAAAAAACGATTCCTCTTGGATTTTCATCCGTGTCCTCGAGATTACCGAGAACCTGGTAGAGATTCGCATCAGGAGGCAATTTCCCATACTCCGTCTCATACGCGATCACCGCCGTCGCGATCTGGGTGACGTCGTTTTTCGCCTGAGTCCGCTTCGCATTTTCCAGCACCCCCGTGACCGATGGGATGAGAAGTCCCATCAAGATGGCGATGATCGCGATAACGACCAACAATTCGATCAGAGTAAAGGCGCGGTGAGAAAAATGGGAATTCAGTTTCATGGGAGGTTGGGTCGGCTTCCCGAGAAAGTCCGCCGTCCCGGCCCCGCGATCAAGCAATTTCTCTCGGACTCCTCGCATCGACTTTCGGCGATCTTGCGATCAACGCGCGATGCTCGGCTCCGCCTTCCCTCGTTGATTTTCTTGTCAACGTCGCTCCGCTCGCAGACAGTCCGCCCGTGTCACGAAATTCAAGGAGGCGGCCAGAGGGTTCCGCCAAGGCTACGGAACCAACTTCGGATCCTGCGAAAAAGCCCAGCCGCCGTCGGCGGCGTCCCTCCAAACCATCCACCTCATCGCAGAACGCTTCCCAGCGCTCCGAAAAGCGCGCCGACGCCCCGGTCTCGAAATCCGGTGATTCGGGTCCATCCCGCCGCCGTTCAACGGCGAGACGTGGCGGCCCCGATCGGCAGCAACAGGCACCCGCGCGCGGCCAGAAGGATCCTTCGACGGCACCACTCCGACAGAGCATTCTCTCGCTCGTCACCGATCAGCCGCTGAATCGCGACGAACTCGCCCAGCGCCTCGATCTCCCGCCGGCTCAAAGCCGCAAACTCTCCGATCTTCTGAAAACGATGGAGACCGCTGGCGACCTCGCCCGCATCCGCAAGGACCGTTACATCATCCCCAAGGAGGCCGACCTTTTTACCGGCGAAATCCAGATTCACCCTTCCGGCGCGGCCCACATTCTGAACGAGACCCGGGGCGAACCTGATCTTTTCATCAGTCCGGAAAACACCTGGACCGCCATGCACGGAGATCGGGTCGTCGCTCGCATCAAGGAGGATTCCCGCCCCCGCCGCGGCTCACCGGCCCGGACCGAAGGCCGCGTCATCCGCATCCTCACCCGGGCCAACGAAACCATCGTTGGGACCCTCCAGAAAACGAAAGCCTTCTTCTACGTTGTCGCTGACGATCCCCGATTCGTCCAAAACCTCTACGTTCCCGCCCCAGCCGGAAACATCCACGCCACGATCGGCGACAAGGTCGTCGCCAAACTCGACGACTGGGCTTCCCGCCACGTCAATCCCGAGGGTCACATCGTCGAAGTCCTCGGTCGCGCCGGCGACCCGGGCGTCGACATCCTTTCCATCATTCGCAAACACCGCCTTCCCGAGGGATTTCCGCCCGAGGTCGTCCGCGAAGCCGAGAAGATCCCGGCCGAAGTCCCGGCCCGCGAAGCCGCCCAGCGAGAAGATCTCCGCGGACGCCACATCATCACGATTGACCCCGACGATTCCAAGGACTTCGACGACGCCGTCGAAGTCCAGCGCATCAAAAATGGCTGGTCCGTCGCCGTCCACATCGCGGACGTCTCCCACTACGTCCGCCCGAAGACCAAACTCGACAAGGAAGCCGTCGAACGCGGCAACAGCGTTTATCTGGCCGACCGCGTCATCCCGATGCTCCCCGAGGCCCTCAGTAACGGCATCTGCAGCCTCAAACCACACGTCGACCGCATGGCCTTCTCCGCCTTCGCCGAAGTCGATAAGAAAGGAAAAATCACCAGCACGCGCTTCGCCAAGACGGTGATCCGTAGTGCCGCTCGCCTCACCTACAAGCAGGCCTACGCAATCCTCCAGGACAAACCCAAGGACGAAACCGGCGAGCGGGTCCACGTGGCCTGGGAGCTATCGTCGCTCCTTCGCAAAAATCGTTTCGCCAAGGGTGCCCTCGACCTCGATTTCCCGGAGATCAAGGTCTGGCTCGACAAGGACGGTAAACCCGAGCGCCTCGAACGCATCGAGAACGACGAGTCCCACCAGCTCATCGAGGAACTCATGCTCCTCGCCAACGAGATCGTCGCCCGTCAGCTGAAACTGGCGAACCAGCCCACCGTCTATCGCATCCACGAGGATCCCGAACCCGACCGCCTCGCGGAGTATCAGGAGATCGCCGCCTCGTATAACCTCAGCCCGGGCGACCTCACCAAGCGCGAAAACCTCCGCAAGCTTCTGGCCTCCGTCAAAGGCAAGCCCTACGAGCAGGCCATCAAGATCGGGCTCCTCAAGAGCCTCAAGCGAGCATCGTATGTCACCCAGCCGCTTGGCCACTACGGCCTCTGCAAGGACGACTACACGCACTTCACCAGCCCCATTCGCCGCTACGCCGATCTCATCGTTCACCGCTCGCTCGAACGCCACCTCGGCCTCACAAAATCCGGTCCGAATTCAAACGAACTCGACACCCTGGCCGAGCACATCTCGACCACGGAACGCACCGCCACCGACGCCGAGCGCGAAAGCACGAAGTTGAAGAAACTCGAATTCTTCCAGCAGCAGCTGACGGGCAAAAAGGGCCAATCTTTCCCGGCCCGCATCATCGACGTTCGCAATTTCGGCCTCCTCGTCGAACTTCCCGACTTCCTCCTCACCGGCTTGATCCACGTTTCAATGCTCGCGGATGACTTCTTCACGCACGAACCCGCAAAGGGCAGGTTCATTGGCCGTCGCACGAAGAAGACCTATTCCGCCGGCGACCTGATCGAAGTCACGGTCGCGAAGGTCGACCTTTTCAAGCAGCAGGTCGACTTTCAGCCAGTTTGATCTTGCCAGCGCGAAAAGCCGCGCCATATTACCCTGCTCACTCGGTCGATATGGCGACCGTCTAGAAAAGGAAAGCAATGGACAAAGTAATTGAATCCCGGGACTTGCAGGTGGAACGCAAGCACTTCTTCATCGAGTATCGCGAGAACGATCGCGGGCGATTTCTTCGCATCACTGAGGAAGCTCAAGGCCGACGCAACTCGATCATCATCCCGAGCACGGGTGTCTCCGATTTCGCCGACCTCGTCGACGAAGTCGCCACCGCCACCGAAGAGGCTCCGGCCGAAGCCGCCACCTGACGGACAACTCAAGGCGGACGCGATGCAGTCGCCGGACGCAGCCACGATCAGCGGCTGATTACTCACCCTTACGAGGGACCTTGCCTCGTTTTCGCCCAAAGCGGCCTGCCTAAGCCGTGCCGTGTGCCAATTAGCACGGGCCAATTTCCCTTGCCGCACACCGTCTTGACGGCGACCGTCGGGAAGCGCCGTGATCACTCCGACCCTTCAGACCCAGTTCGCCGACCGCCTCCGTCGCCGAGCCGCTGATCTTTTCCCGGAGTTGGAACCAACGGTCACCTTCGATCCCTTTCCGCCCTCCTCCTCAGCTCCAATCCTTGCGACTGTCCGTTCTCCGGACGCCACCCAGCCGCCAGGTTATCATTTGGCCGACGAGCGCCCGGCCACAACCCAAGTCACGCTCCACCACTTTCTCGACGCCACGCTCTCAGGTCTTGGTGCCCCCTTCCGCCCGACGGGCATTTTTCACCACGTGGGGAGTCGCCCCTGCGCTCGCCCAATTCCCAACCTCGTTGAACAAATCTGGGTCGCCGACCATCTCCCCCGATCTCCCTCCACCCGCCACCACCTCTTGGTCACAGCCGCGACCGTGGGTCCCATTGGCCGCCTGCCCGCCATCGGAGCGACCGTCGCGTCCACCATCCCACCCATTTTCGCCGCTCTGGCAGCCACCGTCTGCCCGTGGCCAGCGGTGATTTGCCTGACCGCTATTCTCGCCGTGGCGGCCACCGTTCTTTGCATCGTGGCGAAGCCCGCTGCTACTCGCTACTTCCTCGATCCCGACGCTCGGGAATTCGTCCTCGATGAAGTTGCGGGTGCCGCCATCGCCGTCTGTTTCGTTCCCTCCGACCACATCGTCATCGGTCTCCTTCTCGCCTTCGCAACTTTCCGCCTCTTCGATGTCCTCAAGCCCGGCATCCAATGGATCGAACTCCGACCCTGGCCCGGAAAAGTCGCTTGGGACGACGTCGCCGCCGGTCTCTACGCGGGCATCGCCACCGGCATAATCACGTTTTTCCTGTGACCTCCACCTTCCTCCTCGACGGACTCTGGGGCCGCCCGGTGCGCCTGAATCTGCTTCGTCGGCGACTCCTGTCGGCGGGCCTGCCATCGGTCGAGATTCATCGATACGACGCAACCGGCCGCGCCTGCCTCGAAGCTGAAGGTCACCAGCTTGCGACGAAGCTCGCCGCGGCCGGCGGGCCATTCAACCTCGTCGGCTACAGCATGGGGGGCCTCGTCATCCGCTCCGCTCTTCGCGCAAACCCCGACCTCCCCATTCACCGCGTCGCCTTTCTGAATACCCCCCACGCTGGCTCCCTCGTTGCCCACTCGCTTCGCGGTATCGGCATCACCCAGATGCGCCCGAATAGCGACTTCCTGCACCGCCTCGACTCCGTCCCGTGGCCATATCCCACCTACGTCGCGTGGACGCCCGGGGACCTCATGGTCCTCCCGGGTCACTCTGCGAATTGGCCACGTGCCACCCAATCCCACCGCTGCGCGATCCCCGCCCACGTCTGGCCCCTCTACAGCCTCAAAATCCACCGGGAGCTGGCCGATTTTCTCCAGCCGGCCCTCACCCCAACCCCCATCCCCTAAATCCCCACTCGCCATGCCAACGACCACCACCGCCGCCCGCGTTCACGATTTCGGTCGCCCCACCGATGTCCTTCACCTCGACGAAATTCCGCTCGCACCGCCCGCCTCGGAAGAGATTCAGCTCGAAATGCTAGCCTCTCCGATCAATCCCGCCGACCTCAACGTCATCGATGGCACCTACGGCCAGCTCCCCACTCCCCCCGCAACGATCGGCAACGAAGGCTGCGCCCGGGTCACCGCGATCGGCAACGAGGTGACCGATTTTTCCGTGGGCGATCTCGTCGCCAACACCGCGCTCGGCAATTGGTGCCGACACCGGAACCTCCCTGCCTCCGACGCCATCCGCGTCCCTCCGGGCATCGACCCCCAACAAGCCGCCATGCTCTGCGTGAACCCACCCACCGCCCACGCGATGCTCCACACCTTCGTCAGCCTCGAACCGGGCGACTGGATCATTCAGAACGCCGCCAACTCCGGCGTCGGCCGCTGCGTCATCGCCATCGCCCATCATCTCGGATTGAAAACCCTCAACCTCGTCCGCCGCTCCGAACTTATCCCCGAACTCACCGCCATCGGTGCCGACATCGTCCTCACCGACGACGTCGATCTCCGGCGGGACAACCCGATCGCCGACAAGCCTCCCCGTCTGGCGCTGAACGCGGTCGGCGGTCCCTCCGCCCTCAATCTCGCCAGCGCCCTTGCCCCCGGCGGCGTCCACGTCACTTACGGAGCCATGTCCCGCCAGCCGGTCAAGGTCCCCAACGGTCTCCTCATCTTCAAAGACCTCACCTTCCACGGCTTCTGGCTCCGCCGCTGGTTCGAAGACACGTCGACCGATGACCGCGCCACGACTTTCGAGCTTCTGGCCGATCTCCTCGCCGCCGGCACCCTCCGCGTCCCCGTCGCCAAAACCTTCCCCCTCGTCGACGTCCAGGCCGCTCTCGCCACCGCCTCCACCGACTCCCGCCCCGGCAAGATCCTCCTCGACCTGACGTAGGGGGAGCGCGGTGCATCCAGACCGCGGCGTCGGGCATCCTTGCCCGGTGCACCGCCGTCACGGAAGCGCCCGGTCAACCCAACACCGACACTCCGCGGCACGGGCAGGACATTCCTGCCTGTAAAGCACCCGGCAATTCGCGCGCAGCGAGTGAGCCGGCCAAATCCTACCGGCCACCCGCATTTTCCAGTTCCCCCCACCCCATCCCTTCCGCTTACCTGTCCCGGATGCAGTCACTCACCGGATTCCGGGATTTTTACCCCGAAGATTGCGCCCGACGGGATTACCTCCTCGGGCGTTGGCGCACCGTCGCGCGCCGCTCGGGCTTCGTCGAATACGACAGTCCCGTCCTCGAATCCATCGAACTCTACGCGAAGAAAAACGAAGCCTCCGCCGAGATCCTCAAGCAACTCTATAACTTCACCGACAAAGGCGGACGCGACGTCGCCCTCCGCCCGGAACTCACCCCGACCCTCGCCCGTATGGTTGCCGCCCGCGAGCGCCACTACAAAAAGCCCCTCAAGTGGTTCTCCATCGCCACTTTTTTCCGCTACGAACGCCCCCAGAAAGGCCGCCTCCGCGAGTTCATCCAGTTCAACGCCGATCTCATCGGCGATGCCTCACCAGCCGCCGACGCCGAGCTGATCGCTCTCTCCATCGACATCCTCCGCGACCTCGGCTTCACCGAACAGGACTTCGTCGTCCGCCTCAGCGATCGCCGCGCTTGGACCCGCTTCCTTGCCGGCCGCAACGTCGCCGACCCAAACGCCGTCCTCGCCATCGTCGACAAGCTGGAACGCGATCCCGCCGAGAAAACCCTGGCCGCCCTCGCCCCCCACGGCCTGACCCTCGCCGACCTCCGCGCGTTCATCGCGACCGGCAGTCCGGACGATTTCGCTCCTCTCCTCGCCGACCTCACCGCCCGCGGCCTCCGCGACTACGTGACAATCGACCTCTCCATTGTCCGCGGCCTCGCCTATTACACCGGTCTCGTTTTCGAAATTTTCGACCGCAGTGCGAACAACCGCGCCCTCGCCGGCGGCGGACGCTACGACCGTCTGCTCAGCGACCTCAGCGACGGGGCGGCCGACCTTCCCGCGATCGGTTTTGGCATGGGCGACGTCGTCCTCGGAAATTTCATCGACGACACCCCCGCCGCCGCCGCCAAGCGCCCCACCCCCACCGCCGCCGACCTCTACGTCGTCATCGCCGAAGAAAGCAAACGCCCCGAAGCCCTCGCCCTCGTCCAATCCCTCCGCGCCGCCGGGCACCGCACGGATTTCCCCCTCGGCCCCACCAAGCTCGGAAAGCAATTTCAAATCGCCGAATCCCTCGGAGCAAAAACCACCATCCTGATCGGCACCGATTACCCCTCTCTCAAGGTAAAAGCGCTCGCGACCCGCGCAGAGATCACGACGCCCCCCCAGGATCTCCCCCATCATCTCCCACCCGTTACCATTCACTAATTACCCGCCACCACGATGTATCGCACCCACCACTGCTCCGCCCTCCGCGCCACCGACGCCAACACCACCGTCACCCTCTCGGGCTGGGTCGATTCCCGCCGGGATCACGGCGGCGTCATTTTCATCGATCTCCGCGACCGCGAAGGCATCACCCAGATCGTCTTCCGCCCCGACGAGCACCCCCAGGTGGCCGAACAATCCCATAGTCTCCGCGGCGAAGACGTCATCACCGTCACCGGGACCGTTGCCCCACGACTCTTCGGCACGGAGAATCCCCGACTCCCCACCGGCGAAATCGAGATCGTGGCGACCGCCATCACGATTCTCAACAAGGCCGACGTTCTCCCGTTCCCTCTCGAGGGCCGCGTCGCCAACGAAGACCTCCGTCTCCAGTACCGCTACCTCGACCTCCGCCGCGCCGAGATGCGCCGCAATCTCCGCCTCCGCCACCGGGTCGTGAAGACGATTCGGGACACGATGGACGCCGAAGGTTTTCTCGAAATCGAAACCCCCGTTCTGTCCAAAAGCACTCCCGAAGGCGCCCGCGATTTTCTCGTCCCCTCGCGGCTGACCCCCGGCAGCTTTTACGCCCTCCCCCAGGCCCCCCAGCAATACAAGCAGCTCCTCATGGTCGGTGGCATCGAACGCTATTTCCAGATTGCCCGCTGTTTCCGCGACGAGGATCTTCGCGCCGATCGCCAGCCGGAGTTCACCCAACTCGACGTGGAGGCCTCTTTCATCACCGAGGAGGACATCCTCGCTCTCGCCGAAAAAACCCTCGCCGCCGTCGTCAAAGCCTCCCACGACATCGACATTCCAACCCCGTTCCCCCGCCTGACCTACCGGGAGGCGATGAACCGATTCGGCAGCGACAAACCCGACACCCGCTTCGGAGTGGAAATTCAAGACCTCGGTCCGATCTTCGCCACGACCGAGTTCAAAGTCTTCCGAGGCACCCTCGACGCCGGTGGCGTTGTGAAAGCAATCAACGTGAAAGGCTTCGCGGGCATCACCAGCGGCCAGATCAACGATCTCACCGAGGTCGCCAAGCAATTCGGAGCCAAGGGCCTTGCCTTCATCAAGATCGAGGGCGGGGAATGGAAATCTCCCATCGTCAAATTTTTCACCGACGCTGAAAAGTCTGCCCTCACTCAGGCCATGACCATCGAGGAAGGCGACCTCATCCTCTTCGGGGCCGACACCTGGGAGACCGCTTGCGAGGCTCTCGGTCGCGTCCGCCTCCGGGTCGCTGAGCTGCAAAATCTCGTCACCGATCCCGCCGCGCTCAATTTCCTCTGGGTCACGGAATTCCCCCTCCTCGCCTGGTCACCCGAGGACAACAAATGGAATGCGGTCCACCACCCCTTCACCCGCCCCCACCCCGACGACATCGAGAAGCTCGGCACCCCCGGAGCGGACCTCGCCACCCTCCGAGCCGTCGCCTACGACGTCGTCCTGAACGGGGTCGAACTCGGCGGAGGCAGCCTCCGAATTCACGAAGGCGATCTCCAACGCAAAATGTTCACCGCTCTCGGCGTCACCGACGCCGAACAAACCGAACTCTTCGGTCACATCCTTGACGCCTTCCGCTTCGGAGCGCCCCCCCACGGCGGCATCGCGTTCGGCCTCGACCGCATCGTCATGCTCCTGGCCGGAGCCGAGAGCATCCGCGACGTGATCGCCTTCCCCAAAAATAACCGCGGGCAGGACCTCATGTCTCACAGCCCCGCCGGAGTCGAAGCTCGCCAGCTCCGCGACCTCCACATTCAGACCACCAAAAAACCCTGAGCCGCTCCGCACGCCACCCACCCCTCACGCCCCAACCGGAACGAAGTGGAACCACTGCCGCGGCTCCCGCGCAAACTCCTCGAACAACGCCGCCGCCACCGCCTCCGTCCCCAGCCTCACGCATTCCCCCCGCCCCTCCGCGAGCCGCCGCGGCCAGACGCACGGCTTAGCCACCATCCGATAATTTCCGTCCCGTCGCCGTGAGATCGTGACGGGAATGACCGGACAATCGCCCAGATACGCGAGCAACGCCGGCGATTCAGAGAAGCGCGTCCGCCCATTTGGAGCCGCCACCACGGCGGCGTGATCGTGCGGACGGTCCACCAGCATCGCTGCCAGACCGCCGCCATTGAGGACCTTCACGACCCGCAGGGAAGAAAACGCGTCCGGCCCGATTTCAATCGTCTCAGCCCCCCACTTCTTCCGGAAATCCGCCCGCCATTCGGTCAACGCCGGGATGTGCTCCGACAACGTCACCACCGAAATCGGCAGGCCCATCTTGCCCAACAGCAGCGCTCCAAACTCGAAAAACCCAAAGTGCCCCGTCGCCAAAATCGCCCCCTTCCCGTGAGCCAACGCTTCGTCGATGTGCTCAAATCCCGACCGCTCCGGACAAAAACCCTCCGCTTCCTCCGGATCCAACGCACCCAACCTCACAAAGTCCGCAATCGTCTCACCGAACTCCTCGAACACCCCCAAGGCATTCTCCCGCGTGGCCACCTCCTCACCCAGTAATCGCAAATTCTCCCGCACCGTCTCGCGAACCCCACCCTGCGTCCGCCCGTATCCCAGCGAAATCGTCCGCCCCACCCATCGGCAAAATCCCCGGCCAAAGACTCCCGACAACCGCGCCATCAGCTCAAACACCCACGGCGTGTAGAGCTTCCGAAAAAACCACTTCTCGTGGTGAGGTTTGGAACCTCCGCTCATCGGCCCTCCTCTCCTCGGCGCATCGGTGCCTCGGCGTGAGAAAGAATCGCGTTCATCTTCGGAACAACGCACCGCAGCCCCCGCCTCCTCAATTCCTCAAGCAACAATCTCAAGGTCTCCACCCGCCCCGGTCCCCCTCCTTCGTGCAGCACCGCGATCCCACCCGGCTTCAGCCGATCCGTGATTCGCCGGACCACGACCTCACCGCGGTCCCCGAGACCATCCCACCCGCTCGCTGTCCAACCCACCAGAGCCTCCCCCTCCCGTTTCAATACCCGGTGAACGAACGGGTTGGTCATTCCCACGGGCGAACGGAACGTAACCGGCCGCACGCCCGCCGCCGCCTCAATCGCATCCGCCCCTCGCCGGATTTCCCGCTCGATCATCCCCGGCGGCAGCGTCCACCAGCTCGCTGCCGGATGCGAATAAGTGTGATTCCCGATCCCATGTCCCTCCCGCCACGTCCGCCAGACCAACCCCCGCTCCCGCTCGACCTTCCGACCAATGAAGAAAAAAGTCGCCCGCGCTCCGTGCTCGCCCAGCAAGTCCAGCATCGCCGGCGTGTCCCGCGCCTCCGGACCATCGTCAATCGTCAGCCAAACCTCATTCCCCTCCGGTCGAAAACCACCCACCAACGGTCCGAACCACCCGGAATTTCGCCGCAGCGTTCCGTAAAGAACGCTCCCGTGCAGGACCCCAAACGCCGCCACGCCCCCCCAGATTATCCGCCGCGTATCCCCCATTACCCGCCGAAAAGCCCCCACCAAACCGAGCCGATCAGCAAACGCGCGTGCGCGTAAACCAAAACGGCGTTGTCCCGTAAATATCGGAAATGCGTCACCCCACCCTCCGCCCTCGCGGGATAAAAAACGCGAACCTTCCGATTAATCGGCCGCACGCCGCGCCAAAACAGCCGCACCACCACCTCCGTATCAAAATCAAACCGCCGCGCCGTGCGGATCGACTCCATTACCTCTACCGTTGCCTCCACCGGATACACCCGAAATCCAAACAGCGAATCACCGATCCCCCCCCACGCGGTCTCGACGTTCGCAAAGAAGTTCCCGATCTTCCGCCCCTTCACCCGCTCGCCCGGCGCCTCCGGTCCGAAGATCGGCTCGCCCAGGATCATCGACCCCTTTCCCGCCGCTTCCGCCGCGGCCATGAATTCTTCCACGGCACTCACGTCGTGCTGCCCATCTCCGTCCATCACCAGCGCCTGGCTCATCCCCGCCGCCCGCGCCGCTCGCATTCCCGCCAGGACCGCTCCACCCTTCCCGACATTCTCGGCCAGCACGATGCACCTGACGTCTGCCCCGTCCATGGCTAACACGTCCCGCTCACTTCCATCCGTGCTCGCGTCGACCACCACCCACACCGGCGCCCAACGGTCCGCGACCTCCCGCACGACCTCCGCCAGCAGCGGCCCACTGTTGTAACTGGGAATGATGACGCACTGCGTCGCACTTCGAACTCCGCTCATCCCTTCCGCGTTACGACTTGACCGACTGATCCAACCGATCCCGAAAATACCGCTCCAGTCGCGCTGCGAGCTCTTCGCCGTCTCGTTCTCCCGTGGTTCAAAGACTTCTCCCACCCGGACCGACATCCGAATCGGCACCTCCGCCGGCTCCCACAGACCCGCTTCTTTGCCCAGGTAAGATCCACTCCGCTCGATGAAAATCGTGTGAATCGGCACCCCGGACGAGACCGACGTCAGCGCGAATCCGGTTTTGAAACGATTCACCCCCGAGCGTCCGCCCGAGTCCGCGTCCCTTCCGGAAAAATCAATAAATTCTCGCCCGCGGCCAGCTTCTCCCGACACTGCCGGATCGATTCAGCCCCCCGGTCGTTCGTCACGTAGTCCGCCAGCCTCGCCGCCCCCGCGAATGCCCAATTCCCCATCAATCCCGCCCGCATGATGCAAACCGCCCGCGGCACCCGGCTGATGAGAAACACCGCGTCTAACAATCCTGGATGATTCGCCGCCACGATCGCCCCCCGCAGATCCTTCAATTTCTCCATCCCCTCGTATTCCACCTCGAAAAGTCCCGCCCACTCCAGCCACCGAACGTAATCCCGAAACAAACCCGCCACCCACTCCGCCCCGGCCCCCGGTCTATTTTTGAGACCCCAACGCACCAGCGGAGCCACGATTGTCACACACACACCGCCGCCAAAGAGATAACCCAAGCTCAACAGCTGCAAACCGTAGTTCCAGCTCCTCCCCACCGTCCATTCCTCCCGCTTCCCTCCACGGGCTTCAACCAAGGACGTCTCAGTCACAACGGGGGAATCGGCTTCGAAACTCTGCATCGACAATCTACCCCCTACCTAAATCCCTGCCCGAATAAAAATCGAGCAACAATCCGTCCGCCTCCCGCCCCGGACCATGGAACCAATCAACCGCCGCTCCCGCCCATCCCCCAAAAAGGAACAGCCGCTGCTTATCCGAACGACTCCAACAGCCCATCCAGGTGCCGCGTCACCGCCACCAACCCGTTCAGATACCGATTGGCCGGCACGGTTTCCAACTCCCCCCGAGCCTCCGCCACCATCCGCCGCGCGGTCTCCACCGAAGTCGCAATCGCACCGCTCCTCTGCAGCAATTCCGTGATCTCCGCGTGCCCACTCCCGTTCTCGTGCAACAACAATTCCCGCAGCCGCTCCCGCTCCCCGTTCTGCGCCGATTGCAGCATCAGAATCACCGGCAAGGTCAACTTCCCCTTCACCAGATCCGTCCCCAGCGTCTTCCCCGCCTTCTCCTCGTTCCCCGCGATATCAAGAATGTCGTCGTAGATCTGATACGCCGTCCCCAATCGCGTCCCAAATGTCTTCATCGCCCCGATCGTCTCGGGACTCGCCTCGCTAATGAACGCCCCGAGTTCGCAAGCGGTCGAAAACAGCGCCGCCGTCTTCATTTCGATGATCTTATAATAATCTCCCGTCGACAGCTTGAGATCGAACCGCCGCTGCGTCTGGATGATTTCCCCCTGGCAAACATCCGCCGAAGCGTCAGCAATCCTTCGGCTGATGTCGGTGTTCGAAAAATTGGTCGACAGCCTCAGCGCGTGCGCGAAAAGGCAATCCCCCAGCAACACACTCAAAGAATTCCCCCATTTCGCGTTCGGCGTCGGCTGATCTCGCCGCGTCTCAGCGTCATCCATGATGTCGTCGTGGACCAGCGTGGCCACGTGAATCAGCTCCAGAATCACCGCCAAATCCACGTGGCTCGAAGTGATCTTCCCCGTCGCTCCGCCCGCCAACAAAGCCAGCGCGGGTCGAATCCGTTTGCCACCGGAGTTAATCGCGTAAGCCACGTATCCCTCCACCGCCGGGTCAAACACCCGGGCCTGCTGGCGAATCCGCTCTTCCACCGTGTAAAGATGCGGGTTGATCAACTCAAACGTCGCCTTGAAAGCCGAACCCACGTCGGTCTCCGGGGCCGGCATCGCGTACTTTGTGAAATTTTTCACAAACTCAATCTCCGCAAATCCATCAGGAATATCAAATCAACACTCACGTCAGTTCAGATACGATTCCGGCTCGCCGAAAGGATTCCTCGAACGATCACGAACGGCACGACCCCCGCGACGGCGACCGCTGAAGCCAGCAACCAACCCGGAATGATCCGCGCCCGTCCCGCCGCCACCGCCTCCAACCCCGTCCGGACCACGTCCGCCGGCGTTGCCGCGAAGACGTTCATCGTCTCGTAATGCGCCGACGCATCCTCCTCGCCCGGCCGCGTTGCCACGTCAAAAAACTCCGTCTTCACCGGCCCCGGACACAGCGCCGTCACCGAGACCCCCGTGTCCAACAACTCCATCCTCAGCGCCTCCGAAAAACTCGTCACGTAAGCCTTCGTCGCCGAATAGACCGCCATGTTGGGCAGCGGAAAGAAACTCGCCACCGAACTCACGTTCAAGATCGCCGCGCGCCCCGCCGTCCGCAGCGTCGGCAGCAGCAACCGCGACAGATGAGTCAACGCCGCGACGTTGACGTCCAACATCGACCGCACCCGATCCCACTCACTCGACTCGAAGACCCCGTGGTCTCCCAGACCCGCGTTGTTAATCAGAAAATCGACCATGATCCCGTGCTCCTTCAGCCACTCGACCAGTTCCACCCGCTTTCCCTCGTCCGCCAGATCCGCTGCGTAAATGAACACCGACAGCTCGGGAAATTTCGCCGTCAATTCGCCACGCAGCTCCTCCAATCGCTCGTTCCGCCGCGCAACTAAAACCAAAGACCCCGCCACCGGAGCCAATTGCCGGGCAAATTCCTCCCCCAATCCAGCCGAAGCCCCCGTGACCAATGCTGTGCAACCTTCAAAGAACTTCATACCTTCCGACCATTAATGAACGTCCAGAACCTATCCAGCCAAAAACCCTTCATTACCAAAGACGGCTCCGGCATTCGGAGTATCCTCGACCGCACCAACGCCCCGGTCAAAAACCAAAGCCTCGCGGAGGCCTCCCTTCCCACCGGGGCCGCCACTGACCGCCACTACCATCGGCTCTCCGAAGAAATTTACTTCCTCCTCTCCGGCTCGGGCACCATGGAACTCGACGGCGAAACCCGCTCAGTCCACCCCGGCGACGCCATCCTCATCCCCCCGGGCTGCTGGCACCAGATCACCGCCACTTCCGACCTCACCTTCCTCTGCGCCTGCGCCCCCCCCTACGACCACGACGACACCTACATTGAGTGAGCGGCCCGCCACCGTGTCACGTGCGAACGGTCATGAGCACCTGAAAGGGCGATCATTCACAACCAACCCCGTCGATCACAAAAGTCCCCGAAACAAATCTGCCAGAAAATCCCCGCACTTTTCCCTCATCGGTCGGTTCCGCCACCCTTCCAGCGTGATCCGCTCACTCCGACCCTTGTCCGCTTCGAAGAGCCGTACCGACTTCGCCACCACCTCACGGTCGACGACGTTCATGTTGACCTCGTCGTTGATCCGGAACGACCGGTTGTCGAAGTTTGCCGAACCGGTCATCAACCAATAATCGTCCACGATCACTCCCTTCCGGTGGATCATCGTTGGCTTGAACTCGTAGATCTCGACCCCCCCTTCTAACAAGCGACCCCAGCGCGCCCTCGATGCCAGTCGCACCACGGTCTCATCGATGTGCCGCCCTGGCACGATCACTTCCACCTTCACCCCCCGCGCGACCGCAGCGACGAGCAACGATTCCATTTCGGCATCGGGCACGAAGTAGGCCGGGTTCAGCCGTAGACTGCGTTGCGCCGACCGCAAGGACAGCTGGTTCGCCACATAAGCCTCCGTGAACCCACTCCCCGGGGAACTCGAGTAAATCTGCGCCTTCGTTTCGCCGGCCGCAGCCAGCTCGGGAAAATGCCCCTCGCCCTCCAGCATCTCCCCACTCGATACGCTCCAGTTTTCGACGAAAACCCGCTGCAGCTCCCGTACCGACCGGCCCCTCGATCCGAAAATGATCGTCCCGCCACTCGGTCGAATCTCGCGCGTCCCCCAGCCAGCAATCCGCGATTCCTACCCCGCCGGTGAAGCCGATCCTCCCATCGACGACCATGATCTTGCGGTGAGTCCGATGGTTTCCCTCCCAGAAATGGGTCCACCGCGGCCGATTGTAGATCATCACCCGCGCGCCGGCCTCGCGCATCGTCTCGACAAGTTCCTGGTCCATCTTCAGACACCCGTACCAATCAAGGACGACGTTCACCTCGATCCCGTCCCGCGCTCGCTTCGCCAACGCCCCGGAGAATCGGTGCGCGATGTCGCCCGACCAATAAATGTAGGTTTCGAAATTGATCGTCCGTTCCGCGACCGCGATTGCGCCAAGCATCGCCGGGAAGATCTCGTCACCGTTCACCAGCGTCGTCACAGCGTTCTCAAACGAACTTTTCTCTCCGAGCACTCCTTCAAGCACGGCCATCGCCGTGTCTTCGCGCACCGGCTCCAATAGATCTTCTTTTTCGAAATGATCAGCCATCGCCTTTTAGTTCGGACCGGATGCCAGATTGGTCCCCCAAGAAATGAGCTGAGGTTCGACCGGCTCCGGGTTAAATTCCGCCCCATGAACCGCCGTCAACTCGTCCCGCTCGTCCTCGCAGCTGCCACCCTCACCCTCCCCGCCTGCATCTCCATCGACATGCTCGCCCGCGCCGAAGGTGAGATTCCACCCACGCAAGCCAATAACCCCGCCGCCCTGCCCTACCCCCGCCAGCCCGCTTACTACCTCCTCGTCCCCCTCACCATCCCACTCGATATCATCACCTTCCCCGCCCAATACATCTACTTCAACACCGGCGACCGACGCGCCAGGTAGAATCCTCTCGACCCCCATCATCCGTCAGGCGCTGAACAGCCTGTCCAACTTGGCGTACACGCCATCCGCCTCCACCAGCTGCTCGTGCCGCCCCCGCTCCACGATCTCTCCTTCCTGGAGCACCAGGATGAGGTCTGCCCCCCGGATTGTGCTGAGGCGATGCGCCACCACGAAGCTCGTCCGCCCCTCCAACAGCCGTCCCAAAGCCACCTGCACCCGAGCCTCCGTCATCGTATCAATCGCGCTCGTCGCCTCGTCCAAAATTAAAATCCGCGGGTCCGCCATCAGCGCCCGCGCAAAGGAGACGATCTGCCGCTGTCCCACGGAAAGATTCTTTCCCGATTCCCCAACTTCCGTCTCAAACCCCTCCGGCAATCCCTCGATCAGATCCAGACAATCCAGCCTTCGGACGCATTCGACCACCTCCTCTACCAAAGCCTCCGGTCTCGCGAACCGGATGTTATCCATCACCGATCCCTCGAACAAAAAACTCTGCTGATGCACCATTCCCATGTGCCGGTGCAGGGACGCCGACCGCACCGTCGTAAGATCCAACCCGTCGACCAACACCGCCCCTCCCGTCGGCAGATAAAGCTTCGCCACCAGATTGATGATCGAACTCTTCCCACTCCCCGTGTGCCCCACCAACGCAACCGTCTGCCCCACCTCCGCGACAAAATCGATGTCCCGCAGCACCAGCTTTCCCCCGCTCCGCTCCTCACCGCCGCGCCTGCCGCCGTAACTGAACGAAACGTCACGAAATTCAACCCGCCCGATCACGCGCTCCAAATCAACCGCCCCCTCCGGGTCCTCCCATTCTGGTTTTGTGTCTAGCAGCGAAAAGACCCTTTCCGCCCCCACCATCGCAGTTAGCGCATTGTTGTACTGCATCCCCAACACCCGAATCGGATCGAAGAACAAATTCGCCAGGAAAAAAAACTGAACCAGATCTCCGACCGGCCGACCAATCTCCGGATCGATGGCCCGATACCCCCCGACGACCACCAGGAGCGCGATAAAGAACTGACTGTTCAACTCCAACAACGGCAGGAACACCGCGGAAGTCCGTCCCGCCCCCACGCTGTATCGCGAATGGTCCGCCACCAAGTTTCGGAAAAATCCGGCGTTCACCTCCTGCCTGACGAACCCCTGCGTCACCCGAATCCCGTTCACCGACTCCGCCAGCACCGCCGTCACCCGACTGAAACTCTCCTGCCCCTGCCGCTGCTGGAGCGTGATCTTCCGCGTGAAATACACGTTCAGTTTCCAGATCACCGGCGCGATCGCCAATACGATCATGAACAGCACCCAATCATACCAAGCCATCAGCACCGCCGTCACCAGCATCTGCCCCCCCTGAACCATGCTGACAAAGACGATGTCCTGCACCCCCAACCGCGCCGCGTCCAAATCCGTCGTCAACCGCCCGATGGTGCGGCCCACCTTTGTCCGATCAAAATACCCCATCTTGAGACGCAGCAAATGCCGGAACGCATCCCGCCTGAGATCGTGGATCACTTCCTCACCCAGCTCCAGTGCCAGCCGCATCCGAAAGTGCATCCCCACCTGCGTCACGATCACCAACGCGCCAAACCCAACCGTCGCCCACGCAATCCCCCGAAGATCTCCGTCCGCAATCGGTCCGTTGATCGCCGCCCCGATCGCCCACGCCCCCGCCGGCAACAGCAGCGCTCGGAACACCACCACGCCGATCAACCAATTCAGCTTCACCGCGTAGGGTCGGGTGTAACCAAACATTCGCCGCAACAGCCCCAGCAGATCCAAAGCCGACCGCTCGGGCATCTCCGCCGTCTCGACCCGCAGACTCGCAGCCGTCAAGGCCCGCCGCCGCTCCCTCACTCCATCACCTCTCATCGCCCGTCGCCCCCACCGATCGCCGCGAGGGCATCAAAGTAATACCCACTTCCCAGCCCCATCAACTCCCCATGGGTTCCCATCTGCCCCACCCGCCCACGATCCAACACCACCGCAAAATCTGCCCTCAACAACATCGCCGGTCGGTTCGCCACGATGAACGTCGTCCGCCCAGCCATCGCTCCCTCGATCGCGTCCGCGATCTCCCGCTCAGTCCCCGGATCCACCGCCGCCGTGGGATCATCCAACAACAAAATCGGCGGATCCAACAAAACCGCCCGCGCGATCGCCAGCCGCTGACGCTGTCCGCCCGACAACCCAACTCCCGATTCCCCCAGCACCGTCTCGTAACCATCCGGCAATCCCACGATGAAATCATGCGCCGCCGCGATCCGCGCTGCCCGTTCAATCTGCTCCTCCGTCGCATCCGGATGCCCGAACGCGATGTTCGCCGCCACCGTCGTGCTAAAAAGAAAACTCTCCTGGAAAACCACCCCAATCGACCGCCGCAAGTCGCTCAACTCCATCCGCCGCAGGTCAATCCCATCAATCGAAATCCCCCCCCCAGTCGGATCGTAAAACCGCGGCAGCAAGCTCATCAGCGCACTCTTCCCCGAACCCGTCGGCCCGATGATCGCAACGCACTGCCCGGCCTCGACCTCAAAATCCACTTCCTTGAGCACCGGGTCACCCCCGTGCTCAAACCAAACCCGATCAAAGGTCACCCGCCCCTTCAGACGCCCCTCGCCAACCGGCCCCACCCGCACGGCATCCACCGGCGATTCCACCTCGACCACCGTATCCAGCACCTCAAAAACCCGCCGCGCACCCCGCAAACTCTGGTGCATCGTGTTCGCCACCTGCGCAATGCTGCTCACCTGACCCGAAAACTGCTGCAAAATCGCCGCAAACACGACCAATCCCGTCCCGATCGCGATCTCCCCCCGCGCCGCCAGATACCCCCCGTAGCCCAGCAGAACAATCAAGGAAACCTGACTCAGAATCCCCACCGTCGGACCGAACAGACTCACCTGCCAGAAAATCCACCGCTGCTGGTCCCGCACCACGTCGTTCGCCTCGTCAAACCTCCTCACCTGCTCCGCCTCCATCCCAAACGCCTTCACCACCTGCACACCCCGAATCGTTTCAACCACCCGGGTCACCAACCCATCCGCCAACTCCCGACTCCGAGCGTAAGCCGGTCGCACCACCTTCGAAAAATTCGCCGAAGCCATCCACAGCAGCGGCGTCACCGCCAAACACGCCACGGCTAACCTCGGACTGATACTCACCAAATAAACAACGTAGGCCACCAGCGAGACCACCATGATGATCGCCTGCATCAACACCTGATCCACAAACATCCGTAGCGCCTGCACGTCACCCGTCACGCGATTGATCAGCGAACTCGTCGCGTTGGCGTCGAAGAACCGAAAACTCAACCGCTGCAACTTCTCGTAAACCTTCGTTCGGATCTCCACCACGATCCGCCCCTGGGTCAACTCGTTCAAACTCGTCTGATACAGATAATTGAGAATCGCCCGCAGCGAAGCAAAGACCACCAGCGCACCCGCGATCCCCCCCAACACCCCCATCGGCGACCAATCTCCTGGCGGCGCGATCCCCAGCGGCCAATGCGGCTCCGGCGCCCCGCTGTCCACCTGCCACCTTACGAAATCAATTGCCACCCCCGTCAGCCCCAGCCCGGCCAAACCCAGCGTCAACAGCACCACCTGACACGATAGCACCAGCAAACATTCCCGCCGGTAAGCCCAGGTCATCCCCAATAACCGCCGAATAACCCGCCAATTCGACACCTCCATCAGTAAAAATCCTACCAAACCAGCGATCAACCCACCACCAAAATAGGGAACACGCCCACCCCCCCGCACCGCCGCTCCGGGCATTCCTGCCCCGCGCAACGCCGCCAAGCAAGGCCTCCAGAAAACGGCAACCAACTCGTCGCTTCACCCGGGCATTTCCCGCCTCCCGCCCGCGACTAGGTGTGCATCCAGCCGCCGCAAAACCAACCCCGGAACGAAATGTAGGGGTTTCTCCTATCCCATTTAGCCTTTCAAGCAACCCGGGTTCCCGGCATAAAATTCACTTCGTAAAATCTGCCGACCTTGTCCCCCTGTCCAGGCGGCGACCAAGTGCGGTAGCTTCTCGACCTCTCTCGCAGCGAAATCCCTCCCGCCCGATCGAACCGCACTAATCCAGCGGACTTCGCACCGCCAAGCCCGGCCGATTCAACACGTGGGTGTAAATCATGGTCGTACTCACGTCCGAATGCCCCAGCAACTCCTGCACGGTCCGAATGTCATAACCCGACTCCAGCAAATGCGTCGCGAAACTGTGGCGCAAAGCGTGGCAGCTCACCCGCTTCTCCAGCCCGGCCCTCACCGCAGCCTCCTTCACTGCCTTCTGCAATGAATTTTCGTGCAGATGATGACGCCGCACCGCCGGCCCATCCACCGTCAACCGTCCCGCCGGAAACACGTACTGCCACGCAACCTCCTTCGCCGCCTTCGGCCACTTCCGCTGCAAAGCGTCCGGCATGAAGACCTCCCCGTGCCCCGCCGCCACGTCACTCGCGTGCATCTCTCGCACGCTCACCAGATGGTCCCGCAGCACCTCCACCAACGATCCCGGCAAAGTCGTCACCCGATCCTTATCCCCCTTCCCACTTCGCACCACCACCTGCTGATGATCGAAGTCCAGGTCCTTGACTCGTAAACGCACACATTCCATCAGCCGCATCCCCGTTCCATACATCAACCGAATCATTAGTCGGTAGGGCTCCGGCGCAGCCGCAATCAACCGCCCCACCTCATCGCGACTCAACACCACCGGCAACCGCCGCTTCTGCTTCGCCCGCTCCACCCCCCCGATCTCCCCCAAATCTCGATCCAACACCTCCCGAAATACAAAAACCAGCGCGTTAAGGGCCTGATTCTGAGTCGCTGCCCCAACCTTCCTCACCACCGCCAGATATTCGAGAAATAGCGCCACGTCACCAGCCCCCATCGCCTCCCGCCCAATCGGCCGAGCAAAAAGCAAAAAGCGCCGCATCCAATCCACGTAAGTCTCCTCGGTCCGATCCGCGTAGTGCGACCTCCGCGCTGCAACCCGCATCTCCTCCAGAAAAGCCGAGTACCTCTTCGGCAACTCCCCCTCATCCGACCGCCCATCGAACCGAGCCATCCCCCTCGGAGGCACCAGCTTCGCCTTCCCGACAGTCGTTCCAACTCCCCCATCCGTCTCCCCTCCCGAATCTTCACCAACCGGTCGAAAAACCGGCCACCGCTTCGCCCATCCAACTTTCAGCACCTCCCTCAAAGCAAACTTCACCGCCCTTTCACCCTGGGCCACCTGCCAATCCTCCGCCCCCAACACAGCCGCCCGATCCAAGAATCGAGCAACGTCAACTTCCTCAACCTCGTCCAGCCGTCGTCGCCCAATCGACCGGACAAACCGACCCAACCAAATCCCAGCCCAAACCCTATCCACATCCCGAACTAATCGCTTTTGCGTCACGGTGACCCACCGATCAGCCTCCTCAACGGTGAAAGCCACCCTCCATCCGGAATTCCGCTCATCCTCGCCAGCGCGACCAACTCCGCCCTCTAATTCAACCGAGGCTCCGACGACATCAAGCCCCTCATCGCAGCCAGTTTCAATCCGCCCGCTCGCCGAACTCTGACCCTCTGCCGCCCAAGATCCATCACGTCCCACCGAGCACTCCAGTCGCATTCCCTCACCCTCCACTGCGGCCAAATATCCAACCCCTTTAAAAGCATCCCATTCATCCCATTCCCCTGAGACCATTTCCCCCACCACCGACAACCAAACCAGACCGACTTGCCGCCCCCCCTTCTCACACACCCGCCGATAGCTCATCCTCAACCACTACCTCACAACATATACCGATTTCCACCTATTTCGGCACACAACACCGACCATTTAGAACTTTTCCACACAAAAGGGAGTCGCATCCGGGTCCGCTATCAAAAACAAACAGCAACAACCCCCCACCCAATACCCAGAATTCCACCCATCTCAACCTTCCAACCTTCCATCCAATATACTGTTAGGCCATACCAGTGAGCCTCCGGCGGATGAGAGATTTATACATCGGGAGGCGGAAGTTCTCGGGACTCTCGACCGCCGATCTGGAGCTGACCCGGAGGGACAGCCCTTTCACCCTCTCATCCCCCGGATCACTCCAGATCGGCTCGCATCACCTGCCCAAGACGCCCACAAATCTATACACCTGTTGTTCGAGCAAGTCCGGGTAATGCTCGATCACCTGACTCTGGGAAGTTGGATATTCATGCCTTGTAGATCGACCGGTCATCATGGCCCGCTCAGAGCCGCGACCATGACGACCTCGCAATCGGACAACGCTGCACTTTGCTCGATAGACCGCCCATCAGCTCATGCCTGCAGAGCCATTCATGACCCGATCGGCTCCATTGAGCGTAATTTGATCCCTCCGCTTCCACCCCATCTCCCACGAGGTAGCCGCCGGCGGATGACTTGCGCTTTCGACCCGGTCGCAGCTCAATTCACTGCCAGGCGATAACTTCAGCGGTTCCAAAACGAGAAAGCACCGCAGGGCGAATTTTTTTCGTTAAGAATTGAGGTTTCCTATCTTCGTAAGCCGATGAGAATATGTGCTTCGCAGATCAGTTCCGGGGTTGGCTCCTTGGAGATCAAGATTGTTCTGGGCAGCAGATCGCCCTCGGGCCTAACAAGGCGCTGCAGCCAACCCCTAGCCGCTTCGCTGGCTGGGGTTGCTCGGACACGCTACTGGCAGCTCACCTCAGGGTTGGCTTGTTTGCCAGCTCAGGGTGGCTGAGCTTGACGTTCGGTCTCAGCCTCCGGCGGATGAAATATTTAAGCATTCGCAGGCGAACGCTGAATTTGGAGTTCGACCAAGATCCAAAATGAACCAAATCAATGTATTGTTCGTCTGCGGACGCAATCAGAAACGAAGCCCAACAGCACATCGACTCTACAGATCAGATCCACGGCTTTCCGTAAGGTCAGCTGGGACTGGTGAATCTAGCCGGAGAAAGATTCAACATGACGATATCATTTGGGCGGATTTGATTCTCGTCATGGAGTCCAAATACGAAGCTCGAATTATTGCAAAATTCTTTGCGGTAGATTCGATCCCTCTTATCTACTCGTTGGACATTCCTGATGAATATGAATTTATGGATGAGGATTTGACCGAACTTCTTATTTCGAGCACCGAATCCGCAATCAGCGCATATCGGACCGAACAAGGCGCTGCAGCCAACCCCTAGCCGCGTGCTGTCACATCAAACTTGTATCCGCCACTCGGCCAAACTGCGTTTGGCGGCTCGGTCGCCCGTTCAGGGTGGCTGAGCTTGACGTTCGGTCCAAAAATTCTTTAGCGAAAGCCTAACTAGCAAAAATTCTCACTCATGGTCTACATCAGCGTGAAACAAATAGTGCTCTCATCGCATTTCCTGCTGTTCATCGGCACAGCCATTGCATTTATTCTCAATCTTTGGATTGCTGTAGTGTTTTTCGTCGGGGCCGCGTTCGTCAGGATGATGGCCCCTCATCGCCAAATATCTCTAGTAGCTCAAACCCAGATGTGGTCCATCCAATTCCTAGGACTTTACCTTCTCCTAACTTGGAATTTTGACAATGGAGCTTACGAATTTTTGTCTTTGCTCTGGCAGAATCGATTCTCTTATACGGCCATCGGAGGGACTGCACTCATATTGCTTTATGCGTTTCTGCGAGATTGGTCCTTCATCAGGTCGCTCAATCAAATAGAGATCTCCGAATTCTACGAAAAGAATAAATACAGACCGAACAAGGCGCTGCAGCCAACCCCTAGCCGCTTCGCTCCTGGGGTTGCGCGAACCTCCTACCGGCTGTTGATCACCAGTTGTATCCCCTCGCCCGTTCGGGGTGGCTGAGCTTGACGATGTGCAGAAGTGATACAGATCCACTCGACTTCGAAAGCGATGCTGCAGAACCCCTCAAATCGACTACGGCACGCTCTTGAAAGATATTTTTTCCCAGCGATAACGATGCCGCTTCGAATCGCTTCGCTTTCCTCCTCTTTTCGGCATTTCACGATCTCACTGCCGGAGAAGCTCATCGAGCGCCACGACGATCACTGGTGGCTCACCGAATGTTGCATATGATCATCCACCCTCCTGCCCTTATTGTCGTGTCACTCGATGAGCGAGCGCTGTGTGGGTTTGATCATCTCAAGGGCGGCTCGTCCCCTCAAAATACTTCTGCCCATCAAGGCGCTGCAGCCAACCCCTATCCGCTTCGCTCCTGGGGTTGCGCGGACCTTTTACCGGCAGTTGATCACCAGTCGCCCTCGGTCGTCCGTTCGGGGTGACTGAGCTTGACGTTCGGCTTCAGCCTCCGGCGGAGGAATATATTGGTAGCTCGGTCGCCTTCTCCCCATCTACACGAGATCTCAAGGCGGACGGCCCGCGATCAGCAATGCTTTCTCCGGCTAACCAAGCTTCTGTCTGTCACGATCGCTCCTTCAACCTATCGCGGAGCGAAAAATTTATTTTAGCGGACTTGAGATATCTCCCACGAACAACCAGCTCATTTCAATTCTATCATGAGCGCTCTCGATACTATGAAACTTATGGCAGGCTGGCAGAGGTTTCGGTTGTTTGGGCGGTGTTGGCCGAACAAGGCGCTGCAGCCAACCCCTATCCGCTTCGCTCCTGGGGTTGCGCGGACCTCCTTCCGGCAGTTGATCACCAGTAGTTTTCGGTCGCCCGTTCGGGGTGACTGAGCTTGACGTTAGGTCATTACGAATAAAATGCTTCGAGTAACGGTCACAACACTTCCACCAAGCATTCGACTAGATCCGGACGATTCGCTTGATACATTCCAGCTATTCAATCGCCTTATCGGACGCACCTTCGTGGTCCGATCAGTGAACGCACTTGGCATGTATGAATTATGGGTGGACAGAACCGGTGAAGATAGCGCACGTCAATATGACGATTCAATCTGGATAGAGCCCCATTATACAAAAGTCATAGGTGACAACTTCGAGACAGAGGCCATGATCTTCATCCGATTACTCGACGAAGGAACGGAAGTCTGGAAACCAGTGGAAGCAACTCATCTCGGGGATGACATATACAAAATTCTTCCTCAAGATATACCTGATGACGAAAAGTGGGATGGGAATCCCGGGGATACTGTTCGTACAGAGCTCCGTGAATTCCATGATGGCGTTCTCCATAGAGTCGCGATATCAAATAAAGTAAATGAGACCTAACAAGGCGCTGCAGCCAACCCCTATCCGCTTCGCTCCTGGGGTTGCGCGGACCTCCTACCGGCAGTTGATCACCAATAGCCTCAGTTCGCCCGTTCAGGGTGGCTGAGCTTGACGTTCGGTCTTTATGAATACACTTGCCCCGGACATTTCTTTTGAATCGGAAAGCCTGCTTTTCCGAAAAGTTTCAGAAAGTGATATTCCGTTCGTATTTTCCGCTAGTCGTCACCCTAATTTCTGCGATGGAATGAGGTGGGAGCCGCCAGAATCTGAAAATGAGTTGATTCATCCATTAAGAAGCAATCTCGAGGCATGGGAGGCAGGAACCGCCTACACCTTCACACTATTTCTTCGCAATGATTTATCTCGTGTCGGACGGATCTCAATTCGTCATCAGTCAGATACGACGTGGGACCTTGGTTTTTGGACCCATCCAGAATATCAAAACCGCGGCTTCATGACTGAAGCATGCCGGAGAATGCTATTATTTGGATTTTCCGAGCTTCGCGCCTCATCGATCGTCGCTTCGCACGCTACATGGAATCATGCCAGCAGACGAGTTCTTCAGAACATCGGGATGACATTTTCCGAAAACTTCCCCAATGCTTGGATGAAATCAGGAATTCCTGTTTCCGCAGACATCCGACAGATTGCCCGCGACGAGTGGAACGTGATGACCGAACAAGGCGCTACAGCCAACCCCTACCCGCGCCACCGCTGACCTTCCCCCACGATTTTCCTCCAGTAAATCACAACCCGTAGCTCGCACGACCGTTCGGGGTGGCTGAGCTTGACGTTCGGCTCAACTTTATGACAACCAAACGACAGTCTGTTTTCGCGAAACCAATCGCAATATTCGCACTAGCTCTGCATGTAGGACCTCTCATTGGTGTCTCGGGAACACTAATCGCGATGATTTCCGCATTTTCGAAACTCGGTGAAGGCGTCAATTCGCCCGAGGTGCTAACTTCTGAAATAGGTGTTGCTATGTGGATTACTTTCATCGGTTTAGGACTTTCATCTATTGGGGCGGCTCTCATTTTGGTTGTGATATTCTATTTGCGATACACGCCTTCGTGGCTATTTCCTTTCTTGATCTTAGCATGTCTTATTCAAGTATTTGTTTTTCCAGTCGGAACCATTTTTGCAGTAGGACTATTCACTTACCTGTTACAGAACCGCGCCAAATTTGAGTGCATGAATACAGCCGAACAAGGCGCTGCAGCCAACCCCTAGCCGCTTCGCTGGCTGGGGTTGCTCGAACCCCCTACCGGCAGCTCACCTGGGGGTTGGCTTGGTCGCCCGATCAGGGTGGCTGAGCTTGACGTTAGGTCATAATCAGAATCACTCAACGCCCCCTAAACCAATAAAATCAAACTTTGTCGCTTCAATGAAACTTTTATCAGCAATTGTCCTTTTCATATCTTTAGCCGGCTGCATCTCCCCTACTCCGAATAGACTTTTAGGCACTTGGAGTAGAGACGCTGAAAAGACGCTCGCGGCTTTAGATGCAAATGAGAAGACCAACGCAAGGCAGCGAGGAGCGATGACTGACATTTTTTCACGCGATCAAACAATTACCTTTAAGAAGTCAACGGTATCATCAAACTCAACTGTTACGACCGAGAATGGAATTGAGAAGAATTACTCTTCAAGTTATAAGATTCTCGGATCTGATGTTAATTCCGTCGTAATTACGTCAAAGCATATTCTAACTGGAGAGCCTACTATAACCCAGTATCATTTCGAAGATGACGGTTTGATTTGGTGCTTAATTGAAGGAACAACTTGGAAAGTCTTCTATCGACGCAATAACAATGAGACCTAACAAGGCGCTGCAGCCAACCCCTATCCGCTTCGCTCCTGGGGTTGCGCGGACCTTCTTCCCGCAGTTGATCACCAGTTGTCTACGGTCGCCCGTTCAGTGTGGCTGAGCTTGACGTTCGGCTTCAGCCTCCGGCGGAGGAATATATTGGTAGCTCGATCGCCTTCTCCCCATCTACACGAGATCTCAGGGCGGACGCCCTGCGATCAGCAACGCTTTCTCCGGCTTTTCGGCGCTTCTGTCTTTCACGATCTCTGCGTCAACCTCTCGCGGAGCGAAAAATTTATTTCCGCGAATTTGAGGTGCCTCCGAACAACCACCAACTCACTTCAATTCTATTGTGATCGCTCTTGATACTATGAAACTTGCGGCAGGATTGCAGAGGTTTCGGTTGCTTGGGCGGTTTTGGCCGAACAAGGCGCTGCAGCCAACCCCTATCCGCTTCGCTCCTGGGGTTGCGCGGACCCGCCACCGGCAGTTGATCACCAGTAGTTTCCGGTCGCCCGTTCGGGGTGACTGAGCTTGACGTTCGGTTCAACAAGTATACGCTAACGAGCGCGCTCCTTGACTAAAGCAGAAGATTTCTCAGAAGATGAAACTCCTGAAAGGCATTGTTGTAGGATTAGCAGCTACTGTTTTAATCGCAGTTTTTGTTAGTATCTTCATACCGTCTGGAGGAGTGCGGCTTACAAATAATCAATTGGTCCGCAACTTGAACAATTGCCGCCAAATTCAAATTGCACTGAAGGCAAACGCATTGGACTCCGAGAAGTTGCCGGAGTATCCGCGCGCACATCGCATATCAGATCTCGTCAAGATGAATTACTTCGATGAGAAGTTTGGCTCGATTTTGGAGAATGATAGAGGAGCATACGTAATTTACTTCAGTGATAGCAAAACATCTGGAGCTCCAATCGTTCGTTTCTTTGGAGCGGCTGGCGTCGCAGAGATGAGAAGTGATGAGAAAGGCGAATTCTACAGTTGGGATCAGTGGCTTAAAACAAAGAACAATACAACCGAACAAGGCGCTGCAGCCAACCCCTAGCCGCTTCGCTCTTAGGGGTTGCTCGGACCCACAACTTGCAGTTGATCACCGGTAGTCTCTGGTCGCCCGTTCGGGGTGGCTGAGCTTGACGATGTGCAGAAGTGATACAGATCCACTCAACTTCGAGAGCGACGCTTAAAAACCTCTCAGATCGACTACGGCACGCTCCTGAAGGATATTTTTTCTCAGCGATAACGATGCCGCTTCGAATCGCTTCGCTTTCCCCCTCTTTTCGTCATCTCACGATCTCACCGCCGGAGAAGCTCATCAAGCGCCACGACGATCACTGGTGGGTCACCGGATGCTGCATATGATCAACCACCCTACTGCCCGTATTGTCGTGTCACTCGATGAGCGAGCGCTGTGTGGGTTTGATCATCTGAAGGGCAGCTCATCCCCCCAAAATACTTCTGCCCATCAAGGCGCTGCAGCCAACCCCTATCCGCTTCGCTCCTGGGGTTGCGCGGACCCGCTATCGGCAGTTGATCACCAGTTGTCTCCGGTCGCCCGTTCAGGGTGGCTGAGCTTGACGTTCGGCCTAGAAAAAGAATGGATTCCACCCAATCCCGAATTCCGGCACTGCTTTCTATATCTTGTTCGATATCTGCCGGGATGTCGATCTGGGCGCTTTCTCCAAGACTAACCGGAGAGCAAGAACCATGGGATGCCAATACAACTTATCTTCCTGCTTCATTGGCTCTCGCTTCCCTGCTCATTGGTTTCG
Source organism: uncultured Verrucomicrobiae bacterium (assembly GCA_963832325.1). Taxonomy (GTDB): domain Bacteria; phylum Verrucomicrobiota; class Verrucomicrobiia; order Chthoniobacterales; family JAATET01; genus CAVVKW01. Next base: position 1,237,478 of record CAWHTR010000007.1, on the reverse strand, counting down.
TTTTCCCCAGGAGATTCTACATTTGTCCGATCGGACTTTTGGTCGGTCAAGTTACGTTCATGCTCACCTTCTTACCGACGGGGCCGATATTAATGATCGGATTCATAGTCCTTGTTGGCTACAGCGCCTTCATCTCCTTACCCCTCTCATTCCTCACATCCCAAATTAGAATGTGGCTTGCGAGAAGCTGATAAAATACAGGCCGAACAAGGCGCTGCAGCCAACCCCTAGCCGCTTCGCTGGCTGGGGTTGCTCGGACCCGCTATTACCAGCTCACCTCGGGGTTGGCTCGATTGCCCGCTCAGGGTGGCTGAGCTTGACGTTAGCTCATTGAATGATTCATGAAGATGAGCGCACCACCACCACCGTCGGCAATTCCGGAAGAATTCATTGCCCTCAGATCTAGAATACCATGGTTTCACATCGTAGATGGATCCTCGATCCGCAATCAGGGGGTAAACCCATCCCGAAGCACTCACAATCGGAAATTCGTAGTCGGCTTCAAGCCTACGCAGACGCCAACTACTCGGGCCGTTTTGATCGGCTTGAGATATCTTTCAGAGGAAACTTCTGCTATCTCGCATATTTTTGCCCGATCCCTCCACCTGATTTCAAACCGTTCCGACAGTCGCTTGATGAGTATCTAGAATACATCAGGACCCATCCCTCGAAAATGTGCAGACTTCGGCATTTTGCTATCGAGCGTTGGAGCTGTGCATTCTACACCTACAGCAACGAATCCTATATTCCATGCGTATTTCATTCTGGACATTGGTTCGGCACACTCGAAGAAGGATTTAAAGTCGGAGCTGCGCACTTTGAATGAAATACAATGCAGAAGCTAACAAGGCGCTGCAGCCAACCCCTATCCGCTTCGCTCCTGGGGTTGCGCGGACCCGCCACCGGCAGTTGATCACCAGTTGTCTCCGGTCGCCCGTTCAGGGTGGCTGAGCTTGACGTTCGGACCTATGCCCCAGTCGCCGGACGCCCGAATTGCAAACAAACTCGTTCGTAGTTTGCTTTGTATAAAATTGGCGTATTCGGAAGGTGTTCACAATGAGGTTGCTTTGAGTATCCGAATGCCCAAACCAAGGTATTTTACCCAGCTCATTCGTTGCGTATTTCGCTATCGACCAGCATCAGTATCACTCGTTGGTATGGCTCGATCATCAGTCGGCTAGACAATGAGCAAGGCTGTAGATAGCAGATCCAACGGGACCACGGACGGGCGGATCCGAACAAGGCGCTGCAGCCAACCCCTAGCCGCTTCGCTGGCTGGGGTTGCTCGGTCCCGCCATTGGCAGCTCACCTGGGGGTTGGCTCGGTTGCCCGCTCAGGGTGGCTGAGCTTGACGTTAGCCTCTATGAAAGTATTTCTCACATTCATTCTTTCGCTAACGTTTGGCGTTTACGCAGCTAGCGACATCTCCATTACGGAGCCACAGATTGAAAAGATCGTTACAACGACAACTCGCTATATTGTTCAAAAAGATCTCCAAGGAATTGAATCTCTCTATTATTTTGATGCAAAATCTCCCATTTTCAAAATCCAAATATTGAAGCAATGGAGCGAATACTTTGAAGATCCAGATATAACATTTAAGAAGGTTGATTTCATTCCACTGGATTGGTTCTACCAAAATGCAAAAGAGTATTTGCCGGGACTAGCGGAAGTCGCCAAACAAACATCATCGACTGAAATTAGCGGAGTCACCTACGTTCCTACACTAAAACCAGCAGGAATTATATCTGTGAAGCAAACATCACCTACTGGCTGGTCCGGGTGGTTAAACGTCGTTGGATTTGACCAGAATGGAGATCTTCGAATTATCTCCACAATGAGTGAAGGCTAACAAGGCGCTGCAGCCAACCCCTATCCGCTTCGCTCCTGGGGTTGCGCGGACCCGCTACAGGCAGTTGATCACCAGTTTGCCTCAGACCGCCCGTTCAGGGTGGCTGAGCTTGACGTTCGGCTTCAGCCTCCGGCGGAGGAATATGTTGGTAGCTCGGTCGCCATCTCCCCATCTACACGAGATCTCAAGGCGGACGGCCCGCGATCAGCAATGCTTCTTCCGGCTTATCGGGGCTTCAGTCTGTCACGATCGCTGCATCAACCTCTCGCGGAGCGAAAAATTTATTTTTTGCCAACTTGAGATATCTCCGAAGAGCAATCAGCTCATTTCGATTCTATCATGAACGCTCTTGATACTATGAAAGTTATGGCAGGCTGGCTGACGTTTCGGTTGTTTGGGCGGTTTTGGCCGAACAAGGCGCTGCAGCCAACCCCTATCCGCTTCGCTCCTGGGGTTGCGCCACCCGCTACCGGCAGTTGATCACCAGTTGCCTCAGATTGCCCGTTCGGGGTGACTGAGCTTGACGTTCGGACCTATGCCCCAGTTTCTGGACGCCCAAATTGCAAAAATGATCGTTCGTGATTTGCTTTGTATAAAATTGGCGTATTCGGAAGGTGTTCACAATGAGGTTGCTTTGAGTATCCGAAGGCCCAAAGCAAGGTATTTTTACCCAACCTATGCGTTGCGTATTTCGCCATCGACCCGCATCAGTGTCACTCGTTGGTATGGCTCGATCATCAGTCGGCTAGACAATGAGCAAGGCTGTAGATAGCAGATCCGACGGGACCACGGATGAGCGGATCCGAACAAGGCGCTGCAGCCAACCCCTAGCCGCTTCGCTGGCTGGGGTTGCTCGGACCCGCTACCGGCAGCTCACCTCAGGGTTGGCCCGGTTATCCGCTCAGGGTGGCTGAGCTTGACGTTCGGCTCACCTATACAGCCTCCGGCGGATGACATGACACGCTTCCCTTTTCCACAATACGGGATAAACAATCAGCGAACTCTGGCGTCTCTTACCCGCGAGGAAGCCCGAGAAATGTGTGATTTTCTCATAGAACGTCCACCTGTAGGACTAGCTTGGTGTCTAGAATTTTTTATTTTAGATACAAAAGAACTTTGGCATAACCGGGCAAGAGCAATGATAGCACGCAGATTGAAGCACATCCAATTGACCGACGCCCAAAAACGATCGCTCGTGGATAAAATTATCCATCGATTCAAGACGGGAGACATATCCGAGCAATTTAAGGATCAGCTACGACTTGCTCTTCATCTCGACAATCGCAGTTTAGAACAGGCCGCTGCCGATTTCAGCAAAGATAGCAGATCATATATTCGACGATATGCAGCATGGATCCTAGAGCGCGTCAATACAGCCGAACAAGGCGCTGCAGCCAACCCCTAGCCGCTTCGCTCTTGGGGTTGCGCGGACCGTCAACTTTCAGAAGATCACCAGACAAACTCGCTCGCCCGATCAGGGTGGCTGAGCTTGACGTTCGGCTTCAGCCTCCGGCGGAGGAATATGTTGGTAGCTCGGTCGCCTTCTCCCCATCTACACGAGATCTCAAGGCGGACGGCCCGCGATCAGCAATGCATTCTCCGGCTAACCAAGCTTCAGTCTGTCACGATCGCTGCATCAACCTCTCGCGGAGCGAAAAACTTATTTTTTGCCAACTTGAGATATCTCCGAAAAGCAATCAGCTCATTTCGATTCTACCATGAACGCTCTTGATACTATGAAAGTTATGGCAGGCTGGCTGACGCTTCGGTTGTTTGGGCGGTGTTGGCCGAACAAGGCGCTGCAGCCAACCCCTATCCGCTTCGCTCCTGGGGTTGCGCGGACCTCTTACCGGCAGTTGATCACCAGTCGCCTCAGTTCACCCGTTCAGGGTGGCTGAGCTTGACGATGTGCAGAAGTGATACAGATCCACTCAACTTCGAGAGCAATGCTGGAAAACCTCTCAGATCGACTACGGCACGCTCTTGAAAGATATTTTTTCCCAGCGATAACGATGCCGCTTCTAACCGCTTCGCTTTCACCTCTTTTCGGCACATCACGATCTCACTGCCGGAAAAGCTCATCGAGCGCCACGACGATCACTGGTGGCTCACAGGATGTTGCATATGATCATCCACCCTACTGCCCTTATTGTCGTGTCACTCGATGAGCGAGCGCTGTGTGGGTTTGATCATCTGAAGGGCAGCTCGTCCCCTCAAAATACTTCTGCCCATCAAGGCGCTGCAGCCAACCCCTATCCGCTTCGCTCCTGGGGTTGCGCCACCCGCTACAGGCAGTTGATCACCAGTAGTTTCAGCTCGCCCGTTCGGGGTGACTGAGCTTGACGATGGACAGAATGAGATACAGATGCCTTCGAGTCTGAGCACGAGGAATCCGATCAAGCACCCTTCGACTGCGACGCTCTTCGTTAGGTATTTATTCCTCTGTTTTCAGGATGCTACAGCTGAATGCTTACGCTTCAACGTTGATCCTCTCCCATCGTCTTCCCTGCCGGAGAAGCTCATCGTGCGCCGCGACGGCAAGCGGACTACCACTCTACGGCCCATTACACTGCCTTTCCTACTGCCCTTATTGTCGCGTCACACGATGAGCGAGCATCCTTGAATTTCGTTACTTCCACCAGCAGCTCTGAGACTTACAGCATGCATTCTGTCCACCAGGGCGCTGCAGCGAACCCCTAGCCGCTCCACTCCCAACTTTTCTTGCGTCCAGTTTGCAGCGGTTCACACATCGACTGCCTCCGCCCGTTCGGGGTCACTGAGCTCGACGTTAGCCATAAATAGAAATGAATGCACGGTCGAGCAAATCTGCGATTCTGCCATTTGCGACCGGATTCATCACATGCGGAATTATCTGCGGACTATATTTTCTCGTGTTATCTGCTGCTCACAAGGTCTATGGAATAGAATCTGAGTCGAATGGACGAGCTGTCTTCCAAGCAATGGAATCGTATGCAAACGATTCAGCTCTCGAGAACGGGTTTCGGAGATACCCGGTACTCCTACACGAGCTCGAAGAGGATGACTACCTAACTCTGTCTGATTTGGATCGCCTCACAAAAACCACCTCATACATTTTACCCAATTCCAATCGACCTCTGAACCCATCCGAGAAGATAATTACAGTCATTTCTACAGATCGATTCGGAAGATCAGTTGTCTATTACAATGACGGAAGCGAGACGATCCTAACTTCAAAATGATTTGGCTAACAAGGCGCTGCAGCCAACCCCTATCCGCTTCGCTCCTGGGGTTGCGCCACCCGCTACCGGCAGTTGATCACCAGTAGTTTCCGGTCGCCCGCTCAGGGTGGCTGAGCTTGACGTTCGGCTTCAGCCTCCGGCGGAGGAATATATTGGTAGCTCGGTCGCCTTCTCCCCATCTACACGAGATCTCAAGGCGGACGGCCCGCGATCAGCAATGCTTCCTCCGGCTAACCAAGCTTCTGTCTGTCACGATCGCTCCTTCAACCTATCGCGGAGCGTAAAATTTATTTTAGCGGACTTGAGATATCTCCCACGAACAACCAGCTCATTTCAATTCTATCATGAGCGCTCTCGATACTATGAAACTTATGGTAGGCTGGCAGAGGTTTCGGTTGTTTGGGCGGTGTTGGCCGAACAAGGCGCTGCAGCCAACCCCTATCCGCTTCGCTCCTGGGGTTGCGCGGACCTCCTTCCGGCAGTTGATCACCAGTAGTTTTCGGTCGCCCGTTCGGGGTGACTGAGCTTGACGTTCGGCTAAATATAAATGCATGGAGCCAATCTTTCAATTCATCTCCGACCTTCAGTTCTCCTGCAAGCCTGGATCAGTGATATGCCTTGCTCGACACGCATTTGTAACGGAGTTCATTGCTTTCTCTGAGTTTGAGAAACTATTTGGTGGATATATTTTATCAGAAACATCGGACGGCACAATTTTCTCTGGCGTATGGAGCCGCAGAGTATGCGGACGATTTCGACAAACAATGCGAGATCGGGGCGCAACTTTCAGAATTCTATACGAAAGACCATCCGTTCGCGTTAAACAATGGGGCGCTTGATCTCCTGAATAATACAGCCGAACAAGGCGCTGCAGCCAACCCTTATCCGCTTCGCTCCTAGGGTTGAGGAACCCGCCACAGGCAGTTGATCACTCTCCAGTTGCTCGTTCGCCCGTTCAGGGTGGCTGAGCTTGACGTTAGCCCAAAAATATGAAGACACTGTGTATCCTTTTACTAGCGATTCTGACAGGATGTCAGTCGTTTGTGGACGAGACTCCCGCCCGAATCAATGAAACCACATGGACTTTTGATGGTTCGGACATTCGCCACATTATTTTTCGTGCGAGAGAGGCGAAATCAACTGTGATTTCATCATCAGAAAACGATCTTGTTTCGATCTCAGCCACAGCGGAAGGCGGAACGATTGGCTACCATTCTCCAGACCCTGATTGGCGAGAAACGCCTGCTCAAGATTGGGGAATGGACTTTGTAGGCCGCAAGTTTGGCAACACTTTGATAATCTCATCAAGGAAGGAACTCGCTTTCATCCACCACGATTATTTCCTATCAAATATTCGGATAATGAAACCTTCGGGAGTTACAATTTCGCTTGAAGAACGAGAGCTAATCGACGGAAAACTGGATGAAGGTGCAGATCTTCAGCGCTAGATGCGGGCTAACAAGGCGCTGCAGCCAACCCCTATCCGCTTCGCTCCTGGGGTTGCGCGGTCACGTAATCGGCGGTTGATCACCAGTTGCCTGAGGCCGCCCGTTCAGGGTGGCTGAGCTTGACGTTAGACCACAAAATTATGATTCGCCCTATCAACATTATCCTAATCCTCATTCTTTCGAACGTGTTGGCATTTTCTGCAAGGTCTGAAGAACCTGCGAATGCGAAGACCGCCGCCAACCCTTTCGATAACGCCTATCAATTTATTTTCTTCGCGGTTCTGGAGGGTCTCTACCGTGATGGCGTATCAGATTCGGATGTCGACGCGCTGCTCCTGGAGGGACCAACGGGGGGATATATGAATTTCATCTACTCATGCCCACTTTGCACACCGGCACTCGCGGCAACACGGACCTATCGAGAGCGACCCAAGATCGATACACTGAAAGTTCCAACATATCAGACCAAACAGAGAACTTTTGGCTCGGGACTTTCTAAATCTATTACTCTCGCTTTACGTTCTCAGGATCGCGCCACACGTTTCAAAGCAGTTTATGAGAAAATTGGAGGATGGATAGACTACAGATTAGAACATTCCAATCTGACCGAACCTGAACGCGATAGATTATTCACAGAGCTTGAGGACCGCAGAGAACGCGGCACGAATGCCCTGCGAGCATTTTCAGCAGATGGCACCTTAGAAATATTTGCTCCCGGATACGCTCCCGGATACTCGGACAGCGACGAATGCACGATCTGTAACGCCTCAACGCAGATGCCAATAAAGCTAAAGTAGCAATACGGGTCTAACAAGGCGCTGCAGTCAACCCCTAGCCGCTTCGCTCTCGGGGTTGGCGGACGACCAGATTGCAGATGATCACAACCAGTAGTTCGGACACCCGTTCGGGGTGACTGAGCTTGACGTTCGGCTTCAGCCTCCGGCGGAGGAATATATTGGTAGCTCGGTCGCCTTCTCCCCATCTACACGAAATATCAAGGCGGACGGCCCGCGATCAGCAATGCTTTGTCCGGCTCATCGGGGCTTCTCTCTGTCACGATCGCTGTATCAACCTCTCGCGCAGCGAAAAATTTATTTTCGCGAATTTGAGATACCTCCGAAAAACTGCCAGCTCATTTCCATTCTATTGTGAACGCTCTTTATACTATGAAACTTGTGCAAGGATGGCAGAGGTTTCGGTTGTTTGGGCGGTGTTGGCCGAACAAGGCGCTGCAGCCAACCCCTATCCGCTTCGCTCCTGGGGTTGCGCGGACCTCCTTCCAGCAGTTGATCACCAGTAGTTTTCGGTCGCCCGTTCGGGGTGACTGAGCTTGACGTTCGGCTTCAGCCTCCGGCGGAGGAATATGTTGGTAGCTCGGTCGCCTTCTCCCCATCTACACGAGATCTCAAGGCGGACGGCCCGCGATCAGCAATGCTTCTTCCGGCTTATCGGGGCTTCAGTCTGTCACGATCGCTGCATCAACCTCTCGCGGAGCGAAAAATTTATTTTTTGCCAACTTGAGATATCTCCGAAGAGCAATCAGCTCATTTCGATTCTATCATGAACGCTCTTGATACTATGAAAGTTATGGCAGGCTGGCTGACGTTTCGGTTGTTTTGGGCGGTTTTGGCCGAACAAGGCGCTGCAGCCAACCCCTATCCGCTTCGCTCCTGGGGTTGCGCGGACCTTCTACCGGCAGTTGATTACCAGTCGTCTCCTGTCGCCCGTTCAGGGTGGCTGAGCTTGACGTTCGGCTTCATACAGCCTCCGGCGGATGAATAAACTTCTCCACCCCAATTCGACCTGAACTTACTCTACGAAAATGAAACCTATTTATACTGCATCGCTCAGTCTTCTCTTTGTTCTGATCGCGCGAGCAGAACCGTCGACGATTCATTCAAAGAACAGTGCATTCGCTCTTCGCGGAAATCAGATCGATGAGAATCTAGTCATTATTTCACCCGATGAAGCGAGTATTGGCATTGTATTTCCGGATAATAGTCCACTCGTATTGGTTGTTCCTCCAACTTTCGGATACTCAGTCGGAATAGATCTGATGCCTACTCACTCCGATCTTGTTTGGATCACAATTTCACACGAATCAAAATTAGTCGACTGCGTTGTCGTCTCGCGCGACAAGACCACAAAATTCGCCTCGTCGGACATCATAGATCGACTAAAGAAGGCTGCAAAGGACGGGAATGCCGAGCTTGATTCGTTGAACCGAACCCTTTTCAATCCGGAGAATACAGCCGAACAAGGCGCTGCAGCCAACCCCTAGCCGCTTCGCTGGCTGGGGTTGCGCGGAAGCGCTACCGGCAGTTCACCCCAGGGTTGGCTCGATTACCCGCTCAGGGTGGCTGAGCTTGACGTTAGCTCCATGAATCTCGGAATTGCCATTTTCCGACATACCGGGTAGCTTCTGGACATGATCGAACAACTACCAGAGATCGAACAGCTCACGGACAGCCAAAAATTTGAGTTGGCAACTGAGCTGTGGGCCCAAGTATCCATTTCCGAGACACTTGCACCAGATCCGCTCATTGTCGAGATGCTCCAAGAGCGATATTCGGCCTTCAAATCTGGTATGCATTCCACAACCCCATGGGAGTCTATCAAGCGGCGAATCGGTAAGTAGATGGAGTTCACAGTCGAACTTCTTCTCGGCGCCGAAATCGAATTCTTGGAGATCTACCCTGATTACGGAGATACCTTCTATGCCGCATTCGATGATCGGATCGCACAGATTTGCCGCTTTCCGAAGTCGGGGCCTATTTACTTGGAGCCATTTCGTCGATTACTCATTCCAAAGTTTCCATACGGAATTTTTTATACTGTTGAGGGATATCGCATATTCGTTCAGGCGATTATAGATCTTCGCTCCGACCCCGATGGAATCATCCGTCGACTCAACAAATGAAGAGCTAACAAGACGCTGCAGCCAACCCCTATCCGCTTCGCTCGTGGGGTTGCGCGGTCCCGCCACAGGCAGTTGATCACCAGTTGCATCCGGTCGCCCGTTCGGGGTGGCTGAGCTTGACGTTAGGCCATACATGAAACGCTCGGGTTGCATAACCGCTTCCGCCCTAGTTGGCGTAGCTCTAATTCTCTGTGGGAGCTATTTCGTCCACGAGCTTACCAAGTGGAACGGAGCCGTCAAACAACCCGGTCCGACGGTGGAGTGGATTCCTGACGCCGCAACGGATATATTATATTTTGAAGATTATTTCAGGCGAGTTGCAGAATTCTCCATTGATCAAACGACCTTTGAGCATTGGTGCGCATCGCAGAATAGAGCATTGATTATCATAGATGATCCATTGGACACATCCATTTCGCGAGCGCTTGGAATTCTCGCGACGCACGACTTGATTGAGATCCCCAAGGGCGATATGGACGATGCATATTTCAAAACCTTCGAAGCTGGCGATCTTCGATATTCCGAGATATGGCAGAATGCGGGAGGGTTTCAGTTCGGATATGACGTGAGTGAAGGCAAAGCATACATTTGGAATGCGGATCACTGATAGAATTCGGCCTAACAAGGCGCTGCAGCCAACCCCTAGCCGCGTACTGACACATCCAACTCGTAGCCGCTTCTTGGCGGAACTGCGTTCCGCTCTTCGCACACCCGTTCAGGGTGGCTGAGCTTGACGTTAGACCTTTATGAAATCTCAATCCACCATGTTGGTTCTGCTTCTAATAGCGAATGTCGCATTCGCCACATCAGTAGAGCCAAAGAGCCTCAAAGACTTGGTCCGTGAAGCATCTAACATTTTCTCGGGCAAGGTCGTCGAAGTAAGAATGACTGATAACGACGGGCATGAGATTTTCGATCCGGACGCCATGACAGGACCCGGGATCAATAATACGATCTATTTCGACGTAGATATCGACCAAGATCAAATCCTCAAATCATCGGTTCTGCCTCTCCCAATGAAGGTCTCAATCCCATTGTGGCAGATGTGGCATTACTCGCTCGGCGACCTCAAGGATGTCGAAGGCACTCAATCATTCTTCTTGCTCGACGACGAAATGAAGCCGGTTTATCCAGCTGGATTTCAGAGATCACTGGACGAGGGCCGCAAAATTCGAGATTTTATTTATATCTATTCTGATCAGCGAAAAGAACGAAAAAGACATTCGAAGCAATTCAAATGATGGTCTAACAAGGCGCTGCAGCCAACCCCTATCCGCTTCGCTCCTGGGGTTGCGCCACCCGCTACCGGCAGTTGATCACCAGTAGTTTCCGGTCGCCCGTTCGGGGTGGCTGAGCTTGACGTTCGGCTTCAGCCTCCGGCGGAGGAATATATTGGTAGCTCGGTCGCCTTCTCCCCATCTACACCAGATCTCACGGCGGACGGCCCGCGATCAGCAATGCATTCTCCGGCTAACCAAGCTTCTGTCTGTCACGATCGCTCCTTCAACCTATCGCGGAGCGAAAAATTTATTTTTTGCCAAGTTGAGATATCTCCGAATAGCAATCAGCTCATTTCGATTCTATCATGAACGCTCTTGATACTATGAAAGTTATGGCAGGCTGGCTGACGTTTCGGTTGTTTGGGCGGTGTTGGCCGAACAAGGCGCTGCAGCCAACCCCTATCCGCTTCGCTCCTGGGGTTGCGCCACCCGCTACCGGCAGTTGATCACCAGTAGTTTTCGGTCGCCCGTTCGGGGTGACTGAGCTTGACGATGTGCAGAAGTGATGCAGATCCATTCGACTTCGAGAAGCAGTGCTGCAATCCCGCCCAGATCGACTACGGCACGCTCTTGGAAAGTATTTTCTCCTAGTGATGACGAAGCCGCTTTTAATCGCTTCGCTTCCACCCTCTTTTCGCCATCCCACGGTCTCATTGCCGCAGAAGCTCATCGAGCGCCACGACGATCACTGGTGGCTCACCGGATGTTGCATATGATCATCCACCCTACTGCCCTTATTGTCGTGTCACTCGATGAGCGAGCGCTGTGTGGATTTGATCATCTGAAGGGCAGCTCATCCCCTCAAAATACTTCTGCCCATCAAGGCGCTGCAGCCAACCCCTATCCGCTTCGCTCCTGGGGTTGCGCGGACCTTCTACCGGCAGTTGATCACCAGTAGTCTCAAGTCGCCCGTTCAGGGTGGCTGAGCTTGACGTTCGGCTTCAGCCTCCGGCGGAGGAATATTTTGGTAGCTCGGTCGCCTTCTCTCCATCTACACGAGATCTCAAGGCGGTCGGCCCTCGATCAGCAATGCTTTCTCCGGCTTATCGGAGCTTCTCTCTGTCACGATCTCTGCATCAACCTCTCGCGCAGCAAAAAATTTATTTTCGCGAATTTGAAATACCTCCGAAAAACTGCCAACTCATTTCCATTCTATTGTGAACGCTCTTTATACTATGAAACTTGTGCAAGGATGGCAGAGGTTTCGGTTGTTTGGGCGGTGTTGGCCGAACAAGGCGCTGCAGCCAACCCCTATCCGCTTCGCTCCTGGGGTTGCGCGGACCTTCTACCGGCAGTTGATAACCTGTTGTATCCGGTCGCCCGTTCGGGGTGACTGAGCTTGACGTTCGGACAGAATATTCTGTTGCACAACGCGGCCGCGCGTATTACAGATATCGATCGATATGCAAACCGTTACCGTTTCACCTAAATTTCAGGTCGTTATACCGCTTGCGGTCCGTAAGAAGATGGCTCTCCGGCCTGGCATGAAGCTTCATGTATTTGATCATGACGATCGGGTTGAGTTTATGCCAATCAGGCCAATCACGTCGCTTCGAGGATCGCTCCGCGGTGTGGATACATCAATTGACCGAGATCAGGACCGTCTGTGAATATAGTCGATTCCTCCGCTTGGATTGAGTACTTCGCCGACACCGACCGTGCGGATCTGTTCGCATCAGTGATAGAAGATACTGAGAACTTGGTCGTGCCTTCAATCAGTCTGTACGAGGTCTACAAGAAGACCCTTCGGGAGCGCGGACCTGATCTCGCAGCTTCGATATTCAACTCAATGAGTCTCGGACAAGTTGTAGATCTCGACTCATCTCTTGCACTTGAAGCAGCTGCATATCGACTTCCTATGGCAGATAGCATCATCTATGCAACTTCGGTTAGATTCGGAGCAGTCCTTTGGACACAAGATGCAGATTTCGAGTCTTTCTCTGATGTCCGCTACTTTCCAAAATGAGTCCGAACAAGGCGCTGCAGCCAACCCCTATCCGCTTCGCTCCTAGAGGTTGCGCGGACCTCTTACCGGCAGTTGATCACCAGTAGCCTCAGATCGCCCGTTCGGGGTGGCTGAGCTTGTCGTTAGCCCATTATATGAAGTCCCATCTCCTCGCAACTGGATTCGCTCTCATTTGCACAGTGCATATCACTTTCGCACAACGGCATCCGGAAGCTTGGGCGCTATTCACGGCATCGGTGGAAGAAGCAATCAACAAGCAAGATCAAGAATTAGCAAGGTCACTCTATTTCAAAGATGCATATACATCTGATCAGCTTGACAAGCATTCAGTTCATCTGCTTGAAATAGATCTCACTCCCAAAACGCAGATTGAATATTCCACCAGAACCGAAGACAGATTCAATTCGCTGAATTCGCATAAAAGCGAAAATAAACTCAATTTTCTGATTCCCCCTGAAGGAATTCTTTCATTTGTAACAAGACCTGAGAACGATAACTGGTTTCTGAATTGGATCTCGTTCACAAAACGGCGTTCGATACCTGTTGTTTACATCGACGGGAGCTACTTCTTCATAACAACCAAAAATTCGGGCTAACAAGGCGCTGCAGCCAACCCCTATCCGCTTCGCTCCTGGGGTTGCGCGCTCCCGCCACGGGCAGTTGATCACCAGCCGTCTCCGGTCGCCCGTTCAGGGTGGCTGAGCTTGACGTTAGCCCCAAAAAATACGAGTTGACGAGACCCCCTGCTCCGGTCGAATCTCGTTTATGGCAATGGCACTGGAACACCTGACGCAAGAAGCTCTCCAGCTTTCTCACCGTCAGAGGCTCACTCTCGCCTCATTTCTCCTCGATTTGGAGGATTCGTCTGACGGTCCTTCGGTCGAATCAGCCTGGGATGATGAGATCAGTGCGCGTATACAGGCCGTCGATTCTGGGTTTGCCGTCCCTGTCGCATACGATCAAGTGCTTGCGAAGGTAGACAAGATTCTCGAAATGTGAGGATCGTTTTTATCGAGGAAGCCGAGACGGAGTTTCTCGCGGCGATCACTTACTATTCTGGAATTACGGTTGATCTCGGTCGACGCTTCAGGAACGAGGCGGATGAATGCATCCGATGGATCTCCGACCGTCCAGACCTGTTGAGCGTCCGACCTGCAGGTCATCGCAGGATCAACTTCAAGCGTTTTCCATATTACATTCCATACGTATTGAGAAAAGATACTCTTTGGATTCTTGCCGTCGCTCACGCATCTCGCAAGCCTGAGTATTGGATCAACCGGTCAGGACAAATACAGGGCTAACAAGGCGCAGCAGCCAACCCCTAGCCGCGCCGCCGCAAGCTTTCTTCAACGATTTTTCTTCAGTTGATCACAACCCATGGATCGGAAGCCCGTTCGGGGTGGCAGTGCTTGACGTTCGGCTTCAGCCTCCGGCGGAGGAATATGTTGGTAGCTCGGTCGCCTTCTCCCCATCTACACGAGATCTCAAGGCGGACGGCCCGCGATCAGCAATGCTTTCTCCGGCTAACCAAGCTTCTGTCTGTAACGATCGCTCCTTCAACCTCTCGCGGAGCGAACAATTTATTTTTTGCCAACTTGAGATATCTCCGAAGAGTAATCAGCTCATTTCGATTCTATCATGAACGCTCTTGATACTATGAAAGTTATGGCAGGCTGGCTGACGTTTCGGTTGTTTGGGCGATTTTGGCCGAACAAGGCGCTGCAGCCAACCCCTATCCGCTTCGCTCCTGGGGTTGCGCGGACCTTCTACCGGCAGTTGATCACCAGTAGTCTCAATTCGCCCGTTCAGGGTGGCTGAGCTTGACGTTAGCCCCTGATAATGAATACAACATCACAGCAACTTGAGATAGCAATCGCCCACGGCGATACGGACTGCGTTAAGAATATATTAGACGAGAGTCCCCAGTTACTTGACATCCAGTTTCCTACGAATATCGGTCTGACTCCGCTAATGTGGGCATCTCGCACACGTCGATCAACGGTAGTCAAAGTTCTTTTGGACTACGGCGCGAACACGACCCTACAAAATTATACAGAATCGTCCGGGGATGGCGGCAACACCGCACTTTGGTTTACCGCACAGGGTTCGCTCGTCGGCCAAGTTCCCATTGCCGAAATGCTGATCGACTCAGGAGCGGACGTCAACAAAACATGCGAACATGGCACCACCCCGCTTTTTATGGCGGTAAGCTGGGTTCATATCGAGCTTGTCCAATATTTGATATCACGAGGAGCCAGTCCAGACATCGCAGACAAGCATGGTTTGACCCCACGACAAGCACTCGAACAAGACTTCCAGATTCAACACGCTTCAAGAAATCCAAAGCCTGAGGTAGCGCTTTTGATTGAGCGGGCACCTCGGATGCTTGCCTACCTAGAATCAATACAGGGCTAACAAGGCGCTGCAGCCAACCCCTAGCCGCGCCACTGCCCGGATGTTCGAAAAGCTCTGCTCCTACCCTACACCTCACGTAGTTCGCACACCCGTTCGGGGTGGCTGAGCTTGACGTTCGGCTTCAGCCTCCGGCGGAGGAATATATTGGTAGCTCGGTCGCCTTCTCCCCATCTACACGAAATATCAAGGCGGACGGCCCGCGATCAGCAATGCTTTGTCCGGCTCATCGGGGCTTCTCTCTGTCACGATCGCTGTATCAACCTCTCGCGCAGCGAAAAATTTATTTTCGCGAATTTGAGATACCTCCGAAAAACTGCCAGCTCATTTCCATTCTATTGTGAACGCTCTTTATACTATGAAACTTGTGCAAGGATGGCAGAGGTTTCGGTTGTTTGGGCGGTGTTGGCCGAACAAGGCGCTGCAGCCAACCCCTATCCGCTTCGCTCCTGGGGTTGCGCGGTCACCTCACCGGCAGTTGATCACCAGTTGCTTCCGGTCGCCCGTTCAGGGTGGCTGAGCTTGACGTTCGGCTTCAGCCTCCGGCGGAGGAATATGTTGGTAGCTCGGTCGCCTTCTCCCCATCTACACGAGATCTCAAGGCGGACGGCCCGCGATCAGCAGTGCTTCTTCCGGCTTATCGGGGCTTCTGTCTCTCACGATCGCTGCATCAACCTCTCGCGGAGCGAAAAACTTATTTTTTGCCAACTCGAGATATCTCCGAAGAGCAATCAGCTCATTTCGATTCTATCATGAACGCTCTTGATACTATGAAAGTTATGGCAGGCTGGCTGACGTTTCGGTTGTTTGGGCGGTGTTGGCCGAACAAGGCGCTGCAGCCAACCCCTATCCGCTTCGCTCCTGGGGTTGCGCCACCCGCTACCGGCAGTTGATCACCAGTAGTTTTCGGTCGCCCGTTCGGGGTGACTGAGCTTGACGTTAGCCCCTGAAAAATACCATCCTCATTGTGAAAACAACAACATTAGCTATATATTTTGCTTTAATTTCCGCTGTTTTATCAGGTGAATCTAAAGAAAACATCAATCGACTAGATGGCCCTATTTGGAACATTGCAGAACTCGCATACGGTCAATTCCGCATGATTCCGAGTAAAGTTATACCAGTTCTACGTGACTTTAGGACTATTCAAGATTCCGAAACTCTGGTAGTTTAAGCGATGGGAAAAAAGTTTCGAATTGATGGAGATCTCGTTGAGGTCAAGGCAGCGGAGAAGGCGGCAACCGAGCGTCGAGATATTGAGAAGCTACAAGCGGTTCGAATGGGAATGAGCGGCAACTACACGATGGAAGAGGTCGCTGAAGCGGTCGGTCGAGCCCGTTCAGCGGTCGGTCGCTGGGCGAGTTGGTATCGAGAGGCTGGAATAGCTGGTTTACTGGAACGCAAGAAGCCGCCGGGCAACGATCCGTCGCTGAGTCCAGAGCTTTTTGAAGTCTTTAAGGAAGGTCTGCGCCAAGGTCGCTGGAAGCGGGCCAAGGAGGTTCGGGCATGGCTGAGCGAAGATCACGGCGTGCAACTCAGCCTCAAAGGGGTTTATTACTGGTTGGGAAAAGTCGGCGGAGTCTTGAAAGTGCCGCGCAAGACTCACGCTCGCAAAGACGAGGTCGCGGCCTTGGCATTCAAAGAAGAACTGGCCCAGCGTCTTCAAGCCCTCGACTTGCCGAGTGAGGCAAAGGTTCGTGTTTGGATGGTTGATGAGCATCGCTATGGGCTGATCAGCGTGATCCGCAAGGTTTGGACGTTGCGGGGTGTCAAACCCACCGCGCCCTACCAAACTAAATATCAATGGGGTCACCTCTACGCGGCGCTTGAAATTGACGGAGACAACGCCAGCGAGTTCTTTTTCAGCTCAACGCTCAGTCTGGAAGTCAGCGACTTCTTCCTGCGTCAATTGGCCGAGAGCGACGAGAGCGCCCATCACGTCATCATTTGGGATGGTGCAGGCTTCCATCAAAAGGCGGGGCTCTCATCCGCTTCCCGAGCGCATCCACGTCCTCCAACTTCCGGCCTATAGCCCAGAACTCAACCCCGTTGAAAAGCTCTTCGACCGGCTCAAAGACGAGATCGGCAACGCCTTGTTTGATACTCTGGACGACATCGAAGCCGCCATCGTCGGCCTGCTGAAACAATTTTGGGAATCTCCCGCCAATGTAAACACCTTGATTGGTCAAGGCTGGCTGCTCTCTCAAACAAACAGTTCCTCCAAACTTTTACGTCCTATTCTTAGATAGAAATGGTATTATTCCCGGTAGAACCAGAGTTCACGATTGGAGCGGACCAAGTAGTGAATTTAAGACGTTCGCAATTCGCTCAAGCTTCTCAAAAAGTCATCAGACGTCCCCGGATAATTTTCACTCCGTTGTTCCAAATGTAGGAATCGAGGGTTCTGATTCGACTTCCATTGAGTATAGTGGAACTCAGGCTCTTCTTTTCGACAAAGCATCTACTGAAAGCGACGTCGAAATAATTTTTCATCCCATTCCAGACCAGATTCAACTCGATCGTGAGTATCCGGCCGCAACAATCTCAGGAAATGAATCAATCGTGACATGGGAACTATTCATTCGATTCACCAGAGTGAAACCAAGTTACGCTCGTTAGTCTGCTTGCAAACCGTCCAAATGAGGGCTAACAAGGCGCTGCAGTCAACCCCTAGCCGCTTCGCTCTCGGGGTTGGCGGACGACCAGATTGCAGTTGATCACAACCACTAGTTCGGACATCCGATCGGGGTGACTGAGCTTGACGTTCGGACCTATGCCCCAGTTTCTCAACGCCCAAATTGCAAACAACATCGTTCGCAATTTGCTTTGTATAAAGTTGGCGTACTTGGACGTTGTCCACAATCAGGTTGATTTCCGTATCTGGAAGCCCAAACCAAGCTATTTTCGCACAGCATATTCAGCGCCTATTTCGGAAACTCACCGGATAGTTTGACTCGCTGATATGGTTTGATAATCATTCGGCATGGCAATGAGCAAGGCTGTAGATTGACCATCTGACCGGACCACGGACGAGCGGATCCGAACAAGGCGCTGCAGCCAACCCCTAGCCGCTTCGCTGGCTGGGGTTGCGCGGACCCGCTATTGGCAGCTCACCTCAGGGTTGGCTTGATCGCCCGCTCGGGGTGGCTGAGCTTGACGTTAGGTGCAATGGATACAATTAATCCAAACACCCTCACCGGTTACAAAGAAGATACCGAGGCTCGGCGGCGCTTTGAATCACGATTTACGCTACCTGGTCTGATCGGAGTCGCCAGCTTCAGTTCGGGCCTCATCTGGAGCATTTCGGTTGCCGAAAAAATAAAGATCAATCATGAATTTCCAGTCATTCAAATGATTCTTATTTGCCTGGGCGCCGTCTTGGTTATCTATTCAATAGGTGCAATGCGACTCGCAACCCCAATTAGTTCATCCGGCAAGCCAATGCGAAGGTATTGGATCGACCGCGCAAGCACGTCTAGTCACGAGATGATTTTTGTCTGCGAAGATTCAAAGACATATTTCCGACGGGTATTCGCCAAGAATAAGCCCCGCTGATAATCGAGCAGAGGCACCTAACAAGGCGCTGCAGCCAACCCCTATCCGCTTCGCTCCCAGGGATTGCGCGGTCCCGCCTCTTGCAGTTGATGACCAGTCGTATCCGGTCGCCCGTTCGGGGTAGCTGAGCTTGACGTTAGACTCCATAAGCCTCCGGCGGAGGTAAATATGCGGTTCCCCAACTTCGCTTTGACTCCGGCGAGAAATTCAGAACCAAAACGAGACGAAGACGAGTCATATATAGTGCGCAGCACTCGAAATTTTTTGGTCTTCAGACCACCTGCATGGAAAAGTCGAAATACCAGTATCGTCCCTCCCGTGCCGCATTTGGTCACGTGAAGTTCGAAAGCCCAATCGGAATTCGCTGAAAGCTACTTATCGATACTTTGGATAGTCCATCAACCGCACCCCAATCAACCTGGAATTTTACGCGAGTCGGAAAAGTAACGCTCAGAAGATCAGCTCAGTTTCAATCCGACAAAGTTCACAAAAATGCAATACGAGTCTAACAAGGCGCTGCAGCCAACCCCTAGCCGCTTCGCTCTCGGGGTTGCGCGGACCGTCAACTTCCAGAAGATTACCAGACAAATTCGGTTACCCGTTCAGGGTGGCTGAGCTTGACGTTAGCCCCATGAAATACAAGTTGACCACAAGCCCCGCTCCGGTCGAATCTCCTGTATGGCAATGGCACTTGAACACTTGACGCAAGAAGCTCTTCAGCTTTCGCACCGTCAGAGGCTGACACTCGCCTCGTTTTTACTCGATTTAGAGGATTCATGTGACGGTCCTTCTGCAGAGTCGGCCTGGGATCGCGAGATCAGCGCGCGTATACAGGCCGTCGATTCTGGATCAGCCATCCCTGTCGCATATGAACATGTGCTAGCCAAGGCAGACTCGATCTTAGAACGGTGACGGTCGTCTTCATCGAAGAGGCCGAGAAAGAGTTCCTCTCTGCAATCACCTACTATTCTGGTATCACCGTTGATCTCGGTCGGCGCTTCAGGAACGAGGCAGATGACTGCATCAGGTGGATATCCGACCGACCAGATCTCTTGAGCGTTCGAGCGTCCGGTCATCGAAGAATAAACTTTAAACGATTTCTATACTACATCCCATACATCGTCAGAAAGGATACTCTTTGGATTCTCGCGGTCGCTCATGCATCTCGAAAACCTGAGTATTGTATCAAGCGCTCAGGAAGAATACAGGGCTAACAAGGCGCTGCAGCCAACCCCTAGCCGCTTCGCTGGCTGGGGTTGCTCGGTCCCGCTATTGGCAACTCACCTCAGGGTTGGTTTGATTGCCCGCTCAGGGTGGCTGAGCTTGACGTTCGGCTAGAAATAATGAAATTCCTTCTGCCTATTGCTGCTTCGATCTTTCTAGCATCTTGCGCGAGCCAAGATTCTTATCCCGAGCATCCGCCTAACCACAGCCCACCAGATGCAGATTTACTTCTAAATCTTTCTGAGGACGCCGCAAGGAAGGAAGGAATCCAGTTGGCCAAATCAGATTTTAGAAATGGCATATTTAGAACATTGTTCATTGGGTATCCGCTCGGAGAATCAGCACGATCCAAGGTGCTTCGCACAGAGTATTCGATCTATTCAGTTACTCTCGGTTGCGTCGCGTCCGATTCATTGTTCACATTTGTCGACTCATACAACGATACAATGAAGCCACTCTTGAACGAACATTTTCAGGAAAACCTCTTTTAACAGAACAGTAATACAGCCGAACAAGGCGCTGCAGCCAACCCTTAGCCGCTGCGCGGCTGGGTTGCGCCACCCGCTACCGGCAGTTGATCACCAGTCGTTTGCGGTCACCCGTTCAGGGTGGCTGAGCTTGACGTTAGGCTTTTCAACTCGCTCACTACAATGCACGACTATAACTTACCCCTAGATGTTGCCACCCTTATCGGCGCAGAGCTTAACCCCAGTGAGCGAATCAGTTGGGCCGGGCAGCCGATTCCAGCTCGCTTCGCCCGGCGCAGTATTGGTGCGGTTCTTTTTGGCATACCGTGGACAGCGTTCTCCATCTTTTGGATTGCTGGGGCGAGCGGTTTCAAGCTCCCTGACTTTTCCCATGGCCCTGGACTATTCCCGCTTTTCGGTGTTCCGTTTTTGCTCATCGGATTCGGGATGCTTTCAACTCCTTACTGGATGCGTCGCAAGGCGCGGCGAACTGCCTATGTTGTCACCGATCAGCGTGCATTAATTCTCGACGGCAGCTCGTGGCGCTCAACCACGGTTCGCTCTTTTGAGCCGCATCGACTCGGAGACATTCGCCGCATTCAAAATCCTGATGGATCAGGCGACCTGATTTTTGAGCGCACTTGGGCAAGCGACAACGATGGTGGCAGGCAATCCACTGACCACGGGTTTCTGGCCATTCAAGACGTGAAGACCGTTGAGACACTTATCCGAGAACTCACCTACTCAGCAACCACCCGCAACCTCTAACCATCCGCTACAGCGAGCCGCTCTGCTCTCAAGGAAATCCAGCTTTGAAATATATCGATACTGTTGATTCTCTTAGGACAGACTCTCATTTTATCTTCTGTAATAGGAGTGATCATGTTCAAATAGAGTTTAATACAAGCCTAACAAGGCGCTGCAGCCAACCCCTAGCCGCTTCGCTGGCTGGGGTTGCTCGGTCCCGCTACTGGCAGCTCACCTCAGGGTTGGCTCGGTTACCCGTTCAGGGTGGCTGAGCTTGACGTTCGACTCATTGTGAGCCTCCGGCGGATGACTATATTTCGCTCTCACATATTCGGACGCCGTCAGGGGACACCACATCTTGTTTCAAGCGGTCGGGTTCTATTTTTTCGACCAGCGTAGGACGGAGGATCGGGGCCTAGGCAACAAACACAGTTTCTCAGCGGATAGAAGATTTTGATTTTCGACCAATCGTTCGGAAGTCACCAGATGTCCCAACAATCGTTCCAAGCCTCATTTTATCAGCTTGATGCCCCCTCTCTATTCCAATTCAGCCTCTCCCCCTACAATCTTCCAAGCGTATATTTGTGAGCTTTATCCCAAGCCCCCCGCTCCAGTTCAGCCTCTACTCTCTACAATCTTCCAATCGCATTTCAATGATTCCAATCGCGAAGCCTCTTCGAAGGTTTGATCTTCATTATTGGAGTGCCTTCGGTAGAAATACGGAGGGGTTGGCTTGAGGAAGTGACGATATGCGTAGTTTGAACAGATGCGCGTCGAACAAGGCGCTGCAGCCAACCCCTAGCCGCTTCGCGGCGGGGGTTGCGCGGACCCGCTACTGGCAGCTCACCTCAGGGTTGGCTTGATTGCCCGCTCAGGGTGGCTGAGCTTGACGTTAGGCCATACCAGTGAGCCTCCGGCGGATGAGATGTTTATACATCGGGAGGCGGAAGTTCTCGGGATTTTCGACCGCCGATCTGGAGCTGACCCGGAGGGACAGCCCTTTCACCCTCTCATCCCCCGGATCACTCCAAATCGGCTCGCATCACCTGCCCAAGACGCCCACAAATCTATACACCTGTTGTTCGAGCAAGTCCGGGTGATGCTCGATCACCTGACTCTGGGAAGTTGGATATTCATGCCTTGTAGATCGACCGGTCATCATGGCCCGCTCAGAGCAGCGACCATGACGACCTCGCAATCGGAGAACGCTGCACTTTGCTCGATAGACCGCCCATCTGCTCATGCCTGCAGAGCCATTCATGACCAGATCGGCTCCATTGAGCGTAATTTGATCCCTCCGCTTCCACCCCTTCTCCCACGAGATAGCCTCCGGCGGATGACTTGCACTTTCGACCCGCTCGCAGCTCAATTCACTGACAGGCGATAACTTCATCGGTTCCAAAACGAGAAAGCACCGCAGGTCGAATTTTTTTTGGTCAGAATTGAGGTTTCTTATCTTCGTAAGCCGATCAGTATGTGCTTCGAGGATCAGATCCGGGGTTGGCTCATCGGAGATCAAGATTGTTCTGGGCAGCAGATCGCCCTCGGGCCTAACAAGGCGCTGCAGCCAACCCCTAGCCGCTTCGCTGGCTGGGGTTGCTCGAACCCGCCACCGGCAGCTCACCTCAGGGTTGGCTCGATCACGCGCTCAGGGTGGCTGAGCTTGACGTTCGGCATACAGCCTCCGGCGGATGATATATTTCTGAGCCTGTCGGTACCCGTCAGCAAAGCTACTTGGCCACCCGAAAAATCTGCCGCAAATCAACGTTTCAGGACGGTCGAGACTCGATCAGGGAATCGGTCCAACGCCTTCAACCACCACCCAACCTTCTCCTCGAATCTTTTCGCGGAGCGAAAAAAATTTGAAATCAGCTTTTACGCGAGACCACTGCAACTTTTAGCAATCGCCGAATAATCTTATGTATTTCTTTGTCACTGCAGCATGGCTCGTCACTTGCAGTATCAGTTGGCACTACGGCAATCGTGGCATTCCCACTTTTGTTTTTCTTTTCGGGATAGCCGCGCAAATCGGAATATGGTTTGTCGGGATTGGTTTTATTGGTATCGCAGCCCTCGCCATTCTTACCGTCATCTGCATGTTTACAGTTCCTGAGATATTTGGCCGGTCCTGAGAGGTATACTGTATCGAACCACGAACCCTCTGGATCGCTACCGTCTTCAGCCATTGAGCATCGCGGGCCGAACAAGGCGCTGCAGCCAACCCCTATCCGCTTCGCTCCTAGAGGTTGCGCCACCCGCCACCGGCAGTTGATCACCAGTTGCCTCAGTTCGCCCGTTCGGGGTGGCTGAGCTTGACGTTGGGCTCCATAAATCCTGAAAATACGAGTCAGACTTCTGGATTCCACAGCACTCTGCAACCGTCTGATGCTCGGACGAGTAATATTTGATACTTTATCGGCGACAACTTTTGATCCGTTCATATTCTCACTCGGCAACAAGCAAAAATCTCCGATGGATGAAATCTGGTGACTCTGAAATCAACGCTACGTGACCACAACCATTGCACCCGTATACTGGTGATTCCGAATCCGATGCCAACGTCCAAATAGGATCGGTTACAATTCAAAAGCCTTCGGTATTAATACGAAGGGGTTGGCAACGAGATAAGACCGCTTTCAGTAGTTTGGGCAATTACTAGCCCAACAAGGCGCAGCAGCCAACCCCTAGCCGCGTTTCGGCCAAAGTTCATCCACGGCCTTCCTTCAGTAGATCACAAGCCGCAGCTCGCTCGCCCGTTCGGGGTGACAGAGCTTGACGTTCGGCTTGCCTCCGGCGGATGATATCGTCTGAGCAACTTGTTGATCGCTCCCAACATCGCTTGACGGAGCTGTAAAATATGATGTTGCCCAGCAGTTCTCCGAAGATGAACCTTCGGCGAGGATCACCGAAAATCCACCATCAGTCCTTCATCCCCATTCTTTCGCGAAGCGAAAGCGAAATTTTTTGGTCATTCTCAGGTCCCACTTTTTAACTGCGGTTCCAGTCATATCTGATTCCACACGCTGCTCAGTTTCATCTAGTTTACGGCATTTTCCTTATTCGAACGGTCAATAGTAAAATGCATACGATCAAATTCAAGGAGGGGTTGGCATCGTGATTGCAACATCCTTCGTAGCTTGTGCGGTTATAGCCGAACAAGGCGCTGCAGCCAACCCCTAGCCGCTTCGCGGCTGGGATTGCGCGACCCTCTACCGGCAGTTCACCTCAGGGTTGGCTCGATTGCCCGCTCAGGGTGGCTGAGCTTGACGTTAGACCAAGCGCCGCTAGATCTCTCACAAAGCGGCAACCGAAATCTATTGAAATATATGAAGCCAACTACCAAACCATTCAGATCTTATGGAAATTGGTCTCTTCTAGAATCAGTGAGAGATTGCTTCCGCTATTTTCCCAGCGCCTGTTACGCGCAACGACAATTCCGGATCTCGAACGAGGCGAAGACGAGTCACATTTGGTGCGCAGCACCCGATTTTTTTTGGCGTCTTTTCACCTTTGCGCTTCCAAGATGCGTTTTCGCTACAGGGTGAATCTTGATGTAGGCTGCGTTGACGATCTACGTTCGATTCGTGAGAAAGCCACTCATCGAATTTTTGGATGGACTACCAGACAAGACCACAACCAAACAAATCAGCGCAAGTTCCATTCATCGCTCGGCCAAAGCGCGAATCTGAATTCATACATTTGCACTTTTTCCTGCCGCTACCGATCGATTAAGCACAATACTTTTCCGTTTCACTTTTCCCGCTCACATCACCTTCTGTTGGCGTATATTTTCGGAATTCGATCGAGTAAAATTGGTGAGTCTGGAACCACGGTTTCACCATGCGCGGTAGCATCCAAATACAAATACGCGTCTAACAAGGCGCAGCAGCCAACCCCTAGCCGCGTCGCTGCCATCCTTGATCCACGATTTTCCTCCGGTAGATCACAACCCATAACTCGAACGCCCGTTCGGGGTGGCAGTGCTTGACGTTAGGTCATATCAATATCCATGAAATTCAATCAATTTGCAGCGGCAACTATTCCTCTCGCAGGACTGGTAACTGGAACAATTGCATGCATTGTTTTACCCGGCAAATTCGGGATTGAGAATTTTGAATTTGTCATTTTGCTTTGGCTTTGGATCATACTCATTCCTGGAATAGTATTGGGACTTGCTTGTTCGATTGTTGCATTTCTCCTTCCAGGATTACACCGACAGATCACAGGGATGCACCTATTGCTGATCTTTCTCTCATCGCTTGCAGGATTTGGATATATCCCTGATGCATTCCGGGTATAACATTTTCGTGAATCTGATGTTGGCAAATCAATCCGGACATATGATGCGATCAATTCGACCTAACAAGGCGCTGCAGCCAACCCCTAGCCGCTTCGCTCTTGGGGTTGCGCGGACCGTCAACTTCCAGAAGATTACCAGACAAACTCGATTGCTCGTTCAGGGTGGCTGAGCTTGACGTTAGCCCATGAAACCTAAAATTCGCTACGTTGTTGTTGGAATCGTTGTCGGTCTGAGTGGAACGTGTATTGCTACGGCGTTGATCTTGCTACTCATCTGGCCGACAAATGCGCGAGACAACGTCAGTCCAGCGAGGCGAACTGACATGGCCAATTTGTCGATTCGTTGGGGTAGATTAGCTCCTTTTCCAATCACGGCTAGCGATTTTTCAATCCGAACGGAAGGCTCACCTTTTACAAGAACCTTCATAGGATCATTCAACGACTCCCCACAGGTTGTTGCTCTATGGCTCGAGAATTCTCCGGGGATTATTGACGGAGAATCTACTGTCGAGCCAGATGGAACTACGAATTTCAAATTGAGGACTGGTGAAGGAGCTTCATACGGTGAGGTAATTGTCTCTCCAGATAAGTCACACGTGTCGTTTCAAGTCTCGTGGAGCTAATACAGGGCTAACAAGGCGCTGCAGCCAACCCCTAGCCGCTTCGCTGGCTGGGGTTGCTCGGACCCGCTATCGGCAGCTCACCTGGGGGTTGGCTCGCTCATCCGCTCAGGGTGGCTGAGCTTGACGTTCGGCTTCAGCCTCCGGCGGAGGAATATATTGGTAGCTCGGTCGCCTTCTCTCCATCTACACGAGATCTCAAGGCGGTCGGCCCGCGATCAGCAATGCTTTCTCCGGCTTATCGGGGCTTCTCTCTGTCACGAACTCTGCATCAACCTCTGCGGAGCGGAAAACTTATTTTCGCGAACTTGAGATACCTCCGAAGAACCACCCAACTCACTTCAATTCTATTGTGATCGCTCTCGATACTATGAAACTTGTGGCAGGATGGCAGAGGTTTCGGTTGCTTGGGCGGTGTCGGCCGAACAAGGCGCTGCAGCCAACCCCTATCCGCTTCGCTCCTGGGGTTACGCGGACCTTTTACCGGCAGTTGATCACCAGTAGCCTCAGTTTACCCGTTCAGGGTGGCTGAGCTTGACGTTCGGCTCGGCCTCCGGCGGATGAAAGAATCATGCTGCGCTCGCTTACGGCGAAACGCATTTTCGTAGAACTATTCACTGCCAGAAACCTTGAGTGCATCAGATCTCATCTATGAAATCTTCAATCGTGTTGAAGGCACTGTTTGGTTTGCCGTTGCACTGGCATTATTTTTCGTTGTAAGACCCGCCTCTCCGAGACAACGGAAAGCTAGAGTTTCCGCATCAGTAGGATTCATGCTATTCGGAATTTCCGATTTCATAGAAGCACCGTATCACGGAAACCTGCCAATCTGGCTTTGGACATTCAAGATCCTCTGCGCTACAGTAATCTTCAGCTCTCGATTCTGGTATGTTGCTTGGAACAAATTCACCCTAACCGATCGATTTGTGAGATTCGGCATCTTTTGTATGGTCGCAACGGCCGGAGTAATCAGCTATCAGACCTACCTGCGCTATTCCTCATAAATACAGCCGAACAAGGCGCTGCAGCCAACCCCTATCCGCTTCGCTCCTGGGGTTGCGCGGACCTCCTACCGGCAGTTGGACACCAGTAGTCTCAGTTCGCCCGTTCAGGGTGGCTGAGCTTGACGTTCGGCTATAAGAACAACAATAGCACTCCTTCCACTTTCAATCGGATGCTTAGAAGCGGCATTGGATAGAGAGCTTCCTCCGTTACCTAATCCGTTGCTGGGCGCCGAGAGAGTCGAGTCGATTCGGCTGGCGATGGACACGTATATTCTGAAAGATATCTCTATTAGGGATCTCACTCTCAACGATGCAATTGAAGTATTGATGACGCGAGTGAAAGACACTAGTGAATACAAACAGTCTCACCGGGGTTTCTCATTTATCACCTCTTTTCAACTGCCTTTCCCAAAAGATTTGCTTTTTAACTTCACCTCACTGAGCGCCCCCCTTCCGTCAGTGCTCAACGAACTCTGCGAGCAAGCTGGATTATATTGGAGATGTGATGGTAAGATAATTATTCAAAATACAGCCGAACAAGGCGCTGCAGCCAACCCTTAGCCGCTGCGCGGCTGGGTTGCGCCACCCGCTTCCGGCAGTTGATCACCAGTTCCCTCAGATCGCCCGTTCAGGGTGGCTGAGCTTGACGATGTGCAGAAGTGATACAGATCCACTCAACTTCGAGAGCGATGCTGGAAAAGCTCTCAGATCGACTACGGCACGCTCTTGAAAGATATTTTTCCCAGCGATAACGATGACGCTTCGAATCGCTTCGCTTTCCCCCTCTTTTCGCCATGTCACGATCTCACTGCCGGAGAAGCTCATCGAGCGCCACGACGATCACTGGTGGCTCACCGGATGTTGCATATGATCACCCACCCTACTGCTCTTATTGTCGTGTCACTCGATGAGCGAGCGATGTGTAGGATTGATCATCTGAAGGGCAGCTCGTCCCCTCAAAATACTTCTGCCCATCAAGGCGCTGCAGCCAACCCCTATCCGCTTCGCTCCTGGGGTTGCGCCACCCGCCACCTGCAGTTGATCACCAGTCGTCTGCGGTCGCCCGTTCAGGGTGGCTGAGCTTGACGTTCGGCTTCAGCCTCCGGCGGAGGAATATATTGGTAGCTCGGTCGCCTTCTCCCCATCTACACGAGATCTCAGGGCGGACGCCCTGCGATCAGCAACGCTTCCTCCGGCTAATCGGGCTTCCGTCTGTCACGATCGCTCCTTCAACCTCTCGCGCAGCGAAAAATTTATTTTCGCGAACTTGAGATATCTCCGAAGAGCCACCAACTCATTTCAATTATATTGTGATCGCTCTTGATACTATGAAACTTGTGGCAGGATGGCAGAGGTTTCGGTTGTTTGGGCGGTGTTGGCCGAACAAGGCGCTGCAGCCAACCCCTATCCGCTTCGCTCCTGGGGTTGCGCGGTCCCGCTACCGGCAGTTGATCACCAGTTGCCTCAGTTCGCCCGTTCAGGGTGGCTGAGCTTGACGTTAGACCATTATGAAAAAATACATCGTTGCACTAGCCGCAATTGTATGCCCAACCATTTCAATGTTTGCAGGCGGGATTGCATCCTGGCGCAGTTCCGCCTTTGACTCGGCTTCGGGTTCCATTGCAAGCTATACAACCAGCCAGTCGGTCGCCGCATCTTCATTGCACGGAAGCGTCCCAGTATCGATCCAGCAGGGATTTATAACGCAGGGCTGGGCTACCGGGACATCGATAGACGAATCAACCTACCTTAAGTTTTCTTTAGTTCATGACTCTTCGACGTCCCGACTCAAACCGCTGACTTTTGATTTGCACTATGCAAGCAGCGCGATGCCACTCATAGATTGGGCAATCCGAACTTCCCGCGACAACTATACAGAAACCTTCAACCTAAAAACTGAGAGCGTTCGAGATTATTTAGAAATTGACATCTCTGGCCTTTCTTGGATTGAAAAAGGCGAAGAGATAGAATTCCGGATCTATGGATTCGACGCAGAGACTTCAAATACAATCATACAATTCGACAATTTCGAGCTCGTCGCCCCCCCATTCCCGGTCCCGGAACCTTCCATTGTCCATTTCATCACTTTGGGATTTCTTGCGTTACTTGCCTACGGAATACGAGGTCTAACAAGGCGCTGCAGTCAACCCCTAGCCGCTTCGCTTTCGGGGTTGGCGGACGACCAGATCGCAGATGATCACAACCAGTAGTTCGGTCACCCGATCGGGGTGACTGAGCTTGACGTTAGGCCCATGAAAAGCGCAGTCTCAAATCACTAATCTATGCTAGAAACATATGCCGCATATGCTACGTTTGCCGGTCTGGCGGTAGGCATCGTCGGTTTCATATATACAATTTTGCAGATCAGGCGAGCCCAATCGGCTGCTGAAGCAGCGTCTGCCGCGGCGCGATCAGCTCGCGAAAGCATCTTACGACTAGATTCGATCCAAGATTTGACCGAAGTCCAAGCCCTTTTACATCAACTGAAAGTCTCGGTAGTAACCTCAGTCGAGCCAACTCTCTTGGCTGACAGGTGTGACCGGACTCGCCGGGTGCTTATCAGACTACGAAAGCAAATGACAGGCCATCAGAACTCTGATCAAATCATTCAATCCTCAATTTTCACTTTTAAGCAACTTGAGAATCGCCTAATGACTCCTCAGTCCAAGCAGCGGTTCGATCCATCGACACATTACACCACTCTCAACGAGCAGCTTGATTCTATTACAGAGTTGCTTGTCTCTTTTAAACACAATCGACCAGAATCATGACGGAAGAAAAAAAAAGGAATCCTAATTAACAAGCTATTCGAAGGAACCATTCAAAAGAAGTTTGAGTGGGAACATCAAGGCCCTGCGGAAAATAACAGTTTTTTCCTGTCGTTCCCTCGCTCGGCGGTTGTCCTCAACGAGGAAACTGTGATTGACGAATGGGAGATTGAGAAAACCCAATATTTTCTAAAGATCTATAGTGATCAGGGCAATCTCGTTGAAACATTAGAACCTGATGATTTTCGCAACGTGGCATCGAGTCCGGAGCAAATTTTCTCAGAGATGGTCGCAACTATTCGAGATCAGATATTTAAGATTTCCGAGACGGTGGACGACGTGCTGGACAATCTGTGAGGCCTAACAAGGCGCTGCAGCCAACCCCTAGCCGCTGCGCAGCTGGGGTTGCGCGGACCCTCAACTTCCAGAAGATCACCAGACAAACTCGGTTGCCCGTTCGGGGTGGCTGAGCTTGACGTTCGGCTCAATACAAACAAGATTAATGCTGCGGATGCAGGCCCCTTCCAAATCACCGAAGCGTTACCTTCTGCGGCAAAGCCCCGCCCCTCAGCTTATTGGAAATCCAACTCACGATTACGATTCAGCTCATGATCACTAAACGCCAAGAAAAAGCTTCTCTAAAGGAACTATCTAAAACATTCGATGAACCTCAAAAACGTATATATACTTACAGGAGAAACGCTTTAACTATAGGGATAATCGCCATTCTACTAATCTTGGCTGGAGGTTACGTTCATACTAGATTCGTATCCGATACTCTCGGATCGCTTGTTCTTACAGGCATGGGAGGCTTCGCTTTAGAGGGTGTGAAAAAAGTGCAGAGAAAGTGAGGAAAAAACTTGTACGCCAGCGAAGGATAGTGTGGAAAGCTTGGGATGGCAGCAAAAGAACCCTATCCAAGTCAGCTCACCGATACCGAATGGGAGATTGTCCGGCGACTGTTACCGGGACCCAGCAAGCTGGGGCGACCGCC
The DNA here is from genome assembly GCA_963832325.1 of uncultured Verrucomicrobiae bacterium. GTDB lineage: Bacteria > Verrucomicrobiota > Verrucomicrobiia > Chthoniobacterales > JAATET01 > CAVVKW01. The sequence goes on along the minus strand of CAWHTR010000007.1, from coordinate 1,206,701 downwards.
GCGGTATAATCGTCGGCTCATGCTCGATGCGATCTTCTACATCACGCGCAGCGGTTGCACGTGGCGGGAAATGCCGCATGACTTTCCCCACTGGCGACTCTGTTATTACTACTTCAGCAAATGGAGCGCGCTGGGGGTCTTCCGTTTGCTCAATGATGCACTGCGGGATCGCGTTCGGCAAAAGGCCTCAAAAAAAAAGCCCCTACGGCTGCGTCCATCGACAGCCAAAGCGTTAAGACAGCTGGCCAACACGGAGAACGTGGATTTGATGCAGGCAAAAAGATCTTGGGACGAAAACGACACCTTCTGGTTGATACCATGGGATTGATCCTCGCGCTCTGCGTGCATTCGGCCGCCATCCAAGACCGCGATGGAGCCAAGCCTTTGCTGCTAAAAGCTTGGAACTTCGGATGGCTGCGCACGATCTGGGCGGACGGAGGCTATGGCGGAAAGCTCGAAGCTTGGTTTGCTGAACTAAAGTTGGGCCGCGCTGCCAAACTTGAGATCGTTCGCAAGATCTCCCCCGGCTTCCATCTCCTGCCTCGCCGCTGGGTCGTAGAACGCACCTTCGCTTGGCTGGGCCGCTATCGCCGCCTCTCCAAAGACTACGAAGTCAAAACAGGCCATTCCGAAGCTTTCATTTACATCGCTGCATGCCGTCTCATGCTCCGAAGACTCGCTAAATCCAAGGCTTCCTGACTTTTTTCACACGCTCTTAGGTCTTGGATACATGTTCTATCTATCCAGCGCTCAAATTCCTCTGTTCGTCAAGTATCACACTCAGGACACCATCGGCATCGAGAAACGTCTAGAGGAGCTTTAAGCAGTGAAAGCCGAACAAGGCGCTGCAGCCAACCCTTATCCGCTTCGCTCGTAGGGTTGAGGAACCCGTCACAGGCAGTTGATCATTCTTCAGTAGCTCGGTCGCCCGTTCAGGGTGGCTGAGCTTGACGTTCGGTCTCAGCCTCCGGCGGATGAAATCAATGCCATTGAAATACGCAGTCCGTGCTCCCGGCAGCACACTTGAAAGCCCCAGTATTTTCTGTCTTAAGCTTACCCCCATTTGATCGCAACAACGCTTTGCCTCATGAAGTTTCTATTAATCATCTTAGCGTCAATCATTCCGTTCTCATGTTCGCCTGATGAATCAGATAGCGACCTTGAAGTGGAAAAACAATTCCTAGAAATTCCGCGATCTAAACTCGAACTGATCGCGGCGAACCATCGACAGGGTTCTATCTCGTTCACAATCGACGATACATACTATTTTTACTATGTCGGAAAGCAGGCTGAGCGAATTCAGGCGACGTCAGCACTTTTGAACGATATCTTTAATAGCTCAACCGTTCAAGTAGCTTCTGTGGAATATGGGCGGCACAGGAAGATAGTTAATCTTTTACTATTCTACGGGTCTCGCGAAATTCCTCAAAATCTAATTCCGGAATCTCCAAAACACTCAACGTTCAAAAATAAGATACTGACCGAACAAGGCGCTGCAGCCAACCCCTAGCCGCTTCGCTCTCGGGGTTGCGCGGACCGTCAACTTCCAGAAGATCACCAGACAAATTCGGTTGCCCGTTCAGGGTGGCTGAGCTTGACGTTCGGCTCGACCTCCGGTGGATGATATTCTGCACCAATTCGCATGTCGGTCCCGCCATCGCTCGACTGCGCTGAAAAAATACGATGCTCTCCACCCTCTCTGAAACTTCGCCACGTGGACAAAAGCCGACGATCTCGCACCACCTCCTCTTCATCGGCTATCTTTCGCGAAGCGAAAGCGAAATTTTTTGGTGATTTTCAGGTCCGACCATAAAATTGCAGTTCCAGTCATATCTCATTCCAGACGCTGCTCAGTTTCATCTAGCTTACGGCATTTTCGTAATTCGGATGGTCAATCATAGAATGCCTACGCTCCAATTCAGGGAGGGGTTGGCAGCGTGATTGCAACATCCTTCGTAGCTTGTGCGGTGATAGCCGAACAAGGCGCTGCAGCCAACCCCTAGCCGCTTCGCGGCTGGGATTGCGCGGACCCTCTACTGGCAGTTCACCTCAGCGTTGGCTTGATTGCCAGCTCAGGGTGGCTGAGCTTGACGTTAGGCCATACCAGTGAGCCTCCGGCGGATGAGATATTTATACATCGGGAGGCGGAAGTTCTCGGGATTTTCGACCGCCGATCTGGAGCTGACCCGGAGGGACAGCCCTTTCACCCTCTCATCCCCCGGATCACTCCAGATCGGCTCGCATCACGTGCCCAAGACGCCCACAAATCTATACACCTGTTGTTCGAGCAAGTCCGGGTGATGCTCTATCACTTGACTCTGGGAAGTTGGATATTCATGCCTTGTAGATCGACCGGTCATCATGGCCCGCTCAGAGCAGCGACCATGACGACTTCGCAATCCGACAACCCTGGACCTTGCTCGATAGACCGCCCATCAGCTCATGCCTGCAGAGCCATTCATGACCAGATCGGCTCCATTGAGCGTAATTTGATCCCTCCGCTTCCACCCCATCTCCCACGAGATAGCCTCCGGCGGATGACTTGCACTTTCGACCCGGTCGCAGTTCAAGTCACGGACAAGCGATAACTTCATCGGTTCCAAAACGGGAAAGCACCGCAGGTCGAATTTTTTTGTTAAGAATTGAGGTTTCCTATTTTCGTAAGCCGGTGAGAATATGTGCTTCGCAGATCAGATCCGGGGTTGGCTCGTTGGAGATCAAGATCGTTCTGGGCAGCAGATCGCCCTCGGGCCTAACAAGGCGCTGCAGCCAACCCCTAGCCGCTCCGCGGCTTGGGTTGATCGAATATCTTACTGCCAGGAGATCACGACACCAAACCCGTAGCCGCGTTCGGGGTGGCTGAGCTTGACGTTCGGCAAATAAATTTATGTCAAAGGCCCATGCTTCTGATAGGAATGGTGACAACCATTATAGTCGCTTTTAGCGCGTCCGGCGTTACGCGCGACGCTCCGAAAGAACGACTATTCTGCTCCGGCGACAGGTCTTTTGCTTTCCGGATCGAACCGGGACCTCTTGATCTTAGCGGCCACGCAAGTGGAACTTTATATCGCTACAACACCGATCGAAACCTCTATGAGGTCGAGTGGCGGAGAAACCTCCCTAATCGCTTATCTCCAAAACGAGCCTTCGTTACCAATGACGGACGTTTTGTCATAACAATTGATGATGAGTATGGGACAGCTGGCCCATTGGCAATTGTGATTTACGATGAAGATGGAATTATAAATCACAGCTTCGCTTTCCAAGAATTCTTCCCAGAGCATCAGTCTTTTCCAATGCTTGGCACCCATCCCGTCTGGGCCGGAGCCTACAGGCTTGACGATAACGATAAAATTTTGGTTCTCAAGCTCTACGCTGGGTCTGTTTCTGGACGGCTACAATACCGAGAGATGAGTTTATTCATCGAATCCGGAAAGCCAACTGTCCAGAATGATGCCGAACAAGGCGCTGCAGCCAACCCCTAGCCGCTTCGCTGGCTGGGGTTGCTCGGACCCGCTACTGGCAGCTCACCTCAGGGTTGGCTCGATCACCCGTTCGGAGTGGCTGAGCTTGACGTTAGGCTAAATAATTATGACACGCTACCAAGAACTCAAAAATCAAATCGCAGCAGCAGCGGATTGCGACCACTCAATTGCTCCGCTTTGCAAGAAGTCAATCCGCAATGGATCTTATCAGGCCGTTCACCAATGCACATTTTGCGGGGTTATGGTCGGACAGGCGGTATCTCATGATAATTTGGATGGTGCAAAAATCACTGAACTTCCAGATTGGGATCTAGAACTGGCAGGCCATACAAAGGAAGCTTCTGGAATCTAAGGTTCGAGAAGTCTGGAAAGCTGAGCGAATAGACCAGATCGAACAGAAACTCACTGAATATGATTCATATCTGCATACCCCCGAATGGAAAAGAAAAGCAGCGCTCGTTCTGAAACGAGACGAACACGCTTGCCAATCTTGCCTATCTTCGCCGGCAACTGAAGTCCATCATCTTTCATACGCGCACATCTATGATGAACCACTGTTTGATTTGGTTTCGGTCTGTCGCCCGTGTCATGAGTCCCTTCATCCGGAAAGAGATACTTCATTACGACGAATTCTGGATAGGCTAGTCAGTGACGATATCGCATGAGCCTAACAAGGCGCTGCAGCCAACCCCTAGCCGCTTCGCTGGCTGGGGTTGCTCGGACCCGCTACCGGCAGCTCACCTCAGGGTTGGCTTGATTGCCCGTTCAGGGTGGCTGAGCTTGACGTTAGGTCAAAAATGAAACGACGCATTTTGATCGCGATTCTATGGACTGCCGCTTTGGCCCCTCTCATAACCCTCGCTTCATTCTACTTGGTGTGGCTTAAGATACCGTATTTTCACCTTGGAATTGGAGCGATGTTATTCGATTCGATACCTCGCTATAACTCGGGATTATTCATTCTACTTTTGTCGTGTCTATTAAGCCTCGCAATCCCATTTTGCTTTACCTTGGCATGCATCCCTCTCGGACACAGATACGGCATCCGCTTCATTTGGCTCGCATCCATTGCCACGTCTGTCTCATTTTGGCTATTGCTCACTCAAGATTTCGGCAGCAAAGTAAGCGCATTCATATCTGATTGAATGAGACCTAACAAGGCGCTGCAGCCAACCCCTATCCGCTTCGCTCCTAGAGGTTGCGCCACCCGCCACCTGCAGTTGATCACCAGTTGTCTCCGGTCGCCCGTTCGGGGTGGCTGAGCTTGACGTTAGGCCATGAAAAAAATACGTAATTTGCTCTTTTCTGTAATTTGCTCAGTCTTTTTTCAGAACGCGCACACAGAAGATGTCTCTGACTTTTTGAATTATGCGTTTCCCGTCTCGAAGAAAAGTTCAGAAGCAATTCAACGCGCCTTAAAAGAAAAGCATTATGATTTAATGACTATTTTTCAGAGCGGGGGCGTGGCATTCGATTCGGGAGCCAGAATTTACTTAGATTCCGATAAATCGGTTCTTTACGCATATATCGATCATCCAAATGCAGAAATGATCTGTTACCTCTTGGTTGAGGCCATGAACAAGTCCGAAGAAGATGCATTCAAGTTTTTCTCTTTTGACGAACACTCTTCCTTCTAATCAGTTGCGGCCTAACAAGGCGCTGCAGCCAACCCCTATCCGCTTCGCTCCTGGGGTTGCGCGGACCTCTCACCGGCAGTTGATCACCAGTCGCCCTCGGTCGTCCGTTCAGGGTGGCTGAGCTTGACGTTAGACCTTTATGAAATCTCAATCCACCATGTTGGTTCTGCTTCTAATAGCGAATGTCGCATTCGCCACATCAGTAGAGCCAAAGAGCCTCAAAGACTTGGTCCGTGAAGCATCTAACATTTTCTCGGGCAAGGTCGTCGAAGTAAGAATGACTGATAACGACGGGCATGAGATTTTCGATCCGGACGCCATGACAGGACCCGGGATCAATAATACGATCTATTTCGACGTAGATATCGACCAAGATCAAATCCTCAAATCATCGGTTCTGCCTCTCCCAATGAAGGTCTCAATCCCATTGTGGCAGATGTGGCATTACTCGCTCGGCGACCTCAAGGATGTCGAAGGCACTCAATCATTCTTCTTGCTCGACGACGAAATGAAGCCGGTTTATCCAGCTGGATTTCAGAGATCACTGGACGAGGGCCGCAAAATTCGAGATTTTATTTATATCTATTCTGATCAGCGAAAAGAACGAAAAAGACATTCGAAGCAATTCAAATGATGGTCTAACAAGGCGCTGCAGCCAACCCCTATCCGCTTCGCTCCTGGGGTTGCGCCACCCGCTACCGGCAGTTGATCACCAGTAGTTTCCGGTCGCCCGTTCGGGGTGGCTGAGCTTGACGTTCGGCTTCAGCCTCCGGCGGAGGACTATATTGGTAGCTCGGTCGCCTTCTTCCCATCTACACCAGATCTCAGGGCGCACGGCCCGCGATCAGCAATGCTTCTTCCGGCTTATCGGGGCTTCAGTCTGTCACGATCGCTGCATCAACCTCTCGCGGAGCGAAAAATTTATTTTTTGCCAACTTGAGATATCTCCGAAGAGCAATCAGCTCATTTCGATTCTATCATGAACGCTCTTGATACTATGAAAGTTATGGCAGGCTGGCTGACGTTTCGGTTGTTTGGGCGGTTTTGGCCGAACAAGGCGCTGCAGCCAACCCCTATCCGCTTCGCTCCTGGGGTTGCGCCACCCGCTACCGGCAGTTGATCACCAGTTGCCTCAGTTCGCCCGTTCAGGGTGGCTGAGCTTGACGTTCGGCTTCAGCCTCCGGCGGAGGAATATATTGGTAGCTCGGTCGCCTTCTCCCCATCTACACCAGATCTCACGGCGGACGGCCCGCGATCAGCAATGCATTCTCCGGCTAACCAAGCTTCTGTCTGTCACGATCGCTCCTTCAACCTATCGCGGAGCGAAAAATTTATTTTTTGCCAAGTTGAGATATCTCCGAATAGCAATCAGCTCATTTCGATTCTATCATGAACCCTCTTGATACTATGAAAGTTACGGCAGGCTGGCTGACGTTTCGGTTGTTTGGGCGGTGTTGGCCGAACAAGGCGCTGCAGCCAACCCCTATCCGCTTCGCTCCTGGGGTTGCGCCACCCGCTACCGGCAGTTGATCACCAGTAGTTTTCGGTCGCCCGTTCGGGGTGACTGAGCTTGACGTTCGGCTTCAGCCTCCGGCGGAGAAATATATTGGTAGCTCGGTCGCCTTCTCCCCATCTACACCAGATCTCAGGGCGGACGCCCTGCGATCAGCAACGCTTTCTCCGGCTTATCGGGGCTTCAGTCTGTCACGACCGCTGTATCAACCTCTCGCGGAGCGAAAAATTTGTTTTCACAAACTTGAGATACCTGCAAAGAGCCACCAGCTCATTTCAATTCTATTGTGATCGCTCTTGATACTATGAAACTTGTGGCGGGATGGCAGAGGTTTCGGTTGTTTGGGCGGTGTTGGCCGAACAAGGCGCTGCAGCCAACCCCTATCCGCTTCGCTCCTGGGGTTGCGCGGTCCCGCTACCGGCTGTTGATCACCAGCAGTCCACGGTCGCCCGTTCAGGGTGACTGAGCTTGACGTTCGGCTCAGCCTCCGGCGGATGAAACAATCCCACACGAAATGAAACTTGTCGCGCTCGCACATGTCACAAGGCTATCACTGATTACAGTCGGCGGTGCAGCCATCCTTTATCTAACTTGCATCTCATTGATGTCTGGATGGGTGCTCATATCGCTACCTGACTTTACATGGTCGGATCTTACCGGCACGCTTCTCACCTGGATTGTTGTTACAGGCGCCACATCTATTATGCTTTATTCATTAATCAGAATTCAATTCAAAGTCTTATCTGATCTTATTGGAGTTATATTAGGACTCGTTTTGATGGCTTTATGGTTCGCCTACATTCCAACAAATGAACTCATACATTACTGGATCGATTTTGACGCCATTCCCTTCTGGATTCGTATCTCCATTGGATTCCCGCTAAGCATTTTGGCACTCATAGCACCATTTTGGTTTATTATAGCGGCTCCATCGAAAATCAGCAGTCGCATACATGCCCACGTATTTAAGCGACTGGAGACTGTTTTTCGCAATACAGCCGAACAAGGCGCTGCAGCCAACCCTTAGCCGCTGCGCGGCTGGGTTGCGCCACCCGCTACGGGCAGTTGATCACCAGTTGTCTCCGTTCGCCCGTTCAAGGTGGCTGAGCGTGACGATGGGCAGAATATGAGGGGCACGCCCAACGACAGTCGTGCTGCAACACCCAGCCTGGCAGACGCCTTCTTCAAAATCGTTATAACCTGATGAAGCCTGACAGCGCTTCGGCTACACCGATTTGCAACTGTCACGTCCGACGGCCTCACGACGATGTCGCAGCCGGAGATGCTCATCCCGCGCCACGAATTCCCTCGGTGATTCCACGGAAGGGCTGAATATGACCACCCGTCCCTTTGCGTACGCTTTCGTGGCACGCGATGAGCGAGTTCAACCTGATTTGATCGTCCCATCTGCAGCTCACGCTCTACAAAATACATTCTGCCAATCAGGGCGCTGCAGCCAACCCCTAGCCGCGTCGCTGTTTGCCTTTACCCACGATTTTCCTCCAGAAGATCACTACCAGTAGCTCGATCTCCCGTTCGGGGTGACTGAGCTTGACGTTCGGGCTGAAAGGATACTGAAAATATGAGTCAGACTTTCGAGAGCCACTGCATTCCACCACTGCTTGACGTTTTAACGAGGAATAATGATTCATTCCTCCGCGACACTCCAAATTTGATCATCTTCTCACTCGGCACCGAGCAGTAATCTCCGATGGATGACATCTGTGATTCTGGAGATCACGCCGTCTGCCTACAATCATTGCACTCCCATAAATGTGACTTCGAGTCCGATGCCGTAGTCCGGTTAGGATCGATTTCATTTAAAGAGCCTTCGGTATTAATACGAAAGGGTTGGCATCGAGCATAGGAAAGCAACTCGACGGAGATCGGTTACTGCCCGAACAAGGCGCTGCAGCCAACCCTTAGCCGCTTCGCGGCTGGGTTGCGCCGACCCGCCACGGGCGGTTGATCACCAGACAAACTCGTTCACCCGTTCAGGGTGGCTGAGCTTGACGATGTGCAGAAGTGATACAGATCCACTCGACTTCGAAAGCGGGCCCGCGAATACTAACTGAACGACTACGGCACGCTCTTGAAAGGTATTTTTCCCTGGTGATGACGAAGCCGCATCGAATTGCTTTGCTTTCCGCCTCTTTTCGGCATCTCCCGATCTCACTGCCGGAGAAGCTCATCGAGCGCCACAACGATCACTGGTGGGTCAGCGGATGCTGCATATGATCATCCAACCTACTGCCCTTATTGTCGTGTCACTCGATGAGCGAGCGCTGGGTGGGTTTGATCATCAGAACGGCAGCTTTCCCCTTCCAAAATACTTCTGCCCATCAAGACGCTGCAGCCAACCCCTAGCCGCTTCGCTCCTGGGGTTGCGCGGACCTCTTATCGGCAGTTGATCACCAGTCGTATTCGGTCGCCCGTTCGGGGTTGCTGAGCTTGACGTTCGGTGATTAGATACCATGACATTTTCTACAAGTTTCCTTCTCGGTTTATTTATTGGGTCTATAGCGGCGATTCTTTTTTGGCTGAGGAGACGCGCACGCTATAGGTGCCTTGTTGAAGCTCTCGGCGATTTACCATTTCATCCAGTCCGCTATTCGAGCGAGAGAAGATATAAAAAGTGGTTTAAACTTTTCCCATGCGAGGGCGAAGCATTACTTATTTGTGATGCGAATGTCCTGAAACTCTGTCTTTTCTCGAAGTCCAGGGAACCTGAAAGCATAACATTGTCGAGGGATAATTGCGCATTCATCGGACACCCAGACTCTCTCAATAATGGCTACCTGTCATGGATAAGATGCTCTACGCCTGATAGTAATATGTATGTTACTGCGGAGACCGGACCTTTCGTGTTCAGTTCTCATCTACAAACCTCATCTCTATTCTCACGGATACAAAGTGACACCGAACAAGGCGCTGCAGCCAACCCCTAGCCGCTTCGCTCTCGGGGTTGCGCCACCCGCCATAGGCAGTTGATCCCCAGTAGACTCCGGTCGCCCGTTCAGGGTGGCTGAGCTTGACGTTCGGCTACAACATCGACACCACTATGCCAGATATGATCACCGTTTGTATAATAGCTTATGGAATACTAGGTTTAGGGTTGTTTATTCTAATTGCGCTGAACGATTCCAAACGCAAGACTGAGTCGACAACAAATTTTCTTCTAAGCTCTTCCTTCTTCTTTCCTATTGCCATTTTGATCACAATAGTACTATGGCCTTTAATACTGCTCATCTACTTGGTTGAGATTGAATCCGAAAATGAAAAATGAGCTGTAACCCCAGAGATAATTGGCAACTGTTGGATGAATCGGAGAATAAACGCAATGAATGCCGAACAAGGCGCTGCAGCCAACCCCTATCCGCTTCGCTCCTGGGGTTGCGCCACCCGCTTCCGGCAGTTGATCACCAGTCGCCCTCGGTCGTCCGTTCAGGGTGGCTGAGCTTGACGTTCGACACCATGAACCAAACTCGATGACAAGCAGAAACGCGCAGGCTCGAACATTTTGCCTTCGTGCATCCTCTATCCTACTTTTTGCGTCGATTCTCACGGCTATCGTCGCAGGTGATTACCTCAACAAGAATCAGGTTTTCGGAACGCTTGTTTTCTGGCTATTTCTTGTGAGCTATTCTGCTACTGGCTATTTTAGGTTCTCTTTACCAATCAGCAAGATCCGAAAACACAACCTACTCTATCAAAGATTTGAGAAGCTTGGGCGCGTGTCTATTTTAGCTTCAATTCTATTAATCCCGATTTGGTCGTCAGTTTCAGGCCAATTCCCCCCTCCAGAAGCGAGTCTCACTGGTGCTATTTTACTGACCATCTATATTCTGTTTTGTCTTCTTATTCCTATTATACCCGCAATGATCATCGCTTCAGGCATCGAATCTCGTAGGAAATAGATACGTGTCGAACAAGGCGCTGCAGCCAACCCCTATCCGCTTCGCTCCTGGGGTTGCGCGGACCTTCTACCGGCAGTTGATCACCAGTTGCCTCAGACCGCCCGTTCAGGGTGGCTGAGCTTGACGTTCGATCCAAAAGCGCTTGAGCATGATCGTGGTCCAATCTACATTCTCCTCATGGCAACAGTTGAAGATATTGAGTCTGCTGTAACTCGTTTACCAAAAGAGGAATACTCCAAATTCCGTAATTGGATTTTTGAGTATGACAGTGATCTCTGGGACAAACAGATGGTTGAGGACGCAGAAGCCGGGCGATTCGATGACTTGGCAGCGGAAGCGGTTGCTGACTTCAAGGCTGGCCGATGCACTGATTTGTGAAGCACAAGGCGTCTCCGAAGTTCTGGAAGCTCTATTCGGGATTACCGAGCGACATTCAGAAAGCCGCTGATGAATCATATAGTCAGCTGAAAGCCAACCCCCGCCATCCGTCTCTTCAATTTAAGAAGCTTGGCGGGTCATCATATTGGTCCGCGAGGGTCACCCTCAACTACAGAGCCATGGCCGTTTTACAAGATGATACACACATATGGTTCTGGATAGGCCCTCACTCAGTATACGAGAGAATCATTAAATCCTGAGATCGAACAAGGCGCTGCAGCCAACCCCTATCCGCTTCGCTCCTGGGGTTGCGCGGTCCCGCCACCGGCAGTTGATCACCAGTAGCCTCAGTTCGCCCGTTCAGGGTGGCTGAGCTTGACGTTGGGCTTATTGTGAGCCTCCGGCGGATGATGTATTAATGCCTTGGCTAGCGAAAAATCATGGGGAACTCGGCCGCCGATCTGTGGTTGATGTGCCAGGACAGCCCGTTCACCCTCTCATCCCGCACATCACCACAGATCGGCTCGTTCCCCCGGGTGGACCAGATTTGAATGCAATTCATACATTGTAGATCGACCGGTCATCGTGGCCCGCTCAGAGCAGCGACCACGAAGACCTAGTCCCGATGCAATTGATCATCCAAGGAATTTCTCCGAATCAACCGCTCATCCGCCCATGCCTGCAGAGCCATCCATGGCCGGATCAGCTAGTTTGATTGAAGTTCGAACCATCCGAGCCAGTTGGTCACCCCACGGAATAGCCTCCGGCGGATGAAATATTTTCACTTCTTCCCAACATGACGACCAAGCCTCTTGGCAACGATTTGATGAACTCACCCATCAACTCACCAGCCTCGAATCAATCGTCACCGTCCCACCATCATTCCACCCGAATATGTAGGAATCTGGATTCGGTGCTTTTGCATTTTACGACCGGGCACTATTGAAATGCCTTCGGATTTGATACGGAGGGGTTGGCAACGAGATAGGACCAGTTCCAGCAACTTGAACGCTGCGAGCCCAACAAGGCGCTGCAGCCAACCCCTAGCCGCTTCGCGGCCTGGGTTGCTCGAAAGCGCCACGGTCAGTTCACATCAGACAAATCCGTAGCCCCGCTCAGGGTGGCTGAGCTTGACGTTCGGCTCAGCCTCCGGCGGATGCAAAAATAGACCGATCACTGATTTGCGGATGCAGCTCACATAATGAAGCCAATCTTAATTATCGCCGGTCTGACCCTTCTTGCTGGAGCATGTCTCTACCCAATTTGGACAAAACTCCAAACAAAGCGAATCATGGCGGAACGCGACTACACATTTAAAGTGATGCACGATTCAATCGTGATCGCTCGTCAGGTTTTCTTTGAAGACGAATCAAGAATGGAGCGCAATGAACCATCGATCTATCCGGCGGACCTTGGTATCACGAGCACGGAAGAGTATGTAGAATTTCTCCGAAAGAACGAATATCTCTTTGATCCCCTCGAAACGGATCTATCAGCGATTTCAATCGGAAACGTTTCCAGAAGCGATCCCGAAAACACAATTCTTGTTTTAAGCACGGGTAACATGCGAGACATTCACACAATGATCCATAATTTGGGATCAGGCCCACCTGATTACAAGAAAGGCTACATAGCATTCAAAAAGAACAGAAACGGTCAGTTCTATCCGTTGAATGAGCGACACAATGAAGCATTGGTTGGTGCGGACCCTCCGCGCACGCCCGCCTTTCTCGCCCATGAAGCCGAACAAGGCGCTGCAGTCAACCCCTAGCCGCTTCGCTCCAGGGGTTGGCGGACGGTCAGATTGCAGATGATCACAACCAGTAGCTTGCACACCCGTTCGGGGTGACTGAGCTTGACGTTCGGTCTCAAAAATATGAAATACACAAAATACATCGGCATAATTACAATGATCCTGACATCTACGGTTGGAGACTCTTATTCAGAACCTACGACTTCGCCCGAGGTTCCAAGCGTCTCACTTGAAAACAAGCTCGATACGATAACAATTAACGAGTTTGTCGTAGAAAATTTGACGGTGAAGGAAACTGTCCAGAAATTTCGGTCAGTCGCAAAGGAACTAGATCCGGAACAAACTGGAATCAATATTTTCTTGAAAGTCGACGGCGTGAACGAAGATACAGAGATCAGTCTAAAGCTTGCCGATGTTACCCTCCGTCAAGCATTGCAATCATTCGCAGACCAATCAGGAATGATTATGGATACAACAGATTCAATTGCAGTTACGCTGAAGCCATCGAATTCAGGTTCGTAAAGCTATATTCTGAATCAATACAGACCGAACAAGGCGCTGCAGCCAACCCTTATCCGCTTCGCTCCTAGGGTTGAGGAACCCGCCACAGGCAGTTGATCACTCTCCAGTTGCTCGTTCGCCCGTTCAGGGTGGCTGAGCTTGACGTTAGGCCATGATACATATCATCAGACTTCTTGCTTTCCTCACGCTGCTTTTCGCCGTGCCGATAGCACTGCTGAAGTTCCCGTGGCTTCCAGTGACCATTTCAGCACTTTCCGACACCCTTCGCGAGTTCGGGGTAGACGGCACTCCTGGCTATATCGCTGATAGAAATGAGCGATGCCTTCGATTGGTTTTTGCCATACTTCTTTATGGTTCAGGCATTTGGGCCATTATAGGTCTGTCCGGCACCCTTTTCGCTATATCACGAGCATGCCTTCTTCAGAAAATTAGTTGGATATGTGCTATTATCGTCGGTGTTGGCCTTCCATTCTTCGACGCATCCCATATCGGACCTCAGACAGATCATTCATACACGTTTATAGTGACGCAATTACCAGTCATTGTAGCGATCATCGCTATAATCGGCTTGTCATTCTCATTCCGATATCCAAGACATGAAATACAGGCCTAACAAGGCGCTGCAGTCAACCCCTAGCCGCTTCGCTCTCGGGGTTGGCGGACGACCAGATTGCAGATGATCACAGCCAGTAGTTCGGGCGCCCGATCGGGGTGACTGCTCTTGACGTTAGGCCATACCAGTGAGCCTCCGGCGGATGAGACACTTATACATCGGGAGGCGGAAGTTCTGGGATTCTCGACCGCCGATCTGGAGCTGACCCGGAGGGACAGCCCTTTCACCCTCTCATCCCCCGGATCACTCCAGATCGGCTCGCATCACCTGCCCAAGACGCCCACAAATCTATACACCTGTTGTTCGAGCAAGTCCGGGTGATGCTCGATCACCTGACTTTGGGAAGTTGGATATTCATGCCTTGTAGATCGACCGGTCATCATGGCCCGCTCAGAGCAGCGAACACGACGACCTCGCAATCGGACAACACTGCACTTTGCTCGATAGACCGCCCATCTGCTCATGCCTGCAGAGCCATTCATGATCAGATCGGCTCCATTGAGCGTAATTTGATCCCTCCGCTTCCACCCCATCCCCCACGAGATAGCCTCCGGCGGATGACTTGCGCTTTCGACACGCTCGCAGCTCAATTCACTGACAGGCGATAACTTCATCGGTTCCAAAACGAGAAAGCACCGCAGGTCGAATTTTTTTGGTAAAATTTGATGTTCCCTATCTTCGTAAGCCGGTGAGAATATGTGCTTCGAAGATCAGATCCGGGGTTGGCTCATTGGAGATCAAGATTGTTCTGGGCAGCAGATCGCCCTCGGGCCTAACAAGGCGCTGCAGCCAACCCCTAGCCGCTCCGCGGCTTGGGTTCTTCGAAGATCCCACTGCCAGGATATCACGACACCAAACCCGTAGCCGCGTTCGGGGTGGCTGAGCTTGACGTTAGCTGATAATAAATACTGCGAGCACGCTCTACAGATGAATCTAGAATTTTACTCATCCCGGTTTTATGAATGAATTTTGGGCAGCGATCTGCGGGGCTTTAGTCGGATCTGTATTCGGTGCATGGGCCTCCGCTCGATATATGTTTTGGCAGCACCGCGAAAGCGCCAAAAACGATCTAATTATGGTAGTAACGAAGATGGGAGTCCACCTGCAACAATGCAAAGGCATTGGAGGCAATAGAACCGAACCCTGGACAGAGTATATGGACGACGCGCTCGCGGCGTTTTACCGATTTCGTTCTTCTGAACATTTTTGGAAGATCAAGAATCTAGACAGAGAATGGAAAGCTCTCCAAGGCGTCGACCCCAATGCCGAAGGACAACAGCGATTCAATTATGCTCCTCTTATGGAAATTTCCTCTGGATGCAAACGGATTACTGCATTCATAGACTTTTTGGACGGAAAGCGAATACCCAAAATACACAGCTAACAAGGCGCTGCAGCCAACCCCTATCCGCTTCGCTCCTGGGGTTGCGCCACCCGCTACCGGCAGTTGATCACCAGTAGTCTCCGGTCGCCCGTTCAGGGTGGCTGAGCTTGACGTTCGACTTCAAAGTGATGCCTCCGGCGGAATAGAATTCTGTGGTAGGAATGTTCTCGGGTAAGTCCGCCGCTACGGGACGGCCGATCCGGAAGGATTGCCCTATCACCCTCATATCCTCCGCATCACCGCCCTTCGCTCTCACTCTTTCCAAGACACCTTTCCGATTTCCGTAGATCGACCGTTCCTTGTGGCCCGCTCAGAGCAGCGACCACAAAGACCTCGATGAATTGATTGTATCAGCATTCATTCCTCTCTTCGTTCTGGCCCCGCCAATACGACGATTCCGCAGAGCCTCCCATCGCCGCATCGGCTCATTCTTCTGTAAATCAAAGATCTGACTGCATTTGGCATCTATCCGGCATTGCATCCGGCGGATGAAAATAGTCCCTTTCATGTCGGAGTCTCCAATTCATGCGAACTTGTTCTCTACTTCGATGATCAGAGTGCAATATGAATACATGGATCACGACTTCTCTCCTTCGAGAACCATTCGTGAACCCAAAAGTTCATATCTGAATACTCAATTTCAGTGAGAACCATCTTCCTGCTAGCCACATCCTACCCCAAATACGGTCGAACAAGGCGCTGCAGCCAACCCCTAGCCGCTCCGCTCTTAGGGGTTGCGCGGACCCACAACTTCCAGCCGGACACTAGTCGAATACAAACGCCCGTTCGGGGTGGCTGAGCTTGACGTTCGGTCTCAGAGGGTGTGAAAAAAGTGCAGAGAAAGTGAGGAAAAAACTTGTACGCCAGCGAAGGATAGTGTGGAAAGCTTGGGATGGCAGCAAAAGAACCCTATCCAAGTCAGCTCACCGATACCGAATGGGAGATTGTCCGGCGACTGTTACCGGGACCCAGCAAGCTGGGGCGACCGCCGCGGTATAATCGTCGGCTCATGCTCGATGCGATCTTCTACATCACGCGCAGCGGTTGCACGTGGCGGGAAATGCCGCATGACTTTCCCCACTGGCGACTCTGTTATTACTACTTCAGCAAATGGAGCGCGCTGGGGGTCTTCCGTTTGCTCAATGATGCACTGCGGGATCGCGTTCGGCAAAAGGCCTCAAAAAAAAAGCCCCTACGGCTGCGTCCATCGACAGCCAAAGCGTTAAGACAGCTGGCCAACACGGAGAACGTGGATTTGATGCAGGCAAAAAGATCTTGGGACGAAAACGACACCTTCTGGTTGATACCATGGGATTGATCCTCGCGCTCTGCGTGCATTCGGCCGCCATCCAAGACCGCGATGGAGCCAAGCCTTTGCTGCTAAAAGCTTGGAACTTCGGATGGCTGCGCACGATCTGGGCGGACGGAGGCTATGGCGGAAAGCTCGAAGCTTGGTTTGCTGAACTAAAGTTGGGCCGCGCTGCCAAACTTGAGATCGTTCGCAAGATCTCCCCCGGCTTCCATCTCCTGCCTCGCCGCTGGGTCGTAGAACGCACCTTCGCTTGGCTGGGCCGCTATCGCCGCCTCTCCAAAGACTACGAAGTCAAAACAGGCCATTCCGAAGCTTTCATTTACATCGCTGCATGCCGTCTCATGCTCCGAAGACTCGCTAAATCCAAGGCTTCCTGACTTTTTTCACACGCTCTCAGCCTCCGGCGGATGAGATATTTATACATTGGTCAACGAACGGTGAATATTACGTTCCACCGATCACACTTGCTGGGATCATGGAGAGGATCGCCCGCGACCCCTCGATTCCTCCCATGATCCTGCGTGTGATCTCGATCTACAGGCCAAGAACGTCTCCTCTAGTTCATAGTTCGACCGTTCATCGTGGCTCGCTCAGAGCAGCGACCACGAAGACCTCGCCAAGCTGCTTGGCATCACACCAGTGCAGCAGTCGCTCATCTAGCGCAGTGGTCAGAGCCCCACACCGCTAGATCAGCTCATGGGTCTGTAATTCAAACCCGCCACAAGCTGGAATCATCGAAAATATGAATACAGATTCTTCAACCGATTCTTCGAGTTTCTAAAACTCCAATTTAGATGGCGCGAGCTTCAATAATGTCTCCCTCAAGAGTTCCGTCTTTTGCGATGCTGCCCTCAGCCACTCACTATTCTCCAGCATCGACTTCTCCTCCGCTACTTTCGACGATGTGAACCTATCTCAGGTCTCAATCACCAATGCCAATATTGAAGGAATGACTATCTTTGGCGTAAGTGTCTCCGAGCTTCTCGACGTCTACGAAATGCACCGGTTACGGACCGAACAAGGCGCTGCAGCCAACCCCTAGCCGCTCCGCTCTTAGGGGTTGCGCGGACCCACAACTTCCAGCCGAATACCAGTCGCCTACAAACGCCCGTTCGGGGTGACTGAGCTTGACGTTAGCCCTATCTCATGAGTTGACGAACGGCACCCGATCATACATCATGATGTATGATCCGAACGCAAATATACCTTACTGAGGAGGAAAATTCTGCCATAGCGCACCTATCCAAGTCATTTGGACGCGGGAAAAGTGAACTTATCAGGCAAGCGATTGACGAGTTTATCTCACGTCGAGACTCCGGCAAGCGATTACGAGCGCTCAGATCATCACGCGGAATGTGGGCTGATCGTGAAAATTGCATCGATCTCGCGGAGATGCGTTCAGAATTCGATCGCTTTTAGATGGCTCGCCTCATTGATACTGACATTTTAATCGACTACTTGAGGGACAGCCCTGATGCCGTCTCCCATTTAGAATCAATTGTCACGGATTCATACCTTTCTGTGATGACCGTTGCCGAGCTATACCAAGGAATCCGCGAGGGTTCAGAGAGGACTCTACTAGAGAAGACCATTTCAGCATTCACTGTCCTCCCAATGACCGCGGAGATTGCAGAACACGCTGGTCTCTACGCACGGCAGTTCCGATCGTCTCATGGCACCGGGTTGGCCGACTGCATCATTGCCGCCACTGCGGACCTACATGACCTCACACTGGAAACTCTCAACAGCAAGCATTTCCCAATGTTGAAAAATGTAAATGTCCCATACATAAAATCCTGAAGGCTAACAAGGCGCTGCAGCCAACCCCTAGCCGCTTCGCTCTCGGGGTTGCGCGGACCGTCAACTTCCAGAAGATCACCAGACAAGTTCGAACTCCCGTTCAGGGTGGCTGAGCTTGACGTTCGGCTTCAGCCTCCGGCGGAGGAATATATTGGTAGCTCGGTCGCCTTCTCCCCATCTACACGAGATCTCAGGGCGGACGGCCCGCGATCAGCAACGCTTTCTCCGGCATATCGAGGCTTCTGTCTGTCACGATCGCTGCATCAAACTCTCGCGGAGCGAAAAATTTGTTTTTGCCAACTTGAGATATCTTCGAAAAGCCAACAGCTCATTTCAATTCCATCATGATAGCTTTTAATACCAAAAAACTTATGGCAGGATGGCAGACGTTTCGGTTGCTTGGGCGGTGTTGGCCGAACAAGGCGCTGCAGCCAACCCCTATCCGCTTCGCTCCTGGGGTTGCGCGGACCTCCTTCCAGCAGTTGATCACCAGTTGCTTCCGGTCGCACGTTCAGGGTGGCTGAGCTTGACGTTCGGCTTCAGCCTCCGGCGGAGGAATATATTGGTAGCTCGGTCGCCTTCTCCCCATCTACATGAGATCTCAGGGCCGACTGCCCGCGATCAGCAATGCTTACTCCGGCTTATCGGGGCTTCTGTCTCTCACGATCGCTGCATCAACCTCTCGCGGAGCGAAAAATATATTTTCGTGAACTTCAGATATCTCCAAAGAGCCACCAGCTCACTTCAACTCTATTGTGACCGCTCTTGATACTATGAAACATATAGCAGGATGGCAGAGGTTTCGGTTGTTTGGGCGGTATTGGCCGAACAAGGCGCTGCAGCCAACCCCTATCCGCTTCGCTCCTGGGGTTGCGCCACCCGCTACCGGCAGTTGATCACCAGTTGCCTCAGCTCGCCCGTTCAGGGTGGCTGAGCTTGACGTTAGAGCATTTTCAAATTAGGCAGGCTGGTAAGCGCAGTGGCGCAGGAAGTTGGCGCAATGGTCGGGGGAAAATAGGTCGACGATTTGACCGAGGTTTTTTGAGAGATCGTCCAAGGATCTGGCAGCGGCGGATCGGAGGTGAGACTTGAGTTTGGAGAAGGCCAGTTCGATGGGATTGAGATCGGGGCTGTAGGGCGGGAGATAAAGGATCGTGGCACCGAAGGATTGCAGGATCTCAGCCACGCGCTCGCCTTTGTGTGAACTGAGGTTGTCGGCGATGACGATGTCACCGGGAAGCAAGGTCGGTCCCAAGCACTTTTCCAGATAGGTGTGGAAGGCATCCCGGTTCATTGGACCATCCAATAGCCAGGGAGCGGTGAGAGCGTCGTGGCGCAAAGCGGCGATGAAAGTCGCTGTGCTCCAATGTCCGTGCGGCTCGACGCCGAGGCAGCGCTCGGATCGGGGCGCCCGTCCGTAAAGACGGGACATCTTGGTATTGACCCCGGTCTCGTCCAGAAAGACGAGAGCAGATCCGGTCCAGCTGCCCTGAACCGAGCGCCACTGCGCCCGGGCAGCTTCTACGTCGGGGCGGTCTTGTTCGGCGGCGCGGATCGCTTTTTTTTGAAGGTCAGTCCCATCGCGTCCAAGCGATACCAGAGCGCGCTGACACCGAGCTTGATCCCACACTGCTTCTCCAGACGCTCACCGATGGCCTCCAAGGTCAGGTCGTTCTTCTCTTTGATCCATGCGGCTACCGTGTCCTCATGACCTTCGAGTCGAGAGCGTAAATACCCGCCAATCTTGCTGGCTCGGCAATGACCCTGCTCCCGCTGCTTCTGCCAATATCGGTCGACGCTTCGAACGCTTACCCGAAAGCGTTCGGCCACCTCCGCGCTGCTGCTTCCAGAGGCTCGCGCCTCCACTATCCGTTCTCTCAAATCTTGGCTCATTGGTCGCATCCCAAGCTTATTATTGATAAGCTTCCTAGCGTACAAGCCTTTTCGTCAAACTATTTTGAATCTGCTCTAGCTGATAATGGCTGATCCCTCCGACCGATTTGAAAAAAATGCCGAGGGGAGATACTACGTCGATGAATCCTGCATTTACTGTGACCTCTGCTGCCAAATCTCCCCGGCGATGTTTTCGGAGGACAAGAAGTCAGGGCTTGCATATGTTTTTAGACAGCCGGATACGGAAGACGAACATTACCTCGCCAACGAAGCACTAGAAGGCTGTCCGACAGCGTCGATTGGAGATATTGAGAGACCCGGGATTGAAAATGTTAACCTGTGGTGGAGTGAGTCTCAAGTGGAACCAGGCGAATCAAAGAAGAGATGGTGGCACATATGGAAATAGTGAATCCGAAATACGCCCGATTGATTTCACGCTACTCACTCCTCTTGAACCAGAGAGTCACAATCTATGGATGATAGTAAAATTCAATACACAGCTAACAAGGCGCTGCAGCCAACCCCTATCCGCTTCGCTCCTGGGGTTGCGCGGACCCTCTACCGGCAGTTGATCACCAGTTGCCTCAGATCGCCCGTTCAGGGTGGCTGAGCTTGACGTTCGGCATTATGCAAATACGAGTAGTTCAATACGATCCGGCATGGCCAACCCTCTTCGCACAGGAGGCAGCGGCTATTCGTAAGACTCTACCGGGCATCGTTCATAATATTCATCATATTGGTAGCACTGCGGTTCCAGAATTAGCCGCGAAACCGATTATCGACATCTTGCTGGAGGTCAGTTCACTTAGCATTCTCGACAAGGCTGAATCAAAGATTACAGCACTCGGATACGAAGCCATGGGCGAATTTGGTATTCCAAGTAGAAGGTATTATCGAAAAGGCAGTTTGGATAGAACGCATCAAATTCATGCATTCCCATTTGGGGACTCCAACGTCCTTCGCCATATCGCCTTTCGCGATTATCTTTCTACTCATCCTGAGGTTCTTGCTGAATATGCTGATCTAAAGATCAGTCTTGCTCGAAAATGTATGAATGATTCGAATTCTTATTGCGATGGGAAAGATTTATTCGTAAAGCACCATGAATCGTTGGCTCTCGCTTGGGTGAGTGCCGAACAAGGCGCTGCAGCCAACCCCTAGCCGCTTCGCTGGCTGGGGTTGCTCGGACCCGCCACTGGCAGCTCACCTCAGGGTTGGCTTGTTTGCCCGCTCAGGGTGGCTGAGCTTGACGTTAGCCCCATTTTCGTTGTGTCGACGAGAGTCAACGGTATGATGTGTGCGTGCTTGCTTCCGTATACATCGAGACGACAATACCAAGCTACCTGACGTCCTGGCCTTCGGAGAATCTGCTGCGAGCAAGCCATCAGAAGACCACGAAAGATTGGTGGGCAAAACGAAGAGGCGACTTTTCACTGTACATCTCACAGTTCGTCCATGACGAGGCCGCTCGCGGAGATGCGTCGGCAGCGTCCGACCGGCTCAACGCATTATCTGGGATTCCCTTCTTGCCGATCACCGAAATCACAGAAAGCTTGACTCTCGCACTACTTGACGAACTACAGCTGCCACCGAAGGCCGCTTTGGACGCCGCTCACATTTCGATCAGTGCAACCAACGGTGTCGACTTCCTGCTCACTTGGAATTGTCGCCATATCAACAACGCCGAATTGATCCCGAGAATAGAGGCGACTTGTCGACGTTTTGATGTAGCTTGTCCAGTGATCTGCACACCTGAAGAACTCATGGGAATATGAACGACATCATTGACGAAGATATCATTGCCGGCATTCATCGCACGCGGGAGATTATCGCTGAGAAATTCAATTTCAACGTGAAGGCTATTTTTGCAGACGCGATTAACCGCCAGAACGAAAATCCAGAGCGGTTCCAACGGCCTCCGCAGAAAAAGATGCAGGGCTAACAAGGCGCTGCAGTCAACCCCTAGCCGCTTCGCTCTTAGGGGTTGGCGCACGGTCGGATTGCAGATGATCACAATCAATAGCTCGGACACCCGTTCGGGGTGACTGAGCTTGACGTTGGACTCCATGAAATACCTATTCGCGATTCTGTTAGCACTACAACTTTTGGCGAGTGCGAACGCACAGAAAACACAGTATCGCTCCGTAAGAGCCGCACCCGACGATATCAGCATTTTTTGGCTAGATTCGAGCAAACAGCGATTTGGACAGATTAAGACATTAGCTGATCACCTCGTCTCTTCCGGACGGAATCCGAAAATGTTGATGAATGGAGGGATTTTCGAACCTGGCGGCATACCGAGTGGACTTCTGATTTCAGATGGTCGATTGCAGCACGCTCTAAACCAGTCAGATGGCGCCGGTAACTTCTTCCTAAAGCCCAACGGAGTTTTTTACATTGATTCAACGGGAGCGCACGTCTCAACCACAGAAGAATACATACGAAAAGCTCCAGACCCACGATGCGCGGTCCAATCTGGTCCGATGCTGCTAATTGACGGCCAGATTCATCCAGCATTCCGGGCGATGTCCACCTCTCGTCTTCACCGGAATGGAGTTGGAATACTCCCGGACGGCCAAGTGCTCTTCGCGATCACCGAATTTGATCAAGACCATCGTCCGAATCTGTATGAATTTGCTCAGTATTTCAAAGATGCAGGTTGCACAGACGCATTATTTCTGGATGGCGATATTTCACAAATGGAGGTCTTTCCAGGCGAAGATCTTGTCCCAGGAAATTACTTCAGCTCGATAATCGCGATTTTCGCAACACGAGTCCAACAAGGCGCTGCAGCCAACCCCTAGCCGCTTCGCTCTCGGGGTTGCGCGGACCGTCAACTTCCAGAAGATCACAAGACAAATTCGCTTGCCCGTTCAGGGTGGCTGAGCTTGACGTTAGCCCATTAAAACAATGAAGACACCTCCGCTTGAATCCGAAATTCTCGATATCCTCATTAGACAGTCACGATCGATCCGAAGCCTACAAATCACGAATGCAATATCATGCAGCATTCTGATTGTGATTCTTTTCCTGCCGAGATTCGCAGCTTATATATCATCCTGCTCCAACGCTATTTTTGACACTATTAATCCGCACATAGCTACACTTCTAACAATATTGATTTCGATTGCAGTGACGATCTTCGTGGCTGCGTATATTGTGAGCCGGATCGCCCCACCTCGTCCGACGATCGATCGTCCAGAGCGAAACTACTAATACAGGGCTAACAAGGCGCTGCAGCCAACCCCTATCCGCTGCGCTCCTAGAGGTTGCGCGAACCTCTTACCGGCAGATGGACACCAGTAGCCTCAGACCGCCCGTTCAGGGTGGCTGAGCTTGACGTTCGGCTTCAGCCTCCGGCGGAGGAATATGTTGGTAGCTCGGTCGCCTTCTCCCCATCTACACGAGATCTCAAGGCGGACGGCCCGCGATCAGCAGTGCTTCTTCCGGCTTATCGGGGCTTCTGTCTCTCACGATCGCTGCATCAACCTCTCGCGGAGCGAAAAACTTATTTTTTGCCAACTCGAGATATCTCCGAAGAGCAATCAGCTCATTTCGATTCTATCATGAACGCTCTTGATACTATGAAAGTTATGGCAGGATGGCAGACGTTTCGGTTGTTTGGGCGGTGTTGGCCGAACAAGGCGCTGCAGCCAACCCCTATCCGCTTCGCTCCTGGGGTTGCGCCACCCGCTACCGGCAGTTGATCACCAGTAGTTTTCGGTCGCCCGTTCGGGGTGACTGAGCTTGACGTTCGACCAAAAATGAGTGGCATCCCGCTTCCAACACGATAAAGTTCACGAATGACGACGCAGCAGATTAGGACACTTCCAACCGAGGAGAAGTTACAGATCATGGAAGCGATCTGGGAAGATATGCGGATGCATTACGAGAGCGCCCCCATCCCATCCGAGACGATCACTCTTTTGCGCCATCGACAAGACCGAGTCGATAGAGGAGAATCAAAACTGCTTGAGTGGGACATTGTGAAGTCCGCTATCGGACGCGGATGAAGAAGATACTCATTTCAGAAGACGCATTTGAAGATCTCAACGAAGGCTTTTTGTTCTACGAAGCTCAGGATTTCGGATTGGGAGACTATTTTACCACGTGCCTGAGGTCGGATATCGAGAGCCTGAAGATTTCCGCTGGAATTCATCGGCAGATTCAAGGCTTCTACCGGCTACTAAGTCGCGTCTTTCCCCACGGAGTTTTCTACACTTATAGCGATAACACCGTCATTGTTTGGGCGGTGATCGATCTTCGGCGGGATCCAGAGTGGATCACCTCGAAACTTACAAAGTGAGGTCGAACAAGGCGCTGCAGTCAACCCCTAGCCGCTTCGCTCTTGGGGTTGGCGGACGACCAGATTGCAGATGATCACTACCAGTAGTTCGGACACCCGATCGGGGTGACTGAGCTTGACGTTCGGCTTCAGCCTCCGGCGGAGGAATATATTGGTAGCTCGGTCGCCTTCTCTCCATCTACACGAGATCTCAAGGCGGTCGGCCCGCGATCAGCAATGCTTTCTCCGGCTTATCGGGGCTTCTCTCTGTCACGAACTCTGCATCAACCTCTGCGGAGCGGAAAACTTATTTTCGCGAACTTGAGATACCTCCGAAGAACCACCCAACTCACTTCAATTCTATTGTGATCGCTCTCGATACTATGAAACTTGTGGCAGGATGGCAGAGGTTTCGGTTGCTTGGGCGGTGTCGGCCGAACAAGGCGCTGCAGCCAACCCCTATCCGCTTCGCTCCTGGGGTTGCGCGGACCTCCTTCCAGCAGTTGATCACCAGTAGTTTTCGGTCGCCCGTTCGGGGTGACTGAGCTTGACGTTCGGCTTCAGCCTCCGGCGGAGGAATATGTTGGTAGCTCGGTCGCCTTCTCCCCATCTACACGAGATCTCAAGGCGGACGGCCCGCGATCAGCAATGCTTCTTCCGGCTTATCGGGGCTTCAGTCTGTCACGATCGCTGCATCAACCTCTCGCGGAGCGAAAAATTTATTTTTTGCCAACTTGAGATATCTCCGAAGAGCAATCAGCTCATTTCGATTCTATCATGAACGCTCTTGATACTATGAAAGTTATGGCAGGCTGGCTGACGTTTCGGTTGTTTGGGCGGTTTTTGCCGAACAAGGCGCTGCAGCCAACCCCTATCCGCTTCGCTCCTGGGGTTGCGCCACCCGCTACCGGCAGATGATCACCAGTTGTCTCCGTTCGCCCGTTCAGGGTGGCTGAGCTTGACGTTCGGTCATGAAAAAAATAATCACCACGCTTCTCGTTCTGTTGGCCGCAACAGGAAAATCTCTCGCATCTCTGCAATCCGATCAATTCGCACAGACCGGCTTTGACACGGAGACAGTCATTGGCTGCCTCATCCAAAGAGAAAACAATTCTAAGAATGAATTTCAGCGTATTTTACCTTCCTCTCAATTCCTGGTCTCATGCATTGAAGCTTTGCAGCAGATCGGACCTCCAAAAACTAAAGAAGTAGATTATTTTTATATCTTATCACTGTTCACTGGCAGTTCTTCAAATTCACAGAAACTTACTATTTTTATGGACCAATCAGGAAATGCCTATTTTCAGAAAGGCAGTGATCTTCCCGTTTATTTCTTCTCTTCCGATTTGTCTGATCTACTGCGACGACAGGAGACCGAACAAGGCGCTGCAGTCAACCCCTAGCCGCTTCGCTCTCGGGGTTGGCGGACGACCAAGTTGCAGATGATCACAACCAGCAGCTCGGACACCCGTTCGGGGTGACTGAGCTTGACGTTGGGCACTAATGAGAAAATCCATCAGCAATTGCCTTCGTCAGTTCAGACGAGAAAATCCGTCTCACCATAAACTGCTACTCCGCGACATCGATTCTCATTTATCCGCATTCGACTCCTTGAAACTCGATTCGAGGAGGCTTTCTTCGCGATTTCTCACCGACGCGCTGTATCTGGCAAACCTCCATATAACGCCTATCTGCTTTTTAGCGTTGGCTTCCAATAAAAATAAGGGAGAAAGTGAAATTGTTCGAGACGATTTTCCTGCCAATGATTTTCAGCTGGCCTGCCAACTCACCCGAATCGCCAATACTTCTGTCTGCATCGTCCAGCTAGTTCGAGACGGATTCGACACCCAGGCGCGCATTCTGCTCCGCTCCCTCAATGAATCAGTTTATCAATTGCTGATTCTCTTCTCAGACGCAGCCGACTATCAAATTTATCAAGGTGCAACGTCAGTCGAAGATACGAAAAGGATATGGTATGAGCTATTTGGCGGAAAAAAGCGTCTGCTTAAAAAGCTCTCTGCACTTGAGCGGGTTCTGGGGGTTCCGCAACGCGCAACAGATTATTTAGACTCGTGGAGAGCAGGCGCGATGGATTTCTACGGTGAGACCATCCATCATGGTGTCTACTCTGCAACATGGGGTTCGCTTTCAAGAGATTTTGAAGAAGATCAGGTTCACTTGGCGTTACTCGGTATGGCATCGCCATCCAGCCGATCGACTCTCGATCATCTAACGTTTCAACTCCAATATTTTTCAAGGATGATTCAAGCTTTATTATTACAGGTTCATCATTGGGTGCCTGACATGGACTCTGAGTATGTTTACAAGTATTTTGCCATGGACCATGTCCTTGATGAATTGAGCCAAGAAACAAGAAAGTAATACATGCCCAACAAGGCGCTGCAGCCAACCCTTAGCCGCTCCGCTGCCAGGGTTGCTCCACCCGCAGATGGCGGTTGATCATTTTGTTGTTGCTCGGTTCCGCGCTCAGGGTGGCTGAGCTTGACGTTCGGTCCAAAATCAAGATTGAGCGCCGTCCGCTTTCCGGTAGAGTCGTCATCATGAGCACAGTTCAAGACATCGAAGCTGCGATTCAGCAGCTGCCCCGAGAAGAGATCTTTCGAATTCACGATGTTATTCAGCATCGATTCGATGACGAGTGGGACAGACAATTCGAAGAGGACGCACAGTCAGGAAAGCTAGATCACCTCGCGGAAGCCGCCATTGCCGAACACCGATTGGGAAAGAGCACCAGCTTCCCACGCAGTGAGAAGTAGAGCAATCCAATCGTTTTGGGACGGATACGCAAAGCTCCCTCAAGCAGCGCAGAGAGCTGCAGATAAGCAATATCTCCTCTGGATTGCCAACCCAAGTCATCCGTCGGTCCAATTCAAGAAAGTAGGTAGATACTGGTCGGCGAGAGTCACCAACGATTATCGAACTGTCGGAGTAAGGGATGGCGACACCGTCATTTGGTTCTGGATCGGAACACACACTGAATACGACGCGCTGCTTCGAAAGCGGTGAGACCGAACAAGGCGCTGCAGCCAACCCCTATCCGCTTCGCTCCTGGGGTTGCGCGGACCTCTTACCGGCAGTTGATCACCGGTTGCCTCAGTTCGCCCGTTCAGGGTGGCTGAGCTTGACGTTAGCCCATAAAACAATGCTCGCTCCGAAGAGCACAACTGGTAGAAATGGAAGGATGATCGCCCAAGAACGTTTATCCTCGTTGGTCGACCGGTGTCGCTCCGATGGCGCGACTCTGGTTGCACTCTTTGGTTCGGCATCTCGCGGGGAGGACACGGCCGAAAGCGACCTCGATCTTCTCGTTGATTTTGACGCACCCAAGAGCCTTCTTGCATTCATTCAGCTTGAGCGTGAGTTGACGGATATGGCCGAGCGCCCTGTCGACCTTGTAACCAAGAATTCACTTAGTCCGCATCTCAGGAATGAAGTCCTGTCCGGCATGAGATTGTTATATGAGGCGTAGCGACGACATTTACGCGCAACACATCCTGGATGCCATCTCACGCATCGAACTCTACACTGCAGGTATCGAGAGATCGGCATTCCTGTCCACCCCAATGATGCAAGACGCGGTTATCCGCCAATTGGAAATTATCGGAGAAGCAACAAAAATGCTTTCGTTGAATTTTCGTGAACAGCGTCCGAACATTCCGTGGCGGAGCATTGCGGGCATGCGTGATAAATTGATACACCAATACTTCGGCGTAGATATTGATATGGTTTGGCAAACCGCAATTGATGATATTCCCATTATCAGAGTAGCGATTCAAAATACACCTGAGGGCTAACAAGGCGCTGCAGCCAACCCCTATCCGCTTCGCTCCTGGGGTTGCGCGGACCTTCTACCGGCAGTTGATCACCAGTCGCCTCAGTTCACCCGTTCACGGTGGCTGAGCTTGACGTTCGACTATGAAAAAACTGATATACTTCTCTCTTTTTGCATTTGTCGCCTACCTCGCATACGAGATCTATACAAATAAGAAGGCTAGCGACCTGGAGCGGAGCTACCATTTACAAATCCTCGATCTGAACAAACGCACATTTTCGGAACTAAGCGACAAAATTTTCAGTTCGAATTCTATTAATATTCAGCTCACCGCTAATTCTCTTATCTACAAATCTGTATTAGATGCTGAGTCGACCGTCGAGAAAACGAAAATGTTAGTTGCAAAAGCCGAAGACAACCCATTGACGAATTTAACGACGGAGAAAGAGCTTCGATACAATCAACTCGACAACCGCGAAAAGGAGCTTCAACAACTAAAGCTTTTTCATAAGCAGATCATTTCGATGAAACCCTCACGTCCATAGATTACCTGAACGTTAAATGCCCTGAAGTCGAACAAGGCGCTGCAGTCAACCCCTAGCCGCTTCGCTCTCGGGGTTTGGCGGACGACCAGATTGCAGATGATCACAACCAGTTGCTCGAACACCCGATCGGGGTGACTGAGCTTGACGTTAGGTGCAATGGATACAATTAATCCAAACACCCTCACCGGTTACAAAGAAGATACCGAGGCTCGGCGGCGCTTTGAATCACGATTTACGCTACCTGGTCTGATCGGAGTCGCCAGCTTCAGTTCGGGCCTCATCTGGAGCATTTCGGTTGCCGAAAAAATAAAGATCAATCATGAATTTCCAGTCATTCAAATGATTCTTATTTGCCTGGGCGCCGTCTTGGTTATCTATTCAATAGGTGCAATGCGACTCGCAACCCCAATTAGTTCATCCGGCAAGCCAATGCGAAGGTATTGGATCGACCGCGCAAGCACGTCTAGTCACGAGATGATTTTTGTCTGCGAAGATTCAAAGACATATTTCCGACGGGTATTCGCCAAGAATAAGCCCCGCTGATAATCGAGCAGAGGCACCTAACAAGGCGCTGCAGCCAACCCCTATCCGCTTCGCTCCCAGGGATTGCGCGGTCCCGCCTCTTGCAGTTGATGACCAGTCGTATCCGGTCGCCCGTTCGGGGTAGCTGAGCTTGACGTTCGGCTTCAGCCTCCGGCGGAGGAATATATTGGTAGCTCGGTCGCCTTCTCCCCATCTACACGAGATCTCAGAGTGGACGGCCCGCGATCAGCAATGCTATCTCCTGCTTATCGGGGCTTCTCTCTGTCACGATCGCGGCATCAACCTCTCGCGGAGCGAAAAACCTATTTTCGCGAACTTGAGATACCTCCAAAAAACCACCAGCTCATTTTAATTCTATCATGATCGCTTTTGATACTATGAAACTTATGGCCGGCTGGCAGACGTTTCGGTTGTTTGGGCGGTGTTGGCCGAACAAGGCGCTGCAGCCAACCCCTATCCGCTTCGCTCCTGGGGTTGCGCGGTCACGCTACCGGCAGTTGATCACCAGTCGCCCTCGGTCGTCCGTTCAGGGTGGCTGAGCTTGACGATGTGCAGAAGTGATACAGATCCACTCAACTTCGAGAGCGGTGCTGGACAACCTCTCAGATCGACTACGGCACGCTCTTGAAAGGTATTTTTTCCCAGCGATAACGATGCCGCTTCGAATCGCTTCGCTTTCCCCCTCTTTTCGCCATCTCACGATCTCACTGCCGGAGAAACTCATCGAGCGCCACGACGATCACTGGTGGCTCACCGGATGTTGCATATGATCATCCACCCTACTGCCCTTATTGTCGTGTCACTCGATGAGCGAGCGCTGTGTGGGTTTGATCATCTGAAGGGCAGCTCATCCCCCCAAAATACTTCTGCCCATCAAGGCGCTGCAGCCAACCCCTATCCGCTTCGCTCCTGGGGTTGCGCGGACCTTTTACCGGCAGTTGATCACCAGTAGTCTCAATTCGCCCGTTCAGGGTGGCTGAGCTTGACGTTAGGCTATTATTTATGAGTGCGTGGCGCCGCGAAGCCTCGAAGAAGTTACCTGAACTTCAACGAATTATAGCTTCTAGTGAAGTCGACAATCCGATGATGCTCTGGATTGATTTGAGCCATCAGTTTCAGAAGCTCTGTTTAGATAGAGCCACAAATCTTCCATTGATTCGAAGAATCTGGAGCTACTGCATATGGTGCTTGGAGAATAAAAATAATGAAATTCAGACTGCGGCGGCACTTGGATTTTGCGAACATCTTCTAGACTCGCTACAAACAAAAGAAGTCATTCCTCTAATAATGAGTAGATCTGATTACAGTGGATTGGAGTCAATTCTTCTCTATCACCATTCAAAAGAAGAATTCGATTCAGTCCTTTCGTCATTTACAGATTCCAGATTCACGCTGAAAGCCTAACAAGGCGCTGCAGCCAACCCCTATCCGCTTCGCTCCTGGGGTTGCGCGGACCTTCTATCGGCAGTTGATCACCAGTAGTTTACGGTCGCCCGTTCGGGGTGGCTGAGCTTGACGTTAGGGCATGAAAAATATTCTGATCACAATCGTTCTTCTAGTTTTCTCCCCATTTTTGCGTGGCGGAATCGAGAAGAATTCCGAGACAATCACCCAATCCAATCCGGAGAAGACACCGGTTTCGCGAACCATTACTGTAAAGAAAGATGATGTTCTTCTCTACAGGTCGTTCGAGCCGCTAGATCCACAACTCATCGGGATAGCGATGCCGCCCCTCAAACAGTCATTTTATATCGACGGCAATCTTATTCTCACAATCTTCCACTTTCCGAAAGGTCCGAAATTCGAGTTTCACTCATTCAAGGACTATTCCGTTCGATTCATCAGCGGAGATCTATCTTCGCTTGAAGCCGCTTCACCTTCCAATTCATCTCGTTATATTTGGACAGCAAGTTCAGACGGATACTTGAGTGAATTCAAGCAGCTCCCTCCTGAAGGCAATAAAAATTCGCCCTAACAAGGCGCTGCAGTCAACCCCTAGCCGCTTCGCTCTCGGGGTTGGCGGACGACCAGATTGTAGTTGATCACAACCAGTAGTTCGGACACCCGATCGGGGTGACTGAGCTTGACGTTAGCCTATATGAAATACATACCAGCAATACTCGTCTCGCTCGCGTTAGTAGAGTGCCAGTCATCAACGAGCCGCGGAATTCAACGATCAGAAGCAAGAATGCTCTCAAAACACTATTATTGGGACGCAGAGACTGATCCGCATTCATTTAGTGACGCACAGATTCGATCTCTATTTTCCAAGTCCATCCTACCACTTGACGGGGAACGAGCTGAATTACAAACATCACAATTAATGTGGGCTATCGCCGCCAGTGGAGATAGCCATTTTGCAGAATTGCTGTCCCAAGAACCCGAGAATATCAGAAAGGCCACCTTGGAACAGATTTCATACCTCTGGACAGTCCATGATATACACTATCCACTCACCGAATCCCTACTTGTAACAAATTAAGGCTAACAAGGCGCTGCAGCCAACCCCTATCCGCTGCGCTCCTAGAGGTTGCGCGGGCCATTTACCGGCAGTTGATCACCAGTAGCCTCAGACCGCCCGTTCAGGGTGGCTGAGCTTAACGTTAGCCCATGAAAAGAGGATTCAATATCGCTACACTCTTTTTGTTTTCGATCGTCTGTGCCCGCGCAACATCATACGAAGAACCGAAGAAGCATCGCGTCTATTCGCCGGACAAAGAGCATTTTATATTAGTGGATCCCGAATCCAAAAATCATTCGATTAGATCAACGAACATTCCTTGGCTGAAGATTTGGTCTTTCTCCCACGATTTCCAATTTGATTCCCTATATCTCGCAAATGATGGAAAAGCAGCTTTCTGGGTAGCTTGGAGGTTTGTGCAGGAAGACGGTTTTCAGAAAGCCGCTATAGTCATTTTCAACGATCACGGAGAGACCGTTCGCATTTCCTACGCCGACGCCTCGAAGCCCCGAAAATACAGATATCGTGAGGTTGGACCTATCGGGGATTTCTGGAGAATCTGGCGCAACGACATTGAGCAGAACGAGGAAGGAATTATAGTTCAGCCCGAGGGCAAACCGAAGATCCAATTACACCCATCAACGAAGGCGATACAGGGCTAACAAGGCGCTGCAGCCAACCCCTAGCCGCTCCACTGTTGCGTTCGACGAACACGCCATCTGCAGGCATCTGCCACTGGTAGCTTGGTCGCCCGTTCGGGGTGACTGAGCTTGACGTTCGGACTTTATGAAATCCTGAAAAGGTGAGTTCGCATGCCGCGTCCCGCGACAAATCGAATCCCTTTCTGTCCGCATCACGGAACATATTGAGTCCGACAAGTGAGATTCCCATATTACGAACTTCATCGGTAAATCGGACGAAACAATAGAAATTCATTCGGGTACGTCCTCTTTGAATCCGACCACCTTCACCCTCGGCGACGGGCAAGAATCTCCGATGGATGAAATCTCAACTTCTTCAATCTACGCAACCTGCCAACATCGATTGCACCCGCATGTTTGTGAATCTGACATCGTTGCCGTTCCTTTAGTTCGACCGGTTACCATTGAGATGCCTTCGGGATTGATACGGAGGGGTTGGCAGCGAGATAAGACAGCCAAGCGACGGATGAACGGTGAATGTCCGAACAAGGCGCTGCAGCCAACCCCTAGCCGCTTCGCGGCCAGGGAGTCGAGGACGCGTTCTCCTGCAGTTGATCACAAGCTTTTGTTCGGTCCCCCGCTCACGGTGGCTGAGCTTGACGTTCGGCTACTATAATGAATATTCGCCCAGCCACTCTACACGACGCAGCTAAATTGCTTTCGTTGAACCATGAAGTTCAACAATTGCATTCGGACGCCCTCCCCGAATTCTTTAAACCATCTTCATTCACTGACGATGCAATCGAAGCCTTCAGCAGACAGCTACAAACAAACGGACACTACTTCTATATCGCTGAAGACGCGGAACCCCTCGGATATATTTATGCGCAACATGTCTCAAAACCTGAAAATTGGATGCGTCCACAATACGAATATATTGTGATCAATCACATTATCGTTCGATCAACTGAAAGGCGGAAGGGAGTTGGTCGCCAACTCATTGATCGAGCATTTCTATTGGCCGATGACATCGGCGTTGAAAGAATAGAGATCGATTTTTGGGCTTTTAACACACAGGCACAGCATTTCTTTATGAGCCAGGGATTTGCTACATTCCATTCCCGCATGCATACGAGGCGGAGAGCAAATACAGCCGAACAAGGCGCTGCAGCCAACCCCTAGCAGCCTGTCGGGGTTAGCGAGTGAGAGAGGATGGGGGAATTTTGGGTTTTGGGAAGATGCGGGAGTTTTTTGGAGCGAGAATTGGTCTTGATTGAGAATGAGCGGAGCACTGGCATCGATGGAGGGGAGTCGAGGTCGGGTGGCCGTTGGGCAGGGCTGCTTTTAGGCTATTCTCAGGGGAGTTCCGACGTGGAAGAGTCGTTTGAGGTTGTAGGCCAGGCCAACGAGGTTCCATTCGAGGGAGACTTTGGCTTCTCCTCGCAAGGAGAAGCGCCGGAAGCCGAGGGTTTGCTTGATGATGCCAAAAACGGGTTCCACGGTTTGTTGTCGTAATTTGTAACGCTTTGCTCCGGCTTTGGTAGCCACGCGGTGGGCCAGGTGTTCGGTGAAGGGGGCGTCGGCGGCTGGCGGGGGCGGGTCGGCCTTTTTCTTGAGTTGGCTGACGCTGCGGCCATGCTTTTGGCGTTTGAGCGCCGCCAGAACCCGCAGGCCGGTGGGCGTGCCCCCAGCATTGGTTTCGACTGCGGTGACGGCTGCTTCACTGACGAATCCGCTGTCGATGAGTGCCTCGGCCACGGGCCCGGCTTCCGGCGCGATGGCGGCCAGGTCGGGCAGGAGTTGTTCCTTGTCGTTGGGGGCGGTGGAGACTCGCGCTCCGACCATGAGCCGACTCTCGACCTCCACGGCGGCCTGCGCGTTGTAGCTTTGCTGGAAGCCGTCTCCGTGGGTCTTCATGATGCGGCTCGCCGGGTCGGTAAAGTTATACTGGTCCTTGGCCGTAGGCTTTTCACTTGGAGGCTGGGCTCCTTGCCGCGAGGCTTTTTCCCAGCTTCTCGCGCCGCTGCTCGTGCGGCGACCTTCGCTTCGTATTCAGGCTGCTGGACTTGCGCTCGCGCGTAGGCTCGCACTTCCATCTCGGCTCGTGCCTGGGCCAGCTTCGCCTTGCGTTGCTGCCGACGAGTGATCTCCTCCGGGATGCTCAATCCATCCTCGAGCGGCGTCGAATCCGCCTTCTCGGCCTTGGCCAAGAGCTCAGCGATCTCCAAATCGCACTCCTGCATCTTCGTCTCGACCCGTCCGTAACTCACCGCCGCATGTTTGCTGGCGTTGGCCAGCACCTTCGTCCCATCGATGGCTACCGTGATCGCTCCGACTTTGAGAACCCCGCAACCTGCCGCCAACTCCAGCACCTGCCCGAAGCTCGAACTCAACAACTCCGCGTTGGCCCGCCGAAACGTGCACCACGTGTCGTGATCGGGGTGCGTGTCCGCGCACAACAGTCTCATCGCCACGTTCTCGTAGGTGCTGCGCTCAATGCCCCGACTCGAAAACACTCCCGTCGCGTAGCTGTAAATCAACCCTCCCAGCATCATCGACGGCGGATACTGCTTGTCCCCGGTCCCCCGTTCGTTGACCCGCGCCTTGCTCACATCCAATTGCGCAACCGCGTCCATGATGAAATGAACCAAATGCCCTTCTGGAACCCACTCCCGAACATCCGGCGGCAGTAACAATGGCGTGTCGTGATCCACGTTCACATATCTCGCTCCCATCCCTCTTTCTTTATCAGTGTCGGCAAGTCCGACAGGCTGCTAGCCTCTTGATGTCACACCAAACTTGGACCCGCTGTCTGGCGGAACTGCGTTCCGCCGCTCGTTCGCCCGTTCAGGGTGGCTGAGCTTGACGTTAGGCCATGAAAACTCTGATAGCCTTCCTGCTTTTAATTTCCAATGTTTCGGGATCATTTGAAGACCGATATTCATCAGAAACGTGGATTCAAGAAGGTATCGCCCATCAATTCCACAAGTTCAACTCGATCACATTTACTTCGTTACCGGCTGACGATCATATAGTAGCAGTAAACTGTGAATACGATTTCGACTGGTCAGGAAGATTGCTCGTATTCCATCATACAGGAAATCAGGTCGATTGGTTTGCCGAATTCCCGGAATCATATACTGAGTTTAGAGGCAGCTACGTTGTCTCTTGCAGATGGGTCTACTTAAATTCGCTCGATGAGTGGGCACTAGAAGTTGTTGAAAGCACCCACCGAGGAAACGGGTCGATGTGGTTATGGAGCCTCAATGATAAGAAACTTCAACTTCTATTACACACGAAAGTCCGCGGTCAGATTTGGGATTCGGCAGTCGCAACGATTCCAATGAACGGCGAGGCGTTTTTCGTCGAAGATCTAAAGCCAACATACGAGTTTTCGCCAGATGTCGATCCACCATCTGTGACACTGACAGGCGACATCATCACATATGATGTCACGGGAGAGGAAGTTGCGACAACGCCATATTCAGAGAAGTGGATTTGGGATGAGAAGAAACGAATCTTTACAGTTAATAGTCAATGAGGCCTAACAAGGCGCTGCAGCCAACCCCTATCCGCTTTGCTCCTGGGGTTGCGCGAACCTTTTGCCGGCAGTTGATCACCAGTTGCCTCAGGTCGCCTGTTCGGGGTGGCTGAGCTTGACGATGTGCAGAAGTGATACAGATCCACTCAACTTCGAGAGCGATGCTGGAAAAGCTCTCAGATCGACTACGGCACGCTCTTGAAAGATTTTTTTCCCAGCGATAACGATGACGCTTCGAATCGCTTCGCTTTCCCCCTCTTTTCGCCATGTCACGATCTCACTGCCGGAGAAGCTCATCGAGCGCCACGACGATCACTGGTGGCTCACCGGATGTTGCATATGATCACCCCCCATACTGCCCTTATTGTCGTGTCACTCGATGAGCGAGCGCTGTGTAGGATTGATCATCTGAAGGGCAGCTCGTCCCCTCAAAATACTTCTGCCCATCAAGGCGCTGCAGCCAACCCCTATCCGCTTCGCTCCTGGGGTTGCGCGGTCACCTAACCGGCAGTTGATCACCAGTTGCATCCGGTCGTCCGTTCAGGGTGGCTGAGCTTGACGTTCGGCTATATGAAAATACCGCAATCTACTGTGCGAATCGTCACAATATCCAACATTACCATTCTTTGTTTTCTCTCCGCTCTTATTGCACTACAATACTGTCTAAATCTAGCGTTTCACTTCAAGATCGAAGCCGTGATTTCAACAATCCTCTTTGCTGCGGCTTATGGTTGCCTTATATACCTGACAATCGGAGAACTTTCAGATACGCTTTTATTGTTCCGAGTGTCGACGTTCGTGCTGTTTTTGATTCCCGCAATTCTCTTTTGCGTAGTTGCAACGCCCAGAATCACTATGGAATCCGGCTCATCACTCGGCGGCTCTTCTCATTATTTCTTCCTCTTCCGATATAACAACTACTGATTGTCAGATTCTGCGACGGCAATATCGACAGATGTAAACACTCTGATTCTGCTTCCGAGCACATCAAACCAGACAAAATACAGCCGAACAAGGCGCTGCAGCCAACCCCTATCCGCTGCGCTCCTAGAGGTTGCGCGGACCATTTACCGGCAGTTGATCACCAGTAGCCTCAGTTCGCCCGTTCAGGGTGGCTGAGCTTGACGTTAGGGCAAGATACCATTGACCGAAAACGGAAAGCGTCGCAACATCATCCAGTGAAAGTCAGGGATGTTGTGAAGATGATCAAGAAGGATGGTTGGTTCCTCGCACGAACGAGAGGCAGCCACCATCAATACAAGCATCCATCAAAGCCCGGCTTGGTTACCATTCCCGGGACCCCGGGAGACGAAGTTGCAATCGGAACTCTGAACAGTATACTCAAGCAAGCGGGACTCAAATGAGCAAATACTTGATAATTCTTGAACCGACCAAGACTGGGTATTCGGCATATTCGCCGGATCTCCCAGGCTGCGTTTCGACGGGATCGAGCCGCGATGACGCTACCAACAATATGAGAGACGCAATCGCATTTCATCTTGATGGCTTGCGCGAAGACGGAATTGATATTCCATCGCCGAATTCTGAACCGGCGTTCTGCGAAGTCTAATGCGGCCCTAACAAGGCGCTGCAGCCAACCCCTATCCGCTTCGCTCCTGGGGTTGCGCCACCCGCTACCGGCAGTTGATCACCAGTAGTTTCCGGTCGCCCGTTCGGGGTGGCTGAGCTTAACGTTCGGCTCATTTGTATAGCCTCCGGCGG
Organism: uncultured Verrucomicrobiae bacterium; assembly: GCA_963832325.1. GTDB lineage: Bacteria > Verrucomicrobiota > Verrucomicrobiia > Chthoniobacterales > JAATET01 > CAVVKW01. The sequence goes on along the minus strand of CAWHTR010000007.1, from coordinate 1,168,963 downwards.
ATGACATGACACGCTTCCCTTTTCCACAATACGGGATGAACAATCAGCGAACTTTGGCGTCTCTTACCCGCAAGGAAGCCCGAGAAATGTGTGATTTTCTCATAGAACGTCCACCTGTAGGACTAACTTGGTGTCTAGAATTTTTTATTTTAGATACAAAAGAACTTTGGCATAATCGCGCAAGAGCGATGATAGCCCGCAGATTGAAGCACATCCAGTTGACCGACGCCCAAAAACGATCGCTTGTGGATAAAATCATCCATCGATTCAAGACGGGAGACATATCCGAGCAATTTAAGGATCAGCTACGACTTGCTCTCCATCTCGACAATCGCAGCTTAGAACTGGCCGCTACCGATTTCAGCAAAGATAGAAGACCATATATTCGACGATATGCAGCATGGATCCTAGAGCGCGTCAATACAGCCGAACAAGGCGCTGCAGCCAACCCTTAGCCGCTGCGCGGCTGGGTTGCGCCACCCGCCACCGGCAGATGATCACCAGTCAAATTCGAACTACCGTTCAGGGTGGCTGAGCTTAACGTTGGGCCAAATAAAATACCATGGGACTAAACACTGTTGAAATACTGATCGGCTGGGAATCCGCGTTTGGCATTAGAATAACCGATGAAGAAGCTCTTGCCATTGCAACTCCACAACTTGCTGCGGATTTGATTTCAACAAAAGTCTCATTCAGCCCAAATGCATCTGCACCTTGCCTCTCATTGATGGCCTTCAATAGACTGCGGAGATCCATCAAACATTCATGTTCGGCCAACTCGATTATCCGCCCGTCAACACGACTGAGAGACTTTCTCCCGCCCAATCGAAAGCGACAAACTTGGAAGACTATCAAGCACCGTTCCGCCATGCCGCTTCGAGAACCTCTTATCGGCTATTCAACGAAACTTGAGGATATAATCCTTACTCTCGTCGCGCATCATCCACGAGCAATCAAAGGCAACTCTGAATGGAGTATGCCCGAGATCCTTACTGTTGTCAGAGCCAGTGTCTGGATATTTACGGGTTCCATGAACTTCACAAATACAGATCACTTCATTAAAGATATCGGTCTCGATTAGATACGGCCCAACAAGGCGCTGCAGCCAACCCCTATCCGCTTCGCTCCTGGGGTTGCGCGGACCTTCTACCGGCAGTTGATCACCAGTTGCATCCGGTCGCCCGTTCAGGGTGGCTGAGCTTGACGTTCGCCTGATTTATTGGAGTTTAGATCAAGGAAAAGTTCAGATTTGCTCGATTCCCTTCGGCATACGATTGAGCACGATTCTGGTTTTCCATTGATCACTCCCGATTCGACCCCAAGAATTATTCGCCTGCCATGCACGCTTGGGGCGCTCACGCGGCATGAGTAGATCCATCTAGAATCCGTTCCGCCCTTCTCGTGTCACGAACAATATATTTATACTGCGGAGTCAATCTGGACCACAGAAGCATCTTCTACTGAATGCTCTAACGAAGCCGCTTGCTGGGTTTGACCATCGTCGGCCTGTCGGACGATCGGGTCCTCCATCGTGCAGTCACCTCTTCCGACGAACAAGGCGCTGCAGCCAACCCCTAGCCGGCCTGAGGCAAGCCTTGGCCGACCGATCCCCTTCCCGCAAACACCTTTCCTAGACGTTCGTTGCCCCGCTCAGGGTGGCTGAGCTTGACGTTAGGTCTTTATACAAAATGGATGCAGCAACTTGTGCAATCAAACCACCCCGTAACGCGTTTAATCGAAGGGAGACCTTTGATAGCCGGATCTACGAAATTCGCCAGCAATCCGACAATCGTATCCCCAGAAACCACGTGATTGCCGTTTGTTACCCTTCTCTTCGAGGAAAGTCCGTTTGGCTGACGACGTTTGGTTGCTGAATCGGATCACTTGGAGAGTTCAACTTAGGCAATGCATTCCAACCGGCCCTGAGATACTACCGATGGTCGAAACATTGTGAGCTGCGCACCACACCAGTCGTCAATCACTTGCTGCGAACATGCTTGAGCAACGTTCATACATAGTGAAATGCGCGAAGCGCCGGATTTTTTTAAGGAATTACTTCTGTCTACTGCGAGCGGTCAGAGCATTCCAGATGACATGATCAGATTCGGGGTTGGCTCATTTCCATAAAAAGGGTTTCCGTAGAAAGAACGCGCAGGACCTAACAAGGCGCTGCAGCCAACCCCTAGCCGCTTCGCGGCTGGGGTTGACGGCCGTGCAACCTGCAGGAATCTGCCACTGGCGACTCGATTACCCGCTCAGGGTGGCTGAGCTTGACGTTCGGCTTCAGCCTCCGGCGGAGGAATATATTGGTAGCTCGGTCGCCTTTTCCCCATCTACACGAGATCTCGGGGCGGACGGCCCGCGATCAGCAACGCTTCTTCCGGCTTATCGGGGCTTCAGTCTGTCACGATCGCTGCATCAAACTCTCGCGGAGCGAAAAATCTATTTTTTGCCAACTTGAGATATCTCCGAAGAGCAATCAGCTCATTTCGATTCTATCACGAACGCTCTTGATACTATGAAAGTTATGGCAGGCTGGCTGACGTTTCGGTTGTTTGGGCGGTTTTGGCCGAACAAGGCGCTGCAGCCAACCCCTATCCGCTTCGCTCCTGGGGTTGCGCCACCCGCTACCGGCAGTTGATCACCAGTAGCCTCAGTTTACCCGTTCAGGGTGGCTGAGCTTGACGTTCGGCTTCAGCCTCCGGCGGAGGAATATGTTGGTAGCTCGGTCGCCTTCTCCCCATCTACACGAGATCTCAAGGCGGACGGCCCGCGATCAGCAATGCTTCTTCCGGCTTATCGGGGCTTCAGTCTGTCACGATCGCTGCATCAACCTCTCGCGGAGCGAAAAATTTATTTTTTGCCAACTTGAGATATCTCCGAAGAGCAATCAGCTCATTTCGATTCTATCATGAACGCTCTTGATACTATGGAAGTTATGGCAGGCTGGCTGACGTTTCGGCTGTTTGGGCGGTTTTGGCCGAACAAGGCGCTGCAGCCAACCCCTATCCGCTTCGCTCCTGGGGTTGCGCCACCCGCGACCGGCAGTTGATCACCAGTAGTTTCCGGTCGCCCGTTCAGGGTGGCTGAGCTTGACGTTAGGCCATAATGAATCGGAAAAACTTTACCATTGCTTTCGTAGGTTTAGCGGTCGCATTCGTACCGACTCTCGTGGATTTCGGCATCATTAGTTGGATTGTTCCTACAGCCTGGCTAGTCGTCGCTGGAGCCATGGCTCTCTTTGAAGGAGAGATTGTCCAATCTATTGTGATGTTGTTACTCGCCGGAGTCCATCTAGGAATTTACTATGGCACAGCTTCAATTACTTATTGGATTTCTACAAAATGTTTCCGGACAACTTCACGCAGGATTTTTCAAGCATGCATCCTTTCACTTCTTTTTTCATGTTCGTTCTTGAGAGTTATTACTTATTCAAGTCTTCAAGGACGCGGCGGCACATACAATTTTTGGGAAGCCGCCTATCGACACTTTGAAAGGCAACGGGCCTAACAAGGCGCTGCAGCCAACCCCTATCCGCTTCGCTCCTGGGGTTGCGCGGTCCCGCCACCGGCAGTTGATCACCAGTCGTATTCGGTCGCCCGTTCAGGGTGGCTGAGCTTGACGTTAGGCCCAATTATGAATCAGCTACGCAATTTCGCCGACGAAAGACTATTTGATGGATGTATTTATTGTGGCGGGTCAGCGGATACCGTGGATCACGTCCCGTCGAAGATCCTATTAGATAAGCCCTACCCAGAAAACCTCCCAGTGGTAGATTGCTGCGAGGACTGCAACAAGGGATACTCACAAGACGAGCAGTACCTTGCTTGCCTAATTGAATGCGTGTTAGCCGGATCAACCGATCCTGCGAAGGTCCGGCGTTCGTCGATAGCAAAAACTTTGATGCACGCCCCCGCTCTTCGAGCGCGAATTGAAGCAAGTCGAAAGGAAACAGGGGCGGGAATACAATTCGTTCCCGAATGGTCACGAGTTAACAATGTCATGCTAAAACTTGCTAGAGGGCACGCCGCATTTGAGTTGAGTCAAGTCTGCCGTGATGAGCCGGACCACTTCTGGTGCGATCCACTCTCATCCTTGTCTGATGATACTCGCGAATCGTTCGATGGATTACACATTCAACAGATGTTTGGCGAGGTCGGTTCTCAAGGATCGCAACGTTTATTCGCAGCAGAGATGACGTTGACCCCAGTTGACGGATCTGCGCAGACCGCCGCCCGCCTCATCTTCAACGATTGGTTAGATGTCCAAGATGACTACTATCGCTATCTAGCAATCGACGATGGAGGTGTCATATCGATTCGGATTGTTATCGCAGAATATCTCGGATGCGAGATCGGATGGCGAAAATGAGATACGGCCTAACAAGGCGCTGCAGTCAACCCCTAGCCGCTTCGCTCTCGGGGTTGGAGGGCGACCAGATTCCAGATGATCATAACCAGTAGTTCGGACACCCGATCGGGGTGACTGAGCTTGACGTTAGCTGCAATACATCGAATCTGGACACTCTCCTCAATCCGCGTAAAATCCTGTTATGCCCGCATCCGTCCAATACCTAACAAATGAAGCCGGCGACAAGACCGGCGTCCTGCTATCGATCACTGATTACGAACAACTTATCGGAGATTTGAGCGATCTGGCTGCTGTTGCAGACCGCAAGAGTGAAGAGACCATACCTCACTCTCAGTTTCTTGATGAACTCCGACACGATGGCCTCATTCCAGCTTGAATGGCGCAAGTCCACGAAAAAGGACATTCGGAAGATTGCGCCCAAAGACATCACACGGATCATCGAAGCTGCAGAAGCTCTAGCTGAAGATCCTTTTCCCATCGGCCATGTCAAGCTCTCGGGTAGCGAACACGCCTACAGAATCCGAGTAGGTAATTTCCGAATTATTTATGAGGTGTTTGCTGACATTTTATACATTGAGATAGTGCGAGTCGGAGACCGCAAAGAAGTCTACAGAAAGAAAGGGTGAGCAGCTAACAAGGCGCTGCAGCCAACCCCTATCCGCTTCGCTCCTGGGGTTGCGCGGACCCTCTACCTGCAGTTGATCACCAGTTGTCTCCGGTCACCCGTTCAGGGTGGCTGAGCTTGACGTTAGCTGAGAATCATGAATTCCCCCACACGCCGCTTCGAGAAGAGCGATCTTCGCCAGTGCACTGATATTTTCATTGATACGTTCTCACGCCCTCCGTGGAATGAATATTGGACACAAGATGTTGTTCAATCACGGTTGAATCAGATTTTTGAAACTCCGTTGTCCGTCGGAATGGTCATCGGAAATGATAAACTTGCAGGGTTCGCTCTAGGATTTTTAGAACCATGGCACGACGGCTATCATTTCTATTTAAAAGAAATGTGTATTCACGCCGATTTCCAAAGGCAAGGCATTGGAACGCAATTAATGAAATCATTAACTGAATTTCTGAAACGATCTAACACCAAAAAAATGTATCTCCTTACAGCTCGAGGTGATCTCTCGGAAAGCTTTTATGAGAAGATGGGATTTTACACCAGTCCCAAGATGATCATGATGGCTCAACACATCGAATGAACAGCTAACAAGGCGCTGCAGCCAACCCTTACCCGCTTCGCGGCTAGGGTTGCTCGGACGCCCGTCCTGCAGCAGTGTGCGACGCCAAACTCGTAACCGCGTTCAGGGTGGCTGAGCTTGACGTTAGCTGATAATAAATACTGCGAGCACGCTCTACAGATGAATCTAGAATTTTACTCATCCCGGTTTTATGAATGAATTTTGGGCAGCGATCTGCGGGGCTTTAGTCGGATCTGTATTCGGTGCATGGGCCTCCGCTCGATATATGTTTTGGCAGCACCGCGAAAGCGCCAAAAACGATCTAATTATGGTAGTAACGAAGATGGGAGTCCACCTGCAACAATGCAAAGGCATTGGAGGCAATAGAACCGAACCCTGGACAGAGTATATGGACGACGCGCTCGCGGCGTTTTACCGATTTCGTTCTTCTGAACATTTTTGGAAGATCAAGAATCTAGACAGAGAATGGAAAGCTCTCCAAGGCGTCGACCCCAATGCCGAAGGACAACAGCGATTCAATTATGCTCCTCTTATGGAAATTTCCTCTGGATGCAAACGGATTACTGCATTCATAGACTTTTTGGACGGAAAGCGAATACCCAAAATACACAGCTAACAAGGCGCTGCAGCCAACCCCTATCCGCTTCGCTCCTGGGGTTGCGCCACCCGCTACCGGCAGTTGATCACCAGTAGTCTCCGGTCGCCCGTTCAGGGTGGCTGAGCTTGACGTTCGGGCTTCATAAATCCTGAAAATATGAGTTCAACTGCTACGATTCGTTCCATCTCAGCTTTCACCGGACTACATCGAGCAGAATGTGAGTAAATGAGTCCGAATCTCACGTCCCGCTGAACTGCGATCAATCTCAAGACTCTAACGGGAAAAACCTGAATTACTGAATCCGTCTCCACCGTCTCGAAACTCTTCCAAGATGTCTCTTTGCGACGGGCAGAATAGGAACTTGCTCTTTCCCGCATCAACCTATGCTTTAGTCATTTTCATGAGCGGAAAATTGGTTTCTTTTCGAATTCGAATGACAAAGCATCAATTCAATTCAGCTCAAGACATACGCGGTTGGTTTGAGATAGGAGAGCAATCAGACGGAGATCGGTTACTGCCCGAACAAGGCGCTGCAGCCAACCCTTACCCGCTGCGCGGCTAGGGTTGAGGTGACTCTCTCCGGCAGTTCACCTTTACCAGATTCGCTCCCGCCCGTTCAGGGTGGCTGAGCTTGACGTTCGGTCTCAAACATAACATGCGACTCATCTTCATATTTGGGGCAATAATCGCTTTCCAAGGTTGCTCGACTACTCCAATTCCCACGGAACCGGTAGATCTATCACCAGAGGAGTCCCACAATTTGCTCCTTGGCACGTGGCACCTCAAAAAGACGAAATCAGGAGACAACGGTTATGATTCTCAAGTTTTATTAAGCTACCTTTCGAATGGGGCGTTCAATTAAACCGTCGAAGTTTCCGCGCCCAATCCAAGTCTGAATAAGAAATCAGAATATATGGGAACCTGGAATACAACCGGATCAACAATTGTGCGAAATTGGCCCAGAATTGCCGGAAATCCGCCGAAGACTACAACAGTCACAATCTTTAAACTCAATTTGACTGAATTGGTTACCCTTTCAGAGGTTGGAGTTTATGAGATTTACACGCGAAATCCGAGTATCATTTACAGGTGAATATACGGACCGAACAAGGCGCTGCAGCCAACCCCTATCCGCTGCGCTCCTAGAGGTTGCGCGGACCTCTTACCGGCAGTTGATCACCAGTAGTTTCCGCTCGCCCGTTCAGGGTGGCTGAGCTTGACGTTCGGCTTCAGCCTCCGGCGGAGGAATATATTGGTAGCTCGGTCGCCTTCTCCCCATCTACACGAGATTTCAGGGCGGACGGCCCGCGATCAGCAATGCTTTCTCCGGCTTATCGGGGCTTCTGTCTGTCACGATCGCTGCGTCAACCTCTGCGGAGCGGGAGATTTATTCTCGCAAACTTGCGATACCTCCAACGAACCACCAGCTCATTTAATTCCATCATGATCGCTCTTGATACTACGAAACTCATGGAGGGCTGGAAGACGTTTCAGTTGTTTGGGCGGTGTCGGCCGAACAAGGCGCTGCAGCCAACCCCTATCCGCTTCGCTCCTGGGGTTGCGCGGACCTCTTACCAGCAGTTGATCACCAGTTGCCTCCGTTCGCCCGTTCGGGGTGGCTGAGCTTGACGTTCGGCTTCAGCCTCCGGCGGAGGAATATATTGGTAGCTCGGTCGCCTTCTCCCCATCTACACGAGATCTCAAGGCGGACGGCCCGCGATCAGCAATGCTTTCTCCGGCTAACCAAGCTTCTGTCTGTCACGATCGCTCCTTCAACCTAACGCGGAGCAAACAATTTATTTTTTGCCAACTTGAGATATCTCCGAAGAGCAATCAGCTCATCTCGATTCTATCATGAACGCTCTTGATACTATGAAAGTTATGGCAGGCTGGCTGACGTTTCGGTTGTTTGGGCGGTGTTGGCCGAACAAGGCGCTGCAGCCAACCCCTATCCGCTTCGCTCCTGGGGTTGCGCGGACCTCCTTTCGGCAGTTGATCACCAGTAGTTTTCGGTCGCCCGTTCGGGGTGACTGAGCTTGACGTTAGCCCATAAAACAATGCTCGTTCCGAAGAGCACAACTGGTAGAAATGGAAGGATGATCGCCCAAGAACGTTTATCCTCGTTGGTCGACCGGTGTCGCTCCGATGGCGCGACTCTGGTTGCACTCTTTGGTTCGGCATCTCGCGGGGAGGACACGGCCGAAAGCGACCTCGATCTTCTCGTTGATTTTGACGCACCCAAGAGCCTTCTTGCATTCATTCAGCTTGAGCGTGAGTTGACGGATATGGCCGAGCGCCCTGTCGACCTTGTAACCAAGAATTCACTTAGTCCGCATCTCAGGAATGAAGTCCTGTCCGGCATGAGATTGTTATATGAGGCGTAGCGACGACATTTACGCGCAACACATCCTGGATGCCATCTCACGCATCGAACTCTACACTGCAGGTATCGAGAGATCGGCATTCCTGTCCACCCCAATGATGCAAGACGCGGTTATCCGCCAATTGGAAATTATCGGAGAAGCAACAAAAATGCTTTCGTTGAATTTTCGTGAACAGCGTCCGAACATTCCGTGGCGGAGCATTGCGGGCATGCGTGATAAATTGATACACCAATACTTCGGCGTAGATATTGATATGGTTTGGCAAACCGCAATTGATGATATTCCCATTATCAGAGTAGCGATTCAAAATACACCTGAGGGCTAACAAGGCGCTGCAGCCAACCCCTATCCGCTTCGCTCCTGGGGTTGCGCGGTCCCGCTACCGGCAGTTGATCACCAGTTGCCTCAGTTCGCCCGTTCAGGGTGGCTGAGCTTGACGTTCGGCTTCAGCCTCCGGCGGAGGAATATATTGGTAGCTCGGTCGCCTTCTCCCCATCTACACGAAATATCAAGGCGGACGGCCCGCGATCAGCAATGCTTTGTCCGGCTCATCGGGGCTTCTCTCTGTCACGATCGCTGTATCAACCTCTCGCGCAGCGAAAAATTTATTTTCGCGAATTTGAGATACCTCCGAAAAACTGCCAGCTCATTTCCATTCTATTGTGAACGCTCTTTATACTATGAAACTTGTGCAAGGATGGCAGAGGTTTCGGTTGTTTGGGCGGTGTTGGCCGAACAAGGCGCTGCAGCCAACCCCTATCCGCTTCGCTCCTGGGGTTGCGCGGTCACCTCACCGGCAGTTGATCACCAGTTGCTTCCGGTCGCACGTTCAGGGTGGCTGAGCTTGACGTTGGGCCAGGATGACTTGACATCATCACATTTCTGGACATGATTCCGTCCATATGACTGCAATAACTTATACCGCCGCAAGGGAAAATCTCGCGGCAACTATGGACCGCGTGTGCCACGACTGCGATCCAGTTATCATTACTCGCAACAGAGATCAAGCGGTTGTTATGATCTCACTGGAGGATTATGAGTCGTTTCAGGAGACGACCTATTTACTACGCAGCCCCGCGAACGCTAAAAGGCTTTTAGATTCGATAGAAGCACTAGAAAATGGCAAATTGATAAATAAAGAGATCGATTTAGCGGAGTGAATATTATCTTCACCCCCCAATCGTGGGAAGATTACCAACACTGGATTAAAAGCGATGAGAAGCTACTCAAGCGAGTCCACGAATTGATCAAAGACATTCAGCGCTCGCCATTTCAAGGGATTGGCAAACCAGAACCACTACGCCAGAATCTTTCTGGATACTGGTCGCGAAGAATTACGGGGGAACATCGCATTGTCTATCGAAAGACAGAAGCTGGGATTGTCTACCTGCAAATGCGCTATCACTATAAAAGGTGAAGGCCCAACAAGGCGCTGCAGCCAACCCCTATCCGCTTCGCTCCTGGGGTTGCGCGGTCCCTCTACCGGCAGTTGATCAACAGTCGCTTCCGGTCGCCCGTTCAGGGTGGCTGAGCTTGACGTTCGGCTTCAGCCTCCGGCGGAGGAATATGTTGGTAGCTCGGTCGCCTTCTCCCCATCTACACGAGATCTCAAGGCGGACGGCCCGCGATCAGCAGTGCTTCTTCCGGCTTATCGGGGCTTCTGTCTCTCACGATCGCTGCATCAACCTCTCGCGGAGCGAAAAACTTATTTTTTGCCAACTCGAGATATCTCCGAAGAGCAATCAGCTCATTTCGATTCTATCATGAACGCTCTTGATACTATGAAAGTTATGGCAGGCTGGCTGACGTTTCGGTTGTTTGGGCGGTGTTGGCCGAACAAGGCGCTGCAGCCAACCCCTATCCGCTTCGCTCCTGGGGTTGCGCCACCCGCTACCGGCAGTTGATCACCAGTAGTTTTCGGTCGCCCGTTCGGGGTGACTGAGCTTGACGTTCGGCTCATTTCCATTCATTCGGACCCGCTCCCTCCAACTAAGCGCCGTCTAATCATTCGATCTTCTTAGTAGCTCCGAGATAATAGCCGTGGCATCCAATAAAAACGATTCACAAACAACAAAAGCCAAAACATGAACACCAAAAAGCAGAACTACCTTTCCTCAATCCGATCTGATTCAGCCTATCCAACCTTTCGCTCTGTCATCGGCATCATCGCCATACTCATGTATGTTCTTGGTGGAATTGTGGTCCTATTTGGATTGATCGGTGGAATCGGGATGATGACTCAACAATTCTTGCCAGGAGTCATGACATTATTCATCTCGATTCTTATCGGCGTCATTTACGTGGTGATCGGAAAGATCGTGAAGGAAGCTGCACTGATGTTGGCAGACATCGCCGACAGCATCACAGAAGCAAATAGCCGGTAAAGAAACATCGTTCCCAATTCAGCCGAACAAGGCGCTGCAGCCAACCCCTAGCCGCTTCGCTCCAGGGGTTGCGCGGTCCCGCCACAGGCAGTTGATCACCTGTCGTTTGCGGTCGCCCGTTCGGGGTGGCTGAGCTTGACGTTCGCTCCATGATGATCCTGATTAGTGTATGCCGTCCGCCTACATCGAGACCACAATTCCAAGTTACTACGTTGCTCGCCTGTCCAATTCGTTGCGTCAGGCAGCTCGACAGACAACCACTCGGGAATGGTGGGATCACCGGAGATCGGAACTTTCGCTATTCACCTCACTGGCCACACTTGATGAAATCGGTCGTGGAGACCACCAAATGGCTACTGCTCGGATCAAGCTTCTGGATGGCATTCCTCTGCTGAGAATCACAGATGCAGTCGAGCAACTTACCAAGAGACTATTGGAGAAGGGCATCATTCCACCAATTGCCGCCTCCGACGCAGTGCACATCGCGGTTGCATCCGTCCACAAAATGGATTTTCTTGTTACATGGAACTTCAAGCACATAGCGAACCCGCACACTCGGGATCGCATGAGAAAAGAGGTTTTGGATTTTGGGGCGTCACTACCCGTAATGTGCACACCAGAAGCAGCTACTCAATGAAGATGAAGACATTTGATTCCCAAACCAAGGTGATGGACGACGTAATTCTAGAAGTGCGCCGCCACAAACAACAGATCGCCAAAGAACACAATTTTGACGTATCTTCGCTACTCAGCAGTTTAAGACTTCGCGAAGATCATGATCTGCGATTTCTCAATACAAATGAGAGCGAACAAGGCGCTGCAGCCAACCCCTAGCCGCTTCGCTCTCGGGGTTGCGCGGACCGTCAACTTCCAGAAGATTACCAGACAAATTCGGTTACCCGTTCAGGGTGGCTGAGCTTGACGTTCGGCTTCAGCCTCCGGCGGAGGAATATGTTGGTAGCTCGGTCGCCTTCTCCCCATCTACACGAGATCTCAAGGCGGACGGCCCGCTATCGGCAATGCTTCTTCCGGCTTATCGGGGCTTCAGTCTGTCACGATCGCTGCATCAACCTCTCGCGGAGCGAAAAGTTTATTTTTTGCCAACTTGAGATATCTCCGAAGAGCAATCAGCTCATTCCGATTCTATCATGAACGCTCTTGATACTATGAAAGTTATGGCAGGCTGGCTGACGTTTCGGTTGTTTGGGCGGTTTTGGCCGAACAAGGCGCTGCAGCCAACCCCTATCCGCTTCGCTCCTGGGGTTGCGCCACCCGCTACCGGCAGTTGATCACCAGTAGCCTCAGATCGCCCGTTCGGGGTGACTGAGCTTGACGATGTGCAGAAGTGATACAGATCCACTCGACTTCGAAAGCGATGCTGCAGAACCCCTCAAATCGACTACGGCACGCTCTTGAAAGATATTTTTTCCCAGCGATAACGATGCCGCTTCGAATCGCTTCGCTTTCCTCCTCTTTTCGGCATTTCACGATCTCACTGCCGGAGAAGCTCATCGAGCGCTGTGTGGGTTTGATCATCTCAAGGGCGGCTCGTCCCCTCAAAATACTTCTGCCCATCAAGGCGCTGCAGCCAACCCCTATCCGCTTCGCTCCTGGGGTTGCGCGGTCACCTAACCGGCAGTTGATCACCAGTCGCCCTCGGTCGTCCGTTCGGGGTGACTGAGCTTGACGTTAGCCCCCGATTATGCATACAACATCACAGCAACTTGAAATAGCAATCGCCCACGGCGATACGGACTGCGTTAAGAATATTTTAGACGAGAGTCCCCAGTTGCTTGACATCCAGTTTCCTACGAATATCGGTTTGACTCCGCCAATGTGGGCATCTCGCACACGTCGATCAACGGTAGTCAAAGTCCTTTTGGACTACGGCGCAGACACATCCCTACAAAATTATACAGAATCGTCCGGGGATGGCGGCAACACCGCACTTTGGTTTACCGCACAGGGTTCGCTCGTCGGCCAAGTTCCCATTGCAGAAATGCTGATCGACTCAGGAGCCGACCTCAACAGAACATGCGAACATGGCACCACCCCGCTTTTTATGGCGGTAAGCTGGGTTCATATCGAGCTTGTCCAATATTTGATATCACGAGGAGCCAGTCCAGACATCGCAAACAAGCGTGGTTTGACCCCACAACAAGCACTCGAACAGGACTTCCAGATTCATCACGCTTCAAGAAATCCAAAGCCTGAGGTAGCGCTTCTGATTGAGCGGGCACCTCGGATGCTTGCCTACCTGAAATCAATACAGGGCTAACAAGGCGCTGCAGCCAACCCCTAGCCGCTTCGCTGGCTGGGGTTGCTCGGACCAACAACCGGCAGCTCACCCCAGAGTAACTCGGTCGCCCGCTCAGGGTGGCTGAGCTTGACGTTCGGACAGAATATTCTGTTGCACAACGCGGCCGCCCGTATTACAGATATCGATCGATATGCAAACCGTTACCGTTTCACCAAAATTTCAGGTCGTTATACCGCTTGCGGTCCGTAAGAAGATGGCTCTCCGGCCTGGCATGAAGCTTCATGTATTTGATCATGACGATCGGGTTGAGTTTATGCCAATCAGGCCAATCACGTCGCTTCGAGGATCGCTCCGCGGTGTGGATACATCAATTGACCGAGATCAGGACCGTCTGTGAATATAGTCGATTCCTCCGCTTGGATTGAGTACTTCGCCGACACCGACCGTGCGGATCTGTTCGCATCAGTGATAGAAGATACTGAGAACTTGGTCGTGCCTTCAATCAGTCTGTACGAGGTCTACAAGAAGACCCTTCGGGAGCGCGGACCTGATCTCGCAGCTTCGATATTCAACTCAATGAGTTTCGGACAAGTTGTAGATCTCGACTCATCTCTTGCACTTGAAGCAGCTGCATATCGACTTCCTATGGCAGATAGCATCATCTCTGCAACTTCGGTTAGATTCGGAGCAGTCCTTTGGACACAAGATGCAGATTTCGAGTCTTTCTCTGATGTCCGCTACTTTCCCAAATGAGTCCGAACAAGGCGCTGCAGCCAACCCCTATCCGCTTCGCTCCTAGAGGTTGCGCGGACCTCTTACCGGCAGTTGATCACCAGTAGCCTCAGATCGCCCGTTCGGGGTGGCTGAGCTTGTCGTTCGGTCTCATTTATATGAATCAGCAAATATCTATCATCGTTGCCTGCAATAGTTCTGGGAGAGATCTCGTCAAGACCGCCTCAGAAAGAATCAGTCCGGAAGGATTCTCGTTCGACCCGAAACCGATCATCGACAAGAGTCACTTGGCATTCTATTTGAGCTACGTCGACGTTTGGTCAATGGGAGACACTTTTCACCGCTTTCTACATCCGAAAAATGAAATTACATTTATCGAAAAGCATTCGACCGAAGTCTGGATTTCCGACAGATCGAAATTGAAGATCCGCAAAAAGCCAAGGAATACTGAAGAGGAGTTGCTTCGAAGTCTCCTTCTTCAAGCAAAGAGCTTCTACAAAATGAAGAACGTTGACTACAGTTTCCTTCTCGTCCGAACAGTCTTCTCCAGTAATTCGAATGGCTTTGACCCAGTTATCGTTTAAGAGAATACGGACCGAACAAGGCGCTGCAGCCAACCCCTATCCGCTTCGCTCCTAGAGGTTGCGCGGACCCGCTACCGGCAGTTGATCACCAGCATTATCCGGTCGCCCGTTCGGGGTGGCTGAGCTTGACGTTCGGCATAAATATATGAAATATGATAGATTATCTAACGAGATTCATCGTCCCGACCTCGAAAAACTTTCTCTTTTCAGAATGGCATCTCCGGCAAACCGGCGCTACATGCACAGATTGCTTAACTTTGTCCGTAAAGAGTTTGGACTATTACCCAGAATCTCTCCCAGCAATCAAATCTGCTTCCGCCCGCAGTTCTGCGCGATCGTGAACGCCGGAAAAGGTGATCGGACGTCGGTAAGAATCTCTCTTTATGGCGAACACTTCGAGACACCAAATGTGAAGAAAGGGAAATTTCCTAACTGGCGAAGCTATTCGATCAACCATCCAGACGACTTCGCGGAAGCAAAGTTGGCGATTCATGAAGCCTACCAGCATCGAGTAGAAGCGGACAGCAAAGGGACTTGGGACATGAGCGAGAATTCGACGACGATCGTGGAAATGATTGATTTGTGAGCCGAACAAGGCGCTGCAGCCAACCCTTAGCCGCTGCGCGGCTGGGTTGTGCCACCGGCCACCTGCAGTTGATCACCAGTTGTTTCCGGTCGCCCGTTCAGGGTGGCTGAGCTTGACGTTCGGCTAACCTATTTCGTGCGAAGTTGCACTGGCACTCAAAATTTGATACGACTGACATCGCTCCGAGTCTCCTCAGCTTTTCTCGAAGGATCTACTCCCAATGTCGACTCCAGCAGAAACAACATGAATCTTCACGCCACCTCCTCCTTGCTTCGTTGCCTCCTGTTCGTCTGTTGACGAAGATTCAACAGTGATTGCCAAATCAAACTCGATGATGTCGGCAAATCCCCCTTCGTAATGCGTCGCCAACATGTTTGCATTCTTGAGGTTCTCAGAATCCAACTGCTCTTCTCCACGTCCTCGGTCGTTCTTGATCCATTCCCTTTTTAAAGGCGGGTTGATTTTAGCTCCACCTGGAGATTTTTTCTGCGCCTCAGCAATACCTTCAATGACGTCTACCAATGCATCGCGCACAAATTCTTTGAGATCCATTTCAGAGTTCCTACCAACCCTGAACTGACAATTCAATACAAGCCGAACAAGGCGCTGCAGCCAACCCCTATCCGCTTCGCTCCTGGGGTTGCGCGGTCCCGCAACCGGCAGTTGATCACCAGTCGTATTCGGCCGCCCGTTCAGGGTGGCTGAGCTTGACGTTAGACTCCATGAGCCTCCGGCGGAGGTAAATATGCGGTTCCCCAACTTCGCTCCGACTCCGGCGAGAAGTTCAGAACCAACACGAGACGAAGACGAGTCATATATTGTGCGCAACACTCGAAATTTTTTGGTCTTCGGACCACCTGCATGGAAAAGTCGAAATACCAGTATCGTGCTTCCCGTGCCGCATTTGGTCACGTGAAGTTCGAAAGCCCAATCTCGATTCGCTGAAAGCTACTTATCGATCCTTTGGATAGTCCATCGAACGCACCCCAATCAACCTGGAATTTTACGCGAGTCGGAAAAGTAACGCTCAGAAGATCAGCTCAGTTTCAATCCGACACAGTTCACAAAAATGCAATACGAGTCTAACAAGGCGCTGCAGCCAACCCCTATCCGCTTCGCTCCTGGGGTTGCGCGGACCTCTTACCGGCAGTTGATCACCAGTTGTCTCCGTTCGCCCGTTCAGGGTGGCTGAGCTTGACGTTCGGCTTCAGCCTCCGGCGGAGGAATATATTGGTAGCTCGGTCGCCTTCTCCCCATCTACACGAGATCTCAGGGCGGGCGCCCTGCGATCAGCAACACTTTCTCCGGCTTTTCGGGGCTTCTGTCTTTCACGATCTCTGCGTCAACCTCTCGCGGAGCGAAAAATTTATTTCCGCGAATTTGAGGTGCCTCCGAAAAACCACCAACTCACTTCAATTCTATTGTGATCGCTCTTGATACTATGAAACTTGCGGCAGGATTGCAGAGGTTTCGGTTGCTTGGGCGGTT
This sequence comes from uncultured Verrucomicrobiae bacterium, assembly GCA_963832325.1. Taxonomy (GTDB): domain Bacteria; phylum Verrucomicrobiota; class Verrucomicrobiia; order Chthoniobacterales; family JAATET01; genus CAVVKW01. Next base: position 1,152,371 of record CAWHTR010000007.1, on the reverse strand, counting down.
TTGGCCGAACAAGGCGCTGCAGCCAACCCCTATCCGCTTCGCTCCTGGGGTTGCGCGGACCCGCCACCGGCAGTTGATCACCAGTAGTTTTCGGTCGAGCGTTCGGGGTGACTGAGCTTGACGTTCGGTCAATAAATGAGGTTCCCCGGGAGCCGTTTTCAGCTATAATACAGTCATGACTCTCGCACAATTACCTGAAATACAGGCACTTTCGCCACGCGATAAACTCGAACTAGTTGATGAACTGTGGATTGATGTCATTCACAATTTGGATTCGGTAGATGTTTCTCCTGCGGAGAAAACGTTGCTTGATGAGCGATGGGATCGGTTCATCACCGACCCCGACTCAGCACTGTCGTTGGATACTTTCAAAGTGCGACTTGGCGAACTTCGCTCTTGATGGATTTCCGAATCCTACCAGAAGTCGCAGATGATATTGCTGAAATTGCAAATTGGTACGACGAGAACGGATACCACGGTCTAGGAAACAAATTCATTGATACATTTTACTCTTACATCCCAGAAATTTTCGGCTCGGGCACGGCACACAGAATTTTCTACTCCGATTTTCGGAAGTTCCTATTGGAGCCGTTTCCCTATTTCTTGTTCTATCGATATCACGACGATATCCTGATCATCGCGCTCGTCATCGGCGCAGTTCGACGGCCTTCACGCATTCGCCAATCATTGCGTTCAAGAAAATGAGACCGAACAAGGCGCTGCAGTCAACCCCTAGCCGCTTCGCTCTCGGGGTTGGCGGACGATCAGATTGCAGTTGATCACAACCAGTAGTTCGAACACCCGATCGGGGTGACTGAGCTTGACGTTGGGCCATCAAATGAAAGCATATCAGTCGGTTTGGAATATCGCGATTTTCCTCGTTTTCGGGATCGCGGCAGTAGTTCTGTCAGCACTGTTGTGGGACAATCTCCCACTCGGTGCCCAGATACTGATACCACTTGCCGGGATGCTCTTTCTGTTATCTGGATTGAGGGGCATCTTATTTCGGAAACCAATTTTCGAAGCGGATAACTTTGGATTCATTTTATACTCGCACTCAAAACACCGAATTTCATGGCAAAGCATATTGAAAATAAAGCGCTTCGCTTTTACACAAACAAACAAAGGAAGGCCGATTGCCGTCGAACGATTCAAGGCGCTAGATTCGATTCGAGTCACCTATCGATTGCCTAGAGAATCTCAACACCCGTCCGACCACCCGTCCGTCAGGCACAAGATCCGGCACTGCGACATCCATTTTTCAACTATAAACATCTCACCCGACGATTTCCTCGCATTCGCAACTCCCCACACAGAAGCACAAATACAGGCCCAACAAGGCGCTGCAGCCAACCCCTAGCCGCTTCGCTGGCTGGGGTTGCTCGAACCCGCTACCGGCAGCTCACCTCAGGGTTGGCTTGATTGCCCGCTCAGGGTGGCTGAGCTTGACGTTCGGCTTCAGCCTCCGGCGGAGGAATATGTTGGTAGCTCGGTCGCCTTCTCCCCATCTACACGAGATCTCAAGGCGGACGGCCCGCGATCAGCAATGCTTCTTCCGGCTTATCGGGGCTTCTGTCTGTCACGATCGCTGTATCAACCTCTCGCGCAGCAGAAAATTTATTTTCGTGAATTTGAGATACCTCCGAAAAGCTGCCAGCTCATTTCCATTATATTGTGAACGCTCTTGATACTACGAAACTTCTCGCAAGGAGGGAGAAGTCTCAGTTGTTTGGGCGGTGTTGGCCGAACAAGGCGCTGCAGCCAACCCCTATCCGCTTCGCTCCTGGGGTTGCGCAACCCGCTACCGGCAGTTGATCACCAGTTGTCCCCGGACGCCCGTTCAGGGTGGCTGAGCTTGACGTTAGGCCAAATAATCATGAAAGCATCCTTCCTCGCCATTTTTTTTACAACTTTGTATCTCGCGCACTCCGAGCCTCCGAAATACGCGTTTGAGATCGACAACAACAGGACATCGATTCAAGTCGGTGATAATGTTCAGATCGGGTTATCCATTCGAGGAACATCGCTATTGGAAATTGCTGGGGATTCATTACCGGACGAACCTCAGCCTCACGAATGGTCCAAAGACATGGTATTTTCGACGAACGTCGGATATGAACCAAAGTCTCCAGGGATAAAAGAAATAGGACCATTTGAAATTGATTTCCAAGGTGAACACCTGACTTCGAACTCTACATTAGTCGAAGTAAAGCCAAGATGGCCAAGAGACGCCAATACATACGAGTTTTGCATCTTCCCTAGAGGGTGTCATGAACTTCCGGGAAGATAAGGCTGTACATTATAAAGCTACTTGGGCATTAAGCTCGGGATGGCACACAAGACACGAGGAACACGAACGAACTATCCCAGCGACGTCAGCGATGAGGAATGGGCATTTTGCGCGCCGTATCTGACGTTGATGAAGGAAGATGCCCCGCAACGCGATTATTCGATGAGGGCGATGTTTAATGCGGTGAGATACATGGTTCGGGCGGGTTGCCCTTGGCGGATGATTCCCAATGATTTACCGCCATGGCCAACGGTTCATCAGCAAGCTCAGCGCTGGATCAAAGCGGGCTGTTTTGAGGCGATGGCTCATGACTTGCGCAAGCTCATTCGACTCCTGCTCAACGAGCGCGAGGCCAACCCTTCGGCGGTCATTCTTGACGGTCGAACTCTACAGTCCACTCCCGAGAGTGGAGAACGAGCCGGTTACGACGGATATAAGCGCAAGAAGGGATCGAAGGTTCATGCTGCGGTCGACACCCTCGGTCACCTCCTGGCCCTGAAGGTCACTGCGGCCAATGAGCAGGAACGCGCTCAAGTTGCCGATCTGGCAAAAGAGGTTCAACAGGCGACCAGGGACAGCGTGAAAATTGCTTTCGCGGATCAGGGCTACACGGGCGAAAAGCCCAGCCAGGACGCTGCTGAGAACGGAATCGATCTGGTTGTCGTCAAACTCGCCGAAGCCAAAAAGGGTTTTGTCCTGCTGCCCAGACGCTGGGTTGTTGAACGCTCTTTTGCCTGGGCAGCTCGTTTTCGCCGGCTCTCCAAGGATTATGAACGCCTGCCTGCTTCTCTCGCCGGACTCCATTGGCTGGCTTTTCTTTCTCTCATGCTCAATTCCGTTTTCCGACAAAGTTCATGACACGCTCTAGACGGATATCGGTTGGTGAAAAGATACGAGTGATTTTTCGTCAACAGTATTCGGGCGAGCCATTCTTTGAGTCGGATTACAACAATCCGCGTAATTTCAATTCTGAGAAGTGGAGTTCTACGGGTGGAATGGCATGGAAAGTTGGTGAAGAACGATTTGATAAAACAGAATGCTATTACGATATACCCACTACCAGGATCGGAAAACTTTTAGTAACACGGGACATTCTTCCACCGATGCCCAATACTGTTACGTTTTCTCCGATAGAGATTGATGTGGTTCCAAGCGTTGACGCAGGGAATCAATAAAATACAGGCCTAACAAGGCGCTGCAGTCAACCCCTAGCCGCTTCGCTCTCGGGGTTGGCGGACGGCCAGATTGCAGATGATCACAACCAGTAACTCGGACACCTGATCGGGGTGACTGAGCTTGACGTTCGGCTTCAGCCTCCGGCGGAGGAATATATTGGTAGCTCGGTCGCCTTCTCCCCATCTACACGAGATCTCAAGGCGGACGGCCCGCGATCAGCAATGCTTCCTCCGGCTTATCGGGGCTTCAGTCTGTCACGATCGCTGCATCAAACACTCGCGGAGCGAAAAACTTATTTTTGCGAACTTGAGATACCTCCAACGAACCACCAGCTCATTTAATTCCATCATGATCGCTCTTGATACTATGAAACTCATGGAGGGCTGGCAGACGTTTCGGTTGTTTGGGCGTTGTCGGCCGAACAAGGCGCTGCAGCCAACCCCTATCCGCTTCGCTCCTGGGGTTGCGCGGACCTCCTTCCAGCAGTTGATCACCAGTCGTTTTCGGTCGCCCGTTCGGGGTGACTGAGCTTGACGTTCGGCTTCAGCCTCCGGCGGAGGAATATGTTGGTAGCTCGGTCGCCTTCTCCCCATCTACACGAGATCTCAAGGCTGACGGCCCGCGATCAGCAATGCTTTCTCCGGCTAACCAAGCTTCTGTCTGTCACGATCGCTCCTTCAACCTATCGCGGAGCGAAAAATTTATTTTAGCGGACTTGAGATATCTCCCACGAGAAACCAGCTCATTTCAATTCTATCATGAGCGCTCTCGATACTATGAAACTTATGGCAGGCTGGCTGACGTTTCGGTTGTTTGGGCGGTTTTGGCCGAACAAGGCGCTGCAGCCAACCCCTATCCGCTTCGCTCCTGGGGTTGCGCGGACCTTTTACCGGCAGTTGATCACCAGTAGTCTCAGTTCGCCCGTTCAGGGTGGCTGAGCTTGACGTTCGGCTTCAGCCTCCGGCGGAGGAATATATTGGTAGCTCGGTCGCCTTCTCTCCATCTACACGAGATCTCAGGGCGGACGGCCCGCGATCAGCAATCCCTTCTCCGGCTAATCGGGGTTTCTGCCTGTCACGATCGCTGTATCAACCTCTCGCGGAGCGAAAAATTTGTTTTCGCGAATTTGAGACACCTCCGAAGAACTGCCAGCTCATTTCAACTCTATCATGATCGCTCTTAATACTGTGAAATTTATCGCAGGGTGGCAGACGTTCCGGTTGTTTGGGCGGTATTGGCCGAACAAGGCGCTGCAGCCAACCCCTATCCGCTTCGCTCCTGGGGTTGCGCGGACCTCCTTTCGGCAGTTGATCACCAGTCGTTTGCGGTCGCCTGTTCAGGGTGGCTGAGCTTGACGTTCGGCTTCAGCCTCCGGCGGAGGAATATATTGGTAGCTCGGTCGCCTTCTCCCCATCTACACGAGATCTCAGGGCGGACGCCCTGCGATCAGCAACGCTTCCTCCGGCTAATCGGGCTTCCGTCTGTCACGATCGCTCCTTCAACCTCTCGCGCAGCGAAAAATTTATTTTCGCGAACTTGAGATATCTCCGAAGAGCCACCAACTCATTTCAATTATATTGTGATCGCTCTTGATACTATGAAACTTGTGGCAGGATGGCAGAGGTTTCGGTTGTTTGGGCGGTGTTGGCCGAACAAGGCGCTGCAGCCAACCCCTATCCGCTTCGCTCCTGGGGTTGCGCGGACCTCTTAACGGCAGTTGATTACCAGTTGCTTCCCCTCGACCGTTCGGGGTGGCTGAGCTTGACGTTCGGCTTCAGCCTCCGGCGGAGGAATATATTGGTAGCTCGGTCGCCTTCTCCCCATCTACATGAGATCTCAGGGCCGACGGCCCGCGATCAGCAATGCTTCCTCCGGCTTATCGGAGCTTCTCTCTTTCACGATCTCTGCGTCAACCTCTCGCGGAGCGGAAAATCTATTTCCGCGAATTTGAGATACCTCCAAAAAACCACCAGCTCATTTCAATTCTATCATGATCGCTCTTGATACTATGAGATTTGTTGCAGGCTGGCTGACGTTTCGGTTGTTTGGGCGGTATTGGCCGAACAAGGCGCTGCAGCCAACCCCTATCCGCTTCGCTCCTGGGGTTGCGCGGACCTCTTACCGGCAGTTGATCACCAGTAGTTTTCGGTCGCCCGTTCGGGGTGACTGAGCTTGACGTTCGGCTTCAGCCTCCGGCGGAGGAATATGTTGGTAGCTCGGTCGCCTTCTCCCCATCTACACGAGATCTCAAGGCGGACGGCCCGCGATCAGCAATGCTTCTTCCGGCTTATCGGGGCTTCAGTCTGTCACGATCGCTGCATCAACCTCTCGCGGAGCGAAAAATTTATTTTTTGCCAACTTGAGAGATCTCCGAAGAGCAATCAGCTCATTTCGATTCTATCATGAATGCTCTTGATACTATGAAAGTTATGGCAGGCTGGCTGACGTTTCGGTTGTTTGGGCGGTGTTGGCCGAACAAGGCGCTGCAGCCAACCCCTATCCGCTTCGCTCCTGGGGTTGCGCGGTCCCGCTACTTGCAGTTGATCACCAGTTGCCTCAGTTCGCCCGTTCAGGGTGGCTGAGCTTGACGTTAGACCATTCAATACATATGCCCGCACCAAAATTTTACGACCTCTTCAATCCCCTCCTTGCCGCCTTACGCCAACTCGGCGGATCGGGATCCATTGCCGAACTTGAAGAGACCACGGCCCGCTTGATGAGCCTATCAGATGATGATATTTCTGAAGTCCACAAAGGCAACCGCACCAAGTTTAGCTATAACCTTGCGTGGGCACGAACGTATCTTAAGCGATACGGTCTACTTGAGAACTCGGATCGTGGTGTGTGGGCGCTTTCAGAGAAAGGGCTCGCTACCGAAGCGATCGCTCCTGAGGATGTAACCCGGTTTGTTCAGCAGGAGGTTAAACTAGCTCGTGAAGAAGCCTCTGATGACAACGAAACGGACCTTGATCCCGCGGATCCCATCAGAGATGAACGTTGGCAGGATCAAGTTCTTGAAAGTCTTAGAGGGTGTGAAAAAAGTGCAGAGAAAGTGAGGAAAAAACTTGTACACCAGCGAAGGATAGTGTGGAAAGCTTGGGATGGCAGCAAAAGAACCCTATCCAAGTCAGCTCACCGATACCGAATGGGAGATTGTCCGGCGACTGTTACCGGGACCCAGCAAGCTGGGGCGACCGCCGCGGTATAATCGTCGGCTCATGCTCGATGCGATCTTCTACATCACGCGCAGCGGTTGCACGTGGCGGGAAATGCCGCATGACTTTCCCCACTGGCGACTCTGTTATTACTACTTCAGCAAATGGAGCGCGCTGGGGGTCTTCCGTTTGCTCAATGATGCACTGCGGGATCGCGTTCGGCAAAAGGCCTCAAAAAAAAAGCCCCTACGGCTGCGTCCATCGACAGCCAAAGCGTTAAGACAGCTGGCCAACACGGAGAACGTGGATTTGATGCAGGCAAAAAGATCTTGGGACGAAAACGACACCTTCTGGTTGATACCATGGGATTGATCCTCGCGCTCTGCGTGCATTCGGCCGCCATCCAAGACCGCGATGGAGCCAAGCCTTTGCTGCTAAAAGCTTGGAACTTCGGATGGCTGCGCACGATCTGGGCGGACGGAGGCTATGGCGGAAAGCTCGAAGCTTGGTTTGCTGAACTAAAGTTGGGCCGCGCTGCCAAACTTGAGATCGTTCGCAAGATCTCCCCCGGCTTCCATCTCCTGCCTCGCCGCTGGGTCGTAGAACGCACCTTCGCTTGGCTGGGCCGCTATCGCCGCCTCTCCAAAGACTACGAAGTCAAAACAGGCCATTCCGAAGCTTTCATTTACATCGCTGCATGCCGTCTCATGCTCCGAAGACTCGCTAAATCCAAGGCTTCCTGACTTTTTTCACACGCTCTTAAGGAAATGTCTCCCGACGCCTTCGAGCGCCTCTGCCAAAGACTGCTGCGTGAATCAGGATTCATTCAAGTCGAAGTAACTGGACGCTCAGGTGACGGAGGAATCGACGGTAAAGGAGTCGTCAAACTCGGCGGCATTCTATCCTTTCACGTGATATTTCAATGCAAGAGATACAAAGATAGCGTCTCATCGGGCGCGATCCGCGACTTCCGCGGTGCGATGGTTGGTCGCGCCGACAAGGGACTATTCCTGACCACAGGCACATTCACTCAAGACGCGCGATCAGAGGCACAGCGGGATGGCGCCCCACCATTGGACATGATCGATGGCGACGATCTGATCTACATGCTGAAAGATTTGAGATTGGGAATCGACGTCAAGGAAAAGATGCACGAAGAGATCTCCGTCAATCGAGATTGGTTCACAAAAATCTGAGGGTCTAACAAGGCGCTGCAGTCAACCCCTAGCCGCTTCGCTCTCGGGGTTGGCGGACGACCAGATTGCAGTTGATCACAACCAGTAGTTCGGATGCCCGTTCGGGGTGACTGAGCTTGACGTTCGGCTTCAGCCTCCGGCGGAGGAATATGTTGGTAGCTCGGTCGCCTTCTCCCCATCTACACGAGATCTCAAGGCGGACGGCCCGCGATCAGCAATGCTTCTTCCGGCTTATCGGGGCTTCAGTCTGTCACAGATCGCTGCATCAACCTCTCGCGGAGCGAAAAATTTATTTTTTGCCAACTTGAGATATCTCCGAAGAGCAATCAGCTCATTTCGATTCTATCATGAACGCTCTTGATACTATGAAAGGTATGGCAGGCTGGCTGACGTTTCGGTTGTTTGGGCGGTTGAGCTTTCTGCATTTGGAGTTTCGTTCTTCGCTGCTTTCGCTTGGCTTTCAACGCTCCCGCTCAAGTATCGAAAGATTCCAAAGAATTACTTTTTCGGATTTCGCAGCCGAGAGGCATTTATGTCTGATAATGCGTGGTTCAAAATCAATCGGTATTACGCATTATCTCAGCAGAAGTATTCGATTCGCCTGATAATCATTGGGACCGTCTATTCTATGCTTTCGCGCTTCATCGATTTCAAGATCGACACGCCAATTCCTTGGCAACTTCTATTCCTAATCATACCGGTCATATACGGATACGCTGTCCCGATATTCAAGACGCTTTCTTGGGGGCGGGCACACTTCGAAAGGACTGACCTCACAAATCCCACTTTTGATTCGCGAACGCCGTAAAGAATCGATGAAGAACAAATACAGCCGAACAAGGCGCTGCAGCCAACCCCTATCCGCTTCGCTCCTGGGGTTGCGCGGTCACCTAGCCGGCAGTTGATCACCAGTTGAATCCGGTCGCCCGTTCGGGGTGGCTGAGCTTGACGTTCGGCTTCAGCCTCCGGCGGAGGAATATATTGGTAGCTCGGTCGCCTTCTCCCCATCTACACGAGATCTCAAGGCGGACGGCCCGCGATCAGCAATGCTTCCTCCGGCTTATCGGGGCTTCAGTCTGTCACGATCACTGCATCAACCTCTCGCGGAGCGAAAAATTTGTTTTTGCGAACTTGAGATACCTCCAACGAACCACCAGCTCATTTAATTCCATCATGATCGCTCTTGATACTATGAAACTCATGGAGGGCTGGCAGACGTTTCGGTTGTTTGGGCGTTGTCGGCCGAACAAGGCGCTGCAGCCAACCCCTATCCGCTTCGCTCCTAGGGTTGCGCGGACCTCCTATCGGCAGTTGATCACCAGTCGTTTGCGGTCGCCCGTTCAGGGTGGCTGAGCTTGACGTTAGGTCATGAAGAAACTTAGAATACAATCGTATATCGCGGCCGTATTGGAAGTGTCCCGTGAGTCGTTAAAATAAAGAGGTGGAGGTTGGTTCGCCCGCGCAGAAGCGTGGGAGGTGATCAAACCAAAAGAACCAACCACCACGATGAAACATGAAGAACTGAAGACCGCATTTATGCAAGGCGGAGAGCGAGAAGCAGCCGAGCTGCTTAATGCAGTGATGCGTGCGTCGGTGCGCGAGGCGTTCTGGGCGATGATGTCCGAGGAGGTGGAGTCGCTGTGCGGGCGGCGCTATCATCCTGAAGCCGGGAGCGAGTATCGGCGGGCCGGCTCGGAGAAGGGCCGCGCTTATCTGGACGGAGGCAAGGAAGAGATTGTTCGTCCACGGGTCCGGCACACCAGCGAAGGCGAGGTCGAACTGGAGAGTTATCGGGCGGCGGCAAGTCAGGCAGGACTGTTCGAGGACATTGTGGCGCACGTGGCCGAGGGCATGTCGCAGCGAGGACTGGAGCGGGCACGCCAAGGCGACATCAGTAAAAGCTCGATCTCGCGCATGTGGGCGGAGAAGAGCCGTGAGCAGTTGGAGCTGGTGCGCGAACGCTCGCTCGAGGACGGCGATTGGCTGGCGCTGATGATTGATGGCGTGTTTGTGGGCGGGGAGAACTGCGTGGTGGTTGCCTTGGGCATCGACCGCGATGGCCACAAGCGGGTGCTTGATTTTGAGACCGGCAGTTCGGAGAGCTTGGAGACGGTCAGCCGGGTGTTGAGTCGGTTGGAGCGACGCGGGGTGCGATCTCCCAGAGATCGAGCCTTGCTGGTCATTCGCGATGGATCGGCGGCCATCTCGGGCGCGGTAAGCCGGATCTGGCCCGGCGCGGTGCAGCAGACCTGCCTGGTGCATCTCGAGCGCAACGTAGCGGATCGACTCCGAATGCGCGACCGCGCCGAGAGCCAGCGGCTTTTCAAGCGACTCCGCCAAGCCCAAGGCAAAACCGCGGGGGAAGAAGCCTACGACGACATTCTGGACTTCGTAGCCGAGCGCAACGCGGCCGCGGCGCTGCTGCTGAGCGAGCGACGAGACGAAGCCCTGGCCGTCCATCGCCTGGAAGTTCCCGCCACGCTCCACGGCACGTTGCTGAGCACCAACGCCATTGAAAACGTCATGCGCAACTGGCGTGAACAGACCGGCAATGTCAAACGCTGGAACGTCAAGGGTGACATGCTCGAACGCTGGGCGGCATCGGGATTGCTGTGGGCTGAAAGCGGCTTTCGACGCATCGCCCACAGCGCCGATCTTCCCCAACTCCGGGAGGCCCTTCGCCGCTCGGTTTTGGAGCCGATCTCCGCCCCGGCTTCTCCGCTTCGCTCCGAACCCTCCGCTCCAATCGACTCCAAAACCGAAGATCCCTCTTGCCAACCAATTAGCCAATAGAACACCAATCTACCTGCCAACCTCCACCGACTTTTAACGATCTACGGGACATCCCCGCCGTATTTCTACTGAGCCTTCACGGGCCTGGAGCGAAAGACTACGAACTCAAGCATCAAGTTTCCGATGAACTCCATTCAAGAGTTGTGACCGGGTTCGAGTCTATCAGCATTCCAGACCACGAATACGTGAACGTAACACCAAGAGAATTCATCGAATACATACGGGAAGTCGCGAGACAATCAGAAGGAGGATTACCAGTTTCAATCTTCTTTCAGACCAGTCTAGGAAACACTACTGATCACGTTTCATTTACTACTCTAAGCGATTTTTTCATCTCGGCTTTAGACAAATTGTGCAAAGCCGCAAATCTTAGATGGTGGATCGGAGAGCAAGCCCTTGTCATCGCAGATTCTGCAGAACACAAATGAGACCTAACAAGGCGCTGCAGCCAACCCCTATCCGCTTCGCTCCTGGGGTTGCGCGGACCTTCTATCGGCAGTTGATCACCAGTAGCCTCAGTTCGCCCGTTCAGGGTGGCTGAGCTTGACGATGTGCAGAAGTGATACAGATCCACTCAACTTCGAGAGCAATGCTGGAAAACCTCTCAGATCGACTACGGCACGCTCGTGAAAGATATTTTTTCCCAGCGATAACGATGCCGCTTCGAATCGCTTCGCTTTCTCCATCTTTTCGCTATCTCGCGATCTCACTGCCGGAGAAGCTCATCGAGCGCCACGACGATCACTAGTGGCTCACCGGATGCTGCATATGATCATCCACCCTACTGCCCTTATTGTCGTGTCACTCGATGAGCGAGAGCTGTGTGGGTTTGATCATCTGAAGGGCAGCTCGTCCCCTCAAAATACTTCTGCCCATCAAGGCGCTGCAGCCAACCCCTATCCGCTTCGCTCCTGGGGTTGCGCCACCCGCCACCGGCAGTTGATCACCAGTCGCATCCGGTCGTCCGTTCAGGGTGGCTGAGCTTGACGTTCGACCCAAAAATAATGAGAGCTCTCTTCCTTGTGCATCTATTGGCCTTTGCATCATTGGTCTCCGCTCGACCAGTGCGGGAGTTCACGTCAGACGAGAAACTCAAACTCGCTGACAATGTCATTCTCGGAAAGGTTATCGCAATTCGTAAAACAGACAAGCGAACCAAAATACGACTGAATGCGAATAACTCCCATACTACTTTGCGTGAATATGCAGCTTCGATCTCGGTTCTTCAAAGCCTCAAGGGCTCGGCTAATTCAACAATTCATGTTCGATATTCTATTATAGATCAAGATTCCGATCAGGTTCCTGCAGAATTCATGAACGGCGCTGGTCACATCTCACTTATAGAGGGAAGCGAGTATATTTTTTATTTGATGAAAGAAGACGATCATTACATCGGCATTCTGGAAAATCAGTTCGACTCTGAGCAGTCTATTGCAGTGAGTGTTGAGTTTCCCAAACGATTGCTTCTTGGATCACGCCCTGTATCCAAGTCAGGCTCTGCTCCTGACCTGCGAGGGTTTAAGCCCGGAGAGGTTGTCAAAGATCCATACACGGGCAAAGTCTACCTAGTTCCCGAAAGTCTAGCAACAAAACCGAATGCGGTCGAACAAGGCGCTGCAGCCAACCCCTAGCCGCTTCTCTCTTAGGGGTTGCGCGGACCCACAACTTGCAGTTGATCACCAGTAGCCTCAGTTCGCCCGTTCGGGGTGGCTGAGCTTGACGTTCGGCTTCAGCCTCCGGCGGAGGAATATATTGGTAGCTCGGTCGCCCTCTCCCCATCTACACGAGATCTCAGGGCGGACGGCCCGCGATCAGCAATGCTTTCTCCGGCCTATCGGGGCTTCTATCTGTCACGATCGCTGCATCAACCTCTCGCGGAGCGAAAAATATATCTTCGCGAATTTGAGATACCTCCAAAAAACTGCCAGCTCATTTCCATTCTATTCTGAACGCTCTTTATACTATGAAACTTGTGCAAGGATGGCAGAGGTTTCGTTTGTTTGGGCGGTGTTGGCCGAACAAGGCGCTGCAGCCAACCCCTATCCGCTTCGCTCCTGGGGTTGCGCGGACCTTCTACCGGCAGTTGATCACCAGCAGCCTCAGATCGCCCGTTCAAGGTGGCTGAGCTTGACGTTAGCCCATGAATGGTTGCAGCAGCCGAGAATTTTGGTATTCTCCCGTCACATATGAACCGCATCACTACCGATCCTGATATCTGCAACGGTCAACCGGTCATCACGGGTTCTCGGGTGACTGCGAAGACAATTTTAGAGTTTCTCGCAGCAGGTGACTCCATCGAAGATGTTTTATGTGAATACCCAACAATCGGACGCGAGGATGTTCTTGCCTGCATCAGCTTCTCGTCAGATCTCATGAAGCACCATTTCTCACTGCTTGAGCCGGCGTGAATGGCTTCTTGTTCGACGAGAATACTCCCCGTCAGATCTTATTCACCCCATCTCTCCCGACTGTTCATTCCACAGACCTCGGATCAAGCGTCTCGGATAGCAATATTTGGCTATACGCCCAAGCGAATCAGCTAGTTATCATCACAAAGGATGCTGATTTCTCGAACCGGGTTATGGTTTCATCGCCGCCCCCGTGGGTAGTCCATTTGAGAATCGGCAACATGCGGAAACACGAATTTCAGAAGTTCCTTTCTCGCATTTGGGCACAAATCGAGTCACTTCTCCCTTCGCACAAATTAATTAACGTCTACATCGATAAAATAGAGGCAATACAGGGCTAACAAGGCGCTGCAGTCAACCCCTAGCCGCTTCGCTCTCGGGGATGGCGGCCGACCAGATTGCAGTTGATCACAACCAGTAGTTCGGACATCCGTTCGGGGTGACTGAGCTTGACGTTCGGCTTCAGCCTCCGGCGGAGGAATATATTGGTAGCTCGGTCGCCTTCTCCTCATCTACACGAGATCTCAAGGCGGACGGCCCGCGATCAGCAATGCTTTCTCCGGCTAACCAAGCTTCTGTCTGTCACGATCGCTCCTTCAACCTATCGCGGAGCGAAAAATTTATTTTAGCGGACTTGAGATATCTCCCACGAACAACCAGCTCATTTCAATTCTATCATGAGCGCTCTCGATACTATGAAACTTATGGCAGGCTGGCTGACGTTTCGGTTGTTTGGGCGGTGTTGGCCGAACAAGGCGCTGCAGCCAACCCCTATCCGCTTCGCTCCTGGGGTTGCGCGGACCTCCTTTCGGCAGTTGATCACCAGTAGTTTTCGGTCGCCCGTTCGGGGTGACTGAGCTTGACGTTAGGCCATACCAGTGAGCCTCCGGCGGATGAGATATTTATACATCGGGAGCCGGAAGTTCTCGGGATTTTCGACCGCCGATCTGGAGCTGACCCGGAGGGACAGCCCTTTCACCCTCTCATCCCCCGGATCACTCCAGATCGGCTCGCATCACCTGCCCAAGACGCCCACAAATCTATACACGTGTTTGTCGAGCAAGTCCGGGTGATGCTCTATCACCTGACTCTGGGAAGTTGGATAGTAAGCGTCACACCGAGCGCCGGTAGTCAGAAGATGTTAGAGATGTCATAGCGATGGTCTATGACATCTATGGAAGAAGCTGGTAGCGGAGGGTCCGAGATACTGAAGGTCGATACGAAGGGGCGAGTTCGGATCTCGCGGGAGCGGCGAGCGGAGTTGCTGGCCGAGTATGATCGCAGTTCGATGACAGGTGCCGCTTTCGCGGAGTGGGCTGGGATCAAGTATCCGACGCTGATGTCTTGGTTGACGGAACGTCGACGCTCGCAGCAGCAAGCCAGTGATTCGACCGGAGGGCGATCAGAGTTGAGTTGGGTGGAAGCGGTCGTTGAGGACAGCGCTGGCAGTGGAGATGGTCAATCTGCGTTGTTGGAGATCTTGCTTGCTGGAGGAGCGAGTCTGCGGGTGAGCAATCGGGCGGGAGCGGCGTTGGCAGCGGAGGTCTTGCGGTATCTTGGCGGGAACGGTCGGCCGTGCTGAGTTTTACCGGCGGACTCAAGGTGATGGTGGCGTTGGAGGCGTGCGATATGCGCAAGGGCTTCAACGGCCTGACGGCTCTGGTGAGCGAACGGCTCCAGGAGGATGTGCGGGGTGGAACGATCTACGTCTTCGGCAACCGGCGGCGCACGCGCATCAAGGTTCTTTACTGGGATGGGACGGGGCTGTGGGTGATGACCAAGCGGCTGGAAGCCGGGACGTTCTCGTGGCCGAGCCGGGCTGATGGCGGGCAGGTGAAGCTGCGGCTGGCACCGGAGGCGTTTGCGATGCTCACCGACGGGGTGGATCTCAAGGGCGGGCGGCTGCGGGCGTGGTATGAACGCGAGGAGGATCCTGCAAAATAGAGAGCTTTGATGCTAAGGAACGGCACGCTGCTTGCTTATTTATTGGATGTTCATGGAGCACCTTAGCAAGGCTGAGTTGATCGCCGAAATCGGCAAACGCGACGCGCAAATCGAAGAGCTTCGGCGCGAAAACGCGCTCCTGCATCAGAAGGTCGATTTATTGGTTCGGCGCATCTTCGGCAAAAGCAGCGAGGCATTGAGTCCTGAGCAACTTGAGCTGCTGCTCGGCGGGCAACCCGAGTCGCAGTCGGGAAAAGCCGACGCCTCCTGGGCTGAAGAGTCGCAGGAGGCCCCGAACCACGAACCCTGCGGCAGTAGTAGCAAAGAGAAGCGTCGCAATGCCAGGGAGCGCTGGCCCGAAGACCTTCCACTCGTCGAACAAGTCCTCGAGCCCGAAGAAGTCGTTGCCGATCCTGGCGCATGGCGGCGGATCGGAGAGGAAGTCAGCGAGCAACTCGACTACGCGCCCGGGCGCTTCCTGCGCCGTCGGCTTGTGCGGCCCAAGTATGTGCCGCGGGTCGGGGTGGATGTCGTGCCCGTTATCGCCGCGCTGCCGCCGAGCTTGCAGGAACGCTGCGTGGCCGCACCCGGACTTATCGCCGCGATCATCGTCGCCAAATACTGCGATCACCTTCCGCTCTACCGTCAGGAAAGTATCTTCAGATCCCGGCACGACATCACCCTGCCCCGCCAGAGCCAGGCCCGCTGGATCGAGCTTGCCGCCGACTGGTTACGTCCCGTTTATGACGCCATCGGCGCGGAGATCCGCAGGGATGGATACGTTCAAGTTGATGAGACGCCGATCCGCTACCTCGCTCCCGGCAATGGAGCGACCAAACTCGGCTACCTCTGGACAACCAATCGTCCCCGAGGCGACGTGATCTACCGATGGGAAACGAGCCGTGCTGCCAAATGCCTCAAAAACGTGATCCCCGTGGACTTCAGTGGCACCATCCAGTGCGACGGCTACGCGGCCTACCCCGCCTTTGCGAGGACCCACCCCGGCGAAATCGCACTCGTGGGCTGCTGGGCGCACGCCCGGCGCGGCTTCCACGAAGCCCGCGAGCACGCCCCCCAGCAAGCCGGATGGATCCTGCGTCAGATCGCCGCCCTTTACCGGATCGAAGCCCAACTGAGTGACCAGCGCGCCAGTAGTAGCGTCGAACTACGCGCCGCGACTCGCAGCCACCAAAGCGCCCCGATCGTCCAACGCATCAAGAACGTCCTGTTGGCCTGGAAGCGCGCCCACCGGTTCCTGCCTAAATCGAGCATGGGAACGGCCATTGATTACGCCCTCTCCCAGATGCCGCATCTCCAGGCATACCTTCACGATGGCAGAGTCGAGATCGACAATAACCTCGTCGAAAACGCCATCCGTCCCACCGCCATCGGTGAGAAGAACTGGCTCTTCATCGGCAGTGCCGATGCTGGCCAACGCTCAGCCATCCTGTTCACGCTCATCGAGAGCTGCCGCAAACGCGGAATCAATCCCTTCGACTACCTCCGCGACGTCCTCACCAGACTGCCATCAATGACCAACTGGCAGATCAAGGACATCACCCCAGAAGCCTGGGCCGCTGCTCGCCGTCCCCCTTCACTCAAACGTGCCGCCTGAACCATAGGTGTCATAGCCCGCGGCTATGACACCTATGACTCCGTCAAGAGCCGCTTAGTGTGACGCTTACGTTGGATATTCAAGCCTTGTAGATCGACCGGTCATCATGGCCCGCTCAGAGCAGCGACCATGACGACCTCGCAATCGGACAACGCTGCACTTTGCTCGATAGACCGCCCATCTGCTCATGCATGCAGAGCCATTCATGACCAGATCGGCTCCATTGAGCGCAATTTGATCCCTCCGCTCCCACCCCATCTCCCACGAGATAGCCTCCGGCGGATGACTTGCGCTTTCGACCCGCTCGCCGCTCAATTCACTGACAGGCGAGAACTTCATCAGTTCCAAAACGAGAAAGCACCGCAGGTCGAATTTTTTTTAGTAAGAATTGAGGTTTCCTATCTTCGTAAGCCGATGAGAATATGTGCTTCGCAGATCACATCCGGGGTTGGCTCATTGGAGATCAAGATTGTTCTGGGCAGCAGATCGCCCTCGGGCCTAACAAGGCGCTGCAGCCAACCCCTAGCCGCTTCGCTGGCTGGGGTTGCGCGGACCTGTCACCGGCAGTTGATCACCAGTAGTCTCACTTCGCCCGTTCAGGGTGGCTGAGCTTGACGTTCGGCTTCAGCCTCCGGCAGAGGAATATGTTGGTAGCTCGGTCGCCTTCTCCCCATCTACATGAGGTCTCAGGGCCGACGGCCCGCGATCAGCAATGCTTCTTCCGGCTTATCGGGGCTTCAGTCTGTCACGATCGCTGCATCAACCTCTCGCGGAGCGAAAAATTTATTTTTTGCCAACTTGAGATATCTCCGAAGAGCAATCAGCTCATTTCGATTCTATCATGAACGCTCTTGATACTATGAAAGGTATGGCAGGCTGGCTGACGTTTCGGTTGTTTGGGCGGTATTGGCCGAACAAGGCGCTGCAGCCAACCCCTATCCGCTTCGCTCCTGGGGTTGCGCCACCCGCTACCGGCAGTTGATCACCAGTAGTTTCCGTTCGCCCGTTCGGGGTGACTGAGCTTGACGTTCGCTACCATGAGAAAAGCCATGTTAGACAACAAGATCCAAGAGTTCTACAATGCATTTTCCGACATCAATCGACCCAAGAAGATAGATGGATGTAAGTGCTGCATAGAAGAGCATCACGTATCTGAATTGCTGTCCAAGCCGCTGCGCGAGATCACCGCCTCCGAATTATCCTCGTATGCGTCCTCGGCATTTTTGACGGTAGGTGATATCGCAGATTACCTCTATTTTCTGCCGCGAATTCTTGAGATCTCAATTCAGGATTGCTCATGGTGGCCAGATCCAGAAGTTGGCCTGCCCCCGGAAGTGGGACACATTGGAAGTAGAGTCTCAGGCGGGGATGGTTGGTAATGTTTGGTTGGTTTGGTGGTTGCAATCAAGTCCCGTCGGAAGGAGCCCGGAGGGCGACTGGAGACGGGACTTGATTGCCGCGGCCGCGAACTCCCCCGGCGTCTGGTAGCCGAGCGAGCTGTGCGGTCGCAAAGTGTTGTATTCCACGCGCCAGCTTTCCAGGATGACGCGGGCTTCAGCCAGACTGCCGAAGAGTTCACGGTTAAGAGCGTGTGAAAAAAGTCAGGAAGCCTTGGATTTAGCGAGTCTTCGGAGCATGAGACGGCATGCAGCGATGTAAATGAAAGCTTCGGAATGGCCTGTTTTGACTTCGTAGTCTTTGGAGAGGCGGCGATAGCGGCCCAGCCAAGCGAAGGTGCGTTCTACGACCCAGCGGCGAGGCAGGAGATGGAAGCCGGGGGAGATCTTGCGAACGATCTCAAGTTTGGCAGCGCGGCCCAACTTTAGTTCAGCAAACCAAGCTTCGAGCTTTCCGCCATAGCCTCCGTCCGCCCAGATCGTGCGCAGCCATCCGAAGTTCCAAGCTTTTAGCAGCAAAGGCTTGGCTCCATCGCGGTCTTGGATGGCGGCCGAATGCACGCAGAGCGCGAGGATCAATCCCATGGTATCAACCAGAAGGTGTCGTTTTCGTCCCAAGATCTTTTTGCCTGCATCAAATCCACGTTCTCCGTGTTGGCCAGCTGTCTTAACGCTTTGGCTGTCGATGGACGCAGCCGTAGGGGCTTTTTTTTTGAGGCCTTTTGCCGAACGCGATCCCGCAGTGCATCATTGAGCAAACGGAAGACCCCCAGCGCGCTCCATTTGCTGAAGTAGTAATAACAGAGTCGCCAGTGGGGAAAGTCATGCGGCATTTCCCGCCACGTGCAACCGCTGCGCGTGATGTAGAAGATCGCATCGAGCATGAGCCGACGATTATACTGCGGCGGTCGCCCCAGCTTGCTGGGTCCCGGTAACAGTCGCCGGACAATCTCCCATTCGGTATCGGTGAGCTGACTTGGATAGGGTTCTTTTGCTGCCATCCCAAGCTTTCCACACTATCCTTCGCTGGCGTACAAGTTTTTTCCTCACTTTCTCTGCACTTTTTTCACACCCTCTAAGACATTCGTCCCGAAGTTTGTCATGGAAGCTCTCGATGTGCCCGTTCTCCCATGGACTCCCCGGCTTGATGTAGATCGTCTTGATGGATTGAGCAGCCAGCCAGTCCCGGATCGCGTAGGCAATGAACTCGGGGCCGTTGTCACTGCGGATATGCTCTGGGGCTCCGTAACGGGCGATAGCCGCTTCCACGACTCCGATGACATCCACTGCGCGGATCGACCAGGCCGCGTGCGTGGCCAGGCATTCTCGCGTGTGTTCATCGATCAATGTCAGGATGCCAAACCGGCTCCCTGCCTCGGTCTGATCTTCGACGAAGTCCCAACTCCAGACCTCCCGAGGCCGCTGCGCTCGTTTTCGCTCGGCCGTCGAGGCTCCCACCCGACGCATGCGCCGCTGGCGCTTGCTGACCTTCAGTCCCTCCTCGCGCCGAATGCGCGCCACCCGCTTGGGGTTGACCGTAAATCCGTCGCGTCGCAGAAGCGCCGTGATCCGTCGGTAGCCGTAACGCGGGTGCTTGCCGCTTAGCTCCACGACTTCCTTGCGCACCCGTCGGCCTTCCAAACCGACACGGCTCTCCCGGTAGTAACTCGAACGCGCCAAGCCCAACGCCCGGCACGCCGCCGCCGTCTTTCCTGCGCTCCAGCCTTCTTCCACACTCATCTTTACCGCCCGTCGCCTGGTGGACGGGCTTACCATTTTTTTGCGTTCACTTCCTTCAAGATCTGGTTCTGAACCGACAAATCGGCCACCAGTCGCTTCAGGCGCCCAACCTCTTCTTCCATCGCTCGAAGCCGACGCGCCTCGCTCACGTCCATGCCCCCATACTTCTTCTTCCAGTTGTAATACGTCGCCTCGCTCACGTTGTGCTCTCCACACACCGCTTTCACGCTCTTTCCGGTCTGCGTCTCCCGCAATATCCCAATAATCTGCTCTTCGCTGAATCGACTTCTTTTCATTTTGTTCTGCTATTTTTCTACCCCACAGAACTCTACTTTTGAACCGTCCACTTTTCCGGGGGCAGGCCAAAGTCACTGGACGAGCAATTGCGCAGACAATACCTTTGGATTGGCCGGGCGATAAATTGAAGGCGCTCGATCAACTTATGCTCGGAATCTTTTCCGAACTCACTTCACTAGAACCAAACGCTTCGGCAATCGACAGATGGATGTGCGCTGGATCTCGCATGAATCTGGATATGACTTCTTACTTGTGGATTATCGAAAACTCGCCGAAACACGTTCTTGAATACTATAATATGAACGCTCGTCAAATTCTACTAAAAGGCAAGCTTATCAATTCATTTTGGGACGAGCCCACTCTAGGCTACCAACAGATTTTGAATTGGTTCCAATCTGAAAGAATTAATAAATTAATACGCAGCGAACAAGGCGCTGCAGCCAACCCCTAGCCGCTTCGCGGCTGGGATTGCGCGAACCCTATACCGGCAGTTCACCTCAGGGTTGGCTTGGTCGCCCGCTCAGGGTGGCTGAACTTGACGATGTGCAGAAGTGATACAGATCCACTCAACTTCGAGAGCGATGCTGGAAAACCTCTCAGATCGACTACGGCACGCTCTTGAAAGGTATTTTTTCCCAGCGATAAAGATGCCGCTTCGAATCGCTTCGCTTTCCCCCTCTTTTCGCCATGTCACGATCTCACTGCCGGAGAAGCTCATCGAGCGCCACGACGATCACTGGTGGCTCACCGGATGTTGCATATGATCATCCAACCTACTGCCCTTATTGTCGTGTCACTCGATGAGCGAGCGCTGGGTGGGTTTGATCATCAGAACGGCAGCTTTCCCATTCCAAAATACTTCTGCCCATCAAGACGCTGCAGCCAACCCCTAGCCGCTTCGCTCTCGGGGTTGCGCGCACCTCTTATCGGCAGTTGATCACCAGTCGTATTCGGTCGCCCGTTCGGGGTGGCTGAGCTTGACGTTGGGCCAGAAAAATAGAGCTTGCCGGATACACCTTTTCGGAGAATATTTGTGCATGCGAACAAATATCGATCTTGACGAGCAGCTCGTAGCGCAAGGTTTGGAGGTGTCTGGATTGAGGACAAAAAAAGACTTGGTGAATACGGCTCTTCGCGAGTTCGTCCGCAGAAATGATCAGAGGAAGATTTTAGAACTTCGCGGCAAGATCCAATGGGAAGGAGACCTCAATCTGATGCGCCAAAACAGATTCAGATGACATTGGTCGACACTGGCGTGTGGATTGACTTTCTTCGAGGAGCAGATTCGTCGGAGGTTGACGCGCTTCTCAGACTACTCAACAACGACGAGGCGGTCTGCTTTACCGGAGTGATTCTCCAAGAGCTGATGCAAGGTTGCTCAACTGACGCTCACGCTAGATCGATCGAATCGCGGTTTGCTCCATTCATTGAGATCTTTCCACAACGAACAACCTACCGTCTTGCCGCCGAAATCTATCGAAGATGCCGGTCCGAGGGATACACCATTCGAAGCGCTATCGATTGTTTGGTGTCAGCCTGCGCACTAGAGAATGACTGTGAGGTTCATCACCAAGATCGAGACTACGAATTCATCCGAGAAGTATGTGGCATCCGCATACTCGGAAGATGAGGCCCAACAAGGCGCTGCAGCCAACCCTTATCCGCTTCGCTCCTGGGGTTGAGGCACCCGCCACGGGCAGTTGATCATTCTCCAGTAGCTCGTTCACCCGTTCAGGGTGGCTGAGCTTGACGTTCGGCTTCAGCCTCCGGCGGAGGAATATATTGGTAGCTCGGTCGCCTTCTCCCCATCTACATGAGGTCTCAGGGCCGACGGCCCGCGATCAGCAATGCTTCTTCCGGCTTATCGGGGCTTCAGTCTGTCACGATCGCTGCATCAACCTCTCGCGGAGCGAAAAACTTATTTTTTGCCAACTTGAGATATCTCCGAAAAGCAATCAGCTCATTTCGATTCTACCATGAACGCTCTTGATACTATGAAAGTTATGGCAGGCTGGCTGACGCTTCGGTTGTTTGGGCGGTGTTGGCCGAACAAGGCGCTGCAGCCAACCCCTATCCGCTTCGCTCCTGGGGTTGCGCGGACCTCTTACCGGCAGTTGATCACCAGCAGCCTCAGTTCACCCGTTCAGGGTGGCTGAGCTTGACGATGGACAGAATGAGATACAGATGCCTTGGACTCTGAGCACGAGGAACCCAATCAAGCACCCTCCGACTGCGACGCGCTTCGTTAGGTATTTATTCCTCTGTTTTCAGGATACTACAGCTGGATGCTTCCGCTTCACCGTTGATCCTCTCCCACCATCTTCCCTGCCGGAGAAGCTCATCGTGCGCCGCGACGGCAAGCGGACTACCACTCTACGGCCCATTACACTGCCTTTCCTACTGCCCTCATTGTCGCGTCACACGATGAGCGAGCGGACCTGAATTTCGTTACTTCCACCGGCAGCTCCGAGACCAACAGCATGCATTCTGTCCACCAGGGCGCTGCAGCGAACCCCTAGCCGCTCCACTCCCAACTTTTCTCGCGTCCAGTTTGCAGTTGATCACTCATCGACTGCCTTTGCACGTTCGGGGTCACTGAGCTCGACGTTCGGCTTCAGCCTCCGGCGGAGGAATATATTGGTAGCTCGGTCGCCTTCTCCCCATCTACACGAGATTTCAGGGCGGACGGCCCGCGATCAGCAATGCTTTCTCCGGCTTATCGGGGCTTCTGTCTGTCACCATCGCTGCATCAACCTATCGCGGAGCGAAAAATTTATTTTCGCGAACTCGAGATACCTCCGAAGAACCACCAGCTCATTTTAATTCTATCGTGATCGCGCTTGATACTATGAAACTTGTGGCAGGATGGCAGAGGTTTCGGTTGTTTGGGCGGTGTTGGCCGAACAAGGCGCTGCAGCCAACCCCTATCCGCTTCGCTCCTGGGGTTGCGCGGACCTTTTACCGGCAGTTGATCGCCAGCAGTTTCCGGTCGCCCGTTCAGGGTGGCTGAGCTTGACGTTAGCCTACTATGAAGTACACGTCTCAACACGCGTCCCATGCTCTCAACACAATGGAACGTCTGGTTGCACAGGTCGCGCCAAGATCTGAATATTCTGAATTAATTCATATTCTCCGGAATCCGGCGAGCTGGAAAGAAGGCCACAACCAGTTCTCAAAGATTAGAAAGAATATTTCTCTGGCGAACGACTACCTTCCTAAAAATGCGAAAGAAGAAGCCTTTATTCATATCGCAGAGAATGCAGCGAAAGTCGCGTATAATTGCAGCGGAGAGCCTGCTCCATTCGACAACAACAGTTTTGACCGTCTTCTAAAATCAGAGAAAACATTCGAAAACATCTGAAATACAAATACAGGCTAGCAAGGCGCTGCAGCCAACCCCTAGCCGCTTCGCTCTCGGGGTTGCGCGGACCGTCAACTTCCAGAAGATCACCAGACAAATTCGGTTATCCGTTCAGGGTGGCTGAGCTTGACGATGTGCAGAAGTGATACAGATCCACTCAACTTCGAGAGCGACGCTTAAAAAGCTCTCAGATCGACTACTGCACGCTCTTGAAGGATATTTTTTCCCAGTGATAACGTTGCCGCTTCGAATCGCTTTGCTTTCACCTCTTTTCGGTTTCTCACGACGTCACTGCCGGAGAAGCTCATCGAGCGCCACGACGATCACTGGTGGCTCACAGGATGTTGCATATGATCATCCACCCTACTGCCCTTATTGTCGTGTCACTCGATGAGCGAGCGCTGTGTGGGTTTGATCATTTGAAGGGCAGCTCATCCCCTCAAAATACTTCTGCCCATCAAGGCGCTGCAGCCAACCCCTATCCGCTTCGCTCCTGGGGTTGCGCGGACCTCTTACCGGCAGTTGATCACCAGTTGTCTCCATTCGCCCGTTCAGGGTGGCTGAGCTTGACGTTCGGTGAAATGAAATCACATCCATTCATCACTGTATTCTTGGCAATCGTTGGAGCTGTTTGCCTACTCCTCGTTTTTCTGCTCTCTCGGGTTCCTATATCCTCGACAGGATACAACGAACAGCACACCGACATTGTTTGGCTTCCTAACCAAGCGACGTCAGTAACGTTTATCCAGGACTTTCGGAGTCGCATTGCCGAATTTTCGATCAATCAATCAGATTTTCAATTGTGGTGCGCCAAGAATGAATGGGATCTTCGTCCCGCAAAAGATCAGATTACCAAAACCCAGATATATTTAGGATCGGCCGCGCCCTTCCGCAGGCAGCGCCCGATCAAATCTCTCAGCTTTCAGGAGATCAACTTGACGACGCATACTACAAAGTTTTCTCTGAATCCGATTTATTCTACGCAGACATATGGCCCAACAATGGAGGATATATACTGGGATACGATGTCTCTGAGAAGAAAGCCTACTTCTGGCACGCCGCTAACTAAACACCGAACAAGGCGCTGCAGCCAACCCCTATCCGCTTCGCTCCTGGGGTTGCGCGGACCTTCTACCGGCAGTTGATCACCAGTTGCCTCAGAGGGTGTGAAAAAAGTGCAGAGAAAGTGAGGAAAAAACTTGTACGCCAGCGAAGGATAGTGTGGAAAGCTTGGGATGGCAGCAAAAGAACCCTATCCAAGTCAGCTCACCGATACCGAATGGGAGATTGTCCGGCGACTGTTACCGGGACCCAGCAAGCTGGGGCGACCGCCGCGGTATAATCGTCGGCTCATGCTCGATGCGATCTTCTACATCACGCGCAGCGGTTGCACGTGGCGGGAAATGCCGCATGACTTTCCCCACTGGCGACTCTGTTATTACTACTTCAGCAAATGGAGCGCGCTGGGGGTCTTCCGTTTGCTCAATGATGCACTGCGGGATCGCGTTCGGCAAAAGGCCTCAAAAAAAAAGCCCCTACGGCTGCGTCCATCGACAGCCAAAGCGTTAAGACAGCTGGCCAACACGGAGAACGTGGATTTGATGCAGGCAAAAAGATCTTGGGACGAAAACGACACCTTCTGGTTGATACCATGGGATTGATCCTCGCGCTCTGCGTGCATTCGGCCGCCATCCAAGACCGCGATGGAGCCAAGCCTTTGCTGCTAAAAGCTTGGAACTTCGGATGGCTGCGCACGATCTGGGCGGACGGAGGCTATGGCGGAAAGCTCGAAGCTTGGTTTGCTGAACTAAAGTTGGGCCGCGCTGCCAAACTTGAGATCGTTCGCAAGATCTCCCCCGGCTTCCATCTCCTGCCTCGCCGCTGGGTCGTAGAACGCACCTTCGCTTGGCTGGGCCGCTATCGCCGCCTCTCCAAAGACTACGAAGTCAAAACAGGCCATTCCGAAGCTTTCATTTACATCGCTGCATGCCGTCTCATGCTCCGAAGACTCGCTAAATCCAAGGCTTCCTGACTTTTTTCACACGCTCTCAGTTCGCCCGTTCGGGGTGGCTGAGCTTGACGGGGGATGTCCCGTAGATCGTTAAAAGTCGGGGGAGGTTGGCAGGTAGATTGGTGTTCTATTGGCTAATTGGTTGGCAAGAGGGATCTTCGGTTTTGGAGTCGATTGGAGCGGAGGGTTCGGAGCGAAGCGGAGAAGCCGGGGCGGAGATCGGCTCCAAAACCGAGCGGCGAAGGGCCTCCCGGAGTTGGGGAAGATCGGCGCTGTGGGCGATGCGTCGAAAGCCGCTTTCAGCCCACAGCAATCCCGATGCCGCCCAGCGTTCGAGCATGTCACCCTTGACGTTCCAGCGTTTGACATTGCCGGTCTGTTCACGCCAGTTGCGCATGACGTTTTCAATGGCGTTGGTGCTCAGCAACGTGCCGTGGAGCGTGGCGGGAACTTCCAGGCGATGGACGGCCAGGGCTTCGTCTCGTCGCTCGCTCAGCAGCAGCGCCGCGGCCGCGTTGCGCTCGGCTACGAAGTCCAGAATGTCGTCGTAGGCTTCTTCCCCCGCGGTTTTGCCTTGGGCTTGGCGGAGTCGCTTGAAAAGCCGCTGGCTCTCGGCGCGGTCGCGCATTCGGAGTCGATCCGCTACGTTGCGCTCGAGATGCACCAGGCAGGTCTGCTGCACCGCGCCGGGCCAGATCCGGCTTACCGCGCCCGAGATGGCCGCCGATCCATCGCGAATGACCAGCAAGGCTCGATCTCTGGGAGATCGCACCCCGCGTCGCTCCAACCGACTCAACCACCCGGCTGACCGTCTCCAAGCTCTCCGAACTGCCGGTCTCAAAATCAAGCACCCGCTTGTGGCCATCGCGGTCGATGCCCAAGGCAACCACCACGCAGTTCTCCCCGCCCACAAACACGCCATCAATCATCAGCGCCAGCCAATCGCCGTCCTCGAGCGAGCGTTCGCGCACCAGCTCCAACTGCTCACGGCTCTTCTCCGCCCACATGCGCGAGATCGAGCTTTTACTGATGTCGCCTTGGCGTGCCCGCTCCAGTCCTCGCTGCGACATGCCCTCGGCCACGTGCGCCACAATGTCCTCGAACAGTCCTGCCTGACTTGCCGCCGCCCGATAACTCTCCAGTTCGACCTCGCCTTCGCTGGTGTGCCGGACCCGTGGACGAACAATCTCTTCCTTGCCTCCGTCCAGATAAGCGCGGCCCTTCTCCGAGCCGGCCCGCCGATACTCGCTCCCGGCTTCAGGATGATAGCGCCGCCCGCACAGCGACTCCACCTCCTCGGACATCATCGCCCAGAACGCCTCGCGCACCGACGCACGCATCACTGCATTAAGCAGCTCGGCTGCTTCTCGCTCTCCGCCTTGCATAAATGCGGTCTTCAGTTCTTCATGTTTCATCGTGGTGGTTGGTTCTTTTGGTTTGATCACCTCCCACGCTTCTGCGCGGGCGAACCAACCTCCACCTCTTTATTTTAACGACTCACGGGACACTTCCGCTTGACGTTCGGCTTCAGCCTCCGGCGGAGGAATATGTTGGTAGCTCGGTCGCCTTCTCCCCATCTACACGAGATCTCAAGGCGGACGGCCCGCGATCAGCAATGCTTCTTCCGGCTTATCGGGGCTTCAGTCTGTCACGATCGCTGCATCAACCTCTCGCGGAGCGAAAAATTTATTTTTTGCCAACTTGAGATATCTCCGAAGAGCAATCAGCTCATTTCGATTCTATCATGAACGCTCTTGATACTATGAAAGTTATGGCAGGCTGGCTGACGTTTCGGTTGTTTGGGCGGTTTTGGCCGAACAAGGCGCTGCAGCCAACCCCTATCCGCTTCGCTCCTGGGGTTGCGCCACCCGCTACCGGCAGTTGATCACCAGTTGCCTCAGTTCGCCCGTTCAGGGTGGCTGAGCTTGACGTTAGCCTATATATCCAATAAGCCCCTCGCTACCATGGCTCCCGTCGCGGAGTCTACACAGCATTCAAAAACGCGACTTTTCTTGGTTCTTCTCCTTCGGGAACGATGCTGTAATCGCTACCGAAGAATCATGGCGCTTGATTTTAGGTGAGCACATTCACATTTCCTCACAAGATCATGATCAACTATTTGGGCTTGATTCCCCAACAGATTCTGGAGCGATAGCCTTTTCGGCATTGGCCAAAAGCGTTGTAACAAAATATACCATCTGCGACTCTAGTTCGGATCTCAGTATTTATTTCTCGTCGGGGGAACTTCTCCAATTTTAACTATATCGGCCGGCTATGAATCTTGGAGGTCATCCTACGCCGGCGAGGATGTTGTTTGTTTGGGCGGCGGCGAGATCGCAGCATTCAAAAATGCTGGCTAACAAGGCGCTGCAGCCAACCCCTATCCGCTTCGCTCCTGGGGTTGCGCGGACCTTCTACCGGCAGTTGATCACCAGTAGCCTCAGATCGCCCGTTCAGGGTGGCTGAGCTTGACGTTCGGCTCAGCCTCCGGCGGAGGAATATATTGGTAGCTCGGTCGCCTTCTCCCCATCTATACGAGATCTCACGTCGTACGGCCCGCGATCAGCAACGCATTCTCCGGCTTTTCGGGGCTTCTGTCTGTCACCATCGCTGCATCAACCTATCGCGGAGCGAAAAATTTACTTTCGCGAACTCGAGATACCTCCGAAGAACCACCAGCTCATTTTAATTCTATCGTGATTGCGCTTGATACTATAAAACTTGTGGCAGGATGGCAGAGGTTTCGGTTGTTTGGGCGGTGTTGGCCGAACAAGGCGCTGCAGCCAACCCCTATCCGCTTCGCTCCTGGGGTTGCGCGGACCTTCTACCGGCAGTTGATCACCAGTCGCCTCAGTTCGCCCGTTCAGGGTGGCTGAGCTTGACGTTAGCTCATTTCATTCAGCTTGACTCTCGTGGCACACCCGGACTACATTCGGACATGGCACTCAAGGAATCATACGTTCGCGCACGCGTGGACGATCGCCTCAAGCAAGACTCAGAAGCGATTCTGAGTGAGTTGGGCATCACCACAACCGAAGCCATCCGGATCTTTCTCCATCAGATCAAGATTCACCGCGGGCTTCCGTTTGATCTGCGCATAAAAGAAGACAATTCAGATATTCTTCTACCGGTCGCTATCCGTAAATCCGCTCTGGATTCCGTTTATGACGACTAGCCCAGGAGAAATATACGTTGTTGACCTAGGGATTGCATCAAAGGCACGTCCGATGTTGATCGTATCCCGTAAGGATAACGATGCTCCTAGAGCTCTCTCCATCTGCGCACCAATTACGACGACCAGCCGTTCCAGCCACTACGAAGTGGAGATCGGCAAACAACGCTTTCTCGATAAATTCAGCTTCGTAAATGTACAAGGCTTGCAAGCCGTGCAGCACCATGAATTTGGACGCAGACTCGGAATATTACCCGCCGACAGAATGGATGCAGTAAAGTCCGCTCTACGATTTGCGCTAGACTTGGAAATATAATACAGAGCTAACAAGGCGCTGCAGCCAACCCCTATCCGCTTCGCTCCTGGGGTTGCGCGGACCATTTTCCGGCAGTTGATCACCAGTAGCCTCAGTCCGCCCGCTCAGGGTGGCTGAGCTTGACGTTAGCCTACAATATATGAAACACATACTCACATTCGCTCTTATCGTCTTCGTGGTATCATCTGCAAGCGCCACCACACTCGTGTCAAATCTTCGAAGCACGCCCCTGACGGGTTCGGTCCAAATGATTCCAGAATTGCGGCATGCATTTGGTTTCTCAACCACCAGCCAGCCGTTTGAAGTGTCTTCCATTACTTTAAGACTCTGGGGGACGCGAGCTGAAGGACTGACACTTAGTATCTATGATTCAGTCGACGGGCTTCCAAATGCCCCGATTCAAACATTTGATACGCCATTCATTTCGGATGACCTAGATGCGTTATATCAATTTTCGTCGACGTCATACCTGCGGCTCGATGCACAAACACAGTATTTCGTTCATGCCGAGGTTCCGTCGGGTCAGATAAATTGGCATCAGTCAGAAGAACCATTCGTGAGTAACGGCAGTGACAACTTCTTCTTTCTTGAAAAGGACATCTTCAACAACGAATGGTATGCTCCATTCTCAGCTCCAGGCGAACCATCGTTCTTCGGAGGAATCACCATTGAAGGCTCATCAGTCCCCGAGCCGAATTCGGTGATATTGTTTCTCGTAGCTGCATCCTTGATATCACTTGTAGCATTCAGAAAATGCAAGGCTAACAAGGCGCTGCAGCCAACCCCTAGCCGCTTCGCTCTTAGGGGTTGCGCGGACCCTCTACTTGCAGTTGATCACCAGTAGTCTCAGTTCGCCCGTTCAGGGTGGCTGAGCTTGACGATGGACAGAATGAGATACAGATGCCTTCGAGTCTGAGCACGAGGAATCCGATCAAGCACCCTCCGACTGCGACGCTCTTCGTTAGGTATTTATTCCTCTGTTTTCAGGATGCTACAGCTGGATGCTTACGCTTCAACGTTGATCCTCTCCCATCGTCTTCCCTGCCGGAGAAGCTCATCGTGCGCCGCGACGGCAAGCGGACTACCACTCTACGGCCCATTACACTGCCTTTCCTACTGCCCTTATTGTCGCGTCACACGATGAGCGAGCATCCTTGAATTTCGTTAGTTCCACCAGCAGCTCTGAGACTTACAGCATGCATTCTGTCCACCAGGGCGCTGCAGCGAACCCCTAGCCGCTCCACTCTCAACTTTTCTTGCGTCCAGTTTGCAGCGGTTCACACATCGACTGCCTCCGCCCGTTCGGGGTCACTGAGCTCGACGTTGGGCCAAGGAGCTTGAATCGGACGAGAATTCGCGATATCGCCAGTCATGCCTCTTGCCCTGTTCATCGAAACTACGATACCGAGCTACTACGTCTCACGCCCATCTCGCGACGTCCTGCTACTTGCCCGCCAGGAACTGACCCGCCAGTGGTGGAACACGCAGCGACAACAATTCGACCTTTTCACTTCCCAGCTTGTTATCGACGAAGCCGCACAGGGCGAATCCGGAAAAGCCCGCGAACGGGTAGAGCTTCTCACAGAGCTTGCTCTACTTGATCTCAATGAAGAGGTATCGCTTCTCGCCTCGAAGCTGATCAACACTGGTATTCTTCCAAAGATTGCAGGACGTGACGCCTTCCACCTTGCAGCGGCAGGGGTCCACAAGATGGATTTTTTACTTACTTGGAATTGTAAGCACATTGCCAATCCGTTCATCGCTGATCGACTGAGTTCTTGCTTTTCGGCATTTGGGGTCCACCTTCCTGTTATCTGCACGCCACAACAATTCTTTACCGATGACGACAATTCAGAAGACCAATAGCGAACCGATGGCCATTGATTTTGTGATGGCAGAGGTCCGTGATGCCAAATCCGCCCTGCTCAAGCAGTTCGATTTTGATCTCAACGCAATGGCACGAGATGCACGAGAGCGCCAAGCTCGCTGTGGGCAACCTGTTGTAGATCGATCGAATACGGCCCAACAAGGCGCTACAGTCAACCCCTAGCCGCTTCGCTGCGGGGTTGGCGAGCAATCAGATTGCAGTTGATCATTCTAGTCTTCGCAGCACCCGTTCGGGGTGACTGAGCTTGACGTTGGGTCTAGTTCCCGGCGGATCAACGGGTTGCTTCTTTTGATCGTTCAGAGTAAAAGAATTCATGACTACAGTCGATCTAGAACATGCAGTGGAGCAACTACCGAAAACCGAACTGGCCAAGTTTTCGGAGTGGTTTGAGCATTTCATTGCAGATCAATGGGATAAACAGTTTGAACGCGACGTTTCTCTAGGACGACTTGACCACCTTGCCCACAAAGCCGATGAAGATTTTGAAGCAGGGCGGTGCTCTGAACTGTGAGGCACTTAGCCACTTCGGAATTTTGGTATCACTATCGACAATTACCAGGTCATATCCGGACACTTGCTGACAAGAACTTCACTCTTCTGCGGGACAACCCAAGGCATCCGTCAATTCACCTGAAAAAGGTCCAATTTTTCTGGAGCGCCCGAGTCGGAATTACGTATAGAGCAATTGCCAAAGAGAGATCTGAAGGTCTTGTTTGGATTTGGATTGGGCATCATTCAGAATACGACGCTATCCTTAAGAAGCGGTGAGGACCCAACAAGGCGCTGCAGCCAACCCCTAGCCGCTTCGCTGGCCGGGGTTGCTCGGACACGCCACTGGCAGCTCACCTCAGGGTTGGCTTGATTGCCCGCTCAGGGTGGCTGAGCTTGACGTTCGGCTTCAGCCTCCGGCGGAGGAATATATTGGTAGCTCGGTCGCCTTCTCCCCATCTACACGAGATCTCAAGGCGGACGGCCCGCGATCAGCAACGCTTTCTCCGGCTTATCGAGTTTTGTCTGTCACGATCGCTGCATCAAACTCTCGCGGAGCGAAAAATTTATTTTCGCGGACTTGAGATATCTCCCACGAACAACCAGCTCATTTCAATTCCATCATGATCGCTCTTGATACTATGAAACTTATAGCAGGATGGCAGAGGTTTCGGTTGTTTGGGCGGTGTTGGCCGAACAAGGCGCTGCAGCCAACCCCTATCCGCTTCGCTCCTGGGGTTGCGCGGGGAAGTGTCCCGTGAGTCGTTAAAATAAAGAGGTGGAGGTTGGTTCGCCCGCGCAGAAGCGTGGGAGGTGATCAAACCAAAAGAACCAACCACCACGATGAAACATGAAGAACTGAAGACCGCATTTATGCAAGGCGGAGAGCGAGAAGCAGCCGAGCTGCTTAATGCAGTGATGCGTGCGTCGGTGCGCGAGGCGTTCTGGGCGATGATGTCCGAGGAGGTGGAGTCGCTGTGCGGGCGGCGCTATCATCCTGAAGCCGGGAGCGAGTATCGGCGGGCCGGCTCGGAGAAGGGCCGCGCTTATCTGGACGGAGGCAAGGAAGAGATTGTTCGTCCACGGGTCCGGCACACCAGCGAAGGCGAGGTCGAACTGGAGAGTTATCGGGCGGCGGCAAGTCAGGCAGGACTGTTCGAGGACATTGTGGCGCACGTGGCCGAGGGCATGTCGCAGCGAGGACTGGAGCGGGCACGCCAAGGCGACATCAGTAAAAGCTCGATCTCGCGCATGTGGGCGGAGAAGAGCCGTGAGCAGTTGGAGCTGGTGCGCGAACGCTCGCTCGAGGACGGCGATTGGCTGGCGCTGATGATTGATGGCGTGTTTGTGGGCGGGGAGAACTGCGTGGTGGTTGCCTTGGGCATCGACCGCGATGGCCACAAGCGGGTGCTTGATTTTGAGACCGGCAGTTCGGAGAGCTTGGAGACGGTCAGCCGGGTGGTTGAGTCGGTTGGAGCGACGCGGGGTGCGATCTCCCAGAGATCGAGCCTTGCTGGTCATTCGCGATGGATCGGCGGCCATCTCGGGCGCGGTAAGCCGGATCTGGCCCGGCGCGGTGCAGCAGACCTGCCTGGTGCATCTCGAGCGCAACGTAGCGGATCGACTCCGAATGCGCGACCGCGCCGAGAGCCAGCGGCTTTTCAAGCGACTCCGCCAAGCCCAAGGCAAAACCGCAGGGGAAGAAGCCTACGACGACATTCTGGACTTCGTAGCCGAGCGCAACGCGGCCGCGGCGCTGCTGCTGAGCGAGCGACGAGACGAAGCCCTGGCCGTCCATCGCCTGGAAGTTCCCGCCACGCTCCACGGCACGTTGCTGAGCACCAACGCCATTGAAAACGTCATGCGCAACTGGCGTGAACAGACCGGCAATGTCAAACGCTGGAACGTCAAGGGTGACATGCTCGAACGCTGGGCGGCATCGGGATTGCTGTGGGCTGAAAGCGGCTTTCGACGCATCGCCCACAGCGCCGATCTTCCCCAACTCCGGGAGGCCCTTCGCCGCTCGGTTTTGGAGCCGATCTCCGCCCCGGCTTCTCCGCTTCGCTCCGAACCCTCCGCTCCAATCGACTCCAAAACCGAAGATCCCTCTTGCCAACCAATTAGCCAATAGAACACCAATCTACCTGCCAACCTCCACCGACTTTTAACGATCTACGGGACATCCCCTTGCGCGGACCTCCTTTCGGCAGTTGATCACCAGTCGTTTTCGGTCGCCCGTTCGGGGTGACTGAGCTTGACGTTGGGCTATAAAAATCTTGCTCCGTGTATCATCCGTGATACAGTCCTCGCATGTCGCAATCAGCAATAATTCATGCTCGAATCGATTCCGCTACCAAGAAGGCAACCGAGGCAATTCTGGATACTTTAGGCATGACGCCCACGGAAGCGATTCGGCTTTTCTACAAGCAGATTGCACTCCGCCAAGAGTTTCCACTCGAACTTCACGTTCCAAACGCTCTGACCGCCGAGGTTCTCACAAAAAGCGATAACGGTGAGGAGATTGAGACCTTCGAAAACACCGATGACCTCCACGCATCTTGGAAAAAGTGACTGTAAGTCAGACCTCACAATTCAAGAAAGACATCAAGAAACAAACCAAGAGAGGCAAGAACCTTGAGAAGATAAAGACCGTCATTGAGATCCTTATATCTGGTCAAGCGCTGCCTCCTCGCTACAGAGATCATGCATTGACTGGTCCTTGGAAAGGCAGACGAGACTGCCACGTCGAACCAGACTGGATATTGATCTACCAAGCTTCACCAGACGAACTCCGTCTTGAACGAACCGGAACAAATTCAGACTTATTCT
This sequence comes from uncultured Verrucomicrobiae bacterium, assembly GCA_963832325.1. Lineage (GTDB taxonomy): Bacteria > Verrucomicrobiota > Verrucomicrobiia > Chthoniobacterales > JAATET01 > CAVVKW01. The sequence continues at coordinate 1,118,294 of CAWHTR010000007.1, read as the reverse complement.
GATAGTGAGAAAATGCAGCTTAACAAGACGCTGCAGTCAACCCCTAGAGCGTGTCATGAACTTTGTCGGAAAACGGAATTGAGCATGAGAGAAAGAAAAGCCAGCCAATGGAGTCCGGCGAGAGAAGCAGGCAGGCGTTCATAATCCTTGGAGAGCCGGCGAAAACGAGCTGCCCAGGCAAAAGAGCGTTCAACAACCCAGCGTCTGGGCAGCAGGACAAAACCCTTTTTGGCTTCGGCGAGTTTGACGACAACCAGATCGATTCCGTTCTCAGCAGCGTCCTGGCTGGGCTTTTCGCCCGTGTAGCCCTGATCCGCGAAAGCAATTTTCACGCTGTCCCTGGTCGCCTGTTGAACCTCTTTTGCCAGATCGGCAACTTGAGCGCGTTCCTGCTCATTGGCCGCAGTGACCTTCAGGGCCAGGAGGTGACCGAGGGTGTCGACCGCAGCATGAACCTTCGATCCCTTCTTGCGCTTATATCCGTCGTAACCGGCTCGTTCTCCACTCTCGGGAGTGGACTGTAGAGTTCGACCGTCAAGAATGACCGCCGAAGGGTTGGCCTCGCGCTCGTTGAGCAGGAGTCGAATGAGCTTGCGCAAGTCATGAGCCATCGCCTCAAAACAGCCCGCTTTGATCCAGCGCTGAGCTTGCTGATGAACCGTTGGCCATGGCGGTAAATCATTGGGAATCATCCGCCAAGGGCAACCCGCCCGAACCATGTATCTCACCGCATTAAACATCGCCCTCATCGAATAATCGCGTTGCGGGGCATCTTCCTTCATCAACGTCAGATACGGCGCGCAAAATGCCCATTCCTCATCGCTGACGTCGCTGGGATAGTTCGTTCGTGTTCCTCGTGTCTTGTGTGCCATCCCGAGCTTAATGCCCAAGTAGCTTTATAATGTACAGCCTTATCTTCCCGGAAGTTCATGACACCCTCTAGAGCGTGTCATGAACTTTAGCGGAATACGGAGTTGAGCATGAGCGTGAGAAAAGCCAGCCAATGAAGTTTGGCGAGGGATGTGGGCAGGCGTTCATAATCCATGGAAAGACGGCGAAAACGAGCTGCCCAAGCAAAGGAGCGCTCGACAACCCAACGTCTGGGAAGCAGGACAAATCCTCTTTTTGCTTCGGCAAGTTTGACGACAATGAGATCGATTCCGTTCTCGGCCGCATGGGCGCGAGGTTGCTCGCCCGTATAGCCCTGATCGGCGAAAGCTATTTTCACATTGTCTCTGGTCGCGAGTTGGACCTCTTTTGCCAAATCGGCAACCTGAGCGCGCTCTTGCTCGTTGGCTGCAGTAACTTTCAGAGCCAGAAGATGACCGAGGGTGTCGACCGCTGCATGGACCTTCGATCCCTTTTTGCGCTTATACCCGTCGTATCCAGCCCGTTCTCCACTCTCGGGAGTGGATTGGAGAGTTCGACCGTCAAGAATGACCGCCGAAGGGTTGGCATCGCGCTCGTTAACCAAGAGTCGAATGAGCTTGCGTAAATCATGCGCCATTGCCTCAAAGCAGCCCCCTTTGATCCAGCGTTGAGCCTGCTGATGGACCGTTGACCATGGCGGTAAATCATTGGGAATCATCCGCCAAGTGCAACCTGCCCGAACCATGTATCTCACCGCATTGAACATCGCCTTCATCGAGTAATCCCGTTGCGGTGCGTCCTCCTTCATCAACGTCAGATACGGCGAGCAAAATGCCCATTCCTCATCACTCACGTCGCTGGGATAGTTCGTTCGCGTTCCCCGTGTCTTTTGTGCCATCCCAAGCTTAATGCCTGGATAGCATTATAATGTACAGCCTTATCTTTCCAGAAGTTCATGACACGCTCTAAGTCCAGTCCATGCTACAAAATCACCAATGATTGAGCTTCAATTTGGAGATAGGCAACCTGATCTTTCTCAGGCAACTCAATCGGAATGGCCTGCCCCCGGAAAAGTGGACGGTTCAAAAGTAGAGTTCTGTGGGGTAGAAAAATAGCAGAACAAAATGAAAAGAAGTCGATTCAGCGAAGAGCAGATTATTGGGATATTGCGGGAGACGCAGGCCGGAAAGAGCGTGAAAGCGGTGTGGAGAGCACAACGTGAGCGAGGCGACGTATTACAACTGGAAGTAGAAGTATGGGGGCATGGACGTGAGCGAGGCGCGTCGGCTTCGAGCGATGGAAGAAGAGGTTGGGCGCCTGAAGCGACTGGTGGCCGATTTGTCGGTTCAGAACCAGATCTTGAAGGAAGTGAACGCAAAAAAATGGTAAGCCCGTCCACCAGGCGACGGGCGGTAAAGATGAGTGTGGAAGAAGGCTGGAGCGCAGGAAAGACGGCGGCGGCGTGCCGGGCGTTGGGCTTGGCGCGTTCGAGTTACTACCGGGAGAGCCGTGTCGGTTTGGAAGGCCGACGGGTGCGCAAGGAAGTCGTGGAGCTAAGCCGGATATTTCACGGAGGGAGTAAAAAGTTGGCGAAGTTCCGCGGATAAACCGCTAAGGTTGTTGGTGTTATGACATCAACCAAAAAGAACTTCGCCAATGCCAGAATGTAACCGGGAGTTCTTGCATTTTCCAAGCTTTGATCGACGTCAGATCGAAGGGAGTTTTACTGGCGGGGATGTGTCCAGTGACGGAGGGGTGATGGCATTGCGGGCAGCGGATCGGCGCACAGGTTTACTCAAGGCGTTGGACGCGGTGATCGAGGATCCGCGGGATGCCGGTCAGATCACTCATCGCCAGATCGACCTCTTGCGCCAGCGCGTTTACGGGTTGGCCTTGGGTTACGAAGACCTCAACGATCACGACACGCTGCGGCGCGATTTGGTGTGGCAGACCGTGGTCGAGCGCGGTGATGCGCTGGCCAGCAGTCCAACGTTGTGTCGACTTGAAAACCGGGCGGATCGGGACACGGCATGGGCGATGTCGCGGGTGCTCGTCGAGCAGTTCGTGGCCAGCTTTGAGCGCGTTCCCGAGGAGCTGATCCTGGACTTTGACGCCACTGATGATCGGGTCCATGGACTGCAAGCTGGGCGGGCCTTCCACGGTTATTACGGGGACTGGTGTTTTTTACCGCTCTATGTTTTCTGCGGCGAGCAGCTCTTGGTGAGTTACCTGCGTCCCAGCAATATCGATCCTGCCCGCCACGCTTGGGCAATCCTCAAGTTGCTGGTCACCCGGCTGCGAGAGCGCTGGCCCGATGTGAAGATCATCTTTCGAGGCGACTCTGGCTTCTGCCGCCGGAAGATGCTGCGTTGGTGTGATCGGCACGAGATCGATTACATCGTTGGGCTGGCCAAGAACTCGCGCCTGCTCGCACTCGCTGAGCAAGCCCGGGAGCACGCCGCCAAGCGCTTTGAACAAACCAAAGATAAGCAGCGCCACTTCGTGTGGATCGATTGCGGCCGGGAGTTGGGATCGGCAGCGGCGTGTCATCGCCAAGGCCGAACACAGCGTCCAAGGAGCCAATCCACGCTTCGTCGTGACCAGTCTCACTGGCGATCCGCAGGCGCTCTACGATGGCACCTACTGCGCGCGCGGCGAGATGGAGAACCGCATCAAGGAGCAGCAACTCGGGCTCTTTGCCGACCGCACCAGTTGCTCGGGCTGGTGGGCCAACCAGTTCCGATTGCTGCTCTCAAGCGCGGCCTACGTCCTCCTGGAAACCATCCGCCGCGTCGCTCTGGTGGGCACGGAACTGGCCCGTGCTCAAGTCGGCACAATCCGCCTGAAAATCCTCAAAATCGGAACCGTCATCCTGCGCAACACCCGCCGCATCCGACTGCTTTTCTCCAGCGCCTACCCTTATCAAAGCCTTTTCGCCCAGACGATCACTCGCCTCAGTTCGGCCTGAACGCCCTCTGGTGCTGTCCCCGGCACCCAAAAACCAACGGGGGTTGGGGGTGCTGTCTTCACCCACCGCCAATGACCCAAAAATCGCCTCTTCAATCGCCTGCAACGCCTCCGTTACCTTCCAAACACTATCTTCCCAGCGACCCGTGAAATATCCGGGCTAGAGCATTTTCAAGTTAGGTAGGCTGGTAAGCGCAGTGGCGCAGGAAGTTGGCACAATGGTCGGGGGAAAAGAGGTCGACGATCTGACCGAGGTTTTTTGAGAGATCGTCCAAGGATCTGGCAGCGGCGGATCGGAGGTGAGACTTGAGTTTGGAGAAGGCCAGTTCGATGGGATTGAGATCGGGGCTGTAGGGCGGGAGATAAAGGATCGTGGCACCGAAGGATTGCAGGATCTCAGCCACGCGCTCGCCTTTGTGTGAACTGAGGTTGTCGGCGATGACGATGTCACCGGGAAGCAAGGTCGGTCCCAAGCACTTTTCCAGATAGGTGTGGAAGGCATCCCGGTTCATTGGACCATCCAATAGCCAGGGAGCGGTGAGAGCGTCGTGGCGCAAAGCGGCGATGAAAGTCGCTGTGCTCCAATGTCCGTGCGGCTCGACGCCGAGGCAGCGCTCGGATCGGGGCGCCCGTCCGTAAAGCCGGGACATCTTGGTATTGACCCCGGTCTCGTCCAGAAAGACGAGAGCAGAACCGTCCCAGCTGCCCTGAACCGAGCGCCACTGCGCCCGGGCAGCTTCTACGTCGGGTCGGTCTTGTTCGGCGGCACGGATCGCTTTTTTTTGAAGGTCAGTCCCATCGCATCCAAGCGATACCAGAGCGCGCTGACACCGAGCTTGATCCCAAACTGCTCCTCCAGACGCTCACCGATGGCCTCCAAGGTCAGGTCGTTCTTCTCTTTGATCCATGCGGCAACCGTGTCTTCATGTCCTTCGAGTCGGGAGCGTAAATACCCGCCAATCTTGCTGACTCGGCAATGACCCTGCTCCCGCTGCTTCTGCCAATATCGGTCTACGCTTCGAACGCTTACCCGAAAGCGTTCGGCCACCTCCGCGCTGCTGCTTCCAGAGGCTCGCGCCTCCACTATCCGTTCTCTCAAATCTTGGCTCATTGGTCGCATCCCAAGCTTATTATTGATAAGCCTCCTAGCGTACAAGCCTTTTCGTCCAACTATTTTGAATCTGCTCTAAGCGGCAAGCACCCGCGTTACGGCTACCGACGGATCACGGCGCTTCTGCGACGCGACGGATTTACGGTCAACCCCAAGCGGGTGGCGCGCATTCGGCGCGAGGAGGGACTGAAGGTCAGCAAGCGCCAGCGGCGCATGCGTCGGGTGGGAGCCTCGACGGCCGAGCGAAAACGAGCGCAGCGGCCTCGGGAGGTCTGGAGTTGGGACTTCGTCGAAGATCAGACCGAGGCAGGGAGCCGGTTTGGCATCCTGACATTGATCGATGAACACACGCGAGAATGCCTGGCCACGCACGCGGCCTGGTCGATCCGCGCAGTGGATGTCATCGGAGTCGTGGAAGCGGCTATCGCCCGTTACGGAGCCCCAGAGCATATCCGCAGTGACAACGGCCCCGAGTTCATTGCCTACGCGATCCGGGACTGGCTGGCTGCTCAATCCATCAAGACGATCTACATCAAGCCGGGGAGTCCATGGGAGAACGGGCACATCGAGAGCTTCCATGACAAACTTCGGGACGAATGTCTTAACCGTGAACTCTTCGGCAGTCTGGCTGAAGCCCGCGTCATCCTGGAAAGCTGGCGCGTGGAATACAACACTTTGCGACCGCACAGCTCGCTCGGCTACCAGACGCCGGGGGAGTTCGCGGCCGCAGCAATCAAGTCCCGTCTCCAGTCGCCCTCCGGGCTCCTTCCGACGGGACTTGATTGCAACCACCAAACCAACCAAACATTACCAACCATCCCCGCCTGAGACTCTACTTCCAATGTGTCCCACTTCCGGGGGCAGGCCAAGTGGGCATTTCATAACCAGTGTCGGAGAATACAGCCCGGGAGCCGATCTGCTTGATAATCGCTGCCGCATCGGCTCCCGATCTCAACAAAGGCCGTGTCCCGGGTCGTCTGCGGCGAAAACAAGCGCCTCCGAGCCTTGGGCGGTGACCGGCTCAAGGGAACCCAGCGACTTCGGCTGCCATCCCGATCACCTCCAAGAGGAGGCCCTGCGCTTTTAAATTTCACGGCTCCGATCTCAAGAGCGCCTGCGCTTGGGCCATCAAAGAAACCTCCCGCCGCTTCCGGGACTTCCGCTTCGCGGCCAATGCCCGCAAACTCTCCAAGGCTTGGATGGCTGGCTCGCCGCTCCAAACTCACAAATCGGTCAGGGCTCATGCATCTAAATTGATGCCGAGGAGGTGGAGGAGATAGGAGTTATCCCAGCCAGCGGATTTTCGACGCCCTTTGAGGGAACGTTTAGTTTTGAGTTTGTCGGCCTTGATGAGATTGAGGCACCAGCGCCGCAGGGTGGCGAGGTTTTCTGCGGCGTGGCGAGAGCGGGCGCGGCTTTGGTCTTCGTTGAAGACGACATCAAGCACCCAGTGGAGTTGGTTTTCGATTCCCCAGTGACTGCGTACGGCGTGGGCGATGCGGGCAGCATCCAGGCTCAGGCTGCTGAGGTAGTAGCGACGCTCGGTGGTGGTGCGGCCATTGATTTCGCGCTGACTCTCGACGACGGCAACGCTGCGCAGACCTTCCCACTTGGCCGCATCGGCGAACCAGTCGATCTTCTCGCTCTGCCAGCAACGACGGATCTCAAGACGACCGTGACCTTTGTCGACTTGCTCATCGAAAGACAGACCGGGGTCGGCACGCCCGATGGCATCATCGAGGTAGGTCTTGATCTCGCCGTGGGCGACGCCGTGGTTGCCTTTAAGAGCGAGAACGTAATCGGCGTCGCTCTCGATGATCTCCCGGGCGATCTTTTTCTGCGTGCCCATCGCGTCGATGGTCACGATGCATCCGCTCAATTCCAGACTGCGAAGTAGCTCCGGGATGGCCGTGATTTGCCGTCGCTTCGCTCCGCCCTTCGGGCTGCCTACGGCAGGCTATCTCCCGTTGGTCGGTTCGTTGCTTTTGTCGCTGACCTTGCGCTGTCCGAGCACCAATCCGTTGCTGGCCGCCCAAGCGCTCACGATGACTTTGGTGTTCTCTCCAGCATCGAGCGCGCGACGGAGTGCTTTGCCGTCCATGGCCACAATTTCTTGATCGCAGGCTTGGCGCAGACCTGCGGTCCACTTCATGAAGGCTCCCAGGAACGTCTCGGGATCGAGCGCGGCAAAAACCCGGTTGAACGTATCGTGACTGGGGATGCCGTGAGGCAGTTCCAAAAAACTCGAAAACCACTCCTCCTTGGCTTCCCCGAACTGCTGCATTTCCTCGAAACTCTCCGCTCCGCAAAGCATTCCGCACAAACCGATAACGACGATATCTTCGAGCTTGTGCAGCCTCGTTCGCGCCACCCGCGGGTCTTTGAGTTCTCCGATGATCGTGATCAAGCTGATGGGCGATGCTTCTTGCATCCTCCCCTATTTAATCACATCAAAACCTAGTACAAGACCTAATTACTGCTCCTGCTCACTTTTAGAGCGTGTCATGAACTTTGTCGGAAAACGGAATTGAGCATGAGAGAAAGAAAAGCCAGCCAATGGAGTCCGGCGAGAGAAGCAGGCAGGCGTTCATAATCCTTGGAGAGCCGGCGAAAACGAGCTGCCCAGGCAAAAGAGCGTTCAACAACCCAGCGTCTGGGCAGCAGGACAAAACCCTTTTTGGCTTCGGCGAGTTTGACGACAACCAGATCGATTCCGTTCTCAGCAGCGTCCTGGCTGGGCTTTTCGCCCGTGTAGCCCTGATCCGCGAAAGCAATTTTCACGCTGTCCCTGGTCGCCTGTTGAACCTCTTTTGCCAGATCGGCAACTTGAGCGCGTTCCTGCTCATTGGCCGCAGTGACCTTCAGGGCCAGGAGGTGACCGAGGGTGTCGACCGCAGCATGAACCTTCGATCCCTTCTTGCGCTTATATCCGTCGTAACCGGCTCGTTCTCCACTCTCGGGAGTGGACTGTAGAGTTCGACCGTCAAGAATGACCGCCGAAGGGTTGGCCTCGCGCTCGTTGAGCAGGAGTCGAATGAGCTTGCGCAAGTCATGAGCCATCGCCTCAAAACAGCCCGCTTTGATCCAGCGCTGAGCTTGCTGATGAACCGTTGGCCATGGCGGTAAATCATTGGGAATCATCCGCCAAGGGCAACCCGCCCGAACCATGTATCTCACCGCATTAAACATCGCCCTCATCGAATAATCGCGTTGCGGGGCATCTTCCTTCATCAACGTCAGATACGGCGCGCAAAATGCCCATTCCTCATCGCTGACGTCGCTGGGATAGTTCGTTCGTGTTCCTCGTGTCTTGTGTGCCATCCCGAGCTTAATGCCCAAGTAGCTTTATAATGTACAGCCTTATCTTCCCGGAAGTTCATGACACCCTCTAGATGCGTGAACCCTGACAAATCGGTAGCCCGAGGTAGACTCGCCACGTGTAAATTCCTCAAACTGAGAATTCTATAATGTGGGTTGGGAGGGGCTCGAACCCTCAACCAATGCCTTAAAAGGGCACTGCTCTACCATTGAGCTACCAACCCCCGAGAAAACGATTTCGGAAAGTATTCGCGACTCATCGCACGATCAAGACCTGGTTTTGAAAAAATTTTAACCCTCCAGCGCCTCGACCGCCTCCTTGACTTCCTCAGCGTGCGTTTTTGTCTGCGCGCTCAGAGAACGCCAAACCACTTTTCCGTCTTTGATCAAAAACGATTGTCGCTTCGCGATCCCCAGAACGATCGTTGGCACTCCAAAGCCTCTGATCACATCCCCGCGCGAGTCTGCGATGAGCGTGAAAGGCAGGTTATATGCCTCTTTGAACCTCTTCTGATCCGCCGGCTTGTCGTGACTCACGCCGAGAACCGTGACACCTATCGCTCTGAGGTCGGCGATCCCATCCCGCAATGAACAAGCCTGCGCGGTGCAACCCGGAGTGCTCGACTTGGGATAAAAATAGACAAGCGTCAGCCCCTCAGCGTAGACGTCCGCGAAATTTACGAGGTCGCCGTTCTCATTTGGCGCGGTCACAAGGGGGGCGCTCGCCCCGACCTCAAGAGGCTCGGCGTGAAGATTAATTCCAAGTAGGGCCATGGCGGGAAGAAGTGTTGATAGAAGACGTCGATTCATCAGGTGATCTTGTTGATACGTCCAGACTGCGCGACGAGATTTTGATTATTTTCGCAATCACCCTACCCTTGGTCCGAATGCGATTCACTGTCTGTCTTATCCTGATCCTTGTTCTCTTCCCTGCCGGATGTTCGCGGAAGGCCGCTACCGATCTCCGATTCGTTGCGCCGACCGAGCTTTGGGCCGCCCGCCCGCCGGGGGTCGTTCTCTTCGTGAATCCCGGAGCTGCAGCCGCGCTCGAACGCGTTGATGAACACGTTGATCCCCAACCTGTCTCTGCGGAAGCGATTCTTGAGGATCCGTCGGCTTGGCGGCGGCTGGACCGCCAGAAGCGCTTCGGCGGCGCGCTGCTCGCCGGACAACCGACCGAGATCCGCACGCTGGCCCAACACCTTTGCCAGTCTCCGGATTTTCGCCTCGAACGCGTCGATAACTGGGGATTTTTGTTCAGCCGAAAACCCCCGCTTCCCTACCACCCGCCTTCGCCGCCATCAGTTGTCCCTGACCTTGTCGATCCGGAACTGCGGTCAGACTATTTGAGCGCAGTCGCGGTAAATCTCGATACCGTCGGCGAATTCGAAGCCGCCCGTGAATATTTGAGCGCAGCGGAAGCGTTGGACCCGGACTCGCCGCTGGTGCTCGTTCGCGAAGCCTACATCGATCTTCATCACCGACGCCACGCCGCCGCCGTGGCCGCAGCCAGTGAGGCCCTTGAACTAGATCCAGACTCGGCCCCAGCCCTCGAGATTGCCGCCCAATCGTTCGCCGCCGTGGGCGCGACCGATCGAGCTTGGCAAGTCGCTGAGCGCCTCCTGGAAGTGTCGGGGTCGGCTGATCCGCGCATCCTCTTCCTCCACGCCCGCCTCGCGAGCGACGCCCACGCTTACTCTCGGGAACAAGATTCTTTGGAAAAGCTCGTCTCCATCACCGAGGCCGCCGGACGGTCCGCGACAAGTTTTCGCGTTTATCTCGGACAGTCCTTCGCCCGCCAAAGCCTCCCGCGCCCAGCCCTTGAGCAATTTCAAACCGCCCTCCAGGACCCTGACCTCGGCCCGAGCCAGCGGGCCGACCTCGAAGAGCACCGTCGCGAATATCCGGGAAAAGACGGGAATCGAGTGATGGGAAGAGTCACTCGGAACGGGTCGCCAGCTTGCGGGGCAATCCGATCTGCGCGATAACAACGTTATGCGCTCCTCCGTCGTTCTCACCTCGCTCGCACTCGCGCTCGCCACCGTTTATCCGCTTCGCGCCATCGGGCCATTCGCCGACGCAATTCCTTCCACGAATTTCGTAGTCGATCTCGAGGACTTCGCGGTGATTCCCGGCCAACCTGGCTCCGCTCGCTTGAGCCATCTTGACACCGACCCGGCGGGCCGCATTTTTGCCAACGATCAGAACGGACCGTTGTATCTCATCAGCGCCGACGGTTCGTCGGTCACGCAATATCTCAACCTTGCCGCCACACCCGGCGTCGCCCTCCGCAGCAACGGCGAGCAGGGCTTTCAAAGCTTTGCCTTTCACCCGCAATTCATTCAGCCCGGCACTCCTGGATTCGGTAAACTTTACACCGCCCACACGACCTCTAATAACGGGCCGCCTGCCGATTTCACTCCGGGTGGCGGAACTGACGCCGGGGATCACGTCATTCTTGAATGGCAAACCAACACACCCGAAGCGACCACGTTTGCACCAGCGATTGCTTCCAAACCCTTCCGGGAACTCCTGAGAATCGAGGCCCCGTTCGCGAACCACACGATGGGACTCATTGCCTTCAAATCCAACTCCGCGCCGCCCTCCGTCGACTTTTGCCAACTCTACATCGCCGTCGGCGATGGCGGCAGCGGGGGCGATCCACTGAATCTCGCCGGCGACGCGGCCAATCCCTACGGTTCAATCCTCCGAATTAACCCTTTGGGCGACAACAGCGCCAATGGACGCTACGGCATTCCGCCTCAGAATCCCTTCGTCGGTGACCCGAACGCCCTCGATGAGATTTTCGCCTTTGGGCTTCGAAACCCCCAACGCTTCGCCTGGGATTCAGACGGGAAGCGGCAAATGTTTATCGCCGACATCGGCCAGGGAGTTATCGAGGAGATTAATCTTGGGGTCGCGGGTGCGAATTACGGATGGAGTCAGCGCGAAGGGAGCTTCCCTTACCCAAACGCGCAGAACGGCAACAATCTCCGAAATGACGCGACCTTGACGGGTTACACCTATCCGATTGCCGAATACGATCACGACGAAGGAAAAGCGGTGACCGTCGGACCAGTCGAGCGAACCGGGAAAATCCCCGGTCTTTTCGGCCAACTGATCTTTGGTGACCTCTCGATCGGTCGCATTTTCATTCTGAACGCCGACGACCTTCCTTCCGGCGGTCAGGCGGCGATTTCGGAACTGCGGGTTCGCTACAAGAACGTCGAGCGCTCCTTCCAATCCATCATCAATCTCCGCAACCCCCAAGCCAGCCGCGCGGACCTGCGTTTTGGTTCGGACGCCTCCGGTCGCGTTTTTCTTTTTAACAAGCAGGACAATGTCGTCCGTGTCCTTTCGCCTAGGCCCAGTGCCCCCCCAGCGAACGCTCGCCCGCGGATTCGAATCATTGGAGACAATCGCCGCACTACGAGAAACAAAATGATCAACGTCCGCGGTCGTGCGTTCGACGATGGGCGCATCGTTCGAGTCGAGATCAATAACCGTCGTCAGAAGCGCGGATTTCATCCCGTCGACAACCCCAATCTGCGCGGCACCGATATTTGGCTCGACCGGACTCGCCTCCGCCGCGGGCGCAACGTCATCCGGGTGCGAGCATTTGACGTCGAGGGCAACAAATCACTCATTGATCGCGTCGTTGTCATTCGGCGCTGATCCGCCACCGAAGCGACCGAACGGACCGGCTCGTCCGATTCCAAGGTTCACTCCCGCCCACTCTTGCGGCACCGCAAAACCGCGTTAACCTACACGGTCCATGCCGTTCGATCTCTCGTCCCATTACGAACCTCGCGGCGACCAAGCCCAGGCCATCGAAAAACTCACGCGTTCCCTCCGCGCGGGCAACCGCCACCAGACGCTTCTGGGCGTCACCGGCTCGGGCAAGACGTTTACCGTCGCAAACATCGTCCGCGACCTCGACCGGCCGACCCTCGTCATGTCGCACAACAAGACGCTCGCCGCGCAGCTCTACAGCGAGTTTAAGCAATTCTTCCCCCAGAACGCGGTCGAGTATTTCGTTAGCTACTTCGATTACTACCAGCCCGAGGCCTACATTCCGCGGTCGGACACCTACATCGAGAAAGACTCTTCCATCAACGAAGAGATCGAGCGCCTTCGTCTCTCGACCGTCAGCTCTCTCCTCTCCCGCCGCGATGTCCTGGTCGTCGCCAGTGTTTCGTGCATCTACGGCCTCGCTTCCCCCGAGGACTTCCTCCAGATGCTTTGCACAATTCGCCAGGGCCAGCAGATGTCCCGCGAAGCGTTTCTCGCGAAGCTGATCGACATGCTTTACGAGCGGAACGACGTCGCGTTCGAGCGGGGTCGTTTTCGCGTCCGGGGCGACACCGTCGAAGTGCATCCAGCGCAGGTCGATGACAAGGCGATCCGGGTTGAATTTTTCGGCGACGAAATCGACCGGATCAGCGAGTTCGATCCGCTCACCGGCCACGTCCACGCCCAGCTCACCAACCTGACGCTGTATCCGGCCAAGCAATTCGTTACTCCCCACGACAAACTCAATCGCGCCATGCGTGATATCCGCAACGAACTCGACGCCCGCGTCGCCTACTTCGAAAAACACGGCCAGCTCATTGAAGCCCAGCGGATCAAGATGCGGACGGAATTTGATTTGGAAATGATGCAGGAAATGGGCTTCTGCAATGGTATCGAGAATTACTCCCGCCACCTCACCGGCCGGCCGCCGAACTCGAAGCCCTACACGCTGATGGATTTTCTGCCCGAAGACACCCTCATCGTCGTCGACGAGTCCCACGCGACAATCCCTCAGGTCGGCGGCATGTTTGCCGGCGACCGCTCGCGGAAACAGGTCCTGGTCGACTACGGATTCCGGCTCCCCAGCGCGCTCGACAACCGCCCCCTCGACTTCGGCGAATACATGGAAAACACCGGACAGCTGGTCTACGTGAGCGCGACGCCCGGCAATTTCGAAGTCGTCAATTCCATCGTGGGTAACACCGGCTACACCGCCGCCAAGGGCGGGTTCAAACAGGAGAACGATCCCACCCTCATCGCGGGCGGCGACGGCTCGGACACCCCTCGCCCCTTCGACCCGATCACTCCTGGTGCCCCGCTCATCGCGGAACAGATCATTCGCCCCACCGGCCTCCTGGATCCGAAGATTGTCGTCCGTCCGCTCAAAGGTCAGATCGACGAGACGATCGAGCGCTGTCGCCAGCGCATCGAAGTCAACGAAAGGGTCCTCGTCACCACCCTCACCAAACGCACCGCCGAGGATCTCACCGACTACCTCCGGGACATCGACCTCAAAGTCCGTTATCTCCATTCCGACATCGACACCATCGAACGAGTCGAAATTCTCCGGGGCCTCCGCGCGGGCGATTTCGACATTCTCGTCGGCATCAACCTTCTCCGGGAAGGTCTCGATCTCCCCGAGGTCAGCCTCATTTGTATCCTTGATGCGGACAAGGAAGGCTACCTCCGCAGTCAGACCAGCCTCATTCAGACCGCGGGCCGCGCCGCCCGTCACGTAAACGGCGAGGTCATTCTTTTCGCCGACGTCATCACCAAGAGCATTCAGGCGCTTCTCAACATCAGCGACTACCGCCGCGCCCGCCAGATTGCTTATAATAAGAAGCATGGCATCACGCCCAAGTCCGTCGTTCGTGCCGTTCAGGAGAGCCTCCACGTTATCCTCGCCAACAAGGACGACGATGCCGTCATCTCGGAGACTCCCGGGGGCCTCGATCTCCACGAGCTCATGCAGGAACTCGAGCGCGACATGGCCACTGCCGCCGCCAACATGGAATACGAACGCGCCGCACTGCTCCGCGACCAGATCGCCGAACTCCAGGCCGGTGCCGGCATCGACAAAATCAGTCCAAGGCGCCAGGTCAGTTACAAAAAGGCGAAGAAAAAGCGCTCCGCACGCGCCTGAAATCGTTTATCGAGCGAAGCGTCCCCGATCCAGAGATTGTCTTTGCGTTCTTCTCGGTATTTACCGAAATCTCATCCAGATCATGCCAAACACTCCTCTAAAAATTGGCGTTGTCGGCCTCGGGTATCCGGGCCGCATGCACAGCGAGGCCCTCGCTGCCACCCCCGACGCCGAGCTCCACGCCATCGCCGACCTCTCTCCCGAGCGCCGCGCCGCCTTCATTGAAGAGTTCGGCGAGCCGCCAGCTGTGTATGCGTCGTTCGAAGAACTCCTCGCCGACCCGGCACTCGACGCCATCGTCATTGGCCTGCCCAATTTTCTCCACCACCCCGCCTCGCTAGCCGTTCTCAAGTCCGGCCGACACGTTCTCTGCGAAAAACCTCCCACGATGAACGCGAGCGAGATGCTGGAACTCGAAGCCGAAGCCGCTTCGCGCCGCCTCGTGTATTTCTTCGGGCGCCAAATGCGTTTCTCTCCGGAGATGCTCGCCGCACGTGAAGTTATTCGCTCCGGGGCGCTCGGCCCTATCCACCGCGGAGAAGCTCGCTGGCTGCGCTCCCGCTGCATTCCCACCGGCATCGATTCCTGGTTCACCGACCGAAAGCGTTCAGGTGGCGGGGTCCTGATCGACCTCGGGGTCCACGCTCTTGACGCCGCTTGGTTTCTGATGAACCACCCGCGTCCCGTCACCGTCTCGGCCAAAGTAACTCAGACCTTCGCTCACCTCGTCCCCAACCTCGCCGTCAACGACGTGGACGATTGTGCATCTGCTTTCATTCGTTTCGAAGACGGCAGCGTGATCGATCTTCACGTCACCTGGGCCGGGCATCATGCGGAAAATCCGATCGACGCCACCCACAACGACCGCAACGGTTACACGAACACAACCCTTCACGGCAGCCGAGGCACCATCACCCTCAATCCCCCAACCTTCATCACCGGAGATTCCGACAGCACCTCGAGCCAACCCATCACCGTGGGTCCGAACGCGTCATTCGACCTTCAGATGCAAAATTTCATCGACTCGATCCTCGGTCGGACCGATCCGGTCAACAGCGCACGCCAAGCAGCCCACCTCATGGAAATGCTGGACGCGATCTACCAATCGAGCGCCGCCAACCGGGAAATCGTTCTCCCGCAAATATAGGTTTCCCTTATCCGAGAGAAAAATCGGACCACCGCTTGCAACGAACCGCCAAGCCGCCCACCGCGCCAACCGGCAATCGCTCAGAAGATCCGCCTAAGCAGACTTCGGAAGACACCCGCCAAACCAACTCCCGCGGCACCACCAGTCACCACGTCACCCGGGTAGTGAGCTCCGAGATACACCCGCGAGAAACCCACCAACCCCGCCACCACTAAGAAAGCCGCCCGCCCTCGCGGATACCGGCTCCCCAGCAACATCGCGCCCGCGAACGCCGCCGCGCTGTGTCCCGATGGAAACGAGAAACTGCCCGGCTTCCGCCCGACCACCACTGCGTCGACGAGGTCGACGAAGGGACGGTGCCGCCGGAAGTAGTGTTTCACCGGACCTTCCACCACCGCGGTTGCCAGCCACAATGGTGGCATCACGTCGAGCAGCGCCCGCCGTGCCCGCGGCCGATCCCAGAATGCCGCGACCACCGGCACCAGCATCCAGGCATGCCCACCGGTCATCCCTTTGCTGAAACTCCGGAAAAAGCCATTCATCACCGCCGATCTGGGCAGCCCATTGATCGCCAGAAACGCCCGCGTATCCAGTGCGTCAATCGGGCCTAGTCGACGGACCAACTCCTCCCTCAAAAGATCCCGTCCGCGCCGCACCTTCGGGTCTTCGTCCCTCGCGGAGGCCGCCACGGCCTCGTCCACTTCTTCCGCATCGTCTTCGGAAACCCGGGCGACGACTTCGGCCGTCTCCGCCAGGTCTTTCGCCTGTTGCCCGCTCACTTCCGCCGCAGGTTCCTGCCCCCTCGCTGCTCCCTCGTCGAACGACACATCCTCGTGCTCTAAGTCACCAGACGCGGCTTCGATCTCGTCCCAAGCCGATGCCGCATCCTTCGCGTCATCCACCCCCGCCATTCCGCGCGCGATCTTCCGCTTCATCCTCTCGCCATCATTTTCATTTCTTCCACTCACGAAACCCATTCGTTTCCGTCCGGCCATTCGGACGCGCAGAAACGTCATTCGATCCGTAATCACCTACAATGTCGCTCTCCCATCGACTCCGCCACCCGTCGCCTGCACCTCCCCAGACTGAAAATCGGTCCGTCCTCGTCACGGGAGCAGCCGGGCGCATCGGTTCCGACTTCTGTCGCCGGGTCCACGCTCGCTACGATCTCCGGCTCCTCGACCACACCGGGTTGACCGAAGAACTAGGCACCCTGGGGAAGCTTATCGAATGCGATTTAGCCGACGTCGATTCCCTTCGCCACCACCTCACTGGTGTCGACACCGTCGTGCACCTCGCTGCCGATCCGAGTCCGACCGCCGACTGGCACCACCTTCTCCCGACCAACGTCGTCGGCACCTATCAGCTCATGACCGCTGCCCTCGCCGCCGGCTGCCGCAAGGTCATCTACGCTTCTTCCATCCACGCCGTCTCCGGCTACCCAGCCGACGTCCAGGTCAAAACCAGCGAGCCAGTGAATCCCGGTGATCTCTACGGAGTATCGAAATGCTTCGGCGAAGCCCTCGGTCGTTTCCTCGCCGAGCAGGAAAAAATATCGATCATCGCTCTTCGCATCGGAGCCTATCAGCCCAGCGATACGATCGCCCGCAGCGCCAACGCAGGAAGTTGGAACGCGTGGATTTCGCCGCGCGACCTCACCCAGCTCATCACCCGCTGCATCGACGACGAAACCCTCCAATTCGCCATCTTCCACGCCGTTAGCGGGCACCGTTTCACTCGCCTGGACATCAGCGACGCTCGCGAACTTCTCGGCTACGCACCGGAGGACGACTTCACCCATCTCCTGCCTGCGCTGGACGAACTCGACCTCGAACCCCACGGCGACACCAATCCGCTGCCCTGATTGAATCGCCAACCACCCACTCAACCGCTAAAAACGATTATGAAAAAGTCCACCGGCTGGCTACTCGTCAGCGCTGCCACCGGCCTCGTCGGAGCGGCCTTCTACACCCTTTACAGCACCTCCCGCTTCTCGACCGAGCAAGTTCGTTACACCCTGCTTCGCTCCGAGGGTCCGTTCGAGATTCGCGATTACCCGGACCTCATGGCTGCTCGCACCACCATGGACGCTGGAGCCGACGAGGACGACGATGCCTTCTATCGACTTTTCCAATTCATCGGCGGCGGCAACGTGAGCAATGAGGCGATTCCAATGACATCCCCGGTTCTCATGCAGGACAATTCCATGAGTTTCCTCCTCCCCGCGTCGATCCACGCCAGCCCACCCGACGCCACCGTCGAGCAGGTTTTCCTCGAGAAGCGCTCCGCTGCTCGCTACGCCGCCTATCGTTACTCGGGAAACGCTTCTGAACTCGAGCAGGCCAAAGCCATCGATCAGCTCACCACCTGGACCGAAGATCAGGGACTCAGGACCAATGGCTCGCCGATTGTCGCGACCTACGACAGCCCCTTCATTCCCGGCTTCCTCAAGCGCAACGAAATCCTGCTCGAAGTCATCGACTGATTCAGGCGCGACAACCTGGGTGGTGAACATTTACTACTCATCGTTCGTCATCTCAAATCATGGATAAAATTCTCGTTCACGGCGGAGCCACCCTCAATGGCAACGTCCGCATCAGCGGCTCTAAAAACTCCGCACTGCCCATTCTCGCCGCCACCCTTCTCACCAGGGAACCGTGCATCATCCATCGCGTTCCCGATCTGAGTGACATTCATTTCATGCTCACGATTCTGAGCGAACTCGATGCCGAGGTGGAACGCGCGAGTGGCACCGTCCGCATCAAGGCCGAGAAGATTAAGACCGAGGCCCCTTACGACATTGTCCGAAAGATGCGCGCGTCAGTTTGCATCCTTGGTCCCCTCCTGGGCCGGGAAAATCAGGCCACCGTCTCGCTTCCCGGCGGGTGCGTGATCGGCGACCGCCCCATTGACCTTCACCTCCGCGGCTTCGAAGCCCTCGGTGCCGCCGTCCGCGTACAAGCTGGGGACGTCCGCGTCCTCGCGCCCCAACTCCGCGGAGCCACGGTCAACATGCGCGGAAAATTCGGCTCAACCGTTCTCGGCACCGACAACATTCTCATGGCCGCAGTTCTCGCCGAAGGGACGACCATCATCGACGGTGCCGCGGAGGAACCCGAAGTGGTCGACCTCGCCAATTTCCTCATCAAGATGGGCGCAAAAATCGAAGGCGCCGGCAGTCGCCGCATTGTCGTCGAAGGCGTCAAGGAACTCCACGGGGCGGAGCACACGGTGATTCCCGACCGCATCGAGGCCGGCACATTCCTGGTCGCCGCCGCCATCGCCGGAGAGAAGGTCACTCTCACCAAAGTCAATCCGGAGCATCTTCGCGCCGTGACGACTCCGCTCAGCGATGCGGGCTATAAAATCTCAAACACCGCCGACACCCTCACTCTTCAACGCAATGGCGACCGTCACGCGGTGGAAGTCACCACCGAACCACACCCGGGCTTTCCGACCGATATGCAGGCCCAAATGTGCGCCCTCCTCAGCTTCGCCGACGGCATCTCCGTCGTCACCGATAACGTCTTTCCCCAGCGATTCATGCACGTTGCCGAACTCAAGCGCATGGGCGCGCACATCGATCTCCAAGGGTCCACGGCCGTCATCACCGGAGTCGATAAACTCAGCGGCGCTCCCGTCATGGCCAGCGACCTGCGCGCTTCAGCCGCCCTCGTTCTGGCCGGCCTTCGGGCCGACGGCATCACCGAAGTCAACCGAGTCTACCACATCGACCGCGGCTACGAGCGGATCGACGAAAAACTCAACGACCTCGGAGCCAAGATCGAGCGCGTCAAGGCGTGATCCGACGGCGGACACCGGAGCCGCCAGCTTCCCAGCGCGGCGATCACCGGCCGCACTCTCTCAACAACTCCTACTCCAATTTCGCCGGACGCCGTTCTCGAAACGTCAGTTCCGCCACCCCGCTCTTGTCGAGATCACCGAGGCCTGACGCGACCAACGCATCGAACTGCGCTTTCGAAGCCTCCGCAACGGGCATTCGCACCCCCGCTTCGCGTCCCATCTCGAGCGCGATCCCCGAATCCTTCGCCGCGTGCGCGCCCGAGAAATAGCACTCGTGGTCTCGTTTCTGCATGTCTTCGCCATCGGTCACCAATACCCGCGACGCAGCGCCCGTCTGGCCAAAAATTTCGCGCACCATCGTCAAATCGAGTCCCAGAGCATCCGCCAGCGCCAGACCCTCAGCCAGACCAGCCGTATTGATGTTCATCACCATGTTCACCAGCGCCTTCACTTGAGCCGCCGAACCGGTGGGGCCGACGTAGCGGAGCGATTTACTGAGATCGCTGAGCAGTGGCCTGACCTTCTCGAACTCAGCCTCCGCCCCACCGACCATTAAATACAACGTGCCATCCCGAGCCTGCGAGATACTCGATGCCATGCACGCTTCTAATGTCTTCGCCCCAACCTTTCCCGCAGACAATTCAACCTGCTCGTGAACCTGCGGCGACACGGTGGCGCAATTGATGAAAATTTTACCCTCCGCTCCCACCAGGAGCGAGCGATCCGACGGCGCAAAACACGTTCTCATTGCAGCGTCATCCGTCACCACC
Organism: uncultured Verrucomicrobiae bacterium; assembly: GCA_963832325.1. Classification (GTDB taxonomy): domain Bacteria; phylum Verrucomicrobiota; class Verrucomicrobiia; order Chthoniobacterales; family JAATET01; genus CAVVKW01. The sequence goes on along the minus strand of CAWHTR010000007.1, from coordinate 1,098,372 downwards.
GTGATCACAATGTCGCTCGCCGCAGTTACCTCCGGAAGCGTTTGGACTGCCATGCTATCGAGCTTCCCGCGCCAGCTCATTGGCCGCTTCGAAGTTAACGTCGTTCACCACGGCCACCGGCCAGCCAGTGTCCTTCAACCGTCGCGCCATGTTGGAACCCATCCGGCCAACTCCTACAATTCCGATCCGCTCTTTCACGCTCGCCTTTATACGTTGAGAAAAAACGGATTACACCGCCGCTGTTCGCCGACGCTCGTCATCGGTCCGTGGCCCGGACACAAGACCGTCTCGTCCGAAAGGGAAAAAATTTCCTCCCGATTCGTCTCCAAAGCCGCCTGGTATGAGACCATCCCCCCTCCCATCGAGCCTGCGAAAAGCGCATCACCGCAAATCGCAACGTCGCGGTCCAACCCCTTCACCACGTAGGTCACGCCACCTTTCGCGTGGCCCCAGGTCAGCCTCGTTTCAATCCGAAGGTCTCCCACCGTAAAGATCTCGCCCGCCTCGAACGGCTCGGCTCCGTCCACCGGTTCGCCCGATGGGGTCACCGCCGCGGCACCCGTCTTTTCGAGCAATCGGTCCAGATCGAAGATGTGATCGCCGTGCGAATGAGTGATGAAAATTTGTTCGATTTTGAGGTCCCGCTCCGCGGCCGCAGCGAGCAGATCACTCACGTCCGACCCAGTATCAAACACCCCCGCCTTCCTCCGCACCGGATCCCAAACCAGGAACGCGTTCACCATCATGTCATCGAACGCGGTGTTGAATTGGAGCAGCCCCTCAAGCGAAATCGGCTCCGGAACGTAACTTTTCTCACCCAACGCGACCACCCGATCTCCCGCCAATCCCAGCGGAACGCTCAACGCCCGCACGATCTCCTCGTCAAATTCCCCGCTCATGACGGCGTCCAGCCTGGCCCTTGGCACTCCCGACGCCTCCGCCAGGGCAGCTTCGCCGAGATTCAGTCCGCGCCGAGCTTTACCCAGCACGTCCTCGTAGTTGTCTTCCAATCCTATGGTCATTGTCTTCGGATCGTATCCCGTCTTCCATTCGCGGGACAAAATCAATTCTGCCGAATCTGAAATTTGACCCTCGCCGGCTTCGAGAATTTCACTCTCCCGTTGACCCGATATTTCGCGGAGATTCTCACGACGTATTTTCCAGTCTCGCGAGGTCGGCCAATCGCTTTCCCGGTCCGCTTGTTAAATCGTAATCCGCGCGGCAGCTGACCCTTGAGGCGGTATTTGATCCTGCCGCTGACCTGAGAGGCTCCGGACGCGATCGATTTCTTCACGATTCGCCGCGAGATCCGTTCCCCCACATCCATCCGGACGGCGCGACTTTTCGCCTCGACTTCGACGACCACCGGAAGAGCTGCTCCTTCGTAGACTTCGAGCGTATCCCCGTTTGGCTCGACCGTCCGAGCCAAGCGCAGGACGAGCTGCCCCCGTCCGTTGAAAGCCACCACGTCCGGCGCGAGCTTCAACCCTCCGTCTTCCACCGGCACCACCACCGGCTCCAACTCGGGACGAAGACCGTCCCATTGCAGCAGCCGCCGCTGATTCCCAAAGACCAGCTGCCCCTGCGAGTTTAACAAACCGCGATAGCCGTCGAACGACCGGCTCAAGCCACTTCCGGAATCGAGAAACTCGACCCGGTCCCCACCCGTTCCGAAACAGATCTGCCCAAGACGGTTGAATTGCACTTGGAAGACGACCGAAGCCGACCGCGGAAAATCGAAGATCTCCGTGTTTCCGCGACTACCCGCGCGGATCACCCACCCCCGGTAAACCAGCGTCGTGGGATTGAAAATCACGGCCGCAACGTCGCCCAGTTCGTTCAGTTTCGTGTTGGCGTTGAAAAGATTAAACCCATCCGGCAGCACCGGGCCAATGAGGGAGCACACGCGCCCGTCCCAGATCGCCAACCTCCGGACAGCACCTTGGTCCACAATGAGCAGCGACTCACCCCGGTCATTCACCATGATCGTCTCCACGCGAGTCGCGCCCACTGGCGGCACGATCTTGGTGACCGTCGGGCCTGCTCCCGGCGGCTGGATCCACGTCACCAGCTCGTAATTCCCCCCGTCGGAACTCCCCAGCGCCATCCCACTTCCGTTGATGGATTTGAAGTCGCTCGAACCCGCATCCAACCCCGTCGCGCGCTGCGCTCCACCGTCCAAAGTCCAGACGAAAGCCGTCTGCCTCGATTCTCCACCCGTGGTCCGCGCCTGTCCGGCCACCATCCCGGATTCGTTCAATCCCGGTACGGTGGCCACCGAATCGTAGCCGCCCGGCGGCACGATTTGTCCGCCCCGACCGTCCGCACCACTAAAATAAAACCCAACGGCCTCCCGCACATCCGTGTTGCTGTCGACCTGATAGACGACGTCACCGGCCTCATTGAAAAGAACGAGGTCCGAGATCCGGCGCGTCGTATCTGCTCCGAGATCCGCGACGACCCGCGACAAGACGTATCGCTCGGGCGCCGCCAGCCCGGAGGAACCCACCGATAACAACAGCGCACCCCACGCGAGCGACCTCATCGAGAGGCCCAAGCTCGAAGCTGCCCTCATTTCTTCCCGAAAAAACTCCCCATCAAGCCAGCCGCACTGGGCATCCCCTTCCCGGCAATAAAATTATCCACGTGGCCCGCCAAACCGGACGGCAAGCGTCCCTTCAAAAACTCAACCGCCGTCTCCGCCGCCTGCCGCGCTTGAACCTCAGTAATCCCCGTCCGCCGCTCAATCAATTTAACCAACTCTTCCATCACTCGATCATCGCCCAGATACGCCCAAACCTCAAGGCGCACGCAGCCGCAGTTGATGCCTCAACACGTGATACAGCACCACAAATCCCAGCAAAGAAAACAGGAGCATGATCCCTGCGTTAAAAACAAGGACGCTCGCCCGGATCCCGAAATACTCCTTCACGGGCCCAAAAAACACGTTGAGGTGCCCCGTGTGGCCCGCGTCGCGCCGGTAGTCCAGCTGCTCCATCTCGGCCTTCGACACCAGATCCGTGATCTTTTGATTTACGTAAAGCTGCTCCGCCGTCACGTCACCCGCGGCGCCGATCAAATCATTCGGATCGAACACCCCTCCCTCGATCACCGCGTCGATCTTCTCCAGACGCCGCTTGACGTCCGCCGGAGAGTTCCCGCGCAACCCCGAGACGAGCGCCAACAATTCTTTCAGATCATAGAGTCGATCCGCCTGCGCGTCGGACTCGTTCGGCACCTTTGCCAGAGCCGCGATTTCCGCCTGAATCCGATCCTGGCGCGACGTCAGCGGGTTCATTTTCGCCTGCGCATAAACCAGCGCCTCGTAACTCCACCGCATCGGCATGAACTCCGAGATCAGCGGAACCTGCAGGTCGCTCCGCGGTGCCTGCGCACTGTCCGGGTGTTTGTCGAACCACTTCTGGAACGCGTAGACCACGTCCAAATTCCGATTCATTTCTTCGTATTTGATGAACGCCCCACCCAGGATCAGCTGCGGGATCAGAACCATCGGGATGATGTTCACCGCCATTTTGGCCTCGGGTGCCACGGCGGAGATGATCAGCCCAATCGCCACACCACTCACCGCCGTCAAAAACATCGCGAAAAACGAAACCAAAAACATACCCCGCACCCCGAGAAGCCAATTGCCGAGAAACGCAAACATCGCGCACTGGATCACCGCAAACGCCGTCAGCGTCAGCCCCTTCCCCGCGACGTAATACCCAATCCGCACGTTCAGATTCCGCTCTCTCATCAGCACCGGCCGGTCGCGAATGATGTCGTCCACACTGTTCGTCAGCCCCAGGAACATCGCGACCACGAGCGCGAGAAAATGGTAGGCGGGAATGTGGTACGCCGACGCGAAATCATACGTTCCACTCTCCGCCGATCTCAAGACTCCCCCGATGAGGAGCGCCAGGATCGGAGCCATCACCATCGTGGTGAGAAGGTTCGCTTTATTACGAAGTTTGCTGATGAATGCCCGCTGCAGCAAAATCACGAACTGCCCCCACTCCTCGCGGATCCGGAAGGGTTCCCGCCGACGCAGCAGAGCCGGGTTCGGGGCAGCAGGACTCGGCAGCGCCGCCGCTTCCGTCGTCGCCACCGGCATCGCCTGCACGTCCTTCATCAGCCGATACGATTCGTATTTATCCCTCCAGAAATCCGGCGAATACCTCCGGGCTGGGATCAGCTGACCACGGTTATTTTCCTCAAAGATGATGTCCCCGCTCAAATCTCGTAGCGGCATCTCCAAAGCGTCAAAAATAAATTCCGGGCGGGCCGTGTCGCCCACGTCCGTCGCGCCTAGCGACGTCCCAAAGTGCTGCACGTGCTCGGCATCCGCGAAATACTGCAGCGTCTCGTGCGGCGTCCCGAAGAACACCAGCTTCCCGCCCTTGTCCAGGACGATCGCTTTATTAAACATGTTGAAGATCCGAGAAGTCGGCTGATGGATCGTCACGAAATTGATTTTGTTGTGCGACATCCCCTGAATGATCTCGATCACGTGCTCGCTGTCCTTCGACGACAGCCCCGAAGTCGGCTCGTCAAACAGGTAGATGTCCGCCGAGCCGATCATGTCCAATCCGATGTTCAGCCGCTTTCGCTCGCCGCCGCTTAGCGTCTTCTTGTGCGGACTGCCCACCACGTTCGAGCGACGCTCATTCAGCCCCAGCTCGGCCAGCTTCCCGTCGAGCCGCCGCATCCGCTCCTGTCTTGACAAATGCGGAGACCGGATCGCCGCCGCGAAACTCAAATTTTCCTCGATTGTCAGATGCTCGTCGAAGGCATCGTACTGCGGAACGTAGGTCACGTAACGCCGCAGCAAATCGATGTTCGAGTAAAGCGACCGCCCGTTCAGAAGCACGTCGCCCTGACTCGGCGGAAATTGCCCCGAGATCATCCGCAGCAACGTACTCTTTCCGCACCCGCTCGCACCCATCACGCACACCATCTCGCCCCGCTGCACGCTGAAGGAGACCCCGTCAATCGCCACGTCTCGATTCCGAAATCGGCAGACCACGTCCCGCACGTCCAACGAGCGAATGATGTTCCGCTCCTCCTCGATCAGCCGCTCGGTAAAGTTGCACCGAAGGACCTGTCCCGCGTCGACCCGGATCGCATCGCCATCCGCCAAAGTCGCACTGTTTCGCACCGGATTCCCTCGCACCACAATTGGTCGATCCGACTGCAACACCTCGACCCGCCCCACCTTTTCGTCGTAGTCGCAGAAAATCTTCAGCAACACGTCGCCACCACTCCCCGGCGAAAGCAGAATGTCTCCCTCGTCCAACAAACCCGGATTGTTCGACACGAGGTACTCGCTCTTCGAAGCCCGCAACTGAAAACGCCCGCCGTAGTTCCCCGCGCGACTCCGCAGATCATCCAGCTCGAGTTCACTGTCATTGTGAAAAATGATCCGATCCTCCAGCGCGGCCTCGATCCGCACTCCATTTCGGAGCCGCTGTTCGTTCAAAACTGCGTCCACGTCTCGTAGCGCCGTCACCGTCACCCGCAAACCGAACGATACTTCCAATATACTGTCCCGTGACCTCCCCTTCTCCAACCGCACCTCGTCCTCGTCGTTCACCGCCACGAAGATCTGCAGCAGCGAGACGTTCTTCTTCGCGTTGAAATAAAACACCAGGTCCTGGTGCGCCAACACGTGCTCGTCGATCAGGATCCGCTGACCCTGATACAGCCGGCAGAAATCCCCCGGCCGCAACGCTCGTCCCTGCACGATCAGGTTCCGTGAACTCATGTTCTTCAGGATCATCAGCTCGTGATACCGATAGGCGAGGAGCCGCTCACCCTCCGCAAAATCCTTGATGATCACGTCCGCCCCTCCCCCCGCGCCGAAGCTGACGGCCTCCAGCGGCGAGTTGCCCTGCTGATACATGTGCTCGTCGCCCTGCTCGTTCGCGTTGAGCTGATACACGATGTCAATCGCCTGCGCCGCCATGTCGAGTTGCGCCATGAAGCTGTAGTACGCGATCACCTGCTCCTGCTTGAGACCCGCCTTGGCGATCAAATCGTAGAGCTGAATTCCCAGCAGAACCTTCCGGTCGTCGCTCAATTGACCCGACAACCGCGTCGCGATCGCGTTGAGATCCTGCTGCTCGTGCAGCGCGTCGCGAAAGAGTTTCCGCAGTTCCGAATAGACCGCGTCCGGGTAATCGTAGCGCAGGAATCCCAGGCTGGAATCGATCTCCTCCTCGATGACCTCACCGTCCGCCCGGGCAAAAGCCGCCAACACCTTGATCAAAGTCGGCAACAAATTCGGAGCCTCCGAGACCGTCCGCGGTGTTCGCATCATCCGGCGCGTCACGTGCCTCGCCAGCTTCCGCGACCGCGAAACCATCAGCACGGCAGCCTCCAATTTCCTCAGCCACCGGCCCGACCGTTCCTTCAAAGGCGCTTCCACAAGATGCGGAACCTACCATGCCCCCCAACCCCCCCGCAAAAACTCATTTTCACGCGCCATCTGCCTGGTCCGGAGCGAACGAACTCCGACCGACATCCGCGAGAACTCCGGAAAAATGACACCAAAGTCCTTCGAAACCCTGCCGTCCCGTGACCCAAACGATGGAAACGGCGCGTGGGAAGGTCATTGCGCCCCGCGGCAATCCGTCGGATACTGCCCAACTTTTCCGAAAAATCATGACCACTGACCTCACCGAGACCGACCGCGCCACCGCGACCGGCGACAATGCATCCGATCCCGCCGTCGAGAACCTTCGCGTTCGCGGCGTTACCCGTCTCATCACGCCCACCCAGATCAAGGAGCAGCTCCCCACCACGACGACCTCGGTCCAAACGGTCCGCGCGGGCCGCACCGCCGCCCGCCGCATTCTCCAGCGGGATGATGATCGCCTGCTTGTCATCGTCGGCCCCTGTTCGATTCACGATCCCGCTGCCGCAGTCGATTACGCCCGCCGTCTCGTCGCGCTCCGCGCCGAACTCTCCGACCGCTACGAGATCATCATGCGGGTCTACTTCGAGAAACCACGCACGACCGTCGGCTGGAAAGGTCTCATCAACGACCCCCATCTCGACGACTCCTGCGATCTCGCCCACGGGATCGCCCTCGCACGGAAGCTCCTCCTCGACATCACCGACCTGGGCCTCCCGACCGCCACGGAATTTCTTGACCCCATCATCCCCCAATACATCGCCGACCTCATCAGTTGGTCCGCAATCGGCGCACGGACGACGGAATCCCAGACCCACCGCGAACTCGCCAGCGGTCTGTCGATGCCAGTCGGTTTCAAAAACGGTACCGACGGCAGCATTCAGACCGCCATCGACGCGATGAAGTCCAGCCGTAGCCCCCACAGTTTTCTCGGGATGGACCAGGACGGCTCGACCAGCATTATCAAAACGACCGGCAATCCAAATTGCCACGTCGTCCTCCGCGGCGGCCGCGACGGCACGAACTACGACGCCGCCAGCGTCGCCAGGGCCGTCGAGCGTTTGGAAAAAGCCAAACTCCCGACCGCCCTCATGGTCGATTGCAGCCACGCAAACTCCGGCAAGGACCCCGCCCGCCAACCCGCTGTGTGGCGGGACATCATCGGTCAGCGCCAGGCCGGCCGCGCCGATCTCATCGGTGCAATGCTCGAAAGCAATCTGGAGTTCGGTGCCCAACCCTCCGATACGGACGGCCTCGACAAACTCCGCTACGGCGTCTCGATCACCGACGCCTGCCTGGACTGGGACACCACCGAAGCCCTCCTCAGGGAATAAATCGCGCCACCCGCGTCTCGCCGGCAACCCGTCATCCCACCATGCGGGTCCGCGATCTCACCTTCGCCGCGATCGACTTCGAAAGCGCCGGCGTCCTCCGCGGTCACACCGATGTCCCCATCCAGGTCGGGATTGCCGAGCTCAAGGATCGTCGCATCGATGGACTGTTCACGTCCTTCCTCAAAACCGATCGCCCCGTCGCCTGGACCGCACGCCAGGTGCACGGCATCAGCGACGAAGACATCGCCGAAGCGCCGACCATGCTCGACCTCTGGCCGGAATTTCGCCGCCGCCTGCGCGACCGGGTTGTCGTTGCCCACGGAGCTGGAACCGAGAAGCGCTTCCTCCGCGCCTTCCCCTTCCACGGCTTCGAACCCTGGCTCGACACGCTCACGCTCTACCGCGAAGCCGCCCCGCACGCCGAATCCCACGCCCTCAGTGCTCTCGCTGCCACCTTCGGAGTCGAAAGCGAATGCTTCGACCTGCTCCCAAACTTCCACTGGCACGACGCCCTCTGCGACGCCGTCGCCACGCTGATCCTCCTCCGCAAATACCTTGATGCGAACCACCTCTGGGACGAACCCGCATCCCGGCTACTGCCCCCCAACTAGGTCGCCCCCCGGCACGCGCAATGAGGGTCAAAGCCCTCCGTGCTTCCAGATCGAAAGCGCGAGCCGCACGCACATGTAAAACCCCCAGATGATCCCCAGTCCTCCGATGATCGGAATCTCCCACAACCGCGGCGGGATGTCGGCCAGAACCAGGATCGATGAACAGATCAGCACCGACGCCGCCAGAATCGCGTTCGTGAGCCGATTCGCAATCGAGTCCAACGTCATCCGCAACGGCTCGAATCCCTCAGGATCGATCTTGTGCTGCAGCGGAATATTCATCTGCCCGCGCTTCGCCTTTTCGTAAAAGCCGCGGAAATCGTGCGGAAAGTCCTCCAGGAAATCAATCGACTGCGCCACGACTTTGCGAACGAGCCCAAACAAATGCGTCGGGTGGTATTTGTCCTCGATCAACCGCGAGGCGTAGGGCTTGCCGAGAATCACAAAATTCAGATCCGGATTTAATTCCCGCCCAATGGACTCGACCTGCGATAGAGCCTTGATCCCGAGGTAGAAACTCCCCTTCATCCGCAGGTCGTTCTTGCGCAACACGTCCAGCAGCTTATTGAGCACTTCGCCGAGCTTGATGTCCTTGAGTGGTTGGTTGAGGTGCGTTTCGCTGAAGTCCTCCACGTCCCGCAACATGTGTTCGCCGCGCTCCACGTAGCCTTCTTCCGACATCTGCACGATTGCCTGCATCACCTGCTGGTGATCCTTCTCGGCTAATCCCGCGATCATGTGTGCGATGCTCGACCGAAATGCCGGGGAGAACGATCCCATCATCCCGTAATCGTAGAGTCCCACCGCACCGTCGTTGAGAACCGTCATGTTGCCGGGATGCGGATCGCCGTGGAAAAACCCGAACTCGAAAATCTGCTGATAAATCAACCTCGTCATCCGCTCCGATAATTCGATCGGATCAATCTCGTTCGCCTCGAGCGCCTCCCGATCCGTCACGGAGATTCCCGACATGAACTCCAGCGTCATCACTTTCTCCGCCGAAAATTCGTCGTAAACCCGCGGTACGTGGATGAATGGATTCTCGTCGAACTGCTTCCGAAACCGATCCTCGTTCGTCGCTTCGTTTCGGAAATCGAGTTCCTTCTTTAGCGTCCCGGCAAACTCCGTCACCACCCCGATCGGATTGAGCGTCGCAATCTCCGGGACGTGCTTGTCGACGAATTTTGCCAAATCCAGAATGATCGAGAGGTCCCGCTCGATCACGTTGCGGATATTCGGCCGCTGGACCTTGATCGCGACCAGCGTCCCGTCTTTCAACGTCGCCCGGTGCACCTGCGCAATCGACGCCGCTGCAAATGGCTCGGTCTCGAAATCGGCAAACGCCTGGCCGACCGTCACTCCGATTTCTTCCGCGAAAATTCGCTCCGCTTCCTTCCCAGGAAACGTCGGCACGTGATCGTGCAAGCGGCACAGCTCTTCGTAATATTCGGCGTTCACCAGATCCCGCCGCGAACTCAGGATCTGCCCAAGCTTCACGAACGTCGGCCCGAGCTCCTCCAAGGCGAGCCGCAACCGGATCTCCGGCGGCTCCGCCAGCAGCCCGGAATCATGCACCTTCAGCTTCGCACTCTCAATCCCGAGCACGTTCTGGAGCGTCACCAGCTTGAGAACGTCCGCGAACCCGTATTTGAAGAGGATCTGGACGATCTCGTGGTAACGCGGCAGGTGCGAAGCGAATTCGACCGCCGAACGGAGCTGATTAATAATCACGGGAGTTTAGATACCACGTCCCGCCGAAAGGTGAAGCGACATCGAGCCGCCGGACGCGCATCAGGCGATGGGCAGCGCCAGTGCGTGAACGATTGAACCCACGATCAGACCGTAGAGGACGTGCGCGAGGAGCTGCATGAAACCCGTCATTGGTCCACGCTTCTGATACTTCGTCATCGGATGATGCTCCATCACCACAATACTCGTGAGTAACATCACGATCGCGCCGTGCACCGCACCAGCGACCACCCCGGTTCCCATGTTGAGCGGCAGCCCAGCCAAACCTAAAAGGAACCAGTAGATGTAAGCGAACACGATTCCCGAGGCGAAGTGAATGATGAATCCAGGTGCCCACGCCCCTTCTTCCTTCTTCGTCCACAACGCACCTACCGCGCGAATAATATCGACATTCTCGGTCTTCAGAAATCTTGGGATGATCAGAAAAATGGTCATTGCCGTGGTCCCCACGATACCAGCCAGCAAGGGAGTAAGAAATTCGGACATCGTTCCTAAAAGTTGCGCATTTGCAACGCACCGGACAAGGAAATAGACGCATCGGGCCCGCCCAATGCCGCCGCATCGCAGGAACATTGCTATTTCCCCAACGACCCGGAATGCTGCCTGCTTGTCATTTCAACGCACAATCCCCGTCGCCTTGTCTACCTTCCTGCCGCCCAGGTCGGCTGAAATCCTCCGCCCAGCCTTCAGAATCGATGCCCCCACTGGCGTCGAAAATCCCCCCCGATTTGGCGAACGCGGACGCGGATCGATCTAATCCCCATTATGTCCCGCAATTGGTTCATCGCCTGGCCCGTTGAGGATGCGGATCAATGGCTCGCCGCCCTTGCCGCCGACGCCCCATCCGGTATCGATTTTCTCGATCCCGCTGACCTCCACGTCACCCTCGCCTTCCTCGCAGCCCACGACGATCCCGCCGAAAAGAAAATGACCGGATTTCTCCGAGGCCTGCCGCTGACCGGTCTCAACGTGACCCCCGGCCCCTTCGTTGCACTGCCCCAACCCCGCCGCTTCTCCGCCATTGCAGCGACCATCGACACCGGGCGCCTTGAACTCGAGAAGCAGATCAACCGCTGGATGCCACGATTCTGCCGCGAGGCGGGAGCCTCGATCGATCCCCGCCCGACACTTCCGCACCTGACCCTCGCCCGACCCACCCGCCGCATTCGCGACGACGAACGCGACGACGTCCTCGCCTGGATCGATGACCGTCCGCTCGACGAAACGCCACTCACCCTCGCCGCACCGGCAATTTATCGCTGGGCCGAGAAATCCAGCTCCCGCCGCTACGAGGTTGTTCGAGTCTAAGGCCGAGGGTTCCAGCGATCCACCCTCGCACCAAAAACACCACTTTCCCTCTTTCCCTCCGTGCGGCATAGATACCCGCGCCCTTCATGTCGAAAAAACTTCGCAACCGCTTCCTCGCTCTCACCTGCGTCCTGGTCTTCATCGCTTTAGGCGGCCTTTATTACACCAACTGGGTCGTCCAGCGTCCTTTCGCCATCATTCTGTTCGTCGGCGACGGCCTCAATACTTCCCTCCTTCCCGCCGCCAGACTTTACGAAGGCGGCGCCGATCATCGGCTCCGGCTGGAATCCCTCCCGCATCTCGCCGTTATCTCCACTTACGCCAACGACTTCGCCGTCCCCGATGCTGCCTCGGCGGCTTCCGCCATCGCCACCGGCCAACGGGTCAACAATCGCAACCTCGCCATCGACCCTGCCGGCAATCCCCTGCCCGCCCTCTTCGAACTCGCCCAGCGCGCCGGACGCGCCACCGGACTCGTCACCAATGCCGCACTCACGGATGCTGCTCCGGCCGCATTCTACGCCAAGACCGACAATCCCCTCGACCACCTCGAACTCGCCCGCCAACTCGCCGACGACATCGATCTCTCCCTCATCCTCGGCGGCGGTGAAGCCAGCTTCCTGCCGGTATCCAAGGACGGTGCCCGCACCGATGGGCGCGATCTCATGCTGGAATTCCGCAAACAGGGCTACGACATTGTCCGCTCCGAAGCCGAACTGGAACGCGTCCCCGCCTGGCAGTTCCCCCGCGTCTTCGGAGTGTTCGGCCGTGGCAATCTCGAGTTTGCTGGCGACGATCAGATCCGCCTCGGCCAGCCCAGTCTAGCCGAGATGACGACGCGCGCCATCAGCCTTCTCCAATACAATCCCAAAGGCTACCTGCTCGTCGTGGACGCCGGCCTGATCTCGAAAGCTGCTCACCACAACGAAGGCGAGCGCGTCCTGCGGGAAATCCAGGAGCTCGACCGGGCTGTCGGCGCCGCCCTCCAATACGCGGGCGACCACGCCCTCGTCATCGTTGCCGGTAAACAGTCCATCGGCGGATTCACCCTCAACGGTTACCCATTCAAAAACGATCGCGGCGTTTCCATTCTTGGAGTCAACGCGGATTCGGTCCCCCTAATTACCTGGTCGACCGGTCCCGGTTCCGAATCCGAACCCACCGCCGTCACGACCCCCGCAGCCATCGGAACAGCCGCCGACGCCATTGCAACCAGCACGGGCCCCGGCTCCGAAAAACTTCAAGGCTTCAAAGACAGCGCGGATATTTTCACGGTGATTCATGACGGCCTCTAGGTCCCCCTCCCAATGCCGCTAGGTCTGTCCGACGATCATTTCATGCGCGAGGCCCTCGGCGAGGCCCGGCGCGCCCTCGGCCGCACCAGCCCCAACCCCGCCGTCGGTGCCGTCATCGTCCGCAACGGACGGATCATATCTCGCGGCCACCATCGAGCCGCCGGCTCGCCCCACGCCGAGATCGAGGCTCTTGCGGCACTCGGTCCGCGCTCCCGCACCACCGACGCCACCCTCTACGTCACCCTCGAACCCTGCTCAACCCAAGGTCGCACCCCAGCCTGCACCGACGCCATTCTCTCTCGCCACTTCGCCCGAGTCGTCTACGGGGCCACCGACCCGAACCCCTCCCACGTCGGCCGCGCTCGCCGCATCCTCACCCGCGCCGGCATCGCCGTCACGACTGGCGTTCTCCGCAGCGAATGCACCCACCTCAACCGAGCTTGGAATCACTGGATCACCAAGCGGCGGCCCTACATCATCGCCAAATGCGGAATGTCGCTCGACGGCCGCATTTCTTCCCACCCCTCCTCTCGTTGGCTCACCTCCAAAGCTTCTCGCGCCAATGCCATGCGACTCCGCGCCGAGGTCGATGCGATCCTCGTCGGTGCTGAAACCATCCGGGCGGACAATCCCAGCCTCACCGTCCGCGGGATCCCCGGTGCCCCGCAACCCCGTCGAATCATCTGGTCAACAAGCGGCGCGATTCCCTCTTCAGCGAAAATTCTGATCGATCGGCACCGGGCAAAAACCATGATCAACTCGGCCTCCCTCGACGATCTCCTCACCCAGCTCGGAGCCGAAAACGTCACCTCGATTCTGGTCGAGGGCGGTGGCGCGACACTCGGTGCTTTTTTCGACCAAGGCCTGGTCGACGAGATCCAATTCTACACCGCCCCGATCTTGATCGGCGGACCCGTCCCGGCCGTCGGCGGCCTCGGCGTCCCCGACAACGCCTCCGCGCTCCGACTCAAAAATCCCCGCTACGAACAGATCGGCAACGACCTCAAAATCACCGCGCAACTCCGATAGGTCCGCCGCGTTTCTTTAAAGTAACATCCGCGCCGCCTGATCCACGTCCTTGTCTCCGCGACCAGACAGATTGATCACCACGATTTCGTCCTTCGGCATCTCCGGCACGACTTTCATCGCGTAGGCTACGGCGTGCGCCGACTCCAGCGCGGGGATGATTCCCTCGACCTCGGCCAACGTCCGAAATGCCCCGAGCGCTTCGTCGTCCGTCGCAAAATCGTATTTCACCCGGCCAAGATCCCTCAGGTAACAATGCTCCGGCCCGACCGCGGCGTAATCCAATCCCGCCGACACCGAATGCGTCAGCTCGATCTGCCCATCCTCGTCCGCCAGCAACCACGTCTTCGCTCCCTGCAGGACCCCCAGACGCCCACCTTGAAAACGAGCCGCGTGCTCCCCTTTCGCAATCCCCCGACCGCCAGCTTCGACACCAACCATCCGCACCGCCTCATCGTTCAAGAAAGGATAAAACAACCCAATCGCGTTGCTGCCACCCCCCACGCAGGCCAGCAATAAATTCGGCAGACGCTCCTCGCGCTGCAGGATCTGCCGCCGCGCTTCGTCCCCGATCACCCGATGAAAATCCCGCACCATCTTCGGATACGGGTGCGCGCCGTACGCCGTTCCCAGGATGTAATGCGTCGACCTTACGTTTGTCACCCAGTCCCGCATCGCCTCGTTGACCGCCTCCTTGAGCGTCGCCTGCCCGGCCGTCACCGCGACCACCTTTGCACCCAGGAAACGCATCCGAGCCACGTTCAGAGCCTGCCGCTCCATGTCCACCGCGCCCATGTAAATCACGCACTCGCACCCAAACCGCGCCGCCACCGTCGCCGTCGCAACACCGTGCTGCCCCGCCCCGGTCTCCGCGATCACCCGCTTTTTCCCCATCCGTCTTGCGAGCAGGATTTGCCCAACTGCGTTGTTGATCTTGTGCGCACCGGTGTGCAGCAGATCCTCCCGTTTGAGGTAAATTTTAGCCCCCCCGAGTCGCTCCGTCATCCGCTCCGCAAAGTAAAGCGGCGTCGGCCGCCCACAAAAGTCCTTGAGCAAACCCGCCAACTCGGTCCGAAACTCCGCGTCCTTCCGCGCCTCGAGGTAAGCCCCGTCCAGCTCCTGCAGAGCCGTCATGAGCGTCTCCGGCACAAACATGCCTCCGTATTGACCGAAGTGCCCCGTCTCGTCCGGCTCAGAAATTAACGAACTCATTTCACTACACTAGCACCTCGCCAATTCTTTCACCAAAAATTTCCCGCCGACTCAATCGGCGTCATCCGGCCGCGCCCACACCAGCATCCCGACCACCGCCGACCCGACGATCACCACGAGCGCCCCGATCGCGACCTCGAATCCCCCGAACGCGTGACTCAGCCACCCCGTCAACAACGGCGAAACGATGCCCGAAGCGGAGAAACACGTCACCAGGATCCCCGTCGCCGCCCCGGCTCGATCCGGAAACAAATCCGTGCAGATCGAATAATAGGGAGCGTTCGGCATCATCGCGAAACCGATGGCCAACGACAGGCAACCAACCGCCACCACCGGATCTCGCACCACGAGCAACGCACCAAAGAAGACCACCGCCAGCGCCTGCCCGATCCAGATAAGATGGACTCGCGCCGCGCGGATGCTTCCCGTCCGCGCCATCACCCGATCGGAGATCCAGCCGGCCAGCACCATCAACCCCAACGCAATTCCCCACGGAAGAACCGAAAACCAGCCCGTCGCCTTGAGATCCATCCCGTAAGTCTGCTCCAGGTAGCCCGGGAGCCAGCTCACGCCAAAAAACAACACGTATCCGAAAGCAAAGAACGACCAGTACGTCGCCAGCATCGTCCGATTCCTCAGCAGATCCCGCCACCTCGCCGATCCCGGCGAATTCCCCGCCCGTACCCGCCGATTCGGTCCGTCCCGGTAAAGCCAGACCATCAATCCCCCCAGGACAAGACCCGCCGCGCCCAGCCCGACAAACGTTCCGCGCCACCCGACTTCCGCGATCATTTGCGACGACAGCGGCCCACCAACGAGCAAAGCCAGCGGCACCCCGATCAAGCCAATGGCCAGCCGCTTCCCCAGTTCACCCGGCTCCATCCAATCGGCCATCACCCGGTTCATCGCCGGAAAATTAACTCCCTCCCCCACACCCAACAAAAATCTGAGGGCAAGAAACGCAGTGAGTCCCGCCACCAATCCCTGCCCAATCATCACCGCTGACCAGAGCAACACGGCCCCTCCCCACCACGCCCGCACGCTCCCTCGGTCCAACAACATTCCCGCCAACCCGTTCACCGCCACGGTCCCCAAGGCAAAGGCCGACATCAACGCTCCAAACTGCGCATTATCCAACCCGAACTCTTTCTGAATCGGCGAGATCGCAAACGAAATCACCACCCGGTCAAGGTAGTTGAGCAACGTCAGCGCCAAACACAGCGCCATCACACCACTCTTCCGCCCAGCGTTTGAATTCTCCGCCATCACAGGATTCTAGAAGACCGCTTCCCTCCACGCAATCCGCCCTCTTCGCCGTCCAACAACCTTCGCATCACCCGACGATGCGGGGTCGGCACCGCCACGCCCTCCAAGTCAGCGATTGCAAACCCCACCAAACCGTCCCGCACGGGTCCAGCGACCACCTCCATTCGCACCAGATACCGGGTGATCGGATAAGTCTCTTCCACCAACACATCCGCCCCGTCGGATCTAACCCGCCCTTCAGACCTTCGACCTTCGACCGGGACCACGGGCATCACCCACATCCCCCGCCACCGCGGCCCCTCCGACCGCTCCAGCCACACCGTCTTCCCATCAGAAACCCACTCCCGCCGCTCCGTTACCTTCGTCGTCTGCGATCGCACCCGCTTCACCGGCAGCGCCTCTGCACGATCCCGTCCGACGCAAAAATCCCCCACCGGACAAACCGCACAGAGCGGTGCCCTCGGCCGGCAAACCAACGCCCCGAGTTCCATCACCGCAGAATTGTAATCCCGCCCCCTCGACTCACCATCCTGCAAGCCGGACGCTTGCGCAATCAGCCACGCTTTCCCGGGCCCCGCGTCGATCGCTTCGCGGAAATCAAACACCCGCGCGAGCACCCGCGCCACGTTGCCGTCCACCACCGGCGCCACCCGGTCAAAAGCAAACGCTCTCACCGCGTTCGCCGTGTATTCACCCACCCCCGGCAGACGTCGCAGGTCGTCGTATCCCTCCGGCACCTCCCCGCCAAATCGCTCCACGACCGCAACCGCCGCCGCCAACAAATTCCGGCCGCGCGAATAATAGCCCAGCCCCTCCCACATTGACAGCACCTCATCCTCACCCGCCGCGGCCAGATCCGACACCGTCGGCCACCGCGCCATCCAGCGTTCGAAGTAAGGCACCACCGCCACCACCGTGGTCTGCTGGCACATGAACTCACTCACCAACACCGCGTACGGATCGTCGGTTCGCCGCCACGGTAGATCCCGGCCCGCCTCCGCGAACCACGACACCAAAGCCTCGCGGAAGCCGACCTCATTGAAACGCCTCTCTTTCACCTCTCTCCTACCTTTGCGACCTCCCGTTCAAGACGTATCTGTAATTCATGCCTCCGCTCACCACCTACACCAAACCCCTCACTCCCGCCCAGGTCGAGGCCCTCCGCACCGCCCTCGTCGCCCAGAACTTCGACTTCGAAGAGAAGCCCTACACGCACTACGCCGCCCGGAAGGGCAAGCTCACCGTCGCCGTTTACGAGAAAGGACCCAAGGTCCTCCTCCAGGGTCGGGGCCTCGAGGACTTCATCACCTTTACCCTCGAACCCCAGGTCCTCGGCGAAGCAGCCTTCGGATACGAGGAGGCACTCGATCCCGACCTCCTCACCCCCCATTTCGGCATCGACGAGTCCGGGAAGGGTGACTTCTTCGGCCCCCTGGTCATCGCCGGGGTCTACACCAACGAGAAAACCACCCGCCATTTTCGCGACATCGGCGTGACCGACAGCAAAGCCATTAAATCCGACGCCAAGATCCGCAACCTCGCCACCGCCATCCGAAAATTCAAAACCGCCCAGACCGTCATCATCATCCCCCCCGAACGCTACAACGGCCTCTACACCAAAATGGGCAATCTCAACCGCCTCCTCGCCTGGGGCCACGCCCGCGCCATCGAGAACCTCTGCGAACAGCAACCCGATTGTCCGCGCGCCCTCTCCGACAAATTCGCCCACGTCTCCCTCATCAAAAAAGCCCTCATGGAGCGCGGCCAGAAGCTCCAACTCGACCAGCGCACCAAAGCAGAATCCGATCCCGCCGTCGCCGCCGCTTCCATTCTCGCGCGCGAAAAATTCATCGACTGGCTCCAAGCCACCGGCGACCGCCTCGGCACCAAGCTCCCCCGCGGAGCCAGCGCCCAAGTGAAGCAGGCCGCCACCGACCTCCTTCGCACGCACGGTTCCGACGTCCTCCCAACCGTCGCCAAAACCCATTTCAAAACCGCCGCCGAAGTCCTGGCGCCCCTTGACCCAGGGGACGGACGCTGAGTTCCCCCAGCGCCCGGTTCGATCCAGTCCGATCTACTCTGCCAACCACTCGGTGTGGAAAAATTCCCCCACCGGCTTGTCGACTCGCTCGTAGGTGTGCGCGCCGAAGAAATCGCGCTGCGCCTGAAGCAGATTCGCCGGAAGTCGCGGCTGACGATAACTGTCGTAATACGCCAGCGACGCGCTGAACGCCGGAGCCGCCACACCGTGGTTCACTGCGGTAGTCACCGCGTGACGCCAGTTCGCCTGCGTCTCCTTGAAGATCTCCGTGAAAAATGGCGCAAGCATCAGATTTTCGAGGTCCGGGTTTTCTTCGTAGGCTTCCTTGATCCGATTCAGGAACGCCGCCCGAATGATGCACCCCCCCCGCCAGATCGTCGCGATATCGCCGAAATTGAGATTCCACCCGTAGAACTTCCCAGCCGTCCCAAGAAGATCGAGTCCCTGCGCGTAGCTCACGATCTTGCTCGCGTAGAGCGCGTCCCCGACCGAATCGATCAGCCGCTGCCGGTCCCCGTCGAAGGCCTTTGGCTCCGGAGCTGGCAGGATCTCGCTCGCCGCCACGCGCTTCTCCTTCATCGAGGACAAGATCCGTGCGTCGACCGCGGCATTGATCGTCGAAAGAACGACGGCGTGCTCCGTCGCGTTGCCGACCGTCCATTTGCCCGTTCCCTTCTGACCCGCACGATCCATGATCACGTCCACCATCGGCTGGCCGGTCTCGGGGTCCATCTTGGTGAAAATCTGCTCGGTAATGTCGATGAGGTAGCTGTCGAGTCGGCCCTTGTTCCAGTTCGCGAAGATCTGGTGAAACTCGTCCGCCGTCGGGTTGATCGTCGCCTTGAGCACCGCGTACGCCTCACAAATGAGCTGCATGTCCCCGTACTCGATGCCGTTGTGGATCATCTTCACGTAATGGCCCGCGCCGTCCGATCCCATCAATCGGCAACAAGGCTCCCCCTCCACGATGGCCGCCACCTTCTGAAAAATCGGCGCCAACGCTTCCCACGAATGTTGCGATCCGCCAGGCATCATCGAAGGCCCTTTCAACGCGCCCTCTTCTCCGCCCGAGACGCCGCAACCCATGTAATGAAGCCCCTTCTCGCGAAGTGCCTCCTCGCGCCGCTGCGTATCCGTCCACAACGAGTTCCCCCCATCGATGATGATGTCACCTTCTTCGAGCAATGGCACCAGCTGATCGATTACCGCATCCACCGGCTTACCCGCTTTCACCATGATCATCGCCTTCCGCGGCTTCTCCAGCGACCCCACAAACTCCTCGAGCGTCGTCGTCGCGGTGATGTTTTTGCCCTTCGCCCGGCCTTCAGCAAACTTTTCCGTCACCGCGGTGGTGCGGTTGTAGACGCTGACGGAAAAGCCCTTGCTTTCCATGTTGAGAACGAGATTCTCGCCCATGACGGCGAGTCCGATAAGACCGATGTTGCTTTGGCTCATAATTTGAAAATGGAGAACGCCGACCCTATCCAACCCCCGCCGAGAGTGGCAATGGCGTTTTGCGAGGCCCGGCTCATCGACTCCCCGATCGTCGTCCCCGCCGACCCCGCACCGACTACCGGCGCCCGCCTTGACTTCCTCGGCATCGTCCGCCCAACCGAGAACGGCGCACCCATCTCCGCCCTCGACTACCACCATCACCCCACCCTGGCGGCCCGCGAACTCGCCCGCATCGTTGACGAAGCCGCCTCCACTCACCCGCTCCTCGGCTGCCGCCTGATCCACCGCATCGGCCCCGTCCCCGCTGGCGACCCCTCGCTCTTCGTCCGCGTCGACACCGCCCACCGCGAACCCGCCTACACCGCCAGCCGCTGGATCATCGAGCAACTCAAACTCCGCGTCGCCATCTGGAAGCACCCAGTCTACGCGTAGCGCCAGCCATTTTTCATTCCGCATTTCAAATTTCTAATTTCTTCCTTGAAGTGAATCTCCCAAACAAACTCACCGTCCTGCGCCTGTTCATCACGGCCGGCTTCGTCATCTGCCTCACCGTCCCGGTCACGGGTGCGCTCACCCTCGCGCTCATCCTCTTTATCACCGCCAGCATCACCGACTACCTCGACGGAGCCATCGCGCGGAAACACAATCTCATCACCGACTTCGGTAAACTGATGGATCCGGTCGCCGACAAGATCCTCACCGCGGCCGCCTTCGTCTGCCTGATCCCCTTCGGACTGATCCCCGCCTGGGTCGTGATCATCATCATCGCCCGCGAATTCCTGATCACCGGACTCCGCCTCCTCGCCGGCAACAAAGGCGTCGTCCTCCCCGCTGAGAAACTCGGAAAACACAAGACCGCCTGGCAGATCGCCACCATCATCTTCTTCCTCGTCCAGCTCGCGGTCGAAGAATGGGTCCCCGGCACCATCCCATTCCTCGCCCCCCTCTGGACCTACGGCGGCCCCATCCTCATCACCGTAACGACCATCCTCACCGTCTACTCCGGCCTGGGCTATCTCCTCAAAAACAAGTCCCTCTTGAGCGCGGACTAGCGCTCCCATTCCCCAGAGGCCTAGAAAAAGCTTCGCATGACTTCGATCGTGTCGCCCGGCTCAAGCACGATGTCCAAGCCCGGATTCCGACGAATCTTTTTCATGTCCACTCTCATTGCCTCGCCGCCGCGAACCAATCGCATACGCGTCTGCGCAGCATATTCCGTGAAACCACCGGCGGCGTTCACCGCAGAAAGCACCGTCAAATCAGTCGTGTACGGAATCCGCTGAGGCAGCCTCACTTCTCCTCCCACGTTAACGAAGCGAGCCTCCAACGGCACGCTTACTGAAATGGTCGGAGTCGTGTAAACACCGGCCGATCGATACTTCTCTTCGATTGCCGCCTGCAAGGCCTGCTGGGTGAGTCCCAGCGCTCGAATCGAACCAATCTGCGGCATGTTGACGTTGCCCACGCTGTCCACGGTGTAGACCCCGTTGACTTGAATCGTCTCATCGGGAGGGACCCCACCCAGCCGGATCTCGACGAGATCACCCGTTCGGAGCTTAATTCCCCGATAAACAGCGCCAGCGGCCGCTTCGTCCTTTATGCGAACTACGTCCATCGGAGTAGTGACCACTTCCTTCTTCACCGTCTGACACGCCGCCAAAAACAAAGCGAACCCTATTGGCAAAGCTTTAGTAAGCGTAATCGACTCAAGGCCATTTCGCAAATTCCTCATTCTAATAATCTCCCGAATTCGTGGGTCGCTTGGCGAGCAATTCTTCCCGAGCCGTTCGCTTGGCCTTCGCTGCGGGCTTCGGCGGACGACCCGTAGCCGACGAGGGCTTTCCGTCCTCATGGTAAGCGTAATAATTGGTCTGATACTGGTAATACTGGTCCATCCGGATATCAACGTTGTTTAGAACGGCCCCAAGCAGGTTTCCTCCCGCGTTGATCACCGCGCTCTTAACGCGAGCGAGCATCGCCCTTGGGAAGCGGCGATGTTGAATGACTAGAGCCGTCATATCAACCGATCTCACGATGACCGAAGAATCGCTCACACCAAGGATTGGCGGCGCATCGACCAGAACCATGTCAAATTTCTCGCGTAATTCTGCGATGAGTTCAGTCATGCGCCGAGAGTTTAGCATCGCTATCGCACCGGGGGGCAGCTTGCCGCTCGGCACGACTCGCAACCCATCGACCTTGGTTTCCTGCACCAATTCGTCAATGGGAACCCCCTTCGACAAATAATCTGTGAGTCCCTTGGAATTGGAAACGTTGAAGATCTTGTGTTGCGTGGGCCGCCTAAGATCGGCGTCGACAATGAGGGTAGAAAGCCCGGACTGGGCAAACGTGTAAGCGAGATTCACGAGCGTCGTCGATTTTCCTTCGCCGGCACCTCCGCTGACCAGCGTCAACACCTTCATATTTTTGTTCTTGCGATTGAACTCAATGTTTGTTCGCAGGATCCGGTAAGGCTCCGCGTCCATGGCGTCTGCCGGCAGATCCATGAGCACCCCCGTTCCCTTTGGAACAACGGCCAGCACCGGCAGCTCGAAATAGCGCTCGATGTCTTCCATCGTTTTTACACTCGTATCGAGATATTCGATGAAGAATGCGACGCCAACTCCAAGAACGACACCAAAGAACACCCCTAGAGCCAGATTCAGGAATATCCTGGGCTTGGATGGAAACTCAGGCACCTCGGCGCGACTCCAGATCACGGCAGGATTGAGCGGCATACTGCGCTGCATTGACTCCGTCCAATACCGCGTCTCAGCGGCTTCGAGCACGTTCTTTGCCTGTATGTAATTGTTCTTGGCCTCGTAATAGCTCGCCGATTTGGTCTTTGAGTCCTGCTGGTACTGCCGCGTCTCTGCAAGCTTCTCTTCCAAATTCTGGAGCGATTCCTCCTCGATCGCGAGGTTAACGGCCAAGGCTCTGCGCAAACTTACAATTTGCCCGGTCAACTGTTCCAGATAGACCGCCGTCTTGGCCTGCTGGGATCGAACCATAGGATGATTTTTACCCAAGCCCTCGTTCAGAAGCCGGGCCTCCTCGGAAGCAGCCTCCTGATAAAGAGGAAGGATCTGGGCGATCGTCGAATCTTCCACTTCGAGCGTCGCCACGCTCCGCATGATCTCGTCATCGGTCATTTGCGAGAGCTGCCGATATTTCGCCCGGAGAGCCGCCGTCTGCAATCGCTGGGTCGCGACGTCTCGCTCGACGTTGAGAAGGACCTGCTCATCAACTTGCATTTCGCCCTCGACCGCCTCTGGATTAAGATCGCTAATCGAGAACCTCACCCGGATCTCAGCCGCCGTCTGCCGCAGAGCCTCCGTTTTCGTCCGCTGTTTTTCGACCTCACCCTGGAGGGTGTTGAGCGAACGCGACACCCACTCCTGCTGCTCGCGCACCCTTGCCTGCTGATACTCATTGGCGACCGTGTTCGCGATGAGCGCAGCTTCTTCCTCCTCGGGACTCAGCACGGAGATCGAGATTAGATCGGTGTTCCGAACCTCTCGCAAGTCCAACATGCTTCCGAGCTTCCGCTCAATCAGCTCGGGAGATTTGATCTCGTAGCGCTCCCGCCACTTTGACGCTAGATCGAGCTTTTCGATAACGGGCCCGAGGATCTTACGGCTTTTGATGATCTCAAACTGCGTGGTCGTAAACCGCGGATCGAACGACGATCCCGGGCCGCGACTCTGAAAGATCTCAAAATCCGCGTTTTGCTGCACCTGAATCAAAGCGGTCGCGTAATATTGTTTCGGGAGCAGAAACGTGATCACCACTGTGCCGTAGAACGACCAGAAGGAAAATAATCAGAATGATCGGCCAACGAACCTGAACGATCCGGAGGAGAAATCAAAAAGGTGGAGAACTGAGAGCTTTCCGTGGACGGCGGTTTTGAGGACATCAGAAGATGGGGAGAGGTTACTTAAGGATGAAACGAGTCTCTGTCAAACAGGCGTGTGATTTTCCCTGGAAAGGTCTCGCGGAGTCCCGACAGCACACCAGCGGCACTTTCGGATAATCAGACAAAAACAGAAGATCACAAACTGATCTCCAGCCCCATGGTCACGGTATTCCGGTTAAAATCCGCATCCGGCAAATCGGAACGCAACATGTAGAACGTGCCACTCAGAGTCCCGGCAATGGATGAGATTGAACTCGTCCCGCAAAGTCAAGGATCCGGAGGGAATTGCTTGGGAATACCCGGTGTCACCGGGAAAATCGAAGGCATCGTTCTGGTAGTTCAGTCCGAACTGCGTTGACAGCCGCCTTCCAAAACGATGGTCGACGAAAACGCCAAAACGGAAACTCTGCCGAAGGACGAGAGCCCCACGCCCGACGGTTCAGTTCCATAACGCAAATTTGCCAAAATGCTCGAGTCCGATCATATTGATACTCCAGTTCGCCCTCGACAAATGGCCCCAAATATTCGGTCGTGGCACCCAAAGCGTCATCGGGATTGCGAATACTTGCGTATCTCCGCCCCCTCGCAACGTCCACTCCAATCGGGGACTCATGGTTTGCGTGAGTCCGACGAGCAGAATGTAGCCGTCCGATCCCTGCCCGGCGGCATAATACGTAATTGGATTAAATCGCAACTGCCCGAGAATGATAGTTCTCGGCGTGAGCAGCCAGTTCGCCGTTCCGGAGAAATTCTGGGAAACGAAGCCGGATTGTTCGTTGATGACTTCGGAGTCGTAGCGAATTGCGTTGAACGCGTATTTGCCACCGACTCAGGCGAGGTCGCAATTCGTAGGAGAGATCAAAACTGGTGTCGGTGACAAAATAACTCCCGTTGTCTGTGGTGGTGTTACCGATCACGTCGGGATCAGGCTGGGCAAGGTAGGAAGTCGACGTCCGCAGACTCATCTGCGTCCGCGGGCGGAACTGATACCGGCTACCACCGAGCAAGGTGAAAGTGTTTTGCTCGTTTCCACCCGGCCAGTCTGGAAATAAGTAGTCGCCAAATTGAGATCCGAACAAATCGAAACGGGGCGTACCAACCACGTATTGCATCCCAAGACTGCCGTCGCCGTCGCGCTGCCGACAACGTTACTGGCTGAAAATAAAACGTTATTGTCGTATCCAACGGTCGCTCCGAACGAAATCGTGAAATTGTCACGCCCGCCCGGCTCGCTCGGCGACAACCAATCGAAGGATGGGACAAACTGATTTCCTGGATCCAGATCCGTTCCATCAACGGCATTTTCATAGTCGTCGACTGCAATCGCTTCGGCAGATTCCGTCTGGATGGCAGTCGCCAACATTTGAGCTGACGGCTGATCCGGAAGAGTCACGTCGGGGCTTGGTTGAATCGAAGGCGACGGGGGACTCGGAACCGATTCGTTCGTAACGTCCGGCTGCCTGGCGATAAAGGCCTCCTCCGGAACACCAGTGCACCAGTAAGAGAAACGGCCTCGTTCGGGTCCGACTGTGCCAATGCGGCCGTCGCCACCAACAGTGCCGCCATCCCGCGCGCGGCCCGATTTGCGATTGATTGCTGCAATCTCATGGCGGCCCGGAATTCGTCGGTCGGCGTCGATTCTTCACGTATGTCCTCAGCCGTATAAAAGCATTCTCACCTCCATCGAGGAGAGCCGCGATGTCGTAAAGGCGAAGGGCCTTCTTCAATCGATCATCGTATTCATACAAATCGCCCCATTTTTCCCACGTGTGGGCATGCATCGGATCGAATCAATGACTTTCGAATCATGGCCTCCGCGCGGCGGAATTTGTCCCATCTCGAGCAGAATCTGCGACGCTTCGATCGAATATTGACGCTCGCGGGGCTGCGCCGCGATGGCTTTCCTGATTGCCGCCAACGCAAGTGCATTGCGATCAACCTCAACATTCCGCGGCTCGTCCGCTGGGAACGAGACATCCTTTCCATCATCATCGCTCCGCTGATTGCGATTCAACTCCATCCACTTCATCAATTGTTCGAGTTCCCTCGTAGCCGAAATGAGCCATTGCCAGAGTCTGATTCAAGCCCGGGTCATCAGGCGAGAAAGCGATTCCTCGCTCGGCTTGTTGATCGCGGTACTATTACGTCCCCTCGATAAAACGCATTCTCTGCCTGGAGCCGCCGAAGATCTGAAACTGCGTATGTCCACAGGTAGGCCGAGATCAGTCCGACGACGATCAACGACAGCCCGATCGAAAAGATCCGCCGCACTCCCAGAATCAGCCCGGAATCAAGCTCGCGACCTTTGGGAACCATCATTCCCATCACCAGGGCGGCAGGCATCCCCGTTGGCCGGAATGTGAAGGTTGTAATCGGTGATCCCATGCACCAGGCAAGCCAGCCAGGCTGAGATTGCACCGATCAAGACACCACCTCTCCAGCTCAACGGGGAATCTCGCTCGTGCCCGGCCGATCGAGTCAGCCGCACGAATTCCCTGACCGCACCGTATCCGACGATGGCGGACAGGAGGATCCAAAGGACGAATCCGACGTATCCGTATTCCGCAAGGAGCTGAAGCCAATCGTCATGCGCAAAGACAGGGTCCCCGGAATTTCCACGATCGAATCGGAAGGCTCGCGCAACGAAGACGAACGTTCCGATTACGGGGAGCTTGTTGAAACATTCTGAAACAAGACTCAGCGAACTCCAGGCGCACGTTGGAATCCAGGAACGTGTCCAGACGCCCCAGCGCGATCCAGTTATTGGAAAACACTCCCAGAAAAACTGCTGCGATGATGCCGATCGGGGCACCAATTGCCGCGATGAACGCTCCCCGCCTCCGGACCGTGCTGCAAGCAGGTCTCGCAATACTCAAAACGCAGAATCCAAAGAATCCGGCGACCAGGCTCAACATCCCACCGCGGCTTGCCGTCAGGAGGGAGATGATGGAAAAAACAGCCGAGAAATCGATCAGGACGAGCCGCCAGATCATCCCGGCCTCCCCAGACCCCAATCCCGAGGGTCAGCAACGCCCCCACGTTCGCCGCCCAAGCCAACTGATTTCAAATTCAGAAACAAACCGCGGATCCGATTACCGACCCGACCGAAATAAAATGTCTGCAGACGCTCGGAGAACCAATACGGCAGAGTCGACTCGTCCGGGTTCGCAATCTGCAAGGCGGCGAAGGCGCTTTCGATCAGGATCGCTGCGATCAGGATCGCCGCCAACCAGATCAAGGAGCGCCTCCCCGCCAAGGCACTCACCACGGCCAACCAAGCGCCAATGTAGAGCAACCACTGCCCGGCATCGATCCGCGCGAGCTCTTGCGTCCTCCGCGACGGCACAACGCCACAGGACGTATCCCCCGAACACGCCCGCTGCTACGATCTGCGGAAGGGGCGGCGCGGATCGGGGCGATGGCGTAACGACGGAGGCAAGCAGCGCCAACCCCCCAGCGCCAGTGAGAATACATGAAGAATGGAATGAACGCTCCACCGTGGGCAACCTGACTCGCGACCAGCGCAGACCGAGGAGAACGACAACGATGGCGCGCATTCAACACAGTGTTCGCACAGCAGGAACTCACGACACGCGTTTTTTCAAAAATTGCTACCTGCCTGAAGGTAGTCTGATTCCGGCACGATCAGGCAGACACTTCCCTTACGGCCCCCGAATCGGGCGATCTGATCAAAGCGACCGCCCCCGGGATCGCCCCATTCAGCTCGGCATGATCGGTGATTTCACTTCCCAAATCGAGCAGGCTGCGGAATCAGATTCCGTGCATCCCTCAACCCTCGCAGGATGACCTTCCTGCAAATTTATTTGTAGACAATTGATGTCCGGCGCTCCAGCGACTAACAACGCCCGCATCATGAACTCACCCCAAACTGTCGCATTCATCACGGGAATAACCGGCCAGGATGGATCATACCTCGCCGAGCACCTGCTGTCCCGCGGCTACGAGGTTCACGGAGCCGTCCGTCGGCCCGGCGCGCTTGTCGCGTTCAAGACTGTCGCATCTCTACAACGACCCCACCGTCTACAACGAACGGCTTTTCCTGCACTACTGTGATCTCCAGACATGACGACACTCCGTCGGATTCTGGCCGAGGTCACCGACGAATTCTATCACTTGGCGGGCCGACAGCCACGTCGGCCTGAGTTTCGAAATTCCGATCGCCGAGCTGACCGCCATGGCCGCCTTGCGATTCTTCGAAATCCTGCGTGACCTTCCGAATCCTCCACGGCTTCTGCACGCAAGTAGCAGCGAAATTTTCCGGCGATCCCATCGAATGCCCGCAGAACGAACGCACGCCGATGAATCCGATCACTCCCTACGGGTGCGCCAAGGCCTTCGCCAGCCAGACGACCCGAATCTACCGGAAGGAATACGGTCTCTACACCTGCAACGCGATTTGGTAAGAACCATCAATCTCCCCGTCGGGGGGAAAATTTCGTCACCCGAAAAATCTGTCGGGCCGCTGCGGAGATCGCGTTGGGTCGCAGAAAAACGCTGAAGCGGTAACATCGAGGCTCAACGGGACTGGAGCGACGCCCGCGATTTCGTTGTCGGATTCCGCCTCGCCCTCCAAGCCGAGAAACCTGCCGACTACATCTTCGCCTCCGGGAACGCACGTTCGGTCTCGGACATCCTCGATCACGCATTCGGCACCGTAGACCTGCAATGGCAGAATTATGTCCAAGTCGACGCCAAGCATCTTCGCCACGGACCCGGTCCGACTGATTGGCGATCCGAGCGCCCGCGCAACAGTCTGAGCTGGAATCCCCGATTCTCCTTTGAGCAGACCATTGCTGCGATGACGGAAGCGGAATTGGCCGCACTCTCGAAGAGAATCCTTCGGTGCCCGCCGAAGGCCGCTAATTCTTCCATCCCGGCCAGCAGACAGGTTTCACCCGCCGGCCCACCCAAGAAAACTCTCTCATTTCGCTTCCCCAATGCGCCGCAGAATTCTCTCCCTCCTCCGGCGCCCCGCCACTGGCGACATGGTGTTCCTCTACGGATCGTTCGCGGCCAACTACCTCTTCCCACTTTTCCTCATCCCGTTTCTCACGCGAACGCTGGGACCGACTGCTTGGGGCCAATACGTCGTGGCTGAGTCGTTCTCGAACCTCATTGCGATCATCCTGAATCTGGCCGCGCCAATGCGCGCCCCACCAGACTCATCGCCCGCAATCGCGATGACCTGGCAGAAATTCCGACGGATTCACACAGAACTCATCATCGCCCGGCGCTCTACCTGATCCCGCCGCAGGCCTTCTCTTCGGCTTGTCACTCTTCGTTCCCGCACTCAGTTCCGTTCCTGTTCTGACCGCCTGTGGTCTGTTGACCGCGTCGAGCGCGGCCTTGAGCCCAGGTTGGCTGTTGCAAGGCCTGGACCGAATGCGCCTGTTCAGCGTGATGGATACCGCAGCCAAACTGCCCGCCTTCAGCGGAATTCTATTTCTAGTTCGATCCCCGGAGGATGCGCCGATGGTGTTTCTTGCCCAGGCAGCCGGTTCACTAGCCGTGATCGGCTTCACGTATTCCATCCTCTGGAAATATTGTGGCTGCGGCGGGAAAATGCCTCCCTGTTCCTCGATTACTACCGTAAAAGTTTCGCGCTCTTCGTTTTCAACCTATCCGGCGGACTGATTAACCAATGCAACGCCCTGATCCTCAGCTTTTTCGTGGACCCGCGCATCGTCGGGGTCTACGGCGGCGCCGGAAGGACTTCGCACACGCCGGACTCGTGAGTCCATTTGCATCAGCGGTCCACGCCAAGATCAACTACCACCTCGGTAAGAATCCCTCCGTTGCGCGGGCTCTTTTCCGCAAGAGTAGCATCATCCTCGTCGGTGGCTCGATTGTCGTCGCAGGCGGCATCTTTCTTTTTGCTCCGCTCATCGTCCGGACCGTCCTCGGCGCTGAGTTCACCGGATCCTCGGATCTTCTCCGGATTCTAATCCTCATCCTCCCAATCCACTGGTTGAGCACGAACATCAATCTCAACTACATGATCGCCCAGCACCTGGACGGAGGACTCATGCGGTGCGTTGTGCCTGCAGCGTTCTAGCGTTCTCTCGGCATCGATCCTGTCGTGGTGGTTAGACCACCGGGATGGCGCTATCCGTTCTTGTCGCCGAGACGACCCTCGGAGCCTTGTTGATTCACCCAGTTGGTCTCACGGTCGAATGTCCCTTTTCAAAGCCACCATCGAGCCATATAACTCTCGCCCCAAGCCCACTCTCAAATGCACAAAAACGTTAAATTGCTTTTCGACAAGCACGCGGCGTCACGGTTCACACCAGACTCGACAGTTTTGAAATCGTTCCAACGCCATCCCATCCGACTTCCAGAAGCTGATCGAGACGCCCTGTAAATCATGGGAGACCATCGACTTGGATCGTCGTTTCACCATTCCCCTCACTTACGTCACTCACGACGAATACAAATTCCCAATTCCCGACAATTCTTTCGACATCGTCTTCTCCTCCAGTGTGATCGAACACGTTCAAAAAATCTGGCGCTGGATGCCGGGGAGCTGGCTGGAGAAGATCACAAAGCCCGGGGGACTGATCGTCACGATCAGCCCGATCAAGTTGGGAATACCACGAAGATCCAGTCGATTGCTGGAGAATCTACCCGGCAGGCATCAAGTCGTTGTGTGAAGATTCCGGACTCTCGGTCGAATTGTGTGAATGGGAAGCCCTCGGAATTTCCCACCTCACGCGCCTCGGCGGATCCAAGCAACTTTGGACCAAGCTGTCCGGCGTCCTCAACCTTCTTCATTGGAAAACGGGTCTTCCCTCCAAGGCGGCCTTCGATTTGATCACAGATCGCTGGAACCGAAGGTAAGGAAAGATGGGCACCGCCTTGAAAAATACATTCAGAAAGCTGGAATAATTTTCCATTTCGACAACTGGTTTCAAATTTTGGTGAGCCGCCTATTTTTCCGCACCTCACCAGCGGGATCTTCTACCGCTACAAGGGTCTTCATGTCCTGATCGATCACGCTCGCGGTGATCAAGATGGAGCACGCTCCTGCCTCGTACCAGGTCTGTATGACCCAGCACTCGACGAATTCGACCGGGATCATCCCCTCCGAATCCTCGACCTCGGAGCCAACACCGGCGGCCTATCACTGGCGCTGGCCGCTCGCGGATTCGCATTCGAGAAAATCGTGTCGGTCGAGTTCAATCCAGTGACCCACTCTCGACTCTGTTACAACCTGACTTCAAACATCGGGCCGTCCTGCATCAACATTCTCGGAGCCGTCTCAAGCTCGGACCGATTTGAAGACGTGGCATTTGGTTCGCGGGGAGATTCGGAACTCTCGAAACCCCGCCCGACAAGGTCGAGTTTCAGAGTCGCACCGCCGTCTACACGCTCGACACTCTGATCGAACAACACTTTCCATCCGGCCAGATCGATCTCTGCAAGATCGACGTCGAGGGAAGCGAATATTCAATGTTTATTCCCCTCACCATTCCAGCCTGGACCGCTGCCGGAATGTCATTATCGAGGTTCACCAGCCTCCGCAGCCAACCTCGTCTCACCGCTCGATGTCCTGACGGCGCTCGGATTCGAGCGCCGCGAGCCACGCCGTCCGTTTCCAGAATTCGAACGTATTTTGGTTTACCCGCGTAGAGTAGGATCATGCAGCCATCCAAAGTTTTATTTATTTCCCCACTATTTCCTCAGCTGGGCGGCGTTGAGACGATGGCTCCCCTGATCATCGAAGAACTAGAGAGACTCGGGAACAGCGTTCGGACCGTTTCCCCGACGGCGGGGGACTGGAAGCCAGCATCCGGAAGGCCCCCGTTTTTCGGCGTCCACACCTCGGCGTAACGTCCGCCCAATTTCGCTGGGCGGATGTCGTTTTTTACAATCATCTTTCGCTGAAATACTGGTTCCCAACCCTTCTCGTCCCGCGCCCGACAGCTCTTTCAATGTCGGGACCCTCGGAGACTTTTGATGGCGGCGTTCTGAAAAGGCCACTCGAGCAACTACTCTCCGATTACGTGATGAAGCACTCGACTCGAGTCATCTCGGCCTGCCAGCACGTCGCGGACATCAACCAAGTCCCATCGATTGTCATTCCCAACCCCTACAATACGACCGTCTTTCGCCAGACGACCGCGTGGAACGATCTGCGCGAACCCGCAATGCTATTTGCCGGACGATATATCGCCGACAAAGGCATCTTCGATGTCCTCGAATCACTGACCGGGTCGCGATCCTTGGGCCACCAACCCAAAGTCCGATTCGCCGGGTCAGGACCTGCGGAGAAGAGCCTGCGGGAGGCGATCTCAGCCGCCGATCTGGGCAATCAAGTCGAATTCCTCGGAGATTGGAACAGGATGAATTGGCGAGGGAGATGAATCGACATCGATTTCTTTTGATCCCAACGAGGACACAGGAGCCCATCGGCATCGTCAGCCTCGAAGGCTTGGCCTGTGGTTGCGTCCCCATCGCATCGAGCGGGGGCGGCTTGGGAGAGTCCGTCGGCAAACATGGCTACTTGTTCGACAACCACGACCACGATGGCTTGACTCGCCGTATGCTCGAGGCTTGGACCCAGATCGGATGCGACCACAACCCGTTCTCGGACGGGCTCGCTGGAGCACCTCGCCGGTTACAGCCCCGGGGCAATAGTTAGCCGCTACTGCGAGGTCATCGAGGACGCCCGTCACCAATCACGATGAAGCCACCACGGCATGACCAATTAGAATTTGAAAGCGTCGCAGAAGACGTCCAATCCAATCATCTATCAAATACTTATTTCGCAAACTAACTTATTTCGCGCCGTATCGTTTTCCACGGTGTGCCTGCGGGTTACGCGAGAATTTTGCCGCGCCGCGCAACCCAGAGAACTTGAATTTGCGGGATTCCCGTCCAGCTTTGTAGCATCCCAAACGCACCGAATAGAAGCACTCTCCTGCCCGTGATCAACGTAACGGCCGTCATTCGCATCGTGATGATTACACTCGGGATCATCGCGCCTTTCGTTGTCGTCCGTGGATGCTCCAGAGTGACACGGGATCGGTTGGCCCCTTGATTCTTTTTGCCGGATTCGCTTGCGCGGCTGTCGCCATAATCTCCCCGAAGACCGGACTCTACATCTCGGCTGCTGGGCTGCTTGTCGCCATGCCTAGATTACTGGAGGATGACGAAAATTTGATCAAATTCCTGAAATTCATCATTCTCTGCTTCGTTCCCTGGGCTTTTATGGGATTCAAACAGTACTTTTTCGGATATGCTCCGATGGAGTCGTTCTACGCGGAAACGTTCTTATCTCAAGTGTCCTCATGACGGTTTTCCGACATTCACATGTATGGCTTCCCCCGAACCGTCGGTTTTGGTTCCGGGAGCGTCAACTACGGCGTGATTGGTTTGTTACTCCCCCTTAACTTGTGGCTGTGGATCAACAGTCCGGGCCATCGAAAACTCTGGGGATTCTGCGCCATCAGTCTTTTTGTTGGAATGATCTTATCGCTGCAACGCTCAGCAATGATTCTGCCGTTTGTCGGCATTGCATTTTACTTTTTCACAAAATCATGGAAACGGCTCACCATTGCATACGTTGGGGTGGCAGCTCTGCTGGTTACAGCCATTTTCTATTCTGACTTTTTGGCGGATCGACTGATGGATATCAACGACGCTATCGCGTCTGATGGCAAATGGGCCGGCTCGGTTCTGCGGGTCGCGACGTTTGGTGATCGGCTTAACGGATGGGAGCGTCTCAAGGATCCCTCTCGAATTATTCACTACTCGGCCGGGCTCGGCCAAGGGACCCTCGGAGATTACCGCGGAGGAGGGAAAGGAGAATACCACGACGTAATCAATGTCATCCTCGAATCTTATGGATTGGTAGGGGTCATCCTCACGCTCGCGCAAGTTTTCGTCGGCTTCCGGTAGATCGCTGGATGATATTTGGCATTCAGGACCTCTATCGACGCTCCCTTGCCAGCATGCTGATGGCGGCAATGGTGCCCATCTTCGTTAGCGGCATGCTGGGCGGGTCGAACTTTCACACCAATCCATTCAACTTCGTTTTGTGGATGCACATTGGTGCGATCTACTGCCTCGTCAGGTTCGATCGAGAATTGCTCTCACCAGCCGTCGAAGGAGGCATCAGCGATAGCTTGTATGCACCCACCTTTCCTGATGATCCAATCCTCGCGGACCACATGGCCCGGAGCTCCCAGCGGAGGCCCGCCAGCTTGGAGCCTACGGAAGCCAATGAACCGGAAGCTGGTCATCATCGAACCGTGGTTTCATAAAACCAATCCTTCCTGGGAATCGCTCATCCGCGCTCTCCCCTATCTTCAGACCGGGGGTTATGAAGTGATCGTTTGGTGTTGGACCTGTGATCCTCATCCGCTCGTCAAACCCATTATTTTTCGCCGGAGAAAAGTAGCTTGGGTGTTGGAGCCTTGGCTTTTCGCTTTCCAGGCACACTGGCGTCGATTCGTCGTTGAGGCTGGATCGTGGAAAGACGTTTGCGACGTCAGCATTTCAAATGGCTTCGATCTGCACTGGAGCCCACTTTTGTTACCTGCAATTTTCGCACTTCGACTACGCTGCAAAACAATTTCAGATGCCGTTCCGATCGCTCCGCGATGCTCTTGAATGCGCCATGGAGTTCACGCTCTGGACTGCTTTCCGATATCATCATCTATTGGTCGCCAACCCGGAATAATCTTCTCGCAGCATCCAAAGCGGTCATGCGCGATGCGGCAAAGTTTTCCGCCCCTTGGAAGCAAGCGAAACTGCTGCCGAACTCAATCGATACCAGCGTTTGGAACCCGGCGGCCCGACAACATCACCGGCCAATCGAGCGAGCCAGGTTTGGCTGGGATGAGAGCGATATTATTTTTGTATTTGCCAGTCAGGGCCACCATCGGCGCAAAGGATTTACGCTGGCCGTTCAAAGCGGTAGCCAAACTTCGGCCAACTGGAAACGCCCGTCTCTTGGTTATTGGCGGCACCAAGGATACGATCGTAACGGCTTCAACGGGAACTGGATCGCGATGTCCCTGATCATCGCGAATTTGTCACCTTCACCGGAATGCTCTCCGATCCCCTCCCAGCATTTTCCGCTGCTGACGCTCTGTTATTTCCTTCCTATTCGGAAGCATTTTCATTGGTCGAGATCCAAGCCGCCGCTCTGGGCCTCAGATTATACCTCACTCCACATCACGGCAGCGAAATGCTTTTCGACACCAACCGTCAACGGTCGACTCATTCCGTGGAACTCTGCTGAAATTGCCACTCTTTTAAGATCAGACTACCAAGCGGGTCGGTTGATCGCGGGGAATGAGCCTGTCCCCGGTGTGATTGACCCGCAAAGATTCTCCGAACGACTACTGGCGATTCTCGATCAGGAGTCTTCGAAAAGCAGCATTCCAACCTGAGGCGCCTGCCATCACGACGTGTATGAATAAGCATTACCGCCAGGTTCTCTACCACGACTACGCCCGCCATTTTGGGTCACTGAAGGCGGCACCGCCTTCAGTCGAGCAATCGGTCTACAGGTCCACCTATTCATCCCTTCCCCGAAATCGAAGCCTTGCAATTGCCGACGTCGGTTGTGGTCAGGGGCAGTGGCTCACTTGGTTGCACACTTTGGGATTTGAAAATCTGACCGGCATTGAGGTCTCGGAAGCTCAGGCTGAGATCGCGGCCCGGACGCCAAATGTTTCGATTCTTCGAAGGGATGCCCTCGAATCTTTACGCAGTCGACCGCGCAGTTTTGACCTGATTCATGCCAAGGACCTCATCGAACACCTCGACAAATCGGAACTCATCGAATTCCTCCAAGTTCTGCAGTGACGCATTGAAGCCGGGCGGACGATTGTGGCTGCTCTCGTTCAATGCCCAGGCGCCGCTGGCGGCGACCACCCGCTACGGCGACTTCACGCACGAAGGCGGTCTGACACCTCTCTCATTCGCCCAAATCCTCCGCGCGACCGGTTTTGAGAACATCACGGTCAAAGGCGTTTTTAATAGTTCGGGTTCGATCGCGTCGAAAGTTCGACGGGCGATCTACGAACTCCTGACCCTCACCCCGAAATGGCTACTGAAAGTCCGCCACGGATCGGCTGCAAAGGACGCTCAGATCGACGCCACGACGCTCCTGCCCGATCTTTTCGCGGAAGGGACCCGGTCCTCCGATCCCGCCGATAAATAGCGTTACGCCGCTTCACCGCTCGCCATCTCGCGGTAAATCCGCGCCAGACAATTCACGTGGCGGGACCAGTCCAATTCTTCTGCGCGTATTCGGGCCGACCGAATTCGACGCAACCGGAGATCATCGTCCCCCAACAGCCGCACCACTTCGTCGGCGGCCAGAAGCGCGTCGTCGGTTGGAAAGTATCCAATGGTATCCAGACCGATCTCCGGCACGCTGGACGCGCGAGCCGCAACCACCGGGGTCCCCGCGGCCATCGCCTCCAACACCGGAAATCCAAACCCTTCCAGACTCGACGGGAAAAACAGCAAATCCACGCGGTGATACGTGGCGATGAGTTCCTCCTCCGCTACCCCCGACTTCTCGGTCAAAATTACGCGGGAATTCGCAATGAGTTGGTCGCGGATGGAATCCGGAAATCGCGGGCCGACTCGAATCAACTCGACCTCCCGCCCGGCCGCCGTGAGGTGGGAGAGGACGGCCGGTAGAATCTTGAGGTTCTTACGCCGCTGATTGGATCCCACGCACAGCATTCGGATACGATCGTCCAACCCGTAGCTCCGCTGCACGGTGTCCGACCGATCGAAACGCTCGACGGTCACGCCGAGGGGCAGACACCGAACCGGTGGGCATTCCCGCCCTAGAAACTCGATCACGTCCCGCGCCGTGAACTCAGAATCGGTGAGAATCAAATCGGCCCGTTGAAGATTCATCACCCGTTTTCGAAATCGTGCCAACTGGGCTGGCGAAAGATCACTTGAGTCGCGGAGAGGAGCCAGATCGTGAACGGTGACAATCCGTTTTACTGTCGGCTCCACGTGCGCGAGGACGTCCGCGTGGCTGTGATCCAGTAAGTGAAGAATTGCTCGCCCCCGCAGTCGTCGCGCTTGCATTGGATACACTAAATACCGTTCGGCAGCCCGCTTCCACCGCGAGGCACGGCTTGTCTCCGGTGGCGGAGCAGTCAGGAAGTCAACCAGGTCGATCCCCTCGTCGTGGAAAATCCCGGACCGACATTGCAGTTCCCGCCAATACCGATCCATGCTGTGCCAACCTTCCGAGGGTGGCGAAGGAACCAAGGTAACTTTCATGATCATATAAACGGCGCGAATCCGGTCTCACGAGGGATCCCAGATTTGCCAATAAACGCTGGATCGATCACCCGATTCAATCTCAAGATTTTGACGGTGGGAGTTGATGACAAAACCGACTCCGCATTCGATCCGACCGACCCTGAGCGTGCCGAGCGATTCGGAGTTCCCGATACTCTGGGGGAATATCGCGATTCGGCTCTCTGCGGACACCCTGGTCGTTCGCACAAACACGGAGCCACTTGCAAGCGTGCCCAGGCCCGCTTTGGCGTTGGATCCTTCCTTGATCTGAAATCCCCGCCCGGGTGATGCGATCCTTACGTCCGCCAACACTTCGAGCGGAGTTGAAATTTGGAAGACATTGCTCTCCTTGACCCGCCAGATGGATTTCTTTCCGCCGTGCTCCCGGTCCAGCCGAAGCTCGTATTTGTCCGGCCCGGCCAGGGACTGGGTCAGGCGAAAAATCACAGTCGCGTCGTAAAGGAAGTCGATGCCACAGTAGTCGGTGAGCGGCAGGGAAGCATTACCGCCCACGCTCAGAGGAACGCCCCAGTCGCCCGGGACGAAGGCCTTGATTGCCCGGGACACCACCGCTTCAGCCGACAGTGTCTCCACGGTGCCGGCAATCGCCCGGAGATCCTGAAAAACCGAGCCGAGGTTGCGACCGCCGCCGCGAGCGTCCGTTCGGGATCTCTCGATTGATCGATGATCGTCGTCGTGACGCCGCTCAATGCATTGACACCCACCGCGTTCGCCTTCGACTTCCCGCACACCGCGAGCGCGTAAGCTCCCTCGCCGGACCGGCCGGACACCTCGAGATTGAGGATATTGCAATTCTGCGAGTCACGTATTTCCAAGCCGGACGCCCCTTGTTCGATCCCAACCGAAAGTCCCACCACCCCCTGACTGTAGTCCGTGATGATCATTGAGGGGGTGAATTGATGGTCGGGCCCGCGTCGAGGTGGATCGTTACCGATCAAGGAAAGATGATTGATGGGAACACCGATCCCCCCTTCGATCGTGACCTGCGGTAAACCGCTGCGACAACCCAGCGAGGAAGTCGTCGGCGCATACCCCACCACCGTCATGTCGCGAATCGAATACCCGGATTGAGTGGAACTGACGAAAACCCTCCACCGGTGAAAGATCCAGACACCGTCCAGAAAGCTCAGTTGGGATCCCCGGAAAAGTATTCCCGACTGCTTCTCATTACCCGCGTCGGTTGAGTCGACGACAAGATTAACGACTGCCGTGTCGTGCACGAAATTCGCGTGGGAGTATCCCTCGACCAGTTCGAATTCGAGAACGAACTTCTCCCGACCGCCCGCGGGCGCTGAGTGGTCGGCAAACCGCAATCCGGCTGCGCCGCCCCCCAACAATCGACCCCGGATCACCGTCGTTCCCGAAAGCACGATCGTGTCGTCAATCAGATAAGGGCCACGCTGCGGAATCGTAATCTCACCCCGCCGGATTAAGCCGCCGGATTTCGTGCGACTTCCGCCGTCGGCCGGAGCAAGCGAATTACGGGCACACAGGATCGCTTTGAAATTCACCGCAGCCGCCGCATCCGGAGATGCCCCGAACCACTCGATGTTTCTCGCCTCCCCAAGGAAAAGCCGCCAATCGGCCGCCGCATCATCCGGATCTTCGTAGAGGAGGATTGCTCGCGGGCGAAAGGTGAGAACCGGAAAATCCGTCTGAACCCGGCGTGCCAGAGACAAGCCGGTCGGGATCTCGTAAACCCCGCTATTGACAACAATTTCAGAACCGCCCGGAGCCCCTCCGATGATCTCGATCAACTTCAATGCCGAACTTCCGTCGAACGGGTCTCCCGGAGAGCCGCAACCCTCATGCCCATCGGTCCGCAACCCGACGTGGAGGGTTTCAGACAACCCCCGCTGGTCCGGGCTGCCAATCGCACCGACCGTGGAGGAGGTATGATAGGTCGCAAGACTGGTGTTCATAAAAAGTTCGTTGTCGGAAAGCCGTCAGCAGTGTCGTCTTTCAGGGATCAGGCTTTCCCTGTGGATTCGCCAAGTATTTGACTTCGCACTGATTGAGTAAGAGCGTAAATGCCTCTCACTTTTTGTTATGCGCGTCTTGGTCACCGGCGGGTCCGGATTTATCGGAACCAATTTCATCTCCCTTGCCCACCGCGAAGGCCACGACATTCTCGATCTGTCCAACACTTCTTGTCTGGATCCCAGCCATCAGGCATTCTGGCAGGAGCAGGATCTGTTGGACCAGCGCGGACTGACTCGTAGACTGACTGATTTCGCGCCGGACTGGGTTGTCCACCTCGGAGCTCGCGCCGAATGCGATGAAAATACCACCGTCGAGGCCGGCTATTCGGCGAACACGGTCGGCACGCAGAACCTTCTCGAGGCCGTCCGGCAGACACCCACCGTCCAGCGATTGATCGTGACGTCGACCCAATACGTCTGTGCACCGGGTCGCCTACCCGACAACGATGAGCATTACTTTCCCTGCACCGTCTATGGTCAAAGCAAAGTGGAAACCGAGCGAATAACCCGCGCGGCCGACTTGGGATGTTGCTGGACGATCACTCGTCCCACGAACGTGTGGGGTCCGTGGCATCTCCGCTACCGTCGGGAATTTTGGAGGATCGCTGCCCGCGGGCTCTATTTCCATCCCGGCGGCCAGCCCATCGTTCGCAGCTACGGCTACGTGGGCAATGTCGCTCACCAAATGATGAACATCCTGCGGGCAGATCGGGAGGCCGTCGATCGACAAACCTTCTATCTCGGGGACGCTCCG
Organism: uncultured Verrucomicrobiae bacterium; assembly: GCA_963832325.1. Classification (GTDB taxonomy): domain Bacteria; phylum Verrucomicrobiota; class Verrucomicrobiia; order Chthoniobacterales; family JAATET01; genus CAVVKW01. The sequence continues at coordinate 1,058,679 of CAWHTR010000007.1, read as the reverse complement.
GCGGATATCTATCAGTGGACGAACGCGTTCTCCGTCGCGCTTCGGGGACGCCCAGCCCCTCGCATTCCCCTCCCCATTCTCAATGCTGCGGCCCGAATCGGTGACGGCATTTCCTACGTTCGCAAAAAACCGTTCTACATCCATTCCTCCCGTCTCCGGAGCATGACAACGCACTACGACACTCCGATGGAGAAGACTTTCGAAGTTTTGGGAAAGGGACTCTACTCGCTCCAACAGGGGGTCGAAGAGACGGCCCAGTGGTTGCGCGAATATGAACCTCCATCGGATGCGCAAACTCCGGAGCGGAACGAATGACACCGCATCGGCCGAGAATCATCGTTGCCGGCGAGTTCCCTCCCCCGGTCGGCGGTCAGAACATCATGGTTCGTCGGCTGTTCAACGACCTTCAGAAAGCCGGCGTGTATGATGTCGAACACCTTCGATTCAACTTTTCCCCGACGTTCGCGGCTCTTCGGAAGTTCTCGTGGCATAAAGTGCTCGAAATCCCCCGCGTGTGGGGTCGAATGATCCACCTCCGAGCACAAGGTCGCGTCGACCTCCTCTGGTATCCGTCTGGCGGACCTCAGACAGCTCCCGTGCTCCGGGACATTGCTTTACTACCCCTGCTGTCACTACTGGCCAGACACGTGACCGTGCACTTTCACGCCGCCGGAATCGCGGAAAGGCTCAAAACCCGACCTGGGCTGTTGGGACGGGCGCTCTCATGGGTCTATCGTCACTGCGTCGATTCTGCCATTGTGATGACGGAGTTTAACCGCTGCGATCCCGAAGCTCTGCGGTTGCAGGATATTTCGGTCATTTCCCACCGGATCGAAGACCGAAATCCCTCCGCATCTTTCCGCCCAATTTCCTCGGCTCCGCCCCACTTTCTCTACGTCGGTCACCTCTACGACCTCAAGGGCACACCCCAACTCCTCCGGGCTTTTTCCCAGTTAATTTCCCACCACCCCGAGGCCCGCCTCACGTTGATCGGAGGTTTCCTCGGCTCCTACACCGAGGCCTTATGCCGAACCCAGATTCGCAAACTCGGCTTTGAATCCAACGTTCGCCTTGTCGCCGAGATTCGCGATGGCACCCTCGACGACTTCTACCGCGACGCTGATTGTTTTGTTTTCCCCAGCATCGCTCCTTACGAATCATTTGGCCTCGTCCTTGCCGAGGCCATGATGTGGGGATTGCCGATCGTCGCCACCGATTGGAGGGGCAACCGAGATGTTCTGGGCGATCGTCCAGGGGGAATCCTGTTCCCGCCCGCTCGACCGCTGGAGTCTCCTCTCGCCAATGCACTCAATCAAGCCTGCCAATGCCGGGAAGAGTGGCCGGAATGGAGCCGACGCAATCGACAAAGATTCGTTGCCCAATTCAGCCGAACCGACCAAAACCTCTACGAAGATTTTATTTCCCGGCGAGTCAGTCATCCCAACTGACAATAGGATCCCCACCATGCCAGAACCCGACATCCGCCGATACGAAGTCCTCGGCACCCCGCTTTGCGCGATCGACTATGCGGAATTGATTCAGCGCATGTCCGGCTTTGCTGCCAGCAAACGTGCAGTCATCGTCGATTTCGCAAACACCAACATCGTCACACTCCGCCGTCACGATCGCCACTTTCAGTCGCTGACGGCGAACGTAAACTACTTCATTCCAGACGGCATGCCCCTCGTTTGGTGCATGAACGCCCGCGGAGCCGCTCTCCGGGATCGGGTTTATGGACCGACGTTTACCCGCCAGTTTTTAGAATCGTGTCCCCCCCGCTTCACCCACTATCTGATCGGAGGCTTCTGAATCCTGTGGGCGGGAATTTGTCAGTCGCCTGCATCGGAATAACTCCGAACTCCAGTTCGTCGGCGGATTCCACGGAATCTGTTCAGCCGCCGGAGAACTCGACGCTGACGAATCCGTTTTTGAGGAATTGCTTCGCGTCAAACCGGATTTCATCTGGGTCGGTCTTGGCACACCCAAACAATACCACTGGATCCAACGCGCGCATGATCGGGGGATCAAATCGGTTTTTCTCGCGGTCGGCTTCGCGTTCGACGTCATCGCCGGCACCAAACCCGACGCTCCCGCCTGGATGCAACCGCTTGGGCTGACCTGGCTTTTCCGACTCCTTTCGGAACCCAAGCGGTTGGGGTCCCGCTATCTCAAATACAACACGCTCTTTTGCTGGTACCTCCTGCTCGAGGTCTTTTCGCGCGATAAGCCGGGGAATTCCAGGTAACCCCGCCGCAGGGGACTGGCAAACCTCCGAGCTTCTGTCATGTTTCGAGGATTCACAACTCCGCGACCGTTTTGAGATACCCCACGCCTCCACCCATCCGTGCCATCGCTACTGCTGGTGGGTTGATCGCTTTTGTCATCACCCTGTTACTCGCAATACCCTACGCCACTGGCTACAGCCCGTCGCGAAATCCTCTTTTCCTGCAGACATACCGTTTTTGGAGTCTCGACGAGTGGCAACATTGCTGGCTGGTCATCCCCATCATCGGGTATCTCATTTGGCGGAAACGCGCTGAACTGCTCGCTCTTCCGGTGAACGGAACGATCCTGGGGATCTTTCCGCTCGCCTTGAGCTTCGTCATCTACTGGGCGGGTTATCGCGTTGACAATTACTTCATCGGTATTTGCTCGGTCGTGATGATCACCTTGAGTTCCATCCTTTTTCTCCTTGGATGGCGGTGGCTCTGTGCTCTGGCTTTCCCCTGCGCATTCCTGTTCTTCGCACTCCCCCTCCTTTTCCTTGATAGCATGCTTGCATTTCGCCTGCGTCTCATCATGTCGGACGCCAGCGTTGTTCTCCTCAACGGCATCGGAATCCACACCGTCCAGCAGGGCACGGCCATCCTCTCGGCACCAAACGAGTTGCTCGGCCTTCCCCGCGGAGCTGCTTTCTCTGTCGATGTTGCCGATCCCTGTAGTGGCATCCGGTCACTTTTTGCCCTCACGATGGTGACCGCTCTCTACGCCTATTTCGCCATCAAGCCCCTCTGGAAGCAGTTGTTCCTCTTCGCTTTTGCCGTTCCCCTGGCGGTAATGGGTAACATGGCCAGGATCATGATGCTCACGATTGGCACCATCGCCGTTGGCGCCGAAATCGCGATCGGGAGTTTGGAGGAACCAAGCCTCTTCCATCAGATTGCGGGATACATCGTCTTCGTTGTCGCTCTCGCAGGTATGATTGGGATTGGCCATCTTCTACTACTGGACTGGCCCGCGACGATGGAATCGGCCATGCGGCGAATCCGCACCGCCTTCAATTCCGACACCGCCCGCCTTCACCCGGCACCGACCACGCCTCACGGCACCTCACGATTCGAAGATGAATACTGATTCCAATTCCACGCCATCGTCGCAGCCTACAAGCTTCACCATGCCGACGAATTTCAAGCGTACACTGACTGCGGGGGGCGTCCTCGTCGCTCTCGCCGCCGCCACGATCATGGCTTGTCTCAGCGAAACCACCGTGGTTGCCAATCCCGAAACCGGCGTCGACATGGACATGCCCACATCCGTCGGGCAATTTGCCGGCACGCCTCAAGAAGTTTCCGAAGCCGAAAGAATCATCCTACCGGAAGATACCGAATTCGGAAAGATGCTCTACACCGACACCGAAGGCGATCAAGTCAACGCGCAAATCGTACTCGCCGGGGCCGAGCGGCGTAGCATCCACCGCCCGGAGGTTTGTCTCCCCGGACAGGGATGGACCATTAAATCCAGCGAGGCTCTCGAAATTCCGCTCCCCAGCGGCAGCACCCTTCCCGTCACAATGCTGCGGATTGCCCGCCCCATCGACCTCGGCAACGGCACGCCGGGCGAACTCAACAGTCTCTTTCTTTATTGGTTCGTGGGGAAGGACACCGTGACCTCCAGTCACCTCGTTCGCGTTCTCAAGACAAACCTGGACGTTCTCGCCTCCAACACCAATCACCGCTGGGCCTACGTGATCACCAGCGCGCCGGTTTGGGCCGGACTCAAGCCGAACGGTCGGGACGAAGATCAAACTCTCGAAATGCTTGAGTCGTTCGTCCAAAAATTCGCTCCAGAGATCATGAAATCCGAGCAGCCGAAAGCGTAGAGACCGCGCCCTTGAACTCCCCCCGTCGGCGGGCGTAGTTTCGGACAGCGATGTCCGTGCTGCCGACTCTGTTGAACAAGCTTCCGGCGCAGACGCGCGGAGTTGTTCTTACCTGCATCTACGGGGCCGTCGGTAGCTTGGTCGCCGTCGCGTTTCACCACGCAATCGGATTTGTCTTCGACAGCATCTGGGATCCGCTTGCCGATTTGCCCAGGCCCGAGTTCTGGAAATTCGCCGCAGTCAGCTTCGGCGTGATCAGCGCAGCGACACTCTTCTCGGGTTTCCTACTCGCCAATTTTGCACCCGATGCCGCCGGCAGCGGCATTCCGCAGCTCAAGCTCGCCTACTGGCGCGACATGGGCGTGATGCCCTTCAAAACAATTTGGGTCAAGTTCATCGCCGGCACCGTCAGCGTCGGTGGCGGTCTGAGTCTGGGTCGCGAGGGTCCGACCGTGCAGATGGCCAGCGGACTGGCGTCGTGGATCGCTTCCCGCTTTGGCGTTGTGAAATTCGAGCGACGCACCGCGGCTGCTTGCGGAGCGGCTGCGGGTCTGGCCGCGGCCTTTAACACGCCGATCGCCGCCGTGACATTTGTGTTGGAGGAAATCATCGAGGATCTCAACAATCGCGCCATCGGTCGCATCTTGCTCGCGTCGGTCACCTCGGCCTTCTGCCTCTACTTGCTCGTCGGAAACGACCCGTCGTTCAGCATTAATTTCAGCGGCGACTTCAACTGGCACCTCTACCTTTACGGCCCGTTTGCCGCCTTCTTCGCTTCGCTCGTCGGCGTGGCGTTTCAGAATTCTTCGCTGGCTTGGAGACGCCAGATCAAATCCCACAGTAACCTGCCGGCTTGGTCTCGCCCCTGGGTCGGCGGCGTGATCACCTGGGCCACGGCGTGCGTCATCTTCTATTACTTCGAGCGCCTCGGCGTTCTGGGTCTCGGTTACAACGATCTCAACGACTCGCTCACCGGATCGCTCACGTGGGACGTCTGCCTGGCGCTGCTCGCGGCAAAATTTCTCGCCACCGTGGCCAGCTACGCCTGGGGTGGTTGCGGCGGGATCTTCGCCCCCACGCTTTTTCTCGGCGCGATGACCGGAGCGGCCTTCGCGGGACTCGCCGACATTCCGCTCCCGATGACCCGGGAGGAACACATCGTCCTAGCCGTCGTCGGAATGAGTTCGTGTCTGGGAGCCGTCGTCCGCGCTCCCGTCACGTCCATTCTCATCGTTTTCGAGCTCACGCACGATTTTTCGCTCGTTCCCCTCCTCATGCTCAGCGCGATCATCAGCCAGGCGACGAGTCGTTGGCTGTGCGCCGAAAATTTCTACGCCCAGGTGCTCGAAGACGACGGCTACCACCTCGACAAGCACATGGGACATCGCGACTTCGCCCACTGGAACCGCGCACGCGTTTCGACGTTCGCTAATTTCAAGCCCGTGCTCGTCTCGTCCCTGCAGGCCGACGCCGTCCAGAAGATTCTGGACGAGACTCAGCACCACGCTTATCCGGTCTCCGATGAATCCGGGCGCATCCAGGGAGTTACGGAACGCGATGACCTCATCCGTCTCGTCGCGACCGGCGAAGAACCAAACGTCCATCCCGCGACGACGGCGTCGCCGGAAACGACCATCGGCGACATCCAGCGCCAGTTGGTTGAAGCGCCTTTGAACATCGTCGTCCTCGTCGATGAAACGCGACGGACGGTGATCGGGATTTTCACCCTTCACGACCTACTCCGCGCCCAGCTCGCGGAATCCGAGCGGGCGGGATTGGGCTGAAGGACTCTATCCTAATAGTTCGACGGCTGAAGCCCTCCCGTTAACGCTGCAATCACGCCACCGAAAACCGCGATCACAATCACGAGTCCAATCGCGATCACAAACATCAGGAGTGATGCCTTCGCCCAATTTGCCTTCGATGGGTGCGTTTCGGAGCTGAAGGCCCAGACGAAGAGCATGATGATGTTCACCAGCGGAATCGCGGTAATCAAATAAGTGATGAGCCAATTCCCAACGCTGACGGGTTCTCTTTCTACGGTATCCATATAGTCTTCTGGGTGAGTGTGAGGATTTAATTACCTCGCTCGTTCTCGGCAAGCCATTTACTTACCGATTCGACACCAGCAGATGACCGCGCCCGCCCTGATTCTCACCAGCGCCATCCTCGTTGTCGCTGGCTGCAAAAATTCCTCATTCACTTCGACCGGTGGCATCGTCAATCCAGGAGCGAGCGGCGTAGCCATCCCGGCGCCGGTCCCGTTCCCGGTAAGTCTGGGTGGCCAGTCCGCGATACCCGCCTACCCCTGGTCCGCCCGCATCCTGAATCCCGTGGCGCGGAACGCCTCCCTCCGGATTCCGGGAGCGCGGCGCGCGAACGTCCAGATTTTCTCATCCGACTCTGCCGGACGCACCCCGACTCCAAATGTTCGGGCAATCTACAATCTCAAAGGAGGCGGCGAACAAACGCTCGATGACGTCTCCATCGGTGTCGCACCGACGCCAGGCCACTACCTCGCAAAAGTCGACGCATACGATAAAGGGACATTTCAGTTCGTTTTCGAAGTCCGGTGACAAAAAAAAGCAGCCGACTTTCGTCGGCTGCTCTTGATCTGAATTCAAACGGTCGCGATTTATTCGTCAGCGCTCTCGCCCGCGTCAGTGTCATCCATCTCAGCGCCGTCCTTGTCCTTCTTCAAAGGGAGGACTTTGACTTTCTTGGCGGCCATGGAGCCTTCTTCATCAGTCACGACGCGGACTTTCGATCCGACGGTGATCGTCGCGGCTTCGATTTCGGCGTTGTCCGCATCCACGATCTTCGTGTCTTCGGTCATCGTGTATTCCATCGATTTGTCGCCCTTCTTCTTCTCGACGGTCATCGTCATCGCTGTCGCATCAAAGGCGGTCACTTTGCCGGCAAATCCGTTATCCTTCTTCTCCGCATCATCGGCGGCGCGGGAATTCGTTGGAGTCATCGCCAGGGCAACCCCGGCAATCAGGGTAATAAGATAGGTTTTCTTCATAGGGTAGGTTCGTGTTGCGGCCATCAGCGATTCGCCATCAAGCCTCATTGTTCTAACACATTCGTAACGGGTAGGTCGCGAGGTTCCTTCAAATTTTTTCTATCGGTCGGCACGCCCTCCTCTTCTGGCTCTTCGAGAGACGTCGGTTCGGCAGCGTGGGGCACCGCTTCAGTTGCTGGCTCCGGACTCGGCGACGAGGCAACCGGCGGCGAGGTCGGGGTCCCATCCGTCACGTCAACGATCTCACCCGGCGTAATCTCGGTATGCTGGCCCGGAGCCTCGATCACTATGAGAATAGATTCACCACCTTCACGCGAGACGACGACCGTTTCTCCCGGCTCGAAGATTTTTCCGTCCGTCAGATTTCCGAAAGCAGCGACGACTTTGGTTTCAGCCGAAATCGGGACGACCGCCTCATCGCCAGTGGATTGTTCCAGATGAAGAGCGCCGAATTCCTGATCCCACCGCAGAACTATTCCCCTCAATTCTTCCGCGATCCCACCTCCCGATGCCACCGCGACAAAAAGAAGCGCCGTCACTCCAAGTTTTCGTCTCATCGCGAGGATTGAATCGAGTTGGAAGGTCGATGTCGATCCATCGCGCGAATCACGCGGCGGGTCCGGAGCCATGCGGGGCAGAGTCCCCGGCATTCGACCTTTGCGAAGGCACTAGAACGATCTTCGCCGCGACGTTGTCTGCGTTGAGACCAAGTAGCCGAGCCACAGCGGTCCGGTAGGTGGCCAGCTGGCCCGCATGCCGAAGCGCCAGTTCTCGCTCGCCGACGACTCCAGTCTTGAAATCAAAAATCTCCGCCGAAACAGGATCACCTTCTGGCGAAAACGTCACGTGGACCCGGTCAAACGTCCCGCTGAACCATTCTCCTTCGATCAGCACATCGAACGACCGCTCCCGCCAGATAGTCACGTTGGCGTCAGGCTTCGCAAAGATCGCCCGCGCTTCGGCGCCCGAGAAGAAGACCTCCAACGCCTGGCGCGCTACCTCCGAGCACCCATCGAAATCAAACGGCGCCCGCCAGTCCAACCATTCGATCTCCGCCAGCGTCTCGTGAATCTCGTTCCCCAGGTCCGCCGCGACGGATGATCCCGCGCGAAACGCGCCCGATTCCGAAGCCGAGACGGGACGCGGCGTCGTCCCCGTTGGTGCCGTCAGTGTCACGCTCTCTTTCGCCCCGACCGGCAGCGCTCCGGGTTCCCGCAACTCCCACCGCTCAAACCAATCGGAATCACCCGCCTCGAATCCTGGCTCAACCAAGCGACCCAAAAGCCTCCCCAGTTTCTTAGCCCTCGACCGCTCTTCGACCCGATCGGTCACGACGTGAAGCGCGTATCGCGGCCGCGTCATCGCCACGTAGGCCGTGCACAGAGTCCCATAAAAATCATCCGCCAGCATGGCGTCGCGCGCCTCGGTGAGCACCGGATCAGACTCGGTCAATTGCCGCTTCGGCAGCAACGTCCCCCACCGTGGCGGTCGCCCGCCCCCCAACGCCAGCGCTCCCGACGTCCGGTCCTGCGTGAGCCGATCAAGACCCGACACGATCGCCAGATCGAACGTCAGACCCTTGGCCTGATGGACCGTCATCAAACGCACCACGTCCGTGCTCTCCGCTTCCTGCGTCTGCCAACCGGTAATAAAATCCAAAAATGCGTGCACGCCATCCTCCGCCGACCGGCCGGCGTCGAACTCCGCCGCCGCCGCCGCAAATTCCTCGCCACGCCGCGCCAGGAAGGGCTCGCCGCGCAGATCAATCCTCGCAATCCACGCTCGAGCCGTGTCGGCAAATCCGACCGCTGCGATCAGCCTCAAACTCTCATCCCTGAACGCCACCGAGTCCTCGACGCCCTCGCCCAATTTCGATCCGGCGAAAAGCACCCCGGCCAACTGATCGTTCGGCGAAGCCACGAACCGAAACCCCGCCACCAGCGCCGCGCCCAGCGGATTGTCCACGCACGGATTGGTCCGGCCCTCGACCGTCACCGGGATCCCCGCCGATTGCAGCAGCGCCGCCAGAACACCCAGCCGTCGATTGTCCCGCTTGAGAACCGAGCAACTCAGGCCCCGCTTCCAAGGTTCCGCCTCGCGCAAAATGCGCAGAATTTCCAGATCCTGAGGCCCGGCTTCGAATTCCCCATCGGCCCCGTCTGCGTCGTCGTTCGCATTGGCGTCCGGCGCAACCTCCGTCCACCGCACGTAGCCAGCGCGGCCCGCATTTTCTCCCGCCACCGTGTGCTCCCGCCACGCTCGCCGCCAGTCCTCGACCGCCCGCTCAGGCAGTTCCAGCTCGGTCCGCACCGTCTCGATGCTCCCAAAGACCGCGTTGACGAAACTGATGATCTCCCTCGCCGACCGGTAGGACGCCTGCAAGGCCCGCTCCTCGATTCTCGCCCCGCCCGGGCCGTTGTATTTGTCCCGAATCTCGAAGAACAGTCGCGGATCCCCACCCCGCCACAGGTAGAGAGCCTGCTTCGTATCGCCGACGTAAAAAAATGATCGCCCTCCCTCCGGATCCTGAACCACCTCGTCGATGAACGCCGACAACACCGCCCACTGAGGTCGACTGGTATCCTGGAATTCGTCGAGGAGCCAATGGTCGTAGCGCGCATCGAGCCGGTAACCAGCCGACGCCAGCCATTCGATCGCCCCAACCTGATGCGCCAGCAGGTCCGTGATATCGCTGAAAGTCAGGCGCCCCAAGCCCCGTGTCTGCCGCTCGTAAACACTCTCATACGCACCCATGAACTCGTGCAAAGCCGCGCTCCGCCTCAGGAGTGCCTCGAACTCCGGTTTCAACAAAGCCAAAGCCAACGCGGTGCGGGCCGGCGCGACGCTCTCGTTCAGATAGACGCGCGACAGTTTCTTCCCGCCGGTCGGCAGATAGTCCTCACCCGTTGTCTTGTCCTTCGACGTCTTATCGAGACGCTTTTTGATGAAGGCATCCAACTCCTCGCCTGGCTCCGCGGCCCGGGCGACTGCGAGTTCCCCCCCCACGCCTCCCGCGCCTCATCGGTCAGTTCCGGGTGGGTCGCGACAATCGCCTCCCACAGCGCATCCGCAGCCTCCGCCGCGTCCCCGGCAGCCAACACCGCGCAGCCCTCCGGCCAGATCGCCGTCGCGTCGCCCCACTTCACGTCCGCCGGAGTCGACAGAAATCGTCCATGGAGCGCCTCGATCGAACCCACCAGCGAACCAAAAACGTCACGCTCTCCGCCCTTCCGACTCTGCTGCCGAACCAACGTGAGAAATTGCTCGAAACCCGCGACGTCCCCGGTCCGCGCCCGAAAGACGGCCGCCAGAGCGTCCTCCCGTGCCGCCCCGAGATCGGCTTCTCCCAGGATCGAGAAGTCCCCCGTGATCCCGGATTCGACTGGAAACGCCCGCGCGATCCGCGCGAAAAGACTGTCGATCGTCCCCATGCACAACCCGCCCATTTGCCCAACCAGCCGCCGCAGCATCTCGCGGCAAGCCTCCGCGTCCAACTCCCCCACACCCGTCGCGTCCCGCAAATCCTCGAGCTTCTCCGGCTCCATCGCCGCCCGTGCGATCCGCTCGAACGTGGCGTCGAGGAACTCCCCGGCCGCCTTCGTCGTGAACGTCAGCGCCGCAATCCGTCGCGGCTCCACGTCCAACGCAAGCAGCTTCACCATCCGCGTCGTCAACGAATACGTCTTCCCGCTGCCTGCGTTCGCAACCAGCATCTCATGCGGAATCCGGCGAATCATTCCAGCCCTCCCCTCAGAAATTCCACCGTCTCGGCCTCGAAACAATTCTCCAGCTTCCCGTTGAGAAACAGCGACTCGACCGGATCACCCCAATTTCCCCGCACCTCCCGGGGCGGCCAGAAGACCCCCTTCGCCACGTGCTCGGCGACCGCTTCAGCGCAGCGGAGCGCCGAGAGGTAAAGCTCATCGTCCAACTCCAGCTCCGCGACGCCCGTCTGCCCCGGGTCCGCCGGCAGAACGAAATACGCCAACCGCACCTCGCGCCCCGGATACCATCGCTCCGTCATCCGCCGATACAGCGGCAATTGCAGATCCACCCACGCCCGGGCCTTCCCCAGCACCTCCACCGCCGCCTCCGGCAACCAACCGGCCGAAGCCGGGCCGAAGTGCGTTTTCTCCGGCGTCTTCCAGCTCGCGTAGCTCTTGTAATCCACCACCCGCAGCCCGAGTTCCGGATGCTCCTCGATCCGATCAATTTTCCCCGACAAGGGCAACGGCCCGATCCGCAACGGATCCGGTTCCTCCGCCGAGAGCTTCCGCTCCGACTCTATGATCCGCCACCCCGCCGCGTATTCCTCCGCCTGCACCCGCGCAAACGCCCGTAGCCGCAGCTTGATCGCCTCCAACTGCACCCTCACCGCTGGCGACGGCGACGGTCCGAACATCCGCGCAGCTTCCGCCGCCAAAGGCCCCATCACAGCCGCCGCGATTCGCTCCACCTTCGACTCGTCCCGCGATTCGTTTCCAAAAACCTCCAATGCCTTGTGCAGGAGTGACCCGAACTGCAAGGCGTCCATCTCCCGCGCCCGTGCGTCAAATTCCTCCGCCCTCAGAACCTTCGAGAAATAAAATCGCAACGGACACGCCAGGTAGGCCGACACGTCCGTCGGGCTGATCTTCGCCACCCCAAGCCGCCGCGCCACCTCCGGCAACCGCCACCGCCAGCCATTCTCCCGCCTCGGCCTTCCCCGTCCCGCCTCCGCCGGACGAAAAACTTCCAACACCCGCTCCGGTAATTCCAAATCCGCGCACCTCAGTAACAAACTCGAAGGCAGATTCGGCCCACCCTCCGCCGACACCTTGCAGAAACTCAGCCGACACTCTCCCTCCCCCCGCGCCCGCACCAGGCACGTCAGCAGGTAAGCGTCCCGCGCCAGCCTCCCCGCGTTGTCGAGAATCCCCAACGCCCGCCGCCGCGAATCCGGCAGGAACGCGTGTTCCGTCACCGAAGCCGGCAGTCGCCCCTCCACGCAGCCCGCCAACGCCAGCCGCGTCGCGTCCACCCACGGCGCTTCCAGCCACCCCAGCAACTCAACCGTCCCCGGATCCGAAGCCTCGAACGTCGCCGCCGAACTCAAGGCCCGTGCGAACGCCGCCTCTCTCCCTGCCGTCCAATCCCGAAAAACCGGCGACGCCCCGATCTCCCGCCACAGCTTGAGCACGTCCCCCGCCGCCGCTCCCCCCTCACCACCGTCCGCCCAAAGCGACACCAACAGCTCCTCCGTCGGCCAATTTCCCAAGCTCTCAATTTTTGCCACCAGAGCCAAATCAGTGAACGTCCTCACCTGCCCCCACGTCTCGGCCAACGCCCCGCCCTGCAACTCATCCAGATCCGCCAATGCCCGCCCCGCCTCGATTCCCAGCCACCGCACAAAACGCGGGCACTCCACCAGCCTCCGCAGCGTCTTCAACCGCCTCCCCTCCAGCCAATCCATCCACAACGCCGCCACCACGCCCGCCTCGCTCGCCGCCAACTTCTCCCCCTCGGGCAGAAACGGCCGCCCCCCCGCCCGCAGGATCTCCGACCGAAACGCCGGAGCGAGATCTCCGTCGACCAGCACCACCGCGTAATCCCCCGCCGACTCCGCCGCCGCCAAGTAGCGAACCGTCCTCTCCGCTTCATCCTCCGGGTCTCGAGTTCGGACAAAATCCTCACCCGCCACCGGCAACGCACACGCCGCCCAATCCCGAGCCTCGGGCCGCCCCCAGCCGTCAAATCCACCCCCCATCTCCCCCGGTCGCCACACCAGCACCGTCACCGCCACACCGTGCCGGATCAGCGCTTCCGCCCACCGTTCCGCCAATCGCGGCAAATCCGGAATCGCCGCAATGAACACCCGCCGCACCCCCAACACCTCAACCTCGCCCCCCAATCGAGCCAGCCTCAAGGCGTTCGGATCCGCCAATCCCCGCCGCTCCAGCTGCCTCAAATACCCCGCGTAAAGCCCCCGCAATTCCTCCCACCGCTCCCCGTCCTCCTCACACACTTCGGCGACGCGCTCACTCGCAAAATCCCATCCCCCCTCCGCCAACAAATCCCCCAACTCGCACAGCATCCCCCCCGCTCCCAGCAATTGCCGCTCCCCCTCGAGCAATTCCGCCCTCGGAAACAGAACCCCTCCAGCCCCCCTCTCCCGCAGGGCCAACCCCCACGCGCCCTCCCGCTCCGCCCGGCTCGCCACCGCCACCCCGTCGGGCAACAGCGCTGCCATCGGCTGGACAAACTTCGGCGCGAAAAGCCCGGTCCCCGCCTCTGCCGCCCTCCGCGCCAACGCCAACCGGATCCGCCGTGAAGCCGTCCCCGTCGGCACCCAGACCTCCGTATCAGAAAAATCCACCGGCCGCCTCCCCGACCCGGCCCAGATGGCATCCGCAACCTGAACCGCCAACGATCCCGTTGAATCCAAGAATCGCACGATTGGGACCGCCATCTGTAAAATGATCTATTCCACCGATCTCAACTCACCAATCACCAATCACCCTCATCTCGGCTGCCGAAATCCTCGCAAAACGCGCCAATCCTGTTTCATTCCCATCCACCACACCAACATGCGATTCTTAAAAGAGATCCTCCGCGCCCCGCACATCACCGGTGCCATCGCCCCGTCGTCCCCTTTCCTCGCCAACGTCGTCGTCGACCACGCCGCCATCGTCGATGCCGACCGCATCCTCGAACTCGGACCCGGCACCGGCGTCATGACGCGCCGCATCATGGAAAAGAAAAAATCTGACGCCCGTTTCGTCGCCATCGAAAAAAACGAGAACTTCGTGCCCGACCTCCGTCGCCGCTTCCCCGATGCCACCGTCATCCCCGGCGACGCCAGCGAACTCCGGCGTCACGCGACCGAGAACGGCGTCGACCAGACCGACAGCATCGTCTCCGGCCTTCCCTGGGCCATTTTCCCCCTCTCCGCCCAGCGATCCATCCTCACCGAGATCAAAGAAACTCTCAGCGCCACCGGCACCTTCGTGACCTTCGCCTACTGGGGCACCCACTGGTTGCCCGCTGGCCAATCGTTCCGTCAGCTCCTCAAGAGCCAATTTCCCACCGTCCGCACTTCTCAGGTCGTCCTCGCGAACTTCCCGCCGGCCTTCGTCTACTATTGCCGAAAAAATTAACCCCTCGCCACCGCGCCTAGCCAACCTGCCTTCAGCGACGTAAAACAGAAGCATGGCGCCGCCAAATCCCGACTCAGCCCCCCCCCAATTCGATCCCGTCCCCGACGTCATTGCCGACATCGCCGCCGGGAAGATGGTCATCGTCACCGACGACGCCGACCGTGAGAACGAGGGCGACCTCGTCATGGCCGCCGCCAAAGTCACTCCCGAAGCCGTCAACTTTATGTCGCGCTTCGGTCGCGGCCTCATCTGCGCCCCGATCACCGAAGACCGCGCCACTCACCTCGGTCTCCAGCGCATGGTCGCCCACAACCGCGAGATCTACAAAACCGACTTCACCGTCTCCGTCGACGCCGCCATGGGCATTACGACCGGGATCTCCGCCGCCGACCGCGCCGCGACCATCGCCCACCTCGCCGATCCCTCCGCTACCCCGGCCGATCTCGTCCAACCAGGCCACATCTTCCCCCTCCAAGCTCGCCGTGGCGGCGTCCTCCGCCGCGCCGGCCACACCGAAGCCTCCATCGACCTCGCCCGGCTCGCAGGCCTCGATCCATCCGGCGTCATCTGCGAGATCCTCAACGACGACGGCTCCATGGCCCGCCTTCCCGACCTCCTCCGCTTCCGCGCCGAACACGGTCTCAAGATCTGCACCATCGAGGCGCTCATCGCCCACCGCCGACAGAGCGAAAAACTCATCGTCCGCGAACAGACGATCAAAATGCCCACCGACTACGGCATTTTCGACCTCTACCTCTACCGCTCCGAACTCGACGACCGCCACCATCTCGCACTCGTCCGTGGCACCCTCGACGCCGACACCCCCACCCTCGTCCGCGTCCACAGCGAATGCCTCACCGGCGACGTGTTCGGCTCCATGCGCTGCGATTGCGGCAGTCAACTTCACAGCGCCCTCCGCCAGATCGACGAAGCCGGTTCCGGCGTTGTCGTTTACATGCGCCAGGAAGGTCGCGGGATCGGCCTCCCAGCCAAAATCCACGCCTACAAACTCCAGGAAGAAGGCCTCGACACCGTCGAAGCCAACGCCCGCCTTGGCTTCCCACCCGATCTCCGCGACTACGGCCTCGGTGCGCAAATCCTCGAGGACCTCGGCGTCCGAAAACTGAGACTCCTCACCAACAACCCCCGGAAAGTCGTTGGCCTCGACGGATACAATTTGGAAATCGTCGAGCAGGTCCCCATCCGATCAGTGGCCAACCCCCACAACGAAAGCTACCTCGCCACGAAAAAGGCGAAACTGGGCCACCTGCTCTAACCCGCCTCGACTCCCCCCCTCCAACCGCACGTCGCCGATGACCATCCCTCTCCGGCGATGCTTTCCAGCCATCCCCGTTTGACATCGCCCGCCCCCTCCGTAATCTAGTTCGACGCAATTCAAACTATGAAAAAGCCCATCCTCCTCCTCGCCGCCATCGTCGCCATTTCATCTCCGCTCCGCGCCGAGATCAAAACCGCCGCCCCCAGCCCCTACTCGGAGCTTGATCAAGTGGTTGGCGTCACCAACTTCACCGTCGCCTACTCCCGGCCCAGCGTGAAAGACCGGACCATCTTCGGCGACCTCGTCCCCTACGGCGAAATCTGGCGCACCGGCGCCAATGCCCCCACGAAGATCAAATTCGATTCCGAGATCACCTTCGGCGACAAAACCGTCCCGGCCGGCGAATACGTCCTCTTCACCATCCCCGGCGAAGACGAATGGACCGTCATCCTCTCCAGCGACGTCGAAGTCGCCAATGCCGCCGCCTACGACGAGTCCAAGGATGCCGCCCGCTTCACCGCCAAGCCCACCAAGCTCGACGCGCCGGTCGAAACCTTCACGATCGGTTTCCAGGATCTCCGCGACGACTCCGCGAACCTGAACCTCGAATGGGCCGACACCCGCATCTCCGTCCCCATCAAGCTCGACACGAAATCCATCTCCGCCGCGTCCATCGAATCCGCCATGAGCGACCAGGATTCCTGGACCGCCCGTGACTACGCGAACGCTGCCGAATTCTACGCCAATCAGGACATGGACCTCGACCAAGCCGCAACCTGGATGGAAAAAGCGGTCGCCATGAATTCCGACGCTTTCTGGTGGCAGCACGGCTACGCGAAGATTCTCGCGAAGCAGGGGAAAACCGAAGCCGCCGTCGCCGCCGCGAACAAGTCCATCGAGTCCGCCAAGGCATCCCAGGCTGGCGACTCCGGCTACATTCAGCTCAATCAGGATCTTCTCGCAAAGCTGAAGTAAGCCGGCCCCGCATCACCTCCCGGTCATGCGAGCGATCCTCCCGGCGAGCCTCCTGCTGATGCTCACGCTCCGCTCCGCAGGGGCGCTCGAACCCTGGCCCAGCGGCAAGCTCGCCCTCGAGCTCGAGAAACTCCGCGTCCTCGGAAGCGTCCTCTACGTGGCCGCCCACCCCGACGATGAGAACACCACCCTCATCGCGGATCTCTCCAACGGGCAGAAATTGCGGACCACTTACCTCTCGCTTACCCGCGGCGACGGTGGGCAGAACCTCGTCGGTGCCGACCTCGGCGAGAAACTCGGCCTCATCCGCACGCAGGAACTCCTCGCCGCCCGTCGCATCGATGGCGGCCATCAACTCTTCACCCGCGCGATCGACTTTGGCTACTCGAAGACGTCGGAAGAAAGCATCCGCCTCTGGGGTGAGTCCGACATCCTCGCCGACGTGGTTTGGGCCATCCGCTCGACTCAGCCCGACGTCATCATCAGCCGCTTTTCTCTGCTGGAAGGATTCACCCACGGCCACCACACCGCCTCCGCTCGACTGGCCAAGGAAGCCTTCACCGCTGCCGCCGACCCCACCGTCTTCCCGGAGCAAATCGCCTTCGTCGCCCCCTGGGCCGCCAAACGCCTCGTCTGGAACACCTCGCCGTGGTTCTACAAACGTCGCGAGATCGATTTCGACCCCACCGGTCTCCTCCGCGTCGACGTCGGCGGCTACAACCCGCTCCTCGGCGAATCCTACCCCGAAATCGCCGCCCGGAGTCGCAGCGCTCATCAATCCCAAGGCTTCGGCACCACTCCGGAACTCGGCCAATCGTTTGAATATTTCTCCCCGGTGGCCGGAGAAACCGCCGCCGGTTCCCTCCTGTCCGGCGTCGACGTTACCTGGACGCGCGTCCCCGATTCCCAACCCGTCGCCGACGCCATCGACCGCGCAATTGCCGCCTTCTCCCCCGCCGATCCCACCCGCGCCGTCCCCGACCTCATCGCCGCGCACCAAGCCCTCACCGCCCTCCCCGACCAATTCTGGCGAACCCAGAAACTCCGCGACCTTGAGCGCGCCATCGCCGCCTGTCTCGGCCTCGACTTGGAGAGCGTCGCCAACGAACCCTCGGCCGTCGCCGGCTCCGAAGTCGCCGCAACCTTCCGGGCTATCCAGCGATCCGACTTCGACGTGACGGTTGCGTTCGAGTCTGCCCAACCCGCACCACTCCCCAACAACCAACTCTTCGAAACAACGTCCACGCTCCCCGTTCCCGACGCCCCGTCGACCTCGCATCCCTACTGGCTCACCGAAGCCGCCTCCGGCCAGCGCTTCACCGTCTCCGACCCCCAACTCATCGGCAAACCTGGAAATCCCCCCGCCCTCCCCGTCACGGCAACGGTCGCCATCGACGGCTACCCGCTCACTTTCCCACTTACCACGACCTACAACGTCAACGACCCCGTGCGCGGCGAAGTGAAGGAACCCTTCATCGTCACGCCTCCGGCGATGATCAATCTCACCGAGTCCACCGAGATCTTCGGCAACGACGAACCCCGAGAAATTTCCGCCCGCATCCTCGCCAGCGCCACCATCACTGGCGGCCAAGTCCAGTTCGTCGCCACCGATGGCTGGAAAATCGAGCCCGCCACCATTTCCTTCGACGCCCAACCCGGCGAAGAGATCGCGATCGAAACCACCCTCACCCCTCCCCCGGCCCCCAGCCAGTCGACGCTCACCGCGGAACTTGTCGTCGATGGCCGGACCTTCAACCGGGGATACGAGCGCATCGATCCCGGCCACATTCCCGCCCAAACCCTCTTCCCCATCGCCGAAGCCAAACTCGTCGCCCTCGCGGTGAAAACGGCCGCGACCCGCGTCGGCTACGTCCCCGGAGCCGGCGACGAGATTCCCGAAGCTCTCCGCCGGATGGGCACCACCGTCGACACGCTCACCGAATCCGATCTCACCCCCGCCAATCTCGAACGCTACGACGCCATCGTCCTTGGCATCCGCGCCGTCAATACCAACGACCGCATCCGCTTCATCCTCCCTTCCCTCTTCGCCTACGCCGCCGCCGGCGGCGTCGTCATCTCCCAATACAACACCACCGGCGGCCTCCTCACCGAAGCCTTCACCCCAGCCCCGCTCACTCTCTCCCGCGACCGCGTCACCGACGAAACCGCCGCCGTCGAAATCCTGGCACCCAACCACCCGGCACTGAACTTCCCCAACACCATCACCACCGCCGATTTCGAAGGCTGGGTCCAGGAACGGGGACTCTACTTCGCATCCAAGTGGGATCCCGCCTTCACTCCCATCCTCGCGATCAGCGATCCCGACGAACCCGCCTCCGAAGGCAGTCTCCTCATCGAGCGCCACGGTCAGGGCTGGTTCGTTTACACCGGGCTCTCGTTCTTCCGCCAACTGCCAGCCGGCGTTCCCGGAGCCTACCGGCTCTTCGCTAATCTTGTCTCCCTCAGCCACGATGAATGACCACCTCAACTGGCGGGTGATCTACGGAGCGACGCTCGCGTGGCTCATCCTTCAGGTCATTCTCCTGCGCTGGTTCACCGTTGCCCACGCATGACGCCCCTCGACTGGATCGTCCTCCTCGGCACAGTCATTGGCATCGTCGGCTACGGCCTCTGGACCGCCCGACGCAGCCACTCGTCGAGCGACTACCTCCGCGGCGGCAACGACCTTAAATGGGGAACCATCGGCCTTTCCGTCATGGCCACCCAGGCCTCGGCCATCACCTTTCTCTCCACCCCCGGTCAGGGCTACGCGCAGGGCCTCGGCTTCGTGCAGAATTACCTCGGCCTCCCCATCGCCCTCATCATCATCTCCGCCGTCTTTGTCCCGATTTACTACCGGCTCCGAGTCGCCACCGCCTACGAGTTCCTCGGCCAGCGCTTCGATCAGAAAACCCGCCTCCTCGGAGCGGGACTCTTTCTCCTCCAGCGCGGACTCGCCGCCGGCATCACCATCTACGCCCCGGCCATCATCGTCTCGAGCATCCTGCATTGGCCGCTCAGCCCCACCATTTTCTTCACCGGATTCCTCGTCATCCTCTACACCGTCACCGGCGGCACGCGCACCGTCAGCCTCACCCAGCGCTATCAGATGTTGGTGATCCTCCTCGGCATGACAATTGCCTTCGGCTACGTCGTCGCCGGGCTTCCCGCCGACGTCTCGTTCGGCGACGCCCTCTACCTGGCGGGCATCAACGACCGCCTTCAGGCCATCAGCTTCTCGATCGATCCCAGCGAACGCTACACCATCTGGACCGGCCTCATCGGCGGCACCTTCCTCGCCCTCTCCTACTTCGGAACCGACCAATCGCAGGTCCAACGCTACCTCGCCGGCAGCTCGGCCACGGCCAGCCGCCTTGGACTCATGTTCAACGCGATCTTCAAGATCCCGATGCAATTCGCGATCCTCCTCCTCGGGGTCCTTCTCTTCGTCTTCTACCTCTTCCAACCTCCGCCCATCTTTTTCAACGAGGCCGCCATCGCCCAGGTTCCATCCGCGATCGTCGCACCCATCGAATCGCGCTTCAAAGAAACCTTCACCGCCCGCGCCGCCGCCGTGCGCACCGCGCTCGCCGACCGCTCCACCGAGACAACCGCCGAGATCCAACGCCTCACCGCCGAGATGGACACCCAACGCACCGCCTTCCGCTCTGCCCTCGTCGCAGCCAATCCCGATGCCGACACCGAAGATTCCGATTACGTCTTCCTCGGCTTCGTCCTCGCCTACCTCCCCTCCGGCCTCGTCGGTCTCCTCGTCGCCGTCATTTTTCTGGCCGCCATGTCGTCAACCGCCTCCGAGCTCAACGCCCTCGCATCCACCACGATGAACGACGGCTATCGCACGCTCATCCGCCGCGACGCCAGCGACACCCACTACGTCTGGGTCGCCCGCCTCCTCACCCTCATCTGGGGAGCCATCGCCCTCAGCTTCGCGATGACCCTCACCCTCTTCGACAACCTCATCGAGGCGGTCAACATCATCGGCTCCCTCTTCTACGGCGCGATCCTGGGCCTCTTCCTCATCACCTTCTTCATCAAGCGCATCGGCGGCACCGCCGCGTTCGTCGCCGGCGTCATCGCCGAGTTCACCGTCCTCGCCCTCTTCTTCTCCCCGGTCGAAATCGGCTACCTCTGGTTCAATCTCATCGGTTGCATCCTCACCATCGTCCTCGCCCTCGCCTTCCACCCCCTCACCAATCGCCAACCCGCATGACCCCCGTCATTTGCTTTGGCCAACAACCCTGCGGCTTCCTCGCCCGCCGTTTCCTCTTTGCAAAAATCGAAACCGCCCGCCGCCTCCAGGCCGAACGGGGCGGCCGAATCGTCTTTTTCTATCACGACAGCGATCACGATCCGCGCGAAACGCAGACGATCCTCATCGAGGAAAAAACCGGCGACGAACAGCGCCTCAACTTCACCTTCGAAAACAAAACCCAGAAAAAATACTCCCCACTCTACGCGAAACGCATCGTTCCCGGTTGGCAGGCCGACGTCGCCCGCCAACTTCCGAAATACCTCAGCCCCGCCCGCGTCGCTGAGTTCGAAGCCATCGACGCCGACAATCCCGCCGACTTCTGCCTCGCCATGTATCGCGCCTTCGGCCTCCTCGACGGCATCGAAGTCGTTCGATCCAGCGACCCGGCCTTTCGCACCGCGGCCTGTCCCGTCGACGACTACTTCGTCGACGTCCCCCACGAGGGCGAAACCGTCCGCGCCCGCCGCGACTCCGACGGTCGCCTCCGCCTCCATCGGGGAGGCAATGCCTACATCGACCTCCCGTCCCAGTCGTGGGAACCTCGCCAGATCAGTCCCGCCCGGGACACCCGCCTGCGGTGGATGCAATCCGTCATTCGCTGCACGCATTACGTCGCTGGAGCCGGCGAAATGAAGTACCTCGATCAAACCCAAACCCCGGAAATCCAATTCGTTCCCCGCGACGAGATCTCCGATTCTTCAATCGCTCATCTCCCCGACGACCAATGACCTCCCCAAAAATCCTCGCCCTCGGTGCCCACCCCGACGACCTCGAATTCGGCCTCGGCGGAGTCCTTCTCACCGAGCGCGCCGCCGGTGCCGAAATAACCCTGGCGATCACCTCCCGGGGCGAATCGGCCAGCTACGGCACTCCCGTTCAACGCGAGTCCGAAGCCCGCGCGGCCGCCGACCTCCTCGGGGCCACTCTCACCATCCTGGAATTTGAAGGCGATGGCGCGCAAAGCGCCGCTCCCGCCAACGGCGCCATCATCGCCCGCCTCATCCGTGAAGTTCGCCCCACCCTCGTCTTCGCCCCAATCTCCCTCGCAAACCAGCACCCCGATCACGTCGCCGTCAGTCACGCCACCCGCGACGCCTGCCGCCTCGCCCGCTTCGCCGGATTCGCTGCGCTCGCCGACCTCCCGCCTCACACCATCGATTCCCTCTGGTTCTACGCCATCACTCCCCCCGGCGACGCCAGCCTCGCTCACGCCATTCTCGTCGACATTTCCGCCTCAACCGATCGGTGGAAGGACCTCATGGCCTGCCACGCTTCCCAACTGGCCCACCGCGACTACCTCGATCTCCAACTCACCCGGGCCCGCCAGCTGGGTCTCCTCGCCGGCTGCGAATCCGCCACCGCCCTCTGGCCCAACGACCCACCCGTCGTCTCCACCCTCGCCCCGCTCAGCCGCACCGCCCGCGCCTTCTAGAACCATGCCTCCCCCGGAACCCCCGCTCAAGATCGGCATCGTCTGCTACCCCACCATCGGCGGCAGCGGCATCGTCGCCACCGAACTCGGCCTCCTCTTCGCCGCCGCCGGCCACGAAGTCCATTTCATCAGCTACGAACGCCCCGTCCGCCTCGGACCCGACACCCCGAATCTCAAGTTTCACCCCGTCATCGTCAACGAGTACTCCCTCTTCAAATACCCCGACTACACCCTCCCCCTCTCCGTCCGCATCGCCGAGGTGAGCGCCTCAGCCCGCCTCGATATTCTCCACGTCCACTACGCCGTCCCCCACGCGACCGCCGCCCTCCTCGCCCGCCTCATGCTCAGCGACGATCACCGTCCCGCCCTCATCACGACTCTCCACGGCACGGACACCAACCTCCTCGGTAACGACGCCAACTACCGACCCATCATTCGCCTCTCCATCGAGGATTCCGACGGCGTCACCACGGTCTCCGAGAGTCTCCGGCAGCAAACCATCGACACGTTTGGCATCCAGAAACCCATCACCGTCATCCCGAATTTTTTCAAACCTTCCCCCGCTCGCCGCGACCGGGCCACCCTCCGCCGCGAACTCGCCGTCCGAGACGACGAGATCCTCCTTCTCCACCTCTCGAACCTCCGCCCCGGCAAACGCGTCACCGACGTTCTCCAAGCCGTCGCCCGCGCCAGAAACCGCTCCCGCCTCCACCTCGTCATCCTCGCGGGCGACGACTTCACGCCCTACGAATCCGAGATCGCCGACCTCGGCCTCACCGCGCAAGTCACCGCCTTCGAAAGCGTTCAGGCCATCGACGATTTCCTCAACGCCTGCGACCTCGGCATCTACGCCTCCGAACAGGAAAGCTTTGGCCTCAGCATCCTCGAGACCCTCGCCCACGGACACCCCGTCATCGCCACCCACGTCGGCGGGATCCCCGAAGTCGTTCGGGACGGCACCACCGGCCTCCTCGTCCCACCCCACGACCCCACCGCCCTCGCCGCCGCCATCGACCGCCTCGTCGACGACCCCGCACTCCGCACCCGCCTCGGCGCCGCCGCCCGAGCCGACGCCGCCACCCGCTTCGACCCCGCCACCATCCGCGACCGCTACCTCGCCTTCTACCGGACGTTCATTCCAACCGCCGAAGCCGCCCTCAACTGAACCGGGAAAACATCCCCCGGTTCCGCGCCACAAAGTCATACCCCGCGTCCGCCACCCACCCAAACCCCGGCACCCGCTCGTAGGCCCAGTGTCCCACGCGCCCCAACCAATTTCCCACCGCCAACGCCCGAAACACCGCGTCGGCCCGCTGCGTCCGCGTCCCATCCACTTCGACGTATTGCACCGACGCCTCCCAATCCCCATCCGGCACCCCCGGGAACCGCCCCCGCCCCTCACTCGACGGAATGTATTCCACCCCGTCCCCGGTCATCACCCGCCACCGATCCACCCATCGCTTACAGAACGAGCAATCCCCGTCGTAGATCATCACCGGACGTCCGATCCCATCCTTCACTCTCGTCTGCTCGCCATCCATTCAGCAAAGATACGCCCGGCACCCCACCCCGGACCCCATCACCATTCTCCCCGTCGTCACTCCAGCGCCACCAACCCCCGCCGCACCGCGTAGCGCGTGAGCGCCGTCACCTCCCGGCACCCCAGCTTCTGCATCACCTTCGAGCGATAGTGCTCCACCGTCTTCGGCGAGAGTTCCAACCGTGAAGCAACCTCCTTACTGCTGCTCCCCTCCGCCACGAGCTGCAGCACCGCCCGTTCCCGCTCGGTCAGATCATCCCACCCGCTCGAAGCTAGACCCCGCCGCTCGTCCAGCAGCCGCGTCGCAAACGGACAAAAATAGGTCCCGCCCCGCACCACCACGTCCAGCGCCGCCCGCAGCGTCGCGAACGAATTCCGCCGATGCACGAACCCCTGTGGCCCCATCCGCAGAGCCTCCACGACGAGGTCCTCGTGCCGCGTCCCCGAGAAAATCACCACCCGCGGCCCGCGAGCCAGCCCCCGCAGGTAGCGCAGCACCCCCAACCCGCTCGACTCGGGCAACACCAGATTCAGGATCACCACCGCCGGAATCACCCTCCGCAGGACCTCCAAAGCCTCCACCCCAGTCCCAGCCTCCGCCAGCACCGGATAGTCGTCCCCCAGCGACGGCCCGACCATCTGCCGCACCGCCGCCTCACCATCCACGACCACAATTGTTTGTTTCATCGAAAATCGAGCGCCTCTTCTCTTTCGTTCACGAATCTTGATCTGATCAGAACCTCCTGATCGTTTGGTCGTAGACAGTAGGAGAACGTTATTTCGTCACGCCTGGCAACCCCGCAATCCCACTCCTTCAAGGAAATCGAGGGTTGCCCCCATTCCCGACCCGGGGTTTCCCCCCCCGCTCCAGGCAACATTCCCACCCTCTACCACGCACTTCCCCCGTAGAAGCCGCTCCGCCATCGCCTTATCCCTGGCGCGTGTCCGATCAGTCTCGCCTCCATTTCGCCGCCCTCCTCGTCATTCTCGGCAGCTGCCTCGTCCTCACCGCCTGCCAGACCGACACGAAGTCCGCCTACGTGAAGCCGCTCGCCGAGCTTGGATTCATTGCCTACTTCCCACCCCAAGGCGATCCCAAGCGAGTGAGCGAATGGGAAAAATACGGCTCCGGGACCATCATTCGCCGCAAGCAGCAGAGCTACTACTACGGTGCCGACTTCCTCCTCGACCCCGACGGCATCGCGACCGCCGCTGACCCCGCTTACCACGCCCCATTTTCTCTGTTCCAGAACAAACGCGTGTCCGGCTACGAGTTCGACGGTCAGGGGGGCTGGACGCTCGACGGCGCCAATCAGATCAAAGCCGCTCTCCAAGGCCGGAAGATCACCAGCTTCGACGTCAAATTCGGTCCCGCGCACGTGGCAAATCACCTCTCCGGAAACGAGTTCGCCCGCCTCCTCGCCGCGCGATCCGGCGACCTCGACGCCACCGCCCGGCGCGAGCTCCGCCGCGGTCGCTTCGACGTCGTCACCGATCCGATCTACGTCGAGTCGATGACCTTTTTCGCCAAGGAAGCCAGCTCCAGCGGCGGCGAAGCCTCGCTCCAGATCACGGCCCAGGACGCGGCCAAGTTGAAAGCGTCCGGATTCAGCATCGTCGAGGGCGGCGTGCGCATCGACGAGCCCCGCTTCATCGCCTACCGCCCCCTCCCAGCCACCGAAGTGAGAGCCCTCTTCCCCTGAGGCCGCCGCCCACCCACCGCCAGAGACGCCGAGCCATCCCGCCCCATGCCAGCCACCCTCGACCTTCTCATCGGACTCACGTTCGTCTTCCTCATCTTCAGCCTCGTCGTCACCGCGCTCAACGAGCTGATCCTCTCGTGGCTCGACCGACGAGCCACCTTCCTCCGCGAAGGACTCGAGGAGCTCCTCGGAGTTCCCAGCGACCGCGCGGACGGCCAGCCGAACCCCGTCGACGAACTCTGCAAGCACCCCCTCGTCAACCCGCTGTCCCGGCGCGGACAAACGCGACCCAGCTACATCGACCCCACCATTTTCGCCCGCGCCTACCTCGACTTCGCCGGCGTCAAAGCCAACGCCCAAGGGATCGTCGACACCTTTGACCAGATCGAAAACGAATCTGTGCGTCGCGTCCTCACCACCCTCAGCGCCCGATCCGGCGCGAAGCTCGCCGATCTCGAGGCCGCCGTCGAAGCCTGGTATGGCGCCGCCATGGAGCGCGTTGCCGGGTGGTATAAAAAATTCGCGCAGACCTGCATTTTCTGGCTCGCCCTGGTCCTCGCCATCGCCGCCAACGTCGACACCATCCGCATCGCCCAGGTCCTCGGCACCGACCCCGCCCTCCGCACGAACCTCGCCACCCAAGCCTTCGCGCACGCCGCCACCACCGCCGACTCCCGCGACGCCCACCTGCCACCCAGCCAGAAGCTCCTCACCTCCCTCAACCGCCTCGACGCCACCGGCCTCCCCCTCGGCTGGGACGCCGCCACCGCCCCCGACCTCGGCATCATCGGACGGCACCCGGCCCACTGGAACTGGCTCGTCATCCTCACCACCCTCTGCGGTTGGCTGCTCACCGCCCTCGCCGCCACCCTCGGCGCCCCCTTCTGGTTCGACCTCCTCAACCGCTTCATCATCATCCGCGGCAACGGCCGCGCCCCCGACGAGCGAGCCAAGCCCCCCACCAAGGAATCGACGTCCGTCCGACCGCCAACCACGCCGACGGTTGCTCCTGAGAGTTGATTACCCACCATGTCCTCAACAAGTGAAAATGGAACGGGATTCTTCGCCTTGGCGGCCAACGCGACCGCAGTCATTGTTGCTCTCTTCGCGGTGCTCGCCCGCGACGCAACGGTCGACTCCCGCCGTCCATTGGCCGAAGCCAGCGAACGGCGGATCGCACCCACTGCCCTCTCCAACGACACCGTGCTTGCCGAAGCTCGAAAGTGGGAAGACCCGCTCCGCGTCATCAGCGACGCCCGCGTGAAGTGGGATTGGAATAAGGCTAACGCCCCCGCAACCGTCGCCGGTCCCACCCCGGCAGACCTAAATCCCAGCCCTCCGGCATCACCGAACCCTGTGCCCGACACGCTCACGCCACGCTCAGCCGATTCCGCGATCCCGACCGAAGAAGCGAAGCTCCGCAGCCCGACGGAGGGCATTCTCATCGAAGACCCAGCGATTGAAAGGCTCACCGAAACTGCCGCCGTCCAAAGCCGGGTTTTGATTCTCCCGGTATTTCTACCTAGCGGCGGGTACCCCGCCCAGATCGAAGCTCGGCAGCGTGGCCGACACGCCATCCAGAACGCGCTCGCCACGGTGAATTATAAAAGCCGCTACAACGGCGACATCGTATTTCAAATCGCCGGAACGGACGCATCGCCGCCTGACCGCCGGAGTCCGTTCGGTCTCGAAGTTTTCAGTTATCTGCCCAACGCACGCTCCAAGTCTGTGGCCCGGGACTCCTGTTACGTCCTCGTAGTCTGGCTCGATTCAGCCCTTTTCACACCCGAGAACCTACCGATCAGCAATCTCGAGAAAAGCCTCGAGACTTTCGGCGATGACGGATTAAAGCCCATCATCGACCTCATCCCCCTTCACCTTGGAGGCTCCGATACGCTCGCCACGCTCCTTCAATCCAAGCCTTCGAAAGCCTCGCCCGAGGAGATTCCCGAATGCTGGCGAATCCGCCGCATCGAATTTCCCCTGTCGACCGCATCGAACAGCGACATCGGCTCCGAAGACGGGGCCAGTTTCAAGATCGGCCAGCGCTCGGTCCAACTCGTTCGAGGCACTTCCGACGACCTACTGATCCGGCCCCTTCTCGACGAACTCGACTACCGCATTCCAGCACTCGGGGAAGACGACACAAGCGTCGCGCTGATTACCGAGATCGATTCATTTTTCAGTCGAAGGATGGCATTCCGGTTTGCCCGCAAGGCCAACCACAGATTCGGCCGCCGCGACAACGACGCTTCTCGAGTCGTCGTCCTCCCCTATCTCGGAGGTCTCGACGGCGTCACCCAGCAAACTCGATCCCAGCGCTCTTCTTTCTCCACGAATTCCACGGCCGTCGCCACTGCTCTCGAGCAACGCGGCACCATCGAGACACCCGAGGGCATGGCCCAGTATGACTACCTCGAACGCCTCGTCCACGATCTCGGATCGAACCCCGAATTCGGCGGGCACATCGGAGCCATCGGTGTCCTCGGATCCGACCCGTATGATCGCCTGATGATCATGGACGCGTTCCGCGCCAAGTTCCCCGACACCGTATTTTTCACAACTGACCTTGATGCCAGCTATCTCACCGCGAAAAACCGCCGCGCCGCCCATCACCTCCTCGTCGCCGCCCGCGAAGACCTCAGCTGGCCCCAGCCCGCACAGTCGCAGCCCGGCACCTTTCCGTTGCTCGGACCCAGTTTTCGATCCACCAATCAAAAAGCCATCTTCCGCGCCGTCCGCAACGCCATCGTCACTCTGGAGGCCGATTCTTCCCCCCTGCCAAACTGCGGCCAACTCCAGTCCGCCGTTCAGGGCCTCTATGAAATCGATTCCAGCGGCGGATACGAACGCCTCCGCGAGCCCGATTCCGGGAGAGATTGGCTACTCATCCGCGATTTCCTAGCCAGTCCCTGGGGCCTCGTCCTCACCGCCGCTGTCTCCGCCCTGCTTTACCTCGTCTTTGCGTTGCACGTCGGGAGATCGTCACCGGACCGCTCCCAGACCCTGCAATACATCGCCCGCTGGGGTTGGACGTCGCTCTTTTTGGCCACCCTTCTGCTGGCCCCACTCATCAGCGCCGACGTCGTTTCTGGGTATCGCGAGATCAACCCTGCTGCGGCGGTCGTCCTCCTGGCTTTCCTGGCGATCGCCTCCGCCCTCGGCGTTGCTACGCTCATCGCCTCCGTTCTGCTAGTCCCCCGCACCCAACGGCTCGAACGATTTCGGAACTTCCTGTGTCCGCTCACAGCGCTCGGCATTCTCGCATTGGCTTACGCCGCGAGCTGGGCCGCATCCGTCGGCTGGTGCGAGCAAAGCCTCCCCGGGTTCTCCTATTTCCTCTTCGCCGCGCACCACGCCATCTCTGGAACCAGCGTCGTCCTCAGTCTCCTCATCCGCTTTTTTTGCGCCGCGTTCGCCATCTGGGCCTGCGTCGAAGTTCTCCGCCGTTTTGCAACAAGCAAATCCATGCTCACTGCCGAGCTGCTGGCTCCACCCTCCTCCGATGACCCAGCGTCCCGCACGGAAACACGCCCCCTCCTCGAAAACGCCCGGCGTATTCGGTCACTCTTCACTCCCTCAAAGGAAGCGCTGGCGGCGCTCCCCGACATTGTCGCTCTTTACGACAAGCTCACCCTCCGCCGCGTTTTGCGCCGATCCCTTCTCGTTTCCATCGCCTTCACCGCGTTCACCACGCTCCTCTCCTTCCTCATCTTTGGAGAGCCCGACTCACGATCCGCGCCAGTCCGCGGCTCGTTCGGCTTTTTTATGGAGAAGCTCTCAATCCTGCTCAGTGAGTATTGGCTCATCCTCCTCCTCTCACTCTGCGTCGTCGTCCACCGCTACTGCGTTCGCGACATCCTCGAACCCTGCATCCGCCTTTTTCAATCCGGCACCAACGGTCGCTTCGAATCCGCAAGCGTTTCCGCTCTGCGAGTTCTCGGACTCCACGCCCAAACCGTCAGCTCGACCGTTATCTATCCCTTCAGTCTCTTGGCGCTGCTCGCACTGAGTCGCATGAGCGTCATCGACAATTGGAGCTGGTCACCGCAACTCGCCATCTCCTTCGCCCTCGGCATTCTCGCCGTCTACTACTTCAGCTTCCAGCTCAACACCCGCGTCGCCGCTCTCCGTCGCGCCCTCATCGACGACGTCGACCAGCAGATTCAAGACAGCCCCTTCGAAGACACCAGAAGCCGCTACTTCCTCAAGGAACAACGCAGCCACCTCGAGTCCCTTCAGACCGGAGCCTTCGGACCATGGTATCGCCAATCCGTTTTTGCCGTCTGGCCTATTCTGCTCGGAGCCTTCGGCCTTATCGCCTCCATCGAACCCGCCCTGACTTTCCTCCGCGCCATTTAGCAGCGCCAATCACCAAACCAACCGCTAACCCAAACCCAAAAAACACCACCATGACCCCAAACCGCATCGACGCCACCCTCGCCCCCGAGGCCCTCGCCACCATCCAAAGCCAACTCGACGCCATCCGCGCCGCCCTCCCCTTCCTCGAAGACCTCACCCCCGACGAGCGCCGCTCCCTTCCCAAGATGGGCGACAAATCCCAGGCCTTCGTCACCCGCACTCTCGAACTCGCCCGCCAGGACGACTCCTACCTCCCCCGCAGCCTCGACGTCGACGCCTTCGCCCGCGACCTCGACCTCTGGCGCTCCCTCGAGTCCATCCGCGTCCGCCTCACCCAGCTCAACGAACTCGTCGACGACACCCAGATCGCCGTCGGCAGCGAAGCCTACCTCGCCGCCCTCGAAGTCTACGCCGCCGCCAAACGCGCCAACGTCGGCGGCGGACTCGACGACCTCGTCGACCGCGTCAGCCGCCGCTTCGCCACCCGCCGCGCCGACACCCCACCCACCCCCTGATCTCGACCCACCCACCTCCCCCACCCCACCGACGAGGCTCCGAGCCCGCCCTCCCGGGTTCGGAGCCCCGGCCACGGAGCTCCTAGCCCCATCGCCCGAGCCTACCCACTCCACCTCCCGAGCTCCCAAGCCCCGGCACCGCGCAAACTTTCACCCCACCCCGAGTTCCCAGCATCCCCCACCGAGCATCCCCACCCGCCTGACCTCCCTCCGATCTCCAGAGAACTCCCTCCAAGCACCCATCACCCATCACCAACCCCGAAAAGATCATGTCCAACAAACGCGGCCTCCGTAACAACAACTACCTCAACGTCAAACAACCCCTGCCCGACATCTGGAGAGACGCCGGAGGCAAAGACTCCCTCGCCGACTCCGAGAACCACGCCATCTTCACCGATCCCGCCTACGGCCTCCGCGCCGCCATCATTCAGCTCCGCTCCTACTTCTTCCGCCCGGATCCACCGCTTCGATCCGTCGCCGCGATCCTGAGCCGCTGGGCCCCCGTCTCCGATACCCTCGGATCGCTCCCCGGCTGGCCCCCCAACTCCCCCGAGGCATACGCGCGACACGTCGCCAAAGTCATGGGCATCTCCCCCACCGAACGCCTGCGCCTCTTCAAAGCCGACCAATCCCTCGGCGACCTCGAGCAGCTTCGCAACCTTCTGCGCGCCATGGCCGAATACGAAATCGAGAGCGGCTTCATCATTCCGAGCGTCGCCCTCGAAGCCAGCCTCGAACTCGTCCAGCGCGGCATCCTCGAGCACGGGACCGATTCGCAGGCAACGAACCACACCCTCACACTCACCGAATCCGACCCGCAGCTCCCCGATACACTCTGGCGGATCACCAGCTCCGTCGGCGTGGGTGGCGTCAACGCCAAGTCCAGCGTCACGACCGTTCAAGAACTGCTCACACTCGTCGCCACCATCCTCGAAGACTTCCGCTACAGTCCCGGCGATGCCGACGGCAAGATCAACGCCAACGTCGCCAAATCCCCGACCGTCCAAGCCATCCGCGCCTTCCAGCGACGCTTCCTGGTCAATCCAGACGGCCTCATCGAGGTCGACGGACGCACCTGGCGGGAATTGCTGCTCGTCGCCGAAGCCGCGCCGACCCCGACCTCACCGAAGACCTCCTCACCCGTCCATCGACTCCATTCTTCCCTTTCGCCCGGCTCCCCACCGCCAACTGGACATCCGCCCCGCGGAAGTTCGGCGCCCGCCGCGCCGGCGGATCGCGCGCCCACGCCGCGTGCGATCTGTATTCCCCCGCCGGCACCACCATCTACGCCATCAGCGACGGCACGGTCACCCGCGGCCCTTCCCCCTTCTACAAGGGCACCTACTCGCTCGAGATCGATCACGGCGCGTTCCTGGCCCGCTACTGCGAAATCGACGCCACGACCCGGATCGAAGCCGGCGACACCGTCCGGGCCGGCCAACCCATCGCCCGCGTCGGCCACCTCGTCGGAATCACCGTCGCAAGCGACATGCTCCACCTCGAGCTCTACGACAAGTCGGCCAGCGGCCCACTCTCCGTCGGCGCCGCCACCAGCGCGCGGGACTCCAGCGGCGTCCCCTATCACCGACGCCGCGACCTGATCGACCCCACCCCATTCCTCGACCAATGGAAAAACAACCTCCCTGGCATCGCGGCACCCGACATCCGCACCGACACCGGGTTCTGCATCAAGCTCACCCGGCTTCGGCAGGAATACCGAGCGGATCTCAAAATGAGCCGCACCATCAGCCGCTACGAGTGCGAGTGGAACGGCCACCCCATCCCCGCGCTCACCGGTCAGATGGTGGAACCTCACGGCCCCGGCAACAACACCGCCCTCGTCGGCGACAACGACAACCGCCGCATCCGCGAAGGCACCTACCGCCTCGCGATTCAGGACGGTGCGCTCTACAGAACCTACCGCTACACCAAGGGGAAGGACCGCCCCCGCCCCGGCATCCTCCTCGAGGATACCCAGCCGCGCTACGCCATCATCATCCACCCCGGCGAGAACTTCATGAACAGCGAAGGCTGCCTCAACCCCGCGTCCGGCCTCCAGGACGCCGCCTCGCAAATCAACTTCGCCGACAGCCGCGCCCGCGTCATCGCCATCATCGACGACCTGAAGACCCGTCTCGGCAGCAAGTTCCCCAAGACCGGCACCATCCCCGACGCCACCATCGTCATCACCGGCGAACCCGTCTGATCCGCGCACCCCGATTCACTTACCCAGCACCAACACCCACCCGAACCAACCCAAGCCACGCCAGTGCGCTCAAGGTTCGTCACGATGTGGGGTGTTCCAAAGCGAAGTCCGTCATCCGCAGCATCCCGGGCGGCGACCTCGTCGTGCTCACCCTCGTGGATCGTGCGCATCATGGGGTGAAGATCGGTGCAAAAGACGTTCTGCCGGATCTCCCCAAGCAATTTCAATCGATCGAATGGGCCTACGATGCCGTCTGGATCCGGGAGCGACTCAACGCCGACCACCGCTTCGGCCTCCCGCCCGAGTTCGTCATCGCCCCCGCCGTGCGCGGCGTTTACCGACAGGCCGCGAAGACCAAGGCCCAGTAAGCCACCCGGGCCGACCCGGCTGACGCGGATCCAGCGCCTGCCTGAGCTTTCCACCTGGAGAGCCGGCGGGACTTCTTTCCCTTCTGTTCAAATCGGGTTGGCTTCCTACACTCCGCCCAATGTCCGTCCTCGATACCCTCGAATCCAAAATTGGCCGCTACGCCATCCCCGGCCTCATTCGCTACGTCGTCGTTCTCAACGCCCTCGTTTTCATTCTCCTCACACTCGATCCAAACTACGTCACCGCGCTGGTCCTCGACCGCGACCTCATCCTCCAGGGCCAGATCTGGCGTCTCGTCACCTGGGTCTTTATCCCGACCACCCTCAGCTTCATCTGGATCCTTCTCGCCCTCTATTACGAATGGTTCCTCGGCGACCTCCTCGAAGGCACGTGGGGCACCTTCAAACTCAACGCTTACGTCCTCATCGGCTACCTCGCCATCACCGCCTCCGCCCTCATCTTCGGCCAATCCTTCGCCAACGCCGCCCTCATTGCGTCGCTCCTCTTCGCCGTCGGCACCGTGCTGCCCGAGTTCACCATCCTCATCCTCTTCGTCCTCCCGGTGAAGATCAAATGGATCGCTCTCATCTCCGCCGCCCTCTACGCCCTCGCCGCGCTCGGCGGCGACTGGGCAACCCGCGCCACCATCGTCCTCACCTTCGCGAACTACTTCCTCTTCTTCGGCCCCGCATTCTTCCGCCAGATCCGCGATTCCCAAAAAACCGCCGCCCGCCGCGCGAAATTCGAAGCCGCCAAGGACCGCAGTGACACCCTCCACCGCTGCGAAACCTGCCACCGCACCGAAGTCACCGCCCCCGACCTCGACTTCCGCGTCACCGCCTCGGGCCACGAATACTGCACCGATCATCTGCCGAAGTGAGTCGAAGGTCAGTCACGACCTCCGCTCGCCGATCCAAGCAACCGCGCGGCGGCACTTCAGACTTTCGACCTTGGACTTTACGACCTTCCGACCGCATCACATCAGACTCACCGCATCCACGTCCACCGTCACCCGCACCCCCTCCGGCAGCGTCAGCTTCCCCAGCAACTCCTTGAGCGCCCGACTCATCCGCACCGCGCTCCCCCCCCGCACGCTCACCTGAAACCGATACAACGTCTTCGCCCGGGCCAACGGAGCCGGCGTCGCGGCCCCCACCAGCCAATCCTCCGCCGCCACCTCCTTCAACCTCCGCTCCACCGTCTGCGCGCAGAACAGCGCCATCTCTTCCTGCTCCCCCCGAATCGTCACCAGCACCATCCGCACGAAGGGCGGATGCCGAAACTGCTCCCGCATCTTCGCCTCCTGCTCCCAGTAACCCGCAAAATCGTGGTGACGCGCAAACTGGATCGACGGACTCGCGGGCGTGAACGTCTGCACCACCACCTCACCCTCGTAATCCCCCCGCCCAGCCCGCCCAGCCACCTGCGTCAGCAACTGAAACGTCCGCTCGCCACTGCGAAAATCCGACACGTGCAAACTCATATCCGCGTTCACGATCCCGACCAACGTGACGTTCGGAAAGTGCAGCCCTTTCGCGATCATCTGCGTGCCGATGAGAATATCGATTTTCCCTGCCTTGAACAAATCCA
The DNA here is from genome assembly GCA_963832325.1 of uncultured Verrucomicrobiae bacterium. GTDB lineage: Bacteria > Verrucomicrobiota > Verrucomicrobiia > Chthoniobacterales > JAATET01 > CAVVKW01. The sequence goes on along the minus strand of CAWHTR010000007.1, from coordinate 1,024,175 downwards.
GCGTCTCGCGAAATCCTCCCTTCCGCTGCATCGCGTCCGCGTCCATCCGCGCCACCCGCGCCTTCGGAAAAAACCGCCGCACCACCTCCTCGATCCGCTGAGTCCCAAACCCGGCGTGCCGAATCGCCGGATCCCCGCACCCCGGACATTTCTTCGGCGTCACCGCGGCATGACCACACACGTGGCACCTCAACCGCTCATCCTCCCGGTGATACGTCAGCGCGACCGAACAATCCGGGCAATGACACACGTGCCCGCACACCCCGCACAGCAAAGCCGACGCGTAACCCCGCCGATTCAGAAAAAGAATTGTCTGCTGACCCAGAGCGAGCCGCCCCTCGATCCCGGACGAAAGGATCGGCGATAAAATAGCCGGCTGCCCCTTCACCCGATTCTGCTGCCGCATGTCGACCACGCGAATGAGCGGCATCCGTCGGTCATCGATCCGCGACGGCATGGATAGCAATTCGTACTTCCCCGTCACCGCGTTGTGGTAGCTCTCCATCGACGGCGTCGCGCTTCCCAGCAGCACCGCGCAAGGCTCCAAGCTAGCCCGCAGCACCGCCAGATCCCGCCCGTGATAACGCGGTGCCTCGTCCTGTTTGTAGGAAGACTCGTGCTCCTCATCCACCACGATCAGTCCCAGATTCTCCAACGGCGCGAACACCGCGCTCCTCGCCCCGATCACGATCTTCGCCCGCCCGGAGTGGACCTTGTGCCACTCGTCGTGCCGCTCCCCCTCCGACAAATGCGAATGCATCACCGCCACCTCCCCCTGCATTTCCGCGAACCGGCTCTTGAATCGCTCCACCGTCTGCGGCGTCAGCGAAATCTCCGGCACCATCACCAAAGCCGTCTTCCCCAAGGAAAGCGCGTGCTGAATCCCCTGCAAAAACACCTCCGTCTTCCCACTCCCCGTCACCCCGTGCAGCAAAATTGGCCGAGCCACATCCGGCGAATCAATCGCCACCCGCACCGCCGCCAGAGCCACCGCCTGCTCCGGATTGAGTTCGAGTTCCGGCGACGGCAGAAAGACTCCCTCCGGATCCCGCGCCACCTCCAGCGATTCGACAACGACCCAACCTCGCCGCGCCAACCCCTTGAAAGCATCCCGCAGCTCCGGCACCGCCGCCACCTTCAGCTGCCCCCCCTCCGCCTTCAACCGTTCCCAGGCTTCGGCCTGCTTCGCCGCTCGCCGCCCGATCTCCGCCAATTCCTCCGCCGAAGGCTCCCGGACAATCCGCGCGAAATCCGCCTTCTTGTACCCCATCTCCGCCTTCCGAATCACCACCGGCAGCACCGCCCGGGTCGCGACCTCGATCGGACAACAGTAGTAGTCCGCCATCCAAGTCGCCATCCGCAGCAACACCGCCCCAATCAGCGGGGAATCCCCCACCACCGACGCCAGATCCCGCACCCCCTCCACCTCCGTCGTCTCGTGCAAAGACACCACCGTCCCCAGCACCGTCCGAGTCCGCAAAGGCACCCGCACCCGCGACCCCACACCCACGCTCAACCCCGCCGGCACCCCGTAATCAAACGGCTTCCCCGCCGACTGATCCAATAACACCCGCGCAAAGCTCATCGGACTACGATTCCCGCGCAGAGACGCAGAGACACAGAGAAATGAGTTTCAAGTAATTGCATCCTCTCTGCGCCTCTGCGCCTCTGCGCGAGAAAAATCACCTTCCCTCCGCGATCTCCCGCGCAAAATACGTCAGCACAAAATCCGCCCCCGCCCGCTTGATCGCCAGCAAACTCTCGTCCCTCGCCGCTGCGTAATCCAGCCACCCCAGCCGCGCCGCCGCGTGGATCTGGGCGTATTCCCCGCTCACCTGATACGCCGCCACCGGCAGATCCGTCCGCTCCCGCACCCCGCGGATGATATCCAGATAAGCCCCCGCCGGCTTCACCATCACCATGTCCGCTCCCTCCGCCTCATCCAGCGCCACCTCCAGCCACGCCTCCCGCGCGTTCCCCGGGTCCATTTGGTAGGTCCGCTTATCCACGCCCTTCCCCGCCACCTTGCTCCCCACCGCGTCCCGGAACGGACCGTAAAATGCCGAAGCAAACTTCGCCGCGTAGGAAAGAATCCCCACGTCCTCAAACCCCGCCCCATCCAGCGCCTCCCGGATCGCCGCGACCCGCCCATCCATCATGTCCGACGGAGCCACCAGATCCGCCCCGGCCCGAGCCTCCGCCAACGCCAGCTCACAGAGCGCCGCCACCGTCGAATCATTCATCACCACCGTCCCATCCTCCGAGATCAACCCGTCGTGCCCATGATCCGTGTAAGGATCCAACGCCACGTCCGTGATGACCACCAGCCCCGGCACCGCCGCCTTCACCGCCCGCACCGCCGCGAAGAGCACGTTCTCCCCGTCCACCGCGTGCGACCCAATCCCGTCCTTCAACTCCGGCGCAATCACCGGAAAAATCGCCACCGCCCGGATCCCGAGCCGAGCGCATTCCTCGCATTCCTTCACCAACCCGGCAACCGTCCACCGCATCACACCCGGCATCGACCCCACCGCCTCCGGCTCCCCGTCCCCCGCCCGCACGAAAACCGGCCACACCAGATCCTCCACCCGCACCACCGTCTCCCTCAGAAGATCCCGCAACCCCGCCGACCGCCGATTCCGCCGCAACCTCCTCGCACCAATCCAATCCATCGCTCGAAGCTAATGAGAAATGCGAAATGCGAAATGAGAAATGAGAAATCCAAAGCTCGCACGCAGCGCCAAACCATTTCCCATTTCTAATTTCTCATTCTTCATCCCACCCGCTAGCCTCCCCCCCGCATGTCACTTCATCTCGCGTCAGCTTTCTCCACCATCAGCGGATTTTTCCTCCAAGGCGGCATCTTCATGGTGTTTCTCCTCATTCTCTCGATCATCGCGCTCACCGTCATCGTTCATCGCACCATGGCCCTGCGGGAAAACGTCGTGATGCCCGAAGTCCTCGAAGTCGAAGTCGAACGACTCCAGCCCGGCGACGAACTCACCGGCCTGAGCCGCCTCATGACGCAGCACCGCTCCCCGCTCTCCCGCATCCTCCTCACCCTCCTCCGTCACCTCTCTTGGCAGAAGGGCGAAAACGCCGAAGCCGTCGCCACCCAGGCTCGCCACGAAACCGCCCGCCTGGAAAGCGGCCTCGTCATCCTCGAAATCACCACCGGCGTCGCTCCCATCCTCGGCCTCCTCGGCACCCTGTCCGGCCTCGTGGGAATCTTCGCCAACGTCGGCGACGGCGACCCCATCGTCATCGCCCGCGGCATCTCCGAGGCGCTCAATACGACCATCGTCGGCCTCGCCGTCTCCGCCCCCTCCCTCATCGCCTACAACTACTTCATGCGAAAAATTGAAGTCATGTCCGTCGAAATGGAATCCGTCGTCGCCGAGCTTCTCGTGAAATGCTACCCGAATCCCGGCGAGCAACCCTCCATCCACGAAGACTTCACCCCCGTCGAAGACCAGTGAGATTCTACACCCGCAAACGGCGCAGCCCGGCGGTCATCATCGTCTCGCTCATCGACATCCTCGCCATCCTCCTCATCTTTTTCATCGTCACCACGACTTTCAAAAAGACGAAGCCTCAACTCGAAATCAACCTCCCCGAGTCCAAAACGGCAGCCCCCTCCGCCGAAGCCACCACCGAACCGCTCGTCCTTCGCGTCAAGTCCGCGGAAGAACTCACCCTCGACGACCAACCCGTCTCCCTCGACGATCTCGGGCCCACCCTCAAGGCCGCCCGCGAAGCCGCCCCCGACCGTCCCGTCGCCATGCAGGCCGACGAAACCGCCCCGTTCGGGGTCATCGTTCAGGTCCTCGACGCCCTCAAAGGAGCTGGCATCAAAAACCTCCCCGCCTTCACCAACCCGGTCGAAACAAAACCGGCGAAGCTGTAGCCATTTCTCATTCCGCATTTCAAATTTCCAATTTCCATGATCCTGCCCATCGTCCAATACGGCCACCCCGCCCTCCGCTCCAAAGGCAAACTCATCGACGACATCGACGACCGCATTCGCCAACTCGCCGCGGACATGATCGACACCATGAACGACGCCGATGGCGTCGGCCTCGCCGCCCAGCAAGTCGGCCTCTCCCTCCAGCTCTGCATCGTCGACGTCACCGATGCCGGTGAGCGGGCCGGCACCATGAAAGTCGACGGCGAGGAGGTCGACATCGACGACTACATGCCGATGATCCTCATCAATCCCGAAGTCGAAAAACTCGGCGAAACCGGGCCCGACACCGAGGGCTGCCTCAGCTTCCCCGGCCTCCAAGGTACCATTCCCCGCCCGCTCGAAGTCCGGGTCACGGCGAAAACCCTCGAAGACGAGACCCTCACCTTCGAGGCAACCGGCCTCCTCGCCCGCGCCATCCAGCACGAACACGATCACCTCCACGGCATCCTCTTCATCGACCGTATGCTCGCCGACGATCGCGCCACCATCGCCCCGCAGGTCGACACCCTCATGCGCCAGAACGCAATGTAGCGCGCCCGCCACCTTTCCCGAGTCAGCCCGTCACGTCCCCGACCGTCCTTCGCCTCCCCACCCGCGCCGCGATCACCACCAGCAACGCCCCCGCCACAAGCATCCCGATCAGCGCCGCCGCCCGCCAGAAAACCGCGTCCATCGCCCGCTCGCTCCTTTCATCCAACACGCGAGTGAGTTCCGCCAGCCTCGCTTCCCACTCCCCAGGCTTGGTCTCGTCTAGCAAGCGATTCAGCCCACCGACGATCTCGTTCAAGCTCTCCAGCGAATCCGCCGTTCCGCCGAATGCCCCAACGTAATCGTCCTGCGTGAACGGCAACTTCGCAATTTTCTCCGCCAAAGCGTCCACGGAACCAGCCGTCCCGTGGGCGGAGTCAACGGTCTTCCGCATCGATTCCGTGATCCGCTCCGCGCTGGCCAATACCATCCGCACCTCAGGCCAAACGAGCGACAACTCGGCCTCGTGCGCCGCATAGAGGTCACCCATCCGTCCCGGCACCGAATTCGCCAGATCCACCCACGCTTCAAAATCAGGATCGATCGTCGCAATCGGAAACCGCTCGGCAACCCGGTCTACGGTGAGATCAGCCTGCCGCTCTAGCAAGAGTGGCAGCCGCTCCAGGTAAAATAACATTCGCTCCCCGGTCAGAAGCGATTGGTCCACCGTCCCCATCAATCGCTTCACGCTAGCGAGCAGCTTGTTCGCCGACGGCGCTTCTTGAAATCGGCTCAGGACGACCCCATCCAGGTTTCGCAACCGCACGTCCCGCACCTCCCGAGGACTCGCCCCGCGCTTCCATTCCGCAATCAATCCCCGCAAATCCGCAGCCTGCTCGGTCGTCAAGACCGCGTCCACCTCCTCCCAGATGTCCTGTTCCGCTGCAGAAAAAGCCTCCCGCAATCCCGCCGCGCGCTCCCCGAGCATTTCCGGCACCCAGTACCTGATCCGCCGCCCACTTCCCGGCCGAAATGAACACCGCCATATCCAGCAGGTTCGCTCGCGGATCCCGCGAAGCAGCAATCATCATCGACGACGTCACCAGACCAATCTGTAACCGTTGCGCCTCCACCTGCCGCGCCACCTCCGGCTCGCTCGCCACGTAAGTGTCCAAGACCACCCGCAAATCCGTCGAAAATTGATCCGAAAAATCCATCACCACCTGCTGCACCCGCACCGATGATCGACGTTGGTCCGTCAGTCCGTCCGGCTGAGAATCCGTCAGCGCCGCACCATCACCAATCGGACGGTCTGCGCCCACCGACGCCTCAAAATCCGTCGAACACCCAACGAAAATCACCCACCCAGCAAAAACCAACCACCGACCCAACACCCCCGGATCAACGCCAGCCCCCGATCCAAAGTCAAGCCAACCCCCGACTCGCCGGCGACGCCCCCCCTCATCCGCCCCCGCGGATCCCCAACGAACTCACCCAACGTCCTCGGCGTTCATCCGCGTCCAGCCGCTATCCGCGTCGAAATCCGCGCGCCCATCCCACCGCCAGATCGCCCCATCGCTCTCGAGCGCGAACAAGTGCAGCCACCGGTTGGCCACCAGTTCACCCACACCGGCCTGCTTCCGCAGCACGCCAACAATCCGCTCCCTCGGAGCCGCCAGCAATGCGTTCAGCCGCAGAGGTTCGTGCATGAACTTCCGCCCGCTGTGCACCGACTGCCAGGGCAGCCCGACCTGCAGATCCCCGCCGTTCCCCTGCACGACCCCCAACATTCCCACGACGTTGTGGATCACCTTGTTCCCGCTCCCGAACTTCGCGTTGTTCACGGTCGACGCGAAGTATTGAAGGTTAATCCAATTCGCCACCACCATCGGCGCGGCCATGATCAATTCCAACACCGCCCCAGACTCGTCCGCCCGCCAGTCGTAGTTGTGCAAAAAGGCCCGCCCACCGAGATTCAGATGAGCCGTCAGCGACCGCGGAGCCGCGATGAACATTGCGTTTCCCGCCAGCCCCCACTCCGGCCGCACCTGCGCCCAATCCCGGCTTCGCTCTTCGATCGACTTCTCGCCGCCCTCCCGCAACCCGAGCGTCGGCAACCGGTGACCTCTCGCCACCACGCTGGCCTTCGCCAGCTGCGTCCGCAATTCCTCCATCGCCACCCGCACCGCCGGCTCCTCGCTCCCCTCCTCGACGAGACTCACTTCGTCCGTCGTCGTGTTGTGGAGTCCCGCCACGAACCAGGTCGTCGCCGGCACGTCGATCCCCTGCTTCCGCAATTGATCGCGCACCGCGTTGTCATTCAACGTCTGCGCCGCCACCCGCGCGTTCGTCAATCCTGCGTTCCCCCCGCAGGCCCCGCAGTCGAGGCTACTGCCGTAAGGATTGTTCGCCGTCTCGCTGCCGTGACCACAGAGCAGGACGAGCCGGGCAAAACCCGACGTCAATCCCATGTTTCGCAGCGCCCCGGCCGCCATCGCAACCCGTGCATCCAGGTCCGCCTCGGCGCATAGATCCGTCGCGACCTTTTTCCCTCCGCCTTTCCGCCAGCCGAACCCATCGGCGATCAATTTCCCGCCAAACCCCAAACCGCAGGCCTCGACGAAGGAAAAACTCGACACCGCCGACAATTTGAAGGCCTTCCAAGCCCGGCCAACCCGCTTCCGGATCCGCCGTAGCGCCAGACCCGCAGCGGCCTCATTGGCCGGCACGCCCCCCACTGATTCCCGCACCGTCACCGCCGGCGACAAGAGCACCGGACACAAGGCCTTCCCGGTTACTTCATCCTCTCCAACGCAGGCGATCGGAAATCCGAAGAACCCCGCGAATCCCAGCGTCTCCACGTCTTCGGCGACAGACTCAAGCGACCGTCGAAAGACTTCCGACCGCACGTCGATGCAAAACACCGCCTGCACTGCGGACCCAGCCGGCTCACTCGCGGCTCCTTCACCAGCCCGGGCGATTCGGTCGACAAACTCACGCTGAAACCCGATCTCAAATGCCTCCTGCCACGCGGCGAGAGTCGAGATGGTCGCCGGCGTCGCGAGCTTCGCGCAGGCCTCCTCCCAACTCTCCGCAAAACCGCTAACCTCTCCCCGGCAATGCCGCCAAACTGCCAGCTCGAACACCATCCGCACCGCGAGAAATTGCACCAACGAATCGTCGTCCTTACCAACCATGCCGTTTTCCCGCACGCGGTACTGCACGTAACCACTCCACCCCGCCACGCTCAGCAACACCCGGTGCAGATACAATTCCGCCTCGCCCGGCGACACCCGCATCTCCTCCAGCGCCATCGCCACCACTGCCGTTGGGTCATCCGGCAGCGACCGCACCAACGCCCGAAATCCCTTCAGTCCCTGCATCTCCGCGCTCCGGTCGATCCCGGCCATTGCTTTCCACGACGCGTAGAAACCCTCCCCCGCCCAGGGCAGACGCCACGCGGCCTGACCCTCGTCGTAATAGGCCGCGCACCATTTCGACACCTCGGCCACTGCCAACCGCAAATACCCCGTCCCGATTTGCGAATCCGCAAAATCGCAAACCGAATCCACCGCCTCATCCTCGCCCCCGACGACCGCATCCCGCAAAGAGGCGGCAATGTCTTCGTCCCGGCCCAACCGTCCCAGCGCCCGGCTCATGTCGCCAGAGTTGATCCGTCCCCGGTCCCACTGCTCGCGGTAAAATTCCGGACTCATGGTCATCGAGCCGTGCGTGACCCGCTCCATCGTCGCCACCGCGTCCTCGAAGGCTTGCCCCGACAAACCCAGGAACGGATTCACCGCCACGAAGTTTTGCAACGGCCACAGCGGCGGCACCCGCCGACATGCTCCACTCACCGCTTCCGAATATTGATTGGTCATCGTTTTCATCATCATTTGCTCCCGTTCACCGGCCACGCCCGCGTCACCAACCGGTTCGCAATCGCATCCAGATAAAGATTATTGGCCACGTGCACGTAGATCCGCCGCACGAGCGGACGATCCGCCCAGTATGGCAGCTGCGCCTGAAACCAAAGCGTCACCACGAACAGGGCGATCAGTCCGAGCATGATCCCATACTCCGCCGCCCCCGGCACCGGGGCGGCGACCACCGCGCCACCCACCACCCACACCGCCACCTCGTGCAGCACGAAGAAGGCCACGCAAACCCCCAGCGCCAGCGCCAATCCCCGCACCGCGACCGCCTGGCTCCAGCCCCAGGAATTCCACAGCAGATGCGTGATCCCCAGCATGAGAACGATTCCCAGCACGATCACACCGGGCTTCTCCACCGGCGACACCCCGAAGAGCACGGCCACCATCAACGTCCCAAAGGAAGCCAGCAACAAGGCACCCACCAGAAAGGCCGGGTGCGGCCGCGGCCGCTCGGTGGGCACCCACGAAGCTCGCGCCAGCCCGACGATACTCCCCGAAGACAGGAACGCGTGCGCCTTGTAGAGCGAGTGCGCCACGATGTGCAGCAGAGCAATGGCGAACGCCCCCAGACCGCACTGCAACATCATAAATCCCATCTGCGCCACCGTCGAATACGCCAGCGACCGCTTCACGCTCGTCTGCGTCAACATCACGACCGACGCAAACAACGCCGTGAATCCCCCCAGAATCGCCAACGTATTCAACGCCGAAGGCACCGCCGCCACCAACGGACTCAACCGAATGATCAGGAATCCACCCGCGTTGATGATGCCGGCGTGCATCAGAGCCGACACGGGCGTCGGGGTTTCCATCGTGTCGGGAAGCCAGGTGTGAAACGGAAACTGCGCCGATTTCAATAACGCCCCACCGACGATGAGAAAGACCGCTCCCACCCAGGCGGCACCGGGTTCGACCGTCAACGCCCCAGCGAACAGATCGGCGAAATCCAGGCTCCCGAACACCTGATACAGCAGCACGATCGCCGAGATGAGACAGACGTCGCCCATCCGGCTGATAAAAAATTTCTTCCGCGCCGAGATCTGCGCAGCCTCCCGCTCCGGATAAAACACGAGCAGCTGGTGCAAGCAGAGACTCGTCGCGATCCAGGCCAGTGCGAAGACGAGCAGATTGCCCGAAATCGACAACATCAGGACGGAACCCGTCGTCAGGCAAAGCCATTTGAAAAATCGACCCTGATTCGGATCACCCGCCAGGTAGTTCCGCGAATACCGCATCACGATCGCACCGAGGAAGCTCACCAGCAGCAACATCACCGCCGACACCGAGTCGACGTACACCCCCAGCGCCATCTCAAAACCGCCCACGAACCCAACCTCGACAAAGGGATGCACGATCCGACCGCCCATTCCCACGACGACCGCCACCACCACCGCCAGCCCGACGATCATCCACGCGACGACTTCCGCCACCTGCCCCATCCGAGCCGGTTGCCGGTTCGCCACGGCCGACGGGATCAACCCCAGCAACAACAACAGCACCGGACAAGCAAACGCAACCCAGGCCCCCGCCACCACAAACGACTCATGCGAACTTTCCATCCGCCGATCCTGCCGAATCGCGAACTATTCTTCCAATAGATGTTTTATCTCGGATCGTTCTGTTTTATAGAACGCTCGTGAGCTTTCTCAACTACCATCACCTCCGCTATTTCCACGCCATCGCCCGCGAAGGCAACCTCACCCGCGCCGCCGAATCGTTGCACGTTTCGCAATCCGCCTTGAGCATTCAGCTCAAGAAACTGGAGGAAAGCCTCGGCCAACCCCTCTTCGCCCGCGAACACAAGACGCTCGTCCTCACCGAAGCTGGCCACGTCGCACTCGAATACGCGGAGTCGATTTTCCAATCCGGCGAAGAACTCGTCGCCACCCTCGCGCACAGCAACCAGCACCGCCGCCGGATCCTTCGCGTTGGGTCCGTCGCCACGCTATCGCGAAATTTTCAATTCGAGTTCCTCCGCCCAATCATCGACCGTCCCGACGCCGAAGTCATCGTCCGCTCCGGCACGCTCCGCGATCTCCTCGCACAACTCCGCGCCCACACCATCGACATCGTCCTCGCCAACTCCCCCGTCCCCCGCGACGCGCAAACCCCGTGGCACAGCCGTCTCGTCGCCGACCAACCCGTCAGCCTGGTTGGTCGAAAACCGAAAACCCGCCGCCGCTTCCGCTTCCCCGACGATCTCCGCGACACGCCCATCATCCTCCCCAGCCTGGAAAGCAACGTCCGCGCGGGCTTCGATGCCCTCCTCTCCCAAGCCGGCGTCCGCCCCCTAATCGCCGCCGAAGTCGACGACATGGCCATGCTCCGACTCCTCGCGCGCGAATCCTCCGCCCTGGCTCTCGTCCCCCCCGTCGTCGTTCAGGATGAACTCCGCGACAAAATCCTCGTCGAACGCCACCGCTTCACCGAACTCCACGAACGCTTTTACGCCATCACCCCCGAACGTCGCTACCCCAACCCCCTCGTCGCCGAGCTGATGCGAACCTCGAAACTCTGACGCCCCCAGCAAACTTCAAAAAAAGTAAAATAAATCTTGCACGGCGAAGTTTAAACCCTACCTTCACGACTGTTCTGGGGGGAACAGCAGGCCGTCGTAACACTCGTTGCGGCGGCCTGCATTTTTTATGATCTGAGTTAATTTTCTCTGCAATCGCTCACACCTCGTTCCTCGCCCGCCCGCTCCCCGCATTCACTCTTTGCAACTTCCCGCCAAGACACTACCCATCTACCCCGTGCAACCACAGGAGTCCCTACCGCCCATTCGAGTCCGGGCAAAATTCTTTTTCGAAGGAGATCGCAAGTTTTTCATTAAGGGCGTCACCTACGGCCCCTTCGCTCCCGACGAGAAGGACGAATACTTCGGCGATCCGGAAAAAGCCGCCCGCGACCTCGCCATCATGGCGGAGACCGGCATCAATCTCGCCCGCGTCTACTACGTTCCACCCACCTGGTTTCTCGACGCCTGCGCCGCGCACGGAATCCGCGTTCTCGTCACCCTGCCCTGGGCCGAACACATCGAATTTCTTCGCGACGCCAAGTTCCGCCGCGAAATCATCCGCTCCGTCCGTGAGGGCGTGAAGCGCAACGCGGGCCACCCCGCCATCTTCGGTTACCTCGTCGGCAACGAAATCCCTTCCTCCATCGTCCGCTGGCAGGGCGCTCGCGAAGTGACCGAATTCGTCGAGCTGCTCATCAACGAAGCCCGCAAAGCCGATCCGCGCGCCCTCTATTCCTACGCTTCCTACCCGCCAACCGAATACCTCCTCCCGCAAAACGTCGATTTTTACACGTTCAACGTCTACCTCCACCGCCAGGACGACTTCGACCGTTACCTCGCCCGCCTTCAGAATCTCGCGGAAGACCGCCCGCTCGTAATGGGCGAATTCGGGATGGATACGATCCGCCACACCGAAGAAGAGCAGGCCGAAATGCTCACCTGGCACGTGGAAAGCGTCGTCCGTGGCGGCCTCGCTGGCACCGTTCTTTACGCGTGGACCGACGAATGGTTCCGCGGCGGAATGGAGATCCTCGACTGGAACTTCGGCCTCGTCCGCCGCGACCGCACTCCGAAGAAATCTCTCGCCGCCGTCGCCAGACTCTTCGCGGGCAGCGAGCCGATGACCCAGAAAGTCCGGCTCGACCGCTATCCCAAGGTTTCCGTCATCGTCTGCTCTTACAACGGAGGCAAGACGCTCGACCGCTGCCTGGAATCTCTCCACGCCGTCGATTATCCGGATTACGAAGTCGTCCTCGTCGACGATGGTTCCAAGGATAACACCCCCGAGATTGCCGCCAAACATCCGTGGATTGTCAGCATCCGACAGGAGAATTTTGGACTCTCCGTCGCCCGCAATGTCGGCGCCCACGCCGCCTCCGGCGAGATCATCGCCTACACCGACTCGGACTGCATGGCCGATCCCGATTGGCTCTACTACCTCGTCCAAACTCTCACCAGCGGTGACTTCGCCGGGGTGGGTGGACCCAACATCTCGCCACCCGCCGAGGATTGGATTCAAGCCTGCGTCTCCGCCGCTCCCGGCGGCCCCAGCCACGTCCTCCTCACCGACGTCATTGCCGAGCACATCCCCGGTTGCAACATGGCCTTCCACAAATGGGCCTTCGACCTCGTCGGCGGCTTCGACCCGGAATATCGGAAGGCCGGCGACGACGTCGACTTCTGCTGGCGGCTCCAACAGGAAGGCGGCAACATCGCGTTCTCACCCGCCGCCATCGTCTGGCACTACCGCCGCTTCACCTTGTCCGCCTTTCGCAAGCAACAGGAGGGCTACGGCGAGGCCGAGTCCATGCTCCGCTTCAAGCACCTCGTCTTTTTTGGCCCCACCGGCACCGCCAAGTGGCGCGGCCAGATCTACGGCGCTCCCCGCTTCACCTGGCTCATCAACAAACCCGTCATCTACCACGGCGTCTTCGGCGAAGGTCTCTTTCAATCGATCTACCCGACGCCGCAATCCGAGATCGCTGCCTACCTCAGCAGCATCGAATGGGTCGTCCTCGCGGCTTTCATTTTCGTCGTTTCCATCCTCATCCCCGATCTCCGCATCGTTCCCTACCTCATGATCGGCGGCACGTTCCTCGTCGCGCTGTCCTACATGATCCATGCGAAGCTCGAGCCGAAATACGACACCATCCCGGCCCGTCTGCTCGTCACCTTCCTCGCTTTCACCCAGCCCCTCGCCCGTGGCTGGGCCCGCTACATCACCTGGCTCAAACACAAACGCACCCCGCCTTCCGTCATCGCCACCCACGAGGACAATTTTAAATATTCGGGAAAAGGCAGCATCACCCACCTCAACTTCTGGAGCGAAGAAGGCACCGGTCGTGAAGCCCTCCTCCCCAAAGCCATCGACGCGCTCGAAAATGAAGGCTGGAGCTATTCCATCGACACCGGCTGGAAGGATTGGGATGTCCAGATCTACGGCAGCTTCTGGTGGGGCATCCGCGCCGCGACGGTCACCGAATACCACGGCGGCCCCAAAGCCCTCACCCGCGTTCGCCTCACGACCCACATGGTGGCCACGACGTTCCTCGTCAACCTCGTCATCCTGAGCACGCTTGCCATCCGACAATTGGGAATGACCGAACCCGACCTGTGGTTCCAGATTCCCTACCTGATCTTCCTTCTCTTCCTCTTCAATAACCTCAGAAAACTCAAACGCCGCGTCGCCGAACTCTTCGAAGCCAACGCCCAAAGGGTCGGCCTCAAGCGGGTGTTCAAGTAATCCACGAGATCGCTAATCCGCGAGTTCTGCCGCTCGCAGGCTTAAATGAACGACCGATCACACTCGCCCCCACCGCACCAACACACCTCGGACTACGACTTCACCCTGCCGCCCGAGCTCATCGCGACCCACCCGCTCCGCGACCGCGCCGCCTCGCGCCTGCTCGTCCTCGACCGCGCCACGGGCCGCATCGCCCACCGTCGCTTCACCGACTTTCCCGACCACCTCCGCCCCGGCGACCTGACCGTCCTCAACGACTCCCGCGTTCTCCGCGCACGACTTCATTCCACCGACGGGCGGATCGAGTTTCTTTTCCTCGAGGAGCGCGCCCCCAACGAATGGGTCTGTCTCGCCAAACCCGGCAAAAAACTCCAACCGGGCGGCCGAATTCCCCTCGCGAACACCACGGCCCACGTCGTCGACATCCTCCCCGGCGGCGAACGCGTTCTCCGCCTCGACGCCCCCATCAACTTCGAAGCTCACGGCGAACTCCCCATCCCGCCCTACCTGGACCGACCAGCCGACGCCTCGGACGACACCCGCTACCAAACGGTCTTCGCCAACGCCCCCGGCTCCGTCGCGGCCCCCACCGCGGGTCTCCACTTCACGCCGGAAATCCTCGCCCGCGTTCCTCACACGTTCCTGACCCTCCACGTGGGCCAGGGCACCTTCCAACCGGTCAAAGCCGAAGCTCTCGCCGACCACACGATGCACGAAGAGCGCTACACCATTTCCGCGTCGACCGCCGACGCGATCAATCAAGCCTCCAGAATCATCGCCGTCGGCACCACCTCAACCCGCGTCATCGAGAGCCAGCCGCCCGGCCCGCTCGTCCCCCATTCCGGCCGCACCAGCATCTTCCTCCACCCGCCCAAGCGCCTCACCCGTATCGATGCCCTCCTCACGAATTTCCACCTCCCCAAAAGCACCCTCCTCATGCTCGTCAGCGCTTTCGCCACCCGCGATCTCATCCTCGAAGCCTACCGCGAAGCCATCGCCGAACGTTACCGCTTCTACAGCTACGGCGACTGCATGCTCATCATCTAGCAGCCTGTCGGACTTGCCGACACTGATAAAGAAAGAGGGATGGGAGCGAGATATGTGAACGTGGATCACGACACGCCATTGTTACTGCCGCCGGATGTTCGGGAGTGGGTTCCAGAAGGGCATTTGGTTCATTTCATCATGGACGCGGTTGCGCAATTGGATGTGAGCAAGGCGCGGGTCAACGAACGGGGGACCGGGGACAAGCAGTATCCGCCGTCGATGATGCTGGGAGGGTTGATTTACAGCTACGCGACGGGAGTGTTTTCGAGTCGGGGCATTGAGCGCAGCACCTACGAGAACGTGGCGATGAGACTGTTGTGCGCGGACACGCACCCCGATCACGACACGTGGTGCACGTTTCGGCGGGCCAACGCGGAGTTGTTGAGTTCGAGCTTCGGGCAGGTGCTGGAGTTGGCGGCAGGTTGCGGGGTTCTCAAAGTCGGAGCGATCACGGTAGCCATCGATGGGACGAAGGTGCTGGCCAACGCCAGCAAACATGCGGCGGTGAGTTACGGACGGGTCGAGACGAAGATGCAGGAGTGCGATTTGGAGATCGCTGAGCTTTTGGCCAAGGCCGAGAAGGCGGATTCGACGCCGCTCGAGGATGGATTGAGCATCCCGGAGGAGATCACTCGTCGGCAGCAACGCAAGGCGAAGCTGGCCCAGGCACGAGCCGAGATGGAAGTGCGAGCCTACGCGCGAGCGCAAGTCCAGCAGCCTGAATACGAAGCGAAGGTCGCCGCACGAGCAGCGGCGCGAGAAGCTGGGAAAAAGCCTCGCGGCAAGGGCCCCAGCCTCCAAGTGAAAAGCCTACGGCCAAGGACCAGTATAACTTTACCGACCCGGCGAGCCGCATCATGAAGACCCACGGAGACGGCTTCCAGCAAAGCTACAACGCGCAGGCCGCCGTGGAGGTCGAGAGTCGGCTCATGGTCGGAGCGCGAGTCTCCACCGCCCCCAACGACAAGGAACAACTCCTGCCCGACCTGGCCGCCATCGCGCCGGAAGCCGGGCCCGTGGCCGAGGCACTCATCGACAGCGGATTCGTCAGTGAAGCAGCCGTCACCGCAGTCGAAACCAATGCTGGGGGCACGCCCACCGGCCTGCGGGTTCTGGCGGCGCTCAAACGCCAAAAGCATGGCCGCAGCGTCAGCCAACTCGAGAAAAAGGCCGACCCGCCCCCGCCAGCCGCCGACGCCCCCTTCACCGAACACCTGGCCCACCGCGTGGCTACCAAAGCCGGAGCAAAGCGTTACAAATTACGACAACAAACCGTGGAACCCGTTTTTGGCATCATCAAGCAAACCCTCGGCTTCCGGCGCTTCTCCTTGCGAGGAGAAGCCAAAGTCTCCCTCGAATGGAACCTCGTTGGCCTGGCCTACAACCTCAAACGACTCTTCCACGTCGGAACTCCCCTGAGAATAGCCTAAAAGCAGCCCTGCCCAACGGCCACCCGACCTCGACTCCCCTCCATCGATGCCAGTGCTCCGCTCATTCTCAATCAAGACCAATTCTCGCTCCAAAAAACTCCCGCATCTTCCCAAAACCCAAAATTCCCCCATCCTCTCTCACTCGCTAACCCCGACAGGCTGCTAGAGCAGATTCAAAATAGTTGGACGAAAAGGCTTGTACGCTAGGAGGCTTATCAATAATAAGCTCGGGATGCGCCCAATGAGCCAAGATTTGAGAGAACGGATAGTGGAGGCGCGAGCCTCTGGAAGCAGCAGCGCGGAGGTGGCCGAACGCTTTCGGGTGAGCGTTCGAAGCGTCGACCGATATTGGCAGAAGCAGCGGGAGCAAGGTCATTGCCGAGCCAGCAAGATCGGCGGGTATTTACGCTCCCGACTCGAAGGTCATGAAGACACGGTCGCCGCCGGGATCGAAGAGAAGAACGACCTGACCTTGGAGACCATCTGTGAGCGTCTGGACAAGCAGTTTGGCATCAAGCTCGGTGTCAGCGCGCTCTGGTATCGCTTGGATGCGATGGGACTGACCTTCAAAAAAAAGCGATCCGCGCCGCCGAACAAGACCGCCCCGACGTAGAAGCTGCCCGGGCGCAGTGGCGCTCGGTTCAGGGCAGCTGGACCGGCTCTGCTCTCGTCTTTCTGGACGAGACCGGGGTCAATACCAAGATGTCCCGGCTTTACGGACGGGCACCCCGATCCCAGCGCTGCCTCGGCGTCGAGCCGCACGGACATTGGAGCACATCGACTTTTATCGCCGCTTTGCGCCACGACGCTCTCACCGCTCCTTGGCTATTGGATGGTCCAATGAACCGGGATGCCTTCCACACCTATCTGGAAAAGTGCTTGGGACCGACCTTGCTTCCCGGTGACATCGTCATCGCCGACAACCTCAGTTCTCACAAAGGCGAGCGCGTGGCTGAGATCCTGCAATCCTTCGGTGCCACGATCCTTTATCTCCCGCCCTACAGCCCCGATCTCAATCCCATCGAACTGGCCTTCTCCAAACTCAAGTCTCACCTCCGATCCGCCGCTGCCAGATCCTTGGACGATCTCTCAAAAATCCTCGGTCAGATCGTCGACCTCTTTTCCCCCGACCATTGTGCCAACTTCCTGCGCCACTGCGCTTACCAGCCTACCTAACTTGAAAATGCTCTAAACCAACCGCGGAGCACGGGCTTCCAGCCCAGCACCACTGAAACCGGCAGCGCCCACCCTCACCGCAACATCCACCGCTTCCGCAAGATCCAGCCCGCACACAGCGGTGCCACCGCCAGCACCATCGCCCATCCTCCCGGTCCGACCGCCACCCTTCGCATCCTCATCCGTCGCGCCGCCTCCACGCCATCTCCCAACGCCGCCGCGAACCCCTCCGGCTCCTCGCGCGCCTCTTCCACGGTCCAAGCGGATCCACCCGACATCGCCGACCACTGCCGCAAAATCTCCATGTCCCGACCGGTCCGCTGCATCTCCAGATTCGGCTCCCGAATCTCCAGCACCCGCCCGGCCACTTGCGCCTGCTCGGCTCCAACCACCGCGAGCGAATAGAGATCCGCTCCCTCCGGCACGAACGCGACTTCGGTCATCCGCCCGGGCACCAGATCAACCTTCTCCTCCGAAATGATCTCCCCCCGCCCATCGCTCACCCGAAACGTGAACTCCCCCGGCACCTCCGCATCACCCGGTGCCACCTCCCGCGCCAGCGTCATTCGGATCGTCCGCCCGGGCCGCAATTCCTGATCCAGCACTTCGATCCTCACCGGCGAACGCCCCGCGTCCGCCAGCCGCCGGATCAACTGCCGCCAGAATCGGTCGAACTGACCCTGATCCGCCTCTTTCGCCAGTCGCCATTTCCACAGATTCTGCAAGGCAATCACGACCGCCGTCCCCGACCCGTAGGGCTGCTCCGCCATCAAGATCCTCGGCTCGCCGTTCGGCCCCACGTCGTCGGCGTGAACCGCCCAGATCGTCGCTCCCGCCTTGACCTCGGCGATCCGTCCGTAATCGTCGAACGTCGGCAATTTCCGCCACGCGTCCGCCGTTTCCCCGGCCCCGGCAATCTCGAAAATCGGATCCGCCAGCGCCTCCGCCGTGAGCCGCATCTGAAAAGGCGGATCCAATCCCCGCACCCCGCGGTCCTCCTCGAAACGAACCGGCAACATCTTCTCCAACTCACTTCCCCGCCACGACTGATCGAACGTCCCCCGCCCGCCGATCACCAGCACCCCCCCACCATAATCCCCACAGAATCGCGAGATCGCCGTCTGCTGCGCCACCGACAATTGCGACGGCTTCAAACTCGAAAGCACGATCACCGAGAACGGAGCCAACTCGGCGACATCGTCCGGAAACCCGTCGAGCAACTCGCCCGGAGATTCCAGATTCTGCCGGAAGACCGACCGCTCACTCGTCCGACTCAACCCCGTCACCTGCACCGTCGGATCACCTCGCAACGCCCGACCGATAAACTTGAAATCCCACGTCAGCGCACCCTGCATGTAAAGCACCCGCACCTCCTGCTCACGACTCACGGCGACCGTCACCTTCCCCGAGTCCTGCACCATCACCACGTTCCGATCCGTCGGCGGCTCGATCCGCACGTGATACGTGTGCCGCCCCTCCTCCACCTCGCTCAGTTCGAAACTCTCCGACCAATAACGTGATCCCGTCACCCCCTCGACGGTCCGCCGTTGGGAAAATTGCCCATCCCTCAACAAGATCAGGTCAAATGGCGGCAGCGCCTCCTGCAGCGAGGCCTCGATCCGCGCCGACACGCGAAACGTGCTGTTCGGCGGCACCCGGTCTGGAGCCTCGACCGCGAGGAGATTCAGAGTTTCAACGCCCCGATCAGAACCAAATCCCACCGACACCACGGGCGTGCCCGCCGCCAGCAATCCACTGACCGCCGCCGCGTTCGACTCCGCAAGATTCGCCGCTCCATCGCTCAACACAATCACCGCCGCCGGCGATCGTGTCGTCGCGCTCATCGCTGCCAGGAACGCCCCGCCCAGATCCGTTCCGTCACCCCCGGGCTTCGCCGCCGCCAACTGCCCCGCATCCAACGCCTCAACCTCTCGGTCAAAGACCATCGGCCGCACCTTCAGGCCCAGATCATTCACCGCGGCACTCACCTCATCCCGCGCAAACACCAGAGCGTCTCGAAACCGTTCACGGTCCCGGTCCGTCAATCCCATGCTCGCACTTCGGTCCACCAGCAAAATGACATCCCTCCGCTGCGCCTCATCCGCATCCGGCAGGACGAACACCGGACGCGCCAGCAGCACCGCGATCACCACAAGCGCGAGCATCCGCAACCCCGTCAGCACCGCATTTCGACCCCGGCCCAATCCCCGCCGATCCAACCGCCACGCCGCCCACGCAATCAACGCCAGCGCGATCCCCCCGACCGCCAGCCCAACCCACGGCGTCTCAAAAACCAATCGTCCCTCCATCACCACCCGCTACCAGCAACCCACCACCCGCTCCTCATTCTCCTATCCTTCGCTCAGTTTCTCAAAATACCGCTTCACCCGCTCGCGAAACTCCGCCGGGGCCTCCGCTGGATCGTACTTCAGCAGAGCCGGATCAATCGGTTTATCTCGCTCCAGGTCCGCCATCTCCAACCGATAAGATTCGAGCCGGTCCACGAGCTTCCGCAAGGCCACCTCGTCGATCTTGAGGTCAACCGTGCCGTTGAGATCCTCCAGCTCCCGCGCCAGCGCCGCCAATTGCGGCACCTGGCTCGTCTCCCTGGCGTCCAGTAGCGCCAGCCGCGCCTCCTCGATTTGTTCCCGTAGATCCTCATCGCTCAACTCCCGCGACTCCGCCATCCGCTTGGCCAACCCCCGCAACATCCTCGCCGCGTCGCCGACCCCGCTGCTCCCGGCCAGACTTTCGCCCGCGGCCCCGCGCAGCATCCCCGGCTGACTCGCCTCAAACGCCTTCGCCAACTCCGCCAGGCTCTCCCGCGCTTCCCCCGCGCCCTCCCCGTTCCCTTCCTGCAATTTCTCCGCCGCGGAGTCGAGTTTTGCCCCGGCTTCTCCTCCCAGTGCCTCCCCCAATCCCGGACCAAACATCTCGCCCGCCTTCGTCTCCGACAGCGTCTCCTCCATCGCGTCCTTCGCGCGTTCGATTTGCTCGCCCGCCTTCGCCATCCGCTCCCGCTCTTCTTGGTTGGGGGCTTCGCCCGCCTCCGCCAACTGACTCCCCGCCGCTTCCAGGACGCTCTTCATCCGGTAAACGTCCGCCACCGCCTGCAATCCATCCTGTTGCTCCAGCGACTTCTCGAGTTCGCCCAATCGCTCCGCTGCCTTCGCCGCGTCTTCCGCCGACTGCCCCTGGCTCGCCGTCATCATCGCCTCGGTTTTCTTCATCGCCGACTCGGCCTGCTTGTCCGCCGACTCGGCCGCTCGAAATGGCTCCGGCGCCCGCTCCCGCACCGCGTCCAGCGCCTCCGCGATCTCCCTCTGCTTCTGCGCCAGCAACGGCAACTGCTCCGCCTCGGTGCCCTCCGCTTCGGCCGCCAGCGCCTCCTGAGCCGCCTTCGCGGCCTGGACCGCCTCCATCGCCGCCGCCCGCGCGTCCCGGAATTCCGCCATGTCCGCGATCTTGTCGCCCAATTGATCGTCCAGTCCCGCGACCGGCTGCGACGGCTCGTTCTCGCCACCCCCTCCGCCGCCAGCGCCGTTCGTGATCGCCTTCACCAAATCCTTCCGGCTTTCGATGAGCTGCTGCAGCGCGAGCTGCTCGGACGCGAGCGCCGCCGGATTGTCGGGCGTCTCAAGGTTCGTCACCGCGCCGCCCATCGTCTCCCGCGCCTTCGCGAGCTGATCCAATACCGTCCCGATGTCTTCGTGCTCGATCTCCGCCACTTCGCCGTACAAGTGCGCCGTCGAAGCCCGCGTCTCGTCCTGCGCCGCCACGAGCTTGCCTTGATCCTGCTCCCGCTCCTCCGTCGTCTCGGCCGGGCGACCAGTCTGCCGGTGCGTTCCCCGCAGAATGTCGGTCTGCTTCTCGATCAGTCGGCTTAACTTCTTCAAACAGGCCAGCCCGCCCCCACCGCCGCCACCCGCTTCGAGCTTCATCAACTCTTCCCGGAACGGCCGGATCTCCACGAAGAAAATCTCGGACGCATACTGCGACGATTCACCCGCCGTCGCCGCCGCCGAATAACTCACCACGTCCCAATCGTCCACGGCCAGTTCGTCGAGGTAGAGCACCGGCTCGTAGACGGCGAAATTCGGCTCCCGCGGCTCCGGCAAATCCCGGGCCTCCGCCCCGGCCCCGTTGACCGCCGTCGTCCACGACGCCCGCTTGAGCGCCTCGTTCGAGGCGGCCTCGACCGTCAGCGGCAGCACGTCGACTTTGGTCAACTTGAGGTCACCCCCCGGCTCGGTGATCCGCACCTCCCCCCACGGAGCCCGCATCTGCGAAGACGTGTCTTCGGGCAACTCCAGCTCGAACGAGTCATCCGCCACCCCCACCGCCAGCGCCTCCTCGCCGCCCAGCTTGTCCCACGGTTGCGTCTGAACAAAAAACACCCACGTCGCCACGACCACGAGGGCCGCAATCCCGACGGCCGCCCCGGTCGAGCGGCCGGAAATCGCCGCCCCCGTCTCGACTTTCGCCAGCTGCTCCCTCGCCTGCTCGCCAATCGCCGGCAGAAATTCCCGCCCCACCCCCCGGTTCCGCAAATCCGCCACCGCGTTGAGACGATCCATCAGTTTCGGAAACCTCGCCTCCATTCGCTCCGACAGCCACGTCTCCGTTTGGCTCGCCGACGACGCCCGGATCGCCACCACCACGAACGCCAGCGCTCCGAAAAGAACCGCCACCGCGACCCCCAACGCCACCACCGAAATCTCCGTCACCCACCCCGCCAACACCGCTCCCCCCAACGCCACCAGCCACCCGCAAATCACCACGACGGACCACGCCATCAGCCGCCAGAACAGCAGCCAGCGCCAACGCCGCTGCGCCCCCAATAACGCCCGCTCGACGTCCCGATTCACGCCGCCTCCGCCCTCACGCTCGTCCAGATCATTTCCACCATGAGAAACCCCGCGCCGCCCAAAAGCAACCACCACCACAACGCACTCTCCCGCTCATCCACCACCGCCACACGCACTGGCACCTCCTCGGCCTCCACTTTCCCCTGCAACGTCCACCCGGCCACCGCCGCCGGCGTCTCCTGGATAAAATCCAGATCCGACTCCGCCGCCGAAGGACTCACGCTCACCAGGCTGATTCGCTCCGCCGACTCCACGACCCCCTCGCCGGACGCCCGCCGCAACTCGTAGATCCCCGGCTCATCCGGCACCACGATCCGCAACCGCCCACCCTCGTCCGCCGTCGCCCGCGCCGCCTCCCCCCGTTCTCCAACCATCACAAATTCAGCCCCCTCCCCACCCGCCATCACCCGGTAAAGCACCTCCCCCGGCTCCACCGAAGTTTGCACCTCGGGCGCGGCCCGCACGTGAGTCAAACACCCGTCGATGAACGGCAGAAAGTCCGGCCTCAGCACCCAATTCGTCCACTCGGCGTCCGCGCCAAATCCGAAAACCAGCATTCGCCCCTTCGTCCCCCGCGTCTCGAACATCACCGGCTCCCCCGCCCCGGCAAAAAGAACGCCATCCGCCGCGCCGCCCTCCACCCCCAGCGGCAAAAATTTCTTCAAACGCACGGCCAGCAGATCCCCGAAATCCTTCCGACCAAACGCCGCCAAGGCCGGATGCGTCAGCGCGGCGTAGCCGAAAGCCGCCCCCTCGCCACCCGATTGGACCTCCTTTTCGCCACCCGCAAATCCGACGGTCCGGAGAAAACCCTCCACCAACGGCGTCGTCCTCGTCACAAAAAGCAGAACCCCTCGCCCGTTGTTCAGATGTTTGAGCACCACCTCCCGCACCTCCGCCGATTGCAAAAAATCACTCTCCACCACCACCGCGTCAAATCCCGGTCGAGCCGCTCCCGCCGCCTCCCGAATCGCCTCCGGATTCAACCGCTTCACGTCCCAGATTCCTTCCGAAATCTCCGGATCCAGGCTCGCCCGCAAATACGGCGACCTCGCGATCAAACCGATTTTGCCCGGCTCGATCGGCGGCACCGCGAAATAACTCCGATCATCCTCCGGCAACACGTCGGGCCGCCCGCTCAACTCCACCTCACCCCGCACCCACGCCTGCTTGTCCGCCGCCGGATCCTTCCAATTCGCCCCGACCGTGAGATGACCCGCCTCCAATTCCAATTCCCGCTTGAGAACCTCCGTCGCCCCGGACCGCACCACGATCCCCGCCTTCCGATTCACCGCCTGCGCCCCCAGATCAAGCGTCAATTCGGTGACCGCACCCTCCCGCCCCGGCGTCCGCTTCACCCGCGTGTTTGCCGTGTAGAGATTCCCGGCCCCGTTCGCCCCGGCCGCCTCCGCCATCACCACTTCGACGTTCTCCAGAAACGGCGGCACCGCCAGGTTCTCCTCCCACTGATTCCGCTGCCGGTCCCCGTAGACGAAAATTCTCCGCCGCTCCCCCAGCGACCGATCCAGCATCGCCGCCGCCAGCCGAAACGCCTCCAGATAGCTCCCCCGCTGGTGCGTCGAAACCAATCCTTCCACCGCAACCGCCGCCTCCCCCGGATCACTTCCGAGATCCGCCACCACCCGACTTCGCGCCGCCACCTCGATCACGCCCACCTGCGTCCCCGCCCCCGCCGCCCGCACCTCCCGCGCCACCTCCCGCTTCGCCCGGTCGAACGCCCCTCCCACCCGGTGGCTCATCGTGTTGTCCAAAATGTAAACCCGCACCTCCGTCTCCCCCCCCGCCACACTCCGGTCCCAAGTCAGCCCGGCCAACGCCAGCACCGCCAACACCACCGCCAACATCCGCAGCAAACACAAAGGCCAATCCCGCACCCGCAGCGGCATGTCCCGCGGAGCTGGCTGATCGTCCAAAAACCGCAGCGCGCTGAAAACCCGCACGTTCGTCCGGTGCCGCCGCCGCAAGTGCAACCACAACGGAGCCACCACCCCAACCAACCCCAATAACCCCAGCGGCAACAAAAAGTTCATCCCCCAGCCCCTCCGCGCGTCCGCGCCTCCGCGCGAGACCTCACCGCAACCTCCCCCGCGCCGCCAGAAACTCCGCCATCGCCGCGTACGGCTCCGCGTCGGTCCGCACCACCACGTGCGGAATCGCCAGATCCCGAAAGAGCTGCCGCTGCGGAGCCATGAACGCCTCGAACCGATCCAGATATTTTCTGCGCGCCCGCTCCGGCGTCACGTGCCGCAGCACCCCGGTCTCAGCGTCCTCAAAAACCGCCGCGTCCCCGAACGGAAACTCCACCTCGTCCCGATCCAGGATCTGAAAAACGAAGCAGTCATGCCCGAGAAACCGCAACTCTTTCACCCGCTCGGCCACCCCCTCCGCCGGATCCAACAGATCCGAAAAAATCGCCACCAGGCTCCGCCGCTTCACCAAAGCCCCCGCCTTCGAAAGCAAAAATTCCAGACCTCCTTCTCCCGTGGCCACCACCGCATCGAGTTCCCGCAGCAACAGCCCGAGCTGCGTTGACCGCTGCGCCGGAGGCACGAGCCGCACTCCCCCATCCGCCCCCGAGGTCAGCACTCCCGCCGCGTCCTTCTGCCGCAAAAGCAGCCACCCCAGCGCCGCCGCCAACGCTTTCGCGACCTCGATCTTGGTCCCCCACCCCTCATCCCCCCCGTATCCCATGCTCCCGCTCGCATCGACCACCAGATAGGCCCGCAGGTTCGTCTCTTCCTCAAATTCCCGGATGCACAGCCGGTCGGTCCGCCCGTAGAGCCGCCAATCCAAATGCTTGGGATCGTCTCCCGGCTGGTAATCCCGGTATTCGCTGAACTCCACGCTGAACCCCCGATAAGGACTCGCGTGAATCCCCGTCAGAAAGCCCTCCACGAGATAACGCGCCCGCAGCGGCAGGGTCGCCAGTGCCCCGATGCGCCCCGGATCAAATCGCTCGCGAACCGCATTCATCGGCACCCCCCGTCAATGCCGGACCTTCTCCAACAGAATGCCAATCAAATCCTTCGCCGAAACTCCGTCCGCGTCGGCCTGAAAATTCCGAATCATCCGGTGCCGCAAAACGTTCGGAGCCAGCGCCGCCACGTCCTCGCACGCGACGTTGAAACGCCCCTGACATGCCGCTCGCGCCCGCCCCGCAATGATGAGGTTCTGGCTCGCTCGCGGCGAAGCCCCCCACCGCAGATATCTCCGCACCTCCTCCGGAGCCGACGCGTCATCCGGTCGCGTCGCCCGCACCAACTCCACCGCGTAACGCACGACGTTCGGCGGCACCGGCACCCGGGCCACCGCGTCCCGAAACGCCGCCAATTCCCCCTCGCCAAACAATGGCTGCAACTCACTCGTCGGCGTGAACGAATGCTGCTCCACGATCCGCACCTCGTCTTCCAACCCCGGATACCCGACCTCGAGTTCGAACAGAAATCGATCCAACTGCGCTTCGGGCAACGGATAAGTCCCCTCCTGCTCGATCGGATTCTGCGTGGCCAACACGATGAACGGCTCCGCCAGCGTCCGGATTTTTCCTGCGACCGTCACCGTCTTCTCCTGCATCGCCTCCAGCAACGCGGCCTGCGTCTTGGGCGGCGTCCGGTTGATCTCGTCCGCGAGCAACACGTTCGTGAAAACCGGCCCCGGCGCGAAAACGAATTTCCGGTGACCCGACACCGCGTCCTCCTCCAGAATCTCCGTTCCCGTCACGTCCGAAGGCATGAGGTCCGGCGTGAACTGGATCCGCGCAAATGGCAGCCCCAACAGCCGCGAGAGGGCGTTCACCAGCAGCGTCTTCGCCAGCCCCGGCACGCCGACGAGCAGACAATGCCCCCGACAAAGCAGCGCCTCCAGGATCGCTTCCACGTTTGGTCGCTGACCCACCACCACCGTCTCCAACCGGTCGTGCAGCACGTCCAAACGCCCGCACAAATCCCCCAACACCTCCACCACGTCCCGATCTTCAGCCATGGCCCCGCACCCTGCCCGCCGCCAGAATGCAACGCAAGCCTCTACGACAACTTCGCCAACCCGAGGAGTCCGGGGAACCGCCCCTCGATTTCCTCGTAACGCAGCGAAGTCATGCACTTCGTCCCCTCGACCCGCGTCCGGATCAGTCCCGCCTCCCGGAGCACGTGGATGTGATGCGACCGCGTCGCCTTCGACACGTCCATCGGAAACTCGTTGCAGGCAAATTCACGGTTCTCCGCCGCCAGCAGCGACCGCACGATTC
The DNA here is from genome assembly GCA_963832325.1 of uncultured Verrucomicrobiae bacterium. Classification (GTDB taxonomy): domain Bacteria; phylum Verrucomicrobiota; class Verrucomicrobiia; order Chthoniobacterales; family JAATET01; genus CAVVKW01. The sequence continues at coordinate 997,759 of CAWHTR010000007.1, read as the reverse complement.
CCAACCGCCACGGATCCGATAACGCCTGCATCACAACCGTGATGCTCACACTCTCCAAGGTGGGATGGCGATACTCCTTCATCTCCCCGGTAAGTTAATCCGCGCCGAGATGTTCGACAACCGTCGAAAAAAAGTTTCCACGACCGACTCACCACCCGCAACCGATTCGGACCATGATGAAACTTTGCATTCCGCTCCTCTCCGCGACGCTGGCTCTCGGAGCGCTGGCACTCACCCCTGCCCTTGCCGCCGACGACAAGACCCCAACGAAGGCCGATTTCGACCGGCTGACCCAGCTCCAGATCTTCCTCGACGACGCCAACTTCGGCCCCGGAAAAATTGACGGCCGCTGGGGCGAATTCACCCGCAAATCCCTCGCCCGCTACCTCCGCGCCAACGACCAGACCATTCCGGAATTCACCGACGAGATCCCCGCCACCTTCCCGGTGGACGCATCTTCCATCGACCCGATCTACACGGAATACACCGTCCAGCAGTCCGATCTCGACAGCCTCGGCACCGTCCCATCGGAACCCGAGGAGCAAGCCGAGCAGGACTCCATGCCCTACGCGAACCTCACGGAATTGATCGCGGAGAAATACCACGTCGATCGCGAATACCTCGCCACCCTGAACGAGGGCACCACCATCGACGATGCCAAACCTGGCGACAAGATCACCGTCCCGGCCGTCAAAGAGCCGTTCTCCCTCGCCGACATCCAAAAACGCGCGGAGGACCAAAAAGCGGAGGACGACGCGAAAAAGGAAACCGACGAGGACACCAACGAGACCGCGGAGGCTTCACCGACCCCCACGCCGGACGATGCGAAGGTCCAATCGATCTTCATCAGCACCTCCGACAAGATGCTCGATCTCTACGAAGGCAAAAGACTCACGGCCTCGTTTCCCATCACCCCCGGTTCGGATTCTCTGCCCGCGCCCACCGGCGATTGGGAGGTCACCAGCATCACCTTCCTCCCTTGGTTCCGCCACGACGAGAAGATGCTCAACGAGGGCGAGCGCAGCACGGATGCCCACAACATTCCACCCGGACCGAACAACGCCGTCGGCATCGTCTGGATGGCGATCAACAAGAAAGGCATCGGGATCCACGGCACCGCCGCCCCCGACACCATTGGTCGCAGTAATAGTCACGGCTGCATCCGCCTCGCCAACTGGGACGCCGCCCAACTCGCTGAGATGATCGAACCCGACACACGGGTTCACATCGAGTAACCGCCCACCAGAAACGACTCGGCAGCAGTATTGACGCCTCGAGGGAAGTTGCCCACTCTCTCCCCTTACCCAATCGCGGCCTCGGCCTCGAGCGGACCGCTTTCGATTTTCGGGTCGGGAGAACACACCGCGGAAATCCGCAAATCAGAACCCATAGAACCATCTCAAAAAATATGTCAGAAGAAAAAGGACTCAAGAAACCCGTCAAACTCAAGAGCGAGCTCGCTGATCTCGTCGGCGCCAAGGAACTCCCCCGCACCGAAGTCACCAAAAAACTCTGGGACTACATCAAGGCCAATAACCTTCAGAGCAAGACCGTCAACGGGAAGCCCGAAGGCGCCGGCAAGAACATCGTCGCCGACGCGAAGCTTCTCCCGATCTTCAAGAAGACCAAATCCTCCAGCAAAACCGGCAAAGTCACCGACCTCACCGGTCTTAAGGAAGGTCAGACCATCGACATGATGCAGATGGCTGCCGTCGTCGGCGCAAACGTCGAATAGACTGCCTCGCTCGCGTTTTCCAAGGGTTCACGCCCGGGCAAGTCCCGGCGTGAACCCTTTTTGCGTAGCCCCCCAGTGATGATTATTCGCGCAACCAATCAAATGGCCTTCACGATCATCCAAATCGACATCGCGATCATCATCAGATTCTCGGTCAAAGAAATGAACCCAAGCGGCACGCTGCTCCCCCCGCCGACGCAGGCGCAATTCACATCCCGTTTCTCGACGTAAACCGCTTTGATCACCGAGAAGGCGCCCACGGTACTGACAAAAAGAGCCGCCGGTGCGGCGATCCACGTCGCAATTGCAGCGATCATCACAATTCCCGCCCCCGCTTCAACGAATGGATACACGTACGAATAAGGGACGTAGCGACGGGCAATCACGTCGTATTGAATGAAACCCGTCGCGAACGAACGGAGGTCCTGCAGTTTCAAAATGCCCAGCACGCACATGCTGAACGCTATGAACAACTCCAGGACCCGGATCAACGAGAACGAACCCAACGAAGCCAAAGAAGTAGTCACCGCCATCAAAAACGTGACCACGAACACCGCGATCACCGGCTGATACGTCGTTCCCTCCTTCGGATCCGGCCCCAAGCTCAGGTGCTCGCGCAGCGCGTCATATCCACCCACCCGCTCACCCTCGATAAAGATCTGCGGCGTCTCGTCATAATCGTTCTTTTCCTTGTAATCCGCGTTCGCCTCCATGGTCTCGAGGTGATGATCGTCCACGTCGTATCCATTGCGTTTCAAGAGATCGACCGCCTTGATCCCCCACGGGCAAAGATGATCCGGCGTGACCATGCGGTAGATGGTGGCGTTTTTCTTCATTAGACAATCAATCAGCAGTAACTAGAAGGAGTTCGGCGGTGGCATCGCGCCCGGGCCTCAAAAAATTCTCCCGTCAATCGCGGGACGCTTCGCTGCCCTTCGCGGCCTTCAGCTTCGCGACATATTCCTCGGGATTTTGGTCGAAATCTTTTTTGCACATCTTGCAGCACAATTTCACCTCTTCACCCTCGTAGCTGGTGACAAACGGTTTGCCCATGGAATCCAAGGCTTCTCCCGAGACGACGCACGTTTTGAGCGGGTAGGTCGATTCGTCCGCGTGGACGAGTCCGGCGAAGGCGAAAGATACTGCAGCGGCAAAGAGGGTGATTTTTTTCATATTGCAGAATCAAACGAAGCTCCGCTCGGATTCCCTCACGATTTATTTCGAAAACGGGAGATCGATCACACCCAACACCGAGAGACGCTCCGCGAGTAGCCCCCTCGCCCGGCGAATGCGGATCTCCACGGCTTTCGGCGTCGCGCGGACAAGCTGGGCCACCTCCTTGTGAGGGCGTCCCTCGATCACTCCCAACACCAGCGCTTCCCGCAGATGAATGGGAAGCCGAGCAATCTCGGCGTCGAGCGTGCTGACGAGTTCGCCGAACCGCGCCTCGCGGTCCGGCGTCGGTCCGGGATGGGGAAAATCCTGCTCGATCTCGGAGCCATCGGCGTCCCGGCGAACGAGCGGAACGCTCGCCTTCGCCTGCCGACCGGCCTTCGACTTCGCGTGGTCACGACAGAGATTGACCGCGATCTGAAACAACCACGTGCTGAACCGGGCCCGCGGCGTTGTCCGGTCCAGCGCAAACCAAGCCCGCACGAATACCTCCTGCGCCAAATCCGCCGCGGTCTCGGCGTCACCCACCGAACGCTGGATGAACGCGTGGATCCCGACTCGATACCGCTCGATCAATTTTTCGTAAGCCGACTCGTCACCGTCCCGGGCCAGACCCGCAAGTCCCCAGTCGTCGACGTCCGCCCACTCAATCGGAGTGGGCATGCTCCCCGGCGTCTGCGTCAACGTTGCGGAGAGCCGCAGCTGTCAATTCAATCAGCCGATCGTATTGATCCGGCGTGAGAACCGCCTTCATCTCGAAGACGTGCCCGATGGTCTCCTTCTGCAAATCGCCCATTCGCAAGTGAATCTCCTCGATCGCCCGACTCACGTTCTCGGAATCCTGAGCGTCCGCCAGAATCGCGTCTGCCAGAGCACCATTCGCCCGCTGCAGAGCCGCCGCCAATCGGTCGCGCCGTTCGTCGTAGGAACGCTCGATGGGCACAAGCTCAGCCGCTTGCTCCGCGGTGAGATCAAGCTGGGTGTGCACCCATTCGTGCGCCGTCACCCGCGATGGCTCCCGCCATTTGGCAAAAAGTGTCGCGCCGATCCCAGCCGCGCCCGCCGCGACGAGCACGATGATCGCGAGAAACAACGCGATGGACGGCACCCGCTTCATCGACCAGCGGCCAGCAAACCGGACGGCAGCGTCGGTGCCACGCTCGAAAAAATCGCGAACTCCGATCTCGGTCCCGCCCCCCCACCAATACCCGCGACAACCGGAGTGAAGACCCCGACCACAGCCGCGAATCCAACTCCCGCCGCCAGGACCACCGGCCGCCGAGTGAACTCCAGAAAATCCCCCCACCACGAACGCCCGACCCCGCCGGCCGCCCGCCGCAGCCGGATCTCGCGCAAGACGTCCGCCGCGAACGACCCCGGCAACTCCGCCCCTGCGCGGTCGCGCGAAGCCTCCAGAAGCGTATCGAGATTGGCTTTCATCCGTGTTGAAACGACACGCTATCACGCATCCCTCGTAAAATTCGCGGCAATTCCTTCCCGACCGCGCTAGGTTTCCCACCGTTTTGAAAGCCTTTCTACCGATCCTCATCACCGCAGTCGTCGCCTTCGCGACCGGCTCACTCACCACGTGGCTCATTCTGCGCGACCACCCGTCCACTCCCCCACCTCCGGTCGCCACCGCCCCCAGCCCGACGCCCACGACCGATCCGGCTTCCTCGGCCGAGACGCTCACCGCCGCTAATCAAGCCTACGACCGCCAGGAATGGGCAAAGGCCATCGAACTCTACCAACGCACCATTGCCCTCGGCCTCGACAACGCCGACGTCCGCACCGATCTCGGCAACTGCTATCGCTTCAGCAACCAACCGAACGACGCCGTCATCCAATACGAAATCGCCCAACGCCAGGACCCCCAACACGAAATCAGCTTCTTCAACGCCGCGACGCTCCAAATGGAAGCCTTCAGGGACGCCACCCGCGCCGCCGAACTCCTCGAAGACTACCTTCGCCGCTTCCCGGACAGTCCGAACAGCACCAACGCCCGCAACATTCTCGCGCAGGTCAAAACCCAGGCCGATCCCACGGCGGGAGTGGCCGACTGGATGCGCGGCGCGGATTCTTCACCCACTCCCACCCCCTAGCCTCCGACGCTTCGGATCAAAGCGAAGCCGGAAATTCCCCGCGCCATCGACTCTCGTCGAACCCCACCAGCGCCCGCCTCCCGTCGAAGGCCAACGGCCGTTTGACGAGACTCCCGTTCGCCGCCAGCAGATCCAGCGCAGCGTCCTTCGATAAGCCGGGCAGCCGCTCGCCGAGACCCAAGACGCGATATTCCCGACCCGAAACGTTGAACAGCCGCCGCACCTCGCCTCCGACGGATTCGAGCGCTCGTTCCAACTCCTCCCGTGTCGGCGGACTCTCGCGGATCGGGATCGTTTCAAAATCCTCCCCGCACTCGCGCAGCAATTTCACTGCCCGCCGACAGGAGTCACAGGTCTTCAGAACGTAGATTCGCCACATCGTCCCATCCTAGACAACGCCCGCGCACGATTCCACGGGCATCCGCACTGGATATTCGCAAAATCATCGCCGACACTCCCGCCGATGCGACCCGAACTTGACCCGCCAACACACCCGATTCCTTCGTGAGCGATTTCTTCGCGCCAATTCTGGCGGCTGGCAATTTCAGCCTCCCCGTTTCGCACGCTGCGATGCAAACGCTCGTCGTCGCGATCGCTGCCGGCATCTTTCTCATCGTCATCGCCCGACAGCTGAACCTCCCCGGCATCGTCCTCCTCCTCGTCGGTGGCGTTGCCCTCGGTCCGGAGTGCCTCGGTGTCGTCCAGCCCGGGAGCCTCGGCCCGCTCCTCCCCGTGATCGTCTCGCTTGCCGTCGGCCTCATCCTCTTCGAAGGCGGCCTCACCCTCGACCTGCGCGGATACACCGCCGGGTCGAAGGTCATCCCGCGCCTCCTCACCGTCGGCGTCGTCACCACTTGGCTCGGCACATCCCTCGTCGTCGGCCTGCTCTTCGACGTTAGCACGTCCTTCGCCCTCGTCGCCGGCAGCCTCGTCATCGTGACCGGCCCGACCGTCATCGCCCCCCTCCTCAAGCGCATCAAGGTCAAGCAGCGCCTCCACGACATCCTCCACTGGGAGGGCGTCCTCATCGATCCCATCGGCGTGTTCATCGCGCTGCTTTGCTACGAATGGATCGTCGGACGCGACGGTGGCATGGTGCTGGGGAATTTCGCCCTCCGCTCCGCGTCCGGCATCGTCCTCGGCATCATCGGCGGCTGGGCCATCGTCCAGGCCTTTCGCTGGCAGCTCGTGCCCCGAAACTTGGCCAATGCCTTCGCGCTCGGCGGCGCGATGGCCGTTTTCGGCATCGCCGAAGCCGTAATTTCCGAGGCGGGCCTGCTCGCCGTCACCGTCGCCGGATTCGTCGTCGGCTGGCTCCAGCCCGCCGAACTCAAGCAGATCCGTCAGTTCAAGGCCGAGATCACCGACCTCCTCATCGGTCTTCTCTTCATCGTCCTCGCCGGTCGCCTCCAGCTCGACCAGTTCACCAACGCCGGCGTGAACGGACTCCTCGTCGTCGCGGCCATCGTCTTCCTCATCCGCCCCCTCAACATCGTCGTCTCGACCTGGGGCACCGGCCTGACTTGGCGCGAGAAGCTCTTTCTCTCCTGGGTCGCCCCGCGCGGCATCGTCGCCGCGTCGATGGCTTCGCTCTTCGCCCTTGGTCTCAAGGACAACCAGGCCATCACCGCCGACCCGCAGCTCATCGAGACGCTCACCTACTCGACGATCGTCGCGACCGTCATCCTCCAGGGCTTCTCGGCCGGTTGGGTCGCCCGCCTACTCGGTCTCAAACGCCCCGATCCCACCGGCTGGATGATCGCCGGAGCCAGCGCCATTAACCGCCGCATCGCCCGCTTCCTCCGCGACGAAGCCAAACTTGATGTCCTCCTCATCGACACAAACTCGCGGCTGATCGCCGAAGCCAAGCGCGGAGGTCTCCCCGCCATCTGCGAGGACGCCCGCAATGTCGACCTCGTCGAGGACCGCAGCGAATTTCTCAAGGTCGGCCACCTCCTCGCCCTCACCGACAACACCGAACTCAACGAACTCCTCTGCCAGCGCTGGGGCGACGCTTTCGACATCCACGAGGCCGTCTACCGTTGGAGCGGCAACCGCGACCAAACGTCCGACGACCGCGGCCAGCTCGGCGACATCGCCTTCCCCGGCACCGCGCGACCCAGCGTCATCTCCGCCGAACTCGTCGACGGCGAGGCTCGCGTCTGGAGCGCCACCTCCGACGGCTCCGAGATCGGCGGCGTCCCGCTCGTCATTTTCCGCAAAGGCACCGCCCGCCCCGTCACCAACCGCAAGGACAGCGACAAGATCGAAAAGGGCGATCGCGTCCTCGTGCTCGAACGCGACGCCGGATTCCTCTCCCGCAGCCTCCAGGCTGGTTCCGCCGTCGACCTCGACGCCACCGACCTCCACCACCTCTACGAACAAATCCTCGAAATCGCGGTCGAGATCGTCCCGTCCATCTCCAAGGACGAAAGCCTCAGCGAGATCACTCAACCCGGCAAGCTCGTCCCCAACATCATCGGCCACGGCATCGCCATCCCCCACATTTACAACCGCAACAGCCCGAGCCGACTCTGCATTTTTGCCCGCCTCCCGGACGGACTCCAACTCCCCGGCGAACCCGAGCCGATCCACCTCGTCTTCTTCCTCATCAGTCCGGCCGGCGACCCCGAAGGCCACCTTGCCACCCTGGCCGAAATCGCCCGTTTCTGCGGCGAAAAGAAAAACCGCGACCGCCTCCTCAGCTTGGAGAGCATCGACCAAGCCCGCATGTTCCTCCAATCCCGCTCTCGCTAGAAAAGGTTTCTCTTCTCACGCCATTGCGCCGAGACACCGAGGGAATGAGTTGAAGTTCTCCGCGCCTCCGCGTCTCTGCACGAGTAAAGAAAGCTCGGCACCGAAAGTGCTCCCTTCCCCCCCGCCACATGTCGTCCCCGCCACCGCCCGCCACCATCCTCTGGAATCCCGACCTCGCCCCGGTCCCCCTCACCGAACGGACGTGGAACAAATGGCACATCGCCGCCCTCTGGGTCGGCATGGCCGTCTGCATCCCGACCTACATGATCGCCGGCGGCCTCATCGATGCCGGCATGAATTGGTGGCAGGCCACCCTCACCGTCCTCCTCGGCAACCTCATCGTCCTCGTCCCCCTCGCCCTCAACGCCCGCGCGGGCACCGCCTACGGGATTCCGTTTCCCGTCCTCCTCCGCTCATCCTTCGGCGTTTTCGGCTCGAACATTCCGGCCCTCATGCGCGCCATCGTCGCCTGCGGCTGGTTCGGCATCCAGACCTGGATCGGCGGCAGCGCGATCTATCAAATGACCGCCATCCTCGCGGGCTTCGACGCCGCCGCCGCGGTCCCGCTCCCCGTCCTCGGGATTTCCGGCGGGCAATTTTTCTGCTTCATGATCTTCTGGGCCATCAACATGGCCGTCGTCGTCCGGGGGATCGACTGCATCCGGTGGCTCGAAGCGCTCGGTGCCCCCTTCCTCCTCGCCGTCGGCCTCGGTCTCCTCGCGTGGGCCTGGGTCGCCGCCGACGGATTCGGTCCGATGCTGAGCCAGCCATCGAAGTTCTCCACCCTCGGCGAGTTCTGGCCCGTCTTCGTCCCTGGTCTCACCGCCATGGTCGGCTACTGGGCCACGCTTTCCCTCAACATCCCCGACTTCTCCCGCTTCGCGAAATCGCAGCGTGATCAAGTCCTCGGCCAAGCCATCGGCATGCCGGGCACCATGGCGCTCTACGCCTTCATCGGCATCGCGACCACCAGCGCCACCGTCGTCATCTTCGGCGAAGCCGTCGCCGATCCCGTCGCGCTCCTCGGCCGCTTCGACAGCCCGTGGATCGTCGTCCCCGGCCTCATCGCCCTCGTCATCGCCACCCTCACCACCAACATCGCGGCCAACGTCGTCTCACCCGCCAACGACTTCTGCAACCTCGCCCCCCGTCACGTCAGTTTCAAAATTGGCGGCCTCATCACCGGCGCACTCGGCATCCTCCTCTTCCCCTGGAAACTCGTCGCCGAAGGCACCATCTTCGCCTGGCTCATCGGCTACAGCGCCCTCCTCGGACCCATCGGTGGCATCATGATCGCCGACTACTTCGTCCTCCGACGACAGAAACTCGACGCCGACGCCCTCTACGATCCCACCGGCGTATATACCTTCACCCAAGGCTTCAACCTCCGCGCCCTCGCTGCCCTCTTCCTCGCCATCCTCCCGCACGTCCCCGGCTTCCTGGTCAAAATCAACGCCCTCTCCGCCGAGCAAGTCCCCACTTTTCTCCAAACGCTCTACAACTACAGTTGGTTCTCCGGCTTCGCCCTCGCCTTCGCCCTCCACCTGGCCTTCTCAATCAAAAGAAAATAAAACCATGCCTCTGCCCGCCTTCGACCACACCCCCGCTCCCTACACCGGTCCGACCAAGGATGAAGTCCGCGCCCTCCGCGCGGCCCACGTGAATCCCGGCATCTTCCTCTTCTACAAGGAGCCGATCATGATCGTGGAAGGGAAAATGCAGTACCTCTACGACGAGACGGGCCGCCGCTTCCTCGACGCGTTCGGCGGCATCGTCACGGTCAGCGTGGGACATTGCCACCCGAAAGTCGTGGCCGCGCTCAACCGCCAGAACGAACTCCTCCAGCACACCACCACGATCTACCTGCACCCGAACATCGCCGAATATTCCGCCAAACTCGCCGCCACGCTCCCCGGCGATCTCAAGGTCGTCTACTTCACCAACTCCGGCTCCGAAGCCAATGACCTCGCGCTCCTCATGGCCCGCGCCTACACCGAGAGCTTCGACTTCCTCGCCCTCCGCAACTGCTACCACGGAGGCTCGCAATCCACGATGGGCCTCACCTCCCACCACACCTGGAAATTCAACGTCCCCCACTCCTTCGGCATCCACCACGCCGTCGCCCCCGACCTCTACCGCGGCCGCTGGACCGATCCCGGCTCGGGCCCGCTCTACGCCGAAGACATCCGCGAGACCATCCGCTTCGCCACTTCCGGAAAGATCGCCGGATTCATCGCGGAATCCATCCAAGGCGTCGGCGGAGCCGTCGTCTTCCCGGACAACTACCTCAAAGAAGCCTACCGCCACGTCCGCGACGCCGGCGGTCTCTGCGTCGCCGACGAAGTCCAATCCGGCTTCGGCCGCACCGGCAGCCACTACTGGGGCTTCGAGACCCAGGGCGTCATCCCCGACATCGTCACCATGGCCAAAGGCATCGGCAATGGCTTCCCGCTCGGTGCCGTCGTCACCACGCCCGAAATCGCCAAGACCATCGCCGCCCGCGTCCACTTCAACACCTACGGCGGCAATCCCATGGCTTGCGCCCAAGGTAAGGCGGTCCTCGAAGTGATCGAAGAAGACGGCCTCCAGGCGAACGCCCTGAAAATGGGCAACCGCCTCCTCGAAGGCCTGAACAAGCTCCAGGACCGCCACCCCGCCATCGGCCAAGTCCGCGGTCTCGGCCTCATGATCGGGGTCGAACTCGTCGAGGACCGCACGAGCAAAGCCCCCGCCAAGGATCTCTGCCTCCGCGTCTTCGAGCGAGCCAAGGACCTAGGCCTCCTGATCGGAAAGGGCGGCCTCGACGGCAACATCCTCCGCATCAAACCCCCGATGTGCATCAACGCCGCCGACGTCGACTTCATCCTCGAGGTCCTCGACCAATCCATCGGCGAGGCGTAAAGCGCAACTCACTCCCCGTTCACCCAAGCCACCAAGGGCCGCAGCCGCGATCCACAAGTCTCCCCGCCCACGAATCGCTCGAAATAAACCCGCCCCCGCTCACTCCCGCGGATCGCCTCCGCTACGGCGACCCGCTCGTCCGCCACAATCAACCTGAGAAATAAATCCGCGAGACCCAGCCCGGCGTCCAGGTGCAGATCCCGCTTCGACTCGTCGTCGAGAATCCCGGTCAGCAGCTCAAGCGCCCTGGCGTAATTCCCAGCGTCGATCGCAACCCCGCCCCGCAGCAACCGAACCTCCGCCGCGTAACGACCGTCTGGGAACTTCCGATCATACTCGTCGAGCGCGGCAATCACCCGCCCGGCGTCAAACGGCTGATCCCGCCGAACCCCAATCCGCTTGTAGCCATTCGGGATCGGCGAATCCGGCCAGAAAAAAGCCTCGACGCCCACTTCGGTCCGAACGCCGCGCACGATCAATCGCGTCAGCCGGAACTGCGCCGCCTCCGCCTTCGCGCTCTCCGGATACCGAGCCAGAAATTCCCGCCAGCCCGCGATCGTGTCATTCACCGCGTGCGTTCCCGAGCCGTCGCCGTCGGGTACGCGAGCGATCCGGTTCAAGTATTCGACGAAATCCGCAACTGGCTCCAGATCCGGATCATCCCGGCCTCCACGACGATCTCCAAACCGAAGCGCCGCGTATTTATGCCGCATCACCGTTGTCGTCGGCTCATCCAAGAACAGCGCCAGATCGTCCAGATCGTTGATCACGCCAGCCTGATCCGGTGATTCGAAGCGCGGCAGAAATTCCGCCCGGATCGCGTCCAAGCCGTCCCGCAGCTCCTCCACGGACGCGCCCGGACGCGCAAACAACTCCCGGATTCGCTCGGAATCCGCAGAGCCGTTGCCGTGCGACGGCCTGTCTCGATCCGGCTTCATCGCCGCGAGGATCGCGAGTTCGGAGACCCACGGCGACGCGTCCCCCGGCATCCACTCCCCAGCCGCCAGCAATGCCGGAAATTCATAAAACACCGCCGAACCCGCGCCATCCGCCGTCAGTCGTTCGAAGATTGCCCGCGAAGCCGCGGTGTCGTCCCGTTCAAACGCCCGCGCTGCCTGATACGGCGTCAACTCCGCCATTCGGAAAAGACACTCGTTCTCCTCCGCCAAGGCCCTCGCCAGGGTCGCGCCGTCCCCTGCCAGTTCCGCCGCCAACGCGTAGGCCCGCCGCGCGTGCCACGCCTCGTCACGCCGGTCCAATTCCTCCGTCGCGTTGCCGCCATCGACACCCAGGAAGCGAGCATTCTTCCGACGTTGAAGATCCGCCAGCTCCGGCTCGCTGTTGTAAATCCACCGCGGATCCAGCGAAGGCATCGTCAATCGCCCCCTCGCCGCCATCCACCGATCCCCCATCCGCAACGCAATCCGCGCCCGCTCCTCCCGGCCCGTCGCCGCCTCGAACTCCTGCTCCAACGCCACGATCGGCTCGACCCACTCGTCCCATCCCGCCTCATCCATCGCGGCAAAATCCGCCAGTGCGGACGAACTCTCGAAGCGTCCCGGCTCGGTCACATCCTCCACCAGCCATCGCCGCGCCGTCGTGAAATCCCCCCGCGCCACCGCCCGGCATCGCACCATCATCCGCATCCGGTCCGCCAACTCGTCCGGAAGCCTTCCACCCCCCAGCGCCGCCTCCAGCTCCTCGATCTGACCAAACTGCAACAAAGCGTCGACCCATTGCTCCACTTCATCCGTCATCCGCAGCACCGGGAAAGACCGCTCCTCGCCATCCTCCGGCGGCACCAGCAGTCGCTCCATCGCGCCCGCCGCCGCCCCCGCGTCGCCCAGCTCCCGCAGACACGTCGCCATCCGATACGGCAGATCCACCGCCAACGCACCGTCCCCCGCCCGCCTCGACAGTTCAGCGTAAACCAACAACGCCGCCGCAAATTGCCCCGACCCGCTCGAGTGCCACCCCCCGGCACGCCAACACGTCGCCGTCCACGTCCAACCCCTCGCTCGCGGTCTGCGTGAGCCGGATCGCCTGGTCGTATTCCCCGTTCTCGATGGAGACCCACCCTAGCGTCGCCAAAAAATACGACCGCCACTCCGCGACCCGCGCCGCGGGAGCCGCCGCCACCGCTTCGCCCAGTCGCAGCAATGCCCCCGTTGCCGCCCGTCGCGGACGCACCACCCGCGCCTCAATGCGCCGGATCGCCTCCCGTCCTCCCGAATACTCGTCACGGCTGCCCCGCTCCAGATTCTCCCGCGCCCCCGCGTCGACGCAACGATAGACCAGCATCATCGCCGCCGCCGGGTGCGCCGCCACCTCGTCCATCGGCAGCCGATCCACGCTCCAATCCCCCACCGCCTCCGCGAAAACCCGATCGCACTCCCGCAGCGCCGTTCGGATCACCTCTCGCGTCGGCTTCACGTCGATCATGCGCAAATAGCACGACACCGCTTCCCCCCAGTCCCGCTGATCAGACGCCAAAGCGCCCTCCCAGCCGATGGCATCCGCCACGAACCGGCCTTCGGGATACTTCGCGGCGTACTCGGCCAAAGCCGCCCGCGCCAGCCGCCGCTCCCGCCCCATGTTCGGTTCGTCGTTTTTCCGTTCAAACGCCCTGGCCGACTCGATCCCGCAACGCGCCTTCATGATCAGCGCCACCTCCGCCCGCGCGGCCTCCGGATCATTTCGCAGAACCTGGTCAAAATCCTCCGCCGCCTTTCGAAAGTCTCCCCGCTTGAACCGAACCGCCCCCCGCTGCGTCGCCCAATGCGGCCGGAGAGCCGGCGGCCCCGTTTTCCAGCCCGCCTCGATCCAAGCCAATTCCGCCGAGTAGTCCGCCCACCACTCCGCCTTCAGCTCCGCCAACTTGTCGTCCGCCAAATAGACGTTCCGCCACGACTCCGGGTTCCGCCGCGTCAACCCATCGTCGAAATCGAGTCGCGCCACTCGCCAATCCAGAAAATCCCGAGCCGCCTCCCCGTCGATCCCTTCCGCGATCAGCTCCTGGAGTTCGATCAACAGATTCGAGTAACGCACCCGGTAATCCCCCGCCCGATTCTCCGCCAGCAGCTCCTCGACTTCGTCCCCCACCTCCTCGCCCCCAATGAAACGCTCGACGACCTCCCGACACCGTCGCTCGACCTCCTCCTTCGCCAACGCGTCCACCGGCGGCGGATACGCTTCCGGAAAAATCTCCCGCCACGTCTTCACCCCGAACCGCTCCGGGTAAGCCACCAACGCCGGAGGAGCCTGATCGAAATACCCGCCGCACCCCCAGGCGACGCCTGCGCCAATCACCGCAACGGCGAGCGCCGTTCCACCGAATGCCAGTCGCCGCCGTCCAATCGCCATCGCAGGTCATCAGAGCCCAAATCACGTAATTCCACCACCCCGGATCGCAAACTTTCCTCCGCCCCCAAGCGCGAAAACCAGAACGTCAACCGCTCCGCCTCGCCGACCGGCACCCGCTCCGGCACCACCTCCTCCGGATCACGGTGACCCGCCACCCGCACGAACTCCCCCGCCGAAGCGAACCGAAACCCGCCCCCCGTCTCGACCTCGAGCTGCCAACCCCGATCCGTCGCACCCATCCGCCCAAGCCAGCGCGGCGGCAAACTCGCCGTCCCCACGTTCGTCAATTCCAACCGTCCCCGCGCGTCCAATGTCACCCGCGCCACGACCTCGCCCGTCTCACCGCGCGCCACTCCCGCCAATTCCGCCACCCCGCGCAACGACCCGTCCTCCGGCAGACTGAACCAAACCACCCCGACGGCACCCGCCTCGAGTGCCCCTCGGGCCGCCGCCGCCAATCCCGCCCGCTCTGGAAACCGCGCCACCACCACCTGTCCCCGCTCCAAGCCCACATCCCCCAGCCGCGAGTCCCGCACGACGTCAGCGACCATGGTCCCAACGTCCCCGCCCACCCGAGGCCGCAAATCCGGGTGAAAAATCAACTCATCCCAATCCCAGCGCCGTGGATGGCCGACCAGCTTCCCCGATTTCTCAAAGATCGTCACCCGCGCAAACGCCGGTAGCCCCACCCACCAAGGCACCGCACAGCCCCCCCAACGCTCGATCAAATCACCCGCATCGATCATCGCCTCGAACCGCCCAGCCGCGACGTCCTGGGCCCCATCCGCGCGCAAATCGTAGAACATCGGAAACAACCCATCGACCGACTCCGCCAATTTCCCAAACCCCGTCACCCCCGGCCACCCCGCCAACGCCGTCGCACTCAACGACTCCACCCCCGCCTCGCGCCGAATCGCGACGAGCATCTCTGCGTATTTCCCCAGCAACGGGTCCGGACAATCGAAATCGATCTGCAGCCGCCGCGCCCCCAGCCGCTCCACCAGCCCACCGACCAATCGCGCCAGCTCCTCGTACCTTGCCGGATCGTCCACCGACCGCGCCCCGGCCTCCAACCGAATCACCGGCACCACCTCGATGCCCCCCGCCCGCGGCGGCCCCATCGTCGTCGGCCGCAACTCCCAACCATCCGCCCCCAGCTGCCCATCCGCCACGTGCCAGAAAAGCGCCCCGACCCCGGCAGCCTCGAGCGCCTCGACCTGCGTGGACTCGAGGCTCTCCGTCCGCCCCCAAACCCAGAAACTCAAATCCCCCCCGTGAACCCCGTTCCCCAACCCAAGAATCCCAATCACCAATACCCAGCGCATCGAGACTTCATTAAAGTCATCCCGAACCGAAAACGCATTCTTTTGAGTGCCCCAAAACCAGAATCCTCGCGTAAACAATCATCCAAACGCATCCCCGGATCGCTCCATTCGCGTCCATTCGAGGGTTTATCGGTCAACTCATCTCAACCCATCACCCATTGAGTCCCACCGCCTATCAACGGGTCCGCCTCTGGTCCGGCATCACCTCCATCGGCACGAACCTTGGCGCGATCTGGCTCCTCGCCCTCACCGCCGAGGGTTGGGCCGCGCTCATTCCCGCTCACCTCCCCATCGTCGTCGTCTTCGCGCTCATCGCCATCCTCTGGCCCCTCGCGAACCTTCCGTTCGAGATCCTCGTCGGCCACGCGACCGAGACCGCCTTCGGCCGCACCGACCAGCCCCTCCGCGGCTGGCTCGCCGACTGGGCCCGCGCCTCCGCAATCACGTCCCTCGCGCTCTTCTTCGCCTTCACGTTTTTCTACATCGCCGCCAACACCGCTCTCGCCTTCCCGCTGCTGATCCTCGCCGCCGTCCTCATCCTCGTCGCACTTTTCCGGATCCCGACCGGCTTCGCGGCTCCCACGGACTCCGCCGAATTCACCTACGAACAGTCCTTGCGTGCCGCACTCGAAAAACTCGACCAGCGCGCCCGTCCCATCCGCTGGTTCGAGAACGCCGAGAGGACCACCGTGAATGGCTACATCCGCCAGCTCCCACCTCGCCACCTCTGCCTCGCCACGAACGCCGTCCACCACCTCGCTCCTCGCGAAACCGCCCTCCTGGTTGCCCGCGAGGAATGGTTCGCCCGCACCGGCGCCGCCCTCCTCACGACGATCATCGCCGCCCTCTGGCTACTCGGCGGCGTCGCCCTCGCCCTGCTCTTCCCCGCCCCGTTCCCAATCCAGGGCGCCTTCCTCGGGTCCGCCATCATCACCACGTGGTGCTTCCTCGCCCTCTTCATCTGGCCAACCCTCAACCGCTTCCTCAACCGCCGGGCCGACCGTTTCATCCTCACCCTCGCGCGGCCGGGCGAGGTCGCCGCGCTCCTCGCCCACCTCCAGGAACTCAATGCCACCGATTCACATCTCCCCACTGGCAAGACCGCCATTTTCCACCCGATCGCCCCCGCCGACCAACGCACCGCCCACCTCCGATGAACCAAATTCCCCGCCTCCTCTTCCTCCTCAGCCGTTGGTTCGGCAACACGATCTCCCGCTCCCTCCACTGCCACGTCGGTCGCCCCCGCGCCACCAACCGTCCGCCGAACTGGTCGTGAAAGCCCACCTGCGCCGGATACGATCCGGCCAGACTCTCACCGCCTCGGCTGCAATCCCGGGATCCGGTTGATCGAATCCAGCTCACGATCTTCGTTCGCAACGTACGCTTCAAATCCGTAGCGCTCGCACTTCGATAGGAATTCCCCAATCCGCGCTTCGTTCTGCGCAGCACCGCGCCGCCCATCGTCAACGTAGTCCACGCAAAGCACCAGTTTCCCTCTCTTCACGACCTTTTTCAAACCGCGTAGCCGAAAATTCGTCTCCCGCTTCGGCTGCCGCTCGGTCTCGTCGAAAAAAACGTCCTCCACTCCCAGCCCCGCGATGGCCCGGAGAAATTTCCCTCCCTGGTCGTAGCGAACCAGATTCTCCCCGTTCTGCGGGAAGACCTGAAATTTCCGCCCGAATTTGCTGTTCGCCCGACCGTAGTCCGCAATCCACTTCACGAGGTCGATCATCCGAAGCGCCGCCTCCCGCTCGTCCCCGATCGGGTCGTCCGGCCTGCGCGTCTCTTTGCCCGGCCCGTAGCTCCCCCGGTCGCTCCAATATTCGAACCCATCGACGATGTCCAAATACACCCCGTTGAACCCAGCGGCGATGATCTGATCCAGGTACGGCTCCAACGCCGTCGCCCGCCATTCCGGATCCCAATAACGCACCTTGTAATTCCCCGCCCAATCCGGATTCGTCCGCCCCAACCAATCCGGCGCGAGCGCGGTGAACTCGTTCGAATCCCGCCGCCCCACCCAGTCCGGATCCCAATAAAATCGATAACCCTCCGCCTCACCAATCGAGAAATAAGCCAGCGCCTCCACGCCCTTCCTCTGCATTTTCCGAACTTCCGCCCGCTTGAACCGCGTCCCCGCCGTTCCATCTTTCGAATAATCCATCACCGCCACGTCGAAACCCGCCCGGGCCAGCGCCCGCGGATTCGGGTTCTGCAGCTGATAAACCCAGCCTTCCGCCCACAAAATCGCCGGGCACAGACCAACGGCAATCCAGACAACAAACTTCATCACAAGAAGAAGAGAACACTTCCGTTCGCCGGATCAACGAAACAAATCACTCGCCCCGGGCCGCGCCGTCGTTTCACCTGTTTCCACCGCCACCATGCCGAGTCGACCCGCCGATCCTCCGAACCTCATCCCAGATGCCGGGACCGGGGAGCAGCCCGCTTCGCCGGTTCCTCCCACCCCGTCCCGCCGCCGCCGTCTCGCGGTCTCACTCCTCCAGATCATCATCTCCCTCGGCCTCCTCGCGTGGATTTTTTCCGATCTCGACCGACGGGGGACCGTTGGCACTCTCCTCGCCGAGGCCAACCACACCTGGACGATCATCGCCGTCGCCAGCGCGGGCGTTGCGGTGGCAGCGGGCATCCTGCGCTGGCGCTTTTTTCTCGAAATGCTCGGCCTGCATCTTTCGTGGGGACGCCTCACCGCGATCTACCTCATCGGCGGCTTCTTCGACCTCTTTCTGATCGGAGCCACCGGCGGCGACGCCGCCAAAGCAGTCTGCGTCATCCGCGAATACCCCGACCGCAAGACAACCGCGTTCATGAGCCTCGCCATGGATCACATGAGCGGCCTCGGCTCCCTCCTTGCCGCCACCGTCATTTTCACCATCTCGCGCTCCGACCTCTTCCTCGCAAATCCCGTGACCGCCACCATGTTCTGGTTCGTCATCGGCTACGTTTCCCTCGCCCTCCTCGGCATCGCGCTCTGCATCCTCGTTTCAAAATTCCCCATCCCGTCGTGGGCACCCATCCCGGCCAGTCTGGGTAAAGTCGCTGACGACATGCACGCCGCCTTCACGCAGATGCGCCGCCAATGGCGGGCCAGCCTCTCAGCCGTCGCGGTCTCGTTCGTCGCAATCTTCGCCTACTACTTCACTTTCTTCGCGGCCGCACGTGCCCTCGCCGTGACGATCTCCCTCCCGTCGTTCCTCTCGGTCATGCCCATCGTGGAAGCCCTCATCTCCCTCCCGATCTCGGTCGCCGGTCTCGGTGTGCGGGAGAAATCCTTCGAATACCTCCTCGGAGCACTCGCCGACATCCCGATGGAAAGCGCCGTCCTCGTCTCGCTGGGCGGATTCGCCTGTTGGAGCGTCTGGAATCTTGTCGGCGGCCTCGTCTTCGCCTTCTATCGCAAATCACCGAACGATCAGTGACCGACGCACTCCCTACCAACGACCGAATCGCCCTCTGTCTCAGCGCGTCGTTCCTCGGGTTCTTCGCCCACGCGGGCTTTCTCGAGACGCTCGTCGCCGCGGGCATCACCCCCGCCCACGTCACCGGAGCCTCCGCCGGTGCTTACGTCGCCGCCCTCTACGCCGCCGGCCTCCCTCCCGCCCGGATCCGGGAGATCATCATGGATCCAAAGATGGTTCGGTCGTTCTGGGATTGGTTCTGCGTCTTTCGCGGCTTCCCCATGCTCGTCAATCTCCGCGGTTTCACCGGTCTCCTCAGCGGCCGTCACGCCCTCGCTCGACTCCGCACCATCGTGGGCGACCAACGGATCGAGGATTGCAACACCGCGGAACTCAGCGTCGCCGTCTCCAATCTCACGCAGGGCCAATCCGAGGTCATCACCGCAGGTCCCATCGCGGATTTCGTGGCCGCGAGCTGGTCCGTCCCGGGACTCTTCGCCGGAGCGCGCGTGGGCGACTCCCTCTACTGGGACGGGGGTATCGCCAACGGCAGCCCGGTCACCCACCTCTTTAATCGCCCGGACATCGACACCATCATCATCCACACCGCCGAACACCCGGAACACACGGAACTCGCCCACCGCGGCACCCGCTTCACCATCGCCGAAGGCATCAACGTCGCCCACAGCCTCATCCTCAAGCGCGTCCAGGACCTCACCGTCCAACTCGCCGCCGCCCACGGAAAACGCCTCATCCACTGCCGCTCGACCTACCGACGCCCGAAGTTCGGCGACCACTCCGACCGTCAATTCCTCGTCGAAACCGGAGCCGCCACCGCCGCTCAACTCCTCAGCGACCTCGGCCACCCCTCCGCCGCTCCGGCGACCCCCACCCACGCTTGACACCCAACCCACCAACCCAACAAATCCCGCCCATGTCAGCCGACCTCACTCCCGAAGCCATCGAATCCGCTCTCTGCGAAATGATCGCGGAAAACCTCCTCGAGACGCCCCCCGACTTCGACGCCCAGTCCGATCTTTTCGCCGCCGGCCTCGATTCCATGGCCATCATGCAACTTCTCGTCATGATCGAAGACCGCTTCGGCGTCGCCATTCCTCCCGAGGAAATGACCACCGAGAATTTCAGCACCATCAAATCCATCACCCCGGTCGTCCTCCAGTATCACCGTTAAAATCCACCGCCCCGCGCGCGTGATCCGTCCCTGATCTGCCGCCCTCATCTCCCGTGCCCGCCGCCCAGCCCACCATCCCGCTCACCGGAGCCGACGCCTTCGTCCTCTCCGTCAACGAGCTGATGCGCCGCAGCGGGCAGGACGAACTCGTCAGCCAGAGCCGCATCGAGCTCGACCGACTCCCCGACCTCGACGCCCTCCAATCGACCGCCAACCGCCTCGCCGCGGTCCACCCGCTCCTCCACGCCCGCATCACCCGCAGCCTTCTTACCTCCGAAGCCCGCTGGCACCCCATCCCCTCCGCCGGACGCGGCCTCCCCCTTCAGCTCTGGCACGACCCCGCCGCCACCCCACCCGCCGACCACCCGTTCACCCCCGCGCCCCCGTTCGAAGCGTGGGCCGAGGACCTCCTCAACACCCCCCGCCCCGACCCCACGGTCAACCTCCGCCTCGACCTCTACCTCCGCCCCGACACCACCGCCGTCCTCATCCTCTCCTGGTCCCACCTCCTCTTCGACGGTAAGGGCGCGGAGTATTTCGCCACCGAACTCGCCTCCACCGGAGCCCCGGAATCCGAGAACCACGCAACCAGAAAACTCCGCCCCCTCGACCTCCCCTCCCCCAACGCGACCTCATCCTCGAGCATCCTCGACAACCTCAAGAAGTCGTTCGTCATCATGGATCGGCTCAACCGATTCTCGCGCCTCGGCTTCCAGTCGCTCTCGGGTCCGACCGCCCGCCCCGGCCGCATCCGCGCCCTCCACCGCACCTTCGACCCCACCGACTCCGAGACCATCCGCGCCCGCGCACGCGCCCTCACCGGCCCCCTCTTCAACCTCGCCTACTTTCTCGCCGCCGTCACCCGCGCCCACCGCGCCGTCTTCCGCGACCGCGGCCAGGATCCCGACCGCTACGTCGTCAGCATTCCCATCCAGGTCCGCCGCAAAGGGGCCAAAGCCGACTTCTTCCAGAATCGGATGAGCATCATGTTCTTCGGCCTCGAGCGGGACACCCTCGACACCCTGGAACACGCCACCAAATCCGCGCACCAACAATTCGCCGACATGACCCGGCAGAAGCTCGAAGTCGCCTTCGGAGCCATGATGCAGCTCATGCGCCGCCTCCCCGCCCGCCCCTACATGGGCCAGGTCCGCTGGCAGTTCAACGGCGAGATCACCAGCTTCTTCCACTCCCACACCGGCCCCTTCGCGCCGGACCTCACCACCCTCCACGGTGCCCGCGTCACCAACGCCTACCACGTCCCCTCCCTCTGCAATCCCCCCGGCTCCGGCGTCTTCTGCAACGAAAATCAAGGCTGCCTCACCGTCGTGACCACCTGGCGCGACGGCAGCGTCACCGACGCGGAAGCAAAAAAACTCCTCGCCGCCACCTGCGAAGACCTCCTCGGTGCCCCGCTCCATCAGTCAGCCTGAAGTCCTCGTCGTCGGCGGAGGCCCCGCCGGCCTCGCCGCTGCCATCACCGCCGCCCGCGCGGGAGCGCGCACCCTCCTCCTCGAGCGCAGCCACCAACTCGGCGGCAACGCCGCCAACGCCCTCGTCCACACGATCTGCGGCCTTTTCCTCGTCCGCGACGAACCCGGCTTCGAATACGCCCACGACGGCTTCCCCCGGGAATTCGCCGAACGCCTCCTTCGCCTCGGCGGAGCCGAGCCACCCCGCCGCCTCGGCCGCCTCGACGTCCTCCCAACCAACCCCGCCGCCTTCGCGCACCTCGCCGCCACGATGGTTTCCGAAACCCCCAACCTAACTCTCCACCTCAACGCACCCCACAACTTCAAAACCCCAAAACCTCAAAACCCAGAAACCCACTTCATCGACACCACCGGCGAAGCGACCCTCTCCGGCGATTCCGCCGACCTCGCTCCCACCCTCCAGCGTCCGGCCATCATCTTCACCCTCGCCCACGCCCCACCCCTCACGCCCAACCTCCGCCTCCAGGTCGCCAATCACCTCCGCCACGTCGCCCCCGGCACCGCCCTCCGCGAAAGCGTCGGCGAGACCTACGTCACGATCGACCTCCCCCACGAACACTTCGACCGAGCCATCCGCCTCGCCACCGAAGTCACCCACCACCTCCGGACGCTCCCCGGCTTCGAGCGGGTCGAAATCCGATCTCTCCCCGCCCGACTCGGCATCCGCGAAAGCCACCTCGCCCGCGGCCAATACCGACTCACCGCCGACGACATCCTCACCGGCGCCACCTTCCCGGACGCCGTCGCGGTCTCGACCTGGCCCATCGAACTCCGCGAAACGATCCACGGCCCCAAGTTCCGCTACCCCACCGGCCCCTGCCAGATCCCCGCCCGCGCCCTCCGCTCGGCCACAAATCCGCACCTCCTCACCGCCGGCCGTTGCCTCTCCGCCACCCACGAAGCCCAAGCCGCCCTCCGCGTCATCGGCACCGCCCTCGCCACCGGCGAAGCCGCCGGCAAACTCGCCACGCAATGATCGCCGCGAAACACCGGCTCCCAGCCCATCACGCTGGGCCTCCTGTCAGCAAAATCGACCGCCAACGAACGCGCCCCCGCACCACCTTCCGCCGCTAACCCGCGTGGGGAGCACAGGCTTCCAGCCTG
Organism: uncultured Verrucomicrobiae bacterium; assembly: GCA_963832325.1. Classification (GTDB taxonomy): domain Bacteria; phylum Verrucomicrobiota; class Verrucomicrobiia; order Chthoniobacterales; family JAATET01; genus CAVVKW01. Next base: position 975,195 of record CAWHTR010000007.1, on the reverse strand, counting down.
TCGTGCCGGGCTTACAGCCCGGCGCACCGAACGTCAAAACAACACGACCACCAACTAAACTCGCCCGATCCCACCCCGATTGCCCTCCTCGAGATCGCCGGCATCACCCTCGTCGGCATTCTCAGATCCCGCCGACTTCATCAGTGAAAGCACTCGATCGGCTGCCTTTGGCCCGATGATCGATAAAAAATTTTGTCCTACCGTTCTTCGTCTTCACTATGGAAAAGTCATCGACTCAACGATTTCATCGCCGTCGGCACAGCCGATGTCCCGAGAGATCAGCAAGACAAATCCCAGAACGTTCGTTGTCCAACTGGGAGATCTTCTTCAGTTTGAACACCCCCCCAGAAGAACCAAATATGCGTAAAATTCATTCCAATCGTTCAAGCCGCTACCGACCGACCCTCGTCGGTGCTGCGCTCATTTTCACGACCTTGGCATCGGTCTGCGGCCAACAGACCGTCACCTACAACAACGGGGACGTCGACGCGACCAACTACAACACGTCTCCTCCCAACAATCCGACGACACTCACAATTAACTCCGGCGCCGCGACGCAAAGCGGTGTTCTCAGCGGGCTCGGAAGCGTTTTAAAAGATGGTGCGGGGACGCTCACCCTCACTGGCACCAACACGTTTCTGGGCAGCGTGACGGTGAACAATGGCACCCTGATCGCCGGGAGCAACAGCGCACTAGGCAACCAACCTTTCTTCACGATCGACGGAGCGACCTCGACCGGCGTGGTCGCCGCCGGAGTCGGGATCACCAACCGAATCGACGTGAACAATGGCGGATCGCTCAGGCTCGACGGAGCGGTCACCGGTAATCGGCAGATCGCCTCGGCGGGCGGCGGCTCCATCCAGATCACGGGATCCGGAGTGATCGACCGAACGGCAGCTTTTGCCGTTGGCATCGATATGACCGGGGGCGGCACCGTCACCAACGCCGGCGAAGTCGACATCGCGGGCCTCTCCGCTGTGGGCCTCTCTTTCGGCGCGGGAACCTCTCGATTGAACAATTCCGGCGATATTTCCGTACTCGGAGGATTGAATGCCTCCGTGCAATTTGCCGACCCGGATTCGGTCTTCACCAATTCTGGTAATCTGCTCTCAAACGGGGTCGGCGGCGTCGGGGTGCTGTTTATGAACGGCGGCACGCTGGAGAATTCCGGCAATATTTCCGAATCGAACATCCTGGGCGTCGCGGTCCTGGGCAACAGCTCTCCGGTGACGGTCAACAATCGCACCGGAGCCACGATCAGCGCACAAGATCCATCGAGTTTCGATGACCGGGCGATTCTGCTGGTTGCCGGAGGCACGATCCTCAACGAATCCGGAGCCACCATCAATAGCGATGACATTGCCATTCAGGCGAGTGCGGCGCTTCAACTCACCAACGCTGGCACGATCAACGGGGATGTGCTGACCAGCGCGGCGGATGATCAACTGACTCTCCTCGGCGGCGTAATCGATGGCGACGTGGCTCTGGGTCTCGGAAATAACGCACTGATTCTCGGCGGCGACACCGGCCCCCGTTTGTTCAGCGGGGCGATTACCGGAACGTTGACCGGTCTCGGCACTCTCACCAAAAATGGAACCAATACGTGGATCCTGGATCGTGACCTCGCTCCCCCTGGTGAAACGACGGTCAGCGCGGGGACACTCCAGATCGGCAACGGCGGCACCACCGGATCGCTCGCCGGTGACGTGGTGGACAACGGAACTCTCGCTTTCAATCGCTCCGACGACATCGGCTTTGGCGGAACGATCTCCGGCACCGGCACCCTTGTTAAGCAAGGCATCGGCACCCTGACCCTCACCGCCGCCAACACCTACACCGGCGACACCGTTATCAACACCGGAACCCTCGCGGTTCCGGGATCGATTACCAGCCCCTCCGGCCAGATCGTCGTCGGCTTCGACCCTGGCGATGACGCCACCCTCGACGTCAACGGTCCGGGTTCCGTCTCCGGCGTCGTGGTGGGAATCGCGGGCTCCGCAAGTTCCACCGGGATCGCACGAGTTAACGGCGGCACCCTCACCAGTTCCGGCGCACTCCTCGTTGGCGGCGGCGGCAACGGCACACTCGAAATCAACAGCGGGGGCACCGTCACCAACGCCACGGGATTCGTTGGATTCCAAGCCGGCTCCGTCGGAATTGCTCGTGTCTCCGGCGGCTCGTGGACCAACACCGACACCCTCATCGTCGGCAGTTTCGGCACCGGCACACTTGAAATCAGCGGCACCGGCCAAGTCACCAGCCCGGGAGCCATCGTCGGATTCGACCAGAACGCCAATGGAACGGTCACCGTCAACGGCGGCTCGTGGAATAATCAAGACAACCTCATCGTCGGTCTCGACGGCTCGGGAACCCTCGTGGTGAACGGGACCGGCACCGTCGAGAACTCCTCCGGTTTCCTGGGCCTCGATTCCGGCTCCGTCGGCATCGCCCGCGTCAGCGGCGGGACCTGGACGAACGTTTCCGGACTCACAATTGGTGCGGAAGGCGAAGGTCGGCTTGACCTGAGTGGAGGGATTGTGAATGCGGCCAGCATCCGCTTGGCCGATGAGACCGGATCGACCGGGACCCTCAATATTGGAACCGGCGGTGCCCCCGGCATCCTGAATACTTCGTCCGTCACCGGCGGAAACGGCACCCCAACGCTGAACTTCAACCACAACTCAGCGGACTACGCTTTCACCCGCGCAAGCCTTGATGGTGCCGCGGGCACCACCGCCGGAACGCCGATCGTCATCGCTGGCACCACCGCCGTCCGCCAAATCGGCCCCGGTCGCACCATTCTCACCGGCACCAACACCTACTCCGGCGGCACCACCATCACGGACGGCACGCTGACGGCGAGTCGCGACGAAAACCTCGGCGATTCCTCGGGCTCCGTGACCATTGCCGGTGGAACGCTCGAGTCAGCCTCCGCCTTCAGCACAAGCCGACTGTTTTCGCTCCAAAACGGTGGCGGGACGGTTCAAGCCACGGCCGACCTCGACCTCGAAGGCACCGTCTCCGGTGACGGACAACTCACCAAATCGGGTTCGGGGACGCTGATCCTCACCGGCCAAAATACCTACTCCGGCGGCACCGCCATCACGAACGGCACCCTGGCCATCAGCCGCGACGAAAACCTCGGTGCGCGAACCGGACTCGTCACCTTCGACGGCGGAACCCTTAAAAATACCGCCGCTCTGGAGACGAGCCGCTCCGTCGTCCTCGAAGAACGCGGCGGCACCCTCCGCACCGACGCCGACCTTCGCCTGAATGCTCCCATCTCTGGCTCCGGCGGCCTCACCAAAACCGGCTCGAGCATCCTCACGCTTTCCGGCCAAAATACCTACTCCGGCGGCACCACCGTTTCCGACGGCACCCTCGCCATTAGCCGTGACGAAAACCTCGGCGCACGGACCGGACGCGTCATCTTCAACGGCGGCACCCTGCAGAATACCGCCGCACTCACAACCTCCCGCCGGACCACGATCCGCTCCGGCGACGCCACGATCCAGACAAACGCCCCGTTACTCTACCAAGGCGTCATATCCGGTCCGGGCGCACTCACCAAAATCGGTGCTGGCACCCTCGCCCTCGCTGCCGCCAACGCCTACTCTGGAGGCACCACCCTCAGACGCGGCACTCTCCAGACCACCAACACTTCCGCCCTCGGCTCCGGCCCGCTCACGATCAACAGCGGCACCCTCGACCCCGCCGGTCGACTGAGCGTTCGCTCGCTCAATTGGCGCAGCGGCACCATCGCTACCCAACTCGGGGATTCCACCGACCTCGTCACCATCCGCCGCGACCTCCGCCTCGACGGCAAGGGCCGCTTTCGCTTCACCCCCGACACCGGCTTCGACCCCACCGTCGACTACCTCATCCTCACCGCGCGCAACCTCGCGAGGTTCAATCCCCTAACCGATTTTATCGGCAATCGCCTTGCCTCGCTCAAACCCATCTTCACCGCCGTCGGTCGCCGCCTCTTCGTCACCTTCCAACCACCCACACCTCCCGTACCTCCCGGACCAACCTCCGGTCCCCTCCTCCAAAACAGCGCTCCGGTCAATGTCCCCACCACCGCCGATTTTACTGTCGACGGCCTCGTGACCACCGGCACCCCTACCGAGAACAACACGATCAAATCCCTCCGCTTCCAGCCGGGCAGCTCGCTCCAAATCTTCAACACCCTCACCGCCACCTCTGGCGAACTCAACGCGCTCGGCGGCACCAGCCTCATCACCGGTGACCTCCTGCGCACCCCCGGCAATCTCCGCAAGACCGGACCCGGCACCTTCATCACCAGCAACGACTTCCTCGTCGGCGAGTCCACCCTCGTCCAATCGGGTGGACTCCTCGTCAATGGCACGCTCCAATCCCCCTCCGGCGTCGAAGTCTCGCCCGGCGCACTTCTCGGCGGCAGCGGCCTACTCATCGGCAACGTGACCAACGGCGGCACCCTCGCCCCCGGGAACAGCCCCGGGAACGCCCCCGACACGCTCAGCATCGCCGGTGATTTCACTCAAACCGCATCCGGCCAGTTCGAACTCAAGATTGCCAACCCCACGACCTTCGACCGCCTCTTTGTCACCGGCACCGCGGCCCTCGCCGGATCGCTTCGCGTCACTGATCTCGGCCAATCCCTCACCTTCGGCCAACAAATCCCGTTCCTCTTCGCCGACCGCATCACCGGCGACTTCGACCGCCTCGATTTCGCAGACCCAACCCGCTACCGAGGACGTTTCCTAGCCGACTCCGGGACCGGCACCCTCCTCATCGCCCCCACCAGCTACACCCTCGTGGCCGAAACCCAGAACCAGCGCAACGTCGCCCGCGCCCTCGACAGCTTCATTGGTTCGTCCGACTCCGACCGCGACCGGGTTTCCCTCGCTCTCGACTTCCTGACCGCCGATGGCTACCCCGCCGCCTTCGATCAGATCTCTCCCGCCTTCCACCAAAGCATCGCCAACATCGAACTTCAGGAAACGTTCACCCGCACCCAGCTCGTCAACCAACGCCTCAGCTCCACCCGCCTCGGTGCCACCGGTTTCCAACTCATGGGCCTCGACGAAGAGCCACTGACCTTTGACAAAAACGGGAAAGCCAGTCGCCGATCCGAAAGATCTCTCCTCCAACGTCACCAGCGCCACCCCCACCAATTGGACGGCCTGGGCCCTTGGCAATGGCATCTTCGCTCGAGTCACCAACGTGAGCCAGGTCCCCAACCACCGCTTCGACTCCGGCGGTTTTCTCGTCGGTGCCGACTACGACTGGAACGGCAGCGCCCGCGACGGCCTCACCACCGGCGTCTTCGCCGGCTATCAGGGCACCACGGCCGACTACGACGGCGGCGGCTCCACGGTCATCAATTCCGCCCTTTTCGGCACCTACGCCAGCTACACCCAGGACGGCTACTACGCGGACGGCGTCGTCTCCGGCGGCTTCAGCAGCGCCCGCGTGCGCCGGGCCATCCAGTTCTCCACCGTCGACCGCATGGCCCGCAGCGATCAGGAAAGCGGCCAGGTCAGCGCCGCCCTCAACTTCGGCAAGGACTGGACCGCCGGCAAGTTCACCTTCGGCCCCATCGCCGGAACCCAATACACCTACCTCGGCATTGCCCCCTTCACCGAATCGAACGCTGACAGCCTCGACCTCCGCGTCGACCAACAGGACGTCCACAGTCTCCGGGCCACCCTCGGCGGACGCATCGCTTACTCGATCGACCTGACCACCAATATCCGGCTCGTCCCCGAAGTCCGCCTCCTTTGGCAGCACGAGTTTTTGAACAACTCCCGCAACATCGGCGCGTCCCTCGACGGTGGCAGCGGCCCGAGCTTCGACACCGCCACCGCCGAACCTGGGCGCGACAGCGTTTTCGCCGGAGTCGGTTTCACCGCTCAAATCGGCGACCGCTGGAACACCTCCGTCTACTACAATGCCGACTTCGGTCGCCAGGACCTCACCAGCCACACCATCTCCGCCAGCGTTGGCATCCAATTTTAAACCGACGGTCGCCTAGCCTGGCGAACCCACGTGCGCCATCCAGCTGACCTCTCCGTTTAAAACTCCCCCATGAACCTAGCCGAAGAGATCTTCCGCCGAGCCACCCCCTCGGCCCCGGCCATCCTCACCCCCACCCGCACTGTCACCTACGCCGATCTCGACACCCTCTCGTCCCAAGCGGCCGCCACCTTCCCACCGGTCCCCCGCATCGCCCTCCTCCACCCCGACGGCGTCGACTATATCGTCCAAGCCCTCGCCATCCTCCGCTCCGGAGCCACCTTCATCCCCGTCCCCCCGGAACTCGCCCCGCCCGAACGCAAAACCCTCCTCCGAACAACCGCAGCGAACATGCTCGTCGAGCCGGAATCCGTCTCATCCCTCCTCGCCCCCGCGGTCGACTCGCTCGCTCCCGTTCCTCTCGCCCTCCGAGCTGCACCCCGGAGCGAATGCAGTCTGCCCCGGGCCTTCCCAGGCCCCGATACTCTGCACGAGAAGAATCACCCGGCCTTCATCCGCTTCAGCTCCGGCACCACCGGCACCAGCAAGGGCGTCCTCATCTCCCACGACACCCTCCTCGCCCGCATCGAAGCCGCCAACGCCGGACTCCGCATCACCGCCGGGGACCGCGTCATCTGGATCCTCCCGATGGCCCACCACTTCGCGGTCTCGATCATGCTCTACCTCTGGAACGGAGCCGCCACGATCCTCCCCGACCGCCACCTCGCCGCCGACATCCTCGCCTCCGCCCGCCAGCACCAAGCGACCGTCTTCTACGGTTCCCCCTTCCATCATCAACTCCTCGCCGCCGAAAAATCCGGCGACCCCTGGCCCACCCTCCGCCTCTCCGTCTCCACCGCCGCCCGCCTCCCCGCCGAGACCTCGCGCGCCTTCGCCTCCCGCTACAACCTCTCTCCCAGCCAGGGCCTCGGTGTCATCGAATGCGGCCTCCCCTGCCTCAACCTCGACGATCCCGCCGGACGGCCGGAATCGATCGGCCGTCCCCTGCCGGGATTCGAGGTGGAAATCCGGGACCCCGACCCGCAAGGCATCGGCCAGCTCCACCTCCGCGGCCCGGGTTTTCTCGACGCCTACCTCTCGCCCCCTCGCACCCGCGCCGAAGTCCTCGACGCCGAAGGCTGGTTCGCCACGGGCGACCTCGCCCGCCAGGACGCCGACGGATTTCTCTATCTGGAGGGCCGCACCGCGAGTGTGATCAACGTCGGCGGACTCAAGTGTTTTCCCGAAGAAATCGAAGCCGTTCTCGTCCTCCACGAAGCCGTCCTCGAAGCCCGCGTCTTCCCGAAACTCAACCCCCAATTCGGCACGATCCCCGTCGCCGAAATCCGCCCCGCCGACCCCAACAATCCTCCATCCACCGCCCTCCTCGCCCGCTATTGTCGCGAACGCCTCGCCCGGTATAAGGTCCCGCTCGAATTTCGCATCGTCACCGCCATCGCCAGGACACCCAGCGGCAAAATCAAACGCATCCCCGCCTCATGAGAATCGCAGTCATCGGCGGTGGCCCCGCTGGATCCGCCTTCGCGACCTTCGCCACCCGGCGCGGCTTCGACGTCGCGATCTTCGATGACGGCAACCGCCCCGATCTCATCGTCGGCGAGTCGAACATTCCCGCCGTCGTCCCGATCTTGCAGCGTCTGGGAATCGAAGAAAAGGTCGCCGCCTTCAGCCTTCGCAAGCCCGGGGCCTCATTCGTTCCGTTTCCGGAAGACGCCATCAATTTCACCTTCGAAGCCGTCCGCGGCCACCTCCCCACCTACTCCTACAACATCCCCCGCCCGAAATTCGACGACATCCTCGCCACCACCGCCCGTGACTCCGGAGCCACGGTCATCCGCCAACGCGCCAGACTCCTGGCATCCGGCGACCACGTCGAACTCGCCCCGGACAGCCTTGCCGCCGTCCCCCATTGGCAGAACGGGCAACCCGACCTCATCATCGACGCCACCGGTCGACGCCGCGAATTGGCCCGCCTTCTGAAGATCCCCGCCCAACTTGGACCGCGTAAAGACGTCTCCCACTTCGCCCACTACGAAGGCTTCGCCCGCGAGTGCCCCCGCGGCCAGATCGCCGCCATCCACCTCGACCACGGCTGGGCTTGGCGCATCCCCCTCCCGGACCGCACCTCCTTCGGCATCGTTCTCGATAGCCGCCACGCCGCCGCCCTCGGCGACACCCCCGAGGAGCGACTCGACCACGTCCTCCGCCACGATCCCGCTCTCGCCGACGAGGCCCGCCACGCCCACCGCGTCACCCCCGTTCAGACCTACGCGAACTACCAACTCATCTCCGAACGCGGCGTCGGCGGGAATTGGGCTGCCATCGGCGACGCGTTCGGCTTCGTCGACCCGATGCTTTCGCCGGGCATGATCACCGCCCTCGGATCCGCTGAGAAATTGGCCGACCTCCTCGCGGAAAAAAAGGCCGCCCGCGCCCTGCCGGCGTATTCCACCTGGATGCGACACCACCTCACCTGCTGGATGCAGTTCATCGAGTATTTTTACAGCGGTCGCATCTTTGCCATGCACGAGACCGGTGCCAATTGGCGAGCCGCCCATCCGAACCGCGTCACCTCACTCATCGACGCCCACATCGCCACGCACCTCGCTTGCATGGCCTCCGGCGCTTTCACCACCCGCCCCTACAGCCGACAACTCCTCCGCGCCGTCGGCCACCTCGCCACCGCCCGCAGCGACCCAAAGAAATTTGCCATCCGATGAATAAACTCATCCTCCTCTCCGTTTTTTTCGCCCTCCTGCGGCCAACCACCGCCGCCGAACCCGACTGGTCGGCCCTCGAAAGCTGGATCGCCCGCCAGCAAAACGTCCGCACTCTCCACGGCGAGTTCACCCAGACGCGTCGCCTCCCCACCCTCCGAATTCCCTCCCGCACTCCCGGAAAAATCTGGTTCGAAAAGAACGGCCCCTTCCGCTTTCAACTCGGCGAACCACCCGAGACCATCGCCCTCCGCCGCGGCGACCAACTCACCCTCATCGATCGCAAGAAAAACACCACGCGCGAAATCACCCCCTCAACCGCCGGACCCGAGACCCAGCAACTCATGCTCATGAGATTCCCGGTCACCGATTCGCTCGCGGAATTTCGCCGCCTCTTCGACGTCACCCGGATGGAGGAATCCGGCGACCGCACCGAGCTCGACCTGATCCCCAAGGAACCAACTGCCACCAAATTCGTGAAAGCGATCAACCTCGAATACGAAACCGCCACCGGCATCCTCACCCGTTTCAACGTCGAACTCGCCAACGGCGGCGGCCTCGAGACCCGGTTCACCCGAGTCGAGGTCAACCGTCCCCTCCCCGCCGACATCTTCGACGTCGAATAGTCACCTCGAAGGACGGCGGTTCCCGCCGCCAAACGTGGCATCCCCTTTTCACCCTTTGCGCTCTTCCGCTCAAATCCTCCTCGCCGTCGCCGCCGCGGCGCTCGTCGTCATTGGCTTGTCCCGCATCAGCTTCAACGTCGAGATCCTCGACCTGCTCCCGAGGGGCATCGATCAGGCCGAAGGTCTCGCCACCGTCCTCGAGGACTTCGGCCTCCCCAACGAACTCATCGTCACGATCGAAACCCCCGACGCCGCCCGCACGGAATCCGCCGCCTTCTCGCTCGCCGCCCGCCTCCGCGCCAACACCGAACTCACAAAACTCGTGGTCGACCAACCCCTCTGGGAAGCCGAACCCGCGAAGCTCGCCAACTTCGCCGCCTACACCGCCATCAACCTCCCCCCCGACAAGTTTGCAAAAATCGTCGCCGCCCTCGACCCCGCCGACGCGCTCACCAACGCCGAATCCGCCGTCGACGATCTCACCAACACGCTCTCCGGCCAGGACCTCGCCCTTCTCAGTTACGATCCCTATCGAATCCTCCCCAACCTCCAGATCGTCGCCCCAACCGGCGATTCCCCGAACAAATCCGAATTCGTCTCCGCCGATGGCACCTTCCGCGCCCTCTACGTCACCGCCGCCACCGACCTCGTCAACTATCGCCTCGCCACCGATTGGATCACTGCCATCAAGGCCGCCATTGCCGATTGGAAAAATTCCCAACCCGACGCCTCGACGATCCAGATCGGCATCGCTGGAGACCCGGCCTTCGTCTCGGAACTCTCCTCGGGTATGGAGCAGGAGATGCGCCAGAGCGGACTCGTCACCGCCGCCATCGTCGGACTCATCTTCTTCGCCGTCTACCGCCGCTTCATCACCCTCGCCATCCTCATCGGACTCCTCGGACTCAGCTTCGTCATCGCCCTCGCCATCGCCGGCTTCGTCTCGAGCGGCATTACCATCATCAGCGCTGGCTTCGCTTCGATCCTCGTCGGCATCAACGTCGATTACGGCCTCATCATTTACCAGACCCACCTTAATCGCCCCACCGACGCGGCGACTCTCCGCCGCCACTGCACGCCCGGCATCGCCTGGGCCGCGGCCACCACGGCCGCCGCCTTCGCGAGCCTCATCTTCTCCGGTGTCCCCGGCCTCGCTCAACTGGGTCTCCTCGTCGCCTTCGGGGTCATCGCCGGGGCAACGCTCATGCTGACGTTTTTCACCAGAGCCGTCGTTCATTTCGCCAAACCACGCCCGTCCATCCCACCGCCCACCGATCGCCCCTCACCCCTCACGAGCCGCCTCCCGACCTTCGCCGCCGCGATCACGACCCTCACGGTCCTCGCCGCCCTCGCCACCCTTCTCGTCCGTGGCTTCCCCGGCTTGGAATCCACCGCCGCCGCGCTGAAACCCCGCAACAGCCTCGCCTACGACACGGTCAATCGGATCTACGAAAAACTCGCCGACTCCCCCCGCACCCTCAACCTGCTCGTGACGGGCGACAGTCCAGCTCAGATCCACGACCGACTCCTGGCCGCCACCAACTCCCTCGAAAAGCTCCAAACCGAAGGCCTGATCAAGAGCGTCCTGCTCCCGACCGCTTTCTGGCCCAATCCCGCCGCCCAACGGACGAACCTGGCCGCCATCCAACCAGCCATCGCCGCCCGCGAAGAACTCCAAGCCAGTCTCGAAAGCGCCGGGTTCACCGACGAAGCCTTTGCCCTCACGGGTTCCCTCCTGAGTCAATGGGCGTCATTCACCACCCCGCCCATCTGGCCCACCGACCCCCGCACTCTCTGGATCCTCCGCCGTGCGGTTCACCAACCGGACACGGCGATGGGCGCGGTGGAACCCTCCGCCTCGCTCTCCGACGACGAATACGCCGCCCTCCCCGCGAGAATCAACGCCCCCGGCATCGCCCTCCTCAGCTGGCCGCTCCTCGGCCAGGAACTCGCCCGATTCGCCGCGGAGGAAATGATTGTCCCGCTGGGAATCTTCGCGGTCGTCCTCCTGATCATGCTCGTTCTCGCCTTTCGCAACGCGTTCGACGTCCTTTTCGCCGTCGGCATCCTCGCGCTCAATACCCTCACCCTCCTCGGCGGCATGACCCTCCTCGGCTTCACCTGGAACTTCATGAACATCGCCGCCGCTCTCCTCCTCCTCGGCACCGGCGTCGACTTCAGCATCCACCTCATCCGATCCCTCCGCGAGACCAACGGCGACGTCTCGCTCACCCAGCGCACCGTCGGCACCGCCCTCCTCCTTTGCGGCATCACGACAACCACCGGCTTCGCCAGCATCAGTTGGGCCGCCAGCGAAGGCCTCGCCAGCCTCGGCCGCGTCTGCGCCCTCGGCTTCGCGGCGAATACCGCCATCGCCATCTTCCTGCTCCCACTCCTCTGGGTTCAACTTCAAAAATTCCCGAGCGGGAGAACACCAAACCCGCCCCGACGGGAAGGTTCCCACCCCTGAATTCCCTCTCGTTCTGGCCCCCTTTCGCGTCCCTTTCTCCAAAACCGCCTCTGTCTTTCCCACGTGAAACGCTGCCTCATCCCACTCATCCAGATCCTCATCACGGTCGCACTCCTCGGGTGGTTCTTCCACGACGAGGAATTTCGAACCAACACCAGCCGCCTCCTCTCCCGGGCAAACCCCCTTTGGATCCTCGCGGGCATCGCCATCGCCGGTGTCGAGAATCTCATCGGCGCCTTCCGCTGGCGCATCTTCCTCCACGCCCTCGACATCCAACTCCCCATCTGGAAGACGATCCAAATCTGTCTGGTCGCCCTCTTTTGCAATACCTTCCTCCTCGGAGCCGTCGGCGGAGACCTGATCCGCGCCGCCTTCCTCATTCGTCGCGGCGAGAGCAAAGTCCGCTCACTCCTGTCCGTCGTCATGGATCGCATGGCCGGCCTCTTCGCCCTCATCGGCTTCACCGCCGTCCTGACCATCGCCAATCGCGAATGGCTCTTCGCCAACCCGGCCGTCACCACGACCATCCAACTCGTCCTCGCCTACCAGGCCGTCAGCCTCGCCGTCATTCTCTTCACGCTCTGGCTCGCCACCCACGATAGCCTCAACCGCCTTCCCCACTGGCTCCCGAAACACGACCTCATCCGCCACCTCGCCGCCAGCTACGCCCGGCTCCGCACCAATTGGGGCAGCACCCTTCTCGCGACCGGACTCTCGCTGCTCATGATCATCGGCCTCGTCGGCGTCTTCTTCTCGTCGGCCCGCGCGTTCGGCTCCGAAATCTCGTTCATCCATCTCGCGAGCGTCATTCCGTTCGTCGACATGATCGCGGCCCTCCCGATCAGCGTGGGCGGAATCGGCGTCCGCGAACAAGTCTTCGTCCACTTCCTCGGAAAACTCGCAGCCGTCCCCCCCGCCACCGCGTTCTCGATCAGCTTCGGCGGCTTCCTCCTCAACAACTCCTGGGGCCTCGTCGGTGCCTGCCTCCTCCCATTCTTTCGAGGCATCATCCGCGACGCCCGCAAGGCTTCCGTCTAGCTCCTCACACCCGGGCGATCACGTCCGCGTGCGGAAACCGCACCTTCGCCCGCCCCGCCGACGCGTCGTCCGCCGCCCGATAGCCCGCCGGACAAGCCACCACCGTGTAAAACCCGGATCCTCCAAGTCCCAGGATCTCGTCGTATCCGGCCGGATCCAGACCCTCCATCGGGCAGGTGTCCACGCCCATCATCGCCGCAGCCAACATGAAATTTCCCAGCGCGATGTAAACCTGACGGGACGCCCACTCCCTCATCTCCAATGGATACGGCGGCTTCTCCAAAAATCCTGCGACCACTTTCTCGAACCCCGCCAACCCCTCGACCGCCATCCCCTGCACCGCTGCCGTCCGCTCGATGTGCCGCCTCACGTCCGTGCCGTCCAGCGGACTTTTCACGGCGAAGACAACCAGATGCGAGGCATCGACCACTTGCGTCTGACCCCATGACTTCCCAACCAATTCCGCCCGCTTCCCCGCATCCTCGACCACCACAAATTTCCACGGCTGCAGTCCGAACGACGAAGGAGCCAACACGAGCGACTTCTCGAGCGCATCCCACGTCTCCGCATCGATCCGCCGCTCCGGGTCAAATTTCTTCGTCGCGTAACGCCAGTTCATGGCTTCGAGCACCGCTGCAGGATTCATTTTTTCCATCGTCCCGCGATCAAACCCCACCGCCCCCTCCCCTGGCAAGGCCTCGCCTCGGCCGGAGCCAGCTCCGACCCGCATCCCCCCGCTCACCCCCGCGGCTTCATCTGCGGAAAGAACAGCACGTCTCGAATCGACTCCGCCCCGGTCAGCATCATCACCAACCGGTCGATTCCGATCCCAATCCCGCCCGCCGGCGGCATCCCGTATTCCAGCGCCTCCAGGAACGACTCGTCCAACATCTGCGTCTCCCCGCCACTCTGCTCCATCAGCCGCTCCCGCTGGACAGTCGGATCGTTCAGCTCGGAATATCCGGGCGAAATTTCCTGTCCGTTGATCACCAACTCGTAGACATCCACCACCGACGGATCCTCGACGTTCTGCTTGGCCAGCGGAACCAGCTCCTTCGGGCAATGCGTGACGTAAAGCGGGTTCATCGTCTTCTCCTCCACCAGCTTCTCAAAAACGTGCTGCGTCACCTCGAAATCCGCGACGCACTGCGACACGTCCAATCCAATCTCCCGACACCGCTCCCGCCGCCCCTCGGGCGTCAATTCGTACCAGTCCGGCTGCACGGATCGGATCAAATCCGCGTAACGCTCGCGCTTCCACGGCCGCGTCAAATCGATCGTCCTCGTCACGTTCCCGTCCCCATCCTTGTGCTCGATCACGAGACCACCGCACACCATCTCCGCCAGATGACAGATCATCTCCTCGACCAAATCGGCCATTTTCTCGAAGTCCGCGAACGCCCAATACGCCTCCAGCATCGTGAACTCCGGATTGTGCCGCCGCGAAATCCCCTCGTTCCGAAAATTCCGATTCAGTTCGAAAATTTTCGGAAACCCCCCGACCAACAGCCGCTTGAGATAAAGCTCCGGCGCGATCCGCAGGAAAAGATCCATTCCCAGAGCGTTGTGGTGCGTCTTGAAAGGCTCCGCCGCCGCGCCACCCGCCACCGTCTGCATCATCGGCGTCTCAACTTCGATGAAAGCGCGATCCTCCAGAAACCGCCGGATCTCCCGCACGATCACCACCCTCTTCTGAAAGATCGCCCGCGACTCTTCGTTCGCGATGAGATCCAGATACCGCTGCCGATACTTGATCTCCGTGTCCTGCACCCCATGCCACTTGTCCGGCAGCGGCTTCAACGACTTGCTCAGCACCTCGAACGACTCGACCCGCACCGTCGGCTCGCCCGTCCGCGTCATGAATCCAAAACCCGCGACCCCGACGAAATCCCCGATGTCCAGTTGCTGAAAAATCGCAAACCGCTCCGGCCCGATCTCCTTCGCGTGGACGAAAATCTGCATCCGCCCCGTCGCGTCCGACAGGTCCAGAAACTGACTCTTCCCCATGTCACGGTGGGCCGTGATCCGTCCGGCCATCCGCAACGGAGCCTCCTCCGCAAATTTCGCACGCACGTCCGCCACCGCCCCGTCCGTCTCAAACGCCGCGCCGTAGGGAGCAACCCCCGCCTCCACCAACGCACCCAACTTCTGCCGACGCACCGCCAGCAACTCACTCAAAGCAGTCTCTTCCATCGCAAACACCTACCCTCCGCGAGCGCGGGCTTCCAGACCGTTCCGTCGCGCATCCCACCCGGCAAGCCCCAACTAAGGTGAAGCCGAACCCTGGTCCACACCCAACGACGCAAAATATGCCGCCACGTCCCGCCGCTCCCCGTCGGTCAACCTCGGAGCCACCGCCTCCATCAAGTGCGCTGCCTCCGATCCTCCTCTCACCCCCTCCGCGAATAATTCCAACTGCCGGATCAGATACCACGCTTCCTGTCCCGCCAACCTCGGGTACGAGTCCCGCGCCCCCACACCGTGGCAATCCAGACACGACGCCACCTTCTTTCCCGGAATCCCCGCCTCCGCGATCACCCGTCCCCGCTCGATCCGATCGTCGTCACCCGCCCGATCCACCACCGGTCCCGGTAAATCAGCAAAATACGCCGCCAACTCCGCAATCTCCTCGTCGCTCAAACCCTGCGCCACCGGCTCCATCATCCCGCTGGGTCGCCCCCCGTCCCGGTAAGCTCTCAACTGCGCCTCAAGGTAGTCTGTCCGCTGACCCGCCAGCACCGGCCACGCCCCACCCCTCCCCATCCCGTCCTCCCCGTGACACCGGAAGCATCCCTCCCGCGCCAACGCCATCCCACCTCCACCCAATCTCTCCCCATCCCCCGCTTCGCCAATCAACTCACCGTACCCCTCCCGATCCATTCCCGGCAGCTCCCGCAGAAACGCCACCACGTCCCACACCTCTTCGTCGCGCAATTGCGTTGGCCACGCGGGCATCCCCGCGAACTTGATCCCGTGTTTGAGAATGGTGAACAGCTCCCCGTCCTCCCAGCCATCCATCCGCGGCGGCAAGTAAGGTGGCTGCGGCGTCATCCCCGCCGCCACCGCCGGCATCCGCGCCCCCGGCCCTCCGTGGCATCCGAAGCAACCCGTCGCGTAATGCCCGGCTCCCCGCAGCACTCGTCTCCCGTCGTCCAGATCACCCGGCACCTCGATCCCCCACGAATGCGTCGAGATCGACCGCTTCATCGAGAAGTGCAGGAACCATTCCGTCACCGCCCAATGGCCCGAACTCGCGGCAATCGGGATCACCCCCGACCCCGCCACCAACAACGCCCCCCCGACGAACAGCCCTCCCAGCACCGCCGCCAGCACGGCCAGCTTCACCGCCAACCTCACGACCTGACCTCCCGCTCACCCCGCAACAAACCTCTCACCAGCCAAAGCCCACCCGCTAGGTACGAGATCCCGCCCACCACCAGCATGATCACACCCCCCACCTCCTGGTCCCTCAGCACCGAGTCCCCCTCCGCCATCCCATGATCATAAAGTGGCCTTTGCGCCAAAGCCAGCAACGCCCCCAACAATGTCATGTGCATCGACGTTAGCAGCAATCCAATCACCCCCCCCGCCATCCGCTCGCGCCGACCGACCTCCGCCCCCCCAAACGCAGAAATCCAAATCCAGAACCCGGTCGCCAGAAACGACCCCTGCTCCAGCGCCAACCCCCACCCGTCGTGTCGGGCGAAATGATGTGGCACCGGCGCGTGCCAACCCCAAACCACCACCAGTTCCACCACCGACGCAATGATCGGAACCCCCAGCCACGGCAACCAGCAAACCGGATCCCCCCGCGTCCCGGCAACCCCCAGCGCCAGCAACGGAGCCGCCACCGCCACCACCCCCATGTGCATCACCATGTGAATCCAGAACGATCCCTCCACCATCCGCGCCAGCCATCCCCAGCAGACCCCGAGAACAAGCAAAGCGATCAGGATCAAGACCCCTCCACCCCGCCGCGTCTCTGCTCGATCGGAACCCATCAGCACGCCCCTATAAAAACCGCCACCGTCGCCACGAAAACCGTTGCCACTGCGCTCAATCCACTCAGCAACACGGTCGCGAAACCCAAAAATCGATGCCGATCCTCCGGCGTGTCAAAATCGTGCGGCACCGCCTCCGCACCGAACCGGTGCCGCCCCCACCCGATCCAACCGACCACGCCAATCCCCCCCAGCGCCAGCAGAGTGAAGACCCCCATAGCGACCCGTACCGCTGCGAGCGAAGCCCCCTCCTCACCGTACTTCGCGCACCACACCGCCGCCGTCAGGTAGCACGCCAGGAAATGCACCGACCAGATCAACGGCGACGCCGCCAGAAACCAAAGGCTTTCCCGCCCCTCGTGCGTTTCTCCGCTCCCGCTCGTGCTCATCGTGTCGACCAATCCCCTATTCGTTTCATCTCCAGACAAAAATTCATCGCGCCACCATCGGAAAACCCGCGATCACCCCAACGGCGATCACCATCGTCAGCGCCATGAAGTGCCAGTAAAGCGCCACGTTCTGAATGTCGATGTCGTGCACCGCATCCATCTTCCGGAAAAGCCGCCGCGCCCCGCAATACGCCAGCATCACCACGCCCAACCCCACGTGCAGCGCCGACCAGATCGCCAGCACCCACACGATCGCGGGATACACGTGCTCCGTCGGATCCATCCCAGTCAACCACGGTCCCAACAGAATCCCCACCATCCCGGCCGCACCCATCACCCCCGCACCTCCAATCAACGCGTAGTAGGCCCCCGCCCGGTCGGCCCGGTTCATCGCCCGCGCCGCCACCGTCATTCCCCACGCTCCGACCACCAATGCCAACGCCGCCACCGGCCACACCCAACCGGGTCCCACCGCGCCCTCCGGTGGAAAATCCTCGTGAATCGTCCAGTAGAAAAAATATCCAAACACCAGCGACACGAAGGCCGTCATGTCACCCAACATCGTGATCAACATCGCCCACCACCCGACCGATTGCGGCCCCGACGCGTAGAGCGGCAACACCTTTCCCAATCCCACGTTCTTTTCCGCTTTTTCCGGGATCACGGCCGTCCCCGTCCACAACCAAGCGATGATCACGCAGAACGCCACCGCCCCACTCACGCCCGCCGCCCACCACCAGTGAAAGGTCGAAAAAATGAACACGCCTCCGGTCCCCATCGCCGCCCAGAACGCCAGCCAAGTCGGCCCCGGCACCCGGAGACACTGGATCGGACGCGCGTCGATCGGCGTCGTCACCAAAGTCTCCCGCTTCACCTCCTCGGCATCCGGTAGGTAGAACCGGCCCTCGTCCACGTCCCGCTCGAAGTTCGGTTGATCCCACAGCGGGTAACGCGAATCAATCTCCGGGATCGACCGCGTCCCCCACGGCTTGTCCGGCATCGACGCCAGCCATTCCAACGTCCCCGCCCCCCACGGATTCCGCTTCGAAAACGCTTGCCTGCCCTTGGGCCGCAACACGTCCCACAGCACCACACCAAACCCAGCCGCAAGGACGAAAGCCCCGACCGTCGACACGAGGTTCAACCCCTCAAAGCCCAGCCCGGCCGGATACGTAAACACCCGCCGCGTCATCCCAATCAGCCCCGTCAAATGCATCGGCAGAAACGTCACGTTAAACCCCACGATCATCAGCCACCACGCCCAAGTTCCCAGCCGTTCAGAGAGCTGCTTCCCGCCCACCAACGGAAAAAAATAATACAACCCTCCCACGATCGGAAAGATCGTCCCGCCGATGAGAACGTAGTGCAGATGACCCACCACGAAATACGTGTCGTGCGCCTGAAAATCAAAGGGAGCCAATGCCACCATCACCCCCGTCAGACCCCCGATTACAAACGTCGCCAACCCCGCCAACACGAACAACATCGGCACACTCCGCGTCACTTTGCCCACCACCAGCGTCGCGATGAAACAGAACAACTGCACCCCGGTCGGAATCGCTACCGCCTGCGACGCCGCCGAAAAAATTCCCACCGTGATCCCCGGCAATCCCGTCACGAACATGTGATGCACCCACAGCCCGAAGCTGATGAAGCCCGTTCCCACCGCCGCCAGCACCACCCACGCGTATCCCACCATCGGCGTCCGCGCGAAGGTCGGGACGATCATCGCCACCAGTGCGACGGACGGGAGAAACACGATGTAAACCTCCGGGTGCCCGAAGATCCAAAACAAATGCTGCCAAAGAAGGGGATCCCCGCCTCGCGCCGAGTCGAAAAATGGCCAGTCGAACATCCGCTCCAGCTCGAGAAGAATGTCACCCGCAATCAGCGGCGGGAATGCGAAAAGAATCATCACCGCCACCACCAGAATGTACCAGGAATACAGCGGAATGAGGTTGATCCGCATCCCGGGCGGCCGGCACTTGAGCACTCCGACGATCAGCTCCACCGCCGCCGCGATCGACGCAATCTCGATGAAACTCAAGCCCAGCAACCAGATGTCCGCTCCCACCCCGGTTTGATACTGGGTCGTCATCGGCGGATACATGAACCACCCCCCTTTCGGAGCGACCCCGAAGAAGATCGAACCACACACGAAAATCCCGCCCAGCAGAAACGACCAGAACCCGAACGCCGACAACCGCGGGAACGGTAAATCCCGCGCCCCCAGCATTTCCGGGAGCAGCATGATCGATATCGCCTCGAAAATCGGCACCGCGAAGAGAAACATCATCACCGACCCGTGCAACGTGAAGAGCTGGTTGTAAGTATCCGCCGAAACGAAATCGTTCCCCGGCACCGCCAACTGAATCCGCATCAGTAGCGCCAGGCACCCCCCGAAAAAGAAGAACGCGAACGCCGCGCACGTGTACCACAACCCGACCTCGGAGTTATTGACGGCCGACCAATACCGCCACCCAGTCGGTGTTCGCCACGCTTCGAGGAGCCGCGTCTTTTGCGCCTCCTGCAAAGCCAGCGGCGGGGCCTCTGCCAACGGCTCCGGATCTCCCGCCGCCGTCCTCATTGCCACCGGGGAGTCCAGACTTCCAGCCCGGGACTCGTTCCAAACGCCGAAGCCGCGCGACTCACTTCAGCCCCCCCAGATACTCCACCAGCGCCACCATCTCATCATCCGGCAATTGCCCATAGTGTGGCATCAACACCTCGGGTTTCACCTCGCCCGTCGCCTCCAGCCAGCGCCGCCGCCCGGCCGCGTCGTTCACCAAAGTCCCGGCCCCGAGGCTCAACCGCGAACCAAAGTGCGTCAGCTCGGGTCCAACCACCCCATCTGCCCCCGTCCCCCGCACCGTGTGACACGCCCCACATCCGCTCCGCCCGAAAACCTCGGCCCCCAGCGAAGTCGGCCGCGGGTCCACCGCGCGCATCATCCCATCCACCCAAGCCGCAAAATCCGCCGTCTCCATCACCACCACATCGAATGCCATCAACCCATGGGATGCCCCGCAAAATTCAGCGCACACGCCGCGAAACCTTCCCGCCCGCGTCGGTCGGAGTGCCAGCTGATTCTTCCGACCCGGGATCATGTCCACCTTTCCCCCCAGCGACGGAATCCAGAACGAATGGATCACGTCGGCACTCGTCAGCTCAAACTGCACCGGCTCCCCCACCGGCAGCCGGATCTCGTTGTCGGAACGAAACGTCCGCCCGTCCGGCAGACGATACGCGACGCGCCACCACCACATTTCCCCCTCGACCGCCACCACGAGACTTCCGCTCGGAGCGCGTGCCACCAACTGCGGAAGCATCGCCAATCCGTAAGCCAGCAGCCCAGCCAACACCACCGTCGGAAAAATCACCCCTCCACCGACGATCCAACGCACCGACCGCCTCTCGTCGTGCTTCTGCGGTCGCACGAAGATCGCGTAAATCGCCAGCCCAACCACGATCACCCACACCACCACCGCCCCCCCGGTCATCCACCAAAACAACCTCGCGATCCCAGCCGCCTCCCCGCTGGCCGGGTTGAGCGCCGATTGCGCCCCCGAGCATCCCGCCGTCAACCAGACGACCCAACCCACCCAAATCTCGATTCCGCGGGAAAAAACGGCCTGCCCCGCTCGCCCATCCCGTCGGAATAGCGACATCCCGTCGCCTCAGCTGTCGTGTTCCTGGCTTTTCAGCTCTTCGGTCGGATACCCCAACTCCTGGCACCTCGCCACGATCTCGGCCATTTCCTCCTCCGACATCGTCGGATTACGGCTCATGAAGAACAGATACTTCTTGTCCGGATGCCCGATCACCACGTGGGAATAATCATCCGCCAGATCGATGACCCGGTACCCGATCTTGAACGGCCACAGAAATTGGGCCTTCATTTCACCCACCTCCCCCGCGTCCCCCGGGAACAACCTCGATTCCACCTCTTTCTCCTCGCTCTCCCCCTCCTTCCGATAAGTCGTCCGGACGTCGTAGGTGTCGTCTTCTCTCAGCGTGTAATACTCGATCGTCTCCAGCCAATCCTTGTCCATCATCGTGGGGATCGACGTCAGCGAATACCACTTCCCGTCAAATTTCTTCAGATCGATGTCAGCAACAGGTTCGTTTGTAAAAGCCATGGCGGTTGAAAGTAAAGTCAGCGCCCCGACTGCAAGCATTCCGAGTCGCAAATAAGGTTTAAGCATAACTTTAAATTCAAACGCACCCGCCACCCGCTCCGGATGCCTCCCCCCCTCCGGTCTTTTCCAGGCCTCGGTGCTCCGCGCGACAATAAGATCACACCCGCACCAGCAGGCTTCTCCCGGTCATCTCCGCCGGCTTCTCCAACCCCAACAGATCCAGCAAAGTTGGCGCGATGTCCGCAAGGATCCCGTCGCGCACCGTCACACCTTCCGCGTCCGCCCCGACGTAAATGCACTGCACCAGATTCGTCGTGTGCGCCGTGTTCGGCGAACCGTCGGGATTCCGCATCGTTTCGCAGTTCCCGTGATCCGCCGTCACGATCGCGCAACCACCGAGTTCAAGCGTCCGTCCGATCACCCGCCGCACCCCCTCGTCGATCGTCTCCACCGCCCTCACCCCCGCCTCGATAACTCCGGTGTGCCCGACCATGTCCGGATTCGCAAAGTTGAGAATCACCAGATCGTAGTTTTCCATTTCCTCGACCACCGTCCGCATCACCTCCGGGGCGCTCATTGCCGGCCTCAAATCGTAAGTCGCCACGTCCTGCGGCGACGGCACGATCTTCCAATTCTCTCCCTCGAATCGCTTCTCGACGCCACCATTGAAAAAATACGTCACGTGCGGGTATTTCTCCGTCTCCGCGATCCGCAACTGCTTCAGTCCCGCCTCGCTCACGATCTCGCCCAGAATCCTCCGCGGCGGCTCCTTCGGAAACACCACCGGCACGTCGTATTTCTTGTCGTATTGCGTCAGCGTCACGTATTCCACCTTCGGCGTCACCTCCCGGTCGAATCCGTCAAAGTCCGACTCCAAAAATGCCCGCGACAACTGCCGCGCCCGGTCCGCTCGAAAATTGAAAAATAGCACCACGTCCCCGTCCCTCACCCGCTGCTCATCGGCGTGCGAAAAAATGATCGGCGTAATAAATTCATCCGTCTCCCCTGCCTCGTAACGCGCCGAAAGCGCTTCGCTCGGCGACTCCTCCGTCACCTCACCGCGCCCCAACACGATCGCGTCCCAAGCGAGCTTGTTCCGATCCCACCGTTCGTCCCGGTCCATCGCAAAATACCGGCCGACCACCGTCGCCACGACCGCACCGGAAGGCTTCAACCCCGCCACCACCTCGGCGAGGTAATCCTTCCCACCCGTCGGCGAAGTGTCCCGCCCGTCCGTGATCGCGTGAACCATGATGTCGCCCACCCCAGCGTCACTCGCCGCCCCGGCCAGCGCCACCAGATGATCCTGATGACTGTGAACGCCGCCATCGGAGACCAACCCCAGCAAATGCAGCCGCCGCCCTTTCGCTTTCTCAAAAGCCTCCACCAACACCGCATTTCCAGCCAGTTCCCCGTCGGCGATCGCCTTGTTGATCTTCGTAAAATCCTGATAAATCACCCGCCCCGCTCCCAGATTCAGGTGCCCGACCTCCGAGTTCCCCATTTGTCCAGCCGGCAGCCCGACGTCCAGCCCACTCGCGCTCAAAGTCCCCTGAGGATACTTCGCGTAAAGTTCATCGTGGAAAGGCGTCTTCGCAAGGAGCGTCGCGTTCCCATCCGCCTCCGCACCGGCTCGCCCGTTTGGATTAATTCCCCAGCCGTCACGAATGATCAAAATCACAGGTTTTCCCATCGACAAATCGTGGCGAAAAATCGGCCCACGGTCAAACCACCGAGTCACGAGTTCTTTTCTGGTTTCCTGCTCTGGATCATTCTCAACAAATCCGCCTACTATGGTCGAAATGCAGCCGCCGCCTCAGCCCCCCGTTGCCTCTCGGAGTCAGCGATGGGAGGCCAACCGCGGCTCCGAAACAAACCGGCTCCAACCAACGGATCGCCCGATTCACGATTGGTACCGCTTCGTCCTCTCTTATCCACCGCACCTTGTCCGGGAATACCTCGACCGCTTCGGCATCGGACCTGGTCAGCGCATCCTCGATCCCTTCTGCGGAACCGGAACCACCCTCGTCGAAGCGAAGAAACTGGGCATTGAATCCCTCGGAATCGAGGCTCATCCACTGACTCATTTTGCCGCCGCAACGAAACTCGATTGGTCTCCTTCTCCCGGTAGCTTGATCAAAATCGCTTCCAGAATCACCGATTGGGTCGAAAGGGAATTCCACGAAAGTGGGATCATCGACGATTCCCAATCTTCGCTCGTGATGGAACGGGATCACGACGCTCAACTCACCGCCTTGCCCCCGGAGAAGAACGCGCTTCTTCTGAAAAATTCGATCAGCCCATTACCTCTGCATAAGAGCCTCGTCCTGCTTGCGGGCATCGACCGGCTCGGAGGTCGCTTCCGCAGCCACCTCCGACTCGCGCTTGCCCGCGAACTGGTCTCCTCCATCAGCAACCTTCACTTCGGGCCGGAAGTTGGCGTCGGTAAACCGAAGCTGGACGCACCAGTCCTCTCCGCGTGGAACACTCGCGTTGCCGCGTTCGCCGACGATTTGCGCTCTCTCAGCGGATCGCCTCCCACCGAGGCCGTCGCGCACCACGCGGATTCTCGAGATCTGAAGAATCTGATCGAACCTGCCAGCATCGACGCCGTCATCACGTCGCCCCCCTACCCAAATGAAAAAGACTACACGCGCACGACTCGCCTTGAGTCAGTGATTCTTGGATTTTTGAACGACAAATCCCAGCTTCAGGCCTTGAAAAAAGGCATGCTTCTCCGCTCAAACACTCGCAACGTCTACAAGATCGACACCGATGACGAGTGGGTTGCGAATCATTCCGAGATCCAGAGAATTTCTCAAGCCATCGAGGCTCGCCGAATTGAACTCGGGAAAACCAGCGGCTTCGAGCGACTCTACGCACGGGTCACGCGCCTTTACTTTGGCGGAATGGTTCGCCACCTCGCCGACTTGAGGACCTGTCTGAAGCCGGGTGCTCGGCTCGCCTACGTCGTCGGGGATCAAGCTTCCTACCTCCGAGTCATGATCCGAACCGGCCATATTTTGGCAAGTCTTGCCGAAGAACTCGGTTACGAAGTTATCGGCATCGATCTCTTCCGCACTCGCCTGGCAACCGCCACGGGCGAGCAGCTTCGTGAAGAAGCTCTCATCCTGAAATGGCCGGGGAAACCCAAGCGATGAGCGTAGCGGCCTATTCCCGAATCATCGCCGAAATCTTTGAGGCGAATTACCGTTCTGGCGACGAGGTGGTCGCTTTCAAGCGTGAAGAACTCGAACAAGCCGCCACGACTCTTGGGCTAGCCAGACCAAAAAACCTTGGGGATATCATCTACAGTTTCCGGTTCCGCAAGCTGCTTCCAGAGTCAATCCGCTCAACCGCTCCCGTGGATCGGGAATGGATCATCCGCCAACGGGGGGATGCGCTCTACGCGTTCGTCCTCGTCCGCCCGCCGCGGCTCGAACCCCGCTCCGACCTTGCTCACATCCGAATTCCCAATTCCACACCTGGCTTAATCTCCCGCTACGCCCTCGACGACGAACAAGCGCTACTTGCCATCGTCCGGTACAACCGCCTGATCGATGTTTTTACCGGTATCGCCTGCTATTCGCTCCAGAATCACTTGCGGACAAAAGTCAAAGGTCTCGGCCAAGTCGAGACAGACGAGGTTTACGTCGGCGTCGACAAGCGAGGGGCGCACTATATCTTCCCCGTCCAAGCAAAAGGCGGTCGCGACAAGCACAGCATCGTTCAGATCGAGCAGGATTTCGCCATGGCCGCGGCCAAGTTTCCAGACCTGATCTGTCGGCCCATCGCGGTCCAATTTTTGGCCGGTGGGGCGCTCGCCGTCCTCGAATTTGTCGAGACCTCAACGGGATTAAAAATCGCCG
The DNA here is from genome assembly GCA_963832325.1 of uncultured Verrucomicrobiae bacterium. Taxonomy (GTDB): domain Bacteria; phylum Verrucomicrobiota; class Verrucomicrobiia; order Chthoniobacterales; family JAATET01; genus CAVVKW01. The sequence goes on along the minus strand of CAWHTR010000007.1, from coordinate 949,925 downwards.
AAGAAAAGCACTATGAGGTCGTCCCTCAGGAGGAGATTTCCGCAGATGATCTCCAGAGCTATTTAAGATCAAGCCGCGCGGTCTGATGTCCAGGGATGAACTTCGGCTTCTGACCGTATTATCCCCTCCTCCCTTTCTTCACGACTTTTAGGCTCAAGTTTCAGCCCCGCACGACCTCCGACTCAAACTTGCACACCGGCTCCCCCTTCCGGTGCCCGTAAAGTTTGAACCGCAGATCCACCTGGCCGTCGCTCAGCGTCTCGACTTCGACGATCCCAAGATTGAGTTCCCCCAACGGATTCTCCTCGTGATTATCGACCCCCTCGAGCAGGCGCACTTTCCCCCGCAAATCCCCATTTTCCGTATCAGCGGTCCGGTTCGCCGCCATCAACCACTTCGAGGCTGTCGCCACCAGAGCACCTGCCCGGTGGGTGATTCCGCTCGAAATCAGCTGATGAAGCACCAGCCCTTTGGGTTTGTCCCACCGCACGGCGTGAGCGCACCCGATGTGAATGTCTCCCGCCAGGATCGTCACGTGCTGCCCGGGATGCGCCACCTGGTGCGCGTAGACCGTCCGCAGGAACCAATCCCGGTCCCGCACGTGCGCTCCCGTCGACCATCGGTCGTCAAAATCGTTCCCGGACGGTGCCATCCACGACAGCCCGCGGCTCAATTTCCGAGGCAGGTGCACGGGCGGCACCCCTAACACGACGAACAACGCAGCCCGGTCGGCCTGACTCTCCAGGAACGCCTCGAAATCCGCCCGCTGCCCCTCCGAGAACAATCGCCCGTTCTCCCCGGTCCGCCGCTCGGTTCGCATGTCGGCCACAAACGTCGCGGTCGGGCCGTGTTCCACCACGTAATGAAAAGCCCGATCCGCCCGCCACGACATCACGCGCGACATCTGGTAATCATGGCAAGCCCGCCTCGCTCCTTCGCCAACCCGCACCCAATCCGGCTGTTGGTGCATCGGATCCGACCCCCAGTTGTCCACCAGCTCGTGGTCGTCCCACGTCGGGTAGCACGGAGTCTCCGCCTGCAGCGCGATCCATTCCGGCAAATTAAAAAATGTCCGATACCGCTGCTGGTACAGTCGCCTCAACTCCTCCACGGAACAATCAAGCAGCCGCCGCCGACCCTCCGGCCCTCGCTCCCGAAAGAACTGATCATCAAACAACGAAAAACCCTCCGGCTTGTCCGAATACATCTGGTCTCCTGCGAAAAACGCCAATTTCGTGTTTTCTTCCCGAAAAACCGCCCGCGCCGCCCGCAGCATCTCCCGCGCTCCCGGTCGCACCGCCCCATCCCCATCAAATGGCTGATGACAACTCGCCAGCCCAATCGAGAATTTTCCGGCCCCGACCGACCTCCCCTCTGGTGCCGTCTCGAAAGACCCCTCCCCCACGAGTCCCCCGTTCATCCTTCGGTTGATGCGGAACCAATAGCGGGTCGTCGGCTCCAATCCGCCCAGCGTCACGACTTCCGTCTGATCCGATCCGTCATCGCCCCGAACCTCCGCCACGAGTTCCCCGACCGGCAAGTTCTCGCCCGCGTGCCCCCACGTCACCCACACCTCACCCGGAAGATCAGCCCGCAGCCACACCCTCGCGGATCGACTGCCAACGGCCCCCAGGACGGCCGCATCCCGCAACTCGCCAACCTGAAAATTTTTCGCTGCCATCCCCGAACTCATCGCGTTCTGAACGGCTTTCGGATGGCAATCCGGATTGTCCCCCACGCTCATCGCGATCTCAACCGCGGACCTCGCCGGAAGCACTCAGCGAAAGCCTCGAGGCAGCTCAAACCTGCCCGCCCGCAGCTCCCGCGAATTCCTCTGGAAACTTCGCCAGGAAGCTTTGCGTCGGCCAGGCACAGGCCTCGCCGAAAGCACAAATTGTCCGACCAGCGATGTTATCGGCAACGTTCTTGAGAGTCTTCGGATCTTGAGCCGCGCCCTCACCCGCCAGCATCCGAGTCGTCATCTTCGACATCCACAAGCTGCCTTCGCGGCACGGCGTGCACTGCCCGCAACTCTCGTGAGCATAAAATTGATTGAGATTGTTCAAGGCCCAAACCGCGCTCCGCGTGTCGTCGAGCACCATCACGCCTCCACTCCCCACCATCGTCCCGACCGCAGCCAATCCAGCCGCGTCCATCGTGACGTCCATCATTTTAATCTCCTTCTCGACCATCTCGCCGTCCGGTCCCTTCGACTTCACCTTGAACGTCTCGTCCGCGCGCAGCACCTTCGCCGAGCTCCCACCAGGAATGACCGCCTTCACGGACCGCCCCGGTTTCATGCCTCCACAGATGTCGAAAATCAGCTCCCCGAGCGTCACCGCTCCGCACGGCAATTCGTAATATCCCGGCTTCACCACGTCGCCGCTCACGCACATGGTCCGGGTGCCACCGTCGCCGGGAGACCCCATCTTCGTGTATTCCTCCGCGCCGAGATTCACGATGTGCTTCACGTGGCAGAGCGTCTCCACGTTGTTCACGATCGTGGGTTTCATGTAGAGGCCCAGCACCGCCGGAAAATAGGGAGGCTTGATGCGCGGATACGGCCGCTTGCCCTCCAACGATTCCAGCAAGCTCGTCTCTTCGCCGCAAATGTAAGCCGCCGCGCCCTGATGAACGAAAATGTCGCAGTCGAACCCACTCCCGCAGATGTCCTTCCCGATGAACCCCTTTGCCTTCGCTTCCTTGATCGCGTTCCAGACGATCTTCGCCGCGTGCGGAAACTCGCAGCGGATGTAAATGTAGGCCAGCTTCACGTTATTCGCCCAAGCTGCGATCAGCAGCCCTTCCAGCAACTGGTGCGGGTCGTTGTGCAGGATGTAGCGATCCTTGAAGGTCCCCGGCTCCGACTCGTCGGCGTTCACCACGATGTAGTGATCCTTCCCGTCATCCCTCTTGATGAAGCTCCACTTCACCCCGCACGGAAACCCCGCGCCTCCCCGTCCGCGCAAGTTCGCCGCCTTCACCAGATCAACGATCGCCGAGGGTTCCATCGCGAGGGCTTTTTTCAAAGCCTCGTAGCCGTCGTTCGCCAGATACGTGTCGATGTCCGGCGACCAACCAGCCTGGCTGATGTTGCCGAAAATGACCCGGCGCTCCTTCGGATGGGGTTGTGGGATGAGAGAGACCATGAAAAATTTAGACTTCGGCGGTGGAGTAATCAGTTACGATCCGGGCAACATCGTCGAGGCCGACATTCTCGTGCAGTTCGTCGTTAATCAAACAAACCGGCGCCGTCCCGCAACTCGCGAGACATTCGACAAATTCCACGCTGAACTTCCCGTCCTCGCTCGTCGGTGGAGCGTGACCGAATCCATGGTGGCTCGCCGCCGGGTCGATCCCGGTCGCTTCGCAAAACTTGTCCTTCAATTCGTACGATCCCGCCATGGCGCAAGCCAACGTCCGGCAAACCCGCACGATCGTCTTCCCGGCTGCTTCCCGCCGAAACCACGGGTAAAATGTCACGAGTTCCAGGATATTCACCGGCTCGAAGCTCCAATTTTGCCGCGATCCACTCAATTCCCGACTCGTCGATGAATCCGAAATGATTCTGCCAAAGGTGAAGGAGTGGCAGCGACGCACTCCGCTTCGAAACGGGGTAATGCGTCACCATTTCGTCGAGCTCGGCGAGCAAATCATCCGGAATCTCGCTGGCTTGGTGGGTGGTCGAATCGGTCATCTTGCGGCCTTCGAAAAGGAAACGTCATCATCCAAAAAAAAGATGCCCCGTCCACGCAAAACACGACGAAGAGCGATCACAACTCGTTCCAGGGGCGTTAAGTTCCCATCCTCACCTCGGCGGCGACCTGCTCGCCGGAATAAAATCCCTCCCCCATTCGTCAAACTTCCGTGAATTCGAACGAAATGATCCACACCATCTATCGGGACCGCGAAGAGTGCTCCCACCTCCCCGCTCCCGCTCCCTGGTTCACCCCCACCCGTCTGGCCTTCTTCGGCGGCGGGTTCACGGTGGCGCTCGGCGGCATCGTGGCTTATGGAATCAGCAGAATCGTGCCCGTCCTCACCGTCGCTCCCTGCCCGTAATGCCATGACACCCCGCCGCCCCTCCCGCCGCCACTGGCTCGCCATCGCCCTCGTTTTCGGATTCCCCGTCTACGCGCTCCTTCACTCCGGCCCCGGTCGCTCGTGTTCGCCACTGCTCCCCGGACTGATCCCGACAGCCACCGCCGCGCTGCCAAATCGCGTCATTCCAGCGCCGGAGTGGACCCTTGAAACCCCCGGTGGGAAGAAAATCTCCAGCGCCGACTTTGCCGGTCAGACCGTCGTCCTCAATTTCTGGGGCACCTGGTGTCCCCCTTGCCGCGAAGAAATCCCCGCGCTCGTTGAATTGCAGAAAAATTTCGCTGACCGCGGCGTCACCGTCATCGGGATCGCCGCAGAACCCAATCCCGCCGGACTCGCCGCCTTCGCCGAGTCAGCGGGCATCAACTACCCCATCGCTTTCGCCACCGACGAAGTCCGCGCCGCTTACGGTGGGATCGAAGTCTTCCCGACGACCTTCTTTATCGACCGCGACGGGAAGATCCGCAAATTCGTCGAAGGTTCGATGGACTACGACGGCTTCGCTCAAGCCGTCGAATCGATCCTCGACTGACTTCGCTACCGCGTCCGCAGACCCGACACCGACGAAAGAATGCCGGTGATCATCGAATACGCCACCAACCCCACGAACAGCGCCACCACGAGAATCGTCAGCGGCTGAATCAACGTCGTCATGTGCGCGATCTTGTTCGTGAATTCCTTGTCGTAACGCGTCGCGCTTCGTTGCAGCGCCCCGGCGAGATCACCCGTCTGCTCGCCGACGTTCATGATGTCGATCAACACCGCCGGGAAGAATGGCACGTTGCGGAGCGCTGCGGAGAGTGAAGTGCCCTCGCCAACCCGGTCGACGAGCCGCCCAAGCAAACCTTTGATGTAAACGTTCGCCGTCGCCCGCTGCAGCAGGATCAGCGCGTTAAGCAAAATGACCCCGTTCGACACCAGGGTCGACAGCGTCTGGGAGAACTCAGCCAGAAATTGCACCCTCAGCACCGGCCCGACCAGCGGCAGATCCAGTTTCACCCGATCCCACGTCATTCGTCCTTCGGGCGTCCGCTTCCAAGCCGTGAACCCCGCAATCGCTCCCGCGATCACCAGCAGCACCGCCCACCAATACGAGCCAAAGAACGCACTCAGCCCGACGAGCATCTTCGTCATCAGCGGCAACTCCTTGCCCGTTTTATTGAGCAGCACCGTCAGCTGCGGCAGCAGGAACGTCATGAAAATGATGAGCAACACCACGCCGGCCGTGAAGACGATGCTCGGATAGACCAGCGCCATCGTGATCCGCTTTCGCAGGTCGGTCATGATCGCAAAGTATTCCGCCTGCCGCCGAAGGATCTTCGGCAGCGCCCCGGCCGTTTCACCCGCCGCCACCATGCTGCAGAACAAATCCGAAAACGAATCGCCGCAGCTCCGCAGAGCGTTCGAGAAGCTGACGCCGTCGCGCACCTGCTGACGCAACTTGGCCGCCACGGCCTTCAGCGGCGACCGCTCTTTCCGGCCCTCGATCACCTTGAGCGCGGGCTGCAAGTTGCAGACCGGCTTCGAGCAACTCCGATAATTCTTCGGTAAATAGGAGCACGTCTTTCGCGGCCAATCGCCGCACCGGACCCACCTCGTCCCCGCCCTTCTTCACGCCCCCCGCCGCGGCCACTTCCGACCCGGAAACCCCCGCTGCGACGATGGAAACCGGTCGCAATTTCCTTCCCAGGATCACGTTGTAGGCCTCCGCCTTCGAACGCGCCTCCACCAACCCGCTCTCGACCGTCCCCGAAGTCGTCGTCGCTCGAAATTGAAAACTCGCCACCGCCTCGCCCCCCCTTATTCGTCCAGCACGTCCAACTCAGCCGCCGTCACCCGCATGACCTCGTCAATCGACGTCATTCCCTCGAGCACCCGGTTCCACCCGTACGCTCGCAGCGGGATCATTCCCTCCGCCATCGCCAAAGTGCGCAGCGCCGAACCAGATGCCTTCCGCTGGACGAGTTCCTGCATCCTCTGCGACAAGACGCAGATTTCGTAGAGCGCAGTCCGTCCCCGATACCCAGTGAACCGGCAGGCATCGCAACCCTTCGGTCCAAAAATCGTCCCCGCCCGCTCCGTCGGGAAACCGATCCGCTTGAGATTTCCCACCGGATGACTCTCCGGCGTCCGGCAATCCGGGCAAAGCCGCCGCACCAGTCGCTGAGCGATGAAGGCCCGCACCGACGATCCGATCAGAAATGGCTCCACTCCCATGTCGATCAACCGCGTGATTCCGCCGACCGAGTCATTCGTGTGGAGCGTGGAAAAGACCAAATGTCCGGTGAGCGCAGCGCGCACCGCGATCTCGGCCGTCTCCAGATCCCGCATCTCACCGACCATGATCACGTTGGGATCGCCGCGCAGCACACTTCGCAGCGCTCGCGCAAAGGTGAGATCGATCTCCGGTCGCACCGCGATCTGGATCACTCCCGACAACTTGTGTTCGACCGGATCTTCGATCGTCACGATCCGCCGCTCCTTCGTGTTGAGCGACGACAGAAACGTGTAAAGGCTCGTCGACTTTCCACACCCCGTCGGCCCCGTCACGAGGACGATCCCATTCGGCATCGCCAGAAATTCCAGAATCTTCGCCTCCGAATCGCGATCCAATCCCAACCGCGCGAAGTCGAACTCCTCCTGCCCCAGCAGACGCAAGCTGATCGTCTCGCCCGTCACCGACGGGATCACCGCCACGCGCACGTCGATCGCCTGACCGCCCAACTCAAGCTGAATCCGCCCATCCTGAGGGATCCGCCGCTCCGCGATGTCGAGGCTCGCCATGATCTTGATGCGCGACAGCACCGACGCCTGCAGCACCTTGATGTTCGGCGGCACGGGCACTTCGTGCAAAATCCCGTCGATCCGATACCGGATCCGCAGGTCCGTTCCCAGCGGCTCGACGTGGATGTCGGTCGCCTGCTCAACCAGCGCCTCGCGGAGGATCTGGTTCACAAACTTCATCACCGACGCCTCCGAATCGTCGCTGTCGACGATGTTGATCTCCTCGCCAGAACTCTCCGCCGCCCCCTCCTCGCGATCCTCCAGCAACTCCTCGAAGGTCTCCGCCCCCACGCCGTAATGTCCACGCAGCGCAGCCACGACGAACTTCCGGGTCGAAAGTAAAAATTTTACCCGCTGCGAGAATTGCTGCCTCACCGCCGATCTCGCCAAGTGGTCCAGCGGATCGTACCCCACCAGCGTGATCGACTCGCCGTCCATCGCCAGCGGCACCAGGTGATACCGCAACGCAAGCCGGGCCGGGAAACCGTCCGCAAACTCCACGCCGGCTCCCGTCGACGGCTCGTACCACGCGATGCCCAACCGCCCGGCTAGGTCCTTCAGAAACTTCGCTTCTTCCACCCGCTCCGCATCCAACACCGCCCGCACCGCCGACCGCTGGCCCCGCAACGCCTGCTCGGCCGAGTCCAGCAATCCATCTGCAACCCCCACCCCGCAGGCACCAAGCGACTCGGCGAATATCGAGATCGCGCTCATCGGCAACCCTCGATCCCGCCAAACGGCGAACCCGCCCCTTCAATCAACCAACTCATCTCACGACCTCCGGCACGGGTTCCAAATATCGATTCTCATACCGCCCACCAGGCAAAGTCCCGCGCTGAATGTCCACCGGAGCCGGCAGATCATAAAGGCTCCCCTCCTCGAACGACGCGTTCGACCGCTCGATCCGCTGCACCCGCTCCACGTCCTCGTCAGTGTTGATGATGTACGGCTGGATCATCACGATCAGCTCCTGCCGCGAGGTATTTTTCCGCGTCGTCCCAAAGAGCGCCCCCACGTAGGGAATATCTTTCAAATACGGAATCCCGGCCTGCGTGAACGTATCCTGATCCGTGATCAATCCCCCCAGGATCACCGTGTGCCGATTGGGCACCGTCACCGTCGTCCGCAGCTCCTGCGTCGCGATCACCGGCACGCTGTTTCCGCCGATCGTCACCGTGCTCTGCACGTTGTCGTTCTGCTGCGCAATCTTGAGCGTCACCTCCTCGGGCGAATTCACCAGCGGAATCACCTCCAGCTTGAGCACGACGTCTTTAAAATCAATGTTCGACTGGATCGCCGTCCCGTTGTTGTTCACCGAACTGTCCACGACCGAAGTCAGCGAACTCGTCGGCACGGGCACCTGCGTGCCGGAGCTGATCACTGCCTTCTTGTTGTTCACCGTGTAAACCACCGGTCGCGAGATCACCTTAAACCGGTTCGTCGTCCCCAACGCTTGGGCGAAAATATCAACCGAATCCGCGATGGTTCCGAAGACCGTCAATCCCGACACCACCGGCAATGCGTTCCGCGCCGCCGCGGCAACCGCCCCTCCCATTCCGTCGATCACCTGATCCGTTCCCGGCAAAATGTCCACGCCAGCCGTGCGATTCGAGAGCAGGTTGTTGATGCCCGCCGTCTCTCCCTGACCCAAAATGCGCACGTCGCCGAAACGCATCAGGTAATCGATGCCGAAATTCACCCCGTCTCCGAGCGTCAACTGCCCAATCACGACGGCGAGATAAATTTGCTTCTGCCGCTGGTCCAACATCTCCAACAACGTCGCCGCTTTCATCCGGCTCTCGGGCGGTCCGAAGACGATGATCCGATTGCCAGCGCGGTCGGCCACGATTTTGGATTTTCCCACGACGATCGATTGGGGGGACGTGCTGTCCGCGGGCTCGCTCAGCAAATCGGGCTTGCCCGCGGCACCTCCGCCCGAGAAATCCGAGCTGCCCCCGCCACCCGCTCCGGTAGCGGCACCACCGCCCGTGTCCCCGGACCCCGCGCTATCCGAAGCCCGTTGCTCATCGTCTTCCCCTTCCGCCAACAAGTTCGCGAGCACTGGCAGCACCTCGCCCGCATCGGCAAACCGCAACGCCCGCTCCAATGGCTCACCAAATTCGACCGCTTCGTCGAGATTCTCCACGATCTCGCGGATGTAATCCATCTGGTTCTCCGGAGCTGTCACGATCACCCGGTTCGTCCGCAGATCCGGGATGATCTTGATTCGGGCCGGCAACGCCGAAACGAAATTCTGAGCCCCACCGTCTTGCGGCACCCCTTCGGGTTGGCCATTTGGCTGCTGCCCCTCGACTCGCTGAATCTGCTGGGTCGTCGGATTCGTCTGTTGATCGACCTCGAAGATCTTCTCCAGCGTTTGCGCCACTAACTCGGCATCGGCGCGCGTGAGGGTGAAGAATTTCGTGACGCTCCGCGATCCCTGCACGTCGATCACTTCCTTGAGAGCGATCAATCGACGCACCAGCGCCACGTTTTCCGTGATCACCAGCGCGTTCACACTCGGCACGGCAACGATTCCCCCAAGCATCGGGCGGATCTGAACGTATTGTTCGAAGAGCGCTTTTGCTTCGTCACTCTTCAGGTAACGAAACGGCATGAAATAACTCACCACCTGCTCCGTCGATGGCAGCTGAACTGGCGACGTGTAGAGCTGCACCGACTCGCTCCGCGCGGCCTTCGAAAGGCCGAGCACCTTGATTGTTTTGTCGTCGACCTCGACGAGGGTGTAGCCGTTCAGCAACAACGACGACTCGATGTACGCGATTGCCTGATCGCGCGGCAGTTTCTCCGGCGACGTGATTGTCAGCTGCGCCCCGCTTAGATTCGCGTCACGGACGAGCAACTTCCCCGTCAGCTGCTCGTAGAGATCGAGCACGTCCTGCACCGGATTGTTCGGAAACTGGACCGTCACTCCATCGTCGCCAACCTCGCCATCACCAGCGGAAGGTTGAGCGGATATCGGCAACGCCGAAACGGAGAGACTCAAAAGGAAAAAGAGAAAAAATTTCATGAATGTTCGACGTCAGTTCGTCGGAATGTTGATCGATCGTCGTTTGATAGTCCGAGCCGCCGGCGGGGGCTGAACTGAGTTTGGCGATGACGGTGCGTTGAAGTTCGGAGCGGGAGGCGGCCGCGGCGCAACGATCCCGGGGTTATTCGCAGCCGCGGGGTTGAGACCAGGATTCTGCCCGGAGTCGCTTGACGCTGCCGTCTGCAGCAGCGCCGCCGGATCGTAGCCAATAGCCGCCTGCTCAGCACCGACTCGGATCGTCGCCTTCGACTGCCGGGGATCGCGGTCCATTTCGATTGAAACCAGTTCCACCCCCCCTTCCGAGGTCTTCCCCTGCGCCACCGAGAACCGGGTCATGGCGCCCCGGTCGTAAATAAACGCGATCGGCGTGCCGGCAACACTCGCTAAGCCCGTCAGCGAATACTTTGCCTCGAGTCCATCGGACTGCGTGACCACCTGCGTCTCGACGATGAAGGGGGATTGCTCCCAGATGTGGACGTACCGGTCGATGTCGTAGGTTTTCGGCGAATACGCCTCCTCTTGCCCAAACGCGCTTCCTCCCGCCCAAACGACAAAAAGTAAACTCCAGGCCCAGCGACGACCCATCATCAAACCAACCAATCCACGCACCAGCGCCCGACTACTCCGATAAAACGTCATGGGGATGAAGAAAGCGCGACCTCCTCGCCGCCTTTGCTGCGGAAAACTTTGGTGACCCGCACCTGCAGCCGCATGGTAGAACTGGCATCCGCCCGCTTCAACGTGAAACTCTCGATCGCCACGTAATTACCCGGAGACTGCAGAGCGTTCAGCCATTTCACCATCGCCTGCAGCTCGCCGCGAACGTCCAGATCGAGCCCCGTCACCGTCAATCCATCCGCGCTCACCGCCGGTCGCAAACTCTGCGACTCCACCGACAGCCCCGCCGCCTGCACGCCGCGCTGCACCGATTCCGCAAAAGCCGAATCCGATTCCAACCCGGCGTAAACCTCCATCGGGTTCCGCTCAACCCAATCCCCCCGGGCTTCCCAAAACGGACGTCCCGCCAACATTGCCTCGGATTCACGGATCGTCAGCTTCGCCTTCGCCAGGTCGGCGCGGTTCTCCCGCAGCATCCCCGTCACCCAGTTGAAGATGAACAGATTCGCGATCAAAAACATCGCGCCTCCCAGCGCGAGCGACAGGGTCCGTTCGTTTTTATTGAGCGCCCTCACAACAAATCGAACGCCCCCTGGATTTGAAACTTCGCCGAGCCATCGGGTCGCAACGCCGGCGTGCCCATTTCCCACTGAATCCCAGCGACCTCCGCGTCATCGCGCACGGCGTCGAAGAATGGCGTCGCCAGCCGTTGCGGCGTCGCATCGCCCTCGACGAGCACCCGGCCATCCTCGACGCTGAAGATTGTCAATCTCACGCCGTCTTCCGGCAGGTGTTTCACGACGTGGTGGAGGATCTCCAGCGGGTAAAATTCCGTCTCCGTGGTCGCGCCGATCAGCTCCCACCGATCCGCGACCGGCTGAAACGTCGCCACCTCTGCCCGCAGGTCTTCCGCCCGCCCCGCCATCCCGGCGATCTGAAAACGCTGCCAGCCGACGTAAAGACCGACGATCAGAATAATCCCCACGTAAGCCGCCGCCGCCGCCAAAGCAAACTGCCGCAACTGACGCGCCCGCACCGCCGCCGCCGCCGCCGCCACCGCCGCCACGGGCTGCCATTTGAAAATTGCTCCACTCAGCGTCGGTCTCACCTCGCCGGGTGCCTCAGCCGTCCCGTCCACCCCCGGCGGCAACCGCAGGACTCCGTCCTTGAACCCGGCCAACTCGTTCACCAGCACAATCCCGTCGTCGAAAACCCCCTCCGCCCGCAACTGCAGGCAGACCAGATTCAACCACCCCGAGATTTCCCGCGCGTCATCCGTCACCCCGATCGCCTCCCAGTAGATCAACTTGCCCCCCCGGGTCACCCCGGCCACGAGATCCGGCCCCTCACGCCACAGCGTCAGCGCGTCCGGCACCAACGGCCGCAAAAATGGACTCGCCTCGTAGCGGTCAAACAAGGACGTCGGAACCGACTCCGGCAGCACCGCCGGGAACACCGCGGCCAGCACGAGCGTCCGATCCCCGCGATGCTCAAGCGTCCGGAGGACCGCGTCAGCCGCCGTCTGCCGCTTGCCGAGCAAACCCCGCACTTCCAACTCGAGCATGGCCGTCTCCTCCACGATCTCAGCCTCCGTCGAATCAATCCAAAGCGGCACCGCCACCACCAGCCTCGCCGGTAGAGCCAAAGTCGAAGGTTCGCCCGATGCCACCGGCTCTCGCTCAACCGAATCAATCCACTCCGCTTCCTTGGCCGCACCGTCCGGCCAACGCCAGCGCTCCCACACGTCCCCCCAGAGCCGGAGCAATTCCGGCGATTCCTTTTTCCCGCGACTCATCCTTCCTCCCAGCTCAAAATCGAGTCCGCACCACCACCGCCGCCGTTCCCGCCACCGCCCGCACCGCCGTTGGGAGCCGCACCGCCACGCTCGACGATCACCGTGATCCGGTAACTCACCCCGCCCGTAGTCCCGACGCTCTCGATCCGTGTCGGTTCCACGCCCACCGCGAAACGGCTATTGAGAGCCTGCCGCTGCGATTCCGACAAACCAACCACCGAAGCGACCTGGTCCAGATTTTCAAAAATGAGGTCGTCGTCCGTCTGCGGCTCTTCGTCCGGGCCATTCCGCGATTCGATCAAGCGCCCCGCCTGCTCCGTCGAGAGCCCGACCGCCACGCGCAACACGTCTAGCGAGGCATCCTGCACGTCCAACTGCTCCAGACTGTAAACGGAAAACACGTCTTCCCAGTTCGGTCGTTGAGCGATCACTTCATCCATCCCCCGCACTCTTTCCATTTCATCGACCGAGATAAAGTTTCGATTCTCCGGGATTGAATAGCGCGTCTGACCAAACAAATCCTCCTCTTCCGCCCCGTTCAATGATCGCAGGTCGTTCTCGTCCACCCAATCCCGCAACGAATCCACCGCCACCCGACTCAATTCCTCCGGGATCTCCCAAAGCTCGAAGAGATCCGCCAAAGTCTCGTCGTTCTCGTCCGCCAGGACTTCGTTGACGTTGATCCGGGCGCTTTCGCTCGTCACCGCGACGTCGAGTGCATCTCCATTTTCGAACCGCTGACGCAACAGCGCGTTCCCCCGCTCAACCTGCGGATTCAACCCAAAGGCCAGTCCCGTCAGCGCCAATTCCCGAGCCTCAAATCGCTTCGTCGCCAAGCTCGAAGCATCCACGTCGGCATCCACCACCCGCGCCAACGTCACAATCATCACCGAAAGAATCGCCACGCACCACAGCGTCAAGATCAACGCACTGCCTCTAGGGGTCAGTCCGTTCATTGGTTCAATTCTCATCATCGCCCCCATCCCCACCTTCACCGCCGCCGGCAGGCTCCCCATTTTGCCCCCGCTCCACGGCTTCGGCGATCGGCGGCAACCAGAACTGCAGCGGGAGCACCGACCCATCCGGGCGGGTCAATTCCAGATCAATCATCGAGGGCCGCCCTTGGTCTGGCGTCCAGGTCTCGACCAACGGCGTCCCGTTGGCTTGACCGAACCGCCACCGCAACGTCCGCACCCCCGGCAGGATCGGCAACCAATCCGTCTCCGCCAGAATCGCATCTCGGCGGGTATCGTCCTCCGACGCATCAAAGTTCGCCACGGAGATCGTAAACGCCCCGTCCCCGTCCGGCCTGGCGGCCAACGCCAAGCCGTCCGACCGCTGACCCGGCCCACCGAAATCCGCAATCTCCGGTGCCGGCCAGAGCAGCATCTCCACGACGTCGCCCCGCCCAGCCTCCTGTCGGATCCTCAGATCCAGCTTCGCGTCAGGAGGTAAGTTTAAAAACAGTACCCGCACGAACCGCTGAAACGCATCCATCCTCGCCGTTGCCAGCTGAGCCGTCGACACCTCCGCCGAAGCCGTCACCGCCACCGAGACCGCCGAAAAGATTCCCCCCGCCAACATGATGAAGATCGCCACCGAGACCAACACCTCGATCAGCGTGAATCCCGCGACGCGTCTCCCGCGGAAAAACGCCCACGCCGAATTTCCACCCGTCGCCCGACTTCGCGCCCAGGCACCTCCGCGTGAAAACCAAACGCTCACGGTTGAAACACCAGGTGAGAAACCGCCCACACCTGCTCCTGGCCACCCTCCCGCCACCGTGCCGTCACCCCCACCTTCCAATACCCCTCCAACGCCGTGAGTTCCGCGTCCGTCACCTCCTCCCGCGCAACCAACTCCTCGTACACGGTTCCCTCCAGTTCGCTCTCGTCGCCCGCCTCCTGCAGCGGCCCGACCGACAACCGCGCCAGCCGACTCTCGAGCTGCGCCCGAATCTCGTTCTCCCGCTGCACGGCCCCCGCGCCCCGCACCGTCGCCTCGAGCGCAATCATCAATCCCAATCCCGCCATGGCAAAAACCCCCACCGCGATGAGAACCTCCAGCAACGTAAACCCGCCACCGGCGCGCCCCGACCATCGGAAACCGTCCGCCACGCTAAAACGAGTACCGTTGATCCGCCACCCGTCCCGTCAGAAAATCGAAATCCGATTCGACCCACGAATCACCCTCGACCAACCGCACCGAAAATGGCGTCACCATTCCCGCCGAAAAAAACCGCCAGATCTGACCGTCCGGCTTCTCCCATTTTTTCTGTCCCGGCAGCCGCACCGTTAGGCCGCCTTCAGAGGGAGCGGCGAGCAATACGACCGACTGCCCCGTTTGCCGGTCAAGCTGCTCCAAGCCGTCCGGCGTGAGGAGCATCCGCCGCTCCTCGCCCGCCGATTCCGCGAGCACGCGCTGCTCGCGAACGACCTCGGCGAGCGATTCCATTTCCCCGCGCATCCGTTCCTCGCGAAACGAGGCAGTGACCATCGGCGCGACGCCTACGAAGACGACGGTCAGGATCATCAGCGAGATCACGATCTCAAGCATCGTGAAGGCCGCAGGAGATCGCCTCCTGCTTGACCTATTCGCCGTTGTAAATGTCATCGTCTGTCCCTTCGACCTTGTCCGGCCCGAACGAATAGATGTCGAAGGACGCCGGATTCTTTTTCCCCGGGTAGACGTAGCGATAGTCATTCTGCCACGGGTCCTTGGGGACCGCATCCATGAGGTTAGTCCAGCGGCGGGGGAGCGGCTCACTGGTCGGCTTGCTCACCAACGCATCAAGGCCCTGCGCCGTCGTCGGGAAGGTGCGATTGGTCATCTCATACATTCTTAGTGACGACTCGATGGCCTGGAAATCTCCTTCAGTCCGCTGCATTTTTGCCGCGTCGAGATTGCCTCCCATCAGGTAAATCGCCGATCCGAGGATCACGGTGATGATGCCCAGAACGAGCATGATTTCGAAGAGAGTGTAGCCGGATTGGCGATTGAAACGCGAGGGATGAGATCTCATGGGAATGGAACGAACTTGTTTAAGATAAGGCGGCAATCTAGCGCATTTCCACCGATTCGGAAGAAATCTCTACCGTCGGCTCCTCGGGCTTCGGCAGACTCTCCTCCGGCGTCACCGGGCGGACGCGCAATTGCAGGGCTGCATCGCGGATGAATGACCGCTTCTTCGCCGTCTCGATCACGATGGAATTTTCCCCCGCTTTCAGCAATCCGTCCTCCAGTAAGATCGACCCCTCCCGCCAACCCGCGTAGGCCATCCGCCCCGATCTCAACCGGATGTAACCCGCGTCCGTCAACGCCGGCACCACCGGCTGCAAGCGTCCCGCGAGCTTCCCGTTCACCCACACCTTCACCGCCGCCCCCGGAGCAAGTCCCATGAACTTTGCCCGCAACAGCGCCTGCTCCCCCGGCCCACTGAGCGGAACCGCAAACTCCACGTTCCCATCGAGGCTCTCCACTCCCTCCAGCAGCGAAGCGTCCAGAACGTCGCCGAACCACGAGTCCGGCGGGGCCAACGCCTCCCCGCCCGTCATTTCTTGATCAAAGAAAACCCGCCCCCCCGCGATCAAGTCCGGCCTCTGCTCATCGGTCGCCACAAACACCCCCGTCGGCGCGACCCAGTCCAATCGCACCCGCAAAATCTTCCGCTGATCTCCCGACAAATAGATCCGCCCCGCTTCTCCGAGCACTTCTTCCGGCAATCGCACGGTCCGACGATTTAACCCCGAAACCCCCTCCGCCAGCCCGGTCGAAAGCGTCACCTGATCCCCCGACACCTCGCCCGTCCAAAACATTGACGGCCCCTCCGTCCCGTCCTCCTCGAAAATAACCGTGATGAACAACGACTCCCGCTTCGCCGCGGGCATCAGCAGAAACTCCGCGTAACCCCGCCCGTCCGGCGACGTCACCTGCCGCGGTGCCGCCATCAGCCCCTCCGGAAAAACCAGCGGCCCGCGAATTGGCAGATCGACGGTGAGCGTTCCGGCGGCCTCCGCGTTCACACCCGTCGAGCAAACGACGACCGTAAAACCAATCGCCCGAACCCAGCGCTCCCCCCCAGCTCGTAGACGCTGCCAACGTGCGTCATTGCAAAGCTCCCGCCAACTCATGTCGCGACGCTAGCGGAGTTTGCGGGCAAATCAATCCTTCCCACTTCGCGGAAGCATCAATCATAAATCGGAAATCATAAATTCCCTTTCTCACCTCGAGGCGTCCATCGCCCTCAATCTCATCCCGAAGCTCGGCCCGGTCCGCGTCAAGAAGCTCACCGCCCACCTCGGTTCCCCCGCCGCTATTCTCAGCGCCCGATCCGCCGACCTCCTCGCCATCCCGGGCATCGGTCCGGAAATCGCCGCTTCCATCGCAAATTGGGAGCAGAACACCGACCTCGCCGCCGAACTCCGTCGCATCGCCGACTTCGGTTGCCACGTCCTCACCCAATCCGACCCGACCTACCCCGCCGCCCTCCGCGAGATCCACGACGCCCCCACCGTCCTCTACGTATGGGGCGAAATCACTCCCGCCGATCACCACGCCATCGGCATCGTCGGCGCACGCAAGCCCGGCCACTACGCCACCGAGTGCGCCAAGAAACTATCCTACCAACTCGCCTACGCGGGCCTCACCGTCGTCTCCGGCCTCGCCCGCGGCATCGACGCCGCAGCCCATCAGGGCGCTCTCGCCGCCAATGGCCGCACCCTCGCCGTCATCGGCTCCGGCCTCGCGAAGCTCTACCCCGCCGAGCACCGGCCCCTCGCCGAGCGGATCGCCGCCGGCCACGGTGCCGTCATCAGCGAATTTCCCATGACCACCACCGCAGATCGCCAGACGTTCCCGATGCGCA
The DNA here is from genome assembly GCA_963832325.1 of uncultured Verrucomicrobiae bacterium. Lineage (GTDB taxonomy): Bacteria > Verrucomicrobiota > Verrucomicrobiia > Chthoniobacterales > JAATET01 > CAVVKW01. Next base: position 932,711 of record CAWHTR010000007.1, on the reverse strand, counting down.
ACCGCATCGTCGCCGGCTCCAGTTTCGGCCTCCTCGTCGTCGAAGCGGGCGTCAAGAGCGGCTCCCTCATCACCGCCGCCCAGGCCGCCGAGCAGGGCCGCTCGATCTACGCGATCCCCGGCCGCATCACCGAACCCGCCTGCTTCGGCAGCAACAAACTCATCCAATCCGGAGCCAAACTCGTCACCTGTGCCCAGGACATCCTCGACGATTTCGGCATGCTCTTCCGGGAAATCCCCGACCTCCACCAGCCCACCAAGCTCCCCGACCTTTCGCCCGACCAGCTCGCCGTCCACACCGCCATCGGCGACGACGAGACCCACATCGACCTGATCGCCTCGAGAAGTGGGTTGCCCATGCCCAAGGTGTCTTCAAGCCTCCTCACCCTCGAGATGCGAAAACTCGTCAAACAGCTTCCCGGCAGCCGATTCGTTCGAATAAACTGAGTTTCCCGATGAGATTTTCAACCGTCCTCGCCGCAACTCTCCTCTTTTCAATCCCTCTCCACGCCAGCGAGCCAACTCTCGACCAGATCGACACCGCGATCGAACGGCTCGAACAATCCATCGTGCGCGAGATGGATGAAACGGGGATCCCCGGCGTGGCCGTTGCCGTCGTCTTTCAGGACCGGGTCCTGCTCGCCAAGGGATTCGGTGTCCGGGAGGTCGGTCAGCCCGCAGCCGTGGACGGCGACACCGTCTTCCAGCTGGCCTCTCTCTCGAAACCCGTCGGGTCCACTGTCGTCGCCGCACTCGTCGGCGAAGGCGTCGTGTCCTGGGATTCCCGCGTCAGCGACCTCGATCCAACCTTCGAAATGTTCGACCCCTGGGTCACGCGCGAGATCACCCTTCGGGACCTCTACTCCCACCGCAGTGGTCTGCCGGGACACGCCGGCGACCTCCTCGAGGACCTTGGCTACTCGCGCGAACAGATCCTCCATCGCCTCCGCTTCCAGTTGCCCGCCTCCAGCTTTCGCTCTTCCTACGCTTACACGAACTTCGGCCTCACCGAAGCCGCTGTGGCCGCCGCGAAAGCCGCTGGCAAATCCTGGGCCGATCTCAGCCAGGAGAAACTCTACGCGCCCCTCGGGATGACCGCGACGACCTCACGATACGACGAGTTCGTCGCCCAGCCCAACCACGCCGTCGGCCACACCCAACAGCAAGGAAAGTGGGTTCACGCCGAACAGCGCCAACCCGACGCCCAGAGTCCGGCCGGCGGCGTCAGCTCCTCCGTGAACGACCTCACCCGCTGGATGCGCCTCCAGCTGAATGACGGGAAATTCGAAGACCGTCAGATCATCGCCGAGGCCGCCCTCGCCGAGACCCACGAACCCGTCATCCTCACCCAATTCAGTCCGATCAGCGGCTTACCCGGCTTTTACGGCCTAGGCTGGGGCGTCAGCCACGACGAACACGGCCGCCTGCGACTCAGCCATTCAGGCGCCTTCAGCATGGGTGCCGCGACGTTCGTCGCCCTCGTCCCTTCCGCTTCTCTCGGGATTGTCATTCTGACGAATGCCGCGCCCATCGGAGTTCCCGAGGCCCTCGGCAATACCTTCCTCGACGACGCTCTCGACGGCTCGTCCTCCGTCGACTGGTTTCCGATTTTCAAAAAAGTCTTCGCCCAGATGGACGCCTTCGCTGCCCCGTCGATCGCCAGCGCCACGCCGCCCACGTCACCCACCCCCGCCCTGCCGGCCACCACCTACATCGGCACCTATTCGAATCCTTTCTTCGGTCCCGCCGTCGTCAAAGAGAACGCCGCCGGACTTTCCCTTCACCTCGGCCCCGATGAACGCGCCTACCCGCTCACCCACTGGGACCGCGACACCTTCACTTTCGTTCCGCCCGGGGAAAATGCCGAAGGCACCTCCGAAGTCACCTTCACGATCGACTCCACCCACCAAGCCACCAGCCTCACCGCCAAACACCTCGATGCGAACGACAACGGCACCTTCGTCCGCCAATCCGAGGACTCGCCCCCCGAATAGACCTCGCTCGACCCCCCGTTCAAATGCGGGTTGCCAATGGCAAAACTGTCTTCTAGCGTGCACGCCCTTGAGATGCGGAAGCTCGTCAGACAGCTCCCCGGCAGCCGATTCGTCCGAATAAATTGGACCACGGATCACACGAATCACCCGGATATATGAAAATGCTTCGCCGACGCAGTCGCCGGACCCCATCCGTGTCAGCCGTGCTATCTGTGGTTAAAAACCACCTCACCCCATGGGAAAAACCTTAGTCATCGCAGAGAAACCCAGCGTCGCCGGCGACCTCAGTCGCGCCCTCGGGAAGTTCACGAAGAGCAAAGACTTCTACGAGAACGACGATTTCGTGATCACCTCCGCGGTCGGTCATCTGGTCGAACTCTGCCTCCCCGGGGAGATGGATAAGAAGCGCGGCAAATGGTCGTTCGCCAACCTCCCCATCATTCCCGAGCACTTCGATCTCAAACCCATCGAGAAGAACGAGACGCGCTATAAACTCCTCAAGAAGCTCCTCAACCGCAAGGACATCGACGACGTCATCAACGCCTGTGACGCCGGTCGCGAGGGCGAACTCATTTTCCACTACATCATGGAGCTTACGGGTTCCAAAAAATCCACCTCCCGCCTCTGGCTCCAATCGATGACCTCCGAAGCCATCCGCAAGGGCTTCGAGAACCTCCGCGACGGCGTCGAAATGACCCCGCTCGCCGACGCCGCCGTCTGCCGGTCCGAGTCGGATTGGCTCGTTGGCATCAACGGCACCCGCGCCATGACCGCCTTCAACAGCAAGGGCGGCGGCTTCCAACTCACCCCCGTCGGCCGCGTCCAGACCCCCACCCTCGCCATTCTCGCGGAACGCGAGGAAAAGATCCGCGCCTTCGTCCCCAAACCGTACTTTGAGGTCTTCGGCGACTTCGGTGTCGCCGCCGGTCAGTACCCGGGGCCGCTGGTTCGACCAGAAATTCAAAAAGAGCGAAACCGATGACCAGCTCAAGGCGGAGCGCATCTGGACCGAGGACGAAGCCAATGCCCTCAAGGAAAAATGCGACGGCAAACCGGGCGAAATCACCGAGGAAAAGAAACCCACTTCCCAAGCCCCCCCCCTCCTCTACGATCTCACCACCCTCCAACGCGAGGCCAACGGCCGCTTCGGCCTTCCCGCCCGCCGCACCCTCCAGATCGCCCAAGCCCTCTACGAGCGCCACAAGGTCCTCACCTACCCGCGGACCGATTCCCGCTACCTCCCCGAGGACTACGTCAACAACGTGAAGGAAAATTTCGGCAAATTCCAAAACCAGGACCTCGCCGCCCACGCCAAAAAGGCACTCAAAGAGGATTGGGTCAAAGCCGGCAACAAGCGCGTGTTCAACACCGCCAAAGTCTCCGATCACCACGCCATCATCCCGACCGGCGCGGCCCCCAAGACCCTCGATGACATGGAACTCAAGGTTTTCGACATGGTCGCCCGCCGCTTCATCGCGGTCTTCTACCCATCCGCCCAGTTCGAAGTCACCACCCGCATCACCCGCGTCGAAGGCGAAACCTTCAAGACGGACGGCAAAGTCATCACCGACCCCGGCTGGCTCGCGGTCTACGGGAAGAGCGCCGTTTCCGCCGACGACGACACCGTCGTCCCGGTCGCCAAGGACGAGAAAGCGACGACCGAAGCGATCGAGGTCAAACGCAACGAGACCCGCCCGCCCGCTCGCTACAACGAAGCCACCCTCCTCTCCGCGATGGAAGGAGCCGGCAAGCTCGTCGACGACGAAGAACTCCGCGCCGCCATGTCCCAACGCGGCCTCGGCACCCCCGCGACCCGCGCACAGATCATCGAAGGCCTCATTTACGACGGCTACCTCATCCGCCAGGGCCGCGACATCATCACGACCGCCAAAGGCCTTTCGCTCATCACCCTTCTCAAAGGCATTGGCGTCGAATCCCTCACCTCACCCGAACTCACGGGCGAATGGGAGCACAAGCTCAAGGAGATGGAAACGGGCAAAATGGACCGCGCCTCCTTCATGGCCGAGATCCGCCGCTTCACCGAGGAGATCGTCGGCAAGGCGAAGGATTACTCCGGCGAGGCCGGCGACGTCGCGGGCAACTTTCACGACCTCGAAGCCAAGTGTCCGAAGTGCGGCGAAGCCCCGGGATTCAAGGAATCCTTCCGAGCCTACGAATGCAAAACCCCCGAGTGCGGGGAACTCATCTGGAAAACCATGGCGGGCCGCGAACTCGAACGGGAGGAAATTACCATCCTTCTCGAAAAGGGCGTCGTCGGCCCCCTCGAAGGTTTTCGCAGCAAAATGGGCCGCCCCTTCGCCGCCGTCGTCAAACTCGACGACGACAAAAAACAAACTTTCGACTTCGGCGACGACAAGGTTGAGCAGGTCGACTTCAGCCAGGCCCCCGTGCTCGGCCCCTGCCCGGTCTGCAAGACCGGCACCGTCCACGACACGCCCAACGCCTACATGTGCACCAACACCCCGGAGAAAAAGTGCACCTTCCGCATGGGCAAAACGATCCTCCAACGCGAAATCCTCGTCGATCAGGCCACGAAGCTGATCGAAACCGGAAAAACCGACCTTCTCCCCCGTTTCATCAGCAAAAAGGGCCGCCCCTTCTCCGCCTTCCTCAAACTCGACAACGGTAAAGTCGGATTCGAGTTCGAAGAACGAAAGAAAAAGGCCCCCGCCGCCAAAAAGAAGCCAGCCACCGAGACCGCTTAAACCCGGGTTCGACCGAACTGTTTTTTCTCCGACGCCAGCGCACTTCCGTTCACCTCAATCCCGGCAACCTAAGTCGGCACCCGATGTCAGACCTCAATCTCGGCCCCCAGCCGCTCGCCGCCCTCCTGGCCAAGCACGATCTTCGCCCGCAGGACCTCGTCGCGACGCGGCCCACCCACCTCACCCACAAGCTCATCGCCCGCGCCTCCAAGGGCCGCCGCCTCACCCCCCACAGTCAGAAACTGGTCCTCACCGCCCTCAACGCGGTGACCCACAAGTCGTTCCAGCACGCCGACCTCTTCAACTACTAGCCGGCTATCGTTCTCCTCCGCGCGAGGTAATAAACGACCGGATAAATCAGCAGTTCCAACAGAAAACTGCTCACCAGACCCCCGATCATCGGCACCGCCAGGCGCCGCATCGTGTCCGCCCCGGCACCATCCGCCCACAGCAACGGCAATAACCCGACGAACGTCGAAGCCACCGTCATCGTCTTCGGGCGGATTCGCTTCACCGCCCCGTCGTGCACCGCGTGCCACAGATCGTCCCGCGTATTCAAGCGCCCCTCCGCCTTGAACCGTTCGTAGCTCGTGTCGAGATACAGCAACATCACCGCCCCGGTCTCCGCGTCCAAGCCCGCCAGCGCGATGAGTCCGACCCACACCGCCAGCGACAGATCGTAATCCATCCACCACAGGAACCAAACCGCCCCGACCAGAGAAAACGGCACCGCCAGCAGGATGATCGCCACCCGCAGCCAGCTCCGCGTCGAAAGGTATAACAGCAACACGATCCCAACCAACGCCAGCGGAATGGCGATCTGCAGCCGCGCCTCCGCCGCCTGCATGTATTCGTATTGACCCGACCACTTCACCGTCACACCCGCCGGCAGCGGCACCTCCCGATCCACGACCTCTTTCGCCCGATCCACGTAGGTCCCCACGTCGATCCCCGCAATGTCGACGTAAACCCAACTCGTCAATCGCGCGTTCTCGCTCTTGATCATCGGCGGCCCCTTCCGAATCGTGATGTCAGCCAACTGCGCCAACGGCACCTGCGCCCCACCCGGCGTCGCCACCAACGTCTGCCGCACCGTCTCGACCGTATCCCGCAACTCGGCCGGATACCGCACGTTCACCGGATAGCGCTCCAGCCCTTCAACGGTCGACGTGACGGTCATTCCGCCGAGCGTCGTCATGATCACATCCTGCACGTCCCCGACGACCAACCCGTAACGCCCGATCTCTTCACGGTTGATTTCGATGTCGAAATAATTGCCGCCCACGCTCTTCTCCGGAAATGCGCTCGTCGTGTTCCCGCTCGTCACCGGGTCCGCCTTCAACGCGTTCGCCGCTCGGTTCGCAAGATCCGCCAGCACTTCGAGATCCGGTCCCATGAACTTAATCCCGACCGGCGTCCGAATCCCCGTCGATAGCATGTCGATCCGCGTGCGGATCGGCATCGTCCACGCGTTCGTCAGCCCGGGAAATTGCAGCGCGTCGTTCATCCCGGGCACGCGCAGCGTCCCACCACGTCCGTCCTCGATCTCGTAACCATAGATCATCTCGTCGGTCGTAATCGGCCGCGTCGACGCCAGCACCTTCTCGGGCAACCACCGCGCCCACCCCGGCCAGCCGTCGTAGAACCTCGGCACCCGCACCGCCCGCCAATTTGATTTATCCCGGTCCAACGTGAGCGTGGTCTCGATCATCGACATCGGAGCCGGATCGGTCGCCGTCTCGGCCCGCCCGATCTTCCCGAAGACCGACTCGACCTCCGGATACTGGGCCAAAATTTTATCGGTCTGTTGCAGGATCTCCCGCGCCTTCGTCGGGCCAATCCCTGGATCGGTCGTCGGCATGTAAAGCAGATCCCCCTCCTCCAACGGCGGCATGAATTCCCGCCCCAACTGAGAAAATGGCCACCACGTCACCGCCAACAACCCCACCGCAACCAACAACGTCAGCCACCGGAACCGCATCACCAGCCGGAACGCCGGATTGTAAACCGCCTCCAGCACCCGGCTGATCGGGTTCCGCTCTTCGTCCGGAATCCGTTGCGGTAACAGCACCAAAAGACCCAGCACCGCCCACGCCATTCCCCACCCCCACGACCAAACCACGCCAATTCCAACCGCCGGCACCAGGATCAATCCCGCCGTGGTCCCCCACCGCCGCCGCCGACTCCAGGCCTCCGGCAGCGTCCGCTCGGTCACGAAAAACGTCATGAGCACCGGGATCACCGTCACGGCCAGAATGGCCCCCGCCGCCATCGCAAATGTCTTCGTGAACGCCAGCGGCTTGAACAACCGCCCCGACTGCTCACCCAGCACGAAGATCGGCAGGAAACTCACCACGATGATCAACAACGCAAAAAAGAGACTCGGCCCCACTTCCTTTGCCGCGTCGCCGATCACCTCAAGGTGCGGACGCGCCACCCCTCCTTCCGCAACCCGCCGCCGCTCGATCTCCAGAAACTTGTGCGCGTTCTCGACCATGATGATCGAGCTGTCGACCATCACGCCGATCGAGATCGCGATCCCCCCCAGCGACATGATGTTCGCGTTGACCCCGACCAGGTGCATGACCGTCAGCGTCGCCAACACCCCCGTCGGCAGGACGAATGCCGCCACCAGCGCACTCCGCGCGTGCAGCAAAAACAAAATGCACACGATCGCCACGACCACGATCTCTTCGGTGAGCGTCTTGCGCAGCGTACCGACCGCCCGCTCGATCAAATCCGAGCGATCGTACGCGATCTCGATCCCCACCCCGTCCGGCAAACCCTTCTCCAGCTCCGCCAACCGCACCTTCACCCGGTCGATCGTCGCCTTAGCGTTCTCGCCAAACCGCATGATCACAATCCCGCCGACCACCTCGCCCTCGCCGTTCCAATCCGCGATTCCCCGTCGGATGTCTGGCCCGATTCGCACCTCGGCGAGGTCCGACAGCCGGATCGGGGACCCGTTGTCGTTCACCCCCAACGCGATTCCGGACAGATCTTCGAGCACCTGCGCGGACCGGGCGTCGTCCGGCCCGGCCTCGCCAAGGTAACCCAATCCTCGAACCATGTACTCCGTTTCACTCTGCTCGATCAGCCGACCGCCGACGTCCGCGTTCGACCGGGAAATCGCCGTCCGCACCTTCGAAAGCGGAATCCCGTAGGCCCGCAGTTTCACGGGATCGACCACCACCTGATACTGCTTCACGAAGCCGCCGATCGGCGCGACCTCGCTCACCCCATCGACCGCCGTCAGCTCATAACGCAAATACCAATCCTGCAAACTCCGCAGCTTCGCGAGATCAACGTCCGCCCCGGCCTTCGTCGTGAGAACGTATTGGAAAACCCACCCCACCCCCGTCGCATCCGGCCCGAGCTGCGGCGCGACGCCGGTCGGCAACCGGTTCGTCACGGCATTGAGCTGCTCCAGCACCCGGCTCCGCGCCCAGTAGAGATCCGTCCCGTCCTCGAAGATCACGTAAACGAAGCTCGTCCCAAACATCGAATACCCCCGCACCACCTTCGCGTAAGGCACGGCGAGCATCGCCGTCGTGAGCGGATACGTCACCTGATCCTCCACGATCCGCGGAGCCTGCCCCGCAAACTCGGTCCGGATCACCACCTGCACGTCCGAGAGATCCGGGATTGCGTCCACCGTGACGTTCCGCGCCGAGTAAACGCCCCCCACCACCAGGAACCCGCACAGCAGCAGCACCATCACCCGGTTCCGCACGCACCACTCGATAATCCCCGCGATCACGATCCCAACCGGGGTTCCTCAATGAAAAAACTCATCGCTTCTCCAAAACCACCCGGGCGTCAAAACATCCCAGCATCCGCGACCCCATGTAAGGGTTCTCCACCGCCCCGGCAGCCTGCAACCACACCGCCCCACCCTGGTCTTCGGTGAACATCGGACAATGCATCGACAGCACGTCGCCGTCGAACCCGTCCGGCACGCCTCCCGCCACCACCCGCGCCCGAAACTCCACGCTCAGCCGCCCAAACGCCGCCCGGGCAGCCGTCAAATCCGTCGCGGAGATCAGCGACTCCACCTCGCCGCTCTCACCTCCGACCGCCGCCCCGAACGTTCTCGCAGCCTCCGCCACACCCTCCAAAGAGTCACCGGCCAGCGCACGTTGGATGCTCAGATAAGCCTCCAAAGCATCCACCGGAACCGGCTCGCCGGTCGGCTCCATCGTCTCCACCTCCATCACCGGCTCCTGACCCGCCGCCGGTTCCCCTTTCAACATCTTCGCCAGCGCCTCCCGCATGTTCGCCTCGCTATCAAGCAGAAATTGCCCCGACGTCACCACCATCTCGCCGGGCTCCAAGCCCGATATAATCTCCACCTTCGCGTCGTCGGTCACCAGCCCGGTCTCGACGTCCCGCGGCTCAAACCGTCCCTCGCCGAGACTCACGAACGCCACTTTGCGCTTCCCCGTATCAATCACCGCCGACTGGGGAGCCAACGTCGCCTCGGCCGCCATCCAACTGATCAGCTCGACGTTCGCAAACATCCCGGGCTTGAGAATCCCCGCCGCGTTGTCAAATTCCAGCCGCACTTGCGCCTCCCGGGTCTTCGTATCGACGTACGGGTAAACGTAGGCAACCCGCCCCTCAAACTCGTGACCCGGGATGTAGCTCAACGACATCTTCGCCGCCTGACCCTCCTCGAGAAACGGGAGTTGGTATTCGTAAACCGTCGCGATCACCCACACCTTGGACAGGTCCGCGATCTGATAGACCCGCATCCCGGGGTCGACCTTCATCCCTTCGTTCGCGTGTTTCTCCGTCACCACACCGCCGAACGGACTCGCCACTTCCACCCCTTTCTTGGCCTCGCCGCGCTTCGCCAAATCGTCGATCTGCGCCGCCGACACGTCAAAAAATTCCATCCGCTTCCGCGCTGCCTCCACCAATGATCGATCCCCGCCCTGCCTCGCGATGAGGTAATCTCGCTGCGCCGAATACAGCTCGGGCGAGTAAATCGAAAACAACGGATCGCCTTTCGCGACCTTCTGACCCAGTGAATCGACGGAGATTTCCTCGATCCAGCCCGAGATCTTCGTGTTCACGTCACGCACCCGCTCCTCGTCGTACTCGACGATTCCCACCGTCCGAATCGTCTTCGTCAGCGGCCCCTCAGCCACCTCCGCGATCCGAACCCCCATGTTTTGAACAACCACCGGATTGATCGCGATCTCGCCGGAAAATTTATCCGGGTCCAGCGGCACGAGATCCATTCCGCAGATCGGGCACTGGCCCGGCTCGGGCTGCACGATCCACGGGTGCATCCCCGAGATCCAATACTGGGTCTCCGAGTCGTCGCCTCTCGTCTCTTTTTCATCCGACTGCCCACAGCCTGCCAGCGTCAAAGCAATCGCGATCACCAGCCCAAACCCCCGGCACCGCGGCGCCGCTGCTTCCGAAAAATTCAAAATCATCATTTCAAAGGTTCTCCGATTGCCCGCTCGAGATCCGCCAACGCCCTGAGATATCCCGCCGTTCGGTCGATCATCCCAAGTTCCGCCCCCAACGTCGCCCGCTGCACGTCCAGTAGATCGGTCAATCCCGCAGTCCCGGCCGAATACCCCGCCGTCTTCGACTCCACCGCCTGCCGGGCACTCGGCAGGATCTCCGCCGCGTAGCGATCACGCTGCTCCCGCATGGTCAGCGCCATCGCGTAGGCCGCCTGCACGCTCGCACTCACGTCCGCCGTGAGCTGAGCCTGCCGCGCCGCCGCCGAGCCGAGCCGCGCCACCGCCGCCCTTTTCTGAGCGCCCAACTTGTCCCACCAGATCGGCACGTTCACGGCGATGGTTCCCATCACCGGATCCCGCCCGCTCTGCGGCGTGTCGCGCAGCACCGTGCTCGCGTCGACCTGGGTGTAATCCAACCCGAACGTCACGTCCGGGTAATACTCCAACACCGCCGCCCGCACTCCCAGGTCCTCCCGGGCGACCTCCGCCCGCGCGGCCTCGAGGTCCTGATTCGTCCCGATGGACCGCTTCATCAACTCCGTGAGCGACGGCAACGTGATCAACTCGGGTTCCGCGTAGCGACCCACCGCCGTCGCCGGATCCACCTCTCCGCGCAGCGCCGCCATTCGCGCCACCACCCCGGTTCGTTCCGCTTCCAACTGCGAGATGCGCACGGCCATCTCCTCCGCCGCCACCCGCGAACGAATCACGTCCGCCAACGAACCCTTGTTCGTTTCCAGCAGCGCCGTCGACGACTCTGCAGTCTGACGAAATAGTGCCGCCTGGTCCCGCAGGATCAGAATCGCCGCGTCGGCCCGGTAAAGATCCGCCAGCAACGTCCGCCCGACGGCGAAGACGTCGCGCAAAGCCGCCCGGTATCGCCAATAAGCCACCCGGGCGTCTGCCGCCGACCGCGCTTTCGCCGTCCCGAGCTTGCCCGGAAACGGAATCTTCTGGCTCACCCCAAACCGCTGCCGCATCGCCCCCGTCCGCGTCTGCACGCTCGTAAAATAATATCCGTAGCTCACCGTCGGATCTGGTAGCGAAGCCACAACCTCGGGCATCTCCGCCATCGCCTCCCACTCCAGCCGCGTCGCCTCGGCACCCGGATTCAACGCCAGCGCCTCCGCCAGAAAACGGTCGGCCAGCGGCTCGCCTCCGCGAACCGCACCGGCAAACAACAAAAACAAAATGGAAAAACGAAAAATCAAGAACTGAAAACATGACTCTGAGACCCAAGGAAAAATCCCGCCACGACCGCGGCGGGCTACCGCTCAAGAAGCAAGCGCTGGGGGAGCGTGCGACCGCAGGCTCCGACTCAGAATTCGCTCGAAATAAGACGGGCCGTCCGGAGGTGCACGTCCGGAATCCCGCAAATCCTCCGCCACCCGATCCGGCAAATCCGCGACAATCGCCGCCAACCACAGCGGCCTCAGCGCGAAAAGCTCCGGCCCAGGCACATCGACCGTCGGCGGCAGCGGCGAGTTCAACTCGCTCCCGCACTGCATCTGCATCCCCGCCACCGGCAGGGGAGCCTCCTCCCCGCAACAGTCGTGCTGACCGTCGGGAGTTTTCGCAAACGCACAGTGATTCGCGGCGAACAACCAGGCGACCGCCATCGCGAAAGCGACGACCAGGCGAAGCAAGGATCTGCGAACGCGAACCAACATTAGGAATCTAATAGAGCGCTTTTGCCGATTCGGCAACGGCACCGTGAAATTGTCACTTCCAATCAAACGACACGCGTCTTCCAATCCCTCGTGAAAGTTCGTTGATCCGACAACGCAACGAGGCCGTAATCCCTCCAAACGTTTCCGCTCGCGCACCGTTCGTTTCCTGAGACATTATCTTCACCGCCTCCCCAAGGACAAACTCATGTTCCGTCGCCTCGCCCTCCTCGCTCTCTTGACCGCGCCCTGGCTCCCCGCCACGCCGCTCGACGACATCGGCGTGACCGCCTTGCGGGCCGAGCATCCGGAACTGTCAGGTGCGGGCGTCACGGTTGCCGTGCCGGAGGCTCAGAGTCCCGCAAATTCTGGACGGTATCAGGTCAACCCGGCAGCCACCGGCCACCCGGCGTCCGACTTCCGCTACTACGATACCAACAATCCCTACGGCGGCGCGGGGGCGACGTTCGATCCCGCATTCGAATCCGGCCACGCTAATACCGTCGGCTCCAACTTCTTCGGATCAACGACCGGCCCGGCTCCCGGTGTGACGCGCGTTGAGAACTTCGACGCCGACTATTTCATCAGTCGAATCATCGCCAACACCACGACGACCGCAGACGGCACGTTCTACACGCCCGTCCAAATCGAATCCCGCATCGTGAACCAGAGCTTTGCCGCCCTCGGTGCGACCGCGGCGCAGACGGCTAACATCAACCGCTTCTACGATTTCTACGCGTCCATCTCGAACGTCGTCTTCGTCAGCAGCAATATCGGGACCGCCGCGCCCGCCAGCATGTTCAACGGCATCTCCGTCGGCCCGATCGGAGCCGCAAACTCTGGCGGCATTCATCTGGTGTCTCCCGGCGGACCCACGAGTTTCACCGCCCCCTACGTCTCGGGCATCACCGCCCTCCTTCTGCAGTCAGTCGACCTCGGGCAAATCACCAGCACCACGGCCAATCCCGCCGACGCCCGCGTGATCAAGGCCGTCCTCCTCAATGGCGCGACCAAAACGGCCGGATGGCAGCAAACCGAGACCGACCCGCTGGACACGGCCTCCGGTGCCGGACTGGTCAACGCCAAAGCCTCCTACGACAACCTCGCCGGGGGCCAACGAACGGCCACCCTCACCACGACGATGGCGCCCACCGCGGCAATCACGGCGCCCACCTTCGCCGAAGCGACCGCGATCAACTCGCTTGTCGGTTGGGACCTTCAATCTCTTACCGTTTCGTCGACTCAAAGCGCGACCAACCACTACTTCTTCGACCTCACTCAATCGAACCTCACCGACATCACCCTCACGGCCACCATCGATTGGCGTAGCATCGTCAACCTCTCCACCAACACAAACCGTGTCAGCAATTTCGACCTCTACTTGGTCAACGTCGACACCCAAGCCATCGTCCTCGCAAGCCGGAGCACCGGCGAGAATGTCGAGCACCTCCACGGCGTCGGTCTCATCGCCGGTCGCTACGATCTCCAGGTTGTCCTCCGGGGCGGCTCGAATCTTCCCGCCACCACCGACACCTACGCACTCGCCTATTCCTTCGCGGGAACGAGCTTCACCGCCGTCCCGGAGAGCCGCCTATTCCTTGCCCTCCCGGGGCTCCTCGCCGCCGTCCTCGCATTCCGGCGAAGACGATCACCGGTTTCCTGAGACACTCCCTCGTTGCCCCTTCCAATTCAGCTGCTACGTTTTGCGGCCCGTATGCCGATCTCGACTCAACCTCTCCGGTTCACCCAGTGCCTCGCCAGCCAGTGAAAAACTCCGTCTCGATCATCGGAGCCGGACCCGCCGGACTCACCGCCGCTTATTGCCTGGGCAAGGAAAAGATCCCCGTCACCGTCTTCGAAGCGGACCCCGAATCCGTCGGCGGCATCTCCCGCACCGCGAAATACAAGGACTTCTGTTTCGACATCGGTGGACATCGATTTTTTTCGAAAAGCCAGGAAGTCGAGGATCTCTGGACGGAACTCCTCCCCGACGATTTCCTCACCCGACCCCGCTCGTCCCGCATCTACTATCGCGGAAAATTCTTTTCCTACCCCCTCCGCCCCTTCGAAGCATTTGTGAAGCTCGGACCCTGGGAGTCGATGCTCTGCGGCTTCTCCTACCTCCGCGCCCGCCTTTTCCCGACAAAAAATCCCCGCAGCTTCGAGGATTGGGTCACCAACCAATTTGGCTCTCGGCTTTTTTGCATCTTCTTCAAGACTTACACCGAAAAAGTCTGGGGCATGAGCTGTTCCGAGATTTCTGCGGACTGGGCCGCCCAGCGCATCAAAGGCCTCTCGCTCTCAAAGGCCGTTCTCAGTTCCCTCAAACCCAAGCGTCGCCGACCCACGAACGGTCCCGTTATCAAAACTCTCATCAACACGTTCCGCTACCCGCGCAAAGGCCCCGGCATGCTCTGGGAAGCCACCTCGCGCCGGGTTCAGGACCAGGGCGGCACCGTCGAAATGGGCGCTAAAGTCACCCGCTGCCGCTACGATTCGGACTCCGGCGATTGGGAAACGACCTTCGAGCGAAATGGCCAGACCGATTCCATCCGGTCCCGGCACGTCATTTCTTCCACCCCCATCCGGCAGCTCGCGACCCTCCTCGTTCCCCCCCTCAGCGAGACGGCCGCCGCCGCCGCGAAACAACTCCGCTACCGCGACTTCCTCACCGTCGCTCTCGTCGCCCGCGAGCGGCACCTCATCGAGGACAACTGGATTTACATCCACGAACCCGGAGTCCAGGTGGGCCGGGTGCAAAATTTCAAATCCTGGTCGCCCGAGATGGTTCCCGATCCCAGCCTCGCCTGCTATGGCCTCGAGTATTTCTGCTTTGAGGGAGACGGCCTCTGGACGGCCTCCGACGAGGATCTCATTGCGCTCGGACGCCGCGAACTCGTCCAACTCGGCATCGCCGAAGCCGACGATATCATCGACGGCACGGTCGTCCGCCAGCCGAAGGCCTACCCGGTCTACGACGACACCTACGCCGACCACGTCCGCGTCATCCGCGATGAACTCACCGCCCGCTACCCGGGCCTCCACCTCGTCGGCCGCAACGGCATGCACAAATACAACAACCAGGACCACTCAATGATGACCGCCATGCTGTGCGCGAAAAACATCGCCGCCAACGAGCCGCTCTTCGATCTCTGGGAAGTCAACGAAGACGCCGAATACCACGAGACGGAATCTCCCGCCAACGGCTCGTCCGGTCTCCGTTCGGTTCCGCGCAAGATCGAGGCCTGAGCGGTGTCGCGACCGACCGAACGGGCCGCGCTCTACGTCATCGCCGCGCTCCTTGTCCTCCGCGCCATCGCCCTCTTCACCCACGGTGTCGACTCCGACGAACCGCAGAATCTCCACGTTATCTACCGCTGGGCCGCCGGCGACCTCCCCTACCGCGACGTCTTCGACAACCACACACCCCTCTTCCATTTTCTCTCCCTTCCATCCGCGTGGATTGTCGGGGAGAATCCCAACGTCGTCGTCCTCGCCCGCCTCGCCCTCGTCCCGTTGAGCTTCGGAGCCGTCGCGCTCATCTACCTCCTGTTCCGACGTCTCACCGACCGACCCGTCGCGCTCTGGTCCGTCGCCATCACCCTTGCTCTCGCCGACTGGTCACTGAAATCCATCGAACTCCGCCCCGACATCCTCTGGATGTTCCTCTGGTTCGCTGCCCTTCTCGCTCTCGTCCGACCGGACGCCAAACCCCGCTTCTTCCTCGCCGGGCTGCTGCTCGGAGCCTCCGCCGCGGCGTCCGTCAAGACGGCGTTTCTTCTCCCCGCTCTGGCCATCGGATGGGCCGGGGCATGGACGTTCTCGCGCGAATTCCGAACCATCTTCCCGTGGTCAGCAATCTTCCGCCGCGCCCTCGCCGCCGCCCTCGGATTCGCGATCGTCCCCGCCATCGTTGCCGCCTGCTTCGCGACCCAAGGCGCACTCGACGAGATGCTCTACTGCATTTACGCGATCAACAAAGACCCCTTTTTGACCGACCGCTCTTGGATCTTTTTCGTCGGCCTGCCTCTTGCCATCGTCCTTGCCATTTTCCTCATCCGGAAGGACACCCTCCGCGCCGCCTACCGGGGAGCCATCTTCCTCACCGCCGCCGCCTACACCCTCGCGATCATCGGCTTCGGCCCCTACGAATCGCTCGCCAAACAGACCTTCCTCCCCGCGTACCCTCTCCTCATCGCCGCCGCCTGCCACTTCGTTTTCACCCTTCGGCCGTGGCGCGACTGGCAAATCACTACGATCAGCGGCACGACCTGCCTCGGTCTCTCCATCGCCATGCTCGTCGGCAGCCCCCCGTTTCGCGACGGCACCGCCGACCAGCGCGATCTCCTCGCCGCGGTTCTCGCCCACACCGATCCCGGAGACACGATCATGGACCTCAAAGGCGAGACCATCTTTCGCCGCCGCCCCGTTCACCTCGTCTACGTCGGCAACACCACCCGCGAAATGGAAGCCGGCAACCTCACCGCACCCGACCCCACCCGGCTGACAGAAAACGCTACGGGATTCGCCATCGAACGCACCTCCAGCTTCCCCAAAAAAATGCGCACTTTCCTCCGCGAGAACTACCTCTCCACCACCGGCAATCAGCTCCGTGCCGCCGGCAAACTTCTCAAGCCGTCGTACGAATCCGGCCGCTGGATCGAGCGCCTTCCCATCACCATTCCTGGTAATTACGTGATCGTCGAAGACGACCGCGTCACCGACACCGTCACCCTGAAAGCGACCGCCGAACACGTGTTCACCTTCCCCGACCGCCCCCAGCGCTTCCTCTTTTGGGGCGACGCGTGGGAAAGCGGCCTCCGCCCCGCGAAACCGTAGCCCACGACCGCCGCCCCAAGTCGTTCGCGAAACTTCCCCCCCGAAAATCTCCGGGAGACCGGTGCAATTGACGGGCTGACTATGGCACCCGAGGAAGAGCGCATCCTTCGAGGACAGCGATGCTCTTTTCATGGACAATTCCGAAGAGAGGTCAGTCGGCAGCCCGAAACAGCATCGAGATCAGAACCACCGGACGATCGTGATCGTTGGCGCGGTCGCGGGCGGAGCTTCCTGCGCGGCCCGGCTTAGGCGGATGGATGAAACCGCCGCGATCATTGTCTTCGAACGCCGCCCCTACGCGTCGTTCGCAAATTGCGGCATAACCTACCGGGTCGGTGGAGTGATTCCCCGGGACGAGGAATTACTGGTCACGGACGCGAGTGTTATAAGGGAACGGTTTTCGATCAAATTGCGATTGCGGCTCGAGGTGGTCGCCGTCGATCGAGACGCGCAGGAGCTGGAGAGAAAGCAACTGTCGGGGACGATTTCTGCCGCCGAACATCCCAAAGCCAAAGCGCGAGGTCGGCGTAGACCACGAGAGTCCGTCGAGGCTGGATTATCGTCGGTCCAAGTTGGGGAATTGCGACGCGACCCTCCCCAGAAGCCGGGCTTTCATCGTGCGATTACCGGTCCTTTCGGCCATCCGCCCTCTTGTAGATCCGATATTGCTCGGACTCGTTGATCTCAAATTCATCCGCGATTGGTTCCAGATCGAGATCCGATATCATCCGCCGCTTGAGCCATGGAAGATAATTGTTGATGTAATTGAATCCGACTCGCTCCGACAAATGCTTCGCCGTTCGATCGGTGGGCAGGATGAAGTAATCGAACTGCGCGGCGGACCGAACCAGAGAATGAATTTTATCGACATCGCGCTCCCCCTTGATTTGGCGCCATTCGACGAAAGTCGCGAGGTTGAACGGTCCAGAATTCCAATCATTGAAAATGACCTGTTTACGCCGGATGTTCCGGTTCACCAACTGCCTTCCGTTCATGTCGAACAACAGCACGTTCCGAAGCGCCACGTTGGTCAAGTAGCCGACGCCCAAGGTCATGAAGCGAGCCGTAACGACCTCACCCGTCTTAGGATCGGCATCCTTGTTGATCGTTTTGATGATCTTTTTGTAGCCCGCCATTTGATTGCCCTCGTAACCGAAAGCGTGATCGCCGTATCCCCGGTAGGCCGACAATGCGCAGCCAGCCAAAATGATCACCGCCGCGACGACGCAGCGGCGAAGGCTTGTTCCCGACCAATTCTGAATTCCGAGCAGCAGTAGACCAATGATGCCAAACGTCGACGGCATGGAGACAAAGGGATTGAGTCCAGCCCCCCGGATTGCCAGAAAACCAGCTGGCATGAGCGCGGCGAGCGCAAACTCGTAGGGCCATTGGCGGACGTAACGTACGATACCTTTAAAATGAAATTGATCCCAATCGATCGACACCGCGAGGGCGAAGAGAAACGATAGTAAGATTGGTGAGCCGACCTGCTGAAAAGCGATGGAAAAATGCCGAATCGACGTTTCCAAAGGCAGGTGGGCATTCGCATCGGCGTTCCAAACGACGTAGTAGTAGTAAAGGTCATTGTATCGAAAGACAAAAAACCATCCGGCTAGTCCAATCGCGATCCCGCCTGCCACCAGACACCCTTTGATCAAGGCAACGAACTCGCTCTGCCGGAGGATCAGACGCAGACACAGCGCTGGGGCGAAAACGACGATCAGATACACAGGAGCGGTGGCTCTTGCGAGCGCCGCGAGTCCGCAAAAGGCACCGCACAATGCCCAAAATTGGAGCCTACCCGTGTGGGCAGCAATTGTGAACCAACACACCGAGCACCCGAATAGTAGATAAAGATGCAGATCCATCCGAAAGTCGCTTAGTCCACCGTTGTGAAGGTAAATTCCATGAAACGACACGAAGGGAATGGCCAGGACTACCGACATCAAATGGTTCAAACCAAATCGAATTCGAAAAAGAGCGAACAAGGACAGTAAAAGGGCGATCACCCACGTAGTTTGAAGCCAAATCCCTACGGACCGCTCGATGTCAAGTGCGGGTGCCACCACCGCGGCCAAAATGAAAGGCAGCGCGACCGTCCCTCGTGTCACGGATTGTCGAAGTCCGCTCAGGTAACCTGAGTTTGAACTTTCCGCGATCAAATCCGCCAACTGATTCGTGTAGGCCATCGAATCGAAAAATGGCCCCCGGTGAGCGTAGCTAACACCGGCCAAATAAGACGCATAGAACCCTTGAATCAAGGCAAAAGCGATGAGCAGCAGGATAGCTAAAAAGTTGGACTCGAGGGGTTTCCGCAAATGGGTCTTAAAGGATATCATTCGAGGAGATTAATTTTTCGAGGGCGTGAGAATTCGATCGATGACGAAGTTTGGTCGACGTTTCACCTCTTCGTAGATTCGACCGATGTATTCACCGAGCAACCCAAGTGCGGCGAGTTGGATGCCGCCGAAACACAAAACTGTGGAAAGACCAAACGGCCAGCGAAGAACCTCGACGCCAAATCCGAATCGAATCACAGCGGCAAGGATCGCGACGAAAAAAGTTGCGCCAGCGACGGCTAGCCCGAGGAAGGTGATGATCCGCAATGGAAGCGTGCTGAATGCAAAAATTCCGTTGCAAGCAAGTGCGATCAACCGGCTCGTCGAGACGCGCGGTTTGCCGTCGAGCCGGTCGGCTCGTTCAACTTCAATACCGACCTGACGGAAGCCCGCGTAAGCCCGAAGGCCGGGCAGGTAACGATTACTTTCCGGCATTTCGAGAATGGTCTCGACGACTTTTCGATCGAGCAACGAGAAGACGCCTGCATCCAATGGCATCGGAAGATCGACGCAAAACGACTGAATCCGATAAAACGAATTGAAAGCCATCACCTTCAGAAAAGACTCCTTGCGGCCGACCCTCACCGCATAGACGACCTGCGCCCCCTTTCTCCATTGTTCGACAAACGCAGGAAGGTGCTCCGGTGAGTCTTGGAGATCGGCATCCATGATGATCACGGCATCGAAATCAGCTGCGGTGTGAAGTCCAGCCGTTATCGCAGCTTGATGTCCGAAATTTCGAGACAGCACCACGGTGCTGAGCGGAATAAGACCATCTTCACCTTCGACCATTCCCTCGGAGAACGAAGCGGTGCCGTCCGTGCTGCCGTCGTCGACAACGAAAATCCTGAAGTCTTCGGGCAGATCCGAAAGCGCTTTTGAAACCCGGCGATAGAAGGCCGGAAGGTTGAATTCCTCGTTGAATGCTGGAGTGACAATTGCGATTCGGGACACAGAAAAAATGAAAGGTTACCAACTGCTAAAGTGGAAGATATCCGTTTGGTCCGCGTCGAGTAAAGCATGGATGTATTTCACCACATTCGTTCGAATGGTTCGGATTTTTTTCAAAATCATGCGGTTAGAGAGTGATGAAGACTGGATTATCATCTGGCGGGGTCAGCTCAGAATGGCGTTCAGATAAGAGGGATTTGGGATGGATTAGGCTACGAAGCTCCGGTTTAAGTGAGGCGAGCCGAAATCTGCGTCATGGATGACATAAAGCGTTAGATAGAAATGGTTTAAAATCACGTTCCAGCATGGCTAGCCGCACTCCGATTTTTTAATCATTCGGGCCTCTTTTGTTTGGGGGAGCGCTCGATCAGGTTAGTTGAATCAAGGCCTAGAAGACGTTTATAGCCTGTTTGGTGACCTGATTTCCAATGCAATGCTCGCCCCGTCGGACAAAGGAGCGGGTAGTCGTGATCGTTGCTTGCCCGCACGGGTGACTTTCTGGGCATTTATGGCTCAAGTTCTGAGTCCGGGGATGGGCTGCCGGGAGGTCGTCAGCAAGGTGCAGGCGTGGTGGCGGTGGGCGCAGATTAATCGGGGGCGTGTCGTTAAGCGCGAGTGCCTATTCGCAGGCTCGATGCCGGCTGGACGAGCAGGGTCTCTGGTGGTCACCGCCGCGCACAACCGCCGCTCAGCGCTTCCCCTTCTCGACCGCGCCCACATCGATTACTCAAGCTTCGAATCCTAACCCCATTCCCCATTCCCACGATTCATCGCAGCAGCAACTGGTTGAGCCGCTTTCGCCAGGCCAAGAAGGAACGCTGACGGAAATCGAGTTCATCGCGCGCGAATCCGATTGACTGCATCTTCGCCAGCCCCTCGTCGACATCGGATATTCCGTGAACCAGATAAACCTCTTGCCGCCTTTCGGGATTCCGACGCAGCCACGTAAAGTCGACGATCTCAGGGGTCATCGTCAGACCGCTGTCGACGAGCTTTTCCTTGGTCATTCCGAGGGTGTCGGTCCAGGCACGTTCGTCGCAATGCCACCGGTTATAGAGGTTGTCGAGAAAGAGGGCCCAGGTCATAGAATCATCGTAAAAGCTGACGCCGCAGCCGAGCGCTTTCCGTGGATTAGTGTAGCCCGGCATCTCCAGAAAAAGTGGCGCCGTTTCCAGACTTCGCTGCAGGTGGACGTCGGGCGGACGGAGCACCAGAATGTCGAAATCGCAAAAAAGAATCCGGCCGAACCGTTTGGCCGCCTTCTGCGCCCACCAGCCCTTGCAACACCACATCCGATGCTTGTCCACGTGATCGGGCAGGTCACGATCGATCACCACCTCGCGGAATGCCGCGCCGGCTGAGCGGAGATGCCGCGCGGCATCCGGGTCACAGTAAAGCACCGCCTCGCGCCAAAATTCGGGATTCTGCCTGATGCTCCAATGCAGTTCGCCCAGCGCCCGAGAAAATCTTCCCCTCACGTAAAAAAGCGAGCAGACAATCTGCGTATTCCACCCTGATTCAGGCACGCCGGCTTCTAAACCCCACGGTCAGGAAGTCAAGCCTCAGCTCCGGATCGGACTCAGGGTTCGGCTGAAACTGGGGGGCCTGATTCAATCGAATCGAGGCCTCCACCGGTAATCTTCGCCCAGAGATGCCTCCGACCCCCGACTCCTTCCACGATACAAGTTCATCAGATCGTCACATCTCCCCGGTCGTCCCACCGACACCTTGATTGTTCCGCACCCATTTCTCATTCCCCATTCCGCGTTCCTCATTTAATCAAGTTACCGTGCTCGAACTTCAGGACGTCTCCCTCTTCGTCGGTCGCGGTGAATCTATTTCGCCCATCCTCGCCGATGTCTCCCTGCGCCTTCCCCGCCAGCATTTCACTGCCGTCATTGGCCCATCGGGGTGCGGCAAGAGCACCCTCCTCAAGGTCATCGCCGGAATCGCCGATGGCGATGAGGACGGTCGAACGATCTGGAACGACCGCGACCTCTCGGACGAAGATTTTGCCCCGACTGAGATCGGCTACGTCCCGCAGTTCGCCATCGCCCACGACGAACTGACCACGGTCGAGTCGATTCTCGCCGCCATCCGTCTCCGCCTCCGGTCCGATCACGCGGGCCACCTCGAAGAGATCGCCGAACGAACCCTCGCAGAAGTCGGCCTCACCGACTTCGCCGACCGCCGCGTCGGCGTGCTCTCCGGCGGACAAAAACGCCGGCTCGCCCTCGCGATGGAGATCGCCTGTACTCCCGCGATTCTCCTCTGCGACGAAGTGACCTCCGGCCTCGACGCCCAAGCCGAGGACGACATCGTTCATCTCATCCACGACCTCGCCACTCGCGACCGGCTCGTCCTCTCCGTCACCCACAGCCTCCGCCACCTCGACCTCTACGACTCCGTCATCGTCCTCGCCGAAGGAGCCGTCGCCTACCACGGTCGCCCCGCAGAAGCTGACCCATTACTTCCAAATCGCCAACCCCGAGGAACTCTACGCCCGCCTCGCCGTCCGCAAAGGCGAAGACTGGGCCCGCTCCTGGCGTAAACACCACGCCCCTTACACCGAAGACCTCGCCACCGACTTCGCGCAGCGGCCAGCCGACCCACCGGAAGACGCCGATCCGGAGTCACCATCCCATCAACCAGCTTCCACCATCGACCGCCATCGCCCCAACGCGCTGGCGCAGTTCACCACCCTCTTCACCCGCCGAGTTCGCATCTTCACCCGCAGCCCGGGCCAGATTTTTCTCCAACTCGGCCTCATCCTCGGCTTCCCAGTTCTCGTCGCCATCTTCGCCTGGCACGGACTCCCCCAAATCCAAAATCTGAGCCTCGGTCTCAATCAGGATGCCGCCCGCCAACTCATCGAAGCCAACGCCTTCCTCGCCCAGGCCAGCAAGATCGGCAGCCTCGTCTCGGGAATCGTGATGTTCCAGGTCATCCTCCTCACCCTCATGGGCGCAAATAATTCCGGACGCGAGATCGCCGCCGAGCGCCTCATCTTTGAAAAAGAAAAACTCTCCGGCCTCCGACCCAGCAGCTACATCGCCAGCAAAGCCGCCTTCCTCAGCCTGCTGGTCACCGCCCAATCGCTCTGGATGGGCCTTTTCGTCCACTACGTCTGCGGTTTTCCCGGCGAACTTCTCCCGCAACTCGGCTTCCTCCTCCTCGTCAACGCCGCCATGACCTCCATCTGCCTGGGCATCTCCGCCTGGATGCCCTCCGCCGAGCAGGCGTCGCTCGTCAGCATCTACCTGGTCGGATTCCAGCTGCCGCTCTCGGGAGCGGTCCTCGCACTCCCGGATGCCGTCGGCACCGCCGTCCGACCGTTCGTCTCCGCCTACTGGAGTTGGTCCGGCGTCCTCCAAACCCTCCGCGGCGAACGCTACTACGACATCGCGCAGATGGTCGTCCAGACTGCCCTCTCCCCCGCCGCCCTCTGCACCTGGATCCTCACAGCCCACCTTTTCGCCGGCCTCTTCCTCGCTTACACGGGTTCAAAAACCACCCGCCTCGCTTAAAGCTCCCGAATCAAGTATTCAAATTCGACCACTTTCATGCCCCGACGTTCCCGCCAATCCATCCACCCGGCCTTTCTGATCACCGGTCTCCTCATCCTCGTGATCGCGCTGTTCCTCGGCACGATGATTTTTCAGCAGACCGGCGATCCTTACCGCACAACCGCACCACTCGCCACCGAAGCCTACTTGGAAAATTCCAACAGCCTCCGCGGCAATGTCTACAAGCTGGAAGGCGAGATCCTCAACGTCCTCGGCTACAGCCCCTCCACGCAGGATCGCTTGATCTCCGTCCAGATCGAGGGGAATGGTGACGTTCTGCCTCTCGTCATCCCCGGCGACCTCAGCCACGTCAACCTTCAAAAGGGCCAGCAATTCCACTTCGAAGTCCAAGTCGACCCCCAGGGCATCCTCCGAGCCCAAGACCTCACCAAATCATGAGAAATCCAGCCAAGTCCGTCCTCATTTTATCAGTGGCCTCCGTGCTGTCCGGGATTCCCCTTTATTCCCAGGTCCTCGACGCCGCCACCGCAGCTTCCCCCCAATCCGCACCTGCCTCCGCGGCTCCGTCCGGAGGATCGAATTTCCTCGGTCGCGACGCCCCGTCCTTCGATCCCGCGAACGAAATGATCACGTGGGACGGCAAGACGTGGAACGTAAACAACAACCGCCTCTTCGAAGCCCGCTTCGAGAAATACCTCAACGTCGCCGCCGAAACTGACGAAGAGGACGCCAAATACAACGCGATCCTCGCCGAGATTCTCGACATCCTCAGCGCCAACCGCGTCAACTCCACCTCCCTCGACCGCGCCTTCGAACTCCTGCCGCAAGCTTCGGAATATCGTCGCGACGCCGGTCTCGGCGACACCATCGCCAACCAGGTCTACTCCGCCTGGCGCGCCCGCCGCGAACTCAGCCGTATCCGCCAGGCCGACAACTCCATTCTCGAGGAACGCCGCCGCGTCGAGCGCAACCAACTCGTCACGTCCGAAGGCCGCCCCCTCGACTCGGTCACCGGCGGCAGCCCGGAGCAAACCGCTGCCAATGCCACGGCCATCGCCGAGCGCCGCGCCATCGAGATGCAGCCGTTCACCACCCGCCTCGCCGAACTCAACACCCTCCTCACCGCCAATCAGGCCAGACGCGAACTTCAGGAAGTCCAAACCAAGATCGAATTCCAGGCCCTCATCGTCCAACTCTTCGTCCAGCGTCGATTCCAGCACGTCCTCATCGCCACCCGTTTCTACCGCAGCGTCTTCGCCGACGGGGACGACAAGCTCGACATCAAGGGCGAAAGTAAGAACCTCTTCGCGAAGACGACCGGCCTCCCGCCGACCGTCGGCACCGTCGATTCCATCGCCAACGAAATCATCCGCGATGTCGCTGAAGGCATCGAGGCTTACAAGTTTCTCCTCGAACGCGACGAACTCGAGTCCGCCACCAAGCGGCTCGCCGAGACCTTCCTCGTCGGCGAATACCTTCCCGACGTCCGCACTCTCCCCCGCGAGGACAAACGCCAGGCACTCACCTTCGTCCAGGCTTCCAACCAACTCATCTCCGCCCTGGAGGTCAAAGACTACGCTCTCGCCGAGAAACTCGTCGCCGAACTCGAGGAGACCGCCAAAGATTTCGACAATTCCAAGCCCATGGCCGCGATCCAAACCGCCAAGACCGTTGCCTCGATGCACCTCGCCAAGGCCCGCAACGCCGCGGTCGCCGGCGAACGCGAGATCCTCGAAAACGAACTCAAAGCGGCCACCGAAATCTGGCCCCGCAACCCCGCCCTGGCCGACGTCTCATCCGCAATCTTCACCCAGGGTGACGTTCAGAACAAAGCCTTGGTCGATTTCGACCAGCTCTACAGTCAGAGCAATTACCGTCTCATCTCAGAGAATGCCGGTCGCTATTTCGCGGCGGTTTCCACCGATCCCGCCCGGCAGGAACAACTCAAATCAGTGCTGGATCAGATGAAGATCATCGAAACGGCGATCACCCGCGCCGAGGAGATCGAGAAACGCGGCGACGCTGCGGGAGCGTGGGAATCCGCCGAACAGGCCTTTCAAAAATTCCCCGACGACAGCAAGCTCAACCAACTCCGCGCCAACCTCACCACCCAGGCCGCCGAATTCGTCCGCGCCCTCCGCCGCGCCGAAGAACTCGAAGAACGCGACCAACCCGGCTCCAGCCTCGCCTGGTTTCTTCAAGCCCAGCAGCAATACCCCAACAGCGATTTTGCCAAGGCAGGCATCGAACGCCTCACCAAACAGATCCTCCCCGACGCCAGCTAGACCCACTTCATCGAGTTCACCCTCCAACTTGGACTCCGGCGGTGATTTGACAGAGTTCACCCCAACCTCCTACCAAACCCGACGCAGCTTTCATCCGGAACCATGAAATCGTTCGCTATCCTGGTCGCCTCCGCGCTCAGCGTTTCCGCAGTTTTCGCCGCACCGAAGACCGCCGAGGATTTTAAGCGCGCCTTTCGGACCGCGTCCGACTCCGGGAACCCTGACGCGATCACCTCAATGGTTTGGTTTGGCGACGCGTCTCCCGCCGACCGGGAAAGTTACGAGCAAGCTCAAACCCTCCTCGGGCCTCCCCCAAAGATCGAGTCCGTGGAACTGATCGATACCCCCGACTACATCAATCCCGTGATGGTCGCGAACGGAACGAAACACGAACCCACGGCGCCGATCGTCGGCTGCCTGGAGGTCACCTACGTCAAGAACAAGTCGGGCCGCTCCGGAACCATAACCCCCTACGCGATGATCGATGGGGGATATTACCTCGTCGCATCCAAATCCACGCCCGTCGACTGGACCGGACCGCCCGACCACCCGCTCGCAATCTCCATCGAGGGCGGAAAAGACAAAGCTCTCATGACCATTACCTACAACGCGAGCGGGGTTACCCTCACCGATTCCCAGACCGTCAACGCCCAATCGTTTTCGACGGCATTCCGTGGTCAGTATTTCGAAGAGGTCACCATCACCACCGAACACTCCGGGGGAAGCCTCACCTTCACGCTCACCGACGGCGAAAAGCAGATCCATCAATCGAAGCCGCTCCAGGGCAAAGGCTCGATCAATTACACCCGGACAGAATAACTCGCGCCACCTCGGCCGCGCCGAGACCCCACCCGGGCGCTACTTCAACGCCCCGATTGCCGCGCGCCGGTAGTGCTCATCCGGCCGATTTTCGATCCGATCAGAGATCGTCGAATCCAAGTAACGCGGCCCGCCCAACGCGAAGTTCCCCGCCAGGATCTTCGCCCACTTGTCGAGCATGAGCATGATGTTGAGAACGTCGCGATCCGTCTGTCCCAGCGCCACCGGCCCGTGGTTTACCATGAGAATCACCTTTGGAGCCACCCCGTGCTCATCCATGAACTCCCGCAACGACTCCCGCACCGCCACCGCAAGTCTCAGCCCGGGATCAATGTAGGGCACGACCGCCAAATTCCGACCGCAGACCACGATCTCGTCCGGAAAAACGTGCCGCAGAAACGGCTCCGCGCCGAGCTGACTACACAAAATCCGCAGCACCGACACGGGATGCGTGTGCCCCACCCACTTGGCTCCCGCTTCCTTGATGCACAGCGCGTGAAGAAACGTCTCGACCGACGGCAGGCGGGCCTCCGGGTCGACCCGGCACTCCTCCAACTTCCCGCGCACTTCGTCGTCGCTCAGATCCGGCTGATCGATCGCCGCCAGCACCGGCTCAAGCCGCACCCGCGTCAGCCCCGATTCGTCAATCGTCCCCAACTGGCTCCCCGAAGCCTTGACCAAAAAAGTCCCGTCACCCAGGTCGGCACTCGTGTTCCCCTCCCCCAAAATCGCGAGTTCGCGATCCTCGCGCCCCAATTCGTGTGACAAGCGGATAAGGCGATTAAGAACGTCGATCATTGGAAGGGGACCCGCTGGAAAAGTGGCGGTGGGAGAGGGATTTGAACCCTCGGAACCCTTTTGGAGTTCGCATCTTTAGCAAAGATGTGCTTTAGACCACTCAGCCATCCCACCAATTTCGAGACCGGAATTATGTCCGAAATCGCCGCCGGGTCAAACGGGAATCCGAGCAAAAGTCACACGACCCCCGCGATCAACCAACTCAAATAAGCCGCGTAGATCGCCAAAAAAACTCCGCCCTCCCAGCGCTGGAGAACGAAACCCGTGCGCATGAACGGAACCACCAACGCGCACAACCCGATCATCATCCCCACGTCGACACCCGTCACCCCCTGCGCGTCGAGCGGATGAATGATCGACGCAATTCCGAGGATGCAGAGCACGTTGTAAATCGTCGACCCGACGATGTTCCCGACCGCGATGTCAGCCTCTCCCTTGAGCGACGCCACGATGGTCGCCGCCAGCTCAGGCGTACTCGTCCCCGCCGCCACGATCGTCAAACCGATCAGCGCCTCACTCACCCCCCACCCGCGGGCCAATTCTGATGCGCCGTCCACCAGAAACCGCGCTCCACCCACCAACACCGCAATTCCCACGATCAACAGTGCACAATCCATCGCCACACTCTTCCCCGGCGAACCCACCGATTGTTCGAACTGAGCGTCCACCGCCTTGTTTCCATTCTTCTTCGCCACGAAAAAACTCGCGACGCCGTAGGCCACGAGAAGCCCCACAAAAACAAAGCCATCGGTCCGGGAAATACCCCCGTCCATCAGCAAAAACCCCGCCAACACGCACACCCCGACCATGATCGGGACGTCGAACCGAATCAGCTGAAATTGAATCCGTAACGGCTGAATCAAAGCCGCCAGCCCGAGAACCACGGCGATGTTGAAAATATTCGAACCGACAACGTTGCCAATCGCCATCCCCGTTTGCCCCTCAAACGCCGCCCGGATGCTCACCAGCAATTCCGGCGCGCTCGTTCCGAACGCCACGATCGTCAGCCCGACCACCAACGGCGGCATCCCGATCCGCAAGGCCAACGAAGAACTCCCGCGGACCAACCACTCAGCACCAAAATACAGCATGACCAATCCGGCCAAAACGAGGAAAGAGTCGAAAAGCATCAGCCGCGCATCATCCGGAATCCCGCTCATTCGTCAAATCGCAACCCACTCATCCTCCGACTAATTGCTTCCGGCGACCGATCCTCGCCGCTAAAATCCCGCGATGTCATCCACCGCAAGAGTGCGCGTCCCCGCCACCACGGCCAATCTCGGCCCAGGCTTCGACTCGCTGGGCATCGCCCTTCGCCTCTACAATACCGTGACCGTTTCGCGCGCCGACACCCCGGCGACCGACGCGATGATCGTTGCCGCCGCCAATCTTTTTTTCGAGACCGCCGGACACGCTTCGTTCCCCTTCTCGTGGAAAATTCGGGGCGCCGTCCCGCGTTCCCGGGGTCTCGGGAGTAGCGTCACCGTCCGCCTCGGGATCCTTCACGGACTCAACGAACTCGCGGATCGCCCGCTCGCCCCCGAACTCCTCTACCGCCTCTGCGCCCAACTCGAAGGCCACCCCGACAACGCCGCACCCGCCGCCTTCGGTGGATTCACCGTCGCCCGCAGCAACGGCGACTACCAGCGCTTCCGCGTCGCGTCGCGACTCCATTTCGCGCTTCTCGTTCCCGATTTCGAGATCGAAACCGACGCCGCCCGCGCCGCCCTCCCGGCCACAATTCCGTTCGCGGACGCGGTAAACAACGTCGCCAACGCCGCCGGCATCACCGCCGCCTTCGCTTCGGCGAACTACCCCGCCCTCGCCGGTTGCTTCGCCGACACTCTCCACCAACCCCACCGCTCCAGCCTCATTCCCTGTCTCGACTCCGTCATCGCCGCCGCCGAAAAAGCGGGCGCACTAGGAGGCTGGCTCAGCGGCTCCGGCTCGACGATCGCCTGCCTCGTCGAGAACCACTCCGAAGCGGTCGCCCACGCGATGAAGGAAGCCTCCCAGCTGCCGGACGCCCACGTTCTCGTCACCACCGCCGACAATCAGGGCGTCCGCGTCCTCCCTTCCCGCTGACATGCGCCGCTGGCTGGAAGGGATCGAAACGTTCGCCATCGACGTCATTCTCGAGCGCCGCTACGGGCGCCGCGCCGATCTCCTCCGCGCCGTCCTCCTCCAACTCTCCACCCTCTATCGAGGCATCGTCCAATTTCGCCTCGCCCTCTATCGTCATCGGTGGATGCGCGAGCGCTCGCCAGGGATCTCGGTCATCTCCGTGGGCAACATCTCGGTCGGCGGCACCGGCAAGACCCCCGTCGTCGAAATGCTCGCACGCGAACTCACCGCCGGTGGCCGCCGCGTCGCCATCTTGAGCCGCGGCTACAAGAGCGTGTCGAAGCCGCTCCTCGTCCGCCTCTTCCACCAATTCACCGGGAAGACTCCAACCTTCATTCCCCGCATCGTCAGCGACGGTCGCTCCTTGCTCCTCGACGCCCGCGTCGGCGGCGACGAGCCGTTCATGCTCGCCAACAACCTCCGCGGCGTCGTCGTCCTCGTCGACAAAGACCGCGTCAAAAGCGCGATTTACGCCGCCGAACACTTCGGCTGCGACACCATCCTCCTCGACGACGGCCTGCAATATCTCCGCCTCGACCGCCGCGTCGAGGTCGTCCTCGTCGACCGCCAGGCTCCCTTCGGCAATGGATTCATGCTCCCCCGCGGCACCCTCCGCGAACCCCCCGCCAACCTCCATCGCGCCACTCACATCTTCCTCACCAAATGCACCGGCGACGACAACTCCGCCCTCATCGCCCGCATCCGCGAGCACAACCGCACCGCCGACATCATCGAATGCCGCCACCGGGCCGTTCACCTGCGCAATCTCCTCACCGGCGAGATCAAGCCCCTCGCCTACCTCGACGGCCTCGCCATCGGCTCACTTTGCGGGATCGCCGCCCCGGACAGTTTCGAGGACGCCCTCCGCAACCTCGGTGCCAACCTCGAACTCACCAAGACCTACACCGATCACCACCGCTACTCGGGTCGTGAGATCGAGAACTTCGTCCGCCGCTGCGCCAAACGCAATCTGGCCGCCATTCTCACCACCGAGAAAGACGCCGTCCGCATCCCGCGCATCCTCGATCCGGAGGTCCCCATGTTCTACCTCCGCGTGGAAATCGAGATCCTCAAAGGTCAGGAAAATTGGACCCGCTTCCTCTCCCGGCTCACGACCCCTCAACCGGTCGTCCTCCCAGACCCCGTCTACGCCTAAGGTGCCCACCTGCCACTTTCCACGTGGCACGCCAACTGCTCGATAGGTGGCTGCAGTAATACTAAAACCGAAACCCGTAATACTCAAACACCCGACCGACTCATGAAATTATCCCTTCGCCCCATCGGCAAAATCCTCACCGGCCTCCTCGTCACCGCCTCCTCACTCTCGCTCCAAGCCGAACCCCTCAAGATTGGCTATTCCGATTGGCCGGGCTGGGTCACTTGGGAAATCGCCATCCAGAAGGACATGTTCAAGAAAGCGGACGTGGACGTGGAATTCGAGTGGTTCGAATACGTCCCGTCCATGGAAGCCTTCGCGGCCGGCCAGCTCGACGCTGTCTCGATGACCAATGGCGACGCCCTCGTCACCGGAGCCACCGGCGCCCCCAGCCGCGCGATCATCATCAACGACTACTCCAACGGCAACGACATGATCATCGCCCAGCCGGGCATTGAGTCCATCAAGGACCTCAAGGGCAAAAAGATCGGCGTCGAGGTTGGCTTCGTCGGCCACCTTCTCGTGCTCAAGGCGCTCGAGGCCAATGGCATGACTGAATCCGACGTCGAACTCGTCAACGTCCCGACCAACGAAACCCCCAAGGCGCTCGCCTCCGGCGACGTCGACGCCATCGCGGCCTGGCAGCCCAGCTCCGGCCAGGCCCTCAAAGCCGTCCCCGGCTCAAAGGCGCTCTACACCAGCAAGAACGTCCCCGGCCTCATCTACGACGTCCTCGCCGTCAGCCCGGCCAGCCTCTCCGCCCACCCCGAGGAGTGGAAAAAGGTCGCCCAGGTCTGGAACGAAGCCGTCGCGTTCCTCAAGGATCCAGCGACTCGCGAGGAAGCCATCGAAATCATGGCCTCCCGCGTCAACCTCACCGCCGAGGAATACGAACCCTTCCTCGAAGGCACCTACATCATGGACACAACCGAAGGCGCCAAATACTTCGAAAAGGGCGACAGCCTCACGTCGATCTACGGATCCAACGTCATCGTCGACAAGTTCAACGTCGACAATGGCGTCTACCCGGAGGCTCAACCAACCGCCGACTACATCGACCCGTCCGTCACGGCCGGACTTTGATCCACCAGCCTTCAGATTCACGGGGCGGCCCATCCGGGCCGCCTCTTTTCTGAAACCAACCCGTCGGGAATGCCTAAGCCTCCGCGCAGAAAAGCCTGGCTCACGCCCCTCGGCGAAATCTCCCCCGCTCTCCAGTTCGGCCTCCTCTGGGCCTCCTTTCTTCTCCCCATCGTCGTCTGGGCTGCCGTCAGCTACCTCCCCTTCGTCTGGCACCCGCTCGTCAAAATTTCCGTCCCCGGCGACGTCTCCTATTTCCGCGAAGGCACCCTCATCGACCGCCAGACCTTCAAGCTCGAAAACAAACGCCTCGCCGAGTCCGGCGGCACCCTCGCCCAAGGCACGCCCGCCAACCCAATCTTCCTCCCGGCACCCCACGAAGTCGCCAAAGCTTTCTACAAATCCTTCACCACCCCACCCCGCCGCCGCGGCGAGAAGTGGCTCCACGAGTCCCTCTGGCAATCCATCCAGGTCATCTTCTGGGGCTTCACGATCAGCTCCATCGTCGGCGTCCCGCTCGGAATTCTCTGCGGCACCTTCGCCCCGATTTCCCGTCTCACCGAGCCATTCGTCGACTTCACCCGCTACATGCCCGCGCCCGCATTCGGCGCGCTGGCCGTCGCCGTCCTCGGGATCTACGAGCCACCCAAGATCGCCATCATCGTCATCGGCACCTTCTTCCAGCAGGTCCTCGTCATCGCCAATACCACCCGCAAAATCGATCCCGCCCTCATCGAGGCCTCGCAAACCCTCGGGGCCAACCGCCGCCAGATTCTCTTCCGCGTCATCGTCCCCGGCATCGCGACCGACCTCTACAACGACATGCGCATCCTCCTCGGCTGGGCCTGGACCTACCTCATCGTCGCGGAATACATCGGCGCCTCTTCCGGCATCACCCTCTTCATCAACCAACAGGCGAAATACCGCATCTACGACAACGTCTTCGCCGCCATCATCATGATCGGCATCATCGGATTCACCTTCGACCGCATTCTCGATTGGGTCGGCCGACAGATCTTTCCCTGGGTCAAAACCGACAAACCCGGACTCCTCCGCGTCCTGATGCAGAAGAACAGCAATCGCCTCACCGCCGCCGAACCACTCCAGGAGAACGCTCGATGACCGCCGCAAAGCTCGACCTCCCCAGTTATCGCGACCACTCCCCCGAGGTCGCCGACCGCTTCGCGCAAATCTACCGTCGTCCCGTCATCCTCGACGCGCGCGACGTCACCAAGGTCTTCGGGGAAGGTCCCGGTGCCAACACCACCCTCGACCGCATCTCGATCCAGGTCCATCGGCGCGAATTCATCGGCATCGTCGGCCCCTCGGGCTGCGGAAAATCCACCCTCGCCCGCATTATCGCCGGCCTCGAATTTCCCACCGACGGCGAGGTTCTCCTCGACGGCCACTCCGTCGATCGGCCCGGCTCCGACCGCGGCATGGTCTTCCAGGGCTACACGCTCTTCCCGTGGCTCACCGTGAAGGGCAACGTCATGTTCGGCCTCCAAGTCGGCGGCAAGGAGAAGAAAGACAAATTCGACGCCGAGACCGAAGCCCGCGAATGGATCCACCTCGTCGGTCTCTCGAAGTTCGAAAATGCCTACCCGCACGAACTTTCCGGCGGCATGAAGCAACGCGTCGCCATCGCCCGCGCCCTCGCCAACAAACCCCGCATCCTCCTCATGGACGAACCGTTTGGAGCACTCGACGCCCGGACTCGCGCCCAGATGCAGGCTTACCTCCTCCACATTTGGCGCCACGTTGACGTCACGATTCTCTTCATCACCCACGACCTCGACGAAGCCGTCCACCTCTCCGACCGCGTCCTCGTCCTCGGCACCAACCCCTCCCGCATTCTCGAAATCATCGAAAACCCCGTCCCCCGTCCCCGCGATCCCGAGCAGTTCCTCAGCGGCCCCTTCCTTGCCGTCAAGCGCCACCTCGAGCATCTCATCCACCCGCACACCGAGCACAAACCCCTTCCCAACATCCGACTCACCACCGTCGGCGACAACGTCGAATAGCCATTACCATCCGCCACCTTCTGCTATCATCCATCCCATGGGAGCCATCGACACACTCCGCCCCGCCGCCCGGCTCGCCGCGACTTTTTCCCACCTCCACGCCCTGGGTGTCGTCCAGCGGGATACCTACCTCTCCATTCTCCGCTCCCTCCTCGACGGACACCCGGCCACCAACGGGATCTGGTGCGTGTGGGAACCGAACGCTCTCGACGGACGCGATGCGGAATTCCGCCACGCACCCGGTCACGACGCCACCGGCCGCTTCGTCCCCCACTGGCACCGCACCCGCGGCTGCCCCAAGCTCGATCCCGTCACCGGCTACGACGAGCGCCGCCTCGGCACCTGGTATCACGTGCCGTTTCAGCGCGCCCTTCCCTGCGCCGTCGAACCCTACCTCTACCCCATCGACAACGCCATCCACTGCATCACCAGCCAGGTCGCCCCCATCCTCTCGGAAGGCCGTTGCCTCGGCGTCGTCGGCATCGACCACCTTTCCCGCCGCCCCTTCGCGACCCCGCAACTCACCGCCCCCACCGTCCGCCCAATCGGCAGCCCCGACGAACGCCTCCGTCCCCTCACTCCGCGCGAGCGCGAAGTCCACCACTGGCTCAGTAAAGGCAAGACCAACGACGAGATCGGCATCATTCTCGGCATCAGTCCCCACACCGTGAAGAACCACCTCGACCACATTTTCCAGAAGCTCGGAGTCGAAAATCGTCACGCCGCCGCCGTCCACGCCTGACCCACCGTCGGCCACTCCGCCCCGCCGCCCCGCCGCCCCGCCGCCCCGCCGCCCCGCCGCCCCG
The DNA here is from genome assembly GCA_963832325.1 of uncultured Verrucomicrobiae bacterium. Lineage (GTDB taxonomy): Bacteria > Verrucomicrobiota > Verrucomicrobiia > Chthoniobacterales > JAATET01 > CAVVKW01. Next base: position 898,094 of record CAWHTR010000007.1, on the reverse strand, counting down.
CCGCCCCGCCGCAGGATGAGATCCTTCGTCATTTCCATCGTCTCGGTCGCTCTGACGGCCGCCAGCTTGGCCGGAGAGAGCGCCGCACTGGATACCTTCCGGCAAACGGCCACCGCCGCGCTGCAAGCCGGCACCCACGCCGATCTCGACACCCTCTTCCACACCGACGGCGCTTCCCCGTTTCAACTCGATCTCTCCTGGCAGTCCATCCTCACAAACTTCCACAACCGCGCAGCCGACTCCTCCGAAGACGCGTTCCAATTTTGCTCCCCGGACGATCCCTCCCTCAATCCCAAAGCCGTCGCCTCCCTGTCCCAGCCGAAAACCATGAACGGCCACCGCTACGCTCCCAATCTTCCCGTCGAATCCATCTGCACCTTCCCCGGCGGCACCGGGGTCGCCATCGGCCCAGCGCCCGACGGCGTTTACCGGATCGCCATGATGGCCTCCACCCAATCCCCCTCCCGCCCGGTGCCCGATTCAGCCACCTCTTCCCTTCCAGCATCAACCAGCCAAGGCGCCCGCCTCGCGAGATTCAAACTCGATCTCTGGTCCGCGCTCTCCGAAGGAGACCTCCGCGGCTTGGACTCCCTGCTCTTCACCGACGGCGCTCCCCCTGACTCCGTCGACGTCTTCGTCAGCCTTCTCGAATCCATGCTCAGCACCCAACGGCTGAAGTCCATTGACGTCCAACCCACCGCTTCCATGGTTCCGGACCCCGCCGGCCCCCCCAATTCGATCGACACCACCGAATTAAACGGCCACCGCTACACGAAAAACCTCCCGACCAGCGGCATTTGCTCCGTCCGCGCCGTCAGTGCCGATGGGAACAGCAGCGGCGGGATCACCTTCCGCATCGGAATCGATCCTCAAGGCAACTACCGGATCCCCTTCCCCGTCCGACAGCCCGCTCCGGCAGCAGAAACGTCGCAGCCCTCCCCACTGCCCTCTCCGTCCCCATCCGTTTCAAAAGCATTGAATCCACCTCCGCGACCTTTGCGACCTTCTGTTCAAAACCAATCCTCAGCTCCACACCAATGACCCTTGCTCACCTCCCCTGGTCCGACATTCCCGCCGCCCAAACCGCCAGCAACGGCCTCCTCGTCATCCCCGTCGGCGCAACCGAGCAACACGGCCCCCACCTCCCCATCGACACCGACACCCGCATCGCCGACGCCACCTGCCACGCCGCCGCCGAACGCACCAGCTTTCCCGTCCCCGTCGCCCCCGCCCTCGCCTACACCGTATCCGTCGGCCACACCGCGAAATGGCCCGGCACCTTCTCGCTCAGCCACGCCACCTTTATTGCCACCGCCCAAGACCTCGCCGACTGGACCCTCTCTACCGGCTGGACGCGCCTGCTCTTCATCAATTCCCACTTCGGCAACGACGCCGCCCTCCGCGTGGCCGTCGATCAAATCCGCACCACCCATCTGGGAAAATTGCAGGTCGCCACGCACAACGTCTTCAACCTCACGCCGGAGATCTGGGCCGACTACACCGCCGACGCCGCCGACCTCCACGCCAACAAAGCCGAGACCGACCTCCTCCTCCACCTCGCCCCCGACCTCGTTCGCACCGACCGTCTCGCCGAAGCCGACGACCCCGACCGCACCCCCGGCACAGTTTTTTCGTACCCCGTCAGCCAGACCAGCACCAACGGCGTCACCGGATTCCCGTCCCGAGCTAGCGCCGTCGACGGAGCCGAACTCTTCGCGAAAATGACCACCGCCCTCGCCGACCTTTTCGAGAAAGCCAAAGCCGAAACACCTCCCCTGCGGCTCGAATAATCGTGCCCGCCGCATTCCGGCACAGAAAGCCCCTTTGCCTTGAATCCAAATCAGAGGAGAGCAGAATCTGGGACTCGCAACTCTCGGAGTGGTCGCAGCTTTGCCTTGAATCCAAATCAGAGGTGAGCAGAATGGCCGCAGTCGTGATATGGATCGGGGGTAGCTTTGCCTTGAATCCAAATCAGAGGTGAGCAGAATTTCCGCAAGCATGATATGACCCTTGTTCGCGCTTTGCCTTGAATCCAAATCAGAGGTGAGCAGAATGACCTCCGCGCCACGGGCGCTTTCGTAGCTGCTTTGCCTTGAATCCAAATCAGAGGTGAGCAGAATCGACCGTCTCAGGTCCGAAGGCCTCGCCGGCTTTGCCTTGAATCCAAATCAGAGGTGAGCAGAATACACACCTAGAAGGGGTCGAGGATTCAGCGGCTTTGCCTTGAATCCAAATCAGAGGTGAGCAGAATGTCCCGTCGATCCGGATCGACGAAAGCCCAGCTTTGCCTTGAATCCAAATCAGAGGTGAGCAGAATTGGACACCAGCAAGGGCGTCCGTTCCGACTGCTTTGCCTTGAATCCAAATCAGAGGTGAGCAGAATGTTCTGCTTTGATTCTCCGAGTTCGCCAATGCTTTGCCTTGAATCCAAATCAGAGGTGAGCAGAATGATCCCCCAGACGAGGGGCACGGCCGTCACGCTTTGCCTTGAATCCAAATCAGAGGTGAGCAGAATGACGTTGGTGATCATCGTCGGGATGCCCATGCTTTGCCTTGAATCCAAATCAGAGGTGAGCAGAATGAGCTGCCCCATCTCGCCGAAGCTGTCCACGCTTTGCCTTGAATCCAAATCAGAGGTGAGCAGAATTCAAGCGTCTCAAGACGCGACCCGAAGTCAGCTTTGCCTTGAATCCAAATCAGAGGTGAGCAGAATAGGACATCCTCTCGCGGATCGGTCAGGTGAGCTTTGCCTTGAATCCAAATCAGAGGTGAGCAGAATGAAAACGATGGCGAGGCGAACCCATTGGCCGCTTTGCCTTGAATCCAAATCAGAGGTGAGCAGAATCGCCCAAATATTGTCGGCGCTGATGCTGATGCTTTGCCTTGAATCCAAATCAGAGGTGAGCAGAATCCGATACAGATGCTCTTTGAGAACCTCGTCGCTTTGCCTTGAATCCAAATCAGAGGTGAGCAGAATCGTGTCTCCCGCACTCTGCGCGAATCCGATGCTTTGCCTTGAATCCAAATCAGAGGTGAGCAGAATGGCGGCACATCGTCACCCGGCTCGGGAGTTGCTTTGCCTTGAATCCAAATCAGAGGTGAGCAGAATTGCTGGGGGAAGAGGCCCCCAGCGGCCCAGCTTTGCCTTGAATCCAAATCAGAGGTGAGCAGAATGTATCCGTTGCGGGTTGTATGCTTTTGCTTGCTTTGCCTTGAATCCAAATCAGAGGTGAGCAGAATAGGAAGTTGGAAGTCGTTCTGCCGGAGGAGCTACCAGAGTTGAATTTGCTCTGGCAGGTCCTCCGGCGCTTCCTCGGAGGCGGGCGATCCGTGGATGACGAAGCTGCGTTCCCATTGGGCACGGGTAACGAAGATGGCCCGGACGCTGCCCTCGGGCGGCAGATTTCGCTTCACCCGATCGATGTGGGTGACTTGCCGGGCGAAGGTGACGCAGGCCCGGGCGTAAACGCTGAATTGCAGCATCTGATAGCCGTCGTCCTTCAGCCACTCGCGAAAGTCATGGGCGGCTTTGCGCTGGGGCTTCGAACCGACGGGCAGGTCGAAGGCGACGATTAGCCAGCCCATTTTGAATTTTTGGGTATCCATGGCTTGTAGAGCGCTGTCTTCCCCTGCAGGACGGCGCGGCGGAAATTTCGCACTACGCCTTCGATGCAGCCCCGCACTTCCAGATCCAGATCGAGGTAGCCGACGCGCTCCAATGGGAAACCCGTGACCCATTTGCGAAATTCTGGAGTGACCGTCCACGCGGTCTCCTCCGGGTGCCGCCGCACCCACTGCGCGACCCGCCAGTCGACGCACGGTCGGAAGGGCTCCATGAGATCATAGGCCAGCGGGGTCGAGCGCTCGCGGGGGACGTGTGAGATGCCGAAGGTCGGATCCAGTCCCACCGCGAAGAGCTTCTGCAGGATGGTCGAGAGCAGCACGGCGTAGCCGTAGTTGAGCAGGCAATTGAGCCCGCCCGCGCCGCGCTCGCGGGTGAACCGATCGTTCCCCATGCTTCGACCGAAGACGTTCCAGAACAGCTTCGCGCAGACGGCTTCTTTGTGCGTCTTGCGTCCCAAGGCGGTGGATCGCAGGCCAGAAATCGCAACGTCTCCGGGTGCGAGACACTCCGCCAGCGCGAGTTGGTTGCGGCACTTGGCGTCCACCGTCATCTGCCACAGGCGGGCGCACGTCTTCTCGTCCAGCTTCAGCAGCGCTCGCGAGAGCAGCGTGTCGGTCGAGCGATTTGCCGGCAGCACGAGGCTCGTCGGCTTGAAATCCTCGCAAATGATGAGCGCCACCCCGTGCCGCGCCGCCTCCAAGAATAGATGACTGTGAATCTGCGCCGAGAAGCTCGTGATGATGATCGAGGCGACGTCCTCCAGCGGCAAGGAGCGGTCGGGCTCACCCGGCACTCGGCAGGTCAGTTGCCCATTCCGGCAGCTGATCGAGCACTGCGGCGAATCGATGCTGACGATGTGGTAGGACATGCCGCGAACCCCTCCCTTCAGTCGTCCCGCAGCAGCAAATCCACCGTCCCGACGAAGACCACACCCGAGTCCGCCCGCCAGCGGGTCCGCCCGCCGTCGAGCACCGCGATGACCTTCCCTCGAAGCGAACCCTTGATCGTCCGCACCCGGTCGCCAACTTCAAAGGTGGGCGTGCGCGAGAGAGCCTCCACCAGAGCGACCGTCGCATCCCGATCCAGCACCCCGGCGACGTAGTGAGCCACGACAGATGTCGTCTGCCTCAAGCGTGGCCCGGGGAGTTCTTGAAACAGCAGCCCCGCGAGCGCACGCGCGATATCGGCAAAGGTATTCCCGTTAAAAAATAAGAAGGGAGCCGCACGATGGTAGCTTCGCAAAGCGTCCAACGCTTCGCCAAGACTCGTTACTTCCGCTCTGGTGGCCTCCCAGCGTCGGCCAGCCGCTTCCGCACTTTCCGAATTATATCCGAATTGAGCGCCTCCTCTTGCACAGAGTCTTTGGTTGACGCTGGCGACAGACTCCCAACTCCAGTTTTCGAAAAACGCGGCTCGGGCTTGTAGCGGTGATTGTTCGCCAGCGCCACCTGCGCCACGTCCTCCATCGTCAGATGCTTCAGCAGATCCGTGCGAAGTTTCATAGCTCATAAGGTCGGCCAAGCGGGCAGCAGATTCAAGGCAAAGCGAAACCGCAACCTGTGCCCCACCAAGCGACGCGGTGCGTCAGACCGTCGGCCCCGGCGACGTCGACGCTGGCGGCTCCGCCTCGTCACCCTCGTCCGGGCGCGAAGGATTCATGATGAGCGTCAGATCGAAAAATCCCGTCACCTGATCCCGCTCCGCCGGCTCCGCGAAGATGTCCATCAACTTTGCCAGCACCCGGTAGAGCGCCGTCGCCGCTTCGACGCGCCGTTGGTCCGCCAGCGCTGCGAATTGATCCACCTCGCCTTCGGTCGTCTGCTGGGCATCACGGGCAGCCTGTAGCTCCGTGTGGAAGGCGGTCACTTCTCCGCCCAAGCCGGTGAGCAACGCCGCCGCTTCGCCCGCGAGGTCGCCCGCTTTCTGCGTGAATCGTCCGCCGAGTCGCTCCACTTCATCCAGAATCTGCTCCCGCGTGCCCGAGGTGAAAGGCTCCCGCCCCCGAGGGAAGAGGAACTGATAAACCGGGTGCGAGCGCGCCCACTCCCCCCCCACTTTCGACTCCCACCGGTCGAGCTTCGACCGCTCACCCGGGGCCGGGGCCCGCTGCAGTGAGGAGATCAGGTTCTCCGTCGCCTGCGTCGCCGATCGGTAACCGGCTTGTTTGTCGAGCCACTGGCCGTAGGCCGCGTCCCACGCCGTCTTCGCCGGAGTCAGCACCGCCAACGCCGGCCCCAGTGCCGGGTTCAAATTTGCTCCCTGCGCCAGTTTCGGGTGCGTATCCGCCAGGATGGAATCCATCCGCTTGCGAGCCCGGCGCGTGACCGAGTCGAATTGATTCTCGAGGTAGTGCCAGGTTTCGTTAGCCATATTCTGATTGGGTTATTATTCGCTTTCTCACTATTAAGAATTCAACTTTTTGTCAACGGCTTTTGTGGGGAGCTATCACACTGATCCGCACTCCCAGCCACCATCTCGCCGGGCGGATCGATGGAAATCGTCCGCGTCGCCGAAGTCAGCACGACTGGACATGTCCGCTGAACACAGCGCTTGCTCAGCTGTTTGAACGAATCCCTGCTCGCCGGATGCGGAGAGGCGCTCACTCCCCCCGAACACTTGCCCTCAGGATGGGTGCCGCCTATCCGGTCGTCCGCACGCCCTCAAGCCGAGGCCGAAGAGGTAATTCGCCCTCCCGGATTGCCCTTCTGTGGCTTTTTATCCAGTCAGCAGGGGGAGCCGGCGAACGAGCCGAGCGGGTCTCAGGAAGCGGAGACTCCGCCGAGCTGCGAGGGGCAGGTCTCCAGTCCGTCGCGAAGAAGGCTCGCCAGAAGAACATTGATCTTATGCCCTTCGGTTTTATTCCGAAGCCGGGTGACGTCCGGTCGTCCCAGATCCAACGCAATGCCGGACGAATTGTTTTTCAACGAGAAAATCCGCCAGACGCCCGCGAAGTTTCCGGCTCCCACCCGAATCAACATCCCGTTGCGCAGCACCCTCACGGGACGTCCGCCGTTTTTCTCCCGGAGTTCGCGCAGCCGCACCCAGACTTTGTGAAAAGGGATGATGGTGGGCTCGGGGTCGAGGGCGAGCCCGTAGTTGTCGCCGATGATGAGGGCGGCCTTCAGATTGTGGAGTTTGCCGGGATGCAGGCCGACGAGCTTGCCCGGGCGCTCGCGGCGGAGCTTGACGGGGCGGGTGCCATCGGGCTGGCGGATGCGTTGGCGGAGCTCGATCCGTTCGCCATCCTCGACGGGGTGCAGGACGCGCCAGGCATTCTGCTCGGCGCGCATTCCCGCCATTTCGGTCGGGACGTGTTGGACGACGCGGCGCTCGGCGAGGCGGTCCCGGAGTTGCTTTTTCAGGCTCACGGGTAGATCGATGAGGCGGAGTTGGCCGTCGGGGCCGAACTGCACGTAGTCGCCGAAGAGTTCGCGCGCCCGGATCTGCTCCGCTGCGGTGAGGCGTCGCTTGACGAGGAGTTGCCACGCGCCGCCGTCGCGGCCCTGGCCGGGAAGAAAATGAGCCGCCAAGGCGAGCACGCTTGCGTCGAGTGCGTGGTGGAGATGCGTGACGTCGCGGATCTCGGTCTTCGTGCGGATCGCCCCAGTGGCCGGGTCGCGGACGTTGGGATTGGCCCCCTCCAGGCAACCAATCAAGTCCCAGCTCTTGCGCACGGCACCCGTGACGCTGCCGGGGAGCGAGGTGATGACGGGCTTCGACCCGTTGCCCGCGTAGGCTCGCTCGAGGGTCTGCGCGCCGAGCCGCACGAGTTGCGATGTCTGCGTGAGATCGCGCGGGGTGAACTCCTTCTCGACGTAATCGCGGAGCAGGAGGAGTCGCTTGCGATTGCGCTTGCGGCGCTTGTCGTCGTCGTGGCCTTTGAAGGTCTCGAAGCCTTCGACGTCCTTCAAAAACTTTGCCGCCGGTTTCACGAAGACGTTGCCCATTCCATCGACCGGCTGTCCGCCGGTATCCTCGATGAACCTGACCGCCGTGCGTTTGCCCTTCATCCGGTTCACCTCGGCAAAGGTGATCACGAGCGAGTCCAGGCTGTCGCTCAGGCGCTCACTGCGCGGCACGATGTGGTCCTTGTCCACCCGGCGGTTCACGAGATCGAAGACGTCGTACGGTTTCCCGGTGTAGGGGCACGTCCAACCGAGATCCTCCGCGATGCGTGCCTTACGGATGAGGCCCGCCGTAATCGCGATGTTCCGCCCGGCCAGCTCCTTCTCTAATTTCGCCGAGACGGATTTGAAATTGCCGAGCCGCCGTACGAGATCGGATTCGATCTCCTTGTTCGACTTCCCTGACATCGCGCGCAGGTCGCGATTCACCTCGATGGTGATCCGGGCGATTCGCTCGAGATCATCCCCGGCGTAATCGCTCACGAGGTCGCGGTGGAGGCGGTCGAGGATCTTGAGCCGGTGGCGGACGAGGTGATTATTCGTTTGCTCGTCCACCCGACGCTGGAGCTGCGCCGCGCGGATCGCCTCACTGCGATAAAGTGGTCCGCCCTCTTCGGCCGGGTGCCGGTCCGTCCCGAGGACGAATTCGACCACCTCGCGCATCACCTCACGACTATGCGGTGCCCGCCCGCTGATCGGGTCGACCCGCATCGACCGGGCAAGAATGTCCTCCCGCGAGATCGCCGTCGCCTTTTTTGCCGTCTTCGTCCTGGCGGCATCGATCTCCCGCTCTACTGCGGAGTCGAACGCCGCGGGGTCGTCGAGCCAGCAGCGCAGGGTCGCGAGCGTCACCGTCTTGCCTTGGCGGAGTTTCCCGCTCAGCCGTTTCTGCAAAGGCTCCGACAGCGTCGCCACATACGGTGCGAATGCCTTGTCCGCGAGCCGCCGCCGGACCGCATCCACCACGAGTGCCTTGTCGGCGTCCGGATGCAGGAGCATCTGCTTGAGATTATCGGCGGCTCCATCCGTGAGCGCCCGCACGGTCTTCGTGAATTCTCCCTTCGCCAGTGCTCCTGCAGCCACCATGCTTTCGTCGATCACCCGCCGCTCCTCTGCGGTGAGTCGCCGCGTCCGTCTCCCGTCTCCCGTGGCGATCTGGACATTCGCCAGCTGCATCGCCCATCGGTAACGGAAAAATTCCAGACAATCCGCCGCCGGGACCTTGGACAGGCGCTCCGCGCGTTCCCGCGCCGCGTCTTCGTCGTCCTCGTCCGCCAGCGTCTCCTGATAGATCCGCTCAAACGCGATCGGGCACCGGGCGATGATCCGATTATCAAACCGCGGGACCAATTGGCCGAAGAGCAGCCCGCCCCCTTCCATCGAACCATCCGATTGAAGCGTGCCATAACGCCCCGGCAGCCGAATACCCTCGCACGGCACCGCCCGCCAATCCGTCAGCAAAGCCGAGATCAACGTCTCATTGAGCCCGGACAATTTCCCGACGTGCGCCCTCAACACCCGCTCGACCTCTGCGGTCACGACCTCGCGAGGGAACGCCGCATTCTGCGCCTTCGGGCGCTCGTTCCCCGAGAGCGCACACGAAGCCTTGCTCCCAAGCGGGTCCAATCCGCAGATCGCGCACCACGTCTCCGCCATTGTCGTCGTGCCGTGCTTCGCCAGCAGCGCGAAGGCCGTTTTCACCTTCTCGGTATCGTCCTGCTCCGCCGCCGCATCCTCCTCCTGTCGGCTCCACGCCCGGTTCCCATCGTAGCCCCGATTGTGCGCATACCAGCGCAGGACGTCCCACAGCTCCGGCCAAGTGAGGAGTTTTTTGCCCCCGCTCTTGAGCACCCGGGCCGACAGCCACCACGGCGAGGAGTGGCTCACCTGATCCAGCTCGGTCGACGACAGAACTCCGAGAGAGGCCAGCAGCGTCTTCAATCTTGCGATCCGCATCCGGGTCGACCGAATGTGCCGCCGCTGCCGTCGAAACGTCCGCCGCTGCGAGGCCAGACAATCATCCGCGGGGAAAATCACCGCTCCGCACCCAAGCAGCTCGGGCATTGCCTCGACCGATCGCAGGACCGCCCAGCCGATCGAACTGTGGCCGACGTCGAAAGCAAGGTGCAGATCAGGTTTAGAGATTGATTGTCGGGGAGAAACCATCCACCCTTCTAATGGATTCAAGACAAAGTTAGATAGCGCAAACCGCTTCCCTGTCCGCCAAGCGGACACATCGTGTCAAAAAGCGTTTTCTTTTTAAAACGGCCGGGGCCCTCGAAAGCCCCGGTCGTTTTTCATCTTCCACCCGCGCGTGCGCCCTTTTCTCACCGAGCGTCCGCTCGCACGCGGCGGAACGCCACCCCGCCGTCAAACTGGATCTCACGCCGGAACGTGAAACTCGACCCCGCCGCCCACGCGTGGAACGGCGACAGCTACTGCGCGCAATCATCCGCATCGTGCTCGAAATGGCAACCCGCATAGGAAGCTCTTCCTATACCGCTCGGCACGCATCCGGCTCATGTTCCGCTTCACAATGACTTCCGACGATCCCGTTTTTGCTGTCCCGGAGAACTTCACCGTCGATTCCGACAAGCTCGCCGCAACCCGCTCGGCGCTCGAGAAAGCCGGCGTCGAATTTTGCTTCTCCACTTACGTCGACATCCACGGCGTCCCGAAAGCGAAGACCACCCCGCTCTCCGCTTTCGAAAAGATGGCCCACGGCTCCGAACTCTTCACCGTCGGTGCCATGGAAGGCATGGGCTTGGTCGGCCCGGAGGAGGATGAATGCGCCGCCGTCCCGGATCTCAGCACCTTCATTCACTGCCCGTGGGACTCCCGCATCGCCCACTTCTTCGGCGACCTCTACTACCACGGCTCCCCGTATCCCCACGACAGCCGCCAGATCCTCAAGCGCCAACTCGCCCGCGCCGCCGACCTCGGGTTCACCCTTAACCTCGGATTCGAACCCGAATTTTACGTTCTCTTCGTCGATCAGGAAACGGGCGCGCGCAGCCCGATCACCCCAACCCGCTACCAAGGCACCTGCCCGGCCTATGACGTTAAGCTGACCCACGATGCCCTCGAGTTCCTCGGGCCGATGTCGCACTACTTCGAGCAGCTCGGTTGGAATCTCTATTCCTTCGATCAAGAGGGCGGACACAGTCAGTTCGAGTTCGATTTCAAATACGCCGACGCCCTCACGATTTCCGACCGCTTCACCTACCTCCGCCTCATGGCCAAACAGGTCGCCGAGAAATTGGGAGCCACCGCCACCTTCATGCCCAAGCCGTATTCCAACGACTTTCGCTCCGGCAACCACTTCAACATGTCCCTCGCGGACCTGGCGACCGGCGAGAACCTCTTTGCCCCCGAGCCCGACTCCAACGCCTTCGCGAAACGCACCGACATCCCCCTCTCGAAGCTCGCCTTCTACTTCACCGCCGGCCTCCTCGAACACGCCGCGGCCGTCACCGCCGTCACCTGCCCCAGCTACAACAGCTACCAGGGCCTCATCGCCCAGGGTGACATGCCCGACATCAGCTGGGCACCGGTCATGACCGCTTACGGGCGCAACAATCGCTCCGCCATGCTCCGCCTCCCGCTCAACCGCTACTGCGTCGAAAACCGCACTCCCGACGTGGGTTGCAACCCCTACCTCGCCGCAGCGGTCCAGCTCGCCGCCGGTCTTGATGGGATCGAGCGCGAACTCGACCCCGGCACTCCTCTCAACAGCAATTGCTACGAACTGACCCGCCGCGAACTCCGCGAATCCGGTGTCCACCTCCTCCCCCGCACCCAACTCCATGCGCTCGAAGCCTTCGAGGAAAGTGCCCTCATGGACTCAGTCTTCGGCGACTTCAAGGACATCTATTTCAACCAAAAGCTCAAGGAGTGGAACGAGGGATTCTACGCCATCAACGAAACCCACCTTGAGAAATACCTCACCTTCATCTGACCCGTGAACTCTCTTCCCCACCTCCTCGCCGAACTCCGCCGCACGGCCGCTCTCCACCTGTCGCGCGCGACCACCCTGCCTCCCGGCGTCTACACCGCTCCCGATTTTCTCGAGTGGGAGACCGAGCACGTCCTGCGCCCGGAGTGGCTCGGCGTCTGCCACGTGTCGCAAATTCCCAACCCCGGCGATTTTCTCAAGCTGGATCTCCTGGGCGAACCCCTGATCGCCATCCACGGCAAGGACGGACGATACCGCGTCCTCTCCCGGGTTTGTCCTCATCGCAACATGGACATCATGCCCGCCAACTTCGCGGAACCCGATCACGGCCCCGCCGAGTCCCGCCGCGCGGACACCCCCGATTGCGGCCACACGCGCTTCTTCCTCTGTCCCTATCATCACTGGAGCTTCGACCTCGACGGTTCGTTGAAAGGTTGTCCGGAAATGCACCTCACCGAGGATTTTCATCGCGAAGAACATCCCCTCACCACCTTCCGTAGCGACGTGTGGAATGGCTTCCTCTTCGTCAACCTCGACGGGCAGGCCGTCCCCCTCGCCGATCAATACGACGACCTCGATACCGACATTGTCGGATGGCGCCTGGACGAGATGGAAGTCGTCATCGCCCGCCAGTGGGAGTGCGAATTCAACTGGAAAGTCCTCGTCGAGAATTTCATGGAGCCCTACCACCACCTCGGCACCCACGCGAAAACTCTGCAGCCCATCATGCCCGCCAAGGGAGCCTGGACCGACGCGGAACGCCGCCACTCGATCCGGCTCAATCTTCCCCTCAAAGATCCCTCGCTCAACGAGCAGGAGCCCGCCGCATCGACCAATTTCCCGCCCATCACCTCGCTCCCCGACGAACACCGCAATCAATGGTCCGCGCTCCTCGGCTACCCGAGCTTCCTTCTCTTCGGCGGCCCCGACCGCATGATTTGGTATCGCATCGACCCCGTCAGCGCCGACCGCAGCCGCCTGCTCACGACGGTCCTCGTCCATCCCCACACCAGAACCCTCCCCGACTACGAAGTCCGACGCGCCGCGCAGGAACAAATGCTGATCGATTTTCACCTCGAAGACATGGAGGCCTGCACGGCAGTCCAACGCGGGCTCCATTCCCGAACCTCCAAACCCGGTCGCCTCAGCCATCTGGAGATGCCAATTTGGTTCTTTCAACGCTACCTCGCAGCCCGCGCCGACGGCACCTGGCCCACCGTTCGTAACTCCGCCGCGCCCGCCCAACGTTCCTAACGATGAGCGCCGTCCCCAGCACCCGCCTCCTCCCAGCCGGATCTTTCACCATGGGGGAACTCCCCGACGACAAGTTCGCCAATGCCAGCGAGCGTCCCGCGCATTCGGTCCAGGTCGCCGCCTTTGCCCTCGGCGTCTACCCCGTCACCAACGAGCAGTTCCGAGCCTTCGATCCGAAGCTTGAACCCACCGACGAATCGAATCACCCGGTCGTCCGGGTCTCCTGGCATCGGGCGGTCGAGTATTGCCGATGGCTCAGCGAATCCGCCGACAAATTCTACCGCCTACCGAGCGAAGCTGAGTGGGAGTACGCCGCCGCCGCGGGCAAACGCGCCGCCTATCCCCGAGGCTCCGACCTCAATCCCACCGACGCGAACTACTACTACACCGAGCACGGTCACCGCGTCGGCCCCGGCCACCTCACGAGCGTCCAGACCTACCCAGCCAACGTCTTCGGTCTTCACGACCTCCACGGTAACGTCTGCGAATGGACCGCCGACCACTGGCATCGCACCTACGACGGGGCTCCGACCTCCAGCGTCGCCTGGACCACGGATGGCGATTCTTCCCGGCGTGTCATCCGGGGCGGAGCCTGGGACCACCTGCCCCGACTCCTACGAACCACCCACCGAGACGCCCTTCCGCCCGACACTCGGGCCGACAACCTCGGGTTTCGCGTCGCGCTGACGCCGGCCTGACATGAACCTCCACCTCTTCAAATCACTCTGGACCCACGTCGGCTCGCTGGAGAATGCCGTCGCCGACGTGCGCGCCGCGAACTTCGACGGCCTCGAAGGTCCGATCCCGCCCGACCCCGCCGACCGCAGCGTCCTCCTTGAATCGGCCGTCCCCTTCATCGCGGAAATTTCCACCGGCACCTCGCCCGGCCTCTACGTCCCCTCTCCTCGAGCCACCCCCGCCGACCACCTGCGTGATCTTCGAGCCAGCCTCGCCGCCGCGCTCCCCCTCCAGCCGATCAAGATAACGGTCCTCGCCGGCAGCGACCTCTGGCCGCTATCCGACTCCATCGCTTTTCTTCGTGAAGCCCGCGCCATCGCCCGAGATCACCATCCCCAGGTCAGCTTCGAGACCCACCGCGGACGCTCGACCTTTCATCCCCTCGCCACGGCCGCGATCCTCGACGCCATCCCCGAACTTCCCCTCACCTGTGACTTCAGCCACTGGTGCGTCGTGACCGAACGCACCACCATCCTCGACGAACTCCCCGACCTCCTCGCCCGCTGCGCCGCGAATTGCCACCACCTCCACGCCCGCGTCGGCTACGACCAGGGCCCCCAAGTCCCCCACCCCCGCGCTCCCGAATACGCCGACGCTCTCGCCGCCCACGAACGCTGGTGGGACGCCATCTGGACCGCGCAGGAGCGACGCGGCGATGCCGTCACCACCCTCACCCCAGAAAGCGGCCCCGACGGCTACCTCCACCACGAACCCTTCACCCAGAAGCCCGTCGCCGACCTCTGGGAAATCAATCGCTGGATGGGCCACCGCCAGCGGGACCGCTTCTCCCAGCGACACGCAGCGAACTTCAAAACTTCAGAACTCCAAAACTTAGAAACCTAAGAACGACCCATGACCCCATCCGACCTCACCAAACTCGGCGTGAAATACTGCATCGGCGCCTACCCCGACATCCACGGCGTTCCCAAGGGCAAAGTCGTCCCCGTCTCGCACTTCGACCACTTCGCGCAAGGCAGCGAGCTCTACACCGGCTACGCCCTCGACGGCCTCGGCCAATCCCCCAACGACGACGAGATCAACTCCGTCCCCGATCTCGATCGCATGATCCAGCTCCCCTGGAATCCCGAGATCGCGTGGTTCCCAGCCGACAATGAGTTCAATGGCCAGCCCTACGAAGTCAGCACCCGCGTCGCCCTCAAAAAGCAGCTCGCCGCCGCCGCGGACCTGGGCTTCGGCTTCAACCTCGGCATCGAGTGCGAGCTCTTCGTTGTCCGCCAAAACCCCGACGGGAGCCTCGTCATCCCCAACTCCGACGACAACCTCACCAAGGCCTGCTACGACGTGAAGCGCTTCCTCGACCGCTACGAGTGGCTCGACAGAATGGCCACCGCCATCGACTCCCTCGGCTGGGACCTCTACTCGTTCGATCACGAGGACGCCAACAGTCAATTTGAGTTCGATTTCCGCTACTCGGACGCCCTCACCATGTGCGATCGCTTCACCTTCTTCCGCCTCATGGCCAAGCACTACGCCGCCGAAGAAGGCCTCCTCGCCACCTTCATGCCCAAGCCCTTCGCGGACAAGACCGGCTCCGGCGCGCACTTCAACATGTCACTCTTCGATCAAAAGACCGGCACCAACCTCTTCGAGCGACCCGCCTCCGACGACCCCCGCGGCCTTGCCCTTTCCGAACTCGGCTACCAGTTCATCGCCGGCGTCCTGAAGCACGGCCCCGCCCTCTGCGCCACCTTCGCGCCCACCGTAAACAGCTACAAGCGCCTCGTCCGTCGCGGCCTCATGGCCTACTACTCCTGGGCCCCGGTCTTCAATTCTTACGGCCGCAACAACCGCACGAATTCCGTCCGCATCCCCAAGGGTGGCGGCCGCTGCGAGTCCCGCAACGCCGACGCCGCTTGCAATCCCTACCTCGCCGCCACCCTCGTCCTCGCCGCCGGCCTCGAAGGAATTCGCGAAAATCTCGACCCCGGCCCCGCCCAGGAGGACAACCTCTACGAACTCGACGAGGCCGCCCTCGCCGCCCGCGGTATCGGCGAGCTTCCCCGCAACCTGGACGAAGCCGTCCGCGCCTTCGCCGACGATCCGTTCGTCGAAAAAACCCTCGGCACCGCGCTCCGCAACGAGTTCATCACCTACAAGAGCGAAGAATGGCGCGAATACCACCAATCCGTCACCCAGTGGGAAACCGACCGCTACGCTCGTCTCTTCTAAATCGAAGGGACCGGTTCCACCCGGTCCGATTCTTGCTAGTATTACGCGAAACGCTTCAAGTAATACTCGCCCGTGTCCGAATCCACCCCCGCCACCCGCCGCGCCGACGGCAACGTTCAGCGCATCAGCGTCTCGCTACCAGAGCCCATCTTCCGCGATCTCGACGCGATGGTCGCCGAACGCGGCCTCGAAAACCGCTCGAAGGCCATCGCGGAAATGATCTCCCAGGCCGCCCTCCAGCGCCGCGAAACGGCCACGAGCAAGTCCGTCATGGCCGGGATGATCACCCTCGTTTACGAGGAGGCCAAAGGCACACTCGTCCAGCGCCTCTTCGAGCTCGAGCGCCAATACATCGCCGAGGTCATCAGCTCGCTGCACGTCCAGCTCGAGCGCAACCACCGCATGGAAGTGCTGGTCGTCCAGGGACCGGTCCGCGTCCTCCGCGAGATCACCGACAAGATCCTCGCCTGCAAGGGCGTCACCTCCTGCAAACTCACGCTCACCGACGTCATCATCCCTCCCATCCATCCCCGCAAAAACGCCAAGCCATGACCGCTCCTCTCCTCGCCGAGACCCTCCCGCCCGGAGCCATGTGGTCGCTGCGCGTCCCCCGCCACCGCACCGTGAGATTCACCACTCTCGACGTAGCAGCCAACGTCTCGGCGCTCTTCTACAACGCCCACCAGCCCCTCGACCGAATCAACGTCCCCGACACCCTCAAAGCCCTCCACACCGCCAAACTCACCCGCGGCCACGTCGTCATGTCGGATCTGGGACACGCGCTCGTTTCCATCACCGCGGATTCACTCGGCTGGCACGATCCGCTCAGTGGTCACAGCAACGCCGCCCAGGTGACCGCCAAATTCGGCGGGACGACCTACCAGGAACACCGCAACGATTTTCACCGCAACGCCCGCGACAATTTCCTCATCGAACTCGGCAAACACGGACTCGGCCTCGCCGACATCGTCGCCAACGTGAACTTCTTCAGTAAAGTCACCGTGGACGACGAAGGCCAACTCCACCACGTCTCCGACCACTGTCCGGCCGACGCCTCCCTCGACCTTCGCACGGAGATGGACGTTCTTCTCGTTCTCGCCAACTGCCCCCACCCGCTCGCCCCCGCCGGTGACTACCCGTCATCCCGAATCCGGGTCGAAATTTTCAAAACCGACCCGCCTTCCGCCGACGACTTCTGCCGCAATTTCCGGCCCGAATGTGCCCGCTCACTCGCCCTCACCGAGCGCCTTTTCCTATGAGCACCTTCATCCACACCGAGAGTCCGCTCGCCGCTCCCGACGCGATTCTTACCACCAGCATTCCGGCAGGAGACGGCTGGTTTCACCGGCTCTCGCGCGGCCAAACCCTCCGCATCGTCGACCTCGAAGGCAATCAAGCCGCCGACACTTTCTTCTTCAACGCCGACGATCCAACCGAACGCTACAGCGCCCAGGACACCATCCGCGAACAGGGCTCGATCTACCTCACCTCGGGAACGCCCATTCTCTCCAATCTCCTCCGGCCTCTCCTGACGATCACCGCCGATACCTGTGGTCGCCACGACACCCTCGGAGGAGCGTGCGCCGCCGAGAGCAACCAAGTCCGCTACGCGCTCGATAAGCGCTTCATGCACGCCTGCCGCGACACGTTCCTCCTGCAAATGGCGAACTCCGGCTACGCCCTCACCAAGCGCGACCTCGCCCACAACATCAACTTCTTCATGAATGTCCCCGTCACCGCCGACGGCAACCTCAAGTTCGACGACGGCGTGTCGAACCCCGGCAAGTACGTGGAACTTCGCGCCGAGATGGACGTTCTCGTCCTCATCTCGAACTGCCCCCAGCTCAACAATCCCTGCAATGCCTACAACCCCACTCCCATCCAAATCTTGATTTGGAATTGATCCCGCGCCGAGACCCGGAAGCACTGAGGTGAAGAGCTCGGTCCCTTCATCGCTCCCTCTGCGTCTCTGCGCCTCCGCGCGACAGTAAATGTTCACCAAAGTCCTCATTGCCAATCGTGGCGAAATCGCCTGCCGGATCATCCGCACGCTGGACCGACTCGGC
This sequence comes from uncultured Verrucomicrobiae bacterium, assembly GCA_963832325.1. Lineage (GTDB taxonomy): Bacteria > Verrucomicrobiota > Verrucomicrobiia > Chthoniobacterales > JAATET01 > CAVVKW01. The sequence continues at coordinate 880,361 of CAWHTR010000007.1, read as the reverse complement.
ATTGCGTCCGTCGCCGTCTACTCGGACGCCGACGCCGACGCCCTCCACGTCCGCCTGGCCACCGAAGCCGTCCGCATCGGTCCTCCCCCCGCCGCACAAAGTTACCTCCAAGCCGACCGCATTCTGCAGGCCGCCCGGGAGACCGGTGCCCAAGCCATTCACCCGGGCTACGGATTTCTCAGCGAGAACGCCGATTTCGCCGAAGCCTGCGCCGACGCCGGGATCACGTTCATCGGTCCGACCGCGACAAACATGCGGGATTTCGGCCTCAAACACACCGCCCGCGACCTCGCCAACGCCAGCGGCGTGCCGACCGCTCCCGGCACCACGCTCCTCACGTCAGTCGACGAAGCCCACGCCGCTGCCGCCCGCATTGGTTACCCGATCATGGTCAAAAGCACCGCGGGCGGCGGCGGCATCGGTATGCAGATGGCCCCCGACGCCAGGTCCCTCACCGACATCTTCACCGGCGTCCAACGCCTCGCCGAAGGCAACTTCAAAACCGGCGGCGTCTTCCTGGAAAAATTTATTTCCGCTGGACGACACGTGGAGGTCCAAATTTTCGGCGACGGCCACGGCGCCATCGCGGTCCTCGGCGAGCGCGATTGCTCGGCCCAGCGTCGCAACCAGAAGGTCCTCGAAGAAACCCCCGCCCCCGGTCTCCCCGACAGCGTCCGCGATGCCCTTCACGCCGCCGCCCGCCGCCTCGGCGAGATCGGAAACTACCAATCCGCCGGCACGTGCGAGTTCCTCTACGACGCGACAACCCACGATTTTTATTTTCTCGAAGTCAACACGCGCCTCCAGGTCGAGCATTGCGTGACCGAAGCCGTCTCCGGCATCGACCTCGTCGAATGGATGATCCGACTCGCTGCCCGCGAGGCCCTCCCGCTCGCCGACCACGTTCACCGCCCGACGGGTCACGCGATCGAAGCCCGCATTTACGCCGAAGATCCGTCGAAAAATTTCCAGCCCAGCTCTGGCCTCCTCACCGAAGCCACCTTCCCGCCCGAAGTCCGGATCGACGGCTGGGTCGAGCGCGGCACGGAGATCACCCCATTCTACGACCCGATGCTCGCCAAGATCATCGCTCACGCTCCGTCCCGCGCCGAAGCCATCGACAAATTGCTCGCCGCGCTCCAAGCGACCCGCCTCGGCGGCATCGAAACCAATCTGAACTACGTGGCCGCCATCCTTCAGTCCCCGGAATTCCGGAACGGCTGCATCACGACAAGCTCGCTCGCGATTTTCTCCTTCCAACCCCGATCCGCCGAAGTCCTCGCTCCCGGCACTCACACCACGATCCAGGATTACCCCGGTCGGGTCGGCTACTGGGAAGTCGGCGTCCCCCCGTCCGGCCCGATGGACCACCTCGCGTTCCGCCTCGCCAACCGCCTCGTCGGCAATCCCGCATCCGCCGCTGCCCTCGAGTGCACCGTCACCGGCCCGACCCTCCGCTTCTACCACGCGGTCACGGCCTGTGTCACCGGGGCAAATCTTCGCCCCACCCTCGACGGACAAACCGTTCCGCTCTGGGAGGCATTTCCCATCGCCGCAGGATCCACGCTCGCCTTGTCCGCCGTCGAAGGCCCGGGCTGCCGGGCCTATCTCGCGATCGCGGGCGGATTCGATTGCCCCGATTACCTCGGTAGCAAAGCCACCTTCACCCTCGGGAAATTCGGTGGCCACGGCGGTCGCACCCTCCAGTCGGGAGACGTCCTCAAACTCGCCGCCCCCGCAGCCAAGCCGCCAGACTGCCCGCCCGCCATCACCCCACCGACCTACTCAAGCCACTCCGAGATTGGCGTTCTCTACGGACCGCACGGGGCTCCCGATTTCTTCACCGACGACGACATCACCACCTTCTTTTCCAGCGACTGGGAGGTCCACTACAACTCCTCCCGCACCGGCATCCGTCTCGTCGGTCCGAAGCCCCACTGGGCCCGCACCGACGGCGGCGAAGCCGGCCTCCATCCCTCCAACATCCACGATAACGCCTACGCCATCGGAGCCATCGACTTCACCGGCGACATGCCCGTCATCCTCGCCGTCGACGGCCCCAGCCTCGGCGGTTTCGTCTGCCCCGCCGTCATCGTCCAGGCCGAACTCTGGAAAATTGGCCAACTCACTCCCGGCGACACGATTCGCTTCGTCCGCTGGACCGCCGATCAAGCCGCCGACGCCGAAGCGAAACAGGATGCCGAGATCGACGGTAAAGCGCCCGGTTCGCACCCCCCGTCGTCCACCGTTGACTCACCCATTCTCCATTTCCTCCCTCCCCAGAACGACCATCCCCAGGTCACCTACCGCCAGGCCGGGGACAAATCCCTGCTCATCGAATACGGCCCGCTCGCCCTCGATCTCAACCTTCGCTTCTGCGCCCACGCGCTCATGGACTGGCTCCGCCAGCATCCCCTGCCCGGCATCCTTGACCTGACCCCGGGCATTCGCTCGCTCCAGATCCACTACGATAGCCGCATCCTCCCGCGCCAGGAATTACTCGAAGCCCTCCTCACCGCCGAGCGCTCCCTCCCACCCCTGGATGACATCGAAGTCCCCAGCCGCATCGTCCGCCTCCCGCTCTCTTGGGACGATCCCGCCACCAGACTCGCCATCGAAAAATACACCCAGTCGGTCCGCAAAGATGCCCCCTGGTGTCCCGACAACATCGAGTTCATCCGCCGCATCAACGGCCTCGACTCCATCGAGCAGGTCCGCGACACCGTCTTCTCTGCCAGCTACCTCGTCCTCGGTCTCGGCGACGTTTACCTCGGTGCTCCCGTCGCCACGCCCATCGATCCTCGCCACCGATTGGTCACCACCAAATACAATCCCGCCCGCACCTGGACCCCCGAAAATGCCGTTGGCATCGGCGGTGCCTACCTCTGCATCTACGGAATGGAAGGCCCCGGCGGCTATCAATTCGTCGGTCGCACCATCCAGATGTGGAACCGCTGGCGCTCCACCCCCGACTTCCCCCAGCCCTGGCTTCTCCGCCACTTCGACCAGATTCAATTCTATCCGGTCAGCGCCGACGAACTCACCCGCCTCCGCGAAGATTTCCCGCGCGGCAATCTCCAACTCGACGTCCGCGAGACCACCTTTCGCCTCGGCGACTACCGCAAATTTCTCGCCTCCATCTCCACCGAATCCGCCGCCTTCAAATCACGCCAACAAGCCGCGTTCGAATCCGAGCGCGAACGCTGGCGACTCGCGGGCCTCACCGAGATCGCCGAGTCCGAAGCCCCCGCCCCGGCCCGCCCCGGACGGCGACATCCCCCCAGGCGCCCAATCAATCCCAGCCAACCTCACCGCCAACGTCTGGAAGATTACCGTCGCCCCCGGCGACACCGTCACCGCGGGAGACACGCTCATCATCCTGGAAGCCATGAAGATGGAGATCGCCGTCTGCGCCCCCACCGATGGCACCATCCACGCCCTCCGCTGCGCCGAAGGTCAGATGGTCACCCCCGGTCAACCCCTCGCCATCATCACCCCATCATGACCCTCCGCGAAAAAATCGAAACCACCCTCCGCGCCATCGAAGCCCGCGGCGATGACGGCGTCTGGCTCTCGCGGTTCTCCCCGGACGCCCTCCTGGCCCGCGCCGCCGAAGTCGACGCCGATCCGCGCGACCTTCCGCTCCGTGGCCAGACCTTCGCGGTCAAAGACAACATCGACGTCCTCGGCCTCCCCACCACCGCGGCCTGCCCGGACTTCGCCACCGAGCCGACCGCCAACGCCACCGTCGTCCAACGTCTACTCGACGCGGGAGCCATCGCCATCGGGAAAACCAACCTCGACCAATTCGCCACGGGCCTCAACGGCACCCGCACCCCCCACCCGATTCCCCGCAACTCGATCGACCCCGATTACGTCTCCGGCGGCTCCAGCTCCGGGTCCGCCATCGCCGTCGCCACCGGTCTCGTCGACTTCGCCCTCGGTACCGACACCGCCGGTTCCGGCCGAATCCCCGCTGCCTTCAACAATCTCATCGGCCTCAAACCCACCCGCGGCCGCTGGTCCACCACCGGTCTCGTCCCCGCCTGCCGCTCACTCGATTGCATCACGGTCCTCGCACCGACGCTCGACACCGCCGTCCGCGTCGACGACGTCGCCCGGGGCCTGGATCCCACCGATCCGTATTCGCGGTCACCCGCCGAGCCAACCCGCCCCGTCCGCAACCGCGTGGCCGTTCTCCCCGACTCCCACCGCGAATTCTTCGGCGACACCGAGTCCGCCCGTCTCTACGCCGAAGCGATCACCCGACTCGCCGAACTCGGCCACGAAATCGTCGAATTCGATTACACCCCCTTCCTCGACGCCGCCGCCCTCCTCTACGAAGGCCCGTGGATCGCCGAGCGCCTCGCCGCGATTCAACCGTTCGTCGATGACCACTCCGACGCCATCCACCCAGTTGTTCGCCAGCTCATCACGGGCGGCGGCCGCTTTTCCGCCGTAGACGCGTTCCTCGCTCAATATCGACTCGCCGAACTCGTTCGCGCCACCGAACCGCTCTGGGACGATTGCGACTCGATGCTCCTCCCGACCGCCGGAACGATCTACACCGTCGAACAACTCCTCGCCGACCCCGTCACCCTCAATTCGAACCTCGGACGCTACACGAATTTCGTCAACCTCCTCGACCTCTGCGCCCTCGCCGTCCCCGCCGGCTTCCGACCCGACGGCCTCCCGTTCGGTGTCACGTTCATCGGCCCCGCCTGGACCGAATCCAGGCAGACGGAACTCGCCGCCGCTTTTCTCGGCGAAAAAATCCAGCCGCCACCCGACGACCGCATCCCTCTCGCCGTCGTCGGCGCCCACCTGCGCGGCGAACCTCTCCACCACCAACTCCTCGATCTCGGTGCCCGCCTCCTCACCGCGACCCGCACCGCCCCCGCCTACCGCCTCCACTCCCTTCCCGATACCTCTCCCGAGAAACCCGGCCTCGTCCGCGTGGCCGAAAACGGGGCCAGCATCGAAGTCGAAATCTACTCCCTCACCCCCGCCGCCTTCGGCACCTTCGTCGCGGCCGTCCCACCGCCGCTCACCATCGGCACCGTCACGCTCGAATCTGGCGACGACGTCAACGGCTTCCTCTGCGAATCCATCGCCCTCCGCGACGCGCCCGACATCAGCGACCACGGCGGATGGAAGACCTACCGCGCTTCGATCCCCTCCTGAGCCTTAAATTTTATCCTTAACGACCAGGTAAGCCCGCTCGACCGGCTTGCGCGTTTCGGGATTGATCCTCTCGACCCGCATCTCCTTGAGCATCCACTGCCCGTCGAGCTTCTGCGCCGCCTTCACCTCGAATCGCTTCACCAGTTTTCCACTCCCATCGTAGCCCTCCATCCGCATGATCGACCCGCTGTCCTTGTCGATCCAGACCCGGACAACCCCGTACTGGCTCTTTCCCCGCGGTGCCTGCACCTCCACCTCCCAAGACGAACGTCCATAAACCTTGTCCTCACCATTCAGCTTGGCCCGGGGCCAATACAGAAAAGGCACCGCCAGATCTTCGTAGGTGATCGGCGTGTTGTTGATGCGCTGATCGAACTTCGCGGGTCGCACCTGCGATTCACTCCCGCCGGATCGCTCGGTGAGAACCGCCTCGTCATCCGTCATGCGCAGCCCAATCTCCTCGCCGGACTCAAACGAATATCGGATCTGACCGCCATCGAGCGAAATCACAAATGGCGTCCGCTCCCCGTCGGAAGCGCGCAGCTCGGCCTGCAATCTCGCCGACTGCCCGACCTGATTCATCCGGGCCGCCCGCAAAATCTCATCCGCACTGGGTTCGTCCGCCGCCCGCGAGTTGGCGGTGACGACGAGGAGGCAGACGACGAACAGGTTCTTGGCTTGAGTGGTCATTGGATTCATCGGACGATCTGCAGACTATCACCCACCGCCTCGGATGGATCAAAGTCTCTTTCACCTCATCAACGTCACCTGGACCTCGCCGGTTCTCGACCTTCCCATGGCCACGATCTCAAGCTGGGATTTCTGGTGGCCACTCGCGGTGCTCGCCGGGCTCTGGGCCTTGATCTTCGGTGGCTTTCACGGACGGGCGCTCGTGATTTGTATCGGATTGGTGATCGGCCTGACCGACGGAATCGTCGTCGATACCCTCAAGGATACTATTGAGCGCCCCCGCCCCTACCAAGTCCTCGACGGCGTCCGAATTCTCGATTTGCAAAAAGCCAAACCTCGCCTCCTCGCTCTCGCCAAACCGGTGAAACTCGAGATCTCCGAGCCGTCGATCTATCCCGTCACCGGCAATGCCTTCCCGTCCGGTCACGCTGCCAATAACTTCGCGCTGGCCGTCGTCCTCGCCGTTTTCTACCGCCGTTGGGGCTGGCTCTACTTCATTCCCGCCTGCCTCGTCGCCTACTCACGCGTCTACGTTGGCAGCCACTATCCGTCCGACATCGTCGTCGCTGCGATCATCGGAGCGGCGTGCGCCTTTCTCGGCCTGGCACTTCTCGAGGCGGCCTGGCGACGTTTCGCCCCCCGCGCGTTCCCCACTTTGGCCTCCCGGCATCCCAGTCTGATCGCTCAGTGAAAATTTTCGGCCTCGTCCTGCTGCTCGTCCTCACCGTCCTCCGGTGCTGGCTCGCGGCAGTTCAGGACATCACGCCCCCCGAGGCCTACCATTGGATGCAAAGCAACCAGCTGGATTGGGCGTTCTTCGACGGCCCCGGCGGGACTGCGGCTCTCGTCAATTTCGGCCAATCCCTCTTCGGCCACAACCCGCTCGGCCTCCGGATCGCTTTCCCCCTCGCCGCGCTCGTTGCCTCCCTCGCGATGTATCTCCTCGCCCGCAATCTCTTCGGCGAAGCCGTCGGCCTCACCGCCGCCGCGTTCCTGAACGCGCTCCCGATGTTCAACCTCGCCGCCGTCCACGCCGCGCCGACCCTGCCCGCACTCGCCGCCACCCTCATCGCCGCCTGGGCCGCTTGGCGGGCATTCGACCGGAAGCGAGATCTTCTCTCGTGGATACTGGTCGGTGCCGCCATCGCCATCGGCATCCAATTTCGCTACGCGACGATCCTCGCGTGGCCCGCGATCCTCGCCGTCTGCGTCGCGTCTCCCCGCTACCGCGCCCAATTTCGCAAGTCGGGCCTCTACGCCGCCCTTCTCCTGACGCTCGCCGGCTGCCTCCCCGCCATCGGATGGAACATCACCCACGATTGGGCACCCCTCGCTCTCGGGACCTTCCGCACGGCCATCACCTTCGACCCGGCAACGTGGCCATCCGCTTTCGGAGCCCTTCAGGCCAGCCTCTCGATCTTCGCCGCCCTCTTCCTCATCGCCACCACGGTCGTCGCCGCCCGCCGCATGCGCCACCACCTCCGCGCGCGCTTCATCGCCGCCTGGACCGCACCATTCTTCCTCACGTGGCTCTTCTTCGCGCTCCACGGCGACCGGGATCCGGCTGATCTACTCACCGCTGCCGCTCTCGCAATCCCGATGGCCGCCTGGCTCGGCGGCGAAGCCCGCCTCTTCCGCTCGTTGCAGACCCCCGTCATCCTGCTCACCGCGGCCTCCGCGGCAATTGCGCTCACCTACCCACGCTGGAATCCCCACCCGTGGTCGCAAGGCGACAACGCCCTGCCCTGGCCGCGAATTGCCGCCGTTGCCGAGACGCTCCGCGACGAAGGTCAAACGACCCAGCCGGCCGCCATCTTCTTCATCGCTAAAAACCCCGCCTTCACCGCCGCGCTCAACTACCACCTCCCGAAAATCGCCGAAGGCCAACCCCGCGAGATCTTCCTGCGCGAATCTCAGGATCTCTCGAATCAATTCGGCCTCTGGCCGCGCTACGACGACTTCGTCGAAACGACGCAGGCGCCCGACGAGTTCTTCATGGAACTCCGCGCCGAGAACCCCTACACCGGACGCTCCGCCCTCTTTCTCACCGACGAAGTGGATCTCCCACAAACCATCGCCAGCGCCTTTCGCAACGTCTCGCTCGCCGCCTCCCTCGAGGTCAGCGATCCCGCCGGACGACTTCGCACTTTGCGGTTTTATTTCTGCGAAGACTACCAGACCATGCCGCTTTGAGCGCATCCAACCCGACCATTTCCGTCGTCATCCCTCTCTACAACGAGGAGGAAAACGTCCCCATTCTCCAGGCCGAACTCGCCACCGCCCTCGCCGCGGTCAACGCCGAGATCGTGTTCGTCGACGACGGCTCGACCGACGCCACCGTCTCCCGCATCCGGACCTCCGACACCGTCCGACTCCTCCGATTCGAACGCAACGCGGGCCAAAGCGCCGCCATGATCGCCGGCATGCAGGCCTCCCGCGGTAAGATCATCGTCCTGCTCGACGGCGACCTGCAAAACGATCCCGCCGACATTCCGCTGCTTCTCGCCGAACTCGAAAAAGGAGCCGACCTCGTCTGCGGCTACCGCGCCCATCGCGCCGACAAACTCACCAAAAAAATCACCAGCCGCGTCGCGAATTTCGTCCGCAGCCGCTTCGTTGGCGATGGAGTCCGCGACACCGGCTGCACGCTCAAGGCCATGCGTCGCGCCTGCGTCCCCGCGCTCGTCCCCTTCCACGGCGTTCACCGGTTCATCCCTGCGCTCATCAAGAACGCCGGCCACACCGTCGTCGAAATCCCCGTCAACCACCGCGCCCGAAAATTCGGCACCAGCAAATACGGTCTCGGCAACCGCGCCCTCCGCGCGACCACCGACATGTTCGGCGTCCGCTGGCTCCAATCCCGCCGCCTCAACTACACGGCAAGCGAATAACGGACGTCGCCGCGAAGCCCGTCTGCGGAGCGCGCGCTTCCAGCCCGCTGTGCCGGGCATCCTGCCCGGCACTCGTCAACCACCGGCGAAGCCGCTAATCGAATCCCGAGCGACCTGCAGCTCAATAAGCCGCCTGCGCGCCCTTCAGATTCTTCTTCTTGATCCAGGGCATCAAGCCGCGCAACCGCGCGCCGGTCTTCTCGATCTGATGATTCGCGCCCTCCTTGAGCAACCGGTTGTATTCCGGATAACCGTTTTCGTATTCGGCCACCCACTCTTTCGCAAACTTGCCGCTCTGAATTTCCTTCAGAGCCTTCTCCATCCGCTTCTTCACGCTGCCGTCGATGATCTTCGGTCCGACCTTCACGTCACCCCACTTCGCCGTCTCGGAAATCGAGAACCTCATCCCGGCGATGCCGGACTCATTCATCAGATCCACGATCAGCTTCAACTCGTGCAAGCATTCGAAATACGCCATCTCCGGCGAGTAACCAGCCTCGACGAGAACCTCAAAGCCTGCCTGGACCAAGGCACTCGCCCCACCGCAAAGCACAACCTGCTCCCCAAAGAGATCCGTCTCCGTCTCTTCCTTGAAGCTCGTCTCGATCACGCCACCGCGCGTTCCGCCGACACCCTTGGCCCAAGCCAGCGCGACCTTCTTCGCCTTCTTGCTTGGGTTCTGGTAGATCGCGATCAACGCCGGGACGCCCTTCCCCTCGGTGAACTGACGGCGAACGATGTGGCCCGGTCCCTTTGGCGCGACCATGATCACGTCGACGTCCTCCGTCGGCACGATGGTCTTGAAGTGAATCGCAAAACCGTGACTGAACAGTAGCGTTTTGCCCTTGGTGAGGTTCGGCGCGATGTCGGCGTCGAACACAGCGGGGATCTTCGTGTCCGGCACTCCGACGAAAATGATGTCCGCCTTCTGCACCGCTTCCGCCGTGTCGAAAACTTCGAAGCCCTGCTCCGCGGCAACCGCCCGGCTCTTTGATTTCGGGTAAAGGCCGATGATGACCTTCACCCCGCTGTCTTTGAGATTCAACGCGTGGGCGTGGCCCTGTGAGCCGAAGCCGATGACGGCGCAGGTTTTTCCTTTGAGCACGCCGAGATCGGCGTCTTTGTCGGTGTAGATTTTAGCAGGCATGATTTTTAGAAGTGGGAAATGTGGATGCTGAGTGAGGGATGAAGCTACTTGTTGGTTCGCGAGAGCGCGACCTTGCCGGTCCGCGTCAGATCAAGGACGCCGAAGCGCTCCATGAGAAGGAGGAATTTATTGATCTTGCTTTCCGTCCCGGTCACTTCGATCGAAAGCCGCTCGGGTTGCACGTCGATGATCTTCGCTCGGAAAATGTCGCAGATTTGCATGACCTCGGCCCGCGTCTTCGAGGTCGCCTTCACGCGCAGGAGCAGCAACTCGCGGTCGACGTATTCCTCGTCACGGAAGTCCTCGACGTCGATCACCTCGACCAGCTTGTCGAGTTGCTTCGTTACCTGGTCCAGCACCGAGTCGTCGCCGCGCACCACGATCGTCATCCGTGACGTCGTCGGATCCAGCGTCGGCCCGACGTTCAGCGAATCAATGTTGAACCCTCTTCCACTGAACATCCCAGCGACCCGCGCAAGGACGCCAAATTTGTTTTCGACGAGAACGGAGAGGGTGTGACGCATGACGGGCAAAGAGCCGAGGAGAGTCGGCAGAAAGTTTCCCTTCGTCAAACGGATAATCGGTCGTTAGAACGTCGCCGCCATGAAGCTCGATCTGCCCGACCACCCTTTCCTCGCTTACATCTTCGACTGCGACGGCACCATCGCCGACACGATGCCGCTCCACTTCCGAGCATGGCAGCGGGCGATGAACGAACTCGGCGGGCAGTTCCCGGAAGACCTCTTCTACTCGTGGGGCGGCACCCCGACCCGCAAAATCATCACCCAGCTCAACGAGAAATTCGGCACCTCCCTCGACCCCGACGAAGCGGCATCCCTCAAGGAAAAATATTACATCGACCTCATTCCCGAAGCTTTTCCCATCGAGCCCGTCGTCGATCTGGTGAAGCAATTTCACGGCACCGCGCCGATGGCCGTTGCCAGCGGTGGCTTCCGCGAACTCGTCGTCGGCACCCTCGATGCGCTGGGACTCACCGGCTACTTCGACGCGATCATCTGCGCGGAAGACACCGAGCACGGCAAACCTTCGCCGGACCCGTTCCTCGCGGCCGCTCGCGCTCTCGGCGTCCCGCCCGACCAATGCCTTGTCTTCGAAGATGCACCGATGGGCGTCCAGGCAGCCAAAGCGGCCGGGATGCGCTACGTTCTCGTCCCGTCCGCCGGGACGGCGGGTCACTGAGCTGAGCGCCCGACTCTTCATCCTCCCAACGTTCCCATCCGAAAACTCCCCCACCCCGGGATCAGGCGTTCCAGGGTTGCGGGGTGAGCCGCATCTGCGATGATTCGGGTGATGAAAATGAACCTTTCCAAACTCGCCACCAGCACCGCCGCAGCGGTCATCGCAACCCTCGTTCCCACCGTTCTTCACGCCGCTGACGCTCCCGACACGCTCATCGCCGTCCTCACTCCCACCGAGGGCAATGACGTCAACGGCACCGTGATGTTCACGCAGGACGGAGACAAAGTGACCGCGACCGCCGAGGTCACCGGACTTGATCCCAACTCGAAACACGGCTTCCACATCCACGAATTCGGCGACATCTCCGCCTCCGACGGCACGAGCGCCGGCGGCCACTACAACCCCGAAGGCCACGACCACGCCCTTCCCACCACGGAAGTCCGTCATGCCGGCGATCTCGGGAATCTCGAAGCCGACGCCGATGGCGTTGCGGAGCTCACCATCACGGTCGACAACGTCTCCCTGGTGGAAGGTGAGGCCGCCATCATCGGTCGCGGGGTCATCGTTCACGCGAAAGCCGACGACGGCGGTCAGCCGACCGGCAACGCGGGGGACCGCATCGCAATGGGCGTCATCGGCGTTCACAATCCCGCGGATAAATAAGCGTCCCATTCCGGACTCGCTTCCGAATCTACCAAGACGGGTCGACGCACGAAGCGTCGACCCGTTTTTTTTGGAATGCCCGATTTCACCCAACTCTCACTCACCCTCAACGTCGTTTTTTTCGCTCTGGCCGCCGCGGTCATCGCCATCGCGGGCTGGAAGCTCGCCGCGCAAGCCGATCGCCTCGCGGACGCAACCGGTCTCGGCGAAGCCATCGCTGGCGCTCTCTTTCTCGGGGCGTCCACCTCCCTCCCGGGCATCACGACTTCGGCCATCACCGCTTGGCGAGGCTTCCCGGAACTCGCCGTCAGTAACGCCGTGGGCGGAATCGCGGCGCAAACCGCTTTCCTCGCCATCGCCGACATTTCCTACCGCAAAGCAAACCTCGAACACGCGGCCGCGTCCGCATCGAATATTCTCCAAGGCAGCCTCCTCCTGACGCTGCTGTCGATCCCGCTGATCGCAGTTTCGGGACCTGAGGTCAGCATCTTTGGCATTCATCCAGCCTCGATCGTTTTGTTACTTGGCTACATTTACGGGATGCGAATCATCGCCCAAGCCCGAGACGAGCCGACCTGGCTTCCACAGCAAACGAGAGAAACCCGCGAAGACCTTCCCGCCGAAGATCCGACCGATGGCAAGAGCATCACTCGCCTCTGGCTCGCCTTCGCCCTCACCGCCGCAACCGTCGGCTGCGCCGGCTGGGTCGTCGCGCAAACGGGTATCGCTGCCGCCGAGAAATCCGGACTTTCGGAGACCGCAATCGGTGGCTTCTTCACCGCCGTCGCCACGTCCCTTCCAGAAGCTCGTTACCGCGATTGCCGCAGTGCGCCAAGGTGCCCTCACGCTCGCTGTCGGTGGAATCATTGGCGGCAACAGCTTCGACATCCTATTTATCGCGGTCGCCGACGTCGCGTACCGGGAGGGTTCGATCTACCACAGCATCACCGATCACCAAACGTTCCTGATGGCTCTCACGATTTTGCTCACCGGCCTGCTGACGATGGGTCTCCTCCGCCGCGAAAAACGCGGCATCGCGAACATTGGCTTTGAGAGCTTCTCTGTTCTCCTGATCTACGCGGCGGCCATCATCTTCATGTTCACCGCCCGCTGACCCGCGAACGCCCCGAGGGCGTCAGAATTTAAAGTGCTTACCGAATTCCTGCGGGCGCACGTTCACGAGATTGCTTGAAACGTTTTCCCGCACTTTGTCCTTCCACTGCCTGTTCGGAATCGCGTCCAAAATCGCGTGATTCACCTCGGACGGCGCCGCAAACGACCAGCGGTCGGGCGTGTGCTCGGACAGAACTCGATCAATGTGCCCGCCGATTTCCTTGATCGCCCGCGATTTATCCTCGAGCTGAATTCCCTCGTTCCCCACGTGCGAGGTCGCTCCCTGCGCCCCCCCGCTCGGCATCGCTCCGGCTTGATCGGTCACCTTCTCGTGCAGCTGCTGATTCGTTGCGATCAGGTCGATGGATTCAAATTCCCGGGGAAATGGCTCGCGCTCCGGCGGATGCTCCAGCCCAAAGGCTCGAAAACTTCCGGTGTCTGCGACGATGATGATGTGTGACTTAGGCATAACTACTCCGTTGTAAACCGAATCGGGGCAATCGTTAAGGATTAAGCGTGCCGTGCTGTTCACCCTCGTGGATGTCAGGCGTCGTCCCCGTCACGTAGGAACTCGCGACCTGCCAGAGGTATTCGAATTTTTTTGCTCCCTGCGTATCCCAATATTCCGCGTCGATCGGATTCACCGCGATCAAGGCAATGTTCGGATCGGTTGGTCCGTCGGGAAACCACGGTTTGAATCCCTCGTTCCAAACCGCCTCGATCTTCACCGTGTCGTCGGACAGCGTCGCCAACCCGTTAATCGAAAGGTAAAGCGACTGGTCGTTCTGGCACGCCACGTGGATCAGCGTGTCACTCTCAATTTCGTGCACCTTCGCCGTATCGCGGGCCGTGAGAAAATAAAAACTCCCACTGTCCTCGACCTCGGCGATCGCCATGGGCCGCGCCCGCAATTTTCCGTCATCGGCCTTCGTGATGAGCATTGCGTTCGAAAACTCCCTCAACTGCTCACAAAATTTCTGCGTATCTGATTGATCCATGTAACCAAATCGCAACCCACCCTGGACCCGGGCGTAGTCCAGCTCGGATATTTCACGAGCCGCGGATCCCAGCCGCTGACCGCTCTAGGCGACCAGTACCGGCCCGGCGGCCACCGGCGCTGCCCGACGCAACTTTTCGACGATTCGCGGCACGATTTCCAGCGCCGCTTCGACGTCCGCGTCCGAATTGAACCGCCCAAACGAAAACCGCAAACTCGAACGCGCCCGCCGATCCGAAGCGCCCATCGCTTTCAGCACGTGCGACGGCGTGACCGATCCGGTCGTGCACGCACTCCCCGCGGAACAGCAGACCCCTTCCTCGTCCAGCAACATCAACGCCCCCTCCGCCTCGATCCCTTCGAACGCGAGATTCGTCGTATTTGGCAGTCGATCCTCCGTGGCACCGTTGACTTCGACCCCGCTCACCCCCGCCAAAATCTCCGACTCGAAACGATCCCGCATCACTCGCACCCGGGTCTGCTCCTCCTCCAGATGCCGGCCCGCCACGACGGCTGCCGCACCCATCGCCACGATCGAAGCCACGTTCTGCGTCCCCCCTCTCCGCGCCTCCTCCTGGCTCCCCCGTAACATCGGCGTAAACCGCACTTTTCGGTTCGCATAAAGCGCACCGACGCCCTTCGGACAGTGCAGCTTGTGTCCGGAGATCGACGCGAAATGGATCCCCGCGTCCCCCAGCCGCACCGGCACTTTCCCCACCGCCTGCACCGCGTCGCAGTGCAGCAACACCTTCTTCGCCCGACAGATCTCCGCCACCCGATCCATCGGAAAACAAACCCCGGTCTCGTTGTTGGCCCAGAGCAGACTCACCACCGCCGTGTCGGGCCGAATCGCTCGCTCCAGCTTCTCCAAATCCAACGACCCGTCCGACTCCACCGGCAACCACGTCACCTCGTACCCCCGCCGTGTCAGGTGTTCGCAAAGTTTTAACGTCGCACTGTGCTCCACCGCCGACGTCACCACGTGCGTGCAATCCGGATCCAACGCCGTCGCCGACAGGATCGCCGCGTTCGTCGACTCCGTCCCGCAGCTGGTGAACAAAATCTCCCGCGCCTCGCACCCCACCAGTTCCGCGACCTGACCCCTCGCCCGCTCCACGGCCTCCCGGGCCCGCACCCCCAGCCGGTACGCGCTCGAAGGATTGCCGTATTCGTCCCGCAACCACGGCAACATCGCGTCTAACACCTCCGGATCCACCCGCGTCGTCGCGTTGTTATCCAGATAAATCAGAGGCCGATCCGTCATAGTCATCAAAAGAGCGCAGGAAAGTAAAAGCTCGCCCGGACTTTGGCAATAGCGTCTTCACCGCCCCGATAATACCTTTGCGTCCGCAGCGCTCTTCACGCGAACCTCCCCGCACCGAATGAAATTCGTCGCCACCCTCGTCACCTACGCCGTCCACAATCGCTCCGGCCGGCGCAATCTGCTCCAGCTCTGGCGCTTTCTCGTCCTCTTCGTCGCTCTCGTCACCGTCTACAGCGTCATTTTTCACTTCATCATGGCCTCCGAAGGCCAGAGCTACACCTGGATCACCGGCTTCTATTGGACGCTCACGGTCATGTCCACCCTCGGCTTCGGCGACATCACTTTCACCTCCGACCTCGGTCGCTCCTTCTCCATCGTCGTCCTGCTCTCGGGCATGATTTTCCTCCTTGTCCTCCTTCCTTTCACCTTCATCGAATTCTTCTACGCGCCGTGGATGAAGCTTCAGGAAGCCCAACGCGCCCCGCGCAAGCTCCCCTCGAAGTCTCAAAAATCACGTCCTCCTCTGCCACCACGATCCCGTCACCGAAGCGCTCATTCCCCGCCTCGAACAATACTCGTTCCCCTACTCCCTCATCGTTCCCAACCTCGAAGACGCTCTCCGCCTGCACGACGAAGGCATTCACGTCGTCGTCGGCGACCTTGATGATCCCGAGACCTACCGCGCTTGCGGCGTCGAACGAGCCGCGCTCGTCGCCACCACCTCGACCGATCCGGTCAACGTCAACGTCGCCTTCACCGTCCGCGAACTCTCCGATTCCGTCCCGATTCTCACCACCGCAAACAGCGCTCAAGCCGTCGACATTCTCGAACTCGCCGGCTCCACCAACGTCCTCCGTCTGGGCGAAATGATGGGCCAATCCCTCGCCCGCCGCATCATCGGCGGCGACGCGCTCTCCCACGTCATCGGCACCTTCGATGACCTCCTCATCGCCGAAGCCACCGCTTCCGGCACTCCTCTCGTCGGCAAATGCATCGCCGGGTGCAAACTCCGTGAAACTCTCGGCGTCACGATCGCCGGCGTCTGGGAGCGCGGCACCTTCGTCACGCCGAAACCCGACACCGTCATCCAAGAGAACACCGTCCTCATCCTCGCCGGCTCCCGCGAACAATTTCAAAAATACGACGAACTCTTCTGCATCTACCACAACACCGAGGCCCCGATCGTCATCATCGGCGGCGGGCGTTCGGGCCGTGCCACCGGTGCCGCCCTCCAACGCCGTGGGGCCGACTATCGCATCGTCGAATCCCTCTCCGAACGGATTCGCGACCCCGCCAAATACGTCCATGGCGATGCCGCCTCCCTCGACGTCCTCACCCGCGCTGGCATCATGGAAGCCCCCGCCGTCGTCATCACCCCGCACGAGGACGACATCAATACCTACCTCACCATCTACTGCCGCCGCCTCCGCCCGGACATCCAGATCATCACCCGCGCGACCTTCGAACGAAACATTTCCACCATCCACCGCGCCGGCGCCGACTTCGTCATGTCCTACGCCTCGATGGGTGCCAACTCGATCCTCAACGTCCTGAAAAACGCCGACGTCCTCATGCTCGCCGAGGGCCTCGACGTCTTCCGTGTCCCCGTCCCCCCCGTCCTCGCCGGGAAAACGCTCGCCACTTCCGGCATCCGCGAACGCACAAATTGCAGCGTCATCGCCATCACCGACGCCACGGGTAAGCACATCGACCCATCCCCGGACTCTCTCCTCACCACCGGCGACCAGCTCGTCGTCATTGGCAACATCGAATCTGAGCGAAAATTTCTCGAATCCTACGGCACGTGACGTCAGGCCGCGTGACGTGCGCACCGAAAAGCACCCGGACCAACCACAGGCCTCACCCCCTCGATCTTCTGATCAACACCAAATTCCGCACGTAGATCCCCCAGCCCGTCGCCTGCCCCAGCACGCCGACGATGTCCCGTCGCCAGATGAAATAAACGAGCAACATCGTCGCGCCGACCAAACTCATCCACCAGAAGGACACCGGCACTACCGACCGCTTCGATTTCTCACTGGCAGCCCATTGCACCAACATCCTTCCGGTAAATAACACCTGCCCCAGTAGCCCCAGCGACACCCAAAGGAAGCCCACCGGACTCGTGATGTTGAAGACCCCCGTCCACCAACCCTGCCGCGTTCGGCTGTCGTAAAGAAACCGCGCGAACTCCTCCGCCGTCAACAATCGGTCGGTCCCCGACCCGACCCGCTTCAACACGTAGCCCACCGTCCCGTCTGGCAGCTCAACCACCTGCACTCGATCCCTCGCCCCCGGCAGGCCCACTTTAATCTCCCCCCGGGGTCCCGCCGTCGGCACATTCTCCGCCGACCGCCCCAAACCGTCCAACGGCACCGCCACCTCCCCGCAGCCGACCAAAGCCGCCGCCGTCACAGCCAGGATCCAATATTTCATCACCGTAGTCCGCTGGAAGAACCGACCGGTTCCGGTACCGGACTCCGATCCGGAGCGGGCACGGGTGCGTCCGGTGGCTCCACCGGACGATTCCCCCCGTCGTCGCCACCTTCCTTACGGTGCGGATCGCACAGGTGATCGAAAGCGACGAAATACGATTTCGAATGCCTCGCGAACAGGATGTTGAACAGCCCGACCGGGATCAACGTTCCCGCCAACTCCGTCCCCAGCGAAAAATCAAAATTAAACTCCATCACCAGATAAATGACGATCCCCAATGCACTGCCCGCACCGTAGTTGATTGCCCAGATCGACAGGAGAAAATAACCCGGTTCCCGGTCATACGCGTAGCCACACCGCGGGCATCCATCCAGTGGGGTGAAGTAATCCGACAGTCGCCGGACCCGCAAGAGTGGCGGGAACATGGGCGAGATCCCGCAGACCGGGCAACGTAACCGCGTCGCCCTCAAAAAATAGGTCGCCGCTTTTGCCAGAAATTTCCGCGTTGTCACTCCCCTCCACTATCGGGGTCTCACCCGATCCGTCAAATCTCCTAAATTTCGCTTGTCTCCGCTTCGATGCGGTTCCACCGTGGTCAAAACTCGACACCTCACCCGACCTCTCCCGCTTTTGCCTAAAAAGTAACATTCGAATGGCCTCCGCCACCACCACCGACCTCACTGGCCCTGCCGCCGGAGACGATCCTGTCTCTGGGACCCCGGCGCGCGCCAACGTCCCGCGTCACATCGCGGTCATCATGGACGGCAATGGCCGCTGGGCCCACCAACGCGGCCTCCCCCGCATAAAGGGCCATAATCAGGGTTCCCAAGCCGTCGGAGAGTGCGTCGAAGGCTGCCGCGACGCCGGGGTAGAATTTCTCACGCTCTACGCGTTCTCCTCGGAGAATTGGAAGCGCCCACGCGCCGAAGTGAACGCCCTCATGCTCCTGCTCGACCGCTTTCTCGACGAAAAAACCGCCGAGATGGTGGATAAAAATGTTCGCCTGAAAGCCATTGGGCGCTTGGACGAACTTCCCCCCTCGTGTCAGAAGCGCCTCACCCGCGCCATCGAAGCCACCGCCTCGAATACCCGCCTCACCCTCACGCTTGCCCTCAGCTACAGCGGCCGCGCGGAGATCGTCGACGCTGTCCGCTCTCTCGTCCGTCAGGCCGCTGATGGAAAACTTTCCCCAACCGACGTCACACCCGAGCTCCTCGCCCAGCACCTCTACACCCACGCACTTCCCGACCCCGACCTTCTCGTCCGAACCTCGGGCGAACTCCGCCTCTCGAATTTTCTCCTCTGGCAGCTCAGCTATACCGAAATCCACGTCACGCCCAAACTCTGGCCCGACTTCACCAAGGCCGACCTCTTCGCCGCCATCGCCGACTACGGCCATCGCCAACGTCGCTTCGGCGGCGTGTAGCCCAGCGCAGACTTCCACTTCCAGACTCTCCCCAGCCCCTTTCCATGCTCGAAAAAAACACCATTCTCATCGTCGACCGCGATTCCGACTTCCTCGCCTGGACGAAGACCCAACTCGAAAAAGACGGCGTGACCGTCCTCACCGAAACGGCCTCCGACACCGCCTTCAAGACGTTCCAGATGGAGATTCCCGATCTCGTCATCGTCGAGATGCACCTCCATCCTTCCAGCGGACTCGAACTCCTCGCCCGCATCCGCAAGGACAACCCGAACGCGATGGTCATCATCACCAGCGCCCTCGGCACCACCCAGGGCGTTATCGAATCGATGAAACTCGGCGCCTTCGACTTCGTCCGCAAAGAGCAGCTTCCCTTCACGCTCAAGATGGTCGTCGACTCCGCACTCAAGGAGCGCGCCGAACTCCGGGCTTCCACCCCCTTCAAGCCGCTCCTCACCGTCGAAGAACACAAGGAGGACATCGTCGGCAAATCCGATGCGATGCAGCAGGTTTTTAAAATGATTGGCCGCGTCGCCGGCTCCGACGCGCCCGTCATGATCACCGGCGAATCTGGCTCCGGCAAGGAACTCGTTGCCCGCGCCATCCACCACTATTCCGCCCGCAGCTCCCGCGCCTTCCTCGCCATCAACTGCGCCGCCATCCCCGAGAATCTTCTCGAATCCGAACTCTTCGGCCACGAACGCGGAGCCTTCACCGGCGCTCACAGCCAGCGGATCGGCCGCTTCGAGCAAGCGGACAAAGGCACCCTCTTCCTCGACGAAGTGGGCGAAATGCCGCTCCCCGTCCAATCCAAACTCCTCCGCGTCCTGCAGGAAGGCGAATTCTCCCGCGTCGGTGGCAATGAAACCATCAACACCAACGTCCGAATCGTCTGCGCGACCAACAAAAAACTCGAAGAAGAAGTCACCGCCAAAGCTTTTCGCGAGGACCTCTTCTACCGACTCAACGTCGTCCGCATTCACCTCCCCCCCCTCCGCTCTCGCATTGAGGACATCCAACTCCTCGCCGAATATTTCCTCCAGAAAGCGGCCAACCAACGCCACCGTCCCCTCCTCCAGCTCTCCGAAGAAGCCGTCCGCGTCCTCGAGACCTACCCCTGGCCCGGCAACGTCCGCGAATTGGAGAACACCATTCTCCGCGCCACCGTCCTTGCCACCACGGACGTCCTCCTCCCCAAGGACATCCCCCTCGGTCTCGCTTCCAACGCGGTTGATCCCCTCCAAGCCGAACGCACCGTCAAAAGGCAGGCATCGCCGGCACCCCTCCCCCACGCTACCACTCCCGACCTCGCCCCCTCTTCACCCCCTCCCTCCATCGATAGTGCCATCGACCTTCTTTTCGAAGCGGCCTCGACCGACGACGCCATCCAGCTCCTTCCCTGGCTCGAACGCGAGTTCACCTTCAAAGCGATGACCCGCACCGCCAACAATCAGGTTCAGGCCGCCAAGCTCCTCGGCATCACCAAAGCGACCCTCCGCAAACGTCTGGAACGAAACGGAGCTCTCGGTCACGACGACGAGTAAACCGTGGAGTTACCGGCCCCTCAGCCGCCCTCCGCAAGTCCCCGTGCTCCACGCCGCCCTCCGCGCCCGCTACCTCCGGAAAGGAGCCACCCCCTCACGCGCCGCCTTCGAAGCCACCCTCGACCGTCTCCGCATCGAAGCGGCCCACCGCACCGCCCGCATCCGCCGCACGGAGGGCACCGCGATTTTCCCGCCGGACGATCCCCGCCCCGTCGCAATTTTCTCCCACTTCGAAGCCTCCGGCTCCGTCGCCGCAACCACCCTCGCCTACCTCGAAGCCCTCCGCTCCGTCGCCAGCGCGATCGTTTTCGTCACCACCTCCGGCGACCTCTCCCGCGTCCGCCACCTCGCCGATCTCGCCATCCTCCGCACCAACGTCGGCTACGACTTCGGATCCTGGAAAGTCGGCCTCGCCGCCGCCCGCGACACCGTCGCCTGCCGCGGCGCGATCCTGGGCAACGACAGCGTCTTCGGCCCGCGCCGCCCGCTGACCCCGATCTTCAAACGAATGACCGGCACCGACTTCTGGGGCCTGACCGACTCCCACGAACTCGCCCCCCACCTCCAGAGCTACTTCCTCGCCGCCTCTCCCACCGTCACCGGCTCGCGGTGGTGGCGAGCCTTTTGGCGGGACCTCCGCCACGTTCCCAACGCCTACAAATACCTCATCGTCCGCTGCTACGAAATCGGCCTCTCCGAACTCGCCCGCCGCCACGGCATCACCCCGACCGCAGCCTTCCCGGTTGCCACCCTGGCTCCAGAGGCCGCCGACCTCTCAACGCTCAATCCGACGCAAAACTTCTGGCGCGAATTAGCCACCAGTCCGGACTTCCCGTTCCTCAAGAAAGGAATGCTCCGACCCGAGAATCGCACGCGCTACCACGCGGACGACATCGACGAAGTCATCGCCGCAGACTTCGAATAAACGTCGCTCCCCCGCAGCACTTCCGCCGCACCAATCGAAGATCCGGAATCGAAAAATCCAGCTCACCCTTCTCCGAACAAACTCGCGATCCGCCCCGCCAATTTTCGCCGCGCAACCGAATACGAAAAAAATCTCCGCCCCAGCTCGAAATTCACGTCCCCCCATTCCTCCCGCATCCGCGGATTCCCCAGCACCTCCCGCGTCTGCTCCACGACCTCGTTCGTCACCAACTGCGACATCTCGATCACCTGAAAACCCAACGGATCAATGTCCCGCGCGTACACCGCGTACGAGTTTACCACCACCGGCTTCCGAAAATAAACCGCCTCCAAAAACGCGTTGCCAAATCCCTCGTAGCTACTCGGATAAGTCACCAGATCAGCGTGCGGATACACGTCATTCAGCGTGTAAATTTTTTGCCCCGCCGCGTTCACCCCCCGCGTCTCCCCCACGCGATCCCAGATGTCCACCGCATCGATCCCCGCGTCCACGATCCGCTCCCGCAACAGCTCCAGATAATCATTTCCCTCGTCCCCCGCCGGGTGCGAAAAAATTAACTTCAGCCCCGGCATCTTCAACCGCCGCAACAGCTCGATCGCGTGCTCGATCCCCTTGCGCGCCACCAACCGGGTCGGCTGCAGCACGAGAATGTCCGAATTCTTCACCCCGATCTCCGATCGGAAATCCCGCGTGTAATCGTCAATCTCCGGAGCCGGCGTCTCGAAATCAATCACGTTCGGCACCACCGTCGCTGGCTGCCCAAACCGCTGCGCCAACTCCCGCTGCTGCAGGGAATTGATCACCACGTGCTCCACGTTCGGCAAACGCGGCGGAAAGGCCGCCCCCAGGTAATCTCCCGCCGACGTCATCGAAAATCGTTCCCGCTCCCAAGCGAAGTCATGATGATGAGCAATCGTCGGCATCCCCGTCTCCGCCATCACCTCCGTCATCGCCAACCCCAGCGGCACGTGCATCGGGATCGCCAGAATGTTCTGCGGGATCAGCATCTCCAGGTCGTACCGCTCGATGAACCGATAAATCGAATTCTTCAACCGGCTCTTCATTCCGTGCACGCGCCGGGAAATTTCCCGGGGCCGCGTCGTCGTTCCGAAAAGGTGACTCTGGATGTCCAGAACGTAAGGATGCCCGAAGAAGGCCAACGGATCCAAATGACTCACCTCATCCGGCTTGTCCAGCAGACCCGCCATCCAGAAACACTGTGCCCCCTCCGCCTCGAGAATGCGCGCCCATTTCGCCGCCTCGAGCGTGACCCCATCCGTCCCCGCAAACCGCGTTGAAATGAAACCCACCCGCTCCGGAACCCGGGTCAATGAAACCGACATGCTCATCCCCACCTTCGTAGCACAATCCCAGCCAACCGGAAAAACCCACGCGAAACCGAAAATCAATCTCTCCTCACCACCCGATCCGGCTGGAAATCTGCTCCCAACCCCCTCCGTGCCCACCATCCAAGACCATCTCGCCGCCCTCTATCCCGACACTCCCCACCTCGACGAAGCCATCGCCACGCTCTGTAAAAATTTCCGCGCGACCCGCCCCCACCACTCACCGAGCACCGAGCACCCCCACCGCGAAGCGATCCTCATCACCTACGCCGACCAGGTCACTTCACCCGACTCCACGCCAGTCGCCGCCCTCCACGCGTTCCTGACCACGCCACCGATCTCGGATTACCAGCTCCCCCTGACGGTTCACCTCCTCCCCTTTTATCCCAGCTCCTCCGACGACGGTTTCAGCGTCATGGACTACACCGCGGTCGACCCCGCCAACGGCTCGTGGGAGGACATCACCGCCCTCGGCGAAGACTTCGGCCTCATGTTTGACGCCGTCTTCAACCACGCCTCTGTCCAAGGCACGTGGTTCCGTCGCTTCACGAATCAGGACCCCGGTTGGGAAACGACGTTCTTCACCGTCAATGGCCATCCCGACCTCCGCGAGGTCGTCCGCCCGCGCACCCACCCGGTTCTGACGATCATCCCGACCGCCGCGGGTCCGAAGCAAGTCTGGACCACCTTCAGCGCCGATCAAGCCGACCTGAACTTCGCCGACCCCCGCGTGCTCCTTCGCCTCCTCGACATCCTCCTGCTCTACGTCGCCCGCGAGAGCCCGCTTCATCCGCCTCGACGCCATCGCCTTCCTCTGGAAAATCCCCGGCACGCCCTGCATCCACCTCCCCGAGACCCACCGAGTCATTCAACTCATGCGCGCCGTCCTCGACCACGCCGCCCCTCACGTCCGCCTCATCACCGAAACCAACGTCCCGCACGCCGACAACGTTTCCTACTTCGGCGACGGCATCAACGAGGCCCAGCTCGTCTACAATTTCGCCCTCCCCCCCCTCGTCCTCCACACGCTCACCACGGGTGACGCGACGAAACTCAAAGCGTGGGCAAAAACACTCTCCCTCCCCTCCGCCGACACAACCTTCTTCAATTTCCTCGCCTCCCACGACGGCATCGGCGTCAACCCGGCGCGCGGCATTCTCGACCAGACCGAGATCGACCACCTCGTGGCCACCGTCCGGGCCCACGGCGGCTTCGTCAGCTACAAGACCCTCCCTGACGGCACCCAAACCCCCTACGAACTCAACATCAATTACTTCGACTCACTCAACGATCCATTCACCCCACCATCGACCGCCCACACCCGCGAGGGTGTCAGCCGATTCCTCGCCGCCCACGCCATCATGTTCGCCCTCCGCGGCATCCCCGGAATCTATTTCCACAGCCTCTTCGGCAGCCGCGGAGATCGCGAGGGTGCCATCACCACCGGGATCAATCGCCGCATCAACCGGCAAAAGCTCGCCGCCGCCACTCTCTCAACCGAACTCTCCGACCCCACCAGCCTCCGCTCCGAGGTCTTCACCGGACTCACCTCGCTCCTGAATCAACGAGCGTCCAATCCCGACTTCGACCCCCACGGCCCTCAGGCGATCCTGGACTCGCCCGCCACGATCTTCGCCATTCAACGAGGCACCACCCTCTGTCTGACGAACATCATCCACACCCCCGCAACCTACGAGTCCACCCCGCTCGCTCCCTACGAGACTCTCTGGATCCCCGACCGCGTTCGTTGAATCGTCAAATCCCGAGCACCACGCCCGACCAAGGACGGGAACCCCTCGCCCCCCCTTCTTCAGACTGTCTCTCGCAAAAACCTGCCGCCATGGGCCATTCGGCCCTTCGCCTCAGTATTTCACCGAGCAGCCATACGGCTTCGTCGTGGCCGTCTCGATCGCTTCGCCACTCTCCACAGAGTCGAGCGCCGCCGTCACGTAATTCGTCGCGCCTTCGATCGAGGCGGCCTTCGCGTCGGCCTTGCTGTCGATCGCCCCCTTGTAAACCAAAGCTCCCTCGGCGTTGATGACAAACATTTCAGGCGTCGTCTTGGCGTCGTAGAGCTTCCCAACCGTTCCGTCCGGATCCAGAAGAAATGCCGTCGCGTTCATTCCCAATTCAGCTTTCTTCGCCTTGGCTTCGTCCGCCGTCAGGTGCCCCTGCTTCCCCTCCGCCGACGAAACGATGGTCAGCCAAACAACATCGTCGTCCACCGCCGCCTCCTGCAGCTGCTGCATATTCCCACTCCCGTAATGCTTCTGCACAAACGGGCATCCGTGATTGAACCACTCCAAAACCACCGTCTTCCCTTTGAAATCAGCCAGCGAATGCGAATTACCCTCCGCGTCCGTCAGGGTAAAATCCGGAGCCGCCTTGCCGATCTCAGGAGCAGCCAACGCTACCGAAGCCGAGATGAGACCAACCGCGAAAAAGGAGAACATGGTTTTCATGACCAGCATCCTAGCCCATCCCGCGGAATCCACAACCCAACCTCGAGCGAATTTCAATCCATCCCCTCGAGCGCGCCAACCACGATCGATTCCGTGAGAACTTCCGGGAAAGTGACCGGCTCACCCCCGTCGGCCGGATAAAGAACGTAAAACGGCACACCCACCCGCCCAAACTCCTTCAGCGCCGCCGTGATCTCCGGATCCGCACTCGTCCAATCCGCTTTGATCGGCACCACCCCCCTCGCCTCGAACTCCGCTCTCACCTGCGGCAAGTCCAGCACGGTCCGCTCGTTGTATTTGCAAATGAGACACCAGTCCGCCGTGAAATCAATGAACACCGGCCTTCCCTCCGCCAACAGCTCGTCCACCCGGGCCTGCGTGAAAGGCTGCCAAAACTCCTCCTCCTCCGCCGCGAAAGCGTTCCCCAGCGACCACCAACCGCCACCCACCGCCACCAAAGCCGTGAGCGCCACCGCCACCCCCCGCGACCGTCCGCCACCCCCCGGGCCACAGAACGCCCCGTAGATCCAACCGGCCAACCCAAGGCACAGCAGAAACGATCCGATCCAGATCACCGTCGCGACCTCGTTCTGCTGACCGATCACGAACAATAGCCACAGCAACGTCGCGAAAAGCGGAAAGGCCATGAACTGCTTCAGTCGCTCCATCCACGCCCCCGGCCTCGGCAAAAATTTCATCCAACCCGGGCGAGCCGCCAGCAACAGGTAGGGCAACGCCATTCCCAGCGCGACCGCGCCAAACATCGCGAGGATCACCCCTGCCGATTGCGCAAAAGCAAATCCCAACGCCGTCCCGAGAAACGGTCCCGTGCAGGGCGTCGCCAGCAACGTCGCGAACATTCCTTGAAAAAACGAGCCTCCCAGACCATCGCGGCTCCCCATCGAAGCCAGCCCCCCCGTCGCCCGCCCCGGCAAAACCACCTCGAACACGCCCAGTAGATTCAGGGCAAAAACGAAAACCACCGCCGACACCACCACCAGAAAGATCGGGTTCTGGAATTGAAACGCCCAGTTCACCTCACTCCCCCCGGCCTTCAATCCAACCACGACCAAACCCAACCCCAAAAACCACGCAAAGATCCCCCCGGAGAACGCCAGCCCGTGAGCAAGAATCTTCCCCGATTCCTCCCCCGCCTGCTGAATGAACCCAAAGATCTTCAGCGAGATCACCGGCAGAACGCACGGCATCAAGTTCAGAATCAGACCGCCCAGCACACCAAGCATCAACGCCTGCCACACCGACAAACCGCCGCCGTCCGCCGCTGCTTCCCCGGAAGCTCACCAACCACCCCTGCCGCCCTCCCGGCCCTTCCGTCACCAGGACCCCCGGCAGATCCCCAACCGCCGCGATTCGAATCGTAAATTCTCCACCCGACTCCCGCACCTCGGCGTGCCCGACCTCTTGGTCCGCCGCCGGCAACGGGTAGAAATCCACCGCCTCCACCCCCTCCCCCGGGCTCACCTTCGCCACGAGGTCCCCGCCTTCCCGCGACCACTCCACCCCAAACGGCGGAACCTCCACCCGCGGAAGCATCCCTTCCCAACGGTCAAACAGCTCGCCGTTCGCGGATTCCGCCGCTCCCGCGACGGGCAGCTCCAATGACAAATCTGCCGTTCCCGGAATGCACAACTCCGCGCAAACCAGCCAATCCGCCGTCGCCGAAATCGTCACCGACCCACTCCCGATCTCAGCCGGCGGCTGGATCGTCGTCAACAGCATGACCTCGTCCCCATACGCGTAGACCTGGATATCCCCGGGTTCGAGGATCCCCTCTGGCAGCGGCCACTCGATCGGTCCGGCGCCAAAACCCTCTGGCAGCTTCCAATCAATCGAGGTCGGAATCCCCGCGTCCCCCGCGTATTGCCAATAGGTGTGCCACTTCGGGGCCATCTCGAGGAGCAGTCCCACCCGGAACGCCTCTCCGGGCACCACCGCCGTCGTGTCCGCCACCAACCTGGCCTTCACCAGCGTCTCCCCCCGGAACTCCTGCCCCCGGACCTCCATCAACCCCACCACCAGCCAGACAAACGCAAAAAACCGCCACTTCATCGCCGACAACCTTAACACAATCCCGTAAATTAACCTCCTTCCCGACGAACGATTTCACGCATCCTTTGATTGCCCGCCCTTCATTTTAAAAAAACCAACCACTCCTCTTTCCGCCCCGATGTCCGAATTCTTAACCGCCGAATGGTGGCAACCCCACCTCGCAGCCCTCGTCGCCTGGTCCATCACCTCAGGCGTCAAGATTGCCCTCATCCTCATCGGCCTTCTCATCGCGTCCCGCCTCGCCCGCACCTTCATCGACAAGGGCATCAAACTCGCCGTCCGCCCCCGCGGCCCGGCTGCGGTCGATGTCCTCATGGCGACCAAACGGCAGGCGACGCTCATCGGCCTCTTCCAGGCCGTGGCTTCGATCTCCCTCACCGTCGTCGCCCTCGTCATGGTTTTTGGCGAACTCGGCTTCGCCATCGCCCCGATTCTGGCCAGCGCGGGAATCGTCGGCGTCGCCGTCGGCTTCGGCGCGCAGAGCCTCGTCAAGGACATCATCACCGGAGCGTTCATCATCATGGAGAGTCAATTCTCCGTCGGCGACGTGGTCAAAATCGGTGACCTCGCCGGCGGCGTCGAGGAGATCAATCTTCGCACCATCGTCCTCCGTGGAGCCGACGGCGGCGTCCACATCATCCCAAATGGCGAGATCAAATGCGTGACCGTCCTCACCCGCGATTGGTCCCGCCTCGTCCTCGATCTCGACATCGCCTACGACGCGGACTTCCGCCACGCCTCCGACGTCCTGGAAAAATTACTGACCGCCTACGCGCGCGATCACGCCGACATTGTGCTCGAACCACCCGAAGTCCTCGGTGTCGAATCCCTCGGCGAAAACTCGGTCCAACTGCGCGCCTGGATGAAGGTGCTCCCGGGCAAACAATGGCCCGTCGGGCGCGAACTTCGCGGTCTCATCAAGGAAGCCTTCGACTCCGCCAACATCGAAATCCCCTTTCCGCAACGAACGCTCTGGATCAAAAACGATCCGTCAAATCCCCTCCCACCACCCCAACCGCCTCCTTCTTCATGAAACCCGAATTCTACGAAATCACCAACCCCTCCGGCACCCGCGTTGTCCTCACGAACGTCGGAGCGGCCCTGGTCTCCGCGCACGTTCCCGATCGCGACGGCCACTTTTCCGACGTCCTCCTCGGCTTCGACACCCCCGACGAGTACCTCGCCAATACCTCCCACTACGGTTCGACCGTCGGTCGCTACGCGAACCGAATCGCCTACGGTCGCTTCGAACTCGACGGCACCGACTACCAACTCGCCACCAACAACGGCGATCACCATCTCCACGGCGGACCCGAAGGATTCTGCACGCAGATCTGGGACGTCGAGACCTCCCCATCTGTTGTCCGCTTCTCCCGCCGCAGTCCCGACGGCGAAGCCGGTTATCCCGGCAATCTCCCCGTGTCCGTCACGTTCGAACTCACTTCGGACAACGCAATCGACATCCGCTACGAAGCCACGACCGATGCGCCGACCATCCTCAACCTCTCGAACCACGCTTACTTCAACCTCGCGGGCGAAGGAGCAGCTTCCATCGCCGATCACGAAATGACCATTCCCGCCGACCAATTCGTCGAGTCCTCCGCCACGGTCGAACCCACCGGCGAGCTTCCCCCGGTGGCCGGGACCCCGATGGATTTCCGGGCACCCCGTCTCATCGGCACTCCCGATACCGGCTTCCCCTCGCTCGCCGCGACCGGCGGCTACGACCAGACGTGGGTACTTCCCCCCACCGGATATCAGCCCGCCGCCACGGTCCACCACCCGGCGACGGGACGCACTCTGGACGTCCTCACGGACCAGCCCGGCATCCATTTCTACGGCGGCAATTTCCTCACCGGCAAGCTCGGCAAAGGCGGCAAGTCCTACGACTATCGCACTGCCTTCTGCCTCGAAGCCCAACACTACCCCGATAGCCCCAACCACAAAAATTTTCCGACCACCATCCTCCGCCCCGGCCAGACCTACACCCAAAGAACCACCTACCGATTCTCGGTGAATTAAAGGTCAAGGCGCGACGGACTTCCCACCGTCACCCCCACCAAAGACTCGCCGGTACCAAAGCATCCCCTCCAACATGCACCACCCGTGGATGATCCCCGAGGACCTGGCGCCCAGCGACGCGAAGAGCCTCACAGCCAACCTCGCTTCCATCCGGCTCCATCGGATCGCTTCCGCCACCGACCCCCATTTCGAGTCCGCCTACAACGAACTCCACGCCGAGTTCGCCGCCGCCAACGAACTCGAATCCGCCCAGATCCTGGCCCGCCGCCTGGCCCGTTCACCCCAGGACCTTCACCGCGGGCACGCTCTCCGTTACGAACTGGCTTACCTCACCGACGAGGCGGGCACCTTCGCCGCCGTCCGTGACCACACCGCCATCGTCAACCCCGCGACCAGCACCGCCGTCGTCCACCTCTCCCACAATCTCATCGCTCCGGCGTGGCGTCGCACCGGATTGGCCGGTTGGCTCCGCGCCCTCCCGCTCCAAACCGCCCGGGCCGCCCTCGCTTCGCAATCCCTCCCCCCCGATGCCCCCATCACCCTCGTCGCCGAAATGGAACCCGCCGACCCCACCGACCCGGCCCGCACCAACCGCCTTGCTGCCTACGCGAAGGCGGGCTTCTTAAAACTTGACCCCGCCAACCTCGATTACCGCCAACCCGATTTCCGGGACCCCGCCGAGATTGCCCGCACCGGCGCCCCCCAGCCAATCCCCCTCTCCCTGCTCATCCGCCGGATCAACCACCCCCCAACGACTCAGCTCCCCAGCGACGAAGTCCGGAAAATCATCGCCGCCCTCCTCACCATGTATTCCGCCAGCGGCTTGAAAACCGACCCGCCACCAATTCCCAACACCGTCGCACTCCTCAACCCGACTTCCCCCGAACCGCGGAACTCACCCACCGGAACCGACCAGAACGCCCGGACGCACCCATGATCACCCTCCACCACCACCCCGGCTTCGCTACCCCCCTCGGCAACCACGTGATGCCGATCCGGAAATTCCAGCTCGTCGCCGACATCCTCGCCGCCGATTCCCGGTTCACCATCACGGCTCCGCCGCCGGTCACCGACGCTGACCTCTTCCGCGTTCACACCCCCGCCTACGTCGATGCCATCCGCACCGGCGAACCCCGTGAACTGGCCGAGTCCCAAAAGTTTCCCTGGTCGCCCACACTCGACGCCTCCGTCCGCCTGACCAACGGCGGCGTCCTCGCCGCCGCGACCGAGGCCCTCACCACCGGCGTCTCCGCCGCCCTCGCCAGCGGCTTCCACCACGCCCACGCCGACCACGGCGAAGGCTTCTGCACTTTCAATGGGCTCATCGTCGCCATCGACGCCCTCGCCGCCGCCGGAACGATTCGCACCGCTGCCATCCTCGACCTCGATCTCCACTACGGCAACGGCACCGCCTCGCTCGCCGAATCCCGACCCGGCGTTTTTGCCCTCTCGGTTTACGGCAATGACTACTGGGAGAACGTGCCGTTCGCCGACGTCGACACCGTCCACCACCCCACCGGCCCCAACCACGAATCCTCAGTCCTCCCCAACGGTTGCGACGGCCCCGAAATGCTCGCCATCCTCGAAGCCAACCTCCCGCGACTCATTGCCAACGGCAAACCCGACATCCTCCTTTACCAAGCCGGTGCCGACCCGCTCCGCGATGATCCCTACTCCCCCCTCGATCTTGGAGCGGACGATCTCGCCGCCCGCGACCGCCGCGTCTTCGAATTCGCCCGCGATCACGCCATCCCCATCGCTTGGGTCCTCGCCGGTGGCTACACTTCCGACGTCAACAAGGTCGTCCAGGTTCACGTCAACACCGCCAAGGAAGCAGCGCGGATCTTCGCAGATCAGTAAAATCTCCGCCGATCCTCCGGACTCGAGAATCCCAAGGAGCGTTGCTCAATCTCGACCATTCTGCGGGGGCTAAGGAACGAAGACGATTCCGCTGGCCGTCGCGATGTCGACGTTATCAAACGGCCCGGCACCGTTGTCCGAAACCGAATTGCCAGCGAGGATCGTCCCGTCGCACGCGCCGGTTGCGTAGATCCCAAACTCCGTGTTCGACTCGATTTCGTTGTTGACGACCAAATTTGCTCGCGAAGCGATAACGCCGAGTCCACCGCCGACGTTAGACTTGATCCGATTGACGAAAGCAGGTCCGTCGCCACCGATGAAGGTGCGCGAAGTCCCTGGTCCCAGATAAATGCCGCCCATCAAATTCGGGAGCGCGGGGTTGAGCCCATCCGATCCGACGTCGCCAAGACCCACGTTGTTGCCGTAGATCACATTGTCGTAGGCTTGATCAACGACCGCGACACCGTAGCTATTATTTCCGGCAAAATGGTTCCGAGCCTCGATGGACGGCTGAAATCCTCCGATCGCGTTCCCGTGCGCGGTCCCGCTGATGAGCACACCGGAAGCTCCGTTCGGAAGCACTCCGCTGATGTCCGTATTGGTTCCGCAGGCGGTGTCGGTGACCTGGACGCCCGTGGCATCTCCGCCGATCTCGATGCCGTTCTGGATGTTCCCGGAGATGATGCAGGTCCGCACGATATTATTGCCACCGGTCGACGTGATCCGGATTCCGTTCGCTCCGTTCGGTGCCGCCTGCCCGAACGCATAGGTCCCACCGAAGGTGTTGAACGAAACGAAGCCCTTCGCGGTATCTCCAACGAAGATTCCGTTTTCGGTGTTCCCGGAAATGACATTCCCGAGCGGGATCACGCCTCCAACCTGGGTGTTCGTCGACGACCCCCGGACCGCAAGACCATTCCGGCCATTCGGCACGCGCTTCTTGTTGTTAGCACCAACACCGAGGAAGTTGGCCTGAACGGTCGTGTTGTTGGCGTTGTTGAGCCGGACGCCCTGGTGCGCATTCCCGCTGATGACGTTGTAGAAAACGAACGGATTCTGGAAGAGCGTGCAGCCGATAAAACTCGTGCCGTTGGCACTCTCGACGTTCACGCCATTGCGCCCGTTCCCGAGTTCGGTGTTCCCGGAAACATTCGTTCCGATGAAGTTTCCGCTGATCGTGTTTCGATCGGCGGATTGCGAGATCAGGATCCCGTTCCCTCGGTTGCCGGAAATGAGGTTGCCCAGCGGCGGAACCTCGAAGACGGGTTTGGTGCTTCCTTTGGTGCCGGTCGGGTTGTTTTTGGCGGTCGCCTGGCCGCCGATCAGGTTGTTGGTTGATCGGCTGGTCAGATAAATACCGTGCTTTTTGTTCGGGATGGCCTCGCGTCCGCTGGGATCGGTGCCGATGTAATTCTGCGCGATCACGTTTCGGTTCGATCGGCGAACGGAAATGCCATTCCCGTTATTTCCGCTGATCACGTTGGACAGCTGGAATCCGACGTGAATGGTCGCCTGAAACGGGATGCTCGATTTCGTGATCGCGATGCCGACGACGTGATTTCCGTAGACCGAGTTGCTGCTCGTCACTCCGGCTCGAACACCGGGGTAGTTCAAATCGACCCATTGGCCGTCGCTGAATCGTCCGTCAGGGTTGCGACGAACCGAGATCCACGAACCTTGGACCGGACCCGCCGTGCCGCCGCGGCGGACGGAGTCGGCGTTCATCGTGTAAACTCCCGGCTCTTCACTGCTGATCCCCTCAAAGTGCGTCTCGAAGGTCCGGGCCGTCTCGCCATTGCGGTAGCGATACGATGTCCAATGGGAGAACTTCTGGGTCTCCGCATCGTAATCCACCAGAAACGCCCGACCGCGGAACAGCGGAAGCGAATGATCCGCCATGTTGTTTGTGCGGAAATCCGAGTATCCCCCGCAGATGGTGTAGTTGCTCCTTCCGTTGTGCCAGATTCCGTAAACGGTCGTCGTCTTCGAACCGGGGAACGAGACCGTATCGACGAAATCCGCTTTCGCGACGTCGTAGATGTAAGCCACGCTGGGAGCATCCGGATTCGAACTGGTCAGCGCATTGCCAACCGCGAGTCCGCCCATGGTGCTGTGCGTGAATTGCACCGTGGCGCCGGGATAATCGATGGTTCGGTATTTCCCGCCCCCCGGAAGTTGATTCAGCGAACCTTCCCAAATGAACCCGAAATCCGAAACGCCCTCGTTGCTCTTGGGAGCATAGCTTCCGACGAGACGCACGTTACCGTTTTCAAGGCTATCCGGTCCGTAAACACTGGTCGAAGCAGCGTTCGGAAACTTCACTTCGTAGCTTTTACCGCCACCCGCGAGCGCACCGAGGTAGAGCAACCCATTCGTGCCCGTCTGACCACTGATGAGAAATTCGTTCGATTTCCCCTGGTAGTTGCGGATGCCTTCCCAAACGGTGACCGGTAGAGTGAATTCCTTCGGGTCCGTCGTGTCAAAATACCGAACTCCCCGCACCGGGTCTTCGCTGCCAATCACGTTGCCGTTCGAAGGAGAATCGATCTTGATCCCATCGCCCAAATTCGCGGCCACGGATTCGTCCGGCAACAAGCCAATGTAATTCCCAACCACCGTCACGTGCGGCGCGCGGATTTTAATGGCGGCGTCGGTGGAGCGGACCAACGAAAGAGAACTCACCTTCGAACAATCCGCACCCTTCTCGAAGACCAACCCCTGATTTCTTTTGAAATCAAGCGCCACCCGGGGAGTTCCGCTGAATCCCGGAGCGGTCGTCCCATCGATGCTCACGGGGCTGGTGATTGCAGGCAGAGGGGAGGAAAGCGCGATCTCCCCCGCCACGGAAAAGTCGATCTGACTCCCGGAGGATTTGTTCGCTTTCTTGATTGCCCATCGCAGGGTCCCGCGTTCGTCGGAATCCACCAGGGAATCCACCGTGAAGGTCGCCGCGTTCGCGGCGGGAAGAATGAGGAGAAAAAGGGACGCTGCGAGGACCGAGGGTTTGAACATAATTTATCGGGGGAAACTATCCATTGCCGGAACGCGCGGCGTTTCGTCAAGAGATTAACGAGTTGCCTGTAAGATAATTGTGAGCGATTCAGCCCAGGATCGGAGCAATGCCATCGGGGAGGGACCGTCGTTGAATCCGGTGTCCCCAATTCCGCCGTCAAACCACTAGAATACCGTCACCGCCGACCGATTTCCGAACTATCGAAAAGGTTGCTTTGCGGGCTGGTTGCGCCTCCGGGCTCACGTTCCAGGCGCGGCTCCCGCCTCGGTCAGACGGTCGGCTGCGGATCGACGGGAGCCTCGGCCGGGTGGGAACTTTCCTTGAGCAGCAGCACGGCGACTACACCGACCGCGGAGATCGCTGGAAGCAGGAGAAACGCCCGTCGATAAGCGGTCTCGGTCGCGGGCGAGGCCCCACCGCCGACCCAGTCAAGAATAAGACCGAACGCCCACTCCCCGATCCCACCGAAGAGCATGATCATCATGTTCGTCGCGGCAATTGCCGTCCCAGCCACCCGGGCCGGATTGTGCTCCACTGCGGCCACGAAACAGACGACCTGCGAACAGGAAACCAAGCCGAGCAACAGCATGAGCGCGTAGGCACCAGGCACCGAAAGACTGGGAACGAAAACGAACGCCAGAGTGGTCAACAGCGTCGCAACGGAGGCCGTAAGAAGCAGGTTTCGCCGGACACCGGTCCGGTCGGAATACAACCCTGCCAACGGGCCGCCGATCAGCCAGCCGACGTACAACATCGAGATGGCGTTCGCCGCAGGCTCGTGATCCATCGCGCCGACGGTCATGATGTATTCCTGCCCCCAAAGGGCACCAAGGACGGAAAGCGGCATGTACAAAGCCGTTCCGACGAGTCCGGCGTACCAGCTTTGCGGATTTGCGTAGACCGTCAGCAACGCGCGGAAGACATTCGGTCGTTGCGGCAGTTCCGCTGCCTCGCCGCGGGCCCGGCGGGCAGGACTCTCGTGCGGAACCACGAAAAGGATCGCCACCGCGACGATCAATCCAACGCCGGCCGCACAGATCATCGCGGGATGCCAGCCGAACGTTTCGACGACGGTCGCGATACCAGCATTCCCGAGAATCGCTCCCGCCATGCCCAGCGAGGTCGTGAGTCCGGAGAGCAGCGCAAGCATGGAGCGCGGGAACCATTCCGCCGCCAAAAACATGGTCCCAACGAACGCAAAGGCGGAGCCAAATCCCTGCATGAAGCGAGCTGCGGTGAGCAAAAAATCCGAATGCCCGAGCACCTCGAGCAGGCAGCCCGCGCCGACGATCGCCACCGCCGGCACCAGCACGCGCTTCGCTCCAAATCGATCGAAGAGGCTGCCGGCTAGTAACTGCATCGGCGAATACACCACGTAATACACACCCATCGCCGCTCCGAGTCCGGCCGCGGTCAATCGAAAGGCGTCCTGAAGTTCCGGCTCCATCGTCGACGGTGCGACCCGAACGAAGAACTCGTAGAAATAAAACAGCGCAGCAGTGAACCAAATCAACCAACCGCGCAGGGAGGCGACGACGGGGACTCCGTCGTCGGGTGAAGTTTCAGCAATGATCATGAAGGAGAGCGTTGAACCTTAGCTACATCTGCGCCAATCATCCAAAAGATTGCCGCCCACATCCCCAACGACAAGCGAAACGACAGATCGACCTCCCTCCAAAACGGTTTCAGGAAGCGCTCAAAAACTTCACTCTCCCGTGGATGCCTCGGGATCGGGTCGAAGAGCTGATGCGACCTCGGCGGGTGTGGTCACGGCCTCGACGCCACCGTATTTCATCCGAACAAACGTGACTAATGCGGCAACCTCCTCCTCGGATAACCCGGAGGTCGGCGGCATGATGCCGCCAAACAGCTTTCCGTCGACGACGCTCTCGTTCGAAAGTCCGTTCACGATGGCCCGGATGAGAACCGACGAATCCGGAGCCTCGATCATGGCCGAGCCGATCAACGGCGGGGCGGCCGAGCTGTCGCGTCCGTCGTAGTGGCACATGACGCAGCTCTGATCGTAGAGTTGACTGCCTTCCGAGATCAGAGCTTCAGGAACATCGCCAAAAGCTGCGGTCCCAGTGATCAACCCCGCCGTAAGCACACCAGCTTGCGCGAGGAATTTGGAACGGCTACGTTCGCGGAACGATGATGAAAATTGGGACATGGACAGGGAGTTTCGCCTGCATTTTTTTGGTAAGCACGTTTGCTTTGCGGGGCGAAGAAGTGATCTCGTCCGAAAAGGCGAATTTCAAGGTTGAACTGCTCACGGACGGGGTGGAGAGACCTTGGGGCATGGTGAAGCTGCCGGACGGGAGCTTTCTCGTAACGGAACGATCCGGCCGATTGCGAATCATTCGAGACGGCAAGCTCGTGCCCGAGCCGATTTCCGGTACTCCGGACGTCTGGGCCAAAGGACAAGGAGGATTACTCGATATCCAGCTGCACCCCGACTTCGAAGAAAACGGATGGGTATACCTTTCGTTCTCTCATCCCCGGGGAAAGGACGCGATGACGAAGATCGTTCGCGGGCGGGTGAAGGAGGGAGCCTGGATCGATGAAGAAACGATATTCGAGGCGCCCGCCGATCAATACACCTCGAAAGGGCAGCACTTTGGTTGCCGCATGCAGTTTGACGACGATGGCTACCTGTTCTTCTCGATCGGAGACCGGGGTGACGTCACCAAGCCCGAGAACAACGCGCAGCAGCTCACGAACGCGAAGGGAAAGGTTCATCGCTTGCACGATGACGGGCGCATCCCGGACGACAATCCGTTCGTTGGCGAATCCGGTTCACAAAAGTCGATCTGGACCTACGGCAACCGCAATCCACAAGGTCTGCGTTTCGATCGCAACGGTACGCTGTGGGCGGTCGAACACGGACCACGCGGAGGCGACGAGCTAAACGTTCTCCGCAAAGGCCAAAACTATGGTTGGCCAATCGTGACCTTCGGCATCAATTACAGCGGGACTCCGATTTCAGACCTCACTGAAGCTCCGGGAATGGTTTCGCCGGTGATTCATTGGACCCCGTCGATTGCCGTGGGCGGAATTGATTTTTACTCCGGCGACCAGTTTCCCGCCTGGGATGGAAATTTGTTCGTTACCGCGTTGGCGCATCAGAAACTAGTGCGCTTGGAAATCGATTCGGCGAAGCAGGTCACCCATCAGGAAATCCTCCTGGAAAAATCCGGGCGAATTCGCGATGTGCGCGCTTTCGACGACGGGTCGCTCTACCTGATTTACGACGAACCGGGCCAAATCGTGAGACTCGTGCCTGCGGGTAGCTAGTCCGGCGGGGCCGCACGTCTGTGCTCTAATAGAATCTCGAATCGCGAGCTTGCTGACCTCTCGCGAAAATTTTCACGCATCTCGGACCCTCACTCGATTTGCGCCACGGGTTCCAGACTCCCAGCCTTATCCGGGTTCTTATTCCGGACAACGTTCAACGTTCCGTCAGTTTCAAGGATCACTGAATATCCCTCGTCCAACCCGTCGAAACTTTGCTTTCGAGCTGCGCAAAGGATCTCCTCCCGCGTCACACGTTGCTTCTTCATCGCGTCGTGAATGAACCCACCGTCGTGATAAAGCAACG
Organism: uncultured Verrucomicrobiae bacterium; assembly: GCA_963832325.1. Lineage (GTDB taxonomy): Bacteria > Verrucomicrobiota > Verrucomicrobiia > Chthoniobacterales > JAATET01 > CAVVKW01. The sequence goes on along the minus strand of CAWHTR010000007.1, from coordinate 842,513 downwards.
TCGGCTGAGCCTTAACCAAGCGTTTGAATGTCGCCGAGCGCACCGAGATCCACGTCACCACAAATTGACCGACGATTAGCGCTGCAAACGCGGTTATCCCCTCCGACAACGAGACCGAATCACTCAAGATCGTCGTCGCAAGCAGCGATCCCAGCGCCACCGTGACAACAAAATCGAACATGTTCATTTTTGACAGCGTTCGCTTCCCGGACACCCGCAACATCACCACGATCGAAGCGTAGGCGAGCAGGCCGATGATCGCCGTGTTCCACACGTCTGAGAATCCCTGATAAAACATATTCACTGGTCGCACCTGGACATCGACCAAGGGTTCGGATCCCGAGTCGCCGATGGCCGGTAAAAACGCGCATCCGCTCTGCGAAAACGTATTTTGATGCCCGCAGATGCCCGCTCTCCCGCGATATCCCGGCGATGGTCAATGACCCTTTTCCCAGGCTATCTCGGCAACTAGCATCGCTCACGCTGCCCATCACAAACCCGGCGACCGTCGGCGAAATCGCCCACCAACTCGTCGCCGCCGGACTCGCCGACCTGCCCCTCCCGGGTTCCGGTCAGACCCCGGTCCGCTGGCAGGCGCTCTCCCGAGTCGGCGCAGCCGATCTTGGCCTCGCCAAGATTTACGAAAGCCACGCGGATGCCCTCGCCATCCTCGCCGAACTGAAGATCACCGCCGATACCTCCCAACTTCATGCCGTCTGGGCCGCGGAGAATCCGCGGGACCGCCTGGAGATTCGAAACGGCTCCCTCAGCGGGACCAAGTCGTGGTGCTCCGGTGCCGCCACGGTGGAGACTGGTCTACTCACAGCCACAACGTCCGAAGGGCATCCGACGCTTGTCCGCGTTGACATGGATCACCCCTCGATCACTCTTCAGCCCAGCACCTGGGTGTCTCCCGCGATGGCCGGCAGCGGCACCACCGCCATTCGGTTCGACGGTAGCCCAGCAGAGACGGTCGGTCCGCCCGGAGCTTACCTCGAACGCAGTGGCTTCTGGCACGGAGGGGCAGGGATCGCCGCCGTCTGGTTCGGAGCCGCGACGGCTCTCGGTCAGCGACTCTGCGACGCTCTGGTAAATCACAGCACGCCCCACGGTCTCCGCCACCTCGGTGCGATTGATCACGAACTCGCCGCCGTCCGCTCTCTGCTCCACGCAACTGCGGATCGCATCGACGCCCACCCACTCGAGGACGCCTCCGCGAGCGCTCTCCGTCTTCGCCTCGCGGTCGAATCCGTTGCCCATTCCGTTCTTCATCGCACTGCCTTGACCCTGGGCCCAGGACCACTTGCGACCGAGTCCGAATTCATTCAGCGACGTGCGGATCTCGAACTTTTTCTACGCCAAAGCCACGGCGATCGCGATCTCGCATCCCTCGGTGATCGCGTCAAAGACCACGAAATCCCATCATGGTAGCTCATCGTTTCATTCAGGGCTTGGGCACGACCGAGGACGAATGGCTCGCCAGTCCCCGACTCGGAGCCGTCCCGATCATCGCACCCTCAGTTCTCATCCCACCCGCATCCCGGGTGGTCGTTTGCGCACCTCATCCCGATGACGAAATTCTCCCCTGCGGCGGACTACTCGCCCAGCTGCGCGATCACGCTACGCTCATCATCGCCGTTACCGACGGCGAAGCCAGTCACTCCGATTTCGCGGACACCCTCCGCACCAAGCGCCCCGACGAAAGCTCGACCGCCCTCCACCGGTTAGGGATCGCCGCCGACGTCTACCGTTGCCGACTGCCGGACGGCGGGGTGTCGTTGGCCAAGCACGATTTGATCGAAACGCTCCAGAGGCTCCTTCGGCCCACCGATGTCGTCCTGACCCCGTGGCAACTCGACGGCCATCCTGACCATGAAGCCACCACCCATGCCGTTCTGATCGCCGCTGCGAACACCGGTTGTCCGCCGCCGATCGAAATGCCCATCTGGGGCTGGCATTGGGCGCAGCCTAGCGATCCCGCCCTGCCATGGCATCGCGCTGTGAAGATCTCGCTCGATCGAGATACTCAGCGTGCGAAAGCGTCGGCCATCCGATTGTTTCAAACCCAGACCACCTCCTTCGAAGGGCGTCCGCCCATTCTTCCACCGCACGTGCTTCGGCGCTTCGAGCGCTTTTGGGAGGTCTACTTTCGATGAGTTCGACCGCCGCTGACCTCGACGCACTTTACCAAGGAACTGACGATCCCTGGGGAATGCGAACTCGGTGGTACGAGCGCCGCAAACGCGCGCTCCTCCTCGCGAGCCTGCCCCGCGAGACCTTCACTTCTGCTTGGGAGCTTGGCTGCTCAAATGGCGAAATTTCTGCCGACCTCGCCCCCCGTTGCGGACAAATCCTTGCGTCCGACGGCAATGTCCGCGCCACCGAGCTTGCCACCCAGCGGTTAGCAGCGTTTCCCCATGCTCGCACGGCCACGCTCTGGCTGCCGGACCAATGGCCGGAAGAGGCATTCGACCTGATCGTGATGAGCGAGTTCGCCTATTTTCTTAGTCGCTCTGCCTTCCACGATCTCGTCCCTCGGCTCATCAACTCCCTCGACGACGACGGAGTTTTCGTGGCCTGCCACTGGCGGCATCCGGTGGACTGCAGCGATCTCACCGGCGACGAAATCCACGAAACACTAATGCGCGGCTTGCCGTGGACTCACGCGGCCTGCCACCAGGAAGCCGACTTCCGGATCGACATCTGGACGACCGATCCCCGCCCACTTTCCTACCGGGAGGGCATTCGATGATCGCGATCATCATCCCCGCGCACAACGAGCAGGATCTCCTGCCAGCCTGCCTCGCGTCGGTGGCCATTGCAGAACGACACCCAGAACTCGAGGGAGAATCCGTGGTTACCTACGTTATCCTCGACTCTTGCACCGACTCCACTGCCACCGTTGCCTCCCGGTTCAACGTGCGGACGATCCAGAGCGATGCCCGTAACGTCGGCCACGCGAGAGCCCTCGGAGCTTCGACAGCACTCGCCGACGGCGCTCGTTGGCTCGCTTTCACCGACGCCGATTCAACCGTCCCACCGGATTGGCTCAGCCGCCAACTCGCTCACCAATCCGACGTCGTTTGCGGGATCATCGCCGTCGACGACTGGTCGGAACATCCTGCCGAAACCTCCCAGCGCCTCGCCGCGCAGTACGTCTCCCGCGACGGACACCGCCACGTCCACGGCGCGAATCTCGGCGTCGCCGCCGCCGTCTATCTGGAGTCGGGCGGATTCAGACCTCTCGCAGTCCATGAAGACGTCTCGCTCGTCGGCACTCTGGAGAGGCTCGGCGCTCGGATCGCGTGGGCCGCAGCACCCTGCGTGACCACGAGCGCCAGACGAGACAACCGGGCACCCGGAGGCTTCGCCAACCACCTCAATCTTTTGGCGGCAGCAGCGCCCCTCACTTGACTCAACGCCACCACAGTAATCTCCGCCGGACGCGCCGCTCACCTGGCCAACGGAACAAAAGCCTACCCCTCGCAGTCACCCGAGACGCTGGCGCGCGTGCCGCCACTCACGACCAGATCGCCTCTCTCGACGGCGGCCGCATTTCAGCGGCCAACTTCACGATCACGGAGGCCTCATCATGGACTCACCGCAGTTTCTCCAGAAGCCCGCGAGCGCTTATCACCAGCCTCACGAGATCACGTCGTCCCCGCGTCGGACACCTCCGCGCATCGTCACCAACGCGAACGCTTTTTTCCAAAAATGGCAGACATGGGCGATGCAATCCTGGCTCGGCGAGTTCCGATCGCTCGGACTCACCCAAACTCATCGGGCGTTGCACGAAGCCGCGATCATTCTAAAATTGGACTCGCTCCATGCTCACAATCGCCCTGATCAGCCTTGTCCTCGCCCAGGCGAACCCGGTTCCCACGACGGACCCAGCGACTCCCATTCCGGAAGCCGCGGCCATCGACCCGGAGGCCGCACCGGCCGATGCCAAGATCGCTCAGCGGCTGAATGAGATTTATTCGCAGATCCAAGACCTGACTGCCATCGACGTCAGCGTCCGTGCTGGCGTCGTCACCCTCACCGGCTCGGTTCCCAGCAAGCAATCCTCCGACGAAGCCCTCGCGCTCGCTCGGAAAATAACCGGCGTCGTCTACGTTCGCGATCGTATCGAGGAGGCCACCGAAGTCTCGGCCCGCGTCTCTCCCGCTCTTCAGAAGCTTCGCGATCTCGGCAAGCGGATCCGCGCCCTCCTCCCTGTCTTCGGCGTCGCCCTCGTTATCGTGATCGCCTTCTGGCTCCTCGGCAGCTTCCTCGCACGCCGTCGTGGCCTCTTCCGATTCCTGGGGTTGAGCGACCTCACGAGCGAACTTGCTCGTCGCATCGTTCGCACGGTCATCACCGGACTGGGATTTGTCATTGCACTTGAAATTCTCGACGCCACCGCCGTCGTTGGAGCCGTTCTTGGCATCGCGGGCGTCGCCGGCGTCGCGTTGGGATTCGCCTTCCGAAACATCGTCGAGAACTACCTCGCTGGAGTTCTCCTGAGCACCCGCAACCCGTTCTCCATCGGCGACCACGTCGAGATCGGCGGCTTCTCGGGCAAAGCTGTCCGCCTCACCTCACGCGACACCGTCCTCATGACTCTCGATGGCAATCACTTGCGGATCCCCAATAGCTCCGTCATTAACCGCGAGTTCATCAACTTCACCCGCAATCCACTTCGCCGTTTTGACTTCACCGTCGGCGTCTCGGTCGACCTCGACCTCAACCACGCCCGCCACGTCGGACTCGAAACCCTTCGCGCCCTCCGCGGGACCCTCACCGATCCACCGCCCGCCGCTCTCGTGGAGGAACTCGGCGACAGCGCCGTCGTGCTCCGCTTCTTCGCGTGGATCGATCAAACCGACAGCGACTTCCTCAAAGCGCGCAGCGAAGCCATCCGCATGGTCAAAGCGGCCTTCGACGCCGCCGACATCGAGATGCCCGAACCCATCTATCGGGTCCATCTTCGCAACCAATCAAACTCCGCAACCGCCGCCGACAAATCAACAGCGCCAAGACCGATCTCCAAACCCGATCCAGCTGAGGCCGATGTCTCCACCGATCACACCATCGACAAACAACTGCACGAGGACCTCGCCACGTCAACGGAACCAAACTTACTCAAACCTCCCTGAATCTTCCGAAAATCAAACCGCTGTCCGCCCGTCCCGCTCCAACAGCTTCCCCCGGCCCACCGTTCCACAGAAAACGCCATCGCGCACGGCCACCTCACCTCGCACGGTCACGATCGACGGCCGCCCCTTGATCGTCCATCCTTCGAACCCATTGTAATCAAGGTTCATCGTCTGTGTCGTCGCCGACAAGGTCCCTTCGTAACTGGGGTCATAGACCACCAGATCCGCGTCCGCCCCGACCTGCACCGCCCCCTTTCGGGGGAAGAGCCCAAAGATTTTTGCCGCGTTCGTGCTCGCGACCGCCACAAACTCATGAACGTCGAGCCGCCCCTCGCCCACGCCGTAGGTCCACAGGAGATTGATCCGGTCCTCCAGCGCAGGAATCCCGTTCGGGATCTTCGTAAAATCTTCCGCGCCCATTGGCTTCTGCCCCGCGAAGTCAAATGGCGCGTGGTCCGTCCCGACCGTTTGGATCAAACCCGACCGCAACCCCTGCCACAAGACGTCCTGGTTCTTCGCGTCCCGTAGCGGTGGAGACATCACGTACTTTGCCCCCTCGAAGCCGCCGCGCTCAGCGTAGGTTCTGTCGATCAAGAGATACTGAACGAGCGTTTCCACCGACACGTTCACCCCCCGCAACCGCGCCGCGACCGCCTCCCGCAACGCTTCTTCGCAACTCAGGTGGACGATGTAAACCTCCGCCCCGGTTAGCTCCGCAAAGGTCATGAGGTGATGCACCCCTTCCGCCTCGACGATTGGCGGGCGACTCTCGTGATGCCACTCCGGCCCCGTGCAACCCGCCGCCAATAACTCCCGCTGCCGCTCGGCCACGAGCGTTTCGTTCTCGCAATGCGCACACACCGTCACGCCCAATTCCCGAGCCAGCGTCAGCGCCTTATACAGCTCCGAGTCGTCGATCCCAAAAGCCCCTTTGTAGGCCAGGAAAATTTTAAAAGAACGAATCCCCCGCGCCACAATTTCTCTCAACTGCGCCTCACTCGCGTCATCAAACTTCGTGACCCCCATGTGAAACGAATAGTCACAGGCCGACTTCCCCTCGCTCTCCTCGATCCACTTTTTGAACCCCACCATCGGTTCTTCCGCCCGCGAAGGGCAGCACATGTCAAAAATAGTCGTTGTCCCGCCCACCAAAGCCGCTTTGCTGCCGGTCGTGTAAGTGTCTTTCGAATACGTTCCCATGAAGGGCAGGTAAATGTGCGTGTGGGGATCGATGAAGCCGGGGAAAACATACTTCCCCGTCGCGTCGACCACCTCCGCCCCAGCCGGTGCCTCAATGTTCCGATCAATCCGAGCGATCGTTTCCCCTTCACAAAGCACGTCGGCAAAATACCGACTATCCGCCGTCACGATCTCACCGTTTTTTATCAACAAAGCCATGCGTGGAGGATGAAGCAAAACCCGCGCCCACGCACCCTCAGAGATCTCCGCCCAATCGTCGCCTACTCCTGGCTCGTTCAGGACTCAAACGCCTACCCGCGGCGTGCCCGCCAAACCCAGCCTCGAGCGACAAAACTCATCACCAAAACAACAGCACCAGAAGCTGCGCGCAGACCACCCGCAGCAGCATCGTGAGCGGATACACCGTTGCGTAGGAAATCGATGGCGCGTCGCTGCCACTCACCGTGTTGGCAAACGCCAAAGCTGGCGGATCCGTCATACTCCCGGCCAGCAAACCGCAGATCGACACGTAATTCGTCTTCAGAACGAGCCTCGCAAAAAATCCCACGACCAGCAGCGGCACCAACGTGATGAGCATTGCCATCCCCATCCACCAGAAGCCCTCGCCCCGGACGAGCGTGTCCAAAAATTTCTCCCCGGAATGCAGACCAACGCAAGCCAGGAAGAGGACAATCCCAATCTCCCGCAGCGCAAAGTTCGCGTTATTTGGCATGTACCACAACAAGGGCCCAATCCGGCCGAGACGACTCAATAAAATCGCAACCACCAAGGGTCCGCCGGCCAACCCAAGCTTCACCGGAGCCGGAACGCCCGGGAAGGCCACCGGTATGCTACCCACCAGCACCCCCAAGCCGATCCCAAGAAAAATCGGGATCAGCTCGGTGTGATTGAGCTGTTTCACCGAGTTGCCCAATTCTCGCGCCACGCTCGCGATCTCCTCTTCCCTGCCCACGATCACCACCATGTCGCCGAACTGCAACCGCTGCGTTGGCGAGGCGCTCAATTCAATCTCCGCTCGCGTCAGTCGCGTCACCCGCACCTCGTGCCTCGCTAAAACATCCAGCTCACTGAGCATCCGTCCGAGGATGGCTTTCCGAGTGACCACCACCCTCTGCGTTACGAGTCCACCCGACTGAAGAAGGTCTCGGTCGCTGGCCGAACCCAGGATCAATTGCAGATCGTTGAGCCTCCGCGCCGTCCCGACCGCCAGCAAAGTGTCGCCGACGCGCAGCACATCGTTGGGCTTCGCGATCGCCACGTCACCCCCGTGACCAAGCCGCGAAATCACCACGCCCGGCAGATCCAAAAGCGGCACGTCGCCCAGGCGCTGACCATCGAAGTTCGGATTCGTTACCAAGATGTTCCGCCGCTCGATCTTCGGGGCGGCCGAGCCAGCCTCCGCCAGCAATTCTGCGGTCTCCCGCTTAAGATCAACTCGGAACAGAGACCGAATCAGCACCATCGAAAGAATAATTCCGACGATCCCAAACGGATACGCCACCGCGTAGCCCAACCCAGGCAGCGCCGCCGCAGCCTCTCCCGATCCCGGCAAGCTCCGAATCGCCTCCTGCGCGGCGCCCAACGAAGGCGTGTTCGTCGTCGCTCCGGAAAAAAGTCCCACCGCCACCGACATGGGCACCCCACCAAATCGCGACACCAGAAGCGTCACTCCCATGCCGAGCAGCACAATCGCGGCCGCCATCAGGTTGAGCGGCAGCCCCTGCTTGCGCAGCGAGGCAAAGAATCCCGGACCAACCTGGATCCCAATCGTGTAGACGAACAGAATCAATCCGAATTCCCGGGCAAATTCCAGCACCGGCGCCGAGATCTCGATCCCAAGATGACCGAGGGCCAGCCCTGAGAAGAGCACCCCCGCGATTCCCAACCCGATGCCCCGGACCTTGATCCCGCCCAAAGCCAGACCAAGGACCGCCACCAGCGCCAGCACGAAGACGGCGTGAGCGATCCCGTCGCCCGTCAGAAGTTCGTTAAACCAGCTCACGTTCAATCGCTATCACGCCAGCTTCGACCATGCCAGATTTCGGCCACTGAGGATGCCGCCCACCATGCGGGACCCCAATTCCGCACGTCTCCTCACAAACGCGACACCAGCAATTCCCGCTGAAACAGCAATTCTTTCGGCAGATCGGCGTGCAGGTCGAAGAACAATTCGTCCTGCAACATCAGCTCGCGCTTCCAACCTTGGACGTCAATTGCCAGGGCGGCGTTGAGATCCGAGCGGTCGTAGCCTTCGATCCCGTCGATGTTGATGTCGTCTGCGCTCGGCATCCAACCCAGCGGTGTCTCCTCCGCGTACACCTGGCCTCGGCAACGATCCAAAATCCACTTCAGCACCCGCATGTTGTCGCCAAACCCGGGCCAGAGGAACTTCCCTTCTTCACTTTTACGGAACCAATTGACGTGAAAAATCTTGGGCGGTCGGGTGATCTCGCGTCGCATCTCCAGCCAGTGGGCAAAGTAGGCTCCCATGTTGTAACCCGCAAATGGCAGCATCGCCATTGGGTCGCGCCGCACCGCGCCGAGTGTTCCCGCTGCCGCTGCGGTCATCTCCGATCCCATCGTCGCACCCAAATAGGTTCCGTGGATCCAATTGAAGGCTTGGAACACCAAGGGCATCGTCGTCGCCCGCCGCCCGCCGAAGATAATGCCGGTAATCGGAACGCCGGCCGGATCATCGGCCCGCTCGTCCAACACCGGATTGTTCGCCATCGGAGCCGTGAAACGTGCATTCGGGTGCGCGGCGAGGCGGCCGCAATCCGGCGTCCATTCCTCGCCTTTCCAATCTGTCAATTTCGGCGGCGGCTCTTCCGTCATCCCCTCCCACCAGACATCTCCCTCGGGCGTCAATCCAACGTTCGTAAAAATCGTATCTCGCGCACAGCACTCGAGAGCATTCGGATTCGACTTGGCTGACGTTCCGGGGGCGACGCCGAAGTATCCCGCCTCGGGGTTGATTCCATAAAGCTTGCCGTCCTCGCCGGGTTTGAGCCAAGCGATGTCATCGCCGATTGTCGTCACCTTCCAACCCTCAAATTCCTTCGGCGGCACCAGCATCGCGAAATTTGTCTTTCCGCACGCGCTTGGAAATGCCGCTGCGACGTAGTGTTTTTCACCATCGGGCGACTCCACCCCGACGATCAGCATGTGCTCAGCCATCCAGCCCTCGTCCCGCGCCATGCACGAGGCAATCCGCAGCGCGAAGCACTTTTTACCCAACAACGCGTTTCCTCCGTACCCGCTTCCGTAGGACCAGATCTCGCGGGTCTCCGGGAAATGCACGATGTATTTGGTATCCCGATTGCACGGCCAAGCGACGTCGGCCTCCCCCTCCGCCAGCGGCGCACCGACGGAATGCACGCACGGAACAAACGCACCATTCGGTCCGAGCACGTCCAACACGGCGGTCCCCATCCGGGTCATGATTCGCATGTTCACCACCACGTACGGCGAATCCGAGATCTCCACCCCAACGTGAGCGATCCTTGACCCCAGCGGCCCCATGCTAAACGGGATCACGTACATCGTTCTCCCCCGCATGCAGCCCGCGAAAAGGGGTTGGAGCTTCTCCCTCATTTCCTCAGGCTTCATCCAGTTGTTCGTGGGTCCAGCATCCCGCTTCCGCCGTGAACAGATGAACGTCCGATCCTCCACCCGGGCCACGTCGCTCGGATCCGACTGGCACAAAAAGCTGTTCGGACGAATTTCGGGATTCAACCGGGTAAACGTTCCGGCCTCCACCATCGACTCCGCCAATTCGTCAGACTCCGCCTTCGTTCCGTCACACCAGCGGACCCGATCCGGCTGGCAAAGCTCACGCATGCTCTCGACCCAATCGAGAAGCGCTTGGTTGGATGTCGGAGCGGCTGTCGAGGTCGTGGCGTTCTCATTCATATCCACAGAACGTCCCACCAACACTCGATTCGCGATACGCGCAGATTGTCAAATGCCGACCCGATTTTGACTATTCGACCAACCCCGCGCGATATGTCGTCGGCGACGTCCCCGTAATCTTGCGGAACGTCCGGTTGAAATGCGTGAGCGATTGAAAACCGACGTCGAAAGCGATCTCACTCACCCGCCGGTGCGGAGACAGCAGCAGCGCCTTGGCCTTCTCGATCCGCACCCGGGCGAGATACTGCGTGAAGCTCAATCCCGTCGCCTTCTTGAAGATTTTGCAAAAGTAAAACGTGCTCGTATTCGTGGCTTTCGCAACCTGACCCAGCGACAGCTCATCCTTCTGGTGCTTCTCGATGAAATCTTTTGCCCGCGTCACCACCGGCGATTCCGCGTGTTCACACCGCACCGCGATCTGATTTGCGAGGATCGATAGATGACCAGAAAAGACCGAGAGAAGTCCAACCATCGCCTCATACTGCTCCGGGTCCATCACCCTCGTCCGGAAGTAGGCTGCCTCGATCTGCGGCGTCACGGGCACACCCCAGTCAACCAGCCGTGCCGCCACGCGGCGAAATTGGTCCGCCGTCGGCGCTTTGCAAAACACCTGCCCAATCTGCAGGAACCCCATTAACTCCTCACCGAGTTTCACGGGGACTGCGGAATCCAGCATCTCCATCTCGCACATCACACTCGCCGCTTTGTCGCGCGCCCGTTCCTTAAGTTCGCCCTGGGTCCGCAAACAAGCCGCGCAGCAGTGGTTGATCTTTGCCATCAACGCACAAAACTCGTTCTGTGCATCCTTCTGCCGAACGGGAAGCCGCCAAGGCTCCGGATCGTCGAGGGAAATCGCCAAACCCGTCGCCCCGCTGAAAGCCTTTTCGTATTCCGAAAAGACCTTCGAACCGGCCAGAGATTTAAGGAGTTCTGCTGACATGGAGTGGATTGGTCCGCCAAGTTCCCCGGCGGCCTGTCCACCCTACAGGGTCGCGCCCTCATCTTCCAACCACCGTTCCCATTCTTCACGCGTTTCGCACGTCACGCAATGCAGGTCCGACGGGTAGTGAAACCGCGAAAGAATCGCAAACCCAATGTCGCACTCCGGCCGCGGGATCAATCGAACCACCATCTGGACACCGGCTTTACGAAGAACGGTCATCACATCACGCAGCACGGGAAGGCATTCACTCCGGATGAGTTCGACCTCACTCAGATCCGTCGCCAGCACAAAACCTATCTCGAGCTCCGACACTAGGGTCGCGAGCTTTTCAAAATGATCGCGCATCCGCGTCGCGTCGATGATCCCGTGATAACTCACCCGAAGAATCCGACCCTCGCCCTCCACCCGCGACTCGATCCGGCCGCTCAGCTCCGAATCATCCTCCGCGGCCACATCTTTCATCAACTCTACCCTAAGCGCCCTCCTCGCACCTCACTCGCCCGATCTTGGCAATCTCTGACCCCAATCCGACCAATATCCGCACCGCTTCGGACAACGGAGGGTGAGCATCCAGGGGCTGATCGCCTATATTCGTCTCAACCCAACACCACCATGCAAAATCCAATCATCTTTCTCGCCAGCCAGGATCCGATCTTCGCACTCACCGCGGCAGCAGCCGCGATCAACACCCGCCACCTCCTCCGCCAAGGCCATTCGCTCAAGGAAGCGACCGAGTTCCTGGCGGATGACACCCACAACTTCGCGCTTGCGCTCATCGATACCGAACCCGGCTTCCACGGGATCGATCTGCTTCTAGGGATGGCATCCGCCAAACCCAACTTCCCGGTGCTGATCATCGCCGATGCCGAAGATTCGAGGGCGTCGGCCGCGCCATCCGCAGCTTGGGAATCCGTCTCCCGCCAAGCGACCACCGAAGAACTCACGGAGGCGATCCGCCGGGCTTGCGCGACGAACGAAGTCTCGGCCCAGTAGGCCCTTTTGCACACTCGCTTCACCGCTGCCCCTCACCGGGGCAACGCGAGGTCCCAAGACTACAGATCCTCGTAAACGATTGTAATTTCAGTTCCGCCCAAGCGCGCGAGTAAATCGCGGGTCCCGCGCTCCGAGAACTGGGGGTCACGGCTTTCAATGCAGACGTAGAATTTGTCCTCAGTCACCTTCTTGAATCGGTCCCAGTTGAAGAGCGGATGATTCCAACGCGGCAATCCATTGAGGATCAGCATCCCGAAGACGGCGGTGAATGCCGACAACAAGATCGTCAGCTCAAACATGATGGGGAAGAACGCCGGGACAGTCATGATGTCCACGGGCTTGCCGGCCACCACCAACGGGTAAAGGAACGAAGAAGGTATGAACGCCAACGCGATCGCCGTCAGGAAGCCGACTAATCCGCCAACGAACACGAGCTGCGCCAGAAACGAACGCTTGAGACCCATCGCCTCATCCATCCCGTGAATCGGAAAGGGGCTGTAGACATCCCATCGCTTGAAACCCGCGTCGCGCACTTGCTCAGCCGCGTGATAAAGATCCCGAGCACTGGAAAACTCCGCACCCATCGCGAAGATCGGGGCGTTCGTATCGCCGGCGGTCACAACGGTGGGAAGCGTGGTTGAAGCTGTCGTCGTCATGAGTGGGCAGGGGGTGCAATTGTTTGGGCGCCGCCACCGGGGGTCTGGTCCGTGGTCGGGTCGAAGTCCCCATCGTAATGAGGGTCCGCTTCTGGCAAGACCGCCTTGACTTCAAACATACAAATCATCGGCAGAAAGCGAATGAAGAGCAGGAACAAAGTGAGAAACAAACCAAATGTTCCGATGAACGTGCAGATATCAACGATGGTCGGGTGGAAAAGCTGCCAGGCACTTGGCAGGAAGTCATGCTGGAGCGTCGTGGCGATGATGACGTAACGCTCGAACCACATGCCCATGTTGGGGAACTGAACGAGAATCCAGACCGCAATCAAATTGGTCCGAAACCATTTAAACCAAAACAACTGGGGCGCGACGACGTTGCAGAACATCATTGGAAGGTAGTACCACATCGCCCCATCTCCCGTCGCTCGATACCAAAAAGCCGCTTTCTCAAACGGATTCGCACCGTACCATGCGATAAATAATTCCATCAAGTAGGCATAGCCCACGATGGATCCGGTCAGCAGAATGATCTTACACATCTTGTCGATGTGACCGGGAGTGATCATATCGCGCAGCGCCGGCCAAATCGCGGCAGCCGGGATCATGAGCGTCAACACCATGGCGAACCCGCCGAAGATCGCACCGGCCACGAAATAAGGTGGGAAAATCGTGGTGTGCCATCCGGGGATGACCGACGTCGCAAAGTCAAACGACACGACTGAATGCACCGACAAGACGAGGGGGGTCGAGATACCCGCCAACACGAGGTAGGCCATTTCGTAATGCCGCCACTGACGATTTCCCCCACGCCAACCGAGGGCAAGAAAACCGTAAACGAACTTCTTGATTTTGGTCGTGCAGCGATCACGGATCGTCGCAAGATCCGGGATCAAGCCAGTGTACCAAAACAAGATCGAAACCGTGAAATAAGTCGAGACGGCGAACACGTCCCAGAGCAGCGGACTCCGGAAGTTCTGCCAGATCGCGTTGGCGTTCGGGACGGGTGCCAGGAACCAGACCATCCAGACGCGTCCGACGTGCAGAGCCGGATACAGACCCGCGCAAACCACCGCGAACAGCGTCATCGCCTCCGCTGCGCGATTGATTGACGTGCGCCATTTCTGGCGCGTCAGGAAGAGAATCGCCGAAATCAGCGTTCCCGCGTGACCGATGCCGATCCAGAACACAAAGTTGGTGATGTCCCACGCCCACCCCACCGGGTGGTTGTTACCCCAGACACCAACGCCGGTCGCGATCAGGTATCCCAGCATCGCGAAACACATGAGCATCATCGGGACCGTGACCGCCATCGAGATATACCACCACTTCGGGGTCTTATCTTCGATGATCGAGGAGATGTAATTGCTGATCCAACCCATCGTGCGCTGGTTAAGAACCAGCGGCTGTCGGGTGATCTGCCTCTCGTGATCGGGATGAAAATTTTCGGCGGTGGTTTCGGCCATGGTGAGCAAAATCAGTGAGTCGCGGGTGCAACGCCTTCGGGTTCGGAGTGAGGGGCGATCGGCGCACCGCCTTCGGCACCGTGAGACGCCCCCGTCGCGAGAGCGGCCTCCCCGTGGTCGCCATGGTGCCCATGATGATCCGGTGAATTGATGTTTCCGACGAGTTCCGCGCCAGGCATGGCCATATTCGGATTCTTGATCCGGGCCAGGTAGGTGACGCGCGGACGAACGTTGAGATATTTCAACATCGTAAAACCGCGGGGATCCTTCCGGGTTTCATAAATCCGCTGGGTCGGATCGTTCTCGTCTCCGAAGACGATGGCCTCCGACGGACAAGCCGCTTGGCAAGCGGTCTTGAACGGCGCGATGGGGGTCTCGTATTTGTTCGAAGCACCCGCTTTGACCGTCCGAGCGATTTTCGCTTCTTCAATCCGTTGGATACAGAAAGTACACTTTTCCATAACACCGCGCATGCGCACGGTGACATTCGGATTTTTCGCCATCTTGAGGCTCTCGGCCATGCCCTCCTCCGCGAGCGGCCCCCAATAAAGTTCGTCGATTGGCCGCTCGTTGTAATCGAAGAAGTTAAACCGCCTCACCTTCCAAGGGCAGTTGTTCGCGCAATAACGCGTCCCGATGCACCGATTGTAAGTCATCAGGTTGAGACCATCTTCGCTGTGGACGGTGGCGTTGACCGGGCAAACCGTCTCACACGGAGCATTCTCGCAATGCTGGCACATGATCGCTTCCGCCAACATTTCCGGATCGTCCGCGAGTTCGCCCTTCTTGTCTTTAAGATCCAACGGGTTGGCAAAGTACCGGTCAATCCGGATCCACGCCATATCACGCCCCTTGATCACCTGATCCTTGCCAACGACGGGCACGTTGTTCTCGGCCTGGCAAGCAACGACGCAGGCATTGCACCCGTCGCAAACGTTGAGATCGACTGTCATCGCCCACTGCTGGGGTTCGAGCGGCGTCCCTTCGCCCTGGAAGTAGGGATTCTTGTAAATCGAATGTTCTTCCGGGATGTGGCTATCCATTCCGATCGTCCGGGCAAATTCCGGATTCTCTTCGTAACGCTCGAGCGTCCCTTCGCGGAACAGATCACGGCCTTCCATCACCCGCGCCTCCTGCGGCCGGGCAAACTTGTAGAGTTCGCCGAGCAAGGGTTTGACCGAAGAAACCGGCTGAAAACGCAATCCACCGCTGGTCCGCAGCGGGTAGGCATTGAAGCCAACCCCGTTCATCAAGTGCGACACATCTTCGCGCCCGTAACCAAGCGCGATCGAAAGCGAATTATCAGCGTTGCCGGGCGCAATCAACGCTGCTGCAGTGATCGTCTGCCCAGCAGCTGAGATCTCAAGCAGCGACCCGTCGCCAATCCCAAGCTTTTTTGCCGTCTTCGGGCTGACCAACGCAGCGTTATCCCAAGTCAGTTTGCTCTCGAAATCCGGAGTCTCCTGCAGCCAAGAGTTGTTCGCGTAGCGACCATCGTCGACGCTCGAACTCTGGAGGAACACAACCTCCATCTCTGCGGGTTCCGCTGGCGCGACTGGGAGCGACCCGGCGCCACCGGCATTGAACGCCAACGCCGCATCGTCAAATTTCGTGTCCGCGACGAACCCGGAGCGGAGGAATTCATTCCAGGCCAGCTCAAGAGCCTCGCCGGTCGCACCCGTATTTTCTTCGAACGTCTTCCGAACCAGCTCCGATCCGACCGGTTTGCCCTCTCCCAACAACTGAGCCAGCAGTTCAAGCTGAGAAACACCATTCCACAACGGCATGATCATCGGCTGCACCGAAGTGTGCGTTCCATCGAAAGTCCAGGTGTCACCCCAGGCTTCGAGGTAATGGGTGGCAGGCACTGACCACTCGCACGCCCGTGACGTCTCGTCCTCGAAGAGCGACAAATGCAACGTGCTGGGAACCTGCGAGATCAATTGATCGAAGCCCAAATCAGCCGGGGCGTCGTAAACCGGATTTCCACCGAGGATAATCAGAGTGCGGACTTCAACCGACCGGATGGCCTCAGCCACATCCATGATCGTCGCCACTTTTCTCGGCGGGGTTTGGATACCCTTTACCGTTACGCCGACGTTTCCGAGTGCTTGGTTGATCGCCAGCCCAAGTGCCTGAACGGCGGCGGGTTGATTGGAGCCAACCAGCACGAGGCTGCGTCCCTTGTGCGCGAGAAGGTCTTCAGCGAGGCCGTCGATCCATTCCTCGTTCAACTCGACACTGGCTTCACCAAAATTAGTCCCCCCCTCGGCACCGACCTTGGACGCTAACGCGGCTGCGAAAGCCCCGACGTCCGACGCCTTGAGCCGCAAACGGTGGTCCGCCAAACCGCCCGTATTGGAATAATGATTCTCGACAACGTAAAGGCGATTCATCTCGCCTCCGCCCGGCTGGCGGCGGTCGTAAAAATCTTTCGCGTAGGCCGGACCAACGTCGCTTGGATTCAAAAAATCACTGTCGAGCGCAAGGATGACGTCCGCGCCGCCAAAATTGGGAACCAAGCGCACGTTCTCGCCAAAGCTCGCTGCCGTCGCGGCATCACTCTCGGAGGCTCCGAGAGGCTCGTATTCCGCCCAAAGCGTACCCGGGTATTTCGTCTGCAACTCGTCACGAAGACGAGCTCGGGTCGGACTCTGCTGACCGTCCGCGAGGATCGCGAGTCCTTCGCCCCCCTGCGAACTGACCTTGGCCAAATAATCGTCCAGTTTGTCGGCTCCAACGATGACCCCGTCCCGTTTGATATCTCGCGACCGGTTCGGATCGTAGAGATCAAGAATGCTGGCCTGAGCGAACGCATCCGTTCCTCCATTGCTGTAGGGGTGCAGCGGATTGCCTTCCAGCTTAGTCGGACGCCCGTCGACGGTCGTCGCGATCAGGGGAATCGCGCCAAGTCGGGTTGGCATCGACGTCGCGTAATAAAGAAACTTCCCGGGAATCGTCCACTCAACTCCCTCCGTGAGCGGCACGATGAACGACTCAGGCCGGCGACAACCACTCAGACCCACGCCAGCCAGGGCCATCGAAGCCCCCATCAACTTCAGGAAATCGCGCTTGGAAAGGCCGCTCTGCTCGTAGACATCGGCCCCGCGCGGAAACTCACGCCCGAGAGCTTCTTCGAATTCATTGGTGTTCTCGAGTTCGCTCAGACTGCGCCACATCGTCGGACGTTCGGAGCGGGCGGGGTGGGGTAAAATTCGTTTCATCGGTGGCAGCCTCCGCAGGTGACCGGAGGATTGACGGCCCATTCTTTCTTAAACTTCGTGCCCATCTCGAGCTGCGTCTCACCGCCCGCGACGGGTTTCCAGTTCATGTTGTAGATTTCCTCAGGCGGCCGGAGGTGGTTCTCCGGCGCACGGTGGCAGTCGAGACACCACGACATGCTCTGCGGCTCGTGCTGGTAGACAACTTCCATCTCGGTCACGTTCCCGTGGCAGCTGTAACAGCTCACCCCACGATTCACGTGAACGGCGTGGTTGAAGTAGGCGTAATCAGGAACCTGGTGAATGCGGTTCCATTGCATCGGGCGGCCGGACTTCCAGCTGTCGACGACAGCGGTGAGCTTCGGATTGTTGTGCTGAACCTGTCCCTCACCGTGGCAGGTGATGCAGGTCTGCGTGGTCGGAACGTTCGAGTGCGATGCTACCTCGACAAAACTGTGGCAATAGCGGCAATCCATCCCGAGCTGCTCAACGTGGATCACGTGCGAAAACGGGGCCGGCTGATTCGGCTCGTAGCCGACCCGAGTGTATTTCGGAGTAAAGTAATACCAGATGCCGGCAATCAGAAAACTCACGATAGCGCCAACGCAAATCAAGAGCTTCAGCGGAAGCCAGTTCGTCCATTTCGGAAAAAAATTCGCCATTTCGGTGGATCAAGATGCCAGGTGAGCATGACACCAGGCAAGGCGTCCGAACCTAGTATTAAAAAAACTAATATCAATCACTTTTCTGAAGGTTTCCTCGCGGCGGGGACACCTTCGGAAATCCATTCAAATTGCGAAATCAGGTTCGCCACTGTCAACAGAATCGATCAGTTTTCGATCATGCGAACCGCGTTATTCCCCATTCTACTGGCCTTCACCGTTTTTGCTACGGCCGTCCCGGGTCGAGCGGACACTCCCCAGGCGAAGCTCCCGACCATCACGTTGACGATTGGCTCGGAAAAACTGACGACCGAAGTTGCCGATGAAACGAGTGAACGCAATGCGGGAATGATGTTTCGTGATTCCATGGCCGACGGCGATGCGATGCTTTTCGTAATGGATTCCGTCGGACCCGTCAGCTTCTGGATGAAGAACACAACCGTCCCCCTTTCCATCGCCTACGTGAATTCCGCCGGAATCATCATGGAGATTCATGATCTCCAGCCACTCGATGAAACGTCCGTTGACAGCGAGTTTTCCAGCATCGCGTTCGCAATCGAAGTCCCTCAAGGCTACTTTTCGAGGGTCGGCATCTACCCGGGAACGCTGGTCGAAGGTCTCCCCCGATTGACCGAGAATTAACGGCAGTGAGAGTCCGTCGGAACTCCGAGAACAGGTTGTTCTCAGATCGAAGGACGACCGGAGCCGGTAGATTCAGATCCAGGTCCCCGCGACTAACCGCGGACGACCCGACACCAGAAATGCCGCGACGGAAATCAGGTCAGCGAATCTAAATCAGCCGATACCGATCTGCGCTGTCTCGACGATTTCTTATTTCGCCGAACACTCCGAAGGCTGGTCAAGCACTGAGCTTTGCAAGCAGGTCAGCCTTGCTCTTCAGACCCGTAATCTGTTCGACCATCGTGCCGCCTTTGAAGATCAAGATCGTCGGAATCGCTTGGACCCGAAACTTCGCTGCGATGGCGGGATTATCGTCTACGTTCAGCTTACCAACTTTAGCGGACCCCGCTTTTTCGTCAGCAATCTCTTCGATGATCGGGGCGATCATCTTACAGGGGCCACACCAAGGCGCCCAGAAGTCCACGAGGACGGGGCCTTCAGAGCTGGAGATTTCGGAATCAAAATTCGCGTCGGTGAACTCGACGACATTTGCACTGGCCATAGGACTAATTCGTTAAAGGTGAATTTGCTCTGGGAGGACGGCGTGAATCGACGCGATTTCCGCGCCTTCAACGACCGAACCTACATCAAAAACCAAACTTGAACGAGCAAAGCAAGGACGGCGGCAACGGTGGCAACAACACTAAGAGTCATATCGGGTTCGTCGGATGCATCCGCCTCGACGACTGCCGGGGCGGATTGGATTTTGAAATCGGGCTTGGCAGCAGAAGCTGATGGCTTCTGCAGCTGAACCGTGGCTTGCGGCTTCGCCGAGGCGGCGGGAGCCGGTGTAACTTTGGCAGTTTCCTTCTTTGGCTGAGGTTTTGCCGCGACCGGCGCGGGTCCAGCCGGCTTCGGAGCACCAGGCTTCATCGGCATCGGCCCCGTCGGGGCTGCCGCGGGCTTGAGACCGCCGGGAGCGGTGGGCGGACCCGCGGGCTTCGGAGCGGCCGGAACTGACGGAAGGCCTCCCGGAGGCTTCGGAGCTGCGGGCTTGAGTCCCGCAGGGGGAGCCGGTGCAGCGGGCGGCTTAGGACCCGAAGGGGGTGACGGCGGAGTCAAACCACCCGGAGGTTTGGGAGCAGATGGAGCGCTGGGCGGGGCCGGAACCGAAGGGGCCACCGGCGCTTCCGGCGCTTCCGGAGGTTTCGCAGAAACCGGCTTCGGCGGGAGATTGATCATGGCCGACTCGCGAGGCGTTGAAGTCGCCGCCTGCCCCTCTTTGCGTGGGGGGAGGACAATTCGGACGGTTTCTTTCTTCGGTTCGCTCATACGATGGGGAAAAATAACTAGAGGTTTCGAACGGTAATAGCCCGAGAAAAATGGCGCTTTTCCGCGGCGAGTGTCAATCCTGTAACTGATCGGCTTTCGTTTTCTCGCTGCGCACCGCCGCAGTCTTCCCCTTGTCCTGAAGCTCAACCATGTCGCCCGCGATCCGAAGGGTCTCGTTGCGAATCGCATCGGGGAACACCTCTTCATCGTCGTCATCCGCGTCTGGATCGAACATCTGGCGCGTCTTCTTCCGATCGTACGCCACTGACGTCAGGCCTTCTGCGCCCGCGTTTTCCAGCGTCACTTCGTAGGCTTTGGCCGGGAAGACGGGACCCCGCTCGGCCCGCTCGGCCTTACGCTGTTCCTTCCGCTTATTTCCTTCCTCAATCTCGGTTTGTCGCTCGGCAAGGTTCAACGAGATTTGATTCGCATCGATCTTCTCCTGCAAGCGGGCAAGATCCCCTTCGAGATATTTGAACTCTTGATCTTGCAGAACTCGCTCGGCCGAATAGTCGCGCAGCCGATCCAGGATCGCCGCGACGTCGCTCCGGATCGCAATATTCTGCGGGGCAACCTCGTCGTACGGCAGGGGATTCGGTAAAGCATCCTCACCGATTTCGGGATTATCCGTGATCGATGGGAGCACAATGTCCGATTTTACCCCCTCGAGCTGCGTCGATCCACCGCGGACCCGGTAGAATTTGTTGATGGTCAATTTGAGAGCGCCAGCCTCGGAACCGCCCAGACTGAAAAAGGGCATGAAGCGCCCAATATCGAGCATCGTTTGAACGGTCCCCTTCCCGAAGCTCTTTTCGTCGCCCACGATCACCGCACGCCCGTAATCCTGAAGAGCCGCCGCGAAGATCTCACTTGCGGAAGCGCTCAGACGGTTCATCAGCACTATCATCGGTCCATCGTAGGCAACGGTTTCATCCCGGTCGAAAGACACCTCGACTTCCCCGTTCGAATTTTTCGACTGAACCACGGGCCCCTCGGGAATGAATAGTCCGGTCATGTTGATGGCCTCTTCGAGCGAGCCGCCGCCATCCTGCCGCAAGTCGATCACCAGCGCCTCGATGTTCTCGGCGGTCAAGCGATTCAACAGCGCGAGCACGTCCTTGGTGGTGCTCCGGGAATTTTCCCCGCCACGATTTCCAAGATCGGCGTAGAATGACGGCAATTCGATCCAACCCACCCGCACCGTCCGACCGTCGGGTCGCTGCATGTCGATAATCTCGGCTCTGGCCTCCTGATCCTTCAGACTCACCTGGTCACGGGTGATCGTAACAACTTTTCGCTTGGCGCCGCCCGCCGTGTTTGCGGGGATGACCTGGAGGCGGACCACCGTGCCGCGTTTGCCACGAATCTTCTCCACGACCTTGTCGAGCTTCATGTCGACCACGTCCTCGAATGGCTCATCCCCCTGAGCCACCGCTGAGATTCGATCGTTTACCGTGAGGTGGCCTTCCAAATCGGCCGGACCACCTGGGACGATCTCCTTCACTTTCGCGTAGCCGTCTTCAGACTGCAAAACCGCTCCCACACCTTCGAGGGAGAGGCTCATTTGAATCTCGAAGTTCTCGAGCTTCCGAAGGACTCATGTATTCGGAGTGCGGATCGTAGATTCGCGCGAGGGCGGCCAGAAAATCCGAGACGATTGCCTCGTCGTCCATTTCTTCCACGTTGCGCAGGAGTTGATCTTGCCGTTTTTCGATGATTTGCGCGGGCGTTCGGTCGATGTCGGCGTGCTCATTGAGCGTCTCCTGTAGCATCTCCGCCTCAACCCGCTTCGCCCAGAGCCGGTCCGCCTCCGCCTTGTCTTTCGGCCAGGTCGCCTCTTTCCGATCAAGCTGGACAGTCGCGTCGGAATCAAAGCTGTAATCGGCCTCAATCAGCGGACGATTGGCCTCGACGCGGTCGGTGACGCGCAACTTGTACCGGGAAAATATTTCGCGAGCTGGATTCAAATCCCCCGCGAGGATCCGATTATCCAGCCGGGTCGCGTACTTTTGCTGAAACTCAGCGATATCCGCTTGAGTGAAGAAGAGTTTACTGGGATCGAGGTCTGTTAAGTACTGATCCAACAGCGTCTGCGACATCTCGTCATCGAGCTTTTGCCGGGAATAATGGCCTTGTTCCAGCAACCGAGCGACCGAAACGGCGACCTTGTCCAAATTGACATCCGCACGGAGCGGCAGCAGACCCACCCCCAATCCGAGAGCCATCGATAACACCGTTTTCGCGAACATCATTCTTCTCATACTGGACAGAACCGTTACAGAGGGTTCGGTCAAAATCAAACTACGCATAGCGATGTAGACCATATTTCCATGATTCAGTTCGAAACTTTTACCGGCGGAGTCCTCGACACGAACGCCTTTTTGCTCGCCGCGCCCGCGGGTAAGATCCTGATTGATGCTCCCCAAGGCGCGGACGCGCACTTCGCCGACGCCGAGATTCACACTCTTCTGCTCACCCACGGACACTTCGACCACACGGCCGACGCCGAAGCAATCCGCGCCCGCCACGATTGCGAAGTCTATTGCCATCCCGACACCCTGCCGATGATCACTGATCGCAATTTCTTCCGAAGCTGGGGATTCGGCCTCGAGGTCGAACCGGTCTCGAATCCACGGACGATCTCAGAGACCCCCACCGCGACTTTTGCAGGCCTCAACTTTCGCGTTCTGGAGGTGCCGGGTCATTGCCCCGGCAGCGTGTGCTTTCTCATCGAAGCCTCCGGCAGCCTTTTCGGCGGAGACGTTCTCTTCCGCGGCGGAGTCGGAAGGGCAGACCTTCCGGGAGGCGATCCGAACCTTCTGATTGCCGGCATCCGGTCCAAGATCCTCACCTTGCCCGATGCCACCCGCGTGCTCCCCGGCCACGGACCCGACACCACCGTGGGAGACGAACGCGCGACCAATCCGTGGCTATAACTTTAGTGCGTTCTGTGCTGGACTAAAGCCTGTCAAACGGAGAGTTTACCGGCACTCTCAGAAAACTTTTCCCGACTATTCCTCACCAGTCCCATGCCAAACTTTTCCTACGTAGCCCTCGACGCCCGCGGCCAGCAAGTCACTGGCGAGATTGACGCCCCTTCCCAGAATGAAGCGGTGGGGCAGCTCCGCCAAGCTGGCTACTATCCAACTTCGGTCGACGTTGCCTCCAAGCTTGGGAAAGCGAAGAAAACGGTTGCCCCGAAGGCCGCCTCCGGCGCTCCGGCCAAAAAGAGTTCATCCCTCTTCGCCAAACAGACCATCAAGGGGAAGATTCTCATGATCTTCACGCGGCAGCTCGCCACGCTTATCGACGCGGGCCTGCCTCTCCTCCGCAGTCTTACCGTCTTGGCCAGGCAGGAGCGAGATCCCGTTCTTAAATCCACGATCACTCAGCTCGCCGAGTCCGTTCAAGGCGGCAGCACCTTCTCGGACAGCCTCGCCGGCCATCCGAAGATCTTCAACAAACTCTACGTGAATATGGTGAAAGCCGGCGAACTTGGCGGTGTGCTCGAACTCGTGCTCCTCCGTCTGGCGGAATTCCAGGAGAAGGCGCAGAAAATCAAAAACAAAGTTGTCGCCGCGATGTTCTATCCAATCATCGTTCTGGTGATTGCCATTGCCATCATGGCGTTCCTCCTCGTCTTCATCGTTCCCAAGTTCGAGGCGATCTTCGCCGACATGCTCGGCGGCAAACCGCTACCGGCCCTCACGCAGTTCGTCATCGCGAGCAGCAACCTCGTGAAGAACCACGTTCTCCTCATCATCGTGGGCGCCGTCGTCCTCTTCATCGCTTACAAACTCATCGCGCGCACCGCGAAGGGCATCATGGCAATCGACAACATCAAGTTGAAGGCCCCCCTCTTCGGCGACCTGACACGCAAAAGCGCCATCTCGCGATTCAGTCGGACGCTCGGCACGCTCGTCACCAGTGGCGTCCCAATCCTTCAAGCTCTCCTCATCACCCGCGAGACCGCTGGCAACACCGTAATCGCGGACGCCATCAGCAAAGTCCACGACGCGGTGAAAGAGGGTGAGTCCATCGTGCAACCGCTCGAAGCCAGCGGCGTTTTCCCGCCCATGGTCATCAGCATGATCGACGTCGGCGAAGAGACCGGTCAGCTCCCCGAGATGCTCCTCAAGGTTGCTGAGGTCTACGACGACGAAGTCGATAATGCCGTCCAGGGCCTCACGTCCCTCCTGGAGCCGATTATGATCGTGTTCCTCGCTGTGATCGTCGGAACCATCGTGATCGCACTGTTCCTGCCGCTCATCAGCATCATTCAGGGGATGCAGTCGCAGTAACTGTGCGTTACAGTTCGCTTGTGAATATGATAATCCCCCGTCCTGTCACTTTGTTGTCTCGCTCCGCCCGTCGAGCCTTCACGCTCATCGAGCTCCTCGTCGTCGTTGCCATCATAGCGGTTCTCGCAGGCCTGATTCTCCAAACCTCCGGATTCGTTCAGGAAAAAGCGGCTACGTCTCGGGCAAAAACCGAGATTGCGGCGCTGGAAAGCGCGCTCGAAAGCTACAAGATCGACAATGGGACTTATCCAATCGAAACGACCGGTGGGGTCAACTCTACGAAACCGCTAATCACGGCCTTGGCCCCAGTAAATGGTGACAAGATCTATTTCGAAATTCCACCGAATATGCTGAGCAGTCAGGATAAATCTAAGAGTTACGATGAGAATTTGGCTGCAAGCAGTCTTGTTGACCCGTTCGGCAACGCCTACCGTTATTACTTCGATCCTTCAAAAGCTTCGGGGATCAATCCCGCTGCCGGTAACGGGCAGTTTAATGGCCCGGCGTTCTTTGATCTCTGGTCCCGAGGAAAGAAAAATTCCGACGACCAGCTGAAGTGGATAACCAACTGGTAATCTCGCCCAACTCAACCGTCCGAGCAAAGTCCTCGCCAACTCACGAGGACGATTTGAGACCAAGTCTCAAGATGTTCAGCTCTCGCTCCTAGCTCGCTCATGCTAAGAAACTCGAGCTGTTCGATGGCCGCTTCTCCGGCGGACACCCGGTCAGATCTCAGTTCGACCAAGTGAACCACCCCAAGATGGACCCGACCGACCTCGGGTACTGTCGTCGTTAATCAGGCCAACGATTCGATCCGTAAATCCGTCCTGGATCCGAAGTTCTTCCGAGATCTCACGATCGACCGCCTTTCGGTAAGTTTGGGTGTCGAAAGTTGCTGACGCCACGTCCGAGTCATTAATGTGCCCGCCGATCCCGATCGACCCCTTCGCCAGCAACCGCTTTTCGCCACCTCGTCCACCCCGGACGTAGTGGAGGATTCGGTCTTCAAATCGAAAAACCGCGTAGGGAATGATCTGCTTGCGTGACGGATCTGTCTCCACCTCGGAACGTGGAGCAAGATGGTTATTTCCCGGCTGGAAGAACGCGTTCAAATAAGGCTCCGGCTCACCGCAAAACCCCTGAAAACTGCCGACTTCGTCAAAGATCAACCTCGGAACAACCAAAACACTTTCGTCCATACCCATACCACAATCCTCGCAGCCCGCGGTTCGATGCGGAACCCGAAAGTGCGAATCTAGAGTGCGAAAGCGATCTCCGCGGCATTCCGCTTCGCTTGGAGGATCTGGGCCTCGCTCAACCCGGCCGCCGGTGCGGCGACCGTCAACTCGTGCTCCAGATCAATCCCGCTGATTCCCGGATCGTCAGTGTTGATCGTTGCGAGCAGCCCCGCTTCCATGAACGCTTTGAGCGGGTGACTCGCGTAATCCACGACGGTGCTCGTCTGCACGTTCGACGTCAGGCAGCACTCAAGACCGATGCGGTGCTCGCGCAGATAGTCCATCAATCGCGGATCCTCGACCGCCCTCACACCGTGCCCGATCCGCGTGGCCCCCAGCATCCGAATGGCCGTCCAAATCCCCTCTGGCCCACCCGCCTCGCCCGCGTGGACGGTCACCTTCCAACCAGCGTCGCGCGCCTTCGAAAAATGCTCAACGAAGAGTTCCGGCGGGAACTGCGCCTCGTCACCGGCAAGATCAATCGCCGTGATGTGTTTCCGATGCGCGAGAAACGCTTCCAATTCGATCCAACCCGAGCCGGCTCCGTAAGTTCGGCTGATAATCCCGATCAACTTCACCTTCACGCCCAAAGCCTTCGCCGCCGCCTCCGCACCATCAACCACGGCCTCGACGACCGCTCGCGGACTCAACCCGTGTGGCTTGGCCATGAAGACCGGGCTAAACCGGAGTTCGACGTAATCGAGTCCTTCACGTTTGGCGTCCTCGACGTTTTCGTAGGCAACGCGGCGGCAGGCCTCGGCGTTGACTAAAACGCCAACCATCCAACGAAACTTGTCCAGGAAAGCCATCAGCCCGGGCTGCGGACTCGAAACCTGAACGTGGGGTCGGAGGGTCTCCAAGGTCCGCCCCGGGAGACCCAGATCAAATTGCTCGCCAAGTTCCAGGATGGTTTCCAATCGGACCGAGCCGTCCAAGTGCCGGTGCAGATCGATCTTCGGGATTCGTTCGTCAGCCACAACGGCAGTCAACGCCCTTCGATCCACCCGCGCAAGTCAGGGCCGATTGTCTCCCCAAAAAACTCCTCAAAATCTGCTTTCTGAGACGAAGCGGCCAGTCGCCATTTCTGCGAGGGAGAGGCAGATGACGATATAAGACGGTGCCGCTCCGAGAACCGGCGAGGCGACTAGCGCCGAACTACAAATCGAAAGACAATCCCTTGCAGCGCCCCAGGACTTCCTGCGCCAACACGGCCTTCCGCAATCCCCCCGGCTCGCTCAGAAACTCAAGCTGCCCTCCGGGCGCAAGCGGAGCCGCGGTCTTCTTGACCTCCCGATGGCGTCGCGCGGAACTGACCAATCGCGGAGCGACGATCGGCGGCGGAACGACTTCTCGCTCGATCGGAGCCGGAGCGAGTCGACGCTCAAGATCGCCCGACAGCTTGTGCAGAAAACTTCGCGCCGGAGCGCGCACCGGACCTTCCTGCTCGGCTTCCTCGCGCCTTGCAGTCTGTTGGGGCCTCCCCACAGCTTCGTCAACCGGCAGTCCCAACGCTTCCATAAAGCGTCGGCGCTGCTCTTCCGCTTGGTAGGCGCGCTCAGATTCCCCGCCAAAATCATCGTCTGGCTCCACCTCGGGAGCCGACTCCCCACGATCAATGCGCTCCTGAAGCCGCCGAGCCTCCTTGTGTTCGGCAGACTTCTGCATCACCCAATTGACGAAGCTGATCAAGCCGATGATGATCAGAATCGCGAGCTGTTCCCAAGGCATGGCTAATTAGTCAAAAGTGATTTTGAGAAACGGCCAAATCAGGCCGCCGAGACCGCATCAAGCGCCGGTTCCGGGCATCCCCTTATCGGGCTTCGCAATCGACTCCCGCATATCCGTATCCGACTGGATGTTCTTCATCCGCAAATAATCGAGAATCCCCATGTTTCCGCTTCGGAATGCTTCCGCCATCGCCTCGGGAACCTGGGCCTCGGCCTCGGTGACTTTTGCACGCATCTCTTGCACGCGGGCCTTCATTTCCTGCTCGGTCGCAACCGCCGCAGCCCGCCGCATTTCCGCCTTCGCCTGGGCAACGACCTTGTCAGCCTCGGCCTGCTCTTCCTGCAACTTCGCACCCACGTTCTCGCCGATGTCGATGTCTGCGATGTCGACCGATAGGATTTCGAATGCCGTTCCGCTATCCAGACCTTTCTCGAGCACCAATTTCGAGATCCGATCCGGATTCTCCAGCACTTCCTTGTAGGAAATCGCCGATCCGATCGATGTGACGATGCCCTCGCCCACGCGGGCGATGATCGTTTCTTCCGTCGCGCCACCCACGAATCGGTCCAGATTTGACCGCACGGTCACCCGAGCCCGCACTTTCACCCCGATGCCATCACGGGCGACCGCATCGATGGTCGTCTTCCCGGTCGCCGGATTCGGGCAGTCGATTACCCTGGGGTTAATGCTCGTCCGCACGGCCTCGAGCACGGTCTTCGTCGTCCCCTTGATCGCGAGATCGATCGCGCAAGCTCGGTTGAAGTCCAAAGTAATCCCAGCCTTGTCGGCCGCCACGAGAGCCAGCACGACGTTCGAGATATTTCCGCCCGACAGATAATGCGCCTCGAGCAGATCCGTGCTGATCGGGAGACCAGCCTTCACGCTCGTGATTCGGTTGTCGACCACGAGACCAGTCGGGACCTTCCGAAGCCGCATGCCAATCAAATTGCCAAAGCTAACCGGGGAGTCCGCCACCTTCGCACGGAGCCAGATGCCGAAAAAATTGAGCAGCACAATCAACAGCACCAGGCCGATGATGAGAAGAATGCCGAAGACAATGAGGACGAAGAAATTCATGTGTTGTTAGAGGAGTTGATGAGACGCGCGGAGACTTTACCGCACCGCGTCGAATCAGCTAACTTTTTTTCCGCACGACGATCCGGGAGCCACTGGCCTGAACCACCGTGACCTCGCTACCAGCCTCGACGTAGGAACTTTCTGCAAGAACGTCGAGCCGCTTTCCCTCGATCAAAATCTTCCCCGCAGGTCGCAGATCGGTGAGAGCTTTCCCGTCCTTGCCGAGCAGCTCAACGACCGCCGGCAGGTCATCGCCGGCACCAAGACTCACACCGAGCGTCAGATTCCGACCGACTGCGGTGCGTTGAAAAAGGTTCATCCACGTGAAGAACGCGATGATCGAACCCGTCATCACCACGCAAAACACGACGGTCCCACCACCCGCACCATACTCCGTGAATCCAACGACGACCGAAGCGGCCAAGAGAATCGCCCCCAGGATCCCGAGAACCATCCCGGGGAGAAACATTTCCGCAACGATGAGCAAGAAGCCCAGACCGGCCAAAAGTAGAATCGTTCCCATGATCAGCCGTCCGCCCCGCGCTACCGGGACGGCTCCTCGTCCGGACTAACCGTGTCTTTTCCGGTCAGAAATTTTTGAATCGTCCCCGCCGTCCGCAAAGTTACGTTTTTAACTTTGTTCGCATCGTCACTCGGCGCGCCGCTTGACGAATCCGAAGACCCCGCCCATCTCGTCCGTTTCGCGCGCTTCCGTCGGTCGATCACGCGTATCCGTCCCCCGCACAACCACCGTCTCGGTCTGGGCGGCCGCCGTCCGATCCACCACCCGAGCATCGGCATCGATCTGCAGACCTTTCACGAGTTTCCCGTTCTCCGCAGAGACTTCGAGCGTCCCGACCGGCGCTCCCATGTAGTCGAAAAGTCGCACCACCCACTGAGGTGAACCGGAGGAGATATCTGTCCGCAGCGTGTAATCCACCGTGTTGAAACCGACCTTTTCGTCGAGAGCTTCTTTCTCCGCGACCGAAAACGCACCGTCGGAGTCCAGGTTCAGCCGCGAAAAATTAATGGGAGGAAGCCCGGCCTGCCCAGAATAGCCACGCACCGGTGTCCGCTCGGAGCGGATCGCGCCATCCGCTATCACAAATTCCCGCACTCCACCGCGGGCGGACGAATCAATCATGACGATGGTCCACGCCTGCGGCTGCGGAGCGCCGCTTTCGCCCCTCGCCTCAATCAACTGATCCAACACCGCATCTCCTTTGGCCGCCTTGATGACCTGCAATGCCTGGTAAGCCGTCTCGGCCGACGCACCCGTCGCCACAGCCAGAAGGAAAATGAGAAATGCGCCTAAACTTTTCACGCCCCCAACCTCGCGAACGCGGAGACGAATTCCAACGGAAATTTTCCGGCTCGATTTTCCGCGGGCAGAGCCGATGCTACTCGGGTGGAACTCGAACTCGTCTCCCTCCGAAAGTCCCTTGCCGTCCACCGCGGCTTGGTCGAGGTCAGTGGACTCATCAATTCCATCACCGATTACGACGAACTTCTCCGCGCCGTCCTCGACGTGGCCCGACGGGTTGTCCGCGCGGAAGCCGCCTCACTTTTCCTGCTGGATGAGGAAAATGGCGACCTCAGCCTGGAAATCTCCTCCTCGTCCGTTGGCGAATTCGTCCAACCCAAAATTACCGTTTCGCGCGGACAAGGGATCTCCGGGTGGGTGCTTGAGCACGGTGAGAGCCTCCTCATTCCCGACGCCTACGCCGACGACCGCTTCTTCCGCGAAGCTGACAAGACCAGCGGCTTCCACACGAGGTCGATCCTTTGCGCACCCCTCAAGCGGGACGGCTCCGTCATCGGCGTCCTTCAAATTCTCAATCCGGTCGACAAACAATCCTTCGAAACTGAGGATCTCGAAGGCTTCGAGGCCTACTCGAATCTCATCGCCACCGCCATTGAGAAACTTCGCGCCGTCGACCGCATCCGCGAGCAAGAGCGGGTCAATCGCGACGTGTCCATCGCCGCCGAGATCCAACAGGAACTCCTCTCCCGCGCGGTCCCGGAGCACGTACCGGGAGCTGTTTTTGCCAGCTACAACAAAGCGGCGTCCGACGTCGGCGGAGATTTCTTTTGCGTATTCCCCCGCAGCGACGGCAACGTTTTTTTTGCGATCAGCGACGTTTCTGGTAAAGGCATCCCCGCCTCCTTGCTCATGGCGCAGACTCTCAGCGCGATGCAATTTGTCTTCGCGACCGCGACCGGCCCCGCGGAAGCTCTTGGCACCCTCAACAGCACGCTGCACGATCACATCGTCCGGGGGATGTTCATCACCACACTCATCGGTCGCCTCCTCCCAGCCACCCGCGTGATCGAACTCTCGAGCGCCGGGCATTGCCGCCCGTGGATCGTCGGCCCGGGCGACAAGGCGACCGAAATCCAAACCCCCGGCGCCCTCCCGCTCGGCGTCCTTCCCGACGTGACCTATGATCAGGGAGAAATCACGCTCGCTCGCGGAGAATATCTCGTGTCCTTCACCGACGGTCTGTCGGAGTCCCGCGATGGCGATACCGGACAATTCTTCGACGACCACCTCGCCGAGGAACTCCGCCGCGACTTCCCGAATCCTCGCTCGGTTGTCGATCACCTCGTGGCGGTTGAGAAACGCTACCGCGGCAACGAAGCTCCCCGTGATGATCTCACCATCCTGATCGGAGGCTTCGAATGAAGCTCGAACTCCGATTCGAAAGCGACACTCGCGAACTCCGCACCATGCGGAACGAGGTTCGCGCGTTTCTCGTCAAGTCGGGGGTCCCCGAGATGGATGCGGAGCTCGTCGTCCTGGCCCTCGACGAGGCCTGCGCAAATATCATCCGCTACGCCTACCAAGGTGACTCGGAGCGCCCCATCCGCCTGCGCTGCGACTGCTCCGAGGACGCCATCGAATGCACCCTTCGCGACTTTGGCACATCGTGTGATCCCGACAAAATCCGGGGCCGTGACCTGCAGGACTTCCGTCCGGGCGGCCTCGGCGTCCGCATCATGCAAACCGCCTTCGACTGCGTCGATTTTCAGCCGAAAGCCCGCGGCACGGAACTCCGCCTCGTGAAGCGGTTGAAGGCCTGACCCGTCCCGCCGGGATTCAATAAATCGACTCGCGCGTCTTTTTCCGGGGTGCCTCGGCTCTTCGCCCAGAAATTCGTAATTGTCCGAGAGCCAGAACATTCCCCGCCGCAGCGCTCCCATCACGTTGGGAGTGAGCGCATCGAACCGCTGGGACCCCCGGAAGAAAATGACCCACCGCGCAATCGCCAAACCCGAACAGCCAATCGCCGTGACTCCGGCCAACCAACCGATTGCCGAGCTTCCACTCGCCGCCAGCGAAGCGGGCCACCAGATCGCCACAGCCCACGCCAAGACCGCCCCTCCGAGCAAACCGGCCGCTCGTCGCGCCAGCCCCCGGGCCTGCTCAGGCCAATAAAAGCGCTCCGGCGGCAGAAAGCCACGCCGACCCCTCAGAAATTCGAGCCTCTGCTCCCGCAGGACCCGACCGTACGACCACGCCGCCAAAGTTGGCACGATAACCACTCCCACCACGATGGTGGGGAATGCCGCCAGCGTCGACAACCACTGGATCGCCGTCAACACGACCCAAGCAATCGCCCCGAAGATGAAGAGGATCTCGAACATTCGCTGAAACTTTCAACGTCCCGAATCCGGAGAGAGTTGCAACCAACCAATACCCCCGGTGCTTCCATCCCAAATTCGTCGCACTCCACCGGCCGCTCACCTACCGTCATTCCCGTGGAAACCTTCGACAATCCCATCCTCTTCGGCCGCGATCCCCTCCCCCACATCGTCGCCGTGGAACCCGGCAAATCCGAGACGATCCTACTTTACGTCCGCCACCCCGACGGCACCACGGTCGTCGAGACTCGCGAGTTCACCGCCTTCGCCTGGCAAGCGGAAGGCACCGCCGAGGATCAACCCCTCGATGGGCCCGAACCCCTCCGCTTCATCCGCCGCTTCAATGCGTGGAAGCATTTTCAAAATTCCCGCGCTGCCGCCCGCGGCACGGGCGTCGCCACGTTCGCGCTGTCGGATCCCGTCCAACAATTCCTCACCCAGACCGGCCTCACCCTTTTCAAAGACCTCGTCTTCGAAGACCTTCGACGCCTTCAGATTACCGCCACCGCCGACACCATCGCGCTCGCGGACAACTCCGGCTGGAGCGCGAAATTCGAGCGCGCCGACCCTGCCGCCGTGGTCCAGCTCAACGCCGCCATCGCCGACCGCGACCCCGACGTGATCGAAGGCCACAACCTCTTCAAGGAAATCCTTCCCGCCCTCGTCGCCGACGCAAAACGATCCAAAATCAAACTCACTTGGGGCCGCGATGGATCCGCGCTCACCAGCCGCAGCTCCCGGCTCCAGATCGCCGAGAAAACCATCCAGTATCCGCGCTTCGCCTGCCACGGTCGCCACCTCGTCGACACCTGGGTCCTCGCCCAATACTACGACATCGGCACGCGGGAACTCGAAGACTTCGACCTCGCGACAATCGCGACCCACCTCAAAATCGCCGACTCGTCCCGTGACCCCGACGACCCCCGCCTCACTGCCGCCGTCGCTGCCACGCTGAGTCCCAGCTATTTCATCCAGGCCCAAATTTTCCCCTACAACTACCAGGACGTCATCGTCCGCGGCAACGCCACCAAGATCGACGCTCTCTTCCTCCGCGAGTATTTTCACCGCGAACATTCGCTCCCGGAACCGCCCGAATCCCGTTATTTTGAGGGCGGCACGTCCGAGGTCTTCTTCCAGGGTGTTGCCCACGACGTCTGGCATTGCGACGTCGCGTCCCTCTATCCCTCCGTCATTCTCACGTTCGATTATTTACCCAAATCGGATCACCTCGCCGTCTTCGCCGACCTCCTGCGCGACCTCCGCACGTTTCGCCTCGCGGCCAAACGCCAGATGCAACGCGCCGACGACGAGACCGCGCGCCGGCATTTCTCCGCGCTTCAGAACACGTTCAAGATCCTCATCAATTCGTTCTACGGTTACCTCGGCTTCGGCCAGGGACACTTCGCCGACTTCGACGCCGCCGCAGCCGTCACCGCCAAAGGCCGGGAACTTCTCCGCCAAATGGTCGATTGGCTCAATGAGCAGGGTTCTCACATCATCGAGATCGACACCGACGGCATCTACTTTCAACCGCCCCACGGCGTCTCCGTCGAAACCCTCGACGCCGGTCTTCGCGCCGAACTCCCCGCCGGCATCGACGTCGACTTCGACCACCGCTATGACGCCATGTTCAGCTACAAGGCGAAAAACTACGCGCTGCTCGAAACCGACGGCACTCTCATCCTCAAAGGCGCCGCCCTCAAGAGCCGCGGCATGGAACCCTACCTTCGCGACTTTCTCCAGCAGCTCGTCCGCCACATCCTCGCCGAAGATTCCGCCGCCGTGCACCAACTCCGCGCCGACTTCGAACGCAATCTCCGCTCTAGCAGCCTGTCGGACTTGCCGACACTGATAAAGAAAGAGGGATGGGAGCGAGATATGTGAACGTGGATCACGACACGCCATTGTTACTGCCGCCGGATGTTCGGGAGTGGGTTCCAGAAGGGCATTTGGTTCATTTCATCATGGACGCGGTTGCGCAATTGGATGTGAGCAAGGCGCGGGTCAACGAACGGGGGACCGGGGACAAGCAGTATCCGCCGTCGATGATGCTGGGAGGGTTGATTTACAGCTACGCGACGGGAGTGTTTTCGAGTCGGGGCATTGAGCGCAGCACCTACGAGAACGTGGCGATGAGACTGTTGTGCGCGGACACGCACCCCGATCACGACACGTGGTGCACGTTTCGGCGGGCCAACGCGGAGTTGTTGAGTTCGAGCTTCGGGCAGGTGCTGGAGTTGGCGGCAGGTTGCGGGGTTCTCAAAGTCGGAGCGATCACGGTAGCCATCGATGGGACGAAGGTGCTGGCCAACGCCAGCAAACATGCGGCGGTGAGTTACGGACGGGTCGAGACGAAGATGCAGGAGTGCGATTTGGAGATCGCTGAGCTTTTGGCCAAGGCCGAGAAGGCGGATTCGACGCCGCTCGAGGATGGATTGAGCATCCCGGAGGAGATCACTCGTCGGCAGCAACGCAAGGCGAAGCTGGCCCAGGCACGAGCCGAGATGGAAGTGCGAGCCTACGCGCGAGCGCAAGTCCAGCAGCCTGAATACGAAGCGAAGGTCGCCGCACGAGCAGCGGCGCGAGAAGCTGGGAAAAAGCCTCGCGGCAAGGAGCCCCAGCCTCCAAGTGAAAAGCCTACGGCCAAGGACCAGTATAACTTTACCGACCCGGCGAGCCGCATCATGAAGACCCACGGAGACGGCTTCCAGCAAAGCTACAACGCGCAGGCCGCCGTGGAGGTCGAGAGTCGGCTCATGGTCGGAGCGCGAGTCTCCACCGCCCCCAACGACAAGGAACAACTCCTGCCCGACCTGGCCGCCATCGCGCCGGAAGCCGGCGCCGTGGCCGAGGCACTCATCGACAGCGGATTCGTCAGTGAAGCAGCCGTCACCGCAGTCGAAACCAATGCTGGGGGCACGCCCACCGGCCTGCGGGTTCTGGCGGCGCTCAAACGCCAAAAGCATGGCCGCAGCGTCAGCCAACTCGAGAAAAAGGCCGACCCGCCCCCGCCAGCCGCCGACGCCCCCTTCACCGAACACCTGGCCCACCGCGTGGCTACCAAAGCCGGAGCAAAGCGTTACAAATTACGACAACAAACCGTGGAACCCGTTTTTGGCATCATCAAGCAAACCCTCGGCTTCCGGCGCTTCTCCTTGCGAGGAGAAGCCAAAGTCTCCCTCGAATGGAACCTCGTTGGCCTGGCCTACAACCTCAAACGACTCTTCCACGTCGGAACTCCCCTGAGAATAGCCTAAAAGCAGCCCTGCCCAACGGCCACCCGACCTCGACTCCCCTCCATCGATGCCAGTGCTCCGCTCATTCTCAATCAAGACCAATTCTCGCTCCAAAAAACTCCCGCATCTTCCCAAAACCCAAAATTCCCCCATCCTCTCTCACTCGCTAACCCCGACAGGCTGCTAGCACCTGGCCCATCGCACGCCTCGCAAAAACGGAAGCTCTCCAGGACAGCCCCGCCGCTTACGAAAAAAAAATCGCCGCCTCGTCCCGCAACCGCTCAGCCGCCTTCGAACTCGCCCTCGCCAGCGACCGAAACCACCAAGCGGGCGACACCGTCAGCTACTACATCACCGGCACAAAAAAGAAGGTCACCGCTTACGATCACGCCCGCCTCGCCTCCGACTGGAACCCCGACGCCCGCGACGAGAACGTGGAATATTACGTCGGAAAATTAAACGATCTGCACAAGAAATTCGCTGACTTCGCTCCGGAACCGACGGGCGATCTCTTCTGATTCCTGACCCTATTGGAAAGAAACGCTGATCCGCCGGCGGCTCCGAAGCGAAGAATGGTTAGATCCATGACCGCCTTCGCTGCCGACTTCCCTTCCCTCTGCAATCCGATTTCTTTTCCGGGTTCGGTTGCGAAACCCAGGGTTCTGCGCGATCCTTCACTTCACCTGATCAAGGGTTGGTTGGTGCAACCCCGGTGGAAGTCGGACGTATCAAGACTTCCGCCGGGACATTCCGATTATTCCGTCCGCCCCCTCACAAATGATTGGGTTTCCGGCACGAAGCGGATAATCTCCGCTACTCACGGAATGGACGGCGACAACGACGAACTCGAATCAATCAAACGTCTCGCCGACGGTGACGAATCTGCGGTCAGCGATCTCTACGACCGTTTCGCCCGCCCGCTTTATTCCATGGTGCATCGGATTCTCCGCAACCCAGCCGACGCCGAAGAGGTCGTCCAGGACGTCTTTGTCTCCCTGTGGAAGAACGCTGATACGTTCGATGGCCGCCGCTCGAGTCCTTTCACCTGGCTCGTCACCATCGCCCGCAACAAATCCATCGACCGCCTCCGGCGCACCCAGCGCCGGCTCCCGGAATCTCTTGGCTCGGCGGAACCAAACCCCGCCAGCGAACCCGTCGACGAGACCCTCGACGCCGCCGCCGAGACGGTTGGCAACGAACGCGCTGCCATCGTGTCGCAGTGGGTCGGCGAACTCCCCCACAACCAGCGCGAAGCCGTCTCTCTCGCCTTTTTCGACGGCCTAACCCATCCGCAGATCGCCGAACGTCTCCACGAGAGTGTCGGAACCATCAAATCCCGAATCCGCCTTGGCATTGCCAAGCTGCGTCGCAAAACCGGAGGCACCATCGCGGAATGATCGACGAATCCACCAACGACCTCGCCATCGACTACGTCCTCGGGTGTCTGCCGGACGATCAGCTCGACGCCTTCGATGCCCGCCTCACCGCCGACGCCGAACTCCGCGAGCACGTTGCGGCTCTCCGCGACGACATCGCGCTGCTCGCCTACTCCGCCCCGTCCGTTGAGCTTCCTCCCGGCCTCAAACAGAACGTCATTGCCGCCGTCCGAAACGAACGGCTCGGCGTCCAGGATGAATCAGCCGCTCGTCCGGCAAACGGAGCTGCCCCGCCACTCGCCCGGAAGTCTACCTGGATCCCCTGGGCCGCGGCAGCCGCCTTCGCCATCTTCGCGGGCATCCTCTGGACCAATAACCAGTCGCTGATGCAGCAATCGCGCGAACTCGCGACCCAGACCGCGATCTCGGAAGATCTTTTCGCGCAGGTTGCCAACCTCGAGAGCCAGAACCGAACCGCCACCGAAGCTTCTGAACGCCTCGGAAAAGCAACTCGTCGACCTCGCCGAACAAAGCGAAACCCTCCAAGCCGAAGTCGGAACTCTCCGCGAGCGCAGCGCCATCGCCGAGATGAAGGTCGCCACGCTCACGTCCCAGATCGACTCGACCTACCTAGCCTCCATCGCCTGGAGCCAGGATGAGCAGACCGGCGTCCTTCACGTCCGCCGCCTTCCGGAAGCCGAGCGCGGGAAAGACTACCAACTCTGGGTCCTCGACAAAAACCAGGCCGCCCCGATCAGCGCGGGCACCTTCAGCGTTGCCCAGGACGGATCCGCCACCATCGACTTCGCTCCGACCCAATCGGTCTCGCCCGACTCCTCGTTCGCGGTCAGTCTGGAGAAAAGCGGTGGCTCAACTGCCCCGGAAGGCCCGATCGTTCTCGCGAACTAAACTTCAGCGGTGCCACCCCCGGCCGGGTCCCCGCGGTCTGATCAAGACTTGAAGTCCCGCCGCTCGAACGCCACCCACCCCAGGACGAGCAAGGTCGCGTCGATTGCCAGCAGCACCGCGTAACTCTCGATCATCGCGTCCCAGGGAATCCTCGGTTCGAAAACCCTCACCCAGGCCGCCATCTGAGCCGTGAGAAACCACTCACGGATTGTGTCGAAATACGGCACGTTCTTGAGGATCGAATCGATCAGCAGAATCGACAGCGTCACGATCGTCGCCGCCGCCGGCTTCATGTTCAGACACGAAAAGAAAAAGCCAATCGCGGTGATCGTGAACAAACTCACGATGAGAAACGGCTGGGCCAAAGCGTAGCGTCCCAACCCCTCCCCGAATTCATACAAAGCAAACACCCTCTCCATTGGTGCGAAGACGAAAAGTCCCCCCGCCCCGTGGTCGATCAATCCAGCCACCAAGGCCGTCGTGCTGATGAACAGCACCAATACTCCCGTGTAGATGAGTCCGGCGACCGCCTTCTGGGAAAGCAACGTCAGTCGCGACACGGGTCGACACAGGATCATCCGCATCGTCCCATCCTCCACCTCCTTGCTCACCAGATCTCCCGCGACCAGCGCGAGGTAAAGCGCTCCGAGCAGCAACACCGTGAAAAGCAAAATCATCATGGCCAGCGTTAACCCCGACAAATACTCCGTCGGATCGTAGCCGCTCGACTCGATCGTCCGCGCCACCGACCGTTGCACCCGGTCCAATCGCAACAGGCCCAGCAGCACCAACTCGATCGCGAGAAACGCCCCGAACCCAATGTAAGTCCGCTTCCGCGCAAAGAGCTTTCGCAATTCACCCCGTAGCTGCAGCCAGTACAACCTCATTCCCGCAACCTCCCGAGGTAAAAATCCTCCAACGACACGCGCACCGGCTCCACCGCGTTGACCCGCAACCCCGCCCGCACCAGCTCCGCGACCACGTCCGCCACCGCCACCGACTCCGGCAAAACCACGACGCCTACCTGCTCGATCTCCCCACCGGCCGCTTCGAGCAACGGCACCGCCAGCGACCAATCGTCCAGGTCGAACCGCACTCGCCGCCGCGCCGCCGCGCTCTCCTTCCACTTTCCGGAAAAGACCAGTCGACCCTGATTCAAGATCGCCACCCGGTCGCACATCAACTCGACCTCCGAGAGCAGATGCGACGAAAGCATCACCGTCAGCCCCCGTTCGTCGCGCAGGCGCAGGATCAGCCGCCGCATCTCCTCGATCCCTTCCGGATCCAATCCCTCACTCGGCTCGTCCAGTAAAATGAAAGCCGGCTCCGGCAACAAAGCCTGCGCGAGCGCCAGCCGCTGCCGCATGCCATGACTATAAACCCGCACCCGATCCCCGATCCGTGCCGACAACCCGACCAACTCAACCACCTCCCGCATTCGCGCCTCCGTTACGATCCCCGTGTAAGCCACCAGCAGGCGCAAATTTTCCCAGCCGCTCAGATAATCGTAAAAAGACGGTGTTTCAAAGATCGCGCCCACCCGCGCCAGCGCTTTGCCTCGATTTCGCTGCACCGACACTCCGTCGATCCAGACCTCCCCCGCATCCGGACGCACCTGCCCGAGCGTCACCCCGAACGTCGTGCTTTTTCCCGCACCATTGTGTCCGAGCAGCCCAAAGATTTCTCCCCGCGCGACTTCCAGCGAAAGCGGCTGCAAAGCCAGCCGACCATTGAAGGTCTTCGTTATCCCATCAATCCGCAGCATCCCTCAATCCCCCGCCGATAGATTCAATCCGTTCGTCACGTGCCCGTCCGCGTAGAGAATGTTCACCTCCGGCCCACCCCCTTCGTGCCAACCCTCCTTGTCGGCCAACACCGGAATCCGAATCGCCGAATCGGTCAGCCCCAGGAAATCCAACGCGGTCGCTCGTTGGCCGTTCAGCGCCGGATTCCAGAAATAGCTGCTTCCGGTCTCGCGCCAAATCCTTTCATCCGAAGGGCACCGGAAGGCGGCGG
The DNA here is from genome assembly GCA_963832325.1 of uncultured Verrucomicrobiae bacterium. Taxonomy (GTDB): domain Bacteria; phylum Verrucomicrobiota; class Verrucomicrobiia; order Chthoniobacterales; family JAATET01; genus CAVVKW01. The sequence continues at coordinate 802,843 of CAWHTR010000007.1, read as the reverse complement.
AACTCTCCGTGTAATCCGCCAACGCGGTGTCGATCGTGTCCCCATCGACGCCTTCCTCAGGCCGGCCAGCAGCCAGCGTCGGCATCGTGAGATTGTGTTCACCCAGATAAACGTTCAAAGCGACCCCGAGCTGACGCAATTTCGCCAGACAGGCCGCCGTCCGCCCCTTTTCCCGAACTTTTCCCACCACCGGCACAATCAGGGCCAAAAGGATACCCATCACCGCCAGAACGACCAGCAACTCCACCAGGGAGAATCCACCGCGCCTCCTCATTTCAAGCAAACGCTCGCCGGAGTGAACGTCCAGCGTCACACCAATTCACCCACTCAAACTGCATCCTCTTCCTGATCGTCACGCTCTTCATTTCGTAAAAATCAGGACTAATCCCGCCACCGCAACGACCGCTGGATCTGCTCGATCACCGGCGCAAAGTCCATTTTCACCTCGGCGTTCGCATCCTCGTAAAACGCGGTCATGCCTTGCGCCACGATCTTTTGCATCATCGCGTCATCCACGGGCGGACGATCAGCGTCCTCCGGCGGCCCGCCCTTTTCGATATTCTCCAGTGCCCGCTCAACCAGCTCCTTCCGCTTCTCCGGCTTCATCTTGTTGAGCGCCAGCATGACCTGCTTGAATCCCTCCGGCAGAGTCAGGTCAAGGTAACGACTTCGTTCCTCATCGGTCATCGATTCGAAAAAATCCCGCGCCCGCTCCGTTCGCTGCAACTCCCGCCGATCCTCGAACTCCAGGCGATTCACTTTTGCGGCCATCGCCTCGATCACCTCGGTCCGCTCAGCCGACTCCCGTCCGTCCAGCGGATTTGCCTGGAGGTAAGCTTCGATCTTCGCCGGGGTCGGACGCTCGGCCCGCACGAGCCAGATGACGCCCGCCGCCAACGCCCAAACACCGATCAGAATCCCGACAACCCGCCACACGCGCGCACCATACGCCCGGATCCGCCGCAATCAACCTCGACGTCGCTCAACCAACGAAACGCCAGATCAAATATCCCCAATTCAACGCCGCTACGCCAAAGATCCCCACCATCAATCCGCGCCGCTCTCCCCGACTCAACGCCCAAACCCGGATCCGTCGCAGTCGAAATCCCGTGACCAGAATCGCGTAAATCAGGAACACTGCCGCCACCACCGCCGACAGCGTCACCAGCGGATTCCACGCCAGCGCCAGCCACACGTCCCCGTCCATCAAAGCCCGCGCGCACCGCGTGCCCCCGCACGTCAAGCACGGGATCCCCGTGAACGTCCGCAGCGTGCACGCCGGAAATCCCATTCCCAAGGCCAGCCAGCCGCCCACCGCGACCAGCCCCGCCCCCAGCACAATCAAACCCAGCAATTCGGGATCAGCTCCCTTCGGACCCGGCGACTTCAGCCCGATTCGCATCCTCTCCGGATCAGACTGCCGACGATAGCGCCGAAATCCCGGCGTAAAGCCCGCAACCAATGAGCAGCGTCATCACCACTGACACCGCCGCTTGCCAGGTGGGGACACCGTTTGCAGTAGCCAGCCCGATCGAAGCGCTCACGGCCAACCACCCCAATTGCACGAACGGTCCGCAGCATGGAACAATTTGAAATACCGACACCGATCCCAGCACGTAACAGATCACCGAGAACGAAGTCATGAACGGCTGGCGAGCAGCCCCGAAGCTCATCAGAAACGCGTGCGCCAATCCCGCGAAGAAGAACGGAGCGAGCGGCGCGCCGAAGGCGAGAAATGCCAATCCCCGCGCCGCCGCTTGCTCGTTCGAATACCCCGCCAACATCTTGGCCACCTCGGGATCCTTGCTGAATTCCGGACTGTTCCGCAGAAAGTCCATCGCCATCCCGCTGATCCAGACGTTAATCACCAAGGCGACCAGACCGACGACGAGCGCGAGCAGCAGGTAATACGAAAAGGGCCGCATTAAACTCCGGGTCAACGTCGCCCCGGGCAGCAGTTTCCCCGGCGACATCAGAGTGCCCACGAAAGTCTGGGTGAAAGCCGCTTTCCAACCCAGCGCGTCCGCCCGTTCCCAAGGAATCTCCTCCGCGATCGGGCCATCCTTCACGACATCCTCAGCCGGGGATCCGACCCCGTATCCCTCGGGCGCGAGTTCCATCGGCTCTCCCGGAGCCGGCGGCGCGGTGATTACTTCCTCGACCTCGGGTAGATCGGTGAACTCGCTCAACGGCATCCACGTCTCCATTCCCTCCCGCCAAGCCAGATCCGAAGGTTGAAATTCGCCCGACCGCAGACCCGCGGTGACTTCTTCCGGTGTGAATTTGCCGAGCGACGCGCGGTCGCGGTTAACGTGAATTTTCTGCATGCTTGGGCGTGCATACCGCGCACCCGCCCCCACGGTCAAGCCACCGCCAACTCATTGAAGGTTGAGCGATCACCCGTTAGACTGTCGCCATGGCCACCACCGCACCCAATTCCATGCCTCTCGGCACCCCCGCCCCCGCCTTCGAACTCCCCGACGTCGTCAGCAGCAACACCGTTTCGCTCGCCGATTTTTCCAAGGATGACGCCGTTCTCGTCATGTTCATTTGCGCCCATTGCCCCTACGTCGTCCACGTCCGAGGGGAACTCGTCCGCTTGGCCGACGAATACCAGCCCCGCAACGTCGGTTTCATCGCAATCTCATCGAACGACGCGATCAAATACCCGGACGATTCTCCGGAATTTCTTCGCCGCATGGCGGTCGACAACGGCTTCCCCTTCCCCATGCTTCACGACGAATCCCAGGACGTGGCCCGCGCCTACACCGCCGCCTGCACGCCGGACTTTTTCCTTTTCAACGGCGACCATCGACTCGCCTACCGGGGCCGACTTGACGCCAGCACACCGGGCAATGGCCAACCCGTCACCGGCAGCGATCTTCGTTCCGCCATCGACGCCGTCCTCTCGAACCAGCCCGTTCCGCCCCCCCACCACCCGAGCCTGGGCTGCTCGATCAAGTGGAAATAACGCCTACCGCGCCGTCAGCAAGCCACCGCGGGTTTGGGAAAATCCCCACCCCATCATCCGTTCGGCGTCGTCGAAAATGTAGGTCGTCTTGCTCCCAAGCTGCACCAGAATGAGGCTCCGTCCACCGACCGAAGCGCTGGTGACCAGACACCGTCCCGCCGCCACGGTGTAGCCAGTCTTCATGCCGTTGAACATCAACGAGCGGCCCAACAACTTGTTCGTGGCCTCCAGTCTCTTCGTCCGCCCATCCTCGTAGCGAAACGTGTAGCCCGGCAGCCGCATCATCGCCCTCAGATCCGCATTCCGGTAAGCCGCGAAGGCGATTCGCGACATGTCCCGCGCGTTCGAATACTGCGAGGCCGGCAACCCGCTCGGATTGACAAAAAAACTCGAGTTCGCCCCGAGCGAGACCGCCTTCCGGTTCATCGCCTGCGAAAACGCCCCCACGCTCCCCGAGTAGTCCCGCCCGAGCAGGTCGGCCACGTCGTTGCAGCTTTTCACCATCATCGCCGTCAACAGGCTACGTCGTGTGTAGGTCTCACCGGCCTTCACGTAGAGCTTCGTCGGCTCGGCGTAGGTGTCGCTCGCCTGCACCGTCACCTGCTCATCGAGATTCCGGCCCTCCGCGACGATCAGCGCGGTGAGAAGCTTCTGCGTGCTCGCGACCTGCCGCCGCTGATCCGCGTTCTTCTCCCACAAGGTTCGACCAGTATTCGCGTCGATCAGGATGGCCGAATCCGCGTAGATGCTCGGCGCATCCGCCGGCGCGCGCATCTCGTTGGCCACACCGACCACCGGTGCCACCGGGGCAATCGGCACGCCCGCGACCGAATTGTCACCCAGAAACCGCGTCGACGCCGGACGTCGCTCTTTCTCGATCGCTTCGCACCCGGTCAGCCCAACCAGCAAACCTGCCAACACCCAACCCGTCGTCGCTCGTCGCAAAAAGTCCTTCAACACGCCGGGACTCATTGGCAATTTTTCCCACCGCGCCAAGCAAAAAACGGGACTCGCCCCGTCACCCCGTTTTCGATTGCCTCACTCCCTTCCCAATGAAGCCCACCCGCACCCTCATCATCCTTCTCCTCGTCGCGCTATCCGCCGGCCTCACGTTCGTCGCGTTCCAAAACGATACCCGCGTCCGCGAAGCCATCGTCACCGCTCAGGGCAAGGGGTGGAAAAAATCCGACGAAGCCCGCACCATCGGCGCGATCAGTAAATACGGCGACTGGCCCCAGCTCATGGCATTCGCCCTCGTTGGCATCCTCCTCGCCTGGCGCTTTCGTCGCCCGGAATGGACCCGGATCCTCGTCGCCTGCATGATCGCGTCCACGCTCGCCGGAATGCTCGCCAACACGTCCCGTCTCACCACCGGCCGCACCCGTCCCCGGGACGAGAAGAAGGTCGGCGTCGGCTTCCACGGCCCCGTTCACGAAGGCAAGCTCACCATCGGGAACTCGAAGATGAATGCTTTCCCGTCCGGCCACACGGCCACCGCCGTCGGCTTCGCGGGAGTCCTCCTTTTTGCCCGACCGCTCGTCGGCGTCGTCGGCCTGGCTCTCGCCTTCCTCATCGCGTGGTCCCGCATGGCCCTGGAGCCCACCATCTCTCCGACGTCGTGGTCTCGACCCTCCTCGCCCTCGCCGTCGCCTGGTTCACCTGGCGGGCCGTCAGAAAGCACGGCGATCAAGTCCTCGCCTGGCTCAAAACCAAGCTTTCCCGCCGGTGAGCGATCAACCCCACGGGGCGGCGACTTCCAGCCAGCAACCGTCGAAATTCCTCGAATTCCTCGAGGGAATACCGAACCACCGCCCCACCTACATCGCACTCCTGGCGATCCTCGGCTTCCTCTTTGCCCTCGGCAACTTCCCCTGGCACCTCGACAACTACGATCAGGCCAAACAGGCCTACGTCGCCTACGAAATCGACCAGACCGGCGAGATTTTCTTCCAGACCACGCCCCAGGGCCGCTCGGCCTCCAAGCCACCCCTCTACGGTTGGTGCTCCGCCGCACTCCACAACGCCGGACTCCCTTGGGACCTTGCCCACCGGCTACCGTCCCTCGCCTGCGCCCTCGCCATGCTGGCAATCCTCGTCGCCACCGGACGCGCCCTCCTGGGGCAACCCGGGGCCTTTCTCGCCGCTGCGGCTTTCGGTCTCAACCTCCTCACCCCCCGACTCGCCACCCTCGTCCGGACGGACATGATGTTGGCCTTTTTCATCTTTCTCATCGGCTGGGCCATCTACCGCAAGGTCACCGACGGCACCCCGTGGGCCCGCGCGAAAAATGGTTGGTTTTCGCCGCCATGCTCGGCGCGCTCTTCACGAAAGGTCCCGTCCTCTACGTCTTTCTCCTCCCGGGCATGCTCGCCTTCGCGTTCCTCGCCCAACCGCGCGACCGCCGCTTGCTCGTTTGGAGCGGCTGGTGGACGTGGGCGATCCCGCTCGCACTCTTCCTCGCCTGGGGCGTCACCGGCCTACTCACCAACGAGGCGTTCTACGAAGATGTGGTTGTGCGCGAACTCTTTTCCCGCTTCGAGGAAGGTGCCCGCGACGATGAACGCCCGCAGCCACTCTGGTTCTACCTTCCCCACGTCCTCCACAAATTTGCCCCGTGGAGCGTCGTCCTCCTCGTCCTTCCGTTCATCTTCCCCGCCGTCCGCCGCCGCGTCCGCGAGAACCCGGGCACTCTCTGGCTCACCGTCTGGGCACTCGGCGGTCTCGTCGTCATGACGATCATCCCCGCCAAACGCGTTGACCGGATCTTCCCGATCATTCCGCCGCTCGCTCTCCTCGTCGTCGACTTTGCCGTCGCCACCTGGCACGACCGCCGCACTCGCGTCGGAGCGGCCGCGCTCAGCCTCGCTGCGTTTCTGTTCGCGGGCGGCTATTTCATCGGCCTCATCCCGTGGGGCTACGCCGTCGGCACCCCGGGCCTGGTCGACTTCGCCGAAAAAGCCCGCCGCACCGCCGCCGCCGAAGGAATCGACAAAATCACGATCCTCCGAGCCCGCGACGAAAGCCTCCTTCTCTACCTCGACACCCTCCGCTTCACCGAAAAGGGCGATGCGTTCGACCAGTGGCGAACGGGGAAAAAGGCGGCCTACCTCATGTCCGACCGAACCCGTCGCAATAACTTCATTCCCGAATTTGGCGACGTCTCACCGACCCTCGACTCCGGCGAACTCTTCCGCAAAAACGAGAAACGCTACTACCTCTTCATCAAGGAATGAGGGGATCGCCAATTTCGTCCGCGATTTCCCCGAACGCGACCCGCCGATCCACCGCCGCCACGATTGGCCGCCCGATCACCAACCAGTCCGCTCCCGCCCTCACCGCATCCCCCGGAGTCATCACCCGCTTCTGATCCCCCGGATTCGAACCCGCCGGACGAACCCCCGGGGTCACCGTCTTCAAGCGATCCCCGAACTCCGCGCGAATCCGACCCAACTCAAGCGGGCTGCAGACGATCCCCCGAATCCCATTCGCCAATCCTATTCGCGCGAGCCGCGGCACCAGGTCCGCCGGATCGTGTGGTGTCCCCACCGCCTCCAGCGTCTCGCGGGAACTGCTCGTCAGCACCGTCACACCCAGCAGCAGCAGCTCGTCACCCGCCGCCTCGACCGCCCTCGCCACCATCTCCGGCCCGCCCGACAAATGAATCGTCAGCATGTCGACGCCCAACGCCCGCGCCGACCCGACACCCGACGCCACCGTGTTCGGAATGTCGTGAAATTTGAGATCCAGGAAGACCCGAAATCCCCGCTCGCGTGCCTCCCGCACGATCCGTGGCCCCTCCGCCGTGAAAAGCTGCATTCCGATCTTCACCCACGCTGCGACGCCGACCAATTCCTCCATCACCCGCTCGGCCTCCGCGGCCGTCGGGACGTCCAATGCAACGATGATTTTTTCTTTAGCGGGTTCGTTCATTGGCGGAGGATGCGCCACCGATGAAGCTGAGCGCGCCCGCGAAAGTCAACCTTTCCCTCCGGATCCTGGGCAGGCGTTCAGATGGTTACCACGAAATCGAAACCCTGATCGTCCCCATCGATCTCGCTGACGAAATTGAAATCACCACCGCCCCGGGCGACCAGATCCGTCTCACCTCCGACGACCCCACCATTCCCACCGACGAGCGGAATCTAGCCGTCCGCGCCGCCCAGGCGTTTGCGAAGCACACGGGGGTTCGATCCGCCATCGAGATCCACCTCGGCAAGCGCATTCCCCACGGCGCGGGCCTCGGAGGCGGCAGCAGCGACGCCGCAACGGTCCTCCTGGCCCTGAATCAGCTTCACCGCACCGACCTCCCACCCTCGACGCTCGAATCGCTGGCCGCCGCCATCGGATCCGACGTTCCGTTCTTCATCCGCCGCCAGCCCGCGTGGTCCCGGGGACGTGGAGAGATTCTTGAAGCCGCCTTGCTCCTTCACGCTCTTCCCTTGGTCTTGATCAAACCCCCATTCGGCATCGAAACCCCCTGGGCCTACCAGGCCTACGCCGATTCCCGGACCCTCACCGGCGCTCCCACCGACCCACAGACCCTCGGCGACCTGGTCCTTGCCAACGACTTGGAACGTCCGGCATTCCAAAAATTTCTCCTCCTGCCGACGATCAAGACCTGGCTCCTCGGTCAGCCCGAGACGCGAGCCGCCCTCATGTCCGGCTCCGGCTCCACCCTTTTCGCCGTCACTCAATCCGAGAGCGCGGCGACCACGCTGGCCAACAACGCCCGCCGCCACTTCGGCGACAACTATTTCATTCAGGCGACGAAAACCCTCAGCGGAGAACCCGCTGCTTCCAGCCTGTGATCCCGGGCGCACTGCCCGGAATCCGCGACCGAACGCGCTCAGCGCAACTCTCCCCTCCAAACGCTACCCAAGCTGATCGGCGATAATCTTCTCCAACTTCACGATATCCGCGGCGAATTTCCGAATCCCATCCCCCAGTTTGTCGGTGGCCATCGGATCCTCGTTCAGCATCCAACGGAAGCTCTTCTCGTCGACGTCGATCTTTTCGATGTCCATGGATTTCGCCGCTTCGGGACTCAATTTCCGCTCCAAAGCGTCGGTTGAATCCGCGAGTTCCTTCAAAAGATCCGGCGAGATCGTCAGCAAATCACAACCCGCGAGTTCGGTAATCTGACCAACGTTCCGGAAGCTCGCTCCCATCACCTGAGTCTCGTAGCCAAATTTTTTGTAGTAGTTGTAGATCGAATTCACCGACAACACGCCCGGATCTTCCGCGCTGGCGTATTCCTTGCCGGTCACCCCCTTGTAGTAATCGTAAATCCGTCCGACGAACGGCGAAATCAACGTCACCTTCGCTTCTGCGCACGCGATCGCCTGCGGCAGCGAGAACATGAGCGTCAGGTTGCAATTAATCCCTTCCTCCTGACACACCTTCGCCGCCATCGCACCCTCCCAGGTCGATGCGATCTTGATGAGAATACGATCCCGGGAAACTCCCATTTTCTCGTACAGCCCGATCAGATAGCGCGCTTTCTGAATCGTTCCTTCCGTGTCGAACGACAGTCGGGCATCCACCTCGGTCGAAACCCGGCCCGGAACGATCTCGAGGATTTCGCGTCCGAAGAGGATCAACAAATCATCGACGATTTTCTTGATCAGCGATGGGCCGCTCAGCGACGAGGCCTTGTTGTCTTCGATGGCCTTCGTGAGCAGGTGCTTGTAGTCGTCCTGCTGGACGGCTTTGTAAATGAGCGACGGATTGGTCGTCGCATCCTGCGGCGAGTATTCCTTGATCGTCTGAAAATCGCCGGTATCGGCAACGACGGTCGTGAATTCCTTGAGCTGAGAGAGAAGCGAAGAAGCCATAAAAATAGGTTTGGGTCAGGGTTTTTAAAGAAGGTTGACGGTGAGTTGATCCGCCGCCGATTGCAAATCTCAATCGCTTTCGTGCGCCAGACTGGCCGCAACGAATCCCTTGAACAGCGGATGCGGGAGGTTCGGTTTCGACTGAAACTCCGGATGATACTGGCACGCCAGATACCAGGGATGGTCCCGCAGTTCGATCACCTCGACCAGCGATCCGTCCGGCGAAGTCCCCGCGATCACGAAACCGGCCTCCTCCATTTGCTCCCGGTAAGCCATGTTGAATTCGTACCGGTGACGGTGACGCTCGGAGATTTCCCTCTGACCGTATACCCGCTCCGCCAAAGTGCCTTCGCCCAGCACCGTCGGACTCAACCCCAACCGCATCGACGCACCTTTCTCCGTCACGCTCTTCTGCTCCTCCAGGATGCAAATCACGGGGTAGGGGCAACCCGGATCGAATTCCGTGCTGTTCGCCCTTTCCATCCCGCAGACGCTTCGCGCGAACTCGATCGTTGCGATCTGCATTCCCAGGCAAAGCCCGAGATACGGTGTTTTCGACTCCCTCGCAAATCTCGCGGCGTCGATCTTTCCCTCCGTTCCCCGATCTCCAAATCCGCCCGGGACCAGCACACCCGCCACGCCACCCAGATACTTCTCCGCGCCCTCGGCCTCCAGGTCCTCCGCGTCCACGAGCACCAAATCAACCGCACAATCGTGGGCCGCGCCGGCGTGCGTGAGCGATTCGTAAATACTTTTGTAGGCGTCCTGGAGCTCGATGTATTTGCCGACGACCGCAATCCGCACCCGCTTCTTCGGATTCACGACGCGGGCGACAAATTTCATCCAACCAGCCATGTCCGGCACCCCGGCGTCGAGGCCCAGCGTCTTACAAACGATCTCATCCAGGCCCTCTTCTTGAAACAACAGCGGAGCCTCGTAAATCGTGTTGTCGACGTCGCGACCTTCGATCACCGCCTCCCTCGGAACGTTGCAATAAAGCGAGAGCTTCTGCCGCACTTCGTCGTCCAACGGGAGTTCTGTCCGGCAAATGAGCACCTGCGGCTGCAACCCGATCTCGCGCAATTTCGCCACGCTCTGCTGCGTCGGCTTTGTCTTCAACTCGCCCGCCGCCTTGATGAACGGCACCAACGTCACGTGCATCAGCATCGTGTTCCCGATTCCAGCCTCCAACGTGAACTGACGAATCGCCTCCAAAAATGGCAACCCCTCGATGTCACCGGTCGTCCCGCCGATTTCGGTGATGCAGACATCGGCGTCCGACACCTCGCTCATCCGCCGGATCACCGCCTTGATCTCGTCGGTCACGTGCGGAATAACCTGCACGGTCTTCCCCAAATAATCCCCGCGCCGCTCCTTCGCCAGAACCGTCTCGTAGATCTGACCGCTGGTGACGTTATTCGCCTTGGTGAGCACCGTGTTGGTAAAACGCTCGTAATGACCAAGGTCCAGATCGGTCTCCGCCCCGTCGGAAAGCACGTAGACCTCACCGTGCTGATAGGGACTCATTGTCCCCGGATCAACGTTGAGATACGGATCCAATTTTTGCAGCACCACGCTGATCCCGCGATGCTCCAGAAGCGTCCCCAAGGAAGCCGCTGCCAACCCTTTACCCAGCGAACTCACCACCCCACCCGTCACGAAAATATGCTTCATTGCGAGGCAGTGTAGAAGTCCAATTCAGAAAATCCAGCCTCCGTCCGAATTACTCGTTCGCAGCCGGCCTCACCTCCCGAAACGCCTCCAACTTGAGCGCCGTTCGCAGGTCGCTTCGCCTCGTTCAGCGATCCCGATTCTCCACTCCGGATCGCTGCCAACAACTCCCACCATTCACAATTGCCCATTCACCAACTACCCTCCCCGCCATGAGCCGATCCTTCGAAGAACTCGATTTCCGCCCGACCGCCCTGGGCGACCTCACCCTGAGGCGGCGACGCCTTCCCCAACTCGAGGACCGCGAGATTTATGAGGTCAAACTCGGCGAGGAATTCCTCATGTCCAGCCTCTTCCACGAGGTCGAAGTCGCCCTCGCCGACCTCGGCTTGGCCGATCTCACCGGCCCGCTCGACGTCGTCGTCGGGGGCCTTGGTCTCGGCTACACCGCCGAGGCCGCGCTCCGTCACGACGCCGTTCAATCACTCCTCGTCGTCGACGCGCTCGCCCCGGTCATCGAATGGCACGAGCGCGGCCTCGTTCCGCTTGGCCCCGCGCTGACCACCGATCCGCGCTGCCGATTCGTTCACGGCGACTTTTTCGCGATGGCGACCGCCCAGGAGTCCGGTTTCGACCCGGAAAATCCCGACCGCCGCTTCCACGCCATCCTCCTCGACATCGACCACTCCCCGGAAAATCTGCTTCACCCCCGCCACGCCGCGTTCTATTCCCCCGGTTCTCTCCGCCAACTTTCCCGACAGATTCACCCGGCGGGCGTCTTCGCCATGTGGTCCGACGATCCCCCCAGCGACACCTTCCTCGCGACTCTCGCCGAGGTTTTCCCCGCCCCTCAATCCCACATCGTGTCCTTCGACAACCCCCTCCGCGGCGACACCTCCAGCAGCACCGTTTACGTCGCCCGCCGCTCGGCCCACGATCCGGCTCCCTAGCCGCTCCTACCCGCAAGAACCAGCCTCAGCTACTGAGACCACTCGGCACCCGGCTGCAAATTCGGCATCTCCCCCGCCTCCAGCAACCGCCCACCTTTGATCATCCGGCAAAACTCTTTCTTGCTAAGCTCAAGGTGCGTTCCGTCCCGGGTCGTCAGATCTTCCAATCGCTTGAATCCAACCAGCAACCGCTCCAAATGAACGATCCGCACGAATCCCCCGTCGACCGCCCACACCTGATCCTGCTTCAACCGCAGCGGAGCACTCATAAAATCTCGTTCTGAAAAAGTTCGATCACCTCGCCGTCCGGACCTTTGAAAAAAGCAATCCGCACGGGAACCAAACCCGCCGAGGAATCAATATCCACGTCCTTCGTCTCCATCGTGACCTCCATTCCCGCCTCGCGAACGACCTCCAACATCCCGGCACAATCGTTCGTCCGCAGAGCTAGGTGCAGGAGCGTCGACTCCCCCGGTTCGAATTCCTCACTCCGCTCGAAGATCTCCACGTAACGCGCATCCCCCGCGTGCAACATCGCCGCCCGCGCCGGAGCCGCCCCCCACGACACCTTCACCTTCAAACCCAGCACCTCCGTGTAGAACGTCAGGCTGGCGTCAAAGTCCGCCGTCCGTATTGCTGCGTGATGAAATCCGGTGATCGCTGCCATGCCCGCAGCCTCTCAGGGAATTCACTACCTCGCAAGCGACTCGGCATTCCGCTGACACCTCCAGCATTGCGGCAACCCCACCCCCCACGTTAATTAATCCGTTCCAATGCCCGAGTTTTTGCAAAAAGGCGGCCCTCTCATGTGGCTCCTCGTCGCCGCCAGCATCGTCGCGGTCGCGGTCTTCCTCGAACGCGCCTTCTACCTCCACCGGATCAGCGTCCGCGTCGGCGAGATCCTCCGCGGCTTGGCGAACCTCGTCCGCATCGGCAACTACTCCGAGGCCATCACGGAGTGCGCCTCCACGGCCGGCCCCGTCGGGCGCGTCATGCACGCCGTCATGATCCGGCACCGGCTCGACCGCGCCGAACTCAAAGACATCGCCCAGGACGCCGGTCAGCTCAAGGTCCCCCGCCTGGAACGCAATCTCGGCCTCCTCGTCACCATCGTCTACGCCGCTCCGCTTATCGGCCTCCTCGGCACCGTCATCGGCCTCATCCAAGCCTTCACCGCGATCTCCGCTCAGGGCGGATACGCCACCGCCGCAGAAATCGCGGGCGGCGTCTACCAGAAGCCTCCTCACCACCGCCGCCGGCCTCGCGCTCGCCGTCCCCGCCCTCCTCGCCTACCAATACCTCTCATACCGCGTAAATGAAATCATCCACGACATGGAACGCGCTGGCATCGAAGTCGTCAGCATGATTCTCGACCAACGCCGTACCCCGGCACCCCCGGCGACCAATCGCCGTGAAACTCCACCGCAGCCTCAACCCCCGGTTCACACCCATCCTCTTCATCCCGGTCGCGGACGTTGCCGCCGCGCTCATTTTCTTCTTCCTCCTCAGCGGCACCTTCCTCCTTCAGCCCGGCATCTCCGTCGACGTCCCCCGCTCTCCCTTCGTCCTCTCCCCCCAACGAAATCCCCGCGTCGTCAGCATCACCTCCGCTCCAGCTCCGGCCATTTATTTCGAAAATAGTCGCCTCACCGCCGCCGAACTCGCGTCCCGCCTGGCAAATCGCTCCGAAGACACGACGCTCATCATCAAATCCGATCGGTCCGCGCCGGTTGAACTCGTCGTCGAGGTCTCCAACGTCGCCATCGCGGCTGGCTGCACGGTCGTGCTTGCCACCGCCGAGCCAAATCCCCCACCGGAATGAGCGCCACCGGCGAAAACGCCCGCCTCCTCTACGACTGGACCGGTCGTCAGGACCATCGCCGTCGCCTCGGAATCTGGATCTTTCTTGCACTCTCTCTGCATGCCGTCGGCTATTTCCTTTTCCGCGCCGCCTATCCGGAACCCACCAACAGCGACCCCGTCGCCGCAACGATTTTCATCCTTCCCTCCGGCGGTGAAGACGCTCGGCGCCTCGGCCCAATGATCGCCGCCGCCGACCCCGGACTCTTCGCGGCTGATCGCCTCACGACGCGGCCCCTCCCAGATCCCGCCGTTCCCGATTACCACCCGAGCTTTGAGAATGCCCCCCCTCCCCTCGCTCCGCTTCCCAACCCGGTCGTCGACCTCCTCCCGCCCCTCCCCCGCGACAGTGGCCCCGTCGCCATTAACGACGGTCGTCCGTCCCCCAAACCCCTCCCCGCCCCAGCCCGCGACACGGAAGTCACGTTCGCCGACGACCTCGCCAACCGCCCCACCACCGCGCGGCCAACGGCCGCTTTCACCGCCCGACCCCGCGAACCTTTGGCCCCCGCCACCTACTTGATCGCCGTCGCCCCCGATGGCTCGGTGAGACACGTCATGGAGATGGACCGCACCGACAGCCCTCAAATCAACGCCGTCGCGATCCCGTATCTCTTCCGCTTCAAATTCTCTCCCGTAGCCGACTCCACAGATCTCGCGTGGGGACTGGCCACCATTCATTGGGGACTGGACGTCCGCCGCTTGCGCTTGGAACGTTAATTCAAGCCATGTTCGAAATCTCACTCCCGGGCCTGACCACCCTCTACGTCAGCGTTTTCTTCGCCGGCATCCTCATCGTGGTCATCACCGCGGCCGCCGCCCGCCGCCGCCAGAAGCCGCCCCGCCCCCCCCACCGTCCGCTGCCGTCTCTGTGCGATGACGTTTCCACCCGCCGGAGTCCTCACCCGCTGCCCCCGCTGCGGCAGCCTCAACGAGCATCCGTCAACCAATCGCCGATCCTGATTACCGGAAACTTTTGGGTTGCCTAACCGCTCCCTCATCCCGATTGATAACCGTTTCCCTATCCCACTTTTCAGGCATGAATGAGCGCAGAGTTGTAATTACCGGTCTTGGAATCGTCAGCCCCATCGGGCTCGGCAAGGACGCATTCTGGCAAAGTCTCGTCGCGGGAAAAAGCGGGATCACCACCTACGACGCCTTCGATTCCTCCGATTTCGACTGCAAAATCGCCGGCGAAGTAAAGGGATTCGAAGCGCGCGACTACTTCAAGACGCCGAAGGACACCAAGCGCACCGACCGCTTCACGCAATTCGCCATGGCCGGAGCGAAAATGGCCGTCGCCGACGCCGGGTTGGATTTCGAAAAAATCGACCTCGATCGCGCCGGTGTGATGATCGGTTCCGGTATCGGCGGCCTCCAGAAGCATGGAGACCGAAGCCCACCGCCTCGGCGATCGCGGCCCGTCCCGCGTCTCTCCTTTCACCATTGCCATGATGATCAGCAACATGGCCAGCGGCATGATCTCGATGGAATTCGGCCTCCGCGGTCCGAACATGTGCATCGTCACCGCCTGCGCCACCGCCAACAACTCCCTGGGCGAAGCCTGGCGGATCATCAAATTCGGCGACGCCGACTGCTTCCTTGCCGGTGGCACCGAAGCCACCATCACGCCTCTCGGCATCTCCGGGTTCGCCTCCATGCGGGCTCTCAGTTGCCGCAATGACGAACCCGGCCGAGCCTGCCGCCCATGGGATCAGGATCGCGACGGTTTCATCATGGGCGAAGGAGCCGGCATCCTCGTCATCGAAGAACTCGAGCACGCCAGGAAACGGGGCGCGCACATCTACTGCGAACTCGCCGGTTACGGCTGCAGCGCCGACGCCTACCACATGACGGCGCCCCTCCCCGAGGGCGACGGAGCTGCCCGCGCCATGGAAATGGCCATGCGCCACGCCAAGGTCAACCCGACCGACGTCGACTACATCAACGCCCACGCGACCTCGACCCCTCTCGGAGACCTCTGCGAAACCAAAGCCATTAAGAAAGCCCTCGGCGATCACGCCTATAAAATCCCCGTCAGCTCGACCAAGTCCATGACCGGTCACCTCCTCGGTGCCGCTGGCGGAGTGGAAATGGCCGCCTGCGCCCTCGCGATCCAAAACGGCATCATTCCACCGACGATCAACTTGGAAAACCCCAGCGAGGGCTGCGATCTGGACTACGTTCCAAACGTCGCCCGCGAAGCGAAAGTCACCTGCGCCATTAACAATTCCTTCGGCTTCGGCGGCCACAATGCCACCCTCATCGCCACCGAATTCACCGGATAGCTAAAGGGAAACCGCACGCGTCCCCGCGTGCGAGCGGCACCGCCCCGGTGCCGCCTCCGGCGATCCGCGCCAGCGGGAGCCGAACGCCTCACTCTACGATTCACCAGTCACGAGCCGAAGCTCCGCACCAGCTCCTCCGGCCCCACCGTAGCCGTGCCCAACTTCCCAACCACGATCCCCGCCGCGTGGTTCGCCATCTCCGCCGCATCCCGCGCACTCACCCCGGCGGCCAATCCCAGCGCATAGACGGCGATCACGGTGTCGCCCGCACCCGACACGTCGAACACCTCCTGCGCCCGCGTCGGCGTGTGGTATGCCTCGTTCCCCCTTTCAAAAAGAATCATCCCATCCTCCCCCAGCGTCACCAGTAACTGCTCGACGTCCCACAGTTCCACCAGACGACGCCCCACCTCCTGCAGCGGCCCATCCCCCAACGGATTCTCGTCAGCTTCGGTGAGCACCATTCCCGCCGCCGCGAAGGCTTCCCCCCGGTTTGGCTTGATCACCGTCGCCCCCGACCAATCAATCGGGTTGCCCGGGTTGGGATCAACGCACACCACGATTCCGCAGTCCCTCGCCACCGCGCAAATCCGATCCTTCAATTCCTGCCCCAAAAATCCTTTCCCATAATCTTCGAATATCACCACGTCCGTCTCCGTTAAGACCTCGTGCGCCCGCTCCATCACCTCACTCATTACCGCCTCTCCGACGCGCGTCCGCCGCTCACGATCCACCCGCACAACCTGTTGTTGGCGCGCGATGATCCGCGTTTTTACGATCGTCGGCCAGTCGTCGACCTGAATCAGCGCGTCCGTTTGAATTCCCTCCGCCACCAGCAAATCAACCAAATGCGTCCCGTGTGCGTCCCGCCCAATCGCTCCCATCACCCGCACGTGGGGCGTGAATTCCACCAAGTTCCGCGCCACGTTCGCCGCCCCGCCCGGGTAACTACTCTGACTGATCACCTCGACGACCGGCACCGGAGCCTCCGGCGAAATGCGCGACACCTTTCCCCAAACAAATTCGTCCAGCATCACGTCTCCGATCACGAGGATCCGTTTGCCAGCCGCACCCCGAAGAATATGTTGTAATCTCTCTGAATTCATAAATCATCGCTCACGGCTCGCCCGTCGAACCCCGACTCCGAGACTCGCACTCATACAACGAACGTCACACCTATGAGAATTAACTTTTTCGCTGCAATCCTCGCTCTCTCCATTGCTACCCCTGCGCTAGCTCTTCGCGCCGAGTCCACCCCCAAGAAGATCGACCTCTCCAGTCTTCCCGCCAACACCGTCGACTCCGTCGTCGTCCCGGTCCCTAGCGAAGTCTTCAACGTTCTCGACAAACTCGGCGAACCGAATTGGAAAGGACAACTCCGCGAGTCCCTCGGTAAACAGTCTCCCGACCGGGCACAGGTCGCCCTTCTTCTCGGAACCGTCATCGCCGAAGGCTTCATAGCCGTCGAAGCCGAAGACACCGAACAGGTCAAGGAGATCGGACGCGAAGTGCTGAATCTCGCCGACGCCATCGGCGTCAAGGAAGCTGTCCTCAAGCGCAGCAAGAGCATCATCGACCTTGCCGAAGCCCGCGAATGGAATTCCGTCCGGCGGGAGTTCGACGGCGCCCAGTCCGACGTCAAGGGTGCCATGGCCGAACTCAACGACGAAGACCTCGCCCAGCTCGTCAGCCTCGGCGGCTGGATCCGCGGCACCGAAGTCCTCACTTCCATCGTCGGTTCCGACTACCAGGCGGATCGTGCCGAACTCCTTCATCAGCCGGAACTCCTCGCCTACTTCGATCGCCGGATCGAAGCCATGAATCCGCGCCTCCGCAAAAGCGATCTCGTCGCCAGCATCCGGAAGATGCTCACCGAGATCCGCCCCCTCATTCTCGAAGGCGGCGGCAGTAAGATCAGCCCGAAAAGCGTGAATAAGATTCACACGATGACCAGTGAGATGGTCTTGACGATCTCCTCCTCCAACGACGCCTAATCCCCTAACAAGCTCGATACCGCGACCGTGAAACGACTTCTTTCCATTTCCATTGCCCTCGTCGCTTTCGGCGGGGTCGCGTTTGCCACCGTCGACGACGCCCTCTCGTTTGCCTACGAAGCAGCCACCCCTTACGTCGAGGAAGGCTTCACCTTTCGCGAAGACGCTTGGGGCGGCGACCTCGGAGTCGGCGAGCAAAAAGCCGTCACGGCTCAGCTTTTTAAGGGCAACGACTATTGGTTCTGCCTAGGCACCGACGCCGACAAGGCCGAACTCAGCGTTCACATTTACGACGACAAGGGAAACCTCGTTGAGTCGAAGGATTGGCAGAAGGGCCGATTTGCGGGTGCCAGCGTTCGCCCGAAACGTTCAGGAACGTATTACGCGATCGTCACGGTCAACAAATCGTCCGTCGAACGCACCCATTGGGCCCTAGTCTACGGGTATCGGTAAAAGTCAGCATGGCCTCAACGCCTCCGCAGACTCCAACGACGCTCGAGTTCGAAAACGCCCGAGCTCTCCAATCACTCTACGCGCACGACGAGAAACTCCTCCGTGAACTCGAGTCAGCACTGGGGGTCCGCGTCACGGCACGCGATGCTCAGCTCCACGTCGACGGCTCCCCAGAAGCAATCGAAACGGTCCGACGCGCTTTCGATCAGCTCTCGGAAGCCCGCACCCGCGGCCTGACCATTCGCCGCCACGAGTTTCTCTACGCCATCGAGCAAGCTGCCAATCCTTCCGGCCCCGGCCTCGGCAAGCTCCTCGACGAGAAAATCTCGTGTTCCCCGCGCAAGCCCCCGATCGTTCCCAAGACGGAGGGGCAGCGCGCGTACATCCAGACGATCCGCGAAAACGACATTGCGTTTGGGATCGGCCCTGCCGGCACGGGCAAAACTTACTTGGCGATGGCCCTTGCCGTCTCCGCCCTCCGACAGGAGAAAGTCAGCCGCATCATTCTCACTCGACCGGCCGTCGAAGCCGGTGAAGCCCTCGGCTTCCTCCCCGGCGACCTCCAGGAAAAAATTCTCCCCTACCTCCGCCCGCTCTACGACGCCCTCAACGACATGCTGGAGATCGAGGAACTCCAAAAGTTCATGGACCGCGGCGTCATCGAGATCGCTCCCCTGGCTTACATGCGCGGCCGCACTCTCAACAACGCGTTCATCGTCCTCGACGAAGCCCAGAACACGACCACCGAACAGATGTTCATGTTCCTCACGCGCCTCGGCGCAGAATCGAAATGCGTCGTGACCGGCGACCGCACTCAAATCGATCTCCCTCGCAACAAACGCAGTGGACTGATCGAAGCCGTCGACGCTCTCCGCGACATCGAAGGCATTGGCATCCATCTCTTCCGCGAATCCGACGTCGTCCGCCACCCGCTCGTTCAACGCATCCTCCGCGCTTACCGCAAGCACCGGGGTCTCCAGGACAGCCTGATCTAATTTCCAAGTCCGAAACCGTGAGCATCTGGAAAAATCAGCGCCGCCGCCTCGTCAGCCAGGGCCTCGCCAGCGCTAAAAAACGCCGCAAGCAGGTCGACAGCCCCCTCGGCGATGCTCTCGAAAATGGCTGGTCGGCCCGCATCATCATTTGCGCCGCCTTCATCCTCGGACTCGGAGTCATGATCTTCACCGGTCCCATGGCTGAGCCGCTGAAGAAGTTTCTCATCTGCTTCCTCGTCTTCGTCACCGCCCTCGCGCAACTCTGGATCAATCACCCCCAGACGCTCATCAGTAATACCCGACTGCTGCTCGTTCTTTCCGTCTGCTTCCTCCAACTCATCGCCGTCAAACTCATTCTGGTCAACGCGGGACCCGGCGGAATCGACCCAGCGATGGCACCCGTCCTCATTCCATACGCTTTCGCCCCGCTCGTCCTTTCCCTCCTTCTGGGCAAACACCATGGCCTTTACGCCGCCGTCTTTTGCTCGCTTTGGGGAACCTTCCTTCTCCCCCAACTCAATTCCGTTTTTCTCGTCATTTCTCTCATCACCGGCATCGTCGCCGTGTTCGTCACGATCCAGGTCCGCCGCCGCGGCCGCCTCATCCGTGCGGGCATTTACGTCGGAGCCGCCACCTGGCTCCTCGCCGCCGTCTTCGGCCTCGTCGGTCCCATCGTCTGGGAAAATCCCCCGGCGACTGATTGGAACCTCATCGGTTGGCAATCCTTCGCCGCCCTCGCAACCGGCTTCCTCACCGCCATCGTCATCAGCGGCATCCTCCCCGCCATCGAAAGCACTTTCAACATCACCACCGACATCTCGTGGCTCGAGATGTCCGACATGAACCATCCCCTCCTCCGCCGCCTATCGATGGAAGCCCCGGGCACCTACCACCACAGCTTGGCCGTCGCCAATCTGGCCGAAGCCGCGGCCGAAGCCGTCGGAGCCAACCCCACGATCTGTCGCGTAAGCGCCTATTTCCACGACATCGGAAAACTCGTAAAGCCTGACTACTTCAACGAAAACATGCCACCAGGTCACAACCCGCACGATGACCTCACGCCCACGATGAGTTCGCTCATCATCATCGCTCACGTGAAGGAAGGCGTCGACCTCGCCCTCAAGCACAACCTTAATCCCCTGCTCATCGACGCCATCCAGCAACACCATGGCACGTCCCTGGTCGGTTACTTCTACCAACGCGCCCTTCAGCAACAGGAAGATGCCCGCCTCGGCGGTAAGATCATGAACATGCGCGCCGAGGACATCCCGGAGGTTCGCCAAGAGTCCTTCCGCTACCCCGGCCCCCGCCCGCAGACCCGCGAAAGCGCCATCGTTAGCCTCGCTGATTCCATCGAATCCGCGTCGCGCTCCCTCGACCGCCCGACTCCGCAGCGAATCGAAGACCTCATCCACGACCTCATTGACGCCCGCATCGCCGACCATCAGCTCGACGAGGCCCCGCTCACCCTCGATGAGATTCGCCGGGTCGCCGAGGCCTTCCGGACGACCCTCAATTCGATGCTCCATTCCCGCGTCGCCTACCCGAAATCAAAAGAGGCCAGGGAAAAGGACAAGGAAAAGAGCAAGGCTGAGCGCACCGCCGAAGCCGCGTGAGCGCTCCCAACCTGACGGTCACCAATCGCCAGCGGACAACCCCTTTCGACCTCCCCCGGCTCCGCCACCTCGCGAGCCTCGCGCTCCCGGACTGCCTCGCTGCCACCGGCACCGACGAGAAACCGATCCTTCACGATCTGGAAACAGTCGAGATTTCGATTCTCTCTCCCCGCGAAATGTCACGCGTCCACCGCCAGTTCCTTTCGCTCTCCGGCCCGACTGACGTCATCACCTTCCCCTACGGCGAAATTCTCATCTGCGCCGCCGTCGCCGCCAACCAAGCCGCCGACCACTCCACCAGCACCGACGACGAACTTGCTCTTTACGTCATTCACGGCCTCCTCCACCTCAACGGCTACGACGATCTCACCCTCGCCGCCGCCCAACGAATGCGCGAGCGACAGGCAAACATTTTGAACACGGCCCGCGATAAGCTGTAAGGTAGCCGGCACCGCATGGACTTCTTCGATCAGACCAATCACCATTCCCCCGACCCGCTGGAGTCCGGTCTTCGGATCGCCAACCCGACCTTCGAAACCACCGGCCCCCTCACTTTCCGCAACTCTTCCCGCTTCGATCTCGCCGCCCCCATCTGGCGTGACGCCGTTTTCCTCCCCACTCTCCTCCCCGCGATCACCTCCACCCTCGAACTCGCGCACGCTGGTGAAGTCCGCGAGATCATCGCCCTCGAGGCTCGCCTCCTCGCCACCACCCCACCAGCAGCCGTCCAGGCTCTGACCCACGAAGGCCGCCGACTCGCCGAAGCCACTGGAGACCCGCGTGGAGACCGGGTCCTTCCCCGCCTCCACGCCGCCATTCGCGCCGATCTCATGCGGGGACACTTCGCCATCCTCTTCGCCGCCCGCTGCGCCGTGTTCTCCGTCCCCACCCACGTTGCCCTCGGCGCCTACTTGCTTCAGGAACTTCTCTCTGGATCTCCGAACACGCGCGCATCGAAAGCCATCGCTTTCGCCGCCACTTGCCTCGACGACTTGAACCTCTCCGCGCCTCAGCTTCGCGCCGCTTGACGCCACCATGGCTACCCGCGTCCTTGAATCTCCAGCAACCGACGTCGACCTTGATCTCCCGTGGAACGTCGTCGTCCACAACGACCCGGTCAATCTCATGAGCTACGTCGCCTTCGTCTTCCGCCGGATCTTCGGATTTTCGCGGCAGAAGGCCGAGCACCACATGATGGAGGTCCACGAACTCGGCCGATCCATCGTTTGGACTGGAGAACGCGAGAAAGCCGAACTCTTCGTCCAGCAACTCCACCTCCACCTTCTCCTCGCCACTCTCGAACAAACTTCGAGCTAGCTTCGTCATGCAATTTCACGTCATCGACGACAACTCCGTCGGCTTCCAAAAGATCCATCCCCTCCTCGCCGAGTTTATCCGCAACGTCCCGATCGTCAGCGATCCCCGCAATCTCTCCGAAGACGCGCAGGAACGCCTCTACCCCAGCCCATCCACCGACCCCGATCTCGACCGCCTCCGCTCCGATTGGCAGGCCTTCGTTACCCCCGACCTCACCGAACACTTTCAGTCCGCCCGCGACGCTGTCGCCGCCGACCTCCGCCGCCTCCACCAGCGCGAAGACCAGTTTTTCGAATTCGCGATCCCGAATCAACACGCCGAGGCGTGGCTCAATGTCCTCAATCAAGCCCGCCTCATCCTGGCAATCGACGCCGGCTACGAAGGCGAGATTCCCGACGAAAACGAAGCGCCCGATCTTCTGAGTCCGAGCGGCGTCAATAACTTCCGCCTGAACCTCTACGCGTTCATGCAGCAATGCCTCGTCGAGTTTCTGGAATGATTCAATGCCCGGTGCATCCAGTTCATCAGAGTCGCTGAACCGTGGAAAAATCCCGCGCCATCCTCATCCGGCGCCACCGCTTCTCGGAGACCAGCCTCCTCTGCATTTGGATCACCGGGACCCACGGCAAAGTAAAAACGTCCGCCCGTGGCGCACTCCAAGCCAAGAGCACCTTTCGTGGCAAACTCGATGTCTTCCACGAAGTTGAAATCGGTTTCGACCCTCCAAAGTCCGGCGAAATTCACAACCTTCGCGAAGCCATCCTCCTTCACCCCTTCGACGGCCCCTCCGTCCGTTACGCCAACCTCGCTGTCGCCGCCTACTTCGGAGACTTGACCGACCTGGCAACCGAGGCTTCCGCCCCCGCCAACGAAATTTTTACCCTTCTCGCCCGTGCCGTCGCCTACCTGCGAATCACCGCCCCAACCCACCGCGCGGTCCTTTTCTTCGAGGAAGAACTCTGCAAAATCCTCGGAATCCACTCCGAAAAGACCGACCCGCTCCAATCCCTCACCACCCACCTCGGGCGTATCCCCAAAACCCGCCAGCCTGCCCTAAAAATCATCACTCCGCGGTGAACCGAAGATCGCCTGAGGCACGAACATATCAGACGCTCTCATTGAACTTTCCTTTCGAGATCTTGGGTTCCAGACCACCTCTTTGCGCTCCTCGCGACGTTCTGCTCCAATGCATGGTATCGTATGACCCGTGACCCGTCTTCCGCCGGTAACCTGACCGGATCCCTTCTCGTCGCCCACCCCAGCCTGCGTGACGCAAATTTCCGCCGCACCATCATCCTCCTCTCGCACCATAGCGCCGAAGACGGTGCCGTCGGGATCGTTCTGAACCGACCCAACGGCCAATCGATCGGCGATCTCTCCACCGACGTTCTCCCAAGCTTTCTCTCGGGCGTCCCAGTTTTTACGGGCGGTCCCGTTTGCGACGCAGATCTCCTCCTCGCCAGTATCGAATGGGATCACGCCACCGGTTCCGTCCTCTTCCAGACCTTCGGTGACCCCGCGGATGCCGACGAGATTCCATCGGAGACCCGCTCTACCCTCCGCGCTTTCCTCGGATATTCTGGCTGGAGCCGTGGTCAGCTCGAAGCGGAGATCGCCCAAACCGGCTGGCTCGTTCTGCCACCGACCCAAGCCCTCATCGCCGCAACCAACGCCGAAGAAGCTTGGCGCGCACTCATGCGCTCCATCAGTCCCGTTCATCATCTCCTCTCCGAAATGCCCGACGACCCCTCGCTGAATTGATTCGAATTCAGCGGAAAGCAATCGCCAGTGACATCAGCGCAATCGCCGTGATCCACGATGCGATGACCCTCAGCCCGACATTCGCCCAGCCTCGCTCCGGTCGCAGCGATAGATAAAACGCCGCGTTCGCGACGACCAAAGTCACCGCCGCTCCGATTCCAAAGAGCGTCAGGACGGTCGCTCCGATCAGCCCGGCCTCCGGCTTGGAATCCAGCCCGATTAACAACGCTCCCACCCCAACCAACACCGCCCGGACGACTCGTGGTCGCGGCCAATCCGCCACAACTGCCAGGCCCACTAAACAGGTCCAACCAGTCAACGTTACCCGCACGGCCTCGGACTCCGGCAACCACGTCGTCAAAACCAATCCAAGCGCGACTCCCACCCCAACTGCGGCCATCGGCTCACGCAACCGAAACGGAATTCGCTGGGAAATCAACAGCCCCGCTGCGACCAGGAACAGCGCATGGGCCGGAACGGAGAGCGGGTGAACGAGTCCATTGAGGAAACTCCCCGCGCCCGGCAATGTCGAATGCGCGAGGGACACCCTCTACAGCACTCCAAACAGAAACCCGAAGCCGATTAGGCAAATAATCCCACCCATCGCCCTCACCGCGACCACTCCGCCCGGCCACCGCGTCAGCAACCCGAGTGCAATCCCGCACAGGTGCAACAACCCGGTCGCCAGGACGAATCCAACGGCGAAAGTCACCGCACTCGCCGCTTCCGGCAACTCCGCTCCATGCGCGTAACCATGAAAAATTGCGAAAAAGGCGACCACGATCCCGGCAAAAGCTAGCGGCGGCTTCACCGCAAAAAGCACCATCGCGCCCAGCAGGATGCCCGAGAACGCAATCATTTGCTCAACGGCGGGGAACGGAACTCCCAGCACCCCGAAGACTCCACCAATCGCCATCACCAGAGGAAACGTGATCGGCAGAACCCAGATCGCTGGCCGCCCCAAAAACGCCCCCCACAGACCCACCGCCACCATGGCGACAACGTGGTCCAACCCAAACAACGGGTGCAGAAAACCGCTCGTGAACCCTCCAACCTCTCCGTCCCCGGTGTGCGCGTGCGTCACCACCGGAGCAAGCAACAGCAGCAGGAAAAAAAATAGCAAACTGATTCGATGGGCCTTCACGGTTGTCAGAGGATTTTGCATGGACAGTGGCGAACTTGCGCGAACTGAGTCCTTCAGCCAACAAAAGTTCGCTCGCTTTCAAAGGTTTTGATCATTTCCCCTTGCCGGACGTCTCATCGCCAAACTAGAAAACCCGCCCCGGTCGCTTTGCGACTCAGTCTCAATATAGATATTTCATGAAATTATTCTGCTCTTTCGTCGCGATCTCCCTCGGCCTGCTCCACCTCAATTCCGCCCACGCCCAGGTCGAGTTCCTTGATCGCCAGACTGAGGCCACGGCTTCACCCACGAAAAACTACTTCGAAGGCGACTACGCATTCGGCGATTTCGGCGGCGTCCGCACGGACCTGGAGGCTCGGGGAATCACCCTTTTCGGAGGCTACGCGGTCGAGGTCTGGGGCAATACGACCGGCGGTCTGAAGCGCGGCACCGTTTACACCGGCCTCCTGGACTTCGGCGTCGACCTGGATCTCGGGCAGCTTGCGGGTCTCGACGGTCTCACCTTTCGTTCGAGCTGGCTCTGGCTCTCCGGACGCGACGCCTCGGAGGATCTCGTGGGCAATATCCTTACCACCAGCAACATCGCGGGTTTCAACACCCTCCGCGCTTTCGAACTCTGGCTTCAGCAATCCCTTCTCGCCGATCGCCTCACGATCCGCGTCGGCCAACTCGCCGCCGACGACGAATTCATCATCTCAGACACCGCCGGCACCTTCCTCAACGGCACGTTCGGTTGGCCTGCCCTTGCCTCCGAGGCTCTCCCAAATGGCGGCCCCGCCTACCCGCTCGCGACTCTCGGAATCCGCTTGGCCGTCCACCCGACACCGTGGTTCAGCTTTCTCAGCGCTGCCTTCCAAGGCAATCCCTTCGCCGAAGACGTGAACCGCCACGGCTTCCGGTGGCGCCTTGATGACGAGAACGGTTACACTTTCATCAACGAAGCCCAGTTTCGATGGGAGGAAGCCTCCCTCCCCGGAACGGTCAAATTGGGTGGATTCGCCAACACGGAGTTCTTTGAGCGTTCGAATGGCTCCGGCGAAACCCTCTACGGCAACTTTGGCTTCTACGCCGTTGCCGATCAGGCGCTCTATCGAGAGTCCGGTATCCCGACCGCCATCGAGCCAACGCTGAGCAAGGACGCCAAGTCATTCAAAGAGCCCGTTGCGGTCATCGAGCCGTCGAACCAGGGCCTCAACGCGTTCGCCCGGGTGGGATTCACGCCGCAGGATCGCAATTTCATCGGCTTCTACTTCGACACCGGCTTCGCCTACACGGGCCTGATTCCTACCCGGGACAACGATGTCTTCGGTGTTGCCCTCGGTTACGCCTCCCTCACCGACGACGCCGCTCAGGCTGCGTTCGACGAAGGATCTCGCGAAGTCGGATACGAGATCGTCCTGGAAGCGACCTATGATATCGAAGTCACCCCGTGGCTCCACGTCCAGCCAGATGCCCAATATGTCGTTCGCCCCGGCGCCTCTGGAGACCTCGGCAACGCGTTTGTTCTTGGTGGTCGAGCCTCAGTCGTTTTCTAAATCGCTCACCATGGACCTAAAAACGCTCGCATCCACCGACGACCTCACCCCCCTCCAAGCCGCACTCTGGCACGACGCCCGCGGAGATTGGCGGAAAGCACACGAACTCGCTCAAGCCGAATCGTCAGCTGACGGCTCCCACGTCCACGGCTACCTCCATCGCAAGGAAGGCGACGATGGCAACGCCGCCTACTGGTATGCCCGGGCGGGAGTCTCGTTTCCGACCGTCAGTCTCGAGGAAGAGTGGGAGCAACTAGCTGCGACGATTTCCTAACGCCATAAGGCAGAAATCTCGTCAGCCCCCGGCCTCAGCCAACGCCGCCGCCCGGGCCCGTCGCCGCCGCTGGGAATCGGCGAGGAATTCTTCCTGCGCATCGAATCTCGGCTCGTCCGTCTCCCTCGGAATGTAAATCCCGTCCGGCTGCATCACCCGCGCTTTCACGTTGTCCTTCCAGAACCAATCGAGAATCTCGTCCACGTGCTCGAGCACGCCCGGAGTCTTCAACGGGAACACCGTCTCCACCCGCTTGAACAAATTGCGCTGCATCCAGTCCGCACTCCCCAAGTAGATCGCCGGTTCGCCCCCATTCTCGAAACGGAAAATCCGGCTGTGCTCGAGAAATCTCCCCACGATGCTCCGCACCTCGATATTCTCGCTCACCCCCTTGACTCCCGGCCGCAGCGCACACATTCCGCGAACGAGCAATCGCACCTTAACCCCAGCAGCACTCGCCCGATAGAGCGCTTCGATCACCCCTTCCTCGATCAACGAATTGATCTTTGCGTAGATCCCGGCCGGTTTGCCCGCCGCCGCGTTCCGAGATTCCTCATCAATCATCTCGACGAAGCGTTTCTGCAAATTGAACGGCGCTACCAGCAAGTCGCTCATGCCTTGGAATTTCGAGACGCCGGTAAGCAAATTAAACAGCTCAGCCAAATCATTCGTCACCTCCTCGCGACACGTCAACAACCCGAGATCGGTGTAAATCCGCGCCGTTGAAGGATGATAATTCCCCGTCCCCAAATGAGCGTAGCGTCGAATCCCGTCGCCCTCGTTCCGAACGACGAGGAGCGCCTTCGCGTGAGTCTTGAGGCCAGTAACCCCATAGACCACGTCCACGCCAGCTTCGCGCATCATCCGCGCCCACTTGATGTTTGCCGCCTCGTCGAACCTCGCCTTCAGCTCGATGACCACCGTGACCTGCTTCCCGTTGCCCGCCGCCTCAATGAGGGACTGCACGATGGGTGAATCCGAACTCGTCCGGTAGAGCGTCTGCTTGATTGCCAGGACCTGCGGGTCCTCCGCCGCCTGGGCGAGAAAATCCACCACCGTCTGAAAGCTGTCGTAGGGATGGTGGAGAAGAATGTCCCCCTTTCGCAGGTGAAAAAAGATGTCCGCGTCGACGTCGAGCGATACCACTGTGTTCGGCGAGAACCGCTTGTAACGTAAGTCCGGTCGATCTATCTGCAGCGCCAGCGGCATCAACCGCACGAGATTCAGCGGCCCGTCGATTCGGAAAACGTCTTCTTCCTCCAGATTGAACAAATCAACCAACCGCCGGACGACGTGCTCTGGGCAATCGTCCATGACCTCCAATCGGACCGCCGCCCCTCGATTCACCTTCCTCAACTCGGTTTCGATCGCGTGGAGGAGATTCTGCACCTCCTCCTCGTCAAAGTAGAGGTTGCTGTTCCGCGTGATGCGGAAGAGATGCGCTCCCTTCACTTTCACGCCTTTGAAAAGCGCACCAACGTGCTCCTGGATCACGTTCCCAAGAAAAACGTAGTGGTCCCCTTTTCCGTCGGGAAAGGGCACCACGCGCGGCAGAATCCTCGGGACCTGCACGACCGCAACGTCCGTGTTGAGATTGTCGCCTTCGAGCTCGACGACGACGTTCAGGCTCTTGTTGAGGAGCTGGGGGAACGGATGCACCGGATCGATGGCGAGGGGCGTCAGAACCGGGTAAACCGTTTTGTGAAAGAACTCCGTGAAATATTCCGCCTCGTCCGCCGAAACGTTTGGATAGTGATGGAACGCCACCCCCTGCCGCTTCGAGCTCTGGCTGCAACTGCTCGCGCCAGATCCGATATTGGTCGTCGACCATCCTCCGCACCCGATCACTGATCCGCTCCAACGCCGCCGTCGCCGACAACCCGTCCAACCCCGCATCGTGAGAATGCATCTGCCGCTGCTGCTTGAGGCCCGCCACGCGAACCTCGAAAAATTCGTCGAGATTCGAGCTGACGATGCAGAGGAACTTGAGCCGCTCCAACAGCGGATTCGACGAATCCGCCGCCTGATCCACGACGCGCTGGTTGAATTCCAGCCAACTCAGCTCGCGATTAAAAAAATTTTGAGGGTCCCGAAAATCCATAAAAGGCCGCCCCGTGGGCGAGCAGGCACCTTAGCCGAAAATCGAAAATCGAAAATCGAAAATCACTCTGCGATGTCCTCATTCCACAGTTCGGGCCGCTCCGCGATGAACGCCCGCATCATCGCCACGCACTCTTCATCCCCAAGCACCTGCAGCTCAACACCCTGCCGTTTTAACCAATCCTCCGCCCCCATGAACGTCGTGTTTTCGGCGATCACAATTTTCGGGATTTTGTAGAGCAACGACGTCCCACTGCACATCGGACATGGGGATAATGTGGTGTATAACACGCACTCCCGGTAAACCGACGCAGGCTGCCGCCCCGCCGCCTTGAAAGCGCTCATTTCTCCGTGAAGCAATGGATCGCCGAGCTGCACCCGCATGTTGTGCCCCCGCCCAATGATCTTCCCGTCGTGCACGATCACCGAGCCAATCGGAATCCCGCCCTCCGACAATCCCAGCTTCGCCTCATCGATTGCCGCCTGTATAAATTCATCACGCATCCCACCATTCATCATTCACCTTCCGTCGTTCACCAGCCCAAAAATGCGCCCACTCCCGCCCGAAACCCACAACGCCGCTTGGATTGGCGACGCCGTCCTCTCTCTCGTCGTCAGACGCTGGATCCTAAACCAGACGGGGCACACCGACGGCAAGGAACTGACCGCCCTCACGAGCAACCAATTTCTCGCGCTTTTCGGCAACCCCACCGAGATCGAAGCAGAGATCGGCCGCATCTATGAAGCCGAAGGTCTCAACGGGGCAACGACCTGGATCGAAACCACCCTCCTCCCGACCTATCTGGCTCAAAGGAAGCGCCAAGCGCGCCAGCGAAAGTAACCGGCATCGCGACTTCCGCGTGCCAGCGCCTGTGCCTCGGCGCCAAATTCCCCAAATCAGTGCAACAAGAGAGCTGAAATCGTGTTTACCATTTCATCTCCATCCGATTCTCTTCAGACATGCCCATCCGAGCGTTTCTCACCGCCGCCCTGCTCCTCGCCACCACCGCCATCGCGGCTCAAGCCAAGGAAATGCGCGCCGCCTGGGTTGCCTCTGTTTACAACATCAATTTTCCCTCCCGGCCAGGCCTCAGCGCTTCCGCCCAAAAAGCCGAAATCGTCCGCATCTGCGAAATCGCGCAAAAGTCGGGTCTAAACGCGCTCATGGTCCAGGTTCGACCGGAAAGCGACGCTCTCTACGAATCTCGCTACGAGCCGTGGAGCCGATTCCTCACGGGCGTCCAAGGAAAGAACCCGGGCTACGATCCGCTCGAGACATTCATTCTCGAAGGACGCAAACGCGGCATCGACATCCACGCTTGGATCAATCCATACCGGGCCGCCACCTCATCCAGCGGCCTCAGCTCGAATCACCCTACCCGCGGCCTCCTCGCCGGTGAGACCCGCAAACTCAAAAAAATGCTCTGGCTCGACCCCACGGAACCGGCCGTCCAGGAACACGTCATCCGCGTCGTCGAGGACATCGTGAAGCGCTATCCCGTCGCCGGCGTCCATCTTGACGACTATTTTTTTCCCTACCCCGAGACCTACAGCGGCAGTTTTCCCGACTCCGCGGCCTACCAGCAGTACCAGGACGAAGGAGGCACCCTCGACCGCGCCGACTGGCGTCGCGCCAATGTCAATCAGCTCGTCCGCCGCCTCGGCGACACGGTTCGCCGCGCCCGCCGGGGAGCGCAGTTTGGGATCAGCCCCTTCGGTATCTACACCAAAGGCCAACCCTCCGACGTAAAAGCAGGCCTCGACGCGCTGAACCAGCTTTACTGCGACCCCGTCGCTTGGATTCGAGAAGGCTGGGTCGACTACCTCTCGCCCCAACTTTACTGGGACGACGCCGGTCCCCAATCCTTCAGCTCCCTCCTCCGCTGGTGGCGCAGCCCCAAGGTTAATCCCAAGGGAATTCCGATCATTCCAGGTATCGCGATCGACCGCCTCACCAGCAAAGGTCGATCCGCCAGCGAAATCTCCCGCCAGTTGGACCTGGCCAAATCCATCGGCCCGCGCGCCGGCGTCGGCTTCATTCTCTGGGATTTCGAGCCTCTTCTCAAGAACACCAAGGGAATCCGCGACATCGTCGTTGACCATTAGCCCCTCTTAGAGCGACCGTTCCGCCCGCGAAACTTCAACCCAAAAACTTTACACCGCTTATGAAAACCACCCAAATCGCCGCCCAGCTCTACACCTGCCGAGACCTACTCAAGACTCCCGCCGACATTGCCGCTACGCTAAAACGCGTCCGTGCCGCCGGCTACACCGCCGTCCAGGCCAGCGGTCTCGGCCCCATCGCTGAGGACGAACTGAAGACTATTCTCGACGGAGAAGGACTCGTCTGCTGCGCCACCCACGAAGACGGCGACGAGATCCGCAACCACACGTCGAAGGTTATCGATCACCTCAAGAAGCTCGGGTGCAACCTCACCGCCTACCCATACCCCGCCGGCGTCGACATGGCCGATCTCGACAGCCTGAGAAGCCTCATCGCCGATCTTGATGCCGCTGGTAAACTCATGGCCGCCGAAGGCATCACCCTCACCTACCACAACCACGGCATCGAATTTGTCAAAACCGACGGCATCACCGCGCTCGACCGGATTTACGACGAAACCGACCCCGCCAATCTCCAAGGCGAACCCGACACCTACTGGATTCATTATGGCGGTGGCGAGAACGTCGCTTGGTGCAAAAAGCTCCACGGCCGTCTGCCGATGATTCACCTCAAGGACTACACTTTCACCGCAGAAAACCAACCCACCTTCTGCGAAATCGGCGCGGGAACTCTCGATTTTGCCAGCATCATTCCAGCCGCCGAAGCCGCCGGCTGCCAGTGGTTCATCGTAGAGCAAGATACCACTCCGGGCGATCCCGTTGACTCACTCAAGCAGAGCTACGAATACCTCGCGACCAATCTCGCGGAATAAGCGATCCCGGTCGTCGGCGGCACCAGCCGTCGACGGCTGGATCATCCGATCCGCACCGGGCAATAGATACCATTCCATTGCGCAGGCGCGACTGCAGGGTCGCAGCTCTACAAGGACTCCAACGGCACCGGCGTCGGCGGCGGATTCAAGGGAATGGTCGGCTCGACTTTGTATTGGCCAACGCTCCGCAGGTACGCCTTCTCAAGCACATCGCTTTGCTCCTTCAACTCCGGGTCAATCGTCACGATTTTCGCGAAGAGCATTCGGTAGTATTCACGAAGCGCAGCCCGCTTATCTTCGTCGGTTCGCGCGACGTCGGCTCGATCCCGCATCTCGCGAATCGCCTGATCCTTGAGCGCCTGCAATTTCACCTGCTGATACTTCTGCTTTAGCTTCCGCTCCTTCTCGAATTCATTCTCCCGCACAACCGGCGGTGGCGGCGCGAGGTCGACGGGATAATCCTCGGAGGGATAATCCGCCGGCGCGTCGACCGGGTAATCCGGTGCCACGTAGACATCGTCGGAAATCAGCGTGCTCGGATCCGGCATCTCGTCTGACGGGATCGACGGCAGATCTTCCTCGAGCGGGGGAAGATCGGCGGACAAATCGTCGATTCCCGACTCCGACGGTGCCGGTTCGTTCGGGGTTATCGGCCCCGACGCCGCTTCCGCCGCCAATTCGTCCCGTTCTTGGATCGCGGCCTCGCCCTCTGCGTCGAGCTCCGCCGCCTGCTCCGCCGTTGCATCGGAGTCCATTTCATCGACGTTATCGGTCATGCTCGTATCGGCTTGCTCGATCAGCTCTTGCGTTGTCGGTCGATCCGCTGCGTCTTCCTGTGTCACCAGACTGCTCACACCCGTTCCCCGTCGCTGCGCCTCCGCCGCTCGGGGAAGCAAAAACAAGGTAACGCCGATCAGAACGGAAAATATGGAGCAAATCTTCATGCGGAACACCCGTCCAACCGGCCACCCGGTCGTCGGAACTTGCAAAGCAAACAGGTTTATTTTCACTTGGCAAGTCGCCACCCGGCCGCCATGACCCGCCTCGCTTCCGCCTTCGCCCCGGCCACCATTGACGCCGCTCCCGCCGAACTGGCCGCCCGCTTCATTCGCCCGGGCACCGCTTTTCTCGACAGCTCGCTGGCACCCGCAGCAAAGCACTCCCTTCTCGCGTGCGACCCCGATCTGATCCTCACTGGTTCCGCCTCCGAATGGCCGCTTCTCGCGCGCGAACTCGATCTCCGCCGCCACCAGACGACCGACTCCGGTCTCCCCGAGGGAGCGGCCATCGGCTGGTTCGCCTTCGACGGCAGCTTCACGTTCGGCTTTTACGAAAATCTCCTCGCGTTCGATCATGCCACCGACACGTGGTATCTCCGTGGCAACTTCCCCGTGGATTCGCCGCGACCAAGCCGTCGTCCATCCGTCGACTTCCAACCCGAGATTTCCCCGGAAGTCTTTTGCGAAATGGTTCGCCGCGCCCAGCAATCCATTGCCGCCGGTGACATCTACCAAGCCTGCCTCGCTCATCGATTTTCCTCCGAATTCTCCGGCGATGCATGGCCGCTCTACGAATCCCTTCGCCACTACTCGCCAGCCCCCCACGCCGCTTACCTCGACCTCGCCGGCCGGACGATCCTCTCCGCTTCGCCCGAAACGTTTCTCCATCTCAGCGGCACTCGCATCGTCACCCGACCAATCAAAGGCACCCGGCCTCGCCTCGCCGAACGCGACGGCGACGAACGTTCGGCCTACGACCTTCTCACCTCACCGAAAGAGGTCGCGGAACTCGTCATGATCACCGATCTCGAGCGCAACGACCTCGGGCGCGTCTGCGATTACGGCAGCGTCCACGTGACCGATCTCCTCCGCCTCGAACGGTTCGAGCAGGTGTTTCACCTGGTTTCCACCATCGAGGGCCAACTCCGCCCCGATGTCTCGCACCTGGACGCTGTCGCGGCCTGCTTCCCCGGGGGTTCAATCTCCGGCGCTCCCAAGAAACGCGCTCTTGAAGTCATCGCCGAACTCGAACCCGCCCCCCGCGGACTCTACACCGGGGCCATCGGCTACTTCGGTTTCAACGGCGAAAGCCAATTCAACATCGCGATCCGGACTGCTGTCGTCGAGGGCGACCGAGCCCACTTTCACGTCGGGGCCGGCATCGTCGCCGACTCCGATCCGGCCAGCGAGTGGCAGGAGACCCTCGACAAGGCCGCCGGACTTCTCCTCGCGGCCAACCGCTGCCAGCAAAACTAACGACCACCCGCCTCCCGCAAGCGGGCGGACCCAATTCCCCCTACCGCGGCCCCTCGGCGAGGTCCTTCGACATCGCCAACAATGCCGACCGCAATCCCACGTTCCACCCAGCCACCAGTGCCTCCGGCGTCCGTCGCTCGATTGGCACCTCCTGCAGATAGCTTCCCGACGAAACGAGCACCGCCTTACCATCCCGCTGGCGAAACACCCGAACCTCGACCTTGATGACCGCGGTGGGATCCAGCCGCGCGAAATCGCCGTACATCTCAGCCACCGACGCGCGTATCCGCCAATCCTGACCCGCCGGATCGCCCGCAGCCGCTACGCTCCGGTAAAGATCGCTGTCCGCCACCCACTTCCGGACGATCTCCGTCATCATCTGCGACGGCGCGACGAGGAACCCATTATAAGGATCAGTTTCCCACTCGTAGGCGGAACTTTTATAGGTAAATCCACCACCCGAATACGGCAGCGCGACATCGACGTAGGCAACAGCCGCCGTCCCGCCAGAACGCATCCCCGCGAACGACGGCGGATCACCCGGATCCAATAAAAATCGCTTCGGTGCCACGTCGGAAAATCCAGCGCAACCGCCGAGCAGCAACGCCGCGACCATCGCGGTCAGCGGCAGAAATTGACTCATTCTCTTCATCGTCTTTTCCGGTTTGGCGGATCAAGCGCGGACGCCGGTTTGGCGGGCCGCTGCCAAATCACCTGCGACGGATCGCGCACCACCTCCGCGCTGGCCTCTCGCAAATTCTCCGAGATGATCCGCAAGTTCGACAGCGTCGCGGAGAGTTCATCGCCGTTGATCTGTGACGCTGGTTCGAGGTTCGCCAGGATCGACTTCAGCTGCGCGTTCGAGCGCGCCACCTCCTCGAGCAAGGCCTGCGTATCGCCGCTCAGTGTCGGCACGTCGAGATCTGAGACCGCCTTGGTCAGATCGCCAACCAGCGTTTTCATTTGCTCACTCAAATCCGGAATGTCCGCATCATTCACCGCCGATTCAATCTGCGAAAACAGTGCCTGCGCCCCGTCGCTGAGCTTCTTCAACTGCGCTCCAGTCACCGCCCGATTCAGATTGTCCAGCAGCGAAACCACGCCATCGCTCACACCCTTGATGTTGAAACCCTCGACCTCCCGCATGATGTTATTCACGCTGTCGAGCATGTTCGTCAGCTCGCCCGGCGCGGATGGGAGGTAATAATTATCCGGCTTCCACGCGATCTTCAGCGGCTCAAATCTCTGCGGCTCGAGGTAGTTGATTTCAAGGTAATTCAAGCCCGTGATGCCCGCCGGCTCGATCTGCACCCTCATCCCCCGCTCGATGTTTTTCGAGAGCAATGGCTGCAAGTTATCCAACTCGAACATCTCGGGGAAAATCTCCGTGTCGATTTGCATCACCAGCACCACGTAATTCGTCATCTGCGTCTTCTCGATCAGCGGGTAACGGTTGAAGACAAACGTGACCTCCGACACCTTGCCCACCGTCACGCCCCGAAACTTCACCGCCGATCCGACCTCGATACCTTGCACGGTTCCATCGACGTACGTCTCCACGTAGATCTTCGTCTTGAAAAATTGGCCCACGCCAAACGCCACCAGCCCCGCCGCCAGTAAGACCAAGCCGGAAATGATGAATATCCCGATCCGGAAATAGTTCGCTTCGTTCTTCTTCATGAAATCTCGCCCTCTGCCTCCCGGTGGAAAAATCGCCGAACGAAAGGCACTTCGGAGTGATCCCGCAGTTCCTTCGGAGGCCCGGTCGCGATGATCCCCTTACTTTCCTTATCCAACATAATCACCCGATCCGCCACCGCGTAAATGCTCGGCAGCTCGTGCGTCACGATCACAAACGTCATCCCCATCGTCTCCTTCAGCCGCAAGATCAAAGCGTCCAACTCCGCCGACGTGATCGGATCCAAGCCCGCCGACGGCTCATCCAGAAAGACCACCAGCGGGTCCAACGCCATCGCCCGCGCGATCGCCGCCCGCTTCTGCATTCCCCCGCTGATCGCGTTCGGCATGAAATTCGTGAATTTCTCCAGCCCCACCAATTTCAGCTTCATCCAAGCGATCAGATCCATCGCCTCGTCCGACAGCGTCGTGTACTCCTCCAGCGGCAACCGAACGTTTTGGTTCAGCGTCATCGATCCGAAGAGCGCCCCGCTCTGATACGAGACTCCAATCTTCCGCAGCAACGCGTTCCGCTCCTTCCCCTCCGCCGCCACGATGTCGTCGCCGTCGATGAGCACCTGGCCGCCCAACGGCGGATTCAGCCCAATCATGTGCTTGAGAACCGTGCTCTTTCCGCAACCGGATCCACCAAGGATGACGAAGACCTCCCCGCGCTCCACGTCAAAATTCAGATCCTCCAGCACCACGTTGTCGCCGTAGCCAGCTTTCAAATTCCGGACTTTAATGATCGCGCTCATCCTTCGCTAGAACCCTATCGCAAAGAAAACGAAGGCGAAGATCGCGTCCACGACGATGATGAGAAAGATCCCGCTCACCACTGCCCGCGTCGTGCTGTCGCCCACCGCGCTCGCGCCGGATTTCGTCTGCAACCCTCGCAAACAGCCGATTCCCGCCACCAGCACGCCAAAAAAGAACGCCTTGATGATGCCCGCCAACACGTCGTTCACCGACACCGCCGAGACGAGCTGATTCCACACCGCCGCCCAAGGATGCCCGAACATCATCACCACCAGCAGCCCGCCTCCAATTCCGAACAGATTCGCGTAAATCGTCAGCAATGGAGTGACGATCACCGTCGCAATCACCTTCGGCACCACCAGGAACCGCACCGGGTCCAAGCCCATCGTGTTCAGCGCATCCAATTCCTCGTTCACCTTCATCGTCCCAATCTCCGCGGCAAAAGCCGACCCGGAGCGCCCCGCGAGAATGATCGCAGTCATCATCCCGCCCAACTCGCGCAGCATCGACAGCGACACCAGGTTCACCACGAAAATATCCACCCCGAACTGCCGCAACGGTGCCGTCGACTGGAAGGCCATGATCATTCCAGTCAGAAACCCGATCATCCCTACGATCACCAGCGCGTTCGCTCCCGCTTTTTCGACGGTCCGCCACATCTCCCCCCACCGGACCCGCCTGGGATTTGCCAGCGCCGCCGCCAAGGTCAAAAACAACTGCCCCGTGAACGTCACCTGCTGCCTCAGATCGGAAAAAAACGCCGCCCCCACCCGGCCCGCCTGCACCACCGCTGAATCGCCGTCATCTTTTGCCGACAGATCGGGGAATTCGTCGTCTTCGTACGGCGCGAGCAGACGGGCCGATTCTTCCGCCAGCCCCTCGATCTTGGCCCCATACTTTTTCTGCAGCTCGAAAAGCAGCGCAACTCCCGACGCATCGAGATAATCCAGATCCGATACGTCCACCGCCGTTCCTTCCTGCTTCCCGCACGCGGCCTCCGCTTCCGCCCACACGTCAGCCGCGCCCTCGGCATTCAGCCGCCCGGTCAGCCGCACGCGGCCACCGTCGACTTCGATTCCCGCGCGCGACTCCTGAACAACCACGCGGAATCCCTAACTCAATCCGCCGCGAATCGCTAACAAATCCCGACTCACTGGACCTTCGACATCCACCCGCCCGCCCTTCAGACTCGTCCGCATGGACCACATCTACAAAAAACTGGAACTCGTCGGCTCATCTCCCGAAAGCATCGAAAAAGCGATCGAAAACGCCATTGCGAAAGCCTCGGAATCCATTCGTAACCTCCGTTGGTTCGAAGTGATCGAAACCCGCGGACATCTCGAAAACGGCAAAGTCTCCCACTACCAGGTCACCATCAAAGTCGGCTTCACTCTCGAATGACGCGGTCCGAGGTCCGAAAGTCATAAAGTCGAAGATCGGCCACCTCCAAAAACGCACCAGCGATTCAAACCCGACTTGCGGACCTTCGACTTTCCGACCGCATCCTCAATACGCTCCCGCGTCCACGATCTCCCGACCCTCGTCCGCGTCGAGGTAATCGAACATCGTCCGGATTTCATCCCGGTCCGCTAGCCCGCTTTCCGCCTTCCGCTCCGCCAGCTTGATTGCGACAGCGTCGTTCCATCCGACTTTGCGCATGAAGCCATTCCACACCTCCACCTCCTCCTCCGACGGTCGCCGCCCATGCGAAAAACACCACTCGATCGCGTCAGAATCCGAAGAGCCGTTGTTCACCACTTCAGAGAGATCAGCGTGGTCCACCGCGAGAAAATCGCAGCACCTCCGATCAAACGCCCGTCCGGTATTCGCCCGCAAGTCCTCTCTCAACTCGCCGGAATTCAGCAATCGAATCTTATCGAGCATCCGGGCGAAGTAAAAAATTCCGTCCGTTCGGGCGTAGGGGGAGCGAGGCACTTTCATGGCTGAGAGCATTCTTCAGGGACCCGCGATTTGCAATTGCCTTTGCCCGTTTCCACTTCGCGAAGGAAAACGCCCGTCCAGTCTGACCCGCCCACCGGGCCGACGCAGCTTATGTCGAGGCCAGCAACTTCGCCGCCCGGCCCTTCCGCCGATCTGCCGAGTTCTGGTGGATCGCACCGCGCTTGGCCGCTTTATCGAGCGTCGAAACGTAGTTCGTGAATCCCGTCTTCACCGCTTCCGCATCCTTGGCGTCAACCGCCTTCGCGAAGCGCTTCTGCGCGGTCTTGATTCCGGCGAGAGTCGCCGTCTTGCGAGCGTTGCGGACGACGTCCTGCCGGGCGCTCTTTTCGGATGATGCAATGTTAGCCATGAGATTGATTGGGTCTGAGTGTCGGACTGTCTGGAGAGGTGGTAGCAGAGGAGGGATTTGAACCCCCGACCAAGGGCTTATGAGTCCCCTGCTCTACCACTGAGCTACTCTGCCGCGGGCCGAGAAAAGTAGAGTCATCGGAGACAATATCAAGCAAAACTTCCACCGACCGCGCGTCCCGCCATGCCTCTAGTCGATCAGTCCACCTACCGCCCTCCCCGCTGGCTCCCCGGCGGCCATCTCCAGACCATTGCCCCAGCCCTCTTCGCCCGCGTCCCGATCCGCACCCGCGACCGCGAGCGCATCGCCACCCCCGACGGCGATTTCCTCGACCTCGACTGGGCGCGCTACCCCACCAGCCGTCGCTTTGCCATCATCACCCACGGACTCGAAGGGCACTCCTACGACCCATACGTCCAGAGTCTGGCCCACAGCCTCCACCGCGAGGGCTGGAACGTCCTCGCTTGGAATTTCCGCGGTTGCAGCGGATCCCCTAACGTTCTTCTTCGCTCCTACCACAGTGGCTCCAGCGACGATCTCACCGTCGTCATCGACCACGTTCTCGCCACCGAACACCCCGCCGAAATTGCCCTCGTCGGCTTCAGCCTCGGAGGCAACGTCACCCTCAAATACCTCGGCGATCTCGGAGCCGCCGTCGATCCCCGCATCACGGCAGCCGTCACTTTCTCCGTTCCCTGTGACCTCGCGTCGAGCTCCCTCGCCCTCGAAAGCCGGGCCAACCGCATCTACATGGACCGATTTCTCGTCAATCTCCGCCGCAAGATTCGCGAAAAAATATCCGCCCACCCCGGCGAAATCACCGACCATGGCCTCGACACCATGCGCACTTTCCGCGAGTTCGACGAAGCTTACACCGCCCCACTCCACGGCTACCTCGGCGCCGAAGACTACTGGACCCGCGCCAGCAGCAAACCGCTCCTCCCCCGCATCGCCATTCCAACCCTTCTCGTCAACGCGCGGAACGATCCCTTCCTCCCAGCCGCGTGCTTCCCAGGAGACGAAGCGCGAGTCAGCGAACATTTTTACCTCGAGGCACCGGCCGCCGGCGGCCATCTCGGCTTCCCCTGGAACTGGATTCCCTGCCGAACGATCCAGTTTCTCGAGGAAACGGGTTACCGAACCCCGTCTTCGCTCTAACCCAGCTTCAAGGCAACGCCAAGCGACCAACGCCGTCGGAACGCATCCCCGGACAATCGCAACCCGCGACCACACCCCGACTTTCCTTGCGACCCACCCGACCAGCTGGCACGTTCATTGCGTTCTCATTTCTGAAAACCAACCCAAATCGAAAAATGCCCGACGAAGTCACCAACCTCATCTCCGATACACCCGACGCTACCGAGGCGAATCTGGAAAGCAGCCAGGCCCACGCTGAAGCCGCTGCGGACACCTCCAAATCTGCCGCCAAGGACATCTACGCTTCGACGAGGAAAAAAGCCGAAGACGCTATCTCCA
Source organism: uncultured Verrucomicrobiae bacterium (assembly GCA_963832325.1). Lineage (GTDB taxonomy): Bacteria > Verrucomicrobiota > Verrucomicrobiia > Chthoniobacterales > JAATET01 > CAVVKW01. The sequence continues at coordinate 762,666 of CAWHTR010000007.1, read as the reverse complement.
CCAGTAAAGCGCAGCTCTCCAAAGCCGCTCAGGATCTCTCCGACGCCGGCAAGGCAAAGTACGAAGACCTGAAAACTCAGGCCACCGCGAAAGGCGAGGTCTACAAAGGCAAGGCGCAGGATGCCTACGGCGAAGCCCAAGCCAAGGCCAAGGTGATCCAGTCCGATTCCGAGCAATACATCCGCGACAACCCGCTCCAAGCGGTCGGCATCGCCCTGGGCGTCGGTTTTCTCGTCGGAATTATCCTCCGAAAGTAGTCCACGCTCGATCTCCCGGCGGGTCCTCGGGACCCGCCGCTTTCGACCCAGTCTGATGATGACACCCGACTCAGGAGCCACCACGTCCTCCGCCAGCAACCCTCACCAAGGTTTTTTCACCGAGGCGACCCGGCTTTTCGGCTCGTTCTCACGCCACTTCGAGGCCATTTTTTCTCTGGCGGGCCTCGAGGCCAAAGAAGCGATCGGCCTCTACGTTCGACTGGTCGTCATGCTCCTGGCGGCCCTCGTCTTCGCTTTAATTGGCTACGTTTTCCTCATTCTCACTCTGGCCTTCGCCATCGCTTGGCTTTTCAATGTGGCATGGATTTGGATCGCCCTCGGATTCACAGTGTTCCATTTCGTCATTTGCTTCCTCTGCGCCCTCCACGTGAAAACCCATTTCCGGACCCCGGTTTTCCAGACCACCTCCTCCGAGCTTCGCAAAGATTTCGCCCTCATGAGTGGCCCCGACGAGACCCCGCAGCCATGACTCGCGCCGAAATACTTCTCGAACTCGAAGCCAGCCGCCGAGCCATCAGCCGCGATTACCACGGCGTCTGCAATGCCGCAAACATCCCCGCCCGGGTAAAGAAGGGTTTTAAACGCCATCCCATTCCGTGGCTTGGCGGTGCGGCCATCGTCGGTTGGGTCCTCGCCGGGCGGGGGCGGAAACAAAAGAAAGTCATGGTCGAGCGCCAAGTGGACGCCGACGGCAATGTCGTCAAAGAGAAGGCGAAAAAGCTCGGTCTCTTCACAATTCTCCTCACGATCCTCCGCATCGCGATGCCGGTCCTCAAGCCGGCATTCACCGCCCTCGCCGCCAAGAAATTCGCTGACCTAGCCGGCAAGCTAAACTGAGCTTCCGAGCCAACGCGGGGTCGACTCGGTCCGGCCCCGCGCGACAAATCGCTCGCCCATCTCGCGCATCGCCTTCAGAACTAGCAGGCTCATGCGCATCGTGTTCGCCTCCCTTGGTTCGCTGGGCGACCTCCATCCGCTCCTCGCGCTGGCCGAATCGGCTCGCGCCCGCGGGCATGACGCCGTCATCGCCGCCTCCACGGGCTATCGCGATTACCTCGAGAATCTCAGTTTCGCATTCCACCCGATCCGCCCCGACTTCGAATTCAAATCCTCGCTGGTCGACCGGCTTTTCGATCCCGTCCGCGGTCCGCAACGCCTGATGGAGGAACAGATCTTCCCCAACGTCCGAAACACCTACGCCGACCTCCTCGCCGCTACGGCCGATGCCGACCTCCTCCTCGTCGGTGAACTACTCTACGTTGCCCCACTCGTCGCTGCCGAACGTCGAATTCCCTGGGCCAATGCGATCCTCGCCCCGACGTCCTTCCTTTCCGCCTGGGATCCCTGCGTCCTCGCCCCCGCCCCACTCCTCTTTCACCTCAAGCGTCTCGGGCGCTGGCCTCATTGGCTCATCTTCGCCCTCGGTCGCCAAGTGACCAGCCGCTGGAGTGCTCCGCTCACCGAGTTTCGCCGGGAACTCGGACTTCCGTCCGCCGGCAGCCCCATCTTTGACGCCAAACATTCCCCTCACCTCACGCTCGCGCTTTTCCCCAGCTTCCTCGCCTCTCCCCAGCCCGACTGGCCCGCCAGCACCCGGCAGACCGGGTTCCCGTATTTCGAACAACCCGCGCCCGCCGGAACCCTCGAGACGCTCAAGCGATTTCGCGAGGACGGCGAACCCCCGATCATTTTTACCCTGGGATCGTCGGTCGTCCACATCGCCCGACAATTTTACGAATGGGCTGCCCACGCGGCGACCGGACTCGGTCGTCGTGCGATCCTCCTCACCGGCAGCAATCCCGTTCCCACCGACCTCCCCCCCACCATCCTCGCTCTCGACTACGTCCCGCTCGCCTCCGTCCTGCCGGGAGCCGCCGCGGTCGTTCACCAGGGCGGAATCGGAACCTGCGCCGAAGCACTCCGCCATGGCATTCCAGCCCTCATCATCCCGTTCGGCTTCGACCAACCCGACAACGCCGAACGGCTCCGTCGCCTCGGCGTCGCACGAATCCTGCCCCGCCGAAAACTCACGGCTGCGAGCCTTTCGAACGAACTTAGGCAACTTCTGGCCTCCACCGACGTAAAATCACAGTCCGATCAACTCAGAGCGAAAATCGATCCCGCCGCCGCTCTCGCGGACTCCCTCGACCTCCTCGAATCTCTCGCCACGCCATCCCCGACCCAACCTCTCCGCTAGACCGACACCTCGATGCCCGCCGACCCCACTAAACCTCGCCTTCGTCTTGCCTCCCTCCGCCAAGCCGCCGCCGTCTTCCGCACCATCCACCCATACCGGTTTCGGTTCTCGGGCGCGATTATCGCGCTGATTATCGCCACCGGATTCGGACTCACCTTTCCCTACCTCACCGGCCTTCTGCTCGACGCCGCCAGCGGAAATACCACCGCGACCGATTGGACCGGCAGCATCAACGCGGTCGCCCTCGTCCTCCTCGGCACCCTGGCCATCCAAGCTACGTTCTCGTTCTTTTCCTCCTACTGGTTCTACAGTTGCGGAGAAGCTGCGACCGTCGACCTCCGCCGCGACATCTTCGGACGGCTCATCGGCCTCTCGATGGACTTCTTCGGTCAACGGCGCGTCGGCGAACTTTCTAGCCGAATGACCGCCGACCTAACCCTTCTGCAGGACACCCTCACCATGACGGTGCCCCAGTTCCTTCGGCAGTGCCTCCTCATGACCGGCGGCCTCACCCTGGTCGCCTTCACCTCGCTCAAACTCACCGGCCTCATGATTTGCACCTTCCCGGTGCTCATCCTCATCGCGATCCTTTTTGGCAAGCGCGTCCGCGTGCACTCCCGCGAGGCCCAGGACCGGATGGCCGACACCGTAACAACGATCGAGGAATCCCTGCAGGGCATCGCCAACGTGAAGGCATTCGGCAATGAAGCCTTCGAACTCCGTCGCTACTCCGACGGACTGCAAGCCTTCCTCCGCGTCATCCTCCGAACCGCCCGTCTCCGCGCCCTCATGGTTTCGTTCATCATCTTCGGGATCTTCGGTTCCATTGTCGTTGTCTTCTGGTACGGCGCCCACCTCATGCAGACCGGTCAAATGACCTTCGGCGAATTCACCCGCTTCATTCTCTACACGACCTTCGTCGGGGGTTCCGTCGCCTCCTTCGCCGACGTTTTTTCGCACGTGCAGAAGACCATCGGTGCCACCGAGCGCGTCCGGGAACTGCTCAACGAAACGCCCGAGATCGTCGCCTCCGATGCGCCCGTGGACGCTCCCCGCGTCCGGGGCGATGTCCGCTTCGACGACATCTCGTTCCGCTACCCGTCCCGCCCGGAGATTCCCGTCCTCCGCAATCTCAGCCTTCGCGCCAACGCCGGCGAAAAAATTGCCCTCGTTGGCCCCAGTGGGGCCGGCAAATCCACCATCGTCTCCCTCCTCCTCCGCTTCCACGAACCCGATACTGGCACCATCGCCATCGACGGCCGCCCCGCCCTGGACTTCACCCTCCCCGCCCTCCGAGACCAGATGGCAATCGTTCCCCAGGAGGTCCTCCTCTTCGGTGGAACGATCGAAGAAAACATCCGCTACGGCCGCCCCACCGCGACTCACGAAGAAATCTTGACGGCCTCCCGCCAAGCCGCCTGCCACGAGTTCATCGAACGCTTCCCCGAAGGCTACGCCACTCTCGTCGGCGAACGCGGCGTCAAACTCTCCGGCGGACAGCGCCAGCGCATCGCCATCGCTCGTGCGCTCCTGAAGGATCCGGCAATTCTCATCCTCGACGAAGCCACCAGCGCCCTCGACTCCGAGAGTGAACAACTCATCCAGGTCGCCCTCGCCGCACTCCTCGAGAACCGCACGGCCATCATCATTGCCCACCGGCTCTCAACAATCCGCAAGGCCGACCGCATCTACGTGATCGAAAACGGCACCGTCCTCGAAAATGGCACCCACGAGGAACTCATCAACCACCCCGACGGCCACTACCGACGTCTGGCCGAAATGCAGTTCGCCACCCCGAAGTGACGCGTCCATCGACCCGCCGAACCGGACGCACACCACCCCGGCGTCAGGGCGCGTCAAACCAGTCGAAAATCCCCGATAGATCGAGATCCGGCCACTCCAGCCAGGACAAATCGATGTCCGGCCACTGAAACCCCTCGCCCGCGGCCAATTCCGCCAAGACCCCGGCCCGCATCACCGCGTAATCGCACACCTCGCCCGCTGCCTCGTGCAGAGCACGAAAATCATCCGGTGTCGAAAAGATGCAATACGCCCAACAGTGGACGTCCACCCCGTATCCCCGCCGCAACGCCGCACTCTCGATTTGCTTCGGCGCGTAATATTTCCGCTTCCCGTGCCGCGCAACCAGCTCTTCACCGACCTCCCCGACGAGTTTCTTTTTCTCTGGTGGCTCGATGTGACACGCGGACATCCGGACCTCATAACAACGTTCGTCGACCATAGCCAGCCAACCCATCGATAAGTTGACTGACCAGATGCCGCCACGCAAAGCATCCCTTTGCGCCATCCACCCAGATGTTGTAGGGTTTAATCCAACACGAAACCTCAGCGCGCGGTCGAATTCCTTCGACCCGCCGGACCCCACCCCGTCCCGCGATGAAAATACGTCCCTACATCCATTCCGCCGGCATCTGCCTCTCCGCCTTTCTGTCGATCTTCGGCGGTCACGCCGTTCACGCAACTGGCGGTGCCCTCAAGGACGCTTCAAAGAAAAAGACGCGATCCAGCCAGAGCGAGCGCGACAAAGCTGAGAATGGAGCAACTTCCAATCCGAGCCAATACCTCAACCCATCCGACCAAGGCCAGGACAGCTTCCCGTGGAGACTCGGCATTGTTACCACCACCTTCTGGGTCGGCGAGCAACCGACGGCCAACAATCCCGTCCCGAACGACAAGAGTTCGTGGGATCCCCGGTGGACCGAGAGCTACGGGGGCACGGACACTCCCGACAAGAACCGCCGCAGCAGCGACTTCACCCCGGCCTCCTTCAAACCCCGGCAGAATCCCTTCTACATCGCTCTCCCCTACAACGACAAAACCGTCAATGGCCACAAAAAGGAAGCTCCGAGCGTGATCCCTTGGTTCAAGGATGTCTACACCGGCCCGCACGATTCCGTCTGCAAGGGCCGTTGGATCGCCATTCGCTTCCAAGGAAAAATCGCCTACGCCCAGTGGGAAGATGTCGGTCCCTTTCGAACCGACCACTGGGAATACGTCTTCGGCAACGAGCGCCCAAAGGCAAATCTCAACAATGGTGCCGGCCTCGACGTTTCACCCGCCGTCCGCGATTTTCTGGGCATGAACGACACCGACGTCACCGATTGGAAATTTGTCGATTTCGAAGAGGTTCCGCCCGGCCCGTGGGCGCGCTACGGAGACAACAACACCTTCGTCCAGCACCGCCGCATCATCGACGAGGCTGTCATCACTGCCTCGGACGTCGAAGACGGCGAGACAACCCGAAACTAGCGGGAAAATACCGGCGGAGGGGATCGAACCCACACTCCGTAAGGAACACGATTTTGAGTCGCGCGCGTCTGCCAATTCCGCCACGCCGGCTAAGGAAGGTTGAATATGCGCGACCAGGGAGCTGAAAACAACTGCAAACTCCAGGCTTGATAGAGTCCTACCCGAACCACCCCTCCTACCAAACGAACTTGGCTCCGCCATCAACAACCGCAGAAACCGCACCATTACCTTCCCCTCTCGGACCGACTTTGACACACTCCCACGCGATCCATGGTCGCCTTCGTCATTCGCCGTCTCGCCTCCTTGGTCGTCGTTCTCTTTCTTGTCGTCTCCGCGACTTTTTTTCTCATCCGCCTTTCTCCCGGCGGCCCCTTCGATGCGGAACGCAAGATTCCCGCAGCCATCGAGCAACAGCTCCTTGCGAAATACAAGCTCGATGGCACCCTCTGGCAGCAATACAGCGGCTACATCGCCGATCTGATCCGCGGCGACCTTCGCCTCTCGACGAAATACCGCAGCCGCTCCGTTAACGAGATTCTCGCGCAGACCCTCCCGGTCACCTTCGTGCTCGGAACCGCAGCCTTCCTGATCGCTTCTGTCGGCGGCGTCTGGCTGGGAGCGTTCGCAGCCGTCCGCCACCACACCTGGGGCGATGCCGGCTCCATGCTCGTCGCGCTCCTCGCCATTTCCCTCCCCTCTTTTGTCACCGGCCCACTCGCCATTCTCGTCTTTGCGCTGACCCTCGGCTGGTTTCCCGTCGGCGGATGGGGCGGCCTTTCCCACCTCGTCCTGCCCGCAACCGTCCTCGCCGCTCCGTACGTCGCCTACATCGCCCGGCTCATGCGCAGCAGCATGCTCGACACCCTGCATCAAGATTTCGTCCGCACCGCCTACGCAAAGGGTCTTCGGGCCCGCACCGTCCTCTACAAACACGCCCTCCGAGTCGCAATCCTTCCGGTCGTCTCATTTCTCGGCCCCCTCGCCGCTCACCTCCTCACCGGCTCCATCGTCGTCGAGACAATCTTCAACATCCCCGGCGCCGGCGGATTCTTCGTGAACTCGATCCAGAACCGTGACGGGTTTCTGCTCGGCGGAGTCGTCATCGTCTACTGCGTCCTTCTTGTCGTCTTCAACTTGCTCGTCGACATTGCCTACACCTTGCTCGACCGGAGGATCACAATCGATGGCTGATCCCCGCGCCTGGCAGCGTCTCCGCTCCAATCCCGTCGCCGTCACCTCCGCCGCGATCCTCGCCGCTGTCGTTCTCGCTGCGGTTTTCGGTCCGCTCTTCATCCCGGCGTCCTACCGGGATCCGAGTCCACTCCAATACGCCCCGCCATCCTGGGTCCATCCTTTCGGCACCGACCTCAACGGCCGCGACCTCCTTTATCGCGTCCTCACCGGTACCCGTCTCTCCCTCGTTGTCGGCCTCTGCGGAGCTGCCGTCAGCCTTTTCATCGGCACCGCCTACGGACTTGTCTCAGGCTACATCGGCGGCCGGGTCGATTCGGCCATGATGCGGCTCGTCGACATCCTCTATTCGATTCCTCGCCTCATCTTCATCCTCGTCGCCATTAACGCGTTTAACGGTTACCTGGAAAATTTCGCCAACGACCGAGGTTGGGATTGGCTGGTCGGCTACTCCCGCATCGTGATCCTCATCATCTCGCTCGGCGTCATCGAGTGGCTCACCATGGCCCGGATCGTCCGCGGCCAGGTCCTTGCTCTCAAAACTCGGCAATACGTGCTCGCCGCCCGCGCTCTCGGCCAATCCCACGTCGCCATCCTTCTTCGCCACCTCCTCCCCAATCTCCTCGGCGTCATCATCATCTACCTCACCCTCACCATCCCGTCGGTCATCATCGACGAATCCTTTCTCTCCTTCCTCGGACTCGGCATCCAGCCCCCCATGGCCAGCCTTGGCTCACTCCTCGCGGACGGTGCCGGAGCCATCAACCCGGTTCGTAGCTTCTGGTGGATGATTGTTTTCCCCGCGGCCGCCATGGCCGCGACCCTCCTGGCCCTCAACTTCCTCGGAGATGCCCTCCGAGACGCCCTCGATCCAAGATCCCGCTAGACTACCCGCCTCCCCAAGACGATCCGGACTTCCTCATCCCCACCGGACCACCTCAGCCAGGATGATCCCCCGCTCAATTCGCGGCCTTCATCCCCGGCAGAATCGCGGGCAAAATTGCACCCAGTTCCTCCACAACCTCAAAATCCTCCGGCTTACACATCTGGCCGAGCATCTCGATCACCGGATCCCAAAACGCCATTCCACTCGAATTTCTCCGGTTGAAAATCACCACGGGCTTCCCATCCATCAACGGATTCCCCTGATGTTTGAAGATCATCAGCGCTAACAACTCCTGCACCGTTCCAGCCCCACCCGGGAAAATCACGAACGCGTCCGAGTTTTCAATCATGACCTCCATCCGGGTGTAAATATCGGGGCGCAACCAAAAACTCGAAAGCCCATCCGGCAATCCCTCCAGCCGAATGATATGCGGCACGTTGGAACCCGCCGTCCACCCACCAGCCTTCACCGCGCCCCGCACGACAGCCCCCATGATCCCCGACCTCCCCGCACCCGAAACGCAGCCAATTCGGTTGTCCGCCAGGATCGCTCCTAGAGCCTCACCGTCGGCGAGGTAATTCGGATCCTCCAGCGAAGCCGAACAAAACACGCAGGCGCTCCCGACGTAATCCGGCGGAATCGGCGTCTCCATGATCGTGACCTCCGCATCGTCGAACTTGTGTCGCCCCGCTTCCGGATGCCCCGACGCCCGGATGAGTTCCAGTTGATCCAGCACCGCGTCCGCCGAATCCACCATGTGCAGATACTGATCATACTCCTGCTGCACTGTCCCCAGTGACTTCATGTGAGCCAGGATCGAGAACAATGGATCCCACGAGCCATCGTCATTGAGAATCACCGTCGGTTTGCCCGCAAGATTCTGATCAAGCGTCTGAAAACCAACGAAAATCGAGATCGCCTTAAACATGTCTTCCAGCGTCGCGCCCGGAGTGAAAACGAAGGCGTCGGACTCGATGATCTTCTTCTCGATGTTCGACAGCGAAATCCGCTGATCACCGTTCGAGTTGTAAATGTCCCACCCCTTCGCGAAGAGCAGATAAAGCAAGCGAGCACGGGCAGCCCGATTCGGGTCATCCGCACCCTGAACCGTCCCAGAAAGTCTAATTTTTGGCATACGTCTTAAAAGTCAAATTACGAGGTAAGCAGCAATCGCGCCGAATCCTGATCAGATAGAGAGTACGAGCGGCCCGTTGGTCGATCTCACCGACCACTCACTCCGCCGTTTCCCCAGCTCGCGGACATCAAGCCTTCGAATAAACCTCCGCCCCACCCTCAGCGAACTCCTTCGACTTCGCGTCCATCCCCGCCTTCAAGGCAGCTTCCTCCGCCAGCCCCTGCTCCGCCGCGTACCTTCGCACGTCTTCGGTTATCTTCATCGAGCAGAAATGCGGCCCGCACATCGAACAGAAATGCGCCGTCTTCGCCCCTTCCTGCGGCAGCGTCTCGTCGTGGAACTCTCGCGCCCGCTCGGGGTCGAGTCCCAGATTGAATTGATCCTCCCATCGAAACTCGAAACGCGCTTTCGACAACGCGTTGTCCCGGGTACTGCGCCCCCGGATGCCCCTTCGCCAGATCCGCCGCGTGGGCCGCCAGCTTGTAGGTGATCACCCCCTCCTTCACGTCCTGCTTGTTCGGCAGCCCGAGGTGCTCCTTCGGCGTCACGTAGCACAACATCGCGCAGCCGTACCATCCGATCATCGCCGCCCCGATTCCGCTCGTGATGTGATCGTATCCCGGAGCAATGTCCGTCGTCAGTGGCCCAAGCGTGTAGAACGGAGCCTCGTGGCACCACTCCAACTGCTTCGCCATGTTCTCCTCGATCAAGTGCATCGGCACGTGACCCGGCCCCTCGTTCATGACCTGCACGCCCTTCGCCCAGGCCCGCTCGGTCAACTCGCCCTGCACCTTCAGCTCACCAAACTGCGCCTCGTCGTTCGCGTCCGCAACCGAACCCGGCCGCAACCCGTCGCCAATCGAAAAACTCACGTCGTAAGCAGCGCAGATGTCACAAATGTCATCCCAGTGCGTGTAGAGGAAATTCTCCTGGTGATGGGAAAGGCACCACTTCGCCATGATGCTTCCACCACGGCTCACGATCCCGGTCATTCGCTTCGCCGTCAGCGGCACAAAGCGCAGCAGCACCCCCGCGTGAATCGTAAAATAATCCACTCCCTGCTCCGCTTGCTCGATCAGGGTGTCGCGATAGATCTCCCAAGTCAGCTCCTCCGCCTTCCCGTTCACCTTCTCGAGCGCCTGGTAAATCGGCACCGTCCCGATTGGCACCGGCGAATTGCGCAATATCCACTCGCGCGTCGCGTGAATGTTTTTCCCGGTGGAGAGATCCATCACCGTGTCCGCCCCCCATTTGGTCGCCCAACGCATTTTCTCGACCTCTTCCTCAATCGAGGAAGCCACCGCCGAATTCCCGATGTTCGCGTTAATTTTCACGAGAAAATTCCGCCCGATAATCATCGGCTCCAACTCGGGGTGATTCACGTTGCATGGAATGATCGCCCGCCCCGCCGCCACCTCGTCGCGGACAAACTCGGGAGTAATCTCCGCCGGAATCCGCTGCGGAAACCGCCGGAAGATCGAAGGCGTGTAATCATAGTTCTCCTGCTGCGCCGACCCCGCGTGCTGATGACCCAATTCGTTCCGCTCCGCCTCCGCCTCCGCCCGACCAGCGTTCTCCCGGATCGCGATGAAATCCATCTCCGGCGTCACCACCCCCTGCCGCGCGTACCAAAGTTGCGTCACCGGATGACCCGCCCCCGCCCGCACCGGACGCCGACCCGCGTTCACCGGCGCACTCAACGCCGACAGTCCACCCCGCCGCTCCGAAGCCTGCTGCGCGTGGCTGTCGCTCAGATACCCGTTGTCCTGCGGCGCAATCGCCCGACCGTCATATTCCTCCACGTCGCCCCGCTTCCGGATCCACTCCGCCCGCAAAGCCGGCAGCCCATCCTCAACCTTTCCGTCAAAACCCGGATCGCCCCACGGCCCGCTGCAGTCGTAGACCCGCACCGGTTCGTTCTCCTCCAGCTCGCCAGCCATCGTCCGCGTCGCCGCCAACGCGATCTCGCGGAAGGGCACCCTCAGGTCCGGATGCAAGCGCCCCGCCACGTAAGTGCGGGATGAATTCGGCAACTGCTCGCTGCTGTGCGGCTCGAAGGATTCGTTGGATGCGATCATGATGGGGCTTGTCTGGTTGCGGGAGAACCGCCCGAGCACGCAATCGCTTTGCCTCCCTTCGCCGGCATGACCCGGATCAGGTTCAAAGGGTCGTCCGGATGTTCCCAAACCTCTCAGCCACGTGCGGCTCCCCTGTTTCCTTGAAAATAGGCGTGACGCCCCCCGCGTCAATGGCCGACTTTCGCGACCCCGTGCCGAATCGAAAATCGAACCCCAAAACTCGAAGAATTCTGGTCATTTGCCACAAGCAACTTGGCGACCTCGTCCTGCTCGAACCCGCCCTCGCTCGTCTCGCGAGCGCCGCAAGCCGCCCGGTCGAACTTCTCACCCGCAGCGGCCACGCGCCCCTCATCTCCCTCATGGACGGCGTTCAGATCACGTCCCGCGCCTGGCTACGCCGCTTCGACGCCGTCTATTGCTACGACCACCTCGACAAATCCGCCCTCCACGCCATCTCCACTTTCTCACCGAGGAAGGATCTCCTCCTCCGCTCCCCCACCGAGATCACCAAGCTCCATCGCATCGCCTTCGACGAGATCCGCTCACCCGGCATCGCGGACAGATTCCTCGCCGACTACAACTGGACCTACACCCTCGCCGACACCCCCGCGCCCTACCGCCTCCCCCGCCTCAATCTCCCGCCTGACACCTGGGCGCCACCCGACGCGCCCACCGGCGACTACCTCCTCCTGAACTCCACCGCTGGCTGGAAAAGCAAACGTTGGAAAGCCGCCGCTTGGGCCGAAGTCCTCCGAGTCCTGCTTTCACACGGCGTTCCGCGCATCCTCGTCACCAGCGGCGGCCAGGATTGGCAAATCGAACACGCGAAGCGAATCACCGACGCCGTCGCCGATCCGCGCGTGACCAGCCTCGGCGGCCAGACCAAGCTCGAAGAATTCCTCCACCTCGTCTCCCGTGCCCGCATGATCCTCGGCGTCGACGGAGCCGCCTCCCACCTCGCCAACGCCTTCGGCGGCAGAAGCCTCACCCTCTTCTTCCGCACCAACCCCCTCAATTGGCACCACCCATCGCCCCGGAGCCAGGCCATCCTCGCCGACCACGACGACGAGTCCGACCTCTACGAAATCAGCCCCGACGAGGTCGCCGAAAAAGCCACCCGCCTTTGGTCAAGGGATCTCTGACCACCCGCCATCCCAAGGCCTTCATCCGAGCCCAACAGCAAACTGCCGCTGGGCGTTTCGCTCAAACCCAGGACTGCGACTCGGTGCGAATCGTCCGCTTTTCACGGACCGCTTCATCGATAACAAGGTCCAGATAACGGTCCTGGCACGCGTCAGCCAGCGAATAAAAATCCTCACCCGTGGCGACATATTCGGCCATCTTGATCAGACAATCGGCAATGGCGATCTCATCATCAAAAAGACGCGCCGGTGCCAACGGATTCTCGTAGACCCAACTCTCTCCAGCCTGGATACCGCGCAGATAGAGTCCAGCCAGGTTCCCCCGTTCGCCCGCGGTGTGCCGGACGAAGTCCACCCGGATGGGCGTGCGAAAATCCTGCAGGTAGGTGGCCGCGTCGTTAACGAGTTCCCCGCGATCACCCCGGATCAGGATGCGCGGATCGCGGATGGTGGCGAAATATTGTCGGCTGGTGAAATCAAAGGTCCCGAGACGATCTCCGAAGTTGAGCCACGCTATCGTTTGCTCGGATTCCACCACCGCCTCCCGATTCGGTCCCCCGGATCGCCCAGGACCCTCGATCATCGGCGAAACGAAGGTTGTCGCGGTGACCTCCGCATTCTCGAACCCAACGCCCAGAAACCGCCGGATGAGGCTGATTCCATGATACCCGTGAGCCACCGAGACCTGCGCTTGGGAGACCCGACCGAGCTTACCCGAAGCGATGAAAGCTAACCGAGCCGCGTGGTGAGGCTGGAGAAAATATTGTTCGGCCACCTGAATCTTCGCGCCGCGCCTGACCAGCTCGCAAAGCTCCGCCATTTCAGCAATACTCTCCGCTGGCGGCGTCTCGGAGAGAGCTGGCATCCCCAGCTCGGCCAACTGCTTGAGCAGGTGAAAATTCACGTCCCACGGAACACTCGTCACCACAAACTGCGGCTGCGCCCGGACCAGATCTTCAACGGACGAAAACAGCGGAACGCCAAAACTAGCGGAGACCCTCTGGGCCTTCTCCGGAGTGTGCCCGACGATTCCCGTGACTAAAAATCGGTCCGGACAGGCCTGAGCAATCCGCAGGAAAAACTCGGTCCTCCAACCAACGCCGACAATTCCAAATCTTATCATAATCGATTTTCCGTGATTCTGAGTCTCTTAAATGTGCGGACTTCTCTTCGTAATCGGACGAGGAAGCTCGTAGCACAAATGACTCGCAACCCGGTGTCCAACGATTACATCTGCCCACTCCAGCACCAGCAACCGGAAATTCGAACTCCAATCGTAGACTTTCAACCTTCGCATCGCCGCTTTTGATCTGTTTCTGAGAATTACCCAGCCCATTTCCACTCGACAAATCCCGGCGCAAATCAACTGGATTTCAGCACCCATAACTCCACGAATTCGTCCCCACGCCAAGTTTGACTCCTTCGTGTTTTATTGGAAGCCGACCGGACTTTGGTTTTCACAAAGAATTCTTTATAAAAGCGACCGCCATTCTTGACCTCCTCTTCAATGGGATTGAATTTTGTCAGGCGAGTGATCTGCGCGAGGTTCGAAAACAATAGCACGAGACTACCACCGGACTTCAGGCGCCTGGAAGCTTCGTTAAAAAAACGGGGAAACAGGTTCTCGTCATAATACATGGCTTGATCGATGCCTTGACTGTCATTCTCTAAAGGAAGCCACGGAGGATTAAACACGATCAAGTCCGCCGGCAGATTGCAGTTGGCAAATAAATCACCAAGTGCCAGCTCGACCCTTGATGCAAGGCCCTTCTGATTTAGTGCTTTTTGCATCCCGTAAATTGCATTTGGATTCAAATCGGTTGCACGAATCTTCTTAAAGCCATGATTAAGGATCTGATAGGTGATCACTCCGCTCCCAACGCCGATATCAATCGCGGACTCCTTGCTTCCCCCGTAGGCCTCAAGCCACATATCGAGAAGTCCCAGATGCTCAAAACGAGTTGGGAAATATGTGCCGTAATACGGGAATATCTTTTCCTTCAAGGTGGGTATCGCAATTCCTTTTTGAAACCATTGCCAGGAACTGTTCAGACCTTGGACCTGCGGAAAGGGGATTAAAAAATCGCTGATTTCAGCGTATAAATCACTGAGCCAGCCGATTTCCGGCGCTTTCCTGACCTGCAACTGATTGCCCTTCACGCGAAGCACAATTCTGTTTGAGAGTTCTCGGAAAGTAGCCCGATTTTCCCTTTGTCCCCGATAAGATTTGTCAGGATGACGACCGTTGATATGCGTTCTAAGCTCACTAAGAACGAGGAGGCCACTACTGTAGAAGTCCCGAATTAAAACATAACGCCCCGCAATGAGATCATCAATGGCGGCCTGCGGCGCCATTCGTTTCGTGAATTGAACGACATCAGTCTTAAAATCCAGAGGCTCGGGACGATTTAAGACTAGATTGTGTTCCACGTTGGAATTTTAGCTTAGGCGGGTTGCACGGTTGAGTGAGTTTCGATTCGGGATTCTCGACAGATGAAAATCGGGGTCAAAAGTCGTCCATTTAAAGTCGGTCCTTGATTTTGACACACTCTACCGCTCCGGACCGCTGAAATCTCGGTGAAATGGTCATCGAAGAGTCTACCCTCGCTCTTCTGACCTAGAATGGCATCCAAGCGCCCACGAGCATTGATGCGCCGCGTAAGGACGCATCGACGAGGCGTCTCACTTCCAGAACCAGCAACACCTAATGTCTTCCGATAGCCATCGCGGGAAGCCGAGAATGGGGTCTCCCTGTTTCAGGATCTGAAAAATCTGTCGGCGTCCGATTCCTTTCTCCTCCTTCCCCACCTTGAGCGATTCAAGCCGCACGTTGACCATCGTGTTTAAAACCGCAGAGAACGCCAATCCGAAGCTAACGGCTTAAATATATTTGCGTCAAGTCGACCATTTTCCGGTTTCCCCTTGGGATATACTCGAGGAGGACATACTCATGCAGTCACCGTGCGATCGAGCGGAGCGGGTCACAACCCATTTCGCGGAGCAGGTGACCCGCTCAGCCTTCACACCGGAGTCTCCCCGGACATGCCTTGATGAACATCCTCTACATCGACATCGACTCCCTCCGACCCGATCACCTCGGCTGCTACGGCTACCATCGCGCCACCAGTCCGAACATCGACGCGGTTGCCCGCGAGGGGCTTCGTTTCACGAATTGTTACACCTCCGACGCTCCCTGCCTGCCCAGTCGCACCGCCATGACGACGGGTCGCTTCGGCATCCACACGGGCGTCGTCAACCACGGCGGTGTCGCGTCCCAACCCTTTCTCACCGGACCCGACCGCCCGTTCAAGTGCGGCCTTACCGAGGCCAATTGGGCGAATAAATTCCGAAACGCCGGCTACCACACCGTCGCCTTCAGCCCCTTCGCTCAGCGCCACGGTGCCTGGCATTGGTACGCCGGCTTCATGGAGATGCACAACACCGGTGGCGGCGGCATGGAAACCGCCGACGAGATCTCCCCGCAGGTCACTGATTGGCTCGCGCGCAAAGGCCGCTCCGACAGACCGTTCTTCATGTGGCTTAACGTCTGGGATCCCCACACCCCCTACCGCACCCCCGCCGCCTTCGACAAATCCTTCGCCGACGACCCGCTCCCGGCTTGGTATACGGAGGACGTCCGCCGCGAGCATTGGAAAAAACCCGGCCCTCACTCCGCCCAGGAAGTCAACGGTCACACCCCCCGCCCCCAGTGGATGTACGAAAGCGTCCGCGACCGCTTCCCCTCCATTCCGGACCTTCAGCCCGACCAGATCGACAGCATGGACGCAGCCCGGCAGATGTTCGACAGCTACGATCTGGGCGTCGCCTACGCCGACCACCACGTCGGTCTCATCATCCAAAAGCTCAAGGACGAAGGTCTCTACGAAGATACCGCCATCATCATCTCCGCCGATCACGGTGAAAACCTCGGCGAGCTCTGGGTCTACTGCGACCACCAGACGGCCGATCATTTCACCAGCCGTGTTCCGATGATCATCCGCTGGCCGGGCGAAACCGACGATCGCGCGGGCCAGAATGACGACCGCCTCCTCTACTCCATCGACGCTGCCGCGACGACCCTCGAACTCGCCGGCATCGTCGTCCCCGACGTCTGGGACGGTCGCAGTCAGGCCGCAGCCATCCGCTCGGCCTCCCATGACGTCGCTCGGCGCGAGCACCTCGTCCTTTCCCAAGCCGCCTGGTGCGTGCAGCGCGCCGCGCGCTGGGACGACTACATCCTCATCCAGACCCACCACGACGCCTATCGCGACTACCCGGAGTTTATGCTCTTCGATCTCCGGAGCGACCCCCACGAGCAACGCGACCTCGCACTCGAGCACCCCGATCTGGTTGGACGGGGCAAAGCCATTCTCCAAGACTGGCGCACCGAACAAATGCGAACCTCGCCCTCCGCCGTCGATCCCATCGACACCGTCCTCTCCGAAGGTGGCTCGCTCCACGCCCGGCCCAAGGACGGGCTGCCCGCCTACCTGGAACGCCTCCGCTCCACCGAACGCGCCGATGCCGCCGACCGCCTCGCCGCCGCTCACCGAATCCCATGATGCAAAACCCGCTCCCGACCTTTATCCGCACAGCGTGCATTCTGCTCCTGGCCACCGTCCCCGTCGGCGCGGCGACCTACTACGTCAGCCCGGATGGGAACGACGGCAACTCCGGCACCTCGACGACCGCTCCATGGAAAACGATCGCCCGGATCAACGGCGTGAATCTCGGCGCGGGAGACCAGGTGCTTTTCGAAGGAAACCGCACCTTCCTTGGGAGCATCGAGTTCAAGTGGTCGGGCAGCGCGCAGGATCGGGGGACGGCGTCCAACCCCGTCGTATTCTCAAGCTACGGCACGGGGCGCGCGACCATTGCCCAGGCGGCAGCGGGTAGTCCGGCGTTTGATAGCTACAACACCAGCGGGGTCGAGATCCGCGACCTGAATTTCGTCGGGCTGGGCCGCGACGTTTCGACCAGCGACGGAATCAAGTTCTACGTCGACGGCGGCGGGATGGTCCGGCATCCGCACGTCGTGATCGAGCAGGTGGATGTCAGCGGATTCGCGCTGGGGTTGAGCATCGGAGGCTGGGGCGAGAGTGGAGGCATCCGCTACGGGATCGACGGCATTTCCATCCAAAACGTGACGGCCTTCGACAACCGCGACATCGGGATCTTCGTGTGGGGGCAGAAGCGAACCAGCCACACCGACCTCGTCGTGCGCGACTCCGTTGCCCATCACAACCGCGGAAACGCGGCGGCGACGACCAACACCGGCAACGGAATTCTCGTCAACGGCGTCACCGGCGGCCTCGTCGAACATTGCCGGGCCTACGCAAACGGCGACATCGGCTTCGGCAGCGTGGGCATCTGGACCTACGGCGTCGACGGGATCACCATCCAGTTCTGCGAAAGCTACGACAACCGGGCCAGCCGGACGAGCGACGGTGGCGGATTTGATTTTGACGGCGGGACGATCAACAGCGTGATGCAATACAACTACAGTCACGGCAACGATGGTGCCGGCTACCTCCTCGCTCAATACAACGGAGCCGACGCGGAGTTTGGCGTCCTCTCCAACAACGTCGTGCGCTACAATGTCTCCGAGAACGACGGCCGCCGCCGCAGCTATGGCGGGATCATGTTCTGGGGCGCGAACTCGACCAACCAAGTCGGCACCACCTACGTGTATGGAAACACCGTCTACATGGGCGGCACCGTCACGGACGGCTCGCCCTCGTGCGTGCGGTTCCTGGGCGGAAATTTTTCCGGCCTCATGCTTTACAACAACCTATTCTACGCGGCAAACGGACGCCGGATCGTCAACGCCGACAACACCATGGCGACGAGCAAAGTGCTCTTCAACGGCAACAATTACTTCCCCGCGACCGGCACGACTCTTCAGGTCAAATGGGGCAGCACCACTCACACCACCCTCGCGGGTTGGCTCGCTGCCGCCAGCGGCCAGGAACCAATCCACGGGGGCCTGTCCATCGATCCGATGCTGACGAACCCCGGCGGCGGCGGGACCATCGGCGACACCACGATGCTCGCCAACCTGAGCGCCTACAAGCTGCTGCCCAATTCGCCCATGCTGAACGCCGGCCTCGATCTGCCAAACCACTTTGCGAGCGCCTCCGGAATCCGCGATTACTTCGGCAACGTGGTGCCACGTGGACCGACACTTGACATCGGCGCACACGAAGGTGACAGCCCACCGTGGATTGCGGCGACGGCGACCGCGACGCCGATGCCCGTCGGACAGACCGCTGCCACGCTCGTCGTCCTCGGCGAGGACGACGCCGCCGAAACCAACCTCATCTACACCTGGGAAGCGATCGGCGTCCCCCCGGGGCCGGTCACATTCGGCGGGAACAACGGAAGCAATTCAGCGCAGACGACCACGGCCACCTTCACCCATCCGGGCAGTTACACGTTGCGAGCGACCATCACCGACCTGACGGGTCAGAGCGTCACCAGCAATGTGGCGATCAGCGTCGAGGAATCACTGCCACTGTGGCGCGCGCGATATTTCACGGAGGACGAACTGACCGACGAATCGAGGAGCGGCCCACTCGCAGACTACCTGGGCGACGGCATTCCGAATTTGATCAAATACGCCCTCGGTGTCCCGCCCTCCCTGCCGGGCGCGGACGCGTTACCAACCGCGAAGATCGAAGGCGGCGAGCTCGTGATGGTTTACGACCGCGACACCAGCCGGGCCGATATCCGGATGCACGTGGCCACCAGCGACACGCTCCAACCGACGCCCTGGACTGCGACCGGCGTGACCGAGATCGAGACCGGGACAAACGGCACCGTCAAAACGATCCGTGCGTCGGTCGACATCGGCACCTCATCGCACCGCTTTCTCCGGTTGGTGGTTTCTCACCTGCCGTAGCCCCCTCAATCCGCCCGAAAAATCGTCCGTCCGCCAGGTTCCCGCGACGCCAGATCTCCCGCCCATCCGTCGATCCGAACCTCTCCGGTGAACGGCAGGACGATCGACTTCGCTCGCAGCGTCCCGGACTTGATCTCCAACCGCCCACCATCCGCCGTGCGGTAAAGCGTGCCGTAGGCACCCGGCAGCAACACGCACCACCGACCGACCGGCAGCGGTCGCGCGGGAGCGAACTCGAGCGTCTCACCATCGTAGGACATCCCCAAAAATGCGTTCGGAATCGCCAATGCCGCCATCGGTCGGAAGTAGTGCCCGCCAAATTCCTGATGATCCCAATAAATCCCCCAATCACGGTGCCGCACGTCCACGTTGCGGATGATTTCCTCCGCGTTCTCGTGAAGCCCCGCGCGGTAAAGCTGCGCTGCGAAATTGAGTTCCACCCCCGACCAGCATGTATTGGCCTGATCCACCCACGTCGACGCGTCCACGGGATGCAAAAACCCGTCGCCCGGCCAGGAGCAATTTCGCAGCCCCTGTTCGGGGCGATAGTTCATCTGGAGGATGGTCCGCAACGCCGTGGCCGCCTTCGCCGGATCGACCACCGCCCGCAGACCGAGCTGCCGCGCGCACCCATCGCCGATGATCTGATCCGTCAGACAACCGCGACGCCCTGCGGGATCGTCCGCCTGCTCGTCCGAGTAGAGTTCAAAGTAGCGCCCATTCCAGGTCGTTGACTCCAGCGCCCGACGCCCCGCTTCAAAGAGCGGGCCGTATTCGCTGGAAAACTCATCGTCGCCCAACCGCCCGGCAGCGACGAGCGCGGCAGCGACGGCTGCCAGCCACTGCGACGCAACGAACGGCGCGACACCGTGCATCGGGAAATTGTCGTAGGAGCACATGATCCCCCGCATGTCCGGGAGATGGTCACCATTCTCGTCCCGCTCCCGCAGCACGTAGGCGAGCGCCCGTTTGACCGGCGGCCACGCCGTCTCCAGCACCCCGGCGTCACCACTCCACAGCGCCGCCCGGAGCGTCTGAAAAACGTATTGCGCCGGCATGTCCAGCCGGTGACCGCTCGCCTCGTTCGGCGTCACGTGCCGCGAATTGCACGTGATCGAATGAACCACCGACCCGTCCGGGTTCTGAAATTTCGTCCACAGATCGACCGTCATCCGGTCCAACTCCGGGAACAACAGGCTGGTCGCGATCTGCCCGTACATCGCCACGTCCGTCGTCGCAATCCCCGCGAAAGATTGCTCCGGACTCAGCCCCTCCAGGATTCCAAACATCCGCGTTCGGGTCAGCCACGCGCTGGTGCGGAAGGTATTCAGGTGGGAATTCACCTGATCCAGTACGAACCCCGGCAGGCTGCTATCGTAGAATGTCCGGTGGAAATCCGTTGTCTCCACCAGCAACCGCTCCCGCTCGGCCAGCGCGTAGCGAGCGACCGCCTCGGACCCGTCGAAGAAATTCTCGTAATAATGTCCCTCCAACGGCGCCCCATTCTCTGCTTCGCCGCCAGTCGCCGCCACCTCCATCGCCCCACTCCCGCCCGGAAAATCCACGTCCTCGAGGTAACCAGCGTGCAGATGCGGATCATCGATCCGATGCCCGTAGTTATTCGGGAAAAACCACGCCACCGCAAATCCGTGCCGCACCGTGTCGCCCCGCTTCGCCAAAGCAAAACTCGCTCCGATCGTGACAAAGCACCGTGCCCCCGCCCGCTTTTCCCCCGTCGTTCGGTCGGCGGCGTTTCGCCCCTCCGTGTCGTCCACCTCCGGCATCGGCGACGCCAGCAGAAGCCGCTCGTAATAGGGATGATGGTGCTCCCACCCCGAATACGCGGTCGACCGCCCGGCGAATGAAGCCAGCGTCACCGACCCCGTCGACGCCCCTCGCGGATCCAGATTCTCGTTCTCCATCACCACGGCGGAAAACTCGCCGTCCCGCACCCGGCGATGACGATAGAGTCTCTCCGGTTGATCGTAGCCAACCGCGTTCCTCATCGACGCCAATACTTCCACGTCCACCGCACGATCACTCGTCGAGCGGATCGTAAAATCAAAATACGCCAGCGGCAGCGCCGAGTCCTTCACGTTGTTCGGAATCAGCGGCGACCACGCCCGGGAGCTCCACCACCAGCGGCAAACCCGCCTGCTCGAATTCCAAATCCGCAAACGGCACACTCGCCCGCAATCGGATCACGTCCACCCCCCGCAGCCACGGGAAAATGTATTGAAACTCGTGGTGATCGATCCCCGCCGCGCCCTGTCCGTCCTCAATCTGGAGCAGCACCAGGCGCGGATCTTCGTTCTCAACCTGCACCCGCAGCACGAAGAACAGCATCTGCTTCGGATTGAACGGCAACCGCTCTCCGGTGAAGAGCGGGCGGTTATTGAAGATCTGCCAGTTCGCAAAGCCGCCATCCTGCCGAACCTCGAACCCGCCCGTCCCAATCCCTCCCAGAGCCATTCCGGAACGAGGAAGTTGCGAGCGGTGCGTGGTGACGGAAACAGGCATGAGTCAATTAAGGAAAATGTGAATCGTCCACCCTCTCGGAATCCTTCCCAGCAGCAAGACCGACGTCCGTTATGCCGTTACGGGATAGGTCGACCATCACAGTGGTAGCCGTTGAGCGTGCCATCGAAGAGACCCTGATACGCGAGCCGGAAGCCTCGACGACCGTTGATCTTGTCGACGTCGATGGCGTCACGGTCATCGTGGGAGTCGTCCCGCTCCGGCTGAGCCATTCCTTCGTAAATGTGTGGCCAGGCGCGGTCGTAGTTCCGACTCATCCGGAAGAAGGGGCCGGCGCAGCCCGTGTCCGCAGCGATCCCACCCGTCCCAACGAGAACTATTTTTAATCGAGCCATATGCAAAGCTTCTTCGCGGATCGTCAGACGCTAGGGCAGTGCTCCCGGCAGGCAAGCGATTGCAACCAAATGCACAATGCCGGGCCCCGCTCGGGAAAACTCCCCTCCCAATTGCGTTTGGGTTAAAGGGACGGTTCATCCGCCTCGAACCTCGCTGCGGTGGGACGCTGATTCAGCAATCTGGTGGGAAAAAGATCGAGTGACTCGCTACGCCGTGCCAAACGGGGTCGAAACGGGGTCAGGTGACATGAAAGGCTGATCGAAGGCGTTGACCTGGCGTCGCGCATGCGGGGCATCGGTCCCTTTCCCGACCTCTGGGTCCGACGCACGACCTTCGGGCTTTGCGACGGGACGCCCTCCTACCTCCATGCACTGCCCGATCTCGCCCAAACCAAGAAAAAATTCAGTGCGGCAGAGAATGGCCGATGATTCGGCGACTCGTTGAAGCGCTTCACTTCAAGCACCGCAACAATCCCGACGACGCCCAAATCGTCTTTGGGCACCGCGAACTTCGGCCCGCCTCTCTCTTCATCGAAACGGCCTCGAAATGGCCAGCCGCTACCCGCCAAATCCAGCACGCCACCTTCCCGACCACTTTCCTTGTCGCCCACAGCCGCATCCGCACAGCCGAAGTCGGATCATTTCGAAGTCGCCTTGCTTCAGCGCTCGACCCCGCTACTCTCGCCACTGATGGTGATCTCTCCCCGCCGCTGTCTCATCGGTTCCTTTCTGCTTCTATGCGGAGCCTACTTTCTCTCTCTGGCAACGGTGCAGGCCGACGCGCCACCCCGGCCAGCTCCCGGTGGTCCCGGCGACTCGGAGCGTGATTCACCGTCCGCCGTCCTCGCGACCCCCACCGCGGGGATCTATGGTGATCTCCGTCAGTGGCACCGCGTCACCGTTGCCTTCGAGGGACCGCAGTCCGACGAGAAGGCGGACCCCAACCCCTTTCTCGACTACCGCCTCGACGTGACTTTCCACCACGCTGAGAGCGGTCGAAACTTCGAGATTCCGGGATACTTCGCCGCGGATGGCTCGGCCGGCGAGACCGGCGCAACGTCCGGATCCATCTGGCGAGTTCATTTCACCCCTCCGGTAACCGGGCGGTGGACCTACGAAACCCGCTTTGTGTCAGGCCCGGACGTCGCGGTCACTCCCGACACCGACGCCGGGCACCGGGCCTCCCTTGACGGGAATGCCAACGGAGTGGTGCGCGGCGATTTTTTGATCGAAGCAACTGATAAACTTCCGCCCGACAACCGGGGGCGCGGTCGCTTGAACTACGTCGGCGACCGCTACCTTCAGTGGGAAGGCAGCGGTGAATATTTTCTCAAACAAGGCGCAGATTCCCCGGAAAATTTATTGGCCTACGCCGACTTCGACGGCGACTTCACGAGCGACGGGGAAAAAGACGAATTCATCAAGACGTGGGAACCGCACGTGCGGGACTGGCAGACCGGCGATCCGACGTGGCGGTCCGGGTTGGGAAAAGGTCTGATCGGCGCGATTAACTACCTCGCAAGCGAAGGTCTCAATTCCATCTCGTTCTTGACCATGAACATCAACGGGGACGACCGAAATGTTTTTCCCTACCTCGCCATCGATCAGCGCGAACGCTTCGACGTCTCGCGGCTCGACCAATGGGAAATCGTCTTCACGCACGCGGATACCTGCGGTCTTCACCTCCACTTCAAGACCCAAGAAACCGAAAACGAACTTCTGCTCGACGGTGGTGCGGTCGGTCGTGAACGCAAACTCTATTACCGCGAGCTGATCGCGCGCTTCGGCCATCACCTCGCTCTCAACTGGAATCTTGGCGAGGAAAACGACAAACAGACCGACGCACAGCGTATTGCCATGGCCGCATATTTTCACGCGATGGATCCCTACCGCCATCCCATCGTCGTTCACACCTTCCCCGGTGCGAAAACGAAAATCTACGAACCGCTCCTCGGAAAGAAATCCGCCCTCACGGGTGTCTCGCTTCAGACGGATCGCGCGGATTTCCGCGAGGTCTTCGGACAGGTCTCCCACTGGATCGCAGAGTCGACCGCGGTCGATCGTCCGTGGGTCGTGGCCGTGGATGAGCCTGGCGACGCATCCCTCGCCCTGGTTCCAGATTCGATGGACGCCACTCATAACAACGCGCGGACGTTCGCCCTGTGGGGCACGCTTATGGCCGGCGGCGCGGGGAACGAGTGGTATTTCGGCTACAAAAACGCGCATTCAGATCTGACGTTGGAAGACTTTCGCAGCCGGGATCTTTGGTGGGATCAGTGCCGTCACGCTCTCGAGTTTTTCACCGGTCAAGCCGTCCCTTTTTGGTCGATGAAAAACGCCAACGCACTCATCGGAAACGAAGACGACTCGGTGGAGGCAGGCTTCTGCTTGGCGACCAACGAGGACGGCCCAGTCGTCATCTACCTCCCGTCGGGCGGCACCGTGGATCTCGATCTTTCCAAGCGAGCCGGCAACTTCTCCGTCCGCTGGTTCGACCCGCGAAATGGAGGGGCACCGCAGACCGGTTCGGTCTCCGAGCTGAAGGGCGGGGCGACATCATCCATCGGCCTACCGCCGTCCGATGCTGGGCTCGATTGGGTCGCGCTGATCGCGCCGACTAAGCGACTTCTCTTTATTCGAGGAGCGGAGCGAAGTGGCGGACACTTGGAGGCCCGCGACGACGAGGCTCGGACTGAGCAACTCGCCGACATTTATAATTCCAGCACCCGGAAGGGGAACCACGGCTGGGCCTCGCTGCGCGAACTACTCGAGCGCGATGGCTACCAAGTCGAGCAAATCGAAGAGCCGCTCGAAGCGGACGCGCCCTCGACCGGACAGACCTCCGGTGCGGGCATCGACCTGGCCACCCTCAAGTTGGATCGTTACGCAGTGATCGTTTTTGGATCCAATAATGCAAAATACGATGCGGCTTCCGTCGATGCTCTCGAAGACTACGTTCGGAGAGGCGGAGGTGCACTTTTCATTTCCGACACTAATTTCGGTTCGGACTGGGGCGACGCTCCGGACTCCGATCAACAATTCCTCGATCGTTTCGGACTCGAGATGAATCAGGATCGTGGCACGACCGTCCTCAGTCGGTCCACTGGGCAATTTGTCTTGGCTGGACACCCGATCTTTCAGGGCGTCGAAGCTTTTGACGGCGAGGGTGTCTCGCCGGGCCACCTGCCGGCCATCGACCCACCGCCCGGCGTGACCCGCACCCGTCTCGCAGCCATGTCGGGCGACACTCGGAACAACGACGGCGCCATTGGGAAAAACGCCCGTGGCGGTACAGGACGGCCCTCGACCGAGCAAGATGGAAGCCTCATCTCGGCGACACTGGGCGACGGTCGCGTGCTTATTCATTTCGACCGCAACACGTTCTTCAACGAAAACGGCGCTGGAACCGACCTCTTTCACCACGACAACGCCCGCTACGCGACGAATCTCTTTCGCTGGCTCTCGTCGCCCACCGTCCCGGTGCCCCCCACGCCTCCCCCAGCGCGCGAGTAGGTGTCGGCTCTTGCGGCGCGCTTGCCGCCATTATCACCTTCACATTTCTCTCAGCAACCCACGCGCCCACCAGCAAAGATCTCAAGGGGACGGTGAAGCCAGACAGGCACAGGCTTCGAGAACGTCGGCCCGGCCACACGGGAGAACCAGGAGGGGGGTGATCAGAAAGCCCGACGATCTAGACTTCGCGGATCCAGGAAATCCACGCGCGAGGGCGAGTCGCCGCGCAAGGAGACCCTGAACGGCGTCATCGGTTCCAACTGTAACGTCCTCATGGTCAACGAGGACGGCGCGTTCGAACGCTTCGAGATGGCTGCCCCGCGCTCGATGCCGCTCGGAAAATGGCCCTCGCATCATTTCTGGGGGCATCACAAGCGAGTGCCGCCGCAGACCTTTTTTAGAGCGGGTCTACGGAGAAATCCCTCCGCCCGACACGCGCCGTTCGGCTGATTCCGCGCGCAGGGTCATGACCCGAGCGCCCTTCCGGATGTGGTGCCCCCGCATCTATCACCCCCACCTCGTGGTCTCTCCGGCTATTCACTCACCCCGACAACAGCCTCCTCGGTGTAAATTTCCCGATTACTCGCCTGAAAGCAGGCCTGCAGGCGAGGCAGCCTGTATTCAGACGAAGATCTGATCATTTCTCAGGGCGCCGACTGACGTCGCAGCATCAGGCCTTTATCCCCCGCACCCTTGTGCACAAGCAGTGAGCAGAAGGATTAAAGAGCCCTGCCTTCCACCGGGCTCATCCAATCGGCTTTCCGTTCCCCTCAAGCTAACGGCAAATCGAACGTCGATTCGGAACATTTCTGCGACGTCTCGTGACCCTGCTCGCCCACGCCCGAGTCAAAACCTGGGATCAAGCTGACGCCCCAAACGGAAGTCCGTCACCATCGTGCATCTTCCCCACCGTTGCATTTTGGTCTTGGAGAAACCTCCTCCCGCCCTCTGGACCCCTGTTAGGGCATTTCAGCCTCTGAGTCCTCGTTCACTTTTGAACCGTCACCGACAGCCCGGAATTTTTATTCGGTATAGAACCAGTTGCGTGCCACTATGCGAACGTAGATTGTCGCAATTCCTTCGCTCATGAAAACCTGCCTCTGGACTCTTCTTCTCGCCGTCGTATTGACTGCCACACGTTCATCGGCCCAACCGGTGCCGCAAGTCACCGTGGTGCAGCAATTCCAGCACATCACGCTGACGCCGCAAGCGATCAGCGTGACTTCGGACGGATCTGTGCTGGGTTCGACGGACGTGGACGGTTACGGCATTTTCCGGGTAACGAGCGCCGGGGTGGTGAGTTTCCCGGCTGGCGGTGAGAACGTAAAACTCGTGTATCCGTTCGTCGAGGTGCCGGGAGGCGATTTTTTTGGAGCGGATTTTTCGACGATCTATCGTTTCGTGTCACCATCGACCGTATCGGTGCTGGCGACGTTCGACGTCCAGACCCAAGGACGGATCCGGACTGCGCCTCAGATCGATGCTGCCGGGAATATTTACGTACTTCTTGATCCGGAAGGTAACTCCGACGGCGTCGCAGATCGGATCATCAAGGTCACGCCGGCGGGCGAGGCGACGACTCTCTACGAGTTTTCCAATAGCGCCGAATATCGTTTAGCCAGAAGTTCCCTGGTCCTTCGTCCGAGCGACGGGCTGCTCTACGGCTTTGCGTCGGAGACCGCTTCGACCGAGGGCGTTCTTTACAGCTTGCCAACTTCGGGAGGCACGCCGACGACGGTGACGCTGATCGAAATCGACTCATTTACCGCCGTCGATGAGTTGTTGGTCGTGGCGGCAGACGGAAATCTTTACGGGTTTGATGATGATGAAGACATCTACCGCATCGATCCAGGGGCGCTGACTTTCGTCGCGACGCTGCCGATCCCTCCAGACGAACTTTATTCCGTTCCGGGCGGCGGGGGTGATCTTTTCGTCAAGAGATCCAGCCAGATCCTGCGGGTGGCGACCGACGGGAGCGGGACGGTCACCGACGTCTATGATGGTTCCGACGGGCTTACGAGCTTTGCGGCCGACGCCGGTGGCACGCTGTATCTCGGCATTCCTCGACCGTTCCAGCAACCCGCCTCGGGGCGAATCGAAACACTCGTCCCACCCGCCGCTCCGACGACGTTCGCGAGTCTGCCGTATATCAGTAACGGTCGGAAACCACTGGGACCGCTGGCTCTCGGTCGGGACGGCAATTTTTACGGCCTCACCGAACTCGGCGGAATCGCCGACAAGGGCGTGTTTTTCCGGATCAGCCCGGCGGGTGTCTACAGTCAGGTGCTCGAACTCACGGGGCTTGGGTCACACCCAAAACGGATTTATTCTGGACTGGCGACCGGACCGGATGGCGGACTTTATTTTTCAGGACGGGACGTTGGTAACACGAACCGGATCTTTCGGATCGAAATCGATGGGGCCGTATCGGTCGCGAACATTGGCGTCCCTGCCCAACTGAGTTTCAACTCACTTTTCCTGAACGGCGGAGTGCTGCACGGGCTCACTGGCTTTGGCTTCATCAACCGGCTCCCACTCGGTGGCACGGCGACCGCTCTCACGCCGATTCTTGGCGACGCCCTCGTGCGCCCCGCCAGTGGCGGTTTCGGCCAACGGAGACATGTCGATTCTCTTCGGAACTTTCGGCGAGGGACTCAACAACCGGATCTTCCGCTATTCGTCAGAGGGCACGTTCGTCAGCAAATACGAGTTCGGGTCGACTCCATCAAAAGCCAGCCCGAAGTTGATGATTGGTCCGAACGACGCCGTTTACGGGTTCACCCAAAACTATTCTTCGGCGGGGGGAGATCGGAGCGACCTCTTTGCGGTGGATGCGGCGGGCAATTATTCGATTGTCGCCGGGTTCGTCGGGCCGCCGACGAATTCCAACAGCGGCCTCGTCGGCTCGGAGGGGAATCTGTTTTACAGCACCGACGACGAAGGGCCGTTCAAGATCGATTCTCTCGGGACGCGTACCCTGATCGCGACGTGGGACCCGACGCTTCCGCAGTTTTTCCGTTCGTTGCAGCGGATCTCCGCGAATCGGCTGCTGGGCATTTCCGACGAGGACCGGGAATCCACCATCGGGGCGACCACCAACGGGACGATCACGATGTTCCAGAACACGTTTGTGCCGCCCCCGGTGCCCCCGGTGCCCCCGGTGCCCAATCCTAATCCCAATCCCGGGCCTACGCCGCTCCCGGCGCCAACCGCGCCGGTCGCGGACACCGCACCGCCCGAGCTGACGATCCGGGGACGGAAGACGGTCAAGACGCTGCGCAAGCGCGTCGTGATTCGCGGGATGGTCAGCGATGATTCGGGCGTCGACAAGATCGACGTGAAGGCCCGGGGTGCAAAGGCCAAGCAGGTGAAGTTGCTCGCCGGAGATCGGTTCAAAATCGTCCTGAACGTGACGAAGGACAGCGGTCGTGTGGTCGTGAAGCTGCGGGCCACCGACAAAGCGGGGCTCCGCTCGAGGCCCGCGAAATTGCGGATTCTCCGGCGATAGCCGTGGGAGGGCGGGCATTCCCACATTGTCCGCCCGTTTCTCCCGTTTGGAGAGTGAGCGGGGCAATTGCATGTAGAAACAGCGAGATGAGATCACCGAGATTAAAACGCAGTGCGCAGCTACCTCCTCGACGCCAGGAGCCGGAACTTTGCCGGAGTCGAACACGATTTCCACGACACTCTGGAAATAGACCATGGTCGCATCGAGGCGCGTCGCTTTTGGATCACCGAATCCATTGACTGGTTCGCCGATCTCGGGCTCTGGGAGGGGCTGCGAAGCTTCGGGATGGTCGAAGGTCAACGCGAGATCAACGGCGAGACCACCAGCGAAGTGCTCTTCTTTCTCAGTAGCCTACCTGCTGATGCGCAAAACCTTGTTCGCGCTGCTCGCGGACATTGGTCCGTGGAAAACTCCCAGCATTGGACGCTGGACGCCGCCTTTGGCGAAGACTCCTGTCGCGTGCCAACCGGCAACGCCTCCGAGAATCTTGCCCGCTTGCGTCATATCGCCCTCAACGTCCTCAAGAACGACACCCGCAAAAAGCGGGACATCGGAGGCAAACAAGACAATGCAAGCTGGGACCACGACTATCTCTCCGCCCTCCTAGGCTTTCAGATGCGATTGCCCTGTCTCACTCACAAGCATCCTTCGAAGTTTCAAAGCACCAGACTGTCGGTGTCAGCCGGAAAAAATTTGAGTCCGTCTGCGTTGATCTACATTTAAAGAAATTTATTCAGCTGAGCGCCCCACCACCGTCTCCTCGGTGTAGACGTCCCGATTACTCGCCTGAAACTCTGCCTTGAGCTGCACTTGCAGCTTCGAGAGGTCTACCAACTCCCACGCGTCGATTCGAAACTTCCGCCCGCTCTCGCCGTTGTGGCGGAAGCCCGCGAGCAGATGGACCGCGTCCTCGTGCACCTTACTTGTCCCCCCACGCGGTTCGTAATAAAACGTCCGCAACGACGAGTCCCGACTCCCCGGCGCGTATAGTTTCGGGTCAAGAAAGAGGACCTTCCCGCCGCTCGTCACAATCCGCAAATCCGGATATCCCGAGCGTTGTTCCTTTCCGTCCACGGTCGTGGGCACCCCACACGTCCATCCCGGGATGGCACCGACCGTTTCACGCAATTCATCTTCCACGTAACGGCTCGCTTCGTTCACCCGACCAACCTCATGGATGGCGTGATCCGGTTCGTTGAGGCGCTCCACCGCTTCAGCAATCGCCCCCCCCAACGTTTTCAGCACCTTCGCATCCTTCCTGCGATCCACCGCCACGATAGCCTGACCCGTCGTCGCCTCGAGAACCTCCGAAAACGGCACCTCCTCCAGTTCCTCCCGATTCTTCAAAAGCCATGGAATCAGCGAATCGACGTCCTTTCCCGGTGAAGAACTCTCCGGCGGAGCCGTCTCCCGCTGGCATCCCAGCGAAAACAAAAGAAGGACGCTGCCGCTGACGGGAAGGCAGAACCTGCGGATCCCGTTCGCAACTCCCCTCATCCCACCTCCACCGCACTGGCGAGCATCCGCGCGGCTTCGGCCGCGTCATCCTCAGTTCGAGCGTGAATCTTCATGAGCGACTCCCCTCGATCCACCGCCTCGCCGATTTTCTTAATTTCGCTGAACCCAACCGCGAAATCCACCACGTCCGTCGCGACTCGTCGCCCGGCCCCCAATTGCACGCTCGCTCGCCCGATCTCCCCCGCGTCCATCCGCTGCACGACCCCGCTAGCGCGGGCTGCAAACTCCCGCACCACCGGGGCCTTGTGCGCCACGCCCAAGCGATCCAGCTCCCCCGAATCTCCCCCTTGCGCCTCAACCATCTTCACAAACTTCTCCCAAGCGGTTCCCGAATCCAAAATTTCCGCCAGCCGCTCCCGCGAACTCTCCGAAACCCGCGCCGCCAGATCCAGCGTCAACTCCCGCACGTCCTCCGGCCCGCCACCCTGCAGCAACTCGATCGATTCGATCACTTCCAGCGCGTTCCCCACCGCTCGACCGAGCGGCTGATTCATGTCCGAGATGATGAACTCCGTCCGGACGCCGTTCTCCTGTGCAGTCGCCCGCAACGCCCCCGCCAATTCCTCCGCTTCCGCCTCCGTCTTCATGAACGCGCCACTCCCCCACTTCACGTCCAGCACCAAACGGTCGAGCGATTCCGCCAACTTCTTCGACAGGATACTCGCCACGATCAACGCCCGCGAAGGCACCGTCCCGGTCACGTCCCGCAGCGCGTAGAGCTTCTTATCCGCCGGGCAAAAGTCGGCCGTCTGTCCCGCCATGAACACTCCGATCCGGCCCAACTGCCGCAGCGCGACCTCTTCCGACAAATTCACGTCAAAACCCGGGATCGACTCCAGCTTGTCCAGAGTCCCACCCGTAATTCCCAAACCGCGCCCCGAAACCATCGGCACCCACGCGCCGTCACACGCCAGCAACGGTGCCAGGATCAGTGAGATTTTGTCCCCGACGCCTCCGGTCGAATGCTTATCAACCCTCGGCGGCGCATCCGCCGGGTAAGAAAATACCCGCCCGCTGTCCCGCATCGCCGCAGTCAGCGCCGCAGTCTCGACCGTCGTCATTCCTCGGAAAAATATCGCCATCGCCATCGCACTCATCTGGTAGTCAGGCACCTCGCCCCGCGTGAATGCTTCGATCAACTCGGAGATCTCCCCGGCGTCCAGCTCCCCCCCCTCCCGTTTCCGTTCAATCAACTGCGGCACGTGCATCCCAGCATCATGAAGAGTTTCGAGCGCGGATCACGCGGATAACTCGGAAAAAATTTTGGCCCCAGTCCACCCACCATCGACTGGCGCAAACCGCACTTCATTCTCCAAACAATCCGGCCTCCGAACGAAAAAAGAAAAGCACCCGCCGAAACGGGTGCTTCTCCTGAACAAAACAACCCACCGCCTCTCGGCACCGGATTGAATGGAAAATTGCTGATCTAGTTCGCAGCGACGGACTCTGCCATCTCGACGTTCACCCGCCGACCTTCCCGGTCAAATTTCACCCGCCCATCGACGAGTGACCAAATCGTGTAATCGCGCCCAAGCCCAACGTTCGCGCCGGGAATGAACTTCGTTCCGCGCTGACGAATGATGATGTT
This sequence comes from uncultured Verrucomicrobiae bacterium, assembly GCA_963832325.1. GTDB lineage: Bacteria > Verrucomicrobiota > Verrucomicrobiia > Chthoniobacterales > JAATET01 > CAVVKW01. The sequence goes on along the minus strand of CAWHTR010000007.1, from coordinate 730,588 downwards.
GCCCGGACTGACGACTTCACCACCGAATTTCTTCACGCCCAACCGCTTGCTGCGGCTATCGCGACCGTTCTTGACGCTTCCTTGTCCCTTCTTATGTGCCATGACTTAAATTGGTTGAGATCAGCTGTCCGACTTGGCCGACAGCGACGTGATTTTGAGTTTGGTGAGACGGCGACGATGTCCAACCGTCCGGTGGTAGCCCTTGCGGCGCTTGTATTTGAAAGCAATCACCTTCTCGCCCTTGAACTGATCGACGACTTCCGCCGAGACCAATCGATCGCCGAGAAAAGGCGCTCCGATCTGCACGTCGTCGCCATCGGCGAACATGATCACGTCCAAATCAATCGATTTCCCGGATTCGACGTCGAGCTTCTCAACGTCGATCGTGTCACCCTCGGCGACCCGGTATTGTTTGCCGCCCGTTTTGATAATTGCGTATGCCATAAAGAATCCTCTGCCGTTGAGAGCCGAAAAAGATGCCACTAGTCGGTCGGGGAGACAAGGCATATTTATAAAATTCTGTCTTGCCACAACGATCGGCCGCTGGCACTTTCCACGCTCCCATCAGGAAATGCTCGGGTGGTGGAATGGCAGACACGCACGTTTGAGGGGCGTGTGCCGCAAGGCATGGGGGTTCAAGTCCCCCCCCGAGCACCACTTTGGTCACAGATTTCAAATGAAATACTCACAACAGTCCATCAAGCCAGCCACGCCGATCATCGGATCCGCCACGTGGAGCCTGGACTGTGTCGTCCTCCGACCATTTTTACACGGAGCACCGACCGCGAGCCGCTAATTTCCGAAAGACAAAACCTTTTCCGAAAAGCCCCGCTCGCAACCGCGAGCGGGGCTTTTTTTGTTCCCGCCACCACCAACTCAGAAACCCGAAAACCCAAAAACGTGAAAACTGCACCCGACATCAACTCCGCACTGGATCGCATCGAGCGCGCCCACGGCGTTCAGATTCTTTTGGCCGTGGAATCCGGCAGTCGGGCGTGGGGTTTCGCCTCACGCGATAGCGACTACGACGTCCGCTTCATCTACGCGCACGCCCCCGAGTGGTATCTCTCCGTCGACGAACATCGCGACGTCATCCAGGTCCCGCTCTCCGATGAACTCGACCTCACCGGCTGGGATCTTCGCAAATCCCTGCAGCTCCTGCGCAAATCCAATCCGTCACTTCTCGAGTGGATCAAATCCCCCGTCGTCTACCGCGCCGATCCCGCCTTCGCGCTCGTCTTTGGCCTGCTTGCGTCCGAGTTCAGTTCACCCGACCGCTTGTTCCGCCACTACCTCCGGATGGCCCGGGGGAACTTCCGCGACTACCTGCGTAACGACAGCGTGCGGCTTAAGAAATACCTCTACGTCCTTCGCCCGCTCCTCGCCTGCCGCTGGATTGAGCGCGGTCTCGGCCCCGTCCCCATGCGTTTCCAGACCCTCACCGATACCGTTCTCGCGGACCCCAACCTGCGTTTCCACGTCGCCGTCCTCGTCGCCCGCAAACGGGCCGGCGAAGAACTCGACCTCGGCCGCCGCATCCCCGTGTTGCACAACTTCATCGAAAGCGAACTCGCCCGACTGGAACGAATCGTCCCGGTCGAGCCTGCCCAGGCTGACAGCCGGAAGCTTAACCAATTCTTCCAGGAATACTGCCTCCCCATCGCGGCCTAACCCTTCCCAACGTCGTCCCGACTCCATACCGCCATGACTTTCATCCTACGCCCCATCCCCGCCCCCTGGCGGCAGTGGGGTCACGATCTCGATGCCAACGCCGTCGAGCAAATGACCAACGCTTGCAACCTCCCGATCGCCATCGCCGGCGCACTCATGCCCGACGCTCACCTTGGCTACGGCTTGCCCATCGGCGGCGTTCTCGCCACCGACAACGCCGTCATTCCCTACGCCGTCGGCGTCGACATCGCCTGCCGCATGCGCCTCACCGTTTACGACCTCAAACCCAGCGTGATCGCCGGGCAGCGCGATCGGTTTGCAAAAATCATCGAGAACGAAACCCGCTTCGGGGTCGGCGTCACTTTCAAGAATCGCCGCGAACACGACGTTATGGACGATCCGGATTGGTCAACCGTTCCGCTCACCGCCAAGCTCCAAGACAAGGCTTGGAGCCAGCTCGGCACCAGCGGCAGCGGCAATCATTTCGTGGAGTTCGGCACGTTCACCGTGACCGACGAGTCCCTCGGTCTCGACGCCAGCCGGGACTACGTCGCTCTCCTCACCCACAGCGGCTCCCGCGGCACGGGCGCTCAGATCTGCGCCGAATACTCCAAGCGCGCCATGAACCGTCACCCCGAGCTGCCGAAGAATCTCAAGCACCTCGCCTGGCTCCCGCTCGACGAAGCGGACGGCCAGGAATACTGGACGGCCATGAACCTCATGGGACGCTACGCCGCAGCCAACCACGCCTGCATCCATCACCACATCGCCCGCGCTCTCGGCGAAAAACCCATCCTCGACGTGGAAAATCACCACAACTTCGCGTGGAAGGAGGATCACGTTATCGATGGCCAGAGCCGCAACCTTGTCGTCCACCGCAAAGGTGCCACGCCCGCTGGCGAAGGCGTTCTCGGTGTCATCCCAGGCTCGATGACTGCACCCGGCTTCCTCGTCCGGGGAAAAGGCGAACCCAACTCGCTCCGCAGCGCTTCCCACGGTGCGGGCCGCGTCATGAGCCGCACCCAGGCCAAACACACGTTCACTTGGAGCGGTACGAAAAAGCTCCTCGCCGAGCACGGCGTCGACCTCCTCAGCGCGGGCATCGACGAAGTCCCCGGCGTCTACAAGGACATCCACGAAGTCATGGCGGCCCAGACCGACCTCGTCGACACCCTCGCGCGCTTCGAGCCCAAACTCGTGAAAATGTGTCCGCCCGGCGAGAAGCCCGAGGACTGAACTCGAACGTTTTCTCGTGCCGCCAACTATCCCAGCGCCACTAGGCGCCAATCCACCTCACCGTCACCCGACACCTCCAACCAGGCGTAACCTGGTCGCACCCCTTTGTTTGGCTTCCCCACCGTCCCCGGATTCAAAATTCGCACCCCGCCGATCACCTCATCGCGCGGCACGTGCGTGTGCCCGTGCAGCAAAAAATCCACCTCACCAAGTTTCTTCAGCGGCGGAGGGATGTGAATCAATCGAAACGTCCGGCCGCCCCGCGTGAGCGTCACCTCCATCGGCCAATCCTCGCACGAATCCCGGTTCCCCCGCACCACCTCCACCGGCACCCCGAGCGCCCGCAACCGCTCCAAGACCTCCGGATCCTTCACGTCCCCCAGATGCCAGATCTCGTCCGCCCGCACCACGTCCCCCAGGACCACCTCCGGAAGCTTGTCGTGAGTATCGGCGAGGACAGCAATCAGCATATCGGTAACAAGTAATCGGTGAATCCCTCCGCAATCTATGACTCAATGATCACCATGCGCCAGCTCGCTCACGAATTCGTCCAAAATCTCAACGCTTACGAACCCGGCAAACCGATCGAAGAACTCGCCCGCGAAATGGGTCTCGATCCCGCCGACATCGTTAAGCTTGCTTCCAACGAGAACCCCCTCGGTCCCTCACCCAAAGCTCTCACCGCCATGCGCGCCGCCCTGGAACAAGCACACCTCTACCCCGACGGCGGCGGCTGGGCGCTCCGCAGCGCCATCGCCGATCAGCTCGGCTTCGATCGCTCCAACGTGATCCTCGGGAACGGCAGCAACGAGATCATCGAACTCCTTGGCCACATCTTCCTCGGCCCCGGCAGCGAGGTCATCGCCCCCAGCCACGCGTTTGTCGTTTACCGCCTGGTCGCTCAACTCTTCGGCGCGACCACCATCGAAACTCCCGACCCCGATTTTCGCGCCGATCTCGACTCGATGCTCGCCGCCATCACGCCGCGCACCCGCCTCCTCTTTCTAGCCAACCCCAACAATCCGACGGGCACCCTCGTCGGCCAGTCAGAGATCGATGCGTTCATGGCCCGCGTTCCCGACCACGTCCTCGTCGTCTTCGACGAGGCCTACCAAGAATTCCTCGGCACCCCCCCCGACACGCTCAAGTTCGTCCGCGATGGCCGCAATGTCGTTGTACTGCGCACCTTCTCGAAGATCCAGGGCCTCGCGGCCCTCCGCATCGGCTACGCCATCGCCCCCGCCCCACTCGCTAATTTCCTGCAAAAAGCCCGTCAGCCCTTTAACGTCAACGCCATCGCCCAAGTCGGCGCCCTCGCCGCCCTCGACGACGCCGACCACATCCGCCGCACCCGCGAACTCACCAACGAAGGCCGCGAGTATCTGGAAAAACAGGTCGCCGCCCTCGGACTCGAATACGTCCCCAGCGCCGCAAATTTCGTCCTCGTCAAAACCGGCAACGGCCAACACGTCTTCCAGTCGCTCCTCCAGCGCGGCGTCATCATTCGCCCCATGGGAGGCTACGCCCTGCCCGATTGGATTCGGGTCTCGGTCGGAACGATGCCCGAGAACCATCGCTTCATCCAAACGCTCCGCGAAGTCATCTGACCGTCGGCGAGAGCGGACGTCCGACGTGCGAAATGCGGCTTTCCGAAGCAACGTTCCGGCAACGCACCCGTGCGCCGCGAAATCACTTCCCCCTTGCAATGATATCCTGATCCCCCACCCTACCCGCCCGCCACCTGGCGCATCTTAAAAGCTCCGCATGACCTTCACGCAAGACCTCACCAAGGACTGGTTCTCCAACGTTCCCAAGGATCTCCTCGCCGGCCTCGTCGTCGCCCTCGCCCTCATCCCCGAGGCCATCGCCTTCTCGATCATTGCCGGCGTTGATCCGCAGGTCGGCCTCTACGCCAGTTTCTGCATCGCCGTCACGTCCGCCATCGTCGGCGGCCGCCCGGGCATGATCTCCGCGGCCACCGCCGCCACCGCGCTCCTCATGGTCACACTCGTTCGAGACCACGGGCTCCAATACCTCCTCGCCGCGACCCTCCTCACCGGCGTCCTCCAGATCATCTGTGGTGCCCTCCGGCTCGGCGACTCCCTGCGCTTCGTCTCCCGCTCCGTCATGACGGGATTCGTCAATGCCCTCGCGATTCTCATCTTCATGGCCCAACTGCCCGAGTTCAGCGGCCAGAGCTGGCTCATGTATGCGATGGTCGGAGGCGGCCTTGCCATTATCTATGTCCTCCCGCGCTTCACCAAAGCCATCCCGTCCCCACTCGTTTGCATTGTCGTCCTCACGATCATCTCCGTCTTTGCAGGCCTGGACCTCCGCACGGTCGGTGACCTCGGTAAGCTCCCGTCAACCCTCCCAATGTTCCTTCTTCCGGATGTCCCGCTCAACTGGGAGACGCTCGCCATCATCCTCCCCTACGCCATCCCAATCACCGTCGTCGGCCTCCTCGAATCTCTCATGACCGCCACCATCGTCGATGACCTCACCGACACCGACAGCAACAAAAACCGCGAATGCATCGGTCAAGGCGCGTCAAACATCGTCTCCGGTTTCTTCGGCGGAATGGCCGGCTGCGCCATGATCGGCCAGACGGTCATCAACGTAAAATCAGGCGGCCGCGGGCGTCTCTCCACCTTCGTCGCGGGCGTCTTCCTCCTCATCCTCATCGTTGTCTTCGGCCCGTGGGTGAAGATCATTCCAATGGCCGCCTTGGTCGCGGTCATGATCATGGTCGCCATCGGGACGTTCAGCTGGGATTCGATCCGCAACCTCCGAATCTATCCGAAGACTTCGAGCCTCGTGATGATCACCACCGTCGCCGTTGTCGTCCTCACGCACAATCTGGCCGTCGGCGTCGGCGTCGGCATTCTCATGTCCGCGATCTCCTTCGCCCGAAAAGCAGCCCTCCTCATGCGCATCGGCACGGAACTCAGCGAGGACGGTGAACACCGCACCTACTTCGTCGAGGGAAACCTTTTCTTTGTCTCCGCCGGAGCCTTCGCCCGCGCCTTCAACTTCCGCGAGGTCCTCACGACGGTCACCATCGACGTGACCGCCGCACATTTTTGGGACATCAGCTCCGTCGCCGCCCTCGATAAGGTCGTCCTGAAATTTCGCCGCGATGGTGCCGCGGTCAACGTGATCGGCCTCAACGAAGCCAGCGCCACCCTCGTTGACCGCGTCGCAGTCCACGACAAGCCCGGTGCCGCGGATAACCTTTCCGCTCATTAACCAACCCCCTTCTTCGCAGACAACCCTCACGCCAATCCTCCGTCCATGAACGAAATCCTCACCTGCACCGACGGCTCAGTTTACGCTGCCAGCATTTACGACCACACCGCCTGGGCCGCCCAACGCACGCCGAACGCCACCGTCCACGTCCTCCACATGCTCGACCACCACCGCGAGCACGCCGATGTCGCCGACCTGAGCGGAAACATCGGACCCGACACCAGCGAAGCCCTCCTGCGTGACCTCGTCACCCTCGAGGAGACCAAAGCCCGCGTCGCCCGCGAGCGCGGCAAAGCGATCCTCGCCGAGGCTGAGCGTCACCTCCGCCATGCCGGCATCAGCAACGTCACCACCGAGCAACAACACGGTGCCCTCGTCGAAAACGTCACCCGTCTCGAGGCCAGCGCCGACCTCGTCGTGATGGGGAAGCGCGGCGAGTCCGCCGACTTCGCAACCCTCCACCTCGGGTCAAATCTCGAGCGCGTCATTCGCGCCAGCATTCGGCCCGTTCTCGTGGCCTCCCGCGAATTCAAGCCCATCAAGCGATTCCTCGTCGCTTACGACGGCGGCCCCAGCGTCGAGAAAGCCATCGCCTTTCTGCTCGATCACCCCCTCCTCCAAGGTGCGGAATGCCACGTCCTCCGGGCCGGAAAGATTGACGAGAAAGCGGAATATTACCTCCATGCCGTCGCCGCCAAACTCCGCGACGCCCGCTACGAGGTCACGACCGAGTGCATCGCTGGCGATCCCGAGCGAGTCATCGCGGACGCCGTCGATACGCACGGCATCGATCTTGTCGTCATGGGAGCCTACGGCCACGGTCGCATCCGCCACCTCATCGTCGGCAGCACCACGACCGCCATGGTTCGCACCTGCCACGTCCCGGTGCTCATGTTCCGATAAACGGGCCTTGCGCAATCAAGGCTCGGCGGAAGCCAACCGGCGAATGATCCCATCGTCTTTATTGAGAAGGTAAATCCTCCCCCGAGCATCGCTGCCAAATCGGAGCTGCGCTCGCCAGACACCACCATGCGTTTCCCGAATTAAGTCCAGAAACGATGTCTCCATGCCCCTCTTCATCAATCTCAGCTCAGTAATCGGAGCCGATCCGCTCGCCAAGGGACGATCCGCGTCGATGAAAAATATCCGGCCACTCGCCATGTCTCCGAAAATCAATTTCCCTTCCAGCCCGGGAAGCCCCCCACCCCGATAAACCGTCCCCGTCGTCACCGACGCCATGCCGTCGTGCCCGTATTGAGCGATCGGGTAGGAAAATCCGGTGACCGCACTGTCACTTCGTCGATTCGCGCCGATCTGATTGCTACCCAGGAACTCAAAATCACCTTCGCGGACGTTCCAGCCGTAGTTCGCGCCCGCCACACCAACGTTGATTTCCTCGACCGCTCCCTGGCCAATGTCCGCAATGAACATGCGCTGCTCTCCCGCCCGGTCCCACCGAAAACGCTGCGGATTACGCAGGCCCGAGGCCCAGATCTCGGGCAGCACGCCGCCCCGCTCCGAACCAGCGTAGGGATTGTCGGTCGGGATACCGTAGCGACCGTTCGCGGCGTCAGAACCCAACGGATCGATCCGGATGATCTTCGCGAAGATGAACCCGAGGTCCTGCGCCATCTTCTGGGGATCTCCTCCCGCACCGCCGTCGGCAATTCCCGCGTATAACATCCCAAAATCCGGGCTGCCCGCCTCACTGTTCGGATTGAACGCGATCAGTCCCCCGTTGTGATTTCCGTAGGGTTGACGGATTCGAAGAACTTCTCGGAAAGGATTTCGCGGATCGACCGCCGAGAACGGCCGCCCTGCCGGGTCCGCGCACCGCCATTCCAACAACACCGTGTCAAAAGTGTCACCGGATCTCGGATTGAAGTCCGGCTCCCGCAATCGCACTGCCGAAGTCGAAATCGTGTAGAATCTTCCGTAACCCGCCGTCCCAACTTTCTCAAAATCCGGGTGAAACGCCGCACTTTGAAACCCCGCTTCGCTGTTGTTGGTTAGACCCACACCCCGCACCTTCCGCAGATCAAGATACTCCGTGACAGATTCTCCGTCGGAACTGACAAAATACATCGGCCCCCATTGGTCCACGACGTAGATCTCGCCTCCGGGCGTCACGTCCAACTCACTCACTCGCGCCGCCCGCCCATCAACCGCGGGGATCCGGGCGAAATCCACAACCTCCGCCCGCGCCTGGCGTTTCGGGATCGTCGGGTTGAATGCGCCCGCCTCCAACTCGCCGCCGCAGAACGCACCGGCCAACGCCACGACGGGAGCGACCCGCCAAGCCCAGTGTTGAGTTCGATCCATCGCGGGACGTTCTCCGACGGCTCCAAACATTCAAGCTGAAAGAAATATTTTGCAATCTTCGCCCCAGGCACAACCGCCCTGAACCTCCGGAGCGAAGTTCTTTCAAATCGACGGTCACGCCGACATGTCCCGAATCTTTATGAAGAAAAAAATACTCCTCTCACTCCACGCCCTCGCAGCCCTTGTGCTGACGTTCTCCTTCGCCGCGTGCGAAGAAAAAAAGGGTCCCTTGGAGGAAGCTGGTGAAAGCGTCGACGAGGCTGCCGAAGAAGTTTCGGACGAAGTCGACGACGCGACCACGAATTGACGCGCCCTCGGGCGAGTCATCCGGTCCTTCCCGCACCCGCCTCGCGGGGAGGGCCATTAATTCAACGACAACCCGGCCTCGCGCCGGGTTGTTGCTTTCGACCCACCATTGAAGTGTGCGGGGGGGGGGAGGGTTCCGCCATCGCGCGCCACTTCACGGTTTTTCCCGGGCGAAGGCAGATACAGCCAACTCCTGCCTCTTACCCGATGCAACCACTATGGACATTCTCCGCATCATACTTGCCATCGTGCTCCCACCCGTCGGCGTCTTTCTTCAGGTCGGCCTTGGCACGCAATTCTGGATCAACGTCATTCTCACGATCCTGGGTTACATCCCGGGCGTCATTCACGCGCTCTACATCATCATCAAAGTCAAATGAGTCTCCGTACCCGCGCCATCGAAGCACTTCCGTTCGGCGAACCTCAGGATCAAGTCAGCAAGATCCTGCGGGTCGGCACGGCTCTCGCAGCCAGCTTCCTTCTCCGCAGGCTCCTTCAAGTCATCTGGGAAAAGTCGTCCGGGCGGATTGCCCCGACTAATCCATCGATCCCCGGCGTCGGCTGGAGGGAAGCTATCCTTTGGGCCGCCCTCACCGGCGCCTTGGCGGGATTGGCAAAAGTCCTCGCACGCCGCGGCACGGACCACTTTCGCCGGTAAGCCCGTCCTTCGCCGCTGGACAAGACCGCAGCACCCGCCACCAAAGCATCAAGCTAAACAAAAACGGCGCACCGACTCTCGTCGGTGCGCCGTTTTGATCCTGGGAGATGGGTTTGTTACGCGGCGACTTCTTCGCTCGTCTCCGCTTGGTCGCGATCTTTCATCGCTGCCCTGCGGCTTAGTTTCACGCGGCCTTTGTCATCGACGCCGATGCACTTGACCCAAATCGCATCACCTTGCTTGACCACGTCCTCTACTTTGTTCACGCGGAAGTCGGCCAGCTCGGAGATGTGGACGAGTCCATCCTTCCCGGGCAACACCTCGACGAAGCAACCGAAGTCTTTGATCGACACCACTGTGCCCTGATACATCTCGCCGACCGCGATCTCCTTGGTCATGCCCATGATGATTTCCTTCGCGCGAGCGAGGCTTTCACCGTTGTTGGAATAGATGTGAACCGACCCGTCATCGTCGATGTTGATCTCGGCACCGGTCTCAGCAACGATCCCCTTGATGGTCTTGCCGCCAGGGCCGATGAGCAAGCCGATCTTGTCCGCGGCGATTTTGACGGTTTCGATGCGGGGAGCGTATTGGTTCATCTCCGTCCGGTGCGTGGAAAGTGTCTCCGCCATGTGGCTGAGGACCTGCGTGCGACCTTCCTTCGCGAGCTGCACGGCTTCCGCCATGATTTCGTGGCTGATCCCTGCAAGCTTGAGGTCGAGCTGGAATCCAGTGACGCCGACTTCGGTGCCGCAAAGCTTGAAGTCCATGTCGCCGTAATGATCTTCCGATCCGAGGATGTCCAACATCGTCGTGTAACGGCCGAGCTGTCCGTCGGCGCCGTATTCGGTCACAAGACCGACCGAGATACCAGCAACCGAACGCTTGAGTGGCACGCCGGCGTCGAGCAATGCGAGGCAACCCGCACAAACACTCGCCATCGAACTCGAACCATTCGATTCCATGATCTCGCTGGTCACCCGAATCGCGTATGGGAACTCCGATTCGTCTGGAATGACGGGCGCAACCGAACGCTCGGCAAGTGCTCCGTGGCCAATCTCGCGACGACTCTGACCGCCAAAACGGCCGGTTTCACCGACCGAGAACGGCGGAAAATTGTAGTGAAGCATGAAGCGCTTGCGCGTCTCGCCACCACCATAAGCATCGATCATCTGCGCCTCATCGGTCGTCGCCAACGTGGTCAGCGCGAGGGACTGAGTCTCGCCGCGAGTGAACAATGACGAACCGTGCGAGCGTGGCAGCAAGCCAACTTCCGAACTCAGACCACGGAGATCTTTCACGCCGCGGCCGTCGCAACGCTCCTTGCGATCAAGGATGCTGATGCGGAAAGCCTTCTTCTCGAGATAATCGAATGCCTGCGAAATCTCGAACGATCCCGCTTCGGGAAACTTCTCGGTGATCGCTTTGGAAACTTCTTCCCGAAGCGCGCCCACCGCCTTCGCGCGAGCGACTTTGCCATTCGTGTAAAGAGCCGACTCAATCCGGTCTCCGGCCACCGAGTAGGCGACCTCCAGAAGCTCGTCCTTCACCGTGAAGAGAGGAACCTCGCGTTTCACTTTGCCCGCCTCGGCGGCAAGTTGCTTTTGCGCTTCCACGAGAACCTTCACGTGGCCCTTTGCGAAATCCAGGGCGGCGAGGAATTGATCCTCGGGCAGCTCCTTGGCCTCGCCTTCAATCATGATGACTTCTTCGCCCGTTCCGACGTAAACGAGATCGAGATCGCTCTCGGCCCGCTCGGAATGCAGGGGATTCACGACGAACTCACCGCCAACGCGACCCACGCGCACGGCACCAATCGGTCCGGCGAACGGAATGTCGGACACGCACAACGCCGCCGAAGCTCCGTTGATGCTGAGAATGTCGGGATCGATTTCACCGTCAGCACTCAACAGAATACTGATGATCTGAGTGTCGTAGAGGTAGCCCTTCGGGAAGAGCGGGCGCAGCGGACGATCCGTCATGCGGGCCGTGAGAGTCTCTTTCTCAGAGGGACGACCTTCGCGCTTGAAATAACCACCCGGGAATTTGCCAACGGCAGCGGCTTTTTCACGATAATCGACGGTCAACGGGAACCAATCCTGGCCGTCTTTGATCTTCGTCGCCGACACGGCACTCACGAAGATGATGGATTCGCCGGAACGAACGGTGACCGAACCATCGGCCAGCCGGGCAATTTTGCCGGTTTCAAAGGAGATTTCTTGATTGCCCACCTGGGCGCTAACGGAATGTGACATGGGTGTTTTTTCTTTCGGAATTCACGCCGCCCTGTGCGACGCGAGGGTGTGTGAAACTCAAGAAGCCCCAGCTATCAAATGCCGGGGCTTCCCACGAGTTTCGAGATTGAGTGAACCCCGCCTTACTTGCGGAGCTGGAGAGTCTTGAGGACGGTCTGGTAGCGCTCCTCCGCCGTGCGCTTCAAATAATCGAGAAGCTTGCGGCGCTGGGCGACCATCTTGAGCAGTCCGCGTCTGGACGAATGGTCCTTTGCGTGAATCTTAAGGTGCTCCGTCAGTTCGTTGATTCGTTTCGTCAGCAACGCAATTTGCACGTCCGCGCTGCCGGTGTCTTTTTCGTGAAGCTGCAGCGTTGCGGCTTCGGATGTCTCGTTATTTGCCATGAGTCGTCGTTTTGTCGGTCGGCGACAGTCTCACAGCGGTCCCGGGTAGGCAAGGGAATTTGTCGTCACGACCCAGCCCACCAATCCTCCCGGCTTGAATCCATCCCATCACGTGCTTTGATCCTTCCTCTCCTCTCCGAAAATGCTCGCCGTTCTCCTCCTCGCCACCCTCGCCCTCACGGCGCTCGCCTACCGATTCTACGGTCGCTTCCTTGAGCGCCAAACCGGCGTCGACGACGCGATCCCGACTCCGGCTCACACGGTGAACGACGGTGTCGACTACGTCCCGACCCGGGCATCCGTCGTTTTCGGGCACCACTTTTCCTCCATCGCAGGCGCCGGACCAATCGTCGGACCGATCATCGCGGCCGCGGCTTTCGGTTGGGGTCCCGTTTGGTTGTGGGTCATCTTCGGGGCGATCTTCGTCGGCGGAGTTCACGACTTTGGCTCGACGATCATGAGCCTGCGATACGGCGGCAAATCCATTATCGCGGCCGCCCGCGACATCGTCGGCGAACGCACCGGCAAGCTCCTTCTCCTCTTCGTCCTGCTCACGCTCATCTACGTCATCATTGTCTTTCTCGACCTCACCGCCGTCGGATTCGTCAGCACACCCGCTGTCGCCACGGCGTCCGGTTGGTTCGTTCTCATGGCGCTGGGTTTCGGTTTGGTCATCGGCCGGACTCGACTTCCCTACTGGGCGTCCATCACGATCTTCGTCTCGCTCACTTACGCCGGCCTCGCGATCGGTCACTTCTTCCCCGCGCCAGATCTGGGCAAAGACGCCTGGATTACCATCGTGCTTGTTTACTGCTTCGCTGCCGCCATTTTGCCCGTCGGGTGGCTCATGCAGCCCCGCGATTTCCTGAGCGCGACCTTCCTCTACGCGATCCTCGCCCTCGGCCTCGTCGGTGCGCTGATGACGCGCCAGAGCTTCCAGCTCGATTTTTTCTCCGGCTTTCGAAGTGAAAATCTCGGCCTGCTCGTGCCATTCCTCTTTATCACTGTCGCCTGCGGTGCCTGCAGCGGCTTTCACAGCATGGTTGCCAGTGGCACGACCTCAAAGCAGCTGGATCGGGAAACCGATGTCCGCCGCGTCGCTTACGGCGGCATGCTCGTCGAAGCCATTCTCGCGACTTTCGCCCTCGGCTGCATCGCCGTGGTGGGAGGAATGAAGGGTAGCGCCATCGACACATTCGCGAACGGGGCCGCCGTCTTCTTCGGAGCGATCGGCGTGCCGCAAAAAATCGGCGTGGAGTTCGCGACCCTCGCCGTCAGCACCTTCCTCCTCACCACTCTGGATACGTGCACGCGCCTCGCGCGCTTTCTCGTCGAAGAACTCTTCGGCTGGCACGGCCTGCCGGCCCGCCTCGCTGCCACCTTTGTCATCGTCGTGGTTTGCGGTGCTCTCGCCGCTCAAAAATTCACCAGCCTCAGCGGCGAACTCGTCCCCGCCTGGAAAGCCCTTTGGCCGCTCTTCGGAGCGACGAACCAGCTCCTGGCGGCCCTCGCCCTCGTTACCATCACCGTCTTCCTCCGCAGTCGCCGCATCGCGATCTGGTTTGCCGCCCTCCCGGCCGCGCTCATGATCGCCATGCCGCTGACCGCCATGATCACGATGGCGCTCGACTCCCGCATGGACGTCCTCCTCCGAGTCGCGGCCATCCTCCAACTCGCGCTGGGCCTCTTTGTCATCGCCATGGGCGTCCGCTACCTCGTTCGATCCCACGCTCCGACACGCGTCGATGCCGTTGGCGCTTGATTTCCGTACTCCCTCGGGCTGGACTTCAACCCATGAAAGTTCTCCTCCTCGTCGCCTTCGCGATCACGACCTCCCTGCCCTTCGCCCTCGCTGACGAAAGCGCCATGGAACTCGCCAATGAGCGCGGCCTCGGCAACGAGTCAACCACCGAAGAGAGCGCCGCTCAACTCGCCGACCAAACCGGGAATGCCATCCCGACCCAGGACAACGAGGAAAGCGCATCCGAATTGGCCGACCAACGCGGCGAGTCGATCAACCCGCAGGACACCGAAGAAAGCGCGTCACAATTAGCCGACCAAACGGGCGGCGCGATCAGCACCAAGGACTCCGAGGAGAGCGCGGGCGACCTTGCCGATCAACGTCTCGGAACCACCCCGACTGATACCCCAACCGATACCACAATTCCGACTCCGATCGTCGAAAGCGAAGCCGCAACGGCCGGCGTCAACGGCACAATCTACGCCGCCGTCGCGACTCCCGATGGCAAAGTCATCATCGGCGGGCGATTCAACAGCGTCGACGGCACCCCCGTCGCCAACCTCGCTCGCCTCAACGCCGACGGCTCGCTCGACACCACCTTCCTCGCAAACGCTGCGGGCGGAATCGCCGGGACCGCGTTTGCCCTCGCGCTCGACGGCCAAGGCGGCCTGATCGTCGGCGGCTTCTTCAACCAGGCTCACGGTGCCGAAGTCAAAAACCTTGCCCGCTACCTGCCCGACGGCACGCTCGACGCAAAATTCGCAGCCGCTGGCGGCGCCGACGGCAAGATCTTCGCCATCGCCATCCTTCCCCAAGGCGACATCGTGATCGCGGGGCAGTTCGCCAATTTCGCCAATCAACCGCGCGGCAACGTCGCGACTCTCAGCGCAACCGGCGAACTCTCCGCCGCCAACGACCAAAGCGTCGACGGCATTGTGCGCACCCTCACCACGCTCCCGGATGGCGGTCTCTTGGTCGGAGGAAAATTTCAGACCACCGCCGGCCCCCGCAACGTCCTTCGTATCGGCGACTAACCGCGCCGCTCCAGGAAGAACGCCTTGAGAATCCCGGCGCATTCCGCCGCGCCAACTCCGGCGACCACCTCCGCGCGGTGATTTAATTCGCGGGTCTGGAGCAGGTTGATCCACCCTCCAGCCGCCCCACCCTTCAGGTCGGAACACCCGAATACCACCCGCCGGAGCCGCGCGTGGACGATCGCCCCCGCGCACATCGGGCAAGGCTCCTTCGTCACGTAAAGATCGCAGTCCGTCAGTCGCCAATCCTCCAGCACCGACTCGGCCTGCGTGATTGCCAGCATCTCCGCGTGCGCCGTGGCGTCCCGGAGCGTCTCGACTTGATTCCACGCCCGCGCGATGATGCGACCCTCCCGCACCACGACCGCCCCGATCGGCACCTCCTCCGCGTCGTAAGCCCGCTGCGCCCCGCGCAACGCCTCCCGCATAAAATAATGGTCGCTCTCCAAATCGATCCGCACGTCCTCGTCTTCCACGCATTCCGATATAGTCGAACGAACCCTCGACCGCTAAAAGAAACGACGTGCCTGAACGACCCATCCTCATTGCCCCATCGATCCTCGCCAGCGACTTCAGCCGTCTTGCCGAAGAGGTTGCCGCCGTCACCACCGCCGGAGCCGATTGGATCCATTGCGACATCATGGACGGCCATTTCGTTGATAACATCTCCTTCGGCCCAGCTCTCACGGAAGCCGCCGCCCGGCACACCGACCTCCCCATCGACGTCCATCTCATGATCGACCGCCCCGACTACTACTTCGAACGCTTCGCACCATTCGCCGCCTGCATCACCGTCCACGTCGAAGCCGACCACGACGTCGCCGACACTCTGAAAAAAATTCGCGCCGCCGGCTGCCGCGCCGGCCTCGCACTCAGCCCGCCCACCGATTTCGACGCTGTCGAACCCTACGCCGACCTCATCGATCTCCTGCTTGTCATGACCGTCAACCCCGGTTTCGGCGGCCAGCCATTTCTCCCCGAGACCCTCGAGAAAGTCCGCGCCGGCAGCCACCTTCGAGCAGCCCGCCACCTCGACTTCGACATCGAAGTCGACGGCGGAATCAAAGCCGAAACGGCGAAATCTGCCCGGAAAGCCGGTGCCAACGTTTTCGTTGCCGGGACCTCCGTCTTCGGAGCCGAGGATCGCGCCCGCGCGATCGCCTTACTCCGCGAGTAAAGCCAGCGCCTCGCCCACGAGGAAAAGCGATCCGCAAACCAGCCCCCGGGGAGCCTCCGTTTCCCGAGCGGAGTCCTTCGCCGGCTTCGGTCCCCCGATCACCTCCGCCATCGCTGCGTCAAGCGACCCAAACCGTCGGCCCGTCATCCCCACACATCCGGAAAATTCCTCCGGCTCCGCCCCCCGTCCCCCTCGCACCGGCACGAACAAAAACTCCGACGCCACTCCCTCCAACACCCCCAACATGGCACCAAAATCCTTGTCTTTCAGCGCACCGAAAATCACCGGAACCTTCGATTCTTCTCCGAATTCCTCCCGCCAAGTCCGCACCAATTGCTCCGCCCCCTGCAAATTGTGCGCTCCATCCATCACGAAATCCCCCATCCGCTGGAACCGCCCCGGCCACTCGACCCCCGCGATTCCCACCCGTCGGGCCGACTCGCTCACGTCGAACCCCGCCGCCGCGATCCCCGCCAGCGCCAGCGCTGCGTTTCTGCGCTGATGCCCCCCGACCAAACCCACCGACCAACCTTCCGGCACCTCCCCGTCGACGAACTCGACCCCCGCCCCGATCTCCTCAGCCCGCTCCCGGATCACCCGCTCCGCATCCCCCGTCTGCCGCGCCGATACGACCGGCACTCCCGCCTTGATGATCCCCGCCTTTTCTCCCGCGACCTCGCCCAGGGTAGTTCCCAACCACTGCGAATGATCCATCGAGATCGGCGTCACCACACTCACCCTCGGCGTCACGACGTTCGTCGCATCCAACCTCCCACCCATCCCGGTTTCCAGAACCACTACCTCGGCGTTGGCCGCGTCGAAATGCAGCAAGGCCAGCGCCGTTGCCAATTCAAAAAAAGTCGGCGCGTGTTCCCATCCCTCCACCGCCTCCCGCAGCCGCGACAACCCAGCCGCGACCTCTCCTTCTCCGATCCAATCCCCATCCACCCGGATCCGCTCCCGGAAATTAACCAAATGGGGCGAAGTGTAGAGTCCAACGCAAAGCCCTTCCGCCCGCAACACCGCGTCCATCATCGCGCAGACCGACCCCTTCCCGTTCGTTCCCGCGACGTGGAGGAATTTCAGCCGCTTTTCTGGATTGCCCACGGCCGCGAGCAATCGCCGCGTATTATCTAGACCAAGCTTGATGCCGAACTGCTGGGACGAATCCAGCCAGCCCAACGACTCGCCGTACGTCATTTTTTCCCGACGGGAACCGAGAAATAAGAAATGAGCTGTCCGAGCAGATTCTTCATCCGCGCCCGGTGAACAATGTGATCCACCAGCCCGTGCTTCTCCAAGAATTCCGCCGTCTGAAAGCCCTCGGGCAGATCCTGGTGAGTCGTTTCCTTGATCACCCGTGGCCCCGCGAACCCGATCATGCTCTTCGGTTCCGCCACGATCACATCGCCCAGCGACGCAAAACTCGCGCTCACCCCCGCCATCGTGGGATTCGTCAGCACCGCGATGTAGGGCAGTCGCGCCTTCGCGTGCCGCGCCAGCGCCCCACTCGTCTTCGCCATCTGCATCAAGCTCAGAATTCCCTCGTACATCCTCGCACCACCCGAAGCGCACACCACGATCGAAGGCATCTTCCCGTTCGTCGCCAACTCAATCGAGCGGGTAATCTTTTCCCCCACAACGGAACCCATCGAAGCCCCCAGGAAACTGAAATCCATCACCGCCAGCGCAACCGGCGCTCCGTTGATCTTTCCAGTCCCGGTCAGCACCGCATCCTTTAGTCCCGTCCGCTTCTGATACGTCTCCAGCCGCTCCTCGTAGGCCGCGACACCGGTGAACTTCAGCGGGTCCACTGACACCATGTTGGCATCCGTCTCCTCGAAAGTCCCTTCGTCCACCAACAGCGCAACCCTGTCCCGACATCCCATCGTGAAATGATGCTCGCACTTCGGGCACACGCGCAGATTCTCGGCCAGCGCCAGGTTGTGCACCACTTCCCCACACGACGGGCACTTCGTGAAGAGTCCCTCCGGAATCTCGCGGTTGCGACTCACCAGAGCCTTCCAAACGGGTTTTCTAAAAATCGCCATAATCCAAATATTTAGCCTCGCGCCACCGCGATCGCATTCACCGACGCCGCCCCCGCCTCGACCAGCACGCGTGCGCACTCATCGAGCGTCGAACCCGTCGTCAGGATATCGTCCACCAGCAAAATGTGTTTGTCGACCACCCGCGCATTCTGGCGCACTTCGAAGGCGTCGCGCAAGTTCCGCATCCTCCGCTTTCGGTCGAACTGCGTCTGAGTCACCGTGTAACGCCGCCGCCGCAACACTTTCGCGGTCGGCACACCGCGCAATCGCGTCACCCATCGCGCCAGCTCCTCAGCCTGATTGAACTCTCGCTCCCGCTCCCGCGCCGGGTGCAACGGCACCGGCACCAGCAGATCAACCTCCACGTCCGCCAACCGATCATCGTCCAGCGCCTCCGCCAACCACGCCCCCAACAACCGTCGCAGGTATCGCTCCTTCCCGTATTTGAACCGATGCAGCAACTCCCGCACCTCGCCCGAGCACCGCATGACCGCAATCGCCGCGTCGAAGTTCATGGCGTGCCCCCGGCAATTCGGACACTCCACCACGTCCATCATCCCATCAAAAGGATGCGAACAAATTCCGCACCGCGGCACCGCCACCCGGCGCACCTGCGACTCGCAAGGCCCACAAAGCAGGCCAACCTCCGTCATCGCCCGGTCGCAAACGCAACAATGCGCCGGGAAAAAAAGTTCACCCAGCGCGTTCGCCCACGGTCGCAACGTCCCGATCACGCCGCAGATACCACCAGACCAACGCGGCGGTGACAAGCAGCGCCCCCAGCGGCACCACCCCGGTCGGCACCATTCCACTCACCACGTTTGGCCCCACCCACGGCAGAAACGCGTCCTCGGGTTTGATCCGATACTTCGCGAAAAGATTCAGCGTCTGCTGGCCAAAAATCCACCCCGCGTGCAATCCGATCGGCAACCACAACGACCGCGTTCGCAGGCACGCCAACGCGAGAATCACCCCGATCACAAACAGCGTCACGCACCCCCAGAAAAACACCGCCATCGAGTCAACACTCGAGAACGCCGATCCCAGCAGCTCGAAACCACTCAGCCACCCGACCGACTCCCGCGCGATCTCTCCTCGAGGTTTGAAGAAATGCACGATGGCGAACACAGCCGACACGCTCACGATTCCCGGCCATCGCCCGAAATACCGAATCGCCAACCCCAACAGCACCCCGCGAAACAGAAACTCCTCGAAGACCGACACGAACCCCGCCGTTCCCACGACCCGCACCAGCGTTCCCCACCCCACGTCATCCCGCACCGTGTAGACTTCAGCCCACAAATACACCGCGCCCAACAGCACCAAAGGAACGATCGCAAAGACCACGCCCCACCCGACATCTCGCCCCTTCGCCTCGTTCCGCTCGATCCCCAGATCCCGCAGGCTTCGAATCCGCAACCACCAACCCAGCGGAAAAATGAGCACGAGCGACGCGATTTGAGCGATTCGGCCCCAGTAGCGAAAAAACGGAAACTTCGCGGCCCCGGGCACCCACCCCGAATCCGCCAACGCCATCCCAGCCCAATAAATCGGCGGAGAAAGCAGCGCGGTCAAAAACAACACCGCCGCCACGAACAAAAAAATCTTAAAGAGTGGATTCACGCGGCCGACGCTATCACCCGCACCCACGACTTCAAGAAGCCGCCGCCAGACTCCTCGCGGCAGACCCGCATCCTTTCACTCCACCCTTCCTCACCTTCCCCCCTTTCGTGGTAAAAGTCTCTCGTGCCAGCATTAGACACCACCACCCTCACCCACTGGGATCAGGCCCACACCTGGCACCCCTTCACCCAGATGCGCGCCTGGTGCGATCCCGACCACGAGCGCCTCGTTCTCGTGGAGGGCAACGGAGCCATCCTCCGCGACAGTCGCGGCAGGGAATACCTCGACGGCAACTCGTCGATCTGGACCAACATCCACGGCCACAATCACCCCCGCATCAACGCCGCCATCCGCGACCAGCTCGAACGCGTCGCCCACACGTCCTTCCTCGGAGCAACCAACGCCCCCGCCGCCACTCTCGCCGCGCGCCTCACCGCCCTCTTCCAGCCCGACACACTCACGCGCGTCTTCTTTTCGGACAACGGCTCCACCGCCATCGAAGCCGCCCTCAAGATGGCCGTCCAGTATCGCCAACTCACCGGCGACCCCACCCGCCAACGCTTTATCGCCTTCGATCACGCCTACCACGGCGACACCGCGGGAGCCGCCAGCGTCGGCGGTATCCCGACTTTCCACGGTCGCTTCGCCGCCATGCAGTTCCCCGTCGACCGCCTCGCCACCCCCGACGATCTCGAAACAATCACCAACCCCAGCGAAATCACCGCCCTCATCATCGAACCCCTCGTTCAAGGAGCCGCCGGCATCCGCACTTGGCCCGACGGCACCCTCCGGCGCCTCCGCGACTGGTGCGACCGTCACGACATTTTCCTCATTCTCGACGAAGTACTCACCGGATTCGGCCGTACGGGCACTCTCTTCGCCTGCGAACGCGAACAAGTCGTCCCCGATTTTCTCTGCCTCGCGAAAGGCCTCACCGGCGGCTACCTTCCCCTCGCCGCGACCCTCACCACCGACCGCGTCTTCGATGCCTTCCTCGGCGAACCCGCCGACCAACGCACGTTCTACTACGGCCACAGCTACACCGCCAATCCCCTCGCCTGCGCCGCAGCTCTGGCCAGCCTGGAGACTTTCGAAGCGGAAAAAACCCTCACCACCCTCCAACCAAAGATCGCCCTGCTCACAAAACTTCTCGCGCCCCTCCTCGAGCACCCCCACGTTCGCGAAGTCCGCCAGTGCGGCCTTATCGCCGGCATCGAACTCGTCGAGGACAAACCAACCGACACCGCCTACGACTGGACCTCACTCACCGGTTCGCAAGTCTGCACCGCCGCCCGATCCCACGGCCTCCTCACCCGCCCGATTCTCGACACCATCGTTCTCATCCCCCCCCTCTGCACAACGGACGACCAGCTTGAAATCGCCGTCACCGCTCTCACCCACGCCATCACCCATATCTGCTCCAGCCAGTGAGAGCTGGGGAGCGCGGGCTTCCCGCCCGTCCCGTCCGGGCTTCTAAGCCCGGATGACCGCCGTCGCCCCCAAAGGTCTCCCAACCCCAACCGTTCAGCACGGCCAGAATCTACCGAGCCAGAATGACCCGGCGTTTCAATTTCCGAAACAGCTTCCGACCCTTCGCACCGCGGGCCTTCTGATATCGAATGACCGTAAAGTCCGTGCTCGGCGAGACGTTCCCCAGCAAATCCGTCGCCGTCACCGAGATCCGGTTATTCCCCATCTCCAAGGGAGCCCGGAAGCTCCACGTGTTATCAGCCGACACCTCGAGCGCGCGCGCAACCTGCTTCCGACGCCCCCGCCGCCGCTTCTCTCCATTTTTCCCGCTCTTCGCAACGGTTCGCCCAGTGACAACAACGTCAACCTCCCGCACACCCGTCGCATCGGTCGCCGTCCCGGCAATCACCGTCGCGGCACGAGTGGTGACCTGATCCGACCGTTGGGCCGGACTGGTGATGCTGACCACCGGATATCCTGATCGCACGTCCGCCAGATAAAGCCCATCGCGATCACCAAACGACAGGACGAACGCCACTTGATTCAGATCGTTAAAAGCACCCTCCCCTTTGAACTCGAGACCCGTGACCTCCGCCGGTCCGTCCGGCGTTTTGAAGACATTACCAGTCGCCGCCAGCAGCACGGGATCTTCCCCGGCGCGCTTCAACCACACGCTCGGCCTCCGCAACTCGTTGGGATAAACGATCTGCGCCCAAAAAACGATGTCACCACGAGCGTTCACCGCCAGCGATCCGAAATTGCCAAAGAGCACTCCCTCATCGCCACCCGGCACCTGGTCATCTCGCTTCACGACGGGCACAACACCTTCGGGAGTCCCGAGGAAGATCGCCGCCCCACTCGAATCGCTCCCGAAGAATCCCGCACTGAATGCGATCAAGCCATTTGAGCTGATCGACGGCGATCCAAACGAACTGTAAAATCCGTCTCCCGTCCCCGGAGCCAATTGCTGCGTCACGGCAACGATCCGTGGCGCACTCACCGGCCCAGCGTAAACGACCAGCCGATTCAGGTCTCCTGAGTTCGCAAACACCTCTGCAACGAAGATGATCTCTTTGCTGTCGTTGATCCCTAAAAATGGGCCGGGGTCGTTGAAACTGTCAAATCCGTCGCCAAAGATCCGCCCAAACGTAAGGTCCGGTGGTAAACCCGCCCCCACCGGTGCCGGCTGACCTTCTGCGAAAGTCGCCTTAAGATTCCCGGGCTCCCCGGTCGCCAGCACCGTCATGAATTGCTCGTTCACCCCCTCGAGTCCTAACTTGACCGCCAAAAAGTTTCCCGCCGCGTATTCCGCTGTCCCGCCACTAGCCAAAGCAAACTGGGGGAATTCCGCGAACGGCGCCTGACCCGGGAGAGCTGGAACCAAGCCACCGTTTTCGACTGCAAAGTATTCAGTCTCAAAGCTCACGTCGTTTGACCGTGAGAAGAACGCCGTCTCTCCAACGCCGTTGATCGAGAGTCCACCAAATTGCGCGAAGGTCCCACCGCCCCCCGGCGCCGCTTCACCCTCGGCGGCAACCACCGAGAAAGTCCCATCCTTGCCGACCCAGACCCGATTGCTCTCCGTTCCAAGAACCGAACCAAAAACCCCCAAAGTAGAATCACTCCCCAGAGCACCCTGCGTTAGGGTGCCATAAGTCTCTCCCCGGGGAGCGGCTTCACCCGTCGAGATGATCCGCGAATATTCCGCTCCCTCCTCAGCCCAAGCCGTCCCAAGACAGCCGACAATTAACACCAACCCAGTGAGAAAATTTCTTTCGCCAGACATAAATTTGAAAGTAATCGTCCCGCCCCATACCATCAACGCGAATTTTAACCACCTCCAGAACCGGCGACCCGCCAGAAGCCGAGCCATCGCTCCCTTCCCGATCAAAGCGTTCCACACCATCCAGATACGAAAAAGCGCCCCTCGCCAAAAAACGAGGGGCGCTTCCTAAAGCTCCAGGAATTCTGAAGGCGGCGCTCGGCTAGCCTCCCTCCGACTCCGTCAAGGCCGGCTCCGTCGGCTCCACACTCATCGTGCGAAACTCGAGCTTATCCCCCGCTCGAGTGATCTTCACCATGTCTCCTTCCTTGATCAACCCACGGAGAATCTCCTCCGCCATCTGATCTTCGAGATACTTCTCCACCGC
Organism: uncultured Verrucomicrobiae bacterium; assembly: GCA_963832325.1. Lineage (GTDB taxonomy): Bacteria > Verrucomicrobiota > Verrucomicrobiia > Chthoniobacterales > JAATET01 > CAVVKW01. The sequence goes on along the minus strand of CAWHTR010000007.1, from coordinate 707,262 downwards.
CCGACGCATCGGTCGCGCGCCGTAGGCCGGATCGTAACCTTTCTCGATGAGCAACTCGTGTGCGGACTCATCCATCTCGATTTCGATCGACTTCGCCCGGATCCGCGCGGTCACCTTCTTAACCTCGAGATCAACGATGCGCATGAGATCCGGCTTCGTGAGGGTGTGGAAAACGATGATGTCGTCCAACCGATTCAGGAACTCTGGTTTGAAGACGCGCTTCGTCTCCTCCAAGATCTTTTCCTTCATGTTGTCGTAATTGTCGTCCAGCTTCGGCGCACCAAATCCCAGCGAGGTCTGCTTTTTGATCAATTCCGCGCCGACGTTCGACGTCATGATGATGATCGTATTTCGAAAATCGATCTTCCGGCCAAGGCTGTCGGTCACCCGACCTTCTTCCAGAATCTGGAGCAGCAAATGCATCACGTCCGGGTGCGCTTTCTCGATCTCATCGAACAGCACGACCGAATAGGGCCGCCGACGAACCGCTTCGGAGAGCTGCCCACCTTCCTCATAGCCAACGTATCCCGGAGGAGAGCCAATCAGGCGGGAGGCCGTGAACTTCTCCATGTATTCGCTCATGTCGAGCTGGATGAGAGCATCGGCATCGCCAAACATAAATTCTGCCAGCGTTCGAGCCAAAAACGTCTTTCCTACGCCGGTCGGCCCTAGGAAAACAAACGACCCAATCGGCCGCTTTGGATCCTTGAGATCCGCCCGCGACCGTCGCAATGCCTTACTGATCGCGATGACGCCTTCGTCCTGACCAATCACCCGTGCCTTCACCTCCTCCTCCATCGCAAGGAGCTTCGCCGTCTCCTTCTGCTCCATCCGATTCAGCGGAACGCCGGTCCACTTCGAGAGGACGTGCATGATGTCGTCGTCCGTCACCACGACTTCCTTCTCTTCTTTCTTCGCCCGCCATTCTGCCAACACGGTGTCCAGCTTGTCCTTGGCCTGCTTCTCGAAATCACGCAGCGCCGCAGCCTGCTCGAAATCCTGCGCCTTGATCGCGCTTTCTTTTTCGATCCGGATGCTTTCAATCTCGGCCTCGACCTCCTTGACGTTTGGTGGACGCGTCATCGCACCGATGCGCGCCCGCGAACCCGCCTCGTCCATGATGTCGATCGCCTTGTCCGGCAAGTAGCGTCCGGTCAAATAGCGATCCGACAACTTAGCCGCCGACTCCAACGCTTCGTCGGTGATCTTCGCCTTGTGATGTGACTCGTACTTCGGGCGGATTCCCTTGAGAATCAGGATCGTCTGCTCAACCGTCGGTGGCTCGACCTTGACCTGCTGAAATCTCCGCTCGAGCGCCGAGTCCTTCTCGATGTATTTGCGAAACTCGTTGAGCGTCGTCGCCCCAATGCACTGCAACTCCCCACGGCTCAGCGCCGGCTTGATGATGTTCGACGCGTCCATCGCACCTTCTGCCGAACCTGCTCCGACGATCGTGTGCATTTCGTCGATGAAAAGGATGACGTTTTTCGACTTTCGAATCTCGTCCATCACGGCCTTGATCCGCTCTTCGAACTGTCCGCGGTACTTCGTTCCCGCGACCATCAGCGCGAGGTCGAGCGTGATGACCCGCTTCTCGTGCAACAGCTCCGGGACGTTGCCGCTGATGATTTCCTGGGCCAACCCTTCCGCGATAGCCGTCTTACCAACACCCGCTTCGCCGATGAGCACCGGGTTGTTCTTGGTGCGACGACAAAGAATTTGAATCACACGCTCAATCTCGTCGGCCCGCCCAATGACCGGATCCAGCTCTTCCTTCCGAGCCATTTCAGTCAGGTCGCGGCCGAACGCCCGCAACGCCGGGGTCTTACCATCTTTCTTACCAGAACTCCCCACCTCAGCACCCACTGCTTCGCCTTCCTCACCCGCCGAGAAGTTCGGATCGAGTTCCTTGAGAATCTCGTTCCGAGTCCGTTCAATATCGACTTCCAAACTCTTGAGGACCCGGGCGGCCACGCCTTCGCCTTCGCGAAGAAGCCCCAGAAGAATGTGCTCGGTCCCGACGTAGGAATGTTGGAGCGCCTTCGCCTCCTTGCTCGCCAGCGCGAGCACTTTCTTCACGCGCGGAGTATACGGGATGTTCCCAACCATCTTGGTTTCGGGTCCGGACCCCACCTGCTTCTCGACCTCCATGCGGACCGTCTCGAGATCCAAGCCCATTTTCTGAAGAACGTTCACCGCAACGCCCTGACCAAGTTTGATCAATCCAAGGAGCAAGTGCTCCGTGCCGACGTAATTGTGATTGAATCGATCCGCCTCTTTACGGGCAAGCGCCAGGACCTGTTGGGCGCGGGGTGTAAAATTATTCATCATTGGATTCCTCAGGGTCGCTCTCTCGTTCGGTGATTTGACTCATGTCCGGTTCGGGCAACTCACCCAGCTTCGCCCGGATCAATCGCGCTCGCAAGGAGTCGCGAGCCTCAACCGACATTTTTTGTTCGCTCGCACCTTTCTGCAAATGCCCGGGCTGCGTCTCGATGAACAACTGGTCGATCTGAATCCGCGCCGTGTCCGGGAAAAATTTCAGATCGATTCCGAGCTTGATCACCGACAGCAGATTCAGCGCCTCCTTCGAAGCCATCGAATGCGCGTTCATCAAGATCCCGTAGGCCCGCCCGACCTGATCGAGGACCGTCGTCGGACGCCGTTCGATCAACGTCTCCCTCGCGTTACCCTCGTGCTCGATGATGTGCTCAATGACCTTCGTCAACCGCGCGATGATGTTCTCCTCGCTCTCACCCAGTGTCGTCTGATTCGACACTTGAAAGAGGTTTCCCATCGCCTCCGATCCCTCGCCGTGCAGCCCACGCACCGCTAATCCGATCTTGTTCACAGAGTTCACGATCTTGTTGATCTGATCGCTCATCACCAACCCCGGCAGGTGCAGCATCGCCGAGGCTCGCATCCCCGTCCCAACGTTCGTCGGGCAGGCGGTCAAATAGCCGAGCTGATCGTGAAACGCGTAGTCAAGCTGCTCCTCAAGCTCACTGTCCGCCTTCGATGCCAACGCGTAAGCGCTCTCCAGCTGGGCCCGCAACGAATCGCCTGCATGCGGAGATGGTCTTCTTCGTTGATCATGAAGCTGAGTGTCTGCTCGAAATTCATCACCACCGCACTCCCAGCCCCCTTCGCGGCGTGTTCACGACTGATGAGATGCCTCTCCATCAGCACTTGCCGTTCCAGAGCCGTCAGCTCAGTCAGATTCTGCGCGTAGGCGTCGTCCATCTCGGGAAGCGCCTCGACCGCCGGCCGAATCAACCCCAGCACGTGCTGCCTCTCCGCCCGCTTGGCCCATCCGGGAAAAGGCAGGTTATTCAGATTCCGAGCCAGCCGCACCCGACTACTCACCACGATTTGACGATTCGGACCGTCGCCCGAGAGCCACTCGCCGGGGTTCTCGATGATTTTCGAGAATTTCACGACGCGATCTCTTGTTCGATCTGGCGAATCCGGTCCCGCAGATCTGCAGCCTCTTCGTAATGCTCTTCCGCCACCGCGCGCTCGAGGTTCGTCTTCAGGTTCCGGATTTGCGTCCCGAGCTGCCGAGTCTTCGCCCGTCCCTCCGGCGCCTTCCCAAGGTGCTCGGTCCCCTTGTGCATGTTTCCCAACATCCCCATCAATCCCTCGGCGAAAGTGTCGTAACACGCACTGCAGCCGAGTCGCCCGGTCTTTTTGAAATCCGCCTGCGTGAAACCACAAACCGGACACTTGACCGTCGCGGGACTCCGCTCGATCTGTTCAGCCGCGCCCAACCCATGCAAAAGATCCGCCAAAGCAAAACCAGTCGGGTCGTCGACGTCCTTGGCCTTCGAGCACGCGTCGCAAAGGTTGACCTTCTGCATCTTCCCCTCGACGATCTGCGTCAGGAAAACCGTGGCTTCTTTGTCACCGCAAACGTCGCACTGCATCGTTAATAAATCGGGGTGCCCGTGGTTCCTGTCAACTCGCGGAACCGCGCGATCAAATCCCGCGTCACCGGCCCCGGCTGCCCGTCACCGATCGGCCGCCGGTCCAACTCCGCGACGGGGATCACTTCCGCCGCCGTCCCGGTAAGAAAACACTCGTCCGCCGTGTAGATGTCGTATCGCGTCATCTGGGGCTGGAGAATTTCCAAGCCCGCCGCCGCCGCCAGCTCGAACACGACTTCGCGAGTGATCCCAGCCAGCGCCCCCGACGAGATCGGTGGCGTGTAAATCCTCCCCCGCTTGACGATGAACACGTTGTCGCCCGTGCATTCGGACACGTAACCCTGCTCGTTGAGCATCAATCCCTCACCCGCCCCCGCGTGGGTCGCCTCGATCTTCGCAAGCACGTTGTTCAGATAATTGAGCGACTTGACCATGGGACTCAATGCGCCGTGCGGAATCCTCCGCGTCGCACAAGTCACCACCTTCAACCCGTTCGCGTACATCTCCGCCGGATACAGCGTAATCGCCGCCGCGATCACGAACACCGTTGCCCGCGGACAATGCTCCGGACTCAATCCGAGGTTCCCCTCACCTCGCGTCAGCACCAACCGCACGTAACCGTCCTGCAACTCGTTCGCCCGGATCGTCTCCAACACCGCCGCCGCCATTCCGGCCTTATCGAGCGTTGGCTTGAGGCAGATCGCCGCCGCCGAATCGAACAATCGCTCGACGTGCTCCTCCAGACGAAACACCCGTCCTCCGTAGAATCGGATCCCCTCGAACACCCCGTCGCCGTAAAGCAATCCATGATCAAACACGGAAATTTTGGCGTTCTCGCGAGCATACAACTCGCCATCAATGTAAACCTTCATATTGGAAAAACCGTCAGAATATGCCCGCGCCCACCGAGCCTGACAAGTGCTCACGCCACCGCCATCGCCCCCAGGAATAAATCCACGTTCCGGCGGTTGTCGTGCAGCGTCTCCACGAACCGTGCACATTCGCGCTGACACCGTCCCAACCGCCCCTCGTCCGCCAGCAATTCACGGATCTCCTCCGCCCAAACGTCAAACTTCCCCCGCCCAAAAACCCCGAGTCCAAACCGCCCAAACAACTCATCCGAATTCACGTCCAGCGAAGCCAGCGCCGTCTCCCCCAAACCAGCCTGAATGAAGCTGTTCGGCCACCCCTCGTAGGTCGAGGTGTTCACGAAGCAACGCGCCGCATCGTAGTGTTCCTGCATCTCGTGGTAAGGGACCCTCTCGATAAACGTTACGTTGGCAATCCCCTCCGCCCGTGCCGCCACCGACTCCCACAACTCGACGTCCTCCCGCACGCACACCATCTCGCACCGCACTCCGGGCAAGCGCTCGGCCAGATCCAAAAATAGGTGCGGCCGCTTGATCTTCTGGCACCGGGCCACCCAGAGCAGATCGATGACCTTCTCCGCCGTCGGCGGCTTGACCCGCGGCAGGATGAGATTGCGATACATCGCGCAATGCAATCCCGACTCGATGAAAAGATCCGCCTGGTGCTCCGTCATCGCCACCCGTTGATCAGCCGCCTTCACCCCCCACTCGAACACCGCCCCACGCACCGGGTTCTCCCGCCGAAATTCCCCGTTCACCTCGGTGTCCAGCCCGCAAATGAAGACCACCCGGTACCAAAAGATCCCCCGCAACCACACCAGCAGCGTCAGCCAGGTCGTCCAGCCCAGCACCACGGCGAAATCCGGCCGCTCGTCGCGCAAAATCCCGATCACCCGCGGCAACGCCCCCAGTGCATCCGCGATTCCACCCGTCTGAAACTTCCCGCCGTTCCGCAACCGCACGCCGTCGACCGTCGAATCCGCCTGCCCCACGTCTCCCCCGACGACCACGACCTCGTGCCCCCGCGCTGCCAGCTCCCTCGCCAGCAACGCAACCTGCAACTCCGCACCGCCCGACACCCGGTCCCGGCTCCGATCCAGAATCAAATGCGCGTAACTCGACAGAAAAAGAAACTTCATCGCGTCACCACCACCCCCATTCGCACCCACGGCAAAGCCAGGAAATCCCCCACCGACTCCCGCCGCAACGCCTCCAAAAAACCCGCACTCTGCCCAGCGGCCCGCGCCCGGCAGAACAGAGTGTAATTCTCATCCGCCACCACGCCGCGCAAACCCGGCAAACTCCGACCCCGCAAAAACCCCCGCCGCAACTCCGCCACCGCCCCAAAATATTCTCCCCACTCCTCGGGCCAGGTCCCCGACCACGCCGCCGCGGTCAACTCGACCGCCGCCCCATCCAAACCCGGCGCAGTCGACCGCAAATTCTCCCTCAGACATCCCGCGACGTCATCGTTCGACCCGAGCGTGTTCGCTGCCGCCATGATGGACCGACCATGTTGCCGATACTTCACCAACGGTTTTCGAAGCGTCACCACTGGAAATTCCCGCCCAACCCGTGACCACAGATCCAAATCCTCCGACGCCCTCCGCTCTCGGTAACCCCCAAACCGCTCCACGATCACCTTCCTTCGAAAAAACGCCGAACTGTGGGCGAACGGCGTCCGGAAATTCATCTCCCATCGCACCAGATCCGCCATCCCCCCGGTCCGCCACCGACCCGCAAACCGTCCTCCCTCCGTCACCAAACCCGCATCCGATCCAATCAACGGCACCGCCGGATTCCCCCGCGCAAACGCCACCTGCTCCGCCAACCGATCCGGCGCACAAAGATCATCCGCATCGCACCGCGCGACGAATTCCCCCCGAGCCTCCGCGAGTCCCCGGTTCAGGGACGGCACCAACCCCCGGTTCTCGCCGTTCCGCAGAACCCGCACCCGCGAGTCTCCCCCACTCTCCACCATCTCCGCACTCCCGTCCGTCGACCCATCATCCACCACCAGAAGCTCCCAGTCCCGAAACGACTGCGCCAGGACACTCCCGACCGCCTCCCGCACGTGCGCCGCCCCGTTGAAGACGGGCATGACCACCGAGACCACCGCCCTCAGTTTTCCACCCCCAGTCCATCGATATCCATTCGCAATTAAAAAACGATTCCCAGCCGGCCGAAAATCGCCGCGTGCCGATCGACCCACCCCTGTTTGTTGAACGACGCGACGGCCCAGTCCCGCGCCGCCCGCGCAAACCTGGCCCGATCAGCCATGATCCGTTCCACCCCATCCGCCATCGCCCCCGCCGCCGGCGCGTGATCCCCCGCCCAATCGTCCGGCACGTCCACCAGGACGCCACACTCCGCCGGCACGAGTTCCGGCATCCCCCCACTCCGCGACCCCACCACCGGCACCCCGCAAGCCATGGCTTCGATCGGCACCGTCGGACACGGGTCCTTGTACTTCGGATGCAGGAGCACGTCAGCGCCCCGGTAGATCCCGGGCGCTTCCGCCTGCGAAAACCTCGGCAAAAACCGAACCCGCTCCGCCACGCCCACCCCCTCCACGTACTCCGCAGCCTCCCCCATTGCCCCAATCCACCGCAATTCCCCCGCCACCGTCAGCCGGGCGTCCACCCCCCGCCTGACCAGCTCCACCAAACAATCCACCGAAGCCCGCAACCGATAAAACGAATGACAAGTCCCCATCGCCAACAGCCGAGGGGTCAGTCCGTTCATTGGTTCAGAATCATCCCCAACCGGAGAGAATCGCTCGACGTCCACCGGATTCCACAGCACCTCGCTCGGCTTTCCCGCAACCCCCAGATACCGATCCGCACTCCGTCGACAGAACTCACTCTGATAAACCACGTAATCCGCCCGCTCGATGCATCGCCGCATCGGTTCATTGAACCACGGATAAAAGTCCCCGCACCAAGCCGGGTAAGCGACCCCGTTTTGATTCCACACCACCGGCACGCCCCGCCGATTCGCCCACGCCACCAACTCCTCCGCGTGCGGAACCAGGTGCAACAAGCTACTCACTAAATAAATCGCCGAAAACTCCCTCCTCTCCTCGCCAAACCGCTCCCGCAAGTGAGTCAGCTTCACCCCACCGCCGATCCGCGCCTCTTCCGCCCGCAGCGGCTCATCGATCCAGCCAAAATTCAAACCGCCACCCTGGCCGAGCCCGTCCAACCGCCGTCGGAAACTCACTGCTCCCGAAAAATAAACCACCGACCGCGCCAGCTCCCGTCCGCCAAATTTGACCTTCGCCCCCCACGGCACCGGCTCGACAATTCTCACGCCCACGGCAAACCCCGACCCAGTAGCTCCGCCAGCTTCGCATTCTCCGGTGCATAAAACGCCCGCAATCTCTTTTCAGTCTCCGGTCGCATGACCTCCGCAATTTTCCCGTCCCGCGCGACCGGCACGTCCGGAAGGTCGCGCGCCTCCAAACCCAAATGCCGCTGCACGTCCAAGAGCGTCTCGCTTGGGCGCGCAAAAAAATCCTCGCTCAAGACGAACAGACATTGCTCCCGGGGCCACACCCTTAGCCATCGCTCCAGAATTCGCGCGTACCTTCCAATCGCCACGTAGCGCACCGGATTCGAATTCACCCGTTCAACGCAATCAATCAGCGGATCGAGATGATCATCCGACAGCCAATCCACCGCCCGGCCCACGATTTCATCGAAGTCGCCGCTCTCAGTCCCGAAATTTCGGAACATCCAGTAGTCCGACCAAGCCCGCCGCACCGGATCCCTCAACAGGAAGACAATCTTCGCGTCCGGCACGATTGCCCGCACGTTTGCCGGCCCATCCGGGTGCGAAAAATACTCCACGCTCGCGTCGCCCACCACCGACCCTCCCGCGCCAAGGCGCAGCGGATAGTTCATCGCGGACCTCAACCGACTTCCCGGATAGTGCAGGAAATTCGTCGGCTCCTTCCGTTCGCCCCGCCGCACACCCGGATGCCCCCCGAGATAGTCGTAAAGCGTCGAAGTCCCGCACTTCGGCGCCCCGGCGATGACGAATGAAGGGAGCAGCCGGGCCGGAGCCGTTCCCAGCCGCCAGACTTTCTTCAATTCATCCGCAACTCTCATCTCAGGTAATCGGAGATAACTCGTTTTCGATTCGCTCGGCAATTCGACCCGCCACCGCCGCCCACGTGAATCGGCGTCGCGCCATCTCCCGCCCCGCTTGTCCCATCCGCCCGCGCAACCCGGCATCCCTGAGCAAGACGATTAATTTTTCCGCCAATCCATCATTGTCGGTCAGAAATCCGGTCTCCCCGTCGACCACCCGTTCGACGTTGCCGCCCACGGCCGTCGCCACCACCGGCAACCCAAAGCCCGCCGCCTCCGCCAACACCGAAGCCGAAGGATCCATCCGGCTCGGTAAACAAAAAATATCCGCCTGTCGGTAACAAGCTTCCGTCTCCCGCGACGATAACCTTCCCCTCACCTTCACTCCGCACTCATCCACCGCGGGCCGACATCCGACGATCTCCAATTCCGCGTCCGGCACCGCGGCCCGAACCTGTCGAAAGGCCCGCACCAATTCCGGCCCACCCTTTCGCTCCCAATCCACCCCCACAAAAAGCACCCGCTTCCCGCCGCGTCGCTCGGAACCCGACCCCCAATCCACGTTCGAACCCGACCCAACGTTGAGAATCTGGTTCGCAGCAACCCCGTAGTCCTCGACCAGCGAAGTCGCCGCAAATTCACTGGAAACAAAAGTGCATTTCGCTACCGCGTAAAGCGCCCGTTCCATCTCCCGCCAAGCCCCCGCCACCGGCAGCAACGGCCGCGCTTCCGCGTAGCGCCGATTCGCTAAATACGTGTGATCAGTGTAAACGAAATGCGGAACGCCCTCGCAGGAAGCGTCGAACAAGGACTGCGTCTGCAACGTAAAATCCGACCCCGCGGCCTCCCGCAGCGACCATTCCTTCACCGCCCGCAACACGACGGGCAATCGCGAAAAAAAGTCCCTCGGCGGAATCCGCCCCTTCGCAATCCGAGCACCGTATCGAACAACCGCCTCAATGGTCGCCCGCGCCAACAAACTCCCGCTGGACCGAACCACCTCCCGCTCCACGTCGACCTCCCGCCACTCCACGTCAGCCATCCGCTCTCGCAGCGCCTCCAGCAAAGCGGCGTTGATCAGGGAAAACTCCCCGATTCGAAAATAAACCGCCCTCATGGAATTCGAAGAGCGACGACCATCAATCGCCGAACCCGCCTGGTGTGACCCCTCGAATCAAACACCCTCCACCGCCCTCAAGTGCGCACCCGCCACCACCTCGGTGGAATAAAATTCCCGCACCACGCACTCGGCTGCTGCACCCCACCGATCAAGGTCGGCCCTACTCGCTTCAAACACCTCGTCCAATGCGTCCCCCCACTCATCCTCCGAACCACACAACCGGACCGCCCCGTCGCCCGCCCGCTCCGCCAAGTCGCCGTAACTCGGTATCGGACTCGCCACTGCCGGCAACCCACACGCCATTCCCAGCGAAATCTTCCACTCCGTGTGCCCGAAATTATACGGGGTATCGAGAAAGCGCGGCGACACAATTACCCCGCCCTCCGAATACCTCTGAAGAAGATTCCCGATGTCCGAAAACCGATGGAGCGAATGCGGCACCGCCGCCAACAGCCGATCAAACCTCACCCGAAGTTCCGTCGGCCAATTCTTCATCGCCCGCAGATCACCCGTCACCAGCCGCAGATGCACCCGATCCCGCCGACAGAGCAAAGCCTCATCAATCGCCAGAAACTCGCACAGCTTCTCCGCCATCCCACTCCACCATAAGTTCATCCGCCCGTCCTTCCGCGGTCGCCGACCACCTCCTCCTGGCACGAGGCGAAAGTCAACGTTGTCCGGAATCCAAGTCACCCGTTGGTTGAAATTCCCGCAAATCCCGGCCAAATGCCGCGACGATGCGATCACCGCATCCACGGTCTCAGTCATCGCAACCGCATCCACCCGCTGCTGGCTGGTCGGAGTCATTGCACCAAAGCGTCCCTCCCCAATCGGTTCGGAATAATAATCCACGTTCGCTTCGAAGATGACCCGCGTCCCCTGCTCCCGCAGCAACTTGGCCAGCTCCAGGCATCGTTCTCCCATCGATTTCAGAAAAACCACCACATCATAAGTCCGCCCCGGCCGGTAGAGTTCATACTCCGCCCGCCCCCGCAATTCCCGCGATATCCACCGAAATCGCATGAAGCTCATCGGCGAAGCCGCATCGTCCCAGCCAAAAAATAAGTGCCAGGGCCGCATTCCCCGCGACACCGCACCCACTTCAGGGATCCTCCCGTTGATCACAAACCCAACCCGCATCCCCTTCAGCCTAAGCGAAAAACCCCCCGACACCCCGTTTCACCACCTCTCCCCGACAATACTTTTCCTGCTTCCAATCCTTCACCTTCGCACCACCCAGCCTTGCCTTCACCCGCGCCCAGGCCTTCGCCCAAGACCAGGCGTGTCGGTCCATGATGTTAGCGCGCGTTCCCGATCCCTCCGCGTCGAGGGACGAACGCCGCGAAAAGCAAAGGTGCAAACAGCGAAAATCCGCCTCGTCCCAACCCAACCTCTCGTGCAATCCACATCGCAACGAAGCGTCGAATCCTTCGCGAAAATGAATGGTCCCGCCGTTGAGTCGTTCCACCACGTCGCGACCCTCCCACTTAGTGATTGCGCCAAAATTATAGAGCTTAGTCATACTCCGACAAGGCGGCGCCAACCACCCCGTCGCCTCACCCGCATCCTCACTCAGATCCCGGACGTTGAGCACGTTCCCGAAGATCACCCACCACTGATCGTAGTCCCCGGCCTCCAACCGCTTCCGAAAGCGAGCCAATCCCGCCGGATCGTAGACTTCATCTCCGTCCACCCCGAATACCCACGTTCGCTCCCGCCCCACGTAAGGCAACAACGTCATCTGCGACTCCCGCGAATCTCCAATCGTCCGCACCACCACCTTGTCCGGAAACTCCCCCGCCAAGCGCCTCAAGATCGCCCCCGTCCCGTCCCGCGAACCATGGTCGCAAATAATAAAACGATCACAGAAACCCAACGCGTTCCGGACCGCCCGGTCGACGAAGCGATCCTCGTCCCGCACCAGCATCGAACCGATCACCGTCACCGGCTTCGACCGCTCAGGTTCCACGCCGTTCCTCCATCTCGCGCACCCAACAAGTCCGCCCGGTCGGACCGGAATCAGACGTCACCCGACGCGAGCGCAGCCCTCGAGCCACCGACCTCATCGCCGCCCCGACTCCACCATCAATCGCTGAAGCGTCTCGACAAATTCCATCACCATTCGTTCTCCGGACGGCATCTGCCGAAGCAATTTCCCCCGCAGCCCCGCTAAGTCCGCCACCGCCCGCCGGATCACCCCGCCAACGTCCTCGCGGAACCCCATTCCATACCGCTTGCCAGCTTCGACGATCCCCCCCCCGTCCTCGTGATAGATCAACGGCAACCCGCACTGCGCCCCTTCAACGTGGTGCATCCCGCACGGTTCCCAGCGCGACGCGGTCAGGTACAGGTGACATTCGCGCAACTTATCCGCCAGCGAACGCCCGCTCAACGGCCCCAACGTCTCGGTCGCTCGCCAATTGATCTCCGCCGGCCACCGCCCGATCACCCGAAAGGCCACTCCGGGCAACTCCCCCGCGGCCAGCAACCGATCGACCTCCTGATACACGTCGTACCCCTTCAACCAATTGTCCGACCAGTGATGCGTCACGATCCGCACCGTTTCGCCCTCCTCCGGCAGCCGCGTTCCCAGTGGATGGAACACCCTCGAATCAGCCCCGTTGTAGATCACGCTGTGCGCCCGGTCCGGATCGAACCACCGCTCGACGAAATAATCACGCAGCCACTCAGCGATAAAGACCGTGTGATCCGCCAGCGCGCTCGTTCGACGCAGCAGATCGTCGATGTCGTTCGTCCCCTTTCGTTGATCACACTCGTTCACCCGATGCAAAATTGGCACCCCCGGATGGGAAGCTCGAAATGCCTCCAACTCCCGCAGCCCGAACCGCTTCGCCGGATGGTCATTTCGCGGATCGATCACCACCACTGCATCCGGCTCGGCCCGCAGGTCATAGACGACGCGCCAGCCCCGGCTCCACATCGCCGCCGCCAGCTGCGAGACAAAGGGACTCGCTCCGCCCCACGGCCCACCCGTCGCGACCATCGAAATCGCCACCGTTCGTTTCCGCTTCTCCGAGGAAAATATCATTCGTTTTGCTTTTCCATTGAATTTTCACCACCCGCTATTCGCCCCAGCCGCTCGGCAAATCCGCCAATCCCCCCGCGTTCGACGACCCGCTCCCGGACGACCCGCCCGTCCAGCCCGGGCAGCTTCATTGCCTCCCTCAGCGCACCAATATCCCCCGCCGGCACGAGCCGCAAATGCTCGCCTTCGACAAAATCATCCGCCGTCCACAACCCCCGCGTCCGGCTCATCACGACGCTCTTCCCGCACGCCATCGCCTGCAAAGCCACGCTCTGACCCGCCGGCTGCACCGAATCTTCGAGCGGCACCACGACCAGCCGCGCCCCCCGGTAAAGTTCCCGCAACTCCGCGTCCGTCACCGCGGGACGGTGCCACGACCCCCGCAAGTGCTCGACGTTCTCCGGCAAATCAGCCGGCAACTCCCGGTTCGTCAGAACCCTGACCCGCACTCCCGCCCCCCGGGCCGCTTCGACCAAAGTCCCGTAATCCCGCCGCGCGTCGTTCCCCACCGCCAGCACGTAATCGCCAGCCTCCCCGTCTCCCGGCGTCCAGAAATCCACGTCCACTCCGAACGCATTCACCTCCGCGTCGACCGCAAAACAAGCCTCCACCTCCGCCCGCTCCGACTCCGCAAAAAGCACGCACCGCTGCCGGCCCAACGCCCAGCGCGACGCCGCCAACCGCAAACCCCGCACCGGAAAGTTGACGACCCCGCAATGAATTCCGACCAGCCGGGGTCGCAAGCATCCCAGCCGCTTCAACACGCCGAGCCCCATCGCCACGCCCGTCGCCGCGCCGACGACGCAATCGAACTGGTTGAGATTCCTCACGAGCCCCCGCGACCGCCAGAAGGTCGTCCCCTCGCAACTTCACCGGACCCGCCCACCCGAAACCCACGTTCAAAACGGCCGCCAGCAACCCGACGGAAGGCGCGTCCGCATCGAACACCTTGACGGCCCAACCGCGCCGCTCCAACTCGACCGCTCCGTAGAAGAATTCCGTCGCGGACCGACCTTCCCTAGCCGCCTCCAAGCGACCCTCGCGCCCCCCCGCGTAAACAAAAGCGACCCTCATCTAGCCCGGCTCCAACCTGGCTCTCTACGAAACCCGCGCCCCGTCCGCCGGCAATTTTCTCAATCGATCAATGTGTTCGTGGCGCGGGATCAACGCCGTCGGCTTCATCGCTCGATTGCAAAAATGCACCACCTCCGCCTGCTCCCACCCATCGACTCCGTATTCCACGCACTCCCGACCCTGCCGGAACTCCGCCATGTGCTCTTTCAAAATCAACATGTCCGAAGTGTGCGCCTCCCGCTGCGTCAACCACGCGAACCAACCGACGCGATACTCGGCAAACCACCGGATCGCGCGCACGAAGTCCTCCCGCGTCCCGCTCACCATGCACGGCACGTAGCGATCATAGATTGTCAATTCACCCGGCTCCCGGGGTTCGAACGAATAATTGATCACATCGTAATCCGACATGAACCCCCCTCCCTGTTGCGCGACCGCCACCCATCGCAAGTAGCACCAATAGTCCAGATTGTGTTTATTGATGCTCGGCAGCTTCTTCAGATGCCCCGCCATTTTCTCCAACTCCGGATCGAAATCCAATGACTCGTATCCCAGCACCACGGGATCCCAGCCGTTCGCCCGCCACGACCGCTTCCACATCTCGATCAGGGCCAACTCATCTTTCTGCGGCTTACCCTCAACCGCAGAATAAAATGTATAAACTTTCATGAATGTCCGTCGTATTTTTCCCGCAGTTTTCGGAGAAGTCGGGCCTCTTTCAGCCCGTGAAACGCGTAAGCGCCTCTGGAAGCGTGCCGGAGCGCCACCGCTTTTTCTTTCTTCAGTCGAATCGTATTCCGGGAGAATCCCTCCCGCAAGGCCCGTAAATCGTGAACCGGCAACCCCATCCGCGTCGCCTGACACCACATCCACCGATCAACGAACCCCCGTTGAAACGGCTCGAACGTCGCCCCGTCGACAAAGGTCCGCAGCGATCTTGCGTCGAAAATCCACGGAAAATGCCCGTAATGCGACCCCTCGAGTTCCGGCGTCCGGTTCTTGAAAAGATTCGCCTGCACCCCCACCCGGGCCTCGGGACGCCGCAACAAAAACGCGTCGTATTCCACGAACACGTAGAAATCCGCCGCCACGTCCAAACTGTGCCGCATCCCGTTCAGCTGACGTTTCAGGCACTCCTCCCCGTATTTGTTCGACCGCCCCGTTGCAAAAGTCCGCGTCCCGGGCAGGACGTTCCGCGAATCCTCCGGAAACACCACGATCACCTCGTCCGAACTCGCCCGCCACAACGGCAGGTGCCGCTCCACCACCGCCTGCCCGCCAGCGTAACTGAATGCCGTCGTGCAGACTCTCATTCGCCACCCCCCGGCCACCCCGTCACCATCACCGTCCGGTCAGCGTAGAGTTTCGAAAGCAGAAAATCCGCCGCCCGCCGCCCCGCCGCACTTCCTTTCGCCAGCCGCCGGACTCGGTAAGCGATCCAATTTCGATCCCAAAATCCGTTCGCCCGCCGTCCCAACTCCGCAATCTCCCGCAACCGCTCCCACCCGCCAACCTCGGATTTGGTGGCCGGATAACACCGCAATTCCGCCAGATCCTCGTCCACGGTCACCACCCGTCCCCGCTCCGCCAGCCGCACGAGCAGGTCCCAATCCATCGCGTATTTCAGCGCCGTGTTCAACCCACCGACCGCCTCATACGCGTCCCTCCGAAAAAACATCGCCGGCTGCAGATACGTCAAAGCCGTCCGAAGCAGTCGCTCGTCAAACTCCCGCGCCGCCACCCGCTTCGTCCTGACCCCGTTCGCCGCCACCTTCCACCCGGCGCCGCACACCGCCACCGCATCCGGATTCGCAAGGAAGGTTTCGCCCACCAACCGCAAGGCACCCGGCAACAACAAATCGTCAGAGTTCAGCCAACCAAGCACCTCCCCGCTCCCCCGAGCGAATCCCTTCGCGATTGCGTCCCCCTGCCCGTCGTCTTTTTCGCGCAAAATCGACAGCCCCTCGGTCTCCCGATACTGGTCCAGGATCTCTCCCGTCCCGTCATCCGACAGCGCATCCACGATCCACCAATCCAGATCGGCGTATCCCTGCCCCAGAACGCTGCGGATCGTCGATTCGATGAATTCAGCCTGGCGATAACTCGGCGTGACGAGCGTGATCCTCATCGCGGGGAATCGCCCCGTTGCGTTTCTCCGCCCAACCGGTTCCGCCCCTGGCGCCAAACGCTTCTCCCCTTATCGGTCACGGACCGCAACCAATGTCCCGGCGTTCGCCGTCTCCAAAATGTCACTTCGCCCTCCAGCCACGCGCACTTCGCCTCGTAAGCATCGACCGTCTCCCGCTGGAAACGCCGCAGCTCTCGATCCGCAATCTCCAGACTTTTCTCCAGCAGCGGAAGCAAATCGACCGCCCGTGGCTCCAACGGACTGACCGCCGCGGCCTCCGGTAGTCCGTCGTAAAGTTCGCGATAGCGCACCGCTTGGCGCTCGAGCGAGAATTCGTCCTCCGCCCGCCGCCTCCCGGCAGCTCCAAGGCGTTCGCACCGCGACGGATCGCCGAGCTGATCAGCCAACGCTCCCGCCATTCCCTCCACGTCCCCCCATTCCAGCAGCGATCCCGTCTCGCCGTCCAGGATGAGGTCCGCCGCTCCACCCACTCGCGCCGCCACCACCGGACACCCGCAGCTCAGCGCCTCAAGAATGGTATTCGGTAGATTGTCTTCCCTCGAAGTGAACAACATCGCCGACGCCGCCGAGTAAATCCGCGCCAGCTTCTCGTCCGAATCCACGTAATCGAACGAATCAACCCGCCAGCCACAGTGCTCCACCGATTTTGAATCCCTGCCAAAAGCCAGGACCCGCCACTCGCCCGATTTGACTCTCCCAGCCGTCGCCGACCGCACCGCCAGGTCACGCAGAATGTCCCGCAAAAAATCCGCCCCCTTCCGCCGCTCCGTCAGATCGTGAGCACCCACGCACACGTAGGAAACGCTCGGATCGAGTCCCAGGCCGATCTTCGCCTCCCGCCGCTCCCCCGGCGCAAACTTCTCAACGTCCAACCCATACGGGATCGTCTCCACTCGCTCCCCCCGACCAACCACGCTCGCCCGCAAACAATCCCCCAACCAGACACTCGGAGTCACCCACGTCACACCGGCCCCCGCCAACTGCCGCACCGCCTCCGCCAACTGCTCACCCGTCAGCCCGCAGGGATCATCCGCCAACTGCGGACACGCCGCGCAATCGGCTTCGTATCCCCGACACCCCGCCGAAAAGTGACACCCCCCCGTAAACGCCCGCTGGTCGTGCAACGTCCACACCACCCGCTTACCGCTCGCCACCAAACCGCGCACCTCCGCGGGAGCAACCATCCCCGCCACCCAGTGCAAATTGACCACGTCCGCCTCTCTCACCCACGGATGTTTGGTAACGGACAGGCCGCGACCGCTCAGCGAAAAGTGCGTGTTTGACCGCTCCGTCCGGTTGTGAGCGAGGTAATAGCGCTCGATCAGCCCCTCTCCCGCGTCGCCATTGCCGCCCCCGATCTCGGAAATCGCGCTCCCCGGCACCGAAGCCTCGACCACGAGCATCCGCGATTCGCACCCGACCGCCAGCATCCCCTCGTGCAAACGCCAGGCCGACCGCGCCGCGCCCCCGACCCGGTCACTCGCGGATAAATGCACCACTTTCATCGCCTCTTCATCCTCCAACTGACCAGCCGGAGCCCGCCCCGTCGCACCGACTAAAGCCGCCGCGCCAGCACCCGGTACGCCGATTGCAGGCGGTTCACCTGATACTTCGAACTCTTCACCTTAAATTTGAGATACGGGAACAGGATCAATTTCAGCAGAAAATACGAGATGCTCTTCCGCGTCGTCAGCCACTCTCGGCAGATCCACGCCATCGTGGTGTAAACGGAGTGAATTCCCTCGACCTGCATCGGTTCGAACCCATGTCGCCGCACCAACTCCTGGATCCCATCCTCGGTGTAACGCTGGAAATCCGTCGGATCCTTGTGTTCCGGCTGCATGAATGGAATCGCGAGGAACAAATGACCTCCCTTTTTGCAAACCCGGGCAAATTCCTCCATGATCTCTTCCGGATTCCTCACGTGCTCCATCACCGCATTGCAGATGATCGCGTCGAAGAATCCATCCGGCTTCGGGATTTCGTGCAGCGGCGAGTAGATGTCGATGTTCGCCGTGTGCCCACCCTCCGGGATGTCCTGATTGAACAGTTCCCCGTCGATCATGCCGCTGATGTCCCGATCCCCCGCCCCCGCGTTAAGCACCTTGCCTTTGAAATATTTGACGTAATCACCGAACTCATCATCGATCTTCGGAAAAATTTCCAACTGCCCCATCGTCGGAACGACCTGCAGCTCGTTGAGGTAAGCCCCGATCCGCCGCGACAGCGATTGATCATCCGAGTCGTCCGGTTTCGGATTCGCCAACGAAGCCGTCGCGCCTCCCGGATTCCGCGCCTCCTGCACCCGCATCTCCGCCGCCGAAGCCGTCTCCAGCAGCCGCCGCTGCCAATCGGGCTGACCCGCCGATAGTCGCTCGACGATTTCCATCTGCTCGTCGTAAGTCCATTTGTTGGCGACCAACAGAAACGGAGGCTGCGCACTCGTGCACAAAGGTTCCGGAATGACGTCCAATTCCCCTTTCCCCAATACCATTTCCACGATCCGAGGCCAAGCCGCCCGCGGCTCCGTCACGTATCGCCAGGCCGCCACCGCGTCCGACTCTCCCAAAGATCGACAAGCCAACGGTCCAATCCCGAGGTAATTCCCGAACATCACGGCCTCCATCACACCGCCGAAGGGGGTGAAGGCACGCTCTTTCCCTTCCTCGAGATCCTTTCCCTTCTTCCGTGACATCAGGGACCAACCGGTCAAAAAACTGACATCCGCAGATCCCAAACCCGACCCCATTCGCTCGACGGCCCGCCGGTCCGGCACCGCGTCGACCGGGAGCAGCATCACCGCTCCAGCAATTCGCCGACAGTCCTCCTCGGTCGCCACCTCAAGGACCTGTGATGGCGGGACGCTTTGCCCATCCAAGGCAGTGCGCTGCTCTGCGTACCGTGGGTTCAGGGCTTCCGCACCGATCACGACCGTGATCGGCACCGCTGACCGGGATCCTCCCTTTGCCGACGCCCATGCCTCCAGTTCCTCGGTCGATGTGCGCCAACCATCTCGTGCACCTTGCGGTGTGTATGCCGGATTGAGCGCCGGCAGGTTGTTTTTCAACCCTTTCCACAGAAGCGCACACAGATCCCCATGCTTCGGCTCACAGAGCCGTTCTTCGTCCGCAAACAATTCCGGGATGCCCCCGGTCTTGCAACTCACCAAATTCACCCCGAGGACCAGTGCTTCGATGATTGCGTTCGGCAGATTGTCTTCCACGGAAGGACAGACCACCACCGCGTCGTTGTGCTCGCGCAAATACGCAATCGCCTCGTCGTGGCCGAGATCGTCGACCACTTTGAAGGCCACTTTCCCACGAAACGCTTCACGGAACCGCGCGATCGAAACCAAGGATCCACCTTCAAACGTGTATCCCTGCTTACCCAGGAGATGGACCTCCAGATTCATTTCTTCCCCCTTCCGCTCGTACCGCCCCTTCAGCAGCCGCAGCGTGTCCAGAAACAACATGAGTCCCTTCCGCTGCTCGAGCCGCCCGAAGAAAATCAGCTTCCCGGCGGCCTTCTTCGTCTCCACTGGCACGATTCCCTCGTCGATCAGATACGGCACCACCTGTTGGCGCTCCGGCAACTCCCCGACCTCGCGCTCAGTCCAGTCCAACATGTAACGGCTCGGGCTGATCACCACGTCACAGTGTTTGGCGCAGTACCGCTCCATCGCCATCGTCAGCATCTGGCTGATCCCGTACCGATGCGGCATCTTCATCACCTTCCCGACCCAGTTGGTCGAGGAATGCATCGTGCAGGTCAGCAAACTTTCCGAAAATCCAACGCCGGTCCTTTTCGCCTGGATCGATCGATAACCCAGCCCGAACAAATCCTGAAAATACACGATTCCGAATGGATTCGCGGTCAGATACTCCATCACCGCCTGACTCAACAGGTCATCCAGGACCCGGGTTCCCACCGTCGAGAACGCTGCCGTCTTCGATTCAGCAGGGTCGATCCATTCAAAGACGACGCCGTAACGCTCCCGATATGCTTTTTTCCAAAACTTAACGTCTTCGACCTCGATCTCTCCGACGTAAAGCAAAGTCACCTCGCGACCCATCTCGCGAGCGAGAAATTTCGCCAAATTCGTGCAATGAGTGCCGATCCCTCCGTTGTTAAACGGCCCAATGGCCTCAGCCGTGACGATACAAGATTTCATAATTCTCACAATATTCAGGAATGACACCGGGATAGAATCCGAAAAAACCTCACGCCCTCACGCCGCCTTCCAACTCCGCCAACCTCTTCTTGGCCGCCCGCAACTCCGTCTCCAGGAATCCCTTCTCGCTCGCCAGCCGTTCGATCGTCGCCTGCTTTGGATCGGTCGTCTCGTCGCCTGCCTCGTCTTCGTCAATCCTCGCCCCAACTCCAGCGGGCACCTCGTAACCCAATGCGCCCGCGACCCGTTGCGTTTCCTTCGTCAACTCATCCCATGCCAACGGAACCCGCCCACCGCTCACCCGTCCCAGCATCGACTTCGAAGCGTTGACCTCTCCGGTCAGCACCGCATCCTCCACGTCCCAACGCTCCATCCCCGCGAAGCTCTCGATCGCCTCCCAAATCGCGCGCGGCTCGTCGCGAATTTCTTCCTGCCTCACCACCAGACACTCGACCCCCAACTCCCGCATCCGCAGAGCATCTCTGTGAGCAGCGCAGTACGCCCGTTCGCATCGCGGAATCGAATCCAACTGACCCCGCTCTCCAAAATACTCCAGCATCGACGGGAGGCACGTCCGCGGGTCCCGCACGAAGTGCAGATACTTCGCCCCCGGGAAAACCTCGGTCCGAAACTCGTTCGACACGCCGCCGAAGGAATCCTCCGTCCAATCCCAAATTGCCTTCGTCACCCAATGCGGCTCCTGTCCCGCAAACATCGTGCAAAACGCGTCTCTGATTGTCCGCGCCATCACCTCCGACCGTCGCGCCTCCGAATCCCCACAATGCACCTTCAGAAACGCGGGAGACCACCACGTGTTCATCACGTCACGGTAAATCGCCCCGACCAGCGTGTTGTCGACCACCACCTGCACGTCCGGGTGACGAAACAGAACGTCCATCAACCACGACGTCCCCGACCGCCCCGCACCGATCATCAACAGTGGCCGCTTAATGTTCGTCTCGCTCGGCATCGCTTCTCAACCTCGCTCGATGACTTCCGTCAACTCGGCCACTTTTTCCTTCAGAGTCCGCAACTCCGCCGCCAATTGGTAATTCTCGCTCGCCAGCCGCTCGACCCGGTTCTGCCCGGCGTCCGCCGTTCGCGCCCATTCCTCGCCGGCGTCCGTCTCCCTCTTCGCTTCCGCTCCCGGCGGCACCTCGTAGCCCAATTTCCGAGCGACCTCGTGCGTGCGCAGCCGCAACTCGCTCCAATCGAGCGGATTCCTCCCGCGTCGCACGTTTCCAACTTGCGACTTCGACTGGTTGATTTCTGATCGCAACAGTTCTTCCGGCAAGGCGGACGCCGGAAAACCCGCGAACTTTTCAATTTGCTCCCAAGCCCGCGTGGGGTCTTCGCGAATTTCTTCCTGCTTCACCAACAAATAATGAACCCCCGCGTCCCGCATCCGAAAAGCATCGTCATGCGCGTCGTTGTAGGCCTCTTCCGCTTTCCAAATGGTGTCCAGCTGCCCCCGATCCTGGAAATACTCGACGATCGACGGCATCGCTGTGCGCGGGTCCCGCGCGAAGTGGAGATACCTCGCCTCCGGAAACAACTTCCGCCGAAATTCGTTCGGCACCCCGCCGAACGATTCCTTCGTCCAATCCCAGATCGCCTTCGTCGCCCAATTCGATTCCTCCCCGGGAAATACCTGGCAAATCAAAGACCGGATCGCCGCGATCACCACCTCATCCCGCTTCGCCTCGTCCTCCGCGCAGACCATTTTCAAGAACGCTGGCGACCACCAACTATCGAATACGTCACGATAAATCGAACCCAGCAGAGTATTGTCGATCACTCGTTGCACTTCAGGATGATGCTTCAAAACCACTTGCAGCCACGAAGTCCCCGCCCGCCCCGCTCCGATGATAATCAGCGGTCGCTCAATGTTCGTCTCGTTAGGCATAAAAATTCTTCTCTCCTCTGGACTCCAGATCTCTCACCGATACCCCAGTTCCTGCGCCACCGCCCGCGTCTCCTCGCTCACCTCGTCCCACCCCAGCGGATCGCGTCCCGACCTTACCTTCCCGACCATCGACTGCGAGGCGTTCACCTCCCGTCCCAACAAATCCTCGGGAATGTCCCAGCGTCCCAACCCCGCCAGAGCCTCGACCTTTCGCCAAGCCCCCTCCGGATCCGTCCGCAGGTCCTCCTGCCGCAACATCAGATAAGGCACGCCCGCGTCCCGCATCCGCAACGCATCGCGATGGGCGGAATTATACGCGTCCTCCGCCTGCTCCAGTGTCTGCATTCGCCCCCGTGGGCCGAAATATTCCATCATCGACGGCAAACCCGTCAGCGGACTCCGCACCATGTGCAGATAGCAAGCCTGCGGAAATAACTTCGTGCGAAACTCGTTCGGCACTCCGCCCAGCACCTCCTTCGTCGAATCCCAGATCGACTTCATCAACCAATGCGGACGCTCACTCGGAAACATCGTCAGCAACAACGCTCGCAAGCCAGCGATCACCGTCTCGTCCCGGACTGCCTCGTCCATCCCGCATTGAGCCTTCAAAAAAGCCTTCGCCCACCACTTCGAATAGGTCTCCCGGTACACCGCCCCGATCAGCGTGTTATCAACCATCGCCTGAATCTCCGGATGCCGCCAGACCAGTGACAACAACCACGTCGTTCCCGCCCGCCCCGCCCCCACAATCACGATCGGTCGCTCAATATTTTCAGCGTTTGGCATGACTCGCCTCCTCGACTCCTTGCTCCACTTCGCACCTATCGGAACGCTGACCACGCTTCCCCTTCCGCGTAACTCGCAACTCATTGCGCTGCGTTCGGAGCTTCTCGTTCTTCGCCTTCAACCGCTCGTTGCTGATCCGCAATTCCTCGCAAGTTTGTTCCCAGCGCGCGATCTGCAATTGCCACTCCTCGCCCCGAATCTCGGCGCCAGAAGTCGACTCCCCAACGGCAGCAGACACCACTCCGCCTCGCAATCTCATCCAGAGAACGAGTTCTTCCGAGCGGCCCCGCCAGCCTGAACGACGCGCCAACTGGTCCAAGGTCACCGCGCATTGTTGCCCCAGATCGAAAACCTCGGTCAGCTCCAGATACGCAAAGGTCGGCACCGTTTCCTGAGAAAACAACCGACTGCATTCCGGATCCATCACCTCCCGACAAATCTCCAGGCCTCGCCGACAAAATTCCCGAGCGGCCGCATCGTCACCTTGACCCAATTGAATGCGAGCCGCCTCGAGCGCGGCCCCGACCGTTTTCGTCGCCAGCAGCGGACTAAATTTTCGGCAGTCGGACCCGCAGCATTGCCGAAACCACCCGAGCGCCGCCACGAGATCTCCCCGGCTCCGGTAGTAAAGACCCAGGACGTAGGCCAGCGAGATCACCCACCGCATCGTCCCCGCGCGCTCGCGAATTCCATCCAGCTGTCCGTATGCCTCCGCCCGCTCAAGCAAACGCGCTAGCCCCGCCGGGCCGGCTAAGCCAGGACTCTCCATTTCTTGATACAACAACACTCCCAAAGCTGCGCCAGAGTCGGCGGTGTCGGCCCCACCCGATCCAGCGTGTCGTTCGCAATCCGCCACAACACCCCCAAGTTTGTCGTCCGCAACCCCCGCGCCACCAGACTGCGATAAAGCCACGGATTTTCGTAGGTGCCCCCGAAGTCGATCTCTTGCGGTGCCTGACCGACGCTCGGAAAGATCGTCTCCTGATACGGCTTCGTCGCCTTCGCCCAAGGGTCCTTCATGGCGACCACGAGGATTTTCTCCGCCTTCACCTCCGGACCCATCGGCTGCAAGGTGGTTGGTGCGTCGCGCTCGCTTTCCGCGAACGAATGCTCGATCAGCAGCTCTGCAGGAAGCGACTCCGTGATTCGCGCAAGATCCTCCCCACCGGCGCTAACCCACCAAATCAACCGCCCCGCCGGTGTCAGCACCCGCACGACTTCACCCATCGCACCCGATAGTTTCACGCTGCTCGCGCCAAGGCACAAGACGACGTCGACACTCTCGTCTCCGAGTTCTCGCAGCCCCTGCCCCCCCCCGCGAGAAAAGGTCGAAGTCTCGCCGCCGTAGGTCGCTTTCGCATAGTCGATCTCCGCTGCGGAATCATCCAAACCCCGCACCGACTTGACGTCCGTGTTCGCTGCCAGGATGGCCGCACCCTCCCCGGCACCGCACCCGAGGTCCAGGACCCGGTCGTTCGGTCGAACGAAAGCGCTCGCCGTCACGAATCGATTCAGCCGCGCAACGTGTCGATCACCACTCTCCCGCAGACAGTCAGACTGAGCGCTAGCCGCGTCATGCGCTCCGGACACCGCGTTTTCCAGCACCATCGTGATTGCGCTCTGGTGGGAGGAACCAACGAACGACGCGCGGACCGATCGACGAAAGCCCGCGTCAAAAAGCCGCCTTTCCCAAACCGCCCGATCGTTTTTTGCTGTGACAACGTCGACCGACGAGATCCTGAAAAAAGCGTGTCCCGACCCAACCCGGCGCAGTTCTCCCAACACTCGGTCGATTTCCTCGTCGTCGACGCATTCAATCCCCCTCGCACTGACCACCGTGGCAAATTCCCCATCACGAAACGAAAAGCCCCCCCCCTCATTTGGTTCCAAGCCTTCTGCATCGACGCCCGCTGCCCGAAGACCGCTCACCAATTTCTCGGGATCGTATCCGAAGACCAGCGTCCGTCCTCGCCCGCAAGCCATCAGGACTTCGGACGCCGTGACGACCGAATCCGCCCCGTGATTATGGTCTTCGACCATCACGTCCTCCGATTCCCCCGGCAATTCGACATCCCTTGACAACCGATCCGCCCAATCGCGATCGTCTTCGTAGCCCAGGCCAGCGAGTTGCCCGGGCGCGATCTCCTCGAACATTTTCGCGTCCCGCTTGGTGAAATAATTTTTCCAATCCCCCGCGATTCCCTTGCGGACGTGGGCATTCGCGACGGTTTCGCCCGATTTGCGACCCCCGCTCATTCTCTCGAAAGCACCCGCCCCCAGACACTCCCGAAGCGTCTCGTCATCACTCCCGACGCCCACGAAATCCAAGAGATCCCGCAAGACGGTTGCCCCGTCCCCGAGAAGACTTTCGAACCGGATGTGGAGCGTATCGAATCGCTCTTGCGTGAAGCTCATCGTCTCCAACGGTCCCGACCAAGTCCGCGTCCACTCGTCGATTTCGGAATCGGTAAAAAATCGCCCGGCAAATGGCATTTTCTCCAAAACGCACCGACGGCGCTCCTCCTGCGCTGCACTCAACTTTTCACCGGCTTTGATCCGGCTCATCCAATGAAAAACCCCGCTCGTCACCACATCGCGACCGTCCCGGGTCAGGTGCACGATCTTCGCATCAGGAAAAAAGCGCTCAATCTGTCGGACCACTAGGCCTGCCGTGCCGACGTAGGGCGTCACCTTGTCGATAAGCACCCGCTTCCCGCTAACGCGCATTTCCTCGGTGACCAACGCGTCGATGTAAGATCCAAGCAATCCCGCATCGTCGTAATCCGTAAAATTCTGCGGCAACAGTGACGCCTTCGTGAACTTATCGAGCGTGCAGCGCAAGCGGGGAGCCGCACTGCCCTCGTCAATCAGGAAGTCCGCGTAGTCTCCAAAGAGCCTTCGCTCCGTGCAGAAAATCTCCGGGTGGGCGTCGAGGATTCTACTGATCCACGTGGTCCCGGACCGCGGGGCCGCAATGATGAAACAATGTACCGGCTTCCCGCCCCGTCCTCCACCAATCACGAAACGCTCCCTTCCCGTTCGCCCGGCTTTCCTAGTCCCGCCAAGCGCGCGATGTCGTCAAACATCGCCGCCTGGTCCCGGGCCGCTTTCCGCAAGTAAGCCCGGAACTTCGCCTCGGTCTCACCAGCCCAGACCGCTCCCTTCCGCACGATCAACTCCCGCCGCTGCGCCGCCGGATCCAGCGCCAACCAATCCTCTCCCAGGAGAATCTCCCCCCGCGCGACGCCCGCGTCGTCCAGCAATCCTTCGATCTTGTAGGTATTCGAAGCGATCGCAAAAAATGGCGTCCCGGATTCCAGAAGCAAACACGCCGCGTGGAACCGCCCCGTTACCACCAAATCACACCCCTCCAGCTCCCCGAGATTGTCCATCGTCAACGTCGTGTCTCCGATCCGGCGGATCTTCTCCAACTGGTCGTTACTCAGATGGCTCAATCCGTAACTGCTCATCGCGAAAAATCGCGCCCCGGCGGAGATCGCAAAGTCGCCCAGCTTCTCCGTCACATCTTTCCTCACCGAATCCACGACGCCAAAACTTGGAGCGAACCGACCGCACAGTCGCCGCACGATCCCCCGACCCTTTGCCCGCAACGCCGACCGACCCGCCAACCGCGGCGCGGCAATCGTGAGATCAGGAACCAACCGGCAGTCGGACCGGATCGCCTTCGCATCCGCCAAGCTCAACGGTTCGCGGAAGCAACAGAGGTCGAAGCATCCCAAACGCTCGCCGTAGGTCTCGCCGTTCGCCTGCCAGACCGAATTGATCAAGAATACCGGCTTGCCCGCCGCTTTTGCGGCCACCGCGAAGTCCAACATCTCCAAGCCCCGCACCGCATCGTGATGCAGCGTTCCCTCCCCGTTGAATACGACGAAGTCGACCGCCGCCCAATCTTCGGAACTCAGCGTTTTCTCGGCATCCACCTTCGTGTTCACCGAATCCACCATCTGCGCTCCGCGACTGGCAAATTCTCCACGAATCCGATTGACCACCAACACGCATCCCAGATGCTGGCTCGGTTCGGTGTCGTTGACTAAAATGTAGGTCTTCATCACAGCTTCTGCTCGCCGCAAGCGAGCGGCATCCCGGGCGCTAAGTGGTCGAGGGGACTTCCGCGATCTTGCGGGCGAGTTCGCGCCCACCCTCCAGGTCGATCACTCGCTTGAGAACGCCCTCCAAGCTTCGACGGTGGTAGTCCAGCAACCGCCCGCCACGCAACACGGCTTCATCCAACGCCCGCCCGGCGTCGCCAAGCCGCGACAACTGCAGGAAAAAGCTGACCTTGGAAAAGGCAAGGTAACCGTCGTACGGCGCCCGCACGAACTTCATCGCCTGTTCGTAGGCCTCGTCGATCTCAGCCGAAGAAAACATGTCCGGGCGCAATTCGACCGGAGCCGGGAGCGGCGCATCGACCGTGAAGACGACACTGCACGAGTCAGGCACGTGGTAGACGCACGTCGTCTGATCTCGTAGCAACCACATCGACATCACGTTCACCGGCGTCATCTCGTCGCACCACGCGTAGTCCTGCTGAACGAGAACCGATTGACCAGGAATCAACTTCGGCAGGAATTTGGCGAATATGCTCGATGCCAAACTCCATTCCTTGTTCGCGTCCAGGAACAGAAATTCAATCGGCTCATCGCCCGGATCGTAGCCGAGCAAATCCTGCTGCACATACTCGACCACGTCCAGATGGTCACGGTGAGTCGTTTTGACGAAATCGTAAAAGCTCTCGTCGGGTTTGAAATCGAGCTTCAGGTCCAGCTCCTTCGCGATCGGTACCATCCAATCCTGCCAGATAAAGAGATCGAAGGACTCGATCCGCCGCGCGTCCGTGACCGCCGGGTTCGCTTTGAGTCCACGAGCCGCCGCGGCTCCCGTTTCACCGAACCAGCATCCAAGGTCGACGATCCGACCCTCACCCGAGTAGCGCGATGCCACCCATTCTTCCATGAAAAACAGCTCGTAAGCGGTAGTCATGTTGAGCAATTTCTCGCCGTCCTTCGCGTCTCCCGCCGACTTCAGGTAAAATTCGCGCCGAGAGTTCTGGCTGGTGAACGTCTCGATTTGCTGCCGCAATTTCGCTGAAATTTCAGATCCGACATCCGAGCCGATCTCTTCCTTGAGTCCGCTCAGTTTGGCAGAGACGACCTGGATCTCGTCCTTCAGCGCCTTGGCCGCCCCTGGATCACGACTCGACGACCCCCGTAAGTCTTTCAGAGTCGCTCTCATTTCACGTAAGCTTTCGCGCAGTTTTTTGACCGAAGCCCTCTCTTCATCGAACGAACCTTCCGCTTGGATTTGCGCTATCTCGGCGTAGTTCGCGCTGATGTCGTCGTAATATCCGCTCACAAGTCTCCGATCAAAATCGTTAGCCCAGCGAATCGTCTCGTCGCGGTAATCTGTAGAAATCTCGCTCATTTTCGCTTCATCTTGAACTAGCTTCGTCAAAAATCCCAACCCTTCCTGACGTCAGATATGGCCCTTACTTCACGCTCTCAGCTCGCAGTCGGACATTTTCACTACTGAGGGCCAATCCTTTGGCTCTGCGTCCTCACCACTCAACTTCGCCCGCCATCCCTCCGCGTAGCTTCCCAGCAGTTCAGCGAGTTCGTCGATCTGGCCCCGCTGCGACTCGCGCAGCATTGCAGCTACCTCCGGCGGCATCCCACGATCTGGTGATTTGTTCACCACCCGGTCAATTCGGCGCTGATTCACTTCGTATGGCTCCACCCCGAGAAAATCCCAAATCCCACTCAGCAATCCCCGTGGATCCCGCTCGATGGCGTCGAAGAAGCCGACGAGAATCTGTTCCGCCGGAAAAACCGCGAGATAGTTCCGCAACGTTTCGACGTAATTCGACCGCCGCTGGGTCATCGGCGCACGCAGCATTTGCATGACCTTATCCTGCGAGTCGAGGTCGACTCCCGCGAACCCACGCGAAGCAATGTAACGGGCCGCGGACCACGAACGATCGATGGGATCACGAATTAAGAAAATGATCTTCATCGCGGGATTCACGTTCCTGATGCGCTCGATATCTTCGACCGACAAGACACCGTATTCCGGCGTCACTTCCCCCGCGATCTGGCCCTTCCCCGCCCCCGTAAAAAGATCCCGATACCAAGCATCACTCGGGCGACCCAAGTGCCAGCGCAGATCCCATGCGAGCGTCGCCCAATCCCGCGTCGCCCAATGTTTCCCCACGCGCGCCTTCGCGTTGGCGAATTTATATTTCTCTTTCTCCGTCGGATTCAACACCGCCCGCCACCACGCCCTCTGCGTCTTCGGTCGAAAACGGGCGTAAGGTGCCTCCCTCGTGAAGTAATGCAATTCCTTCACGGGCGGCATCCACACTCCCGGATGCTTCTTCAGTTGAGAATTCAGCCAGGTCGTCCCAGCCTTCTGCGCACCGATTCCCAGGAAGTCCGGTCGTTTCAGTTGATCGTTCACCTGCTCAAACCTCTACGTGACAATCCGCCAATAATCTCACCGCTGGCCGGCGCTCACCGCTTCCCTCCACCCCAGACCCGCCGCCGCGCAACCGGGACAACCAGTCGACAGCGTAGCCCCCCAACACCGCGGCCTGCCTCTCAGCCTCAGGCTCGTAGGCTCCGCGCACCGTCTCAATCACTCCCGGAGCCAGCTTCCGTGCGGGGGATCGGTTGACGACCCGCTGCAATCTCTTCTCCCGAGCCCGGAATTCCTTCACCTCGAGAAAGCGGCATATTCCCGCCATCAGCTCAGCCGGAGCTTCCGTGATGGCGTCGAAAAACCCTATCAAAATCTGCTCCGGCGGGAGCACCCTTGCGTAAATCCGCAGGGTTTCCAAATAGTCGGAGCGCCGCAGCGTTCCGGGCAAAACGAGGAACTTCCCAACCTCGTCGGCCGAACCCAGATCGACGTTCACCACCCCGCGGGACGCCGCAAATCGAAGCGCAGACCACGCCCGGTCCAGCGGATCGCGAACGAAAAGAATGACCTTCAAACGAGGATTCAGCCGGGCCATCCGATGGACGGCTTCTTCAGCCAACACCGCATACTCCGGGGTGATCTCACCGCAGACCCGATCCGACCCGGCTTCGTCGAACAAACGGCAGTACCACTCGTCATTCCGTCGCCCAAACTTCCACCGCATCTCCCAGCGAAGCGCACCGAAATCCCGTCGCTTCAGATGCCGACGGAGCCGCTGTTTAAGCTGCCCCCCTTTCTCCCGATGACCTCGTAAAGTCTCGCGGATGTTCGTTTCCCAAGGGCCTCGCTTCTGCTTCTCCGCTTCGACCTGCCGCAGCCCCCCATCGAAATAATGCAACTCTTTCACCGGCGGAAGCCAGACGTCGGAACACATTTTCAACTGTGAATTCAGCCACGTCGAACCCGCTTTTTGCGCCCCAATTCCGATGAAATCCGGCTTCATCAGCCCAGAGTCTCCGCGGCCCTCGGCAAATTCTCCCCGCTCGCAGTCGTCAGCGTCCCCTCCAGTTCCGCCCGCCACGTTTTCGGATACCCCCCAAACCGTTCGGCCATTTCCCGCACCGCCGGAGCGTAGATCTCGATCAACGCCGCGCGCACCTCTGCCGGCATGTCTCGCTTCGGTGAAAGGTTGCGAACCGTCCGGAGCCGCTCGTTGGGGATCTCCAGGTCATCCACTTCGAGAAATTCCCAAACCTTTCTCAACAGAGCCCCGGGGTCTCGCTCGATCGCGTCGAAATATCCTATCAAAACTTGGCGACCCGGAAAGACCCGCTCCAAATTTGCGATGGTCTCCAAATAATTGGAATGCCGGGCAATCCCCTCGGCCTTCATGATCTTCTTCACCAATTTCGCCGGCGACTCGAGGTCGATTTTTTTCGATCCACGCTTCACGAAGTACCGCAACGCCGACCAACACCGATCCACCGGGTTCCGCAGGAAATAGATGATCTTCATCTCCGGATTTACCCTCGAAATGTGTCGGATGTGTTCGAGATCGAGCGTCCCGTAACGCGGAGTCACCTCACCAATCGCCACACATCCCTCACCGGCCCGGAACAGCCCGCGATACCAATCATCATCGTAACGCCCAAAGTACCACCGCGCGTTCCAGGCCGCCCGCTCGCGCCGTCCCTCACGCCAATCAGCCACCACGGCACGCACGCCTTCGACCATCCGCGGACGCTCCCATTCTTCTCCCCCAACCCACCGACGAATCGGCGAAGCGGTGGCCAGATGCTTGGACGACGTTGCCCTCACCTCCCGGTCGAAATAGTGCAGCTCCTTGATCGGTGGCGTCCAGACCTGCGGGTGGTGGCCAAGCTGAGAATGCAACCACGTCGTCCCCGCCTTTTGAGCGCCGATCCCGACGAAATTTGGCTGGGCTTTCTTTCCGCTCATTCCGGTCCCCAATCCGGCTTCCCGTCGAAAATCACCGTCGCGGCCGCATTTCCACGGTCCACAATCTCCCCGTCCATCCGGGCCAACCAACGGGAGGCATAGCCGCCCACGGCTTCAGCCAACTTTCCAACCATCGGGCGATACATGTCGTTCAACGCGTCCCGCAACTCCACGGGCATCTCCCGCTCACGTGACGGATTAAAGCTCTTCCGGAGTTCAGCCTCCGGCAACTCCCCCGCATCAACCCCAAGGAAATCCAGAATCTCCCGCAGAATCACCTCGGGCTGCTCACTGATCGCATCAAAAAATCCGACGCAAAGCTGCGAAGCCGGAAAGCACTCCAAATAACGACTGATCATCCCCGTGTAATCACAGCGCCGCATCAACCGCGGCGAACGAGCCTCCGCCAAGACTTCATCGATTGATTCAATATTCACGGAGTTGAACCCTTCCTGATGATTGTAACGGATCGACGACCATGACCGCTCAACGGGATCACGAAGCAGCAGGATCAATCGCATTCCCGGATTCACGTCCCGCACCCGCCGGATGTCTTCCATCGAAAGGATCGCGTATTCCGGCGTGATCTCACCGACCGCCGCAAACCCGTCCGTCGGAAACAGCCGCCGATACCAGGCCTCGTCGTACTTACCGGTGAGAAATCGCCACCACCACCTTGCCTGCTTCCTGTCCCCCGACTTCCAAAGCTCAGCGACCCGCTGCAACCCCGCAAGAGTCCGCGGGCCTTCCCAGCTCTCTTCGCCGACGATCCGCTGGAAAAATGACTCCTCGCTCAAATCGTGGGGCGAAGGGTATTCGCGGCCTCGGTCAAAAAAGTGCAGTTCCTTCGGGGGCGGGACCCAGACGTCCGGATGAGCAGCCAACTGGGCGTGCAACCAGGTTGTCCCTGCCTTCTGAGCACCAATTCCCAAAAAATCCGGCCCGTTTCCAACCTTCACCATCGTCAATTACTTTCTGAACTTCGCTTTCAGATCGGTGACCCATCGCTTCACCTTCGATTGATGCGCCCGAAGGAAGACAACCCGCTCACGCATCTGCTCGAGTTTCGCACTCAAGTCATTGACTTGGAGATTTTTCGCCTCCGCGTCCTTCCACCAAAAGTCGACCTTCTCTTTCCACCAGACCTCGCTCTCCTTCAGGTGCTTCTGCCACCAGACCTCGTTCGCCTTCAGCTGTTTCTTGACCCAAACCTTCGAGCGCTCCAAATGTTCTTCGCAATCCATCATCGTGCCCGCGATCGCCACCGCCATCCGACGCTCGCTTAGATCCACCACCCCCGCAGCGTCGAGGGCACCTTCCAACGAAGGCCGATCGTAGACGCCCCAGTGGCCTCGAGGCATCGACAAAGCACTTTCGACTACAACGGGAGTTGTCCCGACGCTCCCCCCGCGCCGAGCCACCTCCAGGACGGCGCGGCCCGCAGCCGCACTTTCAAACTTCCCCCGTCTCATCGACTCGACGAAGTCTCGTCCACCCACCGCGCAACCCCAGCCCGCCAGATTTCCAAATCCGATCAGCTCCGCGCTTGGCACCACCGGCCCCACCTCGATTTCGCGCCCATCCTCGTCCCGCCAACGCGTCAGCCCCATCACGACGTCCGCTCCCGAGTCAGCCGAAGCCCGCTCCAGCTCGTGCAAGCCGTCAGCATCCGGCACTACGCCGTTCGGGACGACCAGAGCGCGTCCGATCACGTCGTCGACATCTTCGCCGCCTGCGACAACGATCCGCCTCCCACCCGCCGCTCTCTTCACGGCCTCCTGATCGGGATGCGCGGCCGACACCACCAAAGGCAACTCGGTCACCGCGCTCGGTGCCACCTCCCCCATCGCACCCACTTCGACCGCAAGTTCATCCAGCCATTTCGTCCACTCAGCTTTCACAGCGTCAGCTTGGTAAGCCGGTCGCGGCGGGCCGAGTTCCCCGGCCAAGGCGCGCTCGATCACCGCCGCCAACGCCCCCGCCTCCGGAGCGAACACGCGCGTTTCGTCACCGGTCAATTCCGGAATCCCTCCCGTATTCGACGTGATCAAATTACAGTTCAAGCAGATCGCTTCAATGATCGCATACGGCATGTTGTCCAGCAGCGACGGGCACACCACCAGCGCATCGGGGCGACTCTGCAGAATTGAGATCGCCTCGTCGTGACCCTTGTCGGTCAGTTCCTCGATGCGGACGGTCTCGCCAAACCGCTCCCGATACCGCGCGATCGTCGTGTCCGCGTGGCCATCCTCCGTCATCCCAATTCGTCCGAGCAACACGATCTCCAACGGCTCCGAACGATTACGGCGGATTCGATCAATCGCCTCGAGAAAAACCAGCAGCCCTTTCCGCTGCTCCAGTCGCCCGAAAAAAAGGATGGCCCGCACCGGCTCGTGAACCGAGATCGGTTCGTCCGACGTTTCGAAAACGTATGGGATCGCCCGCGCCCTCGCGTGCTCGATCCCCGCGTCCCGCTGACTCCAATCCAACATGTAGCGACTCGGACTCAGCAACACGTCGCACCACCGCACGCTTTGCCTCTCCATCGCGCGGGTCACCATCTCGTCCGCACCCCGCACCATCAGCGAGTTCATCGCTTCGCTAATCCACTCGTGCGACGAATGCACCATGCAGGTCAGCAGCGACCGCCGAAAAGCAACTCCCATCCGCTTCATCTCCATGGCCCGGTATCCCAACCCACGCAGATCCTGGAAAAAATAGACATCCGCCTCCCGCGTCGACAGCTCCCGCGCCACCCGGAGCGAACCCCGCTCGGCGGCGGACCCGTTCAGGCCCCGAAAGTGCCGATTCGCGTCAGCTTCGGGGTCGATCCAGCGAAACTCAATCCCATCTTCGTCGCGAAACCGCCGGACCCAATGTTCTTCGTCCTCCCGCTCAATCGGTCCGTAATAAACCACCGAAACTTCAGCGTCAGATCGCCGCGCTAAAAATCGCGCGAAATACAAACAATGCGTCCCCACCCCGCCATTCTGGTGTGGACCCGCAATTTCCGTGGTTACGATACAACAATTCAAAACTTCTTCACTCCCGTTGGGCGCTTGCCGAGGTGGGGCGATCAGCTCGATCAACGGCAATCTTTTCTCTTCTTAACCTACCGCGCAGCTGAATCAGCGACGAGAACATGTTCACCGAATCGCGCCCGACGTGCACCTTGCTCCCCGGCACATCCCTCCACTCCAGCAGCGGTTCTTCGCAGACCCGGAATCCCGCGGCCAGCAGCTGGCTCAAGAGGTCGATGTCGAAGCCGAAGCGCATGTCGACAAGCCGGCTTCTCACCTCCGTGTAAGAATCCCTCCGGACGAATTTGCACCCGCACTGGGAGTCATAAATCACGGTTCGCGTCAGGATCGACGACAGCGTCGCGTAGACCCGACCGACGAGATGCCTCACCGGTGAGCGCTCGATCAACCGGCCTGCCAGCTTGACCCGGCTTCCGATCAACGCGTCAACCGCGCCCTGACGCGAGGCCAGTTCGATCAGCCGAGCGACCTCCATCGCGGGAACCGCTCCATCCGCATCGACAAATCCCAGCCACTTCGCTTCGTTCTCAGCGTCCCAGGCCGCGTAAATCGCACCACCCTTGCCTCGGTTCTCGGGAAGAGCACGCAGCGGACACAATTGCGGGAACCGGGCACGCAGCTCCTCAACGAGTTCGCCCGTCCGCGACCGGTCCACTTCCGTAGATCCGTCATCCACCACCTCGACCGCGACCTCGCCTTCCAGACCCTCAATCGCAGCGAGAAGACCCGGCAGGAAATCTGCCAACCGCGACGCATCACGATACGACGGAATCACCAGCAACACCGCAAGCCCGGTCGTTCTTAACTCGATCGATTTTTCCAAAACAAAGCGGCCTCCCGATCAAGGCATCGGCACCATCGGCTCCGCAGTGAGAGCACTCCCGCTGGTCGCCATCACCGGCAGCAGCTTCTTCCCTCTTCCACGAAGCGCCGTCGGATACGTCGCGCGATCAAAAACGATTTTCTTCCCGGCCTCGTCTTTCCAGGTCGAACTCCCCTCCGAGCCGGTCACGAAATTCAACCGCCCGAACGCGATGTGATCGATCCACGGCACCTTGTCGCGGCGCCCGACTTTCCAACTGCGGAAATAGCCCACCATTGGCGAGAAGCACCAGTTAAGATTCTTGAGATGTTCGTAATCGCCGATGGTCGCGTTCTGCCGTTGAGTCGGAGACGACCGGGTGACCCACTGGCTCGACTTCCCGCCCCGCAGCGCAGCATTCATGTCCAAAACTTCAAACCCGCGCGTATCCGAGAGCAGCTGACGCTCGATAACCGGCACCGAAATCCCATCCTCAAACGCCGCCTCTGATCCCAGATTCTCCGCTGCGACGAGATTGACCAGCGCCGATGGCACCCAGTCATGGATCGTCGACAAAACCCAGAACTCGTGAGCTCGGCTGCGACCCAGCTCAGCTTCCGAACTCGCTGAATCGGGCTTCACGAACAAGACGGCGTCGGCACCATCCAGCGGAGCAAAGGCCGTCCGAAACGCCGACAACTCCGCCGAATGAACCCGGGCAACACCAAAGTGCAACGCGCCGAATGCCGCCACCGCGTTGATTGACACCACGCCGACCAAAACGAGCCTCGCCAGGATCATCCGCGACCACCCCGCGCGAGCGAAAACCCCGACGCAGAAGACGGCGACGATCGCCCACGGAGCCGCCAGCGTTCGGAAAGGCACGTACGGATTCGCTGGCGTCAGCAAGGGCCCCGCGGCGATCAAAACCGCCGAACTGGCAAACAATAAAAGCCCAAGGCCCGACTTTCCCCACCTCCCAGTCAAACCAACCGCCAGCCCCAACCACAAAACCGAAACCAGTGCCAAAGCCCATCCCAGATACCCGAGAAAGACAACTTCCCATCCGAGGAAAAGTGGTCGGAGCACGTCGGCAAACAGCGCTGCAAACTTCGGTTCGAGCGCAAAACCGAAGGCCGAACGCGAAATCGCTGGCCCCTGCCATTCAAAGACAAACTGGGCGCTGCGATAAGCGACCAAGTAAACCGCACAGGTCAGGATCGGGACCGCGAGTCCCCAGATCCACCGTTTCCACGGACACCGCCCCTCACCCAGGGAGCGAACGACGAGCGGCAGGAAGAAGAACCCAAACGTGGGCTGGTAGACGGTCAGAGCAAGGAAAACGAATGACGCCGCTACGAATCGGCCGAGGTAGCGGCAACCGCGTCTCGCGTCAAACTCCGTCCGCAGAAGGAACGTCCCGCCAGCACTGGCAAGAATCGCCCCCGCAGCGTAGGGCATGCAGACGGCCCAACCGACCCACGCGGTCCATCCGGGAGTCAGCACCGCGAGCAATGACCCCGCCGCCGCCACCCACGGACCAAAGCCCGACCAAAGAAACTCCCTCGCGATGAGGAAAATGAACGCCAGCGTCAGCAGGATTGAAACCGCCCGGATCCAGCGAAGATTGTCGATCGTCTTTGCCGTCAGAAGCGCGGGCGTCATCGCCAAAGCGGCCAAAGGTCGCCCCTGTCGCGTAAAATGGTCTTCACCGATTACGATCCGCCCAGCCCTCGCGTCCTCGAGGTACACGTAGTCGTCCGAATGCCCGTACCCGTAAATCAATGCGCTCGAAAACACGCCGACGCACAACGCGAACGCGGCCAACACAATCGACCAGTGAGCAAGCTTCTTCAAAATGATTGTCTCCCCTCGGTTCTAAGCCGTCCGACGACGAAGGCATGAGTCCGAAACGGTCGGAACAATGAAAACGAGCGGCCCAGAGGGAGATTCCTGAACGCCCTTGCACCGAGCATCGGTCAGTTGATGACTCCAGCTCATCACCGCAAAAGGATTCTTCGGAGTCTCCCGAATCATCCGTGACTCGCTAGCGGGCAACTTCCAGCCCCGAACCGCTACTGTGATTTATTGTTCCGGTTGGAATTCACAATGTTTCCGAAACTGGAATTTCCAGAGGTATTAAGAAACCAGATTCCCGACGGGTTGAACGGATTCGAGTCATACCCATTGAATCTCACGACGTTGTTCGTGACGCGGCATCCGCCACCACCGTCGACGATGATTCCACCGCGGCCATTGGGGATACGACCGCCGACTTTGTTCACGCCGGAGAAATTGCGATCAATCGTGTTGTTAAACGAATCCTCGGAATAAATGCCCCACCAGAGATTTCCCCCGGCGACGTTCCCCCTCACGGTATTCCCCCTGCTATCGACCCCATGAAGGTAGATCCCGATGTTCTGACCGCGCAGTTCTTTGGTGCCCGAGGTATTGCAGCCGACGAGGTTATTCGTGACGGTGTTGTTGATCGTAATCCTCGACTCACCGAACTTCGGAGCGACTGCCTCCATCAGGATTCCCACCAAGCGATTGCCGGCGACTACGTTGGAATCGACGATATTCCCGGTCGCGTAATTCGCCATGTGAACTCCGTTGTCGCCGTTACCCAAACGAAACTCGCCCGAAACGTCCGTTCCGATGAGATTGCGAGAGATTCGGTTGCCTTTCGTTGTCCGGTGGAGCAATTCGACCCCGGCTGATGCATTGCCCGAGATCAGATTAGCCTTGATGTTGTTAAAACTCGCTCGTGGACCCATGTAGATTCCGTCGGAATTATTCGAAAGGACCGACCGACCGTCGGGGGTTGTCCCAATTCGGTTAGAACGAACGAGATTCGCCCGACACTCCGGTCGATTAAACGTCGAAGGGTCAGCTTCGTTGTAGCCGATGTGAATGCCGTTGTGGGAACCGGAGATCACGTTCCGCTTGATTTTATTCTGCTTCGACTGGAGTAAAATTCCGGTGGCGTTGGAATACTGCCTGTTGTTGGAATCGAAGCCACTCCCCGCCTTCTCAAAGCCGATCCAGTTTTTCAGAATGACGTTTTTGCGCGAACCCTGCTCAATGACGATTGCGCTCCCGGAAAAATTGATGAACTGCAACCCCCTGATCTTGTGTTTGGAACCCTCGGATAAAATAATTGACGAGTTCAATCCCCCAGCGTTGAGAATGATCGGCGGCTCGCTTCCCTTCGACTGACTGAAGCCGTCGATGATGATCGATTTTTTCCGCCCGATCGTGATGTTATTAAAGACAAGGGGCTGCCCGACGAGGTTGATCGTCCGGGACTTCCCGGGGATGCGAAACTTGATCACATCTCGCTTGTCCTTGCTTTTATCGCGGGCGTCCAAGAGCGCGCCTCGCAAGGTATTTGTTCCCAGCTGTCCTTCCGGACCGTCTTGGAGCGAAGTCACAACGTAAACTTTTGCCGAAGCAACCGTCATCAATGAGGCAAATAGAGCTAACGTGAGAAGGGATCGGGAATTCATTATTACTGCGGGTTGCGCTGAGTTCACCTCAGAGCATTTACTCAAGCTAACGTCAACCCCTAGGACCATTCAAGCGGCTTTGCGGGGTTTCCGGTTCCAAATTTTCCGAGCGTGCTCGTAAATACTGAGGTCGTCGGCGCATGCCTCGCGGATTCTATCCAGCCGACTTCCGGCGAACATGTCGTATATCCGCCTCCGCAAGCCAGAATCTCCGAGAAAACTATCGGTGGAGTTCGCCCGCGGAACGACAACCTCGATCCCAATTTTGCGGCTCAACCGCCGACCAAACGTCTTGAGGTCATCCTGAAATCCAACGAGCGCGAACTTTTCAATGTTTGCAACGGCGTTGCTCGTCGCCCGGTCAATCTGAGGCTCCGGGTTGAAATCCAGTTTGCCAGCGCGGCCCAACCCGCCAATCTGGAGAGCCATCGCCCTCGTCATCCACTCAAAAAGCTCCCCCTCCAGAAATTCTTCGATCATCGCACACGGATCTCGCCGACCCTCCAAGTAATCCGCCATCGGATACTTACCCGCTCGCACGGTCAGCCAAATGACATTGGAGATTGCGCGCTCGACCGGATCCCGCAACACCGTGATGGGAAAATATCGATCACCAAACTGCCTCCTCGCCAGCGGCGAATAGGGGTAGTGGCCGCCCAGCAAACAGACTCCCCGGTTCATCTGCATCATCACGAGGAACTGGCACAACTCGAGGTATTTACGATGAAAATCTTCCCAACCCAGCTTGCGATACTGCTGGCGGGTCGCTTCCGTCGCCGCCACCACGTCCAGACCATCACAGTAGGTTGGCTGCTGACGCCAGGAATCCGGGAAGGTATCGACCAAACCCGAAAATATCGCCGTCCCTGCGCACTTCGGAATGTGAACGAAATGGATCGTTCGTTCCCAATACCCGTCTCCCAAACTCGGCCACTGGCTCCCGCGTACCACTTCTCCCGTTTCCCGTGCTGCTTCTGACATCACTTGATCGCTCGCTGTTTCTGGAAGGGATTGAGTTGGGCCTCGAATCCCTTGCGCCAAAAGCTGTTCTGATAAGCTCGCCGCAAGTCTCCGCGGTCCCGCATTTGCCGAGCCGCCTCGGGCACCAACGCGAGATGGCGCGTCGGCGTTCCCCCTCCAAATGCATCGCGATGACTGAACGCGCCGAGGACTCGACCCTCTTCCGCCGTCGGTCGCCGGAAAATCCGCCCGCAGACCGCCTCGAGGTAGTCCTCGATGTCCACCGCGT
This sequence comes from uncultured Verrucomicrobiae bacterium, assembly GCA_963832325.1. Classification (GTDB taxonomy): domain Bacteria; phylum Verrucomicrobiota; class Verrucomicrobiia; order Chthoniobacterales; family JAATET01; genus CAVVKW01. The sequence goes on along the minus strand of CAWHTR010000007.1, from coordinate 667,126 downwards.
CACGTAGTCCCGGCAACAGCTCAAGCGCTTCGTCGACGAATTGAAGAGCCGACGCGTGCAATATTTTCATCCATTCCGATTGTGCTTCCGTGATCTCCGGAGTCCCAAACTTCGGAATCCACTTGCCCGCTTCAAACCGCAGTCCGGTAATGGAAGGGTGCGGAGCATTGAAAAGCAATTCGAGCAATTCCACGCACTCCATCAGCAGATCTTTCCGAAATTTCGTTTGCCCGAGGTGCACAAAATACGATTGAAGCGGCCACCCGTCGAGCATCACAGACTCCGCCGGTTCCCACGTTCCAAAATAGAATCCGGGCAATCCGCCAGAGCCCGTCACCTCCTCTGCCAATCGGTTCATCGCGCGAAGATTCGAGGCGTGCCAACCCAGGTCGACCACGCTATCCCGGCTCGAATCCAGCCCCAAATCCTTCAAATATCCGTGCAACGTCTCGCGTTCAGCGGCGGCAACCTCGAAAATCTGATTTTGTAACCGGTAGAAGAGCCGCCTCATCCCAGCTTCAATCTCGGGATTGCGGAATGCGTGGTACTGATTCGTGATGATCTGATCCGCCCCCGGCAACCCACACTCCCCGATCACATCGACCACATCGTCGGACTCGATTTCGACCCGCTCCAAAAAGTGCCGCACCGTCATCAAAGGACTCGGCTTGAGCAAGAAATCGAGCGTCTCGTCGTCCAACTCCCGGATCGCAGGGATCGAGAAGAGTCGCCGGGAGGCGTAGCAATAGTCCGCCTCGATCGGAACCGCGAACCTTCGCTTGATCCGATCAAAACACTCCTTCAAATAATACCCGTCGCGAGCCAGAAACAATAACCGCCCCCGCCCTTCAGCCTCGGCTTGCTGGATGCACCACGCCGTAAACCCCAGAAACATCGGCCCGGCAAACTCAAACCCGATCCTTCGCGCCAACATCTCATCGTCCCCAACCGAAGCGTCACTCGCCAACGCGTAAGCGTGGCGCTTGGCCAGGCCGGCCGCAATCGACCCCCCGATTCCCAGATGCCGACTTTCAAATGCCTTGGAAGACTGGAGCGCGAAACTCTTGAGTCCCCACGGGATCTCGATCAATCGGGCGTCAAGCCCGTGCTGCCTCGCATTGATGACGTCCGACTGTCGGTTGTCACCCAGGTGCAGAATCGCGCCCGCTTCGACACCCAACTCATTGGGCAGCTTGCGATACATGCCACCCGTCCCCTTGGACACCCCGTGTTCGCAGGACACAAAGATCTCCGGCGCGTCGATGCCGACGCCGACGAGAATCTCCCTCAGCAGATCGCTGGGAAGATACATGTCCGACACGAAAATGACCCGCTTGCCCGCCGTGCGCAGGCGCTCGATCAAATCCTTCACGAACGGCACTGCGTGAAGGAGCTTTCGCTCGAGTTCAATCTCCCGCGCTTTCAGACGGTCAAGTCCATCGTGACCAGGATCGAGTTCCAACAAACGAGCGAGGGTCGCGTAGATTTGGTCGAGGCTCACCTCGTCCGTCTGCCGCTCAATCTCCAATTCCAGCCGGGCGCGATGCTCGGCTCGGATCCGGGCGTGGCGAAAAAACGTCCCCGACCGCCCCAGCCAGTCGCGGGCATCCGCTTCCATTTGGTCGAATACATCCACCGGCGAGTGCGTCGTTCGGTGGAGAACAGTGTCGAAGATGTCGAACGATATCACCTCCTTCGTTCGAGCTGCGGCCAGGATCCCCTCGACCCATTCCGCATTTTGCTCCCTCGCCGAATTCGGCTGCCCTGCCATTCGTAAGCGCAGGGTCCAGAATAAATTTTTCGCCTGCTGGACCTTCGGTCGCAAGGTTTCCTCGGCACTCTGCCGAAACCCGAAGTATCTCGCCGCGAGTCCACTGAGAACCGTATCCACAGCGGCGACCCCGGGATAGCGGTTCCACAAGCTGCGATACTTCAAATCGCCATCTCGCCGCAGCGCCTCTAGCTTCCTCGTTTCTTCGAGAAAGGCCCTGGACACGTTCACCATGGTTCCCAGGCCCAACCGCCCGTCCCGAATGTCTTTCCGAAGGTAGACGTTCTGAAAGGTGGTCAGCTTCTCCGCGTGTTCACTTTGACCCGACGTCACGCTATTTCCGTACGCCGAGGTATCCCCGATCTCGCGATGGTGGTAATGCGCCAGGATGGCGTCGAGAACCTTGATCTCATGGTGCATGAGGAATCGGAGGTTGAAATCCCAATCACCCAGCACCGTGAATTGATTGTCGAACAGCCCAACCGTCTCGTGAACGGACCGCCGGTAGACGAACGCGATGGGCGGAAAGAGATTCTCCGCCGCCATTTCGAACAAGCTGATTGAACTCGGCATCGGGTAATCCGAGCGGCGGGTCTCGCGGATACTCCCATTCTCAACGGTCTCGTGGATGATCACGCTTCGCGTAACGACCCCCTGCGTTTCGGGTTCGCGAGCGAAAAAATTCATCACTTTCCGCAGGAAATTCCGATCCCACGCGTCGTCATCGTCGTGCACCACGACGAATTCGCTCTCGGTGTGACCCAACCCAAGATTCGAGGCCTCCTGCATCCCGACGGACTCGTCGTTATGAACAACCCGGACCCGTCCCCGGTAAAGATCGGAGTACTCCGCGACCAATAGGTCAAGGGCCGCCGCGGGTCCCCCGTCGTTCACGATCACGTGAACCCAATCTTGAAAGCGCTGCCGCAGGACCGACTCAATGGCCCGCCGCAACAGCAGGTTCCGGTTCTTTGTCCGCGTGATGACCGCTACCTGCGGAATTCGCTCACCTTGCTCCCTTTCGCGGGGTTTGTTCGTCGCGACACTCAAAGACGTTTCTCCACCTTGGCCCGCGCCTCGTCGGCAGCAGCCAACCGATTTTTCCGCTTCGATCGCTTTTCCGAACGCTCCTCGTCTGACTTTGACAGATTCGCCGCCCCGGGGGTCGCCGCACCCCGCTTCCGAACCGTCTTGACCGTCGCCTCCTCGTCAGCCGCCTCCACAAACCACTGGTGAGGTTGATAAAATTGGCACCCCTCCATCTGGACCTTGGTCTTTACGAGAAATCGGAAACCATCAAACGTGGCCAAGACGAGATTGGGCGAGGCGAAGACCTCAATCCGACACCGATAAAGTCCGGAACGTAGACCAACCTTTCGCATCTTGACGCCGAACTGATACTTGCCCGGCGTCAGGTCATAAAGCGTCTTGGTCAGATGATTGGCGAATTGCAACACCACCCCCTCCTCATCCGCAACCGGCTCTTCGAAATCATCGGGATTCGTCGAAGCCATCCGCATGAACGTGATCACCGCGTGAAAATCCTTCACCGGCTCGTTCACCCGCACGTCGAGCACTAGACGTGCGGGCAATGGAGTCACCACCGTTTCCTGCTCCACATTATTCGAATCGCGGAACGCGACCGCCAGGATCTCAAACGCCCGTGTCTCCCCCGCTCCACCCTCTAGATCGGCACCCTGCACCACCGCGTCGGGACGACCCCGCCCCCCGATGTGGAGGTCCTCCTCGTAGCGATCAATAACCTCGGTGGGTTCACCCGCCATCACGAATTCGCCCTCCCGGAGGTAAACCCCCCGGTTGCACAAACCCAGGATGATACTCGGCATGTGGCTCACCAGGATGAATGACGTACCGACCCGCCGCAGTTCCCGCAGCCGGGCAAAACATTTTTGGCGGAACTGCAGATCCCCGACCGCGAACACTTCATCCAGCAGCAACACGTCCGGAGCCGTGTGAATCGCGCACGAAAACCCCAGCCGGGCCGTCATTCCCGAGCTGTAAGTCTGCACGGGCGCGTCGAGCGCATAGCCGATCTCCGAGAACGCGACGACATCGTCAAACCGCTCCTCGATCTCCGCCTTCGTCAAGCCGAGCACCGCCATGTTGACGTAAATATTCTCTCGCCCCGTGAGCACGGGATTAAATCCAGCACCGAGCGCCAACAACGGGGCCAGGCGACCATTGACGGTAATCTCTCCGTGCGTCGGCTTGATCAAACCCGAGATGATCCGCATCAGCGTCGTCTTCCCGCAGCCATTTCGGCCGATCAATCCCAGGGATTCACCCTGCCGCAACGTCAGATCGACGTTCTGGAGAGCCCAAAACTCGCCTTCGCGAAGCTCTAGATTCTTCTTCTTACGGCCAACAATCTCTCGGGCAACATCCTTGAGGCCGTAGAACAATGATCGTTTCAGGTCACGACAGTAGCGCTTCGATACACCCGTCGCCTCGATCACCAGCCGATGACCTTGATCTTCCTTCGCCTCGCTTCGGGCGGTCATTTCCAGCGTCTCCATCGATTCAAGCCCCCCAGCGTTCGCAGATCACCGGCAGCACGCAACGAAGTAGCGCCATCCCAAAGACCAGCACGACCAAAGCACCGCATCCCATGATGATAAATTGAGGAAAAACGGTCAGAGCCTCTCCCGAGACCAACTCACGCGCGGTCACCAGGATCGACGTCGCGGGATTCCATCGCACAGCCGTTGCGAAGAACCCCTCATAGGGGGGCAATGGATAGAGAACCGGAGTGAAGGCCATCCACATCATCATCACAATCGGCAGAGCACTACTGATGTCCCGATAAAGCAGACCAATCGGCGCCAGCATCAAACCCAACGCCGTTCCCAGGAGCACCAGCAACAACATGGCCGGAATCGCCAACAACGACGTCCAACCCACCGGCACTTGAAACCAAATAAAAGTTGCAATGATCACCAGCAGATTGATCGCAACGGTGAACAACTGCTTCAGAATGTCGGACACAACGATCACCTCCCGGGGGAAAGCAACCCGGGTCAGTAGCGACCGGTTGGTGTGCAACGACGTCAGCGGACCGGACAGCGACGCAGAAAACATCTGCCATAGAGAAATACTGATCATCACGAACGCCGTGTAGTTCATTTCCGTCGCGTCAACGTTCACGAAGTTGTTCTGCTTCGCTACGGTTAAGCCGACCGCCCAGACAATGGGCGGAATAAACGCCCAGATGATTCCGAGAAATGACTGCCGGTACTGCGCCTTGAGATCCCGGACTGCAAGCATGACCGATAACGGCCAGCTCGAGACCAGGTCTTTGAACATCTCCCGAAAAAGCGTCTTCGGCTTGGTGAAAGAACTTTCGGAATCAATATGTTTCCGTAATAAATGTCCTGCCTCTAAACTCATACAATCTCTCAGTGTCTAGGCGGCTTCGACCCGCCCCTCAAGCTTTGCAACGCACCGTCCGGCGTCAACCAAGCACAATTCCATGCTTGCCCTCAGCAGCCGACTACAACCACTCCCGCCGGACCCCGAGCGACATCAGATATCGACTCACCTGCGACCGAAACTGTTCGCCGTAGTAGAGTCTCGTCATCCGACGGCGTTTCTGCGGATCGGCCGCGAAATCCGGTCTCAGCCAACTCATCTCCGTTTTCCCGACATCGGCCATCTTCGCCGATGTCTTCTGGTTGGAATGCACCCGGAAGCACCCCAGAAACCGAGGGACCCTCACCACCTTAGCGCCCGCGTCCCGGAATCTCTGCAGAAGATCCCAATCCAGGGCGAAGTGGAAATCGACGTTCAAATTACCACCGATTTTGTCCCAGATTCTCCGCCTCCAAAAGAGCGTCTCTTGCGGCACGTAGTCGAAGTAGGTCAGAGCTTCTTCACGATAGGGCGGAGTAACCCAGCGCCCGATTTCCTCGTCATTTTCATCGATCAAAATCCGGTGTCCGTAGATCACATCCACCTCCGGATGTTGATCGAAGTAGCTCCCCACGTAGAGCAAAGTCCTCTGCATCAGCAAATCGTCCGAATTCAACCACGCCATGATCTCCCCGTCGACCATCCCAAACGCCTTGTTGATCGCGTCCGCCTGCCCGGCGTCCGGAGCCGAAACCCATTCAAATCGATATTCCTCGCTCAACGGTCGGATGACGTCGACGGTCGCGTCGGTCGACTCGCCGTCGTAAACCGCGTATCGCAACCTGGGGTAGGCTTGATCCATGACACTCCGGATCGTTCGCTCGATGAACCCAGCTTGATTGAAGGTTGGCGTGACGATCGAGATCGACGGATACCGTCCGCGCGACTCGGATAGATCCGCAGGCTCGTGACGAACCGGACGAGGCGAATACTGCCGAAGGTTCCCCATTCGCCGCGGGAACTGATTCAGGCAAAACTGACAGGTCCGGTCAAAACGATAGTTGGCCCACTGGTTCGCCCGCTGATGCAAGCCCAATGGCGGCGGAGCGGCATCGATGGCGTCTGTTTTGGTGGATTGATCTGACATCAAAATAAGGAGCTAACGCGAAAAGCGGATCCAATCCAAGGAAGCGTCCGCGGATTCTCTGCTCGCTGGCTCGGAAGCGAGTTCCCACCTCCGAGGTTGCACGTACCTATCGCTAGCCCCACCGGAAAAATTCGATTTCACGCGAAACTTCTCCCCCCGTCGCCGTGCGATGATGGACCCGTTCGAAGTCATCGTCACTCGAGTCTGATACAGTCCCGGCAGCAACCCTATCCAGGGGAAATTTAACCGCAACCTGTGCTCGCCGGGCGCTAATGCGGTGATCTCACAGCCGTCCCGCCGAGCCGAAAAACTAAGCGCCTCCAGCTCCGTCATGGACTGCGCCACGGTCTCCATCGTCGGCAAACGCATCACTTGGACCTCAATATCGAGATGCTCCATCATGTTCGATACCCGCAGCCCAATCCTCAACTCCGAAGCGACCTCATTTTGCACCACCAAGCCCTCGGCGTCCGTCTGACCATCCCCAGGCAGATCCGCCGCCGCGTGCATTTCAACCGACAACACCGAGATGTCCTCGCTTTCAACCACCACGTCTTTCGCGCGACCAATCGCGTCTGCCATTGATCGTTCTCCGCGTCGGGGGATGGCAGAACCGTGGTCATCGTCGCGCTTCAAATGCAGGTCGGACTCGTAAGTCTCCAGCACCCGCCCAGCTTGGCCAAACTCCACGACCTCGCCCTTCGAGACATACATCGCGACGTCACACACCGCCAACAACACGTCAGGGAAGTGGTGAACGATGATGAAAGACGTCCCCTCCCCACGGAGTTTCTGCAGCGTGCGGATGCATTTCTCCCGGAATTGCATGTCGCCGACGGCCAACACCTCGTCCATGAGCAGGAGGTCAGGCTGCGTGTGAATCGCGCAGGCGAACCCCAGTCGGGCCGTCATCCCGGAGCTGTAGGTCTGCACCGGCGCGTCGAGCGCGTAACCGATCTCAGAATAATCAACCACCGCGTCGAACTGCTCGTCGATCTCGTCTTTGGTCAATCCGAGGATCGACATGTTCGTGTAGATGTTTTCGCGGCCGGTCAAAACGGCATTAAACCCCGCCCCGAGGGCAAGCAGCGGTGCCAAACGCCCGCGGACCGTCACCTGACCGGTCGTGGGCTTGATGATGCCGGCCATGATTCGCATCAACGTCGTTTTCCCTCCCCCATTAGTGCCGACCAAACCCATCGCCGATCCTCGTTGAAGCTGGAAATTGATATCCTGCAGCGCCCAGAATTCGTTTTTCTTGAGCTTCCCGACCCGGGGTGGTTTCCCCACGAGCTCACGACCGATGTCCTGCATCCCGTAAAGGAGGGAACGTTTCAAATCACGGCAAAACCGCTTCGAGACACCCTCGACTTCGATGCACGGAGCCCTTCCGACAGGTTCTCACTGGACCGCTCTCCTGAACTCATTTCCGCCACGGCTTCCAACAAAGCATCGATTTTACGAACTCCACCTTTCGACAATCTGCGGAGTCGCAGCCCGCAAAATCGCCATCGCCACAACCAAGCCAATTACCGTCATTCCAGACACCAGAAAGAACTCCGGTAATTGGGTCAGCGGCTGACTCGTCGCCAATTCCCGCGCCGTCACCAACACCGGCGTCACTGGGTTCAAACGAACCACCGTCGCAAAGACACCGGTATTGTCTGGCATCGGGAAGATCACTGGGGTGATGACCATTCCGGCCATCATCAAATACGGCAGCATCGCGCCGATATCCCGGTAGAGCAGCCCAACCGGTGCCAACAACAGCCCGAAGGTCGTCCCCAGCAAGACGAGCACCAAATAGGCCCCAGGGAAAAGCAGGACAGCCCACGTCACCGGAATCTTGTAAAACACGAACGCCCCGACGATCAGCAGAAGATAGACGACAATCTCGACCCCCAGCTTCATGACGTCGGCCAGAATGATCGCCTCTCTCGGGAAACGGACTTTTGTCAGAATCCCTCTGTTCATCGCGAAAGCCGCCATCGGACCCCTGAGCGCAGCTTGAAACATTTGCCACATCGACATGCTGATCAGCACGTAAGCCGGGTAGTAAATGTCCGTCGTCCCCAAGTCCGCCAGATTGTTGTCTCGCAACACAGTCAGCCCCACCGTCCAGGCAATCGGCGGGATCAATAACCAAAACCAGCCGAGGAACGATTGCCGAAACTGCGCCTTGAGATCCCGGTAAGCCAGCATCCCGGCGAGTTGTCGGCTCTGCACGAGATCGCGCCACATCTCCCCCAGAAACTTACCAGGCGACGAGACCGTGCTTTCCGCCCCAAACGTCGTGACGACGTGATGGCCACTCTCCAAACTCATTCGTTCTCGCGCGGCCGCTACGCCTCGTCGACCTCCGCCAACCACAGCTCCGCGCTCGCGTCGCTCGGCATCCGCCAATCCCCACGGGGCGAAAGCGCCACGGTTCCGATTTTCGGTCCGTCCGGCATCGCCGACCGCTTGAATTGATTCTCAAAAAATCGTCGGTAAAACGTCCGCAAATGCTTCCGAATCTCCGCTTCACCGTATTCACCCTCAAAAACCATCCTCGCCAACGCGAATATCTTCGCCGGCCTTTCCCGCAGACGCACCATGTGAAAAAGGAAGAAATCGTGCAAAACGTAGGGACCAATCGCGGATTCCGTTTCCTGCATCCCGCCATTCGTTGGCACCAATTCAGGTGAGATTGGCGTCGCGGCGATGTCGCGGAGCAGATCGGTGACCTCGCCCGAAAACTCCTCGTCCGCACACCATTCAATCAAATGGCGCACCAGCGTTTTTGGCACCCCCGCGTTGACGTGGTACATCGACATCTGATCCCCATTGTAGGTGCACCAACCAAGAGCAAGCTCCGACAAGTCGCCGGTTCCTATCACCAATCCACCCGTCTGGTTCGCCACGCTCATCAGCAGCTGAGTCCGTTCGCGCGCCTGCACGTTCTCGAAGGTCGCGTCATGCTGCCCTTCCGGATGGTTGATCGCCCGCAAGTGCTGATCCACCGCCTCACCGATCGGAATCAAGCGCACCGTTGTTCCCAGCAAACGCGCCAGCTTTTCTGCGTTGCTTTGCGTGCGATCCGAACTCCCCGGTCCCGGCATGACCAAGGCCTCGACCGCGGTGGTCGGCATCCCCGCCGTCTCAAGCGCCCGGATTGCCACCAGCAACGCCAGCGTGGAATCCAGACCTCCCGATACCCCGATCACCGCCGTCGCCGACCCGGTGTGCCGCAGCCGCCGCGCCAGCGCCGTCGATTGAATGGAAAAAATTTCCCGACAATTCCCAGCCCGGCGCGCCTCGTCCATCGGGATGAAGGGCGTCCTGGCAACGACACGTCGAAGAGCCGGCCCACCCTCCGCTCGATCTCTGCTCCCCAGCGTCAGCGGAACAAACCGCCATTCGTTCTCGCTCGCCGACGCCGAGAACGTTCCATTCGCCAAGCGGTCTCCCCGGACGCGCTCAAGATCGATGTCCGCTACCGCCCAGGTCGTCGAAAACTGAAACCGAACGGTCTCCGCAAGGTCAGCGCCACACTCTGCGATCAGACAGTGACCGGAGTAGACCAAATCCGTGGATGACTCCCCCGCACCCGCCGATGCGTAGAGGTAGCCCGCCAGACAACGCGCACTCTGTTGGCGCACCAGCTCCCGCCGATAATCAGCTTTCCCCAGCACCTCGTTACTGGCCGAAGGATTCGCAACTACAGTCACCCCGGCAGTCGCCAACGAGCCACTCAGCGGCTCCGCCCCCCACAGATCTTCACAAATTTCGATCCCTAACCTCAAAAGCGGATCCGCCGGGTCCGCGAAAATGAGATCAGTCCCGACGGGAATCAGTCGTCCAGACAGCAAGATGTCCTCAACCGCCAGCGTCTGCGCCCGCGCGAACCACCGTTCTTCGTAATACTCGCCCGTCGTCGGCAGAAAGGTCTTCGGGACGATCCCGATCACCCCATCCACCGACACCACTGCCGCACAATTGTACAGCCGAGACTCAATCCGGAGCGGCAACCCCACCACCACCGTGACCCCACTTTCAGCCACGACTTCCGCAATCTGATTCAGACCCCCGAGGGCCGCCTCCGCGAGGCTCGGCTGATAAAAAAGGTCCCCACACGTGTATCCCGTGAGACCCAGCTCCGGGAAGACCGCGATCTCCACGCCTTCCGCGGCAAGCTCGCGCACGGCCGCAACCGTAGAAGCCACGTTGAACGCAACGTCCCCGACTCTCACCTCCGGCGAGACCACCGCGCACCGCACGTATCCCATTTCCATCCAATTCATCATCGCCAACCGATCAAACTCAAATATTCAAACGCCCACGACCTCACGCTGCCGCCCTTGGTCGGCCGTGAACGCAACGGGACCCTCCAAACAACTTGAGAATTTCCCTCGTGAATCATCGGATTCGCACCAAAAACCCGCAGTCCCCGACTGACCACGTCTCCCCACCTTGATCTGCCGGAATCGACCAGATCAAACAAATACTCGCCTCCTCGGGGCCCGGTCACCTCGCTCTACGGCGAACGACCAAGGATCTCACCCGCTCGCGTAGCCCGCCCGGCTTCTTCACGAACACCCGAATCCGGTTGACGCCTCGACGTAAGTCGACGGTTGCTCGCCAACGCGTGACGCCACTCGCCTGAAACCGCCGGCTTTGGAATCGGTTATTCTCTAGGATCACCCGCCGTGCGCCTTCCGCTCGGTCAGCAATCCCGCGCACCCTCAACCGTCGATTGGAGGTCTCCGAACTTCTCCGCTCAGGGCGGAGCACCCGGCCAAGTTCCCCAGGCTCCTCGAACTCATCCCCACCACCACCGCTGCTCCCTCCCTCACTCACGCTCCCTCCACCCGCCATCTCCCCCACCACCGGGGCCGCGCCGTAGATCGCCTGCCCTCCCGCAATGTCGTCACTGAGAAGGTTGTCGACGTCGGAAACCCTGCTGTTCATCACCGCAGCCACGTTCTGACCGAACTGATCGGGATGGTCCAAACCCAACACGTGACCCAACTCGTGCAACGCGACCCGCCTGATGTCGTACAACGTTCCTCCCCCTTCCGACCGCTTCAGCGGTCCCCGGTACGAGTTGTAGTCGAGGTCGGAATTAAAAACGACATCCGCCTCCACGATGTCCGATCCGCGCGTCCGAAAGATGGTGATCGCCACGGCCCCCGTGAAACTCCGTCCGTCCACTCGGTTGTCGAAATAAACGTTGTTGAATTCGTTGCGGAAAAAAATGGGGACCGCTGAGTCGCGGACGACCCGGAACTGGGATCCTCCGATCACCGCGTTCCACGTCGCCATCGCCCCCTCGACCGACTGCCCCCAGTTCAAACTCCCATCGATCAGCGCCCCACTAGATGGCCCGAGCTGCAGCTCCATGACGATCTCCGGACCAGGCCAGGAATCTCCGGAAATCTGAAATGCCCCCACCGTTCCCGCCAGCCCTCCCGCGATCACCACCGCGGCCAGCCCTCGAGCTGTTCGCCCCATCATTTCCCCGCGTCCAGCGCCCGCACGCGACTGTTGAGCATCCCCTCAAATTCCCCCAGCGCCATCCGGTCATCCGCCCGCAAGACCCGACGCACCCGGGCCGCACTCGCAGCCAGCTGCCCCTCGCGCTTCAACCGAACCACCCCCTCGCCATTCGCACCCCGCTCAATGTCCAGCTTACCCTGCGACCACCCGATCAACGGACAAGCCCGGTTCCGATCACCAGAAACAAAAAGAACCAGCTCTTCGTTCAGCCGGAACTTCGGACTCCCCTCCACGATCATCGATTCGTCCCCAATCGTTCCGCCGAGAAATTCCAGCGTGATCGTGGCCCCCAATTCCCCCTTGTATCGGTCGAGCACCTCGAAACTGACTCGAGAGAAAATGACCCTCCCCCGCTCCGTCTCGCGCCATTCCGCCGTCACATCCGTCACCTTTCCTCGGAAAATCTCAGCCGCCTCCTCAACTTGGTTGTCGAACGTCGTCGGCACCAACGACGTCGCACCCACCGGGCCTGCGCACACGCAAGTGAGCATCAATGAATAGAAGCCAGCCTTCATTTGGCTGAATGTACGCAGAAACGAAGCCTCCGCTACCGGCGATTTAACTTTCATCGGGCTTAAGCCCGTCACCCACGACCCGAAATCCACGCCCTTCGAAGAAAGTTGCTACCCGTTTTGCGATCTCTCCTTGGAGTTCGATCTCTCGCCCGCGTACCGTCCCCCCGCACCCGCACTGCTGCCGCGCCGACCTCGCCAATTCCTCAAGACTCCCTTTCGTGTGATTCTCGTCGAAGCCACTGGCCACAATCACGGTCTTGCCTCCCCGCTGCGATTTCTCCCGACGCAACACCACCCGGCCGATCGCCCCGCTGGCTGCCGCCGTCGACTCGACAGCGCTCACGTCTTCCGGGCCGGATGGCAATTCTCCCAGGTTCAGATCTCCAAACGGATTGCCGGTCAACTGTCCCGCTTGCGACGAGATTGGAATCTTATCTTTGCGTTTGGCCATGAGTTCAAACGGCTCGTCTTAGACCGCGGTCTCCTCAGTCTGGATCGGGATGGTCGGCACCCCCTGAACGTCCCCGACTGCAACCCATACCCTAGCGCTCGCCGAGAAAGGAAGATAAACCATCCCCGCCAGCGGCAGAACCCAAGGGCAGAAAAATCGCACGGTCACGGTGTATTCGCGCAAGCTATCCGCGGTCAGTCGGAACGCCAGCGAATATCCGCCCTGCCGCAGACCACCATTGGACAAAGCTCACGTCAAAACGGAGCCTCGCCCGCCGCTACACCGAAACCTTCGCCACGGCCCGTTTCCTCGCCGTCGCGTCCAAGATCTTCTTCCGCAAGCGCAGGGACTTTGGGGTCGCCTCAACGTATTCGTCCGGAGCGATGTATTCCAGCGACCGCTCGAGTCCCATTTGCACCGGCGGCGCGAGCTGGATTCCCTTGCCGTCTCCTGAACTCCGCATGTTGGTCAATTTTTTCGGTTTGCACGGATTCACCGGCATATCGTCCGGGCGGGCGTTCTCTCCGATGATCATTCCAACGTAGATCTCCGTCTGCGGCCCAATAAACAGCCGACCGCGTTGCGAGATCGTGTCCAACGAATAAGCGGTGCTCACGCCCGTCTCCATCGAGACCAAGACGCCGTTGTTGCGGCTCGGAATATCGCCCTTGTGCGGCCCGTATTCCTTGAACAAATGGCTCATCGTCCCGTGGCCCTTCGTCGCGTTGATCAGATCCGTCTCGAACCCAATCAACCCACGCGTTGGGATCAATGACTGGACGAGCACCGTGTGCGGATTGTGCTGCATGTCCACAATCTCCGCCTTGCGCCCCGCCAAGGATTGCAGCACGGGACCTAGATCGTCCGTCGGCACGTCGACGTAGAGTGTTTCCATCGGCTCCAGCAACTTCCCATCTTCGTCGCGCTGGTAGATCACCTCCGGGCGGGAGACTAGGATCTCGAAACCCTCGCGCCGCATCTGCTCGACCAAGATCGCGATCTGCATTTCACCTCGGGCACTCACCTCAAATTGGCCAGCCAGCTCCGTGTCTTTCACCAGGAACGAAACGTTCGTCCGGGTCTCTTTGATCAGACGGTCGCGAATCTGCCGAGCCGTCAACAGCTTCCCCTCCCGACCGGCCAAAGGACCGTCATTCACGCAGATCCCCATCGTCATCGTCGGCGGATCGATCTTGTTGAAGGGCAACGCCTCCTGATCCTCTTTCGCCGTGATCGTCTCGCCGATAAACACATCCTCGAATCCCGAAATACCGACGATATCCCCCGCGCCCGCCTCCTCGATCTGGACTTTTTCCAGTCCCTCGTGGCTGAAGATCGCCGTGATATTTCCCTGCTCGCGCTTGCCGTCGATGTGGATGCACGTGAGTCGTTGCCCCTGTTTTACCGACCCACTCCGAATGCGCCCGTAGGCGATTCGGCCCAGGTAATCGCTGTAATCCAGGTTCGAGACCAGAAACTGGAAGTGCTCTTCCTTCGAAATAGTTGGGGCCGGGATGTGCTTCACGATGGCCTCGTAGAGCGGCTCCATCGTGTCGCTTTCCTCGTCGATCTCGTTTTTCGCAAACCCATTCTTCGCGCTCGCGTAAATGTGAGGGAAATCGAGCTGCTCGTCCGTCGCCTCCAACTCCAGAAAGAGTTCGAAAACCATGTCGAGCACCTTGTGCGGCCGCGCATTCTCACGATCAATCTTGTTGATCACCACGATCGGCTGAAGACCGTTGTCCAACGCCTTCCGGAGCACAAACTTCGTCTGCGCTTGCGGGCCGTCATAGCTGTCCACCACGAGAAGCACCCCATCGACCATCTGCATGATCCGCTCCACTTCTCCGCCAAAATCCGCGTGGCCCGGCGTGTCAACGATGTTCACGTGGTAATCTTTCCACCGATAAGCCGCGTTCTTCGAACGGATCGTGATTCCTTTTTCCTTCTCGAGATCCATCGAATCCATCACCCGCTCATCCACTTTCTGGTTCGCCCGGAAAGTCCCCGACTGCTCGAGAAGCTGATCGACCAAGGTCGTTTTGCCGTGATCGACGTGCGCGATGATCGCGATATTTCTAATTTTATCCATAACGAGTATCCCCTGAGAAAAAGAGGACGCGCACAATGTCAGCGACCCTCCACGCTGTCAACCTGCGCAACGAAACTAAATTTCGTCCCTCGAAATCGGTTCTTTTCTCCGACGAATCGTCGGGTTCCCGAAGCGCCTCTTCGCGAATGACCCCGCCTTCGCTGTCACGCTCCTCGCCAACGTCCCGCCACATCCCAGCGGGTCGAGAACTCCCGGAAACGGCACCACCCGAATGGCTCAGCCGTTTTCCGTCCGATCCGAGTCCGAGGACTTGTCCGACAACCGATTATTCGCATCGCCCACTCGCACCGACGCGGTTTCCGAGCGCGGCAACACCTTCCGGACGAGTTTCGAGAAACCGCTCTCCGCGGCTTCTTCATCTTCGGTCGACTGACGCACCGCCTGCTCCCAGACCGAAGCAAACCCCGGAGCCTGCTCCCGCATCCGACGCACCGCCCCTTCAAGAATGTGCAGATGACGGATCTCCGCCCGTCCCGGCTTCTGCTGCAACGTCGACAACGAAACGCGCAAATTTTCGTTCTGAGTCTTCAAGGTATTGAGATCCTTCTGCAGCTGCTCGTTTCCCGATGCGCTGATCTTCATCGTCGTATTAAGATGACCCTGGAGTTCCCGATGCTCCGCCTTGACGCGCTTGAGGTCACGCTTGATCGCCGACTTCGAGGTCATTCCGTTCCACCAAAAAAACACCGCAACCAAAAGACCCGCGACCAAGCCCCAGGTGAAAGGTTGCTCCACTGCCTGCCAAAAATAATCCATGCCCATCAGGCTAGAATTCCCCGACCGGAAGGCAAAACAAAACCATCGTTCGCTTGCATCAACCGAGTCGGAAGGTCCCTACCGCTTTCCTCCGACTCCGCGCACCGCCGTGCGATTTCCAATCCGGTGCCAGCCTACAAATAGATCTCGGCCATCCGCCGCCAATAATATCCTCGGTGCGCCCGATCGCCCCAGAAGTAGATCTCGTGACCCACATCCTTGCCGGAAAGAATCGTGCTGAGATTTTCGTTATTTTCCCGAAAAGGGTCTTCCCGCCCCACCGTCAGAGTGATCTCCATCTTCCGGAGACTCTCAAGGTGATCGTCCCGGCCCAGCCACGGAAGGAAATGAGTTGGCGTGTTGAGGTAAATCGTCTCGTCGTAATACCCGTCAAACAGGTCGCGGAAATGCTCGACGTTAAGCGTCAGGTCATAACGCCCGGAGAACGCCTTCAATTTCGTGAACAAATGCGGGTGGCGAAAAGCCATGTTCGCCGCGTGAAAAGCTCCGAGACTGCAACCGTGTGCGATCACCGTCGGGTCTGGATTCAAGGCCGACATCAGCGGAAAGACCTCGTGCAAAACGTAACCTTCGTATTGGGAATGCCGACCAATCCGCCCCGCCGGATGCGCCCAAAAGCAGTAGAAGCTCTCCGCGTCAACGCTATCCAGGCAGAAGATCTGCAGCTCCCCCGCCTCAATCTTGGGCCGAAGCACGTCGATCATCCGCATGTTCTCGTATTCGTAAAACCGCCCCCCTCGCGTCGGGAAAACCAGCATCTTCGGGCCGGCGTGACCGAAGACGAGCAGCTCCATGTCCCGGCCCAGACGCCAGCTAAACCATTTGTGATATTCTCGATTCATCGCGGGTCATTCGAAAAACGAAAATCTCCGCGAGAACGACGTCAGATGTCTCGGAAGAATTCGTGAATTTCCCGTAGCAATTGGCGTTCCTCCTCGGCCTGCTTCGCGTGGGAGAAATGCCCGGCCGACAGCACGAACAATTCCTTCGGCCCGGCCAGCTCATTGTAGACGCAGAACTGCCCCGCCGGAGCAACCGCCGGGTCGAACACAGCACAGCCACAATGCACCGGCATTCGCACAAATCGCGCCGCCACCGCCGCGTCGAAGTACGCCAGCGTAGCCAGCCCCTCCGGATGCTCCCTCAAAAATTGCTGGACGCTTGCCGCGCTCCCAACCGATCCCAACTTCGCCCGCAAGGGCTGATTCCCAAACGTCGGCACTCCAAAATGCGCCTTCGCGATCCGCTCGTCCCAGGCGCACGCCAAAGCCCCGATTCCCCCTCCGAAGCTCCCACCCAGATACCCCACGTGTCCCGCGACCTGGGGGTAAACGCGCAACAACGCCGTCACCGCCAACCACAAATCTTCCACGCACCCGCCGATCACGTATTTCTCCCGGTCCTGAATGTTGTGCAACACGTGCCACGCAGCATCGCCGGAAATCCTCGCGTGCCGACTCCGCCCCAAGCCGCGGGCGCAGGGAAAGACCAAAGCCGCCTCAGGGAACTCGAGGTGAAAATCCGGCGCACTCCTCGCGCCGTACCCGTGGCCGATCACGAACGCCCGGCGCACCACTCCATCGACCGGAGTCAGCATCCACCCCCGGATCTCCGTCCGCTTCGTCGACGTGTAGGCCAATTCCCAAACCCGCCAACCCTCGCGATCTTCTCCCGTGTCCCGCAGCCTCACCCGCGGCTTCACCACTAATGCCCGCCCGTACCTCTCCCGCCAGAACATTTCAAAATCCGCCGGCGTTTCCGGCCCTCGAACCAGCAGTAACGCCTCGAGGTCGTAACCGTGCGTCGGATCAAATCCGAACTCATGCCCCCCAAACTTCGCGTCATCCATCCCGCCGTTTGTAGCGAACACTCCGTCCCAAGCAAACGTCAGATCTCACCCCGAAATCACTCCCGCGACGAGCCGCAGTTCAAAAACTTCTCGGGTAACCGGGACGTCCTAGCTGCCGCCGCTCGCGGATCGCCACACGTAAACCGCCGCTTCCGCTGCCAGCTTCGACCCACCGTCCAAGCCCAACTTGCGTTTGATGTTCTCCCGATGCTTCTCGACCGTCTTCACGCTCAAATGCAGATCCACGGCAATCTCCCGCGTCGCCATCCCCCGCCCGATCATGCTGAAGATCGACAACTCCCGGTCCGTCAGACCGTCGACGCCTCCACCAATCTCCGCCGCCTCCTCCGCACTGCGCCCAGTCCGCACCTCTTCGCTGAGATACACTTGACCGCCGAGCACCGTCCGCACCGCCGCAAGCAGGTCGTCAGGCCCGTTATCTTTCATGAGATACCCCATCGCCCCGGCAGCCACTACCCGCAGCGCGTAATCCCGCTCATCGTGCATCGAGAAAATCAAGACCGACAAACGCTCATGAATCGCCCGCACCGACTTCAACACGTCCAGGCCATCCGCCTTTCCCAGGCTCAGATCCATGATCAATAACGACGGCCGGATGGCCTCCAGGGTTTGAAAAAGCTCCTGGCTCGTTTGCACGGTTCCGATAATTGAGAGATCCAGTTCCTGCTCAAGCAGGCCGCGCAGGCCAGCCAGGACAATCGGGTGATCGTCCGCGAGCAATATGTATCTCATCTCTCTGAGCGGGGATGATTTTTCTCGATTGGTCGCGACCGGCATGCGTGGGATATTCCTTATATCGTGAAGACGCATGAAATCACCATCAGGGTTTCCCCTATCTTCTGGTGGCAAACACTTTAATTTCGCGCACCTCTTGCACCGAAATTGAGGCACGTCCCACGTCTGGGGGATTGTTTGACTTGGTGATTCTCTCTGGACAATCTAGTGCCATTCTTATCCGCCATGGCTGACTACCTCACTTCCCAAGACGGCAACGTCACTATCCTCGAGATTTCCGGACGCATCGAGCCCGACAATTGGCAGGAGCTGCACCACGAGTTTCAGACCATCACCGACGTTGAGGGCATGAAACATCTTGTCGTCGACCTCAAAAACCTCGAATACACCGCTTCGGCAGGGTTCCGCGAACTCTTCATGGTCGGAAAAAAATTAGCCCGTCAGGGCGGCAAACTCGCCGTCTGCTCCCTCCAAGGCGACGTCCGGCGGATTTTCGACCTTGCCGGATTCGAGACGGCATACCCGATTTTTCACGATCGCCCGACTGCCGTCAGCCACATCCGCGACGCGGCTTGATCTTCCGGTGAGACCACCCACGGTCGCGATCGCGGGCGGGGGAGCCGCCGGATTTTTTGCCGCCATCACTTGCGCGGAGGTCAATCCATCCGCAGACGTTCACATCTTCGAGCAGTCGACGCACGTGTTGACCAAGGTCGCCCGCTCCGGAGGTGGACGCTGTAACGTCACCCACGCGTGCGCCGACCCGAGGGAACTTTCGACCCACTATCCCCGGGGCGAACGTCCCCTCATCGGCCCCCTCCACCGCTTTGGAATCTTCGATACCATCGATTGGTTCGAGTCCCGTGGGATTAAGCTTAAAACGGAATCCGACGGCCGTGTTTTCCCCCAATCAGATCGCTCCGAAACGATCGTCAACTGTCTCATCTCCGCCGCCACAGCCGCCGGCGTCCAGCTCCACACCAAGTCCGGCGTCGAAGCCGCCCGCGCAACAGCACCGGGTTTCGAGATCAAAACCACCAGTGGCCCCTACTCCTGCGACCGACTCCTCCTCGCCACCGGTGGCAGCCGCGTCCCTGCCGGAGCACGCATCGCCGCTAACTTCGGCCACACTCCACGGCCGCCAGTCCCCTCTCTTTTTACTTTCGATGTCCGCGCCGACTGGATCCACCGCCTCGCCGGTGTCGCCTGCGACGCCGAATCCTCGATCCCGGGCACGCGCCTCCGGCAGTCAGGCCCCCTGCTTTTCACCCACCGGGGTCTCAGCGGTCCTGCCGTCCTCAAGATTTCCGCTTGGGGAGCCCGTGAGTTGGAATCCTGCGATTACCGCTTTCCGCTCACCCTCAACTTCCTCCCCGGCCAAACCAGCGCGTCAGTCGCCGCTCTCCTTCAATCCCAGCGCGATGCAAATCCCGGACGCCGGATCTTCAACTCACCCATTGCCAACCTCCCGTCCCGCCTCTGGGAACACTTCTGCTCCGCCGCTTCCATCCCCCCCGAAACTCGGTGGTCCATCCTCTCTCGCACCCATCGCGACAGCCTGATCGACCACCTGATTCACACCTCGGTCGACGTCTCCGGCAAAAGTCTCAACAAGGACGAATTCGTGACCTGCGGCGGCGTTCCTTCGAAGGAGGTCAATTTCAAGAATATGGAAAGCCGACTTCAGCCCGGCTTGTTTTTCGCCGGAGAGTTGCTCGACGTGGATGGCGTCACCGGCGGCTTCAATTTTCAGGCTGCCTGGACCACCGGCTGGCTGGCCGGCCGAGGTCTCGCTCAACCGCTTCCCCTGGCCTCATGAAACGGCGTCGCTCGCTCACGCGGCTGGATCCCGCTGAGTCCGCCGCCCTCGCTGAAGTCCGGGCCGTCTACGCCGAACTCGCGGAACGTCCCATCGAACGCGCTTGCTCTCTCCGGACGGAATGTTGCCACTTCAAGATCACGGGCCGCACCCCGCAGCTCACCCGTGGCGAAGCCCGTCTTGCCGCCCGCGCTTTGCGAGCCACCGGGCGCCGCTCGCTTCCGGAACGCACCGACGGAGCTTGCCCACTCCTCGATCCACGCACCGCTCGTTGTCTCATCTACGCGGACCGACCATTTGGCTGCCGCTCCCACTTTTGCGCAGCAGCCGGGGGACCTTACGCGCGCGCCGAGGTCGTCGATCTCATTCGTCGACTCGAAATCATCGACGAAACCCTCGGCGGTAACGGCCCCCATGCCATCAGATCTGCTATCCTTGCCGAACTCTAGCCATCTTGATCCTCCCAACGGTCTTCATCCAATGTGATTTCTTCTTCGACGTCCTCGGTCTCTCCTGCTCGATGAACGTTCTGCTGGGGATGTCCCGTAGATCGTTAAAAGTCGGTGGAGGTTGGCAGGTAGATTGGTGTTCTATTGGCTAATTGGTTGGCAAGAGGGATCTTCGGTTTTGGAGTCGATTGGAGCGGAGGGTTCGGAGCGAAGCGGAGAAGCCGGGGCGGAGATCGGCTCCAAAACCGAGCGGCGAAGGGCCTCCCGGAGTTGGGGAAGATCGGCGCTGTGGGCGATGCGTCGAAAGCCGCTTTCAGCCCACAGCAATCCCGATGCCGCCCAGCGTTCGAGCATGTCACCCTTGACGTTCCAGCGTTTGACATTGCCGGTCTGTTCACGCCAGTTGCGCATGACGTTTTCAATGGCGTTGGTGCTCAGCAACGTGCCGTGGAGCGTGGCGGGAACTTCCAGGCGATGGACGGCCAGGGCTTCGTCTCGTCGCTCGCTCAGCAGCAGCGCCGCGGCCGCGTTGCGCTCGGCTACGAAGTCCAGAATGTCGTCGTAGGCTTCTTCCCCCGCGGTTTTGCCTTGGGCTTGGCGGAGTCGCTTGAAAAGCCGCTGGCTCTCGGCGCGGTCGCGCATTCGGAGTCGATCCGCTACGTTGCGCTCGAGATGCACCAGGCAGGTCTGCTGCACCGCGCCGGGCCAGATCCGGCTTACCGCGCCCGAGATGGCCGCCGATCCATCGCGAATGACCAGCAAGGCTCGATCTCTGGGAGATCGCACCCCGCGTCGCTCCAACCGACTCAACACCCGGCTGACCGTCTCCAAGCTCTCCGAACTGCCGGTCTCAAAATCAAGCACCCGCTTGTGGCCATCGCGGTCGATGCCCAAGGCAACCACCACGCAGTTCTCCCCGCCCACAAACACGCCATCAATCATCAGCGCCAGCCAATCGCCGTCCTCGAGCGAGCGTTCGCGCACCAGCTCCAACTGCTCACGGCTCTTCTCCGCCCACATGCGCGAGATCGAGCTTTTACTGATGTCGCCTTGGCGTGCCCGCTCCAGTCCTCGCTGCGACATGCCCTCGGCCACGTGCGCCACAATGTCCTCGAACAGTCCCGCCTGACTTGCCGCCGCCCGATAACTCTCCAGTTCGACCTCGCCTTCGCTGGTGTGCCGGACCCGTGGACGAACAATCTCTTCCTTGCCTCCGTCCAGATAAGCGCGGCCCTTCTCCGAGCCGGCCCGCCGATACTCGCTCCCGGCTTCAGGATGATAGCGCCGCCCGCACAGCGACTCCACCTCCTCGGACATCATCGCCCAGAACGCCTCGCGCACCGACGCACGCATCACTGCATTAAGCAGCTCGGCTGCTTCTCGCTCTCCGCCTTGCATAAATGCGGTCTTCAGTTCTTCATGTTTCATCGTGGTGGTTGGTTCTTTTGGTTTGATCACCTCCCACGCTTCTGCGCGGGCGAACCAACCTCCACCTCTTTATTTTAACGACTCACGGGACACTTCCCGTTCTGCTTCCCCAACCCGCGAAGCGCCAAATCGGGATCGACAGCACCAGCCGCAACGGACCTCACGCCATTCTATGGTCGCTCCACGGGCGTTCCGACAATCACACCACTTGGATGCGACGGACGTCGATCGAGCGTTACGCCGCCGAGCGAGGCCCCGCCGTGGTGGATGCCGGCGG
Source organism: uncultured Verrucomicrobiae bacterium (assembly GCA_963832325.1). Classification (GTDB taxonomy): domain Bacteria; phylum Verrucomicrobiota; class Verrucomicrobiia; order Chthoniobacterales; family JAATET01; genus CAVVKW01. The sequence continues at coordinate 644,867 of CAWHTR010000007.1, read as the reverse complement.
GTAATCTCAGCCTCTACCACGACATCATCTCCGGACCGCTCTACGGCACCTTCTTTCGCGAGGAACTCCCTGCCATCGCGCGCAGTTTCTTTCCAATCTCACCCCACCGCGAAGACAACTTCACCGCCGGTCTCTCGATGGGTGGCTACGGGGCCTTCCTCCTCGCACTGAGTGAACCCATATTGGGATCAACGCATCAAGGAAGTCATTGAATGGCTCGCAATCAAAGAACCCCACCGTTGAATTCGAGTTTCTCAAGTCCAGTGCCCAGAGTTTTTCAAGGAATGATCAATACCTGCCCCACCTGCAAATTGACGCCACCGTTGAGCGCGTTGTGGTTGGCGTCCGCGATGTCTTTCCACCGCTGCGGGTCTTCGTAAAACCGTCGAGCCAACGAGGCCAACGTGTCACCTTTTTGGACCGTGTATCTCTTTATCTCGGACTCTCGCCGCTGGGACGTAGCTGCCTTTGCACTCGTTGCCCCCCCCTGCTTTTCTCGAATTGATTCCGGTTTTGCTGCCACCGCTTTCGGCTTTTTCCGCTCTGCCTTGAGATCTTTTTCCAGCTTTGAAATCTGATCTTTTAATTCCGTCTTCTCCTCCGCGAGTTTGAGGTTCTCGTTTTTGATCCTCGCGGCTTCCCGTTTTGTCATGATACCTCCGTCCGCCGCCCGCGTCGCCAGGACCAATTCGATTCGCTCGATGTAGCCCTCAACCTCCTTCTTCAGGGCCACCGTTTCGGTCATCCTCAAGTAGCGTCGGTAGTGGTGCAACGCGGATACCGGGTCCTTCAACTTGTCGTCGTAGATCAAGGCCAACTTGTAATGCACGTCCGCCGTCTTGGGCGTTCCATCGAGCACCGCTTCATACATCCAGACCGCTTTTGGAAAGTCACCCGCCTGCACCGCCTCCCGGGCTTCATCCTCGTTGTGAGACCGCGTCGGCATCTCGAAATTGTCGCAAGCTCCCAGCCCCAACAACGCAACCAAGACCAATCCACGCCAACCGTTCAGAACATCCGCTACCATCATCAACTCCTATCCAAGCGATCCCCTTCTCGCCAATCAAACAACGCCACTTCATCTTCGCGACATCATGTCCAAGGCCTACCTTCTCCTCGCGATCGCCATCGTTGCCGAGGTCATCGCAACCTCGCTTCTCCCCCTAACTAATCATTTCACTCGGCTTCTCCCCAGCCTGGGCGTCGTCGTCGGCTACGGCACCGCGTTCTTCTGCCTCACTCACATCCTCGACAAAATCCCCATCGGCATCACTTACGCCATCTGGTCCGGCCTCGGTATTGTCCTCCTCGCCGTTGTGGGAGTGTTCGTCTACCACCAAAAACCCGATGTCCCGGCAGTCATTGGTATCACGCTGATTCTCGCTGGTGTGGTCACCATCAACGTCTTCTCAAAAATGACTCCGCACTGAGCCACGCGAGATTCCACCTTTATCGGTGAGTCGTCAACGTGACGAAATCTGGTAAATTCATAGCCCCTCCGGGCGAAGGAAACTTGCCCAAGGGATGAAAGTTGTTTATCGCCGGTTGAACCCGGCCATCGTTCGATCCGCCTCGCGCTTTGCTTCCCGAGTCTTCAGCGCCGCGCGTTTGTCGACCGCGTGTTTCCCCTTACCCACACCAATCTCCACCTTCACCTTCCCCTGTTTCCAATACATCTTGAGCGGAATCAGGGTCCTCCCGCTCACGTTCGCTTCCCCGAAGAGCTGGTCAATCTCCCGCTTGTGCAGCAGCAGTTTCCGCTTTCGTTTCGGTTCGTGCTGCTCCGCGCTGGCCTGCGCGTACGGCTGAATATCGGCATCGCAGAGAAAAATTTCCCCGTCGTCGATTCGAGCGTAGGAACCTCGGAGGTTCACGTGCCCCGCCCGAATTGATTTCACCTCGGTGCCTTTCAATTCAATTCCGGCTTCGAGCTTCTGCTCGATGTGGAATTCGTGAAAGGCTTTCCGATTGGTGGTGATCTCCGCCGAAGCCATAGCTTCGCCGTGCGCAGCTAAGCGCTAGTCCTCCAACTTGAGCGCCGCGCGCGTGACGAGCTTGCCCGCCATGATCTCAGCCAAGGCCGTGTCCGTAAACGTCATTCGCGGCTCGACTTCGACGTGGGGACGCATGCCGCTACTCAGCTGGCGGACGCGACGTGAGACCATGTTAATCAGGATCTGCTTATCCTCGATCTTCTCGTTCGCCTGGTGCAAAAGTGCGTAATTCATAGCTGATTAGTCCTAATTCCGAACCTCAATGGGTTCGGTTTGATTATTCGGTCTCCGTCTCGGCTGCCCCGTCCTCACCCGGAAGGCTCTCGCCAACCATGTAACGAACGAAGCGGCGAATGATGATATTCTCGCCCAACTCGGCGATTTTTTGGTTCACGATGTCCTTGACGGTCAGCTCAGGGTTCTTGATGAACGCCTGCTCGAGCAAGCAAATCGTGCTGTAAAATTTATCCACTTTCCCGTCGACGATCTTCTCGACGATATTCGCGGGCTTGTCCTTCATCTGCGCCGCAAAAATCTCACGCTCGTTTGCGACAACGGCAGCATCAACCTGATCGCGGCTGACCACGGTCGGATGAGACGCCGCAATGTGCAGCGTGATGTCTTTGACGAATTCACGGAAGACATCGGTCTTGGCGACGAAATCCGTCTCGCAGTTAATCTCGACGAACACCCCAACCTTGCCCTGCAAATGGATGTAAGACGCGACAACGCCCTCCTTCGCGGTGCGGCCTGCCTTCTTCCCGGCGCTAGCCATCCCTTTTTTCCGAAGAAGCTTTTCGGCCTCCTCCAGATCGCCACTGGTTTCGTCGAGTGCGCGTTTGCAATCCATCATCCCCGCGCTGGTTTTTTCGCGGAGTTGTTTAACTAGAGCTGAAGTGACTTCTGGCATGTGAGTGGAACGGAATTAATGGGGTTTAAAGATGCAACTAAGCGAGCAGGATTCGCGACTCCCCGACTTGGGAATTCGGCGAATCGCAGCTGGGAAACTATTCCGCGACGGCGGCGAGGTCGACTTCGGTCTTTGCCTTGTGTCCGCGAGCGCTCATCATCGCATCAACGAGCTTCTGCAGAATCACGCGGATCGACCGAATCGCGTCATCATTACCGGCAATCGGGTATTCCACCCGCTCCTGGGTCGCAGTTCGTATCGACGATGGCGACGATCGGCACTTTGAGACGGTTGGCTTCGGCCACCGCAATTTCTTCCTTATTGGTGTCAATTACGATGAGAGCGTCGGGCAACTTGTCCATCGTGAGCAGGCCTTCGAGGTTCTTGTGGAGCCGCTCCCATTCGCGATGAAGTGCCGAAGCTTCCTTCTTGTTCATCTTCGAATAGTTGGGCGATTTCTCGATATCCTCGATCACGCGATAACGAGCGACACTTTTACGAATCGTCTGCAGATTCGTCAGCGTCCCGCCCAACCAGCGCTGATTCACGAACAACTGTCCGCTGGCCTGCGCGGCCTCTCGAACCGCTTCCTGAGCCTGCTTTCTTGCAACCGACGAAGAGAACCTTGCCGCCACCTTTAACGAGGTCATGGAGATATTTCGTGGCCGCGTCCAGCTGATCAACGGTCTTACTAAGATCGATGATGTAAATGCTGTTTTTCTCCTGGAAGATGAAATCCTTCATCTTCGGATTCCAACGCTTCGTCTGGTGGCCGTAATGCACCCCGGCCTCAAGGAGTTCCGTCATCATTTCCATTTTGGAAGAGTAGTCTGCTGTGTCGTCTATAGTCATGCCAGGTGGTCCTGTTTAGCCTAACTGGCTTCTTGTTCAATAAATACGGGTTCGGGTTCGGCAATGGCCTCTCCGAGGGTTTCGATGTCAAAGTCACGATTCGCCGGGAAACCGGTTCCCGCCGGGATCAGATGACCCATGATGACGTTCTCCTTGAAGCCCCGCAAGCGGTCCACCTTGCCAAGCGTTGCCGCTTCGGTGAGCACCCGCGTGGTATCCTGGAAGGACGCCGCTGAGATGAAGCTGTCCGTCTCGAGAGAGGCCTTGGTGATACCAAGGAGAACCGGGGAGGCCTCGGCGGGTTTACCGCCTTTTTCCACCACGCTCTCGTTCTCCTTCTCGAAGACCTGACGGTCAATTTGGTCGCCCCAGAGGAGAGTCGTGTCACCTGGATCGGTGATTTTGACCTTCCGGAGCATCTGCCGAACGATAATTTCGATGTGTTTGTCGTTAATCTCGACGCCTTGGAGGCGGTAGACCTCCTGCACTTCGTTGAGCAAATGCTCTTGGAGCGCCTGCGGCCCGCAGATCTCGAGAATTTCGTGCGGGACAACGGGTCCGTCAGTTAGCTGTTGGCCTTTCGTGACCAAGTCGCCCTTGAAAGCGATGATGTGCTTGCTGAGCGGGATGAGGTGTTCCTCCTCCGCACCCGTTTCCACATCCTTCACGATCAAGCGGCGTTTGCCACGAACGGTGCCGCCGATATCGACAACGCCGTCGATTTTCGCGATTTCTGCCGCGTCTTTCGGACGACGAGCTTCAAAAGCTCGGCGACACGGGGGAGACCACCGGTGATGTCCTTCGTCTTGGCAATCTTACGCGGAGTTCTCGCCAAACGCTGTCCAGCCTGGACCTTCGCCTTGTCTTTGACGTCGACGTGCGCTCCAGCTGGAATCGAGTAGCTCGCGAGAACTTCCTTGTTGTTGTCCTCAATGACGATCTGCGGGTGGAGATCCTCCTTGTGTTCAATCACGACCATGCCCATCGCGCCAGTCGTCTCGTCGACCTCCTTGCGGATGGTTACGCCCGGAATCATGTCGCGGAAGGCGATTTTACCGGCCCGTTCCGTGATGATCGGCACGTTGTACGGATCCCACGTAATGAACGTATCGCCCTTTTTGACCTCGCCACCGTCCGGGATCGAGATCACTGAGCCAACCACGATGTTGTAGCTCTCGAGTTCGCGACCGTCCTTGGCGTGGACCGTTACCGATCCGTTCTTCGACAGCACGATGAACGTATCTTCAAGGGACTGCACCGTTCGCATGTCGTTGAACTTGACCGTTCCATCGTTCTTCGCCTTCACGATTGGCTGCTTGAAGGTCTGGCTTGCGGTGCCTCCCACGTGGAAGGTTCGCATTGTCAGCTGGGTGCCGGGTTCGCCGATGGACTGAGCGGCAATGATGCCGACTGCCTCGCCAAGTTTAGCCTCTCCACCGTTGGCAAGATTGCGGCCGTAGCACTGCTTACAAACACCCCGCTTGGATTCACAGGTGAGCGCCGAGCGGATTTTCAATTGCTCGATACCCATGTGCTCGAGGGCACCCGCAGTTTCCTCGTCGACGACTTGGTTCGCCTTCACGACGATCGTGGACGCAACGGGATTCTTGACGGTTTCGCAGCTCGTGCGTCCGATAATGCGGGTCGCTAGGCTCACCACCTCTTCGTCGCCCTCGTAAATTGGGCGAACAACGATGCCACTGGCCGTTCCGCAATCGTCTTCGGTGATGATCACGTCCTGCGCCGCATCAACAAGTTTCCGCGTCAGGTAACCAGAGTCCGCGGTCTTGAGCGCGGTGTCAGCGAGGCCCTTACGAGCACCGTGAGTCGAGATGAAATATTCGAGCACCGACTGGCCTTCGCGGAAGTTCGAGATGATCGGACGCTCAATGATCTCACCGGACGGTTTGGCCATGAGGCCGCGCATGCCTGCCAGCTGTTTGATCTGCGTGCGGTTACCGCGAGCGCCCGAGTCGACCATCATAAAGACGGTGTTCATCTCTGGGCGGCCCTCGTTGTGCTGAAGGGTCCGGAAGAGGGCATTCGCGACTTCTTCGCCCGTGTGGGTCCAGATGTCCTGAACCTTATTTTTGCGTTCACCATCGGTGATGATACCGCGTCGATACTGCTTCTCGACTTCAGCGATCTGCTTGTAGGCAGCCTCGATGAGCGGCGCTTTTTCCTTCGGAATGATCATGTCGGAGACACCGATCGAAATGCCCGCACGGGTCGCAGCTTCGAAACCGATCTCCTTCAGGCGATCAAGCGTTTCTACCGTCCCTTCCTGGCCAACCGCCTGGTAACAACGCCAGATAACGTCCGACAGTTGCTTCTTACCACAGACCTTGTTGTAAAATCCGATTTCATTCGGCCAGATCTCATTAAACACCACGCGGCCAGCAGTCGTCTCGATCACCTTCAGTTCGGAGTCACCGTAAACGGTCTTTTTCCCGTAATCTGGGTTCTTGAAGCGAATTGGGCTGTGCATGTGCACCGCCTTCTCGGCGATGGCCAGCTCAACCTCCCACGGCTCAGAGAAAAGCGATAGGCGGCCCGTGTCGACGAATTCACCCGGACGCGGCGTCTGCGTCAGATAGTAGCAACCAAGGGGAATGTCCTGCGACGGCGTCGTCACCGGTTTTCCGCTCGAAGGTGAGAAGATGTTGTTCGGCGCGAGCATGAGCAAGCGAGCTTCCATCTGCGCTTCCACCGAAAGTGGGACGTGCACCGCCATTTGATCGCCATCGAAGTCAGCGTTGTAAGCCGTGCAAACGAGCGGATGAACTCGGATCGCCTCTCCTTCGATGAGGATCGGCTCGAAAGCCTGAATCGACAACCGGTGGAGGGTCGGAGCGCGGTTGAGCAAGACAGGATGCCCCTTGGTCACCTCATCGAGGATATCCCAAACTTCCGGCGTCTGCCGCTCGATCAGTTTCTTCGCGCTTCGGACCGTGTGGACGTAGCCCAATTCCTTCAGTCGACGAATGATGAAGGGCTCGAAGAGAACCAGCGCCATCTTTTTCGGCAAACCGCATTGGTTGAGCTTCAATTCCGGCCCGATCACGATGACGGAGCGGCCCGAGTAATCGACACGTTTACCGAGCAGATTTTGACGAAAACGTCCGCCCTTACCCTTGAGCATGTCGCTCAACGATTTGAGAGGTCGGTTTGCTGCGCCCGTGACGGCACGACCATGGCGACCGTTGTCGAAAAGAGCATCGACCGCTTCTTGCAGCATTCGTTTCTCGTTGCGAATGATGACCTCCGGCGTCTTCAGCTGAAGCAATGTCTTCAGTCGATTGTTCCGATTGATCACGCGACGGTAGAGGTCGTTCAGATCCGAAGTTGCAAAGCGTCCGCCTTCAAGCGGCACTAGGGGACGCAGATCGGGCGGAATGACCGGCAGCACTTCCAAAATCATCCACTCGGGACGCGTCTTCGAGTTGGCGAAGCCTTGAACCAGCTTGAGTCGTTTGGCCAACTTCTTGCGCAGCTGCTTGCTGCGAGTGGCCGTCATCGCGACCTCGATCTCTTCGTTGACCGCATGCAAATCGGTCGACTCCAGCAGGCGCTTGATTGCCTCGGCACCCATCCCAGCCGTGAACGTCTCACCGTATTGGTCTTCCGCTTCGCGGAATTCCATCTCGGTCAGAAGCTGGCAGCGCTGCAACGGCGTATTGCCCGGATCGATGACGATGTAGTCCTCGTAATAGATCACTCGTTCGAGCTGGCGGGACGTCATGTCCAGCATCAGTCCGATGCGTGAAGGCATGCACTTGTAGAACCAGATGTGCGAAACGGGCACAGCGAGTTCGATGTGGCCCATGCGTTCACGGCGGACCCGTGATTGAGTCACCTCCACACCACAGCGGTCACACACGATGCCTTTGTGTTTGATGCGCTTGTATTTTCCGCAAGAGCATTCCCAATCCCGGGTCGGGCCGAAGATGCGCTCGCAGAAGAGTCCGCCCTTCTCCGGTTTGAAGGTCCTGTAATTGATCGTCTCGGGATTTTTGACTTCGCCCTTGCTCCAATTACGGATGGATTCTGCCGAAGCGACGGTGATGCCCACCTCGTCGAAATGTTCCTGTGGCTCGGCTTGGCCGGTCAACTCTCTCAAACTATTTTGAATCATATGTATCTAGTTGGATTTTGGTCCAATGAGTGGGTTAGACGGCAATGTCGGGAAGAGCGTTCGGATCCTTTGATCCGACCCGGACGTCGAGTCCGAGACCCTGCATTTCCTTGATGAGGACGTTGAACGATTCCGGCGTGCCGGCAGTGAGGGAGTTGTCCCCCTTGACGATGCTCTCGTAAATCCGGGTGCGCCCTTGGACGTCGTCGGATTTGACGGTGAGGAGTTCCTGAAGCGTATAGGCTGCGCCGTAGGCTTCGAGCGCCCAAACCTCCATCTCGCCGAAACGTTGACCGCCATATTGCGCCTTTCCGCCGAGGGGCTGCTGCGTGACGAGCGAGTACGGTCCGACTGCGCGAGCGTGGATCTTATCGGCAACCAAGTGGCCTAGTTTCAGCATGTAGATGTAACCGACAACGACCTGCTGATCGAACTTATCACCCGTTCGACCGTCGAACAGCGTTGATTTGCCAGTCTCGTTGATCCACTCGAAGCCGGGCTTTGCCTTGGCCTCCACTAGGTATTCACGGATTCGCTTCTCGGTGATTCCGTCAAAAACCGGGGTAGCGACTTTGAAACCAAGGGCCTTCGCGGCGACACCGAGGTGGGTCTCGAGGACCTGACCGACATTCATTCGGCTCGGGACTCCCAGTGGATTGAGCACGATGTCGACGGGCGAACCGTCTTCAAGATAAGGCATGTCTTCCTCGGGAACGATGCGGGCGACGACACCCTTGTTCCCGTGGCGACCGGCCATTTTGTCACCGACGCTGAGCTTACGCTTGCTGGCGATGTAAACCTTGACCTGCTTGATGATGCCGGGGTCGACGTCATCGCCGCTTTCGACGAGACCAATTTTCTCTTCCTTCTCCTGCTCGAGTTCCGTGAAGCGGTGCTCGTGCTGGCTGATGATTTCGCGGATCTTATTGCGGATCGGCGAAGGATCGATTTCGACGTGCTCGTAGACCGAAGCGAGCTTGCGGAGGAGCTGCTTCGTGATCTTGCGATTGGCTGGGATGATGATTTCGCCCGTTTGTGCGTTGACGACATCCAACGGGATTTTCTCGCCGAGAAGGACATTCGAGAGCGCTTCGGTGAGTTGCTCGTGCAGTTCGTCTTTCCGACGCTTATTGTCGTCGAGGATCATCTTCTGCTGACGCTTGGATTCGGTCGGCGTCATTTTCTGGCGGGCGACTTCCTTCTTCGAGGAAACCTTCACGTCCATGATGATACCGTAGGTGCCGGATGGGACCGTGAGGGACGTATCCTTCACATCCGCCGCTTTCTCACCGAAAATCGCGCGGAGGAGCCGCTCTTCTGGAGCCAATTCCGTCTCACTCTTCGGGGTGATCTTGCCAACGAGGATGTCACCAGGCTTGACCTCCGCACCGACGCGGATCACGCCGTCCGGTCCGAGGTTCATGAGCGCCTCTTCGCTCACGTTCGGGATGTCCCGCGTGATTTCTTCCGGTCCGAGCTTCGTGTCACGGGCACCGATCTCGAATTCATCAATATGAATTGAAGTGTAGATGTCCTGCTTCACAACCTTCTCCGAGATCATGATCGCATCCTCGAAGTTGTAACCATTCCAAGGCATGAAAGCGACGAGCACGTTCCGACCGAGAGCGAGTTCGCCATCCTCGGTGTTGGGGCCGTCCGCGAGGACATCGCCTGCCTTGATTTTCTGGCCTTTCAGAATGATCGGCTTCTGGTTGATGCAGGTGCTCGCGTTCGAGCGCATGAACTTGCGGAGTTCATACACGTAGACACCGTTAGCCGGGTCGTGTTTGAACTTGCGACGACCTTCGGGCATCTGTCCGTCCTTCGTGACGACGATCTGGTCGGCGGTCACGGAGGCCGCAACCCCGTCGCCATCGGCGACGATGACGGCTTTCGAATCCCGAGCAACCCGACCTTCGATTCCGGTGCCAACGATCGGCGAATCCGAGATGAGGAGCGGCACGCCCTGGCGCTGCATGTTCGAACCCATGAGCGCACGGTTAGCGTCATCGTGTTCGAGGAACGGGATGAGACCAGCTGCCACGGAGACCAGCTGTTTCGGCGAGACGTCCATGTAATGGATCTGGTCCGGCGCAACTTCGACGAAATCACCCTTGTATCGGCAAGAGACAAGATCGTTGACGTAGTTTCCAACTTCGTCGAGCGGAGCGTTGGCCTGCGCGATGTAAAAAACTTCTTCGCGATCGCCACTGAGATATTCGACGTCGTCGGTGACGCGTCCACCATTCACTTTACGGTAAGGCGTCTCGATGAAGCCAAAATCATTCACCCGGGCGAACGTCGACAATGAACTGATGAGCCCGATGTTCGGACCTTCTGGCGTCTCGATCGGGCAAATCCGGCCGTAGTGCGACGGGTGGACGTCACGCACCTCGAAGCCGGCGCGGTCGCGGCTGAGACCTCCAGGCCCCAGTGCGGAGAGACGGCGCTTGTGGGTCAGCTCCGAAAGAGGATTCGTCTGATCCATGAATTGGCTGAGCTGTGACCGCCCGAAGAAATCGCGGACGACGGCGCTGAGCGCTTTGGGATTGATGAGCTTCTGCGGCGTAATGTGTTCGGTGCCAACGTCGTAGAGCGTCATCCTCTCACGAACAAGACGCTCGGTGCGGGCCAGTCCTACGCGACATTGGTTGGCGAGAAGTTCGCCCACGGTCCGCACGCGACGGCTACCGAGGTGATCGATATCGTCCACCATGCCTTCACCGAGGCGGAGCTCGATGAGGTATTTCATTGAAGCAACAAAATCCTCCTTGGTGAGGATACGCGTTGCCTGATCGACGTTGATGCCAAGCTTCTGGTTGATCTTGTGCCGACCAACGCGTCCGAGATCGTAGCGCTTTGCATCGAAGAAAAGGCGCTTGAGCATACTGCGCGAATTCTGGACCGTCGGTGGATCACCAGGGCGGAGCTTACGATAAATGTCCTTCAGCGCCTCGTCCTCGTCGTGGGCCGGATCCTTCTTGAGCGACTTGATAAGCGTGTCGTCGTTCTTCGTGTCAATGACCTCGACGGAGGAATGCCCCAAAGTGATGAGCTCGCGGATCGTGGTTTTGTTGAGTGGCTCGAACGCACGGGCAACGGTGATCTCGCCATCCAGAATGTCTGCGATGAGAACCTTGGAAGCGATCTCCTCGTCATCGAGTTCTTCGTCCAACTTCATCTTTTCGATGTCGTAAAAGAGACTGATGATCTCCGCATCCGATCCGTAGCCGAGAGCGCGAAGGAAAGTGGTTGCGAGAAATTTCCGCCGACGCTTGCGGCGGTCAAGGTAGACGTAGAGCAGATCGCTGGTGTCAAACTGGACCTCCAACCATGAGCCGCGGTCTGGAATGATGCGGAAGCTGTGAAGAAGTTTACCGTTGAGATGAACATCGGTTTCAAAACAGATGCCGGGAGAGCGATGGAGCTGCGAAACAACGACGCGCTCGGCGCCATTGATCACGAAAGTGCCCTGCGGCGTCATGAGCGGAATCTCGCCCATGTAGACCTTCTCCTCCTTGGTGCTCATCTCATCCTTGTAGCGGAACGTGACGTAGAGCGGCGCGCTGAAGGTCTGCCCCTCACGCTGGGATTCAAGGAAGCCCATCTTGGGTTCCCCGAGATCGTAACTGACGAAGTCGAGGCTCGCTTTTTCCTCGTAGCCGAAAATTGGGAAAAATTCTTTGAAAACAGCCTGAAGACCGACCTCTTTTCGCTTCGATGGCTCGACGCCTTGTTGAAAAAATTCGTCGTAGGAATCAATCTGAAGTTCGATCAGATTGGGCGGGAGAATCGCCTCCTTGAGTTTGCCGAAGTGAATTCGCTCGATCATGTGTCGGATTACAGGGTGTTAGCGTTTCCCGAAGGAGACCTCAGTGAAGTGACTAGGAGTCGCAGTCAGTGGAGACGACAAAAAGCCCGCTCGGCGAATATTCTTCGCTTTTGCGGGAACTTGATCGTAACTGGCGGCGGCGCGTAATCGCTGACTTTGGACCTTGGGCAAAAGGGTGGTCGTTAGAGTTAGAGCCGGACCGTGCGAGACGCAACAAAATTCTTGCCAAAAGCAAAAACTTCGATCGCTCGCACGGCTCCCCGGCGGAAAGTTACTTGATTTCGACCTTGGCGCCGGCTGCTTCGATCTTCTTTTTGATCTCTTCAGCTTCTTCCTTGGTGACACCCTCTTTGAGGGCCTTGGGAGCGCTTTCGACGAGGGCCTTCGCTTCCGCGAGACCGAGGCCGGCCACATTGGCGCGCACTTCCTTAATGACGGCGATCTTGTTCGCGCCGGTTTCCGTGAGGATGACGTCGAAGGAGGTCTTCTCCTCTGCTGGAGCGGCGTCTCCGCCACCGCCACCACCGGCCGCGGCGACCGCGACGGGAGCTGCGGCGCTGACGCCCCATTTTTCTTCGAGTGCCTTCACGAGGTCAGCGATTTCCAGAACGGTAAGTCCGCTGAGCTTGTCTACGATTTCGGTGTTATCTGCCATGGTATTTTTTGTTGGTATCGTCGCTGCCTGAAGCCGTCAGGCGGTTTAAGTTCCCGCGGCTGCGGGATCCGACGAGGAACCGTTTAGGTTTTTTGGGATTCGCGAAATTCGACGGGGCCGATTCGCGAAAGTGGGTTAAGCGGCGACGCCCCCTTCGGCGTCGGCCTTGGCTTGGAGAACGCGGGCCAAACTGGCACCGGGTTCGTTGAGAGTGCGGACTAGCTGCGTCGCGGGCTGCAAGAGCAAGCCAAGGAGCTGGGCCTGGAGCGTTTCCTTCGACGGCAGGTCGGCGAGAGCGATGAGTTGATTAGGCGTGAGGGGTGCGTTGTCAAGAACCCCGGCCTTCAGCTCGGGCTTCTTGAATTCCTTGGCGAAAGTCTTGAGGATCTTCGCGGCGGCGCAGACGTCAACGTCACCGGTCACGACGGCGTTCTGCCCGGAGAGGGCTGCGGCGAGATCGGGCATGCCGAGTTCGCGTGATGCGATCTTGACGAAGCTGTTCTTGACGACGTGGATTTCCGCGCCCGCTCCGTGGAGCCGCGTGCGCAGCTCGGCGAAGTGAGGAACGGTCATGCCGGTATAGTCGGCAACGATGAGATAAGGAGAATCCTTAAAACGGGCAGAGAGATCTTCGACAGATCGTGGATTTTTCCGGACGCATGGTGGTTCGTTATTCGGTTAGTTCTTGAGGAACGGGGCGGCGTCGACGCCGAGGCCCGGCGACATGGTCGCGCTCAGGGTGATCGCATCGACGAAAGCACCGCGGGCCGTGGCCGGGCGGGATTTGACGATCGCATTGAGGACGGCGGAGCCGTTTTCGAGGAGAGCTTCCTCGGTAAACGAAAATTTGCCCACGGGGACCGCGATGTTCGCATTCTTATCGAGCTTAAACTCCACCCGACCAGCTTTCACGGCTTTCACCGCAGCGGCGGTGTCGTCGGTAACGGTACCGGTCTTCGGATTTGGCATCAGGCCGCGCGGTCCGAGGACTCGACCCAACTTGCGGACTTCGGACATGGCGGACGGGGTTGCAACGGCAACGTCAAAATCGGCAAAACCACCCGTGACCTTGGCGATGAGATCTTCGAAGCCAACGAATTCCGCTCCAGCCTCGCGAGCCGCATCCGCAGCGTTGCCGGTTGCAAAAACCAAGACTCGGACTGACTTGCCGCTACCATTGGGCAGAGGGCAGGTCCCGCGGACCATTTGGTCGGACTGCCGGGGATCAACGCCGAGTTTGAGCGAAAGCGTGACCGTCTGGTCGAACTTCGGCGCCGGAAGGGACTTGAGCACCTTAATCGCCTCTGCGAGTGGGTAATAGCGTTTGACATCCACCAATTCGGCGGCCGCCTTGTATCGTTTGCTGCGTTTTTTTTGCATTTTAAAGAGCAGTCCGAACGTTCGCGTGAGCGAACTCCTGCAAGTTTGGGTGATTAATTCTTAGACCTCGACGCCCTCGACCTCGATCCCCATCTGCCGCGCGGTCCCGCAGAGAGTGCGGAATGCGGCCTCATCGTCGGCAGTATTCATGTCTTGTTTCTTGATCTTCACGACTTCCATGACCTGAGCCTTCGTGAGCTTGGCGACCTTGGTCTTATTGGGTTCTTTGGAACCAGCGGCGATGTTTGCTGCCTTCTTGAGCAGAATCCCCGCCGGCGGCTGCTTGGTGATGAAAGTGAAGCTCTTATCCTTGAAAACGGTGATCACGACCGGAAGGATGTCGCCAGCCTGCTTCTGGGTGGCGGCGTTGAATTCCTTACAAAACGCCATGATGTTGACGCCCTGCTGACCGAGGGCGGGGCCGACGGGTGGTGCGGGGTTGGCTGATCCAGCGGGAATCTGGAGCTTGATGTATGCGACGATTTCTTTAGCCATGACTCAAAAAGTGTTCGCGCTGCGGGCAGCGGAAAAGGGTCGAGAAGGTCGAGAGATTTGTGCGCTTGGTCAAGTCCATTGTTAAAGAATTTTTCCCGAGGCGACTGAACTCGATCTCACGGTGTTTCGGAGAACAGTGAGCCGGTCGGTGGGCTGGTCTCGCGAAGGATTCCCATCGGAACGAGCATGCGACACGCTCCGGCCTAGCCTTCGCCTCCGCAAACCATCCGAACATTGTGGCGATGCACTTTCTCATAGTCTGAGAAGTAGCTGACTGCCCCCGAGGCGAGGTCCTGCGCAATGAAACTTCGAAGGTCTTCGTTTCGCAAATCCGACTCCCGCCGACACCGCAGGAGCTTCCGGACGTAACTCTCGGTCGCTCCGATCAGCGACCGGTCATAGCCCCCGGATCCGATTTTGGCGGCTGACCCGTGGTTCGGCAAGATTCGGTGGATTTCCAACTCCGCAATTCGTCGTAGGCCTTCGAGGTGGGTATCAAGTCGGTTCGGCTCGGCCACGTAGGTGATCGGATCTTCCAACGTGTCGCCGGCAAACAATACGCCGGTCTTGGGAAGGTGGACGATCGTGCCATCCCGGCTGTGAACGTCCGCGTGCCGAAGCAGTATCTCCTCGTCACCGACGCGAAGCTCCAGCTCGTTCTCGTAAAGCCGGGTTGGCATCACCAATGGCTTGATCGGAGGGTCGGCGGCCTCCATTTCGACACGGTTCTCGGCGAGCACATCCGCCGTGAATGCGTGCGCCAGGATCTCGCAATCGGCAAACACCTCGTTCCCGGCAACGTGATCGTCGTGCCAATGGCTGAGCACCACTCGGATCGAACGAACTCCGAGCCGTTCAAGTTCCCGACGAATAGCCCGGGCGTGCTCAAGCGAGATGTGCGTGTCGTAGACGATCGCCTCTTCACCACTCACCACCGCATAGGAGCAAATTCCGAGGGCGTAAGCGCCGTCGTCCAGCCAATTCGGACCCTCCGAATGCAGCCGGACGCCCGCCACCCGACCATCGTAAAAGGCGAGCACGCCCGGGAGCGGATGAAAAATCCGGAGCGTCGATCCCATCGGCGCCAACCTGGGAGAAGTCCCCTTCAGCATTTCACCGGCACCACGTGCGCTCCGCTAGAACTTCCAAAAGATCGGGATCAACCACGTCGCCAAACCCCATAACATCAGGTTGAGCGGAATCCCAACCTTCGGGAAATCGGAAAATTTATATCCGCCTGCGCCGAAGACGTAGGTGTTCGTCTGGTAGCCGATGGGAGAACAGAAGCTCGCGCTGGCCCCAAACATGACCGCGACAATGAACGGACGGGCGTCGACACCCATACTCGCCGCAATACCGATAACGATCGGAGTCATCAGGATCGCCACGGCGTTGTTCGTCACAAGCTCCGTGAGAATCGAAGCCATGATGTAGACGGCCGCCAACACCACCACCGGCCCGAAATCTGACAACCCTGTCGCGACGGTTTCGGCGATCAATTTTGCCCCGCCCGTGACTTCCATCGCCTTCCCCAAACCGAGCATGCCGACGATGAGAAAGAGGATCTTCCACTCAACCGACGAGTAGGCCTCACGCGGATCCAGACAGCCGCTCAAGACGACGATGACAGCAGCGGCGAGAGCCGCCGAGACAATCGGCACAATCTCCAGGGCGGACAAAATCATCACGATGATGATGGCAGCGATCGCGATCGGTGCCTTTTTTCGGCGGAAGGGCCGCTCGGTCGTCTCGTTAAGACTCAGAAAATCATCTTCTTCGCGCAGGCGGTGGATATTCTCGGTCGGACCTTCGAAGATGACCGTATCGCCAAAATGCATTGGGATGTCCTGAAAGTTCTCGAAGAGATTTTGCCCACGTCGATGCAGTGCCGCCGCCGCGACACCGTAGCGACGCCGCAGTTTCATCTTCCGGATCGTCTGGCCGATAAAGCGCGAGTCCGGACCAATGATCGCTTCGATTAGTTGGAGAGACCTTGAAGCGGTGCCCACCTCAGGTTCGTTGTCGTCGTCAAAAGCGAGGCCCTGAGTCTCCTGGATCGCGGCAATCCCGCGAGCGTGAGCTTTGAACACCAAAACGTCCCCTGCCTCGACCACGAGCCGGTCGATCGCGATATCGGACACGCGTCGGCCGTTCCGAAAAACTTCGAAAACACGCGTCGTCTGACTCCGACCAATCTCGGTCGTGCCGAGTTCCTTACCAATCATCGGCGACCCGACTTTAACCACAGCTTGGCTGCAGAAGCTCCGAGTGTCTTCACTCGACAGCAACGAGGAAAGGGTCTGGCGGTCAGGCAGAATGCGGCGGCCGACCGTTAGAATGTATGCCGTTCCGATGATCGCATAGACGGCCCCCATCTTCGTGATTTCGAAGATCGTGAACCTGGGCTGCCCCAAGTCGTGCGCCACGCCCGAGACGAGGATATTGGTCGAGGTCCCGATCAACGTCATGGTTCCACCAAGAATGGCGAAGGTGGACAGCGGCATGAGCAGCTTGGAAGAAATCACGCCGGTACTCCGCGAAAAGGCGAGTAGAACGGGCAGAAACACCACCACCACCGGCGTGTTGTTCACGCACGCCGACAGCGGCACGACGATCAATGCCATGAGCACGAGCGCTCGCAGTTCGCTCTTACCCGCGGCCCGGGTGAACGCTCGCGCCAGCGAATCAATCGCACCCGTCCGCTCCAACGCCGCACTCAGCACAAACATCGCGCCGATGGTGATCGGAGCGCTGTTGCTGAAGAGGTTGAGGACATCCTTCTCGTCGAGAACGCCGAGCGCAATAACGACGACAAGTGCGCCGAGCGCGACGAGATCGGGCGTCACCCATTCCTTGACGAAGGCAACGAGCACGACGCCGGTCAGGGCGAAGACGGCGAGCATTTGAAACGTTTCCAACGACATGGCTAGAACCGTGCAAAAAGCATCGGCAACCCAGCGATGTCGAGCCGGGAATGCTGAGCACCGTTGCCCAGCCTCCGATTGTCATTTTGGCTGGAAGCGCAATCGCCGAGGGTTTCTGGTTTCCCAATCCGCTTTCTTTTGTAGAACCACAGCGTGCTGAATTACATCTGGCTTGGACTCATCCTGGCGGGCGTCCTCCTCGGGGCGCTCACCGGACAGATCGCTGAGGTCACGCAAGCGGCGTTTGACTCCGCCGAGTTGGCCGTCCTCAAGATCGCGCTACCGCTCGTCGGCATCATGGCATTCTGGCTTGGCATCATGCGGCTCGCCGAAAAATCCGGCCTCGTCGCGATCCTGGCCCGCCTCCTCCGCCCCATCCTCACCCGCATTTTCCCCGACGTGCCGGCAGCCCACCCCGCGATGGGTTCCATGCTCATGAACATCGCGGCCAACATGCTCGGCCTCGCCAATGCCGCAACGCCGCTCGGCCTCCGGGCAATGCAGGATCTGGAAAAACTCAATCCCCGGCCCGGCACCGCGACCAACGCCATGGTGACCTTCCTCGCGATCAACACAAGTTCGGTCCAGCTCATCCCAGCGACCACGGTTGCCTATCTCATCGCCGCTGGATCAACGAACGCGACCGCCATCATCGGCCCGGCCTTCGTCGCAACGCTCTGCTCGACCATCGTCGGCATCACCGCCGTCAAATTCCTGGAGAAGCTCCCCGGCTACCGCCTCCCACCCATCGTCCCAGCCGACAACGGCGCCGTGACGGACACCCCAGCCCATTCCGAGGAACCTCCGCCTCCCCCGTTCCGCCGCTGGGGCATCGCCGCGCTCGCCGCTCTGGCAGTTGCCTTCGCCGCCATTTTCGCGGTCATGATCCTCACCCCTGAGGCCTTCGCCTCGCTCGCGAACTGGACCCGCGCCACCCTCGGACTCGCCGTCGAACCCTACACGCTCCCGGAACGCTGGTTAACCAACAACTACGGCCTCCGCACCATCGATACGATCTCGTTGCTCGCCATCCCGATCGTTCTCACCTTCTTCCCGCTTTTTGCCGCCGCTCGCTCGATTCCAGTTTACGAAGAATTCGTCGAGGGCGCGAAGGAGGGCTTTCACGTCGCGATCCGGATCATCCCATTCCTCGTCGCCATCCTCGTCGCCATCGGGATGTTCCGCGCCGCTGGTGGCATTGACCTCATCGCCACCACTCTCGGCCCGCTGCTGCGCGGCCTCGGATTCCCGGTCGAATTGCTTCCGCTCACCCTCATGCGCCCACTCAGCGGCGGCGGTGCGAGCGGGATTTTCAACGAGCTCATCCGCGAAGTCGGCCCGACAGCCTCATCGCCCGGATGGCATCGTGCATCATGGGCAGCACCGAGACGACCTTCTACGTGATCGCCGTCTACTTCGGGTCGGTCGCCGTCCGCCGCACCCGCCACGCCGTTCCCGCCGGCCTCCTCGCCGACGCCGCAGGCGTCACAGCCTCGATCATCGTGTGCCGCCTCCTGTTCAACTAGCCCCCTCCTTGCAACCCATTGGACAATCATACCAACCCCCTCCAAATTCACGCTAATGCACCGAATCCTCCGCTCCTTCTCCCTTTCAGCCGCGATGCTGCTCGTGCCCGTCGACGCTTTACTGGCCGGAACGGTTGTCTCGATCACCACGCCGGTTGGGTCGATGAAGGTTGAACTCTACGACGAAGAGAAGCCGGTAACCGTCGCCAATTTCCTCGGATACCTTGAAAGCGGGCGCTACGATGGTGTTTTCGCTCACCGGCTCGTCCCGAATTTCGTACCTGCAGTCCGGCGGATTCACCTTTGTCCCGCCGGAAAGCGCCGTCCACGTTCGGGAATTCGCTCCGATCCAAAATGAATTCACCTCCGACCGGCGGTTCCGCAACGTCACGGGGACCATTGCGATGGCCAAAAAGGGTGACGACCCGAATTCCGCCACCTCCGAATGGTTCCTCAATCTCGCCGACAACAGCGCGAACCTCGACGCACAGAATGGCGGCTTCACCGTCTTCGGTCGAATCGTCGAAGGCCTGGACGTCCTCCAGAAATTCAACAGCAAGTTCGTTGATGGCTCACAAGGAGGTCGGGGGATTTACGACGCCTCAGGGATCAACCCAGCGTTCGGCGATCTACCGCTCCTCCGACGCGCCTACGAACCCAGCGCCCTCGTCTCGATCAAGCTAGCGGTCGTCGCGCCGCCCGCCACCGATGGAAGAACGGTCGTGAAGATCAAAGGAGAATCCGATCTGCAAACGACCCGCCCCCGCATCGTCCTGCGCGGAATCGCGAGAGACCCGGACGGAATTGCGCGCGTCGAATACAAAGTCTCCGGCTCAAAATTCCGCCAGGCTCGCGGCGGGAAAAACTGGAAGATTCGAACCAAGCTCAAGCCCGGCCGAAACGTCATCAAGGTTCGCGCCATCGACACCGTCGGCCAGCGTTCCCGCGTTCAGAAAATCACAGTTTGCCGGAACTAGCCGGATACTCGCCCGCTACCGCAGGAAGGCTTCGTGCAGACCTCCGTCGACCGTCACGATCTGACCGGTCGTCTTGCTCAATCGCTTGCTCACCAGCAAGAAATACGCCTCGGCCTGATCCGCCGGCGTGATGGGCGATTTCGTCAGCGTGCGATCGGCGTAGAACTGCGCGAGCTTCGTGACCAGCGACTCGGTCTCCTCGTCCTCCGCGTAATCGATCTGGTACTTCGCCAGCGAACCGATCACCCGATCCCGCGGAAACATCGCCGACCCTTGCACGACGGTCGCTGGGGCGACACCGTTCACTCGGACGAGCGGTGAAAGCTCGATCGCGAGTTCGCGGACGAGGTGGTTCGCGGCCGCTTTCGACGTGTCGTAGGCCACGCTCCCCTTCTTCGCGACCGCGGCGTTCGCGCTCGTCGTCAGGACCAGATTGCCGCTGAGACCCTGTTCTTTCCAGGTCCTGAACGCCTCGTCCGCAACGAAATAGCTACCGCTCACGTTGATTGAGAACGTCAGCCCCCACTTCTCGTCGGGGATGTGGCCGCTCGTGTCGCTCGGAACAAAAATACCAGCCGTCACGCAGATGTGATCGAATCCGCCGTAGGCCAACGCCACCTGATCCAGCGTGGCGCGAATGCTCGCCCGATCCGTGATGTTCGCACCAAACCCGACGGCCGGCCCGCAACCGCTCACCCCGGTTCCAGCGACGCCGATCCCCTGCCCGTGGGCGTCGGTGATCTCCTTCGCCGTCGCGGCAGCCGCCTCAGCGTTGAGATCGACACAAACGATCTGCGCCCCTTCCTTCACCAACCGATGCGCGGTCTCCTTGCCGATGCCACTCCCCGCACCAATCACGACGACGATCTGCCGCGCGAGTTCCTTCTCGGCGGGCATTCGTTGCAGCTTCGCCTCTTCCAGAAGCCAATATTCAATGTCAAACGCCTCCTGCTGCGGCAGGGCAATGTATTCGTCGATGGCCTCGGCTCCGCGCATCACCTCGACGGCACAGTTGTAAAATTCGGCCGTCACGCGCGACTCCGACTTGTCCTTGCCCCAGGCGATCATCCCGAGACCAGGGATCAGTACAACCGTCGGATTCGGGTCGCGCATCGCCGGAGAGTTGTCGCGTTTGCACTTCTCGTAGTACGAGGCGTAATCGTTGCGGTAGTCTTCAAGACCCTTCTCGAGCAACTTTTTCAGGCTATGGAGATCACCCGTCGCCGGATCCCAAGCGACGTAAAGCGGCTTGATCTTCGTGCGCAGAAAATGATCCGGGCAGCTCGTGCCCAGCTCGGCGAGACGCGGAGCATCCTTCGAATTCACGAAGCGCAGGATCTTCGCGTCGTCCTGAATCGTTCCGATGAAGCGCTTCTGCTGCGAAACCCGCCCACGGAGCCAGGGCGCAATGGCCGCAAAGACTTCGTTGCGCCTGGCTTGGTCGAGCGACTCGTACTTCGCCCCTCCGAAAGCCGCGGCGTCGCCTCCCTTGGCCTCATATTTCTGTTCGATAAACTCGGCGGCGGTTTCGATGAACTCGAGCGTCCGGTCGTAACACGTCTTGTCGTCGTCATCCCACGAAATGAATCCGTGCTGACCCATCATGATCGCCTGCATCCCGGGGTTGGCTTTTTCGATCTCCTGCATCGCGAGACCAAGTTCAAATCCGGGCCGCATCCATTCGACGTAAGCCATCTTCCCGCCAAAAATCTCCTCCGTCAGCTTCTCGCAACGCTTGCTCGCCGCGATCGCGATCACCGCATTCGGGTGCATGTGGTCGACGTGTTTCCCCGAGAGAAAACTGTGCAGCGGCGTGTCGATGGAAGATGGGCGTGGGTTGAGATCGAAGGTCGTGTGGGTATACATTCCGACCATCTCGTCCTCGGCGGCGCTCTTCAGACCCTTCTCAGGACGGGCGGCGTAAAGCGGCTGCAGGGCGGCGAGTTTGTCCTGATAGAGCGAAGAAAAGTTCGTGCGCGTGGCCGTGCGCAAATCACCGCCGGAACCTTTGACCCAGAGCACCTCAACGGCCTCGCCGGATAGCGGATCCTTCGCCATGAGCTTCGACGACGTGTTGCCGCCTCCCGTGTTCGTGATGCGTTGATCCGATCCGAGAAGATTCGAGCGATAGACGAGGCGATCGACGGAATCGAGCTTCGCGGCTTCAGTTTCGTTCCAACGGTAATTGACGTGTCTGGTGTTCATGTGGGGATTTATTTGGTTTTTCTGTGTTTGATTGGGATTTACGCCATTACTGCGTTGACTTAGTTTTAAAAGCAACCAAAAATCCACATTACCAAACTTTTCCCATGCTTGCCCCCGAACGCCACCGCCGCATTCTCCAACTCGTTGGCACGAATGGCAGCGTTCGGACCGCCGAAGTCGCCCGCTCGCTCAGCGTGACCGAAGAGACGGTCCGTCGCGACCTCGAGAAGTTGGAAACGGAAGGCAAACTCAACCGCACCCACGGAGGGGCGATGCGCGGCGAATCCGGGCGACGAGACCTCCCGTTCACCAGCCGCGAATCGATGAACGTCCCGGAGAAACGCGCCCTCGCCCGCCACGCTCTTCGCCACATCGAGCCGGGCGAGACCATCCTTCTGGACGCCAGCTCGACCGCACTAGAATTTGCCCGCCAGATTCCCGACCTGCCGATCACGGTGCTCACAAATTCCCTCAAGATCGCCATTGAGCTGTCCGAGCGTTCAGAGTTGACGGTCGTCATGATCGGCGGAGTGGTCGGACCGCGCTCGCTCTCCTGCGTCGGCCCCCTTTCGGATCACGCCATCGAATGTTACAACGTTCAGAAGGCCTTCTTCTCCTGCCGCGGCGTCGATGCCCTTCGTGGACTCAGTGAATCCGACGACGAGCAGGCCCGCTTCAAGCGCCGCATCCTGGCGCTATCCGAAAGAAGCTACCTCCTTGCCGACCACACGAAGCTGTCCCTGAAATCCGCTTTCTTCTTCGCCCACGCTTCCGAGGTGGACATTCTCATCACCGATCAGGAACCCGCCCGAGCCTTCGCGGACGCCCTGCGCGCCAGCGGCGTCGACATTCAAATTACTTCCCCCGAATGAATACCCGTCACGTTTGTCTCGCCGTCGATCTCGGAGCTGGTAGCGGTCGCGTTGTCGCCGGCGTCCTCGACAATGGCCACCTCGATCTTCGCGTGGTCCACCGCTTCGCCAACGAACCCGTCCACCTTGAGGATGGCTGGCATTGGCAATTCGACCAACTTTTCGCCGAAATCAAACACGGCATTCGGGAGGCCATCAGAATTTTTGGCGACGACGTCCACTCTGTCGGCGTCGATACCTGGGGCGTCGACTACGGCCTCTTGAACGCAAACGGCGAACTCCTCGCCGCGCCGATGCAATACCGCGACAGCCGCACGGACGGAATGATGGACGTCGCGTTTGAGCGCCTGCCCCGCACCGAGATCTACGAGCGGACCGGTATTCAGTTCATGTTCTTCAACACGCTCTACCAGCTCCTGGCCGAAGCTCGCGGAGCAAAGCAACGATTCGACCAAGCCGAACGCCTCCTCTTCCTCCCCGACCTCATCAATTTCCACCTCACCGGAAAACAGGCCACCGAACGCACCATCGCCAGCACCGGCCAACTTCTCACGGCGGCCACGCAGGAATGGGACCGCCCGCTCCTCGCCGCGATGGAGTTGCCGGAGAAGATCTTCGGCGACCTGGTCGACGCTGGCACTGACCTGGGTCCCCTGCTTCCGGCCATCGCCACCTCGCCCGGCGCGGAACCAATCCGCGTGATCGTCTCCGCCGGACACGATACCGCCGCCGCCGTCGCCGGGGTGCCTGCGGCGGGCAGCGAACCCGTCTTCCTCAGCTCCGGCACGTGGTCGCTCCTCGGCCGAGAACTCGCTGCACCCGTCATCACGGAAGCGGGCTACGAAGCTGGATTCTCCAACGAAAGCGGAGTCTTCGGCACAACCCGCTACCTCAAGAACATCGCCGGCCTCTGGCTTCTTCAGGAATGCAAACGCCACTGGGACGCCGCCGGGAGCCAGCTCGATTTCGGCGCACTGGTCTCCATCGCGGAAGCCGCTCCCGCCTTCGCCGCAATCCTCGACCCCGACGATCCCGTCTTCCAAGCGCCCGAGAACATGCCAACCGCCATCGCGGAATATCTCGAACGGACCGGCCAGCCGATCTGCCAGGAACCCGGTCCCGTTACCCGACTCATCCTCGAGGGACTCGCCCTCCGCTACCGCGTCGCGACCGAGCAGCTTGCCACCCTCACCGGCCGCCCCATCGATTGCATCCACATCGTCGGCGGAGGTTCCCAGAATCACCTCCTCAATCAATTCACCGCCGACGCCACGGGCTGCACCGTCATCGCCGGCCCGGTGGAAGCGACCTCGGCGGGCAATATTCTCATGCAACTTTACGCTCTCGGCGAAATTTCCTCGCTCGCCCAAGGCCGCGACCTCATCCGTCGCTCGTTCGAAACCGTAACCTTCCGACCGATGGATTCCGACGCGTGGGCCGACGCCAGTGCGCGTTTCGCCAAGCTCACTTCGGAACCGCACCATCCCTCCAAACCATGAAATACAACACCCACGTTGACGACCCCGACGTTGTCCTGATCGGCAGCGGCGTGATGTCCGCCAACCTCGGCGCTCTCCTCAAACGTCTCTCACCCAACCTCAAGATTCAGCTCTACGAGGTGACCGCCGACGCCGCCCAAGAGAGTTCAAACGGTTGGAACAACGCGGGCACTGGCCACGCTGGCATCTGCGAACTCAGCTACACTCCGCACCGCGAGGCCGACGGGACGGTCGACGCCTCCCGGGTAATCGGCATCTTCGAGCAATTCGAAGCGTCCCGCCAGTTTTGGGGTTCCGCCATCGCCGACGGTATGGTCAGCAACCCGAAGGACTTCATCAATCCCGTCCCGCACCTCAGCTTCGTCCACGGCGGCGAGCAGGTCGATTTCCTCAAAGCCCGCCACGCCGCGATGTCTGCGCACCATTTCTTCGCGGGAATGGAATACTCGACCGACCGCGAGACGATCAGCACCTGGTCCCCTCTCCTCACCGAAGGCCGCGGCGAAGTCCCCATCGCGGCAACCAAAATGGACGCCGGCACCGACGTGAATTTTGGTGCGCTCTCGCAGAAACTCATCGCCTGGCTCGCTCAGCAACCCGGATGCGGCGTCGCCTCGGGCCACCGCGTCACCGATCTCACTCGCACCCCCTCCGGGTGGGAAATCAAGATCAAGGAACTCGCGACCGGCTCGACTCGCCGAACCCGCGCAAAATTTGTTTTCGTCGGAGCCGGCGGCGGCAGCCTCCCGCTCCTCCAAAAATCTGGCATCCCCGAAGCCAAGGGCCTCGGGGGTTTTCCCATCGGGGGCCAATGGCTGGTCTGCGACGTTCCCGAGATCGTCGAGCAACATCAGGCCAAAGTCTATGGCCAGGCCCTCGACGCCGCGCCGACCATGGCCGTCCCGCACCTCGACACCCGCATCCTCGACGGCAAAAAAACCCTCCTATTTGGCCCGTTCGCCGCGTGGACAACCAAATTTCTCCACAAGGAAGGCAGCTACCTCGATCTCCCCCTTTCGGTCAAAGCCGACAACCTCGCAACCCTCGTCAAGATCGGCATCCACAACCTCGACCTCGTCCGCTACCTCATCCAGCAGGGCACTCAAAGCATGCAGGATCGCATGGACGTCCTCCACGTCTTCTACCCCGCCGCCGAGGCGAAGGATTGGAAGCTCATCGACGCCGGCATCCGCGTCCAAGCCATCAAGAAGACCGACGGCGAAGCGGGCATCGTCCACTACGGCACGGAGGTCATCACCGACGCCGACCGCACCATCTCCGCGCTCCTCGGCGCGTCACCCGGCGCGTCCGTCTCCGTCCACATCGTCCTCGAAGTCATTAAAAAATGCTTCCCGCAGCTCCTCGAATCCGCCGAAGGCCAGGCTCGGATGAGAGAACTCATCCCGACCTGGGACGTCGACATCAAGAAACCGGAGAACGCTGCCTTTTACCACGAGGCCGCAGCCAAAGCCACCGAGCGTCTCCAACTCAACTAATCCTCCCAAATGCTCCGCGGAATCTCACCCCTCATCAGCCCCGACCTTCTCGGCACCCTCGCCCGGATGGGCCACGGCGACGAAATCATTCTCGCCGATGCCCATTTTCCCGGCGACACCTTCGCCAAGCGAGTCATTCGCGCCGATGGACTCCGCATCCCGGACCTTCTCGCCGCGATCATGCCTCTCTTCACGCCTGACCAATACGTCGCGAGTCCTCTGACCATGATGGCACCCGTCCCCGGCGACGAACTGGATCCGGCCATCGAAGAAACCTACCTCACAGCTATCCGCCAGACCTGGCCCGACATCGCTAGAGTCGAGCGCGTCGAGCGCTTTGCTTTTTACGACCGCGCCCGAGACGCCTTCGCCGTCGTCATGACTGGAGAGACCGCCAAATACGGAAACGTTGCTCTGCGTAAAGGCGTCACCGAATAGAATCAGCCCAATCGGGTGCGGCTGAATCAGTCGCCCGGCGGCCACAGCCGTTAGCGTGCCGCCGCGAAGCTCCCGGGTTCTGCCGCCCGCCGTTACTCAGCCTCGGCCAGAGCCTGACCTAACGCGTTGAGGACAATATCCACGTTGTCTCCCGTGGACGATTCGCCCATCAATCCAATTCGCCAGACCTTGCCCTTCAGCGGTCCCAGACCCGCGCCGACTTCGATCCCGAAGTCATGCAAAAGGTGGGTCCGCACCTTCGCCTCGTCGACTTCCTCGGGCACCCGCACACTGTTGAGCTGCCAGAGTTGGTGCCCCGGCTGTGAAGCGATTTCGAGATCCAACTCGGCCAGCCCCGTCTTGAGCTTGTGGTGATTTCGTTCGTGCCGCGCAAACCTCTCTTCCAGACCTTCGTCGAGCACGAGACGGAGCGCCTCGTGAAGCGCATAATTCATCGAGATCGGAGCCGTGTGGTGATACGCCCGCTCAGTTCCCCAATACGACGCCAGAAGGTTCACGTCGAGATACCAGCTTCTGGACTTTCGTCTTCCGTGAAGTCGCCTTCTCCATCGCCCGATCACTCAGGGAGACCGGCGACAATCCGGGAGGGCAGGAAAGGCATTTTTGAGTCCCACTGTAAACGGCGTCTACGCCCCACTCGTCCAACTTGACCGGACAACCCGCCAGCGACGTGACCGTATCGATGAGCAGCATCGCCCCCGCTTCCTTCGCAACTTTTGAAATGGGTTCGATCGGAGTTAAAGCTCCCGTCGAGGTCTCGGCGTGAACCACACCGATCAGCTTAGGATTCCGCCCCTTGATCGCCTCCGCCACGGCTTCAGCCGTGATGATGTGCCCCCACTCAGCCTCGACCTTGATCACCTCCGCCCCGCAACGCGCAGCCACGTCGGCCATGCGACCGCCGAACACCCCGTTGACGCAGACGACGACTTCGTCTCCCGGCTCGACCAGATTGACGAGGCAGAACTCCATCCCCGCGCTCCCCGTCCCACTGACCGGAAACGTCATCCGGTTCTTTGTTTGAAAGACCTCACGAAGCATCGTCTTGATCTGCTCCATCATCTCGATAAAAGCCGGGTCAAGGTGGCCGATCAGCGGCTTGGCCATGGCTTCGAGAATCGAAGGCGCGACCATGCTGGGACCAGGACCAAGGAGGAGACGTGACGGTGGGTGAAAGGGTTCCATTTGGATCAGAGAGTCGAATGTCAGGACGTCAGCCCGCCTTCCTCGCACCAGCGAGCGATAGCAGCGTTACGCCATAGAAAATTGAATTGATCCCGTAGAGCAGCCCGATGATCGCCGGAGCGTCGCTCGGGAACTGCGCAAAAATCATGATTCCCAAAACGAATGCCACGAGACCATTGACGAGCATCAGCCACTTCGGACGTCCGGTCGGACCCCGAAAGCTACCAATCGTGAAGACGAGGCCCTCCGCGATAAAGAAAATGCCCAACACGATGGCGAGCGACAAGACACCCGCCGTCGGATCCATCAGCAGCATCAAGCCGACGATCAGGCGAATCACCGCCAGGATCACCGACATCGTGCGGTGGTGCTTCTCCTCCCCGAACAGCACAGCCCCAATCGAGAAGACGCCACTGATCACGCAAAAAATGCCGATCACTTGCGCAATCGCAAGCGCAGCAAGGTTCGGGAGAAGGATGGCAAAAAAACCGACGAGCAGCGAGACGACGCCGAAGAAAATGAACCATCCCCGACTTTTTGGCAGAAGCGGATTGGAGGCGGCGGGAGGATTTTGAGCGCTCATTTCTCGCTAGGAATAGCCAGAGCCATTCGGAAGGTCAAAAGCCGAATCGCGACGCCCGATTGCGTCCACCAGGGATGCAAAGCCAGCTCGGTCTAAAGAGCTGCACGCACCGCTGCGACGTCCGCAGCCGTGTGCGCCGCACTGACTGTCATTCGTAGCCTCGCGGCTCCGCGAGCCACCGTCGGATAGCGAACCGCTGGCACCCAAAAACCAGCCTGGCGCAACCGCTCGGACACCGCCACCGCCTCCCGCTCGTCGCCAATGATGATCGGGACAATGGCGCTCATCGCCCCGGCCTCGAACGTCCGCGCGCTCGCCCAGAGCCGATCCCGTGCGGCCTCCAGCGAGCCACTTTCGAGCAGGCGAAGCGCCGTCGCCGCGGCCGCCGCCACTGCCGGAACCGGGGCCGTCGAAAAAACAAAACTCCGCGCGCGATTCACCAGAAAATTCACCAACGCTCGGCTTCCCGCCACGTATCCTCCCGCCACCCCCAGCGCCTTTCCGAGTGTCCCCATCTGCACCTCCACCCGATCTGCCACGCCGACCTCATCCGCCAAGCCCCTCCCTCGCTCCCCGATCACACCAACCGCGTGCGCCTCGTCCAGCAGCAGCCACGCCCCCCAGCGATCCTTCAACTCCACGATCTCCCGCAGTGGCGCGACGTCCCCGTCCATGCTGAAAACGCTCTCGGTCAGTACCATCACCTTCCCCCCCACCCCGATCCACCCACGTGCCCATCGCAAATGGCTCTCCAACCTCCCCAGATCATTGTGAGAAAAGATCCGCAGCTTCGCCCCGCTCATCCTCGCCGCGTCGACCAAACACGCGTGGCATAACTTATCCAAGATCACCACGTCCCCCGCTCCCACCAACGCCGGCACCGTCCCCAGCGCCGTCGCGTATCCTGTCGAGAAAACCAACGCCGCCTCCGTTCGCTTGAATCCCGCCAACCGCTCCTCCAGCTCAGCGTGCGGTCGCAGCGTCCCGCTGATCAAGCGCGACGCCCCCGCTCCCACGCCGTATTCAGCGACCGCCGCCTCCGCCGCCTCCCGCAACCTTGGATCAGCCGCCAACCCAAGGTAATCGTTCGACGAAAAATTGATCAACTCACGCCCATCAACCCGCACCACTCGCTCCTGCGGGCCGTCCACGACCCGCATTCGTCGGAGTAATCCCGCCGACTCAATCTCAGTCAACTTCCCAGTCAACCACCCGTCCAGGTCACTCACCCGACCATCGCCGCCAGCATTTCCGCCGTCGCCCGCTCCATTCCCACCACCGTCGACCGAGCTACGATAGAGTGTCCGATGTTCAGCTCCGTTAGACCCGGAATTGTTCGGATCCTCGCGATGTTCGAGTAATTGATTCCGTGACCCGCGTTTACGATCAACCCGGCTTCCCGCGCCAGATTGGTCGCCGCCCGCAGTCGCCCCACCTCGGCATCCAGCATCGCCCCCGCCGCATTCGCGAACGTCCCGGTGTGAAGCTCGACGCACTCCGCCCCAAGCCGAACCGCCGCCTCGATCTGCGCCTGATCCGGATCGATGAAAAGACTCACCCGAACGCCGATTCCCTGCAGCCGCTTGACAGTCTCGCCCACCGCCGCTTCGTGCACGACACAATCCAGCCCTCCCTCCGTCGTCACTTCCTCCCGATTCTCAGGAACGAGACACGCGTCCTCCGGTTTCACCCGTAACGCAATCTCCACGATCTCCGGATCGTTCCCCATCTCGAAATTGAGTTTGGTCCCAATCGCCTCCCGCAACGCAAAAATATCCCTGTCCTGAATGTGCCGCCGATCCGCCCGCAAATGCGCCGTAATCCCAATCGCTCCACCCCGTTCCGCCGCGATCGCGGCTTCGACGGGATTTGGCTCCGCGTTCGGCGACCCCGGCATCGCCCGATACCGAGCCTCCCGGATCGTCGCAATGTGATCAATGTTCACTCCAAGGTTCATCTTCCGGACAATACCTTGCACCGGGGATCAATGGCTATCCGCTTCGCGAGAACACCCCCCAGTTTTGGTCGACGCCCGCTCGGACTCCCAGGGCGCCCACCGACTTTCTAATGCCGGAAATGCCTCACGCCCGTGAAGACCATTGCCACGCCCCGCTCGTCCGCTGCGCCGATCACTTCTTCGTCTCTCTTGCTGCCGCCGGGCTGAATCGCCGCCGTCGCCCCGGCCTCCGCCGCAGCAACTAGTCCGTCCGCGAACGGGAAAAACGCGTCGCTGCAAACCACGCTTCCCTTCAGAGCCAACCCGGCCTCGCCCGCTTTCCACACCGCAATCCGCGACGCGTCGACGCGTGACATTTGCCCGGCACCGATGCCCAGAGTCCGGTCCTTGCCCGCGTAGACAATCGCATTGCTCTTGACGTGTTTCACGACCTTCCAGCCGAACTCCATCGCCTCCAGTTCGTCTTTCGTGGGCGGCCGCTTGCTCACCACTTTTTGCTCCAGCCCATCCGTCTCGCTGGAATCATGATCCTGAACGAGCATCCCAGCCAGCACGGCCCGCACGTCCCGGGAATCGCTCCCCGGCGTTTTGAGCAACTTCATCAAGCGTAGATTTTTCTTCTTCTGCAGGAGCGACCGTGCGCCCGCTTCGAAGTCCGGCGCGATGATCACTTCACTGAAGATCTCGCTGATGGCCCGGGCCAGGGCGAGATCAACCGGGCGATTTGCGATGATGATGCCACCAAACGGTGCCTGTTTGTCGGTCGCAAACGCTTTCACCCAAGCCTCCTTGAGATCCGGATCGCTCGCCACCCCACACGGATTCGTGTGTTTGAGAATCGCGACCGTCGGCCGACTGAACTCCGCGATCAACTGCGTCGCCGCCGTGATGTCCAGGATGTTATTGTACGACAATTCTTTCCCCTGCAGCTTCTCGAAAAAGTCGCCAAATTTACCGTAGAGCTCCGCCTGCTGGTGGGGATTCTCACCGTAACGTAGCCGCTGCGAAAGCGGCAGACTCACCGAATAAACGGCACTCGATTCGCTCTCGCTTCCAAGGTAATTCGAAATCGCCCGGTCGTAGGATGCCGTCGTCGAAAATGCCTTGATGGCCAAACGCTCGCGGGTCTTCACCGTCGTCGCCCCATCACCCTCCCGCATTTCGTCAAGGACGAGTCCATAGTCTGCTGGATCGGTCACAACCGTGACCGATTGATAATTCTTCGACGCGCTCCGGATCATCGAAGGCCCCCCGATGTCGATGTTCTCGATCGCGTCCGTCAGAGTTGCGTCGGGCTTCGCCACCGTCGCCTCGAACGGGTAAAGATTCACCACAACCAAATCAATCGGCGCGATGCCGTGCTCTTTCGCCGTGACCACGTGCTCGTCGTTCTCGCGCAAATACAACAGTCCACCGTGGACCTTCGGGTGCAGCGTTTTCACCCGGCCATCGAGGATTTCCGGCGACCCGGTAAAATTCGAAATCTCCACCACCGCAATCCCCGCATCCTGAAGAGTCTTCGCCGTTCCCCCCGTCGAAACAATTTCGACCCCAAGATCGGCCAAACCTTTGCAAAAATCGACCAACCCGGCCTTGTCGGAAACAGAAATCAATGCGCGCTGAATTTTCATAAAATAGGAATGGAAACTTTGGAATCTACGGCGATCTCTGTTGAATTGACGAACTTACCGGCCACCATTTGCGTCGTCCGCAACATCTCCCGGCGAACCTGCATCAAGCCAAAGCCACCTCTTCATGATGGTGGAACTGAATCTCGTAAAGCTTTCGATACAACCCGGATTCTTCCAGCAATTGCGCGTGCGTGCCAACCTCCGCGACTCGACCCTGATCCATCACGACAATCTGATCGCTCTTCAAAATGGTCGACAACCGATGCGCGATCGCGATCACCGTGCGCCCCTGCGCCAACCGCTCCAGCGCCGCCTGAATCATCCGCTCGCTCTCGGAATCCAACGCACTCGTCGCTTCGTCGAGTAGCAAAATCGGCGCATTCTTGAGCAACGCCCGCGCGATGGCCAACCGCTGCTGCTGACCTCCGGAAAGCAGGCTCCCCTTGTCGCCAACCACCGTGTCGTAGCCCTCGGATTGCTCCATGATGAAGTCGTGAGCGTAAGCCAATTTTGCCGCCGCCTCGATCTCCGCGCGATTTGCGTCGAGCCTTCCGTAGCGGATATTTTCGTAGATTGTATCGTGAAAGAGAAAGCTCTCCTGAGTCACAATTCCGATCTGCTCCCGCAACGACTGCTGCTTGATCTGCCGAAGATCCGTCCCGTCCAGCCGAATCGATCCCCTCTGCGGATCGTAGAAGCGCAACAGCAGATTCAGCAACGTGCTCTTCCCCGCCCCGCTCGCTCCGACCAGCGCGTAACGCTGATGGGCCGGAATCTTCAGTGACAATTCACTCACCGCCGGCTTGCCCGCGCCGTAAGTGAAACCAACGTTATCAAACTCGATCTCACCATTTGCCCGCTGGATCACCAGCGCATCCGGCGCGTCCTGAACGCTGGCGGTCTTTTCCATCAGCTCGAAAATATTCGTCGCCGAGGCCAGGCACTTTTGCATGAGCATCGGAATCCGGCTCAGCCGCTTGACCGGCTCATAAAGCAGAAAAATACCCGCCATCAACGCCACGAATTTGGTCGCGCTCAGCCCGCCGAAATACACGTAGCAAAGCGCCAACACCACCCCGAGCGCCGACACTGCCTCGATCATCGGCTGCACGATCTCGATGCTCTTGCGCACCTTCATGCTCGTCCGGCATTGCAGGTCGCTCGACACGTCAAATTGACCACTCTGATAATCCTCCCGCGCGAACGATTTGATGATCCGGATGCCCGCGAAAGACTCCTGGAGGATCACGGCCATCTGCCCGGCCTCGTTCTCTTCCGCCTTACCCGCGTTGCGCACCTTCTTGCCGTAAATCGCCACCGGCACGATGCAAATCGGGAAAAGGAACAACGTCGTCAAACTGAATCTCCAATCCATCCAGACCAACACGCAGACGCCCGTGATCACCGCAATCGGATCCTTGAAAATATCTCCCGCGATGGAAACCAAAGCATTCTGCGCCATTCGCGTGTCGTTCAGCACGCGCGAGATCAACTTCCCCGATTTCGCCCGGTTGAAGAAATCCAACGACTGCGACATCAAGTGCGCGAAGAGCTTCGCGCGCATGTCCCGCAGGATCCGCAGACTCACCCAAGCCATGCAGTAAGAGTTCAAATAGGAAAGCACACTCCGCGTGATCATCACCAACGGAATCAGGGCGACGATCCAGATGAACTGATCGATCTTCGGCCCCTCGCCATCGCCACCAGAACTCAATACGTCCTGCTGCGACATCCCCGGTGCCACGTTATCGAGCACGTATTTTGCGATCAATGGCAGCAGCCCGCTGATCACGCCGAACGCCATCCCGAACGCCAACCCCATGATGAACCGAGCCTTGTAAGGCTTCAAGTAGGTCGCGAGCGTGAAATACGGCTTCCACAGCTCCCGCACCAACTGCGGGAACGGGATCTTCTTTTTCTTCGGATCAGCCAAGGTCGGGCAAGTTCAGGGCAGGAACGCCGGTTGGAAAAGCCCAAAATACCACGCCACCGCCGCGGGTCCCGCCGCGAGCCAAAGCACGGCACCCAAAGCCAGATAAGGTCCGAACGGAATCTTCGACCCCGCCTTCCCCCGCGTCGCGAGTAACATTCCTCCGCCCACGAACGCGCCAATGATCGATGATGCGAAAATCGTGAAAATCACCGCCTGCCAACCGAGAAATGCCCCGATGCACGCGATAAATTTCACATCGCCAAAACCCATCGCCTCCCGCGGGATCACCACCGCCGTCGCCTGCCCCGTCAGCGACCGGACGTCCTCGATCCGAACCTCCCGACCGCCGACGACGATCCGATTGTAATAAAGCCGCACCTCGCCACCGACCGCCTCGCCGTCCAGCTCACCGCTCGCGCACTCGATGATCACCACGTCCGATTCCCGGGAAAAAATTTCCTCCCAGGGCGTGCGATCATCCCCCAGCTCCAGTTCGGGCTTCTCCGGATCAACGTGGAAATGAAATTTCTCCGCCGGCTCGAGCGCGTGGCGCTTCTTCCCGAACGCCTTCTTGCCCAATTCCACCACTCCCCACAACAACCCATACCCCAGCGCCGCCCCCCCCAGCGACCAAAGCAACCCCTGCCACCAGACGTCGACCCCCATCATCCCCGGTAATCCCGTGCTAAAAATCAGCCCCGCCACCGTCCCGCCAATCGTGATCTCATCCGGGATTATGAAAAAATCGAAGTCAATGAACGTCGCCGTGATCAGCAGCGCGACGAAGACCCAATAAACGGGAGCCAGCGGCAGCCCGAAACCCATCCAGACCGCCCAGAACGCCAAACCCGTGAGAAGCTCGATCCCAAAATACCGAACCGAAAACCCCGCCCCGCACTTCGCGCACTTCCCCCGCAAGACCAGCCAACTGATCAGCGGCAGGTTGTGATACCACGGAATCAGCGTGTCGCAGGACGTGCAGAACGACCGCTTCGGATTCGAAAGCGAAATCCCCCGCGGCATCCGGTAGATGCACGCGTTCAAAAACGACCCGACGACCGCCCCAAGCACAAACGCAAAAACCGGGAGAACGACGTTCATAATGTGACGAGCGGCGACTTGCCGTCGCCAACCCAACCCAACGGCGGAACCGCGCGTCCCATCACGTCAACTTGGCGTCCACCAGTTCACAAATCACGTGAAGCAAAAATTTTTGCGCCTCTTGGATCCGCGCCGTCTCGTCCCCTTCGACCACGATTTCCAATTCCGCAGCCCCCTTCGTAAACCCACCGGTCCGCCCGAGGAGCGCAATCGTCGTGACCCCGTGCCGCCTCGCCTCTTCGACCGCCGCGAGCAAATTGCGCGACTTTCCGCTGGTCGAGATCACCACCAGAACATCTCCCTTGCGCCCAAACGCCTCAACCTGCCGCGAAAAAACGTCGTTGAACTCGTAGTCGTTCCCGACCGCCGTCATCAACCCGCCGTCCACGGTCAACGCCAGCGCCGGATACGCCTTCCGATCCTCCTTGAATCGCACGACGAACTCCGTCGCGATGTGCGCCGCGTCCGCCGCGCTCCCGCCATTTCCGCACAACATCAATTTCCCACCACCCAGCAGGCAACGCTCGATCAGCCCGGCCGCCTCGACGATTTTTTCCTCGAGCGCCTCGGTCTTCTGCAGCGTCTCGATCGCCGCCGCGAGGGATGTCTTGAAATGCGTCACGTCGATTCCTCCGAGCTGAATGCCATCCGCGGATCCCCAGTCAACATTCGGTCCAAATCCGGCCAAGCCTCGTCATCCTCCCCGGGCTGAAAGACGTGCAAATACACCTTCGCCGCGACCGCCGGATTCGTCGCAAACAGCCCATCCACCGCCGCCGAGAGCTTCGCAACTTCGGGTTGCGGCGGAATCTCCTCGAGGATCCCCTCCTGATGCTCCAGCCCGCAGGCTCCCAAAAATTCCGTGATCATTCCCCGCCGCTGACCGAGCAACCAATTCTGCAACAACTCCAGCGCGACGTCCTCGTTGCGCTTCATCGCCAACACCGACCGCATCCACTCGTGCCGATCCGTGCGCTGCTTCTTCTCCAAAAACACCGGCCGCAATCGCCGCCGCGTCGCCGTCACCTGCATCGCGGCCTTGTAAGCATCTCGGTTTCCCGCCGAGATCTCCTCGAAGATCTCGTGCGTTTCGGCGGGCGTCAGGTTGGCAAAAATTTCGTTGGCGTTCACAAGCAGGGAATTTGAACCGACGGCGATCAAGCCGCCGACGGGGCAACCGATATGTTACAACCCGGTCGGTGAGTCAAGAGTGGGGTCACATCGTCGGTCGTTACGTCGTTCTCGCGCCCATCGCTCCGTGGCCGAAACTTTTCCGATCACCGCGAATCAATTCCGCGCTGGCGCACCGGCGGAGATTCCAGCGTAATTTCCCCCAATCTTGACACGCGCTAAGCCCGGTAGGCCTCCGGCAATCCCACGAGCAATTCCTCCTTCGGAAGCCGCTCGCAGAACTCACTGAAGCTCTCGTCACCCGTCTTGTTATCCTCGTAATGGTGCAGCAGGGAGTCGATCACTTCGTCGACATCCGGCGCGAGGATCTTCCCCTTGAGTAGCGTGTTGAAACGACGATTCGCACCGAGCCGGCCACCGACAAACAGGTCGTAGGCATCCATCATCTTGCCATCGATTTTCTTTTTGGCACCGCGGAACCCGATGTCTGCGATCTGCTGCTGACCACAACTCGACGGGCAACCGCTGAAGTGGACCCGGATCTTATCCTTGTACCAACCACTCCGGGTTTCGAGCTGCTCGACGAGCGCCAGCATCCGGTTCTTCGTCTCGGCAACCGCCAGGTTGCAAAACTCGATCCCAGTGCAGGAAACGCAGCCCTCACGGAAATTCGAGGGCGCGTAGGACAGTCCAGCTGCGTCCATCTCCGCCTTCATCGCCTCGAGATTTTCGTTCGGCACGTTCGGAATGACGAGATTCTGCTTGTTCGTCAGTCGGATCGACGTGCTGCCTTCCTCGCCGTACTTCGCCGCGATCTCGCCGATCCGGGCAAGCGTCCCATTCTTCATCCGACCACCGGGGAAGCACACTCCCACCCACGACAGACCCGGCTGCTTCTGGGGATGAATCCCCATGTGATCCGTCTCCTGATCACGGGGATAGACAAAATCCTCGTGCGTCGACAGCGCGTAACCCAGTCGCTCCTCGACCTCGGCCCGAATCCGCTCCACGCCCCAATCCTCAACCAAAAACTTGAACCTAGCCCGATTTCGCTTCGCCCGGTAACCCTCGTCACGGAAGACCTTGCTCACCGCCTCCACGACGGTCCACACCTGGTCAGGCGCGATCCAGACATTCATCGTCTGCGCCATGTGCGGCGACGAGGAAAGACCTCCGCCAACCTTGATGCCATAGCCGGCCTCGCCATCGGAATTCCGCAGTCCGAACAACCCGACGCAATTAATGTCCGGCTGCGAGCAATGGATTTCGCACCCGCTGATCGAGATCTTATACTTTCGCGGCAAATTCGAGAAATCACGATTGTTCGTGAGATTACGGTTGATCTCGAGCAGCTGCGGCGTGGCGTCGATCACCTCGTTCGGGTTCAACCCGCTCACCGCACACCCGCAAACGTTACGCGTGTCGTCGCCGCAAGCTCCGCTCGTGGTGATGCCAACTTTGTCCAGAGCGTCGAAAATCGCGGGGATGTCTTCGATCCGCAACCAGTGAAACTGCAACGTCTGGCGCGTCGTGATGTCAACTAACCCGTGCGCGTATTCGTCCGCCAGCTTGGACACCGCGATCGCCTGCTCGGGCGTCACCTGCCCACCGGGCACCTTCAGCCGGAGCATGAAATATCCGCTGTCCTTCGGCTTCTGCCGATACACGCCGTACCACTTCATCCGGTCGAAATCTCCCTCCGAAATCGACTCGAATCCCGACTTCGCATAGCGATAAATGTCGTGGATGACGTCGAGGCCGTCCTTATCGAGCTTAAGCTGCTCAGCGGGGTTCACGTCGATCAGGCCCTGCTTGACAGCGGCAAAGTTTGGATGGATATCAATCATGATTGTTTGTCTCGGAAATACGTTACGCCCTAATCCTCGTCAGCGATGAATCGTCACGGCGGTCAAAAAGAATCCCATGCACAAAGCCCAAGTCAAGTCCCCGTCGGCAACCCTTACGCGCCACCCTCGTGCGGCGTTTACGCTCCTTGAGCTGCTCATTGTGATCTCGATCGTCGCAATCCTCGCAGCTCTCATCATCGCAGCTGTCCCGGGGTTGACCCAGCGAGGCAAGATGGGCAAGTCGCTCAACAACCTCCGCCAGATCGGCGTCGGCTTTCAACTCTACGCGAACGACAACGATTTCAATCTCCCGCGTCGCGTCCCCGGCGTAGAAGAAAAATGGCCAACTCTCCTCGTCGAATATCTCGGCGATGATCCCAAGGTCTACGCCGACCCCGCCGACGAGCAAAACTACGTCGCCCGCGACAAAGACCCCCTCTCAAACAATCCTAATAACACGAGCTACATCATGAACGGCTACAATGATCTCGGAGCCTACGACGATCCGACGGTCAACATCAAAACGAACGCGATCGAACAACCCAGCAAGACGATCCTCGTTGCAGCGCAGTCCCACAGTGGCAATTTCTACATGGATTTTGTTGAGGAGAATCAGAACAAAGTTCTGAACAAGCGGCTTTACGGAGACGGTTCGACCTATCTCTTCACGGACGGCTCATCGCGATTCGTCAAGGAGGACGACTACAACGGACCCGCCCCCGCCGGTGCCGCCGCTGCCAATTACGGGGATTGGCTCTGGCTCGTCAGCAAGCAGGGCGATCCAACCGGCACCCAGTAAATCCCGTTACTGACGAAAGGCACCGAACTCACTCAGCCGTCCAATCCGGTGCCCACTTCGGGTCGATCTGCCGCTGATCCTTCGGAAGATCGCTGATCTCCGATAAATCGTCCGCGTCGAGATCGAAATCAAAGACGTCGAAATTGTCGACTCGATGTTCGTGCGACGTCGAACGCGGAATCACCGCGACCCGGTCGTGACTCAGCAAATACCGGAGCGCGACCTGTTGCGCGCTCTTGTCGTATTTCTTTCCCAACCTTTCGAGCACCGACCAATCCTTCAATTCCCCGCTTCCGAGGGGAGAATACGCGGTCACCAGTAATCCCGTCTCTCGCGCAAACGCCAGTAATCCCTCCTGCCCTAAAAATGGGTGAAACTCCACCTGATCGCAGAAAACCGAGACAATCGACCTGGCTTCCCGAAGATGACGAAGCGGAAAATTACTCACTCCAATCCGGAGGATCTTCCGCTCCTCCGACAATTGCGCCATCTCCCCCAACGTTTCGCGCAGCGGGACCTCCTCGTTCGGCCAGTGGATCAACATGAGATCGAGATAGTCGACTTCCAGCTCACGTAAACTGGCCTCCGTCTCCGCCCGCACGTCGCTGGCACGCAGTTTCGACGGCGGGATCTTCGACGTGAGAAAAATCTCGTCCCGACTCACACCGGACGCCCGCATCCCCGCCCCCACCGCAGCCTCATTCTCATACATGCGCGCCGTGTCGATCAATCGGTAGCCGATCTCCAATGCATCCCTCACCGATTCAACGCACGCATCCCCCTCGATTTCCCAGGTTCCAAATCCAACTCGTGGAACCTTGGTCCCATAGACATTCAGATACTCCATAAAGACAGAACGTTCCCTAACGCCATTGCGGTTCCCCGACACCGGGTCGACCGAGACTACCGAACCATTTTCTGATAAGTCGCGAGCGCCAACAGTGGCCAATAGAGACGATACATCCCGTAGCGCAGGTAAAACACGGTCGGGAAACCCGTTCCCGTCGTCTCGTCCTCCGTCCACGAGCCATCGTCCTCCTGCCGCCGCACCAGAAACCCAATTCCCCGCCGCACCGACTCCCTGGAAGCATCACCACACGCGCAGAGTCCCATCACCGCCCACGCCGTCTGACTCGGCGTACTCGGCCCCTTCCCCTTGAGATCAGGATCATCGTACGACGCGCAGGTTTCGCCCCAGCCGCCATCATCATTTTGACAGCTTTCCAACCAATCCCGCCCCCGCCGGATCCAGACTTCGTCCATGTTGTAACCGATCGCTCCCAGCCCCCGCAGAACCTGCCACGTTCCGTACAGATAATTCACCCCCCATCGTCCGTACCACGACCCATCGTCCTCCTGCGTCGTTCGCAGCATCGTCACCGCCCGCCGCACGGACTCCGACCGGCGATCGTAGCCGAGGTATCCCAATAGCTCCAGAACGCGGGCCGTCAGATCGCTGCAAGTAGGGTCCAAGATCGCGTTGTGATCGGCGAACGGAATGTCCTGCAGCCAGGCTTTGGTCACGTCTTTGTCAAACGCCGCCCAACCCCCATCTTTACACTGAAAACTCAGCAGCCACCGCAACGCCCGGCCGACCAGTTCTTCGCGCGCAACCGGCTCCCGCGGTGCCGTCAGCCGCAGCGCCATCAACACCATCATCGTATCATCCGTATCGGGATAATATTTGTTGGCGTGCTCAAACGCCCAACCGCTCGCCTCGGGCGCCGGATTCTTGACCTCCCAATCTCCTCGGAATCGGACTTCCCGCGCTTCCAACCAAGCCGCCGCCCGAACCAGCGACGGGTGATCCGGCACGACTCCCGATTCTCCTAACGCGATCGTCGTGATCGCCGTATCCCAGACCGGCGACAAGCAAGGCTGGATCCGGAAATCTCCCGTCTCCGCATCGTCAACGTATAACCCGCGGAAATCCTCATCCGCCTTCCGCACCAGCGGATGATCCTCCCCGTAGCCCAACGCCCTCAGCGCCATCATGCCGTTGAGCATCGCCGGAAAAATCGCCCCCAACCCCTCGCTCCCGTCCCCCATCCGGTCGACCATCCACCGCTCCGCTTGCTTCAACGCATACTCGCGCAATAACGTCGGCCGCACTGCTTCGAAAAATTTAAGTCCCGCATCACATTTCAGGAAAAAGTTTCGCCACGACAGAAACGGCCCCTTCTTCAGGGAAAGATCCGTCCCCTCCAGACCCGCCGGATACAACTCGTGCAATTGGAACTCCGCCGACAGATCCCGCGTCGGTCGGAAATGGTTCAGAATCGCCAGCGGAGCGAGGATTCCCCGGGTCCACGAAGACATGTCCCAGACGCTGAAAACAAACCACTTCGGCAACACGAACAGCTCCACCGGCACCGTCGGCAAGTGCTTCCAGGGGAACTGCCCGAGGAGAGCCAGATACAACTTCGCGTAAGTATTCATGTGCGGGATGCCGCCCAGCCGCAAGATATTGGCCCGCGCGTCCTGCATCCACGGATCGGACGGCGAATCCCCGCTCAACTTCAGCGCGAAATACGCCTTCACCGACGCGTTGATCTCACTCGGCCCGTCCACGTAGATGTTCCACCCTCCGTCCGTCAGCTGACGGCGCCTCACGTGATCAGCGCACTTTCGCTCCAATTCAGCGTCCCGCCGACCCGTCCAGTGCAAATAAAGCACCACGTCCGAACAAAGGGTCGAATCGACCGTCAACTCTCCCTCCCAGTGCCCGTCCGCTCTCTGCAAACCCAGCAAATACTCCTGAGCCGCGATCACCGCATCCGCGGCGTTCGGCACCGCACCCTCCCCATCCGGAAACGGGACAATCTTCTCAGCAGCGCTCAAAATTCCTCCGAAAACTGCTACCGCCAACGCAAGACCCGAACCGCACCACCCGGACTCTTCGCGCCTTCATTGGACTCGAGGTCTCCCCACTCACTCCCCCGCCGTCACCTTCTCCGGCTTCCCGGTCTTGTGCCCCTTCCCCGCGCTCACACCATTGAAAGCGTTCACGCTGGCCCCTTCGACCCGCATTCCCGGCTTTTTGCCGAAATTGAAGGCCACGTTCGCCCAGGTGTCCCCCGGCTGCGCATCACGCCCCAGCGTCGCGCTCGGCTCGTAGCCGCAATGCACCATGCAATTCGCGCAACGCGGATCCTTTGCCTCGCCGTTCACCACCCCGTAATTTTCCCACTTCGTCTCGTCCAGCAACGCGTCGTACGTGTCGAAGTGTCCGTCCGTCATCAAATAGCACGGGCCTTTCCAGCCCATCACGTTCCGCGTCGGAATCGCCCAGGCCGAGCAAGTGAGGTCCCGCTGACCCGCCAAGAAATCCAAATAAATCGGCGTTCCAAAAAATGCGTACCTTTCGCCCCAGGCGCGGATGTTTTTGAACTTCTCTCGCGTCGCCTCTCGCGTGAGGAAGAAGTTCTCCGGCTGCAGATTCAGCCGTTTCCGCATGTCTTCCTTGGCTGAGTCGTAGTCGTAGCCCGGCGAGATCGTGTGCCCGTCGATCCCGATCCAGCTCAGGAAATCAAACATCTGCTCCAACTCGTCCATGTCGGTCTCTTTATAGACCGTCGTGTTCGTCGCGACCTGGTACCCGAGAACCTTTGCCATCCGCATTGCCGCGACGCATTCCTTGAAAACACCCTCACGCTCCACGATGAGGTCATGCGTCCGCTCCATCCCATCGAGATGGACGTTCCAATACATCCACTGCGTCGGCGCGATCACCGGCCCCGCCACCTTCGCTTTCGGCGACTTGATGTCTTCCACCTGCGCGACCGTGATCAGCT
Organism: uncultured Verrucomicrobiae bacterium; assembly: GCA_963832325.1. Classification (GTDB taxonomy): domain Bacteria; phylum Verrucomicrobiota; class Verrucomicrobiia; order Chthoniobacterales; family JAATET01; genus CAVVKW01. The sequence goes on along the minus strand of CAWHTR010000007.1, from coordinate 602,695 downwards.
CTTCACTCACCAGCTTCTCCAACATCGCCCCGATCACAGCTGGCTTCCGCGCAAACTCAGCCGTCAACCAGTCACGCATCTTCTTCCGCATGAACATTCCGTTCGTGCAGATGTAAACGATCCGCCCTTGTCCGAGCAGCCCCTCGACCAGCTCCTCGATCTGCGGATAGATCAACGGTTCCCCGCCGCAGATTGAGATCATCGGCGCTCCGCATTCCGTCGCCGCCCCGAGGCAGTCCTCCAGGGGCATCACGTCCTTCAGTGACGTCGAATACTCGCGGATTCGACCGCAGCCGGTGCAAGTCAGGTTGCAGGTGTGCAGCGGTTCAAGCTGCAACACGGTGGCAAACTTCTCCACCCGGCGGATTTTTTTTCCGACGATGTACGCTGCAATTTTCGCCGTTAGAGCCAGTGGGAACCTCATAGGCGCGGGAGCGTAGCACCCACCATGCCACCGTCAAGCTGGGGAGCCGTCACCGCGGCGGACCCGAGCTTCCAGCCAGTCGATTGTTTCCTTCGTGGGCGCCAACGCTTTGGGTCGAATCACCCCACCAGAGCCACGGCCTCGATCTCCACGTCAAATCCCAACAATCCCGCCCCCACCGTCGCCCGCGCCGGTTTGCTCGCCCCGAAGACCTCCGCGTAGACCGCGTTCATCTCAGCGAACGTCTCAGGATTCAGCGGCTGCAAATACACCCGGCAGGAAACGATTTCATCGAGCGAACTTCCGCCCGCCTCGACCAACCTCTTCAGGTTCTCCAGCACAATCCGGGTCTGCTCGCCAATCGTCCCGCGCACGATCGCACCCTCGGTCACGTCGAACGGGATCTGGCCCGAGAGGAATAAAAACTTCCCCTCACCCATCACCGCGGGCGAATAGGGTCCAATCGCCGGGGGGCCGCCGGGAACTTCCGAAATTTCTTTACGCATCCGCCGAGTTGACCCGAACTTTTCCTCCGTCGCAAGTCTGTCACACTCACCCACCATTCTTCACCCAGCAGCCGCAAAAATCCCCCCCGGCTCCCCGGCTCGCAAATTGCTCACCACCCACTCTCAATTTTTCGTATATCACCCTATGTCATCCCAAGTCCCGCTCCAAACCGGCCTCGACACGTCCACCGAGGGTATGAAAGCCCTCATCCGCAACCAGCTCACCTACGCCCTCGCCCGCGACACCTCCACCGCCACCGCGCGCGACTGGTGGCTCGCCACCTCCAAGGCCGTCCAGGCTCTGATCATCGAGCGGATGATCGCCACCCAGTCCACCCTCCACGAGAAGAACGTCAAACGCGTCTATTACCTGTCCCTGGAATTCCTCATGGGTCGCCTCTACTCGAACAGCCTCTACTCGGCCGGCGTTCACGATGAGATCGAGAAGGCCCTCGTCGAGCTCGGACTCGACCCCGAGGTCATCCGCCACGAAGAATACGACATGGGTCTCGGCAACGGCGGACTCGGTCGCCTCGCCGCTTGCTTTCTGGACTCACTCGCCACCCTCGACCTCCCCGCCGTCGGCTACGGCATTCACTACAAATACGGTCTCTTCCGGCAGGAATTCGTGAACGGTCACCAGGTCGAACATCCCGATGATTGGATGAAATTCGGCACGCCCTGGGAAATCGTTCGCCCCGAGCACGCCAGCGAGATCGAGATCTTCGGTCAGGTCGAGAACGTCTTCGACGACCGCGGCAACTACGTCCCGAAATGGACAAATACCCGCAAGCTCATCGGCGTTCCCTACGACATCCCGATCCCCGGGTTCGACACGCCGACGGTCAATTACCTTCGCCTCTGGGAATCCCGGGCCGGCGAGGAGTTCGATTTCGCCGCCTTCAATCGCGGCGGCTACTCCGAAGCCGTCCACGACAAAAACGTCTCCGAGACGGTGTCAAAGGTGCTCTACCCGAACGACGCCACCGAGTCTGGCAAGGAGCTTCGCCTGATCCAGCAGTACTTCTTCGTCGCCTGCTCGCTCAAGGACATCCTCCGCCGCTTCCGGAAGACGAACGACGACCTCGCGACCTTCCCAGACAAGGCCGCCATCCAGCTCAACGACACCCACCCGGCCATCGCCGTCGTCGAGCTCATGCGCCTTTTCTACGACGAAGAGGGCATGGACTGGGACACCGCGTGGGATCTCGTCACTCGCACCTTCGCCTACACGAACCACACGCTTCTCCCCGAAGCGCTCGAAAAATGGAGCGTCGGACTCTTCGAAAAAGTCCTCCCTCGCCACCTCCAGATCATCTTCGAAATCAACAAGCGCTTCCTCGAAACGGTGGAGGAAAAATGGCCGGGCGACGCCGCGAAGAAGCGTACCCTCTCCCTCATCGAGGAAGGTGGCGGCAAGATGGTCCGCATGGCCCACCTCTCCGTCGTCGGTAGCCACAGCGTGAACGGCGTCGCGGCCCTCCACACCCGCCTCCTCAAGAGCGATCTCTTCCCGGAATTCGACGCCCTCTACCCCGGCAAGTTCAACAACAAGACCAACGGCATCACCCCTCGCCGCTGGCTCCTCGCCTGCAACCCGGAACTCGCCAAGCTCATCACCAGCAAGATCGGTCACGGCTGGGAAAAAGATCTCCCGCTGCTGAAAGGAATCGAAAAATACGCCGACGATCCCGGCTTCCAGCGCGAGTTCATGGCCATCAAACGCGAGAACAAGGTCAATCTCGCCCGCATCATCGAGCGCGATACCGGAGTGGTCGTCGATCCGGACGCCATGTTCGACGTTCAGATCAAGCGGCTCCACGAATACAAGCGCCAGCATCTCAACCTCCTCCACATCCTCGCGCTCTACCGCCGTCTCCTGCAGAACCCCCAACTCGACATCACCCCGCGCGTCTTCGTTTTTGCCGCCAAAGCAGCGCCGGGCTACGAGATCGCGAAACTGATCATCAAAGCCATCAACGCCGTCGGCGCAACCATCAACGCCGATGAGCGAATCAACGGCAAACTCAAGGTCGTCTTTCTGCCGAACTATCGAGTTTCCCTCGCCCAGCGCATCGTTCCCGCCGCCGATCTGTCGGAGCAGATTTCGACCGCCGGCAAGGAAGCTTCCGGCACCGGTAACATGAAGCTCGCCCTCAACGGCGCACTCACGATCGGCACTCTCGACGGAGCCAACGTGGAGATCGGCGAAGAAGTCGGCGACGACAACATCTTCATTTGCGGCATGACCGTCGAAGAGGTCGAGGCTCTCAAAAAGAAGGGTTACCGCCCGGAAGACTTCTACAACGCTAACGAAGAACTCCGCGCCGTCGTCGACTGGATCGGGTCGAATTACTTCACCCCCGACGAACCCGGCTGCCTCGCGAAGCTCCGCGAGAACCTCATCCATTCGGACCCGTTCCTCGTCCTCGCCGACTACCAGAGCTACGTCGATAAACAGGAGGAAGTGGACGCCGCCTTCAAGGACACCTCTCGCTGGGCGAAAATGGCGATCCTCAACACCGCCAGAGTCGGCAAGTTCAGTAGCGACCGCACCATCGATCAATACGCGAAGGAAATCTGGGACGTCCACCCCATCAAAGTCGAACGTCGCCAGTCCGAAAGGTAGGGAAGCGCGGGCATCCTGCCCGCCGTGCCGGGGTTGACTTCGTCCGTCTCCGCTTCGCTTCGGCTTCAGCTCGCACGACGCCAACACCATCGACCAACCTCCCTCAAACCAGCGTCGCATGCCACCAAATCGCAGCAGCCGAGCGACGGCGCACCTCGTCGCCGCCACCCTCCTCGCGCTCACCGCTCACGCCGTCGCCCAAGCCGACTTCAGCTTCGAAGTCACCGACGAAACCAAAACGGACACCCTCCACGTCCAGCGGACCCGCGACATCTCCGTCTACAAATTCGGCTCCAACGACCCCTCCCTCCACTACTCCATCCGCGACCACATCCTCGGAATCAACCAGCCCGAACTCACGCTCACCAGCGAGCGGACCAGCAAAGAGATCTCCCGCCAGACCTACGCCGCGTTCCTAGCCGCAGCCTCCAGGCTCCCCACCAAACCGCTCGATCCGCCAAGCCCGCCATCACCCCGCCAAAGCACCGGCTGGATCAAAATCCACGACACTAAGCATCGGATCAGCGCTCCGCCCGACTCGGAAATTCGCCTTCAGTGGCAAACCCTCATCGACGAGTTCCTCCTACAAAACACGCCGACCAACCAACGCGAAAGAGTCACCCGCACCATCCAGGGCGAGACCGTCGAACCAACCCCAGTCGACTTCCCAACCCTCCTCGCCAGCCCGAGCCACTACGACGGCAAACGAATTCGCATCAGCGGTTATTACGATCTCGAGTTCGAAGGCAGCAGCTTCGCCGCCACGCCGGAAGACATCGATAACTACGATCAAGCCCTCTGGCTCGGCGGATCTTCGACGTTCGCCGATCCAAAAGACATCGACACCGACAGCGAAGTCTACGCCACCATCGACGGGACGTTCGAACTCGGACCCGGCGGTCACCTGGGACTCTGGGTGGGCGAACTCCAGCGAATCACCTCGTTCCGCGTGGATTTCCGAACCATCGAGGAACCCAAAAACCGCCCCCTGCGATCGACAAACCGTCGCTAATCCAACCCGACCGCCGTGCAGCTCAGGATCCCCGCACCCTTTCGCGTCACTCGCGGTTTTCGCGGGCCGTCTTCAAGAATTTTCCCATTTCCACCCCGCTTAGACAATTCACCACGTCCCCCCGTGTCAGCCACCCCTTCCGCGCGAGCCGGACGCCCAACGCAAGATTCTGCAACCCCCCGACCGAGTGCGCGTCAGGATTGATCGCACACTTCACGCCCTTCTCCTTCGCCAGCGGCCACCAGCGCCAATCCATGTCCAGCCGCATCGCGCTGCAGTTCAATTCGATCACCGTCCCCGTTTCCGCCGCCGCGTCGATCACCGCCGGCACGTTCACCGCGTAACCGTCGCGCTCTAGCAGCAGGCGTCCGGTCAGATGCCCAAGCATCGTCACGTGCGAATTGCTGATCGCGCGGATGATCCGCTTTGTCATCTCCGCTTCGGCCAGTTGCATGGATCCATGCACCGAAGCCACCACGTAGTCCAGCGTCGCCAACACGTCGTCCGGGAAATCCAGCAACCCATCCTTGAGAATGTCGCACTCCGTCCCTTTGAAGATCCGGAAGCCCTCGAACTCCGCGTTCAGCTCGTCGATCTCCGTCCCCTGCGCCGCCAGCCGCTTTGCGTCCAGCCCGTTGGCCTGCACCGACGCCTTCGAGTGATCCGCGATCCCCAAATACTCCAATCCGAGATCAAACGCCGCCTCCACCATTTCCCGCAGTCCCGCCCGCCCGTCACTCGCCGTTGTGTGATTGTGAAACGTCCCCCGCAGATTGTGCCACTCGATCAGCTTCGGCAGCTCGCCCGCCTCCGCCGCGTCAAATTCTCCCCGGTCCTCCCGCAATTCCGGCACGACAAACCGCAAACCCAAAGCCCGATAAATGTCCGCTTCCTCCCGAATTTCCGGGATCTCCTCCTTGAGCGTCTTCCCCTTTGCTTCGCTGAACCGATACTCGTTCAACGACCACCCCCGCTCCAGCGCCCGGTTCCGCATTCGCACGTTGTGCTCCTTGCTGCCGGTAAAATAGTTCAGCGCGAACGGATACTCCTCGTTACTCACCACCCTCAGATCACACTGCAGCCCGCCCTTGAGCACGACACTCGACTTCGTCGCCCCGTGCGCCAGTACCGATTCCACCAGTTCGTGCCGCGTGAAATCCTCGCTCACGATCTCCGGCGAAGCGCTCGCCACGATCAGGTCCAGATCGTGCACCACCTCCTTGGAGCGCCGGAAACTCCCCGCGATGTCCGCCAGCAACACCTCCGGATGCCCGCGGAAATCGTCGAGCAGTCTCCCCGCAACAGCCATCACATCGCCCAGCAAAAAATATCCGGCGTGCCTTTCCAGATCCGAGATCGCCTTTAAAAAATTCTCCGCCGACTTCGCGCCGAACTTATCCAATCCAGCCACCCGCCCGTCCTCACAGGCCACCCGCAGTCCCTCCACCGAAGCCACCCCCAGCTCGTCGTAGAGCACCTTGATCTTCTTCGCACCGATCCCGCGAAGCTCGAACAACGCAAAGATCCCCGCCGGAAATTCCGCCCGCAGATCGTCGTAATATTTCAATTTCCCCTCCCGCGAAAGAAGCGTGATCTTCTCCTCCAAGGCCTTGCCGATCCCGTCAATCTTCCCCAGCCGCTCCTCGGCGATCACGACCCCCAGATCCTCGCTCAGCGCCTCGAGCGCCCGCGCCCCGTTCACGTAGGCCCGCACCTTGAAGGCATTCTCGCCCTTCAACTCCAACAACCGCCCGATGCCCTCAAGCACCTCCACAATCCGATCCTTATTCATGCCTTAGAATTCTCGCGTATAGCCCAGAGAGTTTTAATTCCTCCCCTCCGCGCCTCCGCGCCTCCGCGCGAGAAAAATCATTCCGCATACGTCGCGCACCGATTCCGCCAGCCCGCGAGCCACTTCCGTTCATTCCGACTCGCCGGAGAATTCTCCACCCGCCGCGTCAACACAGCGTCCGCTGCTCTCGAATACGCCGCCATCGGCGGCCCGCCGCCCATCGTCTCCAACACCTGCAGCAACCCCCAGCCTTCCCCGTCGTAGCGCTCACTCTTCGACGTGCCTTCGCCCTTGAAATTGACGTAATCCATCAGCGCATACATTCCCAGCGGCTGCTCCGCGACCCGGTAGAAGTTCTCCTTCACCCGCTCCCGCTCTCCTCGCGGTGCCGCCTCCAGCATCTTTGGCAAAGCCGCCTCCAGCCGCGCCGCCGCGAACCGAGCCTGCCACCCGATCGTGTCCACCAACATCGACCGCAACTCTGTCATCCGCTTCGACCGGAAATCCGCCATGAATTCTCCCTTCGTATCCCACGGACAATCTTTCGTCGTCCGCAACCACTCCGGCACGTCGACCCGATTTGCCATCAGGAATTCCACCAATCGTGGAAAGCTCTCCTCGAATGGCCCCGTCTTCCCCTGCGGATACCAAATAAAATGCCCGATTCCCAGCGACGCAAAATCCTCGCCGCCATTCCACGACGTCAATCCATCCACCGTCCCCGCACACTCGTTCTTCCAGATCCGCTTCCCAATCTCCTGCGCCTGCCGCTCCGATAGCCGCACCTGCTGCCCCCATGCCCATCCACCCGAAGCCAAAACCAACACGCACAAAAAGGATCGCATCCACATGCCCCGAAGCCTACCGACTCCGCCTCCCACCGCAAAAACTTTAAACTTCAACCCCTCCGTAAACCTTCCTAACCATCACCTCGCTGCGCGGGCAGTCAACCGACCGAGACCAGTGACCCGCACAACCACTTTGGAAGCGAAAAAGCGCCCCGAAAGGCGCTTGAACAAGAAAATGGGCAGGACAGGATTCGAACCTGTGAAGGAAATTCCAGTAGATTTACAGTCTACCCCGTTTGGCCACTCCGGAACCTACCCGTTAGAAAAAATACAACTTTAATTGGCCCCGCTGACTGCCGTCGCCGACGCTTGCGGTTCCATCTTGATAGAGCGGATGACGATTTTATCCAAGGGGAAATCGTTGCTATTCGTCGGCATCTTACTGATTTCGTCCAGCACCTCGATCCCCTCGACCACGCGACCAAAAACCGTGTAATCCCCGTCGAGCTGGGGCATGGGCGTCAGGCAGACGTAAAACTGGCTTCCGTTCGACGCCCGCGTCGGATTCACGTTGTCCGGGAGACGTGAGGCCGCGACGGCACCGCGCACGTGCGACAATCGGATCTCTGCCGGGATCGTATAGCCCGGCCCACCCGTGCCGGAGCGTGAGCTGTCCCCGCCCTTGCTGTAAGGATCACCGGTCTGCACGAGCAGATCCGGGAAGATCCGGTGGAAGCGCATCCCATCGTAGAATCCATCGCGGACCAGTTGTTTGAAATTTGCGGACGTCAGCGGAGCCGACGTCTCGTCGACTTCGATCACAACGCGCCGGAGTTCCTTCTCTTTCTTGATCTTGATCGACAGCACCGCGACCTCCGGTCCGGTGTAGTCACTTCGACTGCGCGACGCGCAGCCAGCCACCGCGACGGCTAAAAACAAGGAGACAACGGGGATTATTCGCATGGCAGTTCGCACAAATTCAGTCGGGTGCCCGCGGAGGTCACTACGTTGACCGTGCCCTCGAGACCGCGCTTGATGTAACAGAGTCCCACCGGCCGCGCCAATTCAAAGTGCCGCGCGACCGACGTGACCTTTCCAATCGCTTTCTCGCGATCAGATTCCTCGAAAAGTTCCGCCCCGGCGGGCGGCTCATCACCATCGGCGACCACGAAAGATGCCAGCGTCCGGTTCGTCCGCCCCACGCTTTGGATTCGCGAGATGACCTCCTGCCCGATGTAGCAACCCTTGTGAAAGTCCACCGCCGTCCGATCCAGTCCCGCCTCGGCGGGCAGGGTATCCGGACCAAGTTCCGCTCCCCACCTCGGGATTTTTCGCTCGATCCGAAGGACCTCGAGACTACTCGCGTCCAGCTCGGTCCAGGCGGCCAAATCCGCCAAGGCGGATTCGTTGAAATCAACGCCCTCTCCGCCGAGGCGGTCAATTCGTCGCAATCCAATCCCAGCCTCGAGCAGCCGCTCCGCCGCGGCTCCGAAGGCGTGATACTCCGCCGCGACCTCAACCGTTTGGATCTCGACCTCGTCGGCAACAAGGTAGCGCTCGAGCCGCAGCGCCATCGATTCGCCCAACGAGTCGTCCACCTCCACGAACAATCGCGTCTCGTCGCTCCAAATCACGACGACGCCGTCGAGCTTTCCCTTCACCGAAACCACGCACGCCGACATCGCCACCCCCGGAGCCAGTTTGCGCACGTCATTGGTGACCTGCCCGTTGAGGTAGCGCTCGCGATCCGCCCCGCTCAGCGCAAACCGAACTCGCGGAGGCAGTCGAAAATATCCACCCCGAACTCGCGAACTCGCCAGCACTCCGCTCCCTTCTTTCGCGGTCAATTCGAGCCGCCGAAGCTAGGAAACCGCCGCTTCGGTTTGTCATCCGAGCCAGTGCCTCCCGCTGGCTCGGCCGCAAGCGGCTCGCGTCCGGGAAATCCGTAGTGCTTGGAGATCGCCGAGAAGTCCAGATCCGCCCAGCCGTGTTCGATTCCCGACATGAGCGCTCCCGCCGAGGCGTTTGCAGCCGGCAAGTCCAACCCGGCGCGTTCCGCCGCCGCCAGGACCAACTGCACGTCCTTGAACATGTGCTTGAGGGAAAAATGCGGCTCGAATTTCCCCTCGAGCATCACGGGCACCTTGATCTTCGATACACCTGAACTGGCGGCGTTCAATTCGACCGCCTGCGCAAATTTCTCCAGCGGGACGCCGTTCTTCTCCATCAGAGCCATCGCCTCGGAGAGCGATTCAACGATCGTGGCCGAAACCAGATTGGTCGCGATCTTCACGAGGCTCGCCTGCCCGATTCCGCCAATTTCGAGGATGGCCTTCGACGACACCTCCAATACCGGGCGGACGCGACTCAGGACGTCCGGGGATCCGCCCACGTAGTAAACCAACTCCCCCGCCTCGGCAGCTTTGAGACTACCTGTAAACGGCGCATCCAGGATCGATGCGCTCGCTGCCTCGGCGATCGCCGCCGCTTCGGCAATCTCGTCCGGACCGACAGTGGCGTGATTCACGATCACGTGCCGGGCCGCCAAGACACCGTCCATCGAACGAAGGACTTCGATCAGCGCCGGTCCGTCAGCGACGAAGGTCAGGATGAGATCCGCTGCCTCGGCGACCTCCGCCGCGGACGACAGAAAATTCGGCTCAGCCTTCGGCGAACGATTCCAAACCCAAACTTCGTAGCCAGCCCGCCGCAGATTGGCAGCGACCCGGGATCCGATGATCCCGAGCCGATGAGACCGACGGATTGCTTTTTGCGAGCCATCCAGACGACCCTAGTTCTCGGTCGACTCACCCTCCGCCCCGGCGGCGGCAGGTTCGGCTGGAGCAGGCGCACCCATTCCGCCCATTCCGCCCATTGGCGCAGCGGGCTGCGGAAGGTTGACCTCGATTTTCGCGTCGGTCCGGAGCTTCTCCAGCACCTTGCCGACCTCTTCCTGACTCTTCTGGCTCTCCAGGAACGCGACGAGCTGAGGCTTGACCTCCTCGAATGGCGTCGTTCCCGCCGGCTTCTTATCGGTCACCTTGATGACGTGGAATCCGAACTCCGACTTCACCGGATCGCTGATCTCACCCGGCTCCATGCTGAACGCCGCGTCGGCAAATGCGGGGACCATTTGATCCTTGGTGAAAAAGTTCAAGTCGCCGCCGCTCTCGGAAGCGCCCGGCTCCTCGGAAAGCTTTTTTGCGAGTTCGGTGAAATCAGCCCCGTCCTTCTTGGCCTCTTCGGCAGCGCTTTTCGCGGCCGCTTCCTTCTCCTTCATCACGTCTTCACCAGCACCCTCCGGCACCATGAAGAGAATGTGACTCGCCCGAACCGTCTCTGGCTGTTCGAACTCCGCGGCGTTCTCGTCGTAGAACTTCTTCGCTTCCTCGTCGGTGACCTTGATCTCGCCCGTCTGGCTCTCGACCCATTTGCGCTGCGAAAGACCTTCCTTGATCAGCCCTTTCAGCTTCTCTTCGGTCTGGCCGCTGCTCTTGAGCTGCTCTTCAAAGGCTTCCTGCGTCGGGAACTGCTCTCTGATCTTGGCGATCTCCGCGTCGACGTCGGCATCGGTCACGGTCACGTCCTTGGCGGCGGTTTTCACCAACTTCTCAGTGATCATGTCCTGCAGGAGCTGATTGTATCCGGCAAGTTTTTGCTCGTTCGAGAGCGTCGCCGGATCGATACCCTGCGCGGACACCGCGTTGTTGAACATGGTCTCCAACTCTTCTTTGGAAACCGGATCACCGTTGACCGTCGCAACCGGGTCCTTGATGTCGAGCGCAGGCTCAGCGGGCGTCGCGGAAGGAGCGGGCGACGCTTCGACCGCGGCCGGTTGGTCGGCATCCACCGGCGGAGTGTCTTGAGCAAAAGAAGGAACGACGACGGCGATACCTAGCAGGGAGCCGACGAGCCAATGGGGAAGAGAAGTGCGTTTCATAGGTAATTTACTAGCTTAACCGTTTCGCACGAGACTCTGGCGAATGCGAGTGCAATTTCCGGCGAGCGTGGCGCTTGCTTGATTCCGGCCGACGCCAATGCCGTTCGATCCCGCAACAGCCAACTTGAATGATTGCCGCCTTCCCCTTTTCGACCGATGCCCCCCAGCGATCCAGTATTTACAAAACGCCAAGACCAGTTCATCTTTCACCTCCCGTAGCTCACGTGGCGGAATGGCAGACGCGCTAGATTCAGGATCTAGTGGGGCAACTCGTGGAGGTTCGAGTCCTCTCGTGAGCATTTTTTCTTAAACCCCTACCTTGGAGGGAGATCGGCAAATCCCTGCGTGGACACCTCGTCCTGACAGGAATTGCATGGAACCCACTGGAACAGGCGCGAAATTGTCCGCCATTTGTCCGCCCGATTTACGAGTCTGCCGAGCCTGTCCCCTGTCTCGACTCACCGCAGATGCTCCGCACAGACTCCGTTTTCTCCATATTTTCGACCGACTGCTTGAAATACCGGGATAAGACTCGGCAGATCCATCGGAACGTCTCCCCCATATCGAATCAGCGTATCGGCCAGCTCGGCTTCGCGGAAATCGGTGTTGTAGCGCACGTAGGTGAAGCGTTTGTCCCTTGGCGTTCCCGTCGGCGAGATCGGTGAGTGATCGATCAGATCGCCGACCTCACTGTCGATCGGAGGTCCATACAGGCAACGGCCAAAAATCCTGCACAAGTGGTCCTGCTGCTGAGCAGAAGCCTTCGATCATTGCGGTCAGACTTTTTCCCGCTACGACGGGGATCGTGAGGTCCCACAGGCCATCCGCGTAGAAGACCCGGGTGCGTCCAGTTCCGACGGAGACAACGTGCAGCGCATCCTCCCCGCCGGGCCAGTTGATTCGATAACAACCCTCGGTTGCCATCAGCGCCGCGATCAGAGCGGGGTTGTTGTAAGGCGTGACCCCACCGTCGACGAATTGAAACCTCTGATCGCCAACGAGAATACTCTCCGGTTCGAAGAAGGTCGGAGCCGCAGCGCTGGCGCGCACGATCCGCCACAAAGGGAGACGCAAATTGCAGTCAGGCAGAGCGGGATCATTGAACTCAAGTGCCGGATGGCTGCACAACGGCCAGGCCGATCCCGTCGTGGCGTTGCGCACCACCACGAGCAGAGTCGTCTTCAATTTGCTGGTCCCGAGTTGCGCCTCGGTCCCGTCGTCCTCAGCGAAGGTTTTCCGAAGCAAATCCGACAACGAGGCGGCACTGTATCGGTTGGTGAAAAACGCCAACGCTTTGCGGTTCTTTTGAAACATCGCGACCGCAGCCTTCTCGTAGAGCGCTTTGATCTCGGCGACGGACATTCCCCAGGCGATCAAGCTGCCGAGAATCGCTCCCGCGCTGGTTCCGGCGACCAGATCGAATTCCTCGGCCAGGACCGCGGTCGGATTGCCGGTCCGCTGGCGAATCAGCGTCTCGATTTTCTCCAGGACTTCGACCGTGAAAAAGATCCGAAGCCCCCCTCCGTCGAGCGCGAGAATTCGTTTCATTGCCCCTACCGAAGCCCGCTCGGAAGCAAAAGGTCAAGACCTCAGGCAGCCAAGACTCAGACAATTCCCGATAATCCGTCCCTGATTCGAGCAGGCCGCGTGAGCCTATTCCGCGACGACGAGGAAGAGACGGCGAACTCCGTAGCCCTTGTGAAGCTCGCGATTCCCAACGTATTCGAATCGGAACCCAAGATTCGGCTCGTTCGCGCAGAGTGCCGCATACGCATCGCTGGCGTAGATCTGCCCCTCGGGCGTCACCGGCTCGACTCGCGCGCCGATGCTCGAATGCGTCCCAGTGTAGCCGACCCGCTTGCGAAACGGATCGTAGGCTTCGAAAAGCGGTCCGGCGTGCAGCGACATTCGCAGGCAGAGTTTGCCGGACTGGGTCTGCGGCTTCCAAGTCATCCGATCAAGAGAGGCCCGGAGTTCAATCGCCGCGCGACCGGCGTCCCGTGGTTCGCGGAAGACGAGATAGAGCGCATCTCCCCACGTGTTCGCTTCGATGACATCCATGCCCAGGCTGTCAATTTTCGCCGCGAGCGGCGTCATCACGAACTCCAGGAAATTCGGTATGTCCGCCTCGTGCAGTCGGCTGTAGCCCACGAAATCCGCGAAAAGAACGGCGCGAACCTCCTGATGAAACGCAGGCCGACCCGTCGGAATGACGATGGCACTCGGCATCGAGGAGTTGTGCGCCTGATCGAACGACGGCCGGCAGTCCAGCGCACCCGTCAGCGGATCCACGATCGCGATTTCGACCCCACCGGATTTCCAGCGACCGATGCAGGATCCCCTCTCACCGCCCCGGTTTCGATCGCCGCGCTCCCACAGCGCCAATCCGCGAACCGGCTCAGCGATTGGGTCACTCCGCAGCCGCGCGTAGCCAATGATCATCTGGTCGGCGTAGTCGAAGATCGAGGCATTCGCCGTGGCCGCGTCCACCGGTTGATCCAATAACACGATCACCTCGTGAGCGCGGATCATGAGTGCGTCGAACCGCCGCTCCCAGGACTCGTCGCCCGGCACCTCCACGCTGACCCGCCGGAAACTTTCGGCCTCGAACGGCAGCACGATCCGGCAATCCGCCCCGTGCGCGAGGAGCTGCTCGGCGAAGATGATGTCGCCACCACTCGCCGCGGAGCAATAGCCCACCGCGACCTTGTTATCACGAATCCAGCGTCCGATGGCCTCCGTCACGGTATCCTTCGCTGCGGCGGGGAAGCGTGGTGTCTCCCGGTCGGGATTATCGATCCGGTGCCCGGTGAAGACGGCAACCGACGGGATGCGAAACTCGGCGATGTCGCCCAGCCGGATACCCAGTTTTTCTGCCAATTCCCGAGCCTGCCGGACAGTCGTCGCCACCGTATCGAAGTCGCTTCCGACCTGATCCAGAAAAGTCCGGTAGCGCGTTCCCGCCTCCCGTTGGCGTCCCAGGATCAAAAGCGCGTCAGCTTCGCTCGCGATCGCCCAGAAATCCGCGGGCTCGACCACCTGGTCCGCTCGCGACACCCTCAAAGCCTCCTTGGCAAGTCTGCCCGCTTCGTCCGGTTGGTCGAGTTGCAGCGCCAGCCCGGCGGCATTGATCGCCGCATAGTGACCGCCGAAATTCTCGAACGCGCGCGAATACCAGCGATAAGCTGCGGCGAGATTCTCCCGATTCCCATCCAACCTCCAGCGCTGCTTGCGGATGCGACCGAGTCGGCAGAGCAACTCGAGTGACTCGCCGTATTCCGAAATCGTTTCGAGGAGCAGTGCCTCAGCCGTGTCGAGGGATCCCGTCCGCGCGAGAAAGAGTGACTGCTCCTCCCGCAGGCGGACCACCGTGGCGGGCTCGTCCTTCACCCGAGCGTCCGCCAAGGCATCCTCGCAAACCTCGTAGCCCAGAAACGGGTCGCCTCGTCGCTTCAGGTAGCTGACGAATTGCCAGAATTGCCCCCGATCACCGTCCAGCAAACTCGCCGCATTGTTCCGCCACCACGTCTCGAGATCGCTGATCTCTGCCCAGTCGATCGTGTTCATTCAGCTGGAGATTGGGCGGCTGCTTTCACAATCACGCCGAGCCAACTTTCTCAAGGCCAGCTTGGCACCGAGGACGTCGAGCGCGGGTTCCTCCCCCAACATTCCCGCCAGCAACCCGGTCAGCCGCGCAGCCGAATAACTGCTGCCCGTCTGAACCCGGACTTCGCCGTTTTTCCACGCGACCCTTTCCGAGACGCCTCCGATGGCGAACTCGGCCAGCGTCCCCGCCCGATGTCTCAACCCGTGATCCCCCTCGTGCGAATTGCAACTCGCGGTGAGCACCGACGTGAAATGCCCCGGCCACTCGACCCGGCGAAAGTTGCGGTTGTTCGCGGCAGCCACCACGTGCACGCCACGCAACCACGCGAGATCGACCCATTCCTTGTAGACAAGAACCATCTCCCGCCTTGAGCATCCCATGCTCACATTCAAAATTTGATAACCACTCTCGATTGCGTGAGTGGCAGCCAGGCGCACCGCTCGCGAGGTGGCGTCGAGCCCATCCCCCAAGACCCGGAAACTCCCAATCTCCGCCTCTGGCGCGATTGCGTGAATGATCCCGGCCACCGCGGTGCCGTGGCCGTAGCAATCGCCACGATCATTGGGAAGCATCTCCAGCCTTCCGCTGCGTTCCACCACGGCGTGGTCATCCGCCCGCCGCAGTCCCGAAAGCCGTCGATGGTCGAAGTCGACGCCCGAATCGATCACCGCCACTCGAATGGGACGACCGGTCCCTCGATCGATTCGGTCAGCCATTTCCGATTGATTTGGACGCACACCCATCCCCTCGCTCAGAAATTCTCTTCGCCCAAGCCGATCTGAACCAATTCCCACTCGATCATCCGTCTCAGCACTTCCGCGAGACGTTCAAACACCTCGACGGTATCCGGCGCGAATGGCGACGAGCTTTCGGATGAGTCACGGAGTCTGACTGCGCTCAGGACGCCGATCGTGACTCCCTTCACCACCAGCGGCACCGCGAGAAGAGCCGTCGTCGCGACCCCAAGCCTCTCGTCCAGTGTCGAGTCATGGGTATCGAGCCGCCGGGAGACGTCCTCCGCCACGGACAACTGCTGCTCGAAGACCATGCTGATAATCCCTCTCCCGAGCGGCTGGGAATACGTCCCAACGAACTCCTCACTGCGAGCACCCGTGTTGTAGATCGGCACCAACGAACACCCTTCCCGATCATGCACCCAGATCGTTCCTTCCGTGGCATCGACCTCGGCCACACCAGCCGCGAAGGCTTCGTGCGCCAGATCGTCGATGACCTCGGCCCACGCCCCGGGACGCAGCGAGGATAGGAGAGTTTGAAGCCATCTTCTCAGTTCGTCACCTCCCTCGGCAACCGACCTCGGACGCACAATTTGCAGACGGGATGAGATGCCGCCGCCCGCCGTCATTGGGAGTCCCCGCAGGATTTCGAATCATCAGATCCTTCACCGCCTTCACCAATGCATTCCGCAAGAACCTCCACTGCCGTGGGATTTTGCGAGATCCGTCCGAGCAGAGCGGTGGCCTCCTCGCGGGAAAGCCGTCCCTGCGCCAGGTCCCGGATCAAAGCCTCGAGTTCCGGACTCACAGGTTCCCGCGCCCGCCCGGCCACGTCCGGTTCGAACGAGTGGACGAAATTGAAGACAATTTCCAGTTGCTCAGACACCGTTATCATTGGGAAAATTTTCCGTCCGGAACTCCATCACGCCAACGCCTCCGAAGTGCTCCACCAATACAACCGCTCTCACTGGTTATTGGACGAACGAAGCCGACACAATTGCACTCAATATCCACGACCCGTCAGCTTTCCACCGGTTCGTCAGGTTTTTCGAAGAATTCCCGCACGACCTCCAGGCGATTTTGGCAAACCTCCAAGATATCCTCCCAGTTCACGTCGAGTTCAGGGTCCAGCTCCCTGATTCGCGTCAATGCATCCGTTCTCACGGTCGCCAAAGCCTCGTTGATCCAACGCCCCTGATTGGACGCATCGTGCCCGACGAGCATCGCGAGTCGCTTCTTTGGCACGTAGTGGAAGAAACAAAGCTGTAGCAAGCACGACACGTGGGGCTTGATGAGACCGAACGCATGCCGGAGAGCACCGAGGATGATTCTCTCTCGCTCGGGATCGCTCCCGAGTGCCTGCGATTGGGAAAGTTGACCAAGGCCCTCACCGCCATCACCCAGGACATCGTCAAGCTGAACCGTGCGATTTCCGTCCCCGCTCGCAAACCAATCGAATAACCTCCGCTTCGCAGCGGTCGCATACCACGCCTTCAGCGAAGTCCTTCCGCCGTAGGCTTCGAGCAGACTCTTTCTGGGGCCCCGGACTCCCTCGACGTGGACCGAATGTCCCATGAGGTCCTCGACAATCTCCCTGGCCTTCTCGTGAGAGCGAGGAGTCGAACACATCCTCGAAACTACCGCGAGACAGTAGGGGAGAATCTCGTTCCGGATACTCTCCAGCGCCTCGGCGTCACCCGCCTGGGCACGATCCGCCCACCGCTTGTCTTCTTCAAAGTTCATGCGCCGATAATCCCGACGAACCTAGCCGATGATTCAAGACGGGAGCAACGCGTTAATCCGTCGCGACGCGCTGATTATTCGACGACCCACGATTTCCCGGCGCAATCAGGCGCCCCACCGACCGGCACAATCCCGCTGAAATCCGAATACGCTGTAAAAGAGCCGGAATCGAAGGCATCAATTCCTCCGTCGCCACCAAGGAAATTCTCTTCCGTCGCCCCAACCGTGAAATACCGCGCTTTCATCAGCTACCGGCACCTCGACAACCGGGAGGCGGGGCGCAAGTGGGCGGATTGGCTGCATCACCAGCTCGAGAGTTACGAGATCCCCGCGGATTTGGTCGGCACACCATCTCTCCATGGGGATCAGATCCCCGAGTCGATCTTCCCCGTATTTCAGGACGAAAAAGAGCTTCCAGCCGACGCCCGGCTCGGATCTCAGATCGCCGCCGCACTCGACACCAGTCGGGTCCTGATCGTCCTGTGTTCGCCAAACGCCACCACCTCCCGTTACGTCAACGAAGAAATTGCTCATTTCAAAGCAATTGGACGCAAGGATCGCATCCTCGCGCTCATCGTCGATGGCGAACCCAACGTCACCGACGACCCGGTCAAACGCGAACGGTTTGGTGTCGAGAAGGAATGCTTCCCCCCGGCACTGCGCTACAGCACCCATCTCACCGACGACAGCGGCATTCCACGCCCCGATGGCGGCACCCTCGACACTCATCTCGCTCCCGACGGCCAGATTCACACCTACGAACCCATCGCCGCCGACACGCGGTTGCCGGATGGATCCCAGGGATTCACGATCAGCAGCGCGTACCGATCTTTTCTTGAAAGCGCGGGGATCCGGGATAACCGGTCCGCGGTCATTGCCTACGGGGAGCGACTGCGTCTGGCCCGCCTCAAGATCATCGCCGGCGTCCTCGGCGTGTCCCTCGGTCAGCTCACCCGGCGCGACGAATCCTACCGGCTCGCCAAAGCGCGCAAACGAGTGCGCATCCTCACCACAGCCTCGGTCCTTTTTCTCGCCCTAGCAGCCGCCGCCGGGATCGCCGGGCTCTACGCACTCCACCAACGCAACATCGCAGCGGACGAGCGCGACCGCGCCATCCAGGTTCGAGATGAGGGCGAGACTCTCGTCTCATTCATGATCTTTGAACTCAAAAGGGGACTCAGTGAAACGGGGAAAACCGCGCTCCTGGATCGATTGCAATCGCGCGTCGATGACTACTACCAGGAACTCGGCGTCGATGCCGACAACCCCACCCAGTCACGCCAGCGTGCCGCATCGCTGGACAACCAAGCCGAGCTTGCCCTCCGACAGGGAGACGCTGCCACCGCGATGCAGTTGGCCGAGGCCAGCCTGGCGATCCGCAAACAGCTGGCGCAATCCCCCGCCGCGACCGTCCTCAACGAGCGCGAATACGGGGCCTCGCTCATTCGGCTTGGACAGATCGCGAAGAGTCAATGGAACCCCTCCGATGCGCGGACGGCCTACCAGGACGCCATTGATTGGTTCGAAAAGCTCGCCACCAGATACCCCGACGACCCGGCCATCCAATTCCAGCGCTCGGCCGCCATTGCAAATCTGGCCGATCTCGAGGAAACCCAGGGGAATCTGGGCGAAGCCGAAAGACTCGCCGAATCCGCGCGGCGGACGCTCGAGGAAATCGCCAAAAGCCAACCTGGTTCAGAGGAGATTCTCTCGACAAGAGCCCACCTGTGGAATGTCACCGGAAGCCTCCGCGAAACCCGTGGCAAGGTTGCCGAAGCGGCCGTCGCGTTCGAGAAAGCACGCAGCATTTATGCCCCGATGGTTGCGACTCGACCAGGCAACGTGACTTACCAGCAGGGTCTCTGGAAAAGCCTCACCCAACTCGCCGAAGTTGAAAGAATTCAGGGAGATCTCGCGGCGTCTGATGAACTCGCCCGGCAAGGATTCGAGATCGCTCATAAGCTTGTTCTCCGAGATCCCGAGAATCCCCTCATGCGCCAGAACGTTGCGGCATCGTTTTCTCAGCTTGGCGAGGCCCAGCAGGCCCTCGGGAGTGCCGATCTCGCCCAGCAACACTTCGAAAACAGCCTGGATATCTACCGGAAACTTTCCGAAAAACACGGTGCAAACCTCAGCTGGCGGATCGCTCAGATCATCCCTTTGGGCCACCTCGGCGGACTCGAAATGAATAGCGGCGA
This sequence comes from uncultured Verrucomicrobiae bacterium, assembly GCA_963832325.1. GTDB lineage: Bacteria > Verrucomicrobiota > Verrucomicrobiia > Chthoniobacterales > JAATET01 > CAVVKW01. Next base: position 583,322 of record CAWHTR010000007.1, on the reverse strand, counting down.
TTGGTCTGCGGCTGCCGACTACTTTCGCCAAAGCCTCGCCATCAGTCGAAAGCTGCTCGCCGACCGACCGGACGATCTTCCACTCACCAGCGACGTCGTCAGCGCCCTCGCTCCGCTCGCCCTGTGCGCCGAGGCTCAGGGCGAGACCGAGACAGCGTTCGTCTATCTCACCGAAGCTCGCCAACTTGCCCATGATTTCGTTGCCGCCAATCCCGACGATTTACCGACTCAGATGCTGTTTGCGAATATTCTCGGCAAACTCAGCGATCATCACCTCGCCGAAAAAAAGCCGGAACGAGCCGTTCCGCTGGCGAAACAATCGCTAGAGATCAATGAGCGCATTCTGGAGGCCCAACCCGAACACCCCGCATTCTCCGTCGGCTACTTTCTGGCCCTTTCCAAATTGGGGATGGCCCACCGAATGAATGGCGACCGCGCTCTGGCCGCGAGCCTTGCCCGGCGATCCCTCAACCTTCTTCGTCAATCAGATAAGTTTCCACATCTCAGAGCACCGAAACGCGATGAACTTCTCGTCAGCTCACTACTCGACCTCGGCGGTATCCAACTGGAAGAACGTGATTTACGGGCCTCCCGGGACACCTATCTCGAAGCCATTGCTATAGCCCGGAAACTCCAGGAGGCGTCCCCCAACGATCCGCGCCCCACCGGCGTCATCGTCGATGCCCAGCTAGGGCTTGTCACCGTTGATTACGTCGCTGGCGATACCGCATCCGCCATTCAGCAGATGGAGCATGCCCGCCATCTCAACAGTGAGCTCATCGAGCTAATGCCGCAAGACCATGATCGCAAGATGACCCACGAAAGAATCCTTCAGATGCTCAATTTCATGCGGCCAGAGCAATGAACGCTCCCCCTACCTCCAGCCATGCGAAACTCCGCACTACCTGCCTTCCCGTGCCAGACAGGCCTACGTCAGAATTTCTCACACACTCGCAATAAAACTCTAAAACCTCTGCCTCCTGATGAGTTGGGAAACAGCCGCCCGAGAAACCAAAGTCATCCGACCAAATCTTCCAAGCATACGAGGAAATGATTCAACCGTCTGATGTATAAGCGTCCAAAAACCCCAATCCGTTCAGACGCACCGCAAGATTAGTTCTGCTGGTGCTGAAAATGACACTCCCCGCGCTTGTAAGCGCGATAATCAGAAGTCAAGTCCAGACTCAGCTCTCAGAAATTTAAACTTTGCGCCGAGATAGTTTGATTGAGCGAAAGCGAAAGACAACGCGTCAAGGAAGGAAACTCGCGAACCACTAGGCAACCAATCGTCCGGCAGAGCCTTACCATGAAGATCCACGAAATTCTTAAGTATCGCAACATCCGCAATATTGGTCGCAACCCCTTCCGTCTTCAATTTATAGAGTCGGTATTCCATCCTAATTCCGTCAAGAAGAATCCCCCTTACAGGCTCCAAGTTTGTCTCGTAGAATGCCTCATCGGGTCGATTCTCATAACCGGCTGCGTATCTGATTCCCGAGTACCAATATGAGTAAAATATCGCCCTACGATTCGAGAAACCTCTGGAAACACCGTCCCTGTAGGTTGACTCAAACACGTTCCGCGTTTTACTAACTTTTGCATCGGCGAAAAACAGATCCGACACGTCCTGCATATCGAGCTTCATCATTTCCCACTCGATTATCATATTAAGGAGTAGCGCAGCCGCTTTTACCTCTGCAAATAAACTTTTCTCTGCTTCCGGGGTGATTTCACCCAAAAGACCATCGCCATAGTAGAGCTTCAAATGTTCAGAATAGGCCTTCTCGATAGGGAGGCCCCTCGAAAGATGGACCGAAAGAATTTCTTGGGCATCACCAGTCAACGTATGACTGTATGCCCCGGAGAAGATAGACTCAGCCACAGATTGTGGACCGTAGTCTCCATGATGATACAATAGTCTTAAACCAGATCCCGACTCATCGTTTTCTAGACTTTCACTCCATGCCCCATATGAAGGGCCCGCCTGTAGAAATAGGAAGAACAAACTTAGGAGTGCTATAAACGTATTCACGGTAGGTTGCTTTGAGTTCATCGAAGAAAGTCCGTTCCAATAATTATCGCGTCCATATTACTTGTGAAATGGTTCGCCTCCCACTGTGATCGATGAGGTGTTCCGTATGCACTTCGGTGTAATGAAGCACGATCGCTCGAATCACTCGCTTTCGCGAACTCGCCAGCAAGATAAGCTGCCGCTGCAATTGTGAGAAATTCGTCAGTTGTCATGTTTTTTGTTAGCGACTTCATGGTGTTACCTAAAGACGCTGTTGCACGACGAAGCTGGTTGCTAAATGCCTCTGACGAAACGTTTGCGTTTCCTATTTTCATATTCTTGAATTGGGCTCGTCGCGAGCCCGACAACCCCCGCATATTCAACACGTAATCAACGATAGCTCCCCGCTTTCTGTAGCTGGATATTTCACTAGTCACATTAAGATGTTTTCTGTAATGAGCCATCTGCGAGTCCTCACCTGTCCCGAATGCGCGGGCAGCCCAAGCATATCCTTGGGCCACCATCTCACCTGACTCAACACAGCCGGTTTTCAAAAGTGCGATCTGTCCGTGTTTGACCATGGCAATAATATCGAAAGTCCAATTTTCAGTCAGCTCCCCATTCTCGCCTTGATATAGCTTGTATTCTCCGCGATTATCCATGAAAAACTTGCAGATGTCACGATGAGCAGTAACAATCCCATTTTCGGATGCCGCAAGAAGAAGGCGAATCCCTTCAAGAGGATTTTGGGTTACGCCATCTCCTTCGATAAGCCTCTGACCATATATATATTGCGCTGCAGGATGGCCTAACAACGCCGCCTTTTGATAAAATTTGTTTGCCAGAAAGATATTTTTCTCAAGACCTTCGACGCCCGATTCATAAAGCTTTGCTAGTCTCAGCGTGCTAAGAGGGCAGTCAACTTTAAAACCATCTTTATACATTTCTACCGCCGTCGGAACTTGACCTGTTTTTTCGTAAGACGCTGCCAGATGAAAGCGATCAATGGCCTTGCCCGACTTTAATAGAACTGACCCTAACGGAACAATCTTGTTAAAATCCCCCTCATTAAAGTAATACCGGGCTAAAACCGATGTTAATTCTGCGTTTTCCTGCATTCTGCCTATTAGCCCTTCGTCAATTTCGAAACTCGGGTCGGCAATTAGCGTTTCAAGCGCCCCTGCGGCTAGATCTGATTGAGTGACTACGAGATCAAGCAAACTTTCTCTTTGATCTTCTTTTAAGATCACGGAGTCTTGTGTTTTTCTCAGGGAAAAATAGTTTGAATCCATCTGGATCTTTCGCAAAATCCCGAGAGGGTCGCCGGATTTTTCCAGGGCATCTATTGCCGCGATGTATTCCGGGTTAGAATAAAAATCAGGGTCGACCTTCTCAAGGCAAACGGCTTTAAGCCAAAATAGTTTTGATTTACCTTCAAAACTAGTTTCCGGAAGAGCATTCAACTCTTCCAGCACCTTCGTGAAGTTATTGTCTTGTATCAATATCTCTAATTGCGTGATCTCACGGTCGTGACCACATGCTATTAAGAACAGGGAAAAGCACAACACACCCGCCACGACATTGCTACAAGTAGACCAATTGGGATTATTTTTCGGAATCATAGCTCTAGAATTTGAAATAATTTGCCTTTAGGGCGGTAGGTCTGGTCCAGTCAGCCCTAACTAGAAACCACGGGCTTCTGAATGCTTCGGATTCATACTTAGCTTCAAAAGGCCTTTGCTTGATATCAGGAAAAATGAGCTCATCGGAGTCAATCTTTTGATAATCATTACCCATATCTGACCAAATGCCCGGCCCGATGCCAAGACGAATGCTAAAATTGAAAGAATATTTAATATGTGGATCATCAATTCACTAAATTGTAATCACTCCAATGGCGAGCAGGGCTCCGACGATTGCGCCGCCGATCGCGATACAGATCAAAGCAAACCTCACCACCGCCAGGCAAACGCCGACGATCCATTCGATCATTCGTCCGATCCCACGTCCAATTGCCCGGACTGTCCGGACGCCTCCAACCGACACTGCGCGCAGCGGCGACGCGTAGAAGATGAAATACAGCGTCAGATGCACGGCGAGAAATGAAATCAGCACCCCGATCACGCCCAGCGAGAGATGCCACGCCACGACGGAGGCGGCCACCCCCATTGGCAGCGCGACCCAGGACGCTCCGAGCCGGGCATCCAGACGCAGCCGCTCGGCAGCGGTGAGCTTAACTACCGGGGTCGGTTTCGCGTTGAACGTCGAGGGGAGCGTCGAACCCGTCGAGGCCGGCGGAGTATAGGCTGACTCGCTTCTCCTTCTCGACGGCGGAGAATACACTGGCGTCCTCGCGGCCTTTTGCCAGGGTGCCTTCCCCTCCATCATGTCGGCCCAGCCTCCCATGTTTGAGCCGGGAGTTCGGTGAATGTAATCGTGCCAGTCTTGATCGTTCATACGTAGGGTTGGCGGCAATTCAGACAAGCACCTCGCGTGCTCGATCACTCCGCCGTCATCCCAAAGACGGACGTCCGAACCCGACTTGCGAAAATACTTGGCCGAACCCGACATGAAATTTTCACTCCGAAAACGAGTCACTCCGTTCTTGCTCTGTCCATAAAGCTCCTTCCCCAATCGACAAGCGGATCCGAAGCGTCTGCCAATTGATGGCAAAATTCCTTAAATCTAAATTCTGGAGCCGACGATTCCACGAGCAATCCATCCTCATCGACTGTGGTTCCCACAAGGGCCTCGCCAAGAGACAGCAACCAGTTTGGAGCCGATGTCACCTCCGAAAACAAGATTAGCGAGGACTCGGTCGGTCGACGCACGAGGAGAGGACTCGGCTTGTCCTCTCTCCATTTTTCGATTTGCTCCCGCCCCAGGTTCAACTCGTAACGTCGACCGCCCGTCGCCGCGTCGACCATCGTGATCCCGGAAACGAACCGAGAATTTCCATCCACACTCTTGAGGAAAACGAACCACGAACCGCAAGCGGTCGACACGATTCCACCCTCCCGAGGATCGACGATACCCAATCGCCGGGAAGGCTTGCCCGTCGGCCAAACTTCGACCGGCAGATTGATTCCCTCGTAATGCATCGCAAAACTCCCGGAATTGGCACTCCAACAGATGGATTTGGGAGGATGCGCCTCCCCGTAAACTTCACCGCGCTTAATCATCTGCTTCGTCCGCACGTCGAGCATCAACAGCTCCGATCCCACTCCGACCGCGACCGTCGTTCCGTCAGGACTGAACGAGACAAGCCACGGTGGATTCGTAGCGCGCTCGCCGTCGAGATCGAGCGCCGGAGCCCAGCCTGATGTCCAATTTTCCTCCAGATCGTTCTCGATCACAGCGGGTGGCTTTGGAAGCGGTCGCGCACCAGACATCATGTCCTGAAAGACCTGATTAAATTCTCGATTTCGGATCTTGAACGCCTTGGCCCGAAAGCCATCGGACACCTCGTAGAGCAAAGCAAAAATCCCTGTCTGAGTCATCGCTGCCGAAACCGTGTCGAGTCCCCCGCGGAGATATTCCCAAGGCAGCGGTCCCGTTCCCAAAAAATAGAATTGTTCACTTTTACTGACCAACGACCAATCCGGCGGGGAATTCACCCGGCCCTCGGGAACGCAGATCTGGAGCCGGGGCACGCCGACAACCGGCTTGAGGCTGAACCCGATCAAACTCTCACTCTCCGGGAACGATTGATTCTCAAGCACCGGATTCGCGAACTTCGTCAGTTTCCCACCATCCGGATTAAACGTGTATCGCCAATAAAATCCGTCGTCGGTCTCGCCTGGAAGCGACGACGTGCCACCAATCTCGAATTCGCCATCTGCGGTGGCCCGGAGAAGTGCAAACTGCCCACCATTCCCCGGCGCACGCATCGGGAATACCCCGCTATCAGCCAGCGGAATCGGGAAATTCCAGACCTCCAGTGCCAATAGCAGAGGCACCAACGCGGGATTGCCTTCCGGCTGAATCTTCAGCGACTCGACTAGGTAGGCGATGCCACGGCTGTCGTTGTCGTTCAGATAAGCCAACGCACGAGTGAAGGCGAGTTCGGCTACCAAAGATTGATGGTCAAGATTTCCAATGGCGCTAATTTCTCCGATTGTAGATTCTTGATTTCCTGTAGGTTGCCCCGTTGTTAGTCCAATGCTCGCAACATACCCAAGAACAGCAGCAACGAGCCTCAAACGGCGAGATGCATTCCTCATCCCATTACATTCGATCAGAAACGGCAGGAAACTCGTCACCATTACTCCGCTTCCTCACTATCTATACTGAATCCTGCGATTTCCGGCTTAATCGGCAATGGCTTGCGTATCATGGTCGAATCACCGCGGGCAATGACCGTTTCATTATCCATCGTCACACTTCCAGTTTTCTCTATTATGAAACGAGCTGAATAAAGGTCTGTTTTAAATGCTACGCATGCGTCGACCAAAAACGCACCATTAGCTGCGCGTCCAACAAAAACAGGATTATAGAGCATTCCCTTCCATGCCTCCCATTCTGCATCGAGCACGCGAAACAACCAAGGGCCTCTGTCTAAATTGAAGTAATCAGCAGTTCCTTCACTATCGTCATATTCAACAATCATAAAAGGACTGGAATCTTTCCTTGTGAAATAGCAAAAAAATTTCAAGTAATCGATGACATTCGATTCATTCAAATTCAAGTTTCCCGCCTTGTTTATTTGGAGAATCTGTTCAATTGAATCACCGAGAGAAGCAACAACCTTTCCATCAATTACAAGCTGCCATGACTCGGCATCCTCGCTCGATACCAAAGGCGAAGTCCTGATGAGAATTCCTTTCTCGTAAAATGGGGCGCTGATCTTTTTGGAATACAGGGACGTTCTCCGACTGTCCCTTTCAAGCTCGCCATCAACAGAGTAATCATCCAAATCGGCAGGCGACCAAGCATCTTGATCGGACCACAGATATGGCTGGCCAATTGATTTTTTTAAAACGCATCGCGTATGCACCATAACCGCCCGACTGTATTCTTGATCTTCGTTATTGGCAGGCGTGATTTCCAAATATTTTTCGGCGAAAAATTTGGCCACTTCCAATTCTTTGTCCACCGCCGCTTCGTCGCCCATTCGCCATAGTAAAAACCCACGGTGCATAAATGCTTCCGCCAATCTGAGACCAGAGCTCGAGCTTGGGCGCATTGAAAGGAGCAAGTCCGCAGTATCAACAGCTTTGCACCGCGCTTCGTAAGCGGCTTTGAAATTTCCTTGTGATTCGCGAACCGAAGCCAATTCTGGATATATTTTACTCAACCATTCCACGGCATACTCATCCTTCGTGAGAGACTGATCAGATAAAACGTCAGTGGCTTCTGAATAAAAGCTCTCTGCCTCCTCAAATTTTTGATTTTTGCGAAGCACTTTCGCAATTAGAAACGCTTCCACCGCAAACTCGATCTTTAGTTTACGCGAACTATTGTTTCCAAGGTCAGTCAAACGCTGCTTTTTAAGAGTATAGCCTTCAACGGCCTCTTGGATCGTTTCATTGCGATCTTGAGCGAGACCTTTTAAAGCGTCGGCCTGCAATTTTTTTTCGTTTTTGGGGGTAGCTGCGTAAAGCTTCGGCTCGGCCGAATCGAGATGCTCCATCGGTTTCCCCTCTGCTTTCGCCTTAGCCGAATATTCGGCCCCCGCCTCCTCATCCTTCTCGACCCCAATCCCATCGCGAAGCATCCCCCCATACTTTAGCTGAGCGGTTGCGTCGCCCAAATCGGCTGCGTAGCGATACATGCGGGCGATTTGCTCCGGTGCTGCCGGTGGATCTTCCTGATTCTCCAGCATGACCGCCATGCTGGTGACCGCTGGTGCAAAATGCTGTTGCCCGGCCCGCTCGAAATACTCCCACGCCCTCGACTCATCTTTCTCCACGCCTTCGCCGTTGAGATACCAATTCCCAAGCATCCACTCGGCGGCGGCCATCCGTCTGTCGGTGGCCTTCTCGGCCCACCGCAGGGCCTCGCCGGGATCCTTTTCCACGCCCGTCCCCTGTTGGTGCATGAACGCAAGATTGGCCATGGCGACCGCGCTACCTGCAGCACTCGCTCTCTGAAAATGGTCGAGCGCAACGGCTAAATCCGGTTCCCCGACCAACCCACGAAGCGCGATGAACCCCAATGTCGCGTGAGCTTGCGTAACTCCCCGCCGGACAGCGGTTTCGGCCAGCTTCTTCGTCTGGGGGTAATCCTGGGGAACGCCCAATCCATAAATCATGAACCGCGAGAGCGCGTAGGAGGCCCAACCCGCGCCCGCTTCGTGCGCAAGTTCCAGATATCGGGTGATCGGCCCGACGCTCGTGCTCGCCCGGAGCGCGGGCGAGAGGCTGATTCCTGCGAACAGCCCCTCGAAATACTGGTCCCGAAGTTCAGCTGGCCATGCTCGGATGGGATCGAATTCCATCACCAGCCGCTGCTTGGACCCTGCCAGCTTTGCCGCTTCGCGGAATAGAGTCCGCAAACCAGCTGGCGTCACATCGCCCTCGATCTGATCTCCCTCTCCCACCCGCAGGCCGTTTGCCGCTGCTACTCGCGCAAACGCTGACGCATCCACGCCGCCCAGCAGGAACACCTCGGCAGGGCTGAAATCCTTGCGAATGGCCAGATAAGATCGCTCCCCCTCCTTGTAACTCGGAATTCCGCCACTCGGAAACTCAGCGGGCTTCATCACCAGCAGCCGGAGTTCGACCAGCGAATACTCCCCATCGAGCGAAAACAGTCGCGCCCCGAAAAGAGCCGCGATGGCGAGTTTGTCCTTCCCCACCTCGGAAATGGCGACTTCGAGAACGACTTCGTTCCCCGACAGCACCTCCGAGCCCACCGAGATGTCGATTTTCAAACTGTCTCCCGCCGTCCCAGTGTAAGATCGACTGAGCAAATCCGATGGATCCAGCGCCTCCTTCGGATCAAAAATCGACGTAGCCGTATGATACTGCCGACAACCCGCAAATTGAACGATGACGGCGGCAACCACGGTCAAGACCAGCCGATTCGACCATCTCCCGCCCGAAATCGTCTCCGACTGAGTACCCGGAATGCTCAAAAACCGACTTCTATTCGAAATTATGCTCATTTTCATCTGCGTCAATCCGCGCCATCTGCGGTCAAAACCTCATCATTCTCGGTTCTCGTGTCCTCACTTCCCCTCGCGGACCTTCCGAATTCGTTCCCGGAGCACTTGCGTTCGTTTTTCCAGAGCCTCCGCCTCGCCCGAAATCGACGCGGCCTCACGAGCGATCTCGGCCAGTTCGGGGTTCGTGTCGGCGAACGAACTTGGAACAGCTTTTTTCCAAAAAGAGGTTTTCATGCCGACAACTTTAAGGGTGCCAAATCGATTGGCGGAGTCCAAGCCTGAACGAGGTCTTTTGAGAGAGAAGCCCCGATGAAGCAATGTTCGTTCCGATTTGCTGGAATCAGCCGTGAAAAATTGTCGTTCACGGCATTCGACGAACCGTCGCGACGAACTTGCGCGGGTTTTTTGAAATTCGAGGTGATTTCTGCGATCACAAATCGGGTTCAAGATCAGCCTCAGCGTCCACTTTCACCTGCCCTCAAAGCTTCGAGTGCCCGACGTGCATCTTCCGAGCCTTGTTCCGCCGCCTTCTTCAACCAATACCCGGCCTTCTCATCGGACCGCTCCACCCCTCGGCCTTTTGCATAACAGACTCCTAATCTGAACTGAGCCTCGATGTCGCCTTGTTCGGCTGCATTCGTTAACCAATACACGGCTTTATCATAAGATTGCTCCAGTGGATGACCGTCCCAATACATCATCGCCACCATGTTCTGAGCCCTCACGTCACCGCCTTTCGCGGCTTTCTGATACCAGCGCACTGCCAGCTCATCCGACTGCTTCACTCCTTCACCCTTTGTATACATTAGTGCCAGCTCAAGCTGCGCGCCTGCGTGACCTTGCTCCGCAGAAGCCCTAAACCACAGGGCGGCTTTCTCCTCGGATTGCGCAACCCCTACGCCTTGAGCGTAAGAATCGCCCAGAATGTACTGTGCGCTTTTATCGCCCTGATTGGCTGCTTGCTCCAGCCAATACGCCGCTTGTTGAAGCCAGGATTCTACAACTTCGTCATCGCTCCTGGTATCTCCCGCGAGGCCAAGAAGAATGCCTGCGAGCATTTTTTGAGCGCGTAAATGTCCACTCTCACCCGCTTTGACGAGCCAAAACTTTCCTTTCTCGAACGTGTCGGCAGTGCTTGCTAACGACATGCCAAGTTCGAACTGAGCTTCTGCATTGCCCTGTTCGGCCGCTTTCTCAAACCAATGTGCGGCTTTTTCAGCAGAACGCTCTACCCCATCACCTTCGAGGTAGCGTAAAGCGAGTTCATATTGGGCTTGCTCGTCCTCCGGTTTGAGCATGTCACGGTCGTTCGGCTGTTCGACTTCCCGGACGAGTTTGAACTCCAATCCAGTGCCGAAGCTCGCCTCCCCTTGGGAGTTACTCGCTTTTGGGTTGTCACCACCTTCGGATTCGCCTCCGGCCCACTTTCTTTCTAATTGTCGGAAATCGCTCGGCAACCCCGATCGCTCTGGATGGGCCATCTCCGCTTCCGCGAGTGCTTCCCTCACGGCGTGCCAGTCCCCGGTCTTTCCTTGGGACCCGGAGTCTTCCGATCGAACTGGGGCTGCCAGCGCGCAAGCGATCACCGTAGCCGTCGCGGCTATTTTTTTAACAGACATTATCATCGCAGAATTTTTGGTTGGGTTATCGAATTCATGCAAAAAGTTTAATTTATGGCTGCAGATTTTATTCTCATCGCTATCCCCGCATCCCCATTCAAGAGATCCTCCAGTTACAAATTCCGACGAATTGTCGCAACGAACTTGCGCGATTTTTTGAAATCCAAGGTCATTTCTGCGATCACAGATCCGCTTCGAGGATTAATTGTCTACCCTCGTCCGTGAGCCGAAAGTGCTCAAACTGCTGCATCACGAAGGCCACACCGTCCTCGGTGACCCCGACAAACCACGCTCGCTCCTTCTCGCCATCGGGCTCGGCGTAGAGCGCAAGGTGAACAACGCGCATCCCGTTTCCCATCGGCATGTTCAAGTTGCCGTTCACGACCTCGAAAAGGTTCACGTGTTCGTTCAGTGCCTTGACCATCTCTGGATACACAAACGCCTCGTCTCCCGTCAGGTAGTCCACTTTTCTGATTTCGTCGGTGACCGCCTCCAACTTTGACCCCGCCCGCTGATACGAAGACTCGTATCCGCCGAACTCAAATCGATAAGGATCACCGGAGGAGTGGATCATTCTCGCCCGTTGACTCGCCGAAGCCTCATCGAACAGCTCGCGTTTTCGTTCAGCGAAAATGTTATTCAATTGACCCTGCGTGATTTCGCTCATCTTCCCATCGATCTCAAATTCGAGCAGATTGTTGAAGGCCGCCGCGTAGTCGATGAAGTTCCGGATCACGGCATCGGAGAGTCGCAGAGTCACCCGGGCGTTGGCCGACTTCTTCCAACTTTCCCCGTCGCCGTTAACCAGAAAAAATTGCCGACTGTTCCCGTTGAAAACGAACGAAACCACCACAGGCGGACGATCTTCCCGAGAGAGAGCAGCGGTCGCAAACTGAATGCCCCCCTCGGCCAACAATGGCTCCCAAACCTCGTCCTTGGGCAGGTTTTTCCCGAGTTCCTGAGTCAATCCGAAGGCAGGAACCCAGCCGACGAAGAGAACGACCGCTAAAACTTTAATTTTCATGCTGTATTGTGCGGCACCGAATTCTCGGATTCGCATTGGCTCGGACGGAGCCTCGCGCTCCACGCGTCAGCGGCGCGAATTCTGGAGCGCGAGGCTCCGTCCGAGCATCCGCTTGACTGGAAAGATTTCCGAAATACTGACGCCGCGCGGTATAGTTCATTGTCGGATGGGGTTGAAAAGTAAGACGGGTGGGACGGTGGCAAGTTTGTGGAGCGCGGTGGCTCGACACCGCTTTGGATCGACGCTCGCCCTCGCTGCCTGAGAGCGCTCCCGACCGAAGTTCCCTCGAGCCGAGGCACTCCGCGCGACAATCCGACCGCGGAGATCCGCCCAAAATTTGATCCTGCCAAACGAAATCATTGGCTTCCCCCCGCTGAACCCTCGCGCAGCAATTGCTCAATCATCCGAAGGAGGTCGTCGTGGCCGCCGCCATCTGCGGGTGCCGGGCCTCTCTTCAAAATGGCGACCGCCTCGGAGAGGACATCACGGGCTTCCGACTCGGCACCGAGAGATTTCAGGGTCCGGCCGAGTTTTTCGAGGGATTTCGCGCTCGCAAAGACGGCCGCCGGATCATCCGGCTCGGCGCGAAGCCAAAGCTCGCAGGCCTGCGCGACTTCGCGCCGGTTCGACGCGGCTTCGGCAACACGCCCCAACTCGACGAGCGTCTCGGCGTAAGAATCTTGGAAGGTCGCCCGGATTCGGTAGGTGGGCACGTCGAGGGCGTTCGCGACCCGATCCACAAAGTGCCGCAGGTTGCTCTCGAGAAGCGGGAGGGCCTCGGCGGCCCGGTCGTCTGCCCGAAGCAACTCGGCCAATTCTATCCGATCCTTCGCTAGCTGCGCCGGCTTGGTCAACAGGTTCGGGTTCAGGTCCGCAATGGCTTCCTGAGCGGCGATCCGCCTCCGCAGATTGTCCTCGATACCGGTGTCGTCACCGAGCGCTTGCAGGATGGCACCCCTCGTTGTCTCCAGCTCGATCAATTTTCGCAGCCAGAAGACATTGACCGGTTCATTGTCGGCTCGGTTGCGAGCTTCTTCCAAGACGAGAAGAATGATCTCTTCGGCCTCTTCGGCGCGCTCCGCTTCGACGAGCAGCGTTGCCAGCAGGCGATGATCCTCGAAGTAAGCCACCGCGTGCTTGAACGCGCCCGGCTCGAACTCGAACAGCGACTTCGACATCCCGGCAGCACGGGTCGCGTGCTTCAACGCCTCGGCGATCCGTCGCTGGCTCCAGGCGACGGCCGCGCGGGTCGCCGAAACGTTCCGGCTGATCAGTCGGAATCGGGAATCACCGGTTCCGCCACCCATCTCTTGGGCCAGGCGATCGGCATTGGCCAACAGATGATTGGCCGCATCCTCGTTTCCCAGCGATTGTTCGTTCTGGCTCCATGCCAGTTTCACCGCGACCTCGGCTTGCCGATAGGCCGCGAGGTTGGGGTCCAGTTCGCGGAGTTCCACGACGAGTTCGTGAGCTTCGCGGAAATGCCGCCCGGCTTCCTCGACGCGGCCATCCGCCTGGAGGCCCGTCGCCCGGTCGAGCGATACCATCGCCCGGTTGTAGAGCGCATTCCGATTGCCGTCGGCATCATCGAGACCCCGATAGTAGTTCTGGATTTCGCTCCGCACCTTTTCGGCCACATCGTGCATTCCATAGGGAGCGACCAACGCCGGAAGATCATATTGCAGATATTCCAAGGTCCGCTCCGCCTTCTCTCTCGCGGTGACCGCGCGATTCCTTTCCTGCCGGGCCGTTTGCTTCTGTGCCTCGGCATCCTGCCACTTCCAGGTCGCAAGTCCCGCCCCAATGAGCGCCAGAACGGCAAGCAACGAAAGGCCGAGAAGCACGGTTCGCCGCAAGCGACCTCGCCTTCGTTCGGACTCTTCCGCCCGCTGCCGGGAGGCGCAAATATATTCCTTTTCCACCTCTGAAAGATCGGAATTGTGAAGTTCGAACAACTCGATGGCCTCTGTCAGCGGACGACCCGCCGGCAGGAGATAATCGGACTCCCGCCCTTGGTCGCCCCATTGGCGCATCGAGCGCCTGAGTCGCTGCCGCATCTGGAAAAAATCCAGATCGGACCGCAGACGATCCTGCGCCAATGGCCAGACCGACAAGAGCGCCTCGTGCGCGACGGCAATCGTCCCGCCAGAGTCATCCTGGTCCGCGATGAAAAGTCGCTCGGCCAAAAACTGATCCACGAGGGATTCCGCACCCGGGATCCGAAGCAACTCCGAACGGCGGGCGACTTGCCGCACGTGGACGTCGCGAGTTTCGTCGAGCGTGACCAAGCCGCGAAGCACCCGATCCAGGGCAGCCTGCCCGCTGGCTCCGAGACCCGCGAATGCGCGGTCCGCCGTCTGGGAAAGCGCTTGCTCGATACCCCCGATCTCGTCGTAATCGGCGTGCGTGAGGACACCATCGGCAGCTCCCTTTCGAAAGAGAACATCGAGCGCGTATTCAAGGAGTGGAAGCGTCCCGGGCTGATCCTGCGCGTCCCGAAGAATCCGAGCCTCGAGTCGGCCCTTCGTCGGATGATCCTCGAACCCGACGCCAGCCGACTCCGCCGGATAGCGAATCATTTGATCAAGTTCCGTCTCATTGGGAACAGTCAGGTGAAAGCTCCCGGCACCAGCCTTGAGCGCCATCAACTCCGGAAAGGCCTCGCATCGACTGAAAAAATCGCTCCGCAGCGTGGCTGTGACCCAAACGAACCCGCCGCGGGCCAGTGCCGAGATGGCCCGGAAGAACCATTCACCCTCACCCGGGCCAAATCTCTGCTCCAACGTGAAAACCTCCTCCAGTTGGTCAATCCCAAGGGCAAATCGCTGGATCGGAGGACGATGGAGTCCTCCCTCCCGCTGGAGTCGCTCGCCAATCAGTTCGAGGGTCGACTCGATGTAGCCGGCCACCTTCTCCGGAGCGTTCCGCAGCGCTTCGGCGAGACGATCGACCGACCGCTGGGGACTGAGCAATTCCGGCAGAGCCCCCTCGGCGGTCAAACAGCGGGCCAAAGCCGTCGCGGGATCTTCATCGATCCGCGTTGAGGCGGGCCGGAAAATGGCATGCCTCCAAGCGTCCACCCCCTCGATCACACCCGGGCGAGTCAGCCTCGCCATCACCCCGGCCCGCATCAGCGAACTCTTACCCGACCCACTCGCCCCGAAGATCAGGACAAACGGGCATTGCTCCCGGACAGCTCGCGCCCGCAACGTCCCCAGTACCGCGTCGTAGGCCCGGGTCCGTCCGTGAAAAATCGGCTTGTGCTCGATGTCGAACGCCGCCAGCCCGCGATATGGCGACCCGCTCAACCACCGCTCCCTGGGCGCGGCTGGCGATGGCGATCCGGCATCCGCCCCTCCCTCGTGCAGCCGCTCCTCGACGAGCTTGCGGAGCGCTCGCTCGAAGTCGACCTCGAAGACCGCCGAGTCGGGATATTCGTGGAAGGCTGCGGTAAACGATCCGGCCTCCGGATCGGTAAACCACCGGCGACAGAACTCGTTGAGCGCCCCCCACTGGGCACTGCGAGTCCGAAACTCCTCCGCGTCCAACGGTGACACGGGCGGTTCGGTTCGCCGGAATACGAGAATATCGGGAGTCCCCTTGGTGCGGGCAGCGGCCAGCGCGTTCTCGAATTCATACTCCGTGCCGCTGGAGAAGGGTGTGCCGTCCTCCCGCCGGTGTCGGCCAGGGTGAAGCCTCGATCCCAACCGCGACCACAGAATGCAGACGACCAGATCACACGAAGCCGGTTCCTCGATATTTTCCTGAAAATCCCCGCGGTTCATGAGCATTGGCTCGTGCTCCCAAAAATATCCTTCCAACCGGACCCGATCACCCAGACGGCCCTCCACCCGCTCGAGGATCCGCGCCACGATCTCCCGCTCCCGCCCGACATCACCGGGCGAACTAACGAAAATCCGATATACGAAAGGCGCAGTCATCAAATTTGCAATCCTTCCACCCAACTCTTGAGCGTCTCGGCAAGGCAATCCAGTTTCCCGACAATCCGCTTCGATCCGTCAGGATCCCGATTTTTCTTGTTCAATTATTGCAAGTAATCCTAAAAATTTTCGCAAGTTGGCGCAGACAAGTCGTCTCACGTTTGGCCCAGCCTCGATCCTGAAACTGAAAACTCAGGCACTGCGATTGAAATAAGCTTCATGACTCCAATGACAAATTTACAAATTCCCGGCAAGCCTTCGCCGATTTCACCACCCGAGCGTTCGTCGCTGTCCCATTTCGGTTTCGTGTCGCTATCGCAAGAAACAGACTGCAGATGCCAGCTCTTTTCTCGACCCGTCCAAATCAAAGACAAAGAGCAAATCGAAATATCACACCGACCTATGAAGATCCGATCCCTTTCCGAAAACACACTGGCAAGAAAAAAAATCGAGTTTCCACGCTCTCGTTTTGTGGAATTCGGCCTTCTGTTCGTTCTCGCGTGGGCTCACCCAGTTTCCGTAATGGCCCGTACTGAGCCGATTGTCGAAGTCGTGGCAACGGGAGGTATCCCCGCCCCGGAAGGGGGCTTCTTCACCAACAATTTTTCCGACTATACTCGGCCCATCATCAATGATTCTGGGATCGTGGCTTTCCGAGGAATCTTGGCAGGAACAAGTGCCGGTAGCGGTAATGATGTCGCGGTCTTCGGCGGAGATAGCGGAGGCCTGTTTCAGGTGATTAGAGAGGGCGACCCCGTTCCACCAATGACCTTCGAAGCGGGGACTGCACGAGTTATTTCAACCGACATTGCGATCAACGAAAGCTCGCAGATAGCTGTGTGGGTGGCGGGTGCTAGCAACGGATCTGGCGGAGCGCTACTTCGCGCTTCAGCCACGGCAAACTCTCTCGCTCGAATGGACGCATTAGTGTCCGGCTCCGGAGGCAATCCTCCGGCCTTTTTGAGGCCTTCTTCTGGGGGTTTCTCGTTTGCTGACGACGGAAACATTGCATACAATACGCGGGTTACATCTGAGGGAATTACCGCGACGCTCCTGTCAGATGGCTCCAACTTCACGGAGATTCTCAGATCCCGCAACGGATCCCCGGACGGCGACGGGTTCATTTTGGACTTTGATAGGCATCTAGCCCCCAGCACAAATGGCAGTTCGGTCGCCAGTTGGGTCAAATTAGGGGAATTTTCGGGACAAACAGCAATCGTTCGAAGTGATAACTCGATTCAACGGATAGTTTTCCGTAATGGACAAGTTACGCCAGATGGCAGGGGAAATTTTGTGACCAGCCAACCGACTGGCGGCACAATCATGATTCCCTCGGGTGATTTATATTTCCGTGCTCAAGCGACCGATGTCAACGGTGGGTTTACGGCAATTTATAGATCTACTCCAACAGGAAACCTGCAGGAGATCGTCCGCAGAAGCGGCAGTTTTTCCGTCAACAGCGCTGGTGATGTGCTTTTGGCAGACTTCGACGGAGTATATATCGCGGACGGCACTGCAACTACCCACGTGATCTCACGCGGTATCTCAACCCCTGACGGCAACGGACGACTTGTCCTTATCGGATTCAATGGAGGTGCTTTTGAATTGATTACGATGAACGACAATCGCGAAATCGCGTTTCGGGCAGAGATTCAAGGTTCAACGCGCTTCCTTGATGCGGCCGGACTTTTCTTTTATGACCCTAAATTGGGCCTCTTCGAGGTCGTTCGGAAAGGCTACCCGTTCCTTGGCAGCACTATTACAAGCTTTGGCTTTCAAGCGTCGCCCGGCGGCATCTCAAATGTGAACAATAGGAACTCTGGACCACAATTCAGCGGATTGAATAACGAGCGGCAAGTTGCGTTTTCTTACAGCTTGGAAGACGGTCGATCCGGTATTGCAATCTGGACGGCACCCGACGAACTGCCGACCAACCCCTTTCCGTCCCCGACTCCCCCCGCCACCACGGCACCGCCGGCTTCCCCGTCCCCAAGCGGCCCAAACAATCGTGTCGTCGGCGAGGTCTCAGGGGGACGCCCGACCGTTAAGGTCAAGGGCGGCAAGCGCATCAAGACCGGCAAAGCGCGAGTGCGTATCCGCGGTATTGCAAAAGACAACGGCACAGTCGCCTACGTGGAATTCAAGGCACCCAAGTCCAAATTCAAGCGCGCCAAGGGCGGGACTCGCTGGGCCTTCCGCGCCCGCCTGAAAAAATCCGGCCGCACCGTCATCAAGATCCGCGCCGTGGACGGAACTGGCCAACGCTCCCGGGTGCAGAAAGTCGTCGTCCAACGGACTCGGTGATTTGGCCACAGCCGCGTAAACGAACGATCAGCGAAAAAAATTCGCCGAACTCCCGAGTTTTCCCGCAATTCCACGCCGGTCGTTCGTCAGAAAAATAATCCGGAGTTCATTCCGGCAACCAATCCGCACAACACGCATGAAGACCCTTCTCCGAACCATCACCGCGATTCTGGCGGGCATCGGCCTCGCAACCTCCAATTCCTTCGCTCAGTCCACGACGTGGACCGGAGCCGGGATCGATGATCGTTGGCTGACTGACGCCAACTGGAGCGGCGGCATCGCTCCGAATGGCGAAAGCGGGCACTGGAACGTGACGTTTGATAATGGTGACCAAATCGATCTTGGGTTCGGCACCCGGAGCATCGACCGATTGAACTGGACGGGCGGCACGCTTCGGGGCGTGGGCGCCGTCGCGGAGGATCTCCAAATTCTCCGCGGGGCGGTCTCCAGCGGCTCGACCACGCTCGATCACGTCGCCATCTTTCTCGGGAAGAATGTCTCCGGAAGACAGATCGGTGGCGTGGAATGGACAAACTCCGGGAGCCTCACGATGACCGATGAGGCTCGAGTCGAGTTCCTGGCATCCGGCACGACGTTCAGCAACGCCACGTCCGCCGAAATCGTGAAAATCGGAGCGGGAGACAGCGGGATCGGTCGAAACAACAACGATGGGATTTTCACCAACGCCGGGAGCGTGCGCGTTGCGGGTGGCACCCTCAAGATCGCGCCGCAACGCTCCGTCGGTCTCCCGGGGAGCACGTTTCAGATCGACTCGGGCACCACGCTGGAACTCACCAACAGTTCTTCTGGAGCCAGTTTCCACTTGCAAACTGGTGCTGCGCTGAGCAGTGCCGGCAACGTCCGCTTTGCCCTCTCAGAAGCCACCATCGATGGGACGTTCACCAACACCGGCACAACGTTCATCGAGTTTGGCGACGTTCACGTCAATCAGGCAGCCACGACCGCCGGTCTCGATTTGGGGGGCTTTGTCCGTGGAACCGGAAACCTGACGATTACTGACCGCCTCGATTGGAGAAACGGAGGGCGAATGAGTGGTTCGGGAAGCGCTATGCTGGAAGCGAGCGCCGTCGCCGACATATCCGGCACGACCACCGGGATCTCGGGAACAACGTTTCTCAATCGGGGAACGGTCTCCCTCGATGGAGCCGCGAAATTTTTCATCAACGATGGCGCTCAATGGACGAACGAGGGATCGCTGACGCTCGAAGGGAATTCGGAGATCAACGGCGGAGGGGAGATTTCGCCCGGCCCGATCGTCAATGCCTCGACCGGCCTGATCGTAAAGAACGGTGTGGCCACGACGACCTTCGTCTCGGCAACGATCTTCAACCGGGGAACGATCCGGATCGACGAGGGCACGCTGCGACTCGGCACGCCGGGAGCACCGCTCGGCAAGACCAATGGCGCGATGGGCATCTTCTTTGACGGCAGCCGTCTCGAGATCGCCGCCGGGGGCGCGCTGGAAATCGGCTACGGCGTGGACAGCCTCGATCCGAGTTCCCGGACCAACGAATACGATTTCCGGGTCGGCAGCACGTTGGACAATCAGGGCGAGCTGTCGTTCGTCGGTGGCAATACCCGATTTGACGGCACTTACACCGGCAGTGGAGCCACGTCGATTTCGGGGCCTTTTGCGCGGGTCGATTTCAACTCCGACGTCACTCTGAGCGAGGTGACCTTCTCCAGCGGTCAGGTTGGCGGCACGGGAGCGACCACGATTGCTGGCCATCTCGACTGGTCCGGTGGTCAGATGACGGGCACCGGCACGACCGTCTTGAAGTCGACGAGCACTCTGGGTGCCTCGCAGCAGGTTCAGATCGATCGTCGGATCGTCACCAACGAAGGGGTGGCCAACCTCACCGGCTCCGGCTCCGGCTGACCAATGGAGGAACGTTCTCCAACGAGGGCAGTCTCAACCTCACCGGGGTCGCGGGGATTGCGGGCACTTCGGCGGGATTGCTGACCAATGCGGGCACCATCACCAAGTCGACGTTCTTCAGCGAATCGACAATCAGTGCCTCTTTCGTGAATCGTGGCCGGGTGCTCGTGAACGAAGGCACTTTGACGATCTCCGGGGCCAACCAAAACTTTGGAACCTACCACCTCGGCGGCGGCAATCTCGAAATTTCCGCTTCAACTCCCTTCGCCAACACCCGCCTGGGAACCATCGCGGGATCGGGATCGGTCACGGGTCCCGTCGCCAACTCCGGACGTCTCGCTCCCGGCGATCTCGCGGGTGGTGGGGCCGCCGTCGGTGCTCTCGATTTCACCGGCCCGTTCTCGCTGACGTCCAATTCCGTTCTGGAGTTCAATCTTGCCGGGCTGGCTGCTGGGACGGAATACGATACCATCAATCTCAGCTTGCCCGGGGCGTTCACTCTGGAACTGGCCGGGCTGCTGGATGTGACCTTTCTTAACGGATTCGAAGGCTCCGTTACCTCGGCGGATTCTTTCACCATTCTCCAAGTCGGCGGTGGAACGCTCGACGGCACTTTCGCCAACATCACGGGCGGTCGCGTCACCGTGGACGGTGCCGGGACGTTTGCCGTCACGATCTCCGGGACCACGGTCGTGCTCAATGATTTCCAAACCTCCACCGGCGGTCTCTCATTGGCCGCCGTTCCCGAGCCTCCACTTACGGGCTGCTCTTTGTCGCATTGCTTTTTGCCGGAGCGTTCGCGCTTCGCCGTCACCGCTCGCGGATCAAGGCGGCGACGTGGGTGGCATCGAGTGCGTTGATTCTCTCGATCAGTTCGGTATCCGCGCAGACGGAAACAAGCACCGTGGCCAGCGGTGAGTGGACTGATACCGCCACTTGGTCCGACGGAGTGCCCAACAACGTGAACGGCACGTCGTGGGCCGCCAGCCTGACCGACGCCGGAATTGTCACTTTGTCCACGCCGGTCACCGTCACCGATCTCTCAATCGAAGACGGAGTGAATCTTGATGGATCGGCCAAACTAACCGTGCTGCGGAGCATCTCGGTCCTTGGCTCCGGAAGCTCCATCGGCGGCTCGGTGACCCTCCGCAACGAAGGGAACTTTGCCGTGCAATTTGGATCGCTCGATGTGGGCGCGAATGCCGGGATCGAAAATCCGGGATCCATCAACCTGATCAACACCGGCGGCATCTCGCGCGGCTTGCAACTGGCCAATACGGGAACCATTACGAAGTCAGGGATTTCGGCAGAAAGCGCGCTCGGAATCGATCTGCTCAACGGAGGTGCCGTGGAAGTGACTGAAGGAACCTTGAGGCTGGACGATCCGGGCCAGACAATTGATGGGGTCGGCACATTCGACATTGCCGAAGGAGCCGAATTGCTCTTCCGACGGGGATACAATTTCCAAGCCGGCTCGGCGATCACCGGTCGTGGATTCGTCAATTTCGATACCGTTCAGGGAGGCGACGTGGAGGTCACCATCGACGGGACCTATACGGCCGATGGTCACCTTCGCGTCGGGGCCATTGTTAACCTGAATACCGCGATCACCGTATCCGAGCTGACTCTGGCCAGCTCAACCTTCAGCCGCGCCCCCGAGCTTCGGCGCTCCGGCAATGTCGCCGTGCTGGAGAAGCTGACGATGGAATCCGGCTCGACTCTCAGCGGAGGCGTGGGGACGACGTTGATCCTCGCCGAGACGGCGGCTGGGAAGATCGAGGGCGGGACGCTCACGGGCAATCGAACCCTCGTCAACAATGGGACGTTGGAGATCGCGAGCATCTCGGACGATCCCGATTTCGGCAACCGCTTCTCCATCGGCAACGGTGCTGCCTTGATCAACGATGGCACTCTGAGATTCGTGCCAGCAGCGAAGACGTTCGGCACCGGTACCCTTCGCAACAACGCCACGTTGGAGAGCGAAGGTCCGACGCTCGTCAATTCTATCAACAATCCCCTTCTGAATGCCGGCACGGTCCGCGTCCTCAGCGGAACCCTCGAGATCAACGGCTCAAGCCAGACGCTGGGAGCGGCGGCTCGTTTTGAGGTCGCCGCCGACGCGACGCTAACCTTCGGTGAAGGCACTCACGTCGTAAATTCCACGACTCCGATCACGGGCGACGGATCGGTCGAATTCAGCGCGGGAGACGCGACCATCGATGGAACTCTGCAGCTTGGAGAGGGTCTCGTCGTCTCGGGCGGCCAGGCCACGCTACAGACGGAAGTGACCAGCCCAAAAATCGCGATCAGCGGCGGCACGGTCGAGGGTAGCGGCAACCTGACGGCGAACACCGAGTTTGCCCTGACCGGGGGAACCCTCGCGGGCGGTGCCGGAACGACGCTCACGCTGTCTCCGTCCGCCAGCGGTCTCATCACCGGCGGAGCTCTCGGCGGCGACCGCCGAATCATCAATCAGGGGGATATCCTCCTCTCCGCGGCAACCCTTGCGACGACGGCTGCCAACTCCCTGCGAAACGAAGGCACTCTCCGCCTGATCGGCGATGCATCCATTACGGGCTCGGCTCCATTGGAAAACACCGGCACCTTGGTCAAAGCAACGGAGCTCTCCGAGTCCGCCATCGAAGGACCTTTCACCAACAGCGGCACCGTCCGTGTTCTCGGTGGACGCCTTAGATTTGCCTCGTCGATCAATCTGACCGCCTCTTCCAACGTCATCGTTGAACTCACGGGCGCGGATTCGCCCGACGGGCTCATTGAAGCCGGAGGCCCAATCATCAATGACGGAACTCTCACCATTCGCTTCGTCGGTGATTTCCGCCCAGCCGACGACGAGATGGCCCGCATCTTAAAAACCGATGGTGCCAGCACCGGCAACTTCACGACGGTGCAGGTGGAAAGCCCCGGTTACACCGCCCGTTACGACTCCTCCACTCAGTCCGTGACTTTCAACCCAAGCTCCCCCCCCACGCCTACGCCGACACCGACGCCAGAACCCATTCCAGTGCCGACACCAACTCCGGCAGCCACCCCAGTGCCGACCCCCACTCCCGAACGCCCCGGTGACCGCCCCGAGGTAACAATCCGCGGCAAGTCCCGGCTCGAAACAGCCAGATCCCGGATCAAAATCAGAGGCCGTGCCAGTGACGACGGCACCGTCGCCGAAGTCCAGGTCAAGGCTCCCGGCTCGAAGATCAAAACCGCCCGCGGCACCCGCCGCTGGCGCATCCGGGTCCAGCTTCGCGAAGGACGCAATCTCATCAAAGTCCGCGCCATCGACGGCACCGGCAAACGCTCCAAACCTGAAAAGGTCAGGATCACCAGAAAACAGCGCCAGTAACCGACAGCAGGCTTTGTTCCGGGCAGACGGCAGTGAATTTGAGACAAAGACGTCGAAGAGACTACAGTCAGGAACGGAACACGGCCTCTCGCGACACTCGCGCTGCGGGCGATTTTGAGATCGCAGGCCAGCCTGCGCCACCCAATTGGAACGATTCATCGAATCGTGCCAAAGTTGCGAAATGGTGCCATCACAAATTCCCCCGAAGGAATCTGAGCTGATTCTCCGAGCCGTCGCCGATTCCCCGGATGGCGCGTCGATTGGCGAGTTACTGATGGTCCCCGAGATCGATTACGCGAGGCGGACGCTTCAGCGGCGGATCGATCAACTCGTTGGGATGCGACTCTTGGTTCCAAAAGGCCAGGGACGTGCGAGGCGATACATGATTTCACCGCGATCTTCGACCGAGGAGAGCGCAGGGAAAGCCTCACCCGAAAATCGAGATTGGCTGTCCTCCGACGCGATAGAAATTCGGGATGCCGTGAACCGCCCGATCTTCGAGCGGATTCCGGTCGGCTACCGAGGCGAGTTTTTGGACGCCTACCTCCCGAACCAAACATTTTATCTCCTGGAGGACCTGCGCCGGGAGTTGCTGGAGATCGGGCAAGTCGGATTGAGCGATCTGCCGGCGGGGACGTATCTGCGGCAGGTCATGCATCGGCTTCTCATCGACCTCTCATGGAATTCCAGTCGATTGGAGGGCGATACCTACTCGCTGCTCGAAACGCAGCATTTGCTGGATCTGGGCGAAGGAGCCGAAGGCAAGGCGGCGCAGGAAACCCAAATGATCCTCAACCACAAGGCCGCCATCGAAATCCTCGCGGAACAGGCGGAGCGCATCGGATTCAATCGCTACACGGTGTGCAATCTCCACGCGCTTCGGTCGAACAACTTGCTGACCGATCCCATGGCCGACGGGAGGATTCGCGCGCGTCCGGTCGGGATCAACGGAACCTTACTTCACCCTCCGGAGGTGCCGGCGAAAATCGAAGAGCGATTTCTCCAGGTTCTTAGCAAAGCCGAAACCATCCGGGATCCGTTCGAGCAGGCCTTCGTCGCGATGGTTCACTTGCCCTATCTCCAGCCGTTCGAGGACGTGAATAAACGAGTATCCCGCCTGACCGCCAAAATCCACCTCATCCGGTGCAATCTCTGCCGCTCTCATTCATCGACGTGGATCGCGACGATTACCTCGGGGCAATCATCGGGGGTTCGTTCGGGAGATCGTGCAACGGCGAATGAACAAACGCACGGCGGCCAAATGGATTGCGACGGAGACGGGCGGAAGGGTTCCGAGAAAAAGCGAGCGCGAACGCTTTGTCGAAGTCGTGGAAACCGAATGGACCAGCCTGCACGAGGGAAACATCGCCCGCTAGCGCCTGCGTCCAGCGGAATTCCAGAGTTGGAACGCCGACTGGCGCTGACACTCTCTGATTCGGTTAGCGCCGCCTCGGATCATGCGAGGCGAAATCCCGCCAAGCTCAGAGCCGTTGACCTGACTGACCAATTCCTTGGTGAATCGCGTTTCGATTGGAATACGAACTAAATCCATACAGGCGGGAGTAGCGGCGGTGCACCACTCGGTAGTCACCCTTCAGTTTGAAGAGGAGCTTCTGAAGTTCGCGCAAGGAGCGGCGGTCGATGTTCGTCTTCACTTTCTCAACCGTTCGCACCAGTTTCGGCTTCCGGCGACCAAGGAGTCGGATGACGGAACTCTGCGCAATTTCTGCCGCGAGGAGCTTTCGTTTGACCGCGATCTGCATTTCGAGATTTCCAATGCTCCGGTAAAGCTGCTGAAGCCGATGCGCGTCGGCGGATTGTCCGTTGAGCAACGCTTGAAGCTGAAGGTGATTGAGTTTGGGGGACGCGACGAGGCGGTCGGAATCGAGGCGCTTCGCAACGTGCTCCGAAAGTTTTTCCGGTGCGCTGAGGAGCTCGGCCCAGCGTTCGTTCTCGTGGGCAAACCACTGCTTGATCGAGTCCATCTGCCGCTTGTGCTTCGAAGCGGCATTCCGGGAGGTGCTGCAGCCGACGTAGCTTCCTTTCGCGGTGCGCGGGCATAGCGCGACGTGCGCGTGGAGATTCCCCGTGTCGTGATGCAACCCGTAGGCGTAGCCGATCGAATCGGTCGGATGAAATTTCTCCGCGAACTTGTTCATCACTTTCTTGAGCGACGAATGCAGCACCTGATCGGGGTTCAATCCGGCGGCAACCAACGCGTTGTGCTGTTCGCAGGACATCGAGAAGACCATGCGATGTGCGATGACGGGCCGCTTGGCGGTCGTCGGGAACTCTGCGAGATGAAGCTTCCACGCCTCGGTGATCCGGCGCTTTCGTTCCGAGTTGGAAAGTTTTGTCGGAGCCGTGCTGGTGCCGTCGGGATTTCGGCGGATGTGGTCGTGCAGGAATCCTCCGGCGTGGACCTGTCCGAGCGTTTCTTTCGACGCGTAGCTCGTGAAGCCCTTCAATTTCCGACCGATCTGCTTTTCCAACTCCGCTTCGTCGCGGAGCGAAATTTTTCGGCTGGAAACCTCATCCAGATACTCGAGATCTAGCCGGCCCCGGGCAGTCGATTTGTGCGCAAAGATCTGGCCGTTCTTCATACGGCCTGCTCGAGGATGTGCAGGGTGCGCTCGAGCTTGCGTTCGATCCGTTCGAGCACATCGGGATCGATTTTGTCCTGAGTGGCAACGTAGTAGAGAATGGCCTCGAAGGTCTCGGCTTTGGTCTTGAATCCAAGCGATTCGTGGAGCGTGGCGAAACGGTGTCTCGCTTCGATCGTGACGTCGAGATCGATGCGAGTGGTTCCGGGTTTTTGATTACGGGGCATAGTGGTTCTTGGGTTGAGGTTGGGTTGAAAAATTGCCGGATGGCGGATCATTCCGGAGCGTGCCTGACACGCGAAGGAACGGCGGGAATTGAGCGCCAGCGGCCCGCCCGCACTTTCCCCCGGGGAAAGTGCTATCCCGTTGGTCGTTCCTCCCGGTAGAACGACCCAGAAGATCAAGGATCGAGACCTTTCGAGACCGGTCAATCGAGGAGCCTTGGGACTGATTTCCAAAGGCTCCGTTGGCGAAGTCGCCGAGGATTGGACCACCGATTCGTTCCGCCCGGAACCCGGCGCTTTGGCCGGGCGAGGACGGATCGGATGGGTGGGCACCATCGAACAGATGGAGGTAGGTTCGCGGATTCGACGTGGCCGTCAGCGGCTTCGTCGAATCGGCGCGGTCGGAACGCAGGTGCGGCACAAGGGCTGGTTCGTCGCGATTGACGCTCATCGCGAATGGGATTTTTGCCGCCGCTCGCTGGGCATCAGCGGCGGTTGCTCTCCATGAAAGAGGCGCCGGTAAGCGCGTTCGACGGAGTCCGTGTCGATGAGGAGGTCCCTTCCTGGTCGTACGACGATCAGCCATCGGTCGTTCGCGTGGCGAGTCGCCCAGAGCATCCTGGCCACGAGTTTCGACGATCCGAGTGCCGAGATTGCCTGCTTTTTCGTTAGGGCCAGAGGACGAATGCCATGGAACGAAACGCGAACTGTCGGGGTAGTCGTCGTCATGTTTTCGCGATGAGTTGGGCTTTCTTGGACAGGCTCATTCCCACGCGGATGCGAAAAAGAGCAGCCCCAAGTTCGGAGCGAAGATGGCGATATGACTTCATTCGATCGCCATTACCGCACACGAATGCGACGGGCATGCTCCCGTCCGGGAGCACATTTTGAGAGTCGAATCTCCCTGTCGTTCGACGAAAAAGTTCGATTGATGGCGCTTTCATCCCTCGATCTGTAGCCCGGATCTCGGACAAAATGGTTCGCGAGACGAACAACTTTCCTGCCAACGCCCAAGCAGTTCAGGCAGGGCCGTGCGCCAGCTCGAATTCGTGGCTCGAATCAATTTCACGAACGGATTCGTAGTTTGAATCGCTCTGAATCCTGGTCCGCGAGCGGAACAAACTATGCCTTATCGAGTCGCGACATGCCCTTCGCCGACTGGCGCGATGGGCTCAGACTCTCAAACAAGCGATCCGGCCACCTCAAATGTTTCCCCAGCCTTGAGAACCGGTTACCGATCTCTCAGGGCAACTCGTCCCCTGAGATCGGTGGAGCATCGGGGATGAATTTCTTGAGAGCTTCCCAACCCTCCCCCGTCGCTCGGCTGGCCCGCTCTTCAAGGAAGGGATCCGTCAGTGCACGGGCGAGCGTCTGCGCCAAGGCGAGCTGCGCAAAATCTGGCAGCGAGAGATTTACGCTCTTTGCCGCCGCCTCCGCCTCGATTTTGATCTCGTCCGGAACGTTGATCGTAATGGTGTTCATGCTCTTCGAGTTTGCATTATAGTATCGAATTCCTGGGGTGTTACCACCCGAATTCCGAGGCGTTTCACCGGCAGAAAATCCCGGACGTTAAAGGTGACCAGAAAATCGGCATTGGCGGCCAGTGCCAGCTCGGCAAACAAATCATCGTCCGCGTCAATCGCCAGCGGACGAAAGCTCTCCACAATCCGGATGCGGGACCCCTTGGACAGAAGGTCGGCCAGAAAGACATCGACCACCGGGGTCGGAATGGACTTCCGCAACAGGACCTCCTCGTATTCCAGAACGCACGCGTTCGAGATATTCCACTTCCAGGAGGCTTTACCGGACATGAAATCATCGACCAATTTGAACGAGCACCCCCGCCGGGAACGCAGCGCTGAGTAAAAGACATTGGTGTCGATGACGGCTTCGATCGGCGTCATGCTTTGATCCGAGTTCGGCCAGTCTTCCGGGATGGCCGTCTCGCTGAGCGACTCGAAGACGAGCCGGGCGGCTTTTGGAACAGATTCCAATACCGCTTTTCGTCCGCACCAAGAACAACCGCTCGATAGTGTTTGAAGATCATTTCTGGTGAATTGCCCATTTCGGCAGCCGTCAAATTTTCGTTCTTGTGGAGAGCATAGTGGTAACTTCCAAAGCTGTGTCGCAAGGCGTTTCGAGGCCACGGGGTCAGTCTCGAAATCTCGACCAGCGCGGTGAATCCGATCCGCCACTCGCCGCCGACCGGCGCAACCGGTCCCTTCTTCTTCCGCACCGTCGCTAGCCACGAAGCCAGATTCGCCGAGATCGACACCGCCCGCCGCTGCCGCGTCTTGGCCTTCGACGCGAGGACGATAATCTCCTCGTCCCGCACCTCCGACCAGTCAAGCGCCCGCACCTCCGAGGTGCGAAGACCCGCGAAAAGCTGAATTGCCACCGGAGCCAGGAGGGAGCGGAATTCCGGCCGATTTTTCGCATTCAGAAGCAACCGCGAAGCCTGCCTCGGCGTGAGGGCAACAATCTCCCGATCCTCGATCTCAGGCTTCTCGACTCCATCGATGGGTGAAACCGAAAGCCATTTCTTCCCGACTGCGAAGTTGAACAGAATACCGCAGTCCCGGATGTAGTTGCGCCGCGACGCGAGCGAAAAGTCCTCCTCATCGAGCCACCCTTCGAAGTCATCCCGAGAAATTTCATGGACCGAGAGACCCGGAAAATCGTCGGCGAACTTTCGCAAGACCCAGCCCAGCCCCTTGATGTAACTTTCTTTCCTCCCCGCCCGGGCCTTCGCACTGAGGAGATCATCGATTGCATCATTCAGCGACCGCACCCCACCATCCGGCTTCGTCTGCCGAATGAAAAACTCGACCACTTCGAGCAAATCCGACTTCGACCCAACCTCGGCCAAGCGGTTCTGCGCAGCCACGGCCGCACTCAATTGACGGGGAGTCAGACCAAACCCGGACGCACCCGATTCGGTTTTCAACTGGAGCGGCGACGGAACCCGCGTCCTCTTTTCTCGCGCTTCGCCGAGAATCCATTCGCGTGCATCGGTCAACGTGGCAAAATCCCGCTTGATGATTGCCCCGCCGGTGAACCGCTTCCCCAGCCGAACCCGCCAAAACTCCCGCCCTCGCCCGTTGGCGGACTTGCTGACTCCAACGCCCGACGGCAAATCCCGTATCTTGCCCTTCATA
Organism: uncultured Verrucomicrobiae bacterium; assembly: GCA_963832325.1. Taxonomy (GTDB): domain Bacteria; phylum Verrucomicrobiota; class Verrucomicrobiia; order Chthoniobacterales; family JAATET01; genus CAVVKW01. Next base: position 554,072 of record CAWHTR010000007.1, on the reverse strand, counting down.
TAAAAAAGTGTCCGCCAACTGTCCGCTCAATGCAATAACAGAGTAAAATGCTAGATTCAGGATCTAGTGGGGCAACTCGTGGAGGTTCGAGTCCTCTCGTGAGCACTTTCCCAAGGGGGATTCCCTGACTTCGGCGATCTGCCGACCAGCACAGACAATCCGTTTCTTGAATTGCGCTATCCTGGCCAACTCTCTCCCAGCCGCAATTTTGCGGGAGACCTAGCAGCCTGTCGGACTTGCCGACACTGATAAAGAAAGAGGGATGGGAGCGAGATATGTGAACGTGGATCACGACACGCCATTGTTACTGCCGCCGGATGTTCGGGAGTGGGTTCCAGAAGGGCATTTGGTTCATTTCATCATGGACGCGGTTGCGCAATTGGATGTGAGCAAGGCGCGGGTCAACGAACGGGGGACCGGGGACAAGCAGTATCCGCCGTCGATGATGCTGGGAGGGTTGATTTACAGCTACGCGACGGGAGTGTTTTCGAGTCGGGGCATTGAGCGCAGCACCTACGAGAACGTGGCGATGAGACTGTTGTGCGCGGACACGCACCCCGATCACGACACGTGGTGCACGTTTCGGCGGGCCAACGCGGAGTTGTTGAGTTCGAGCTTCGGGCAGGTGCTGGAGTTGGCGGCAGGTTGCGGGGTTCTCAAAGTCGGAGCGATCACGGTAGCCATCGATGGGACGAAGGTGCTGGCCAACGCCAGCAAACATGCGGCGGTGAGTTACGGACGGGTCGAGACGAAGATGCAGGAGTGCGATTTGGAGATCGCTGAGCTCTTGGCCAAGGCCGAGAAGGCGGATTCGACGCCGCTCGAGGATGGATTGAGCATCCCGGAGGAGATCACTCGTCGGCAGCAACGCAAGGCGAAGCTGGCCCAGGCACGAGCCGAGATGGAAGTGCGAGCCTACGCGCGAGCGCAAGTCCAGCAGCCTGAATACGAAGCGAAGGTCGCCGCACGAGCAGCGGCGCGAGAAGCTGGGAAAAAGCCTCGCGGCAAGGAGCCCCAGCCTCCAAGTGAAAAGCCTACGGCCAAGGACCAGTATAACTTTACCGACCCGGCGAGCCGCATCATGAAGACCCACGGAGACGGCTTCCAGCAAAGCTACAACGCGCAGGCCGCCGTGGAGGTCGAGAGTCGGCTCATGGTCGGAGCGCGAGTCTCCACCGCCCCCAACGACAAGGAACAACTCCTGCCCGACCTGGCCGCCATCGCGCCGGAAGCCGGGCCCGTGGCCGAGGCACTCATCGACAGCGGATTCGTCAGTGAAGCAGCCGTCACCGCAGTCGAAACCAATGCTGGGGGCACGCCCACCGGCCTGCGGGTTCTGGCGGCGCTCAAACGCCAAAAGCATGGCCGCAGCGTCAGCCAACTCGAGAAAAAGGCCGACCCGCCCCCGCCAGCCGCCGACGCCCCCTTCACCGAACACCTGGCCCACCGCGTGGCTACCAAAGCCGGAGCAAAGCGTTACAAATTACGACAACAAACCGTGGAACCCGTTTTTGGCATCATCAAGCAAACCCTCGGCTTCCGGCGCTTCTCCTTGCGAGGAGAAGCCAAAGTCTCCCTCGAATGGAACCTCGTTGGCCTGGCCTACAACCTCAAACGACTCTTCCACGTCGGAACTCCCCTGAGAATAGCCTAAAAGCAGCCCTGCCCAACGGCCACCCGACCTCGACTCCCCTCCATCGATGCCAGTGCTCCGCTCATTCTCAATCAAGACCAATTCTCGCTCCAAAAAACTCCCGCATCTTCCCAAAACCCAAAATTCCCCCATCCTCTCTCACTCGCTAACCCCGACAGGCTGCTAGAAAGCCGAACAGTCAGCCTCACCCCGTCGGATCAAGGCAGATCCTCCTGATCGGAACCTTCGCTCGCGCTGCGCCCAATCCGCGCTAAACTTTTTCCCCTACCTCGTGAGTTCAAAGACCCAGTCTCAACAAGACCCCGATTTCATTCGCGGAACTTTCAGATCCATCGCGGGACGCTACGACTTTGCCAATCACGCGCTGAGCGGCGGCGCGGACTTCCTTTGGCGCGACCTTGCCGCCCGAATCGTTCGGTCCTGGCAACCCACGACAATTCTTGATCTTGCGACCGGCAGCGGCGATCTCGCGCTCGTTCTGGCGAAAAAGAATCCCGCCGCTCGAGTGATTGCCGCCGACTTCTGCGAGCCGATGCTCCGCCAGGCCCAACGAAAGTCGGTTCCAAATCTCGTCGCCGCCGACGGCACCAAACTCCCTTTCGCCCCGTCCACCTTCGATGCTCTCACCGTCGCCTTCGGGCTCCGAAACATGGCGACTTACGACGGCGCGCTCTCCGAGATGTCGCGCGTCATCCGGCCCGGGGGCCACGTCCTCATCCTCGATTTCTCGCTCCCCGCCTCCCCGCCGTTGCGTGCGGCCTACCGATTTTACCTGCACCGGATCCTACCGACACTTGCCGGTCTCGCGACCGGGCGTCCCGAGGCCTACGCCTACCTCGGCGAGTCCATCGAAGCCTTCCCGAGCGGCCAGGCGATGCTCGAGCGCATGGAGTCCGCTGGATTCAGCCTCGCGAATGACCGCCCGCTCTGGTGCGGCATCGTCACGATTTACACCGCGACGAAGGCGTGAGTCGAACCGCGCCAGCCTACGTCGCCCAAACGTCCGCGTCCCCGAACCACCGCGACGTCGTGACTTTCTGCTGAGTGTAAAAAGCCACCCCCTCCCGGCCCTGCATGTGCAGATCCCCGAAGAACGAATCGTTCCAACCACTGAACGGAAAGAACGCCATGGGTGCGGGCACCGCCACGTTGACGCCGACCATTCCGGCATTGATCCGATTGCGAAACTCCCGCGCAGCCCGTCCAGAATTTGTGAAAATCGCCGCCCCATTCCCGTAGGCGGACCGATTCGCCGCATCGATCGCACCGTCGAGATCCTCCATCCGCATCACGTTCAGCACCGGACCAAAGATCTCCTCTCGCGCGACCGACATCCCGGCCTCGACGCCGTCGAGAATCGTCGGCCCGACGTAAAATCCATCCGGCGCACCGTCCACCCGCACCCCCCGTCCATCGGCCAACACACGCACACCCTCCTTCTCACCCTGATCGATCAATCCCAGCACCCGGTCCCGGTGCGGACCGGTGATCACGGGTCCCATCGCCGCCGTGGCGTCGCGAAAGGCTGCGCCGACCCGAATCGCTTTCGCCGCCGCGACCAATTCCGGCAACACCCGATCCCCCGCCGCGCCGATCGCAATCGCCGTCGAACCCGACATGCAACGCTCCCCCGCGCAACCAAATGCCGCCTCCGTCAGGCCGCGCACCGATTCGCTCACGGTCGCATCCGGCATGATCAGGATAAAATTTTTCGCCCCGCCCGCAGCCTGCACCCGCTTCCCGTGCCGCGTCCCAACCTCGAAAATGTGCTTGGCGACAGGCGTTGATCCGACGAACGAAATCGCTCGCACGCCCGGATGAACCAGCAGCGCGTCGACCACCTCGCGGCCACCCTGAACGACATTAAAGACGCCCTTCGGCAATCCGGCTTCATCCAACAGCTCCGCCAACTTGATCGCCGTGAGCGGCACCTTCTCGCTCGGTTTGAGGATGAAAGCGTTCCCGCACGCCAACGCCAAAGGAAACATCCAGAGCGGCACCATCGCCGGAAAATTGAAGGGCACGATCCCGACGCAGACTCCCAACGGCTGCCTGATCGTATCGCAATCAATTCCCCGCGCGATGTTCTCCAGTGACTCGCCCATCAGCAAAGTCGGCACTCCGCAGGCGTACTCGACCATCTGAATGCCCCGCCGCAAATCCCCCCTCGCCTCGGCCAGGGTCTTCCCGTGCTCGGTGGCGATCGTCAAAGCAATCTCCTCGGCGTGCTCCTCGAGCAGCATCTTGTAGCGGAAAAAAACGCCCGCCCGCTCCACCGCCGGCGTGTCCCGCCAGGCCGGGAAAGCCGCCACCGCCGCCACCACCGCACCGTCGACAAAATCCCGGCCCGGCAACGGCACCTCGGCGATCACCTCACCCAGCGCCGGGTTGAAGACCTCAGCCCGCTCCGTCACCTCCGGCAGCACCCAGTCTCCCCCAATGAACGATCTGCAAACCACCATCATCAATCCTTACGTCAATCCAACGATCAAGGGAACCGGAGAAGCCAGGAACCCCCGGATCCCGTCCAACTCACTCGCGGACTCCGCGCGCAAACCTTAGCGCGCCAACGCATCCGACTGCTTGACGAAGTCGTCGCCATCCCACTCGCCGTCGGCCTTCACCATCTTCTTTTTCTCCTCGGCCTGGGCCTCCTTCCGCTCGCGTTGCATCCGGACAAGTTCGGTGTGAGTGGTGAAATACGGCAGACTCGCGCCCTTGAAATCATCCAAAGTCTCGAACCCATGCTTCTCCATGAAGCCGAGCAATCCCGCGCTCAGATCCTTGACCATCCCGTAGCCAAATTTCATCACCCCGGTGCAAACCTGCACCGTATCCGAGCCGAGCAAAATGAACTGCGCCGCGTCCTCGCCGGTTTCCACGCCGCCGAGACCCGAAAGCGTCCGGCCCGGGAATTCCTGGTCGATCAGTTGCGAGATTTCCATGCACATGCGCAAGGCAATTGGCCGCACCGCCTTCGACGAATATCCGCCAGGAGTGGTGTAGCCTTCCACACTCGGCTCCGGTCGGAGCGTGTCGAGATTGACGCCAATGACACTGCGAATCGTGTTGATCGCGCTCACCCCGTGGCAGCCCGCCGCCAGCGCCGCCCGCGTCGGCTCCTCGATGTGCGTAATGTTCGGCGTCATCTTCGCCCAGACGGGCTTCTTCGCCGCGGACATCACCCATTCGCACACCTGCCCGAGGATCTCCGGATCCTGCCCCATCGCACCACCCATCTTCCGCTCGGGCATCCCGTGCGGACACGAGAAATTCAGCTCGAACGCGTCCACACCAGCGTCCTGACAACGCTCGATCATCTCGATCCAATTGTCCTTCACGAACTCCTCCATCACCGAAGCAATCAGGACGCCTTCCGGATGCTCCGCCTTGCACTGTCGAAATTCCTCCAGCCATTTTTCGAACGGCCGATCGCTGATCAGCTCAATGTTTTCCCAGCCGATCACCTCGCCATCGTTGCTCTTGAGCTTCCCGTAGCGCGGCGTGACGTTGATGACCTTCGTCGAATCCAAACTCACCGTCTTCGCGATCACACCGCCCCAACCCTCGCGGAAGGCCCGGTTGATCACGTTGAGATTGGTTCCGGGAGGGCCCGACCCGATCACAAACGGGTTTAACATTTTCAATCCATCAACGGTCGTTTCAAGGGTCGGCATAAGAAATTACAAACAGGGGTTGCGAGCTTTGCAGGGGGAGCAATTTCGAAGCCAAGTGTCGAGATCGCGAATCACTTCTCCTCTATCGGGCCGCGTCCACGCCAGCCACCCACCATCAAAAACCAGGCCAGGAGCGAAGCGGCGAGCGAGTCCGTTATTTCACCAAACGAGCCATCACCTTCGCCACCAGCTTGTCCATCGCCACGACCGACAGCTCGATGTGCTCTTCGCGGGTATCCTCGATCTTGTTGTGACTGATGCCGTGCAGGCTCTGCACAAACATCATCACCGTCGGGACTCCGGCCCGCGCGATCTCCGCGGCATCGTGCAGCGGCCCCGACGGCAACCGGAGCGACTGCCCGCACGCCTCCGTGATCGCCTCGTCACACAGGTCAATGAGGTCCGCATCGAACAGAATTGGATCGATCTGCCACAGCCGCTGCCATTCCACCGTGGCCTGAGCGCCCTCCGCAAACCGCTCACTCGCCTCCCGCGCCTCGGCCAACATCCGGTCGAGCGCGACCTTGTCGAGATGTCGTTGGTCGAGCGTGATCCGACACTCCGCCGCGACACTCGTCACGATCCCGGGCTTCGTCACGCACGACCCGATCGTGCACACGCCGCCGCCACTGCGTTCCGCGATGTCGTAAATTTCGGGACTCATGCGTGCCGCCGCCAGCAGCGCATCCTTCCGGCGATTCATCGGCGTGCTACCCGAGTGAGCCGCCTGACCACCGAACGTCATCGCGTGCCGCTCCACCCCGAAGGTCCCGAGCACCGCCCCGAGCGGCAGACCGAGATCGAGCAGCACCGGCCCCTGCTCGATGTGAAGTTCCAGATACGCCGCCGCGTTCCGCAGTTCCGTCCCGCAGGACTTGACGTCATCGAAACGAATCCCGTTTTCCGCGAGCGCGTCCACCAGCCGCACCCCGTCACGGTCCACCAGCCCCCGCGCCTCGTCTTCGTCCAGATTCCCCGAGCAAGCCGACGATCCGAACAGACTCTTCCCAAACCTCGCTCCCTCCTCGTCGGCCCAATCCACCACCCGCAGCGTCACCGGCGGACGCCCGTCATACTCCGCCGCCACCCGCCGCAACACCTCGACCCCAGCGATGGTGTTGAGACACCCGTCCAGCCACCCGCCATTGGGAACCGAGTCGATGTGCCCTCCGATGAGAATCTCCCGCTCCGACTCGCCCCGCAGTGTCCCCCAAAGATTGCCCGCCGCGTCACGATGCACCTCAACCCCCGCGATTTCCTCCAGCTTCCCTTGCAGCCACGCCCGCGCCGTCCGCCACGTCTCGGTGAAGGCCACCCGCTGCGCCCCGTCAGCATCGCCGGTCAGAGTCCGCAATTCCTTCAACTCCGCGACGGTCCGTTTCGGTTCCAGCAAATCAGCCATTCGCAAAATCAACCACACTCGTCGCTCCCCGGTCGATGATCGAAATGCAGCACCCGCCCGGAAGTCACTCAGAGCCGTCCCGATCCCCAGCCCGCGCAGTGACGTCCACCGCCGCCGGACTGCCAACGTCGACTCCGCCGGACGCGGCCCCGAGTTCCTTCAACTGCCTCGCCTTCGGCAACACCATCCGTTCGAGACTCCCGACCGCTCGATTGTAGGATTCCACCGCACCGGTCAACCCGCGTCCGACCTTGGCCAAGTGGTCGGCAAACGTCCCCAGCCGGTCGTGCAAATCGCGGCCCGCCTCCCCGATCAATCGCGCGTTGTCACTCATCCTGTCCTGCTTCCAACCGTAATGCACCGCCTGCAAGAGCGCGATCAACGTCATCGGCGACGCCGGGATCACCCGCCGCTCGACCGCCCACTCAATCAGACCCGGATCGTTCTCAATGGCCGCACTGAACGCTGTCTCCAGCGGCATGAACATCACCACGATCTCCGGCGAATCCTCAAATTGCGACCAATACGCCTTCCCCGCCAGTCGCTCGACGTGCGTTCGCGTCTGCCGCGCGTGCCGCCGCAATTGCTCCGCCCGCTCCGCGTCGTCCACGGCCTCCAGCGCGTCCAGGTAAGCCTCGAGTGCCACCTTCGAATCCACCACCACCGACTTGCCCCCCGGCAGATTCACGATCATATCCGGCCGCAACCTCCCCGCCTCCCCCTCGACCGACGTCTGCTCGGTGAAATCACAGTGCCGCTGCATCCCCACCAATTCCACCACCCGCCGCAGCGTGATCTCGCCCCAGCGCCCGCGAGTCGCGGGCGCGTGCAGCGCCCGGACGAGATTCCCAGTTTCGGTGCGCAACTGCGTCTGCCCCGTCGCCATCGCGGCAATCTGTTCGCGCAACGCCGCGTAAGCGCTGACTCGCTCCGTCTCCAACGCCCGCACCGCCTCGCCAAACCGCTCCATCTGCTCGCGCATCGGCTGCACCACCGCGTCCACCGCCGCCCGTTTCTGGTCAAAATCCCCGCGCGCCAATTCCATGAAGAGCCGATTGTTCTCGGCGAGTGCCGACGCCGACACCGCGCGAAACTCATCCGACAGCCTCTGACGCGCCCCCTCCACCAGTGCCAATTTCTCCGCCGTTCCCACCCGCTCCGCCTCCATCAGTCCCTCCAACCAAGCGATCCGCGACTGCGCAGCCGCCAGCTTCAGGCCCAACACCGCCGCGATCCCACCAGCGAGAACCACCGCCGCAAGCAACGTCCAGCAAGCCATTTCCAAATCCACCGTCATTCCGCCGAGACGCTAATCAGAAACTCCTTCCTGGCGAAATCAATCAGTTCCCACCACCCAGCCGCCCGTCGGATTTCCTTGCCGATCTCCCCACCTTAGTGCATTCCATTTAAGACTATGAAACTTCTCGTCGTCGACGATCAGGGGCCGGTCGGTGAAATTATCAGTCGCATCGCCCAACAGAGCGGCTGGGAGGCCATTCACTCCACCTCGGCGGACAACCTCGCCGAGAAGATCATCGCCGATAAGGTCTCCGTTCTCCTCATCGACTACGCGATGGACGGCAACCCCCACTCGACCCGCAACGGCCTGACCGTTGCCGCCGAGCTTCGCGCGGCGAGCATTCACATCCCGATCATTATTTTCAGCGGCTGGCCGAACATGATCGATTCGAAGCGCGCCGCCGAACTCGACATTCTCAAAGTGCTCGAGAAGCCGCTCAGCATTCAGGATCTCCAGGAGACCCTCAATGCTGCCCGTCAGCGCTCGGAACAGACAAGCACCTCGGCTTAGTTCTTTTCCCAGCGACCGGCCCGACAGCGCTAAGTCAGCGCCGACGAAACCATTTGCCGCAGGACGTCCGGGCTGAACGGCTTTCGTAAAAAATTCCGCCGAGTCAGATAGGGATGTTCGGCGTCGTCGGCGAATCCACTCATGTAAACGACCGGGAATTCCGGGCGTTCACTTTGGATCGCCAACGCCAGGTCTCGTCCCGATAACTCGCCGGGCAACACCAAGTCCGTCAGCAGGATATTGATTTCCTGCTTCCGCCCCTCCCACAGCTCCATCGCCGCAGACCCATCCGCCACGTCGAGCACCCGCAACCCGGCACTCATCAAAATCTTCCGCGCCAGATCCCGGACCCCCGGATCGTCCTCCACCAACAGGAGGAGCTGCCCCTCCATCGAACCCGCCCCGATTCGGCTCGAAGTCGCCGCGATCCTCGCCCCGGACCCGACCAAAGCTCGCGGCAAGCGCACGCTGAACCGACTCCCTTTACCCACTTCGCTCTCGACCTCCACCTCGCCACCGTGCCGCTCGATCACCCGCCGCACCGTAAACAATCCCATTCCCGTGCCCACGCCATTAGGCTTCGTCGTAAATAGCGGTTCAAAAATCTGCGATTTCACGTGATCCGGGATTCCCGACCCCTCGTCCGTCACGGAGATCTCGACCAAGCCATTCTCTCCGCCGACCGCTTTGCATTCGACCCGCACTTGTCCACGCTTCGTCATCGCGTCCGCAGCGTTCAAGATCAAGTTAAGCACCACCTGTTCAATCTCGCCGGGATCACCCACCGTCCAAAGATTCTGCTCGTGCACCACCACCGACAAATCCGCCCGGTTCGAAACGAAGGTCCTCACCAGATCCGCGTGATTCCGCACCACCGCCCCGACGTCAAAAGGACTGTGCACCCGCTCGCGACGCCGAGCCAGATCGAGCACCTTGCGCGTCAGATCCGACGACCTCGTGCAGGCCTGCCCAATCTTCCCCGCGATGTCGACCACTTCCTCCTCGGGCATCCCCCCCTGCTCCAGGAGCGCCGCATTCAGCTGCACCAGAGTAAGCAAATTATTCAGATCATGAATCACCGACGTCGCCAGCCGCCCGATGATTTCCATCTTCTGGGATTCAAGGGGAAAGTTCGACAGCTCCTGCATGACTTTTCAGCAAACGCTAAGGCAAACGCCGAACGCTGATAAATTCAACACTTTGATTCACGCGAGTTGTGGGTATACTGATAGGCTTGGACTTCGACAGACCGAGCCAAAATGTCTGAATCATCCACCAACTCCATCTATGAGGGCCTCCTTGCGATGTTGGAAACGGAGTATCCCAAGACGTGCCCACGTTGTAACAACGTCTACGAAGATCTGGAAGCCTTCATCGACCGGACAAACCCCGTGAGCGGCGGCGGCACGGGACTCATGGGCTACGACACCGGCGACACCATGCAGCAGGTCGCCATGTATCGAAATTGTGTTTGCGGATCGACCATCGCGACCTTTTGCTCGGACCGCCGGGACACCACTCCCGCCGGTGCCCGCCGCCGCATGATGTTTGATCAATTGTTGACGCAGCTTCAGGAGAACGGCGTCGAGGCCCCCGTCGCCCGCACCGAACTCCTCAAATTCCTCCGCGGCCAGAAGACCGATCTCCTCGATCGGCTCGTCAAGAACGGCTCGCACCTGCAGCCCAGCGCCTGACCCGTCTCCCAGCGCTCCGCCAAGTCGGTCGCCGACTAGATGTTGTCGCCCAGGAAGGTGTGGATCCCGCATTCGGCCTTGTCGAAGCCCGTCCAACGCCCCGCTCGCTCGTCCTGACCCTCCGAAACGGGCCGCGTGCAAGGCACGCACCCGATGCTCCGGTATCCGCGCTCGAGCAGCGGATTCACCGGGATCCCGTGACGCTTCAGATATTCCTGCACGCCATCGCGTGACCAATTGCACATCGGATTGATCTTGAGAATCCGCCGGTCGTGCAACACGTCAAATTTGTAAAGTTCCAACACTTTCGTCTTCTCGCGCTCGCCCGACTGCTGCCGCCGCAATCCGGTGATCCATCCGTCGAGCTTGCCGAGTTTGTTCTGCAGCGGGATGACCTTCCGCATCGTGCAGCACAGATCCGGATAGCGATTCCACAACTCCGGCCCGTGCTCCTCCGCCTGCTCAGCCACGCTTTGCTCGGGATGCAGGGATTCGATCTCAATCCCAAACCGCACTTCCAGCTTTTCCTTCAACTCCATCGTCTCCGGAAAAAGTAGTCCCGTATCGATCGTGAACATCGGAAACCGAAATCCATTCTCGTACGCCGTGTGGGCTACGACGAGTCCGGCACCCTGAAAGCTCGTACCGATCGCCGCCCGTTCGCCGTACGTCTCCCAAGTCCAGCGCAGGATCTCCACCAGCTCGGCACTCTCAAACTCCTCCGCCTTCCGGTGAATGACCTCCGGTTCAAACTTCTCCAACGACATGATCCGCTACAAAACGCACAAACCCCGCCCAAACACAAACTTCACCGCCCGCCATGACACCACCCGCCCGTCGGCGGCGGCAAAATCAAAATTGGCATTCCTGCCTTCGATTTGAAATTCTCCCCATCTCGCCATGGCTTTCTCGCACACCGACGCCCTCGCCCGCCTCACCGAGGCCCACGCCGCGGGAAGACTCGCGCACGCGTATCTCCTCGTCGGTCCCCGCGGCAGCGGCAAAAACGAACTCCTGCAACAGCTTGCCGGCCGCATCTTCGACGTCGCCCCCTCCGCAGCCTACGAACACCCCGATTTCCACCTCGCCGAACCCGAATCGAAATCCCGCCGGATCCTCATCGAGCCGATTCGCCGCCTGGAGCGCGCCATCCGATCCGGAGCCACCGCCGGAGGTGCCAAGATCGCGCTCATCCGCGAAGCCGACCGACTCCAGCCCCAGGCCGCCAACGCTTTTCTCAAAACCCTCGAAGAACCCCCGTCCGGCTCCCACGTTTTCCTCACCTCATCCACGCCGGGAGCCCTCCTCGACACGATTATTTCTCGCTGCATCGTCGTCACGCTTAGCGCCGGAGCACCCACCGAACCCTCCCCCGCCGAACTGGAACTTCTCGACGCGCTCGAGATTATCACCCGTAACCCGAGTTCACCAGTCGGCGACGGCTTCGGTCTCGCCCGCACCTTCCTCGACATCCTCAACGCCGAACGCGAGACCATCCGCAGCGAATTTCTCAGCGCCTACAAGGACGACCAAAAACACTACAAAAACACCACCGACGGAGCCTGGCTCGACGAGCGCGAAGACCAGATCAAGGCCCTCACCGAGGCAGCCGTCCTTCGCCGGCGCGCCGACCTCCTCCAGACGGTCACCAATTGGTTCACCGACGCCCTCCGCATCCAGCACCAGGCCCCTCCCGTCAACGACCGCCCCGCCCAACACGAGGCCGCAGCCGCCCTCACGACCCGCGCCCTCCTCCGCCGCATCCGCGCGCTGGAATCAATGACCTCCGACCTCAACTCCAGCGTCTACGAACAGGTCGCCGTTGAATCCGGCTTCCTCCGCGTCTTCTCGGCAAACTGATCTCCGGGCCTTCCGTCCAGCAACTCTTCCAATTGAAAATGTCCCGCCTCGTCATCAAACTCGGCACCGGAGTCCTCGCCCGTCCTCATGGACGCACTCTCGATAGCGGGCAGTTTCGCCGCCTTTCCCAAGAGCTCGCCGAACTCATGTCCGCCGGCCACACCTGCATCGTCGTCAGTAGCGGAGCCGTCACCGCCGGTCTGAGCGTCCTCGGTCTCACCCATCGTCCCGCCGACCTTCCCGGCAAGCAAGCCTGTGCCTCCGCCGGCCAACCCCGCCTCATCCGCACCTGGGACACCAGCCTGCGCCGCCACGATCTCAACGCCGCCCAACTTCTCCTCACCCACGACGACATCGACAGCCGCCGCCGCCGCACGAACGCCCGCAATACCCTCGAACGCCTCCTCGCCACTCGCACGGTCCTCCCAATCATCAACGAAAATGACTCCGTCGCCACCGAGGAACTCAATTTCGGCGATAATGACCGCCTCTCCGCCGAAGTCGCCATTCTGGCCGAAGCGGACCTTCTCGTCATCCTGACCGCCTCCGATGGCGTCATGAACCAAGGACAACGAGTCCCGGTCATCAAGGACATCGACGCGGCCTTCTCCCTCGTCACCGCCGAGAAAGGTCCAAACTCCGTGGGCGGCATGGGCGCCAAACTCACCGCCGTCAAAATAGCCGTCACCGCTGGCATCACCACCGTCGTCGCCGATGGCCGCAAGCCAGATCGCATCGCCGCCGCCCTGCGCGGTCAAGACGCTGGCACCCGTTTTCCCGCTGCGGTATAGTCCCGTCGGCCCACCCATCTCGGTTCCATGAATACCCGCCCCAGCCCGCCTCTCGTTTCCCCTACGCGTATCCTCACACTCGCCCTCAACACGCTCACCGAACTCACGAGACTCAAAATTTTCTACTTCCTGCTCATCTTCGCGCTCCTCGTCATCGGCAACTCCGTCTTCATGGCGCAGCTCTCTTTCGAAGAAGAATTCCAGATGCTCAAGGACGTCGCTCTGGGCGCGATGTCGATCTTCACCGCCCTGATCGCGATCCTCGCCACCGCGATGCTCATCCCCAAGGATCTGGAGGACCGCACGATCTACACGATCCTCGCCAAGCCCGTCCCTCGTTTCGAATACCTCGCCGGGAAGCTGCTCGGCATCGCACTGCTCCTGGCGACGGCGATCGCGGTCATGACCACCCTTTTTCTCACCGTCCTTTGGCTGCGCGAAAGCACCGTCCTCGCCGAAGCCACTCGCCAAGCGGGCGACATCGCTCCCGAGGAACTCACCCGAGCCCTGGATCAAATCAGAGCCTCGACCCTCAACGCGAACCTCTTCCCGGGCATCGTGATGATTTTCGCCAAGGCCCTCGTCCTCGCCGCATTCACGCTCTTCGTCAGCACGTTCGCCACCTCGAGCATTTTCGCGATGTTCATCTCCATCGCCGTCTACTTCATCGGCCACCTACAAGCCACCGCCCGCGAATACTGGCTCGAGGGGGCCGTTGCCCAATGGTGGACGAAAATCCTCCTCGCCGTTGTCGCCCTCATTTTCCCCGATCTCCAAGCCTTCAGCTTCAACGACCAAATCGTCGGCGGTCTCGCCATTTCCACCACCCTCTTCCTGCAGAGCCTCGGCCTCGCCGCCTTCTACGTCGCCGTCTACTACGCCCTCGCCACCTTCCTCTTCACCAATCGCGAGCTATGAAGAATGAATCTGGGGAGCACTGGCTTCCAGCCCATTGCATCCGCCGTGCCTTGAAAACCACCGAGCTATGAGACGCCCCGCCCTCATTGGCATCACCGCCGCCACCCTCCTCGTCGCGGGTGCCACTGCCCTCCCGCTCCAATCGAACCTCGCCCGGATCCGCGCCGCCTCCGGCTTCACCGCACCTTCCCTCGACCTCTCCCTCCGCGAACGCGTCGGCCAGCTTTCCTTCCTTGCCGCCCTCAGCGGATTTCGCTCCTTCATCGCTGCCGTCGATTGGATTGAGGTCCACACGGCGTGGCAAAATACCGAATGGGGCCGCATGGCCGGTCTCATCGATACCGTCACCACCCTCCAACCCCACTCTCCCCTCTACTGGGACATGGGTTCCTGGCACATGGCCTGGAACGCCGCCATCAACGCCCGCAACAACGAAGCCGCCGAACCTAGCGAGGCCCTCCGCATCCGCAAGGAACGCCAATACGTCGACCTTGGCCGCTCCATGCTCGAGGACGGCATCCGTAACAATCCCAACAACCGCGTTCTCTACGAGCGCCTCGGCCTCCTCCTCTCCCAACGGGCCGGCGACCACTGCGCCGCCGCCAAAGCCTACGCCAAGTCAGCCTCCTTCCCCGACGCCCCCCCCTACGTCAAACGACTCGCGGCCTACGAACTCGGCCTGTGTCCCGACAGCGAGCGCGAAGCCTACGAAGCTCTCCGCGCCCTCTATGACCTCGGTCCCGACGAGCGCAAACCCACCGTCATCACCCGTTTGCAGGAACTCGAAGAAAAACTCGGAATTCCTCCCGCGGATCGGATAGAAGAAAAAGGTCCAGACTAAATCCACGTCCCGGCTTGCGGACTTTCCGACCTTCAGATCCACCCATGCGCTTCGCAATTTTCGGCGACATCCACGCCAATCTCCCCGCTCTCGAAGCCGTCCTTTCCGACGCGCGCACCCAACTCAGCACCCACTACGTCTGTCTCGGAGACATCGTGGGTTACAACGCCCACCCCAGCGAATGCCTCGACATCGTCCGCCGGATGGAATGCCCGGTCGTCAAAGGCAACCACGACGAACAAGCCTCGATGATCTCCAACGAGGAAGGCTTCAACCCCCTCGCCGAGGAGGCCATCCAATGGACCCGGCGCCACCTCAGCGAGGAGGACAAAGACTTTCTCCGCGGCCTCCGGATGCATCGCCAGGTTCGTGATTTTACCGTTGTCCACGCGACCCTCGATACACCGCACAAGTGGGGCTACGTCTTCAACCAGCTCGACGCCGCCGCCAGCTTTAGCTACCAGCACACTGCGGTCTGCTTCATCGGCCACACCCACACCCCGAAGGCCTACATCCGCGACGGTAGCGTTCGCACGGTCCCGTTTGACATTCTCCACCTTCAGCAAGGGAAAAAATTTCTCATTAATGTCGGCAGCGTCGGCCAGCCCCGCGACGGCGACCCCCGCGCTTCCTACTGTGTCTACGACACGAACACGCACGAGATCGAACTCCGCCGCATCGACTACGACATCGAGGCCGCCCAACGGGCTATCCTTGACGCTGGCCTCCCCGCCAAACTCGCCGAGCGCCTCGCTTCGGGACGGTAGGACCGCCCAAAGTCGAACGTCAGTGAATCCGCCCGACTTCCGTCCTTCGACGATCCTCCTCATCAAGCCCGGTTCGCTGGGCGACGTCGTCCACGCTCTGCCCACTGTCGCCGCCCTCCGCGAAGCCTGTCCCGAAGCAAATCTAACCTGGGTCGTCGACCCCCGCTGGTCTCCCATCCTGCACGGCACCGGCATCGCCGACGAACTCCTCGAATTCCCCCGCGAGCAGTTCCGCGGCCTCGGCGGAAAAATCAAGGCCCTGGCGTGGTATCGCGCCCTCGGCAACCGCCAACCCAGCCTTGCCATTGATCTCCAAGGCCTCCTCCGCAGTGCGTTGATCGCTCGAGCCAGCGGCGCCACTGAAATCCTGGGCCTCAGCGACGCCCGCGAGGGCGCCAGCCATTTCTACACGGCAGTCGCCGACACCAGACCCGCCATCCACGCCGTCGACCGCTATCTCCAGATCCTCCCCGCGCTCGGTCTGCCCATCCCGACCAGCAAGAAATTTCCGCTCCCCGATTCTCCGATCCAAGAAACCCGAGTCGGCAGCCACCCGCAAGTCGTCCTCCACCCGTTCGCCCGGGGGGCTGCCAAATCCCTGTCCCCAGAAATTGTCCGCGAACTCACGTCCCTCATCGCTCCCGCTCCCGTCACGCTCGTCGGCATCGGACCCCCCATTTCCGACCTTCCGCCCACTGTCACCGACCTCACCAACCGCACAACGCTTCTCGAATTGGTCGCCCTCCTCCGCGGCGCGAAAGCCGTTATCAGCGTCGACAGCGGCCCCATGCATCTGGCGGCGGCCCTCAAAGTCCCCCTCCTTTCCATCCACACCTGGAGCCACCCCCAGAAAGTTGGCCCTTACTTCGAAACCGCCTGGATCCACCAAGGTGGTCAACTTCGGAAACAATCGCTCGCCACCCCACCCCGACCTGAACAACCGCTGACAAAAACCGACCTTCTCGCCATCGCGGATTGGACCCGTTCGGTAGAAACCTGAGCCAAGCCCGCCCTTACCGCGGTCCGCTCGTCAGCACTGGCGCGTGGTAATTCCCCGTGCTACGGATACCCCGGTGATCTCGCCTCTTTCGGACCTCGACGAACGCCTGGGCCCGGGCATCGCCGCCGCTCGACGCTCAAAGGAACGACGACTCTGGTCATCGACCCGCCGACGACACCAAGCCTGGTGGCATCCCGCCCGCTACCTTCCGTTGCGTCGTCTCGTCCCGATTGCCCTCCGATTTTTCGGACTTTGGGGGCGCGCGCACGCCCAATGCCTCAACATCCGCGTCGTGGAAAACGAAGTCTTCCTTCCCAACCTCCCTCCGGCGTTCGACGGCTATCGCATCGTTCAAGTCACCGATCTCCACACCGACATCGATCCCGGCCTCGCGGACGCAGTCATCGCAGCGCTGAAGAAAACCCACTTCGATCGCGCCGTCGTCACCGGTGATTTTCACAACGAAATCGGGGAAAATTGGAACCGCTCGATCGAACTAACCGCATCGATCATTCCCCACCTCGGGGTCGCCCCCCTCGCGACCTTGGGCAACCACGACCTCCTCGACATGGTTCCCCCTCTCGAGGCCGCCGGCCTCACCTTCCTTCTGAACGAAAACATCGCCATCGACCGCGACGGCGACCGTCTTTGGATCGTCGGGATCGACGACGCCGATCACTACGGCACCCATCTCCCCGTCCAAGCCCGAGCCGGTATTCCGGAAGACGCGTGCGCGATCCTGCTCTCCCATTCCCCGGAATGTTACCGGGAATCGGCCTCAGCCGGTTTCGCTCTCCAATTGAGCGGGCACACCCACGGCGGACAGATTTGCCTCCCAGGCGGGATCGCCATCATCCGGAAATCCGCCGTGCCGGGACGAATGATCGCCGGCTCGTGGCAATATCGCGAACTCGTCGGCTACACTTCTCCCGGCACCGGAAGCTGTACCGCCGCGGCCCGCCTCAATTGCCCACCGGAAATTACCGTTCACATCCTTCGCCACTCCCCGTGAGAATCGCTCTCCTCTTCTTTCTCCTCCTGCTCGCTACCGAAGCTCTCGGCCAGGTTCGCACCCATCTCGTCCGCCCCGGGGAGTCCCTGGGCGACCTGGTATCCCGCTACGGCGTCCCCGCGACCGAAATTCGCTCCGCCAACCAACTGGCGACCAACGATCTGCCACCCGGTAAGCTCCTCCGCATCCCGGCCGCGACTTCACCCGCGGTTCGCCCCGCCACCGCCGTCCCGGTCGCTCGCCCGGTCCCCGTCGCCACGCCACCCCGCGAGGTCCGCCCGGCCACCCAAATTGCTCAACCCTCGCCCGATGCCAAGCCGGTCCCACGCACCCCCTCCCCCGATCGCCCGCCAACCGCACCCGCCCACGTCAGCTACACCGCCGCGATTCGCCAACCCAGTGGCACCCGCTACAACGGCCGGTGGACCCCACCCGGCGAGAAGAGCGCCTGGGTCATGGACTGCTCAAATACCGCCCGTTGGCTCCAGCGGGAAGTTCGTGGCGTCGACTTGCCTCGAACCGCGTCCGATCAGTACGAATACCTCCGCAAACGCCGTCAGCTCTGGCGCGTCGGCACCGATCCCCGCAAACTCCGGAAGAAACTCGAAGTCGGCGACCTCCTCTTCTGGGAGAATACCTACAAACCCGTCCGCAAACCCGCCATCACTCATGTCATGACTTACCTGGGCACCGACGCATCCGGGCAGATGAAGATGGCCGGGTCCCAAGGATCAAAGGGAGTCAACGTCTACAACTTCTCGCCGGAGCAAAAGATGGGCGGTTACCGATTCTTTCTCTTCTTCCGTCGGGACGGAAAATTCGTCGCCTACGGCCGCCCGTAACCACGCCAAACCTCCGGGGCAAGCCTTGCAATCACTCGTCTGCGGCTCAGAATCCGCCCCAGCCATGATCCGTCGCCTCGCCCTTCTTCTTGCATTCTTTGTCGCCGCTCAGACCCAAGCTCAGCCGAGCGCTTCCATTGGCCGCCTCGACAAACAACCGTTCGACAGCCCACAGCGGATCGAGCTTCTCAAGGTCCAAATCGTCCTCGACCGCGCCGGCTTCCGCCCCGGTAAACTCGATGGTCTCGGTGGCGAATTCACCCAAGCCGCTGCGGACCGCTACAACCTCGCAAACAACCTTCCGCCCGGCGAACGCCTCGACCTTTCCGCCGTCCCCGGACCACTCCGCGACTACACCCTCACCGAAAAGGATCTCGAGTGGGTCGGCAAGACCGCCTCCTCCCCCGCCGAACAGGAGAAACTCGACAACATGCCCTACGCCAACGCGTGGGAACTCGTCGCCGAAAAATTCCACTCCGACCTCGATTACATTCAGGAACTGAATCCCGGCATCTCGTCGCTCGCCGTCGGCACCACCCTTCGCGTTCCCGATGTGGACGAATTTTCGATGCAAGCCGTCCTCGATCTCGACAGCAAACGGAAAGCGGAAGCCAAAGCCGCCAAAGCCGCAGCCGCAACTCCCACGCCCGCTCCCGACAAATTCGAAGCCGCCCCCTCTCCGACCACGGAAACGATTTCTACCGCGACCCCGGACGCTTCACCCAGCGCGCCAATTGAGGATCTCGAGCCAAAAGTCCCTCACCTTGTGATCCTTCGCGCACCCCGCATCATCGAACTCTACGAAGACGACCAGCTGATCGCTTCCTTCCCCTGCACTCCCGGGTCCGACCGTGTCCCGGTGCCGGCCGGAGATTGGAAGATCACCTCCAACATCCTCATGCCCTACTTTCGCTACGACAAATCCGTTCTTAAAGACGGTACCCGCAGTGACAACGCCTTCAACATCCCTCCCGGACCCAACAACTACGTCGGCATCGTTTGGATGGGCATCAACCGCAAAAGCGTCGGTATTCACGGGACGAACTCTCCGGACCAGATCGGCCGCAATCAAAGCAGCGGCTGCATTCGGCTCGCCAACTGGGACGCCTTCTATCTATCCCAGAAAATCAAGGAAGGCACCCTCGTCCAAGTGCGCTAACAACCGCCCCCTTAGCGACCGCCCTGGCGTCGGAGCGCGAACTATCAACGAAAGACGTTGACGCCAACCCGGGACAGGCGGACCGATAGTATTGCATGGGAAGCACCGAGGATAATTCAGCTGAAACATCTCGCCGCACCGCTGCGCGCGCTTTCCTCCTCAGTTGCGCATTGGGTTTGCTGAATGGTTTGGGAATTTTCACGCTCTGGGCTGCAAGTTTCTCGGCGATCGACACGAGCGTCGGCTGGTTTCCCTACACCATTGCCATCGGCGCTTCTCTCGCAGTAGGCATCCTGATCACGCTCCTTCACATTCGCCTCGAGGTCGCCCGCCGTCAGGAGCCGGCCGGGCTGCAACTTTTTCACCGGCTCACCCGCGACCTTCCGGGAATGCTCTACCAATTCCGGCAATACCCGACCGGACGCTCATCCGTCACTCACTGCTCCGAAGCTATCCGGGCCATCTACGAACTGTCTCCCGAGGAGGTCCGCAAGAACGGAGCCCTCATTTTGGACCTCGTGCATCCCGACGACCGCACGCGGATCTGGCACAGCCTCGTCGATTCTTTTCGGGACCTCACCCCTTGGTTCGAGGAGTACCGGGTCACGCTGCCGAAAGCCGGCACCGTCTGGCGCAGTGCCCACGCCCGCGTCGAGAGATTACCCGACGGCGGCACACTCTGGCACGGCTTCGTGATCGATGTGACGGAACAAAAACGCGCAGCCGCCGAACTCACCGAACAGCGTGAGCGCGCCGAGAAAGCCGACCGCGCCAAAAGCGAGTTCCTCGCGATGATGAGTCACGACATCCGCACCCCGATGAACGCCGTCCTCGGATTTGCCGATCTCCTCGGTGGCACCAATCTCACCTACGACCAGCGAAGCTACCTCTCCGCAATCCGCACCTCCGGCGAAAATCTCCTCGTCCTCATCAACGAAATCCTCGATCTCTCCCGCGTCGAATCCGGGAAACTCGAACTTCATGAGATGTCTTTTCCGGTCGCGAATTGGCTTCGCGATCTTGCCAGAATCCTCCAGGTCCGAGCCGACTCCAAGAACGTCGCGTTCCATTACCTCATCGACCACGATGCCCCCGCCACCATTCACGCCGATCGGACGCGCCTCTCTCAGATCCTCCAGAACATCATCGAAAACGCGATCAAGTTCACCGACAACGGAAGCGTCACCCTCTACGTCTCCGCGCAACGCGCTGACCAGGAAAACCGAGTTCGCTGGACCTTCTGCGTCGAGGATACCGGAACGGGCATCCCCCAGGAAAAGATCGACAAGCTCTTCGATGCCTTCAACCAAGCGGGCGACTCCGACACCGCGCGGCAAGGAGGCGTCGGACTCGGCCTCGCCATCGCCCGGAAAATTTGCCAAAAGATGGGGGGAGATATCTCCGTCCAAAGCCGCGTCGGCAGCGGCACGACGATGACCGTCACCATCGATACGGAACTTCCGCTCACCGCGGCATCCACGGACGACAGCGAGGCTGCCTCGCAGGTCGGTCCGGTGCCGGAGGCTGAGATCGCCTTCGAAAACCTGCGCGTTCTTGTCGTCGAAGACAACCTGCTCAACTCTCGCCTCGTGGTCCTTCTCCTCGAAAAATTGGGCTGCCAATGCCGCACCGCACGCGATGGCGTGGAAGCCGTCGCGGCGTGTCGTACGCACTCCTTCGACCTTGTCCTCATGGACGTTCAAATGCCCAATTTGGATGGTCCCGGCGCGACCCGCGAGCTTCGGGCGCTCGAGCGTGAGGGGTTGCTCGCCAGCCCCGCTGGACACCTCCCCATCATTGCCCTCACCGCAAACGCCCTGCCCGAACAACGCGCGTCCTACGTCGCCGCGGGCATGGACGATACCCTCACCAAACCCATCCGGCGGCCCGCGCTCATCCACGTTCTCGAGGCGGCCAGCCGACGATCAACTACCGATACCTCGTCCTCCTTGATGGATTCCCCGGAATCCGCCCGCCGGTGAGCTGAGCGAAACGCCACGCGTTGCTCTCCTAGACTCGGCACAATTCCTGCAAAGAAATCCGGTTGTGCCGACTCCACTCGATCATCTTTGGGTTCTCACCAGCGCAGCGTTGGTGATGTCCATGCAGATCGGCTTCTGCCTACTGGAGGCGGGCCTCGTTCGGTCGAAAAACTCCGTCAATGTTGCGCTCAAGAACCTCATCGATTTCTGCGTAGCCACCCTCCTTTTTTGGGCCTTCGGCTTCGCAATCATGTTCGGTGCATCGCCGTCTGGCTGGTTTGGGACGACCGATTTCCTCGCCGGATCCGGACTAGGACCCGGTGCGCTCATCCTCCTGATCTTTCAGATCATGTTCTGTGCGACCGCCGCGACCATTGTCTCCGGAGCCGTCGCCGAGCGGATGAGTTTCTCGTCCTACATCTACGTCACCATCATCGTCTCAGGCCTCCTTTATCCCATCGGTGGAGGCTGGGCTTGGAACCCCGATGGCTGGCTGCGTGACCTCGGGTTTCGCGATTTCGCCGGTTCCACCGTTGTTCACAGTGTCGGCGGATGGGTGGCGCTTGCCGCAGTCATCATTCTCGGCCCCCGAACCGGCCGATTCGATTCAAAGTCGCCACTCGTTAGCCCCCACAGCCTAGTATTTTCCACCGCGGGCGTGCTCATTCTTTTCGTCGGTTGGATTGGTTTCAACGGCGGGAGCACGCTGGCGTTTGACGACTCCGTCCCCCGTATCGTGATCAACACCGTCGTCGCTGGTGCGGCGGGCTGCCTCAGCGCCCTTGCCGCCGTTTGGGCGAAACGGGGCCTCCCCCAGCTCCCAGCCACACTCAACGGTTGCATCGGCGGTCTCGTCGCCATCACCGCGAACTGCGACGTCGTCACGACCGGAGAAGCCGCCGTTGTCGGGGCCGTCGGCGGCGTGATCAGTTTCGGCTCCGTCTTCGTCCTCGACCGCCTCCGCATCGACGACGTCGTGGGTGCCGCCGCCGCCCACGCGCTCCCCGGCGTCTGGGGCACGCTCGCCGTTGGACTCTTCGGTGACGCCTCCATTCTCGCTACCGGACTCGCCCCTTTGCACCAGACGGGCGTCCAAGCGCTCGGAACTCTCGTGTTCTTCGTTTGGGCCTTCGGTGGCGGCTGGATCCTTCTCAGCGTCCTCAATCGCCTCCATCCCTTGCGCATTGGACCCCAGGCGGAAGAGATCGGACTCAACGTCTCGGAGCACGGAGCGAGCACCGAGATCACCGATCTCGTCCGCGAAATGGTCACCCACAGCGAAAGCGGCGAATTTTCCCAGCGCCTCGCACTCGAACCCTTCTCCGAAGTCGGACAAATCGCGGCCGAATACAACCGCGTCATCGACAAAGTTATCGATGACCAGGAATTCCAGCAAAACATCACCCGCCGCCTCCGGCTCGCCCGCGACGAGAGCGAAGCCGCCAACCAAAAGATCTTCAGCAGTCTTCAATACGCTCGCCGCATCCAGCAGGCCCTCCTCCCCAGCCCGGCGCAACTCACCGAGACCGTCGGCGAGCATTTTCTCCTCTACCAGTCGAAGGATCTCGTTTCCGGGGATTTCTACTGGTGCCAGCGAGCCGGCGGTTTCCGATTTTGCGCCGTCGTCGATTGCACCGGGCACGGTGTCCCCGGTGCGTTCATGTCCATGATCGGTCACCTCCTCCTCGAACACATCGTCGTCGAGAAAGGTATCCACGACCCCGCCACCATTCTCACCGAAATGCATCGCCGGGTCCGCGAAGTCCTTGCCCAGGACAGCACCGAAGGTGCCGGCAATCGTGACGGCATGGAAATCGCCCTTGTTCGGATCAGTGCCAACCAACTCATTTTCGCCGGAGCGCACCGTCCCCTCT
The DNA here is from genome assembly GCA_963832325.1 of uncultured Verrucomicrobiae bacterium. Lineage (GTDB taxonomy): Bacteria > Verrucomicrobiota > Verrucomicrobiia > Chthoniobacterales > JAATET01 > CAVVKW01. The sequence continues at coordinate 530,789 of CAWHTR010000007.1, read as the reverse complement.
GGTGGGTCCTCACGGACGCCGATGGCCGTCCGCAGTCCGGACTGATCAATGGCGATCCCCACGGTCTGGGTGGGGGAGCCCTGGAACCTGCCGCAATCGAATTCTCTAATCACACCCTCCCGCTCGTCGCCGGCCTCACGGTCTACCTTCAATCCGACGGACTCGTCCAGCAGCCGAACCACCTTCGCCAAGTCTTCGACCGCGGTCGCCTCACTGAACTACTCACCTCGCTCCACGCCGAAAGTCTCAGTTTCCAGCGCCGAGCCATCCTCGCGGCCTTCACCGAGTTTCGCGGTGGAGCAGCGCAACGCGACGACGTAACCATTCTCGGTATCCGCTTTAATGACCTCCCTCCCTCTTCTCCGAACCCAGCTTCATGAATTTCTCAACCGAGGCGGAATCCATGCTCTTTAACGCCGAGGGTCCAATCACCGCGGACGTCACCTCCGAGTGCAGCCGGACGCTTCGGGCGCGCACTCAGCTCACAATCGGGAGCTCGTATTCTGCTCTTCGGAGCCTTCGTCGAACTCGCCCAGAATGTCGCCCGCCACTCCGACGACCGCACTCTCGACACCAACGTCGGAATTGGTTTCGTCTCCGTCGAGCGCTCCCCAACCGGGTTCATCCTTCGAACGGTCAACGCTGTTGCCCCTTCAGCCGTCGAGAACCTCCAGACCCGACTTACCGCTATCCGCGCAGTCCCCCACGAAGAACTCAGTCGGCACTACATCGCTCAGCTTCACCAAACCGATCAATCCGGTGCCCGCTCCGGCCTCGGTCTGATTGACCTCCACCGCAAAGCCGCGAAGACCCCGGAAATAGACCTAACTCCCACCGCAGACGGAAGATTTTCCCTTTTGATCAGATTGAGCATCGATTGTGCTTAGATTCGTCGGAACATGGATTTGAACATACCTGAATCGGAGACCACTCCGGGCGTGTCGTTTGATCCTCAGACGTCGACGCTCACCCTGCGCGGCGAATCGTATCCCGAGAATCCAGCGATATTTTTTGATCCCATTTGTGAGTGGATCGAGTCGTTCGTCGGACCGGGAGCTCCTTTGAATTTTCAGCTCCTTCTCTTCTACCTCAACACGGGGTCCACGATGGGCCTCAAAGAAATCCTCCGAGTGCTCGAGAAAAAGCAGTCCCTCGGTGCCCAGATCAGCGTCACTTGGAATCACCTCCCCGACCTTGAGATCATGCGCCAAGCCGGGCAGGAACTCCTCTTCGGCACTCCCCTCCCCCACACCATCGCCGCCACTGAAGAAATCTAGCCACCATCCCGACGGAATCCGGGGATCGCCCCGCGCTCGGGATTCGCTCCCAGCTGACACCCCGCAGTTGCATATATTAGCAACGCTAATACCTTGGCATTCCCGCTCCACCGAGAATGTCCAAAGCCCCGCCCAAACCACCGCTCTCCCGCGACGCGCACCGCAAGCTCGTCGACGCCCGCCGCGAACACTCGGCCACGTGGCAGATCATTCATGCCCTCGCCTCCCTCAAGCTCGCCCTCACCCTCCTCGGAACCATCGCCATCGCCATTGCGGTCGCGACATTTTACGAAAGCGCGTTCAATGCCAAGATCGCCGCAGCCTACATCTACAAGGCCCCGTGGTTCATCATCTGGCTCGGTGTCCTCTGCATCAACCTCCTAGCGGTCACCATCAGCCGCTGGCCCTGGCAGCGCCGCCACACGGGCTTCATCGTCACCCACTACGGCATCATCATTCTCCTCATCGGTGCCGTCATCGGCTCAAAATTCGGCTTCGAAGGCAACGTCACGCTCCACACCGAGAAGCCCCCGGTCACCCGCATCACCACCAGCCGCAGCGTCCTGCAGGTCGAGAGTCCCAAGGATGGCGCCCTCTACCTCATCGGCTTCGACGCCGAGGCCGCCCTCCCGTCCAAGGATAAGCCGGACACGCTCCCGCTCCCCGACACGGATTACCAGCTCTACACCAATGATTTTAGCCCTAACCTAATCGATCAGGAACAACTCATCGCCTCCGCCGACCCGGCCGCACTCCCGGGTGTCGACCTCCATTTCCACAGCGACACCGCTGGCCAACACATCGACATGCCCCTCGCCCTCCGCGCCGACGGCGGCATCGAGAAAGACTTCTTCGGAATGGCTCGCGTGGCCTTCCTCCCAACCTTACCGGATCGCTCACCGAAGCTCGTCAACGAAACCCGCATGGTTTTTGCCAAATACGCTCCCGTCATCACCGCCGACAATGGCTCGACCGGCCTTCCGGTGACCCTCAGCGCCGACGGCCAGACCCTCACCGCCGGTACCGCCACTTACCGCCGCGCCGAAGTCATCGGCACCACGATCGACGCCGGCTCGACGACCGTCCGCGTCGAAAGTTATTGGCCCGATTTCAAGCTCGAAAACGGCCGCCCATCCACCGCCTCGCCACTCCCCAACAACCCCGCCATCCTCGTTCGCATCACGGGTCCCGCGGCCGATTCCACGACCGCACCCTCCGGCGCGCTTGCCCTCGAACTCGCCCCGAATGCCTCCGGCGGCCTCGACTGGCAATCCACCCGCAACGGTGTCACCACCACCTCCGGCTCCGCCGCGCAGGGCGACGTCATCACCCCTGGCTGGGCCGACTGGACCGCCGAGGTCACCACCTTCCTTCCCCAGGCCGAGATCATCACCGATCCCCGCCCGGGCGATCCGACGGTCATCGGCATCCCGGGCTTCCACGCCGCACTCCGCGCCCCCGATGGACGGACCGGTCCCTTCAAATGGATTGCCTCCGGTGCCCTCACCACTCTCGCCCTCGACCGCACCGTCATTCGCTTCGGCTACGGCCTCCAGCTCCGGCCCACGCCATTTTCCATCGCCCTCGAGAGCTTCGAAGTCCCTCGCTACGAAGGCACCGAGACACCCGCAAACTACATTTCCACGGTCAAATTCACCGACACCGACACGGGCGACACCAAAACAGCCGTCGCTCAAATGAACCAGCCCGCCAGCTGGCCCGGCGGCTTTCTCGCCAACCTCACCGGCATCAATTACAAATTCTCGCAGGCCGAATGGAATCCGCAGGATCTCAACGAAACCACCCTTCAGGTTCTCTACGACCCTGGCTGGTTGGCGAAATGGTTCGGCTCACTCGCCATTTGCGCCGGCATCTTCATCCAATTTTACCTCCGCCCAAAAAGCGCCACCTCCGCAGCCAGCGACCGCCGAAACAAACCGAACACGGACGAAATCGATTCCCAATTGCCAACCCCAACCCAATGAACTCGTTCCTCAAATTCCTCACCGTCGCCCTCGCCCTCGCGACCATTTTTCCAGCCCAGGCCGCCCTTGACCTCTCCGAGCTGAAGTCCATTCCCGTCCAGGAGAGTGGCCGCAAAAAACCCTACCTCGTCTTCGCCCAGGAAAGTCTCCTCAGCCTCACGGGACGCCGCACCCTTAAGAACGAGGACGTCCGCCGCCCCTCCATCGACGTCATCACCGACCTTTGGTTTCAGCCCTCCGCTTGGAGCGCCCGGCCACTCATCCTCGTCGACTCCATCGACGTCAAACGCGCCGCCAACCTCACCGAGACCCAGCGCCTTTTCGCCTACGACGACCTCGCTGCCAACACCGCGTTCGTCCAACTCCTCCAGGATGCGGAGAATGCCAAACGCGCCACCGAAGGAGGCAAGCTCACCGGCGTCAACAAAGACATGGAGACCATTGGCCTTCGTCTCGCCGAGTTCGAAGCCCTTCGCAACGGCAGCCTCTATCGCATCATCGCCAACCCCGCCGGCGACACCTCCGCCTGGCAGACTCTCGACCCCACCGACCCGCTTTTCACCAATCTCCGCGACGCCTACGTTGCCGGGGATCAGGCTGCCTTCGACACCGCCGCGGCCAAACTCAAGACCGAACTCGCCCGGCAAGCCCCGCAATTTCAACCCCCCGCTTGGAAAATCAACCTCGAAACTTTCACTCAGGATCTCCACCCCTTCCGTTGGGCGTGGATTCTCTACCTTCTCGCCGGCATCAGCCTCGCCGTCACCTCTCTTCGCGGCCGTCGGCCCGGCTACATCACCGGCTGGGCGCTTGCCGGCGTCGGCTTTGCCTTCCAACTCTTTGGTTTTGTCGCCCGCATCCTCATCGCCGGACGTCCCCCGGTGACGAACATGTATGAATCCATCATTTGGGTCGCCTTTGGGACCGTCCTCTTCGCCCTCATCTTCGAGGCGATCTACCGGGGACGCTACTTTCTGCTGGGAGCGATCCCCGTGGCCGTCCTGTCTCTCATCCTCGCCGACAGTCAGCCCCTCGCCCTCGACCCCGGCATTCACCCCCTCGCCGCCGTCCTCCAGAGCAACTTCTGGCTCGCCACCCACGTCCTCATCATCACCCTCAGCTACGCGGCGTTCGCCCTCGCCCTTGGTGTCTCCCACATCGCCCTCGGAAAAGTCATCCTCGGCACGAAACCCAGCCCCGCGCTCTACAACTACATCTACCGCACCCTCCAGATCGGCGTCCTCCTCCTCGCCGTCGGAACCATCCTCGGCGGCGTCTGGGCAAATTACAGCTGGGGCCGATTCTGGGACTGGGATCCGAAGGAAACCTGGGCCCTCGTCGCGCTACTCACCTACCTCTTCATCCTCCACGGCCGCATCGCCGGACGCTGGGCCGGATTCGGCCTCGCCGTCGGCAGCGTTCTCGCCTTCCAGACCATCATCATGGCTTGGTACGGCGTGAACTTCGTCCTCGGCGTCGGCCTCCACAGTTACGGCTTCGGCTCCGGCGGCTTCGAATACGCCGCCACCTTCGTCGTCGTCGAACTCGCCTTCACCACCGCCGCCATCCTCCGCAAAAACAAAAAGGCCCCCCGCCAATCCCTCACCCCAGCCTGATCGGCAACTCGTCAGGCGGACTTACAGACCAATCGCCGCTCCACCCGGATCCGGCACCACCACCTCGGTCTCCGGCAGTGCCGCGAGCAGCTCCCGGCGAAACCACGCCACCGCCGGAGGATCTCCGTGCACCAACACGATCTTCTTCGGCTTCAGACGCACGGCGTAATCGAGAATTCGCTCCCTCGGCGCGTGGGCGCTGAAATTAAACTCCTTCACCGCGCACTTCAACGGCACCGCCGGCAATCGCTTGTCCAGAAGCACCTCGTCGCCCGTCCGACTCCGCCGCAACAACCCCGAGGGCGAATCCGGATCCGAATACCCGACGAAGAAAAGACTCTGCGCCGGATCGGGCAGAATTTTCCGACAGAACTTATTCGAAAGCGTATTCTCAGTCATCATCCCGCTCGAGATCGCGTAGATGCACCCCGGCTTCACCGCCAGAGCGTGCCCCTCCGGCCCGGACATCACGTGCGGCGACATCGCGTCCAGCAGCTGCAGCGAGTTGTGACTGCGGTCCGGACTCTCCGCCAGCCGGTCATAGGCCGTCGTAATTTTCGTGCTCAGTCCTCCGATGAACAACGGCACGTTCCGCAACCGCCCCCGCTTCTGCGCGTTCCAAAGGATCGCCAGCACTTCCTGAGTCTTCCCAAGGGCAAACACCGGGATCGTCACACTCCCTCCAGCAGCGATCGCCTCCTCGATCGCTTCCACGAACCGCGCCTCCTCGCCTTTTCGCGTGAATCCATCCGCCGACGGCGAGTCCCCGCGCGTCGTTTCCATGATGAGCGTGTCCACCCCTTCCTCCGGAAACTCCGCCGCCTGCATCAACGTCTGATCGTCAAAATTCACGTCCCCCGTGTAAAAAACACTCTTCCCCTCTCCCCGCACCATCACCCCCGATGATCCGAGGATGTGCCCCGCGTGATACAACTCCACCGTTGGCTCGTAGCCATCCCCCCTCCCGCGCTCACCGTCCAACGTGAACTGCCGATTCGCCGGAACCATCGTCCACATCTGTTTCGAAAAATCCACTCCCCGGTGCGTGTAGAGCTGGATATCCGGGATGTTTTCCTCTTCCCGCTGACGGCTCATCACGTTCACCGAGTTCCGCAACATCATCTCGCCGATCCGAAACGTTCCCTCCGACATGAACACCCGGGCGCTTTGTTCCCGGCGCGTCAGCACCGGCAGCGACCCGATGTGGTCCTGGTGCGCGTGCGTCACCACGATCGCGTCGACCGACCCCTCCGGCACCCGCTGATACTCCGGCAGCGCCTCGAGGCCGCGACCCTTCGGGTGGGCCCCGCATCCAAGATCACCGATTTCCCCGCCGCCTTGATGAGGTGGAAGCTCGCACCAATCTCCGTCCGGCGCGCCAACGTCACAAATTCCATCGCTCGACAGATAAACCCGCTGACTCCGCCGCGAAACAGAATTCGTCTCGGCAAGTCTCTCCAGACAGGGACAAACTGAACGGTCTACTTCGCGACCAGAATCACCCGAACCCGCTTCGACTTGGTGCCGTTCGGCGCGACGACCCGCAGCTCCACGACAGTTCGGCCCGATTTGAGTTTCGTCCGGAGGGAAAATTTTCCCGATCGCTTGATTCTGAGAACCTTCGGTTTCGAGCGTCCGATTTTGTATTCAACGTCCGAACCCAACTCGAACTTCGGGACCTTTCCTTTGAGTCGGTAGGAGCCAACCGCCGTCCTGACAACCTTTCGTCCCGCGATGACTGGTGACTTCGGCTTCCCCGGTGGCGTTGTGGTTGGCGCTGCGACGATCACGTTGCCGGGCGTTGGAACGGACGGCGGGGAGAGCACGGGCGTTGGAACGACCGGCGGGGAGAACACGGGCGGCGCCACGACGGCTTCTTCACCAGGATTGGAATCTTCGATCGTCAGCGAAAGGACGCTCAAATCGTTGGGTCGCTCGGCATTGAGGCCGAGGCGATCTTCGATTTGGAGGAAACTGACAACGTAGCTTCCCGGCGGAGTCCCCGATTCGACGGTCGCAACCACACGATAGGTTCCATTCTCGGCGGTGCCACGCGTGCGATTCTCAGCGCGAATGTCGAAAGCGACTTCGCGTGAGTCGGCGGGAATTCCCGCCGAAGGAACAAAACTCACGACGCCAAATTCGAACCCAGCCGGGTCGGCGATGGTGACGTCCAGCGTGATCGTGCCCGTTCCGTCGTTCCCAACCGTTGGCGGCATCAACGAAACGTCCGAGATCGTGGGACCGCTCGTATCCGTGGGGGCCGCGCCGGTCACCGTGAAGGTGGCGTTCATCGCCGCATTCGGATCACCGGTCCCAGCTCCCGACACGTCGGATATGTAACCGTTCTTGACCGTCCATTCGCCAATTTCCGCTCCCGTCGCCACGATGAACTCCACCGAATACAAACCGCCCGTCTCGGACCCTTCGATCCGATCGGTTGATTCCACGGAGAAGTAAATCACCTGCGCTCCCGGACTCACGAGCGCAAGTTGGGCGTAGCTAAATGGTGCGTCGCTCTGAATTTGCAGATTCGCCAGCACTGGCTGGGAGCTCTCGTTGTTCGTCGACGAGGGAGTGAACTCGAACGAAGTGATTTCCGGCGTCGCGGACAACCACGAGAGCGGGCCGAGCAGGACGAAAAATAGCATCGTCACTCGAAGAGTCTTCAATTTCAGGTCAGGCGGAAAATTAAGTCGCTTGGCGGCAAATTTGATCATTTGGCTAGTAGTTAGCCCGAGTTCCGCAGTTGGGTAAGGTTAAGAAAAAAGTTTACAGAGTGACGAGCTGAGGGGCGGCGGCGATTTACAGAGTAGGGTCGAGGCGAAGGCCGATGTAGTGGAGAAGAGGCCATTGCGGGGCGGTCAGGGTGCGGAGAAGCTATGGCATGTTTCTGCGCAAGAACCGTAAGCGATCCGGCGGGGAGTATTACGAGTATTGGACGTTGTGCGAGACGGTTCGAACGGAGCGGGGACCGCGCCAGCGGGTGGTCGCCAGCTTGGGGAAGCTGAGCGAAGAGGATCTGTCGGCGGGCTGGGAAGACATCGAAGCGTTGCTGGAAGGGAGATCGCCGAGTCCGCGACAGGGTCGGTTGGGAGAGAAGTCTCAAAACCGAAATGGAAAGCGGGGCGAAGCTCGACCGCGATGGGAGTTGGCGGATTTGAGCCAGTTGAGCGTGGAGCGGGTCCGGGAGTTTGGGCGGGTGTATCTGGCGTTGGCGCTGTGGCGGCGCCTGGGTCTGCACGAGCTATTGGGCGAGCTTATGGAGGGCGGGCGTGAAAGCATCCCGTGGTCGGAAGTCGCCGCAGTGCTCACGGCGGGGAAGTTCTGCGGAGTGGCCTCGGAGCTGAGTTTGGCCCAGGAGTGGTATGGCCGCACGGCCATGGAGGATCTTACCGGGATCGACGCGCAACTCATCAACGACGACCGCCTTTACCGGGGCCTGGACGCCCTCGGCGCGCACAAGGATCGGCTTTGCGAGCACCTGATGGAACGCTACCGGGATTGGTTCGGCGTGCGGTTCGAGTTTTTGCTCTACGACGTGACGAGCACGTATTTTGAAGGCGCGGTCCCGGGCAACGAGCAAGCCGCCCGCGGTTACAGTCGGGATAATCGCAGCGACTGCAAGCAGGTCTGCATCGGTCTGGTCTGCACGCCCGAAGGTCTGCCGCTGAATTTCGAAATCTTCCGCGGCAACCGCACCGACGTGACCACGGTCGAGGAGATCGTGAGCAAAATGGAAGACCGTTTCGGCCAGGCCGATCGCATCTGGGTCATGGACCGCGGCATGGTCAGCGAGAAGAACATCGACTTCCTGCGAGCCCGCAAAGCGCACTACATCGTCGGCACACCGAAAGCCTCGCTGCGGCACTTTCAAGTCGAACTCGCCGAGCAGGAGAACTGGGTCGACGTCCAGGACGGGCTCCAGGCCCGCCTGGTCGAGCACCCCGACGGCCAGGGCGACGAGCGTTACGTCCTCTGCCGCTCTCAGGCCCGATCGGCCAAAGAACGTGCCATGCTCGAGCGCCAGATGGACGCGCTCACCCGCGAACTTTGCAAGATCGATACCGCCTTGGGCAAACGCGCCGTCGCGCCCAGCGATCAGGAAAAGCTCGGTCGCCGCATCGGCCGCTGGCTCGGACGCTACCCCGCCGCCGCCCGGCTCGTGGATGTCCTCGTCGAAAAAGACAAGACGGGCCACGCCATCAGCCTGCGCCTGAGTTGCCCGGTCGAGTCAGGCACCCACGCCGATCTGGCCCGCGGAGCCTACCTGCTACGAACCAATTGCACTGAAACCGACCCAGCCAAGCTCTGGCGCTGGTATATCCAATTGACCCAAGCCGAAGCCGCCTTCCGCACCGTCAAAAGCGACATCGGACTGCGACCCATTTACCACCACAAAACCGAACGAGTTCAAGCCCACCTGCTCGTCTGCTTCCTGAGTCTGGCCCTCTGGCGTTCGCTGGAAATGTGGATGCTCGGCAAAGGACTCGGCAGTAGCGCCCGCGTGCTCATCAACGCCGTGGCCACTATCCGCTCCATGGACGTCATCGTCCCCGTGCGCCGCGGCGATCAGACCCTCCCGCTGCGCGTGCGAACCGTCGCCAAACCCGATCCCGACGTCGCCATCCTCCTGGCCCACCTCGGTCTCCAACTCCCCAAACGTTCCAAAATTATCGAAAATGTAGTGGAGAAAATCCCCTGAAAATCCCCACCGATCCCCATCCCTACAGCATTCGCTTCCTCCAACTGCGGAACTCGGGTTAGTCGGCACTGGTGGGGGTGTCAACGCAAAAGACGCCTAGCTATCCGGAGGCCTGTAGTGAGGGGTTATCCGACCGAAACGAATTTCCAACCAGTCCCGAGCGGGACCGCGGCATGACCCGAACGAGGATGAACTCACCGCCCCTTCCCGTCGCGCAACCATTCCGCATCTTCCGGATTTCATCACGCGTGCTGACTCCGTTGCCCTCCTCCGATTGGATGCCCGCCCACGCGAGTCACCTCCTCGACCGCGCGGGATTCGGCGGAACTCCCGGGCGAATCGCCGCCCTCCACGAGCTGGGGTTCGATGCCGACGTGGATGCCCTCGTCGACGGCAACGAGGACACCGACCTCGTGTGGGTTCAGAACGAAACCCTACGCGCCCGCGCCCTTGGCCCGTTCCGCCACCTCCTCCAGGAAATTTCCCGCGACCCCGCGATGCTTGAATGGCTGGACCTCGTCCGCAGCAACCGCGAGGTCCCCAACGAAAATTTCGCCCGCGAATTCTTCGAACTCTTCACGCTCGGCGAGGGCCACTACTCCGAGACCGATCTGCGCGAAGCCGCCCGCGCGTTCACCGGCTACCGCACGGCGAGCGGCGGCGACCGTTCGTTTGTCTTCGCCCGCAAGCAACACGATTTCGGCGACAAGACGATCTTCGACCAGACGGGCGCCTTCGACGGAGACGACGTGATCCAACTCGCCCTCGCCAAGCCTCGCTGCGCCCAATTTATCGCGGAAAAACTGTGGGCCTATTTCGTCACGACCAAGCCCAACCCCGCCGCGACCGACGCCCTCGCCAAGCAGCTTCGTTCCAACGACTACGACCTCACCGAGACGCTCCGCACCCTTTTCCGCTCCCGCGAATTCTACGATCCCGCCGTGCGGTTCACGCAGCTCAAGAGTCCGGTCCAATGGATGATTCAGACCTGCACGGCGCTCGACGTCCCGCAGCCCGATGCCCCGGTCCTCGTCGGCGCGCCCACCCAACTCGGCCAGCACCCGTTCAACCCACCCAACGTCGGCGGTTGGGACTGGGGCCGCGCCTGGATCAACAGCACGACTCTCGTCCTGCGCTCCACACCCGCCGCCGTTTCCTCCGCACCTCCGTCCTCGGCGGAGCCCTCGCTTGGACCGTCCCGGGTTTCGTCGACCGCACGTTCGCCGCGCTGGACGAGACCGCCGCCGCGAATTCCGCGACCGCCATCGCGACCGGCAAGGACAACCCGATCCTCGTCATCCTCCAACCCGCCGGCGGCAACGATGGTCTCGACACCGTCATCCCCTCCACCGACGACGCCTACCACCGCGCCCGTCCCAAGATCGGCATCCCCGCCAACAAGGTCCTCCGCGTCTCCGACACCCTCGGCCTCCACCCCAGCCTCCCCGGCATCGCCAGCCTCCTCGCGGAAGGCCAGGCCTCCATCGTTCAGGGCGTTGGCTACCCCAATCCCAACCGCAGTCACTTCCGCTCGACCGAGATCTGGCAGCGTGGCGACGTCGATCCGAAGAACACCGAGGGCTGGGTCGGCCGCTACTTCGACGCCTGCTACTCGGGCTAGGACCCGACCGTGGGCGTCGCCATCACAATCTTCGAGCGCTTTCAAATCGCCGGGGATCTCTCGAAGTTCGGAAGCGACCTCGCCGCCGCCGCCAACGCCGCCGCCAACGCCGCCGCCACGACCGACGATTTCGGCAACGAGGGTGGATCCATCGGCGGCTGGATGGCAACGCCACCCCGGCCGCTGGCAGCACCTTCGACTTCATCGACCGCGTCGCCCTCGACACCCGCGTCGCCTCCGACCAGATCCTCGAAATCACCCGTAAACACAAGGGTGCCGCCAACTACCCTCGCTCGCAGCTCGCCCAGCAACTGCGCCTCGTCGGTCAGCTGATCGCGGGCGGCATGTCCACCCGCGTCTACTACGCCGGCGTCGGCGGCTTCGACAACCACGCGGGCCAGGCCGGCCGTCACGACCAACTCCTCGGGAACGTTGACGAAGCGGTGACCGCGTTTGTCAAAGACCTCAAAGCCCAGGGGAATTTCAACCGCGTCCTCCTCATGACTTTTAGCGAATTCGGACGCCGCGTCGCCGAGAACAACAGCGGGGGCACTGACCATGGCGCGGCCGCACCGCTCTTCCTCATTGGCGGAGGGGTTCAGGGCGGAGTCTTCGGCCGGGCACCCAGCCTCACCGACCTCACTAATGGCGACCTCCGCTACAACACCGACTTCCGAAGCGTCTACGCCACCATCCTCGACGACTGGCTCCACGCTCCCAGCCAAAAAGTTCTCGGCGAGAAATTCGCCAAACTCCCGCTGATCTAACCCAGCCGGCCAATCACCTCGCGGCAATACCCCTCCGGATCCGCCGCCAGCAGAATCCCCGAAACGATCACCACCCGCCTCGCCCCCGCGTTCACAACCTCCCCCGCATTCTCCGACTTCACCCCGCCAATACAAAAAACCGGCACGCCCGCCGCCTCGGCGAACCCAACCACTTCCCGCACATCATCCAGCCCCACCGGGGGATAATCCGGTTTCGTCGGCGTGGCGAAGAGCGGGCCGAACCCAATGTAGTCCGCCCCCTCCGCCACCGCCGCCCGCGCCTGTTCCACGCTGTGCGTCGATCTGCCGATCACCGCATCCTCTCCCGCGATCCTCCGAGCCTCCGCGATCGCCATATCATCCTGCCCAACGTGCGCTCCGTCCGCTCCGCAGGCCCCCACCAGCTCCGGATGGTCATTCAGAACGAAAGGCACCCCCGCCTCGCGGCAGACACCAGCCAACTCCAGCCCCAGCTTCTCGATCTCTCGCGGCGAAGACGTCTTCGCCCTCAGTTGAATGATTCCCACGCCTCCCTCGATCATCGCCCGCGCCATCGCGAGAGCATCCCCCTCCCGCACATACCCCAAATCAACGATCCCATAAAGCCGAGCAGTCTTCATCGCCTCACCCTACCCGAGACCTCCCGCCGACCAAATCGAAACCTCAACCATCCGACCCCCGCTCACCCCCGGCGAATCTCGTCAGCCGTTTCCGAAGCGGAGGCGCGAGAGACCCCCGCCGTCTCGCCCACCAGCAAGACTAGTCTTCGTCGGTCATCACGAGCTGACCTTCCTTCAAGCCTTTCTCAATGAATCCCGTATCATACTTCCCTCTCCGGAAATCTGCGTTCCGCATGATCGCTCGCTGGAAAGGAATCGTCGTCTTCACGCCGGTGATCATGTACTCCCCGAGCGCCCGGTCCATCCGCTCGATGCAGGCCTCGCGCGTCGAAGCCGTGCAGATCAGTTTGGCGATCATCGAATCATAATTCGGCGGCACGGGATAGCCCGCGTACGCGTGCGAATCGATCCTCACGCCACGTCCGCCGGGCGCGTAGTAAAGTTCGATCTCGCCCGGGCACGGCTGGAAATTTAGCGCCGGATTCTCAGCGTTGATCCGGCATTCCATCGCGTGATGCCGGGGCTTCGCGTTCTTCACGTAAGACGACAACTCCTCCCCCGCCGCGACCTGGATCTGCGCCTTCACGAGATCACAACCGTACACCTCTTCGGTGATCGGGTGTTCAACCTGGATCCGCGTGTTCATCTCCATGAAGTAGAAATCCAGGTTATCGTCCACGAGATACTCGATCGTTCCCGCGTTGGTGTAACCGACCGATTTGGCCAATTTGACCGAAGCATCACCCATCCGCTTCCGTAGCTCAGGTGTCATCAACGGAGATGGGCACTCCTCGACGATCTTCTGATTCCGCCGCTGAATCGAACAATCCCGCTCGCCGAGATGAACGATGTTTCCATGCTCGTCGCCGATCACTTGAAATTCGATGTGATGCGGACCAACGATAAACTTTTCAATGTAGACCGCCGGATTTCCAAAAGCCTTGTCCGCCTCGAGACGAGCGCTGTGGTAGCCCTGCACCAAACTCGCGTCATTGTGCGCAACCCGCATGCCCCGGCCACCGCCACCCGCGACCGCTTTGATCATGACTGGAAATCCGATTTCCCGGGCGACCTTGAGGGCCGTCTGTTCGTCGTCGACCGTCCCATCACTCCCTGGCGAGATCGGCACCCCAGCCTTCTTGGCGCACGCCCTCGCGGAATTCTTGTCACCCATCAGCCGGATGGCTTCCGCCGACGGTCCGATGAACTTGATATTGCAGCTGGCACAGACCTCTGCAAAATGCGCGTTCTCGGCGAGAAATCCGTAACCCGGATGAATCGCCTCGACGTCGGAGATCTCCGCCGCACTGATGATGCGGTCGATCTTCAGATAGCTATCCGCACTCGGTGCCGTGCCGATGCAGATCGCCTCGTCCGCCAATTGCACGTGCAGCGAATCAATGTCCGGCTCGGAGTAGACGGCCACCGTCTGCACACCGAGTTCCTTGCAGGCGCGGATGATGCGAAGCGCGATCTCGCCGCGATTCGCGATCAGGATTTTCTTAAACATCAAAGCGGACGGTTATTTGACCCGGAATAGCGGTTGACCGAATTGAACCGGATTCCCATTTTCCGCGCCGATATCCGTGATCGTCCCTGAGACCTCCGCCTTAATTTCGTTCATCACCTTCATCGCCTCCACGATGCAAACCACCGTGTCCGGCTTCACCACCGATCCGACCGATACGTAAGCCGGTGACTCGGGTGACGGCGACGAGTAGAAGGTGCCCACCATGGGGGAAGTAATCTCCTTGTCCCCAGAGGTTTGCGCCGAGGATTCAACCGCCGCCGGAGACGAGGCCACCGGGGCCGGAGGGGCGTAGTGAACAGCAGGTGCGTAGTTTTCCGCGCTGGTTTGGAGGGTAATCTTAAACCCCTCCTTCTCCATTTTAAAAACGGCGAGGCCGTTCTTCTTCATCAGGTCAATGAGCGCACGAATTTCTTTAATCTCCACAGGAAGCAAGTCGGTTAAGGTAAGGGACTTTGTCGCCCGCACCACCCGGCTGAGTCAAGTTCCAAGCCCGACGCGGACTCTCGCTACCGCTCCATCCAGACCGTCGTCGACGTTCCGGGGCGGCATCCATCAGCCTCGGGCGACTTCACGTCGCGGTGCATCCCACCCGCCAACTGGCTGAGTCCGACAGCATCCAGACCCCGGACATTCGTCGAAAGCAACAAGCGCCCGCCCTCCGTCAAAACAGCCCGGGCCATATCCACCAGCCGCCCGAAATCTTCCGCGACGCGGAAAACCCGACCAGCTTTCCCACGCGAAAACGTGGGTGGATCCAACACAATCGCGTCAAAACGTTCACCTCGCCTCGCGAGCCTTGGTAACACGCTAAAAACGTCGTCCACGAAAAACCGATGTCGCTCCGATCTGAGACCGTTCAGATCAAAATTCCGTCCCGCCGTTTCCAATGCCTTTGCCGCCAGATCGACACTCAAAGTCTCCGCGCCCGCCCGCGCTGCCGCGACCGAAAACGCGCCGGTGTAAGCGAAGCAATTCAGCACTCGCTCGGGTCGCAGCGATTCCAGATACGCCCGATTCATCCGCTGATCACAAAACAAACCAACCGAATACCCCGCCTCAAAGCTGATCTCGAACCGCAAGCCCCGCTCCGACGCCACGATTCGCCGATCAGCGTGCCCGTCCCCCTCAACCAGCAGAGGCAGGTCGCTTTCCCCAGGCTGCTTCACTAATTTTCGCAGAAAAACCCGCTCTACCTTCCGCCCCGCCACGGCGCCCCATCTCAACAACTCTCCGACCATCTGGTCGTTTCCATCAGGATCACTCAGCAGGAAATCATTCTCGAACCGGTCAATCCAAGCGTTCCGTCCGCTCCAAACTCGGTGCGCTGTCGACTCCTCCGCCGCCCGATCAATCAGTTCCGCGGCATCGATCCAACCGGGACTCACCCCCTCGCCTCCGTGGCAAACGGAGGAATCGGGCATCCCAGCGTATCCGCCACCGCGCGAAGCAGAGCCCCCTGCCTCGGCTCGATCACAGCATCCGCCATCACCACCCGCCCACAGGCATTGAGAATCTTCTTCTTCGTTGGCCCATCCGTCTGAGCCAATCGGTCCAGCGCCGCGTCGACCTCACCCAGCTTCAGGCCCTCAATCCGCTTAAGCCCCGTCGCGCCGGGTTTAAGGTTCAACCACTCGACACCAGCGAGAAACGACGCCTCCCTCCGCGGGTCCTCCGCGGCATCGAACCACGCCAGGGCGGACAGGACTGTTACCAGCTCCGGTAGCACCGCGACAATCGACCGAAACCGGACCGGTGCCTCCCCTCGCTTTTGAAAATATCCGTCCAGGTGTCGGGTCAAAGCCTTCTGTAACACATACTCAAAAAGATCCACCTGCCCATCCGCGTCGACCAATCGCTTCACGTTGGAACGGAAGACTTGATACTGCTCCCTCGACATTTTCCGCAAAGCTGGCAAACACAGGTCGACCGTCTGCAACCAGGACTCTCCCGGGATCTCGGCGCGGCGCTCGAGATCCGCCAGCACCTGCCGCCGCTGCTCCTCACTCCCTTCGATTCCTTTGACCTGCCGGACCCGCGTCGCGTCATCCGCGCTCAACAACAAGGAATAGATGAGACTGACGGCCGCCCCCGTCTCCCGAGCCGCCGACCGGGAGAATTCCGGCAAACCCGACAACACCGTCGCCGCCAAAGCCAAGCTCCTCGCGTCCAAAGCCCCCGATCCAACGGCCCGAGGCGTCTTGGCGCCCGCCACCGCTGCATTGCGTCCAGCGACCCGATCAACCTCTCGCACCGAAGCCGGGTCGAATCCCGGTGCGATCGCCGCGATCCGTTCGCTAATCGGCGGGTGCGTCGCAAACCAACTCGCAAACGCCTCGCCCACCCCATTGCCGAAGAACAAATGACTCGCCTCAGTCGCCCTCGGGGTATCCAGCTTCGACGTCGAACGGCCGATTTTGAAAAGCGCACCCGCGATTCCGTCCGGATTTCGCGTGAACTGGACCGCTGACGCGTCGGCGAGAAACTCCCGCTGGCGGCTCACAGCCGCCTTGATCAGTCGTGCAAAAAACGCCCCGATCGAACCCACGACCAGCAGCGCGATGCCGATCACAAAGATCGGCAACTGCCCGTTCCCATTCGAATCCCGACTCGATCGCACCCGCCCTCCGGTCCAAAATCCCGTTCGGAACAGGATATTTCCGAGAATCGCGAGTAGCAAAATCCCGTTCAATGCCCCAATCAGCCTAATGTTCAACCGCATGTCACCATTCAAAATGTGACTGAACTCATGAGCCACCACGCCCTGCAGTTCATCCCGTGTGAGCAGTTCCAACGTCCCCCGCGTGACCGCGACGACTGCGTCCCCGGGCTGATTTCCAGCCGCAAACGCATTGATCCCCTCCTCACCCGGCAGCAGGTAAATGTCAGGCACGGGTAGGCCGGAGGCAATTGCCATCTCTTCCACCACGTTTCGCAACTGCACTTCCTTTGGGTCGACCGTGTGCGGGTCGATCTGCCGCCCCCCGAGCATTTCCGCGACCACACCACCCCCTTGCGAAAGCTCCGCAATCTTGAAGACCGACCCAAGCGTTACCACCACAACTACCCCACCCGAGATCATCCCCAGAAGCCTGAGGTCCAGCAAACTCTCACCCGTTGCCAGCGCCAACACGACTTGCAAAACCGCAATGATTCCAATCACCGCGAGCACGAAATAAATGATCAGCCAGCCCGTATTTTTACGCGCCCGTTCCTGATGATCGAAAAAATCCATGATTTGCCCCTCACTCATTATCTCCACCCGCTCCTCCAAATTCGACGACGTTTCCCCCCAGGGCGTCGTGGAAAAAATTGGCGATCTCGGCGTCCATGACGTCTACCTCCGGACTGAGCCAAACTAACCGCCCCACTTTGGTAAGCTCCAGCTCCTTCGCATTCGGTGCGGCCTTGAGGATCACGTCCGGATCCGTCCACTCCTTCGCCGAACGCGATTCACCATTCACCACCAAAATCGGCACCTTAACGGAGTTCAGGTCGACGTTCCGTAGCGCCTTCATCATCAGCAAATCGTTTCGCGTTCCGCTCTCCCGGCCTTCCAAAGGCGCGACGGTCAAAACCAAATCCTGGAAAAAGTCGAGCCGCGCTTCATCCTCGATCACAGACTGAACAAGCTTCTTCTTTTTTCCACCATCGAGATCCGTGTCTCGATCCACAACTGCTGTCAGCAAATTCTTCGGGGCACGCTCCGCCATTTCTGCCGCGTACCAAGTTCCCATGTCTCCGGTCGTTTCCATGAGAATTTTTTCCTCCAGAAGCTCGCTGGTCGCCGGAAGATTGTATTGATCGAAGTGCCGGTCAGTGATTGGCGACAACAGGACGATACCCGCCACCTTCGCTGGGTAGGCCGAAGCGAACTCCAACGCGACGTTCCCCCCGACCGATACTCCGAGCACCCCGATCCGCTCAATCTCCAGCTTCTCCAAAAGTGCGTTCACCAAGCTCGCCTGATCCGATAGCAGCAACCCCGCCGCAAGTGGGGTCCGCAGGTAACCTGGGCGGGATGGGGCAATCACTCGAAACCCGTCGCGGATCAACCCTCGACCGAACAACACTGCCTGGTCGTATCCGCCAGGCGCTCCGTGCAAGATCAGAACCGGCGGCCCCTCACCTTCATCGACATACTCGACGACCCCCAGACGCGTTTCGACGACGGAACTCGCCTCTTCTAAGACCTTCTCACGACCTTCCTTCCAGCCCTCGAAAATCCAGATCAGCACCCCAATAGCCAGCAGTCCAAGAACGAACAACCCAAAGACGATCCGTCCCATCCAGCGCAACAAATTCACCACCGCAATATTATTTAGACCAGGTCTCAGCAATCCCGGTCTCTCGTTCCTCGGACTTGAGCGCAAAACCAGTGTCCACGTCAGATCATTGGTCGAAAATATGACCGCGCCTTGGATCGTCCATCTCCAAACTTACCATTCTTTCGGCGGATAATCTGTTCCTCATCGCTACCCGGCTTTTGTTCACCGCGTGGCGGCAGTTGACCTGAGATCCCGAAGAATCTCGACTTGTATTTCGGTCAAAATCGGAACCTCCAATCGCGCCCGAGTTCGGTGACTTTATCGCTGTAGAAACAAAGCTGCCCGACGTTTGGCAAACCGGGGTTTGCGGCTGAGCACACGAGACTGCGACGGCTTCGGTTTGTTGCGTTTTGAGCTTTGAGATTTCAAGCCAAGCGTTCGCGATGTCAGATGAGCAACCGCAGAAAATGCCGTCTTGAAGACGTGCGCCACTTCGAGCCTCTCCATCAACTGTTCGCTCCGCGAATCGGCGCGAACAGCAATCGTCCACGCTGGTTTGTGCAAAGAAAAAGAGCGAGGCCTCGCAGCCTCGCTCTCGCAATCTAAAGAATCTTCGATCTCCTATCCGATCAAGATGTCGGAGGAGTCTCTCCACCCGCATTGTAGACCAAATCCCGGATAGTCTGATCAAGAGCGGCCGACCCACCTTTGCCAAGATTTACCTTGATCAACCGATCCGAAATGCTTTTCAAGACCGCAGGAGTCTTCTGGCTGTTTGGAAGACGGCGGACAATCAACCGCACGGCACCGGCAAAGCGGCGATCCAAACGAGCTGCACCAAAATAACCCCGCGCTGTTCCCCTCAGAATCGTCACAGCGGCGTTGCCCCGAAGATTATCTCTCACGAGTTTTTCAAGGGACTTGTTTCCAAGCCGGGCGAAGGCAACGACCCTTTTCGAATCCCGCCGGGAATACTTCTTAATCGTCCGAGCGATCACCTGAGCAGCGGCCTTATTCTTTTTGTTGCCGAGTTTGTCGGCAAGCTCGTCCTTAAATTGGCGAACCGTGTTCTGAGCCGAGGCCTGGTGGACGAATGCGGAAGCCGCTATCGCACCAACTGCGAGGATGTTTTGGATTTTGGTCATGGGTTGTTTGAGATTTGAGTAAAGATGCGGCCGGTCGCGAATTATTGCAATAAGAAAATCATTTGCGACAGTTTTGTTTCAATTCGCTTCCAGCGTCTCCCCTGCTGCACGTCCGAAGACCCGCAAGACCCTGTGACGCAATTCGATGTCGACCGGCCATTCATCGAGCAAATCGCCGTCCAAGTGCGTTCGAATCGCATTCGTTCCGGTTATTTTCAACTTCTTCACCCGAAATTGCAGCGTCTTGGGCGAGTAGGCGCGCTGTCCGCTGCTGATGGATACGAAATGCCACCAAAGTTCCAACCGACTGAAACGCTTGAAGACGTTGACCGTCAAAAAGCCATCATCGATCCGAGCATCCGGTGCCACGGTGAAGTTCATTCCATAGTACGGACCGTTTGAGACGGTCAGCATCAACGCCCGCAGTCGAATTGTTTTTCGACTCAAGCGTCGCAGCTTACCAGCCTTGATAGCGTCGTTCCCTCCTTTGCCTTCCGTGATCGCCTCGCTAACCGGACGATCAAATTCGATTTCGAACTTTTGCCGACGGTATCGGAATGCTTTTCGGAGCAGCGTGACGTATTTAGCGAGTGCGCCCGATTTGATTTCCTCGCCGAGAGGAAAAACTTCCGCGTCAAGCCCCAGACCAGCGCATTCGAAGAATGGCTTGCTGTTCGCGTACCCGACATCTACCGCCCGCAGGTTCCGTTCGCCAATCAACCCACACGCCTCGATCGGATCCGTCGGCAAATGCAGGCTCAGTGCGAAATTGTTGAAGGTCCCCACGGGAATGATGCCAAGCGGAAGGTCCGTGCCGGTCAGAACGGAGGCAACCGCTCCGACGGTGCCATCCCCGCCTGCAACCACGATAAAGGGGATGCCATCACGCACCAGATCCCGAGCGGCGTCTGCCGGGTCAATGCCCTCTCCGATTTCGACGACCCGGACCGCAACCCCTCGCGACTCGAGCGCAGCCGACAGCTGAGCGGGAGTGAGATCTTCGGTCGATCCCGCTCCAGCGTTGTACAACAATGCGCCCGGTTTCATTCCCTCCGCCTAGCTTCGCTGACGATTCATCGGAAGCAAAATCGCACCGTCCCGCAAACGGGGAAAATCACTCGTCGCTCGGGATACCCAGACGCGCGTGCAAGACACCACTCAACTTCGCTCGCAACCCTTCACCCTCAATGCGACCGAGCAAGTCGTCGAAGAACCCGGCCAGAATCAGTCGCCGCCCGAGCCGCTCAGGAATTCCCCGCGCCTGCATGTAAAAGACTTCGTCTTCGTTGATCTGGCCCGACGTCGCCCCGTGGGAACACGCTACTTCGTCCGCAAGAATCT
Organism: uncultured Verrucomicrobiae bacterium; assembly: GCA_963832325.1. Classification (GTDB taxonomy): domain Bacteria; phylum Verrucomicrobiota; class Verrucomicrobiia; order Chthoniobacterales; family JAATET01; genus CAVVKW01. The sequence goes on along the minus strand of CAWHTR010000007.1, from coordinate 509,916 downwards.
CCAGCCCCGGCATGGAATTCGCTTCAGCTTCGTCGCTCAGCAACAAATTCCGCACCTTCTGATAGGCGTCCGTGCCGTGAGCGCCCTCGCCCACCTTGATCAAACCGGCGAAAATCGTCCGCGACTCGTCGTCCAAAGAATTATGGTAAAGCAGATCGCTAGTCGCGTTTGGGGCCGAGTGATCCTGCAACGTGCGCTGGTCAATTTCACGAGTGCCGTCGGTTGGATTGATCGAGAGCATCACGCTCCGCGCCCCCGAACCAACCATCCGGCTGAGGCTTTCGCCGCGAACGTAACGACCTCCGAGATTGAGAGCCAACGCGGTCGACGTCGCGTCGCGGTCGACGATGGTCGAATTGATGTGGAACGCGGTCGACGTCGGACTCCAATCCTGAAGCGACACGTATTGGAGATTCGAACCCGGACCCGCGTGCAGATCATTCACGCCACAGGCCAGAGCCCGGTGACCATCCGCCGAGACGAATCGGTCAACCACCGTCACTTTACTGTTGGCCCCGCAGATGATGAGCGTGTGCGGGAAAACTGAAGAATTTTCGCCCTCGACCCAATGATGAATCTCGATTGGCTCAGCGACCTCAACGTTCGCGGGCACGTGAACGAGCACCCCACCCGTCACCATCGCACGATGCAGAGCGGCAAAGCGGTGGGACCCCAGCTCTACCGGCTGCGTCATAAAATACTCGCGCATCAACCCCTCGTGATCCCGCGCCGCTTCGTCGAGCGGCACAACCACAACGCCCTCGGGCAGCCCCGCCACCTCGCGGTGCAGCAACCGATTGTTGCCAAAAACCAACTTCGCCGCCCATTTGCTCCCGAGCCTGGATGCGTTGATTAAACGCCCCTCGCTACCAACTTCCGGCGAGGAAGCGAATCCCTCGAGGCCCGCAGATTTGATCGAAGCAAAGCGCCACGGCTCATCCGTCCGGACGGGAGCTGTCGTCTTCAGAAAATCTTCCCACGCCACCCGCTGAGTATCCTGAAACCATTCCGGAAAATTTCCGGCCGGGGCGAAGTTTAACGTCCCCGCGTCGTTGGAACATTCCCCCCCACTCACCGCAGCAACTTCATTCGCGTCTTCAACCACCAATCCACTCATAACAATACCGGTCTCCGTGAACTGCCGGTCACCCAACCGAACCTTCCATCTCCAAATCAATCAACCGTTTCAGCTCAACACTGTATTCCATCGGAAATTGGCGGACGAGGTCGTTGACGAATCCATTGACCGCCAGACTCATCGCCTGAGCCTCGGTCAATCCCCGCTGCTGCATGTAAAAAATCTGCTCAGAACTGATCTGGCTCACGCTCGCTTCGTGTTGACACGCATTCTGCTGACCACGCGCCACGATGGCGGGATACGTGTCCGTGCGGCTCTTCGAATTAATCAATAGCGCGTCGCACTCGGTGTTGTTTTTACAACCCTTGAGGTGCTTCGGCAGATGAACCATTCCGCGGTAAGTCGCGCGGCCTTTGCCGACACTGATTGACTTCGACACGATGTTCGACGTCGTGTCGTCAGCCGCGTGAACCATTTTCGCCCCGGTATCCTGGTGCTGCCCGTCGCCAGCCAGCGCGATGCTGATCACCTCACCTCTCGCGCGCTTCCCCTTCATCACGACGCCCGGATATTTCATCGTGAGCCGCGAGCCGATGTTGCAATCGATCCATTTGATCTCGGCGTCCTCGTGAGCCAACCCGCGTTTCGTCACGAGGTTGAAAACGTTCGGACTCCAGTTCTGAACCGTCACGTATTGGATTTTCGCGCCCTTGAGCGCGACTAGCTCGACCACCGCGCTGTGCAGCGTGGCGGTCTCAAATTTCGGAGCCGTGCATCCCTCCATGTACATCACCTCACTGCCTTCGTCGGCGATGATGAGCGTCCGCTCGAACTGACCGAAGCTTTGCGCGTTGATCCGGAAATACGCTTGGAGCGGATGCTTCACCTTGACGCCCGGCGGCACGTAGATGAACGAACCCCCACTGAACACCGCGCTATTTAGCGCACTAAACTTATTGTCACCCGTCGGGATGACCTTGCCGAACCACTTCTTGAAGATCTCGGGATGCTTGTGCAATCCCTCGGTGCTCCCGACAAAAATCACTCCCTGCTCTCCGACCGCCGCCTTGATGTTCGAGTAGGCGGCTTCGCTGTCGAACTGCGCCTCGACCCCCGCGAGAAACTTCCGCTCCTGCTCCGGGATTCCCAGCCGCTCGAACGTCCGCTTCATCTCCTCCGGCACGTCGTCCCAGGTCCGACTCGGCACCTGCCCCTGCGACAAATAGTAGCGGATCTTCTCGAAGATGATGTTCTCAAGATCCTTCGACGCCCAGTGCGTTGGCATCGGCTTCTCGAGAAATTTCTTATACGCGTTCAGACGGAACTCGCGGATCCACTCGGGATCCTTCTTCACGTCGGCGATGTATTTAACCGTATCCTCTGACAATCCAACGCCGGCGTCGTAGGCGTATTTCATGTCGTAGCTGAAATTTCCCACGTCCTGGTTGACGTCAAAGTCTGGCTTGGTCTCCAAAGCGGCTGTCATAATATTTTCTCCTTTTCGATTCTGGGTGTCTTGGATTTTAGGCGGCCGCGGCGTCGGCGGTCACCCAGTCGTAGCCTTCCGCTTCCAACTTCAGCGCAAGGTCCTTGTCGTCACTGAGAACGATTCGACCATCGACCATCACGTGGACGCGATCCGGCACGATGTAATTGAGCAGCCGTTGGTAATGCGTGATCACAAGCATCCCGCAATTTGGTCCGCGCAAGGCGTTGACGCCGTCCGACACAATCTTGAGCGCGTCAATGTCCAGACCGGAATCCGTCTCGTCGAGAACCGCGTACAAAGGCTCGAGCATCGCCATCTGCAGAATCTCGCAACGCTTCTTCTCACCACCGGAGAAGCCTTCGTTCACCGATCGTGAAGTGAAGGCTCGCGGGATCTTGAGCGCGTCCATTTTCTCGTAGAGCTTGCCGTAATAATCGGTTGCCTCGAGCTCCTCGCCCTCGGGCAACCGCGATTGAACCGCCGCGCGGATAAAATTGGCGATCGTCACTCCAGGAATTTCGTTCGGATATTGAAATGCCAGGAACAATCCCGCCCGCGCTCGTGCGTCCGGCTCGTCCATCTCCAGGATGTTCTCCCCGTCCATGTAAACGGCACCCTCGGTCACGGTGTAATCCGGATGACCGGCCATCACCTTCGCGAGCGTGCTCTTGCCACTCCCGTTCTTGCCCATGATCGCGTGAACCTCTCCTTTGGGGATCTCGAGATTGAGGCCTTTGAGAATGGACGTCTCGCCGATTCTGGCGTGGAGATTTTCAATTTTCAGACTGCTCATAAAATAAATTATTTGGAATTACAGGACGCGCAGACCCCTCGCAGGGAGACTTCGTGAGCCGATACGGTAAAATTTTTGGGAAGCTCCCAGGTTCGCCCAACCGTGCGGCCCGAAGCCAAATCGACGTCGAAAACGGCGTGGCACTTGTCACACACGAAATGTCCGTGCTCCTCGAGATTCGGGCAGAACCGCGTCGGCTCGCGGTCGACGTGGACCTGCTTGACGAGTCCGCAACCAACCAAAGTCTCCAGCGAATTGTAAACCGTCGCCAAAGAAATCGAAGGCATGCCCTCCTTCGCTCGCATGAAAACTTCCGTTGCCGTCGGGTGATCCCGCTTGGTCAGCAATAAATCGTAAACGTGCCGCCGCTGCGGCGTGTCACGTAAACCCACGTTTCCAATGGTCTCGTGGTAGTGCGTCTCAATCTCCGTCGTCACATCTGCAGCGTGCCACAGACGAGAAATGGATCAAGAACAATTCTAAATAAGACCTTCAGAAGCTCTATTTGAACACCGCGTCCACCCCCATCGCGCTCTTCCGCAGAAACTTCGGCATCGCTCGCTGATGACGCACCCGGAACAGCCAGTACACCCACGCCAGCACCCGCAGCGTGAAAAGCCGATCGAACACCGTCCGATACTCCGGCCGGTTCCGAATCACCAACCGCGACGCCCACGCGATCGTCCTCCGCTTCACGTGCGTCGGCTGAAACGACGTCTTCACCCGGTAGCGATGCCGCACTTTCCGCGGCCAACGCTTCTTGTAAGCCCGCTTCGTTTCCTCAATCTCACTGGCCAGCTCCGGCGCGAAGGGCAGTAAATAATAGCGTCGGGCCAGCAGCAATATCCGGAACGTGTCCCGCATGAAGCGGATATCATCCACTGGCAGCCCCGCCGCCTCCGCCAGCTCCTCCATCCGCGCAAAATTCGCGAACGCCGCCTCACCGGCCCGGATTGCGCGTTCCGGGTCGTGCACAAAGTGCCCGACGACTTTCCGGACGGCGTCGTTCACGAAGATGGTGTCCCAATACACCTGGAGCAGCGGCGGGATCCGCACGCGCCGAAAGTACAACCGCTGGCGCGCAAATTCCTCGATGTAAAGCAACTCCCTCACCACCTCATCCGACCGCCGCAGCAGCTCGAGAGCAGGGCCCGCCCGCTCCGCGCCCACGCACCGCTCGACGACCGCCTCGACCGACAATCCCTCTTTCACCACCCCGATCGCCGCCGCCACGTTCAGTTCGATCCACACCGCGTCGTCGTCCAGGAACGCCAACCGCCGGAACCCGTGCCACCCCCCCGTCTGACACCAGACCGACAGCCCGATCACGCCGGAGGCACCCGCGAGTTCCTTCGCGTAATGCTCGCACTCCCACCCGATGAACGAGGGATACTCGCCCGCACCCTCGTATTCACGCCGAGCCTGGAACTCGATGATCTTCGGGACGTCGATCCGGAAAAACTGCCGATTCAACGACAGATACCGGAAAAAATCCGATTCCCCGTATTTCATGGAAACCACGAAAGCCGGGGAGTCAATTCCCTCGACCGCCTGCGAGAGGCGCAAGGGATTCCAGATGAGATCGCCGATCAGATGCGCTCCGACCGTCCAGGTCCGCAGAATGAGCCGCCTCCCGGCCGCCTCGAACACCGGCAACACCTCCCGCAGAAGCTGATTCACCGCGCGAGCCGAGCGCAGCGCCAATCGACTGCGGAGTTTCCCCGCCACGTCCACCCCGTCGCTCTCGCCAATCCGTAGAACGATTCCATCCACCTCCGGGAAATCCTCCAGAAACCGCCCCACCAATCCCGCGTACCACTCCCGCGCCAACCCCGCCGATTTTCCGATCCGCGCGTCGACCGCACCCGTCGTCGTCAGGTAGTCCGACGTGAGATAAATCCCCAGCCCCAGCGACTTCAGATCCCCCAGAATGACCCGGAACCGCTCCCTGAATCCCGCGATCTCCCCGCGCACCTCCGCCTCGTACCAATCGTGATCCGCCAGGTGCGCCAGGTCGTCCAGAGTGACCGCCGTGAACCCCATCTCCCGCACCCGCCGCCCGAGCACCCCAATCTCTTCACGGATCTGCGCCCATTGCGCGTCCGCCGCCGCGCCTTCCCGCAGCAGGTGATCGAAAGGAATTTTCGACCAATTGATCCGGCGTTTCTGATAACCGCGAAAAAACGGCCCAATGGCATCTATCAGCGCAAGCTCCATCCCGCCGCGCAACCTGCCCAAGCTCCCCTCGGAAGAGAATCAAAAACCACCGCACTTGACGCCCCGCCATTCCCGTCGAAGGTCAACCTCCCCCGGAACTGCCACCAAATCAGTCACGTTATGCACCGTCACGTTTTCGCACTCAGCCTCTTTCTTGCCCTCGTTACTCCCACGCTTCCAGCTCGCGAAAATAGCAATCCGCAAAGCGCCAACTCGCAGTCGTCGGACCCGATCCCGACTCAATCTGACCTCGCTACCGACGACCTCGCTCCGCCCCAATCACCGACACCCCTCCCCGGGCAGGAAGCCGTCGCATCGGCCGTCAAGACCGTTGGCGAGAAAGTTGACGCGATTGCCGACAACGCCACCAAGGACCGGAAGGTCATCGGCGGCATCCTCAAGCAGGCTCGCCGGATTGCGGCGATCAACATCTTTGGCTTCACCGTCGGCCAGCTCGCTTCCAGCTTCGGCATTCTTCTCGCCTTCCTCTTTTTTCGGCGAGTCGTCATCAGCCTCATCTTCCGCGGCCTCCGCCGTTTCGCCCGACACCGCAAAAACCGTCTCAACGAGGACGTCCTCGAAGCCATCGAGCGCCCACTTTCCCTGTTCATTCTCGTCAACGGCATCTACCTCGCGATTCTCGTCCTTCCGATTGAGTCCGCCGTTTCAATTTTTGTCGGGAATACCGTTCGTGCCGTTCTCATGGGTACGGTCGTCTGGGGATTCGTTCGCCTCACGGACCTGATCGCCAACCGCATCGGCGACCGCGTCGGCGAACGCCCCGGCTCCGCCGCCGCTGGCTTCGCCCCGCTCATCAAGAAGACCCTCCGCATTTTCGTCCTCATCGTTGGCGTTCTCATGGTCGTCGACAATCTCGGTTACAACCTCACCGGCCTCATCACGACGCTCGGACTCGGCACCGCCGCCGTCGCTTTCGCCGCCCAGGACACCCTCAAAAATGGCTTCGGCGCCTTCATGATCGTCCTCGACCGGCCGTTCAAAGTCGGCGATTGGATCCAGGTCGGCGACACGGTCGACGGCAACGTCGAATCCATCGGCCTGCGCTCCACCAAAATTCGGACCTTCCCAAAAACCATCGTCTCCGTCCCCAACGGCGTTCTCGCCAACGAACCCATCGACAACTGGACGAAAATGCCGAAGCGCCGCGTGAAACAGACCATCGGTGTGACCTACGATTCCACCGCGGCCGACATGGAGGGCCTCGTCGAGGACATCCGCGAACTCCTCCGTGGCGACGATGGCGTCCACCAGGACTTCATTTTGGTCAACTTCACCGATTTTGGATCCAGCTCCCTCGACATCCTCGTTTACTACTTCACGAAATCCACCGTTTGGCTCACGCACATGGACACTCGCCAACGGGTGAACTGCAAAATTATGCGCGCGGTTCACAACCGCGGCCTCTCCATTGCCTTCCCCACCCGCACCCTCCATCTAGAAGGGCAGATCGCCAGCCAGATGGCCGACCTTCCCCACGAGGACCGCTGGGATCTCGGGCCAGGCCGCCCGCGCCACCACTCGGAATTCTCGACCTGACAGCCACCCTCGCCCTGCCACGCGAATCCATTCAGGTCTCCAAACATGAAACTTTCCGCCCTCCTCCCTGCCTGCCTCGCCCTGACCGCCCCGGTCGTTTTTAATTCCTGCTCAACCGGCAACGGTGCGGACAGTCTGGCCGTCCCCGGCGTCGGAGAATCCCGCTCGACGCGCCAATATTACGACGACCGGGCAGACCGAAGCCGAGAGCGCCAGCAACAGCTCAACGAACAGGATTTCACGAACTAACTGAACAGGCTTCAAAGACCGGCTGCACTCAGTCGAATCGCTCAAACATGCGTTTTCTAATCCCAATCCTCCTCGCTGCCGCCACCGCCAACTGCTTCGCCCTCCCTGGTCAGGGACCCGCCGGCGACTACACCGCCGCTCAACCCGGCAAAGAATACCGGATCACTGCCGACAGCCTCCCAACCCCCTTCGCAACCGAATCCGTCAGAAACAAATCCGAGACCATCGACCAACCCGAAGGCGCAATGCCCCAGGTCCCCGACGGCTTTCAGATCGAGAAATGGGTCGCCGACGGTCTCGAGAATCCGCGCTATCTGCTCACCGCTCCCAACGGGGACATTTTCGTCACGGAGTCCAATCCGGGTCGAGTCCGCGTCCTCCGCGACACCAACGGCGACGGCCAACCCGATCTGAACGAGGTCTTCGCCGACGGTCTCGACAAGCCCTTCGGTCTCGCGTTTTACCCCGCCAATAATCCCGAGTTCCTTTACGTTGCCAATACGGGCGATGTCGTTCGTTTCCCCTACAAAACCGGCGACACCAAGGCGACCGCCGAGCCGGAGACGATCACCACCCATTCCGAAGGCGGGCACCTCACGGGTGGCGGCCACTGGACGCGCGACATTTGCTTCTCGAAGGACGGATCCAAGCTCTTCGTTTCGATCGGCTCCAAAACCAACGTTGACGAAGAAGACCTCAAAATCGAAGAACACCGCGCCCGGATTTTCGTCATGAACCCCGACGGCTCCGAAAAGGCCGTCTACGCCACCGGGCTTCGCAATCCAGTCGGCATCGCCGTCGACCCTGCGACCGGTACCCTTTGGACCTCCGTCAACGAACGCGACGGTCTCGGTAACAACCTCGTCCCGGATTACATCACCAGCGTCCAGCCGGGCGGTTTCTACGGCTGGCCGTATTTCTACATCGGTGGAAATCCCGACCCCCGTCACCAGGACGATCCGCACAGCGATCTCGCCGACACCGTCACCATCCCGGATGTCCTGGTCCAAAGCCACTCCGCCAGCCTCAACTTGGTCTTCTACACGGGCGACCAATTCCCCGACGACTACGACGGCGACATCTTCGCCGCCTTCCATGGCTCGTGGAACCGCGAACCACGCACCGGATACAAAGTCGTCCGGGTGCCGCTCAAGAATGGCAAATCGACCGGAGTCTACGAGGATTTCATCACCGGTTTCACGACGGACGACGGGAAAGTCTGGGGACGCCCGGTCGGGTTGACCGTCGCAAAAGATGGCGCCCTCCTCATGAGCGAAGACGCGCACGACACGATCTGGCGCGTCACGAGCGAATAGCGAGAACCCTCGTCGAAGCGCCCCGCCCGCACCCTTTCGACCCGAGCCATTTTCGGTAGCCAACCGCAACCCGTCGGGCAAAACTCTCAGAATGTCGATCAAGCACATACTCCCTTTCGCCATCCTTTCAATAGCCTCCCTGCAAGCCGCCGATCCCGCCGCGGCTCCACCGAAACCCGGCAATGCGATCTCCGCGGATGAAGCGCTCGAGCGTCTCAAGGCCGGTAATCTGCGCTACGTCAGCGGTTCACTCGAAGCCAACGACTTTTCCACTGAACGCGAGGCCTTGGCAAAAGGTCAGAATCCCTACGCGATCATCCTCGGTTGCGCCGACTCTCGCGTCGCTCCCGAACTCGCTTTCGACGAGGAACGCGGCGACCTCTTTGTCGTCCGGGTGGCCGGCAATTTTGTCAACGACGACAACCTTGCGAGCATCGAATACGCGGTCAAATTTCTCGGCACCCCGCTCATCGTCGTTCTCGGCCACGAAAGCTGCGGAGCGGTCGATGCGGCCGTCAAAGTCGTCACGCAGGACGCCGAACTTCCCGGCCATCTTCCCGGTTTGATCGAATCCATCGAACCCGCCGTCGAAGCCGTCGAAGGCAAGGAAGGCGACCTCCTGGCAAATGCCATCGGTGAAAACGTCTCGCTCAACGTGAAAGAGTTGCAAGAGTCCACCCCGATCCTTGCCGAAGCCGTCAAAGCTGGAGACCTCCAGGTCGTTGGAGCGGTCTACAATCTCGACAGCGGCAAGGTCGAGTTTCAGTAACGCCAGAATCCGCCCCTCGGAGGTGCCGCTCGGCTCGCGGTCTCCGGGGATGGCCGGATAAATTAACGCGACTCGCGCGATTTGATGCGACTCTTCACGTGCGCGACAATCGCGCCGTGAACCCCTAACGCAACCGCCAATCCAGCGCCTTGCGCTGCCCACGTCGCTCCATCCCCCCGCGTGACGATCCACAACCCCGCACCCGCCACCGGAACGAAGAGCGCCAGAGCAGAAATCAAACCCGGGTTGTATCGACGTAACGCAATCGCTTGCCCAAGGTGTCCGCAGACGTTCACCAATGGCAAATACATCGCCATCAATCCCCACGAAGGTCCGACGAACACCGCCAAATAAAGCGCGGCCAGATCGACTCCCCAAACGCCGACGGAATTGATCACGAACGTTGCCCGACGCGAAAGCACCTCCACGCCTCCGCCAACGCTCTCATTCACAAACGTCCGAAAGCGATCCCCCGCATGCTCCTCGAGCTGATGAAGCATGTAGATCGGAAGTTGCAGGTAGACCCAGAACACCAGCTCACCTCCCACCCCCCATACCACCGGAGAAATGGCGAGCAGCATCCCGCCCGCAAAAGCGGCGGCACCCGGCCAATTCCACTTTCCGACGAGCCACTCCCAGACGACCTTCACCCCACTCCGATTATTCGGCCCCCTGCGTTCAAGCAAGCCTGCAAGCCGTTCGATTCCTCCCAAGAATCGCCCCGCCCCACGCACCACGCTTCCTCGCCGTCAATCGCAACGAGTTCTCCTCAGTTCGTCGGCACGAATTCCGTCGTGGCCTTTCCGCCAAGCGCCTCGACGCTCTTCGGAACCACGCCTTTGTCCACGAGCGCGATGTAGGCAAGAATTCCGTTCACCACGCCCTCCGCCAGTTCATCCCGCCAACTTGTTGAAGCGATCCGCGCCGCCTCAGAGGGGTTCGTCAGAAAACCGCCTTCGATCAAGACAGCCGGCACGTCAGCATTTCGAAGCACCGAAAAGCGAGCCCCGCTTGACACCCCGATCATACAACCGGGTCTTCGCGAGGATCGCTGGGAAGATCGCGTTTGCCAGCGCGGCACTCGCCGGTTCCAAGGCGTGCCCGTCTTCCTTCCCAACGTCCCGAGCCAACACCTTGTCCTGACCCGTCGGTGGCGTTCCCCTCGCCGGAATGGTGAAAATTTCGATCCCGTTCGCCGAAGGCTTCCAGTCCGCCGAGTTGAAATGCAGACTCACGAAGATCGATCCATCGTATTTGTTGGGCATCGCCGCCCGCGACGTCAATTCGACGAAGGAGTCACCCAACCGCGTTTGCACCACCTTGACGCCCGCTTTTTCCAGTTTCTTCCGCACCCGGCTGGTCAAATCCAACGTGAATTCCTTCTCGTAGCCGAATCGACTACTCGCGCCCTTGTCGTGGCCGCCATGTCCCGGATCCAGGACCACCGTCTTCACCTTCCGTAGACCCGGCACCTTGTCCGGTCGGTACGTCGGCTCCAGGGTCGTGCTCACGTCCATCCGCGACACGTAGGGTTCACCGCCCCGCGTCTTCACCGGGAAGGCCAGCCACACCCGCACCCCGTTCAACATCGTCTCCCGGCTGTCTTCCTTGGCCCGAAGCGTCCGCCCGGAACCCTTCGCTTCCCAGACACTCTTACCGTTCGATTTACCGTCCGCACCCGGAGGAGCCATGCCGTAAAAATCCGCCACGCTTTCCAGCGAAACGTAATCCCGCCCGCCGATTTCGACCGTCTCCCAATCCGCCAACGCCAGGCCAGCCACGCCTAAAAAAATTCCGAGGGCCAACCAGCGAATTTGCATTGCGGCGAACCTCCCACACCGTTGCTCGACACTCAACGCACAACTTCTATTTCGCGACCACGTTCACCAGCTTCCCCGGCACCACGACAACCTTCACGATATTCAGCCCGGCGATCGTTTCCGCAATCTTCTCACTCGCCATCGCCGCGGCCTCGATCTCCTCGCGTGACGCGTCCTTCTTGACGGTCAACTTGTCGCGCAATTTTCCGTTCACCTGCACCACGATCTCGATCTCGTCCTCGACCAAATACTCGTCAACCCATTCCGGCCAACCCTGCCCGGAGGCCCGACCCTCGAACCCACCAAACTTCGCGCCCAACCGCTCCCACAATTCATCCGCCAGATGCGGCGCAAACGGACTCAGCAGGCACAGCAAAGTCCGCACCCCGGCCACCGGACGCGGCGACAGCCCGACAAATTCGTTCGTCAGAACCATCATCTGGGAAATCGCCGTGTTGAATCCGAACTCGCCCACGTCCTCCGTCACTTTCTTGACCGACCCATGAACCACCCGCCGCTGACCCGTCGTCAACTCGACCTCCGCCAGATCGGGGGACAAATTCCAACGTCCCTCCTGATCCTCCTCCATCACAAGCCGCCAAACCCGCGCCAGGAAACGATGCACTCCCTCGACCCCTTTCATGCTCCAAGGTTTCGGCTGATCCAGCGGTCCCATGAACAACTCGAACAAACGCAACGAATCGGCACCAAATTCCTCCACGACCAAGTCCGGATTCACCACGTTCCCCCGGCTCTTGGACATTTTCTGCCCGTCCTCTCCCTGAATGAGACCCTGATTCATCAGCCGGTAAAACGGCTCCGGCGTCCCCACGATGCCCAGATCAAAAAGCACCTTGTGCCAGAATCGTGCGTACAAAAGGTGAAGCACCGCGTGCTCCACACCGCCGACGTAAAGATCCACCCCCTTCTCTCCCATCCAATACCGCTCGACCGACGGATCCACCAAGGCCTCCGCATTCCGCGGATCGAGGAAACGTAAATAATACCAACACGACCCGGCCCACTGCGGCATCGTGTTGGTCTCCCGCTCACTCCCGTCCGCCAACTCGACCCACTCCCGCACCTTCGCCAGGGGAGACCGTCCATCCCCCGCCGGCTTGAAATCCTCCATCTCCGGCGGCAACAAAGGCAGCTCGCTTTCCGGCACCGCCGAATGCCGCCCATTTTTCCAAACAATCGGAAACGGCTCGCCCCAATACCGCTGCCGCGAAAACAACCAATCCCTCAGTTTGTAATTCACGGAACCCCGACCAACGCCCTCCGCCTCCAGCCAATCGATCATCGAGCGCTTGGCCTCCGCCGTCGCCAAACCGTCGAGGAAGCCCGAAGCGACCGCGATTCCCTCGCCGGCAAAGCATCCCCCTTCTCCATCGCCAGCCGCTTTCTTCACGACCACCCGCACCTCCAACCCGAACCGCTCAGCGAACTCGAAGTCCCGCGGATCGTGGCCCGGCACCGCCATGATGGCTCCCGTCCCGTAACCCATCAGCACGTAATCCGCGATCCAGATCGGGATCCGCTCGCCGCTCACCGGATTAATGGCGAACGCGCCCGTTGCCACCCCCGACTTGTCTTTCGCCAGGTCCGTCCGCTCGAGATCCGACTTGGCGGAGACGACCTTTCGATACTCCGCCACCGCCTCGCGCCGCTCCTCGCTGACGATCTCGTCCACCAACGGGTGCTCGGGAGCCAACACCATGTAGGTCGCCCCAAACAGCGTATCCGGCCTCGTCGTAAAGACCTCGATCGAACGCGGAGAATCCGCAATCGAAAACCGAACCACCGCCCCTTCGCTCCGGCCGATCCAGTTGCGCTGCATCGTCTTCAACGCGTCCGGCCAGTCCAGCAACTCGAGATCATCGATCAGCCGCTGCGCGTAGGCGCAAATCCTCAGCATCCACTGCCGCATCGGCCTCCGCTCCACCCGAAAGCCCTTCCCAACCCACTCGTCGACTTCCTCGTTCGCCAGCACCGTGCCGAGATCCGGCGACCAGTTCACCGGCGCCTCGTCGACGTAGGCCAAACGCTTCGAATCGACGAAATCCCGCACCGCATCCTCCCCCGCCGCCCGCACGTCCTCCGGGACCTCCAACTCCGCCAACGGCCGGGCCTTCCCCGCCACCTCATCGAACCAACTGTCGTAGATCTTGAGGAAAATCCACTGCGTCCATCTGTAATAATCCGGGTCGCTCGTCGCCACCTCCCGACTCCAATCATACGAGAAACCGAGCTGCCTGATCTGCCGAGTGAAGTTCGCAATGTTCGCCTCCGTCGTCGCCCGCGGATGTTGCCCTGTCTTCACCGCGTACTGTTCCGCCGGCAGGCCAAACGAATCCCACCCCGCCGGAAACAGCACGTTCACCCCCTCCATCCGCAGCTTCCTCGCCACGACATCACACGCCGTCTTCTGCAGCGGATGCCCGATGTGCAGCCCGTTCCCGCTCGGATACGGAAACATGTCCAGGATGTACGCCTTCCGCGCCGCCGCGTCGAAACCCTCGTCGCCCGGGTCCTTGGCCCGCCAAGCCCCGGAGGCCTCCCAGCGCTCCTGCCACTTGGGTTCAAAATCAGAAAACGGAAACGGTTTGCGCTGGGCCATGACGAAGAAAAATGAACTGCGCATTCTCAGCGACCACCTCCGCCAGTCAATGTCCAAACGGGACCCCTCTCCAATCCCACCCGGCCGTCACGCCACCCGAGCGCATCGTCGACTTTCCCGCGAACCAACCGCCCGCCCATCAAAAGCCGTTCCCCTCCCGCCACCGAGGCACTACCGTCTTCCCCGCCATGCCTGCCCTTCTTCTCGCCACCCGCAACGCCCACAAGACCCAGGAGATCGCCGCCATGCTCGGCGACCGGTTCGTCGTTTCCGATCTCACCACCAACCCCGACGCCCCCGACGTCGAAGAGACCGGCACGACTTTCGAAGCCAACGCGACGCTCAAAGCCAACGCGATCTCCGCCCACGTCGGCGGCTGGGCGCTCGCCGACGACTCCGGCCTCGAGGTCGACGCCCTCGACCGAGCACCCGGCGTCTACTCGGCTCGCTACGCGGGTCCCCACGCCACCGACGCCGACAACAACGCGCTCCTGCTCGAGAATCTCAAAAAAATTCCCGCCGCCGACCGCGCCGCCCGCTTCCGCTGCGTCCTGGCCCTCTCCCGGGACGGCGCACTCGTCGCCACCTTCCCCGGAGCGATCGAGGGCACCATCATCCCCGAAATGAAAGGCCCGGGCGGCTTCGGCTACGACCCGCTCTTCATCCCGGAAGGCCACGCCCAGACCTTCGGCGAACTCCCCGCCGCCGTGAAAAACTCCATCAGCCACCGCGCCCGCGCCCTCGCCGCTTTCTGCGATTGGATCACCACCCATCCCATCGTAACGTGACGCCCATGCCCCGCCGCCAACTCCTCCTTTTTCCCGTCAGCCTTCTGCTCGCTTCCTGTGCGCTGCTGCCAAAGAGCGGCGACGACACCACTCCCACGTTCACCGAAGGCGAACCCGTTCTCACCTCCTCCGTCGACAGCGAAACACCCGATAGCGAAACACCGCCCACCGCCGAGCTTCCCCCGGCAATTGAAGAGACCACCCCGACCGACGCCCCGGTGCCGACCGCACCGATCGAAGCCCCCGCGACCGAGAAACCGAATTTTTTCGTCGGCCTCTGGCAGAAGGTTTTTCCACCGAAACCGGAAGGCCCTCCCGCCGCGACCGCCCCCAACTGGGTCGGCACCGTGAAGGCCATCAGTGCACGCCACGACTACGTCCTCGTTGATACTCTGAATTATCAAAATCCCGTTCCCGGCGCGATTCTGACCACCGTCGGAGCGGAGTCCGAGACCGGCTCCGTTCGGGTCTCCGACGACCGCGATCCTCCGTTTTTCATCGCCGACGTCATCTCCGGCAGCCCCGCTCCCGGCGACCGCCTCTACTCGCCGGCGCAGTGATTTCCGAAGCCGAAGCACTCGCCCGGATCCTCAACTCGCTCGCTCCCCTCGCCACCCGTCCCCTCCCGATCGCCGGATCGAGTCGCCACCGCGCTGCCGTTCCGCTCGCCGCACCCGCCCCCGTCCCCCGGTTCGACCAATCCGCCATGGATGGCTACGCCCTCCGCGCCCAGGACGCGAACCAGCGACTTCAAGTGACCGCCGAGCAACCCGCCGGGGCGGATCGCCAGCTCCAGGTCACCGCCGGCACCGCCGTTCGGATCTTCACGGGCGCCCCCATCCCGTCCGGGGCGGACTGCGTGGTCATGCAGGAGGACGTCGACCGGACCGGCGACACCATCACGATCAGGGAAGCCCCCCGGCCGGGCGAGTTCATCCGCCCGGCGGGAGCCGACCTTTGCGCCGGCCAGCTCATCCTTCATCCGGGCGATCTCCTCACCCCGGCCCGCGTCGGACTCCTCGCCGCGCTCGGGATCGAGGAGGTCACGGTTCACACCCGCCCGCGCGTGGGACTCATCTCGACCGGCGACGAACTCCGCCCGCCCGGCCACCCGCTATCGCCCGGCGAAATCCCCGACAGCAACCGCCCCATGCTCGCCGCCCTGCTCGAGGAAGCCGGCTTCCAGACCATCGTGAGTGCTCACGCTCGCGACACGCCCGCAGCTCTTGCGACCGCTCTCGCAGCCACGTCCGACTGCGACGCGGTCATCCTCACGGGCGGCGTCTCGGTCGGCGAGCACGACCACGTCCGCGCGGCCCTCCGCGACCACGGCGTCACCCCCGACCTTTGGCGCGTCGCCGTCAAACCAGGCAAACCGTTCCTTTTCGGACGCAATGCCGCCACCGCCTTCTTCGGTCTGCCGGGCAATCCCGTCTCAACTTTCGTCACCGCCCTCCTCTTCGTGCTCCCCGGTCTCCGCCGCCTCGCGGGAGCAACCATCGACCAGGCGCCCCCCCAATTCTTCGATCGACCGGCCTCGGAAGCCCTTCTCAATCCCGGCGACCGCCCCCACTACGTTCGCGGCACGATCACGCACCAAAAATTCCGCCCCGCGTCCTTGCAGGAATCCCACGCTCTCGCCTCCCTGGCCCACTCAACCCATCTGGCCCGAGTCGGTGCAAATACCCAGATCGATCCCGGAGAATCCGTCGGCTGCATCACCCTCTCGGGATTTTAACCTTTACCCCCCGGAACGAGAAAGTTAATGCCGTTAAGGATTCGTGATTGAGACGCCGACAGAACCTCTATCCACGGAAGGCCGGGAGCAGCTTGCCGACATCATCGTCGGCATGCAACGGGCGCTCCTCTTGCGCATTGCTGGCGAGCTCTCGCCAGGCGCGGTCTCGTTTCCCCAATACGTTCTACTCGGCCACATCACTTCGCTCGGCGCACTCAGCATGAGCGAAATCGCCGAGACGATGAGCCACACCACCGCTGCCGCCACCGGCTTGGTCGACCGCTTGGCGAAGCTCGGATTCGTCTGCCGCTCCGTCGCTCCCGACGACCGTCGCAAAGTGCTGGTCGACATCACCCCGCAGGGCGAATTACTCGTCAACCGCATCCGCCAGGACATCTTTGAAGCCGTGAACCGCGTGATGGATCACCTCGACCCAGAGGAGCAACACATGTGGCTCAAGATCTACACAAAGGTCTTCCAATACTGTCGAACCAACTCTGGGACCAAAAACCAATGACCATCCGATCTCTCACCGTCTTCGCCTGCCTAGCCCTGACGTCTCTCCCGCTCGCTGCGCAGGAACCGACGCCAACACCTTCAGCCACCGCAACCCCCACTCCGGTCCCCGCGCCCATCGCCGCAGACCCCCTCGGCGAGATCACCGCCGCGACCTCACCAACACCGGAACCGACTCCGGACGTCGCGAACGAAAATGAACTCTCGCTCCCCGACGACTTTGGCGATCCCGGCGAAGCTCCGCCCGAGGTCCCGTTCATCAAACCAAACATCAATAACGTCGCCCCGAGTCCCGAGGAGATCCGCAAGATGAACGACGAGGCGATCGCCAAGATCAACGCCTTCGCCCAGAGCCAACGCAATCCGAACGTCCCGGATCTCACCATCGACGAAGCGATTTCCACCGCCCTCAAGCAGAATCCCGACATTCTCAACTCGATTCAGCAGATTCGTCTCACGCGCGGCCAGGTCATCGAGATCCGCGCCCAGGCCCTCCCCCAACTCGACCTCACCGCCGCCTACACGCAGCAACAACGCAGCCTGGTCGATCCCAAGCAACCCGGCCAAAGCGGCGGCGATGCCATCGAGATCCCCGGTCCCGATGGCCAACCCATCGAACTCGATTTCGGCGGCGGCTTCAACCGCTACGTCAACGACAAGAGCTACAACATCCAGCTCCAAGCCAGCCAGCTCATCTACGGCGGCGGCGGAGTGATCGCCGGCATCCGCGCGGCGAAATTCGTCGAAGACAGCGCCTACTTCTCCCTCCGCCAAACCATCGATCAGACCATCTCGTCGGTCAAAACCGCCTTCTATCAGGTCATTCTCAACCGCGCCCTCGTCGTCGCCCAGCAACAGTCCGTCAACCTCCTCGAAGAACAGCTCACCGACCAACAAAACCGCTACGAAGCCGGCACGATCCCCCGCTTCAACGTCCTTCAAGCCGAGGTGGCCCTCTCGAACGCGAAGCCGCCGCTCATCCAGGCCCTCAATGACCTCCGCATCGCCCAGTACCAGTTGGTCGTTCTCCTCGGGGCCAATTACCCCACCAGCTCGCCCAGCGAAGTCCCCTTCAACGTCGTCGGTCGCCTCCCCTACAATCCTCGCGCCATCAACGCCGACGAATCGATCCGCGTCGCCAT
Organism: uncultured Verrucomicrobiae bacterium; assembly: GCA_963832325.1. Classification (GTDB taxonomy): domain Bacteria; phylum Verrucomicrobiota; class Verrucomicrobiia; order Chthoniobacterales; family JAATET01; genus CAVVKW01. The sequence continues at coordinate 491,824 of CAWHTR010000007.1, read as the reverse complement.
CGAACGCAGTCCGCTTCTCAAATCCCAGCGCCGTAACATTCTCGCTCAGTCGCAAAACGTCAGGGTCGCCTTCTCCGGCTATCTTCCCGTCCTCTCGGCCACCGGCGGCTACGTCGTGATGAACAATACCGCGTTCGAACGCCTCAACGAGATCACCGCGGGATGGACCGCGGGCATCCAGGGGAGCTGGGCCATCTTCGACGGATTCGAAACCGCCGGCCGCACCGCGCAAGCTCGCGCCCAGCTCGAGCAAGCCGCCATCTCCTACGACAATTCCGTCCGCCAGGTGATTCTCTCCGTCCAGCAGGCCATCTCGAATCTCCAAACCGCCAGCGAAACGCTCGAAAGCCAGCAGCAAAACGTCGTCCAGGGCACCGAGGCTCTCCGCCTCTCCCAGGAGAGACTCGACGCCGGAGCCGGCACTCAGCTCGACGTCCTCAATGCCCAGGTCGCCCTCCTTCAAGCGCAAACGACCGTTCTCCAGGCCCGCTACGACTACATCAACGCCCTGGCTCAATACGACCTCGCTCTATCCCTCGACGCCCAATACACCGAACTCCTCGACGACCCCCTCGCCACCAAGGAGCGCGAGGCCTTCAACCGCATCACCAATCCCACGGCTCCGCAGCCCGAACTTCCCGGCAAACTCAAAGACCAGGATCCCATCGTCGGCCTCGCGGCCAATGCTCCCGGAGCCTCCCCGACTCCCCCGCCCTCCCGGGCGATGCGCGAATCCCTCGGCGAGAAACCCAGCGGCCGAGCAAAGGCCTTCGTCCCCGGCCGCCGATAGGAAACAAAATCCGGCCGCGCCCAGAAACCCGCGACCCCGACAAAAATCACCCCGTGGTCCGAGAAATCGCAACGCCCGACTTTTGCCGGGCCGCCTTCATCACCCGCATCCCGGGCGTCGACGTCCGAACGGACCGCGAGACCGCCCTCGCCCGCCTGAAACCAGCGCACGACGACCTCCTCGCGGAATCGGGTTTCTCCCCCATCGCGACGGCCGAGCAGGTTCACGGGAACCGGATCGCCACCGTCGCCACCCCGTCGCACTCCGAAGGGGTCGACGCACTCATCACCGACACCCCCGGCCTCTCTCTCGGCATCTACGTGGCCGATTGCGCCGCCGTCTGGATCGCCGATCCCACTCACCGCGTGATCGCACTCGCTCACTCCGGCAAAAAGGGCACCGAACTCGACATTGTCGGCGCAACGATCAACCAACTTCGCGAAAGGTTCGGCTCCCATCCCGCCGATCTCACCGTGGTCGTCAGCGCCTGCATCCGCCCGCCGGATTACGAAATCGATTTCGCCCGCACCATCGCCACCCAGGCTCGTTCCCACGGGGTCAAAGATTTCCAAGACCCCGGCTGGAACACCGCCGCCGACCCGGACGCCTACTATTCCTACCGTAAGGAACGCGGCCAAACCGGTCGGATGCTCGCCGTTCTTCAGATTCTCAATCCCTAAATCCGTGGCCCGCCTCTTCGATCCCAGCGAACCCGAATGGATGGACGTCGACCAGCCCGACACCCCCGCCCTCCGCCGCGACCTCGAGAACCTCGCCACCCTCAACCGCGTCTTCGGCAGCTACTCCCTCATCCTCCGCTACGTCCGTCCCTGGCTCCAAGCCCACTCCGGGACTCGTCCCATCCGCCTTCTCGACCTCGCCACCGCCTCCGGCGACATCCCCCGCCAGCTCGTCGACGCCGCCCGCTCCCTCGGCGTCCGCCTCCAAATCGACGCCGTTGATCAGCAGGCCACCACGCTCGCCATCGCCCGCGAACTCTCCGCCGATTATCCCGAGATCACCTACCACGAAGGCGACATCCGGACATTCGGGACCGGCCAGGCTTGGGACATCGTCCACTGCTCCCTCGCCATTCACCACTTCACCGCCGCCGACGCCAACACCGTCTTCGCGCAGATTCGCTCCCTCGCGACATCCCACGCTCTCGTCGCCGATCTCCGTCGCTCCCCCTTCGGGACCTTCGGCGTCGACTTCATGACGACCGTCTGGATGCGCGAACCCATGACCCGTAACGACGCCCGCGCTTCCGTCCGCCGGGCCTTCTCGTTCGACGAATTCCGTGCCCTCGCGGCCCAAGCCGGCTGGACGGATTTTCAGCACGCCCGCCACTTCGTGTTCCGCCAGGCGATCTCATTCTAGGTGCCGCCCTTGACAATCTCGACCCGACCGCTCCCGTAGGACGATGCCCCCCTCCCGCCTCCTCGTCGCCTTCGCCACCCTCGCCCTCATCGGCTGCGGCACGTCGCCCGAACGCGCCGCCCGCGCGCAGCAGGCCACCGTCGCTTGGATCAGCGGGAATGGCCAACCGGCCCGCATCGACGTCACCGGCAGTTGGTTCGTCCCCGATTGGGGCGGCGGCTATCTCGCGCAAACCGGCAACCGAATCGCCGGCTACATCGACACCTACGCCGTCAGCGGCGTCGTCAATGATCGCACCGTCCAACTCGCCATCTCCGAAGACGGCGTCACCCGCTACAGCGCCCTCGTCGTTCCAACCTCGCCCGACCGCCTCCAAGGCCACTACTCCCCCGGCGTCCCCTACAATCCTCACCGCCAGGCCAGAATCACTTTCGAGAAGCTCAGCCGGTAATCCCAAGCCGACTTTAGGATTTACATCCCCCTCACTTGACCTTCAACTCTCAAAACGCAAGTGACTTCCGAATGAAGCTTTTTCCTTTTTTGTGCGCGGCAGCCGCTCTCGTCCTTTCGAGCACGGCTCTACCCGTCCGTGCCGCGGAGAAACTCCCGGTCGCGGCGCTCACCACCGTCGTTGCCGACCTCGCCCGCAACGTCGGCGGCGATCACGTTGAAGTCGTCGACATCATCCCGCCCGGCACGGACCCGCACGCCTTCGAACCCAGCGTCGGCGACGTCCGCAAGATCAGCGATGCCCGCGTCGTCCTCGCCAGTGGCCTCGGTTTCGAATCCTTCCTCGGCAATCTCGAAAGCGCGGTCGGCTCGTCCGCCGACTTCGTGGTCGTCGGCGACGCCATCGACCCCATTTATAGCGAAGAGGACTCCGATCACGATCACCACCACCATGACCATGGCGAAGCCGACGACCACGGCCGCATCCCCGATCCCCATTGGTGGCACAGCATCGCCAACGCCAAAATTGCCGTCGACGTCATCCGCGACGCCTTCATCGCCGCCGACCCGGATCACTCCGCAGAGTACCTGGCTAACGTCGCCACCTACCAAAAAAAACTCAGCGACCTCTCCAAGGAAATCCAGATCGAGATCGCCCAGATCCCCCGCGACCGACGCATCCTCGTCACATCCCACGACGCGCTCCGCTATTTCGCCCGGGACAACGCCTTCACCATCGATCCCGTGCAAGGCCTCAGCACCACCGACCAACCTTCCTCCCAGCGGGTCCGCGAGCTCATCGACGACATCCGCCAGAAAAACGTCACCGCCATTTTTGTGGAAAACACTGAGAACCCAAAAATCATCAGCGAAATCACCCGCGAGACCGGCACCAAAATTGGCGGGACAATTTACGCCGATGGCCTCGGCGAAACGGACGCCAAGACTTACGTGACCATGATCCGACACAACGCAAAAACGATCGTCCAAGCGCTCAAAAAATAACCACCGAACCTCAGAAATTTCACCTCAAGCCGCTGCAACCTCCAATCGGCTCCTCACGTCAGGGCAAATTCTCTCACCGTGACCGGCACCCCTCTTCTCCGTCTAGGCCTCGTCCTCCTGGGACTTCTCGTGCTCGCCTACCCCCTCGCCCGCCTGACCTCAAAGGCAGCAACCCCACCTTCGACTCCCCCCACGGCCACTCCACCGGCTCTCGAGCCGCGATCGGTCACCCTCACCATCACCGCCACCTCGCGCCCCACGCGCTTGGAAGTTGCTCTCCCGGGCGAAGCCACCGCCACTCGCACCAACCCCACCCTCACCTCCGAAATCCCCCTCACACTCCCTCCCTCCACCCAAGGCTGGGACCTCATCATCCGCGCCACTTGGCCCAACGCCGATCCCCACGCCCTCCGAGTCACCACGGACCAGATTGATCAAACCTTCTGGGTTCACGCCGAACTCGAAGAAGTTCTCACCCTGCCTCCGAGTCCGGAGTTGCCAACCCCCCGGGCCAAGCCGTGAGCCATCACCTCATCCTCCGCGACCTCACGGTCTCATTCAACCGCATCCCCGCCGTCCACCACTTCAATTTGGAGTTAGCCTGCGGTTCCTGCGTCGGCCTCCTCGGCCCCAACGGAGCCGGCAAGACCACCCTCCTCAAAGCCATCGCCGGGCTGCTCCCACGCGAAACCGGCACCATCGAATTTCGTGGCCACGCCGTCGCCGCCTCCAACGTCCAGGGCAAAGCCCTCGCCTACGTCCCCCAACGCGAGGCGGTCGACTGGGATTTTCCCATCACCGTCCGCGGACTCGTCGAAATGGGCCGCTACCCGGAACTCGGCTGGTGGCGCCGTTTCAAAAAATCCGACCACGCCATTGTCACCGAAGCCCTTCAGGTGATGGACCTCGAACCATTCGCCAGCCGCCAGATCAGCGCCCTCTCCGGCGGCCAACAACAACGCGCCTTCCTCGCCCGCGCGTGGGCGCAGCGCTCCGACATCTATCTCCTCGATGAACCCTACACGGGGCTCGACAAGAACGCGCGGCAGTCCTTCACCGCCGCCCTCCACGACCTCCGCAACCACGGCAAACTCATTATCGTCAGCCACCACGAACTCGGCGACGTCCCGCACATCTTCGACCAGGTCATCCTCATGAACGGCGAACTCATCGCCGCCGGCCCGACCGAGACCACCTTCACAGATTCCAACGTCGACACGGCCTTCACCACCGAAGTCTTCGCTGGCCACAGCCACTGACCTCCCGACGCCCGCGCCCATCGCATGTTCCATTTCCTGACCGAACCATTCCGCTACGAATTCATGCAGCGCGCCATGCTGGTCTGCCTGCTCATCGGCTTCACCAACGGCTTCCTCGGCGCGTTCGTCATCCTGCGCCGACTCGCGCTCACCGCCGACGCCCTCGCCCACAGCCTCCTCCCAGGTCTCGCCATCGCCGCCATCGTGATCGGCCTCTCCCCGGCCGGCCTTCTCTTCGGCGGCCTGATCGCCGCCCTCATCGTCGCCATCGGCGGCCAGCTCATTTCCCGCAGCAGCCGGGTCAAAGACGAGACCGCCATCGCCTCCCTCTACATCGTCGCCTTCGCCCTCGGCATCATTCTCATCAAATACGCCAAGGTGAAGATCGACCTCGACCGATTCCTTTTCGGCAACATCCTCGGCGTCGGCGACTCCGACATCTGGACGGCTTTCGGCATCAGCGCGGTGATCCTCACCACCCTCATCGCCCTCCAGCGCCCGCTCCTCCTCACTCTCTTCGAGAGCGCCGTCGCCCGCACGCAAGGGGTCCCGGTCAATCTCCTCCTCACCGTTCTCATCGTCCTCATCGTCCTGGCCATGCTGGCCTCTCTCCAGGCCGTCGGGGTCCTCCTCGCACTCGGCCTCCTCGTCCTCCCGGCCGCGACCATGTACCTCCTCTCCGACTCGTATCTAGCCATGTCCTGGGGCGGCGCCGCACTTGGCACCGTCGGGGCACTCCTCGGACTCATCCTCTCATTCTACGCCAACCTCCCCTCCGGCCCCGCCATCGTCATGGTGCTCGGTGCCACCTTCATCGCCGCCTACCTCTTCAGCCCCAAATACGGCATCGTCACCCGCGCCCTGCGCCCCCGCCACCTGCATCACGAATCCCTCCAGCGCTGGGAGTAGTCGAAGCCAGGGAGCCGCCCAGGCTTTCAACCCCGAACTTCCTTCCCGCTATTTCCAGTTCGGCAAATTCACCGTCCGCAAACTCGCCGGCAACAACGATCGCCCCATCAGCCATTCATCAATCTTGCGCGCCGCGTCGCGCCCTTCGCCGATCGCCCACACCACGATCGACTGACCCCGGTTCGCATCCCCCGCTGCAAAAACTCCGTCCAGCGAAGTCATCATGTTTTCGCCAACCGCAATCGTGTTCCGATCCGTCAACTCAATCCCGGAATCCTCCAACGGTTCCGTTTCCGACCCCGCGAAGCCAATCGCCAGCAACACCAGATCTGCGGGAACCAGAAACCCTTCCTCCACCACCTCCCGCCCAACGCGCTTACCCCGCTCATCGTAGGTCCACTCCACCCGATCCATGCTGATCGCGTTCACCACGCCGTCGCCATCCGTATCGACGAACGCCTTGGCGTCTGCGCTGAACTCCTCCACTCCTCCCTCCTCGATGGCGTAGGTCATCGAGTAAACCACCGGTTGCTCCGGCCAAGGATTCCGCGACTCCCTCTCGAGCGGCTTCTGAACGTTAATGCTCACCTGGATCACCTTCGTCGCCCCCTGGCGCAGCGACGTTGCCACGCAATCCGCCCCCGTGTCCCCGCCACCCAACACGACGACCGATTTTCCTTCCGCCGTGATCCCGTCAACCACCTCCCGTCCCGACTGCCGCCGATTCTCCTGCGTTAGAAAATCCATCGCAAAAACAACCCCACTCAAGTCCCGCCCCGGTATCCCAACATTTCTCGGCTTCTGCGCCCCAATCGCCAGACACACCGCGTCGAAATCCCGCCGCAAATCCTCCAGCGAAAGATTACCGCCCAGCGTCATACCCGTCTCAAATTTCACCCCTTCAGCCGCCATCTGCTCCACCCGCCGCGCGACCTGCCGCTTCGCAAATTTGAAGTCGGGAATCCCGTAAACCATCAACCCTCCGATCACATCAGCACGCTCGAACACCGTCACCGCGTGCCCCGCCCGGTTGAGCTGCTGCGCCGCCGCCAATCCAGCCGGACCGCTCCCGACGATCGCCACCGACTTCCCGGTCGAAAATTCCGGCGCTTCCGGCACGATCCAACCCTCCTCCCAACCCCGATCAACGATCGCCCGCTCAATCGACTTGATCGTCACCGCGTCCGTGTTGATCGCCAGCGTGCACGCGTTCTCGCACGGAGCCGGGCACGTGTAGCCCGTAAATTCCGGAAAATTGTTCGTCGCGTGCAGCCGCCCCAACGCCGACTTCCAATCCCCCCGCGAAACCAGATCGTTCCAATCCGGGATGATGTTCCCGATCGGACACCCGCCCATGCAGGTCGGCACTCCACAATCCATGCACCGCTTCCCCTGCTCCCGCAAATGCTCCTCCTCCCACGTCGGTTTCCAAACCTCGTCGTAATCACGAATCCGCTCAGCCGCATCGCGCTTACCAATCGGCACCCGCGCGTGCTTCAGAAATCCATTGGGATGATCATCCGCCATAAACTACTTCCCCCTCAAAGAGCGACGCCCCGCCTTCCTCGACCCGACCAAACCGCAAAGCCGTCGCCCCCAATCTCCTCATCCCCTTCACGCCGCCTCCCGAGGAATACTGACCCGGATATCCCGCCCGTCCGCCAAGCCTCGCTCGACCACCGCCGCGTAAGCCTCCGGAATGACCCGCACAAATTTCGCCACGCTCGCCTCCCAATCCCCCAGGATCCGCCGCCCCTTCGAACTGCGCGTGTACCGCACGTGATTCTCGATCAACCGCCGCACCAACCCAAGATCCCGCTCCGATTCCAGCTCGCTCGTCCCCACCATCTCGCGATTGACTTTCGCATCAAACGAACCGTCTTCGTCGAAAACGAACGCCTCCCCACCACTCATCCCCGCTCCGAAGTTCTTACCCGTCGCCCCCAGGATCACCACCGCACCGCCCGTCATGTACTCGCACGCGTGATCCCCCACGCCTTCGACCACCGCAATGGCCCGCGAGTTCCGCACCGCAAACCGTTCCCCGGCCTGGCCGTTGAAATATGCCTCGCCGCCCGTCGCTCCGTAGAGCGCGACGTTTCCGATGATCACATTCTCCGCCGCCACGAACCCCGCGTCTCGCGAAGTCCGCACCGTGATCCGCCCCCCGCTCAGTCCCTTCCCGACGTAATCATTCGCCGCACCTTCCAAATGGATCGTGATCCCGGCCGACAGGAACGCCCCGAGGCTCTGACCCGCCACTCCCCGCAGATTCACGGTGATCGTGTTATCCGGCAGCCCCGCCGCCCCGTATTTCTTCGCCACGATTCCGCTCAGCATCGTGCCAAACGTCCGGTCGCCGTTCGCAATCGGCATCTCGATCACGACCGGCGTCCGATCCTCCAGCGCCGGACCCGCCGCTTCGATCAGTCGGTGATCCGACTTCTCGCCCAATTTATGATCCTGCATCCGCGACCGAAATGGCGTGTCGTCCGATGGCTGCCGATGGAGCAACTGCGTCAAATCCACGCTCAACCCCTTCGGATGCGTCACCGCCTTCGGGTGGAGCTTATCGACCCGACCGACCATCTCCCGCATCGTCCGGAATCCCATCTCCGCCATCAGCCCGCGCACTTCCTCCGCGATGAAACGCATGTAGGCCATCACGTGCTCCGCCTCACCGGTGAACATCTTGCGCAATTCCGGATCCTGCGTCGCGATCCCCACCGAGCAGGTATTGCAGTGGCACTTCCTCAACATCACACAGCCAAGCGCGACCAACGCCGCCGTCCCGAATCCATATTCCTCCGCCCCCAGCAACGCCGCGACCGCCACGTCCCGTCCCGTCCGCAACCCGCCGTCCGTCCGCACGCGAATCCGCGACCGCAGATTGTTCGCCAACAGAACCTGCTGCGTTTCCGCCAAGCCCAACTCCCACATCGCGCCCGTCGATTTGATCGACGTCTTCACCGCCGCGCCCGTCCCGCCGCTGTCGCCCGCGATCAACACCGCGTCCGCCTTCGCCTTCGCGACCCCGGCCGCGATGGTCCCAACGTTCGCCACCGACACGAGCTTCACGTTGATCTCAGCCTCCGGATTCGCGCACTTCAGGTCGTGGATCAACTGCGCTAGATCCTCGATGGAATAAATGTCGTGGTGCGGTGGCGGCGAAATCAGTCCGACCCCCGGCGTCGTGAACCTCACCTCGGCGATCACGTCATCCACCTTCGGCCCCGGCAACTCCCCGCCCTCCCCCGGCTTCGCGCCCTGCGCCATCTTGATCTCGAGCTGCCTCGCATTCACCAAGTAATGCGCCGTCACGCCGAAGCGCCCGCTCGCCACCTGCTTCATCGAATTCTCCCGCTCCGTTCCAAATCGATCCACCTGCTCGCCGCCCTCACCGCTCCCCGACTTCCCCCCGACCCGATTCATCGCCACCGCCAACGTTTCGTGCGTCTCACGACTCAACGAGCCAAACGACATCGACCCCGTCGCGAACCGCGTCATGATCGCTTCCACCGACTCGACCTCCTCGATCGGAATCGACTCACTCACGTCGAAATCCAACATCCCGCGAATCGTCTGCAGCCGTTCGTCCTGCGCGTTCACCGCCTCCGCAAATTCCGAGTAGGCCCGCGCGTCCCCGCTCCGCACCGCGGCCTGCAACCGCGCCACCGCGAACGGACTCCACTGGTGCAACTCTCCGTCCCGCCGCCAGTAATACTCCCCCCCCTGCTCCAGCCCCAAACTCCCCGCAATCTTCCGGCCAAACGCCGCTTCGTGGCGCTCGCGCAATTCCCGTTCGAACAACGCCAACCCCGCCGCCGGTAATTGCGCGGGCGTTCCCTGAAAATACTCCTCCACGAAATCGAAATCCAACCCGATCGACTGGAAAACCTGCGCCCCCTTGTAACTCTCCAGCGTCGAGATCCCCATCTTCGACATCACTTTGAGAATCCCCCCCTCCAGCGCCTTGTGATACTTCGCGACCAACGCCGGCAGCTCCCCCGCGAGCACTCCATCGTCCCGCATCTTCGCCAGACTCGCGTCCGCCAACCACGGATGGACCGCGTCCGCGCCGTATCCGATCAACGTGCAGAAGCTGTGCACCGAAGCCGCCTCGCCCGTATCGACCACCAACGCCGCCTTCGTCCGCAGCCCCTCGCGAATCAGGAAATGATTCAATCCCCCCACCGCCAGCAATGCCGGGATCGGCAACCGCCCCGCACCCACCGACCGGTCCGACAAGATGAGAATCTCAAACCCCTCGCCGATCGCCCGCGCCGCCGCCTCCCGCAACTCCGCCACCGCATCGCCCAACGACACTCCGGCCTCGAACGTCAGATCCAAAGTCGTCGCCCGGATCCCGTTCCACCGCTCCGGGTCCATCGCGCTGATCGCCGCCAACTCCCCCGCCGTCAAAAACGGCGACCGCAACCAGAGCTGCCGACAATGCTCCGAAGTCTCCCCCAGAAGATTCCGCGCTCGCCCGATGTGACTCTCCAGCGAAGTCACCAAATCCTCCCGCATGAAATCCAACGGTGGATTCGAGACCTGCGCAAAAAGCTGCGAGAAGTAGGAAGCAAGCGGCTTCTGCCGCCCCGACAGAAACGCCGGCGGCGCATCGTTCCCCATCGCCCCGATCGGATCCTTCCCCAGCTCGGCCATCGGCTGCACCAACACCCGCAACGTCTCGACCGTGTAGCCAAAAACCCGCTGCAGATCCTCGATGATTTCACCCTTCGGCGTCCGCTGCGTTTTTTCCGCAAAATGCTCACCGTATTCCGCGACCACCTCCGGCAACCGCACCCGCCCCGCCGCCAGCCATTCCCCGTATTCCGGCCGCGCCAACTCCGCGAAGACCTCCGCCTCGTCCAGCACCCGCCCCAGCTCCGTGTCCGCCACGAAGATCTGCCCCGGCTTCAGCCGCCCACTCAGCACGATTTCGCTCTCCGGAGTCTCGAGCACCCCCAGCTCGCTCGCCATGATCAACCGCCCCCCCGTCGTCACAACGTAGCGACAGGGCCGCAATCCGTTGCGATCCAACGCCGCCGCCACCCGCGTTCCGTCCGTCGTCGCCACCAAAGCCGGCCCGTCCCACGGCTCGCTGATCGTCGACAAATAATCATAAAACGTCCGCCGCGCCTCCGGCATCCCCGCATCCTTCGACCAAGCCTCCGGGATCAATAACCGCAGCGCGTGCGGCAGACTCCGCCCTCCCTTCACCAAGAGTTCCAGCACGTTGTCAAAGGCCGACGTGTCGCTCCCCTTCGGCTGCACGACCGGCTTCACCAGCGCAATGTCGTCTCCGAACAGCTCCGACTTGAGTGCCGCCTCACGCGTCCGCATCCGGTTCAAATTCCCCCGCAGCGTATTGATCTCCCCGTTGTGAACCGCCGCCCGGAACGGATGCGCCAACTGCCAGGCGCCCAGCGTGTTCGTCGAAAATCTCGAATGCAGCAGCACGATCGCCGTCTTCATCTGCGGGTCCGACAGATCCGGGAAATAACTCCGCACCTGATCGCAAGTCAGCAATCCCTTGTAAACCACCGTCCGCCGATCCAGCGAACACACGTAAAAAATATCCCGCCCCCAGCCGCCGATTCCAGCCTCCGTCATCGCCCGCTCAATCGCTCGACGCAGCAGATACAAGCGCGCATCCAGCGCTTCCTTCGGCACACCTCCCTCCGTCGGCGTCACGAAAAATTGCTTGAGCCGCGGCTCCGAATCCAACGCCGCCTTCCCCAACCCCGTCGAATCCGTCGGCACCTCCCGCCACGCGATCATCCGAAACCCGCGCTCCACCGCCACCCGCTCGACCAGCCGCTTCGCCTCTTCCGCCGTCCAATAATCCTTCGGCAAAAAGGTCATCCCGACCCCGTAACTCCCCGCCTCCCCCAGCCCTTCAACCTCTCCCGCGAAAAACTCATGCGGCACCTGAATCATCAACCCCGCGCCGTCCCCCGTCATCTCCTCCGCCCCCCGCGCCCCCCGGTGATCAATGTTCACCAACACATCCAATGCATCCTCCACCAACTCGTGCGACGCCGTCCCGTCCAGCTGCACCAATACCCCAACCCCGCACGCCGCCCGATCCGCGAACGGATCGCACAACCCCTCTCGATCAGCAGCACACCCAGGATTCAAATTCATAAACAACGAACGTCAGTCTCCACCGAAAGCGATTTCCGTTCCAAGGTTGAATTGACCGCCTGATATCCGCCGACCCTGCCCCCCGCCGGACTTTCCACTTCATTCCCCACTTTCCCCGTTGACACTCCCCTCCACCCGTGATTTCCTCCACTCCCTTTTCATGAAGACCTTTTCCGCAAAATCAGAGCAAGTCGAACGCGCCTGGTGGGTGATCGACGCCCGCGACCAAATGCTCGGCCACGTGGCGGTCAAAGCCGCCAAACTTCTCCGCGGCAAACACAAGGCCATCTTCACTCCCCACGTGGATACCGGAGACTTCGTCGTCGTCATCAACGCGGATCAAGTCAAGGTCGGTGGCAAGAAGGATATTCAAAAGACCTACCACAGCTTCTCCGGCTACGTCGGCGGTCACAAATCCGAAACTTTCCGCGCTCGTAAGGAGCGTAAGCCAGAGCTTCTCGTCGAGCGGGCCGTGAAGGGCATGATCCCCCACAATCGCCTCGGCTCAACCATCTATCGTAAGCTCAAAGTCTACAGCGGCACCGAGCACCCACACACCGCGCAGAACCCGCAGGCCGCCACCATCTAATATTTCCGCATGAGCGCCACCACCACCGAATACCTCGCCACCGGACGTCGCAAGACCTCCATCGCCAAGCTCCGCGCCGTTCCCGGCTCCGGCGAAATCAAGGTCAACGACCACGAGTTCATCGAATACTTCCCGTCCCTCTCGACGCAAAACGAAATTCTGCGTCCCCTTGAGCTCGCCAACCGCATCCACGCCTTCGACCTCCACGTCAAGACCCAAGGCGGCGGCATCAACGGCCAGGCCGGTGCGCTCCGCCTCGCCATCTCCCGTGTCCTCGTCGAGGTCGATCCCGAGCTTCGTCCGATCCTCAAAAAAGAAGGCCTTCTCACCCGCGACCCACGGATGAAAGAGCGCAAAAAGCCCGGCCAGCCCGGTGCCCGCAAACGCTTCCAGTTCTCGAAGCGCTAAACACTTTCCCTCGAGTAAAACCGAAGAAGCCGGCTGGTCGCCAAAACGACCAGCCGGCTTTTTTCGTTGAAAAGCACACCGCCTCCCCATCTTTCCACACGCACCGGTCTCTACCCGAACTTCTTCCCCGCGAACCACTCGCCAAACGTTTCCGCCGCCGCGTGCGAATTGAGAATCGGAATCCCTCCCAGCACCCGCACCCGCTCGCCGTCCCGCTCCTCAAACGTCCTCACGAGCACCTTGGTTTCGCCGGCCGCGTAGCGGAGGATTTTCTCCGCGTCCGCCATCCGCCGCACGTTCGCCAACACGATCTTCGCGTTTCGCGCCCCCGCCCTCCGCAGCACCTCCGCATCCGACCCATCGCCCCGCACGCACCTCACCCCGCTCCGCGCCAGCTGCTCCACCACCGACGGATCATCGTCGATCACCACCACCGTATTGCCGGCCTCCAACAGCGGATTAAGCGTCCACATCCCCCCCGATCCAAACCCGATCATGAGGACATGATCCCGGAAGTCCGCCCTCACCTCACTCCGCCGTCGACCCGGGTGGAGACCTAATAGTTTCCAGGTCACCGCGTCGGTCGCGAGAAACGGCGTCACCGTCATCGTTGCGACGGTGATCAACGCGATCACCGAGAACACCTGCTGGTCGAGGTGCCCCGTCTGCAGCCCGACCAGCGCGAGCACCATCGAAAACTCACTCGTCTGCGCCAGAAGCAATCCACTCTCAATCGAGGCTCGAGCCGACAGCCCCGTCCACTCCGCCACAATCGTCACCACCGGGGGTGTCACCACAATGACCACCGCCGCCAGCGCCAACCCCTTCACCAGGAGATCAAAGTCCGGAACGATCACCACCGCCCCAAGGGTGGTAAAAAACAACGCCAGGAAAAAATCGTTCAGCGATCCCAGCAACCCCCGCACCACGCCGTTCACCGGCGTCCCTGAAAGCAGAATTCCCGCGAAAAACGCCCCCGCTATCGACGGAACGCCGATCCACCAAGCCAGGCCCACAAAGGCAAACAGCACCGAAAGAAACGCCAGCAACAAGGTCTCTTCGTCCAGCCGCAGTCGCTCGAACAACTTCGGAACAACGCGTCGCTGCAGGTAAATCGCCAGAAAACCCAGCCCAGCGGTCGCCGCCACCTTCAGCGTCGCCCATCCCGCACCGTCCTCGAGCGTCGACAACACCGTGATCACCCCGATCACCAAGGCATCCTGCAAAAACAACACCCCGATTACCAACCGCCCAAACGGCTCGAACATTTGCTGGTGCTGCTTGAGGTGCCTCAGCGCGACCAGCGTCGAACTCGCTGCCAACGAAAACGCCAGGTAGATCGACGTCATCCGATCAAACCCCAACAACCCGGCCATCAAATACGCCGCGATCCCCAGCATCGCAAATTGGATCACCCCCACCCACGGCACCGCGTGCCGTTGCGGAAGAAACCGCGCCGGATTCAGTTCGACACCCGACGAAAACACCAGGAACGCCAGTCCCAACGCGAGAACGTCCCGCAACTGCGCTCCCTCCAGAAGCGGACTCGCCAAGAAACTCAACCCGACCCCGCCCAACATGAGCAACGGAATCGCTGGCAACCGAAACCGCAGCGCGATCCCCACCCCAAGCGACGCCATCAACAGCAGCAAAGCCAGTCCCGTCACGCCTTCACGATCCCCAATTCGACCAATTTCCGATTCTGCATCTTCACCCCATCCACCTTTGCAATCATCAGGTAATCCACGTCCATCTCCAGCAATCCGTCCACGCTGTGCATGTCCACCGCCAGGATGCTGGACGGCACCCCGAATGACTTGGCCCGGTAGGCAAACAACTCGTTGCTGTCCTCAATCTGCAATGCCGAAACGAGCAATTTCGCGGCGTGCAGACCCGCTTCTTCCAACACCGACAAATACTCCGCGTTCCCCAGCAGCACGTCACAAGGTAACCCCGCCAGCTTTCGCGGGTCCGTATCGATTGCCAGCACCGCCTCCCCCTTCCGGTGCAGATCGTCCGCGATTCGTCGGCCCAACGTGTTCATCCCGATCACAATCACGTGGCCCCGCCGCCCCACCACCTTTCCGCCCCCCTCCTCCACGTCAATCCCACCAAACGGCCGAAACAAAAACTGGACCACCGCCAAATCCCGCGCGATCGCGAAGGACGACACCGAAATCGTGATCAACCCGACCAGCCCCACGAGCGCAACCATCTCCGCCCCGACCAACCCAGCCTCCAGCGCCAAGGCCAAAAACAAGAAGGAAAATTCCGAGATCTGCGAAAGCGCAATCCCCGACCGCAACGCCGTCCGCCGCCGGAACCGCAACAACCGCACCACTCCCGCCACCACCGCCGGCTTCACCAACAAAACAAACGCGCTCAACGCCAGCGCCACCGGCCACTGCGCCAGCGCGTCACCCAGATCCATCCCGATCCCCAGCGTCACGAAAAAGATCGCGATGAAAAAATTCATCAGCGGATGCACCCGCCGGTGCAGATCCCGGTTGTACGGCAGCTGCGCCAAGCTGATCCCAGCCAGAAACGCCCCCACCTCGTGCGAGAGGTGAAACAGGTGCGCCAGACTCACCAGCACGAAACACCAAGCCAGACTCCAGATGAAGAGAACCTGCGGCGACCGCGAAGCACTTTGAAACAACGGCGGCAGCAACCACTTCGCCGCCACAAAAACGACGACCAGCAATAACGCCATCCCCCCAAACGCCACCCCCAATCCCTTCGCAATGTGTGCCAACTCAAAATCTCCGCCACCCCCAAGTCCCGCCAACAACGTCAGCAGAATAATCACGAACAAATCCTGCACGAGCAGCACCCCGACCGCGATCCGCCCGTGGAAGGAATCGGACTCCTTCTTCTCGTCCAACAGCTTGATCACCACCACCGTACTGCTCAACGTCAACGCCACCGCCAGCAAAGCCGCTTCCAACGCCGTAAATCCCAGCAACGTCGCGCAACCGTACCCAGCCCCAAACGTGAACACCACCTGACCCAACCCCGCCAGCACCCCGACCTTTCCCAACACCCGGATCTTGTCGACGTTCATCTCCAGGCCCACCAGGAACAGCATCAAGGCGATCCCCACCGCCGACACGGTCTCCAACGACTCGGACCCCCCCACCAGCCCCAAAGCCGGTCCCACCACCAACCCAGCCACCAAATACATCACGATGCTCGGGATCCGAAACCGTCCCCCGACAGACGTGAACAGGAAAGCCGCGACCACGATCGTCGCCAATGCCTTCAAAAATTCGCTGCCAATCTCCACGCCCGGAGGAAATCAAAAATCGCTCCCCGACGCGAGACCCGGGGCGGATGCTAAAGCCGCACCAACCGGCGAACCTCCCAACCCTCCCCGCGCTCCACAACCCCAACCTCGCGAAAGGGTCCTTCGAACTCCGGCAGAAACGTGTCCCCATCCACCTCCCGCAGCACAACCGTGAGCAACACCTCGTCACACCGTGGCAGCAGCGCCCGGTAGACCTCAGCCCCCCCGATCACGTACATTCTCCGCCCATCCCCCGCCTCAACCACCTCATCCGGCGACCGGACCACGGTCACCCCGTCCACCCCCTCCCAGGATCGAGAAATCACCACATTCTCGCGGCCCGGCAGCGCACGCCCGATCGAGTCAAACGTCTTCCGCCCCATGACCACCACGTGCCCCATCGTCGTCCGCTTAAAAAACGCCAGCTCCCCCTTCAATTTCCACGGCAACCCGCCGTCCACGCCAATCACCCGATTGAGCGCCATCGCCACGATCGCAATCACACCGAGATCTCTCCCCGAATCGCCGGCCAGGGATCATATCCCTCCAACGTGAAGTCCCCGAACTCGAACTCGCGAATCCCCCGCCGCTCCGGATTCAGCCGCATCGTCGGCAACTCCCGACACTCCCGCGCCAACTGCTCCCGCGCCTGATCCAAATGATTTCGGTACAAGTGCAGGTCCCCGAAAGAATGGACAAAATCCCCCGGCTTCAGCCCGCAAACCTGCGCGACCATCAACGTCAGCAACGCGTACGACGCAATGTTGAACGGCACCCCCAGAAACAAATCCGCACTCCGCTGATACAGCTGACAACTCAGCTCCCCGTCGACCACGTAAAATTGAAACATCGCGTGACACGGAGCCAACGCCATTTGATCGAGTTCCCCCGGATTCCAAGCGGAAACCACCAGCCTTCGTGAATCGGGATCCCGTCTGATCCGTTCGATCACCTCGTCGATCTGATTGATGGCCCGACCGTCCGGCGTTCGCCAATCGCACCACTGCGCGCCGTAAATCCGCCCCAGATCGCCCCGTTCATCCGCCCACTCGTCCCAGATCGTCACGCGATTTTCGTTCAGATACCCGACGTTCGTCTCCCCACGCAGAAACCACAGCAACTCGTAGATGATCGAACGCAGGTGGCACTTTTTCGTCGTCACGAGCGGAAACGAATTCCGCAGGTCAAACCGCTCCTGCGCCCCAAACACCGAAAGCGTCCCCGTCCCCGTCCGGTCCGTCTTCTCACGCCCCTCCTCTAGAACCAGACGCAACAACCGATGATACTGCTTCACTCCCCCATCCCTAACCTCGCCTGACGCGACCAGGCAACCCCCCAATCCCGTCCGACCGCTCAGAATTGGGATTGACCGAGTGCCGAATGGGAAACTTCCGCCGCCGCAGCCACGATTTCTCATTGGGCATTTCGCATTTCCCTCTACTTTCGAAGCGTGCTCGAGATCACGATCCTCGCCAGCGGAAGCGCCGGAAATTCCGCCCTCATCCGCTCCGGCAACACCACACTTCTCATCGATGCCGGACTCAGCGCCCGCCGCCTGCGTGAACGTCTGACCGCTTGCAACGTCCGCCCTGAAGCGCTTGATGGCATTCTCCTCACCCACGAACACGGGGACCACACCGGTGCCCTCAAGGTCCTCTGCGCCAGGGCCGAGATCCCAATCTACGCCAACCGGATGACGGCCACTGCACTCGGCCACCTCGCCACCCACAAAAATTGGAGATACTTTTCATCCGCCGCCTTCAGCATCGGCGATCTTACCATCGAATCCTTCCCCGTCCCCCACGACGCCGTTGAACCAGTCGGATTTCTCGTCCACCAAGGCGAAAGTTCTTTCGGCCTCGTCACCGACCTCGGTCACGCGACCCCGGCGATCTGTGACCGCCTTCGGCAGGTCGACGCGCTCTTTATCGAGACCAACTACGACGACGACCTCCTCACCCGAGACCTCCGCCGCCCTTGGTCCGTCAAGCAGCGCATCCTGTCGCAGCACGGTCACCTTTCAAACAACGCTGCCGCCGAAATCGTCGCCGAGGTCATTACCGACCGACTCCGCCGCGTCCTCATCGGCCACCTCAGCCGCGACTGCAACACGCCCGAACTCGCAACCAATGCCATCACCAAGGCACTCGCCGCGAAGGGGTGCTCAGACATCGCGGTTCATTGCAACGTGCAGGACAGCGTCAGCCCAACGCAAAAACTCGGCGCTCAAATCACCCAACCGTCCACTTCGCTCCAGTCGACTTTCGGTCTCGAATTCTAATCGCCGCGACGAGCCAGCAAGCTCGCAAAAGCCAGCGTCGATGACGTTCGAGACAAAGGCATCGCCCCCCACCCCGAACTAACCAAGAATCTAAGTTCCGTGCATTAGATCCAAACGTGAGAAAACCCGTTTTGCCCAAATGGCCAAACGGGTTTTCTCGGTGCGGGGGGGAAATTTGCTAAGGAAAACTCTTACAGCAACTCCTTGAATGCCTTGCCAGCGGTGAACTTGACGCTCTTCGAAGCCTTGATCTTAATCTTGTCGCCCGTTTTCGGATTCACGCCCATGCGCGCCTTGCGAGCAGCGACTTTGAACGTTCCGAAACCGACCAACTGAACGATCTTCGTCTTCTTCACACCGATCTTGATCGAATCAATCACTGCGGAAACTGCGCGCTCAGCCTCAGCTTTGCTTGCTTCTTTGCCGAGGGACTTTTGAACGGCTTCGATGAGTTCTACTTTATTCATTTGGGAAGTTATGGGAATCCTTCACGTGAAGGTAATTGCCAAACTAGTTTAACCGGACGCGATTTGTCAACTTTCCGTTCAAAGTTTTTTCACATTTGTCAGCGCAAGACCTTTCCCCACCTTAGTGGTAGGCTTTTCCCCGTGAAATTCGAAGACCAGATCAACCAGTTCCTGAGCCGCCGCCCGGTCATCGCCCCGTCCGCTTTCATCGCTCCTCACACCTTCCTCCACGGCGATATCGAGATCGGCGAAGAAGTCAGTATCTGGCCGCACTGTTCACTCCGCGGCGACATCGCGCCGATCAGCATCGGAGCTCACTCGAACGTTCAGGATGGCTGTGTCGTCCACGTGGCCGACAACCTTCCGGCCGTCATTGGCGAGTGGGTCACCGTCGGTCACCAGGCAACCGTCCACGCCTGCACCATCGAGAACGAAGTCCTGATCGGCATGGGCGCGATCATTCTCGACGGTGCGCACGTCGGTGCCCGCTCGATCATCGGAGCCAACTCAACCGTCACCGGACACACCCAAATCCCACCCGGTTCCCTCGTGCTCGGTTCACCCGCGAAAGTCGTCCGCGTCCTTTCCGAAGAGGAACAAGCGGGCATCCGCGTCTGGGCGGAGCGTTACGTCACTCTTTCCCGCCGCTATCTAAACGACTTCCCGCCTTCATGATCCGGTCATTGTCCGCCTCCCATTCCACTGCTACCTTTCGACCATGAGCAAGGCGGTCGTCGAAGTGCGCGTCAAAGCGCTGATCCCCACCGGGAGCGGGTGCGCGGTCTTTCTGGGAAACGACGCGAAGATTTTTGTCATCTACGTCGATCCGACCGTCGGCAGCGCCATCGGCATGTTCATGAGCGGACAATCCAAGGAGCGCCCGCTGACCCATGACCTCATGGCCCTACTCCTCTCCGCCGTCGGCGCAAAGGTCGAGCGGGTCATCATCAACGATCTCAACAATGGCACCTACTTCGGCCGACTCATCATCACCGCCGAAAACGAAATCCATCAACGCAAGATTATCGAACTCGACGCGCGCCCCAGCGACTGCATTGCCCTCGCTGCCCAGCAAAAGGCCAGCATCTACGTCAGCGACGAAGTCTGGGCCGAAGTCGAGGACATGTCAGAGGTCCTCGCCAACATCAAAGAGAGCAACGCGGACGAAGACGATGATGACGAATGACCAGCTCCGCCCCCGCTACATCCGCGGGATCGTGATCCCTCGCTGCTTCATGTATTTTCCGCCCCGGTCCGCGTAGCTCGTTTCACACACCTCATCACCCTGAAAAAACACCACCTGTGCCAATCCTTCGTTCGCGTAGATCTTCGCCGGCAGCGGGGTCGTGTTCGAGATCTCCAGCGTGACGTGCCCTTCCCACTCCGGCTCAAAGGGCGTGACGTTCACGATGATTCCACACCGCGCGTAGGTCGATTTTCCCACGCAAATTGTCAGCACATCCCGCGGAATCCGGAAATATTCGACGCTCCTGGCCAACGCGAACGAATTCGGCGGCACGATGCAGGTCTCCGTGTCCATGTCGACGAACGAACGATCATCGAACGCCTTCGGATCAACCACGGTATTGTAGACGTTCGTGAAAACCTTGAACTCCGAAGACACCCGAAGGTCGTAACCATAACTCGACAGACCATAACTGATCAGCCGCCCACCCGCCTCGTCGTGCCGCACCTGGGTCTCCGAGAAGGGTTCGATCATCCCGCGTTCCTGAGCCATCCGACGAATCCATTTATCTGAGCATACCGACATGACCACCGAACTACCCGAAGCGCCCGCGAAGTCCCAACCGAAAATCGCTCCCATCCCCGCCAAACCCGATAGCGCCCTCGTCCTGATCGGCCATGGCTCCACGCTCAACCCCGATTCGAGCGCCCCGACCTACGATCACGCCGCCAGCATCCGATCGCTCGACCTGTTCGGCGAAGTGGTCTCGACCTTCTGGAAGGAAGAACCGTCATTCCGCGAAGTGCTTCGCATGATCGAGTCCGACGACGTCTACCTCGTCCCAAATTTCATCAGCGAAGGCTACTTCACCCAGACGGTGATCCCCCGCGAACTCCGCCTCGACGGCCCGCTCACCCGGCTGGGCAATCGCACCCTCAAGTATTGCGAACCCGTCGGCAGCCACCCGTCGATGACCGATGTGATCCTCCACCGAGCCCGCGAGACGGCCCCCGGCGTCGACCCCGCCGCCACCAGTCTTCTCATCGTCGGCCACGGCACCAATCTCAACGACAACTCCGCCAAGGCCGCCAAGGACCAGGTCCGTTGGATCGGCGAACTCGGACTCTACGGCGAAGTCGTCGCGACCTACATGGAAGAACCGCCGCTCATCTCCGATTGGGAAAAATTGACAGCATGCCCGAACGTCGTCGTCGTTCCTTTCTTCATCGCCGACGGTCTCCACAGCTACCAGGACATCCCCGTCCTCCTCGGCACCGAAGAAGAAGGCCAACCCGCCGCCAGTCAGCGCGAAGTCTTCCGCAAAAACCCCCACCACTTCGGCGACAAAACCCTCTACTACGCCAGCGCTATCGGGACCGAACCCTCGATGACCAACGTCATCCTCGAGCAAATCGCGTCCTTCGACGCGGCCCACGGCTAAACCCCTCCGGCCACGAACCGGATCACAATCTTAAAACTCGATCGCCCCGGGCGGCTCGATGGCAATCGCCGGCTCCGCCCCCCGCACGTCCATCGGTCGGACCAACTGCGCCTTCCGCACCTCCCGCGGCCCCTCTTCCGCTCCCGGAGCCGTCGCCGCTTCGCCATCGGCCATCGCCGCCTCGGCAACCATCTGATCCACGGGCAGAGCCTTCGCCACGGGAATCTCATCCTCCCTCATCCGCATCGCCGCCGGCCGGACCGATCCGTAAACGTCATTCAACCCAACCAAAGCGGGTTCCGAGATCCCAATCGGGCGGATCATTGCTAGGTCGACCGCCGACGCCGCGCGCGGCCACTCCGACTCTTCCATCTCGGCGGCATACGTCCGCACCCCCGAGCCGTGGACATCGCACGCAACGTGAGGTTTCTGCGCCTCCGTAGCGTACTCGATGTAAGACGTTTTCATCATCCGCCGCTCGCCCGTCGCGGGATCGATCATCAGTTCTTCGCAACGGCCCGTTTCCAACAATCCCGATCTGCGACAGATCGACACCGGCGTCACCGAATCCGGCCGCCGAAATTCCTGCGGCTGGAAATCCTCAACCGACGCGTTCATCACGCTCGTCCAGATTGGCAGCGCGAGTTCGTTGCCAAACGCCCCTCGATAAATCTTCTGCGGCTTGTCGAAGCCCACCCACACTCCGCAGGTGACCTCGCTCGTGTAACCCAGGAAGTACGCGTCGGTAAAATCATACGCAGTCCCCGTTTTCCCAGCCGCTGGGAAACTCCCCAAGCCATACCGTGACACTGCCGCCGCCCCGGTCCCCCGGTGCAACGCTTCGTCAAGCGCTACGTGCACCTGATACGCGCTCGAATCCTCGACGACCGGGACTTTCTGCGACTCCGCTTCGTAAACGACGTTTCCGCTTCCGTCCTCAATTCGCTGAATGATGAACGGATTTTTTGCCCGCCACCCGTAGCCAGGGAACATCGTGTAAGCCAGCGTCAGCTCGTCCAACGACACTTCGCTCGTGCCGAGAAAGGACCCGGAAAACTGCCGGATCGCCGCCGAGATTCCGGCCTTCTCCGCCAGCTTCGTCACCGCATCCAAACCAGCCAGCCATCCGAACCGCACGGTCGCTGCATTCTTCGATTGCACCAACGCCTCCCGCGCCGTGATGTTGCCTTCGTATTCGTTGTCCGCCCGTTCGACGCCCCATTCGCCCAAAATACCCGTCGTCCCACCGATGTTCACGTAACGGTTGTCGAGCGCCGCATCCTGCACGAGTTCACCGGGAAAAATCCCCTTCTCGTATCCCGCCGCAAACACCAGTGGAGCGAACGCCGTGCCGGGCGAGCGCTTCGCCTGCAACGCTCGGTTGTACTCGCTGTGCGTAAATTCCCGCCCGCCGATCAGCGTCAGGATCCCTCCCGTGGAGTTGTGGTAAGCGATCACGGCACCCTGCAAATACTCCGGCCGCGGCACGTTTCCGCTTGGAAATCCCCCCGCCCGCAATTCGCTCTCAGCACCTTCAAATTTCTTCACGAACTCCGCGTAGGTCTCGTGATCGTAGCCGGGCCTATCCTCGACTTCGTTGAGTTCCTTCCGCAGCGCGATTTCACCCGCCCGCTGCATGTCGAGATCGAGCGTGGTGAAAATTTTGAAACCTCCGTTCATCGCCCGGTCATAGCCCAAAGCCGCCACCGCCTGCTGCCGCACGTAATCAACCGCGTAGGAAACCTTGAAAGGATTCGACCGCTTCCTCGTGACCATCGGCCCCATCTGATCCCGCTGTTCCTCCTCCTTCGTGATAAATCCCTGGTCCTCCATCTTTCCAAGGACAACGTTCCTGGCGGCCCTCGCCCCTTCCGGATTATTCCACGGCGACAACCCGTTGGGACTCTTGAGCAAACCCGCGAGCGTCGCGCATTGTCCCGCCGTCATCTCCTTCGCCGGGACCCCAAAGTACCCCTTCGCCGCCGCCTCCACCCCGTAAAGTCCCGAGCCGAAATAAACCCGGTTCAGATACATCTCCATGATCTGCTCCTTCGAAAACTTCTCCTCCACCCGGTTCGCCAGCAGGATCTCGATGAATTTTCGCTCGTAGGTCCGCTCGAACATATCGAACGAATTCCTCGCCAGCTGCTGCGTCACCGTGCTGGCACCCTGGCTCTTCCGTCCCGACCGGTAGTTCGCAATCGCTGCCCGGACGATGCCCAAATAGTCCACCCCGTTGTGCTCCATGAACCGGTTATCCTCCGCCGCAATCACTGCCTGTCTCATCAGCTCCGGGATATCGTCGCCAAAAATCGGATTCCGATTCTGGATGAAAATCTTGCCAAACTGCTGGCCGTTTCGGTCAAAAATCACCGTCGCGGCTTCCATTTTATCCATCTCGTTCAAATCGAACGAATCCGCCCGAGCCTGAAACTTGGACTTCAACACCGACACAGTCACCAGCATCCCAACGAACCCAACCACGACGCACAAGATCGGCACCCAGAACCACCACCGGAGAAAAAACTTCCTCCGGCGCCGCCTCGGCTTCTGCTCCCAACTGTAATAGTCCTGTGCGATAGAGCGGACTACTTCACACGAACCTCGCCGCTGCGCAAATCAGAAAAACATCTCATCCCACCCGCCGCCCGACCCGCCTTTCACTTTGACAAACTTCGCCGCCCGGCGATCTTCGCTCTTCGTGGTCAGCCCGCTTTCTCCGTCCTCCGCCGCCAACCCCCTAGTCCCTTGCATCTCGTGCATGGTCCAGCCCGCCAACGAAGACGCCCGCCTCCGTTCACTCCACGGTCTCCGCATCCTCGACACCCCGCCGGAAGACCGCTTCGACCAGATCACAGCTCTCGCGGCCCGCGTCTTTGACGTCCCGGTCGCCTACATCTCAATGGTCGACGCGAACCGCCAATGGTTCAAATCCAAACACGGCATCGACCTTGTCGAGACGCCCCGCGACATTTCATTCTGCGGCCACGCCATCCTTCAGGACACTCCCCTGGTCGTCCCCGATCTCACCCTCGACTCCCGCTTCGCAACCAGTCCGCTCGTCACGGGCATCCCGCACGCTCGCTTCTATGCAGGCATGCCCGTCTCCGTCGAGTCCGGCATCAACGTCGGCACCCTCTGCGTTCTTGACACCAAACCGCGCGACCTCGACGACCACCAGGTGGCCATGCTGCGCGACTTCGGCGGCCTCGTCGAACAGCAGCTCGGCCTTCACGACATTCTCGAACTCCAGCAGGAATCCATCCGCCTCAAGGAAGAACTCATCGAGAGCCAGCGCAATCTCGCCGAAGAAAAAGAACGATCCGACGCCCTCCTTCGCAACATCCTCCCCGACGACATCGCTGAGGAACTCAAGGTCTGCGGCCGCGTCGAAGCCCGCCATCTCGACGACGTCAACGTCCTCATCGCCGACTTCTCCGGCTTCACCGCCATCGCGGAAAACCTCTCTGCCGGCGAACTTCTCGAGGAACTCAACGCCTGTTTTGTCGAGTTCGACCGTATCACCGACCGCCACGATGTGGAAAAATTGAAGACCAATGGCGACGCCTACCTCTGTCTCTCCGGGATGGGCGAAGCGACCCCCGACGCCGCCGCCCGCATTCTTCAAGTCGCCTTCGAAATCCGCGATTTCATTGCGCTTCGCAAACGTGAAAAAGCCGCCGCCGGCATCAACTACTGGGACGTCCGCCTCGGCCTCCACTGCGGTTCCCTCGTCGCCGGCGTCGTGGGCAACCGAAAATTTGCGTTCGATGTCTGGGGTGACACCGTCAACACCGCCGCCCGCCTCGAGAGCGAAGGCGAACCCGGCTTCATCAACGTCTCCGCGTCGTTCCTCCCGAGCATCCGCGACCGCGTCACCGTCACCGAACGCGGTCTCGTACCCATGAAGGGAAAAGCCGACGCCCCCATGTTTTTCGTCGAACCCAAATAGAGCGCCATCCCCGGCGCCCCTCAGTTCCTAGAACCGCTGGGTTCGCCGGGATCGCTTCCGCCCCTCGCCCGACGCTCGTTCGGGCTTCGCTTCTTCCCGCTCGACAGACTCGTCGGCCCGGGCCCTCGTCTCGCCGCGCGAACGCGCCTCCGACGTCAGTCGCAGATTCGGCTTCTCCACAACCTCGATTGGTTTGAGGACATCCACCCGCACCGGCACCACACCGGCCTTCTCCATGTCCACCTCCCGCGCCGCCGCCCGACTGAGATCGATGATCCGCCCCCGGATGTAAGGCCCCCGGTCGGTGATCCGCACCAGGCACGATTTGCCATTCCGCAGATTCGTCACCCGCACCATCGTCTGGAACGGCAACGTCTTGTGCGCCGCCGTCATCGCCTCCGGGTCAAATCGCTCGCCGCTGGCCGTCGGCTGCGGCTCCCAGTAATACGACGCCTTCCCCTCGTAGGTCGCGACTGGCGTGTTGTTGAACAGCGCCGGCGGGTTCCCCGGTCGCACGATCACCTCCGGTCCCGCGCAGCCAACCAACCACGAGGCAACCAGGCAAAAAAGGACAATTCTCAGAAGCGCGCACAACGGAAAATCCGAAACCTTGCCGCCCGGAATCAAAAATGGCAACCCCCGCCGGCACTCCCCCAGATCGGAGCCGAGTCCCAATCCCCCAGGTCATCCCCGATAGATCCGGAAAAAATTACACACCACCCCCCGGTCCCGCCGTTCCGCCTCCCGGCTCGCCACCTCGTCCCAACGCAAACGCCCCAGCCTCTCCGGCAGCGCCCGCAACCCACCCGGCAAAATCCCCCGCAGGCACACCACCGCCCCCTCCGCCGCCGTCCGCTCCACCTTATTCAACAAAGCTTCCCCCCGCCGCACGCCACTCAATTCCAGGACGTTCGACAGCCCAAAGAAATCGACGCTCTCCGCCGCCAGCCCGGCCAGACAACTCTCCACGTCCCGGCATTCCACCCGCAGCCGCCTCAACCCGACCCTCAACCGCGAGTATTCTGCGGCCCGCGCAAAGAACGGAAAACCCACCTCACCCGGCGGCAAGCGACCCAGGAAGGTCTGCCACGCGTACCCATTCTCCACGCACGGCGACTCCGTCAGCACGCGCTCGACCCGCTTCCGAATCAGTTCCGCGAACGACCCAGGCAGAGCCGCGCCAACTTCCCGCCCCCACCCGAGCCGCAACGCGAGCGAATTAAACGCCACCGCCGTCGACGCCCGCCATCGCCACGTGTCCCACTCCTTCGCAAAGCGCTCCCGCTGCTCCCCGACGTCAGCCATTTGCAGGAAATCCTCCACGAACCGCCGCGAATGAACCGTCGCAAAAAGCAACCCCCGCAACCCGGCCATCACCCCGTCCACCCGCCCCGAGTTCTGCAGTCCCCGCGCCGTTCCGCCGTCTCCAAAAATTTCCTTCCGAAACGCGCTGAGCTCCCAGCTCTCCCATCAGCTGCGCCTTGCGTCGCAACAACGCGACCTGCGCGGGATTGATGTCCACCGCAACCAAATCCTCCGTCACCAGATCGAGCAGCGAAAGCACCGTGCAACCACCCGACGCGATCATCACCGCGCGCCGCACCTGCCCGTGTCCGACCGCCAGGCTCCTCTCAACCTCCGCATCCTCGCGGACCTGCCCGAAAAGCAGCCGTCCGCCCCGCCAATATTCAAGCCCGAGATCCACGCCCCAACGCCCACTTCCCCGGGCCAAATATCATCACCATGGCCGCGCACGTCACCAGCGGAAGGTTGGAAACCAACAGCCCGATCGGCCGCTCAATCGCCCCGCCGCCCGCCAAGATCCCCACCCCGTTCATCACCACCAATAATCCGATCTGAAACCCATTCACGAACCGAGCCCAGATCCCGGACAGGATCCCCAGAGCCAACAACGTCTCCCCACCACCAATCCCCGCCAGAGCCAGACCGGCCGACACCCCCGTCCCGCCGACCGCCGCCGCCACGATCTCCAGATGGTGCGCGTCCCGTTCCCACAACTTCAACCAAAGCCCGTTGTAAAACCACACGAGCGCCATCACCACCCGCACGGCAAAGAGAAACCCACTCATCGAACCTGCACCCACGCCACCGCCACAAATACCCCCGTGTAAACCAACCAAAGCCCGCTGAAGAGCCAGTGCATCACCGTCTCGAAGCGCTTCCCCCGCCACAGCCTGGCGTCATAAACGGCCCACTGCGCAACCAGTCGGCAAAACCAGAAAAAAGCGAACCCCACCGCCACCCAGAATCCCAACTCAGAAGGTGCCAGCAAAGTCCCCGGAGCCAACAAACACAACGCTCCCATGAGAACCAGCACCAGGCAGATGAAAAAACAATGCACGTAAAAAATCTGTCGATTCAACAAGGACACCCGGGCCATCTCCTCCCGCCACCGGAACCGTTTGGGCAGGAAAACGTGCAACCCCGCCAGACCGATCAGACTCAGCCCAACCAATCGCAACCACACCTCCAGCATCACGCGTCCCCCTGCCCCACTTGCAAACCAAACACCCGCACGAACGGCGTGATCCTCCCCACGTCGACCACCGCCAATCCCGGCCCGAAAGAATCCCGCCACGCCGCCTCGGAATGGAAGTGCAGGAATCCCGGCCCGTAAGCCGCGAAGTTCGCCGCGTCCCGCAAGTGCTCCACCACCACAACCCGCGCTCCAACCGCGCCCACCCGCTCCACCTCGCTGAACAACCGCCGCCGGTCCGCCACCGAACGCACTTCGTGCGCCGCGAGAAACAGCACCACCAGATCCGCCCACCCGTCATCCAACGGCCACCCCCCCAATCCAACCGCCAGCGTCCCCTCCCGCGCCGGGTACGCCCGCCGCGCCCGCGCGATCGACGGCTCGGGATTCCTCACCGGGTCGTAAAAATCCACCACCGCCAACTCCGCCCCCGGATACAACTCAGCCAGCGCCGCACTCGACTCGTCGAAGCCAGCGTGCACGTTCACGATCCGGCCCGGCGTCCCCCGCACGAACCGCGCCAACCATTTCCACCCATAAAGCGGCGACCAATCGTAAACCCAATGCGACACCGCCAGCGACCCGCCCAGATAAAACCCCGCCCCACCGACCCCCGTTCCGACGACAACCCGCAACCACCGGGGCAGGAATGGCAGCCGTGCCACGACACCCCCCAAACCCAGCGCCAATGCCGCCCCCGCGTACATCGGCCAATTGAAGCGCACGATGTTCCCCACACCCTCGAATCTCCCCCGCCGCCTCACGCCTTCCCACCCCCCAGCCTCACCGGTTCCCGCACGCCCCGCGCCCACCGATACGGCACGTCCGCCACGTAAAACGCGCTCGCCAACCGGGGCGCCATCCCCCGAAAGATTCCGCCATCGAAGAACGTCGCCCGCCGCACGTCCGCCGCGACCAACCGAGGATGCCATTCCTCCCGCTGACCCTCGATCCGGACGATCGAACGCGTCTCCCGCTCGTAGGAAAACGTGAATGGCATGGGTCCCGCGAAACGACGAGCCGTCCGCCCGTCCGGAAACGGCGACCCTTCCGGCAACTCCGCGTCCCCCTCCCCGATTACCGCCGACACCGCCAGATCCGCCACTCCACCCGGCGTCCGCACCGCCACCCCGATCCGCTTCCCCTCCCGCTCGCAGGCCACCTCCGCGAGGGCATAGTTGTAGTGCGTCGCTAGATTCCCCAGCGCCACCATCGCCCGCCGATCCGTGTCGGAACGCAGAATCTGCAACCCCCGCAGGTTCCGCCCCCCGGCCGTCCGGTACCGCGCAAAGATCCGATACCCCGTCAGAAAAAACGTCCCACCAAACGATCTCGGCATCAACTCGGGTCTCATCTCCCGAGTCTGCACCATGGCAATCGCCACGAACCCCCACCCGTCCCATTCGTCCAACCGAAGACCCGGATACAACAAGCTCCGCAGCCGATCCGCCGGAAACGCAAACGTCAGCGCCAACGTAAAATCAAAGTGCGCCCGCACCGCCACCGGATGCCGTCGCAAAAGATGAAGCATATCGACTTCTACCGTTACCACCCCGCGTCGCGCCTGACGACCCGAATTCACCCGACGAATTTCCCACCAGCTCGCCCAGAAAAGCCGACTCGATCACGCAATTTTCAGTCCCCACTCTGTGATCCACTCCGCAGGTAGGTCCCCGGCCCCTGTCCGTAGGCTTCGGTGAAGACTTTGAAAAACTGAGCGTAACTCCCAAACCCCGCCCGAAAGGCTGCTTCCATGATCGTCCGGTGGACCGCGGTCTCGTGATAGCACGTCCAGAACCGCGCGAGTCGGATCGAGTTTCGGTAGCGGCTGATCGGAACCCCGACCTGTCGGGCGAACGTGCGGCTCAGATGCGCCTCGCTGACGCCACACTCGCGCGCCAACTCGCCAAGTTGACCCGACCAGGAATCATCCCCAAGGACCGCCAAAGCCCTGCCCACCGCCGGATGCAAGGCGACTGGATGTGAGCCGGCCCCTCCCGCTAACTGCAGCTTCCAGGCCAAGAGCAACAAGTAGCGCAGCCCGGCGTTGAGTCCCTCCGGGTCCTCGTGATGGTAGCGGAAATCGGAAGCGTGTCCGAACCCCGACTCGCGATTGAGCAAATCCGCATCGAGAGATCCCTCCATGATTCGATCCATCATCCGCCGCATGAAATCGAAACTCTCCGGATCCAACACCGTCTGGATCACTCCGCTATCGCCGGGATTCTTTCGCCGCAGATTCCGATAGGCCGCGCTCCGACAAGCCTCGGCGATCAACGTCGGCTTAAAGACGGCGACGTAATTCTGAGCGTCATTCGTTCGGTGCACGAGCTGGTGTTCCTGAGCAGGAAACAACCACAGGAGCGACTTCGCCCCGAAGGCAATGCGCTTCCCGCAGACGACGTACGTGACGGACCCTCGAGCCACCAGATTCAGCTCCAACTCGACGTGATGGTGGCTGCGCAGCGACGGCGGATTTCGCACCGACTCCGCTAGGAACAGAAATCCATCGTAGATCGGGTCGAGCTTCAGGTCCTCCAGCACGACAACAAAATACGATAACTTTTTGTTCGCTCGCCAGAAGATTGCGGGCGGAACTTTCCCTACGTTGTCGCTCGATCCCTATCCATCCCCATGAGCGAATCCACCACTCTCCTCCCCAAACCAACCGGTCTGGACTACAGTCTGACGGGCGAAAACGCGACCCGCGCGGTCGAACGCGGCCTCGCCGAAGCCGACTGGTACCAATGTCCAGTCCCTCGTGCGACGATGCGAAAACTCCTCGAACGGCGCGACGGTCCCGCGATTCGAGACACCATCATTTGGTTCGCGCTAATCCTTGGATGCGCCGCCGCAACGATCTCACTCTGGGGCTCCTGGTGGGCGATCCTGCCCTACGCAATCTACGCCGTCCTCTACGCGTCGACCTCGGATTCACGCTGGCACGAGGCCGGCCACGGAACCGCTTTCAAGACCGACTGGATGAACAATGCGCTTTACGAGATCGCCTCGTTCATGGTCATGCGCGAGTCCACCGTCTGGCGCTGGAGTCACACTCGCCACCACAGCGACACGATCATCGTCGGTCGCGATCCCGAGATCGCCGTTCCCCGACCGCCGGACATCAAGGGACTGGCTCTCAGCTTCGTGAACTACGGCGTCTACCCGAAATACTTCAAACACCTCGCCCTCCATTCGCTCGGCCGCATGACCGACGATGAGAAAACGTTCATTCCAGAATCGGAATTTCCGAAAATCTTCCTCCGCGCCCGCGTTTCCCTCGCGATCTACCTTGGTGTCATCGCGCTTTCCATCGCCACCGCCAGCGTCCTCCCCCTCCTCCTCGTCGGTCTGGCGAACATCTTCGGCACGTGGCTCATGCCGATCTACGGCTACACCCAACACGCGGGTCTCGCCGAGAATGTCCTCGATCACCGCCTGAACTGCCGGACGGTTAAGATGAACCGGGTCAATCGCTTCCTCTACTGGAACATGAACTACCACGTAGAGCACCACATGTTCCCGCTCGTGCCCTACCACGCGCTGCCGCAGCTCCACGAAGCCGTCCGGCACGACTGCCCGGCTCCCTACCCGAGCCTCTTCGCGGCGTGGAGCGAGATCATCCCCGCCGTGTTTCGACAGGTCAAAGACCCCGCTTACCACGTCAAACGCACGCTTCCCGAACCTCGGGAGCGCCCCGACGAGGTCCTCCATCAATCCGGCGCCCAGCCGGACAACGACGGCTGGCTGGAGATTTGTGCCGCCGCCGACCTCGACCCGGCAGACGTGATCCGCTTCGACCACGGAAAGAAAACCTACGCCCTCATCCGTGACGAAATCGGTGACCTCTACGCGACCGACGGCATTTGCACCCACGGCAATACCCACCTCGCCGACGGCCTGGTGAAAGGCCGGATCGTCGAATGCCCAAAGCACAATGGCCGCTTCAATCTCGCGGACGGGTCGCCCGCCCGCGCCCCAGTCTGCCGCGGTCTCGCCACCTATCCCATCGAGGAACGTGCCGGCCGCATCTGGCTGAACACCACGCGCGCCGGCGGCGACGGAGCCCGTCGCGAGACGACCTACCAACTCCGCGTCGTCAGCAATCGCAGCGTCGCCACGTTCATCAAGGAACTCGTGCTTGAGCCGACTGATTCCACCCGGCACTTCGACTTCACGCCCGGCGATTACCTGCAGCTCGACATCCCGGCTTACGAGGAGATTCGCTTTCGCGATTTCGACATTCCGGCGCCCTACGCCGCCGTCTGGGAGCGCCAGCACGTTTTCGATCTTCGAATCAGCAATCCCACCCCCGGTCGGCGAAACAACTACTCGCTCGCGAGCAATGCCGTGACCGAGCGCCGACTCAGATTCAACGTCCGCATCGCCACCCCGCCGCCCGGACAGGCTTGCGCCCCCGGAGTCGGCTCCAGCTACGTGTTCAACCTCAAGCCCGGCGATGAGGTCACGGCCACCGGTCCGTTCGGCGATTTTCACATCAAACCGACGCAGAAAGAGATGGTCTACATCGGCGGCGGCGCGGGCATGGCACCGCTGCGAGCGCACATCGCTCACCTCTTCGAGAACGAACACACCGCACGAAACGTCACCTTCTGGTACGGGGCCAGGTCGAGGCAGGAGATTTTCTACGCCGACTTTTTCGAAAATCTCGCCGCCGAGCACCACAACTTCCATTTCCACACCGCGCTTTCCGAGCCGCAACCGGAGGACAACTGGACGAGCTACACCGGCTTCATCCACGAAGTCGTCCGGGCCGAGCATCTTGACCGCCACGACCACATCCAAGCCGTGGAATTCTATCTCTGCGGACCGCCGATGATGATTAAAGCGTGCACAAAAATGCTCGGACAACTAGGCGTCGACCCGTCCCAGATCGCCTACGACGAATTCTGAGCGACCGCCGAATTTACGCTCTTCTCATTCATGAATCCACCGCCCCCACAACTCGTCATCCCGATCAACCACTGGACCCTGTGGGGGCATCCGGCTCCCGACCAGGAATGGACGCTCGACCAGCGGCTCGCCGCAGTCAAAGCCGCCGGGTTCGACGCGTACTGCTGCCCGTCGGAAACGCCGGCTTTGAAAGCGGCCCTGGAGAAACACGCCCTCCGCTTCGGCGGCGCCTTCGAAGCCAGATCGGAAGACCAGTTCGCCCCGCGCATCGGCGCCGCGCTCGCCGTCGGTGACGGCCCGATTAACGTCCAACTCGCCGCCCACGATACGCCGGTCGAACGCGCCACCGAGCTCACCATCGCACTCATGGCTGAAGCCGAGAAACAGAACGCCGCGGTCCATTTAGAAACGCACCGTGACACCTGCACCGAGACGCCCGAGAAAACGCTCGCCATCGCCGACGGGTTCAAAGCCGCAACCGGCCGTTATCCAAGGATCAACTTCGATTTTTCGCATCCGGCCATCTTCAAGCACCTGGACGCGACCAACTACGCCGACCGGCTCTTCGATAGGATCGAAATGTTCCAGGATTCCACCCTTTGGCACATGCGCCCGTTCAACGGTCACCACTGCCAGGTCCCCGTCACGGACGGGCGCGGGAATTTCTCTCCCGAATACGAGGAGATGCGCCCCTTCATTCGCCAGGCGCTCACCCACTGGCTGCAGGGTCCGCGCCCGAACAACGAGTTCTGGGTGATGCCCGAGCTTGGCCCCAAAGGTGGCTACGGTCTGAGTTGCTTCCCAAATTGCTGGGACGACGCCATCGTTCTCGGCCAGGACATCCGAGAAATTTGGACCGAGACCCTCGACTCCCTCACAGCTTGATCGACGCGCGCGTCAACCTCGCTGGAGAACCATTGGGATGCAGCATCTTCCCTAATTCGTAGATCAAACCTCTACGCGTTCCAGAATCCTTTTAATAAGAATGGCGGATGGGGTGGGATTCGAACCCACGGTGACATCGCTGCCACGCTCGATTTCGAGTCGAGTGCCTTCGACCGGGCTCAGCCACCCATCCGTTTGAACTTTCCAACGTAGAAAGCTTGCTCGCGGATTGCAACTCTCGCGTTTAGCGATTCCGCCGTTTTCACGGGAGCCTCCAAGTGTTAACCTCCCGCAATGAACATTCTCTTAGCCGCCAGCGAGTATGCGCCCTACGCCAGCACCGGGGTCTTCGGCGAGTCTGTACGCTCCCTTGCGATCGAGCTTGCCGCCCAGGGACACGAGGTCAACGTGGTGCTCCCCTTCTACCGAAGCGCCCGTGAAGTTGCCGGGAAGTCGGCCCGTCGAACCGGCGCAAACTTCTCGATTCCGGTCGGCTCCGCGAGCCTTTCGGCTGAGATTCGGGAGCTTCAATTGAAGGATGGTGTGCGGATCTATTTCGTCGAACGTGACGAGTTTTTCGACCGTTCAGGAATCTACGGTGCGGACGGACGGGACTATCAGGATAACTCGGCCCGTTTTTCCCTTTTCGCGAAATGCGTGGTCGAACTCGCGCGGCAGATGGACCCAGCGCCGGACATCATTCATTCGTTCAATTGGCAGGCCGCGCTCGTCCCCGTCTTCGCGGCCCACCAGCGGTTAGGGATCCCAACCGTTCTCTCGGCGGACTCGCTCGAATATCAGGGCAACTTCTGGAGCTACGACTTCGGACTCCTTAACCTACCCGGCGAGTATTTTTCGGCACGTGGCCTCGAATACTTTGGCAGTCTCAATTATCTTAAAGGCGGGATGCTCGCGGCCAACTCGATCGTTGTTCCTGGCCCGCGCTTCGTCTCAGAAATCCAGACTCGCGAGAACGGCTGCGGACTCGATCCGGTCACCCGTGAGCAGGCGGCAAAGATCGAAGGAATTTCACAGGGATTCGACGTTTCCGGCTGGAATCCAGCCACAGATGCCACGATTCCTAGAAAATATCGCACTCCCGATGGCAAGAAGGCGAATCGCAAGGCTTGGCTCACCCGCGCTGGACTCGAGGCGACTGCGGACACTCCTCTCGTGCTCGTCGCGACCGAAGCGATGATGCTCGACGGGATGGCCGCAACCCTGCCGGCGGTCGACCGAATGATCGAATCGGGAGCGCGTATCTGCGTGGTGGGTCCGGTCCAGCGAGAGAATCTGGCGGACCTTCAATTCGCGGTGCGAAAGCACGCTGGCCGGCTGACTTGGATTCCGGAAGCAGACGACGACACGCTTCGTCTGGCACTCGCCGCTTCCGATCTTTTGCTGTCCGCGGATCCCATCGAACCGTCGGCGGACCTCCTTCGGAAGGCCCTTCGTTACGGAGTCGTTCCGGTGAGCCTGGCTTGCGGTGGACTCTCCTCGCTCACTCCGGCCTACCGCCCGGGCAGCCAGCAAGCCGTTGGGTTTACCTTCAATTTGCCGAGTGCCGACGCCGTCTCGGACATCACTCGATTTGCTCTACGGGTTCGGAACGAGGACGCGAACGAATGGGCGAAAATGGCCAGCCAAGCGATGGCGATGGAC
The DNA here is from genome assembly GCA_963832325.1 of uncultured Verrucomicrobiae bacterium. GTDB lineage: Bacteria > Verrucomicrobiota > Verrucomicrobiia > Chthoniobacterales > JAATET01 > CAVVKW01. The sequence goes on along the minus strand of CAWHTR010000007.1, from coordinate 456,310 downwards.
TTCTCTTGGGCTGGCTGCGCTGCGAGTCATGCAGCCCTCTACGGAAGTCTTGTCAGGACAGCGGGCCGACTCCTGGCAGCCTGACCCGGAAGCTAATGCTCCCAGACCTTCGGACCCCGGTCCCCGGCCCGCAATCGCTCGCGCTCGCCCGCGAACTCCGGCGCTACGAATCGCGGAACGTCACGTTCACCAACGCCAAATTCCCAATCTTCTGGGACCGCGCCGAAGGAACCAACGTCTGGGACGTCGACGACAATCGCTTTCTCGATTTCACGGCCGGATTTGCCGTCACTGGCTTGGGCCACGGCGCGGCCCCGATCCGGGAGGCGGCCCACGCCCAGCTCGACCGACTCGGCCACGCCATGGGCGACGTTCATCCCAGCCGAACCAAAGTACAACTCTGCCGCCGCCTGAGCGAAATCACGTTTGAGCGCTGGGGCCTCGGAACCAGTCGGACAATTCTCGGAAGCTCCGGTTCTGAAGCGGTCGAAGCGGCCCTCAAGACCGCGCTTCTCCACACCGGGCGCCCCGGTGTCCTTTCGTTCCTCGGTGCCTACCACGGTCTCGGGCATGGCGCGCTAGCGGCAGGCGGACTGGACTATTTCCGACTTCCTTTTGAGTCTCAACTTCCCCGCTTCGGCGTCCGGGTCCCATTTCCCTCCGGCCCGCAAGCCGACTTGGGTCCAATCGAGAGGGCGGTCCGAACCGCGCTCCGCGAACACGAGATCGGTGCAATTCTCGTAGAACCGATTCAGGGTCGGGGCGGCGAGGTGGTTCCTCCTGACGGCTTTCTGTCGATCCTGCGCGCCGCCGCCAATGATTTCGGCGCGGTGCTTGTTTTCGACGAGATCTACACGGGCTTCAATCGCACCGGGTCCTTGTTTGCGTGCGACCGTGTTGGCGTTTTTCCCGATCTCATTTGCTTGGGAAAAGGCCTGACCTCCGGCTTTCCGCTGTCGGCATGCGTCGGCTCGAGCGGGATCATGGACGCCTGGCCGGAATCGTCCGGCGAGGCGTTGCACACCAGCACCTATCTCGGACATCCCGTCGGCTGCGCGATGGCGCTCGCCTCAATCACGGAACATCTCCGACCTGAGACCGCCGCGTCCGTGGCAAGCGCGTCCGAATGTTTCGACCGGAAGTTCGCGGCGCTCCACTCGGATCGGATCGGCAATTTTCGCGGCGCCGGTCTACTCCGAGGCATCGAAATTGTGCATTCCGACGGCTCGCCGGACGGCGAACTCGCGGGCAGATTAGTGACCGGTCTATTGAAGCGTGGCCTCCTGATCCTGGCGGGTGGACCCGACGGTCACGTGGTCTCGCTGACGCCTCCATTCGCGATCAGCGAACCCGAAATTCAATTCTTCGCCGACGAGCTTCAGGAATATCTAACGTCGCGACCGGGATCCATCTCGAAGTCGACGGCCAGGCGTTCGGTCGTGTAGGGCCGGATCACTTCTTCGAGAAATTTGACATGGTGTGGCGCGTCTCGGTAGATCGCGAGGCGCTCCATATTCTCTACGTCAACCGAGAGAAAAAACGGCCAATCGCACGCTGGGTCGATTCGTTTACCGCATTTGACGGCCAGAACCTCGGGGATCTTGAGCAGCCGAATGCGCGTCTGGCGCATCATCCACTCCACCCGCTCGTCGTCGACTTCCTCGGTCAGCTTGAAAAGAACGAGGTGGTGAACCATCTCAAAAACTTCGCCCCGCCCGCACCGAAAGGGTCAACGGGACCAATCAAGCGCGCCTTTCTTGACGGCGTAAATGTAGCCAAACAGAAGGATCGTCACGAAACTGAGCATGCTCCATAGAATGATCGTTCCATTGATCGCAACGAATTCACGGAACACGACGGCCCAAGGATACATGAAAACGATCTCAATATCGAAAAGGATGAAGAGCATCGCCACGAGGTAAAATTTGACGCTGAAACGAGGCTGCGGCCCCGGCTCGGGCAGCATCCCGCACTCGTAAGCGGTATCCTTGATCGCGGAGCGTTTCCCGGCACGACCAAGCACAATGTTCGCCAGCAACGCGACGGTCGCAAAGCCAACCGCCACGATCACGTGGATCAACACGGGGACGTAATTCTCAAGCATGCGGGTTGCGTTGTAAAAGCCGCGAGGGCCTAAAGCAACTCTGGAAATCTACCGCAGTAAACTACTTGGTCACCGGAGTCGGTGCTTGCTGCGGAGCCGGCGGCGGCACGAGCGCCTTGGAAATCGATGCAAGGGCCTTGTATTTTTTCCCGGTCTTCTTAACCATTCCGCGAGAAACGAGATTTTGGAGCTTTTCGTAAGCCCGCAGACGGAGCATTTCCTCCCCCCCGCTGGCGGCGTTACGAGCCTTGAGCTTCTCGTGAACGACATCAAAAAGTTGCTTAAATTCGAAAGCAGTGCTCTTGCCCGTGAGAGCGGCAACGAGTTCTTCGGTAACTAGATCGGGAAGGCGGCGAGAGAAAGCACTTTTTCTTTGCATAACGGGTGGGGGAAAGAATAGCACCATTTGGTCGGAAGTCAGTTAGTTTTTCCCGGGGGGTCAAGCGTGCCCCGATGGCGAGTTGTTCCCCGCGCACGCTTTCCCTCGCCTTCGCCCGCTCGGCGCGGCAACCTCCGCGCCATGATTTTGACCGGACTGACTAAATACCGCGACTTCGGACTCCTCTTCCTCCGTCTGGGAATTGGCGCGATGTTCGCGTTCGTGCACGGCTGGCCGAAGATCGCGGGCGGGATCGAGCGCTGGCGTGAACTGGGGAAGGCGATGCAGCACTTCGGCGTCAACTTTGCACCGGAGTTCTGGGGGTTCATGGCCTCGTTTGCGGAGTTTGGTGGCGGCCTGCTTTTCATGGCGGGCTTCTTGTTTCGACCCGCATCGTTCGGACTTGCCTTCACGATGGCCGTGGCCGCCACGATGAAGTATCAGACCGATGGAACGCTCTTCGGTGCCGCCCATCCGATCGAAATGGGGATCGTTTTTGCGGCCATGCTCTTGATCGGACCCGGGAGATACTCCGTGGATCGCTCCTGACACAGACGCGACCCCCAGCGTTGTCTGGGCGGAGCAGCTCCCCCACCGAGGGTCACTCCATGGCGGCGACATCCCGCGAAGATTGCCCCGCATCCAATCCGGCGTAAATTTTCCCCATGCCAGCCGCCCGGGGATCCACTGACAATCCGAAGAATCGCTTCACCGCCTTCGCGCTCGAACCCGACCCGGAGGACGAACCCCGCGTCGTCCGCACCCAGTTCCTCCGCGACTCCAGCCAGTCGATCATCTCCACGAACACCAGTCCTGACGTCCCCTTCGACGCCAGCATCAATCCCTACCGCGGCTGCGAGCACGGTTGCGCCTACTGTTTCGCCCGCCCGACTCACGAGTTTCTCGGCTTCTCCGCTGGTCTCGACTTCGAGTCCCGGATCGTCGTCAAAGACAACGCCGAAGCGCTCCTTCGAGCCGAGCTCCTCGCACCATCCTGGCGTCCCCGCCCACTCGCGCTGAGCACCGTCACCGATTGCTATCAACCGGTCGAGCGCCGTCTCGAACTCACCCGACGCTGCCTCGCTGTCCTCGCCGATCTCCGGCACCCGGTGGGCATCATCACCAAGAACCACCTCGTCACCCGCGACATCGACCTCCTCGCCGAGCTGGCTCACCACTGCGCCGCCCACGTCTCAATCTCAATCACCACTCTCGACTCCGATCTTGCAAAGAAACTCGAACCCCGCGCTTCCACGCCGAGCCGCCGACTGTCCGCCATTCGCGAACTCACCGCGGCCGGCGTCCCCGTCAGCGTTCTGATGGCTCCCTGCATTCCCGGCCTCACGGACCACGAGATTCCCGCCGTCTTTGCCGCCGCTTCGGAAGCCGGTGCCGTCGACGCCCACATCATCCCCCTTCGCCTTCCCGGAGCCGTCGCCCCGATTTTTGAGCAATGGCTCACCGCCCACCGACCCGGCAGCCGGGAACGTATCCTCGAGCGGGTCCGGTCAATGCGCGGCGGGCAGCTCAATGATCCGCGGTTCGGATCCCGCTTTCGGGGCGAAGGTCCGTTCGCCGAGAGCCTGCGATCCCTCGCTCGACTCGCCCATCGTCGTGCGAAATTTCCCGGGTTTCCCCCCCTGTCCGCCAAGGGCTTTCGCGCCGCGCAGCCCGAACTTTTCTGACCCGATCAGTCGCCCGCCACGACCACCGACACCGTCTGGCCGATCCGCAACGGCACCGGCGGTTGGCCGGTGAGCTTGACCCGCGCCGGGAACCGTTGCGGCAGCCTCACCCAATCCACCGTTTGACTCACCTTGGGCAGCAAATTCTCCGCCTTCGAGCCGTCCTCGCGGAATACTCCCCAGCCCACGCTCTCGATCTCGCCGACCACCGGCGAAGATTCGTGTCCCAGAAAGATGATTTTTGCCTGACCACCCAGACGCACTTGGCCGAGCTGGGTCTCCTTGAAATACGCGGCGACCCAAAACGAATCCCGGTCAACCAGCGCCAAAAGCTCCGCCCCTTCCGACACGTAGGTCCCCGGACTCGTCGTTAGATTCGTGATGTATCCGTTCACCGGAGCCACCACTTTCGTGTAAGACAGGTTGAGCTGCGCGGTCTGGAGTTCCGCCGCCGATGCGGCCCGCTCCGCCTCCGCCGCGGCAACCCCATCTTCCGCGTTCTCGAGATCACGGACGTCATTGACGTTTTGCCGATACAGGTCCCGCTGCCTCGCGACTTCCTGACTGGCTTTCGTAACCCCGATCCCAGCCTCTTCCACCCGCGCCTCCGCCGCTGCAACCGCCGCCTGGAAGGTCGCGGGATCGATTTCAAAAAGAACGTCGCCCTTCGTCACGGCCTGATTGTCCCGCACCGCCACCCGCACCACCGGACCCGCCACCCGCGGAGCGATGCCGACCACGTTCGCCCGCACCTGCGCGTCGCGCGTCCACGGTCGATGCGTGTAACGGACGTAAAGCAACAGCGACAACCCGATGGCCGCCAAAACCGCGACGGCCGTCAGCAGATAGCGGGAAAAATTTTTCTTCATGGTGCCAAAATCAGACCCAGACCACTTCCGACCGATACCGCCAACGCGACGAAAAACACCGGCAAATGCCAGATCTCCCGCGTCCACGAGCGGTTCTCGATGAACGCCGCTACGCCCAGCGCAATCAGGAATCCAAGCCCCCCGATCACCAGCACCCACGGAACCAGAAAATCTCCCAGCCGAATCTCCGGCGACCGCAACACATCGAGCCACATCATCTCGTAGAAATCATCCCGCCTCGCCCCGCCCGAAGCAAGCCCCGCGCCACCAAAACACAGCCTCGCCAATCCAAAATCCAAAATCCAAAATCCAAAATCCAAAATCTAAACTTCCATGTCCGCACTGCGCACCGGCATTAAATTCGGACTCGCCGGTCTCCTGGCGGTCTACGGTGCGCTGACCCTCCGCCTTGGCGAGCCCACCTGGGCTCTCTTCACGGTCTTCGTCCTGATGATCGCGCCCTACGTCGGTGCCATCGCGGAAAAATCCCTGCTCCGCACCATCGGCACGATCGTTGGCGGAGTCATCGGCTACCTTCTCGTCGGCAGCCTCCAGCAGGAACCCCTGCTCTTTCTCCCCGCCGTCGGACTGCTGGTCGCCGTCGCCGCCGCGATGTTCGGCCAAAGCCATTATCCCTACGCCTTTCTTCTCGCCGGCCTGACCGCGACCGTCGTGATTTCCAATGGCCTCGACGCCCCCGACCTGTCGTGGCAGATCGCGCTCGTCCGCACCGAGGAGATTCTCGTCGGCATCCTCGCTACCCTGTTGGTTAGCACACTCGTCTGGCCACGGTTCGCCCGCGACGAATTCCGGCAAAAATCGCGCGCCGCCTTCGCCGACCTCGCGGCCTGTTTCGACGACAGTCGCTCCAGCCTCGCCCTCGGCCTCGCCCCCGCCACCCGTCAGCGCATCAGCGAGTTCCCCCTCCGCCTCACCGGCCTCCGCACCCTCCTTACCTACGGCACTCGCGAGAGCCGTTACTTCCGTCAACGGGTCGCGATTTATTCCGAGATCGTCAGCATCATCAGCCGCATCGCCGGTTCCATCCGCACCCTCGGCGACCCCCTGCCGCAAGATCCCTTCTACCGCGACAAGGTCGAACCCGAGCTCGGCCGTCTCCACGCCGCGCTTTCCGAGGCGCTCCACGCCCTGGCCAAGCCATTCGAAGTCGATCACGCCCCCCTCAGTGCGGAACTCGACACCACCTTCCTGGCTTTCGAGGCCAAAATTTACGAGCTCCGCACCCACCCCGAAGCGCGCAACATTTCATCCTCGGAGGCGCTGATCTTTGGCATCCACGCTCTCGCGCTCCACGAGATTCACCAGCACATCCTCCGCGCACACGAATTGATCGCCAACCTCGGCAATCCTCGCGCTATAATCCGCCGCCCGGCCATCGACTTCACTCCCAGCTCGTTCCTCCCCTCGCTCTTCTGGATACGTAACGGTGTCAAAGGCGGGATCGCCGTGGTCGCCAGCCTCGTGCTGGTCGACTGGCTGCACCCCCCGGGCGGCTCCGTCGTCGTCCTTGGCACCTTTGTTTTCACCGTCCTGAATCCCGCCTCGCCCGACGGCCAGGGTGACCGCCACGCCTTCCGCAACCTCGCGCTTCACACCGTCATCGTGGCGATCGCCTGCCTGATCCTCCTCGTCATCGCTCCGCTGCTCTCCAGCTACGCCGTTCTAAACGTCTTCCTCTTCACCGCACTCTTCGTCTGGGGTGCCACGTTCCCGACTGGGGGCGGCATCCCTCTGCCCCAGCAGATCGCCATGCTCCTGACGGTCGCCACGCTCGGGCTCAACGCCCAGCAGCCCGTCATCTTCACCGCCGTCACCGACATCTTCATCGGGATCTCGCTTGCCCTCCTGATCAGTGCCATCGTTCAGCGAGTCCTCTGGCCCGCGCTGCCGCAGCGCTCCACCCGCGACCGCCTCGCGGAGTATCTCCTCCACTGCGAGCGTATCGTCTCGTTTGGAGCCGACGCCGTTCCGCTCGCCGATCGGATCCGCATGGCGCTCATTCCCGCCGAAACTGGGAAATTTCTGACCGCCCTCGGCGACTCAACCCGCCACGCCGACGACATCTCGCGATTCAAGAACTACCTCGAAGATCTTCGCCGCGTCGCGACGGAACTCTTCGCCTGCGCTGGTCGCCTCCGTCCCATCGTCCCCGCCGAACTTGCCGCCGAGGCCGAGCCCATCATCAAAGAATTCGATGCCGCCCTGCGCGAGACCCTGCGTCGCCAGCACGCCAGCCTGCTCGAGTCCCCACCGTCGCCCACACCGGCGCGCTCGCTGGAGGACCTGCTTCCCGCCTGGCGGGAATGGAGCCTGAATCTCCGCCACTGGATCATCGATCACGACAGCCCCGTCGCCGATTCCATTCACCTCCTCGGCTACGTCGGACGGTACGAACAGGCCGCGCGCGATCTTCTGGCAGCCAACACCAGCCTCCAGCGCATCGATATCCGCCGCGCCACCGCCGACTATTCGCTCTGACCCGCAGTCACGACGCCCGGCGGAACCCGATTTTCCACCACCGCGGCCACCGCATCAACCACCGGTCCGTCAAACGGGACCGTGATCAAATCCGCCACCGCGCCTTCCCGCAACACGCCGAGTCGTCCACCCGCTCCCAGCGCCGCGGCGGGATTCCGGGTGACCATCGCGAGCACCTCGTCCGGAGCGACGTGGGGGAAATTTTTCGCAAACGTTCGCATCTCCGCAAAGAGATTCAGTTCGTTATTGCTCGCGGAACTATCGGTCCCCAGCGACACGGCGAACCCCAGCTCCCGGTGCAACTCGTAGGGGAAAGGCTGTCGGTCGAAATATGCGTGGCACCCCGGACAATGCACGACCGCAAACTCCCCGGCCCGACCCGCCAGGGCCTCGCGATCCGCGGACGTCACGTGATTCATGTGAACCAGGATCGCCCCCCGCGGCAACGCCTCGGCCCGCAACAGCGATTCGATCGGCGAGCGCCCTCGCGTATCGCTCATGTCCCGTCCGAGCTTCTCGAGAAATTCAAACATCGGCCCCGCCCCCTCGCCGAACATTTGCATTTCGTCCTCGGACTCCGCCAGGTGAGTCATGAACGGCATTCCAATCGTCTCCGAGCACGACCGCGCCAGCCGATAAAGTTCGAGCGAAGTCGAATACGGCGCGTGCGGTGACAACCCGAACCCGCCGTCCCACCGGGGACGATCGTCGAAGAACGACAACGCGCCCGCCACCACTTCGTCGGTGTGAATTCGCTTCCGCAGATCCAACAATTCGTAAAACCACCACGTCCGGATCGGCGGGCGCGGCAGCCTGGGCATCAACTCCGGGAAGGACTCGACGTTCAGCACCGTGGTTGTCCCCCACTTCTGCAGCTCCGCGAATCCCGCCGCGATCGAAGCCAGGTAATCGTCGTCCGACATCGTTCGCTTCAGCTCGTTGATCCGTCGCACCCACGCCGAGAAACTCCCCCGCTGCAGGATCGCCCCCCGCATTGCCGTGTAATCCAGGTGGCAATGCGCATTGATCAATCCCGGCAGCAGGACGACTTCGCCGTGATCGATGATCTCCGGCCAGTCGAAATCCGCGCGCCGCCCCACGGAGACGATTTGCGAATCGTCAACAACAACCACCCCATCCTCAATCGGCGGCCCGTCCAGAGAGACGACCACCCGCGCTCGATGCCCAATCATCCGACGAAATGTCTAGAGAATCGGCCGGAATTTCGTCGCCCGCGCCCCGTCGCATTCTCCCGGCGCAAAATCTCCCCGCCACCCGCCACCCGCCTCATTCTTTTGGCGGTAGATTCGCTTTCCCCAACGGGCGCGCGGCCGCGACCAGCAGATTACAAGCCTCCGCGCAAAGAATCGGAATCTCGCTCTTGTCCGCGCCTCGCCGCACAACCTCGGCGGATTCCGTCAACGGCACTCCCCGTTCCCCCTCCAATCCCCAGAGCACTCGGCGGAGACAGCCCGCCCGCGAATCACACGCCGTGCGATTCAACTCGTCCGCCTGCTCATCGTTCATCAACCGGGTCACTCGATACATTCCCGTCTGTCGGCCCAACGTCTCGCGCAGCGAAGTGATCTCCAACTCGCCGCGCTCAAACGCCAGCCAAGTCCCCAGCGCCGCCGGATAAAAGTAATCCAGTGCCAGGCGCAACTCCTCCACGCTTCCAAGCCGCAACTCCCAGCCCGGCTTGAGATTCGGCGCCGTCTTCAAAGGACGATACGCCCCCGCGTTGTCGTATTTGGCTAACTCGAGCGCGTCTTCCGGTGTCGAAAATACGGTGAGACCATCTCCCTGCTCGTCGTCTACGTGGCACAAAGAGATACCGGGACGAACCGATATCTGGCCGATTCGGAAACCCCCTTCGTTAAGCCGCCCACCAATAAACTTCAGAATCGGAATCATCGCCCTTCTCGGTGAAGACTTTCCGTGGCACCGGGACAGACAAGCCGGAAAAAGTTTCTCGTCATTACGTTACCTCCGCATCCCTTCGACGATGCGCCTACCCAAAATACCAACCGTTCGCGCCATGTCCCTCAACGCTAGCCCGCGAGCCGAACAAATCAAGCAGCCCCGAACCGGACCCCCGCCCGTCAGTTAATTCCCGAGGCGAGCATCGCGGCAATTCATTCCACGGTGCAATCGCGCCCGCAACCGGAGTCGCGAAACGCGCGAGTTCCGAATCCTCGTCAGACGTTCCGACGACGCTTGACCTTCAGCTGCGCGAGGGATTTCAACATCATCGCCTGCATCGCCGCATGGTCCTCGTCACCTAGTTGGTCATCGTTCATCGCCGCCTCGGCGCGCTTAATCGCCGCCTCGGCAGCCGACTCGTCAATCTCAGATTCGTTAACCGCCATGTCCGTGAGAACGGACACCGCATCCTGAGTAATTTCAGCAAACCCCTCACCCACGGCCAATCGCTCCTCCACACCGTCGCGGACGATCCGCAGTTCGCCGGGGACAAGCTTCGTCATCAAAGGGACGTGCTGGGGAAGGACCCCCATCTCGCCCAAAGCGCCCGGTAAGACAACCGACGATACATCGCCCGAGAAGGTCTTCGCTTCGGGAGTCACGATTTCGAGTCTGAGAGTGGCCATGATGGGTAGGATTTTAGGGGTTCAGCGATCGGTCCGAGACCAATCGTCGGCGACTTTAATCCGCAATCTGATCGATCGAACCCTTCATGTAGAAGTTCTGCTCGGCGACATCGTCGTGCTTGCCTTCGAGGATTTCTTTGAAGCCCTTGATGGTCTCCGCAATCGTGACGTACTGGCCCGGTGTGCCGGTGAACACTTCCGCGACGTGGAAGGGCTGACTCAGGAAACGCTGGATCTTACGAGCGCGGAACACCGTCAGCTTATCCTCGGGCGAGAGCTCGTCCATTCCGAGAATTGCGATGATGTCCTGCAGATCCTTGTAACGCTGGAGCACGACCTGAACGCCACGAGCAACCTTGTAATGCTCCTCGCCGACGATCTCCGGCGCGAGCGCCTTCGAGGTGGAAGCCAGGGGGTCAACCGCTGGGTAGATGCCCAACTCCGCGATCGAACGCTCAAGCACGATGGTCGAATCCAAGTGCGCGAAGGTGTTCGCCGGAGCCGGATCCGTCAGATCATCCGCCGGCACGTAGACCGCTTGGAACGACGTGATCGATCCCTTGGTGGTTGACGTGATCCGCTCCTGGAGCTGACCCATTTCCGCCGCGAGAGTCGGCTGATAACCCACCGCCGATGGGGTGCGCCCGAGCAGCGCCGACACTTCGGAACCCGCTTGCGAGAAACGGAAAACATTGTCGACGAAGAGAAGCACGTCCTGATTCTTCTCGTCGCGGAAATACTCCGCCATCGAGAGCGCAGTCAACGCCACGCGGAGACGGGCTCCCGGAGGTTCACTCATCTGTCCGTAGACCAGGGCGACTTTCGATTTTGAAAGGTCATCCTGCACGATCACGCCGGCGTCGCTCATTTCGTGGTAAAGATCGTTACCCTCACGAGTCCGCTCACCGACACCCGCAAACACCGAGTAACCTCCGTGCCCCTTTGCGATGTTGTTGATGAGTTCCATGATGACAACCGTCTTACCGACGCCCGCACCACCGAACGCACCGACCTTACCACCCTTCGTGAAGGGACAAATGAGATCAATGACCTTGATTCCCGTCTCGAGGATCTCCGCCGACGTGTCCTGATCGACCAACGAAGGCGCCGGCCGGTGGATCGCGTATTTCTTCTCAAAAGTGACCGGCCCACGCTCGTCAACCGGATCACCAGTGACGTTGAAAATCCGGCCGAGAACACCTTCACCAACTGGGACCGAGATCGGCGCACCGGTCGCGAGAGCGAGCGCTCCACGTTTCAAACCTTCGGTCGACGACATCGCGATGGCCCGCACCCAATGCTCACCGAGATGCTGCTGCACTTCAAAAGTGACTTTCGTGGTCTTCCCCCCGACTTCGAGATCGACCTCGAGCGCGTCGTAGATGCTGGGGAGTGGTCCGTTAGCGGGATCGAATTCGACGTCGACGACGGGTCCAATGACCTGAACGATTTTACCTTGGTTGCTCATAAACGTTGTTTTGGGATTTGATCTTCGCGCCTTGGTGGCTTCGCGTGAGAAAAATTATTGGAGCGCCATCTGCGCCGTGGTGATTTCGAGAAGTTCGCTGGTGATGCTCGCCTGGCGAACCTTGTTGTATTCGAGAGTGAGATCCTTCACGAGGTTCTTGGCGTTGTCCGTCGCGTTCTTCATCGCGACCATCCGGGCGCTGTGCTCGGAAGCCCGCGCGTCCAGGACCATCTGATAAACTCCGAGGTGAACGTAGTAAGGAAGAATCGCGTCGAGCACCTCGTGCGCATCGGGTTCGAACAGGAAGCCCGAAGCCGCCGAGCCAGCTTGTTCGGCGGCGACTGCGGCTTCGTTCACCAGGGTCGGCGAGATTGGCAGCAACTGGAACGCCCGAGGCTGCTGCGTCAGCGTGTTCACAAATCGCGAGAACAGCACGGTCACTTTGTCGACTTCGCCGGCAAGAAATTTCTCGATGAGGAACTTCGAAATGACCTTCGATTGAAGGAAAGTGGGCTGATCAGCGAGTTCGAAGTCGGCGAGCAGGTTACGCTTGGTTCGCGCGAGGAATTGCTTCGCCTTTCGCCCGCTCGACACAAAGTCGGTCGCAGCTGAATCAAATTTTGACAATTCCCGAAACAGGTTCGTATTCAGCCCGCCGCAAAGTCCCTTGTCGGGTACTGATCACCAGCACGAGTTCTCGCTTCACCTCCCGCTCCTCGAGCAACGGGTGCAGCGTGTGGTCAACGCGATCCTTCAGCGAAACCAAGACCCGATTCAGTAACTCCGCGTAAGGATGCCCTGCCGTCGCCAATTGCTGGGCGCGCCGCATTTTCGAAGCGGCGACCATCTGCATGGCTTTGGTGATCTGTGCCGTGTTCTTAACGGATTTGATCCTTCGGCGAATGTCGCGGGTGCTGGGCATCGGGGAGTTGGTCTAAGGTCTCAGAGTCGGAAATTTGAGGGTCGCTTACTCAGTTCCAGGTCGTCTTGAATTCGTCGAGCGCGGTTTTGAGTTCTTTCTCCAGGTCGTCGTCGACCTTCTTCTTTTCAAGAATCTTGGTGAGCAGGTCGGCTTTGCGAGTATTGAAGAACTCCTGAAGCTTGGCCTGGTATTCGCCGACGCGGTCGACGGGAACCGCATCCACGTAGCCGTGCTGCATCGCGAAGAGAACCGCGACCTGCAGCTGAACCGACATTGGGCTGTACTGCTGCTGCTTGAAGAGTTCAACGATCCGTCCGCCGCGGTCGAGGAGCGCCTTGGTCTTGGCGTCGAGGTCTGAGCCGAACTGCGCGAAGGCTGCCATTTCGCGGAACTGCGCCAAATCGCCCTTGAGCTTTCCGGCAACCTGCTTCATCGCCTTGATCTGAGCAGCCGATCCCACGCGGGACACCGACAGACCGACCGAAATTGCCGGACGGATGCCCTGATAGAACAAGTCGGTTTCGAGGTAAATCTGACCGTCGGTGATCGAAATCACGTTCGTCGGAATGTAGGCCGAAACGTCGCCGGCTTGCGTTTCGATGATTGGCAACGCCGTGAGCGATCCGGCACCGTAATCTTTACCGAGACGTGCCGAGCGCTCGAGCAAACGGCTGTGGAGGTAGAAAACGTCTCCGGGATACGCTTCGCGACCGGAAGGACGCTTGAGAAGGAGCGACACCTGGCGGTAGGCGACGGCGTGCTTGGAAAGATCGTCGAAAATAATCAACGCATCCATGCCGTTCTCCATGAAAAACTCACCCATCGCCGCACCCGAGAAAGGTGCGATGAATTGGTTCGCGGCGGTGTCGGAAGCGGGGGCCGAAACGATGATCGTGTATTTGAGGGCCCCAGCGTCTTCGAGCGTCTTGACGACGCGGGCGACGTTCGAGTTCTTCTGACCGACGGCGACGTAGATGTTGTAAACGGGACGGTAGTCGGGATCGCCGGAAGCTTCCGCAGCGTCATTGGCCTGGGCCTGGTTGATCATCGTGTCAATCGCGATGGTTGTCTTGCCCGTGGCCCGGTCACCAATGATCAACTCACGCTGACCGCGACCGATCGGGATCATCGCATCGACAGCCATGATTCCCGTCTGCAGCGGCTGACTGACACTCTGACGATCGATGATGCCGTGAGCGATTTTTTCAACGGGATTGAAGGTCTCGGTCTCGATGGGACCCTTGCCATCGATGGGCTGGCCAGCCGCATCAACCACGCGGCCGAGAAGTGCCATCCCGACCGGGACCTGCAACAGTTTACCCGTCGTCTTAACCTCGTCACCTTCCCGGATCTGCGTGTAGTCGCCGAGGACCACGGCACCGACTTCCGTCTCTTCCAAGTTGAGCGCGAGGCCGATGATTCCGTGGGGAAACTCAAGCATCTCGTTCAGCATCGCGTCGCTGAGACCTTCGATGCGGGCGACGCCGTCGCCAATTTCGCGGACAATGCCGACGTTGGACCGTGCGGTCGAGGCGCTCTGGATGCCTTCGATCTTCTGTTCGAGTTCTTGCAGGATGGTGCTCATGGCGTGGGTGTCTCTGGTGTCGGATTAAAGTTGGTTCTTAAGTTGCTGAAGCCGGGAAAAAACGGTGCCATCCCAAACGTCGCTGCCGACCTTCACGCGAAGGCCGCCGAGCAGACTCGGAGTGACCCGATATTCGGTCGTGAGGTCAGTGCCGAAGCGAGACCGGAGGTCATTCGCGACCTTGGCACCGGCCTCCTCATCGAGGGGAGTCGCGCTTTCGATCACCGCGTGGCGCTCGGAAAGTTCCAGGCGGATGAGGCGGGTAAACTCTTTGAGGATCTGGACGTAACCACGCGGCTTCACTTCCGCGAGGCGATCGCTGTACAGCCGCACTTTGGAGGAATCAATCCGGCCCGACGTGAAGCACGCTGCGAAAATTTCGCGCGACGCACGGCGGGCTTCTTTGCTGATTTTCATGAGGACGGCTCTGGCGGGATTGGTGAAAATTTAAGCCGCGAGCTGGCTCGAGGTTTCTTCGTTGAGACGCTTTTGGTCTTCTGGGGTCAGAATCTTACCGGTCACCTTGGCGGTGGTGTCCACAACGAGGCTGACCATTTCTTTCTTCACGTCGGCGACCATCTGATTGTGCTCGTTGGTGATATCGAGGCGAGCTTTGGCGATGATTTCTTCCGCTTGGCGAATGGCGTCCTGAGCCTGCTTTTGGCGCAGGGCATCGGAGCTTTTGCGGGCTTCATCGATCATCCCCTGTGCTTCGAGGTTGGCCTTGCGCATCGATTCCTCGAAGTGCTTTTCCGCTTCGGCGAGCTGTTTCTTGATCTGCTCGGCGTTGGCCTGGCCCTCTTCGATCGTCCGCCGGCGCTGCTCAAGCATCGCGATGATCGGACCGAAGGCATACTTTTTCAGAATCCAATAAACGCTCAGGAAAAGAATGACCTGAGCGAGAAACTTTGGCCACACGATGCCAAAAGTTGAGAAAATGGTGGTAATTGCGTCCATCGAATTAAAGAGGAATCGCCGCCCGCTCCGCTGAGCGGAGCGGGCGGCGTGACTTGGAAGTCGCTTAGCCGATGATGGCCATGATCAACGCGTAAATCGCGATCGCTTCCGCGAGCGCCATGGCGATGATCGAGAGCGTCAGGATGTTACCAAACGCACCGGGATTCCGACCGACGGCCTCGACAGCCTTCGCTCCGATCATGCCGATGGCGAGGGCGGCGCCGGCACCTGCAATGGCAAGGCCAAGGTTACCTGTGGGTCCGCCGATTGCGACGGCGTCCGTCGCTGCTGCGATGAGTTCTGGATTCATGTTCTTTCCTCTTGTTGTGGTGTTGTTTCGTCGCCACCCGCAGTCTTGCCACGGTCATAACGACAAATTCGGTAAAATTCAGTGATGCGCGTCTCCCTCGTCGTGGCTCGTGGAAAGCTGGATGTAGACCGCGCAGAGCAAGGTGAATACGAGCGCTTGCAGGAGTCCGATCAGCAGCTCCAGAAAGTAAAACGGAATCGGGATGATGACCGACGACAGGTAGGCGACAAACCGCGGTAAATTGAGCGTGTCGCCCAGCGTGATCATCGTCGACAGCAGGTTCTCTCCGGCAAAAATGTTACCGAACAACCGCAGCGACAGCGAGACCGGCCGAAACGCGATGGAGACGACCTCGATGATCCCCACTGCGAAGAAGATCGGCGCCAGCGCGAGGGCCATCGTGCCCTTCAGCCCGCCTTTGGTGCCAAAAATATGTTTGAGCGAGCCGCCGACACCCAGCTCGGCCACCGACCAATAGAGCCACATGGCCATGAAGACGGCAGCCATGCCAAGCGTCGCGTTGAGGTCAGCCGTGCCCGGACGCATCAAAGGGATCTCCGCATACTCCAAAGAAAGCGGAGCCACCTTCTCACCCCAGCCGATCGACCCCACTCCGGGAAGCAATCCAAACCAATTCGAAATGAGAATGTAGATGAAGAGCGTCGCCAGCAAGCTGAACGTCTTCGAGATCATGTGTTTACCGACGATGCCTTCGAGCATCTTGTAAAGGAGGTCGATGACCGATTCGAAGACGTTCTGCGAACCCGTGGGCACCAGCTCCATCTTAGCCGTCGCCCGCCGCGACAGCCAGAGAATGGTCAGCACGACCACCGCCGAAACCAGGATCGAATTCGTCAGCCACTCAAGAAACGACACGCCCGCAAATTGCTCCTCCATCACGGACTGAGCATTCAGCGGAATCGCGGCGGCCAATTGAAAATTCATCGGTTGATCAAGAAGGAATATCAGGTCAGCGCGTCCCGCCGCTGGCTGCAGGAAATGACCTCGAAGGGTCAAGACTCAGCCGGACGCCGAACGGGGAGAGCGCGTCAGTCCGTAAAGGGATACCCCACCCTTTTGGGGTGACAAGTCCTATTTGTGAAAAATTTCACAAAGTTTGAGCGACCCCCCAAAATGGCACCCCCTGTCCCGAAACGATCTTGGATATAAACAATTGTCGACCTCACCGCAACCCGGTATCGAAGGTCACGATGCTCTCCATCATCATTCCCGTTTACAACGAGCACGAAGCTGTCGGCCCCCTCTTCGAGAAAGCCGCTGAAGTCATGCGGGCGACTGATCGCACCTGGGAAATCATCTTCGTCAACGACGGCAGCACCGATGGTTCCGAGGAAGTCCTCGACGAGATCGCCGCCGCCAATCCTGAAGTGAAGGTCCTTCATTTCCGCCGAAATTTCGGCCAGACCGCTGCGATGATGGCCGGATTCGACTACGCGCTCGGGGACGTGATCATCCCGATGGACGGCGACTACCAGAACGATCCCGAAGACATCCCAAAAATGCTCGCCAAGCTCGATGAGGGCTTTGACGTCGTGTCCGGATGGCGCAAAGATCGCCAGGACAATGCCATCAAGCGCAACTTGCCGTCCATCATGGCAAACAACCTTATCTCGTTCGTCTCTGGCGTCCGCCTGCACGATTTTGGCTGCTCGCTCAAGGCCTACCGCCGGGACGTGATCGACGGCGTTCGACTCTACGGAGAAATGCACCGCTTCCTCCCGATCTACACGAGCTGGCACGGCGCGAAGATCGCCGAAGTCGTCGTGAACCACTTCAAACGTCGCACCGGCAAGTCGAAGTATGGTCTCGAACGCGTCCTCAAAGTTCTCCTCGACCTCATGGTCGTCAAATTTCTCGACCGCCACCAACAGAAGCCGATGTACGTTTTCGGCCTGGCCGGGTTCATCATGCTGGCCGCTTCGTTCGGGTTCGGATTTTGGGCACTTCTGCTCAACATTTTCGATGACAAACCTTTCACAACAACGCCACTTCCTCTGATGACGATCTTCACGCTCATGACCGGCGTCATTTGCGTTCTGATGGGACTTCTGGCCGAAATGATCACCCGCACATTTCACGAGTCCACGGGCAAGCGGATCTACCTCATTCGAGAAAGCCGCAACGTCGATCACGATCCGGAAATCGCCTGACGCCGGATTGCTCTCGAACGGACATCGGGCTTAATACCAGTTCTACGTGACTTTAGGACTATTCAAGATTCCGAAACTCTGGTAGTTTAAGCGATGGGAAAAAAGTTTCGAATTGATGGAGATCTCGTTGAGGTCAAGGCAGCGGAGAAGGCGGCAACCGAGCGTCGAGATATTGAGAAGCTACAAGCGGTTCGAATGGGAATGAGCGGCAACTACACGATGGAAGAGGTCGCTGAAGCGGTCGGTCGAGCCCGTTCAGCGGTCGGTCGCTGGGCGAGTTGGTATCGAGAGGCTGGAATAGCTGGTTTACTGGAACGCAAGAAGCCGCCGGGCAACGATCCGTCGCTGAGTCCAGAAGCTTTTTGAAGTCTTTAAGGAAGGTCTGCGCCAAGGTCGCTGGAAGCGGGCCAAGGAGGTTCGGGCATGGCTGAGCGAAGATCACGGCGTGCAACTCAGCCTCAAAGGGGTTTATTACTGGTTGGGAAAAGTCGGCGGAGTCTTGAAAGTGCCGCGCAAGACTCACGCTCGCAAAGACGAGGTCGCGGCCTTGGCATTCAAAGAAGAACTGGCCCAGCGTCTTCAAGCCCTCGACTTGCCGAGTGAGGCAAAGGTTCGTGTTTGGATGGTTGATGAGCATCGCTATGGGCTGATCAGCGTGATCCGCAAGGTTTGGACGTTGCGGGGTGTCAAACCCACCGCGCCCTACCAAACTAAATATCAATGGGGTCACCTCTACGCGGCGCTTGAAATTGACGGAGACAACGCCAGCGAGTTCTTTTTCAGCTCAACGCTCAGTCTGGAAGTCAGCGACTTCTTCCTGCGTCAATTGGCCGAGAGCGACGAGAGCGCCCATCACGTCATCATTTGGGATGGTGCAGGCTTCCATCAAAAGGCGGGCTCTCATCCGCTTCCCGAGCGCATCCACGTCCTCCAACTTCCGGCCTATAGCCCAGAACTCAACCCCGTTGAAAAGCTCTTCGACCAGCTCAAAGACGAGATCGGCAACGCCTTGTTTGATACTCTGGACGACATCGAAGCCGCCATCGTCGGCCTGCTGAAACAATTTTGGGAATCTCCCGCCAATGTAAACACCTTGATTGGTCAAGGCTGGCTGCTCTCTCAAACAAACAGTTCCTCCAAACTTTTACGTCCTATTCTTAGATAGAAATGGTATAACGCGGCAAAGCTCAGCTCCATCGCCTTTCGAGTTCGTCCGATCTGGCAGTCTTAGCCCGGAAGACCGTTCCCGCCGCGACCCAGGAAAGGAAGGGCATCTCGAAAACTGGAGAATTTCGGACTCCATCCGGTCGCCCGCAGCTTTTCGTTGGAAACCCGCTTGTTCGTGACGCCCCGTTTGCGATTAGGATCAATTGAGCCGTCTGGCGGTATTGGGCGATCGAAATATTCCGCGAGCCACTCGTAGACCTGACGCTGTCTCGCGGCAACGTCGTCGACGACGTTGTAGATTCCCGGCCGCAACCCCGCCGAGACCACGTGCACCAACGCTCTGGCCGCGTCATCCCGGTGAATCTGATTGATCCACCGGTCTCCCCCGCTTTCCACCACCGCGGACCCCTCAAGAAATTTCCTCAGGAGAACCGACCTCTCCGGCCCGTAGATTCCGCCCAAGCGAGCAACGAAACCCCCTGCCTCCAACGCCACCGTTTCAGCCTCGAGCAGCACCCGTCCCGTCTCACGGTCCGGGTCGGTGACGCTGGTCTCGTCGACCACACTCCCGTCTGCCTGCGCGTAAACGGAGGTGCTCCCCGTAAAGACCAACTTCGCTCCTTCGCAAGCCTCGACCAGATGCCTCAGGCCATCCCGGTAAACCCGCCGATACACATCCGCCCCGCCGCGTCCGGAACTCGCGCAATGCACCACCACCTCAAACGGCCCGTGGTGACTGACGAATGCCCGCACCGACTCCGAACTTCCGAGATTCCCAACGCCCACCGAGAACGGTTTCGCCGCCATGGCGTCCGCGGATTCCCGCGAAGCCGTCATTCCAACGACCTCCCATCCGGCGTCCACGAAAAAGCCGGCGGTGGCTTCACCTACGAAACCACAGCCGGCAATGAGAACTTTTGGCACAGCGTGCGCCTAAAATTAGTTCAGGTTGAAATTGAAGCGGAACTTCTGTTTGGCCTTTTTCGCGTTGGACTTGGCCTTGCGGCGCATCTTTTGCGTTGGCGTCTCGAACGCACGAAGACGGCGGACTTCCTCGAGCACTCCCTCAGTCTCCAATTTGGACTTCAGGCGCTTGAGTGCGCGGTCAATGGGCTCTCCTTTTCGAACGGTAACTTCCGGCATGAACTTATTTCACCTACTTTCTTCCTGCCTCGCGTTGGTTAATGAGGCGGATTACAAGCCTGCAATGCCGACCAGAGCCGTGCAAGCGTAAATTTGAGAATGAATCACGCGCCCGCGTCGGCCGAACCCTTCGCTCCGCTGGCCGTCCGACGCATCGCCTCACTCTCAAGCACTTCGCGACGGATATTCTGACCGCGAATCCGCGTCCACCACAGGACGATCGGCGACGCTACGAAGATCGAAGAGAAGGTCCCGACCAGGATCCCCATCAGGATCGCAAACGCAAAATCTTCAAGGA
Organism: uncultured Verrucomicrobiae bacterium; assembly: GCA_963832325.1. GTDB lineage: Bacteria > Verrucomicrobiota > Verrucomicrobiia > Chthoniobacterales > JAATET01 > CAVVKW01. The sequence continues at coordinate 436,144 of CAWHTR010000007.1, read as the reverse complement.
CCGCACCGCCGAAGAAAAACAGGGCTCCCACCGACAAGGCGGTCGTGCCGCCCGTCAGAATCGTCCGGCCAAGAGTTTCGTTGATCGCCTCGTTCATGAGCTGCTGCACCGAGCCGGAGCGCCCCGATTTCAAACTCTCACGGATTCGGTCGAACACGACGATGGTGTCGTTGATCGAATAACCCGCGATCGTCAGCACCGCGCCGACCATGACGAGCGACAATTCCCCGCCAATCAGCGAAAACAGCCCCAACGTGATCACCACGTCATGCAGCACGGCCACAACCGCTCCGAGCGCAAACGAGAATTCGAAACGCAGCGTCACGTAGATCAAGATCCCCACCATTCCGAGCCCCAACGCCCACAACGCCTTGGCGGCAAATTCCATTCCGATTCGTGCGCCGACGGTGTCCTCACCTTCAACCGTAACCCCGCGATCTGGAAAAGCGGCTGCCACGGCTTCGTAGACTTCCCGCCCTTTCCCCTCCGGCGTCCGGAACGTCAACATTTCACGCGTTCCCTCGGTTTCGAGCTGAATCACCGTCGACTCCGCGAGTCCCGTCGACTGAATCGCCTGCCGGGCTTCCACGACCGATACGGGCGAGCTCGTGTTCACCACCATCAAATCGCCGCCCCGGAAATCGATTCCAAAATTATTCTCCCCACGGATCGCGAAGACCACGACCGAACCCACCAGCAAGCCAACGGAAAGGAAGATCGCGAGCTTCCGCTTCCCCATAAAATCAATCCGCTTGGTCGGAATGATGTTCATCATCGTCAGCTTGCTCAAATTGCCCTTCTCGATGAGCCAGCGGAAGGCCGTGCGCGTCACGAGCAATGCCGAGAACATTGAGGCAATGATGCCCAGCGTCAGCGTAACCGCGAATCCCTTCACCGATCCGCTCGCCTGGAGAAAGAGAATCACCGACGTAATGAGCGTCGTCAGATTTGCGTCGAAGATGGCGCTAAACGCCTTCTCGTACGCCCCGTTCACCGCGGCCGCCAGAGATTTACCCGCCTTCATTTCCTCGCGCAAACGCTCGTAAATGAGCACGTTCGCATCCACCGCCATGCCGATCGTGAGAATGATGCCCGCGATCCCCGGCAGCGTCAGCACGAAGTTGAACATCGCCATCATCCCAAAGAGGAGAAGGATGTTCACCGCTAATCCAACGAGCGCGATCACACCCGCGAAACGGTAATAGATCAGGACGAAGACGATGACAAAACCCAGCCCCAGTAATCCGGCGTAGAGTCCAGCCCGGATCGAATCGGCCCCCAGCGTCGGCGAGACACTCCGGGTCTCCTCGATCTGCACCGGCACGCGAAGCGGATTCTCCAGCGAACTCGCCAGATCCCGCGCTTCCTGCTCGTCGAAATTCCCCGTGATAGAGGCACGACCATTGTATCGGTCGGAGTTGAGCGAAGGTGCCGATAGGATCTTCCCGTCCAGAATGATCGCCATCTGCTCGTTCTGGTGGGCGGCCGCCAGATTATCGAACAGCTTGGCCCCTTCGCTGTTGAGTTCCAGGCTCACTCCCCAGCCCTGTTGATCGAAGTAGGCGTAAGCCTTCGAGACAAATTCCCCGCTGAAGTCTGCCTTCCGGTTGATCACCAGTGGCACGGTCGTCACCTTGCCGTCGGAACTGATCTCTTCGTATTCGCGCACCTCTTTGCCCGGCGGCATGATCGCCGTTCCGGCTTCGACTTCCCGCATCAACGAGTCCCCGCGGGGATCCACCATTGAAAATTCCAGCTTCGCGACCTGCTGCAGCTTCTCCTTCGTCCGCTGCATCTGCTCGTTATCGAGACCCGGGATTTGGACCATGATACGGTCCTCACCCTGCGGCGCGATGTCCGGCTCGCTCACGCCATCCTTGTCCACGCGCGCCCGGATCACCTCGACCGCCCGATCCAGCATGTCTTTCGTGATCGGAGGCGCGCCCGGCTCGCGCACGAGTCTAATCAAAAACGACGTCCCGCCCTGCAGATCCAGCCCCAAGCGAATGTGCTTGGAAACGGGAAACAATTCCTGCGCGCAAAACGCCACGAGCAAAACCGTCAGGACCAGTCCCAGCCACCGCTTACGACCGAAGAGTTCCGTCGAAAAATACCACGCGAACAGGCCCAAAATCAGAAGGCCAAAAACAAAAACGAATCCAGGAGACATGAGAAACGGGAGGGACGGAGACTTAAATCGTGGGGCGAATGGGGGCTTTAGGAAACCTTCTCGCCGACTTCCTTGCCGTCCTTCACAACGGTCACAATGCTACCCCGGTCGAACTCGAGTTTGACGTTATCCGCCACCCGCACGAGCACCGTCCGATCTTTGAGATTGGTAATGACACCATGGATACCAGCGTTCGTCACCACTCGATCCCCGGTCTGAAGCGAGGCCACCAACTTTGCCTGTTCCTTGGCCTTCTTCTGCTGAGGACGGATCAGCAAAAAGTAGAAAACCACGATCATGAGCACCGGGATCAACATCCCATTCATGGTTTGCGCCCAGGAAGGGGGGGCCACCGGCTCAGTTGCCTGCGCGAGGAGAAGAAAATCAGTCAGATTCATAAAGAGCCGAGCAAGCTACGCACCGCCGACCGAGCTGACAAGCGACAAACCCGAAGCTACCGCGCACGTCGACAGCGACCACCGCAGACCCGACCGCGATCACGATTCTCCCGGCCGAGGAAGCCGGCCGCCAAACCAACCAATCTTACGCGACCTTCCGCATGAAATTCTCCGCCAGCGCCTCGTACAGCGGCACCGGACAGACCCGCCGCGACGCCTCGTAAGCCAGGATCGCCGCCAGACCCAGCGGCAGCGTGAACGCCACCGCCCCGGTCATTTCCACCAAAATCACCGCCGCCGTGAGCGGACTCTGCACCACCCCGGAGAAATACGCCACGATGAACAGCAGCACCACGGCCTGCGCCGAAGCTCCCGTCCACGCCAGCCCCGGAGCGCACCATTTCCCCAACCCCGCACCGACCGAAAACGACGGATCGAACAACCCACCCGGAATCCCCGTCAGCAACGCCAGCATCGAAGCCGACGCCCGGTAAACCGGATAAAGCGCCCCGACGTCCGCCTGCGTCTCGGCAATCTCCACCCGCTCGGCCGCCGACAACGTCGCCAGATACTCCTCGCTCCCCTGCACGACCAGCGCCCGCGCTTCCGCGTAGCCGCTCCCCATCGTCCGCCCATCGGATACCATCGCGAGCGCAGCCATCGTCAAGCCGAAGACCAGTGCCACCACCCAAAACCGCCGACGGATCCACCCCGATACCGTCGGCATGCATCGCAGCAGGACCCAGGAAAAACATCCGCCCAGAAACCCGCCGATCAAGCCCACCAAAATCACCGCTACCCAAGGTCCCACCGACAAAAACTCCAGCGGCAAAGTTCGTCCAAAATCAATCCGACCGTAGAAAAAGTAATCCCCGAACGGCACCGCGCAGACGACGCACGCAATCACCACCGTCCGCACGAGAGTCCCGATGTTCTCTTTCTCGAACGACCGCCCAATCTCCTCGAACGAAAACACGATCCCCGCGATCGGTGCATTGAAAGCCGCCGCGATTCCCGCCGCGCCTCCAGCCAGCATCATTCCCCGCTGCGCCAGGTGCGCCGGAAAGCTCCCCCACCGCGTCACCAGATTCATCAGGCAGGCCCCCACCTGCACCGACGGCCCCTCGCGGCCAATCGAAAGAAACGAAAACAACCCCAACGTCGTCAGCAACACCTTCCCAACCGCGATCCGCATCGACATGAGCCGGTCGCGCTCCTCCCCCGGCCCCAACTTCAGCGCCGCGATCGTCTGCGGAATCCCGGTCCCGTCCGAGCCAACAAAATACCGATCCCGCAGAAATAAGATCGTCCCCAACCCCAGCGGCATCACCAGAAACATCCACCACCGGGAAGCATCCCACACCCGAGCACCCGCCACCTCCGCGAGGTCCTCCATCCACTCGAAATACAACGCTCCCAGCCCGGCAAAAACCGCGCCAAGTAGCGCCAACATCAAGGCCCTCACCATTCCTGAATCAATATCCGAAGCCTCAAGATTCCTCCACCCCCATCATCCAAACGTTCGTCGGGATCACCTGCAGCAGCCAGTCCATGTGCGAGGGCAACATCCGCTCCTCCCCGTTGGTCGTCCAAGGCACGATCAGCAGGCTCGCCCCACAACTCTCTACGTAATCACACGCCGCAAACCCCGTGTTCGACCGGATGATCGCCGTGTCAGCCTCCCCGTCGAAGCCGTCCACCTCGTCAAGCAACTCAGCAAAATCGTCCTCGTCCGTTGGCAGCCGCACGCTCCCCGACGATGCCATCGCCTCATCGAACGGGGTGATCACCGTAAAAAATGTCACCCGCTTCGCCCGCAACCGCCCCGCGAGCCGACAGGCCTTGTTCAGCGCACCGACGGAAAAATTCTTCAGGTCCACCTGCACCAGGACCGCCTCCATCGGCCGCTCCAATTCCTCAGGCCGCGGGAACAGCAACAGATCACAATCGCACCGCTGCAGCAGCTCGCGCGCAACGCCCCCCACGAAATTCCGATGCTCGCTCTCTCGCTCGAGCGCCCCAGCCAACAGCAAATCGACCGAATTCGCCCGGCACGCTTCGAGAATCGCATCCGCCGGCGTCTCCGCCCGACCCCAAAGCACCGCCGTCTCATCCACGCGATTCAACGTCCGCATCGCCTCCGCAAACCGCTCAGATCGCTCATCCTCCGCCTCGTCCGCGTGAATGATGCTCATTTTCGCCGTCAACAATTGCGAGATTCGATCCGCCTCCGCCAGCACGGCAAGAAACCGCGGCGAGAACGTCGAGGCGACGGCAATATGGCGGTAAATCTTCGGCATCTGGTAAAGGAACAAAGCCGTTTAATCCCGAATCCCCCAACCGTCACCTGAAAACGGGCAATTACCGCAAACCATAGCCCCAACGCACCCTACGGCGTCGCCACGACCACGTTCCGATGCAACGCCTCCAACGCAATCGCCCGGTTGATCGCGTTCACGTAAGCCCGCGCACTCGCCTCCACCACGTCCGTACTGGCCCCCTTCCCGGTCACCAATTCCCCATCGCCAAAGTCGATCTTCACCGTCACCTCGCCCAACGAATCCCGCCCGCTCGTTACCGCCTCGACCCGATACGAAGACAAAGTTCCACGGCGGTCCGCGATCCGGTCGATCGCCTGCATCGCCGCGTCAACGGCGCCATTCCCGGGACTTGAATCAGTAAGAAGCTCGCCGCTCTTCCGCACCCGCACCGTCGCGGTCGGGACCGTCGTCGACCCACTTGTGACGTGGATGTATTCCAGTCCATAAGTCTCGTTCGAGTTCCCGATGGAGTCATCCACCAACGCGGAAAGATCGTCGTCATACACAAATTTCTTCTTATCACCCACGTCCTTGAACCGTAGGAAGACCGCCCCAACTTCCTCGTCCGTCAGCTTGAACCCCAGGTGCTCCAACCTCGCCGCCATCGCGTGCCGCCCACTGTGTTTGGTCAACGGCAACTCCGTCCCGCCCCAGCCGACTTCCTTCGGATCCATGATCTCATACGTCTCCCGCTTCTTGAGAATCCCGTCCTGATGGATTCCCGAAGAATGCGCGAACGCGTTTTCCCCTACGACCGCTTTACTCCGCGCAACCTGCAATCCGCTCATCCGGGCGACCAGACGCGACGTCTTGAGAATCTCGCTCGCCACCACTCCGGTCCCAGCTCCGTCGAAAAAATCCGGCCGCGTCTTCAACGCCATCACCACTTCTTCCAAGGCGCAGTTCCCCGCGCGCTCGCCGATCCCATTGAACGTCCCCTCGACCTGCCGAGCCCCGGCCCGCACCGCCGCCAACGAATTCGCGACCGCCAATCCCAGGTCGTCGTGGCAATGCACGCTGATCACCGCGTCGTCGATGTTTCTCACGTTTGACCGCAGATAGCCGATCAACTCCGCGTACTGATCCGGCATCGCCCACCCAACGGTATCCGGGATGTTCACCGTCGTCGCCCCCGCCTCAATCGCGGCTTCGACGACTTTCGCTAAAAATTCCGGCTCCGTCCGCGAAGCATCCTCCGGCGAGAATTCGACATCCTTCACGAGGCCCTTCGCTCGCCGCACGCCTTCCTGCGCCATGCGAATAATCTCCTCCTCCGCCTTCCGCAATTTGAACTCCCGGTGGATTGCCGACGTCGCCAAAAAGACGTGAATCCGCCCCCGCTCCCCCGCCGGCTTGACCGCCGCACCCGCCGCGTCAATGTCCTTCGCCACGCACCGCGCCAACCCACAGATCACCGGCCCGCGCACCTCCTCCGCAATCTGTCGCACCGACTCGAAATCGCCGTCACTGATCACGGGAAACCCCGCTTCAATCACGTCGACATTCGCCCGCTCGAGTTGCCGAGCGATCTCCATCTTCTCGCGCAGATTCATCGAAGCACCCGGACACTGCTCGCCGTCCCGCAACGTCGTATCGAAAATTATAACTTGGTCTGACATAAAAAAACGTTAACCCGGCGAGAAAGGTTTGGGAACCACGGCGAAAGCCGCGTCGCCGGGATCGCGGAAATGCCGGTGAAGTTAAGCCAACAGGCTAAGTCGAACCGGAAGGTATCCAGCTCGAGCCGCGATCAGAGTGATGCCAGCATAATTAGCCACATTGGAGGGTAGAGTTATCTCCCTTCGCTCATCAACTGAATTCTCACTCCTTTCCAAATGCCTGACTTGCTTTCAAGCGCCGGATGAGTGCGTCCGTTCTCTTCTCCGAACCCTCTCGATTGAGGTGATAAATCGTGTCAAAAAAATCAGTCCTCGAAAACATCGACTCCCGCGCTCGTCCCAACACCTCCACGCCCATCGAACCGAAGCCCCCCTCGATCACATCTTGCACCACCTTCAGACGACCCCCGCGGTAATCCTCGAAATACACCGTGTTGGGATAAGTCGCCACCACCTCAACGTTCCTCTCTCGGCACCACGCCACAAACTCCCGAACCCGCCTCCAAGCGCTATTACCCGGGTCCCATTTCGCAAATTTAATCATGTGTAGCGACTCGAGGGCCTCCACGGCTTCCCTCGCTTGCTCGCTCTGCTGATCGCGCCGGTTCGCCATTCGGTCGCCCCGGTCATTCTGATCTCTCTGGGCCGCCTCCTTTTTCTCTGCAATCACCCGCAACCGCTCGGCCTCCCGAGTCAACCATCGATCAACGATTCCCTTCGTCGACGAGGAAAAAATCCAATCGCGAAGCTCCGAACCGGGCAGCGACCATAGGTAGCCAGGGTCCGCCCCCAACACGTAATCCGAAAATACAAAGTTCATCGCCTGCGGAAAATACATCTCGTATTCCAGAGCCAACAGCACGGTATCTCCAGGCCGCAAAATCCCCCGCGCCCGGTTGAGTAAATAATCAAGCGGTCGCCATGTCCGAATAACCCGAGAAATCAAGATACAGCTGAAAAGTGTAGCTCAATACCGCCACCCAAGCGTGCTCCGCCGACAACCCATTTCCCGCCACCGAAAAATCGAATAGCGGCACGGCAAACTCTGCGCAGCCATCCGCGAACACCATCTTTTTGAACAAACTGATCACGAAAATCGTCACTCCAACCTGCAGATTCTCCCACCGGATCTGCCGCCAACGCCCGCTCAGCAGCATCCCAAACCATAGACCGCCACCCGCAAACGCCGCCCCAGCCCCAATCGCCCCGGACTCACCAGCCGTCCATTCCAAAAATTCAACAGGATCGGGCCCCCAATCAACGACAAATAAGGCGGATTCCACCAAGCGTAAAAGAACAGCGATGCCGCAGTCAGCCAACTGCACGCCGCCCGTGCCGTTCCCCATCGAATGCTTCCGACGAACACAATCCACACAACGGCAGGAAGGCGAACAGGAATATTTGTGAATGAAAATGCACTCGCTAAAGAAAATGTCTCGGCTGCTGTCGACCGCCGCCAGGTTCTGTAAAGTCTTTCTCACCGCGTCACCATCTTGCCCAAAACAATCCCGCAGAATCTCCCGCCCATGAACCAACTCCCCCTCCGGTGGGGCCTCCTGGCTACCGGCACCATCGCCGCCAAATTCGCCACCGACCTCCGTGCCTCCCGCACCGGCATCCTCCAAGCCGTAGCCAGCCGCACCACCTCCCGCGCCGTCACTTTCGCCGCCGAACACGCGACCCCCGACCACACCCCCACCGCCCACGGCGACTATCAGTCCCTCCTCGCCGACCCCGCGGTCGACGCCGTCTACATCGCCACGCCCCATCCCGACCACTGCGACTGGGCCGTCCGTGCCGCCCACGCCGGCAAGCACATCCTTTGCGAGAAGCCTCTCGCCATGAACCTCGCCGAGGCCACCCGCATCGTCGAAGCGGCCCGCACAAACTCCGTCTTCCTCATGGAAGCCTTCATGGTCCGCTGCCACCCCCAGACCCACCGCATCGTTGACCTCATTCGTTCCAGCACCCTCGGCACCCTCCAATTCATCGAAGCCAGCTTCGGCTTCCGTTCAAAATACGACCCTTCCAGCCGCCTTTGGAACCGCGAGCCTCGGCGGCGGCGGCATCCTCGACCTCGGCTGCTACCCCGCGGCGATGACCCGTCTCCTTGCCGGTGCGGCCACCAACAAGCCCTTCGCCGAACCCATCACCATCGCCGCCGCTGCCACCCTGCATCCAGAAGCGGGTGTCGATACCCACGCCGCCGCTACCCTCACTTTCCCCGGCGGACTGCTCGCCCAGATCTCCTGCGGAGTCGGCGTCAAACTCCCGAACACCGTGACCATTCACGGCACCGCCGGGCGCATTCACGTCCCCAACCCGTGGATCATCCCCAACGGCCCTCGATCGAACTCACCCGCTTCGGAGCCGACGAGCCGGAGATCATCGAAATCACCAGCGCCGGCCCCATTTTCGCGCTCGAAGCGGACACCGTCGCCGATTCCATTCGAGCCGGGCAACTCGAATCCCCCGCCATGCCGACGGCTGATTCCTTGGGAAACGCCGCCCTGCTCGACACTTGGCTCTCAGCCGCCCAAACAGCCCAACCACGTTAATCGCCAATCACCCACTCACGACTCCGCTCCCAGAATCACCGGCAGACCCAGCCGCTCACCTTCGAAGGTCAAATTAGCGAAGCGCTAGCCATACCAACTTCACGACGCGTCCGCGGCCTTCACGACCGCCGGATTCAGCTTCACGGTGTCCAGAGTCATTTCACCACCGTCCCGTTCTCATCCACCGTCTTCACCAGATCGTCATCCACCCGCAGATCCACCAACTTCCATTCCTCCTCCCCGGCGTAGAAATAAAATTTCCACCGCAACGGAAGCACCTCGCCCTTCAGTAAATAAGTCCGCCGCTCGAGCGACTCACCCACCCGCTCCGTTTCCAGCAACTCATATCCGTGCGTCGGCCCGTAGGCATCCAGCGCCGCCTGCGTTTGATCCCGCAGACGGGTCGCCTCCTCCGGGCGCGAGGCCACCACCGTCCCCGCCGTCAGTTCCTCGTAAGCCGCCTCCACCTGATCCGCCTCGATCTTGGAAAAAAACGCCTCCACCATGTCGTTGACCGACCGCACCTCAAAGGCCACCGCCTCCGGGGTCGCCACGGGTTCCGGCTTCAACTCACTCGGCATCTTCTTCTCCCGCACCGGCTCCTTGACCACCTCCGCCGGAGCCTCCTGAATCCCCTGACCCAAAGCCGTGCCCGTCATCACCAAAAAAAACAAAACCCAACGCATATCCCGCGCACGCTAACCCACCGACCCTCGCAGACAAGCCACTTCAAAGCAGCGCCTCGACGCCGCCCCCCTCCGACCTTCCCGCCCCCATTCCCTTCTTCGCATTCCCCGCGACCTTTGCGATCTTCCCCCCGAACCTGTATTCCCTTCGCCACCATGCTCGACATCCGCCAGATCCGTGAAAATCCCGACACCGCCAAGGCCCGCCTCCGCACCCGCGGCACCAACCACGACGCCGCCATCGACGCCCTCATCCAGATCGACGCCGACCGCCGCCGCGCCGAGACCGATCTCCAACAGCTCCAGGCCGACCGTAAACGCCTCAGCAAACAAATCGGCGGCCTCCGCGCCCGCGGCGAAGACAGCGCTCCCATTGAGGCCCAGGTCAAAGCCCTCGGCGACAACATGGATTCCCTCGCCCGCGCCGCCACCGACTTCGACGAGAAACAGCGCGACATCCTCCTCGGCCTCCCGAATCTCCCGCAAGATTCCGTCCCCGTCGGAGCAACCGAAGCCGACAATCCCGAAATCCGCACCTGGGGTTCGAAACCCACCACCACCACCGGCGAAGACCACCTCGCCATCGGTGCCCGGCTCAAATTGTTCGACTTCGAGCGCGGCGCCAAGATCAGCGGCAGCGCTTTCGTCACCTACACCGGAGCCGGTGCCCGCCTCGAGCGCGCCCTCATCGCCTTCCTCCTTGACCTCCACACCACCCAACACGGCTACACCGAGATCAGCCCCCCCCTCCTCGTCCGCACCGCCTGCCTCATCGGTACCAGCCAGCTGCCGAAGTTCGCCGACCAGCAATACCGCTGCGCCGACGACGACCTCACCCTCATCCCCACCGCCGAAGTCCCCGTCACCAATCTCCACCGCGACGAACTCCTCCCCCTCGCCGACCTCCCGATCAAATACACCGCCTACACCCCCTGCTTCCGCCGCGAAGCCGGGTCCGCTGGCCTCGGCACCCGCGGCCTCATCCGCCTCCACCAATTCGACAAAGTCGAACTCGTCCAGATCGTCGCCCCCGAGGAATCCAACGCCACCCTCGAGACCCTCACCGCCCAGGCTGAAAAAGTCCTCCAGCTCCTCGGCCTCCACTACCGCGTGATCGAACTCTGCACGGGCGACGTCGGCTTCGGCTCGTCGAAGACCTACGACATCGAAGTCTGGGCCCCCGGCCAGAACGCCTACCTCGAAGTCTCCAGCTGCTCGAATTTCGAAGACTACCAAGCCCGCCGCATGAACCTCCGCTTCAAGAACGCCGAAGGCAAAAACCAATTCTGCCACACCCTCAACGGCTCCGGCACCGCCCTGGCCCGACTCTACGTCGCCCTCCTGGAGACCTACGCCCAACCCGACGGCTCCATCGCCCTCCCGAAGCCACTCCATCCCTATTTTGGAGCAACTTCCATCGGATCATGACGATTTCTCGCGCGGAGACGCGGAGAAAGAATCCTCTATCAAATCCTCCGCGCCTCCGCGTCTCCGGGCGAGCAAAGCATTTCCCACCCCGCGTGAGAATCTCCACCCTCCCGCCAGGCCGCCTCATCCTAGCCATCTCCGGAGGCCGCGATTCCATGGCACTCCTCCACCTCCTCGCCGCCCAGGGCCGGAAGAATCTCGTCGTCGCTCACCTCGATCACCGCCTCCGCGGTCGCGCCTCCACCGCCGACGCCACTTTCGTTAAAAAGAAGGCCGCCGCGCTAGGCATCTCCCTCTTCACCGCCCGTGCCGACACCCGCACCTACGCCCGCCAGCGCGGAATCTCGCTCGAACTCGCCGCCCGCGAACTCCGCCACACCTTCTTCGCCGCCGCCGCGAAGGCACACCGCTGCAACGACATCGTCCTCGCGCACCACGCCGACGACCAGATCGAGACCATCCTCCACAACTTTCTCCGCGGCACCGGCCCCACCGGACTCACCGGCATGCGCCCCGAGTCCCCCCTCCAAGTCGACCGCCGCACTCTCATCCTCCACCGTCCACTCCTCGCCGTCCGCCGCGCCGAGATCGACGCCCACGTCATCTCGAACAAGATCCCCTACCGCGAAGACGCTTCGAATACCGACCCCACCCACACCCGCAACCGGCTTCGCCACGATCTCCTCCCCCTCATCCGGAAAATTTTCGGCCCGTCCTTCGCCGAAGCCGCCCTCCGCAACGCCGAAATTCTCCGAGCCGAAGACGATCACCTCGCCACCCAAACGGCCATTTTCGAGATCACCCCCAGACTGTCCACTTCCGACCTCGGCGCCCTCCCCCTCGCCATCCAGCGCCGCGTCATCCGCCGCTGGCTCGACCTCCACGCGATCCCGCACGGGCTCGCCGAAGTTAATCGCGTCCTGACTCTCCTCGACCCCACCGGTCCCGCGAAGATCAACCTCCCCGCCAACCACCACGCCCGCCGCTCGCGCGGCAGCGTCTTCATCGAAGCCTAGCGACCGCTATTCGCTCCGCTTCTCGAGCTGCGAGGTGATGCGCTCGACCATCCGCCTCCTTCGCTCCGGATTCGACAAACTGCGAGCGTTCACCAATCTCCTTCGGAGCCGACCGTCTCTGGAATCCGGATCGATCCCGCGACGAAGGATTTTCATCCAACCGCGAAGTCGTTCGACCACGCGCTCACGCTTCTCGGGATCCCTGATCTTTTCCGCCCGATCCAAGCGATTAACCAGCCGAACCAACATTCGCTTGTTCTTCGAGACCTTGGGAGAAGGGACCAGCGGAGCCTCCGGCGGCACCGTCGGAGGCGGCGTGGGCGTGACCGGAACAACGGGCGGGGCCGGGTTCGCCTCGGCAATCCCGAAGAACGTGAAATTGTAGGTCCCCGCGGGCAAAGGATTGCCATCCGCATCGGTCAGATTGGCGTCGAGAATCAAGCGTCCCACGTCCGTCATGCCCTTCTGCCAGACGCGAAATCGAACGCCAGTGGTCTTGTTTCGATCCACTCCGTTCACGGAGACAAACGTTCCCTGGAACGTGCCCAAAGCATCGTCATCGCTCACCCGGTAAAACACCTTCGCGAGATCGGCACCAGTGTCGATGTAGGGACGGAGAGGATAGCCCCACCGACCACCCCCGGCGTAGGCACCGTTGCCAGCCACGGGAACCGTGCCGGTGGCTTCGTCGAACAAGTCGTAGGTCGTCCGCGTCACGTTCCCGACTTGGAAAGTCCCGTTGGCCGCGGTGTTGCCGGTCACGAGTTCGATCCGCACCTTCTGGCCGTTCGAGAGTTTGCTCGCATCGTTCGAAGTGATCCGGATCGGCGTGGTGTTGCTGACGTCCGTCATCGAAAAATACGGGGAATCGCCGTTCGTTGCGCTCGCCGCACCGGAATACGGCAGCGAGACATTCTTCACGGGACCAAACGGCGCCTGGATGCTCCACTGGTTGAGGTTCTTCAGGCCACCGGTCCCCGTGACCGTGAGCTGCAGTCCGTCCCCCCCGGCCGCACCGACATCGGCGGTGTCGTCATCGACCGAAAACCCGTAGCCCGAGAAACCGAGCCGGACGTGGACGAACCAGACGAAGGGATCGAGGTTGAACACGTTGAATGGCTGGCCGCCGCGCGGCAGCTTCGGGTCAGGGTACCAGGTCGTGTGATTGCCCTGATCATCGACCACATCCGGATACACGGTGAAATCGCTCACGCCGCGCAGCACGGACTTGATCATGTCGCGGATCATCCCGGTGACCATGTCGCCGTCGAAGGTCTTCTTCGCCTCGTTGGTGAAGATGAATCCCATGTTGGCCCCGACGATGTCCTGCATGTACTTGGACGCGCTGTCGTTGTTGATGAGGCTGATCTGATTGATCGAGGCCATGATCAAGTAGACCTGCTTGGAGAATTCGTAGGGTTCGTGCCACGCCGGCAGGTTGTCAGCGGAGAAATCAAAGTCGATGGACGGATAACCGGGATCTCCGGCTTGGGGAGTCCAGTAAAGCGGGTTCGAAGTCGGTGGCGAAAAAGTGTACGTCCCACCCACGGAACTCGCGTTGGCGAGCTGGCTGAGAATCACCGATTTCTGGTCCCGGGCGATTTCCAGGACCACGACCTTCCCGAGTTGGTCACCCACCTCGGTCTGCAGATTCGTCAGGCCCGGACCGCTCACCGTCATGCCTTCGACGAGTTCGGGATGCGCTTCGCTAAAGTGGATCGTGGCCGTCATCGCCTCGAGCGATCCCGTAATCAGAGTGTCCCCCGTGGGTGCGGACGGATTTTTTTCATTCCAATGCTCGAGGTAATGCTCCGCCCAGGAAAACCAGAGCCGGATCATCGCGTCCGACGCGTAGTCGGTCACCGGACGGGTGAAGGTGAACGCGGAGCCCTCGCTTGAAGCGACCAGCGGCTTGCTCAAAACCACGGTCCCCGCCGTCTTGTCGACACTCGTGACTGTGGTATCGGCCTGGATGGGATTGGGAAGTGGGGGGTCCCCTCCGGGGCGGCCCTCCACGTGATAGCCCGGCTCGATGAAGGCGATTTTCTCAGGCTCGGCAAGATTGACGTGCAGGGTGGTGCTACCCACCGGATCCGGGGTCCCTCCCGCCCAGCCGATGGTCGCTGCGATCGGCCCCGTGCCGCCACTCGAGAGCATGTAACGGTCGTTCTGCCAGGTCCCGTCGCCGTAGCTGGAAGGGACCGCTTTGATCGGGCTCTGCGCGAAGATGTTCGCCCCGGACGGGATCTTGATCGGCGCGTCCGGGTCGTTGGTCGGGTTCGGGATGTTGTAAACCGGCCAGCCATTCCTCCCGGCGAAATACTGCCCGAGCAGCTGATTGTTATCGGCGGCAAATTCCCGGATTCGCGTTTGCAGGAAGTCGATCGAGTTGATGGCCCCGGTCCAGCCGAGCACATCGGGATGAGACCCAGGCTGGTAGCCCGAGCGATTGGGAGTCGGCCCGGTGCCGGCTCGCGGCGGCAGCACCCAGACGCCGTCCGCCGCCATGGCCAACGGCAGATAGAGGTTGTCGACGTTGGAGACGTCGTAGTTGAACAGGTTCACCAATTCCGTATCCGGGATTTCGCCATTGGTCTTCGCCGTGATCTGCGGATTGACGAGGTAGTTGTGGTCGCGAATCGTCCACTCCGCCAACTGGTCCTCGGTGTCGTCGTTGGGAGCCTGAGCGATCTCGGCCCGATACCACATGATGACGCCGTTCGGGATCGTGTCACCACCCGGTTCAGCCAAGGCGATGGAGCGGTGCGCGGCGGCATCGTAGCGCAGAGGATTCGGCAGGCCGGCCGGCGCGAGGAATTGGCCATCGGTCCCAATGCCGATGCGGGCACCATTCCAGAAAACCAAGGGCACCCGCACGAGGATGCTCTGGCCAGGCTTCAAACCGAAATAATATTGGCCGCCTTCCTCGTAGCCGATGTAGCCGCGGTATTCCTTGTTCGGCGGATCGTAGGGGTCGTAGAGGCCCACGCCGGGATCGCTGAGGAGGACGTTCGAGTTCGGGTCCCTCATGATCGGAAAAACCGTGCCCGTCGTATTATTGGTGATTCTCAGCGTCTTCAGCGGGATCGCGTTCCCGTCCGCGTCCACCCCGTAGGTCAAAAATTCGTTGGTCCTCGACCCTGGCGAGGCAGGATTCGGATCAAACGGCTGCACGCCGTCATCCGGCTGCCCACCACCACGTCCAGTCGGCATCAAAGGATCCATCGCGTTCCCGGCGAGGGGCGAAAATAGCATCGCCGCGGCTAAAAAGGTGGCGGAGAATCGGGCGCTTGGACTGGTAACCATATTTAATTTTAGGTTCGTAGCGAGAGTCCCAGAGTTTGTGAAATCTGCAACCCGCAAAGTGTGGCGAGCGTGTCGCAGCCACTCAGATTCCTCTCCGCCCACGACTTGATCCCACCGGAAATCGAAAGGACCAAAAGTGCGTTGGACTGTATCCACGAAACGAAACTTGGCCGATACTGCACGGTAGCCATGACCCACCGCCCGCTTCCCCTCACCGCTCTATTCGTTGTCGCCGCCACCCTCGGCCTCTTCACACTGACCGCTCGCTCCCAGGTCCTGACCAGCAACTACACCTCGTCCACTCTGGCGTCCTTCGCGTCGGACGGATCGGGTGGTTCTGTGCTCCTCTCCGCCGCATCCGGGGGACTCGACCAACCGCATCGCTCCCGCATTTTACCAGATGGCAGCCTCGTCGTCGCCAGCGCGGGCACCAACAACTTGCTCCGTTTCGATTTCGCAACCGGTGGCTACCTCGGGGAATTCGTCACCTCGGCCGGCGACCTCGACTATCCGGTCGACCTCACCCTTCGACCTGACGGATTTCTCTACGTCTCCAGCCAGGGCGGCAACGAGATCCTCCGCTTCGACTCCACCACCGGTGTCCGCGATCTGACGTGGGCAGCTTCCGACCTGAGTCTGCAGGCTCCCTCTGGGATCGTCTTCGATCCGGTGGGGAATCTCTACGTATCCGGACGCTCGAGCGGTAACGTCGTCCAATTCGCGCCGGACGGAACCTTTCTTCGCTCGTTCGGATCGCTCACCTCGGCTTTCGGGATTGCCTTCGGCCCCGACGGCGCTCTTCTCGTCGCGTCCGGCGGCACGGGGACCATCGAACGATTCGATAACCTCGCCGGCGCCCCAATCCAGACGACGTGGACCTCCGGTTTGAGCACCCCGGTCGGGATCGAACCTCTCGGTGACGGCACCTACCTCGTGGCAGAATTCGGTTCCTCCACCATCACCCGTTTCGGTTCCAATGGCACATCTCTGGGCACTTTCGCAAGCGGCCCACTGCTCCTCGGCCCGAACTTCATCACCGTCGTTCCCGAGCCGTCTACCTCCGGCCTACTTCTAGCAACTGCGCTTCTTGCCCTACTCCTGCTCCGTCGGCGCGCTGGCTCGACTCGGCCCGCAAACTTCTGATTCTCCGACCAGCGCGTCGAACCAGGCCACGCGTGCCTGACAATGCTAAACGCGAAGCTGACACCCCAGCTCTCATGCAGGTGTTCGTCTCCACGTCCAAACACTCGAGGAGCCCAATCTTTCATCACCTTCGTCGAGTGATTGGCTGAATTCCCACGGCAGCCCGACTGAATCACCGAGTGGCGGACTTCACCCCAAACCTTAAATCACTCGCTCCACCTCAGCCCATCGTCTAATTCCACCCGATCCAACGCCAATTTCATCCCATCCTCACCGCCAGTCTGGCCGCAGCCCGAGCCAATCTCGTCCCCGGCCTGATTCTCCAAGCCGCCATGGTCGCGATCTTCATCGCGTATTATCTCGTTCCCTCCACCCAGCCCGCGTTCGGCGCTCTCTCCGATCTTAAAGTCAACGCCGGATACCTCTTCGCCTTCCTCGCCACCGCCTTCGCCGGTGGCGTCCTCCCCGAAATCCTCCGAATCGCCACCCTCCAAAACTTCCGCCCCACCCGCGCCAACTTCACCAGCCTCATCTTCGGAAGTCTTTTCTGGGGAGCGATGGGCATCCTCATCGACGCCTTTTACCAACTGCAGTCCCACCTCTTCGGCACCGAACCCACCCCGTTCATCGTCGCCGCAAAGGTCCTCTTCGACATGCTCGCTTTCACCCCCTTCGTCGGCGTTCCGCTCGCCAGCACCGCCTACCTTTGGAAAGGCCACGGTTTCGACAACGCCATCATCGGGGATGTTCTCAGCCTGCGTGGCTACCGGCGGCACATCCTCCCCGTCCTCATCCCCAACTGGGCCGTCTGGGGACCCGTCGTTTGCGTCATCTACGCCCTCCCCGTTGGTCTCCAATTCCCGACCTACGTCCTGGCTCAGGCTTTCTGGACCTTCGTCCTCACCACGCTCACCACCAAACCCCCGCCCCCAGTCGAATGAAAAAAACCGACGCCGCCCGCCTAGGATAAGCTGTCGTTCGTTTCGGCAACCCAGTCCCCCGCAAATCAATCTTTGCCGCTCTTGAACAGCTCCAGCGTCCGCTCCCGCTCCGCCTTGTGGTCGACCATCGGAGCCGGATAATCCCGCGCCAGCGTCTCCCCGGCCTCCGGCGGACCAAAGAACCGCTTCGCTTCCACGTCGCGCAGCTCTGGCACCCATTCCTTCACGTATTCACCCTGCTTGTCGAATCGCTCGCCCTGCGTCCACGGATTCTGAATCCGAAAATACGGAGCCGCGTCCGCCCCGGTTCCCGCGCTCCACTGCCAGCCGCCGTTATTGCTCGCGATCTCCCCGTCCGTGAGCTGCTGCATGAAGTAGCTCTCCCCCTTCCGCCAATGCACGTGCAAGTCCTTCGTCAGGAACATCGCCGTGATCATCCGGCACCGATTGTGCATGAACCCGGTCGCCGCCAACTGCCGCATCGCAGCGTCGACAATCGGAAACCCCGTCTCCCCCGCCTTCCACTGTTCAAAATCCGCATCCTTCCCCGGCCATTTCACCGCCCCGTACCGAGGATTAAAATCCCGATCTAAGACCTCCGGCCAATGCCACAGCACGGCCTGGTAGAACTCCCGCCAGATCAGCTCGTTGACGTAAGTATCCGCGCCCTTCCGCCCCGCCGGATCGAGATTTTCCGCCTTCTCCGCCGCCCGCTCGTACACCTCCCGAACCGACAGCAACCCCCAACGCAAATCCTGCGACAACCGCGACGTCGTGTCCCCCGCCGGCGTGTTGCGCGTCTTGTCGTAGTCGCCGATCCCCCCGTTCATCCACGCGGTCAGACGCCCCCTCGCTGACTTCTCTCCCGGCTCGATGATCGATCCCCGCGCCGCCAGCCCCCAGTGACTCAACGACGGCACATCGAGGCTTTTCACGTTGTTTGGTGAATCCAGTTTCCGCAGCCGCCCCGCCGCCTGGCGATGATTCAACTTCCGCCAAGCCTTCGAATAGGGCGTGAAGACCTTGTAAGGCTCGTCGCTCCCGGTGAGCACCTCATCCCGCTCGTGCAGACAGACGTCCTGAAACAACTTGAGCTCGATTCCCTCCTCGCTCAGCGCCTTTCCCAACCGCTCCTCGACGCCCCGCCCAAAAGGATCCGGATCCCGATTCGTGTAAATCGCCGCCGCCCCCACCTCCTTCGCCAACCCCACCAATTCCCGCACCGGCTCGCCACACCGCAACGTCAGCGTGCTCCCGATGGACCGCAGATTTCCCGCCAAGGCCTCCAGCGAACCGCACAGAAACTCCTGCCGGTGCGGCCCCGTCCACCCGTGCGACTTCGTCCAATCGCTCAAGACGTAAACCGGCACCACGCTCGCGCCACCCGCCGAAGCCGCCGCCAGCGCGGTGTTGTCAGTGATCCTCAAATCCCGCCGAAACCAGTGAACGATCGTCTTCATCCGAAGACGATACCCGATGGGGCGAGCGAGCTTCCAGCCCGCCGTGCGGAGTTCGCAGCTCCGCACCCGCGAACCGACCTTTTCGGCGCCGATTCAGAGGATCAACATCCCTTCTCCGCGTCTCCGCACGAGACCCCGCGGGTCACTTCGCGAACACCACCTTCCGCTTGATCTTCGAGACATTGCCGGCCACATCAATCGCCCGCACTCGCACCCGAGTCTTCTCCGCTCGCACTCGGATTGGTTTCTGAATCCGCCAGCGTTCGAGGCCTTTGGCCGAACGCCAGTTCCGCCTGCCAATCCGGTATTCAATTCGCGCCACCCCCCCAGCGTCGCTAGCCCGACCCCTCACTCGATACCGCGAACGCGCCGTCTTCACCCGCTTCTTCCCGTCCAGCCGCACCACTGGCCGCACCCCGTCCACGACACCCCCCGAGCCAGAACCCGACCCAGAACCAGAACCGGAACCCGATCCCCCGCCGGATGGAGCATCCGGCCCGTGCGTCGCGGTCACCACCATCGCGCCCCCTCCCACAAAACTCACCCCGAAGACCACTTCCCCGGAGTCACTCAACCCGCCCTCGCCATTCAAAAAATACACCGCCTCCACCGTGCGAGTATCGCCAGCCTTCGGACTCGGCATCCCCGAATACCCCACCGGCACCAACTGACCCGTCTCGTTCTCAAGATAGACCGCGACCAAACCCAGGCCGAACCCAACCGACACCGCGACTTGACCCCCAGCGTTGATCGCTACCGTGTCGATGAAAGTAACCGTCCGTCCCGGCAGGCCCGGAGCCGCGTCCCCCTTCCGCAGCCGCAGCGTCGGATTCACCAAGTCTCCAACCCAAAGTCCGCGGTTCGTCGACGGAGTGACGGAAAAGCCCTCGATTGGCGCTGTGAACGCAATCTCCTGACCGTTGAACGCGATCTGCGCGTTACTCAGATCCGAATACGCTGGCCCGGTAATCCCCGTGTCCATGGCACCCTCCCGCGCCACCGTCGTGAACGAGCCATTCGGTCTGTAAACGACGATCGCCGTATCCCTACCGACCAACGCCCCGTCCAGAGTCGTCAAAAACGCCGCGTTCAACGCGCTTTCCATCGCCAACTTCGAGATCACTCCCAGACTCACGCCCAGCGCCGGGAGATCCCGCCGCAGCCCGAGCACATTCGCGGTCAGTCCGGGAACCGTGAGGTCCTTGCTCACGATCCCAAAATCATCTGACCCAACCGCCACCCCGATTCCCGAGAAGCTCACTGGACACCGCCACGTTCCCATCCGCCAGCAGGGAGATCGCCGAGGTTCCCAGCGTAACACCAATGAATCCCGAGACGTCCGAATTCCCTTTCTCAAAAAACCGCTCCGTTCCGCCCGCCAACGTCCACCGGAAAACCATCTCGTCGAAGGCCCCTAGCGTGTTCTCAATCGCTGACTTGAACGCGACCTGACCCGCTTCATTGATCAGCGGTCGCTGGAATTCTCCGTAGGTCGGCGCAATTCCGTCCGGAATCACACCTCCCTGCCGCGCGATCAAGACCGGCTCGCCCCCAGGCGCGACGAAGATCAAATGGTCGGAGTCCACCCCGGACGTAATCCCTCCTCCCCCCAGTCGCGCCCAAAACACGACCTCCCCAGCGGAATTGATCGCCGGACTCTGTGGAAACAGCGCGAAGTCAATGAACGTCTCGTATTCCGAAGTTCCCGGCGGGAACGGTGACTCTCCCGATTCCGCAACCACCCGATACTCCACCGCCGCAAAAGCGACCGACCCAGCCAACAACCAAGCACTACTCAAAAATGCCCGCCAAACGTTCGTTCCTGCCATCTCTTTCATAATTTTCATCGTTGATTCCAAGCTGTCCCCTCACCGGGGAATGATCACCTGCCGCCGGACCCGCGACACGTTGCCAGCCGCGTCGATGCTCCTCGCCCTCACCCGCTCCCGCGCACCGTCCAACTTCACCGGCTTCCGCACCCGCCAGCGCAAGAGGCCCTTTGCCTTCCGCCACTTCTTGTTGCCAATGCGATACTCGACCTTCACCACCTCGCCTTCGTCGCTGGCCCGGCCCTTCACCCGATACCGCGAGAGTTTTGTCCGCTGCTTCTTCCCCCCGTCGATCCGCACGGTCGGACGCGTTACATCCGATCCCCCTCCAGTCGCCTCTCCACCACTCGAACCCCCGCCCGTCGCCCCACCGCCGGACGCATCCGCCGCGATCCGCGCAGTCAATACCATCATTTGGGAACCCGGGTATTGCACCGTGAAGATCACCTCGCCGGAGTCGTTCATGCCCCGCAAGCCGTTGAAAAAATACGTCTGCCCAATAATTCGCTCGTCCCCCGCAGCCGGACTCACCAATCCCGGATACGCCACCGGCACCAACACCCCCGCGTCATCTTCGAGAAAAAGCGCAAACTCACCCGGAGCCACACTCGCCCGGACGGCCAAGCGGCCCTCCGCATTGATCGCCACCGTGCTGATAAACCCAATCGTCCTCCCCGGCAGACCGGGAGCTGGAGACCCCTCGCGCAACCGTAGCACCGGAGTAGCGGGTGGCCCCACCCACAGCCCCCTATCATTCGAAGCCACCACCCCTCCGCCCGAGATCGTCGCACTGAAGGCAATATCGCCACCTTTGTAGGCAATCTCCACATTCGCAAGATCGGCAAAGACCGCGTCCGCGACTCCAGGCACACTGTCGCCCTCCCGGGCCACCGCCGTCACGCTCCCGCCCGACTCGTAAATCAAAATCGCCGTGTCGGCCCCAGCCACCGGACCATCGAGCGTCGCCACCAATGCCACCCTGTTCAATCCACCAGCTGGCTCAGTTGCCACCTTTGAGATGATCCCCAGACTCGTCCCCAAAACCGGCAATCCCCTCCGAAATGACAACTCGACCGCGCCGGTCCCGACATTCCGCGTCACGAGCGCGTAGTTATTGACTCCCACCGCCACCCCCGGTCCCGACAACCGACTCGAAATTGCGACGTATCCGTCTGGTTCAATCAAGTTCACCGCCGATGTCCCCAACCTCAATTGCACATCAGGTGACGCCTCCGACAACGTCTCCTCGAAGAACGCATCGGGCGCAGCCACCCCCTGCGACCAAGTGTAAACGACTTCATCCTGAGTGAACGGCTCATCGAGCAGCGCCTTGAACACCACCGTCCCGTCAGCGTCTATCTGTGGCCGTTCGAAAGAAAGAAAGTCCCCACCCAACGTTCCCGGGGCCGGCTGCCCCTGCTGAGCGACATACTGCCACCCGTCGGCCAGCGGATCTCGATACAACAAATGATCAGCATTCACCCCCTCGACAAACCCACCCCCCGTCAACCGAGTCCACAACACGACCTCCCCAAGATTATTGATCGACGGACTCTGCGGGAACAATCCGCCCTCGTGAAATGAGTCAAACTCGATGAACGCAATCGCCGGATACGGGCGATCACCGCTCTGCGCGACAACCCAATATTCCACCGCGCCCACGGCCACATCAAGGCTGCCGAAAGCCATGACCAGGACCAAGCAAATCGAAAATAACATGCAGGTCGCCCGATTGCGATAACGCCCACCCGCCGATCCCGACCGCCGCATTTCACCATCCCCCGCATCCGTCCCTGCCAAGTCGTGGCGTCTGAGCAAAATGCGCCCCCCCACGCCCCACTGC
Organism: uncultured Verrucomicrobiae bacterium; assembly: GCA_963832325.1. GTDB lineage: Bacteria > Verrucomicrobiota > Verrucomicrobiia > Chthoniobacterales > JAATET01 > CAVVKW01. The sequence goes on along the minus strand of CAWHTR010000007.1, from coordinate 413,426 downwards.
TCCGTGGCGGCCCAGCGCTGGAGGACCGGACCCACATCGCTCGTGGCGCTAACCGTTGAATGGGTATATTTCATATCTATTTAAGTTGATTGAACGCTCCCAGATTGATTTGCGTTCATCAAGTTATCGAAAGTTGCAAAGGTGCGTTCCGATTCGACGGTCCCGGACGTCACACCGGCTGACGACTCCACGCGGAGCGCCTTGATCGACGCGGCGAAGGCAATCGAATCCCGGGTCAGTCCGCGATCTGTCACCGGATTCGGGCAAACACGTCGCCCCCAGCTGCGAACGGAGCCACTCCACGCCTTTACTTCCACCGCGCTCCAAACCGAAGCGGCGGACCCACATTTCCGGGAGGGCCACCGAAATCGGCAGCAATCTCGGTCATTGCCCGAGCAGGCCACCTTGCGATGGCAACCGTCTCGGCCTCTCCCCCCAATCTTACGATCCAGGCCCGGCACAGTCGCTAGCGTAATTTTTCCGCCAGCCTACAGTTAGACCCTGCTCTTCTGCGCGACGCTCAACGGGCTGGCCCAGCCTCACCGACACAATCCTCGGAAAACAAGGGAAGCAAGCGAATCATTAAATCACCGAACTCGCCCGGTCCGCGCGATCCCGCCTCCGACCTCCCCAGTCACCCCAAAGCCGCACCCGTCGACCCGTGGATACCCCCAAAATGCGCTCGCAGCACATCCGCGTTCCCCGCCACATCCCGTAACGTTGTCCCATCCAGCACGTCAAAAAACGCCTTCCGCGCCCGGTAAAGAACACCACGAAGCTCACAGCACTTCGCGATCGAACACGTGTTCGTCTTCAGGTCAAAACACTCAAGCAATTCAAAATTTTCCGTGCGCCGAACAATCTCTCCCAGCCGCAGATCAGGCGCGTGCGCTGCCAGTCGAACCCCTCCACCAACACCCCGCGTCCCGATCAGCCAACCGGCTTTCGTCAAATCCTTCGTTACCTTCGTAAGGTGGTTCAACGAAATCCCGTAGGCCTCCGCAATCTCCCGAGTCGTCGCCCGCCTCTCCGGCTGACTCATCAAATAAAGCAAAACCCTCAGGCCGTAATCCGTGTAAGACGTCAGTTGCATACCTTCTCTCCAAACACCCCCTTCTTCGGAAGCATCTTCATGGCAACACCCTACACTTTTCCCGGAAGATAAACAGGTATTGATAATATCTTTTATTCGAACCCGCGGGGCGACTTCGATCCCCCCTAGCCAGTTATTCAAATCCAGCCGAAACATCTGAACGACCGGGGCAATCCGACGACGATGCTCGGCGGGGAGCGCTTCCAAGCTCCGCACCGCGCCTCCAGCGCACGCGCCACTTCCCCCGCCGCGGGCGAACCGTTACACTCCCCCCACGATGCCCGCGAAACCCCGCGCCAAACCCAAGCCCGCGTCAAAAAGAAAGCGCCCCAGCAAGACCAAGCTCCGCACCACGCTCACCCCCGCCCTACCCGACACCGTCCCCACCCGCTGGGTCAAATTTCTCGTCGGCCTCTTCCTCCTTCCCCCCGCCCTCATCCTCACCCAGACCTTCTTCACCGCCTTCGCCCGCGCAACCGTCCACGAGGCCTTCTGGGCCACCGAAGAATTTTGGTTCTTCGGCCTCGGCCTCATCCTTTGGATCGTTACCTTCCTCGCCCTCCCCCGCCCGACCCTCGTCTACGTTTTCGGCCACGAACTCACCCACGCCATCTGGGTCTGGTGCATGGGCGGCAAAGTCAGCCAATTCGAAGTCACCGAGCGCGGCGGTCACATCCTCACCGACCGCATCAATACCTGGATCGCCCTCGCCCCGTATTTCTTCCCCATCTACAGCCTCCTCGTGATCGCCCTCTACGGCGCCCTCGGCCTCGCTTTTGACATGACCCCCGTCCGTCCCGTCCTCTTCATGCTCATCGGAGCAACGTGGGGATTTCACCTCAGCTTCACCCTCTGGATGATCCCCAAGGGCCAGTCCGATCTCCACTACGGCGGCACCTTTTTCTCACTCACCATCATCTACCTTCTCAACCTCGCGATCCTCGCCATCTTCCTCGTTACCGCTTCGCCGACCCTCACTCTTGAAAACTTCGGCCGCGATCTCCTCGACAACGCCGTCGTCGCCACCGTCGCCGCCACCGACTTCATCCAGAATCGGTAGCCAAGCCGCGCCGTGCCCGACCTCCTCACCCACCTCAACGACCTCCAGACCCGCCACGCTGGCGCCATTCCCGTCGAAGACTACGTCCGCGAGGCTCTCTACCACCCCACCTTCGGCTATTACGCAAAAAATATCCGCACCGTCGGTCGCCGCGGCGATTTTTCAACGACCGTCACCCTCGGTGCCGCTCTCGCCCGCGCCATCGCCCGCTGGCTCGCCATCAATCGTCCGCCCAACCGCGCCCCGTGGCACGTCATCGAAGCCGGACCTGGCACCGGCGAACTCGCCGCCGCCATCCTGAAGCACCTGGGCTGGTGGACCCGCCGCGCCGTCACCTACCATCTCGTCGAAAGCTCCCCCGTCCTCCAGGCCGAACAAACCCTCCGCCTCCGCCGCCATGGAAACGTCCACTGGCATCCTTCCATGACCGACGCCCTCGCCGCGTGCGAAGGGCGCGCCACCATTTTTTCCAACGAACTCATCGACGCCTTCCCTCCCCGCGTCTACGAACTCCGCGCCCACCGCTGGCACGAGGTCGCCATCCGGATCGACAACGGAAAAATCACCGAACTCCTCCTCGCGAACCGCACCATCCCGGGGACCTCCATCTTCGACCAGCCTCACCCCGAAGGTCAGCGGGTCGAGGTCCACGCCTCCGCTGCGGAATGGCTCCACTCCTGGACGCCCGCCCTCAACTCCGGCCAGATCCTCACCATCGACTACGGGGACACCGCCGACCGCATCGTCCACCGCCGACCCCACGGCACCCTCCGCGCCTACTTTCACCACCAGCGAGCCGAAGGCCTCGCCGTCTACCACCGCTTCGGCAAGCAGGACATCACCGCCGACGTCAACTTCACCGACCTCCAGACCTGGGGCGCGAAACTCGGCCTAAAAACCGCAACCCTCACCGACCAAACCACCTTCCTCGCCGAATTCGGGTCAAAGAAAAAAGACGCCCCCCACGACGCCGCCCTCGCCGACCACAACGGAGCCGGCACCGCCTTCAAGGTCCTCGTTCAGCGAAAACGGAGTCTGCACAACGACAACGCTCGGGGAGCGCAGGCGTCCAGCCTGCCGTGACGGGCATCCTGCCCGTCACAATTTGCACGCAAGTGCATCACCCCGCCCGCCTTACCAGCAGCGCCCGCATCACGTGCAGATGCTCATACGTCACCTCACTCCCACACCGCTCCTTCACGTCCCGCAACATTCCCGAGAAATCCCCCCCAAACGCCCGCTCGATTTCCGGCCGCAACTCGACCGGCACCGTTCCCTCCAGATCGATCTCCTCCCCGTCGCCCCACGCCGCGATGAGATGCTTGATCACTGTCCCCACCTTCACCCCCCGCCCCTCGGCGATCTCCTCGACGGTCTCCCCGCGTCCAAACGCCCCGACCACCTCCATCGTCGCGTCCCCCACCGACACCCGCGGCGGTCGAGCCGCCACCGTCCGCGGCACCTCGTCCGCAAATTCTCGCCGCCCATTCTCCCCCACGAACCCCGCGATCCGCTCCAGAAACGTCTCCGCGAACTCCGCCGCCTTCTTCTCCCCCACCCCCGGCACCTGCCGAAAATCCCCGCCCGTCGCCGGATACATCCGCGCCAGATGCCGCAGCGTCAGATCCGAAAAGATCATGTACGGCGGGATTCCCCGCTCCCCCGCAATGTCCCGCCGCAACCCCCGCAGATCCTCGAACAACCCCTCGTCGAACCCAAATTCCTCCGCCCCCTTCCGCCGGACCGTCGTCGCCACCGCCGCCTGCTGCGTCACCCGAATCTCCCGCCGATCCTTCAGCGCCGCGATCCCCTCATCGGTGATGTCCACCGTTGCAAATTTCTCCTCCGACCGCGCCGCCAGACCCATCCGGATCAGTTCCCCCGCCAGTCCCTTCCAATACTCAGCCGAAAGATCGTTCCCCACGCCATACACCGTCAGCTTCTCGTGCCCCCGCTTCCGCACGCCCGCCGTGTTCGCCCCCGTGAGCACCTCGACGATGTGATTCAGGCCAAATGCCCAGCCGCTCGCCTGCCGGATCCGATACAGCGCCGATAAAAATTTCTGCGCCGCCACCGTCGCGTCCACCTGCTCTCGCGGCGAAAGACAATTGTCACACGCCCCGCAATTCTCCTCCGCCCATTCCTCCCCAAAATACCCCAGCAGCGCCCGCCGCCGACACACCGCCCCCTCCGCAAAATCCACCAGCTGATCCAACTGCCGCTGCGCCACCCGAGCCTCCTCCGCGTCCTTCTCCTCGATGAACCGCTTCTGCTTCACGATGTCGCCCCGCCCGTAGAGCATCACGCACTCACTCGCCAGCCCGTCCCGTCCCGCCCGTCCCGTCTGCTGGTAATACGCCTCGATGCTCCCCGGCAGATCGTAGTGCAGCACGAATCGCACGTTCGGCTTATCGATCCCCATCCCAAACGCAATCGTCGCGCAGATCACCTTCACCTCGTCCCGCACGAACCGCTCCTGATTGCTCGACCGCACCGCCCCGTCCAGACCCGCGTGGTAGGGCAATGCCGAGACGCCGTCCCGCTTCAACTTCGTCGCCACCGATTCGCACGCCTTCCGCGACGCGCAGTAAATGATCCCACTCTCCTTCCCCCGACCCAACACGAACTCCCGCACCTGCTCATACGCACCCGCCTTCGGATTCACCCGGTAGAGCAGATTCGGCCGATTGAAACTCGCCACGTAAACCGACGGCTCCCGCAGACCCAGCAACCGCACGATGTCCGCCCGCACCCGCTCCGTCGCCGTCGCCGTCAGCGCCATCACCGGCACCTCCGGAAACGAATCCCGCAACTCCGCCAACCGCCGATACTCCGGCCGGAAATCGTGCCCCCACTCACTGATGCAATGCGCCTCGTCGATCGCGATCAACCGCGGCGACCACGACTTCACGTCGGCCAGGGTCCCCTCCAGCAACAACCGCTCCGGGGCCAGGTAAAGCAGCGAATACTCCCCGTTGTGCAACCCCCGTAACCGCCGCCGCGCCTCGTCCGCGTCGAGGGTCGAATTCAGATAAGTCGCCGCCACCCCGTTCGCCACTAACGCGTCCACCTGATCTTTCATCAACGCAATCAGCGGCGACACCACCAGAGTCAACCCATCTCCCATCAATGCTGGCAGCTGATAGCAAAGCGACTTCCCCCCCCCCAGTCGGCAGCAACGCGAACACATCCTTCCCCGCCAGCGCATCCCCCATGATCTCCGCCTGAAGCGGCCGGAACGCATCGTAGCCAAAAACCTCCTTCAACTTCGCCCGCAATGCCTTCATGCCCGAACCCCTACCAGACCGCCAACCCGATCGCGAGCCTCAGCCGCACTCCGACAAGTCGCGGAACTACGAAGAATGTGCTTTACCCTTCCTCGAAACCTCCCCAGATGCAACATCGCCACGTTCTCGATGCGTTTCAAGCAACCGCAACCCCCCGCGCAATCGATCCGTCACCACCATTCTACCCATGCTCGAAGACCTGCAATCAACGCCTGCCGATCCGCCGGTCGCCACGACTCCGGTCGACTCCGCCCAAATAGCCCGATCGGTCGCCGTCACCGCCCTCATGGTCCTGGCATTTCTTTACACCCTCTACTTCGCTCGCGCCCTCATTCTCCCCGTCGTTCTGGCACTTCTTCTCACCCTTCTCCTCACGCCCATCGTTCGTTTCCTTCACCGCAGGCTTCACCTCTCGCCCGCCGTCGGTGCCGGCGCCGTCCTCTTATCCCTTCTCGCCGCGATCGTCCTCGCTGTCGTGTTCGCCGTCCAACCGGCCGCCGACTGGATCCAGGTCCTTCCTTCCCGGCTTCCGGATATCAAATACCGCCTCCGAGCCCTCCAGGTTCCCTTCGAGAATCTCACCAAGGCCTCCGAGCAGGTCCAGGAAATCGCCGGCCTCGATAAAAGCGAAGGTCCGCCATCCGTCACCGTCGTTAGCGAGGGACCGCTCAGCGGCGTCCTCATGCACCGCACCCCCGCCTTTCTCGCGAACATCCTGGTCATGTTCATCCTTCTCTTCTTCCTCCTCGCCTCAGGAGACCGCTTTCTCCGCAAGCTCGTGCGGATTGTTCCCCGATTCGAAGACAAACGCCGCGCCGTCGAGATCGCCCACGACATCGAGAAACGGATCTCGACCTACCTCCAGACCATCACCCTCATCAATCTCGCCCTCGGCGTTTGTGTTGCGACGGCGGCTTGGCTCATCGGCCTCCCCAACGCCCCACTCTGGGGCATCCTCGCCTTCGTCCTCAATTTCATTCCCTACCTCGGCGCCCTCATCGGCATCGCATTCTCCTTTGTAATCAGCCTCCTCACGTTCGAATCTCTCGACCAAACCTTCGCGCTTCCAGCCGTCTACCTCGCCCTCAACATCATCGAGGGAAACTTCGTCACGCCCTACATCCTCAGCCGCATCCTCACACTCAACACCGTCATCGTCTTCTTCTCGATCATGTTCTGGACTTGGTTATGGGGAATTCCGGGCGCCTCCTCGCCGTCCCCATTCTCGCAACGTTCAAAATCGTCAGCGACCACGTCGACTTCCTCCGCCCCGTCGGCGAATTCATCGGCGGCGAGCCGGACGCGGAGAAACAGTCCGCTTAGACTCAAAATCATTCGCAGCCCGCCCGGAACCCGAAGGAGCCGTCCGCTCGCGCGGCTCGATGGGTGCCCCCCAAGCGCCGAACTCACCTTTGACTTCAGCCCTAGCCTCGTCCATTCTTTGGGCAAATGCCAATGGCACCTATCCGCGCGGACGAAGCCGACCGACTGCGCATTCTCCACGAGCTTAACATCCTGGACACGCCCTCGGAAGAGCGCTTCGACCGTCTTTCCCGCATCGCGCAGACCGCGACCAATTCTCCGACCGCCCTGGTCAGCCTCGTTGATCACGAGCGCCAATGGTTCAAGTCCCACCTCGGTCTCGACATCTGCCAAACCCATCGCTCGGATTCATTCTGTTCCTACGTCGTCCACGATCGACGTCCACTCATCATCCGCGACGCCTCGGCGGACCCCCGCACCACGGACATGAACAACGTCGTCGGCGACCCGCACATCCGGGCCTACGCGGGTTACCCTCTCTTCAATCCATCCGGCCACTGCCTTGGATCACTCTGCGTGATCGACTACCAGCCACGCGATTTCTCGGCTGCCGACCTGGTCATTCTCCGTGACCTCGCCGCCGTCGCCGAGTCAGAGATCAACAACCTCGAAGCCACTAGCCTCATTGCCGACCTCGCCGCTGCCCGGGACGCCGCTGAGCGGGCTACCCAGACCCAGCGCCGACTCACCGCCACCGTCGGCCACGAGATCCGCACCTCCCTTAACGGCATCGTCGGCGTCAGCGAATTGGTCGAAAGCGGTTCCCCCATCACCGACTCCGCCGGCGTTCTCAAGAGCAGCAGCCAGGCACTCCTTCACCTGATCGACGATCTCCTCGACTACTCCAAGCTCGCCGACAACCGCCTATTGCTGGACCCGCAACCGACTAACGTTCGCGCCTCCGTCGATTGCGTGGTCGAGACCATTACGACCCGCGTCCGCACCGGCGTCGCCGTCCAAGCGGACTGCCACGCCGACGTTCCGCCTTGGGTCAGCTGCGATTCCTTCCGGCTCCGTCAGATCCTGCTCAATCTCGTCAGCAATGCCGCGAAGTTCACCAGCGAAGGCACCATCACCATCGCCGTCCGCCAGGCCGCCGCCCCCGAGGAGGCGCTGGAATTCGAAGTCACCGACACGGGCGAAGGCCTGACCCACGCCGAAGCCCAACTCCTGTTCGAACCTTTTGTCCAAGCCAACTCCAACGTCGCCCGTCGTTCTGGAGGCACGGGTCTCGGCCTCTCCATCAGTCGCGACCTCGTTCAGGCAATGGGCGGCACCATTCGCTTCGAGAGCGAAAAGAATGTCGGCTCCAGCTTTACGTTCACCATCGGCGCCCCGGCGGTTCCGGCTCCGGACGCCCCGGCGGTCGCACCCACACCCACGTCCACGTCCACGGCCCGCGTCCTGCGCTTGCTCGCGGCCGAAGACAACCGCACCAATCGCCGCCTCCTCGCGGCCATGCTTAAAAAACTCGGCCACTCCGTCGATTTTGTTGAAACCGGTCAGGAGGCCATCGCCAATCTAGCCGATCCATCACGCTGGGATGCCGTCCTCATGGACATCGGCCTCCGGGACCTCGACGGCCTCGCCGCGACCCGGGCCGTCCGATCAAACGAGAAAAAATTATCCCTCCCGCCAATCCCAATTATCGCCATCACCGCCGACGTCAGCTCCGCTACCCGCGAAGCTTGCATTCAGGCTGGCATGACCGGATTCCTTCCGAAACCGATCACCTTCCGCTCACTCGCTAAGGCCTTGCCCCGCTAGGTGTAGTCCGGCTCCGCCCGTTGATTCACCCAGAAGCCCCAACCGGCGGCATCGGCCGCCCCCCCTTAGGTTACAGATTCCTCCAGCCACAGCACCGCCGTGACCCCCCGAGGGTAATACAAACTCCCCTTCGCGAGCCCACCTTTCATCTGATCACTCCAGGCCCACCGCACGTTTTCGTCGGCCAATAACCATTTCACGTGCTCGCGGTCCGCCGTCGTTCGCGTTGCTGCGGTCCGGATCCCGAGGATCTCCCGCACCACGAACTGATTGAGATAAATCTCCGACAACCAGGAATTATCCGCGGTGCTCGACAATTTCCACGCCCCGCTCGGATACAAACAAACCCCCTTCTTCAGAACCTTCCGAACGTGGGTTCGTAGCGCCGCCACCAGAAATCCATATTTCCCCTCGGGCGACAGAACTCCCCGCAGCCCCAGGACCCACGGAAAAACCAGCCCCTCGACCGCCGGAATGATCCGGCTCTCGCTCGGCTCGTTCAAAAGAGCCGGGATCTCCCCATCAACGACGCAATCCACGATCGACCGTGCCGCCCGCATCGCTTGCTTCTCACAAGTCGCCGCCGCTCTCTCGTCACCCGCATCCGCAAAAATCCGCCCCATTGCGAGATAGGCGGCCCACCCCTTCACCGCCATGTAGCCGTTGTTTCGCGCCTGCCCGAGTGACGCGTCGAGACTGTCGTAGGTCGTGATTTCCATCCCACCCTCACAGCGAGAACTGTCCAGCCCCATGAGACCGTTGCGAACCCCGTCTTGCGGAGCGTCCCGGTTTACCATCGACCTAAGACACTTCTCAAAGATCGGTAACCTTCCCTTCAGCCATTTCGCGTCTCCCGCGCCCTTCGCGTAAACCGCGGCGCAAAGCACCCAATTGAGCAACTGCTCGTGCGTCATGTGCGAAAAACACCCGTCGAGACCCGCCATCTCGTAAGCCGACCGTCCCGGAGGTGTGAAATAATTATTCTTCCCCATGTCGTGGGCAAAACTCAACCCACCGGGGTGCTCCGTCCCGCTGCCCGGGGCCAACACCCGGTCCGTGTAGCTGTAGCGGTCCACGAACAGGTCCAGCACATCCCGCACAACCCACGGGTTCATCTTCATTTCGTAAAACACGTGATCCACCGTCAAATCGAAGGTGTTCATCATCCGATATTCCCCTTCGTTCACCACCCACAGCGCCCGGCCCTCGTGCTCCAGCAACTGCGTCGATCCGTAGTAGGACCGAATCGCGTGAACCATCTGCCACCGCTGCTCCCCGCTCAAGTCCGCCCCCGCCAGCAACCCGTCACTCGCCACCGCCGCCGCCCGGATCGCATCAAACTCCCGCAAGCTGTAGCGCCCAACCGCCTCGATATCTTTGAAATAGCGCGAATAAAAATACCGCGCCGACAATCCGGTCGTCACCACCCCACCGCGGAAGAAGCAAATCGCAAACCGCACCGTTCGCACCTCACCCGCCGGCACGTCCGCCACGATAGCCGCCACGTTTCCCAGAACCTGCCCGTAGTTGAACTCGTGCTCCTCCTGCAGAATGTTTTGCAAGGTAAAGGCCGTCGCCGGCCGCGCGTCCAAGTCGTCCGTGAAGATCGCCGTCGACTGCCCTTGACCCACACCCCGCACCCCACGCCCGGCGTCCAGATGCCGCACCGCGTCGTTCCCACCCACCGGGGCATATCCGAAGAACATCCGCCGCGTTTCCTTTCCCTTCCGATTGTCGCATGTCAACTCCGCCAACACCGACGGCCGCAGCACGCGCATCAATTCGGCCTTCCCCGCCCGCGCCGGATCCGGAACCGACTCGACCGGCGAGAACACCGCAAATTCCAACCCTCCCGCGGTCCAAGTGTCCACCCCAAGTCGAAAATCCCGCTTGATCGCCGCTGGCTTGAAATCCCGCACCTCGACCTGACGCCCCGGCTCTTTCCCCGCGTCCTCCACGTAACGCTCCCGGTCGCAATCGCTCGACTCGTCGAACGGAAACATCTCGCACCGCTTCGATTCCAACCCCATCGACCCAATGAACACGTTGTCTCCAGCCGGCCCTCCCAACTCCACTCCCAAGCCCCCGTTCCGCCCCGTGCAACCAAGCGTAAAGCTGGAGTGTGCCCCGATCGGCGAATGAAACGCGTTATAATCTGTCCTCATAAATCATCTTCCGGCCCAGCAGCCTTCGCCTCCCCCTCCTCTTCTTCACCCTCCCCCAGAAAGTTCAACCCCGACGCGACCGCGCGAATCCAGCTACCGATCGCACTCTCCCATCACAAAATCCACGCTCCCCAAAATCGACACGCAATCACTCACCATGTGCCCCGGCAGCAGCTTCGACAGAATGCTCAAATTGACAAAAGACGGGGCGCGAATCTTCAACCGATAAGGCACCCCGCCCCCCTTGCTTAAAATGTAAAATCCGAGCTCGCCCTTCGGATTCTCCGCCCCAAAATACACCTCCCCCTCCGGAGCATCGATCCCCTGCGTCGTCACGATAAAATGGTGGATCAGCTCCTCCATCTTCGTCATCACGTCCACCTTCGGCGGCAGCGAACTCTTCGGATCAAAGTAATTGATCGGACCCGTCGGCAGATTCGCCAGCACCTGACGAATGATCTTGCAGCTCTGCCGCATCTCCTCCATCCGGACCAAATAACGGTCATAGCAGTCGCCGACCTCGCCGATCGGAATCTCGAAATCGTATTTCTCGTAATCCAGATACGGATTCGACCGCCGCACGTCGTGCTCAATCCCACTCCCGCGCAAATTTGGCCCAGAAATCGCGTAACCAATCGCATCCTCCTTCGAGATCACCCCGACGTCCTTCGTCCGATCAACGAAGATCCGGTTGCGGCTCAGCAATTTATCCAACTCGTCCCAAACCGGCAAAAATGACGCGATGAACGCCTCCGTCTGCGCCGGGAACGTCTCGGGCAGATCCCGGGTCTGCCCACCCACCCGCGTGTAACTCGTCGTGAACCGCGCCCCGGTCAATTGCTCGATCAGATTGTAAATTTTCTCCCGCTCCGTGAACGTGAAGAGAAAGATCGACGTCGCCCCGAGGTCCAACCCGTAGGCTCCGATCCCCAACAAATGCGCCGAAATCCGCGCCAACTCACACGCGATCACCCGGATCGCCTTCCCCCGCGCCGGAAGCTCCCAGCCCATCAGCTTCTCGACCGCCAGTGCGTAGGCCACGTTGTTCGCCAGCGGCGCCAAGTAGTCCAAACGATCCGTGTAGGGCACGAACTGGTTGTACTGCATGTTCTCCGCGATTTTCTCGTCGCCCCGGTGCAAGTAACCGCAATCCGGCGTCGCCTTTGTGATGATCTCGCCGTCCATCTCCAGGATCAACCGCAGCACCCCGTGCGTCGATGGGTGCGAGGGACCCATGTTCAATGTCATCGTTTCGCCGAGCAACTCGCCGGCCTCCTGGGGACTTTCGAGGTTCTGAAGGCTGCGCGTCAACGTGTCGGGTTGCTCGTAAGTCGTGGGCATGTCGAAAAGTATTTACGCTGGAAAATGAAATGCAGTTTGCCATCGTCTGACTTTGTGAAAAATTTCACAAACTCTCGTGACCATGACTCCCGCCACTCTGTCGCCCGACTCAAAAAAATCAAGCCTGCCCGTGGTGGTCATCATCGGCGGCGGTTTCGGAGGCCTTTCCGCCGCCCGCGCACTCGACGGTGCGCCCGTTCAGGTCATCCTCGTCGACCGCACGAACCACCACCTCTTCCAGCCGCTACTCTACCAAGTCGCCACCGCCGGCCTCTCCCCGGCCGACATCGCGAAGCCGATCCGCTCGATCCTCCGCAACCAGCGCAACGTCACCTGCGTCATGGCCGAAGTCACCGGGATCGACGTCGAGACTCGCACCGTCACCAGCGTCCAGGGCACGTTCTCCTACGATCACCTCATCCTCGCCACCGGCACCCGCCATTCCTACTTCGGCCACAACGAATGGGAAGCCCTTGCCCCCGGCCTTAAGAGCCTGCAGGACGCGATCGAGATCCGCCGCCGCGTCCTTACCGCCTTCGAGGAAGCGGAAAAAATCGAAGACCTCGACCGTCGCCGAGCGCACATGACCTTCATCGTCGTTGGCGGCGGCCCGACCGGTGTCGAGATGGCCGGCGCCATCGCCGAACTCGCCCACCGCACGCTCAGCGAGGACTTCCGCCGCATCGATCCGCGCCAAGCCCGTATTCTTCTCGTCGAAGCGGGTCCCCGCATTCTCTCGACCTACACCGCGGACCTTTCCGCCAGCGCCGTCAAGCAGCTCGAGTCCCTCGACGTCGAAGTCAGACTCGGCGATCCGGTCAAGAACATCGAGGAAGGCGTCGTCACCCTCGAGAGCGGTGCCATCCGCGCCGACACCGTCATCTGGGCCGCGGGCAACGAAGCCTCCGGCCTCGCCAAAAAAATCCCGGTCGAGACCGATAGACAAGGCCGTGCCCGGGTCAACCAGGACCTCACCATCCCGGGACACCCCGAAGTTCAGGTCATCGGCGACATCATCGCGATCAACGACAAGGAAGGCCAACCCGTCCCCGGCGTCGCCCCCGCCGCCATGCAAGCAGGCACCCACGCCGCGAAGAACATCGAGCGCCAACTCGAGAACCAACCACCGACGGACTTCTGGTATTTCGACAAAGGCACCCTTGCCACCATCGGACGCCACCGCGGCATCGGCGACCTCGGTTTCGCCAAGGTCACCGGCTTCATCGCCTGGTTCGCCTGGGCCTTCATTCACCTCTTTTTCCTCATCGGCTTCCGGAACCGCATCCTCGTCTTCCTCCAGTGGGCGTGGGCCTACTTCAGCTACTCCCGCGGGGCCCGCCTCATCTCCCAGCCCCCGGAAGGCCCCCACCCTCCGAAGTAGCCCCGCGCTCCCACCCTCGAACAATTCACGCGCCGCTCTCGACGCCGCTCAGCGATTCACAACCACCCGCACCGTCCTCAACCCGCGCCCCAACCGATTCCCAGCCCCGATCCGAATTCGCGCCCCTCGCACCGACAACCTCGGGCGATTCGCCGGCAACGCTCCCGGCAGGAACGCGGTCATCTCCTAAAAAAAGCCGTCGGCACGTGCTGGGAATCCGACCCATTCACCAGGATCACCACCGTCACCTCCGCCCCGACGTCGTGCATCACCAATCTCCGGTACCCCAGCACTTCCCTCGTATGCCCCAGCCACCCGTTGATCCGGCCCATTCCCAGACCGTATTGATTCTAAAACGGCCCCCGCCCGTCCGCCTCCACCATCCGTAATCGCGCCCACGGCGACTCCCGGCTCACCAGCGAACCCCTCGCCAACGCCCGCCCCCACGCCAGCAGATCTCCCGAAGTCGGGACCATCGCCCCCGCCCCCGAAAGCGCCGTCGGCGACTGCACCGTCACGTCCATCTCGCCGACCTCGTCATCCAAGGTGACATACCCGTGCGAGAACGGTGCCGGCAGGAACACCCCCTTCGGATAGCTCGTCCGCCGCATCCGCAGCGGCTCCACCAGAATCCGCATGATCTCCGGTCCCAACCGATTCCAAGTCACCCGCTCCACCACCATCCCGAGCAGGATCGTGTTCGAGTAATTCCACTCCCGCCCCGGCCGGATATACGGCTCGTTCGCGTTCGCAAACCCCACGATCTCACGATCCGTCCAGCGCCGCGTCAGATCCGCAACGTATTCGAGCAAAAAACCCCGATCCTGCGTGGAGTCGAAAATCCCACTCACCATGTTCGCCAGCTCCCGCAGCGTCGCCTCACCGTTCCGCAGCCACTTGACGTAGAGATCGATCCGGTCGTCCAACGAAAGCTTCCCCGCATCCGCCAATTGCAGGAAGCGCGTGATCGTGAACGACTTCGTCACACTCCCAATCCGCTGCGCGTTCGCCCCGCTCATCCCCGCACCCGTCATCCGGTCCGACGCCCCGCGGGTCACCAAAAATTCCGAACCCGGCGACCGCACCGCGATCGAAATCCCCGGCACCAACCCCGCCGGCACCACCTCATCCGCCAACCGCCCGATCCGCCCTCCGTCAACGCCCGCCGCCCCAAACCCCCAGCGCAGGCAAGACCCCCAACAAACCCACCGTCCCCAGACGGACCCCCAACTTCACCACAAAAATATTCTTCCGCATTTTGAAATCAGCCGGCAGCGACGCCAGTTCCCGGCAACTACACTCGAACTCCCCCACCCTTCAATTCCTCGACGAGAGCATTCAAAACGGAGCCGCGACGGCGACCTCGAAGCTCCGACTGACTTCGCCGCAGAGGTGAATGTCGTCCGGGTCGAGCACTCTCACCGGCGCGCCGGGGGAGAAATCCAAGTTCGCGAGGCTCACCCAGATCACGTTCGGACTGGTGGTGAGTTCAAAGAAATAGCGCTGATTGGTGAGATCCAGAGCGGTTCGGTATTCGGTATCGTAGATCGTGCCAGGGGTCTTGTAGGGCGAGTTAAAAGGGACGGAAGTATTCCGCGCAATCGACAGGATCGTCGCGATGGCTTCCCGCTCATCCTTGGGTTCGCGCAGCGTCTGCAAAAAATAATTAGCGCGCACGAAGCGGGAGATCGGGTCCACGTTTCCCGGCAGGGGAGTTTCGCGCGTGGCGTCGGCAAAATCCCACTTGTCCAGCTCGATCAGCTGCTGATCGTAGGACGGATCGTTCGTCATCACGCGATGCTCGCGCCCGTGATAAATGGTCGCCCCCTCACCCGTAAATTCGATGATCGCGGAGTCTCCCGTCGGATCCTCCAGTGCCAGATGCAGGGAGGTTCTGTGGCCCGCATACTCCACCATCACCGGCTGAATGCCACGCATCAGACCGAGCGCCTCCGTCACACTCGCCGCATTATCCAGGAGATACTGCCCCCACAGCGCAGCCTGCACACCCGCTTTGCCCGGGTCGCGAGGCCCGTAGTCGGTCGATGTCAGAAAGAGCAGATTCATCCCGAGGCCTTCCTCATTCATTCCGTCGACGGATCCTACGCCGTAGGCGGTGACAACCACGCTCCCGTATTGCGAGGACCAACGCGCCGGATTTTCCCGGATAAAAGGCGTCGCCCCAACGCAGCCACCGTCCCGCTCCATCCCACGAGGGAGGACAGTCAGAAGAGGGTGCGTGGATTCCGCCCAATCCATCGAGCGACCGACGACAACCGCGAGTTTGTTCGTATTCCAAAGCGTCCGCGTGCACATCAGTCATACCCTCCTTCGGAACCAAGCATGAGAGCTATGCAACCCGTCGCCCCCGGAAAACGTCAAGGCCAAGATCAAAACACCGATGCCCGCGCTTGAAGACGAGGGACTCAAGACCGGTATCACCTTCTCACGCGCAAATCCGACGCCCAGCTTTCGGAATGGCGCAGATGGGTATGGATTACTTTCGAGCAATCGGAACGCGACGCGGCGGCCAGCACAACAACCTTTGTAATCTGGTCTACAATCTGGATCGGTATGCCTTCCTCATGCGTGCAGCGTAAAACACACCGCATACCCCCTCGATGGCCCGCAATCCGACCCGCATCAAATCCCACGCGCCCAACCTGATCAGCCCTATCTCGGTGCTCTCAATGTCGCAAAATCCGCCACTCCGATCACAATTTCTACCAATCTTTCCTCAACCTCAAAAATCAGCGTTTTCGGAGGTGCCCTCCGAAGGCGGATGTCAAGTCTGACGATGGCGAAAGGTGCCGGTGAAAGAGGTATGTGAAACAAAGGCTTGGGCGGAAATCGGAACCACCCTTCAAACTGGCCGAAAGTTCGCGTAAGCACTGCGTAAGCAGTAGGAAAAAATTGAGCACCCGTAGCTCAGCTGGATAGAGTGTCGGCCTCCGAAGCCGAAGGTCACAGGTTCGAATCCTGTCGGGTGCGCCATTTTTCGTTATTTTTCAATACATTGCGATGAGCGACTTTTTCAGCGCAGTGCTTACGCGGGAGTTTCGCGTAAGCATGTGTAGAGGTTCGCATTGTTGAGCGTTCGTCTTGAACGTCTGCTCACCTCATCTGGTGCCCTGCCAACCACATTTCAATATAGTCTTCACTTGGCTGACTCGCGGAAATCATTGGCTGGGCTTGAGACACGGCGTGCCGAACAATCAGGGGGCCCAGAAGGGAGAGAACCAGACCAAAGGGGTCGGTCGGTTTGAGCTTGCCAGCGCTCTGGTACCGCTGAACGACGGCGGCCACCTGCGTGATTGCAGCCATCGGTATGGGGGCAATCGCCTTCAATTGTTCGTTGCGCCGTGCTTCGATCAGGAAGTCGAGCACAATCGCCCCGTTAGTCTCCAGAAGTTGCGCATAGGCGTCGACGATATTTGACAGGTCGGCGACGAGATCGCCCGTATACTCTTTGGCGACGGCGCTGAACGCATCGGCCTGAGTCGCCAGCGCCGCTCCGAACAGTGCGGACTTGTCAGAGAAACGCCGAAACAGCGTGACTTCACCAATCCCGGCGCGCTCGGCGACTTTGCGCGTCGTCGCGTTGCGGAAGCCGTGCTCGCGCCAGACGGAAAGGGCGGCTTCGAGGATTGTGTGCTCATCAATCGGCGGAGGCATAACCCTAGATAACGCGGATCGACCATCATTGACAGCGGGTGCTAACATTCTTATTGATAGCAGGCACTTTCAATGAGGCTATCATGGCTGAGAATACCGATCTGCTTATCGTGGGCGCAGGTCCTACCGGACTGGCGACCGCTCTGTTTCTGGCGCGCAAGGGGCATCGACCGCGCATCATCGATAAAGCAGAGACGATTTCCCCTTACTCCAAGGCTTTTGGTGTGAATGTGCGCACGTTGCGGCTTCTAGAGTCGACGGGCGTTACGGATCGTTTTCTGGACGACGGCCGACAGATGAAGCGGCTGAACCTGCGGCGGCACGATCAAATCCTTGCAACGTTGAGACTGGACGAGGTCGACGAAACTTATCCGTTCATGCTCGTCCAGAGCCAGGCGGACTCGGAACGGATTTTGGAAGACGCTCTCACAAAGGAAGGCATCACAGTCGACAGAGGAACGCGTGCAACTTCGATCGAGATTGAGGGCGACACGGCGATCGTTCGGTTAGCCGGCCCGCGCGGCGAAGAGACTATCCGAGCGCGCACGGTGCTGGGCGCGGATGGCGCCGACAGTGCGATCCGCAAAACGCTCGGCTTCAGTTTCGATGGACAGGCTTACAAGGAGCCTTGGCGCCTATGGGATCTGGAACTCGACGTTCCATTGGAAGCCAACGACGCGCATATCTTTCTTCTGGACAAGGGCGGCATGTTCGTCGTTCGCCATAGCGATACTCTTTGGCGAGTGCTTGGGGCGGGTCCCGATCTTCTGGAATCCCTGCCCCGCGGGACGAAGACAGGACCAGTGCATTGGCAGTCCGAATTTCGTATCTCCAACCGCGTGGCCGGATCGTTTTCGAAGGGGCCAGTGTGCCTCGCCGGCGATGCTGCGCATATTCACGCCGGTATTGGAGCGCGAGGAATGAATCTCGGTATCGAGGACGCCTTTGTCTTCGCTGAATTGTTCCACAAGGGCGAACTCAACCGTTTTGACTCTTTACGGCGCCCGGTCGTCAACAAAGTCGTCGCCGACATTACGAGAATGATGAGCGTGCCCCGCGCAGATACTATGCCAGGGCGCATTGTGAGGGCGATGCCATGGCTCGTCAGCGCTGTAGTTCCAGCTGTAAGATCTAAAATTCAGCCTTGGGTGCTGGGTCTCGATCATGACGTGAAGGTCTGACATTTTGTGAATACCTCCGAAGCCGAAGGCCACTGGTTCGAATCCAGTCAGGTGCGCCATTTTATCAATAAATTCAATAACTGGCAATTTCCGGCACTTCGGTGTCGCGTGCTTACGCGATGCTTACGTGAGCTCATTTGACCAAACATCGGCTTCTGTCGCGTCCACTGACACGTCAGGCTGGCCTTCGAGTGCCTGGCGCGAAAATCGTCTTTAAAGGCGTGAGGTTCTAGAGACCCGAAGCTGCCGGATCATCCGATTCCGCGAGCGGCGACGTTTCCAAGAATCCGGTCAGCAATTACACCATCCCCTCGGCGGCGTCTTTTGCAACCGCCTGCCCGACAGGAGAGCGCGACACGAGTGCCATTCCGCGCGACAGGACAAAGATTGCAGCTGCAACTTTGGCTGGGTCCGCGTTCTTCGGCCATTCAGCCTCGGCAGTTGCGTCATTCACGCGGTCCTTCACGATCTCCAATGCGCGCCGCTCCGCGTCAGCGACGGCCTGTGCGGAAGCATCACCATCGGGTCCAAGCTCTTGCGTGCCGCCAGCGATCAGACAACCAGGGGGCGTGCTCGCATCCGATAGCGCGGCAAGCTGACGCGTGAGATACTCATTGATCCCCGCGCCAAATGATTGCCTGTCGAGTGTCTCTGACAGCCGCCCGTACACCTGATCTTCGTAGCGCTCTGTTGCAGCACGAAACATCGCGCTCTTGTCGCCGAACGCATTGTAAAGGCTGGGACGCCGGAGCCCTGTCGCCTCTTCGAGAAGGGCCATGGAGGTCCGTTCGAACCCGTAGCGCCAGAACGTATGCATGATTTTGTCGAGCACCGCGTCACGGTCGAAGCCAGCTGGTCGGCCCATTTTTTTACTCATCGGTACAAATCTCCATTGACACCCTTAGGGTGCCTTCCTAGACTTCTTTACCGAACAGTACACAATGGAGAAATCTCATGTCACTACGTCTTGAAGGAAAAACAGCCGTCATCACCGGCGGCACCACCGGCCTCGGTCTAGCGACCGCACGCCGCTATCTTAAGGAAGGTGCGCGCGTCATTGTCACCGGACGCACGCAGAACAAGGTCGATGCCGCCGTGCGCGACCTTGGCGCTGGCGCTGAAGGGATCGCGGCAGATTCGACTTCGATCGCCGATCTCGACCGGCTGGCAGAACATGTCACGCAGACTTTCGGCCATATCGATATCCTGTTTGCGAATGCGGGCAACGGTATGTTCGCCCCCATCGCGGATGTCGACGAAGCGCTTTACGACAGACAGTTCGACCTCAACGTGAAGGGTGTATTCTTCACTGTGCAAAAGCTGCTGCCGCTCCTGCGGAAGGGAAGCTCGATCATCCTCACCGCCTCTGCGGTGCACGGCAAGGGCGCGCCGGGCGGCAGCCTCTATTTCGCGAGCAAGGCGGCGGTCCGCTCGTTCGCGCGCACGCTCGCGGCCGAGCTCGGGGGGCAGGGCATCCGCGTAAATGCGCTGAGTCCGGGGATCGTTCCCACGGAGTTCTTCGTGAACTCCAACGCGCCCGAAGAGCTCTACGGCGATTTCGAACAGATGGCGGGCAAAGGCGCACCTCTGGGTCGGGCCGGCCGGCCCGAAGAGATCGCCGAAGTGGCCGTCTTCCTCGCCACCGACGAGGCCTCCTTTGTCACGGCGGCAGATTATGTCGTCGACGGCGGCTGGATGAACGTCTGAGAGGCGGCCCACTCCCTGACATGGCATCGCGGCGGCGTCGCGGTGCCATGGCGCGCTTTGGCGGACGGGCGCTCAGCGGTTCGATGCGGTGGGTCGCGTGAATTTGGATGAGCCGTCATGGCCAGATCACGATCCTGAAACACCTGGTTCGTCTGCTGAAATCATCACGGCGCAGTTTCCCCAACACTGGGTTCAACTTCGGCCGCCCCGCATCGCACAACCCGACAGCATCAGGAGTACCTCATGTCACCCAACAACACGGAAAGTCTCTTCATCTCCGCTCTTGGCGCATCGGCCCTCGTCGTTCTCGCCGCCGGTGCGGACGTGGCACGGGCGCAGACCGCCCAAAACCAGACAGTCGAAGCCGACGGCAACACTTACGCCTACCGCGTCTCGGGACCCGAGGGCGGAACGCCGCTGGTTCTGTCCCAAAGGTTTCGCGGGACGATGGACGACTGGGACCCTTCTTTCATCGATGCGCTGGACGATGAGCGGCAGGTGATTGTCTTCGATGCTGCCGGGGTGTCTTCCTCCTCGGGCAATGTGCCCGACACCATTCCGGCGATGGCCGACGATATGGCGGCCTTTATTCGCGCGCTTGGGCATAGAGAGGTCGATGTTCTGGGATGGTCCATGGGCGGGTTTGTCGTGCAATCGCTTGCGATCAATCACCCCGACCTCGTCGATCGGCTGATCCTCGTCGGAACCGGCCCGGCTGGCAGCGCCGAAACCCCGGCGCCGACCGATGGCGTTTTCGATGTGGCGACGCGGCCCCAGTACGGCAGCGATGAGCGTGAATATCTGTTCTTTGCCGACGCGCCGTCCAGCCTGAACCGGGCCGAGGCCTCGATGCAGCGGATCGACGCCCTGCGCGACCTCGGTGCGGAACCCGCAACGACGCCGCAGGTCATGCAGGCGCAGGCGACCGCCATCCAGACATGGTTCAGCGGCAGCGGCGGCGAGTTCGCCAAGCTGTCGGAGATCGACAGTCCCACGATGATCGTGAGCGGCGATCGTGACCCGTTCTTTCCGATCATGGGTCCCGTGCTGCTCTATCGCGAGATCCCGAACGCCCGTCTCGCGGTCTACCCGATGGCCGGTCACGGACCCCACCACCAATGGCCCGATCATGTGTCCGAGATCGTCAGCGATTTTCTGTCCGACACGGCTGAATAACGGGGGCGGGCTCAGTCCGTTCATTGGTTCAAGCGTGGCGGGGGTCAGCCCGTTCATTGGTTCAAAAGGGGGCGCTAATCCTTCGTATAGACCCTTTGCGTCCGATTTTGGGGCAATCTGGCATGCCTGAGTCATGGTCGACGGGACTCGCTACCCCGACGAAATCAAAGGGAGATCCAGATAGAGCGCCGGCCTCGACCGGCACGCCTGGCGGGGCACCCGCCGCTTGTGCGCCAACGCAGATCCGACAGAGGTCCGTGCAAAGGACCGCCGCAGTTCCCGTTCCCGAAACCGCACTCGGACTCCGTCCTCATGAGAGCCAATCACCGGCGCCTTGTTGCTCACGCGTAAGCGAATGCCCGCCCTCCGCGGCCTCCGCGATTTCCCCGATCCGCCAAAGCGCGTATCGTTTCGCCGATGCGCTGCTTCTACTCCCCCGGCTATTTCGTTCCCCTGCCGGACGGGCACCCTTTCCCAATGCGAAAGTTCCGTGACGCTCACCGCTTTCTCCTCGAATCAAAAATTCTCACACCCGCTGACATCACCGACGTCGACCCCGCGAAACGCTCCACCATTGAGCACGTCCACCATCCGGCCTACCTCGACAAGCTAATCAACGCCAATCTGTCGGACCGCGAACGCACCATCCTTGGCCTTCCCCCCGGCCGCGCCCTCTACGAACGCAGCGCCCGCGAGGTCGAAGGCACGCGCCGCGCCGCGTGGACCGCGCTCAGCGAGGGCGTCGCCGCCAACCTCGCCGGCGGCACTCACCACGCTTTCCCCGATCACGGCGAGGGATTTTGCGTCCTCAACGACGTGGCCATCACCATCCGCGACCTACAGCGGACCCACCCCAACCTCCGCGTCTTCGTCTGCGACACCGACGCCCACCAAGGTAATGGCACCCACTCCATTTTCGCGGGCGAATCCACCATCTTCACGTTCTCGATCCACGTGGGCCGCAACTACCCATCCCGCAAGGTGCCCGGCACTCTCGACGTTCCCCTCGAGCGCTTCGCCCCTGGCGACGCCTTCCTCGCCGCCCTTAATGCCACCCTTCCCGACTCCGTCGACCGTTTCCGCCCCGACCTGGCCATCTGGATTTCGGGAGCCGACCCCCACCGCAACGATCGATTTGGTCAACTCCAACTCACCGCCCGCGACATGACGACTCGTGACGCCACCGTCACCAGCCTCTTCCTCGACCACCAAATCCCCTTGGCGGTCCTCTACGGTGGTGGCTACAACCGCGAAGTGGAAAATACCGCTCGCCTCCACCGCAACACCATAGCCACCGCCGCCA
This sequence comes from uncultured Verrucomicrobiae bacterium, assembly GCA_963832325.1. GTDB lineage: Bacteria > Verrucomicrobiota > Verrucomicrobiia > Chthoniobacterales > JAATET01 > CAVVKW01. The sequence goes on along the minus strand of CAWHTR010000007.1, from coordinate 390,967 downwards.
GCCTCTCGAAAACAATCACGAGGGCCGCCCGCCTCAACCTCGCCGACCCAGCCCCGATGGCTCGTCCGACAAAACCCCCAAAAACCGCGTGAGAACCGCCATCCTTGGCTCCGGCGCCATCGGTCTCTACTACGGCACCAAGCTCGCCCTCGCCGGCCACGAGGTCCATTTCCTCCTCCGCAGCGGCTTCGCGGAAGCGCAAGCCACCGGCATCCAAATCGAAAGCGAGACCGATGGCACCCTTCACCTTCAGCCCGTCCTCGCCCACACCTCCCCCGCGACGATCGGCCCCTGTGACCTCGTCATCATCGCCCTCAAAACCACCCAGAATACCATCCTTCCTGCCCTGATCCCCCCTCTCCTCCACGAAAATACCATCCTGCTCACCCTCCAAAACGGCCTCGGCAGCGACGAACTCCTCGCCGGCCACTTCGGCCCCAACCGTGTCCTCGGTGGTCTCTGCTTCGTCTGCCTCACCCGCACGTCTCCAGCAACCGTCCGCCACGTCGGCAGCAGCACCCTTTCCATCGGCAATTTCTCCGCCCCCCCCCAGTCCCGCACCGCGGACCTCGTTGCCGCCTTCCAATCCGCCGGCGTCCGAACACGACTCGTCGATGACCTCGCCACCGAACGCTGGCGCAAACTCGTCTGGAACGTCCCGTTCAATGGCTTGGCGGTTACCGCCGGCGGCTTGACCGTCGACCGCATCCTCGGCGATCCGACGCTCACGCTCGAAGTCACCGCTCTCATGCGCGAGGTCATCGCCACGGCGAACGCCCTCGGCCACCCCATTCCCCCCACCTTCATCGACACCCAACTCGCCCTCACGCGGAAAATGGGTCCCTACGCACCCTCGACCCTCTCCGACCACCTAGAAGGCCGCGAACTCGAAGTTGACGCGATCTGGACCCAACCGCTCAAACGCGCCGAAGTGGCCAACGTTTCAACCCCCCACCTCCACAAACTCCACCGGGATCTGCTCGCCAGCAATCGCGATCTCCCAGCGTAGAAAACGGGCGTAGCCAAAGCTTAAAACACCGAACCACCTCGAAAATGCCAAATCCATCCACCCACCCAGCCCTCGCCGCCTTCCCCGCTCGCACGGCCATCGTCCTCGGCTCCGGCCTCAACCCCTTCGTCGACTCCCTCACCATCGACGAGACCATTCCCTACGACACCATCCCTGGGCACCCGGTCTCGACAGTGCCCGGTCACACGGGTCAATACGCCCTCGGCCACCTGAGCGGCACTCCCCTCATCGTCGCTCAGGGTCGCGTCCACCTCTACGAAGGCTGGACCGCCACCGAGGTCACCACCTCTGTCCGCCTCCTCCACGCGGCCGGGATCGAACGCATCATCCTCACCAACGCCGCCGGCACCCTCCATCCCAACCATCCTCCCGGCTCGTGGATGATGCTCACCGACCACCTCAATCTCACCGGTCAATCCCCCCTCACCGGTGGCCCGAATTTCATCGACCTCACCGAAACCTACGACGCCGATCTCCGCTCCACCTTCCTCGACGAAGCCACCTCGCTCGGGATTCCGCTCCACGAAGGCGTCTACGCCAGCCTGCCCGGCCCCCAATACGAGACCCCCGCCGAGATCCGCATGCTCCGCACCCTCGGGGCGGACGCCGTCGGCATGTCCACGGTTCCCGAAGCCATCCAGGCCCGCGCTCTGGGACTGAAAGTCGCCGCCTTCTCCTGCCTCACCAACTGGGCCGCCGGAATAACTACCAATCCCCTCAGTCACGACGAGGTCACCGACACCGGTCGATCCGCTGCCCACACCTTGATCACCCTGTTCCGCAGCACTCTCACCAGGCTCTAACCCATCCGTCAGACCATCCCGCCGCCCGAAATCCGGCCTCGAAAACGAAGCCCGCCCGCCCCAAAGCGCGTCCCGCGCGACTTTTCCCCGGGGACGCCGCCTTTCCGCATTCCTCATTTCGAATTTCTCATTTAGAAAGAGCGCCCTTTCCGATGGACGAAACGATCGACGAGACCCCCGACGATGACTTGGTGCGCCGCACCAAGGACGGGGACGCCTCGGCCTTCGACGTCCTTGTCATCCGCTACAGTCCGAGACTCTACGGCCTGGTCTACAACATGACCTCGAACCACGAGGACACCAATGACCTCCTCCAGGACGTCTTCGCGAAGGCATTCCGCTCCATCAAAGGCTTCCGCCAGCAATCCAGCTTCTACACGTGGATCCATACGATCGGCATGAACATGACGATCAACTTCCTGAAAAAACGAAACCGCCGGCGCGGTCCCAGCCTCGACGACGAAGAATCGTTCATTGCCAACAACCCGGACTTCATTGAAGCGACGTCAAACACCGACCCACGCCGAGAGGCCGGCCTCTCGGAGCTTCAAAAAAGATTGAACGAAGCACTCATGAAGCTGTCTCACGATCACAGAGCCGTGGTTACGATGTTCGATATCCAGGGAATGCCACATGCCGAAATTGCGAAGATTCTTAAAGTCTCGGAAGGTACCGTGCGTTCCCGTTTGTTTTACGCGCACCGCCAGTTGCAAAGTTACTTGGAAGAATTTAGAGGAGCCTAGTCCCACATGAAAATTGACCCATCCGAAATCCAGAAACTCCTCCGCGAACGCCGGAATCCGGCTCCGCCCACCGAAGACTATTTTGAAGATTTCCTGCTGGATTTCCAACGCCGCCAGCGGAGCGAAATGCTCCGACGGCCCGTCTGGGAGATTCTGTGGGACCGCACCAACGTCTGGCTCGAAGGCCTCCGAGTCCCCGCCGTGGCCTACGCTTCAATCGTGGCCGTTGCCGTAGGAGTGACCGGCGTCATGCTCTCAGGCCAGACCTCCGAGGGCACCGCGCCTCAACTCACCGCCCAGTCACTCTCGGCACCAGCGCCCCTGGGCGTCCCGGTAGCCACCGTTTCTACCGGCAACGACCTTCCGCCGAGCTACGTTTTGGAGAGTCGTCCGATCTCCAACGACCGACCGTTCAGTTTCTAAGAATTTGCGAAGCCGTCGTCTCAAGCTCGAAGCATTCGTCGCACCGGTCATCCTCCTGACCGCGTCGATCAGCCTTCTTCGCGCTCAAGACAGTGACCTGGCCGACTCCATCTCGGAGCGGGTTCAAAGTCTCTTCCGCCTTCACAAAGACGCGGTCGTTCGCGTCGAAGGCTCGGATCGGCACGGCCGCCTCGAAGGCACCGGCTTCTACGCCGATCCCTCCGGCACAATCTACACCCTCACCGTCGCGGTGGGAGATGGCGAGAACATCACCGTCCGCCAGGGTCAAAGAAAGTTTCCCGCCCGCCTCCTCATTTCCGACCCGCGCACCGGCATCGCGATCATCAAAGTCGACTCGAACACCCCTTTTCTCCCGATTGGCGACTCCTCGGAAGTCGAACTGGCCACTCCAATCGTCTCGATCGGCTACCCCATGGGGCTTCCCGAAACGCCGAACTTCGGCGTCATCGCCGGTTTCGACCGCGAATACCTCAACCGCTATTTCCGCGTCACTCACATCCGCGCCAATCTCCCGGTCCAACGCGGAGTCGGCGGAGCACCCGTGATGAGCCTTGATGGCAAAGTCATCGGCATCGTTGTCGCCGGCGTCGACGGCAATGCCGGGTGTTTCATGCTTCCGATCAACGCAGCGGAAAAGATGCGGATGGAATACGAGCGCTTCGGTGAGCTTCGCCCCGGTTGGGCGGGAGTCTCGGTCGAGCGTGCGGACGATCCCAACCTCCCTTCCAGCGCCCGCGTCTCCAATCTCCATCCCGATACTCCCGCGTTCGAGAGCGGCCTCCAGGACGGCGATATCGTCACCCGGGTCGGCAACGTCCCCGTCCACACCCCTGAAGATCTCATCGACGCCTCGTTCTTCCTCACCGCGGGCGACGAAAGTTCAATCGTCGTGGTTCGCGATGGCCGCGAGATCACCCTCGATTTCCACGCCGCTGCGCATCCGAATCTCACCCCTCCCCGCGAGTCGGACCAAGACCCCTTCGTCAACGACGTCCCCCGCCTCCGACTGGACTCAACCGATTCGCAGGCACCGGGGAACCCTTGATCTCCAGATTCCGGCGGACACACGCCGGTTAGACGCCACGCTGGCGGACGGAAAACTACCCGCGGCCAAGCTCCACCAGTTCGCGAAACTCGCCTGCCTCTAGAGGCATCACGCTGAGTCGCGACTGTCGCACGAGCGCGATCTGCCCCAGCGACTCCCGAGCCTTGACCTCCGCTAGGGTAACTTCCTCCTTCAGCGGCCTCTTTGGCTTCAGATCGACACAAACCCACTCGCCCTCCTCCGCGGTCGGATCGGGGTAGGCAGATCGGGTCACTTCGGCGATCCCGACCACGGCTCTCACCTTCCCGCTGTGATAGAAAAGCACCGCGTCGCCCTCCTTCATCGCTCGCAAATTAATCCGCGCCTGGAAGTTCCGCACTCCCGTCCACGCCGTCCCCCCGTCCCTCGTGAAGTCGTCCCACGAGTAATCCTCCGGCTCCTGCTTCACCAACCAATGTCTTTTCGCCATCTCAACTCACCTCATTCTTCCTGACTTAAATCGTCTCCTCACGCCTGCTCGACCAGTGTCTTCACCGCAGTCACGACGTTCCGATTCCCAATTCGCTCGTAGCGCAAATCGGTCATCGTTTTCTTCAACAGAAAAATCCCCAGCCCCCCGATCTCCCTCTCCTCAGCCGACGCCGTCACGTCGGGCTCGGCTTCGGCTAACGGGTTGAATTCGTGACCATCGTCGCTCACGACCAGAGTCAACGCTTCATCATCCAATCGAGCCACCACTTCGATCTCGTGCTCAGCGTCATCGTCGTAGCCGTATTTCAGCGTATTCGTCACCAATTCCTCGAGAGCGAGCTCCGCCGCGAAAATCGCTCCAGTCGGCACCTCGTTCGCGTTCAAAAACTCCGACACCTTGCGGCTCAGCGGCATGAACTCTTCGAAGGTGTTCTTCTGAGTCAAACGGAGTGAGTTCGCGCTCAAAATTCAACCCTCACGACTGAAAAATCATCCTCCAGCGGAAGCCCGGCCCTCAACTCATGCACCCAGGCCAACAAGGCGTCCAATCCACCCGGCTCAGTCCCCCGCGCCACCATCAACTCCTCGAAATCTTCGAAATCAATCATCTTCCCCCCCGCCCGCGTCACCTCGTAAGTCCCGTCGCAAAGCACGATAAGGCGATCTCCAACCCTGAGTTCCAACTCCGCGTCCGGAAACGTCATGTCCTCCATCGCCCCGATCATCATCCCATTGGTCCGGATCCGCTCCACCCCACCGTCGCGCAACAACAGCGCCGGCGGGTGCCCGCCGCTGGCGTAGCGCATTCGCCGCGTGGGCGCGTGCAGGACGCCGTACCAAATCGTGAAATACATGTTGTTCTGGTTCTCCATCAGAAACGCATTGTTCAACGCACCCAAAACCTCGCCCGGATTTCGGAAATCCGTCCGTGCCAGCGACCCCGAACGGATCACGTTGATCGCCGTCACCGACAACAAAGCCGCGCCCACTCCGTGCCCGCACACGTCGAGAAGGTAGATCGCAAAGTGCTCGTCGTCGATCCAGTGGTAGCCAAACGCATCACCGCCCAACTCGCCCGATGGTTCGTAGCTCCAGTCGATCCGGTAGGGTTCCTCCATCGGGGCCGGAATGATCGAGCGCACGTAGTTTTCCGCCTCCTGCAACTCGCCCGTCAGCCGCGCCTGCGTCCGCTCGATTGTTCGCAAATATTCGCGCTCCTGATCCCGGAAACGCTTCTTCTCCAGACTCGCACCCAACCGCGCGCGCAGTAGCGTCGGGTTAAACGGTTTGGGCAGATAATCCTCCGCCCCCGCCTCTATGCACCGCACGACGCTCCCGATCTCGTCCAACGCCGAGATCATGATCACCGGAATGTGACGCAATTTCTCGTCCGCTTTCATCCGCAGGAGCGCCTCGCTCCCATCCACGTTCGGCATCATCACGTCCAGCAACACCACGTCAAAATCCTGCCCCGCCATCGTCCTCAACGCCTCCTCGCCATCGGCCGCCTCGACCACCGAATACCCCTCCCGCGCCAGACGCCGCGAGAGCACGCGCCGATTCTCCGCGTCATCGTCCACGACGAGGAGGTGCCCCCGCCCAGTTCCAGGTTCAATAGCTTCCCCGCTCGCTCCGCTATCGCCGGCATCTTCGGCGACGGGCATCGCAGCCACAGGCTCTCCGACAACTCCACCGTCACGCAGATTCGCGTCGATTAATTCCAGCAACCGCCGAGCGGCGGCCTGAACCTTGCCCAAATCTCCCACCAGATCTTCGCGCCCAAGATCGGCCAGTTCCTCGGCAACCATCTCGCCGTAACCCATGATGTGATTGATCGGCGTCCGCAGCTCGTGCCGCAGGGTTGCCATTTTGCCAGCGTCGCCGCTCATCCTTCCGCGGCCACCCGGGCCAGCTGCGTCGCAATCTTCTCCAGCAACCTGGGCAATTCGATCGGCTTCGTATCGTAATCGTCACAACCTGCCTCCAGCGTTTTCTCCCGATCTCCCGCCATGGCGTGAGCCGTGAGAGCGATGATCGGGATGCCGGACGTCGTTTCGTCGGCTTTCAACCGCCGCGTCGCTTCCCAGCCATCGATCACCGGCAGGCTCATATCCATCAGAATGAGCTGAGGCCGCTCCGAAGTCGCCATGTCGACTCCCTGCTGACCGTCCACGGCGATGACGACCTCGTGGTCGCGCCGCGCGAGCCGTCGACTCAGCATGTCGCGGTTCATTTCATTGTCTTCAACGAGGAGAATCTTGGCCATGAGATGCGGTCGGGTTGGAGGTCTGGGCAAGGAGTTGGCATACGTCCTGGAGAAGCTGCTCGCGATCCATCCCGCCTTTCTGGATCACCGACTGGACACCTCCGTTCAATTTTTCACGGTCGCTCGGCGACAGATTCTTCGCCGTCACGACCACGACCGGGATCTGGTTTAGCTCCGGATCCCGCCGAAGGCACGCCAGAAACTCAAATCCATCCATCACCGGCATCATCAGATCCAATAAAATCACGCCCGGTCGCTCTTTTCGGGCCACATCTAAACCCTCGGCCCCATCACCGGCTTCAAATACCCGCAAACCCGCCTTCTCCAGCAGCCTCCGGAGCATTTCTCGATTTGCCAAGTCATCTTCGATCACCAAAGCCGCATCCACCCCGCCGTCCAAATACCGTCCGATCACCGTCCGCAGCCGCGCGGCGTCGACCGGCTTAGTCAAATAATCCGTCGCGCCAAGCGAAAATCCCAACCGCTGATCCCGCAACATCGTCGCCATTAGCACCGGAATCTCCGCCGTTACCTTGTCGTTCCGCAATGCCGACAGCACCGACCAACCATCCATTCCCGGCATCATCACGTCCAGCGTGATCGCGTCCGGACGGCACGACATCGCCAACTCGAGTCCCTGCTCCCCGCCCGACGCCACTAACACCCGGTAGCCGCTCTTTTCCAACGTCCGCCGGTAGAGTTCCCGCGTGTCCGCATCGTCATCGATCACCAAAACCGTCCGCCCCGCGGCCGCCACCTGCACCGCATCGTCCGGCGTCGCCACCCCCGAATTCTCGGCTTCCTCCACCGGCTCTTTCACTTCCAACGGGAGATCGACGGTAAAAGTCGACCCCACTCCCGCTTCGCTCTCCACGGAAATATCTCCACCCATCATCCGGCAAAATTCCCGGCTAATCACCAGTCCCAAGCCGGTCCCCCCGTACTTGCGAGTCGTCGACTCGTCGGCCTGGCTGAACGAACGAAACAACTTCCCCACCTGCTCCGGCGTCATCCCGATCCCCGTGTCCGCTACCCGCAATCTCATTCGGTCCCCCACCCGCTCCGCGGTCAGGGTGATCGTCCCGTGATCCGTGAACTTCGACGCGTTACTCAGCAGATTGAAAAGCGTTTGCCGCACCTTGGTCAGGTCCGCCCGCATGCTCCCGACACCGTCTTTCACCTTCAATTCAAGCGCGTTACCATTCTTTGCCAATAACGTCTGCACCGTCGCCACGACCTCGTCCAGCGTCCCGGGAACGTCGAAATCCTCGAGGTAAAGCGTCATCTTCCCCGCTTCGATCTTCGAGAGGTCCAGCACGTCGTTGATCAACTCCAGCAAGTGCTTTCCCGCACCCTGAATTTTCCGGAGATCCGGCACGAGGTCCTCCTGCCCGAGATCCTCGCTCTCCTCGATCAGCATCTCGCTGTAGCCAATGATCGCGTTCATCGGCGTCCGCAGCTCGTGACTCATGTTCGCGAGAAACGCACTCTTCGTCCGATTCGCGTCTTCCGCTTGATCACGCGCCTCCGCGAGTTCTGCCGTCCGCTGCCGCACCCGATCCTCCATCGTTTCGACCATGTCGCGCAGCTGCGACGTCATCCGATTAAAATCCCGCCCCAGTTGCCCGATCTCGTTGTTGGTCACGATCTTGACCGACCGATCCAATTGCCCACGCGACACCGCCGAGACGGCACGCGTCAATGCCTCGATCGGCTGCGAAAGAGACCTCGCCACAAACCACGCTGCCGTCGCCGCGAGGAATATCGCGATGACCGCCACGGCCACCGACAGCCGCGCCAACGTCGCTACCGGTGCAAACGCCTCATCCGCGTCGATCTTCACCACCACTCCCCACTGCAAAGCGGGCAAATATTGCCAAACCGCCAGCACCCGCTTGCCCCGATAATCCGTCATCAGACCCGATCCACGGCGACCGAGAGCGCCCTCGACTAACGCCTTCCCCGCTTCGTCACCGATCTCCACCCGCCGCTCAAACGCCGCGTCGGGATCGTGTCGCGTCGATGCCACCAACAAGGCCGCATCCCCGTCGAGCGTCGCGACCACCATTTCCCCGGTCTCACCGAGTCCCACGGAGTCATTCACCACGTCGTTGATCTCATCCAGATCCAGCCGAACCGCGAGAATGCCAAAAAACATTCCGTCGGAAAAAACGGGCGTCGCGAAGAAGGTCGCCGCCCGCCCGTCCGGCTCAAACACCGCCAAGTTGGATTGCACTGTGCCGAGCGTCATCAAGCTCGTCGCCACCGCGCGACCCAATCCCGTCTCGGCCAACGGGGGGCGCAGGACGTTGCCGGTCACGTCGTCCGGCCCATCCGCTTTGAGCACGATCTCGCCGTCGGGGTTCACCAAATAAACCTGCTCCAGATTCATCGCGATCCGAAACCGCTCCAGCAGTCGACCGTGCCGGGCAACCGCAATCCGATAGCTGAAATTGTTCGCGTCGCCCGTCGCATCGACCGCTTGTGCAAACAACCGCAACGCGTCCGCCGGCGTCCCGCTGTCCGCCAGAGCGGTGAGACTTTGTTCCTTCGCCTGGAGAAATTCCTCGATCTGCCCACCCTGACGCAACCCGATCGCGGCCAAATTCGTCGCGATCACTTCGCTCAACAACTCGCGCGACGCCGTGTAATTCAGCCAGGTCCCGAAGCCCAAAGGCACCAACGCCAGGAGCAAAAACCAGACAACCAACTCGGTCGAAATCCGGCGCTGCCGGGTCATTGTTCCCCGTCCTCCGGATTCGTCCACTTCCCGTCCCAGTCCCGGTGCAAATCATCGAGCAACTGCTCCCATTCCACCCGAGTCCGGAAAACGGGGAACGGCATCGGCCTCACCGGCTTGTCCGAAGCCCAGACCACGTCGAATTGCCCATCCGCCCTCACCCGCCCGATCCGCGCAGACTTCCACGTGTGCTGCGTATCCCCGTCCACGTACACCAATCCCTCCGGCGAGTGGAACCCCTGACCACCAATCACCCGCAGCACCTCACCTGGAGCAGCCGACTCGGCAGTGCGCACCGCCCCGGCCCACAAGTTGACCGCGGCGTAGGCCGCGTCCATGGGGTCCGACGTCACCGCCTCCGCCCCGAACCGTCCCCGGTACGCCTCGATAAACTCGCGATTGAGATCCGTGTCCAGGCTTTGGAAATAATTCCAAGCCGCGTAGTCGCCCGCCATCGACTCCGAATCCATCTGCGCCAACTCGGTCTCGCCAATGCTGAACGACATCGTGGGAATCTCATCCGGCGTCACTCCAGCCGCTCTCAATCCCGCGAAGAACGCCACGTTGGAATCTCCGTTGATCGTATTAAAGATCACGTCCGGCTTCGCCTTCACGATCGCGTCGACGATTGAACCGACGTCTTTGCTGCCCAGCGGCAAATACCGCTGCCCAACGAGCCGACCTCCGAGCGCTTTCACCTGATCCCGGATCACCGCGTTTGCCATCCGTGGGAAAACGTAGTCCGACCCAACGAGAAAAGCCCGCGGGCCGAACTCCCTCAGCGCGTAGCTCACGGCTGGAACCACCTGCTGATTCGGCGTCGCCCCCGTGTAAACCACGTTCGGCGACTGCTCGATTCCCTCGTATTGCAGCGGATAAAAAAGCACCCCATCCGCCGCCTCGACGATTGGAACGACCGCCTTCCGGCTCGCCGACGTCCAGCACCCGAAGATCACGCTCACCCCCTCATCCTCGATCAAACGTCTCGCTTCGGAGGCAAAGACCGCCGGATCCGAAGCCCCGTCCGCGACCAACGGCTCAATCTCGCGCCCCAGCAAACCGCCGTCTTCGTTGATCTCCTCGATCGCGAGCAAGGTCGCATTCGCGACCGATTGTTCGCTCATCGCCATCGTGCCAGTCGTGGAATGCAAAATCCCCACGCGGATCGGCGGCAAAGAAACCCGTGAGCAACCCAGCCCGAGCAACACCAGTCCCACCGAGCAAACGAGCCAAGCAACGACCGCTCTCACCCTTCCCCGCTACGCCTCTTGGATGGGAATCCGGGCGATGAATTGCATCTCCCCGCTCACGCCCAGGTGGCATTCGACACTGCCCTTGGCGTATTCAGCGATTTTACGGCAGGTCGCCAGTTCCAGCCCCAACCCATTCTGAGCCGCCACGCCGCCCGATGATTGATCCGTTCCGAAAAGTGAAGCGACTCGCAACGTCTTGCCGACATCCCGCCCGTCATTGACCCGATCAACGATCACTCGCAGTTCCCGCCCTTCGTCGACGTGCTCCACCTGCAAAGAAAGCCGTGCCACCGTTGAGCCCCGGGTCGCCATTCGAATCAATTTTCGCGCCACCATGAGCGCGGACCTCTCGGGTCCCCGATACCCCTGCCCGGTCGGACAAAAATCGTGAAACTCCAGATCAATCCCGTTTCCGCGCGAGTGTTCGATCAACGGCTCAAACAATTGCTCCGGCACAAAGTCACTCTGCACCCCCGCTTCGGCGAGATGCGACGCGCTCACGTAGTCCACGATCTCCATTAGAATCGCGTGGAGTTGATGTCCCGAAGTCTGAATCTCCCGGATCCAGTCCGCCCGCTCGCTGTCCTGAGGCTCCTGCGCCAAGAGTTCCGAGAAACCCAGCACGACGTTGAGCGGGGTGTTGAATTCATGGCACAACAGCGAAAAAAAGGTGTCGTGTACGCTCATCAAGCGCGACTGCATCTCCTGCGTTCGTAGACTCTCTTGGTCGTAATTCGCAAAGCCGCGCGAAATGACCGCTTTGAGGTGCTTCCGCTCGAATGGCTTCAGAAGATAATTAAAAGCGCCGTAGTTCACCGCCGCGATCGCGCTCTCCGTGCTCTCATGCGCAGTCAGAATGATCACCTTCTGCACCTCGCGGATTTTCTTGAGTTGCTTCAGCGTCTCGATACCCGACAGTCCGTCCATGCACAAATCCAGAAGCACGACTGGGTAAGATTCCGCAGCCACTGCGGCCAGCGCTTCCTCCCCCGATGCCACCGCAGTGACGTCGTATTCGTCCCGCAGGCACAGACTTAGCGTCTGCCGAACGAGTGGCTCATCGTCAACCACGAGGAGCTTTCGAAGGGTGGCATCGGGTGTCATGATTTCAGCGTTCTCGATTCAGGGGATTTCTAAAACTTTTGGTGAGGAGGGAGTCCGCTTCCTGGGCAGTATCAATCTCCGTGGGCAAAAATAGCGAGAGGGAAAGTCCGCCGCTGTCATTGATCCGTGCATTCAACGACCCCCCGTGGTGCCGAACGATGAAATAGCAGGACACGAGAAACACACCGAACTCCCGCGGGTTTGAACCCCGCAGATTAAAGGGATGAAGGAGACTCTCGGGACAAGTATGCTCCGCGATGGGCACAAAGTCATCGAACTCGATGCGCGCCCCGAGGATCTCGCCGTCCACCTCGTTCGGCCCGATCGTCAGCTTCACCGCACTCTCCTCCGGGAGGGAAACAATTTCCTCCGCGATCATGAAGCGGAACAATTTCGCCATTTGATCTCCCGAAGCGAAGATCCGGGGAGTCGCCGGATCGTAACGCTTGTCGATTGTGAGCTTTTTCTGACGACGGATCACGTCGGTCTCGACCAACGCCCGCGTGGCCAGCTCGTCCAGATCCACCCATTCGAGAGCTCCCTCCGTCGTCGGCTGACTCACCTGCTCGAGATCCTTCAAAGTCTGAGCGACGTCGTACAAGTGATCGCGCGTGCTGCGCACGAACTCCAGCGGGAGATCCGGCGTGCCGGGCGCGTGCTCCAGCAGCTGCTCGATTAGAAAAGTGAGCGGACACAAAGCATTGTGGATGTAATGCCCGATCTTCGCCGAAACCATGCCGACGTCGAAGACGCGATCTTCCAAGATCTTCGTCCGGAGTTCGTCAAACTTCGCCGCCACGAGTTCGGCCTCTTCCGATTGCTGTTCATGGAGTTTGATCGCTTTCGTGATCACCGTCTCGAGTTCGTCCAGATCCCACGGCTTCGAGACGAACGAAAACACCGCGCCGGAGTTGATCGCCTCCACGAGCACCGACTGCTCCGTGTAAGCAGTCGTCAGAATCCGCACGACCGTGGGGAACTCCTCACGCACTTTCTTCAACAAATCCAGGCCACTTGCGTCGGGCATGCGCTGATCCGTCACCACCACTCCGATCTCCAAGCCCCGCTGCTGGAGCATCTCGAACGCCTCTCGCGCCGAGCCGACCGAATACACGGGAAAAACGCTACCAAAAGCGCGTGAAAAATACTTCAAAGCGATGGCCTCGTCGTCGACCACCAGCACACCTTTTCGCGGAGCAGCCATCACGCCTCACTCCTTGGTGCCAGGCCCGCGATGTCCGCGCGGGCAAATTCTTCCTGAAGCGCATCGATCACGTCGGTCGCGGTCGCGCCACCGCCGCCAACCTCAAATCGGAAATCGCCGGCCTCACTCGCGATCACCAAAGTGCTCCCCGCCATTGCCACCGCGACGAGCGATCTCAGCAGATGGATCGCCATCGCGCTCGATTCCTTCTCCGCCAGGACGCCGCCAAGAGAACCAGCAAGAGCTGATCGCCCGATCCTGACGTCCCGGAGCGAGATTTCAAAACCCGTCCCACTTTTCTTTCTTTGGATTGATTCCGTCGGAACCTTCAGATCATCCGCCAGCGCTGCCGCGAGATCCTCCAACGCCGCTTCCGCACGAACTTCCCAAGAACCCTCCCCGCCGCGAACGGATTCGAGCGCATCGAGGCAAGTCGTGGCGTTAGCGTATTCCCCCGCTACCAAGCGATTGATGTCGAAATCCGCCGCACTCACACCAGCCACAGCCTTTGAACGCACCGGATTCAGTTGACTCGGCAACGCTTTGATCAACTCGACCAGCGCCCTCCGCAATCCCCCTTGTTCCGCCTCTGGCCAAGCCCGCGTGGCCAGGAGCAGCCACTTCACCCGGTCACTGCAAAGCACTCGTTGGAGCGTAATCATCTTCACCGCGAGCAGCTCGTTCCGCTCCGTCAGCACGTGATGGTAGTCCGCCGCACGCTGGAGCACCATCCCGAACTCGGGAACTTCCCACGGCTTCACCACGTACTGGTAAATGTGACCCCGGTTGACCGCCTGAATCGCGCTATCGAGGTCGGAATAAGCCGTGGTCAGAATCCTCACCATGTCCGGATACTCGTTCCGCACCATTTCGAGCAGCTCAGCACCGAGCATCTCGGGCATGCGCTGATCCGATATGACGATGGCGATCCGGTCGGACTCGCTGCGCAGCAGTCTCAAGCCTTCCTGGCCGGACATCGCGGTGAAAATCTCGAACTTTTGCGCGAACGCGAGCCGAAAATACTTCAACGCTTTTTCTTCGTCGTCGATGTAGAGAATGCCGGTTTTCCGGCTGGATGGATTTGTTAGCATGAGACAAGTGCCGACTCGGCGAGTGGGAGTTCGATGGTGAAAAGCGCCCCGCCGTCCGGGTGATTCTCCACCCGGATTGCGCCGCGGTGCGAATTCAAAATGGTGTGGCAAATACTCAGTCCCATCCCCATCCCCGACCCCACGTCCCGGGTCGTGAAAAACGGGTCAAACACCCGCTTGATGATGTCGGGCCGAATCCCCGGCCCGCTGTCGCGGACTTTCACGACGGCCTTGTCGTCCACGCATTCTCCCGTGATCCACACGATCCGTTCTCCCGGAAGATCGGCCTCTCGCATCGCCCGAATCGCGTTGTTAAGTAGATTGATGAAGATGTGCATCAGCTGCGTTTTCTGGCCCCGCACCTCGAACTCCTCGGGCAGATCGACGTCCACCCGCACACCGTCCAACTCGCCGGCCACGATCTTCAGCGCGTTGCGCAGCAGCTCCGCCACCGCGACATCCACCTCGACACCCGTCTTTTCCGGATACGCGAACGTCTTCAAGTCGGTCACCACGTCGCGAATCCGCGTCATGCCTTCCTCCACGTCTCCAAGGATTTCCGCCATGTCGTCCGAAAGCGTGTCGCGATGCTGGTTCGCGATGCTGATCGCCGTCATCGTGTAATTGAGCGGGTTGTTGATCTCGTGCAGCAGCCCGGCCGAAAGTGAGCCGATCGCGTTCATCTTCTCGCTCTGGATGAGCATCGTCTCCGTCTCTTGCAATTTACCGATGGTCGCCGTGAGTTCTGCGTTACTCGTCCGAAGATCCCGCTGCATCTGCCCGGCCCGCAGGAGGTTTCGAATCCGGGTCCGCACTTCGATGCTACTGAACGGTTTGGTCAAAAAATCATCCGCCCCCGCTTGCAAGGCGTCGATTTTCGACTCTTCGTCCGCCCGAGCCGTGAGCAGCACGATTTTGAGATCACGATTTTCGTCCCGCGACCGCAAAGCCCGGCAAAGTTCAAGACCATCTTTCCCCGGCATCATCCAATCCAGCACCACGAGATCCGGGCGGTGCGCGGCGACCAACTCTTCGACGTTCCCACCGTGCTGCGTTTGGAGGACCCGATAATCCTCCGCCAGTAACGACACGACGTAGCGGCGCATGTCATACTCGTCATCGGCCACTAACACGACCTGCGATCCCGACCCGACCTCCGGCAAATCCGTGTCCGCGGAGTCGTCGTAAGTCCAACTTCGGTCCGCTGATCGAAACGCTTTCTCGAACGGTTCTTCGTCACCTTCCAATTCAAACCGGTCCGCGACGGCAGATTCTTCAACCTCACCCGGTATCGCCACGATCACCGGTAGATTGGCCCGAAAGGTCGTCCCCTCCCCCACCGAGCTTTCGACGTCCAACGTCCCCCCGTGCTGCTCGACGAGTTCCTTCGCGAGCGCTAGCCCGATCCCGACGCCTTGATTTTGGTTCGCCGCGTTGCTCCGCACCTGGTGGAAGCGATCAAACACCCGAGCCAGATCCTCGTCCGGTATGCCTACTCCGGTGTCGGCGACTTCCAGCCAGATGCCGCCGCCTTCCGCTTCGCCCCAACGCACGGTAATCGCCCCGCCTGCCTTCGTGTACTTCATCGCGTTGGTCAGCAAATTGAGCAAAACTTTTTCGATGCGCACCGGATCGAATTCCGCCCTCACCCCGGCCGCACCACCCTCGATCTTCATCCTCAGCCGCTTGGACAAACCAAGGTGCCGCACCGACTCGACGATCCCTTTCACGAATTCATCGACGTCCACCGACTTACGCCGCAGCACGTCCACCCCTTGATCCATCCGCGTGAGATCGAGCAGGTCGTTGATCAGTTTCAATAACCGCAACGTATTCCGCTGCACCACGATCATCGTCCCATGGATCGCCGGTTCCAACTCCCCACCCCGCCTCAGCAAATCGGCGACCGGACTCAGAATCAACGTCAACGGCGTCCGCAACTCGTGACTCACGTTGGAAAAAAATTGCGTCTTCAATCGATCCAAATCCCGCAGCTCCCGGTTCCGCTCGTCCAACTCGTGCCGCAGCTTGAAATCTTCAAATCGCGACCGAGCCAGGAAAAACGAAATCCCCACGCACACCGCTGTAGTGATCAGAATGAAAAACGAATTGAACGCGAACAGCGGAAAATTCTCCGCCCCAACCGACACTGGATTCGCGAAACACGCAATCGCGTAGCCGACGTACGACAGCACGCAGATGACGGCCGTCTCGATCCACGACCACGGCAACACCACCGCCCAGCAGGTCATGATCAAATTAATGCCCACGAAATACGGCGAGGCGACCCCGTTCGTCGTGTAAATCATCGCGCAAAACGCAAAGTTCATCACCAGGGCGGAAGAAATTCCCAGCGCTTTGACCGGCCACACCGAGCGTCCGTTCCGCTCAGCGAACAACCACACCACGATGGCCAACAAGATCGCGGCGACCGCGAGCCGGATCGCCAGAAACGCCAGGAATTGCTCCGGATACAAAAAGTAATCCAGCACGAACCCCCCGGGCACCCCCAACACCGACAGGCCATTCGCAACCAACAATCCACGCACCAACTTCCCCCGATTAGACACGCGGTAGGCGGCCGCAAGAACGGCATCATCCGGCAGGGCTGGCGACACGGACGTCATTCGGGTTTACGGGCCGTCAAAAATACGTTCACTCCGGTCTCGTCCGCAAACACCTCCGGATTACTCCCCTTCGGCGCGAGCGACTCCAGGTGCGCCTCGTCGCGGTAGACGAGATACCACTCGAGCAAATGCTCCATGAGGTATTGCTCGGGATTATTGGGATGGACGTTCGTCGCCGCCAGCAATCCACCCGGCCGCACCCATTTGTAATAAAGCTCCAGCAGATTCCGACAGACGTTGTCGGGAAAATAATCGAACAGACCCGCGCAATAAATCATGTCGTAGGTCGGCAGAAATTCCTCGTTCTCGAGGTGCACGTTCCTGAGAAGATCGTCGATCGATTTGCGGATGAATTTCACCGTCGGCTTCCGACCGGATTCGGTCATCGCGGCCTCGATTCGGCCCTTTACGTAGGTCAGCGTCTCCTCGTTGAAATCCATCAAATGCAGCGCGCTCTGGTTCGCCAAATCTTCCGTCCGGATGAATCGCTGAATCTCCACCGCCGGTCCGCAGGCCACCGTCAACACGGTGAAGATCCGTTGCTCGTCGGTCACCCGCTCCGCCTCCTCGGCGAGCAAACGGTTAAGAATCGTGATCCGATTCCGATGCGCGAGGCACGCGGCGACGCTCGTCGTGAGGTCATGAAAAATCTTCGCGTAGGTATTACTCCCCACGTCCGGCGACTCCTGCAACATCATGTTCACCATCTCGTAATCACCGGCGTATCCGAGCGGCTTGTAAAAGGAACGCCAGGCGAACGGCGCGCAAAGCATGAACGGGTGAATCTCCCGCCGTGAGAATGCCTTGTAGAGCGCCGAATCTTCGTCCGCCACCGTCGAAGCCTGATTCTCAAAAGCTTGAATCAGAGTCTTTAACTTTTCCGCCATGGGCGTCTGAATCGACTGACGGAATCGCGCCGCCCGATCGGGATCGACGTTTCCCGTCCCGACAATCGCTGTCTCCGCCTCCTCGATCCATTGGCTGGAACCCGACAAGAAATCCGCGAACTGATTCACCGCCAACTGATACTCCGGCGTGAGATCCTGGCCTTCGTCCCAGTCGTGAATGAACGCCGAGACGGCCTCCTGGAGCGCTGTCCCCGGCTCGAGATGACCCACGGAATTCCACGAATCGATCAACGTCACCGAGACGATCACCATCAGTCCCGTCGCCACGATGCTCGTGACGACGCCCCGTCCGCGGTAGATCACCCGCTCACCCCGCATCACCGAAACTTCCTGAAGGACCTCGGAAAGCTGGATGATGGAATACGGATTGTAGACTTCGAAAACCGCGACTGACCGCGAGATGTGCACCAGCGTGCCGCGCCCGTTGATTCCTGCGGTGTTCGTGAAAGCGACGAGACTGTCGATGCCAGGGAGAGATTTTTCCATGAGTCGGTGAGTTTGAGGTTAATTCCGCCAGAGCCGTTCCACCGCGAGTTCGGAAAGCTGTTTGAGCGTCGGACCCTTTAGAAACTCCATCGCGGAAAATTCCACGCCAATTCGCTCTCGAATCCCCAACCCCAGCTCGAGCACCATCAACGAATCAACGCCGATCTCATTCATCTTCCGATTCAGCGGCACCTCGTCTTTTGGCATCTTGAGCACGTTCGCAA
Source organism: uncultured Verrucomicrobiae bacterium (assembly GCA_963832325.1). Classification (GTDB taxonomy): domain Bacteria; phylum Verrucomicrobiota; class Verrucomicrobiia; order Chthoniobacterales; family JAATET01; genus CAVVKW01. The sequence goes on along the minus strand of CAWHTR010000007.1, from coordinate 372,528 downwards.
GCACCTCCTGTAAGTGTTCCTCCAGCGCCTTGATCCGTCCGTCCGTCGGCACATCGTCGAGTGAGAGCCGCAACGCCGACGCCGCGTCGCCACCCTCGCCGTCCTGCGCCTGGCGCACCAATCCACGAAATCGCGGATCTTCCGCCCGTCTCGGATTCGCCACCGCCCACCGCTTCCAATCCACCTTGAATGCCCCGACCTGAGGCCGCCCCGAGCGGATCGCCCGCTCCATTGCGTCGAAAGCCTCCGCGTCCGTCAGCCCGGCGATTCCCGCCGCCGCCAGCACGTCACCCAACCGCTCGTCCCGCGCGACCACTCCCGACTCGGCCAGAGCACCCCAATTGATCGAAACCGCCGGCACCCCCGTAGCCCGTAACTTCCGCGCGAGCGCGTCGAGCAGCGCGTTCGCAACCACGTAACTCGTCTGTCCTGGGTTCCCCACGATGGCCGATACCGACGAATCGAAGACCACGAAATCCAATTCCCTCACCGACCCCAAAGCCGCCGCCAGATTTAACGCCCCCCCGGCCTTCGGCAAAAACACCCGCCGGAACCGCTCGCTGGTCAAGTCAGCCATCATCACGTCGTCCAGCACCATCGCACCGTGAACAACCCCCCGCAATGGACGTTCCCCCACCGTCAACCGAGCGATCAAATCCGCGGTTGCGGCGGCATCCGCGACGTCAACGGCGACGACCTCGACCACCGATCCCAGGGACTCGAGTTCCGCGACCACCGCGTCGATCCCCGGAGCGGCCGAACCGGAACGGCTGGCGAGAACCAAACTCCCCGCCCCACCCGCTGCCATCCAACGCGCCGTCGCCAATCCGAATCCCGACGTTCCGCCCGTGATGAGATAGCTCCCATCGCGGCGCAGAAGCGGTGCGCCTGCCCTCGACTCCGTCGCCTCCACGGTCCCCCGCTCCAGATCGACGAGCACCTTCCCGACGTGTCGGCTCCGTGCGATGAGCTCGAAAGCGTCTCCAACTTTCGCAGCCTCAAACGTCGTCACCTCCCCCGGCCCAAAATCACCGACCTCAAAATGTCCCATCACTTTCGTCAGCGTGGCGCGCATCAATTCGGGCCGCTCCAAAGCCAGCCGATCGACATCGACCGAAGCAAAAGTCAGGTTGCGATTGAACGCCCGCATCGGCAACCCGTTGTCTTCGGCGATGTCCTTTTTGCCAACTTCAATGAAGCGTCCTCCCGTCCGCAGCAACCCGAGGCTCACGTGCATCGCCTGCCCCGTCTGCGCGCTCAGGACCACATCGATCCCGGCCCCGTCGGTGTCCGTCCGGATCTGCGCGCCAAAATCCAGCGTTCGCGACGAGTAGACGTGCTTCACGCCGAGCCCCCGAAGCATCTCCCGCTTCTCCTCCGATCCCGCCGTCGCAAAGATTTCCGCCCCACGCCACTTCGCGATGTTGATCGCCGCCAACCCCAGCCCCCCCGTCCCGTGGTGAATCAGCACCCGCTCCCCAGCGGCTAAGCCGGCCACATCGATCAACCCTCGATAGGCCGTAAGATAAACCACCGGCATCCCCGCCACGTCGAAGCCAAGTCCGTCGGGGATCCGCACCGCATAAGTCCCGGGAATCGTCGCGTAAGTCCGAAAAGCTCCCGGAACGATCGTCACCACGCGATCCCCCGCCCGCCACTCACTCCCAGACCCGACCCGCGTCACCACCCCAGCACATTCCATCCCCAAGCCCGTTCCCCAGAAGGTGTCTTCGAGAGCCACGGGATGAATCTTCCCTTCCACCTTGAGGAGGTCCTTGTAATTGAGGGCCGCCCGGTGGACGCGGATCTCAAGTTCACCCTCGCCCGGTTCCCTTCGCTCAACGGACTCGAACGCCAGAGAAGCCACCTTCCCGTTCGCGTCGAAGGTCAACGCCACGGGTTCGTCGAGCGCCACTTTGCGCGTGATCGAAGGAGCTTCCTCGGATCGCCTCACCTCCAGACCACACTCCCAGCGCTGCCCCGCGCGAAGCGCCACGTCCGCACCGTTTCGCTCCAATTCGACCACCAGAAAATCCAACGACGCGGCCTCGAGATCGGGCAAATCAATCGCCCGGCTCGTGATCGTTGCGTGCTCGTTCTCCGCCACCATTCCGAGCGCGGCGAACGCCGCCCCACCGAGGCTCCCGGTCCCCTCTCCGTCCACCACTTCCCGCGACCGCACGGTCACGAAGATCACCTCGCACTGGTGTCCCGATGCGGCCAAAACTCGCAAAGCGTCGACGGCTGCTTCGGCCTCCGCCACGAGTCCCGCGACCGTCTCGTCCGAACCCCCGGCAATCAAAAACCGCCGCCGTCCCGACGCCAACGCATCGCCGGCGCTTTCCCCAATCACGCCTCCCGGCAGACGTCCGGCCACCGCTTCAAGCAAAGCACCCCCGCCACCGAGCAGGACAATCTCACCACCACCCGGCTCGCCGTCGCGCGGCACGACCTTCCAACCCCAATCGTAAACCACGTCCGCCGCCACCTCGCCGCCTCCCATTTCGATCGACTGCAACGCGATCCCGTGAGCGTGCGCAACGACGTTTCCGTCCGCGTCGGTCAACCAAGCGTTCGCCCGAATCCGGGTCGCGGTCTGGCTGATCAACTCCCCGACGGCGAAACATTCTTCTCCCGTCGGTCGTCCAAAATACTCGAACCGCTCGAAGCCCGACGGCACGAAAAGGTGCTTCTCACCCGCCCGATAGAGCACGGCCTGAAGCGCCGCGTCGAACAACGACGGATGCAACAAATGATCGACCTCACCCGCCACCCGCGCCGAGTCAATCTTCATTACAAACCGATCCGGTCCCAGCGCCATCGACAGCGCCGGACGGAAGGCGTCCCCGTAATCTAGACCCCGCGCGCCCAAGTGATCGTAGAGCGTCTTGATCGCAACCTCGTCGCCGCACCGTTCCCGCCATTCGTCCAGGTCCACCCGCGGCACCACCGGCTCCGCCTGCGGAAGAATTCGCCCCCGACAGTGCAACTGCATGCTCTCCGCGTCGCCATCCGTTCGGCTGGAGATTTCGAATCGCCCACCGCTCCGCTCAAAGGAACTCACGAGGCACTGAATCTTCATCGGATCGACGATGAGAACCCGCTCAAAGCTCACGTTTTCCAGCGTGAACGCCTCCCCACCGAAACACTCGCGCCCCACCGTAAGCGCCGCTTCGACGTAACCCATCCCCGCGAAAACCGTCTGATCCTGGACGCCATGATCGAATAAAAACGGGAAGTAGTTTCGGTTGATCTCGACCTCCCACGTCGTCGGATTCCCTTGAACGGGCCGGCTGAGATACACCGGCCCCGGACGCCCCACCCGCTCCAACAGCGATCGCTCCGACTCCAACCAGTGCAACTGACGCTTCCACGGATACGTCGGCACCGTCGTCATCCGCCCATCCGCGGGCGCCACCGCGCTCCAATCCGGATCGAACCCCGCGACGTACAGCTCCGCAAGAGCCACCGCCATCCGCCGTTCCTCGTCTTCCTTGCGTTTGAGAGAATGAAAAGCCGCTACCTCGCGTCCGAGCGTCGCCGCGCATTCCTTGATCGAATTACCCAGCACCGGGTGCGGACCAACTTCCAAAAACGCCGCAAATCCCGCCTCCATCAACCCCTTCGCCGCGTCCGCGAACCGGACCGCGTGCCGCACGTTCTGCCACCAATACCCCGCATCCCACCTCGAGGCCTCGACCACTTCGCCGTAAGCCGTCGAATACAGCGGCAATCGTGCTGGCTTCGGATTCAACGGCGCGAGGACCTCGAGCAATTCCGCCTCGAGCGGGTCCATCTGCGGACTGTGATACGCCACCTCGACGCGCAAAAATTTATTGAAAACACCCGCCGCTTCCAACTCTGCCGCGATCACGTCGAGTCCCACCCGGTCACCCGACAGCGTCACCGCGTCAAAACTGTTCACCGCCGCCACCGCCACGCCTCCCCGGTCCCCGATCCAGCTGTTCGCCTCCTTTTCCGAACACCCGACCGCCAACATCGCGCCCAACCCCGCCGTCGTCTGCTGCAACCGACTCCGGTGATAACTCACCAAGACAGCCTCCTCCATCGAGTAAACGCCCGCCACGTAAGCTGCCGAAACTTCGCCGACACTGTGCCCAACCACTGCGGCCGGCCGAATCCCCCGCGCCTCCCACAATCGGAAGAGCGCCACCTGCAGCGCGAAGTTCGCCGGCTGCGCCAAATCGGTGTGCGCCATCCGCGATTCAGCCTCGCTCGCCAGCATCGCCGCCTTCAAGGACCAGCCCGCGAGAGGCTCGAAGACCCCATCGACCTCCTCGACGGTCGCCTTCACGATCGGCTCACGTTCCATGAGTTCCCGCCCCATCGCCCACCACTGCGGTCCCATTCCAGTGAAAACAAAAACCAGCCCTTTCCCCGTCTCGACCGGTTTCCCCGCCATCACCATCCCTTCCGCCGGCTGCCCGGTCGAAGCCGCGATCAACTGATCCCGCAACGTCCCGACCCCGTCACAAACCGCCGCGCAACGCACCCCCAAATGACTGCGGCGAAACGCCGCCGTGTGAGCCAGATCGTCCAAAGCCACCGCCTCGCCGCCACCCAACAAAAACGCGAACTTCCCCGTCAAATCCCGCAAGGCCGCCTCCCCCGCCGCCGAAAATGGCACCACTCGCAACCCCTCCGCCACCGCACGATTTCCCGCCGTCTCCCCCCCCACCGGAGCCGACTCCAGCAGCACGTGCGCGTTCGTTCCCCCGTAGCCAAATCCGTTCACCCCGGCATACAGCGTCGCCCGCTCCGCCGCGCCAGGGAGATCCGCCGCCGCTCCGACCACCTCCAGCGCGTAATCCGCAAACGGGATTCTAGGATTTGGTTTCGTGAAATGCAGGTTCTTTGGGATTTTCCGATTCTTCAGCACCCCGATCACCTTGAGCATTCCGGCCACCCCGGCGGCCGCCTCGAGGTGTCCGACGTTCGTCTTCACCGACCCGACCCTCAGCGGACGGTCCCGCCCCTCGCCAAAATTCTCGTTCAGCGCCGCCAGCTCGGCCGGATCTCCAGCCTGCGTCCCCGTTCCGTGCGCCTCGACGTAGTCTACGTCCCGCGGCGCGACTCCCGCCCGTTCGTAAACCTCCCGAATCAAACGCCCCTGCGCCTCACCACTCGGCAACGAAAGCCCCTCCGTCCGCCCGTCGGAATTCACCCCCGACCCGCGAATCACGGCGTGAATCACGTCCCCAGCCGCGATCGCCTTCTCCAACGGCTTGATTAAAAAGACTCCCGCGCCTTCCCCGCGGGCATACCCCGCCGCCGTCTCGTCAAAAGCGTGGCACTCGCCGTGGTGCGAAAGAAAATGCCCCTTGCTCATAATGACGGGAAACTCCGGCCGGCCCATCACGTTCACCCCCCCCGCCAGCGCCAACTCCGATTCTCCGCTCCGCAAGCTCTGACACGCGTAATGAATCGCCACCAAGGACGACGAACACGCCGTGTCGATCGTCAAACTAGGTCCCCGCAGATCGAAGGCGTGCGAGATCCGGTTCGACAACACGGTCATCATCACGCCCCCGGGCGAATGCGCGTCGACCAGCGGCAGATTCGCCGCCTTCGTCTGCGACAACAAATGATCCAGGCAGAATCCCCCGATGAACACCCCCGTCCGCGACCCCGCCATCCGCTCGACCGGCACCCCAGCATCTTCGAAGGCCTCCCAGGTCGACTCCAGCAACAACCTCTGCTGCGGATCCATGCACGCCGCCTCCCGCGGCGAAATGCCAAACACGCCAGGATCGAAAGTCTTGATGTCTTGATCCAGCCACGCCGCTTTCGGCGCGTAGCTTTTCCCGGGTCGGGCCGGATCTTCATCCCAATACTGGCGCCAATCCCAGCGGTCGGACTTGATCGGCTTCAACGCGTTGCCGCCTTTCATCAAAAAACGCCAGAACGCCGCGAGCGAATGACCATTCGGCGGCATCCGGCAGCCAATCCCGATGATCGCGAAACCACCGCTCCCGTCATCATTTTCCGCCACGCCGAAGTGGTCTATCAGGAAACTTCGGTTTTCACCAAGCGATCATCCAAGAAAATTTGCCTTCAATCCATTAATAGGGTTTTCCCCTACAATTTTCATGTCCCCTGACCTTTTGACGATTCAACCATCCTAACGGCTGTAAGCCACCGATCACCGATCACGGAAGTAATCGCCCTTCCCGGACCGCGCAATTCCTGCTTCAGTCGCGATATCTCGGCATTCATGGAAAAACATCCCGTCAGCGGTCAGAATTTCCGGACCGCCTTTGTCCTCATCCTCGTGCTGGGGATCTCGCTGCTTTTTCTCGCGGTCTGCTGGCCGTTTTTGAAAACACTCCTCCTTGGCGCAATCCTCGCCGGGCTCCTCAGCCCAGTCTACCGCGCCTTCGTGAAACTCTTCCGCGGTCGCCGCACGCTCGCGTCCATCGTCACGCTACTCCTCCTCTTCCTCCTCATCGTCGGCCCGCTCAGCGCGTTCGTCGGCCTCGTCGTCAAACAGGCCTTCGACGTGAGCGAAACTGCCATCCCCTGGGTGCAAAAGACCTTCTCCGGCGCCGAAGCGTTCGACGTCCACGACTGGCTCGTCGAGCGCCTCCCGTCCATCGCCGACCTCGTCCCGACCAGCGCCGACATCATGAGCACCGTCGGCACCACCGTGAAAGCCGCCGGGAGCTACCTCATGTCCAGCGCCTCGGCCCTCACCACCGGGACTGCCCTCCTCTTGCTCAACTTTTTCGTGATGCTCTACGCGATGTTTTTCTTCTTCATCGACGGCCGTCGCATTCTTGAGAAAATCTTCTACTACATGCCGCTCCGTCACGAAGACGAAGTGCGTATGCTCCATCGCTTCGTCTCGGTGACCCGAGCCACCGTCAAGGGCACCCTCGTCATCGGGCTGATACAGGGGTCGCTCGCCGCCGCCGCGTTCTGGGTCTGCGGCATCAACGGCGTCGCCTTCTGGGGCACCGTCATGGTCATCCTTTCCGTCGTCCCAGGCATCGGCTCAGCCCTCGTCTGGGTGCCCGCCGTCATCTTCCTCTTCATCTCCGGCGAACCGGTCAAAGCCATCGGCCTCGCGGTCTGGTGCGCCGCCGTCGTCGGCACGGTCGACAATGTCCTTCGCCCCACCCTCGTCGGCAAAGACGCGGAGATGCCCGACCTCCTCATCCTCGTCGGCACGCTGGGCGGACTCTTCCTCTTCGGCCCCATCGGCTTCATCGTCGGCCCGGTCGTTTGCGGCCTCTTTCTCACTGCCTGGGACATCTACGGAGCCGCCTTCAGCGATATCCTCCCCCCAGTCCGAAGACTCAACATGGAGCGACTGCAGGAATCTGGAACGCCCCCCGCCCCCAAGCCAAGCTAGCGAATGACGGGTGCCAGCCGCCTTCTTCGGTCAGATAGGTAGCGTCCCCCCCAATCACCCGGCCATCGGCCGTTTTGCCAGTCGGTAGATTGCTCAACTTCGGCGGTATTCTTTGCGATCTTCGCCGCCTTCGTGTTCAAAACGTGTTGGTATTCGTATCGGTAGTTCTCACCATTACCTCTCCATTTCATGCCCACGCCAATCAACCAGCTCCGCCTCTCGTCTCTTTCCACCGACGACCGCGCCCGTCTCCTCCGCCGCTCCGAGACCGACATCGCCCACGCCTCGGAGATCGCGTCCCGCCTCATTGACGACGTCCGATCCGACGGCGACCGCGCTCTCTCCCGTCACCTCGCCGACATCGACAAGGTCACCATCGCGCCCGAAGCCCTCGCCGTCACCGAAGCCGAATTCGATGCCGCCGAACCCAACGTCGACCCCGACCTCCGCGCCGCCATCGACCACGCCATCCGCAACGTCCGCACCTTCCACCGCGCCCAACTTCCCCCCGAAATCACCTGGCAAGAGGTCGAGCCCGGCGTCCACGCTGGCGAAAAAATCACCCCCATCGACGCGATGGGTCTCTACGTTCCCCGCGGCAAAGGCGCGTTCCCGTCCGTCCTCATCATGCTCGCCGTTCCCGCCGTCGAAGCCCGGGTGCCCCAGATCGCCGTCTGCACCCCACCGAATCCCGATGGAACCGTCGACGCAGCCACGCTCTACGCCGCCCGACAAATCGGCATCTCCCACATCTACAAGATCGGCGGTGCCTCCGCGATCGCCGCCCTCGCGTTCGGCACTCTCACCATTGCCCGCGTCGCGAAGATTCTTGGCCCCGGCAACCAATTCTGTTCCGCCGCCAAGCGCCTGCTGTCCAGCGAGGTCGACGTCGGACTTCCCGCCGGCCCCAGCGAATCCATCATTCTTGCCGACGAACACGCCGACCCGCAGATCGTCGCCCTCGACCTCCTCATCGAAGCGGAGCACGGCCCCGACTCCGCCGCCCTGCTGGTAACTCATTCGGAAGACCTCGCCACCCGCGTCGCCGACCTCCTGCCCCCCCTCATCGCCGACCTGCCCGAGCCCCGCCGCACCTTCTGCGACACCGGCCTCTCGTCCTACGGCGGCATCGTCATCACCGACTCCTTCGACGAGTCGGTCGATTTCGTTAACGAATACGCTCCCGAGCACATGGAACTTCTTGTGGCGGAACCCTTCGCCGTCCTGCCGCGCATCCGCAACGCGGGCGAAATCCTCCTCGGCTCCCACACGCCCATCAGCGCGGGAAACTACTGCATCGGCGTCAACGCCATCCTCCCCACCGGCGGCTTCGCGAAATCGCACTCCTGCACCACCATCCATTCCTTCCTCAAGCGCACCTCGCTCGCCTACTGCACCCGCGAGGGCTTCGAATCCCTCCGCTCCACCGCCGCCACCCTCGCCGACTACGAGGGATTCCCAGCTCACGCTACCGCCATCAAAAACCGGCCATGACCACTCTCGCCGAAGTCCGCCGGCTCAGCGCAGCGGGCGACCGCGCCGCCGCCGCGGCCATTCTCATTCCGTTTCTCGAGGAAACGCTCGGCCTCGACGTCACCCGAGCCGACCTCAACGCCGACGGCTACAGCCTCAACTCCGTGAACGGCATCCTCACCCTCGGCACGCCGCATGAAGGCCACGACCAACTGTTCTTCAAATTTCACCAGGAGGAAGACGAGGCCAAGGGCGTTGCCGAGTATTACAACAGCAAGCTCCTCGAAGACGCCGGCTGGCCAGTGGACGTCCCCGTCGCCGCCCGAACCTTCCCCGGCGAAGCGATTCTCCTCTACGCGGTTCGCTCAGATTTCCGCCTCGCCGACGCCTGCCGCGGAGCCGAGAACGGCAACACCCACCTCACCAAACTCCAACGCGGCCTCGACCACCACGTCGGTCAAAGCTACCTCGACACCCTCCACCTCGCCCCGCGAGCCGAAGCCGCCGCCGAGTCCCTCCACCAGCTCTTCTTCCACCGTTTGGTCGACGAAGGCACCACCAGCCCCGGCGGACGCCTCCGCTCTTTCTACCTCGACTCGACCTCCACGTTCCCCGGCCTCAACCGCCCCCTACCCTACGCGGAACTCAGCTCCCTCCGCTGGCGAATCAACGGGCACCTCTACGAGAAAACCCTCGGACGGCTCTTCACCGAAGCCATCGAACTTCTCAACCCTGCCAACCTCCCCGACCCCTGCCCCGCCGTCCTCGGCCACGGCGACGCTCACAACGCCAACGTCTGGATGGAACCCGACCGCCTCGTCACCTTCGACCCCGCCTTCGCCGGATCCCACCTCCCAGCCCTGCTCGCGGAAATCAAGCCCACCTTCCATAACATCCTCGCCCACCCCGACTGGCTCTACCACCCCGAGGAATCCCAGAATCAAGCCACCGCCCAACTCGCGGACGGCATCCTCGAAGTCACCCACGACTGGACCCTCACCCCGCTCCGGCAAGAATTCCTCCAAACCAAAGAAGAAGAAATCTGGAAACCGCTCCTGCAAAAAACGGCCCCAGACCACCCGAATTGGCAGCAATACGTCCGCCTCGCCCTCTTCTGTTGCCCCACCCTCGTGATGAATCTCACCGCCGGAGCGGCTCGCCACAATCCGACCACGTCCCTGCTCGGCCTCTCCATCGCCCTCATGTGCGGCTCCCCCTGCGAAAGCAACGATGACCTCATCTCTGGCTTCCTTCAGCGAATCACGCCGAAATCCTCATGATCGCCGCAGCCTTCTTGGTGAAAATCGCAACTTCATGAAGATCATCTTCGACATGGACGGGGTCATCACGTCCGAGGAAGGCTACTGGCGTTCCGCCGCCCACACCCTCCAAGACCTCGCGGCCTTCCTGGGAGACCGCCGCCGCCCGGCACCCATCACCCTCGATCTCGACGTGATCGCTCGCGCCAAGGCCGCCCAGATCAACACGAATTGGGATCTCTGCCACCTCGCCGCGCTCATTCTCATCCGTCGCCTCGCCTCCCACGACCCCGCCAACGGCCTCCGCATCTCCGCGATCAACTGGGACACCGACGGCCCGCCCACCCCTTGCGAATGGCCCCGAGGCCTCACTCCCGACCTGAACGAACTCGTGACCGAAGGCCTCGACCTCGCCGCGCCTCACCAAGGTTTCGAACTCCTCGCCCACCTCGCCCCTACCGATCAGTTTCAACGCAAGGGGCCCGTTTGGCTCTGGCTGTTTCGCCATTTCCAGGCCTGGTTCAACGGCACCGACGACCGCATCGGCATCATCGCCAACGAACAGCTCATCCTTCCCCCCGAACGCGTCGCCGCGGCTCTTCGGGAACTCCAGGCCGCCGGGCACCAGCTCGCCGTTGCCACCGGCCGCACGCACGCCGAGCTCCTCCCGACCCTCACCCGCTTCGGCCTCGCCGAATTCTTCGATCCGATCATCACCCACGACGACGTCGCCGCCGCCGAGACCGATCACCCCGACACCCACCTTTCCAAGCCACATCCCTACCAATTTCTCCGCGCCATTTTTCCGGAAGCCGAAACGGCCACCCTCATCGCGCAAACGGACCACCCCCAGGTTCCGACCGCACTCATCGTCGGCGACACGGTCGGAGACCTCGCCGCCGCGACCGCCATCGGTGCCCGCCCCGTCGGCGTCCTCACCGGTCCCGCCGGGACCGCCGCCCGCGAAACCCTGACCCAGGCCGGCGCCGAACATTGCCTCGCCGACGTGACCGAACTTCCCGACTACCTCGCCCGGTGAACGTCCCCCCACCGAACGCCCACGTCGCCGCGCTCCCGCCGCCCCCCGCCATCCCCGGCCCCCACTCCACCTCCCCAAACGACCTCCTCCTCCATCTCGGCGAAGCCTGGTATCAACCGGCCCCCGCCGTCCGCGAAGCCCTCGCCAATCTCGACGCCCACCGCTACCCCGATACCCTCGCGACCGCACTCCGCACCGCCCTCGCCAACTACTGCGGCGCTCCGTTCACCCCCGCCAATATCCTGCCCGGCAACGGTTCCGACGGACTGATCGATTTGATTGCCCGCGCCTACGCCGGACCTTCGCGACCCGTCGCCGCGCCCGCCCCCACCTTCTTCGTTTACGCCACCGCCGCCCACCTTGCCGGGGCACCTCTCCACACCAATGGACGAGCCAACCAAGCCGACAACTTCACTTTCGACGTCGACGCGTTCCTCGCCGAACTCCCGCCCACCACCGGCGTCATTTTCCTCGCCAGCCCCAACAATCCCACGGGCGACATCATTCCGACCGAATCCATCCGACGCATCGCCGCCACCACCCAGGCCCTCGTCGTCGTCGACGAATGCTACCACGAATTCGCCGCCACCTCCGCGATCTCACTCCTCGCCGATCACCCGAACGTCCTCATCCTCCGCAGCCTCTCGAAAAATTTTGCTCTCGCCGGCCTCCGCGTCGGCTACGCCGTCGCTCACCCCGACATCATCGCCACCCTCGCCCGCGTCGATCAGACATTCAGCATCAACGCCGCCGCCCAAGCCGCCGCCGTCGCGGCACTCCACTCGCTCCCCTACTACGAACCCCTCTTCGCCCGCACCATCGAACTCCGCACGATTTGGACCGAACGCCTCACCGCCCTCGGCCTCCACGTCTTCCCCTCGCGAGCCAACATCCTCCTCGCGGAATACCCGACCGCCACCCCGCTCGCCCCCATCTTGCGCGAGCACGGGATTCACGTTGCCGATTTCCACCACCGCTCCGGCATCGACCGCTGCATCCGCGTCACCATCGACGAACTCCCCGCCCTCGCCCGCCTCGAAGCCGCCCTCAACCACTAAGCCTCTTTTCCCATGCTCAACGAACAACTCACCGCCGCCGTCGCAGCCGACCAACTCCTTCCCGCCAGCGCCGAGAATATCCGCAACCTCCTCGCCGCTACCCGATCCCCGATCCCGGAAAAAACCGTCGCCGAACTCACCGCCACCGCCAATTGGACCGAACTCGACGACCGCTTCTATCGCCAACTCGCCTTTGGCACCGGCGGCCTTCGCGGTCGCACCATCGGCCGCACCGTCACCGCCGCGGAGCGCGGCACCGCCTCTTCGGAAGCCCCCCCGGAACATCCCTGCGTTGGCACGAACGCGATGAATTTCCTCAACGTCAGCCGCGCGACTCAGGGCCTCACCGCCTACGTGCAACTCTGGCACTCCCGCGAACAGCTCCCCGGTCGTCCGTCGATTTGCATCGCCTACGACACCCGCCACTTCTCCCGCGCCTTCGCGGAATCCGCCGCCAGCATCATCACCAACCTCGGCTGCGACGCCCACCTCTTCGAAGCACCCCGCTCCACTCCCGAACTCTCTTTCGCCGTCCGCGAAACGAAGGCGACCGCCGGCATCAACCTCACCGCCAGCCACAACCCGCCCGCCTACAATGGCTACAAAGTCTATTTTGCCGACGGCGGTCAGATCGTCGAACCCCACGCGACCGCCATCATCGACCGCGTCAACGCGGTCACCAGCGAGCAATACGATCCCGTCCCCGCCGACCAACGCGGTCACATCCATCCCCTCGGCTCCGCCATTGACGAGGCCTACCTCGACAAACTCGAGACCCTCATCCTCGACCGCGATCTCATTCGTGAACAGCCGCTCAAGGTCGTTTACAGCGCACTTCACGGCGTCGGCGGAGCCATCATCGAACCTCTCCTGAGCCGCCTCGGCTGCGATTTCACGACGGTCGCCAGCCAATCCCAACCCGATGGCGATTTCCCAACGGTCGCGTCCCCCAACCCCGAAAACGCCGAGGCGCTCTCCCTCGCCATCGCCCAAGCCGAACGCGAGGATGCCGATCTCGTTATCGCCACCGACCCCGACGACGACCGCATGGGCGCCGCCGCCCGCACCGCCGACGGCACGCTCACTCTCCTCACCGGCAACCAACTCGGCTCTCTCATGGCTTGGTACCGCGCCAAGAAATTTTTCGAAACGGGCCGACTCAGCCCCGCCACCGCCAGTCGCGGGGTCATCATCAAGACGTTTGTCACGACCGACCTCCAAGCTTCCATTGCCGCCAAGTTCGGACTCCGCTGCGTCGAGACGCTCACCGGTTTCAAATACATCGGTGCAAAACTCGCCGCTTACGAGTCCACCGACACCGTCTTCGTTTTCGGCGGCGAAGAAAGCTACGGCTACGGAGGCGCGGACTTCGTTCGCGACAAGGACGGCAATGCCGCCGTCGCCATGCTTTGCGAAGTCGCCGCCTACGCGCAGTCCCTCAACCTCACCCTCCACGGCCTTCTCGACCAGATCTACACCGAGTTCGGCTACCACCAGGAGCGCAGCGAATCCCTCACCCTCGAAGGGGCCGAAGGTGCCCGTCAGATCCGCGCCCTCGTCGACTCCTACACCGCTCGACCACCCACCGACATCGCCGGCAACGCCGTCACCGCCACCCGCGACTTCGCCCACGAGGACATCGTCGATGCCGACGGCCGTATTCTTCCCAAGGAAGCCATGCTCACCTTCACCCTCGGCGACCAATACCGCGTCGCCATCCGCCCGTCCGGCACGGAGCCGAAGATCAAATACTACCTCTTCGCCCGCACCGCTCCTCTCCCCGCCGCCGATCTCCCCGCGATCAAATCCTCCACCGCCGCAGAACTCGCCGCTCTCTGGACCTCCCTCCAAGCCGACGCGAAAGCCCGGACCGCTCCTTGACCATTTCCAGAGGTCAGGACAAACTCAGTTACCTCATGAAAATCAAATCCACTTTCCTCCTCGCCGGAGCCACCGCGCTCGCCCTCTCCGCCTGCGATCCGAAGCCGACGGCCACCGACACCGACGAACCCGCGACCGCCAGCCCGACGCCGGAGCTGTCCGAACGCATCGAAGAAGCGGCCGGGAACACCGGCAACGCCCTGCAGGACGCCGCCGAGAAATCGAGCGCTGCGGCCAAGGAAGCCGGGGAGCGCATCGGCGAAGTCGTCACCCAAGCCGGAGCCGCCGCGAGCGAAGCCAGCCAGGACGCCATGGACAACATGCGCCAGTTAGCCGACGAAGTGACCAACAATGACGCCGAAAAGGAAGTCCCGTCCGCCACCCCGGCCGAAAACGTCGAACCCACGCCAGCGATGACTCCGGAAATGACTCCCGAGCCAACCCCGACCGTCGACCCCGTCGGAAGCTAAGCTCAACGGACAACGCACGCCTCCGGGCGTGCGGGTCCTCCCTCAGAGCGCAAACTGCTTCCGGATCCGCTCGCCAGCGTAATCCAGTACCAGCACCACGGCCAGAATGCACAGCAGCACCGCGCAAAATCGGTCCCACCGCGACAGCTCCTGGTAGGTCTGCAACCACACCCCGATCCCCCCGGCCCCCACGTAGCCGATGATCGATGCGCTCCGGATATTGTATTCGAGCATCCACAGGGTCTGACTCCACACGAGGGGCTTCGCGTGCGGCCAGATTCCGTATTGAAACCGCTGAACCGCGTCAGCACCCGTCGCCCTCAGACCGTCCGCGACTCCGGAATCAATCGACTCGAACGAATCGCTGAAAAATTTCCCCAGATACCCCACGCTGTAAAAAGCCAGCCCAACCACGCCAGCCAGGGGATTCGCCCCACACACCGCCACCGCGATCAAAGCCCAGATCAACCCCGGGATCGACCGCACGCAAACCAGTAAAAACCGCGCCACCCGAACGAGCCAAAGCGGAGCGATGTTCAACGACGCGGCCATCGCCACCGGTAGCGAGACCAACACCGAAATCAGCGTCGCGATCACCGCGATCTGAAACGTCTCGATCAGCGCCTCCCCGAGCAATCGCCAATCCGTGAAGTTCGGCGGAAAAAACCGCTCCAGAAATCCGACCAGATTCGAGAAGTAATCCAAATCCCGACCCGACCCCCGCAACGCCGGCAGCGAGAACACGACCGCGATCGCAAACAACGTCAGCGTCACGTTGAACGCATTCACCCGGGGCTTCCCGGGTCGCGGCACGTTCGCCGGCGGGGCCGAAGCCGACGGCTGATCCTCCAATCCCGGTTTCACGCCGCCGCGCGCAACTTCCACGCGGCTGGACACACGCGGCTCAACGACAAGGTGTAATCCGCGAACTCCTCCACGAGGTCCGGATCGTGCAGCACGCAAAAAACCGTCCGCCCACTCGTCCGCGTTTCGTCCCGCAAATACCCCAACACGCTCCGCGCCAACGCCGGATCCAAACTCGCCACCGGCTCGTCCGCCAGGATCAACTCGGGCGACTGCATCAGCGCCCGCGCAATCGCCGCCCGCTGACGCTCCCCACCGGAAATCTCCGACACCGGAAATTTCTCGAAACCCTTCAAGCCGAACCGCTCCAATAATCCCCGCGCCTTCGCTTTCTCCTCCCGCGTAAACCCAAACAACGTCCGCCACCACGGCCTCCGCCCCAACACGCCACAACAAACGTTCGTCAGCACGGAAGCGTTCAATGTCAGCCTGAGATGCTGAAAGACCAGCCCCATCCGCTTCTGAAAATCCGCGGGTCGATGATCACACCGCTGCTCGCACCGGTAGGTGATCTCGCCCGCCCCCGGTTCAAGCATCCCTGCCAGACAAGCCAGCAGGCTGCTCTTGCCCACACCCGAAGGCCCCACGACCGCAACGAATGAGCCCCGCGGCACGCACAAATCGAGGTCCCGCACCAGATCACGCTGATCCCGCCTGACGCTCAGCCCCCGCAACTCCACGTGAAACGGCTCGACCGCCGCGCTGGCCGGAGCCGATGTCATCGTTGCTTAAGCAGCTTCATCGCCGCCTCGACCGGAGCCAAATGCTCGTCCGCATCCACCTCGATCAACTCCGCGGAGAACACGTCCTCGTCGATCTCCGTCCCAGAGTCCCGCAGCGCCAAAAGCCCCTGCTTGATGATCTCCCGATCCGCGTCACTCAATTTCGACGAGGCCGCAATCACGTGCGTCGGCACGGGTCCTTGCTCAGCCACAATCTTCAATTTCGCGCGCTGCTCGTCCGTCAGATATTCGTCTTCGTCAAAGACGTAGTAGCTCACCGCCGCCGCCTCCGCCTCGCCGGAAAGCACGCGCTCGACCGCCGACACGTAGCCGATCCCGTAACTCACGTTCCCTTCGCCAAAAAATGACTCGGGATCCGCGTCATCACCGATCAAGCCTTTCTTGTGCAGATCGACCATCGGGATCAGGAAGCCCGACGTGCTCGTCCGACTGCTGAACGCGATCGGCTTGCCTTTGAGATCCTCCACCTTCGCGTAGGGCTTTTCCTTCAGGGACAGCCAATAGCTTTTGTAGTAAGGCTGACCCTCGATCTCGCCCGCCAACAGCAACGTCGCTGCGTCGTTGTCCCGCGCATTCACCATCTCGGTCGAACTCACGTAGGCCACATCGATCGTTCCATTCCTCATCCCTTCGACGATCACCGCCGCCGACGTCGGAACAATCACCTCGACCGGTTTTCCAAAATTCTTGGCTAGGATCTCCCCCAATTCCTCCCGCTCCGCCAACATCCGATCCGGATCCTTGTCCGGCTTCAATGCCACAACCACTTTCTCCAACGAAAGTTCCTCCGCCTGCCCCCCAACGGCAAAACCACCCAAAACAACCAAAGCGACCAATCCTCGAAGCATCTTCATTGATTGAGAATCAATCTCATTCCGGCAACCCGCGCAAGTGCCCATCTCGTCGCGCTCCGCCCATCCAATCTCTTCCTCCCCCCCTCGTCCGGCAATCCGGCCCCTCCCTAGCCCCCCTGCACCGCCCGCACTTCGATGTCCCCAATCTCCAGATCGAGCGCCTCGACCGCGACCCGCAGAAATCCTTCCGTCGAATCCGTCAGCGCCACGTTCAACTCCCCCACCCGCCCCTCGTCCGCGGCCAGCCCACCAGCCGCCAGCGCCTCCCGCACCGCCAGCGCGCAATTCTGCGCCGAGTCGACCAAAGTCACCCCCTCGCCCGCCGCCCGTCCGATCGCCGCCCGCAGCAGCGGATAATGCGTGCACCCCAGAACCAAAGTATCAATCCCCTCCGCCAGCAAGGGTTCCAAATAGCGCGCCAACACCTGATCCGTGATCCCGTCCTCGAAAAGACCCTCCTCGATCAACGGCACCAACAATGGACACGCCACCGCAAAAACCTCCGCCTCGGGCCGGATCACGTGGATCGCCTGCTCGTAGGCCCGGCTCGCCACCGTGGCCCGGGTTCCGATCACCCCGATCCGCCCCGCCCCGCTTGCCCGCGCCGCCGCCGCCGCCCCCGGCACGATCACCCCCTGCACCGGTGCTCGAAAAAGTTCCTGCATCTTCGGCACCCCCAGAGCCGATGCGGTGTTGCACGCCACCACGATCATTTTCGCCCCCTCCGCCAGGAGCAACCCCCCGATCTCCACGCTGTACCTCTCGATGGTTCGCCGACTCTTGCCGCCGTAAGGAACCCGCGCCGTGTCTCCGATGTAAAAAATTCTCTCCGCCGGCAGCAAATCCCGCAAAGCCGCCGCGACCGTCAACCCCCCAATCCCGGAATCGAACACCCCAATCGGCCCACTTTTCTGATCACCATCCACGAAGGTGACTCAAAACTGAATTCGAGGAACTGAGAACCGAAAATTCCCGCCGCCCCGTTCCCATCACCACCACTTCTCGACTTTCGTTTTCCCCACACCTGGCGTCGGCGCACCCGCTGGCTCCGGCGGCGCGGCCTCGGACTCAGCCTCAGGTTCGTCCTCCGCGTCCAACTTTGGATCCTCCACCTTCCGCGGCGTGGGCCGTGGATTCGGCGGCGGCACCGACACCACCTCCGGCTCCTCGCCCGACACCGTTACACCCTCGAGAGACGGCCGAGTCGTCGGATCATCACCCTTCACGATCAACGTTGGCGGTGCCGCATCCGTTTTGCCACTCACCGACCGCGTGTAGGCTTTCACCGCCTGCAAGATCGATGCCGCCATCCGCTGCCGATACTCCCCCGATGCGATCAACCGAGCATCCCGCGCCCCGCTCATGAACCCGCCTTCAATCAACACTCCGGGAATGTCGATCGCCTTGATCACCACAAATCGCGCCCGCTTGATTCCCCGGTCCACCATTCCAAGATTGTTCACCATCGCCGAGTGCACCGCCGCCGCGAGCGCGATGTTTTGAGGATCCTGCGCATTCCCGCGGTTCTCCTTGAAATCACTGTAACTCAGATTGTCCTCGTCCATCGACGGCACGCCGCGCGGAGCCAACGCGTAGGTCTCGATCCCCGTCCCACCCCCGGTGCTGCTTTTGTTAAAATGCACGCTGAAAAATAGCGCGTTCGAGAATTTGTTCGCAAACCGCGCCCGCTCTTCCAGCGGCACAAACACGTCCGTCGAACGCGTCATCTTCACGTCATACCCCTCCTCCACCAACAATTCCCGCGCCCGGAGGACCACGTCCAACGCGTAGGCCTTTTCCAGACCCAAAGGCCCCGTCGCCCCGCTGTCATGCCCCCCGTGCCCCGCGTCCAGCACGATGGTGTGAATCTTCTCCGCGTCCTTGATCTTTCCGGGCCGGAGGACCGGTTCGAGAATCTTCGTCACGTCCATCGCGGAGAGGTAAACCTCGTTGCTCCGCGTCTCCATCGAGAAGCACAGCACGTATTTGACGCCGTTGATGAAGAGATCCCGTCCACCCGCCACCCCCTTGACCTCTCGTCCGTCAGCGCTCAGGACGAATTTCTTTCCGTCCGTCCGCTCTTCCTTCATTCGGTAAAACTTCGCCACGTCCGACACGGGCACGTAGCGCCGCCCGCCGACCTTGATGACATTCCAGGTGGCGGCTTCGACCGAAGACCCTAATGCAAGCAGGAGGGCAAATATGAACGCGGCGCAGCGCATGGGGGCGACAAGGTGGAAACGCCCCGCCCCGGACGCAAGCGGTTTCTCCGAATCAATTCTCGCCGAACTCGACCGAACCTTCCGCCGACCGTCGCAACCTTGCGCCATCCGAGCACCTCTCGGCGGCCCAAACGACGACCCGCATCCAAGGTTGTCTCACCCGCGCCCCCCCTGATACGAATTCCCGGCCCATGTCCGAGATCGCGAAAAGCTACGAACCCCAGACCGTCGAAGAAAAATGGTACGCCCAGTGGCTCGCCGCCGGCAATTTCTCCGCCGACCCCGAATCCCCCAAGCCAGCCTACTCCATTGTCATTCCGCCACCCAACGTCACCGGCGTCCTCACGCTCGGCCACGTCCTCAACAACACGATCCAAGACATCCTCGCCCGCCGCGCCCGCCTCACCGGCCACGAGGTCCTCTGGCTCCCCGGCACCGACCATGCCGGCATCGCCACCCAGACCGTCGTCGAAAAACGCCTCCGCAAGGAGGAACAGCAGACCCGCCACGACCTCGGTCGCGACGCCTTCCTGGAACGCGTCTGGGCGTGGAAGGACACCCACGGCGGGATCATCATCAATCAGCTGAAAAAACTCGGCTGCTCCTGCGACTGGGACCGCGAACGGTTCACGATGGACGCCGCCTACGCCCGCAAAGTCCAGGAGACCTTCGTCGATCTTCACGCCAAAGGCCTCATCTACCGCGGCAAACGCATGGTGAACTGGTGCCCCGCTTCCCTCACCGCTCTCAGCGACGAGGAGGTCATCCCCACCCCCCAGAAGGGCTTCCTCTACCACTTCAAAGTCGAAGTCGTCGAGCAACCCGGCACGTTTCTCGAAGATTGCCACCACCCGCCCCGAGACCATAATGGGCGACACCGCCGTCGCCGTGAACCCCGCCGACCCGCGCTACGCCGCCCTCATCGGGCAGCACGTCCGCCGCCCTCTCCCCTCCGAGAACCAGATCGCCATCCCGATCGTGGGCGACGAATCGGTCGATTTCGAATTCGGCACCGGTGTCCTCAAGGTCACCCCGGCCCACGATAAAACCGATTACGAGATCGGCCAACGCCACAACCTCGCCACGATCGACGTCCTCAATCCCGATGGCACCATGAACGAACTCGCGGGCCTCGATTTCGTCGGCCTCGACCGTTTCGAAGCCCGAAAAAAGGCCGCCCTCGCCCTCGCGGACCGGGATCTCCTCGTGAAGGAAGAACCCTACCAGAACACGGTTGGCTTCTCCGAACGAGCCGGCGTCCCGATCGAACCCCGCCTCAGCGAGCAATGGTTCCTCCGCTATCCGAAGACCGCCGAAGCCCGCGACACCGTCCGCAACCACCTCATCCGCTTCTTCCCCGAACGGTGGGAAAAGGTCTACGACCACTGGCTCGAAAACATTCAGGACTGGTGCATCTCCCGCCAACTCTGGTGGGGCCACCGTATCCCCGTCTGGACCAAAGGAGCCGACTCCCTCGTCCAGACCGACTCCCCCGGCGACGACTGGACCCAGGACCCCGACGTCCTCGACACCTGGTTCTCGTCCTGGCTTTGGGCGCACGAGACGATGGACGACCCGGCCCGCGCGAAGTTCTATCCCACCAGCGTTCTCGTCACCGGCCCCGACATCATCTTCTTCTGGGTCGCCCGCATGATCATGGCCGGCCTCGAATACACGGGCGAAATCCCGTTCCGCGACGTGTATTTCACCGGCATCATCCGCGACAAGGGCGGTAAGAAAATGTCGAAGTCGCTCGGCAATTCCCCCGACCCACTCGATCTCATCGCCAAATTCGGAGCCGACGGCCTCCGCTTCGGCCTCATGCGCATCGCCCCCGCCGGGCAGGACATCAAATTCGACGAACTCCAGATCGTCGAGGGACGCAACTTTTGTAACAAATTCTGGAACGCCTGCCGCTTCCGCCTCCTCCAAGGCCCGATCGATCCCGCCGCGACTCCCGATCCGGCCACCCTCTCGATCTTCGCTCGCGACCTCCTCGCCAAACTCGACGCCACCATCGACCGCATCGAACACGGCTACGCAACCTACCGCTTCAGCGACATCGCCCAGGCGCTCTACGATTTCATCTGGGGCGACTTCTGCGACCGGTTCATCGAAGCCGCGAAGTCCGATTTCACGTCCGACGACCCCATCCGCCGCGCGGGCACCCTTGCCGCCATCGACGTCACCATCCGCCGCGTCCTCGTCCTCCTCCACCCCTACGCTCCGTTCCTGACCGAGGAACTCTGGCACGGCCTCGGCTTCGGCACGGAAACGATCCAATTCGAACCCTGGCCGACCAAGACAGACCTCGGCGATCCGACCTCAACCCGGCAAGCCGCCGATTTCTACGAATCAATCGCCGCCGCCCGGACCCTCCGCGCCACCTTCAACCTCCCGTCCAGCCAGAAACTTCCCTGGCGCATCCGCCCGTCGGTCAGCTGGCTCGAACCCGAGCTCCCCGCTCTCGCCACCCTCCTCAACGCCAGAACCCTCGACCTCGAGACCACCGACGCCCCGTCCGGCATGGCCGTCGCCGCCACCGCCATCGGTGAGATTTTCCTCCCACTGGAAGGCCTCGTCGACCCCTCCAACGAACGCGAACGCCTCACCGGCGAAATCAACAAGGTCAAAGCCGAACTCGAGAAAGTCGCCCGGAAACTCTCCAGCGAAAAATTCGTCGCCAACGCTCCGACCGAGGTCATCACCGAGCATCGCGACCGCCAGAAAAGCTGGGCCGACCGATTGAAGACCCTCGAACAAGCCAGGAACGCCCTGGGCTAGCGCCACCCCCACCGATTTCAAAAAATGAGTCTCTTCATCTTCATCATGGCCGGCGGCACCGGCGAACGTTTCTGGCCGATGAGCCGGACTCGCACCCCGAAACACCTCCTCCACCTGCTCAGCGAAAAAACCCTTCTCGGAGAGGCCGTCGACCGTGCCCTCGGCGTCGTCCCCACCGACCACGTCTTCGTGCTCACGAATGCCGCCCAGCTCGAATCCTGCCGAGCCGCCGTCCCCCACCTGCCCGCGGAGAACTTTATCGCCGAACCCGCCAAACGCGACACCGCCCCCGCCGCCGCTCTCGCCACGGGCTTCGCCCGCGCCCGCCAGCCAGACGCCATCTGCGCACTCCTTCCCGCGGACGCGATGATCCACGACACCGCCACCTTCCAACGCCAACTCTCCGCCGCCGCCCAGGCTGTCACCGGCACCGACGCCGTCCTCACGTTCTCAATCGAGCCCACCTACGCCGCCACCGGCTTTGGTTACCTCGAACTCGGCGATCCCGTCCCGGGTCAATCCTCCGAGATCTGCCGCGTCGCCCGCTTCGTCGAGAAACCAAACATCGATCTCGCCGAAGAATACCTCGCCAGTGGCCGCCACGGCTGGAACGCCGGCATGTTTCTCTGGAGTGCCAACACGTTCCTCACCGAGTGCGACCGGCTCGCCCCCGGGCTTTCCCCCTTCATCCGCGAATTCCCCGACGGTGATTGCACTGCCTACCTCGCCCGCACGTTCGAGTCCCTCCCCAAGATTTCCGTCGATTACGCCATCATGGAGCGCGCCGCCAACGTGATCGCCGTCCGAGCCGCCTTCGATTGGGACGACGTGGGCACCTGGACCTCGCTCCCCAACCACCTCGGCACCGACGAAGAAAACAACACGTCCCGCGGCCCCGCCGTCGCCGTCGATTCGCACAACAACATCACCGTCTCGAACGGCCGGACGATCGCCCTCTGCGGCGTCAGCGATCTCGTCGTCGTCGAGACCGATGACGCCATTCTCGTCTGCCACCGCAACTCCGCCCAACGCGTCAAACAACTCCAGGCCCACCTCCCGAAAGAGTTGCAATAACCCGCAACTCTACCCGCCCAGCTCGTCCCGGATCTTGTTCAGGAGCACACCGTAGCGTGACCCTTGGATATCGAAAATTTCCTCGTCCACCGCCTCACCAAACGTATCGCGCACGACCACCGACCGCGCCCGCAACACGAACGAATCCTCTCCCTGCGGCGAAATGAACAACGTCACCTTCGTGTAGGTATCTTCGCCCTGCCAGTTCCCGTAGAACAGGTTGTCGAGCGTCCCCCCCGCCCGTTCGAAATACAGCTTCCCCGCATCGCCACCTTTGAAGGCAAAATCATGCCGGTAAAAAACCTCTTCCGCCTTGGACTGAATCGCTCCCTCCGAGTGCCCCGAGATCACCACCTGCGCCTGGCCCGCCGGTTTCCCGCCCCCGAGACTCGAACACCCACAGACCGCCAACGCGCCAACCGCAAAGAACCAACCAAACTTCATCGACCACATTTAACCGAAACGGTCCGCCAACCGAAAAACAGAGTTGTCATCCCGCCATTCATCCGCCATCTTCCTCGACCCGCGCCAAGCGAAACTGCCTCATGGTGTAATGGTAGCACTGCAGATTCTGGATCTGTTTGTCAAGGTTCGAGTCCTTGTGAGGCAGCCATCAACGTCGGTGGTTGATGCGACCCCCGCACTGATCTACGGAAGCGCCGCACTCGTCTCACCCCCGCGATCTCCCACCAACCGGTCGAGCAACCCCCGCACCTCCTCCATTCCCCGAGCATCCTTGGCCGCAACCGGAATGATCTCGACCTTCGGAAACCGTCCGCGGAACTGAGCCAACTTCTCGTCCGCCCCCTCGACGTCCATCTTATTTGCGATCACCACCCAGGGCCGCTGCCCAAGCGTCGGATCGTAAAGCCCCAACTCCGTTCGTAGATTCTCCAGATCGCTGATCGGCTCCCGCCCCTCCGTCCCCGCCATATCGATCACAAAGAGCAGCACCTCACAGCGCACGATGTGCCGCAAAAACTCGTGGCCCAGCCCCTTGTTTTCACTCGCGCCCTCGATCAATCCCGGGATGTCCGCCACCGTCACCCGACGATACCCACCCAATTCCACCACCCCGACCACCGGATTCAAGGTCGTGAAGGGATAGGACGCCACCCGCGGATGCGCCGCCGAGAGCTGCGAGATCAAAGTCGACTTCCCCGCGTTCGGATACCCAACCAATCCAGCGAACGCAATCGTCTGAAGTTCCAACAAATACCACCCTTGCTCGCCCAATTCGCCCGGTGAAAATTGCCGCGGAATCCGGTTCCTCGAGCTTTTGAACCGCGTGTTACCCCGACCACCGCCACCGCCCTTGCAAAGCAAAAATTCCTGCCCCGGCTCCGACAAATCAAAGATCGGCTCCATCGTCTTGATGTCCAACGCCGGCTTCTCCGGAGCCTCCGCCAACTCGTCCTCCGGGTCCGGTTGGAACGGCTTGAATTTATCCGGCAACTCGTAGATCAACGTCCCCACCGGAACTTTGACGATCGTGTCCTCGCCGTTTTTGCCGTGCTTATCCTTTCCCAGCCCGTGACCACCCCGCTGAGCCCGCACAATCGACTCATAATAAAGCGAAATGAGATTATCCGTGTGGACGTCCGCCCGCAAAATGATACTCCCCCCGTCGCCCCCATCACCACCGTCCGGACCTCCCTTCGGCACAAATTTCTCCCGCCGAAAGCTCACGCACCCTTTTCCCCCATCCCCCGCAATCGCGTGGATCCGAATCTGATCAACAAATTTCACCGCCTAGGTGTCTCACGCGAACCCGCGAAAACGCGAAGCTAATTCATCGATTTCTGCGCGACCGCGACAGCTCCCGCCTCGTCGCCCATCCCCGCTCCGAACCCTCGCGCACCAAAATCACTTCACCAGCGACTCATACAACTCCGCGGTTCGCTGCGAGATTGCATCCCACCCGAACAGCTCCTCCGCCCGCTTCCGACCGGCCTTCCCCATCGCGGCCTGCTTCGCCGGATCACCCATCACCGCGTTCACGGCGTCGGCCAGCGCCTTCGCGAAAAGCTCCGGATCGGTCGGCTCGAACGGACTCTCGTCCATCTGGTCCAACTCGACCAACAACCCGGTCTCCCCGTCCACCACGACCTCTTTGATCCCCCCCACCGCACTCGCGACCACCGCCGTCTCGCACGCCATCGCTTCTAAATTAATGATTCCGAACGGCTCGTAAATTGACGGACAGACGAACGCGGCCGCCCCGCTGTAGAGCTCGATCTTTGTCGGCGTATCGACCATGTCCTCGACCCACACGATCCCCCCCCGCTCCTTCTGAGCCACGCCCACCGCCGACTTCATCTCCTCCGCAATCTCCGGCGTGTCCGGTGCCCCCGCACACAGCACGACCTGAAATCCCGGATCCATGTGCCGGATGGCGTTCACCAGATGGATGATTCCCTTCTGCCGTGCGATTCGCCCCACGAACAACGCGTAAGGTTGCTGCGGATCGATCCCCAACCTTTCCAGCGAGGCCTTCGAATCCGTCCGCCGATATTCCTCCAGATCGATCCCGTTGTAGATGATCGGCACCCGTTCCTCGGGAATGTCAAACAAGCGCAGAATGTCCGCTTTCGTCTCAGCGGAAACCGCGATCACCGCGTCCGCCATTTCCATCGTCGTTTTCTCGAGCCAGCTGGAAAAATCGTACCCCCGCCCCAACTGCTCCCGCTTCCACGGCCGCAACGGCTCCAGACTGTGCACCGTCACCACCAGCGGAATTCCGTAGTTCATTTTCGCGAGCAACCCGCCAAAATGCGAATACCACGTGTGGCAATGGACCAGATCGGCGTCGATCCCCGCCGTGTTGAAATCCAGACACCGCTGCACCGCACCAAACGCCGACCGCAACTCCTTCGGACATCCATAGCCCGTCGCGTCCAACCCGAAACCCTCCACCGCCAGCTTCTCTCCCTCGACCTTCTGATCCCCAAAACACCGAACCTCCACGTCCACGAACTCCGCCAACCCCCGGCTCAAGTAATCCACGTGGACTCCCGCTCCCCCGTAAATGTTCGGAGGATATTCATTCGTCAAAAGAAGCGCTTTCATACTGGCTCCAAACCTAGCCAATCCCGCGTCCGATGACCATCCACCAATGGCCACGTGAGAATCCGACTCGCCCACCCCCCCTGGCGGGACCACCCGAAAATAATTTCTAAGAAAGCTTCGCCTCCCGTGTCTTGATAGACAGGGGGGAAATTCCCTCCCCGGATTCATGACCGCCCCGCTCCCCCACCCAACCGCCGGCAACCGCGCCGCGAAGGAGCTCATCCAATTTCCCCCCACCGCCACCAAGCCCTCCGTCGCTGCGCTCTTCGAGGCCGAAGAGAGCGCCACTCTTCATTTCGCCCTCGGACTGGTCGGCCGGCGCTCCGTCGCCGAGGAGCTCGTTCAGGAGGCTTTTCTCCGACTCCACCAACTCTGGGACGAGGTCGAAAACCCCCGCGCCTGGCTCTACCGCAGCCTCCGCAACCTCGCCCTCAACCACCTCCGAGACCACGCCCGCGAGACCCTCGACGACCCGCCCGACACCCCCGATCCGGACCGACAGCCCGACGAAGCCCTCGCTCGTCTCGAAGCCGTCGGGATGATCCGACTCCTCCTCGCCGAACTCCCCACCGAAGACCAGACCCTCATCCACCTCAAATACCACGACGACCTGAAGTATCAGCAGATCAGCCAGACCACCGGCCTCACCGTCAGCAACGTCGGCTACAAGCTCCACCACCTTCTCAAAAACCTCGCCGACGCCCTGCGTCACGCCGGCATCGACGGCAGCCCCGGGTGAACACCATGAACCCCAACGACGAAAATCAACCCCGGTTCTGGATCGATCCCGCCCTCGAAGCCCGGGTCGTCGCCCACGTCCTCGGCGAGACTTCCGCGTTCGAGGCCGCCGAACTCGACCGCCTGCTCGCGGAGAATCCCGAACTCGCGCTCTTCTCCCGCCGCATCACCGCGATCCACGACCTCGTCGCCACCGCCGCCCACTCCGACGCCGAACCCCTCCGCCTCGCCCCTGACCGCCGCGCCGAACTCCTCGCCGTCATTGGCACCGTCCCCGCTGAGGCGAACGAAAAAATTCGCGCCCTATCGCCGCGCCGCCGCAACTGGCCATTTCCCCGCATCCTCGCCCCCCTCGCCCCCCTCGCCGCCTGCCTCATCGTCGCCGCCATCGCGATCCCGCTACTGACCACCACGAAAGATCAGGTTATTCAGGAACCTGCTGACTTCGAAGGCGGCGAAGGAGGCTTTGTCGATAATTCCATCAACGACAAATCAATCAATGAGGACCTCGACTTTGCCACCGCCAACGTGCCGACCGCCTCGCAAACCCCGCCGTCCCCGTCCGAACCACCCGCCGCCCAGCCGAGCGAACTCGGCGTTGGCTTCGCCGACAGCTCAATCGCCATCTCAGCGAACGCGATCGATCAGCTAATGGCGGAACCCGGATCCACGTCGCTGACCTCGAACAATCGTCGCGTGGAACCTGAGTTCGAAGGAACAATCCATTACGGATCGCCGATCAGCGGCGTTACCGTCGACGATCTCGGACGCGCCGTGACCCCCGGAAAAAGCCGCACCGTCATCGTCGACACGCCGCAATCCGCCTCCGCCCCGTCGGACGCAAGAGTTGATCGCGGCGCAACGTCACCTGCGCCCGCCGCTCAAGCAGCCAAGGACGCGGACCAATCGTGGAAAGCAGATCTCATGACCGGCTGGGATTCCCTTTACATGGTCCGAGGCGTCGATGTCTCCCTGCGGGAAAATAAGTCAAACGAAGGTCTGGAATCGGAAGTCGATGAGATCGACCAAGAACAGGCAAAGCTAATCTCGTCAATGACAGCCGGGTGGAGCCTACCGAAAGAAGGTTTCGCCGAAGCCAAAAGCCTGATCGTCGCAAACGAAACCACCACCGCTACCGACCCCATCTCCACCTTCTCCCTCCACGTCGGCGACGTCTCGTTCCAGCTCGCCGCCGACTCCCTCGCCGGCGGCGAGACTCCCGACCCTGCGCGCATCCGCCCCGAAGAATTCACGAACGCTTTCGACTACAACGACCCGGCACCAGGCACCGGCGAATCCGTCGCCGGCTTCGTCGAACAGAGCGCCCACCCGTTCCTCCAGCAGCGCAATCTCGTCCGCATCGCCGTCCGGGTTGCCGCCGCCGGTCGCGCCACCGGACAACCGCTGCGTCTCACTTTTCTCCTCGACACCTCCGGCTCGATGGAACGCGCCGACCGCGCCGCCACCGTGCGACAAGCCCTCGAAACCCTTGCCCCCCAGCTCGGCCCCGACGACCGCGTGAACCTCATTGGCTTCTCCCGGACCCCCCGCCTCCTCGCCGAAGACGTCCCCGGGGATCAGGCCGCCAAACTTGCCGACATCGCCGCCCGCACCCCCGCCCAGGGTGGCACCAATCTCGAATCCGCCCTCGACCTCGCGTCCGAGATCGCCAACAAGCAATTTCTCCCCGCCGCGCAGAACCGCATCATCCTCCTCACCGACGGCGCCGCCAATCTCGGCGACGCCGACCCCGACCGCCTCGCCGCCGACGTCACCCAGACCCGCCAACGCGGCATCTCCTTCGACGCCGCCGGAGTCGGAGCCAAAGGACTCAACGACACCATCCTCGAAGCCCTTACCCGCCAGGGCGACGGCCGTTACTACTTTCTCAACACCCCCGACGACGCCGAAGCCAACTTCGCCCGGCAGCTCGCCGGAGCGCTCCGCCCTGCCGCCGAAAACGTGAAAGTTCAGGTCGTGTTCAATCCCGACCGCGTCGCCAGCTACCGACTCCTCGGCTTCGACGATCACCGACTCGCAGCCGGGGATTTCCGCAACGACCAGGTCGACGCGGCCGAACTCTCCGCCGAAGAAGCTGGCGTCGCCCTCTACCAATTCGAACCCCTGCCCGAAGGCCGCGGCGAGGTCGGCAAAGTCTTCGTTCGCTTCCGCGACCCCTCCACCAATCGCATGGTCGAGCGCTCGTGGACCATTCCCTACCTCCCCAACGCACCCGCGTTCGACCAAGCCCCTCCCTCCCTCCAACTCGCCGGCACCGCCACTCTCCTGGCCGAGCACCTCCGCGGAGACGCTCGCGTCGACCTCGACACCCTCTCCCCCAACCTCCGCCAATTTTACCCAAACCAGACGAACGTCCAGACCCTCACTCAGATGCTGGAAGCCTCGAAAAAATAATCCGCGAATCCTCGCCTGCCGGGCACCGAAGTTCGTCCGATCACCCCCAAAAAACCATGAACCCGATCCTCCTCACGCTCCTCGCCGTCGCCGCGCAAGCCATCCCGCCCGATGGCCTCCTCATCATCGAGTCCGAGAAAGTCACCCCCGCCCCACCCCTCTTCTTCACGGCCTCTGCCGAAGCCACCACCCACCTCGACGCAACCGCTGTCACCACCGAGATCGCGACGACCCTCCGCGTCCTCCAGGGAACCCCCGAGATTCTGACCCTCGGCCTCGACGGCACCGGCGAAGTCACCTCCGTCTCCGGCCCGGGGCTCCGCGACTGGTCCGTCCGCCACGCCGATGGTCACCGCTACCTCGACCTACGCCCCACCCTCGCCGACGACCAGCCCACCCCCGAAAGCCTCGCGATCACCATCACCGTCCGCACGAGCGATCCGACCATCCCCTCCTCCCTCACCCTTCCCACTCTCGCCCCCGGCGACGCCGTCGGTTTTTCGTCCACCATCCGCCTCGTCCCGGGTGTGGCCGTCGACATCCGCACGACCCGGGCCGACGGCCTCCAGCCCATCGGCCCGCCAACCGCCCCCCACGCCGAGCAGCACTTCAGCGGCACCACCTCCGCCACCCTCGAAGTCCAGTTGATCCCGCGCGGCGTCGCCCTCGCTCCCGTTGACCTCATCGGCCCCCAACTCACCGGTCGTTACGACCCGATCGCGCGTTGCGTCAATTTCCGCCTCACCGGGGCCGCCCTCGTCCGCCAGCCCGGTGCCAGCCTCCCCCTCCTCTCCGGCCGGGCCGCCCTCAGCGAAGCCGTTCCGAACGAAAACTGGCACGTCGAACTCGTCGATTCCTCCCTTGCCCTCGTCTTCGACCAACCGGGCGTCTTTCCCGTCGATCTCTCCTTCGCCGCCGCCGTGCGCGATGGCGATTGGAAGTCCCTGGACTTCCGCCTCCCGGCCGGGACCATCGTCCCGCTCTCCATCGAAGGCCTGCCGACTCCGATTACCTTCGACCCGAAAGCCGCCGTCGTCCCGGACGCGACCTCCCACCGCGGTTTTCTCGCCGCCGACGGCCACGCCTCCCTCGGGTGGCGCCAAACCCGCGAGTCCGGCACCGATGCCCTCTCTTTCACGAGCAACGAGCAAACCGACGTCCGCGTCGGAGCTGGCCTCCTCCGGCAAACCGCCCGCCTCGATTTCCGCGTCCTCCAGGGGAAACTCCCCTCGGTCCGCGTGGCCCTCGACGGCCCTGGCGAGATCCTCGGCGTCGAAGGCGACAACGTCGTTGGCTGGCAGGTCGTTCCCGACGGCGAAGCCCGTGCGCTCGAAGTTCGCCTCAGCCGACCCATCGAGCGGTCAGCTTCCTTCGTCGTCCGCAGTCAGGCCCCACTCGGCACCTTCCCAGTCACCGCCGCCCCGCTTCGCTTCACCCCCGACGGTGGTCTCCGCCACTCCGGCACCGTTCGGATCACGAACGACGGAGCCGTCCGCCTGGAAGTCGCCGCCACCACCGGCCTCCTTCAGCTCGCCCCGTCTCAATTCCCCGCCCCCGCCCTCGACCCCACACCCCGCCAAGTCTTCGTCTACCGCTTCCCGTCCGCAAGTTACGCCTACGAGATCGTCGCCAACCAGATCCTCCCGGAGGTCGGCGTCTCCCAGATCGTCCTCTACGAACTCACCCCCACGGACCGAGTCATCACGGCCGATCTCGAACTCGACATCCGCGAAGCCCCGCTTCGCGAATGGTCCCTCACCATCCCCGCCGACTACGCCGTCGTCGACGCCTCCGGGGCAGCCGTCGCCGATTACATCGCCGAAACCGACGCGACCGACGAGCGACGCGTTCTGAAAATCCTCTTCAATTCCGCCGTCGAAGGCCGCCAACTCATCCGCCTCCGTCTCGAGCGCAACGAACCCGCCGCCGCCGGCGATTGGACCCTCCCGCCCCTCTCCTACCCCGGCGCGCGCTCCGTTCGCGGCCACCTTGGCGTCGTCACCACCCCCGGATTCCGCATCGTTCCGAGCCTGGTCGAAAACCTCACCGACCTCCCGCTCACCCTCTTCCCAAACCAGACCCCCGGCCTCCAGCAGGCCTACCGTCAGCGCGAAGCCGACTGGAGCGCCACCCTCGCCGTCGAAGCCCTCGGCCGCAGCATTCAGTCGGACGTCTTCCACCTCTATTCCCTCCGCGAGGGGGTCGTCACCGCCAGCATTCTCTTCAACTATTTCGTCGTCGGCTCCCCGGCCAACGAATGGCGCATCGCGATCCCTCCCACCGCCGGCAACATCGACGTCATTGGCCAGAACGTCCGCCGCGACTGGCGACGCGAAGGCGACGAGATCGTCGTCGCCCTCCACCAACCCGTCCTCGGAGCCGCCACCCTCCTCGTCACCTTCGAACAACCACTCAGCGCCCGCGGCGGCACGATCCGACCCGGCCAGGTCCGTCCTCTCGGCGTCCAGGGCGAGCGCGGCTTCATTCAGGTCGTCAGCCCGCTCCAGGTCAAATCGAACGTGGAAACCACCGATGGCCCACTCCTCCCGCTCGAACCCCTCGAGCTTCCCAGCGAATTCCGCCTCCTCAGCAACGCTCCCTCGCTCGCGGTCTACCAATACACCGCCCGCCCCTTCGACCTCGCCCTCGCCATTGAATGGTACGCCCCCGCCGGCACGGTCGATCAGCTCGTCGACTTCGCCAAACTCTCGACCCGCGTCTCTCGCGACGGTCAGGCCGTCACCGACGTTCGCTATTTCGTCAAAACCCGGGGCCGCCAGTCCCTCCGCCTCGTCCTCCCCGAATCGGTTCAACTCTGGGAAGCCCGCGCCGACAACGCAATCGTGAGCGCTCAGGTCGACGGTGCCGCCACCCTCATCCCGCTCCCACCCCGCCTCGACCCCAACGAACCCGTCGAAGTCACCCTCCGCCTCGGCCAGACCGCCGACCGCCCGAGCAGTCCGACCCTCACCGCCCCCGCCACCGCCTCCCCCACCGTCATCAGCGAATGGACCATCACCGGCGATCCCGGGCAGCTCCTTGTCCCCCGTGGCGGAACCGCGCAACTTGAGGGTCCCGTCCTCACCGAAACCGGATTTCAATGGCTCGCCACCCGTTCCGCCATCCCCGCTTTCCTCATCCTCGCTGCCTTCTCCGCCGCGGCCTTCCTTCTCCGCCGCGGGTCCACCCCGCTGACCCTTCTCGGCTTCGCCATCGCGCTGGGCGTCCTCGTTGCGGCGCTCGGCCTTGGACTCCGCGCCACTCAGGACCGCCTGCCGAACCGCTCCACCCTCACCTACTCCGCCGCCGTCATCCCGGCCGGCGAGGCCCCCACCGTCGAGCTGGGCAACGTCACCGACACCCGGGCCATGATTTCCCCGATCGGCATCGCCACCGCCCTGGCTGGACTCAGCCTCCTCGGCTTCGCGATCATTCGGCGAAGGTCGTGGATCGTTCCGTCCGCCACCCTCCTCCTCACGTTTGGCGTCCTCATTCAACGCGGCGGCGCCATCCCATTCTTCCTCCTGATCGCTACCGCGGTCCTCGCGTTCCTCCTTCTTCCCACCCTCTTCCGCTGGGTCCGCAAACCGGCCGCCGCGACTTCCCTACTCCTCTTTGGCGTCGCCAACCTCGCTCTCGCCGTCGAGCCTCCCGCCGCCCAATCCATCGTTCAAACCTGGTCCGTGCAGGACGGACGCCTCACCGGCGAGATCGACGTTACGGTCCGCGGCAGCATCGACGACAGCTTCCTCCTCCTCCGTCCCCCGGCCACGCTCACCAAATTCGAAGCCCCCGATGGCCTCCGCCTCACCAAGGTTGACCGTGGCGACAGGACCGAATACTTCGTCGCCCTCGACCGCGACGGCACCTTCACCGCAAGCGCCACCTTCGAATTACCCGTTCCCGATTTCACCAGTGGACTGCCGCTCGTCACCGGCCCGGCTGCCATCCAGCGGGTCACCATCCGCCTCGCGGAAAGCGGTTGGGAATTTGCCTCGCCCGCCGCCGTGAGCATCGAACCGCTCCCCGACCTTCCCGACGACACCAGCGGTGCAACCCTCGTCCTCCAACCCGGGCTCTCTCCGACGATCGAAGTCCGCCCGCGGACCCGCGACACCGCCGCCGAGCCAACCGAGTTTTTCGTCGAAGCCGACCAGCTCTACGTTCCGGCCCCCGGCGTCGTTTCCGGCACCAGTCGCTTCACCATTCGGCCGGTCCAGGGTCAGGTCTCCAGCCTCGCGATTCTGGTCCCATCCACGTTCACCGTCAGCGACGTCGCGAACGGCCCGGTCGCGGCCTGGCGATTCAATCCCACCAGCCGCGAACTCCACGTCGACTTCGCCCCCGCCCAGACCGACACCTTCACCTTCGACGTGGAAACCCAACTCGGCACCGCCGACCTCCCGGTCGATCTCAAGCTCACCCCCCTCCGCATCCCCGCCGCCGAAGGCGAAGTCGGCATGCTCGCCCTCGCTTTTGGAGGCGACGCCCAACCGGAGAATGTCAAGGGTTCCACTCCGGTCAATCTCCAGGATTTCCCGGACGAACTTCTTCCCAAATCGAAGGACGACCAGCCGCTCGCCACCCTCCAACACGTCTTCCGCACCGACTCCGAGAGCGGCGACGTGTCCCTTCGCGTCGCCCCCGTCGCGCCCGAAGTCCGGACCGTCAGCCGCCAGGTGTTCTCGTTCGGCGACGACCGTCTCGTCCTCGCCGCGGACCTCACCGTCTCCATCACTCGGGCGGGCCTCTTCAGCCTCAGCTTCGTGCTCCCGGACGATCTCGAGGTCGAATCGATCAGCGGCCCGGCGCTCTCCCAATGGACGCAAACCGACCGCCTCATCACGCTCCAGCTCAACGGACGCACCATCGGCGATCAAACCTTCGCCCTCACCCTCGTCGGCCCCGCCCTCTCCTCCCAAACCGCGTGGCCAGTCCCTCGTCTCCTCCTCCGCGAAGCGACCCGCCAGACCGGAGAACTCGTCTTCGTCCCCGAACAAGGCCTTCGCCTTCGCGCCGTCGAACGCGAAAACGTCTCCCAGCTCGACTCCCGCGCCGTCGGCGAAACCCGCTCGGGCGCCCTCGCATTTCGCCTGCTCCAGGAAAATTGGAGCCTCACTCTCGGCATCGAAACGCTCGATCCCTGGGTCACCGTCCAAGCTCTCCAGGAGACCACGCTTCGCGAAGGCCAGACCCTATCTCGCCTCGCCCTCTCCTACCGCATCGAGAACGCCGCCGTGAGTGCCCTCCGTCTCCGCCTCCCTGGTCTCACCGCGACCCAGGCCGCGACCGTCCGCGCGACCGGCCCCGCCGTCAACGACCTCGTCCAACTCCCCGACTCTCCTGATCTGTGGGAGATTCGCTTCGAACGTGGCATCGTCGGCACCACGGAAGTTCAGATCGAGTATCAGACCCAAACCAATCGCGACGAGGGTCCGGCGTCCATCGACGTGCCCGTTTTCGAAGACACCCGGCAAGTCACGCAATACGCTGCCGTCCGGGGTGGCGGCCGGATCGAACTCGCCGCGACCACGGTTCCGCGCGGCTGGCAACGCACCGACTGGAGCGCCGTCCCGACCGAGCTCCAGGACCCCACCGACCGCGGCATCCCCGCACTCTGCTACCGCGTCGCCGAAGCCGAAGCACCACTCACCGTCCGCGTCGAGCGTCATGACATCGCCGACTCCCTCCGTCTCCGGGTCACGAAAGGCGACCTCACGACCCTCGTCTCACCGCTCGGTCCCACCCTCACCGCAGTCCGACTCGACATCGAAGTCATCGAGAAAAGCTCGCTCCGATTCCAGCTCCCACCCGCCGCCGAGCTCTTCAGCGCCTTCGTCAACGATCAGAGCGTTCACGTCGTCCGCGCCGGCGACGCCTACCTCGTCAGCGTCTCGCCGAACACCGAGGCCGACCGCGCCGCAACCGTCCGCTTGGTCTACTCCGTCCCCACCACGCGATCAAAACTCCACCTCCTCGGCCCCAACCTCGACGTCCCGCTCGTCGACGTCTCGTGGCGGATCATCCTCCCGCCCGGGACCGATCTCGCCGGCTACGACGGGGAACTCCGTCTCGAAAACGAAACCTCCACCAGCTCGTTCGGTCTCGCAAAATACCAGACCCTCTCCTCCAGCTCCCGCACCGAGGAGGCCCAACGCGCCACCGACTGGATCGACCAGGCCAACTCCCTCATCGAAAAAGGCCAGCAGCAGCAAGCCGGCGAAGCCCTCAGCAAAGCCGCCAACAACTTTGCTCTCGACGAGGCCACCAACGAAGACGCCCGGGTGCAACTGAAGTCACTCCTCACCCAGCAAGCCGTCGTCGGCCTCAACACCCGCCGCCAGCGTCTCTACCTCGACAACCGCACCACCGACACCGTCCGCAACGAACAACTCGAACAGGCCGCCAACGCCAACCCGTTCATGCAGGGGGGCACGACCTACGACCCCCAGCAAATGGACCAGTTGCTCCGCGGTAACACCAGCGAAGAGAATGCCGCCCTCCGCGGCATCGCCGACCGCATCGTCGAGCAACAACTCGCCGCCGAACCCGCCCCCGGCGCCATCGACGTCACCATTCCCGAAAGCGGAAAAATCGTGACCTTCACCCGCAGCATCCAGGTCGACCCAACCGCCGCCCTCGAAATCGAACTGGAGTTGGCAAACAAAACCAGCCGCCACCCCGCCTACGCCATTCTCATCCTCCTCGTCACCGCCGCCACCGCCACCCTCGCCACCCGCAAACGCCCCTAGCGACGCCGACGGAATCCTAAGCTCCCAGCAACCAGGTCAACTCGCCATCCGTGGGCGCAATCGCGGCACATGGATAGTTCGAGGTCCCGCTGAAAACTTCCGCCAGGATCTCGTCCTTTCCCTGACTGTTCACGAGGAAGCAAACGTGTCGCGCCGCGTCGATCAGCGGATACGTGAACGTCAGCCGCCACGTTTCTTTCTGCGGCACGTAGTTTTCCACGACCCACCGTTCCCGCTCGTCGAGCGCAATGGTCCCCGGAAACAGCGACGCCGTATGCCCGTCCGGCCCCATCCCGAGCAGGATCAGATCGTGCCGAAAGGTCGCCTCCGGCGAGCGTCGCCGCAGCTCTTCCTCGTAGGCCGCAGCCGCGTCCGCCGGGTCCCGCTCACCCGCCATCCGCAGCACGTTCTCCGCCAGGATCGGCACGTGATCCAATAGCGACTCGCTCGCCATCCGAAAGTTACTCTCCGCGTCATCCGGCGGCACGCACCGCTCGTCACCAAAGGTTACCACCACCTTCCCCCAGTCAATCGGACGCTCCGCCAACGCCGCGTAAACCGGTTTCGGAGTGTTCCCGCCGCTCAACGCCAACCGAAATTCGCCGCGCTCCGAGATCGCCTCGGTCGCCGATTTTTCGATCAGCGCCACGGCGTCCGTGACAAAGTCTTCTGAGTGAATCGTGTTTGGTTTCATAAAATTCCGCGCATCACATCAACCGCACGGGAATCGAGAACTGCAGCCGCCCGGCCCCCGCCCGCAGAGCGTAGAGATCGACCATCGTCAGCGACGCCTTCCTGACCTGAATCGCCGTCGCGCTCGTCACCCCCAGAGCCGCCGAAATCGTTTCGCTAAAATCCGGCTCGTGCCCGACCAACAACACATTCTTCATCTTCGAGTAACCCCCGATCCCCTCAAAAAAATCAGACGCGCCCATTCCACTCGCGATCCAGCGCTCGACGATCACCTCCACCCCGTCCAGCCGCTTAGCGACGCATCGCGCCGTCTGCTCCGCCCGAACCAACGGACTCGAGAGAATTACGTCGGGGACCAATCCGCTCATCGCGCAGAACTTCCCCACCTTGTCCGCCTGCTCCAGTCCCTTCGCCGTCAACACCCGGTCGAAATCAGACGTCGCAATGTCCTCGGCTTCGGCGTGTCGTAGGAAGGAAATCAGCATGACCTACATCGACATGCCGCCGTCCACGGCGAGCGTTTGCCCGGTGATGAATGCCGCTTCCGCCCCGGCGAAAAATGCCACCGCCGCGGCGATATCCTCAACCGCCCCGAAACGCGACTGCGGAATCTGCGACTGCGCTCCCTTGCGAATTTCTTCCGAGAGATCCGCGGTCATGTCCGTCTCGATGAACCCCGGTGCAACCACGTTGACCGTGATCCCACGCGACGCAACCTCGCGAGCCATCGCCTTCGTCATGCCAATCAACCCCGCCTTGCTCGCCGCGTAATTCGCCTGACCGGCGAGACCCATGAGACCGCTCACGGAGCTGATGTTCACGATCCGACCCGACCGCTGCTTCACCATCGTCCGAAGCATGGCTCGCGTGAAATTAAACGCCCCCTTGAGATTCGTATCGAGCACCGCGTCCCAATCATCCGACGACATCCGCATCGCGAGTCCGTCCCGCGTGATCCCTGCGTTGTTGACCAGGATATCCACCCGACCCAGATCGGCCAGAATCGCCTCGCCCGCCGTCTGCACCGCATCAAAATCGGCCACATCCACCGCGTAGGCCTTCGCGGTATCCGCCCTCCCGGCATTGATCGCATCCGCCACCCTTTGGGAATTCGCCTCCGTCCGGCTCACGATCGCCACCTTCGCACCCCCCGCCGCAAACCGCTTCGCAATCGCTTCGCCAATCCCCCGACCCGCACCCGTCACCACCGCAACCTGACCTTCAAAAATCTCCGACATCGCTCGAATTCAACCACAGATCCCGTGCCCGCCAACTCAAAAGCGCTCGGGCAATCCGCAGTTTCTCCCCGCTCAAAACATCTCCCCTTGCACCACGCCGCCTGGATTCCCCCCCCGGTCTCCAGCCTCCCCCTCGACCTCGCGCAGCAGCGATTTAAATTCACACCCCCGCACCGCCTCGACGAGCGCCGGATAGTTCGGCGCGATGCGCAGCTCATCGACCCCCGCCGGCAACTCCAGATCGAGATCCAACCGCACCATCTCGCGGTTCTGCCGAATCCGCTCGCTCGCGCCCTCCACCTTCGCCCGCACCTTGTCACTCTTGATCTCACCCGTCCGCGCAAGCAACTCCTCGACCGAACCAAACTGATTGATCAACGCCCCCGCGGTCTTCTGCCCAATCCCTTCGACACCCGGGATGTTATCGGAACTGTCCCCCGTCAGCGCCAGCACGTCGTGAATCCGCCGCGGCTCGACGCCCCATTTCTCCCGAATCTCCTCCAAACCCAGCAACCCGTAACCCAGCCCCTTGTCCGTCACGTCAGTCTTGTTCGTCGAGTAGATCCGAATCCGGTCCGACACGAGCTGCAGGATGTCCTTGTCGTTCGTCGCAATCACCGTCTCACCATCAAACGCCAGCGCGTACGAAGCGATCAGGTCATCCGCCTCCGTTTGCGGCATCGACAGACAACGAATCCCCAACGCCGGCACCATCACATCCTGAAGGAACGACTCTTGCGGACGCATGTCGTCCGGCATCGACGGCCGGTTTTGTTTGTACTCCGGCTGCAATGCCGTGCGCCGCTCCGGCAACCCCGCGTCCCAGACCACCGCGGCCAAGTCGGGCTTCAAGTCGATCAACATTCGCCGCAGCGCCTTCGTGAAGCCAAAGATCGCGTTCGTCGCCTCACCCCGCGAATTCGTCAGCCCGCGAATCGCGAAATAAGACCGGTAGAGAAAATAATGCCCGTCAACGAGCAGCAGCCGCTTCATTTCGTCAGACTATTGGGAATTCGACCGACCGCCAGACCTGAGACCTCTAACCCGAAGCCAGGCTGCATTCACCGTCCCGGTCCTAGAACGGAGTCGTTCCGGGCGATGGCTGCGGCATGGGTGGGGGGGCCGGCGGTACGGGCGGCGGCACCGGCTTCGGCTGGGGCGGTTGAGGCTGGGGAGCGGGCGGTGGCTCCGGTGGCTTTGGCGGTTTTGGTGGCTTTGGCGGTCTCGGTGGTTTCGGCGGTTTCGGTGGCTTCGGCGCGGGAGTCGGCGCGGGTCGCACCGGCGTTGGCATCGGGCGCGGCGGCACTGGCGGAGCGGGTGGCTTCGGGGGGGCGGGCGGGTTATTCGCCGGTTGCGGAGCGACCCGTTGGGGAGCCGACGGCGGAGCGCTTCGAGGGACTTCCGTCGTCGTCGTTCGCAAGCCCGCCTGATTCGAATCCCTGATCGTCTGCAGAGTGGGACTCATCTCATTCCCCTTCAGCGCGAAATCTACCGTGATCAACCGACCATCCGATTTGAGAACCTGCTGAGCTTGAGCAGCCTCCAAGATCAGTGGCTCGTTGGGAAAGGGAGTGAATTGATCGCTCATCAACCCCGATGTCTCCATGAGCCGCGCCAGATCAACCGTCACCGGGTCAGGCAAGCTCGAAGCATCCGCAGGCACGCTGATCATTTGTCCCGGACCGAGCAGCACCGATTCACCCAATTTCCCGTTCAAAGACAGCCGCATCTCGCCTTCAAGAACAATGAACTTCATGATTCCCCGACCCTCCGCATCCACGTCGGACTCGACCATCACGGTCGTTCCGGTGACGGCCGCAGTCACCGCCGCCGTGTTGATCTGCGCCCCGCCGGCATCCTTCGGCACTTGCAACAGGATCACACCCTTCTCGAGGTTGATGTCGCGCGTGCCCCGCTCAAAACTGAAAATGGAATTCCCACCCATTCGCGCCAGCGTCTGATCGGTAAAAGTCAGCTCCGCCCGTGACCGATTCCCCGTCTGGACCGCCGTTTTTCCCTGCACGGCATCTCCGATGACCGCCGGCCGCGCTCCCGAATCCGGCGGCAGCAATTCAACCTCGTTGTAAACGCGCGTGACCGACGCCTGCTCCAACTCACCAGCTAGCAAGCCGTGCATCACCGCACCGACGACGAAAAAAATGATCCGAACTTTCATGATTAAAAATTAACCAGCACTCCAATTCCGCCGCCGATGTTGGCCGAAAAGTAGTTGTAGAATTCCTCGGTTGAGTTGTTGATTCCCAGAGTCGCGGTCGTTTGGACACTCAGCCACCTCGTGATGCCAAGCGTCAGTCCGCCGCCGACCAATTGATTGAGATCCGACCGGTCGACGTCGGTGTACGCCTGCGCGGACAGTTGGTAATAGAGGTCCAGTTTGAGATTGCGCGTGAGGTTCGCCTGATACCCGCTCAGCCAGCCAAAATTGTGCCGCAGCGCGTAGTCCGGCTGTCCCGCCAGCACGAAGTCCGCCGAGAGAGACGAATAAAACCGCTGCCCACGCGAGATCGAGAATACCTTGCGCACCCCCGCGGTGATCGTGTGACTGTGAAAGATCTCATCCGACCAGCGCCGGTCCGTTAGCAAGTCGTAGCCGTAATTCGTGAACAACGTCAGATCGTTCAGATCGCGGATGACATAGACCAAACCCGCGTTGACCGAAAGCGCGTCAAAGTCCAGGTCCGTCCGCTGCGCGTAGCGGAAAATGCTCTGCTCGACGGAGAAATCAGCGAAAAGATTATTTCCCAGATACGGGAGCCAACTCCCACCGACCGAACCGGTCAGGCGCCCGTCGGATCCGGCGGTGTCGTCGAGAAGATCCGGGTTGCTCGTCCAAAAATAATTCCAGTTCGTCCACGCCGAGAAGGCTTGGTAACTGTTCGCGGGCTGCAACAGGACCTGCTCGCCGATATCCGGGTCGCCCGAACTCGCCGGCGCAAAAGAATCAACCGATCCGATCGCGTTGTCGACGGTCCCGCCTCGCGCCTCCGGCATCGCGCTCACCCGCTCTTCCGCCACACTCGCGTTCTGCGCCAGCGCCGACGCAGCGAAACCCGCTAGAAAAAGGAATGTCCAAGCCTTGACCGTCATCTGCCCCGAGATTGCCCGCTAGGCACCGCACGGTCAAGCCACGACCAACCGCCGTGCGCCTCCGGACCGACACGCGATTTTCACGAGCTTCTCATTGCCAGCCCAGTCCCGGCACTAACGCCCGTTTCAAGCTCAATCGGCCTCCGACACTCCACGATTCACAATTCACGGATCACCAGTCACCTTGCTTCCCCGTGCAGACCGCCGCCTCCCGCCGATCCCGCCGCCGCCTCGTTGAAATGGCGGGCCTTTGTGCGCTCGCGGCGTTCGTCGTGCTGCTCTCCTTCCAGCTCCTTCAGCCGCTGCAAAACTTCTCGGCCGAAGTCGGCGACCGCATCGTCGCCGCTCAGCCGACCTACTCGCTCGATGAATTCATTTTCGTCGCCATCGACGATCCCTCCATGAAAATGGACCACCTCTGGCCGGAAGACTACGCCGATTCTCCTCCCCTCATCGCCATGTCAAAAGGCTGGCCCTGGCCCCGCGACGTCTACGCCGCGGCCATCGAGCGTCTCCTCGCCGCGGGAGCGCGCACCGTCGTCCTCGATCTCATCCTCGACGCCGACCGTCCCGGCGACGCCGCGCTCCGTGCCACCCTCGACCGCCACCCCGATCGCATCACCCTGGGGTCCAACCTCAGCGACAATCCGCACA
The DNA here is from genome assembly GCA_963832325.1 of uncultured Verrucomicrobiae bacterium. GTDB lineage: Bacteria > Verrucomicrobiota > Verrucomicrobiia > Chthoniobacterales > JAATET01 > CAVVKW01. The sequence continues at coordinate 330,765 of CAWHTR010000007.1, read as the reverse complement.
AACCAGGCGTCGCCAATTCAGGCACGATCCGCACCCCGACCTTCGAACTTGTCCCAGCGGGTCCCACCGACCCGCGGGTTGGTTTCGTCAATTTCTGGCCCGATCCCGACGGGATCGTCCGCTCCGCGACCTACCGCACCCGTCAAGAAATCGACCACGCCGACGCGAGCGAATTCCACTCCCTCGCCGCGCGCACCCTCACGCAACTCGGCTTCGACGAGCTGATTCCCGATGACGGAGCCGCCCACTTTTTTCGCTTCGGCGACCTTTCCACCCTCCCGGTCATTCCATTCTACTCGATCCTCCTCGATGCCGACTGGCGCACCCTCTGCGGGAACGGCGAGATCTTCCGCGACAAAATTGTCGTGATCGGTCCCTCCGCCGCAATTCATCAGGACACCCATCTCACCCCACTCGGCAGCATCCCCGGCCCCCTTCTCCACCTCAACACCATCGCGGCGACGATGAGCGGAGCCTTCTACCGACCGGTCGGATTTCTCACGAGCGCCGCGCTTGCCCTCCTGGCCGCGACCACCGCTTGGTTCGTGACGCGCCGGTTCCGCCAACCCGTGCTCACCGTTCTCGTTCTGATCGGCTGCGCCGCCGCCTACTACGCCTTCGTCTTTGGCCTCGCCTACACGCTGGACATCCTCCTCGAGACCCTGCAACCAAGCGCCACCCTCGTCTTAGCCGGCGTCGCCTGCATCGCGTGGAATTTCGCCGCCGAACGTCGGGAATCCGGCCGCCTGCGGGCGACCCTCGACCGCTACGTCTCACGCAACGTCGTCCGCGAGATCCTCGATCACCGCGACGACTTCCTCACGGCCCTCGGCGGCACCCGCCGACCAATGACCGTCTTCTTCTCCGACGTCCGCGGCTTCACGTCGTTTTCGGAGAACCACGACGCGGCCGCCGTCGTCACGCAACTCAACGAATACCTCGCCGAGATGGTCCGCATCATTTTCGCGCACGCTGGCACCGTCGACAAATTCATGGGCGATGGCATCATGGCCGTCTGGGGCAACGTCGTCAGCCAGGGCAACGCCACGGACGCCCGCCAGGCCGCCCTCGCGGCGGTGGAAATGCAGGCCGCCCTCGCCCGTCTCAACGCCGACTGGACCACCCGCGGCCTCCCGCGCTTCGCCATCGGCATCGGCCTCCACCACGGCGACGCGGTCTTCGGCAACATTGGTTCAACCGAAAAAATGGAACCCACCGTCATCGGCGACGCCGTCAACCTCGCCTCCCGCGTCGAGGGTCTCACCAAGAAATACGGCGTGACGAATTGCGTCACCGGCCCCTGCGCCGACCTCATCCGCTCCGAATTCCACCTCCGCACCGTCGACCTCGTTCAAGTCGTCGGCAAATCACGCCCCGTCGAGATCTTCACCATCATCGGCCCCGCCACCGCCCCCCCTCCCCCCTGGCTGGCGCCCTGGGAAGAAGCCATTTCACTCTACCGCGGCCGGGATTTTGCCGCAGCAACCGCCCATTTCCAGGTTCTCCCGGAGGACGACAAACTTCGCGAAATCTACCTCACCCGCTCAGCCAACCTCACGATCAACCCGCCGCCCCCCGACTGGAACGGGACCGAAGTCGCGACGAGCAAATAACCACCGCCCCGCGCGATCCGCACGGGACCTCACCCGATCAGTCCACCTGACTAATCAGGCAAGTAAGCCAGCACGACCGCGGTGATGAAAATATTCACCAACGCCAGTTCGAAGAAGAAATACCAACCGAGCTTCATCAGCTGATCGTACCGGAACCGCGGCACTGTCCACCGCACCCAGATGAAGAAAAACAACAGCGCCGACACCTTCGCGAAGAACGTCCCGATATTGATCAACCCCCAAAACCAACCCTCCGCCCCGTCCGGGATGATCGGCAAACTCCAGCCGCCCAGAAACAACGTCACGATCACCCCCGACCCCGCGATCATCGCCGCATATTCCCCGAGGAAAAACAGCGCGAATCCCATGCCCGAGTACTCGGTGTGATACCCACCGACCAGTTCCTGCTCCGCCTCGGGCAGATCGAATGGTGCCCGATTCGTCTCCGCGAACATCGCGACCATGAACACCACGAACGAAATCAACATCGGCACCCAAAGCGCCACCCGCTGCCAGGAGAAGCCAGCCACGAACGACGTCCAGATCAGCGATGGGTCCTCCATCGCACCCCCAATCGAGAAACCCTCGGGCCAGAACGGCGCAATCATCCACCCATTATCCCTCTGCCAGTTCACGATCTCACCGAGGTTCAGCGTGCCGACGATCATGAACACCGGCACCACCGACAACCCCAGCGCCAACTCGTACGAGATCATCTGCGAACTCGACCGAATCCCGCCCAAAAACGGGTACTTCGAATTCGAAGCCCAACCCGCCAACACGATTCCATAAACGCCCAACGACGAAACCGCAAAAACGTAAAGCACCCCGATCCCAATGTCCGCAATCACCATCGGCACCCCGAAGAGCGAACTCCCAAAAGGGAGCACCGCCAGCACCAGAATCGGCGGAATCATCGTCAGCTTCGGTGCGATGTAGAAGTAGAACTTATTCACCGAGTTCGGGATAAAGTTCTCCTTGAGCAACAATTTGAGCGCGTCCGCGATCGGCTGACCCAGCCCGAAAAACGGGATGTCTTTCTTCCCACCCAACAAGGTCAACGGAATCCCCGCCCGGTTCGGTCCCGTCCGATCCTGAATGAACGCACTCACTTTGCGCTCCGCGTAAACCGTGTAAGAAACGAATCCCAGGATCACCCCCAACAACCCCAAAGTCTTCGCCAGCGAAGTCCAAATGAGAAAGGTCAGCGACTCGGGGTCAAAGGCAGTGTGAAGCAATTCCATCGGTCAAAAACTCAAAGACGAATTGGTTACCGCCAACCGCCCCACCCTGTCGAGTGGCAAGCGGCACAAACCCAACGCCACGCTCCGATAACGCCGTATATATCCGGCCAAATTTCCGCGGTTTCACCGACGGGTTCCGCGTGTTCCGCTCCGATCTCTCTCATCGGCGGCTACCCCCCATCGAAAGACTCATTCCGCATTGCGAAACACCAGTGGGGGGATTACTACGACCCGGTGATTCTCCGGCTTCCAATCTTTCTGATCTCCGCGGCAGCCATCTCGCTTCCCATCGCGCACTCAAAACCCCACCGGGCCGCCCGCTTCGAACTCTCGGTCCAGTCGCTGAAGGACGTCCCCGCCCTCCTCCAAACGGCAACTGCTAAGCACGGTCGACGAACGACCAAGCGATTTATCAACCGCACGGCGACCGAATTTTCCGCCAATGACCACCGCTCAATTGCCCGCGCCCTTCGTCACTCCTCCCAATCACTCATCGATCTGGCCACCGCTCGAACAACTCGCGACATCAACCACTCAAAGACTCGCCGCGTGATCCAACGCGTCCTCCGCACGTCTCTCGCAACCCAACCCCTCGCCCAACCAAGCGCTGCAAATCCCGCCATCCCCTTTTACACGCTCATCGCCGTCAACTACGCCAGCCAACTTGAGCAAGCCTACCGCAATCTCAAGCGGGGACGCCGTCTCACCAAGGGCTTCAGCCACCCTCCTGGCGACATGCTCCTCCGCTTGGTAAACGGAGCGGTCTCCAGCACGGCCTCAGCCCCTCCAGAGATCACTTACTTCACCAACACCCCATCCAATTCCATCTCCCAACCCGACTTGGCACCCTCCGGCACCACGCTCGTTGGCGGCACCATGTCCCAGTCTCTCAGCAGCGACTCCTTGCACATCATTAACGGCAGCGGCCTCCTCCTTCTCGGGGGGACGCTGACGATCGAGCCAGGTGCCCAAGTCACCGCCCCTGGCGTCTTGATTGCCCCGCCCAACACCGAATCCGCACCTACCGGTTCGCTTTCACCCATCTTCGAAGACGACTCAGTCGTTCTCAACGGAATCACCAACGACCTCACCTCAATTCCGTCCGACCCACCTCATAGCGTCACCAGCGTGACGGAAACAATTGACACCTCGCCCACAGCCGAGCCGTTAAGCCAAGCGTTGCCGTAACGGCCCTCTTCATTCCACCGCAGCGCCCGCCTCCGGCGCTACCTTCAGCACGATCGCGTGCGCCTGATACTCCACCGCCACCCCGCTGCTCTCGCCCACGTACTTCAAGACCGCCGCCAACGGCACGCCGCTCAGCGACAACGTGAGAGTTGTCTCTTCCCCGAACTCCCGCGGGTAAAGTTCCACAAAATTCATCCCCTTCCCCCCGGCCGACTTCGCCGTCATCTGCCGCAGATATTCCACCGCCGACGACAGTGACGTGTCTTTGAACGTCACCTCGGGAAAAACGAGTGCCTCCGCCCGTGCCCGCGTCACCGCCCCCGGATCCCCCTGCGCCCCAACCGACAACACCAACCCAAACGCCGAAACCAAACTCGCCAGCAGACATTTCATACCATCGACCCTCCTCCGAATCGCACCGAAAATCAAATCGCGCCCCGCTTGATCACCAAGTCGAATCTGCTAGCCTCCGCCCCGTGCGAAAGTTCCTCGTCGTCAGCCTGCTCATCCTGACGACCTCGGGCGCCCTCGCCCCCCGCGCCCTTTCCGAGATGAGCGACGCCGAGAAGCGCGCCCTTTTCCTCCGCGCCCGCGAAGACATGCGAGCCATCCCGCGCGCCTCCGCCACGCCCCGACCGCGGCCCACGCCAGCCACCCGCCCGGCACCCGAACCCACGCCGGCAACCCGCCCCCCACAAAACGACCCTCCGCCCCCCCAGGCCACCCCCACCCCGGTCGAACGAGCCGAGCGCGTCCCCACTCCCGAACCAACTCCCGAACCGCCCGAAGCCAAGCCCACTCCGAAGCCGCAACCGACTCCAAAACCGAAGCCGACTCCCAAGCCCACCCCCGAACCAACCCCGACGCCCACTCCCAAACCGAAAAAGGAGAAACCTTCCGCCCCCATCGTCGTCGAAAAATCTGGCAAATCGAAAGACGAAGGCCTCGCTCCTCCTCCCAAAAAGAAAACCGGCTTCCTTTGGTTCGGCGGCGGACCGAAGTACGAATACCTCACCGACTCAGTCCGCGACGCCATTGATGACGCCCCCGTCAAAAAGGGTCGCTGGAAATACGTTATCGTTCACAACAGCGGCACGCGCCAGGGCAACGCCAAAGCCTTCGACAACTACCACCGCAACGTCCGCAAGATGCAGAACGGCATGGCCTACCACTTCGTCATCGGCAACGGCACGTCCTCCGGCGACGGCGAGATCGAGATTGGCAACCGTTGGAAGCGTCAGATCAACGGCGGCCACGTCGCCAGCGACTACCTCAACGACATTTCCATTGGCATCTGCCTCGTCGGCGACCTCAACCGCGACCTCCCAACCAAAACCCAAATCGCCGCTCTCGACGAACTCATCACCTACCTCCGCCGTCGCTGTGGCAAATCCAGCGGCAAGGAGATCATCATCCGCGGCCACAAGCAGATCAACCCCAAGCCGACCGACTGTCCCGGCGACCGCTTCCCGCTCAAGTGGCTGAACTCCGAGTTCAAGGACTAGAAAAAAAGTCCGCGCGCTCCGCCATGCCACCCGCTCCAGCATCGACGTCCGCCGCCCGCCTCTGTGCCGCCTGCGGCATGTGCTGTGACGGCACCCTCTTTCACTCCGTCGTCCTCCAGCCCGCCGACTCCCCCCGCGCCCTCGCCGCCCACGGCCTCCGCGTCAAACGCAAACGAGCCGAGTCCTTCTTCCATCAACCCTGCCCCGCCCACGGCAACGGAACCTGCGCGATCTACCCAGACCGCCCCACCCGCTGCCGGGCCTTCGACTGCCGCCAACTCCTCCAAGTCGCCACCGGCGAAACCACCGAACCCGAAGCCCTCGCCACTATCCAGAAAGCCCGCGCCCAGGTCACCCACGTCACCAACCTCATCGACCAGATCACCGAAACCAACCCCGCCCGCAACCTGGCCCACCGGACCGCCAACGCCCTCACCACCGATCACCCCACGCTCGCACACACCCGACTCCGCGAAGCCAACAACGAACTGGAGAAATTTCTCGAAGCCCACTTCCGAGTCGCCGACGACCAGGGAGCACCTTCCTCCAGCCCAATATCCGCACGTCGAAAAGGCCCCGTCACCCCATGACCCCGTCCCGCCTCAACTTCACCCTCGAAAAGGAAGCCCCCGGCTCGCAAGCCCGCGCCGCCCGCTTCACCACCCTCCACAACGAAGTCCTCACCCCTCTCTTCATGCCCGTCGGCACCCAGGCCACGGTCAAAGCCCAGCCCCCCCAGACCCTCGAATCCAGCGGTTCCCAGATCCTCCTCGCCAACACCTACCACCTCCTCCTCCGCCCCGGCCCGGAGGTCTTCGAACGCTTCGGCGGCATCCACAACTTCACCACCTGGCCGAAGTCCTTTCTCACCGACTCCGGCGGCTACCAAATCTTCTCGCTCCCCCACGCCCGGTCGATGACCGAAGACGGCGCGTCCTTCCAAAGCTACGTCGACGGTCGCACCTACCTGCTGCAGCCCGGAACTCAGCGTCGGCACCCAACGATCCATCGGCAGCGACATCATGATGGCCCTCGACCAATGCGTTGCCGCCACGGCCGACGAACCCACCGCGCGCGCCGCGGTCGAACTCACCCAGCGTTGGGCCGTCCGCAGCCTCGCCGCCCGCGCCGATTCACCCCAATCCCTCTTCGCCATCGTCCAGGGAGCCATTTACCCCGAACTCCGCCGGGTCAGCGCCGCCGGACTCACCGCACTCCCCTTCGACGGATTCGCCATCGGCGGCCTCGCCGTCGGCGAAGGCAAATCCGAACGCGAAGACATGTGTGCCCTCAGCGCCAGTCTTCTCCCGCGCGACAAACCCCGCTACCTCATGGGCGTCGGCACCCCCCTCGACATCCTGGAGGCCGTCCACCGCGGCGTGGACATGTTCGACTGCATCATCCCAACCCAAGTGGCCAAACGCGGAGGTGCTTTCACGTCCCGCGGGTTCCTCCAACTCCGCCGCGCCGTCCACAAATTCTCCGACGAAAAACTCGATCCCGCCTGCACGTGCGGGACCTGTGCCCGCTTCTCCCGGGGCTACCTTCACCACCTCACGAAGGCTTCCGAGAACCTCGGCTGGACCCTCCTCGGCGAGCACAACATCCATTTTTACCACCAACTCATGCGCGAAATCCGCGCCGCCATCCTCGAGGGGACCTTCCTGGAGTTCTATCAAAACAGACGACGTCTGCTGGCCGAAGACGACCTCGACAACCCCGTCGACCCCCTTCCCATCAAGCCCACCAAACGCCCCGCCCTCGGTGACTACGAAGTCCACACCGCCCGCGAGGGATTCGCCAGCATCCTCCACCGCGCCAGCGGCGAGATCATGCACGCCCGCACCCCGCCGATGGAGGAAGCCCTGCGTCTCTACGTCGACCAATCCAACCTCGCCGCCCGCCTCGCGGAACCCACCGACTCCCCCCTCACCATCTGGGACGTCGGCTTGGGAGCCGCCGCCAACGCGATGGGCGCCATCAAGGCCTTCGAAAAGCAAAAGACCCCCCAGCGCCCACTCCGCATCATCAGCTTCGAAAACGACCTCGACTCCCTCCGCCTCGCCTTCGCGCACAACGACCAGTTCCTTTACCTCCGTCATTCCGCTCCCCACCACCTCCTTCGCCACGGCCACTGGGAATCCCGCACCCACCCCGGTCTCACCTGGACACTCGTTCACGGCGACTACGTCGAAACCCTCGCCGCCGCTCCCGGCCCGCCCGACATTGTTTTCTACGACATGTTCTCCGCGAAGACCACCGACGGCCCCTGGACCCTCGAAGCCTTCCGCCGGCTCCGCGCCGCCTGCGGCGATCACCCCACCGAACTCTTCACCTACACCAACGCCACCTCGACCCGCACCGTCATGCTGGCCACCGGCTTCCACCTCGCCCGCGGCGTCGCCACCCCCCCGAAGGACGACACCACCATTGCCCTCACCCCCGCCGCCCTCGGCCTCTACCCCCGCGAACTTCTCCCCCCCAGCTGGCTCGAGAAATGGGAACGCTCCGACCTCCGCTTCCCGCCCGAACTCCCGCCAAACGAACACCCGGCTTTCGAACGCAAAATCCGCTCCCACCCCCAGTTCTCAACCGCGAGCGTTGCCCAAACCCCTCCCGGCACGTAACGTCCGCACCACGCCATGCGCCTCGACGATCTCTTCGCCCAAAAATCCCGCACCCTCTCCTTCGAATTTTTCCCCCCGAAAAACGAACGCGGCTGGCACACCCTCGAAGACACCATCGATCAGCTTGTCCCCCTCGGCCCCGATTTCGTTTCGGTCACCTACGGAGCCGGCGGAGGGACCCGTGAGAAGACCCGCGAAGTCATCGAACACATCGCCAAGAACGCCGGCATCCCCGCCATGGCCCACCTCACCTGCGTGAACGCCACCAAGGCCGAACTCCGCGAACTCTTCGACGAATACGCCGGCCACGGCATCGAGAATCTCCTCGCCCTCCGCGGCGATCCCCCGAAGGGCGAGACCCGATTCACCCCCACCGATGGCGGCTGCGAATACGCCACGGACCTCATCGATCTCATCCGGGCCGACGGTCGCTTCGCCGTCCTCTGCGCCGCCTTCCCCGAGTCTCACCCGGACGCCCCCTCCCGCGAAGCCGACCTCGAGAATCTCCAGCGTAAATTCGAAAAGGGCGCCACTGGAGCGATCACCCAATGCTTCTTCAGCGCCGACGTTTACAACTCGCTCGTCGCCGACGCCTCGGCCCGCCTCGGCCATCCCGCCCGCATTCTTCCCGGCATCCTGCCGGTCATCGATTGGGGTGCGCTCACCCGATTTTGCAAAATGTGCCAGGCTGAAGTCCCCGAAGTTCTTCGCGAACGCATGGAACCCGTCGCCGACAACCGCGTCGAGATGCGCAAACGGGGCATGGCCTACACGATCAATCTCTGTCGTCAGCTACTGGAAGGAGGCAGCCCCGGCCTGCACCTCTACGCCCTCAACCGCAGCACCGCCGCTGCCGAGATCGTCACTGCGCTCCGCCAGAGCGGGCACCTCGACTAACCAACGCCGAACGCCTCGCTCCTACCGCGGCGTCTTCTCCAGCTTGGTCACGTCAAAACCACGCGCCACCGCCTCGGCCACAATCCGTTCGTAAAGCGCGTCGGGTATCGCCGGATCCCTTGCCAGCACCCAAAGGTAATCACGCGACGGCGAACCGACCAACGCCCACTCGTAGGCCTTCTCGTCCAGCGCAAGAATCCAATAATCCCCCTCAAACGGCCAAAAGAAACTCACCTTCAACTTGGCGTTCCCACTTCCGGGCACCACCCGGGCCGTCCCAACGCTCCGCTTGATTTCGCCGTTCGTCGCGACGCACTGATTGTCCACCGTGATCTTCCCGTCCTCCTGCGGCGTGTAGGTCGCCTTGACCGCCCGGGCGCAATCGCGCTGAAACCAGGTCGGAAAACGCGCGATCTCGTGCCACTCCCCGCTGTATTGCTTCAGATCGACCCGGCTGGCCGTCGCGGGTGGGTTCGAGGTCGCGCACGCTCCGAGAGCGAGGCTGAGAGCGGCAAGGGCGAGGAATTTCATGGAAAAATGGGTTTCGATGTGACGCGGGCTGTGCTCGGCCCTAATTTCCACCGGATGCGCCGCCTCTTCGCAAGTCTGGGATTAATCGTTCTCTGCGTAACCTCCGGCGGCTGCGACCGATCCGGCGACCGGGCGGACCTCGTTTTCATCAACGGAGCGGAACCCGAAACGCTCGATCCGGCCATCATCACCGGCCAACCCGAGGGCCGCATCGTCAACGCGCTCTTCGAAGGCCTCACCAGTTACGACCGAACCGGCACGGCTGTTCCCGGCGTCGCGGAATCCTGGACGATCTCGCCCGACGGTCGCGTCTACACTTTCACGCTCCGCCCCGACGCCAAGTGGAGCGACGGACGCCAGGTCACGGCGAAGGATTTCGTCCGCTCCTGGCAGCGCACACTCACCCCCGCCACCGGCTCGGCCTACAATTACCAACTCTACTACGTCAAAAACGCGCAAGCTTTCGCCGACGGAGAAATCACCGATTTCTCCCAGGTCGGCGTGAAGGCCGTCGACGATCTCACCCTCCGCGTCGAACTCACCAACCCAACTCCGTTTTTCCTCGGACTCGCCGCCTTCCCGACGCTCTACCCCGTCCCGGTCGACCTCATCGACCGGGTCGGCGACGATTGGGTCAAGCCGGAGCACCTCGTCAACAACGGCGCGTATCTCCTCGAAGACTGGCGGCTCAACGACCGCATCCGCCTGCGAAAAAATCCGACCTACTGGAACGCCGAGACCGTCGCCCTCGAGACCGTCGACGTCCTCCCGATCAACCAGGCGAACACGGCGTTCAACTTCTACGAAAGCGGCGTCGCCGACCTCGCGATCGACAAGGGCCTCATGCCACCCGCCCTCCTCGAAGACCTCAAGAAACGCCCCGACTTCCACAGCGCCCCGTTCCTCGGGACGTTCTTCCTCCGTTTCAATTGCGTCACCGGCCCGTTCGCCGACGAACGCGTCCGCCGTGCTTTCTCTCTCGCCGTCGACAAACGCCGGATCGTGGAAAAAATCACCCGCGCCGGCGAACTCCCCGCCGGCACCCTCGTCCCCCCCGGCATCGAAGGCTACGTCTCCCCCGACGGCCTCGCGTTCGATCCTGACCAAGCGGCCGCCCTCCTCGCGGACGCCGGTTACCCGGGCGGCCAGGGCTTCCCGCTCGTCCGCTACCTCTACAACGAAAGCGAGCAGAACCAGGCCATCGCCGTCGAACTCCAGGCCATGTGGCGCGACGCCCTCGGCGTCACGGTCAACCTCAACCGCCAGGAGTGGAAGGTCTACCTCAACTCGATGAACGAACTCGACTACGACATCTGCCGCTCGAGCTGGGTCGGCGACTACCCCGATCCGAACACCTTCCTCGACCTCTTCCTCACCGGCGGCGGCAATAACCGCACCGGTTGGTCCAGTCCGGCCTACGACAAACTGATCGCCGAAGCCGCGGAAACCGTCGACCCCACCGCTCGCTTCGACGTTTTGAAAAAAGCCGAGCGCCTCCTCGTCGCGGAAGCCACCCCAATTTGCCCGATCTATTTTTACGTCGGCATCCAGCTCTACGACGCCGACCGAATCGGCGGCATCGAACCCAACGTCCTCGACGAACATCCCATCAAAAGCATGTTCCTGAAGGACCCGCTCTAAAAACCGCTTGACGCGACCCACCTCCCCTTTACCTTCCACGTCATCTTATCAAGAGTGGCAGAGGGACAGGCCCGATGAAGCCACGGCAACCGATTGGGACCGCGCAAGCGTGACCAGTGACCAGGTGCCAAATCCTGCTCGGCGACTACGGTCTCCGGGGAAGATGAGATGCGACAGCGCCCTTCGTGGGTCCTTCCGCCTCCGTCACTCCTGATAAGACGACAAAAGTCTTACCCGATGAGCGACAAACCATTCTTCAGTAATCTCAAGTGCCGCGAGTGCGGTCGACTCTACCCCAAGGAGGCCATTCACATCTGTGAATTCGATTTTGGCCCCCTCGAAGCCGCCTACGACTACGATGCCATCCGCGCCTCGATCAGCCGCGAGGTCATCGAATCCCGCCCCCAGGGCATGTGGCGCTACCGGGAGCTTCTCCCCATCGACGGCCCACCCACCGTCGGCTTGCAAACGGGCTTCACACCACTCGTCCGCGCCGATCGACTCGCCGAGCGCCTCGGCGTCGAAGAACTCTACGTCAAGAACGACACCGTCAATTACCCGACTCTGTCCTTCAAGGACCGCGTCGTTTCCGTCGCCCTCACCCGCGCCCAGGAACTCGGGTTCAAAATTGTCGCCTGTGCCTCGACCGGCAACCTCGCGAATTCCGTTGCCTCCAACGCCGCCGCGGCCGGACTGAAAAGCTACGTCCTCATCCCGTCAAACCTCGAGCAAAGCAAAGTCCAGGGTTCCCTCGTCTTCGGATCAAACGTCATCGGCATCGAAGGCCCTTACGACCAGGTGAACCGTCTCTGTTCCGAGATCGCCGGCAAATACGGCTGGGGCTTCGTCAACGTCAATCTCCGCCCGTATTACGCCGAAGGCTCAAAGTCGATGGGCTTCGAGATCGCCGAGCAACTTGGCTGGAAGCTCCCGCGCCACACCGTTATCCCAATGGCCAGCGGGTCGCTCCTCACGAAGATCTACAAGGCCTACACCGAGTTCTTCAAAGTCGGGATCCTCGACGAACAACCCTTCAGCGTCCACGGCGCGCAAGCCACCGGTTGCTCGCCAATCAGCGCCGCGCTCAAGAAAAAGACCGACATCGTCAAGCCGGTCCCGAACCCCGACACCATCGTCAAATCCCTCGCTATCGGTACCCCCGCCGACGGCTACTACGCCATTCGCACGATGAATGAAACCGGCGGCAGCGCCGAGGATTGCACCGACGAAGAGGTCATCGAAGGCATCAGCCTCCTCGCCGAAACAACCGGTATCTTCGCGGAAACCGCCGGCGGCACCACCGTCGCCTGCGCCAGGAAGCTCGTCGAAAGCGGCAAGATCCCGCGCAACGAATCCATTGTCCTCTGCATCACCGGTCACGGCCTCAAGACGCAGGAAGCCATCGTCGGCAAAGTCGGTGCCCCCCGCACCATCAAACCCAGCCTCCGTGAATTCGAAGCCCTCGTCGCCGACGAAATCGCCCTCACCTAACCAATCCAGAACTTCACAACCTCAAAACGTCAGAACCTCAAAATGTCCACCGTCCGCATCCCCACCCCACTTCGCAAACTCACCGGCGACCAGGAGGTCGTCACCGCTTCCGGCGACACCGTCGGCGAAATTTTGCAGAATCTCGACAAGACCTACCCCGGCCTCGGCGAGCGCGTTTACGACGAAAACGGAGCCGTCCGCCGCTTCGTGAACATCTTCCTCAACGACGAGGACATCCGTTTCCTCGAAAACACCGACACCAAAGTCGCCGACTCCGACGAGCTCAGCATCGTCCCGGCCATCGCGGGCGGGTAGGAAGAATACTTTCGAACGGAACGGCGCGAGGAACTCCGAAGGTGAATTCTTTTTGATTCTTCTTTGCGACCTTCGCGACCTTCTGTTCAAAACTCACCTCATGTCCGCTCAATCCACCCGCCTCTGGCTCATGTATCCCGCCCGCCTCATCACGCGGCCGATCGTCTACGAACTCGCCCAGGAATTCGCCGTCGTCACGAACGTACGCCAAGCCAGCGTCACCGACGAGATCGGCCTCGTCTCGCTTGAACTCGACGGCGAACGCGAAGAAATCAAGAAAGCCATCGCCTGGCTCGAAGACCTCGGTGTGAAAGTCGAGCCGGTCGAGATTCAGACCATCGAGGGTTAAAACACCACCCGCGCCGTGGCGTTGCAACGACTCCTCCTCGTCGACGGCCACAGCATGATCTTTCAGTGGCCGCAGCTCCGGGCCCTGCACGAACGCAAGACCGCCACCGCCCGGGAACAACTCGTCACGCTCCTCACCCGGCTCCACGATTCGTCCGACTACCACGTCGCGGTCGTCTTCGACGGCCAGGGCGCGAAGGCCAACGAATTTCCCAACCCCGGCGGCATTCAGATTTTCTACTCCGCCGCCGGCCAGACCGCCGACAGTGTCATCGAGCGCCTCGTCGCCAAATACGCCAAAACCTTCGACCTCACCGTCGCCACCGACGATTACCTCGAGCGCACCACCGTCGAATCCTTCGGCGGCAGTTGGATGTCCTCCGAGGAACTCGCCCGCGAACTCCTCCAGACCGAAGCCGACCTCACCGACCGCCTCAAACGCCTTCGCAAACGGTAGCGACCCGCTCCCCATCCGTGTTATCCATCCGTTCCGTGCTTAAAAGTATTCCGTCCCGCTACGCCCAATCCGTCGTCCCCACCTACGGCCGCTTCGACCTCGTCATCGAGCGCGGCAGCGGCTCCCGCGTCTGGGACGATGCCGGACGCGAGTATCTCGACTTCGGTGGCGGCATCGCCGTCTGCTCGCTCGGTCACGCCCACCCGCGCGTCACCGCCGCCATCACCGCCCAGGCCGGCACCCTCGTTCACACGTCGAACCTCTACTATACCCGCCCGCAGATCGAACTCGCCGAGCGCCTCGTCGCCTGCGTCGGCACCCCGGGCAAAGTCTTTTGCTGCAACAGCGGAGCCGAGGCCAACGAGGGCCTCATCAAACTCGCCCGCCGCTTCGGATCGGCGACAGACCGCCACCACGTCATCACCTTCACCGGCTCCTTTCACGGCCGCACGATGGCGGGCATTTCCGCCACGGGTCAGGACAAGGTCAAAAAGGATTTTGGTCCGCTCCTCGACGGTTTCACCCACGTTCCCCTCGGCGACCTCACCGCCGTCGTCGCCGCCATCACCCCGCAAACCGCCGCCATCCTCATCGAACCCATCCAGGGCGAAGGCGGCATCCGTCCTGCCGATGGAAAATTCCTCGCCGACCTCCGCGCACTCTGCGACGAGCGCGATCTCCTCCTCCTCTTCGACGAGGTGCAATGCGGCCTCGGTCGCACCGGCCACTACAACGGCTGGCACGCGATCCCGGGTGCGGCGGAGATCGTTCCCGACGGCATCAGCTGGGCAAAGGGCATCGCCAACGGTTTTCCCCTCGGCGCGTTCTGGATCCGCGATCGCCCGACCGGCGACGACCGCGGACTGCTCTCCGACCTCCTCGGCCCTGGCTCTCACGGCACGACCTACGGGGGCAACCCGGTCTCCTGCGCAGCCGGTCTCGCCGTCCTCGACGAGATCGACGAGCAACATCTCCTCGCTCACGTCCGGAAACTGGGCGCGACCGTCGCCAAGTCCATCGCCGACTTGGCCTCGCCGAAAATCGCCGACATCCGCGCACTCGGACTCATGATCGGCGTCGAATTCGTCGCCGAAGATCCCAACCTGAGCGCGCTCGCGATGACCAAACGCCTCATGGCGGCAGGCCTCCTCGTCGTCCCCGCCGGCGAGCGCACCATTCGCTTCCTTCCTCCGCTCAACGTCACCGCCGAAGACGTCGCCACCGCCGTCGGCATTCTCGCCCAAGAGCTCGCGGGTGAATAACCCCCACCCCACGCTCGTCACCATTGCTGTCATGAAAACAGCAAAAATCCTCTTCGCCCTCGCCTTCGCACTCGGCGTCTTCTTCGCCATCCCCAAAGCCGAAGCCCGCCCCGGAATCAGCGTTTCCTTCCACTCCGGCGGCTACCGCTGCGCGCCCGCCGTCTCCTACTACCGCCCGCGTCCAGTCTACGTAACTCCGCGCGTTGTCTACCGCCGCCCGGCCCGCGTCTACTACCACAACCGCCACGACTACCGGGGCAACTACCGTGTGACGCGTCGCGGTCACTACTACCGCCGCTAACAGCCTCAAACCTGCCACTCGACGAGCGCTCACGGATTGACCCGTGAGCGCTTTCGGCGTACCGACCAACTTTCTGATGAGACCTTGATATTACCGCTGCGCGTGCGAGCCTCCCCGCCTACCGAATGGAAACCGTGGAGCCACCCTCCGAGACTCAAGACTTCGGTCCCCCCCAACCCGCATCCACGCGCCTGCGGGTTTGGCGCGTCGTTGTCGCCTGCAGTCTTGGCCTCCTGCTCCCACTCATCGGGGTCTCGCTCGGTGCCACCGGAGCCTTCGCTCACATCACATCCCTGCGTGAGGCCGGATGGTGGGTCGTCCCGACCTACCTCTTATCGGGCGGGATCATCGTCGGATTCGCGTTGATTCCCTCCCACCTCACCTCGCTAATGGCTGGCCTCCTCTTCGGCTTCGCGGCCGGACTCCCCGTCGCCATCGGGATCGTTCTCATTGGGTGCTGGATCGGATTCTGCCTCGGGCACCGCTACGCTGGCGGCGACCTACGGGCGCTGGTCGACCGCTCCCGCTGGGGACGCACCCTCGCTACCGCCATGATCGATGCCTCGTTCGGCCGCGCAATCCTCGCCGTCGCTCTGGCCCGCCTCCCCCCGCAGATGCCCTTCGCCATGACGAACTTCCTTGCGGCTAGCAGCGGCATCCGGCTTTTGCCGCTCCTGCTCGGAACCGCCCTCGGAATGGCCCCGCGCATCAGCCTCGTCGTCTGGCTCGGTGCCGAGCTGACGGGCTGGACTTTCGGAGAGCCGATCCCGATGGGCCTCGTCTGGGCCCTCGCCAGCGCGGCCATCGGATTCGGTGGTCTCGCCCTCTGGAGCTGGCGATTGCTTCGGAAGCCGGAATCCGCACGCGAGCCGACGGTTGATTTCTCCCCCAAACAACTCCATTAATTGGACCCACGCCATTTTCATGATCCTCGACACCCTCAAATTCCTCCTCATCTGCGTTGAAGTCGTTCTCATCTTCAACCTCATGATCCTCGTTCACGAATGGGGTCACTACCTCGCCGCCCGCTGGCGTGGCCTCGTCGTCGAGAAGTTCGCCATCTGGTTCGGCAAACCGCTCTGGAAGAAAACGATCAACGGCGTGGAATACCGCCTCGGCTCCATCCCCGCCGGTGGCTACGTCGCGATTCCCCAGCTCGCCCCGATGGAACTCCTCGAAGGCGAAGTCGAGAACGACCGCAGCAAATACCCGCCCATCGGCCCGCTCGACAAAATCATCGTCGCCGCCGCCGGCCCGCTTTTCTCCATTCTCCTCGCCCTGTTCTTCGCCTGCCTCGTCTGGTTCCTCGGACGCCCCGTCGGCGACATGGAAACCAGCACCACCGTCGGGTTCGTCAGCGAAGGCGGACCCGCGGCCCAGGCCGGCATTCTCCCGGGGGACAAAATCGTTTCGATCGACGGCAAGCCCATCACGCAATTCGGTCCGGCAGGCAACGCCCGCGAAAGCGTCGTCTGGAACATCGCCCGCAGCGAGAACCCCACCATCCAGATCGAAGTCGAGCGCGACGGTGCCTCGAAGACGTTCGACGTCGCGCCCGTCACCCCACCTCGCGCCGGATGGGGTCGCGCCGGTCTCCGCCAAGTCCAAATTCTCCCTTCCGTTACTCCGAAAATCGCGACCGTCACCTCCGGCAGTCCCGAAGCCGAAGCCGGCTTCCGCGCCGGGGATCTCGTCACCATGGCCAACGGCCAGCCCGTCCTCAGCTTCATGGAGTTGTCCACCCTTCTCGACCAGACCGGCGGCACTCCCCTCCCGGTTACGGTCCAGCGCGGTTCGGACACCCTGGATCTCGCCCTGCCGGCCATCGCTCCCGCGGTCGGCACGGTCATCAAGGATAGTCCCGCCGCCGCCGCAGGCCTCCAGCCCGGAGACGCCATCCTCAGCGCCGAAGGCGCTCCGGTGACCAGCCGCGCGGCCTTTTCTGAACAGCTCAAGGCCTCCGCCGGCCAGCCGATCGCGCTGACCATTGACCGCGGCGGCAAATCGATGGAAGTCGCCGTCACTCCGAAGATCCCGGAGGACGGCTCCGATCCCAAGATCGGCATCGCCTGGAGCAGCGGCGGCATCGACTGGGATTTCGAGGGGGAACTCCACCGCGTCCATCCGAATCCCATCCAGCAAATCACCTCCAGCATGACCATGATGGTCGACACCCTCGGAGCCGTCGTCTCGACCAAATCCGAGATCGGCCTCCAGCATCTCAGCGGTCCCGTCGGCATCATGAACGTCTACTACCGCCTCTTCGAGCGGCAGGACGGCTGGCTCCTCGCGATCTGGTTCAGCGTCGTTCTCAACGTGAACCTTGCCCTCCTCAACCTACTCCCCATCCCCGTCCTCGATGGCGGCCACATCACCCTCGCCATCATCGAGAAAATCATGCGCCGCCCGGTCAATGTCCGCGTGCTCGAGTTCCTTCAGAACGGATTCGCCCTCGCGCTCATCGGCTTCATGCTCTACGTCACCTTCTATGACGTTCTCGACCTGTCGTTGTTCGGATCGGGCGGCGAAAGCACGATGGAATTCAAAAAGTAGCGCCGTCTCATGAGACGACCTACCCGCGAAGTCCACGTCGGACCCGTCACCATCGGTGGCAGCAATCCGATCCGCGTGCAGTCCATGATCACGTGCGACACGATGGACACCGAGGCCTGCATTCAGCAGTCGCTCGATCTCGTGGCGGTCGGTTGCGAGATCGTCCGCATCACCGCTCCCACGATCAAGGACGCCCGCAACCTCGAGTGCATCAAAGCCGGCCTGCTCGCCCGCGGCTGCAACGTCCCGCTCGTCGCCGACATCCACTTCAAACCCGACGCCGCCCTCGAAGCGGCCCGCTGGGTCGAAAAAGTTCGCATCAATCCCGGGAACTTCGTCGATTCTAAAAAATTCAAGATCCGCGAATACACGGACACCGAATACGCCGCCGAACTCGCCCGCATCCGCGACCGCTTCACGCCCCTCGTCGGACTTTGCAAAGAACTCGGTCGCGCCATGCGCATCGGCACGAACCACGGCAGCCTCAGCGACCGCATCATGAACCGCTACGGCGACACGCCCCTCGGCATGGTGGAGAGCGCCCTCGAATTCGCCCGCATCGCCCGCGATCTCGACTACCACAACTTCCTTTTCTCGATGAAGGCCAGCAATCCGAAGGTCATGATCCAGGCCTACCGCCTGCTCGTCACCCGCCTGGACGCGGAGGGCCCTGACTGGAATTACCCGATTCACCTCGGCGTCACCGAAGCCGGCGATGGCGAAGACGGTCGGATCAAGAGTGCCATCGGCATCGGCAGCCTCCTCCACGACGGCATCGGCGACACGGTTCGCGTCAGTCTCACGGAAGACAGCGTTCACGAAATCCCGGTCGCCCGGGAATTGATCCAGGTCACGCAGGCTCCCAGCCCACCCGTCCAAGATCCCGCGCAGCGGCACTCCATTTCTCATTCCGCATTTCCAATTTCTCATTCCGGAACCTACGTCCGCCGGGCAACCTCCCGTCTTCTCATCACCGACACCCCCGTCGGCGGCGACGAGACGATCCGCATCGTCGTCCACCGCCCGACCTACGACGCCCTCGCCCACAAACTCGACAAACTCGGCGACTATCAGCCCGAGATCATCCTCGACCAAGCCGGCCTCACCGGGATCGATCCCACCGACGAATCCGCCGTCGCCGCCGCGAACGCCAGTCGCACCGCCCTCTTCGTCACCATTCCCGACACCTGCGCTCTCACCGTCATCGACGCCTACCGCCAGCTCGCCGACCGCCTCGATCCGCGCCACCCGATCCTCCTCAAGGACACCTTCGCGCCACGTCCCCCCAATCACGATCCGCTCCCAACCCTGCTCTCAGCAGCCACAAACCTCGGCACCCTGCTTTGCGACGGCATCGGCGACGCGATTCTCATTCAGGGCGAACCCGCACCCGGCCAATCCCTCCGCCTCGCCTATCACATCCTCCAGGCCGCCGGCGCCCGCATCTTTAAAACCGACTACGTCGCCTGCCCCAGCTGCGGCCGCACTCTGTTCAACCTGCAGTCCACCACCGCCCGAATCCGGGCCGGCACCGATCACCTCAAGGGCGTCCGGATCGCCGTTATGGGTTGCATCGTGAACGGACCCGGCGAAATGGCCGACGCCGACTTCGGTTACGTGGGCGGAGCACCCGGCAAAATCAATCTCTACGTCGGCAAAACTGCGGTCGAATTCAACATCCCCGAAGCCAACGCCGTCGACCGCCTCATCGACCTCATCCGCGACCGCGGCAAATGGGTCGAACCCCGCCGGCTCCAGGATCAGAACTGAAAGTTCGCGCCCACCGAGCCGCCGTTGCTCGTGAGAGTTTCCGAGTATTCCCCTTCGTATTGGATGACCGCGACCCGCAGCGGACATGATTCATTCTTTTTGTACAATCTCTTGGGAATCCCTTTACTCGTGTCCAATATCTACTCATGCGCTCCCTGCCCTTCCTTTGCGTAATCTGCGCCATCTACGGTTCCTCCCTCAGCGCCGCGCCCCTCCCATCCAATTGCCTCCAGCTCATCGTCGGCCTCACCGACACGTGGGACAGTTCCACCGGCACCCTTCAACTCTACCAACGCACCTCTCCTTCCTCGCCGTGGACCGCCGTCTCATCCCCCCGCCCCATTCTCCTCGGCAAAAACGGTCTCGCCTGGGGCCGCGGCCTAGCCGGCCAGGACCAACCAGGCCTTCGAAAAAAGGAGGGCGACAAACGCGCGCCCGCCGGTCTCTTCGCCATCGGCACCATCTACACCTTCGACGACACACTCCCGGCCGGAGTCGACTACCCGTATCATACCGTCACCACCGCCGACGCCTGGATCGACGACGTCGCCAACCCGCTTTATAATCAGCACGTCACCGTCGACCCCGCCAACCCGCCCGCTTGGTTCAAAGGACAGGCGATGAAACACGGCGACCCCTTTCACCGCTGGCTCGTCGAGATCCGCCACAACGCCGACCCGCCCGTCCCCGGTGCCGGGTCCGCGATTTTTTTCCACCTCCAGCGAGGCCCAGGCCGCAAGACCGCCGGCTGCACCACCATGGCCGAAGACACCCTCGTCCCCCTCATGCGCTGGCTCCGAGCCGACGCCCACCCCCACTACGTCCTCCTCCCGGAGGAAGAATACAAGACCCTGGCCCCAGCTTGGAATCTGCCGAGTCCGTAGCTCCACCATTCACAGCTACCAATCACCCCCCGCTCCGCGATTCCAGTTGCAACCCCCTCCCCCACTGTTAGCTTGCAATCATCATGAATTCTTTCCTCGCTCTCGGCATGCCCGGTTTCCCCGAAATGATAATGATCGCCGTCATTGTCCTGGTCCTCTTTGGAGCCAAGCGCCTCCCCGAACTCGCTCGTGGCATTGGCCAGAGCCTCGGCGAATTCCGTAAGGCCAAGGAGGAGTTCGACAACGAGATCAAGAAGACCGCCGCAGAACTCGAGATCAAGGAGCAACCGGGCAAACAGCCCCACAACGTGGCTTGATTACAGCCTAGTTCTCAGCTTCTCAGACGAAATTTCGACAATGCCCAAACGCCGTTTTCTTGGCGCGATTCTCGCCATCTCGGCGTCCGCTCCCTTCGCCCTCGCCCAGCCTGCAACGACCGACCCGGTCATCGTGGCCGTCTACAACGTCGAAAATTGGCTCACGATGGATCGCGGATCAAGCCCCGCTCCGAAGCCAGACGAAGAAAAAGAAGCCGCGGTCAACGTCATCGCTGACGTAGCGCCCGACATCATCGGCGTCGTCGAAATGGGTTCGAAGGAGGAATTCGCCGATCTGCAGGCCCGTCTCAAAGCGAAGGGGCTGGAATACGTTGACTCCGAATACGTTCAGGCCGCCGACTCGGAGCGGCACGTCACGCTCCTGAGCAAATTCCCGATCGTCGAGCGCCAGTCGAAGACGGCCGTTACCTTCGACATCGGCGGCATTGCCCGGCCCATGTCCCGGGGCATCCTCGACGTCACCATCCAGATCAACCCCGACTATCAGCTCCGCGTCCTCGGAGTTCATTTCAAGTCAAAGCGCGACGTCCCCGAATACGACCAGGCCACCATGCGCGCCCGCGAAGCTCTCTACCTGAAGAATTACGCGAACCGAATCATCGAAAAGAATCCGGACGTCAATCTCCTCCTCCTCGGCGACTTCAACGACACTCGCAATGAATATCCTATCAAAGAACTTCTCGGCGGGTCCGGGGTCTATTCTCTCACCGCCCTTCCGCTCGCCGACGAGAATGGCGACGTCTGGACCCACTTCTGGAGCTACGCCGACCTCTATTCCCGCATCGACTACTTGATGGCGAACAAAAATCTCCTTCCCGAGATCTTGGAGGCCAAGAGCGGCATCAACCGCTCCGACGACTTCGCGAAGGGCAGCGATCACCGCGCCATCTACACCGCCATCACGCCACAAAATAAATGAGCCCCGGGGGGCGAAGAATGCACCGACCGCCGAATTCCCGCCGCGGGGAAAATTCGTCCCCACTTTTCCCTTATCGTCGACGGAGGCTACCCGAAGGCGGGAGGTCCGACCACCTGACCCCTGGCCCATCCTCATTTCCGAAGTATCTTTTCGCGCTTTCGCTCACTCTCTTTACTCTCTGCAGTCTCACCCGCCCGCTTCAGGCTGGCCCCACTGAAGACTGGGCTGTCATCAGCGAACTCGACAAAGGTCCTGAAGCCACCCCCGCTAGCCGCGATGAAGCCGTTCGCCTCGCCCGCGCGCACTTCGCCAGACACCGCGCGGCTCTCCGAGACTTCATCGAGAACCATCCCGACGATCCACGCACCTTCGACGCCCAGCTCCGCCTCGCGAGCATCGACGCCGCCGAAGGCAACATGGAGGACAAGCCGACCCTCGTCACCAATGCCCTGCGCGAACTCATGCGGCTGGAGAATACCCCGGGCGTCCCCCGGGAGAAGCTCGCGGACGCAACGTTCCGCCGCATCTCGCTTCAGATGCAGACCATCGAGGGCCGCGATCAGGAGATCCGCGAAGCCATCGTAACCGCCGCCAGCAATTTCGCCGCTCGCTTCCCCGACGACGTCCGCTCCCCCCGCCTCCTCGTCGAAGCCGCCACCCTCTGCGACGAAGTTCCCGGCACCATGCGCGACCTCCTCACCCGCGCCCAACAGCTGTCGAAGGAACCCGCGCTCGACGACCGCATCAACGACGACTTCCGCCGCATGAACGCCCTCGGCCAACCGGTCCAAGCAAAATTCAAAACCATCAAAGGCCAATCAATTGATTTGGCCCAGCTTCGAGGCAAGGTCGTCGTCCTCATTTTCTGGGCAGCCGAAAGTCCTCCAGCCGGTCTTTGGATGCGTGATTTCATCGACGACGTTCGGAAGATCCCGAAGGACGATCTCCAGATTATCACGGTCAGCCTGGACGAGGAACGCGCCAACCTCGACGCTGCCCTTCAGGCCTTCGACATCACTTGGCCCACCTATTTTGACGGCAAGGGTTGGGAGAACGAAGTCGCCCGCCCACTCGGTATCAACGCTCTTCCTACCGTCTGGATCATCGACAAACGGGGGACGCTCCGAGTCCTCAACGCTCGGAAATCCTACCCGCAGTGGATTCGAAAACTGCAACTTGAGCGGTAACCAGGCCCTGCGAGTGGCTCTGCCACTCGGCCCGGTCGACATTCTTTATCCATGAGCGAATGACCGGCCGATGAAGATTTCCCTCTCTCTCCTCCTGTCGACCCCTATCCCGCATCCCCCCCTTCGCCTCCTTTCTACTCCGGCGTAGCACCCCAAAACCGCTCAAATGCCCGCGCCCAATCCCGCGTCTCAACTCCGGCTCGGGCGGCTTCTCCCATCCGCCCGCGCATCCCGGCATCACCCGCCATCTCCACCACCCGCTCCACGATCTGCTCGACATCAAACGCCCGCGTAACGAACCCATCGGTCCCATCGTTCACCAGATCCCTCGGCCCCCCCACGTCACTCACCACCGTCGGCAACCCGCTGGCCTGCGCCTCCAAAATCACGTTCCCAAAGGTGTCCGTCGTGCTCGGGAAAACGAACAAGTCGGCCGATGCGTAAGCCATCGCTAGATCCATCCCGCTCAACACGCCGGTGAAAATCGCGTCCGGCAGCAACCGCTCCATCTCCGACCGATAAGGCCCGTCGCCCACGAAAACCGGGCGCACGTTCGTCCCGGCCTCCGCTAGCTTGCGCGCGACCGCAACGGTCACGTCCAAGTTTTTCTCTTTCGACACCCGTCCGACGTAGAGCATGACCAACTCGCCCTCCCGCAGTCCACGCTCCCTCCAAAAGTCACCGTCCCGTCGGGACGGATGGAACAATTCGATGTCCAGACCACGCGGCAGGATCTTGATGCGATCCTTCGGAATTCCCCGCTCGATCCATTCCTTGCGATAATCCTCCGAGTTCACCCACACGACGTCCAACTGGCTGTAAAACCAGTGCATAAAATTCCACGTCAGCGTCTCCATGAACGAATCGTCCGTGAGAATCCGCACGTACTGCGGAAAGTCAGTGTGGTAAATCCCCGCCGTCCGCACCCCAAGGACCTTCGCTGCCGCCAACGCGGCCAAACCAACTGGCCCCGGCGTGCTGATGATCACCTCTCCTACATTCTGGCTCGCCATCCACTCGGCCATCTCCAGCACCGGGGGGAAACTCAGCCGCTGCAGCTCGTACTCCGGCAATTCGAACTCGCCGACCGGCGGGAAATTCTTCAGCGGCACGCCCATGTCCGCAATCTCCGGACTCGACACCACCACGGTCAGGTCATGACCCGCCGCCACGCCCGCCGCCGTCATCCGTTTGATCGTCGTCGCCACGCCGTTGACGTCCTCGAGCGTGTCGGTAAACCACGCCCTCCGTCGATTCATCAGCTCATCCGGCACGCGTCCGCACAGGTCGCGGCTCATCGTAGCCAGCCAGTCCCGCTTCGGCATCCGAAACGCGTGAATGTAGGGACTCAACAGTGCAATGATCGGCACCAACGGGCTGATCGTCTGAATGCTCTCGATGATTT
Source organism: uncultured Verrucomicrobiae bacterium (assembly GCA_963832325.1). GTDB lineage: Bacteria > Verrucomicrobiota > Verrucomicrobiia > Chthoniobacterales > JAATET01 > CAVVKW01. Next base: position 306,289 of record CAWHTR010000007.1, on the reverse strand, counting down.
TCCCCGAAGTGATCTGCCCGATGAATTGATTGAAAAATCGAAAACCCAGTTGGTTCGCAATCAGGTTCGCCATCAAAAACGCGCGCCGCTCGGACTCGTCGACGCCTGCCGTCGCCTCCGCAAGCGCCGCCTTGACCTTCGGCTCGGAAAAGTATGTCGCCAGCTCCTTCCACAACGACGTGTTCCCGGGACGCGCCATTTCGAAGATCTTCCCGCTCACCACTCCCTGCGCGAGGAAGTTCAACTTCTCCCCGAACGTGAATTCTGTCGGATCACGCCCCTCCATGAACCGTGAGAACATCTTTTCGATCAGCCCCACACCGGGTTCGTGCGCCTTCACCGACAGCCGCTCCTTCGCAAACGAAAAGGCCACATTGTAAGTCCCGTGCGCCATGGCCAGCGCACTCCCCGACCGCCCCGCCGCCTCACATCGACCCTCGCGCACGTGTTCCAAGAAATCTCCAACCGTCCCGCAATCCGCCGTCTCCGTCCATGCCCGCGCCGGAAAAACCCCGCCGTGATCGTCACTCCCTCCCAAAAAGACCTTTCGCTCGGCCTCCTCATGGGTCGGTTCAATCCCCGTCAACGAAGCGAACCGCTCAATGTCCCGCGCAGTCAGGCGCCCAAGCGCAAATCGCACCGTCTCACTCAAAATCGCCGCGTACCGTCCATTGATCCCCTCGAAATGCCGGAAAAGCAGCGCCAGCTTCTGGAGATGCACCGGTTTGAGGTCCTCCCGTAACGCGTGCAGCGGGTGGGCCACCGCGTGAGCGATCCCGGCACTGGACACGTATTTTTGAAGGTCGTAGATGTTCCCACGCACCGCTTGCAGCTCGCGGTGCTGCGCTTCGGAGATCCCGTACACCAGCACGTTGACCCGACAGCCATCTTCCGGAAACGTCGCCGTCACCTCCTCGCTAATGAACGTACCGGGCAGACCACCGATCTCCAGACACCCCGCGATCGAGTTCTGATCCGTCAGCGTCACCCACGTCATTCCCTTCGCCAGCAACGAATCGTAAACTACTCGCGGATCCGAGAAACTCGCCGGAAAATCCAGCCGACGCAGCACCCAATCCGCGGCGCGATCACTGAATTTTGAGTAGATGTGGAGGTCTGCCTTCGCGCTCATTTCACCGGATCGACCGACTGCCGGTCGAGGCAGCCGTCATAAGTCATCGCCTCCCGCGTCGCAAGCGCGCGGCTGAGACATTTTCGCACGTGACTGCGAATCCCGGGAAAATCCCAGTCCGGCGGGTGCAATCCCACCCGGATCAAAGCCCGGTCACCCAACCCGCGCAACAGCAGTTCGTTCCAAACCAGACTGCACCCCCGCCGCCACCCTGCCCTCACGCTGTAGACCAAACTCTGCGACCGCAACACCCGACCGGTCTCGAAATCCTCCACCGTCCCGATCCGCGTCGTGTATCGATACCCCGCCCGCCGCACCGCCCGCTCCGCCTCCGGACCCAGCAGCCAGGCCGGCGCGACAAAACCTCGCGGTCGCCCCAGACCCATCGCCACAAATTCTCCTAAGCCCCGCTCCAACAACTCGAACGCCGCTTCCTCGGACGGATCAAGGAACTCTCCCTCTCCCGCCGTGTAGCGCTCAGTCGTCAGTCGTTTCACGAACGAATCCGAAGCCCGGCCATCCCGCCGATGAAAATATCCGTGGGCCACCACCTCGTGACCCGCCTCAACCAGCCCCGCCAACCATGCTCCAAACTCCAGGTCCTCCGAGATCCTCCCCCGCCCGTGATGATCCGGAATGACCAGCAAAGAAGTCGTCCCCACGCCCCACGCCCGCAAATCCTCCAGCATCGCGTCAACCCGCCGCCAGGTCACAACCGACACGTCATGCACCGAAACAACAACCCCGCGCGTCATCGCGAAAATGCGGACACCGAGTTCTCGGCTTGTCCCGCCGAACTTCGAACCCGCCGAACGAACCCAACCGCAGGGAACGAGGCCCTTGCCTCACCCAGAATCACCCACCACCGCACCCACCCCTCCGTTTGCATTCTCACCGCACGCATGTTACCGAAAAGGGCTACTCAAATCCAAGAAAACCAAATGTCCGACATCGATCCGCGCGCCCCGAAAGAAAAAGGGCAGCGCCCCAACGGGAATGACCCGCAATTTAACTGGAGAGGCCTCGTCCTTTTCGCCGTCGCTTTCGCCCTCATCGGCGGTGCGTTCCTTTTCCGCGGCGGTGCGATGTTGCAGACTGACACGCTCTCATACCCTCAATTTCAAGCTCTTCTAAAGGATGGCCGCGTGGTTGCCACCGACGAGAAGCCCCTCAATTTCGTCAGCGAACAAGGCAGTAAGAGCGAATACCTCACCGGCTTCTACGACAAGAAATTGGCCGACGGCACCGAGATTCAGGCCCCATTCCGCGTCGACATCTCGTTCGAACTCGTCGGGGACACCCTCAGCAAACAATTCGATGACTCCGACCTCCCGTTTGCCTTTGTCTACGAATCCAACCTCTGGTCCAGCGCCTTGATCAGCCTCCTCCCGATCGCGCTCTTCCTCCTCGTCCTCTACTTCTTCTTCCGCTCGCAGATCAAGATGGCCGGCAAGGGCGCGATGTCCTTCGGCAAGTCCAAGGCCAAAATGATGGCCCGCGAAAAGAATAAGATCACCTTCAAGGACGTCGCCGGCGTCGAAGAGGCCAAGGACGAAGTCTCCGAACTCGTCGAATTCCTCAAGGACCCGAAGAAATTTCAAAAGCTCGGCGGTCGCATCCCCAAAGGCGTCCTCATGGTCGGCCCTCCCGGCACCGGCAAGACGCTCATCGCCCGCGCCATCGCCGGCGAGGCCGACGTCCCGTTCTTCAGCATCTCCGGCTCCGACTTCGTCGAAATGTTCGTCGGCGTCGGCGCGTCCCGCGTCCGTGACATGTTCGAACAGGGCAAAAAATCCGCCCCGTGCCTCATCTTCATCGACGAGATCGACGCCGTCGGCCGCCACCGTGGCCACGGCATGGGCGGCGGACATGACGAGCGCGAACAGACGCTCAACCAGCTTCTCGTCGAAATGGACGGCTTCGATACCCAGGACGGCGTCATCATCATCGCCGCCACCAACCGCGCCGACGTCCTCGACCCCGCCCTCCTGCGGCCGGGCCGTTTCGATCGTCAGGTCGACGTCGGACTCCCCGATGTCAAAGGCCGCGAGGAAATTCTCCGCGTCCACTCCAAGAAGGTCAAACTCGCGGAAGGAACCAACATGGCCGTCATCGCCAAAGGCACTCCAGGTTACTCCGGCGCGGAACTCGCGAACGTCATCAACGAAGCGGCCCTCCTCGCCGCCCGCAGCGGCCTCAAAGCCATCGGTCAGCACGAACTCGAGGAAGCCCGCGACAAGGTTCGCTGGGGCAAGGAACGCCGCAGCATGGCCATGTCCCCGCGCGAGAAGGAGACGACCGCCTTCCACGAAGCCGGCCACGCGATGCTCAACCTCCTCTGCGAACACAGCGACCCACTTCACAAGGTCTCCATCATCCCCCGCGGCCCCGCCCTCGGCGTCACGATGTACCTCCCCGAAGGTGACCGCTACACGAACCACAAACTCGAACTCGAAGACCGCCTCGTCATGATCATGGGCGGTCGCGTCGCCGAAGAACTCGCGTTCGGCGATATCACCAACGGCGCCTCCGGCGACATCCGCCAAGCCACCTCGCTCGTCCGCAGCATGGTCTGCCATTGGGGTATGAGCGACAAACTCGGCATGATCGAATACGGCGAGCAGCAGGGCCAGGTCTTCCTCGCCCGCGACATGTCCAGCAAGAGCCGCGACTACTCCGAGGAAACGGCCCGCGACATCGACGCCGAGGTTAAACGCATCATCAATGAAGCCTACCAACGCGCCCACTCGATGCTCTCCCAGCACCGCGACAAGCTCGACCTGATCGCCAACGCCCTCCTCGAATACGAGACCCTGAACGGTGAACAGATCAAGGAACTCATGGAGACCGGCGCGATGAAAAACCCGCCCATCATGGAGGTGAAGCCACCGCCCCTCCCGCCACCGCCGACGGCGAGTCCAGCGCCCGAGCCACAAGGCAAGAAAAAGGACGACCTCCCCCCCGGCGGCCTCGCCCCCGCCCCCGCGTAGAGCCAAAAAGCACCGGGGAGCGCAGGCTTCCAGCCTGCCCGTTCCGGGCTTCCAGCCAGGAACACCGTCGTCAAAAAAAACGGCCGAAACAGCGCAGCCTCACCTCAGCGGCACGCCGACACACGGGGAAACGAGCATTCCCCCCAAGCCGGCGATACCTCACCCTCAATCCCCAAGCAACTCCTCCGCCGTCCAGAATTTCTGCCGCACCTTGGTCTCCTCCCGCAGCTCCGCGACCTCTTCAACCGAGACTACCCCGCCCTCGCCCCAAGTCTCCCGCAGATATGACGCGACCGAGGCAATCGCCTCGTCACTCAACAGATCCCGCCACGCCGGCATCACCCCGGAGTAAGTCCGTCCGCCCACCTCGACCGGCCCCCGCAACCCGTCCAGCAGGATCGCGATCAACGGCCTCGCGTCTCCCCGCAACCACGCCGATCCAGCCAACGGCGGGTAAGAGGGGTTCACACCCCTCCCGTCGACCCCGTGACAGACCACGCACGACCGGAGATAAACGGTCTCACCCATCGCCAACCCCACCCCAGCCTCCGGCTTGGAGTCACACCCAACCACTCCGAGCGTGACCACAACGACAAGGAGCAACCTTCGCATCATTTCGAGTCACCCTTCAGCACCCGCCGCAGATCCTTCGCCATCGCTTCGCCGTTCGCGAGCTGATCGTGCCGGTACGTCGCCAGCAAATTCCCTTTCGCATCAAGCATGAAGACCGTCGACGAGTGATCCACCGTGTAGTCATCCGTCCCCTCCAATGGATGCGCGTTGTAAAAGACGCCGTAATCCTTCGCCACCGCCGCGATCTCTTCCGCCGTCCCCGTCAGACCCACGAACGACGGGTCGAAAAATGGCACGTAATCCTTCAGAACCGCCGGGGTATCCCGCTCAGGATCGACCGAGATAAAAACCATCTGCGCCTTCGCCCGCTCCTCCGCCGTCAACAATCGATTGGTCATCGCCAGATTCGCCAGCCCGACCGGACACACGTTCGGGCAATGCGTGAACCCGAAGTAGAGGTAGCTCACCTTGCCGGCGAGATCCGCCTTCCCGTACCGCTCCCCGTCCTGATCCGTCAGCGTGAAATTGGCCGCGGGCTGCAGGTCATAAAGCGCCCCTCCGTAAAATGGCTCCGGCTTCCGCGAGTCCAGAAACTTCGGAAGTCCGAAATAGATCCCAACGACCAGGACGGCAAAGGCAATCCCGATCCACGTGGTGACCGTTGGCTTTTTCGGTCGCTGCTCGATCCGCTCAAATTCGCTCACGGCTTCGGCGCGGCCATCAGTACCGGTGCCAAAATCGTCAACTCGCGGTCACCCGGCTCAAACTTCAGCGTGATTTCGACCGTTTCGCCAACCTTCGGCAATTCCTTCAATTTCATCAGCATGAGGTGATCCCCGCCCGGTTCCAGCACGGTCTCCCCTCCCGCCGGAACCTCCAATTTCGGGACCGTCTCCATGCCCATCACTTCCTGTCCGCCCTCGTCCCGCTTCGTCGAGATCATCGGCGCGACCATCCCGGCTACCGTCGTCGATCCGCCGACCAAGCTCACCGGCTCCGCCCCACCGTTCCTGATCACGAAGTAAGCCGCCGTCGCCTTCATCGAGGACGGCACCGCCCGCACCCACGGCGTGACGATTTCAATCGAATCGTCCGCCGCCCTCACCCCACCAACGCAAGCGAGGGAAATCAAACCGACCAGACCAGGGAACCAAAAATTTCGCATCCCTGATGGTCGGCGATTTTCCCCGCCCCGCAACTCCCGAATTTCCCCCTCGGCTCAGCCAGCGCTCGCCGCCCGACGGCCGCCAGCCCGCAGACGCCAGAGAAGCGCCAGCCCCGCGATCGCCAGCAATCCGACGGTTCCGGGTTCCGGCACCACCTCGAACGAGTAGGCAACCGGACCGCTCGACGTCATGGAGCCGCCCGCCAGAATCCCCGTCGCGGTGAATTCGACCGAGTAATCCCCCGCCGCGCTGAACGCCCAATTGAAGTGCTGGTGGCTTCCCACCGGGAGCGTCATCGAGTCGCCCACCGTGATCCCGTCTGCCGAGTCGAAGAACTTCGTCACCACACCGAACTCATCAACCGAATACAACGCGAAGTTCCCCGGCCCCATCAGTCCCGTCAGTGAAAACGTCACGGTATCACCCTGAAAAATCCCGGCCTCGATCTCCTCGGTGGCGAGTCCCAGGTAGAGCAGTTGCGGATCCTCCACCTGAGGCAGGATCCACGTCGGCGCTCCCGGACTACCGAGGAAGGCGAACTGGGGATCATTGGGCACCGTCGTTTGCGAAGACGCGCCCGCTCGAAGCGTGACGTCGCCGGGTTCATACTCCGTGTCCGTGCTCTCGTCATGCGCGTGCAGATCCCAGGCACCCCCCTCGAAGGCAATTCCCACGTCGACCTCACCCGTCTCAAGAGTCACGGCGTGCAGGGATCCAACGGCAGCGATCACCGAGGCGATCAAAGGTAACGTAGTTTTCTTCATGGTTTTTTATTTGGGTTGGGTTGATTGAAAAATGGGCGGCTGATCCAGAGTCCGCCGACAACGCAAGCCATCAGAAGCAAACCCATGACCCCCGGCTCAGGCACGGCAGCGGGCTGATGTTCTACCCCGAAATGCCGGGTCGTAACCGCCGTCTCGACGGTCTCCATCGATCCTGCCAACACGCCCGACAGTCGAAAATCGATCTGGTAGTACCCGGCCTGACTGAATCCCCAGTTGGCGTGCGAGTGACCACCCTCGAGCAGGTAGAACACGTCGTCACCCGTGATCCCACCGTCCGCCGTCGACATCCAGACCGTCGGCGAAGCTCCCACCCCGGACGTCTGCCAAAGCGAGAACTCCGCCTCCCTTTGGTTCCCAGCCAGGTCGAAAAATCGCACCGCCATCAACTCAACCTTCAACCAGGGGAACGACCCGCTCGCCCGCGAATCACCCGTCAATCTGGCGGCAAACGTTCCGCTCGAAATACTCTCCGCCTCAAAACCAGCGAAAATACGCCCACTCCCGTTCGTTTGGGGCCAGAAGTAAATCGGCTCCCCCGCGCCGACACCGAGGAAGTCCCACTGACTTCCAGCCGGCCGCGCCGCCGATGTCGTCCCGGTCGGTCCGTCGAAAAACAACGTGTCTGCTGGGTCGAGAATCGCCGTGTTAGTGCTCGCCCGCGCTCCCAGCCCATCCTCAGCCGAATAAGTGAATCCGATCAGGTCGGTGTGCTCATCCGTCACGACCACGTAGCTCCATCCCGCCCCCGGCGTCCAGGCACCAGCAAGCGCAACCATTCCAATCAACGCGTTTTTTATTTTCTTCATCATCAATCCTCCAAGCCGGGCGGCCGCGCGATGTTGTCCCCTCGATCCAGCCGCGATTTGATCTCTTTGGCCGGGATGTTCTCGACGTGCCCATCGCCGAACAGATAGTTGGCCGTGCCGTTGAGATGATCCCCCGTCGCCCGCGTCGTGAAACGGTCCGGCTGCAGATCCGCGCACAGGGCCGCCCAATCTCCATCCCACCGCTCCGAATGCGTGTGGTCGTTCTGCACGCTGGCACCGCGTAGATCCGATACGTTCGACGCAAAGAGAGTCTTCGACGGCTCCACCAGCGACCGGACGTTGTTCAGCGATCCGGGCAACGCCTCGCCGAACGGTCCAACCCGCGGGACAAAAACAAAACTGTTGAGAATGTAACTCGTCCCGTCGGCGGACAACCGCTCCGCTCCCTTCGGATCGGCCGGGCAGATCCGCACTCCATCGACGTTTCCCAGATAGGGCTTCAACGCAAAGATCCAGGCGTTCTCAATGTCGGTTCCCAGCTCGTGGGTCGTTCCCGGCAACCTTCCATCGTGATCGTTCGCGAACAGCGCAATCCCCGTTCCCAGCTGCCGCAAGTTCGATGCGCACTCCGCCCGCTGACCCGCCACAACCACTCCCCGCAACGAAGGCACCACGAGCGCCACCAGGATCGACACAACCGCCACTACGGCAATCACCTCGACCAACGTGAACGCCCACCGCGCTCTTCCTGAAATCTCTCGCATGGCGATCTGTTTATCCGCCATCAACTCTCTAACGCAAGTCAGTATTACAATAAGATTTCATTTTATTCCCCCGATCCCATTGACAGGCTCGAAAATCCCCCGTATCCGAAACATCGTGTTCGCCAACCCGCGCTCTATTCTTCGCCGCGTCGCTCCGTCGATGCTCTGCGTAGCGCTCTTCGCGTTGATCGGCGGTCATTTCGCCGTGGTGCAAGTGGTCGCGTGGGGGCAGATGATCGGCCAGTATTCGCAGGACGAAGGCTCGGTCTTCGCGGGCGCGGCCAAAACTTTCAGCGGCGATGCGCCCTGCAACCTCTGTAAGCGCCTGAGCGAAGCGCGGACCAAAGAAGATCAGCGTCCTGCCGCTCTCAAGGCCGATAAACGAATCGATGCCTTCGTCGTCCTCAACGCCACCCTCGTGACTCGACCTCCCTCCCTCGATTTCGACTACCTCCTTTCTTCGACGGCCAACCCGCCGTCCCGCACCGACGCCCCTCCCGCTCCCGTCCCGCTGGCCTGATCCTGTCACCAGGTCCCGTCCGAGCACCGTTGTGCCCGGGCGCATCAGTCACCAGGAAATTACGGGGCGGCCGACGCCCCGGCCACGGGAGCATCCCATGCGTCACGCCACTTCAAGGAGCGGCGGCTTCCAGCCGCCGAAGTTCACCACAGTCGAATCCAACCGCCGAGCCTTCACGCTCGTCGAGTTGCTGGCCACCATCGCCATCGTCGCGACCCTCGCGTCCGTGTCGCTGGTGGGCTACCGGCGGGTCCTCGATTCCGCCAAAGCCACTAGTTGCCTCGCGCACCTGCGAACCATCGGGGTTGCCGCGGCGAACTTCGGCAGCGAGCACGACGGTCTCTTTCCGCAATCGACCCACCAGGGTCCCGCCGAGGCCTGGCAGGCTGTGCTGCCCGAGTATCTCGACGGTCGCGGACAAGAAGTCTTCAAGTCTCCAGTCGCCCCAAATCCCCGGCAAAGCTTCAGCTACGCCATCAACGATTTCCTGACCCGGAGCCCCTACGGCGCCCCGGATCTCAACATGTCGCGGCGCCAGAACGTGGGCACCCCGTCGAAAACCCTTTTCTTCACCCTCATGACCGCCGCCTACGGGCCGACCGATCATTTCCACTTCGCCAGCGCGGAAGACGGGGGCGCATCGCCCTCCGGATTCGCCTGGCAAGTGGAAACGGATGTCGCCAACGGACGCGGTCATTACCTCTACGTCGACGGCCACGCTTCGGCCCTCCCGTGGGAGCAAATCAAACCCGAACTCAGCCGCATCGGGTCCACTTTCGTCGATCCGCGTGGACTCTAAACCAACTCTAAAACACAAAAACTCATGACTTCTAAGACACTCACCCTCATTGCCATCGCGACTCTCGCCGCCATTCCAGCGCTGCACGCCCAGCACAACCACGCCTACGCCGGCGACTTCAACGGCGACGGCTACCTGGACTTCGGCGACAACGCCACGGGCGACCCAGTCACCGACCTCGGCCCGCGATCAATGGCCTTCGAGCCAACGGGCAACAACTACGCGGACGAGGGCTTCCTCTACAACGGAGGTTGGACCCCGACGGCATCGCACGGTCAGAACTCCGCCACCAGCGATCCGAACGGAGCGCTGAGCGGAGATTCCATTCGCCTTGTCCTTTTCGCCGTGACCGGCCCGACCGGAGCAACGTTCGGCTTCTACGAGGCCGGGGCCACGGACGTCACGTTGTCGATGACCACCGGTATGACCGGAGGAAACGGCTCACTGCCGCTCTCCGATCCCGCGTGGCTAGCTGCCAGCCCATCCGACCCCTACGGCCACCTCCACGGTCGCCGCTGGGTTGCCACCGACGCCGGAGATTACACCATCACGTGGGCGCTGACGAACGTCGGCACTGGCGGGACGTTCGACAGCCAAGCTCCGGGAAATACGGGTCCGCAATTCTTCACCCAGACGTTCAGCGCGGTCCCGGAACCCGGCACCATCGCGCTCATCGCGATCGCCGCTTCGGTCGGTCTCTACGCCTGGCGTCGCCGCCGCGCTGCGTAGTTGCGTCGTCACCACGTCATCGCCGCGGCTCTGCTCCTCGCGAGTGGGGCCGCGGGTCTGGCGCACCAGATCCTCTGGGTGCGCCTCATGGTCGACGCGCTCGGAGCCGACGCCGGCACGTTCGCCGTCGTCGCGGGCGCGTTTTTTCTCGGCCTCTCCGGCGGAGCCGGGGTCGCCAACCGCTGGACTCCTGCGCGCCCCCGGCTCGCCATCGCTGGAGCGGAAATCGCCGTCGCCCTCCTCTCGCTCACCGTCCTCGCGATCGCCCGCTCCCCGTGGCTCATCACGCTACCACCGACAGCGGCGGAGATCCTCAAACCCGTTCTCCCCCTGTTTCTCGTCGGCCTGCCCGCCGCCGCGATGGGGCTCGTTTTCCCGTGGGTTGCGCGGGTGCTTCCAAGCGGACGCCGCGCGACCGTCGCGCTCTACGCCGTCAATACCCTCGGTGGCCTCGCGGGACTCGCCGCCACGGTGGTCTTTTTCCTCCCGACTTTCGGTCTGTCCGCCGCCGTCCTGGTGGCGACCTCCGCCAACCTCGCCGCCGCCGCACTCGCCTTCCCACTGGTTTCACGAGCCGAACCCGCCCGAAGTGTGAGCCGCGAAAGCGCCCCGCCGGAGGCGAAGCTCATCGCTTTCGCGTCCGGCTTCCTCATTCTTGCCCAGGAAACCCTCGCGCAGCACCAAGTCGGCCAAGTCGTGGTCAACAGCCTCTTCTCGAGCGCGACCGTCCTCACCGCCGTCCTCCTGGCGCTCGCCCTCGCCGCGACGCTCAACGCGACCATCCCAAGACTCGCCCGACCCGCGCCCGCGCTGCTGCTCGCCGCTCTCGGATGCGCGACCCAGCCCTTTCTCTTCACGACCTGGACCCACGGTCTCATCCCCCTCGACTGGCAGCTCTCTCCGACGGACTACGCTGTCCAGACCGCCGCACTCCTCGCGGTCGCGGTCATTCCTCCGTTCGTTCTCGTTGGCTTGGTCTTCCCTGCCGCCGTGCGACTCACGTCCGCCGACCGGATCGGCAGCTTGCTCGCGTGGAACGGCCTCGGCGGCTGGCTCGGTGCCGAGCTGACCAACCGCTTCGTCGCCCCCACGTTCGGTCTCTGGCAGTCGCTCATTCTGCTCGCTTGCGGCTACGCCATTCTCTTGGCGAGACACCGCCCCCGCCTGACCGCAGGTCTTTCGGGAGGCCTCGTCGTGGCCCTCCTTTTCGCGGCGCAACTGCCCCAGGTCGGTCTGCAAAAAGGCGAGACGCTGCGGTCGCTCACCGTCGCCCGCGAGGGCGTCGTCGCTTCGGTCGAGCGCTCCGCCCGGGACCACCGCATTCTCTTCAACAACACGTATTCGCTCGGCGGCTCCCTCGCCAGCGAGAACCAGGAGCGCCAGGCGCACCTCCCGATTCTCCTGCACGGGGACGCCAAGCGCGTCGCCACCCTCGGCGTTGCGACCGGCAGCACGCTCGCCGGAGCCGCCCAGCACCCAACCGTCGAAGCGATCACCGCCATCGAACTCAGCCCCGCCGCGGCGGAAATCGCCCGCGAGCAATTCGCTGAGTTCAACCGAGACGTCTTCACCGATCCCCGCGTTGATTTCAAGATCGGCGACGCCCGCTGGGTCATCGCCCGCCACCTGGGCGAATTCGACGTCGTCGTCGGCGATCTTTTTCTCCCCTGGCGCACCGGCGAGGGTCGGCTTTTCACCCGCGAACATTTTGAAAATGTCCGCCGCTCCCTGCAATCGGACGGTCTCTTCTGCCAATGGCTGCCGCTCTTCCAGCTCACCCGCCCGCAGTTCAACACCATCGTTCGCACCTTCGCCGAAGTGTTCCCGGACGCCTTCCTCGTCCGCGGCGACTTCTACGCCGACCAGCCCATCGTCGGCCTCGTGGGCGGCCGCGCCCTTGGGCAGATCGACTGGAACCGAGTCGAAACCACCGCCCACCGCCTCGCGCCAGAGACCACCGACCCGCTCGTTACCCACGCCGAAGGCGTGGCGATGCTCGTCCTCGGCCCCCCACCCCGAACGTCCGGCCCCGCCAACACCCTCGGCAACGCCTGGCTCGAGTGGAACGCCGGGCGCAACATCATCGGCCTCGCCGAACCCTGGTTCACCGACCAGCCATTCACTTCCTTCGCCGCGTCGCTCAGCCGCACCGCCCGCGAGGATCTCCCACCGCATCTTCGCCCCGCCCACGCGGCGGGCGAGACGATCGCTGCATCGCCGTCCACCGACCCCGGATCCATCCTCCCGGATGCCCTCGCCGACGATCTCGGTGTCGATTGGGAGGCGTGGCCGGGCAAGCTCAAGCCGTTCTCACGCTGAGAGGACTCGAACTTTGCAGCGACCTGCGATACGTTCCCGACATGTATGACACCGGAGAAAAAGTCGTCTGCGTGGACGGCAAGTTTGAGCCGCTTCACAAGCACATTTACAAAGCCCTGCCCACCGAAGGCACCGTCTACACCGTCCGCGAGTGCTCGATCGGCCGCTCGTCCAGCGGCGTGAGCTACCGCGTGCTTCTCGAAGAACTCGTCAACGGCCCCGATCCCTACATGCACGAATCCAACGCCGAAGAACTCGGCTTCCGCTCCGACCGCTTCGCCCCCCTCGTCGGCAACGAATACGAGGAAGAGGAAGAAATGGCCCTACCCGACGTGATCGGCGTCCCCGGTTGACGACCGCGTCTCCCGGCACAGCTCCACAAACGCTCGCAGCACCCGCGTCTCCGCCGCCCGGCGCGGCCAGACCACGCTGATCGTCCGCCTCGGCCGATCCTCGGCAAACTCGCGCAACTCGACCTCCCGGTGGGCGAAGGCTCCCTTCGCAATCCCCGGCACGAAGGAAATCCCCAGACCCGCCTCGACCATCGCAACCACCGTATCGAGTTGCGCGCTCTCCAACACAACCTCCGGATCGAAACCCGCACTCTGGCAGAAATTCATCGCTTGCCCGCGCAGACAATGCGCATCGCTCAGCATGACAAATGCCTCGCCAGCGACCTGTTCGATTCCGATCTCATCCGTCGAAGCCAGCGCGTGATCGCGCGGGCAAGCCAGTAAAAATTCGTCGTCAAAAAGGTCCATCACCAACAAGTCGCTTCCGCCGACCGGCGGACTCAAGATCGCCGCATCCATCTCTCCGAACCGCAACTTCCGCAGCAGATCCACCGTCGGGGCCTCCAGCGCATCGAACCGAATACCCGGATGCCGCGCCTTCGCCCGCACCAACAACCCAGGCAGCACGTAGGGCGCAATCGTCGGGATCACTCCCAGCCGCACCGTTCCGCTCACCGCGTCCCGGTGCTCCGCCGCCTCGCGCGACGCGAGGTCGGCTTCTTCCAGAATCCGCACCGCCCGCGGAAAGAATCTCCCGCCCAGCTCCGTCGCCACCGCCCCGCCCCTCCGCCGCTCAAGCAAAGGCTCCCCCAGCTCGTCTTCGAGCTTGTGAATCTGGTGGCTCAGCGTCGGCTGCGTCACGTGGCACGCCTCCGCCGCCCGCGTGAAGTTCCCCCGCCGCACCACCTCGACGAAATACCGCAGCTGATGCATCTCCATCCGCAGCTCCTAAAAAATCGCCGCCACCACGAACCATCCGATCATGATCACGCCGATCGCAAATTTCCCGACGATCCCCGCCGTCGTCCCCACCAGGGTCCCCCAGCCCGACTTCCCCGCCGGCAGGATTCCCTTGCCTCCCAAAACCTCGCCGATCACCGCTCCGACCAGCGGTCCCACGAAGATCCCGATCAGCCCAAAAAACAACCCCACGATCGCCCCCAGGATCCCGCCCACCGCCCCCCATCGCGTCGCACCAAACCACTTCGCACCCAGCGACCCGCTCACGATGTCGAGCGCCTGCGCGATCAACATCAGCAACGTGAGCACGATCAACGTCGACCATCCAACCACCCCAATGAACGCGTGAATCAAAATCGCGCCTGCCAGGATGAGGACCGTCCCTGGAATCAACGGCACCACCGTTCCCGCCAAACCCAGCAGCATCAGGAAAACCGACAACGCCCACCAAAAAACATCCGACATCCCCGCCGAAGTTGCCCTCTCCCGACCGGATTGCAAGCCCGCCGCTCGACTCAGACCCGGAACATCGCTACCATCCCTCGCGATGAAATTTCCCGCTTTCCTCTTCACGCTCATCCTCCCGTTCACGGCCACCGCGGACATCACCGATCCCGCCCAGTCCGCCGCAGCCGCCCCGGGAGGCTTTCTGGACGCCGTTCAGATCCTCCCGCCCGAATACCGTCAAGGCATCGTCAAAGTCTCCGCCGACGACGGAAATCCCAATCCCGAAACCTGGTATTTCTCCGCCCGCAACGCCAACAAAGCCAACGACATCTATTCCCTCGAAGTCACCGACGGCAGCCTCACCCTGGAAAAGCCCTCCCTCGATTTCCGCGTTCTCCTCGGCAAGCCAACGTCCATCAGCCTCCCCCAGATTCAGGTCGACTCGCTCGGAGCCTGGGACATCGCCGTCACCTTCTGCCAGAGCCGCGGCAAGCAACTCGGAACCGTCAGCTACGTCCTCAAACAAGCCGGTGCCAGCGCCGCCCCGATCTGGTCCGTCTGGTGCTACGACCCCAGCGGTGACGACATTGGCGAGATCCAGATCCTCGCCACCAACGGCTCGATCATTTCTTCGAACTAGTCGGGGCGAAATCCCGCCGCCGGATCCGCACCTGGATGTCCTCGAGTAGCCGCCGATTCACCGCGATCAGATCCGCCACGAATCCCAGCACCCACACCTGCACGCCCACCAGCACCAGCACCGCCGCGATCACCAGACTCGGCAAGTGCGTCCGAGTCGTTCCCTCGTAAAACAACCACAGCCACCGCAGCATCAGAATCGACCCCAGCGCAAACGGCACCGACCCCATCAACGCAAAAAACCGCAGGGGCTTGTAGACGATGAAGATCCGGAAAATCGTCAGGATCGACCGCTGCACGTAAGCCGGAATGCTCTTTAAAAGTCGCGACGGACGCAGAAATCCGTTTGTCCGCACCGGCACCGACATCACCCGCAAACTCGCCTGTCCGCCCTGGATGATCGTCTCCAGCGTGTAGGTGTATTCATTAAAAACGTTCATCCGCAGAGCCGTCTCGCGGTTGATCGCCCGGAATCCACTCGGCGCGTCGGCGATGGACGTCTTGCTCGCTTTCCGCACCACCCAGCTACCCAACTTCTGCAGCATCTTCTTCGCCGGCGAGAAATGCTCGATCGACGAGATCGGTCGCTCCCCGATCACCATATCCGCCCGGTCCGCCAGAATCGGCTCCACCAATTTCGGGATGTCTTCCGCGTTGTATTGATTGTCCGCGTCGGTGTTCACGATCACGTCCGCCCCCCGCTCAAGACACGCCTCCAACCCGGCCATGAACGTGCGCGCCAACCCAAGGTGCGGTCGATTGATCACGTGGTCCACGCCCAGTCGCCGAGCCACTTCCGCCGTTCCGTCCTCGCTCCCGTCGTTCACCACCAGCCACTCCACGACGTCAACCCCCGGCAGCGACCGTGGTAGCGCCTCGAGCGCCACGCCCAGCGTCTCCTCCTCATTGTAACAGGGGATTTGGATGATGACCTTCATGAACAAAGCCCGGCGGGCGCGCGAAGTTACCAACCCCACCAAGGGCAACCAACACAAATTCCGCCTACTAGCCATCCACCAGACCGGGTGAGGGCCTCCCGACCTCACCCTCGTGCCGTCGCGAGGACGCGTCGCCCCGTCCCGATCAGACCCCCACCGGACCCGCGTCGGCCACCCGCGCGTCGTCCTCGAGCAGACCCTGCGTGAGGTAGAGCCGCAGCGCCTCCGGTTTGCCCTTCTCCACCCGGGCGATCGCCAGCAGATTGTCGAAGAGTTGATCCCGCAGCGCCGCCGCCGCGTCCCGCCGGTCGCCCGCCGCGTCCGCCGTCGCCCCCTTGCGGCTCACCTGCTCACCGCGCAGCGCCGCCCACTCCGCCTGCAGCGTCGCGAAGCGCTCCACGTCCGCCGCGCCGATCACCTCGGCCCGCGCCCGTAGCCGGGCGACCAGCGAGACCAGCTTGGCATTCAACCCATCCAGACTCGCCTTGCGCAGGTCCTCGAGTCCACCGGGGAAGATCTCGATGTAATCCGCCCCCCCGCGCGGGAACCGCGCGTGCACGAGACCCTCGAGCTGACTGAGCGCATCGTGGATCGCGTCGCGCTTCGCGCCCGTCGCCGCCGTGCGCGCCTGCCGGATCGCCCCCGCCGTCGTCTCGTCCGCCAGCCGACCCTCCAGCGCCTCGAAGAGCGCGGCCGTCGCCGTGACCTCCGCGTCGAACGCGCCCCCCTCGTTTCGCGTGGCGAATTTCCCCAGATGATCCGCCGTGTAGGCGACCAATTCGTCGCGGCTGATGCGGTCGGAGTCGAACGGATTGCGAAGGTAACGATCGAGGTCGAGCATGCCGATAATCAAGTCACAACCCGCCGGGCGGGCGCAAGCCGAAAGTCCGGCCCCGTCGATTCCCCCGAGCCGCCCCCCGACGCCGCGGGGAGCCTTGTCAGTTCTGACAAAGCCCCGCCAGACGCCGCGAGGAGCCCCGTAAGTTCTGACAATTTCCCACTAGACGCCTTGGGAGGCCTTGTAAGTTTTGACAACCCTCCACCCGACGCCTTGGGAAGCCTTGTAAGTTTTGACAACCCCCCACCCGACGCCCGGCGGGACCCCGCCCAAACCGACACCCCCCAACCGAGACCCCTTCGCGTCCATTCGCGGTTAACTCCGCACCCCCGAAATTTCACGCTTGCGCCCCGGCCCGCCGCCCCCCACTCTTGTTGACACAACATGTCAACGCTCCTCCCGCCCACCGAGCCCCGCGACCTCGCAACCTGGCTGCGCCACGCCCGCGAAGCCCGCGGCCTCTCCCTCCGCGACCTCGCCGCCGCCACCCACCTTGACTCCACCGTCCTCAACCGCGTCGAGACTCGCACCCGCCACGCCACCGACGACCAGATCGCCCACCTCGCCACCTACTTCGCCGCCGACCCCGACCACCTCAAAGCCCTCCAATTCGCCGCCAAGATCCGCGCCCTCTACTCCGACGATCCCGCCGCCGGCCGCGCCGCCCTCTCCATCGTCGCCGAGGACGAACGCCTCACCGGTGCCCAACCCAAGGGAGGGCGCTGACGCCATGCCCGCGCTCCAGTTCAAGGGCAAGCCGCTCGTCCAGAATCACCACCTCGTCGTCCCCTTCCGCGAGCTCGTCCCCGTCCGCAAGAGCGGCCTCGCGAAGACCCCCTCCCTCCACGACAACCTCATCCTCGAAGGCGACAACCTCGCCGCCCTCAAAGCCCTCCTCCCCTCCCACCACGGCAAGGTCAAGTGCATCACCATCGACCCGCCCTACAACACCGGCAACGAGGGCTGGATCTACAACGACAAGGTCAACTCCCCCATGATCCGCGAGTGGCTCGGCCGCGAGGTCGCCCGCGACGACCTCACCCGCCACGACAAATGGTGCTGCATGATGCTCCCGCGCCTCAAACTCCTCCGCGAACTCCTCGCCGACGACGGCGCCATCTTCGTCTCCATCGACGACAACGAAGTCCACCACCTCCGCTGCCTCATGGACGAAGTCTTCGGGGAGGAGAATTTCGTGGCGAACGTCGTGTGGCAGGCGCGTTACTCGCGGTCCAACGACGCGACTTTCTCGCTCTCCCACAACCACGTTGTCATCTACGCACGCAATCTACCGAGGTGGGAAAGCGGGCGAAACCTGCTTTCGCGAACCGAATCGCAGGAGGCTCAATACACGAATCCCGATAACGATCCGCGCGGTCGGTGGCGGGCAATCCCCTGGGACGCGCCAAACGTCCGGGAGAATCTGTCATATCCGATCAAGACCCCGGCGGGAGGGGTTCGATTCCCTCCGCCGGGACGATGCTGGTCTCGCACGGAAGCCCAGTGGCTCCGACTGGTCGAGGAAGGCCTCGCGTATTTCGGTAAGAACCAAGACGGCGCACCATCGTTCAAGGGATTCTTGGACGATGCGCCCAAGATCGTCCCCAACACGTGGTGGAACCACGAAGACGCCGGCCACACCGACGAGGCAAAGAAGGAACTGCTGACGATCTTCAAAGACCGAAACGTTGATCAATTTTCGACTCCGAAACCGACGAGGCTCATTCAGCGGATCCTCCAAATCGCCACCGACCCCGACTCGATCATCCTCGACAGTTTCGCGGGCAGCGGGACGACGGCGCAGGCGGTGTTGGCGTTGAACCAGGAGGACGGGGGGAGTCGGCGGTTCGTGTTGTGCCAGATGCCGTATGAGACGCGGGAGCAGGAGGCGGCGGGGGAGAACATCTGCGAGCGCGTCACGGCGGAGCGCGTGCGCCGCGTCATCCGGGGCGTGCCGGGGGCGAAGGACGAGGCCCTCCGCGCGGGTCTCGGCGGGACGTTTTCGTATTTCCGCCTCGGGAAGGAACTCCGCAAGCAGGGCCTCCTCGACGGCAAGGACCTCCCGACCTACGAGGCGCTGGCGGGCTACGTCTTCTTCACGGCGACGGGCGTGGAATTCGACCCGCGGAAGATCCGCAAGCGCTCCGGCCTCATCGGCACCGACCGCGACCGCGACATCTTCCTGCTCTACGCCGACGACATGGCGAAGCTCAAGGACCTCGCGCTCACGCTCGAAGTCGCCCGGAAGATCGCCGCGACGAGCGCCCGCCGGAAGCTCGTCTTCGCCCCCACCAAGTATCTCGACCCGGAATACCTCGACCGTCTCAAGATGGAATTCTGCCAACTCCCCTTCGAAATCTACCAACGGGGCGACCGCTAGACCGCGATGCAGCTCAAGGACTACCAGACGGAGACCCTCCTCGCGGTGCGCGCGTGGCTCGAGGCCCTGGCGGAGCTGCGGGCGAAGGACGAGAAATTCCGCGCCATCGACCCGGAGATGACGATCGATTGGCCCGCGAAGGCCTGGGAAAAGGTGCGCGGCACCGCCTACCTGCCCCGCAAGGACGGACTCGGCCGCCCGCTCCCCTCGATGTGCCTCAAGATCCCGACTGGAGGCGGCAAGACGCTCCTCGCCACCCGCACCATCGACCTCGCCAACACCCACTTCCACCGCTCGAATCGCGGTCTCGTCCTCTGGGTCGTCCCCACGAGCCAGATCTACAATCAGACGCTCGCCGCCTTCAAGGACCGCGACCACCCCTACCGGCAGACCCTCGACGTCGCCTCCGGCGGGCGCACCCTCATCCTCGAGCGCACCCAGCGCTTCACCCCGCAGGACGTGGCCGAGAGCCTCTGCGTGCTCCTGCTCATGCTGCCCGCCGCGGCCCGGCAGACGAACGAGACGCTGCGGATGTTTCGCGACAGCGCGGGCTTCGATCTTTTTTTTCCCTCCGAGGAGGACTACGCCGGCCACGCCGCCGCGCGCAAAGCCACGCCGAACCTCGACGTCTTCGAGACCGCGGAGTTCGGCACCCGGCAGGTGAAGACCTCGCTGGGCAACACCCTCCGCCTCCTCCGCCCCACCATCATCCTCGACGAGGGCCAGAAGGCCTACAGCCCCCTGGCCCGCCGCACGATCGAGGGCTTCAACCCCAGCCTGCTCGTGGAACTCTCCGCCACTCCGCCCGAAGGCGCGAACGTGCTCGTCGACATCAAAGGGACCGCCCTCGAACGGGAGGAAATGATCAAGCTCGACCTCCACGTTCACAACGACCTCGGCGTCGATTGGCGAAAAACGCTCCTCCAGGCGGCGGAGCGGCGCGATTCGCTGGAGGCCCACGCCCGCGACTACGAGGCGCAAACCGGTCGCTGGATCCGCCCGATCTGTCTGGTGCAGGTCGAGCGCACGGGCCGCGAGCAACGCGATTCCAAACACATCCACGCCGAAGACGCCCGCGAGTATCTCCTCCAAATGCCGGGGATCACGCCCGACATGGTCGCCATCAAGACGAGCGAAAAGGACGAGCTCAAGGAAGTCGACGACATCGGGGGACTCTTGGGCAGCCAATGCGCCATCCGCTACATCATCACCAAGCAGGCCCTGCAGGAGGGTTGGGATTGTCCGTTCGCCTACGTCCTCGCGGTCCTCACGAACCCGGGGTCGAAGACCGCCCTCACACAGTTGGTCGGCCGCATCCTCCGCCAACCCGACGCCCGCAAGACTGGCATCCCGGCACTGGATGAGAGCTACGTCTATTGCTTCCAACGGCGCGGCGCGGCGTTGCTCAAGGAGATCCGGGCGGGCTTCGGAGCCGAGGGGCTGGGCGACCTCCGGGGCCGCGTGATCGAAGAGTCGGGCGACGGCGGTGGTGGCGCGGGTGGCGACTCGCTCCTCGAAATCGCGCCCCGCGAGCGCTTCCGCCCCGCCGTCGAGCATCTCGTCCTCCCCGCCTTCATGATCCGCGACGGCCGCGCGTGGCGACCCGTCCATTACGAACCCGACATCCTCTCCCGCGTCCAGTGGGGCGACGTCGCCATCGACCGCCTCCTCGCTCTCAAGCTGCCCGACGGCGGCCACGCCGGCCAGCACACCCGCCACGGCCTGGGACCCGAACGCATCCTTCAGGACGAAGAAGCGGCTGCGGTGGGCGAGCCCGCGACCCTCGACCTTGAAGAGCCCGATTGCGCCTTCGCGGCCAGCCACCTCCTCGACGTGATGCCGAACCCCTGGCGCGGCAACGAGATCGCCCGCCGCGTGTTCGCCCGACTGGAGAAACGCTACGGTCGGCCCCGCGTGCTGGCGCACTACGTCTTCGTCCTCGACGAAATGCACCGCACCCTGCGCGACGAACGCGACCGCCTCGCCCGCGACGTGTTCCTCGGCCTCCTCGGGGACGGAACGCTCCGCTTCATGGTCGTCACCGATCACCTCGGCTTCAACCGCCTTCCCGACGCCCAGACCATCGCCCACCGCGAGGAGCGGGCGAACAGCGACATCGGCCAAGGCTACCAGCTCAGCCTCTTCGAGGACCAACCCGCGGCGGCCTTCAACGAGCTGGAGCGCGCCGTCGCCACCTTCCTCGAAGCCCAGGAACCCCTCTACTTCTGGTATCGCAACCGCTCCAAGCACGATTACTACGTCCAGGGCTGGCAGCCGAACCGCATCTACGCCGACTTCATTCTCACCACGAGCGGCGAGCCGAAATCCGAGGCAAACATCGACCGGGTTTTCGTGCTGGAGACCAAGGGCCAACATCTCGCGGGCGTGAAGGATTCCACGGGCAAACTCACCGACACCGGCTACAAGCGCGACGTCTTCGCGCTCTGCACCGACCTCGCGACCCAGCGCCCGTGGAGCGAAATCGTCCCCTTCATGCAAGGCCGCACGATGCGCTACGAAGTCGTCGACGAGGACGGCTGGACCGCCCGCCTGACCGAACTCCTCGACGAGTAGCCACCCATTGGCCGACTCGTCGGCAAAGATTTTCTCGCGGCCCCTCCCACCTTCGGTAATCTCCGGCGTCCTTGAGAACTCCCGCCCCGCCCGCCGATAACCCGAAGCAGCAAGGTGGGCCGTCGAGCGTCTCGGATTGCGAATTCACCCGGCCAATGAACGTCCTGCTTCTTCAAACCTCCTCAGCCTCTCAACTCTCAACTGTGAACTCTCAACTTCTTTCCTAGGATGACCGTTCCGCTTCTGGATCCGCGCCTGGCTCCGCGTCGAGGTTGTGCTGGGAATTTTTCTGATGGTTCTCGCCCTTTTTCAAACGGGTCAATTCATGGGAGCAATGGCGAGCAACTCGCTTTCGACCGACGAATTCGGCACCGTCGGGACCTTCAGCTCCCGAGGCCCGTCCGCGTCATCACCGACTACCGCGCCCCGAAAAATCACATCTTCTTCAATCTCCTCAACAGCGTCCTCCCCGCCCGCGAGTCCCTCAACCCCGCGAGGGTGCGACTCCTCAGCATTCTAGCCACCGGCGCCATTCCGGTGCTCATGATCCTCGTGGCGATGGCCCTTCGCCGCTTCCTCGAAGCGGGCGTATTTCTCGCACTCTGGGCGTTTTCCCCGGAAATGCTCGAGCATTCGATGGAGGCTCGCGGCTATGGATTTCTGGCGTTGTTCGCCCTCATTGCGGCGATCGGCACCCTTGCCTACCTCCAGACCGATCACCGTTTCTGGCTCGGCGTCGCGGCCGCCTCCGTTGTTCTGGGGATCTACACCGTCCCGTCTTTCGTTTTCTTCGGTGGGCCGCTTCTTCTCTTCATTTGGGTCACGACCCGCCGCCGCGAAGTGTTCGTCATCGGAGCCATCGCCGTCGCCCTCACACTTCTGCTTTACCTCCCCGTCCTCACCCAGCTTATCGCGGCCTCGTCCAACTTTAATGACGACGGCAAAAACAACGATTTCGGCACGGGCTACGGACTCCTGCGGGTCATCAAATTATACCTCTTCTCAGCCAGCAACCTGGCAACGCTCGCCTTCGCCGCAGCCATCGCACTCACCCCTTTCGCCCTGCTCTTCACCAACTGCCACCGCGGAACGGCCCGCGGCCTCGCGACGGTCTCGGCCGCCTCGCTCGCGGCATTCGGAATCCTATTTTTCCTCCAATCGCCACCGGTCCGGATCGCCGCGTTCATCACGGTCCCCTTCGCCTTCGCGGGCATCTTCGCCGGCGGTGCGGTGCTGCGCGACTTCGCTCCGTTCCCCCTCCGCGCCATCGTCGTCGCCGCGCTCGGCGTCAGCCTGATCTCCACCTCCGTCCCGGCTCTGCGCGCGGTGAATTTCGTGCCGACAGAAGATTGGATTCGGGCCGCCAACTGGATCGATGCCGCCCTCCCGCCCGACGCGAAAGTCGACTTCAAGGAACGCGCCAAATACCTCAAACAAACCCTCGTCGACTTCGAGAGTCGTTCCGCCTCGTTTGACGAGACCGCGTTCCGCTCCGGAAACCTCGTGGTCGCTTCGGCTCCGTTCAAATGGGCCGAAGAGGAACGCTTCACCCGCCCCGCCGATGAACCGCGAGTCGCCACGGTGACCGTTCCCGGCAGAAACCGGGAAATCTCGCTGACCTTCCGCCTCCCCGAAGACCACCGCATCGCCGATCTTCCGCCGGAACTCTCCGACGGCTCCGTCGCCACCGGCCTCCCCCCCACCGATCTCACTCTCACCGCCGCCGACGGCCAAGCCCTCGTGATCCTCCTTGATCGCACTGTCCGCCAACGTTTCGCGGTCGCCCACGTCCGTGACGCGAAGACGGGCGAGAATCTCGCCGAAGATCCCGGCGTCGTCCACGCGGGGAATTCCATCGCCATCCCCATCCCCGACGGTCTCAACCTCGAAGTCGACATCACCCTCTACGATCCCGAAGCGAAGATCGTCGAAACTTGGGTGACTCCCTCGCAATGACCCACCCATCGCCAGCGACGCACCCCCGGCTCCCAACCCCGGCGACCTACGCGACGGCGCTCGCCTTCGCGCTTCTCGCGCTCTGGTCCTACACGCAGGCGAACACGTTTCCAGCCAGCTACCACCCCGACGAGCCGAGCAAGGCCCGCCAGGTGATCGAGGGCGAATTCAATTTCCACCACCCGATGCTCATGCTGTCGGCGGCCAAAATCGCCGTCGCGGTCACTGGAGCCGGCGACGACACCCAACGCGTCACCGAAGCCGGTCGCTGGGTCTCCGCCACCTTCACCGCGACTGCCGTCGGCTGCCTGGTCCTCCTCACGGCCTTCCTTTACGGCCACCTCGCCGGAGCATTCGCTGGCACTCTGCTCGTTACAAATCATCACCTTTTCGAACTCGCCCATTACTTCAAGGAGGACCCCGCTGTGTTACTCGGCGTCAGCGTTTTCTTCCTCGCGCTCGCGATTTTTGACCGCCGTCCGACCGCAGGAACCGTCGCCCTCCTCGGGATCGGCACCGGCCTCGCCATCTCCGGGAAATACGTCGGTGCCCTGGTCGTCCCGTTCGCGCTGGCGGTCCTGATCATTCATCGAAAAGAATGTCCGCCGTTCCGCGCGGCCCCGCTTCTGGCTCGTGACCACAGCCGCCACCTTCGCACTCGCCAACCTCCCCATCTTTCTCGACCCGGCGGCGTTTGCCGCCGGCTTCGACCGCGAACTCGATTTCGCCGTCCACGGCCACAAGGGCATCACCCGAGCCATCCCCCACGGCGTCTACGGAGCCGTCTTCCGCGAGTCGACCAATCCCGCGATCTGGATCCTCCTCATCGTCTTCGCCATCGCTCTCCTCCGTCACCGGAGGACCGCCCGACCCGCCAAATGGATGCTCGCACTCTTCCCCCTCTTTTTCGCGATCGTCCTCTCCTTCTCGCCGAAGACCCACCACCGCTATTTCCTCCCCGCCACCGGCCTCCTCCTCGCCATGGCCGGAGCCGCCCTCGTCTTCCTGCCATCCCTCATCCGCGAAATCTCCGCGGCCACCCGCCTTTTTCTCACCCATCGCGGGCTTCCCCTTCGGCAAATGCCCTGGACCCTGCTCGCGCAAACCCGCCCATACTCTCCCGCTACCTCCGGTGTCATCATGGCCGCCGCTCTCGCGATCACCCTCGCCATTCAAGCGCCCCATTTCTGGCGCTACTTTGACGGATTTTCCAACGACGGACGCTCGCAAATCGCGCGCTACATCCGCGCCAACGTCCCGCCCACCGCGATCATCATCTCCGACAAACGCGTCAACCTCCGGGAGCTACAACTTCCAAATCCTATCGAGGGCAAACTTTTCGCCGCCGACGTCGGCACCCTCGCCGAACTCCGCGCCAGAGGCATCACCCACGTCGCGGTCGCCGAGGGCGACTACGGGCGCTTCTTCCGCGACAAGCTCAAGCCCACCGAAAAGGGCGCCGAGAATTTCTCGCAACGCAAAGCCTTCTACGCCGAACTCTTCGAGACCGGCACCCTCCTTCTCGACTCACCTCCCGGCCAACTCCAGTACCTCCAACCCCACCTGCAACTCTGGGCGATCAGCCCCAGCGCCGCGCCCGCTGACCCCGCGCCTGCTCCAGCATCTCCCGCTCCGCCCGAGTGAGCGAATCGATCCCGTCCCGCAGGACCTTGTCCAGGATCTCGTCCACTCCCCGCGAGGCCCCTCCCGGTTTCACGACCTCAAAAATCGTCCGCCCGACACCGCCACGATAGCGCCTCGCGCCGTCCGCCGAATCTCCCATGCGCCTCGCCACTCCGAAGACCGGGGCCGGCTCCCCGAAACTCTCCGGCCCCGCCAATTCCTTCTTCGCAAACCAACGACCAAACAAAAACCCCACCAGCGCCCCGCCCAGGTGCGCCGCGTGACCAACGTTCCCATCGAACCCAAACATCCACATCGCCACCGTCGCCGCGACGATCCCGATCCCCAGATACTTCGCCCGCATCCGCAGCGGCAATACGAAAAATATCAACGCCGTCACCGGCAGATTCGGAAACATCGCCGTCAGCGCAATGAGGACCGCGTAAACCGCCCCCGAAGCCCCGATCAACAACGGCGTCGAAGGCACGAACACCAATTGCGCCAGCCCGCCCACAATCCCACCCACAAAGTACAACCCCAGGAACGTCCGCGTCCCGATCACCCGCTCCAACTCCCGCCCGGCAAACCACAACCCCAACATGTTGAAGAGCAGGTGGATCGTATTTCCGTGCAGAAATTGATGCGTCACCAACTGCCACCAAGCTCCCGCCGCCAAGCCCTGCCCGCTCAGGCCGTAGCGCAGATCAACGAGGTAATGGGCCCGATCCGGCATCAACGAAAGCAACACGTAGATCCCGACGTTGATCATCACCAACGCCTTCGTCGCCCTCGCCTCGTCCGTTCGAAAATCCGGTAACATTCCGGCGGACATTACGCGCGCTTCTTTCGCTTGTCCACGGGCGGTGCCAGCACGCGCAACTTCCGCTTCGCGAACCCGAATTCAAAAGGCACCGTGCCGGAAATCTCTCCGTCCAGCTCCACCGGCACGTCCGTGTCCGAACTCACCTTGAGACTTTTTGTCTGAAAATACTCCACGTCCGGTAGCTCCGCGTGAGCACCAAACGCGATCGCGTGCAGGTAACGAACCACATCCCAGTGGCTCTGGTTCTTAAAAAGCACCACGTCCAGCAACCCGTCATCAAGCTTCGCATCCTTGAAGAGCACCACCGGCCCACCGTAGTGCCGACCATTACCAACGAGGAGAAAACACCCCTCGCGCACCGTCCGATCGACCGATTCCACCCGGATCGTCGGCGGCTTCCGCGCAGCCGCCTGAGCCAGCGACAACACGTAACTCACCGGCCCCAGCACCTTCTTGAACTCGGGCGAAGTTTTCTGCACGACCTCCGCATCCAGCCCAACCCCGGCCAACTGCACGAAATATTCGTCGTTCGCCCGCGGCAGGTCGATCCGCCGCGTCTCCCCCGCTTCGATCACCGCCCACGCCTTCTTCAAATCGTTCCCGGGAATCCCCAACTCCAAAGCAAACACGTTCATCGTCCCAACCGGTAGGATCCCAAACGTCACGTCCGATTCCCCGATTCCGTTCACGACCTCGTTGATCGTCCCATCCCCCCCCGCCGCCACGATCGTCCCATACCCTTGCTCCACCGCCCGCTCCGCGATGGCCTCGGCGTCACCGATCGCCTTCGTTTCCCGCACGACCACGATCTTCGGCGATAGCTTATCGATCGAGTTCCGGAGCGACTTCGCCCGCTCTCCGCGGGCCGCCGGGTTCAAAATGACGAGAATCTTATTCAAGCTTCACAAACTTGGGTGGACGCGTAGGTTGCGGGCGTGAAGCGAATTGCCAAGATAATTCTAGGCGGTCTCGCGGGCTTGTTTGCGGTCCTGATTCTCCTCCTCATCGGGATCAACCTCTACCTCCAGTCCGCGTCCGTGCAGACGCGCATCGGCGCAGCGACCGCGCAGGCATTTGGTTCCCCGGTCGAAGTCAGCCGCACACTCTACACCCCTTGGTCTGGCTTGACTCTCTCCGGTCTCTCCGTCGCCGACCCCATCCTGCCTAACGCAAACATGATGGAAGCGACCAAGTTTGGGGTCAAATTCGAGTTCCTCCCTTTGCTCCAACGGCGTTTCGTTATCAGCGAAATCAACCTCACCGACCCCCGGTTCGTCCTCCACCAGACCGACAACGGGGAATGGGTCGTCGTTCCTCCCGCCGAACTCCTCCCCGTCGAACCACGCGAAATCCCCGCGATCACCCCGCGCCCTTCCAGCCAGCCCGGCCCGACCAACACCAACACCAACACCAACAACACCGCGGCTCCCCAGCGAGCCAGGGACGCCACCCCGCCCTACAAGGTCGAGCTTCGCAAATTCTCCATCCGGCGCGGTTCCCTCCTCCTCACCGATCGCCGCGGCCGGCCGGTCGTCAAGCTGGACGATGTGCGCATCGACGGCGAAATGAAGCCCGACGGCAGCATCGCCGGCAGCATCCGCATCGACGAACTCAGCTTCGCCGATCGCATCCATCCTCGGAAACTCCGCGCCGAATTCGTCCAAACCGGCCCCAAGCTCGCCATCACGGAGATCAAGAGCGCGCTCGCCGACGGGGCGATTCGGGGCGAATTCTACGTCGTCACGCCGAAACGAGACGCCCCGGAATTCGACCTTCAACTTCGACTCGACGACATCTCCGTCCCCGAACTCATCTTGGAAGGCCACGGTGACGGCCACGGTGCCAAGGGCACCCTCCAAGGGGAATTCCGCTTGAAGGGAAACCCCGAAAGACAGGACACGTTTGTTGGCGGCGGCCAATTCTCTCTCCTCGACGGCAGATTGAAGCCCCTCGATTTCATCCGCCAGATCGGCAAGATCCTCCGCGTCGACGAACTCCAGACCCTCGACCTCAAGCGGGCCGAACTCCGTCTCGACGTCCGCGATTCCCAGGTCCATCTCGCCGATCTCACCCTCCAGACCGAAAATCTCATCATCAACGCCGAAGGCCCCATCGACTTCGACGGGGAACTCGACCTCGACGGGCGTCTCCTCGTGAATGAAAAGGTCCAGCGCGGCCTCCGTGGTCTCCTGAACGACAACTTCACCCCGTCCGAAAACGCCGAATACAAGCAAGTCGCGTTCAAAATTTACGGCCAGACCTCCCGGCCAGAAACCGACCTCGCCGAACGTGTCCTCGGCGACACCGTCGGCAAATACCTCGGTGGCTTTCTCAAAGGCATGTTCAAATCGCCCGAGCCGAAGCAAAAAAAAACGAAGGACAAGCCCGAACCACGCGCCGACGACGGCGACGGCCACCAAACCGACAACCCGTCCCCACCGGCTGCCAGCCAGCCGGACGGCATCTAACCCGCCAGCCGATGCGCGTCATCGCCGGCATCGCGGGGGGCATCCCGCTCGCTCCGCCACCCCGGACGACCCGCCCCACCATGGACAAAGTCCGGGCTGCCATCTTCTCCAGCCTCGGCGACGCCGTCTTCGACACCCGCGTTCTCGACCTCTTCGCCGGCTCCGGAGCCCTCGGCATCGAGGCCCTCAGCCGCGGAGCGTCCAGCGCCACCTTCGTCGACGCCGACACCGCCGCCTGCGCCATCATCCGCAAAAACCTCTCCCGCACCAAACTCACCGGCACCATCCAAACTGCCGAAGCCGCTCGCTTCCTCGCCCGCGACGCCGCTCTCGGCCCCTTCGATCTCATCTTCGCCGATCCACCCTACCGCAAAGCGGACAGCGACCGCGACTTTGTCGCCGACCTGCTCGCCGACCCAGCCCTCCCCCCACTCCTGGCACCCGGCGGCACGTTCATCCTCGAGAGCGTCGCGAACCGCCCACTCCCCGAACTGACCACCACCCCCTGGCAATCCATCCGGGCCAAGACCTACGGCGAATCCGCCGTCACCTTCCTCATTCCGCGATGAATTCTCAGCCGTCCGCCAGTCCGCACCTCCGCACGAGAGTCATCAGTTTCCTCTACAATTGCGCCTACCCGCTCATCGCCCTGCTCATGCTCCCGGGCCTGATCTGGAAGATGCTCCGCCGCGGCAAATACCGCCACAAGTTCGGCCAACGCTTCGCCATTTATTCGAAAAATGTCCGCGCCCGCCTCTCCACCCGCCCCCGCACCTGGGTCCACGCGGTCAGCGTCGGCGAAGTCCTCATCGCGCTCAAACTCATCGCCCGCCTCCGCGAGCGGGACTCCGACCGCGCCTTCGTCCTCTCGACCACCACCTCCACCGGCTTCGCCCTCGCCACCAACCACCGCTCCGACTGGCTCGAACCCATCTACAACCCACTCGATTTCATCCTCTTCACCCGCCGCGCCATCGCCCTCATCCGCCCGACCCAACTCATTCTCGTCGAAGCCGAAGTCTGGCCGAACCTCGTCGCCGGCGTCCGGGCCAGCGGCGCGTCCGCCGTCCTCGTCAACGCCCGCCTCTCCCCCCGTTCCGAATCCCGCTACCGCCGCGCCCGCTGGATCACCGGCCCGATCTTCAACACCCTCGACGCCATCTGCGTTCCCGACCCCGAGGACATCGACCGTTGGCAATCCCTCGGCGTCCGCCGCGACATCCTCCACGTCACCGGCAGCATCAAATTCGACAATCCACCCCAACCCCCGAGCAACGACTTCCGCCCCCTCCTCGAAGCCCTCGGCATCGCCAACGACACCCCGATCCTCCTCGGAGCCAGCACCCACCCCGGCGAGGAGAAGCTGCTCGCCCGGACGCTGCAGGAACTCCGGAAAACCGATCCCCGCTGGCTCTACTTCGCCGTCCCCCGCCACGTCGAACGCGCCCCCGAGATCGCCCGCGACCTCCAATCCCTCGGCCTCACCGTCACCCTCCGGAGCGAACTCAGCGGGAAGCCCGATGTCCTCATCGTCGACTCCACCGGCGAACTCCGAGATTGGTACCGCCTCGCCACCATCGTCGTCGTCGGCAAAAGCTTCCTCTCCAAAGGCGGCCAAAATCCTGCCGAGGCCATCGAAGCCGGCGTTCCCGTCCTCTTCGGCCCGCACATGCAGAATTTCGCCGTCCTCGTCCGCGACCTCCTCCGCCACGACGGAGCCATCCAGGTGCCCACCCCCGAAGACCTCGCCTCCACCATTCTAGCCCTCCAATCCGACCCCGCCCGCAAAGCCACCCTGGTGGAAAACGGTCAAGCTATCCTCGCCCGCCACCGAGGCGCCACCAACCGAACTTGCGAAGTTCTCCAAACCTAACTTCGCACGACGATCGAAAGATGGTCCAATTCTGGACCCAGTCGCAGGGCATGGCCTCGCGAGCGGGGTTCGATTAAACAGATGACAGACCACCAGATGCTCACTGCCTTGGGAACAGCGCTCCTTCTCCTCGTCCATCTCGCCGTCATCACGCGGGTTATCCTGCGACCGCACCGTGAGCCGGCTTCACGAGTGGCGTGGCTCGCGGTCATCACCGCAGTTCCGGTGGTCGGTCTCATCGCCTATCTGCTACTCGGGGAAACCAATGTCGGGAGACGGCGGGTGGCCCGCGATCGCAAGGTCCTGTCCGAAATGCCGAAGGTCGACGTAATTCCTGGAATGGACGCACCGGAATTCCAACCGGCGATCCCGGAGAACTACGTCCACCTTTTCCAACTGGGCGAGTCGGTCAACGGCTACCCGGCCATCGGCGGCAATGAGGCTCACCTGATGACAGATTCCAATGCCGCCATCGAGTCGATGATCGCGGACATCGACGCCGCCAAAGTCCACGTCCACCTAACGTTCTACATCTGGCTGACCGACAACAACGGACTCAAAATGGTGGAGGCGCTCAAGCGGGCCGCGGCGCGCGGGGTGGTCTGCCGGGCCATGGCCGATGGCCTGGGCTCGCGGGGCATGATCGAGTCCGCGCACTGGAAAGCGATGCGCGCCGCCGGCGTCCGGGTCGCCGTCGCGCTGCCAATCGGTAATCCGCTGCTACGACCGGTGCGCGGACGGATCGACCTGCGCAACCACCGCAAGATCCTCGTGATCGACAACCGCATCACCTACTGCGGCAGCCAGAATTGCGCCGACCCCGAGTTCCGGGTGAAAGCGAAATTCGCTCCCTGGGTCGATGCCATGATGCGCTTCACCGGACCGATCGTTCGACAAAATCAGCACCTCTTTGCCAGCGACTGGATGGGTCAGGTGGACGAAAACCTCGACGACATCCTGACGGAGTCCCTGCCACCCGGCGAAGCCGGATTTGCCGCGCAGGTCATCGGCACCGGCCCCACCGTGCGCAACTCGGCGATGCCCGAGATCTTCGAGAACCTGATCTACACCGCCCGGCGCGAGATTTTTATCACCACACCCTACTACGTGCCCGACGATCCCCTGCAGACCGCGCTCTGCTCCTGCGCTCTGCGCGGGGTCAAAACGACAATGATCCTGCCGGCGCGGAATGACGCCTGGATCGTCGGGGCCGCCAGCCGCAGCTACTACGCGGATCTGCTCGCGGCCGGAGTTCGGATTCACGAATACGATGGGGGCCTCCTGCACACGAAATCGCTCACCCTCGACGACGAGATCACCCTCATTGGATCCGCGAACATGGACCGCCGCAGCTTCGAGCTGAACTACGAAAACAACATCCTGCTCTGCTGCCGCGACGTCACCGCCGAGATGCGCCGCCGCCAAAACGAGTATCTCGCCAGCTCCCATCCAGTCACCGTGGAGATGGTCGCAGCTTGGTCGATCTACCGCCGATTCTGTAACAATAGCATCGCCATGCTCGGCCCGGTCTTGTGACGGCCTGAGAGGCGAAGTCGAAGGTCGAATGGATTAAGGCCGTCCCTCGGCTACGCCGCCCTCAATTCTCAGCGCGGCCCCGCAAAATATTTTTGAATAAAACCGCGACACGTCTTGGGGCAGTTCGACGAACACCATCCTAACCCGGGTCGAGTTGATCCGCGGCAATCGAATAAAATAACAAAATCCAAATGAACGAATCCAAAGAATCATCCACCACTCCCGTTGAAAAGCCGCTGGTCAACCGACGTTCATTTTTGAACCGAGCAGCATTCGCGGGAGCCGCGACGGCCTTCGCGCCAGCAGCCCTCCTGATGGGAACGCGATCTGCACAAGCCCAATCGAGTCCCGATCGAGATCTCGCAATCCTCAATTTTGCTCTTCAATTAGAGTACCTTGAGGCCGAATATTATCTGTTTGCGGTGAGGGGGCAGGGCCTTTCCGCAGGCGACACCAACGGAGAGGGTTCGAGAGGGTCGACGCTGGTCACTGCAAACGCGAAGGTGAACTTCGAAACCCAAGCCTTTCGCGATTACGCGGAGGAGATCGCCGAGGATGAATTCAATCACGTGAAGGCCCTGCGCGCGTTGATCAGGCAACTCGGAGGGAGACAGGCTTCGAAGCCATTGATCGACCTCAAGGCAAGTTTCGCCGGACTGGGCGACGCGATCGGTGTCCCCGGATTCGATCCATTTGCTAACGAAGTCAACTTTTTGCTCGGTGCGTTCGTTTTCGAGGACGTTGGCGTCACAGCTTACGGCGGTGCCGCGGCGCTGATCAACCAAGGTCCCGTGTTGACCGCCGCCGCGAAGATTCTTTCCGTCGAAGCGTATCACGCGGGAGCCGTGCGGACGGTCCTCTACAGCTTGGGCGACGAAGTCCGGCAGATTGCGGGCCGCATTTCCGACGTTCGGGCCTCCCTGGGAGCGGGCCGCGACGAGGGCATCACCCGGGGTCGCGGAGCGAATCTCGTGCCGACGGATTCAGACAGTCTGACCCACGTTCGAACCACTCGCCAGGTCCTGAACATCGTCTACGGACGTCGCGACGCGCCGAGAGGACTCTTCTTCCCTCGCGGAATGAACGGGGCAATCACGAAGTAGTTGAAAATCTGACGATGCCGCCCCGCCGACAAAACGGCGGAGCGGCATTCTCTTAAAAGGAACAAAAATATGATCGCAACAATTTTAGCATTAGGCATGCCGGGCTTTCCGGAACTACTGACCATCGGTTTAATCGTGCTCGTGCTCTTCGGATCGAAGAAGCTGCCGGAGCTGGCTCGCGGGTTGGGTCAGAGTTTCCAGGAATTCCGCAAAGCAAAAGACGAGTTCACCCGAGAGATTACGAGCGACGGAGAGAAAGATAATGCCGGCGATGACGGCGGGGAGCCGCTCGTCGTGACTTCCAGTCCAACCTGACACCCGGGAACCCCACCGTGATCGGAAGCATAATTTCAGTCAATCACTGCACCCCATCGGGATGAGTCAAGTTCCCACCGACTTGATTGTACTGAATTCGGCGACCGTGATAACCAACCCCGCCTCTTTAAATAATTTCACCCTTAGCTGACCCCAGCTTTCTCCGCGAGCGCGACCGTTACGTTCCCCCGGAAAAACCATTCCGCGCTTCGTAAACTGCAAGGACGGTGGATCAGGTTAGCTCTTGGCTCATTCCCGCTCCTGATGTTTTGTCCTCTTTCTGGAAATGGGATGGAGATCAAGACCAGTAGGAATCGGAGGCACAGCCGTCGCGGCGTCACTTCTCATCCTGGGAGCGAGCCGCCTGGCTTTCGCAGCCCCGCCCGAGGCGGTGACGGCGGAATTTGGGACGCCGACGACGCTGGCGAATTCCCCGTCAGCGGGCGACGAAATTGGCGGCTCGACACCGCATTCGCTGCTCAACGACGTGAAAATGCCGATCAATTTCCTCGCGGATCTTCGAGCTAAGCTGGCCATCGGCAAGAATCCGTTCACTCGTGATCTCACGTTCGAGATCGCCCCACGGTGGTATTTTCGAAATGCCCTCAACGCGGATGGTTCCCGCTCGGTTGCTGCTGCGTTCGGTGGGGCGTTCGGCTTTCAGACTGGCTGGCTGGAAGAGTTTTTGCGGATTGGACTCACCGGATTCACGTCGCAAAGGCTCTACGGTCCGCCGGACCGGGACGGATCGGGATTGCTCGCGGAGGGACAGTTGGGCTACACCGTGCTCGGAGTTGCCTACGTGGATCTGCGGGTGCGGAAGACCACGTTGCGGATCGGGCGGCAGCGAATTGAGCTGCCTTTCATCAACGGAAACGACTCGCGAATGACGCCCAACACCTTCGAGGCAATCGGCGCTCAATCGCGGGATTGGGAGAACCTCCGGTTTGGCCTCTCGCACGTGTCGGCAATCAAGCCGCGGACGGCAACGACCTTCGATTCGATGTCTTCGGTCGCCGGAGCTGCCGGGACGCACGACGGCGTGACGGTCGCGGGGGCGCGTTATGATTTTGCCGAAGAGACGTTTCTGGGCGTCGTGAACGAGCTGGGGTGGAACACGTTCAACACGGTCTACGCGGAGGGCGAATATTTTCACCGTCTGGGGGATGCGATGAGTTTGAGCCTGGGCGCTCAGTTCGCCGATCAGCGGAGCGTCGGGCGGAGCCTCCTCGGGGATTTCGAGGTCCAATCAGGCGGGGTCGTCGCGGCGTTCGGCTACAATTCGCTGATCGCGTCGGTGTCGGGCACCTGGACGTCGAACACGTCCGGAATCCTCAAGCCGTGGGGCGGTTCGCCGAGTTTCAATTCCGTGCTGATCGCGGACTTCGACCGGGCCGGAGAATCGTCGTTTCGCGTGGGATTGTCCTACGATTTCGGGGATCTGGGCCTGGACGGTGTTGCCGCATCGACGACCTGGGTTTACGGAGCGACGCCGAATTCCGGGCCGACTGCCTCGCCGGATCAGCAGGAGTTTGACGTGAATTTCGACTACCGGCCAAAGTTCGCCCACCTCGATGGCGTCTGGCTGCGTGTGCGCTACGGGATTCTGGATTCAGCCGGATCCGAGACGGGTCCGACGGTGGAGGATTTTCGCGTGATCCTGAATTATTCGATCCAATTCTAACCCGCCAAACCACGGGTCCGGCAAAGACACCGGACTCCGTCGTGTTCGCACGACGTGTTCGTCATTTCCCTACCTCTCCGACTTCCGGTTCAAAAGGTCCCTCCGCGCTTGATCCACCCCACCCTTTCCCGATAAGCCCGTCGGGTGATTGTTAGCCGTCGCCTTCTGCGGCCAGAAACCCTCATTCTCGTCCTTGCCGTCGTTTTGCGCCTCGCAGCACTCGACCTGAAGCCCGCGCACTTTGACGAAGGGGTCAACGGGTGGTTCGCCGACCGCATCGCCTCCCAAGGCTACTACCACTACGATCCGACGAATTACCACGGCCCGCTGCACATGTACGCGGTGTTTGTTTCCCAGCAACTCTTCGGTCGCAACCTCTGGGCACTGCGACTACCCGCCATCCTCGCCAGCGTCGCCGCCGTCTGGATGACTCTCAAATTCGCCCGCTTCATTGGTCGCGACGCTGCCCGCTGGGCCGCCGTGATTATGGCCGTCTCGCCCGGCTTCCTTTTCTACGGACGCTATTCGATCCACGAATCCGGCCTCGTCTTTTTCACGATGCTCACCACTTGGGGCATCCTTGCGCTCTGGTCTTCCGGCGAGCGCTGCGGCCTCGCCGCGCTCACCGCCGGCATTACCGGCATGATCCTCACGAAGGAAACCTACATCATTCATCTGGTCAGCCTCGCCCTCGCCTTCCCCTGCCTCCTCTCTTATCAACGCCACTCACCCTCCAAACCGCCAACCCCGTTTGCTCGTCAGCAATGGAGCCGCCGCGACGTCGTCACCTCGACCGCTGCCGCGCTCGGCGTCATCGTCTTTTTTTACTCCGGCACGTTTCTCGATTGGGGCGGCCTCACCGGACTCTACGAAACGTTCGTCGCTTGGTTCCAAACCGGCGTCGACCAGGGGGGCCACGTGAAGAAGGACTA
Source organism: uncultured Verrucomicrobiae bacterium (assembly GCA_963832325.1). Taxonomy (GTDB): domain Bacteria; phylum Verrucomicrobiota; class Verrucomicrobiia; order Chthoniobacterales; family JAATET01; genus CAVVKW01. The sequence goes on along the minus strand of CAWHTR010000007.1, from coordinate 270,363 downwards.
TCAATTCGGTCCGCTCAATTTCTACTGGCCCGCTCTCATGGCCCGTTACGAGTTCCTTTACCTCCTTGGTCTCCTCGCCTGCTTCCGCCTCCTCTGGCCAGCCCCAGCCCTCCTCCGTTACCTCGCGATCACCGGCGCTGGAACCCTGCTCGCCTACACTCTCATCCCCTACAAAACCCCCTGGCTCATTATTTCCATCCTCTGGCCGTTCGGCCTCATCCTCGGCGCCACGATCGCCGAATTTTCAAAATACCCCGCCGTCCCGCGTGTCGCCGCCATTCTCGTCGGCGTCTCGTCGCTCCTGGCTTTCCGGCTCAACATTCTCGAATTTGCCAACCCGCGCGAACCCTACGTCTACGTCCAGACCTTCCCCGCCATCCGTAAATTCACCGACCCGCTCCTCGATCGCGCCGCCCGCGATCCCGCCACCTATCATCTCCGCGGCGATATCATCCTCGATAGTTACTACCCGCTCCCCTGGATCCTCGGGGACTTCGACAACGTCGGCTATTACAAGGATGGCCTCCCCGACAGCGGCCCCGCCGATTTCGTCGCCATCGCCGCCAGCCAGGCTCCCGCTTTCGAGGCGACCCTCACGGAGTCCTACATCAAACGCCCTTTCCGCCTCCGCGATGCGCAGGAAGATTGCGTCGCCTATTTCCGGGCGTCCGTGTTCGGTGACCTGCTCAAAGACGAGACCACCGTCGGCTCGCCATGACCCGCGCCCTCTCCGGCCTGCTCGTCGCCGTCGCGACCGCGACCTCCATCGCCATCCTCCTCGGCATCATCACCCGCGGACTCGGCCCCGTCACCGCGACCCTCGCACTGCTCGCGGGTCTCGTCGCCGGAGCGTTTGCCGCCGCCCGATCCGACCGCGACCGGCCCTTCGCCCCGAAGCCGGCCGAATGGTTCGTGATCGGTGCATTCCTCCTCGCGACCCTCCGCGCCTTCCTCTGGCTCATTTACGCAAAAAACGAAAAGTTCTTCGTCCTTTCGCCCTACAACCTCGGCGACATCTCCCTCCATCTCGGCCTCATCAACTACCTCGCGTCCGGCGTCCCACTCTGGCCCGACGCCCAGATTCTGGCCGGCGAGTCACTCAGCTACCCAATCGGTGCCGACCTCCTCAACGCTCTCCTCCTCCTCGTCGGCCTACCGATCACGCGCGGACTCATCGTCGTCGGGTTCTTTGGCGCCATTCTCACTGGATGCGCCCTCTGGCGGTGGGGTCGCGGATTCGCACTCGCCGCCCTTCTTTTCAGCGGTGGACTCGCCGCCTTCGCCGCTTTCGGCGGCGGGGATTGGAGCATCCGCGACTTCCAGGCCGACGCCGAATGGCCTTGGAAAAATTTCTTCCTCACCATGCTCGTCACCCAGCGGGGACTTCTCTTCGCCCTTCCGGCCGGCCTCATCCTCCTCGACGACTGGCGAGGCCGCTGGCTCTCGGACAACCCCCGCGCCACCCTCCCGCCCTGGGCTGCCCTCCTTCTCTACGCGACGATGCCACTCTTCAGCGTCCACACGTTTCTCTTTCTCAGCGTTGTCCTCCTCGCGATCTACCTGCTCGCCAAAGACCCCGCCCATCGTATCGCCGCCCGCCAATTCGTCCTGTTCGCCCTCCTCCCCGCGACCATTTGCACGACTCTCGTCACGGGCATCTTCTCTTCTGCTGGCGGCATTCATTGGGAACCGGGCTGGCTGCAAGACGAACGCCCCGTCTGGTTCTGGCTCCGCAATTTCGGTTTGATCCCGTTCCTCTGGATCGCCGCTCTCGTCATCGCCATCACCCGGCGCGACCGGAATTCCCTCGCCCTCGCCGCCCCGGCCACCGTCTTTTTTCTCATCTGCTGCTTCGTCTCGTTCGCCCCGTGGCCGTGGGACAACGTGAAGATCATGCTCTGGTGCTGGCTCGCCGTCGTTCCGTTCATCTGGGATTCCGTCCTCCGCCCGCTCCCGATCTGGGGGCGCGCGCCCATCCTGTTCGTCCTCTTTTTCAGTGGGGCGCTCTCCCTCGCTGGCGGCCTCGACGGCCGTCATGGCTACAGTCTCGTCAAACGCGCCGACCTCGACCTCACCGCCTCCGCCGTTCGCAACCTTCCGCTCACCGCCCGCTTCGCCTCGGCACCCGAATACAACCACCCTCTCATCCTCGCCGGACGCCCAGTCGCCGCCGGCTACGAAGGCCACCTCTGGAGTCACGGTCTCGATTATCGCGACAAATACGACGCTCTGGAACGCCTCATGACTCAACAGTCCGGCTGGCGCAAAGAAGTCAACGCCCTCGGTGTCGACTACCTCTACTGGGGTCGCCTCGAACGCCAACGCTACGGCGGAGGCCAGCAACAATGGACCTCCAAACTCCCGGTCGCAGCCAGCGGCGAAGGCTTCGTCATCTACGACCTCCGCTCCGCCCCCGACTCTCCTTAGTCGCCCTCGCGTGACCGCTCGAACGCCTCACCCCGGATCGCCGCGCGCGCGATCCCAAAGATGTCCGTGTTGTCCAGATACCCGCGCACGTCCTCGCTCCCCGGCCCGCTTCCCGCCAGCCACACGTCGCCGCCCGTGTGAGACACGGCATCCTGCGCCACCAGCGCTGGCTGCGAGAAACGCGGATTCGCTGCGTCCAGCGGCTCGCCGTCCAGGACGTTCACGTCCGGCTTAGCTCCCGGGCTTCTCGCAAAGGTCAGCACACTCGAACCCGATCCCGGATTTTCCCGCAGCAGGATGTCTCCTCGGAGCGCTCCGCGCAGGGACGCAAGCGTCGCGTCCATCTCGAGCACTTCCCTGATGGCGCGTTCGGCGCGAACAATCCCACCACCGACCCATCAAAATCAATCAGAGTCGGCGCCTCCAGCGAAACGCAACGCCATCGACCCAAGAATCTCGTCACTCAGACCAAATCAGAAGCCTCCCCACTCCGCACCGACCGCATCACGTCGAGCCGACGATCGAAAATTCCCGCCTCCATTCGTCGATGCCGACTTGCACGCCACACCCAACTTATCTAGGAACGCCGCCAAGTGTTTGAATTGACTCCCGACCAAAAAATTGCCGGTGTCCTTGCCCCGGTTTTCGCTCTCCGCGGTCCCGACGATCTCGGTATCGGTGATACCGCAGCCCTCTTGGAATTCGGCACCTGGGCCGCCGCCCAAGGGCTTCGTATCGTGCAGATCCTTCCGGTCAATGAAAGTGGCGGCGATAATTCGCCGTACAATATCATCAGCTCGATGGCCCTCGATCCGACGACCATCGCCACCACCCCGACGGCGATCCCCGAACTGACCCGCTCGGACTTCAAACGCATCACCGCCGACTACGACCTCGCCGCCCTCCGCACCGGCGCGGTCAACTACTCCGTCGTCCGCCCCCTCAAGCGCGCCCTCCTCGAGGCCGCCCACGAGCGATTCACCCGGCGGGCCCAGCCGCCCGCCGCGCCGACTACGACGCTTTCGTCACCCAGCACGCCGACTGGCTGGAACCCTACGCGCTCTACCGCACCCTCGTCGCGCTCCACGACGAATCCGAGGTCACGGAACGCTGGGAAGCGGGCCAGCGCACCCTCGTGGAAGCGAGGCAATGGCTCGCCGACCTCCCCGCCGACGCCCGCTCCAAGCTCGAGGACCTGGCCGACTTCTACCGCTACGTCCAGTGGATCGCCTATTCCCAATGGCGTGACGTCCGCGCGCAGCTCACCGACCTCGGCGTCTCTCTCATGGGTGACGTGCCGGTCGGCGTCAGCATCCATAGTTGCGACGTCTGGAGCGAACCCGAAGCCTTCGACCTCACGCGATCCAGCGGTGCCCCGCCCGAGAGAATCTTCCAAAGCGCCCCATTCGTCATGCAATGGGGCCAAAACTGGGGTTTCCCGCTCTACGACTGGCAGGCGATGGCCCGCGACAATTTCGCGTGGTGGCGCCGACGACTCCGCGGCATGTTCGCCATGTTCGACTTCATCCGCGTCGACCACGCGCTCGGCTTTTTCCGAATCTACAGTTTCCCCTGGCGGCCCGAGGAGAATGACACCTTCCTCGACCTCACCAACTCCGAAGCCAAAGTCCTCACCGGCGGCAGACTCCCCGGCTTCAAGCCCAACGAGGACGATACTCCCGAGCATCGCGCAATGAACAAACGCCACGGCGAAGACCTCTTTCGCATGATGCTCGAAGAGACCGGCCCGCACCGCCTCATCGCCGAAGACCTCGGCTCGGTCCCTCCCTACTGCCGCCCGTCACTCATCGACCTCGAAATCCCCGGTTTCAAGATTCCTCAATGGGAACGCCACGAGGACCAATCCATCATTCTCGGAAAGGACTACCAACGCCTTTCCCTCGCCTGCTACGCCACCCACGACCACCCTCCGTTCCGCGGAATGTGGACCGAATGGTTCGAACAATCCCAATCCGATGACCCCAACACGTCGGCCCACGCGCGTTGGGAAATGTCCGAGCTCATGCGCTTCGTCGGTCGCCCCGATCTCGCGGGTCAACCGTTCAACGCCGAAGTCCATCGCGCCAGCCAGCACGCTCTCCTCGAGTCAAACTCCTGGCTCGTCGTCCCACTCATCACCGACATCCTCGGCACCGACGAGCGCTTCAACGTCCCCGGTGCCATCGGTGCGGAAAATTGGACCCACCGACTCAGCGGAACCATCGCCGAGATCGACCAAGATTTCGCGACAGAAATCGCCGCTTTGCGCCAGTCTCTGGAGGAAACAAATCGTTTACAGAAATGACATAGCCAGTCGGTCCGGAATTTGCTCCCTGATCCCCAACACTTTATCGAGCACCAATGGCAAATCTTACGAAACGCGATCTCGTCGTCCGCATCAGCAACGAAACCGGACAGGTCCAGCAAGACGTCTTCGCGGTCGTTCAGAAAACCCTCGACTACATCACCGACGCCCTCGCCGAAGGCAATAACGTCGAACTCCGCAATTTTGGAGTCTTCGAGGTCAAGCTCACCAAATCCCGCGTCGGTCGCAATCCGAACAAACCCGCCGACGACGTCGTCATTCCCGCTCGTGCCACGGTCAAGTTCAAGGCCGGCAAAGTCATGCGCCAACGTGTCCTCATGTTGACGGACACGATGAAATAGCGCCCCAGCGCGCCGCCCATTTCCCGCCATTCAGCGTTCGAAAACCGCGAACTTCAAAATCAAAAGTCCGCGGACTTGCGTCGGCGCGTAGTATCTTCCCGTGCCAAAAACCATCCGTATCCGCGGCGCCCGCCAGAATAACCTGCAGGGCATCGATCTCGACCTCCCCCTCGGCCAGTTCATCGTCCTCACCGGACCCAGCGGCAGCGGCAAAAGCTCCCTCGCCTTCGACACGATCTACGCCGAAGGCCAGCGCCGCTACGTCGAGACGTTCAGCCCCTACACCCGGCAGTTCCTCGACCGCATGGACAAGCCGCAGGCCGATTCCATTGAGGGCATCCCCCCGGCAATCGCCATTGAGCAAGCCAACCACGTCAAATCCACCCGCTCGACCGTCGGCACGATCACCGAGATCAACGACTACCTGAAACTTTTCTTCGCTCGCGCGTCGAAGGCCCAGTGCCCCGAGTGCGCCCGCCCGGTCTCGCCCGAGACACCGCAGTCCATCGCCCGCGCCGTCGCGAAGGACTTCGCCGATCAGACCATCCTCATCACCTTCCCCGTCCCGGTCGGCGACGCCAAATCCAGCTCGCCCAAGGATTTCTTCGAATTCCTCAACTCCCAGGGCTACCTCCGCGTCTTTCTCTTCGGCGAAACCCACCGCACCGACGAGCCGCCGCCAAAGAAGAAACTCCCTCCCGTCGTCGACGTCATCCAGGACCGGGTCGAGGTCAAAGCCGCCAACCAAACCCGGCTGTCCGAGGCCATCGAAACCGCCCTTCGCTTCGGCAAGAATCGGCTCACCGTCTTTTCCACCAAGGACGACTCACCGGTCGCCACCCACCCGTATTCCTCCACGTGGCACTGCGCCCACTGCGACCTCGACGTCCGTCCACCCTCTCCCGGCCTCTTTACATTCAACAACCCGCTCGGAGCCTGCCCCGCCTGCCGTGGATTCGGCCGCATCATCGGGATCGATCTCAACCGCGTCATGCCCGACCGGTCGCTCAGCCTCGCCCAGGGCGCCATCAAGCCCTTCCAAACCGGCCACTCCAAAGAATGCCAGGCCGATCTCATCCGCAACGCCTCCCGCCACGACGTTGATCTCCACGTTCCCTTCGAAGACCTCCCCGAGGCCGACCAGCGCTGGGTGATCGAAGGCGAGGGAGACGTTGACACCGCCGCGGAGGAAATCTGGGACTCCGGCGGCTGGTACGGCATCAACGGATTCTTCAAATGGATGGAATCCAAGGCCTACAAGATGCATATCCGCGTCTTCCTGGCCCGCTACCGCAGCTACCAACCCTGCCCGACCTGCAACGGTGGACGCTTCCAGCCGGAAACCCTCAACTTTCGACTCCAACCCACCAATCTCACCCTCCCCGAGATCGCCCGCACCTCCGTCGATAAGCTCATTCCGCTTTTCAAGGACGTGACGATGCCGCCCGGCGATCCCAGCTCGGAACTCCTCCGCGCCCAGATCTCGTCCCGCCTCGGTTACCTCGCCGAGGTCGGCCTCGGCTACCTCTCCCTCGACCGTCCGACCAAATCGCTTTCCGGCGGCGAGATCGAGCGCGTGAACCTCACGACCTGCCTCGGTGCCTCCCTCGTCAACGCCCTCTTCGTCATGGACGAACCCAGCGTCGGCCTCCACCCCCGCGACACCGGACGCCTCGTCAAAATCATCCACGCCCTCCGCGACAAGGGCAACACCCTCCTGGTCGTCGAGCACGAGGAATCCATCATTCGCGCCGCCGACCACCTCGTAGACATCGGCCCGGGCCGCGGAAAGGAGGGCGGCAAGCTCGCCTACAGCGGCCCGCTCATCGACATCTCAGATCCCTCGTTCGACACGTCGACCTCCCTCACGGCGGAGTATCTGCAGGGTAAAAAATTCATCCCGATCCCCGACGCGCGCCGCGAACCCCTCGAATTCATCGAGATCGAGGGCATCACGCACCACAACATCACCAACCTCGACGTCCGCCTCCCGCTCGGCGTTTTCTGCTGCGTCACGGGCGTCTCGGGTTCCGGAAAATCCACCCTCATCCACGACGTCCTCTACCGCCAGATCACCGGCGATGGCGTCGACGATCAGGAGCAGGCCGGGCAATGCAAGGGCATCGACGGAGCCGAAGACATCGACGAGATTGTCATGGTCGACCAATCGCCGCTCGCCCGCAGCCCCCGCTCGACGCCCGCCGTTTACCTTGGCGCCTTCGACGCGATCCGTGCGCTCTTCGGCGGCACCGAAGAAGCCATTCAAGCCGGATTCTCCCCGTCCACCTTTTCCTTCAATTCCGGCAACGGCCGTTGCGAACGCTGCGCCGGCCTCGGCTTCGAGAAGGTGGAAATGCAATTTCTCTCCGACCTTTTTCTCCGCTGCCCCGAGTGCGACGGCAAGCGCTACCAACCCCAGGTCCTCAAAATCCACGTCGGGGGCAAAACGATCATCGACGTTCTCGAAATGACCGTCAAAGAAGCCCTCGCCTTCTTCGCGGACCTTCCCACCGGCAAACGCGCCACCCGCGGCCGCGGCGGCTACGTCGCCCCGCACTCCGCGATCATCGATCCGCTCCAGCTCATGGCCGACGTCGGCCTCGACTACCTCTGCCTCGGCCAGCCACTCAACGTCCTCTCCGGCGGCGAATCCCAACGCCTCAAGCTCGTCAAACACCTCGTCGAGCAGCGCGACGAGAGCGCCCTCCTCATCTTCGACGAACCCACCACCGGCCTCCACATCGACGACGTCGCGGGCCTCCTCGGCGTCTTCCAACGCCTCGTCGACGAAGGCAACAGCCTCCTCGTCATCGAGCACAACCTGGACGTCATCAAGTGCGCCGACTGGGTCGTTGACCTCGGCCCCGAAGGCGGTGACGAAGGCGGCCAACTCGTTGCCGAGGGCACGCCCGAACAGGTCGCCGAATGCGCCGCCAGCCACACCGGCCGCTTCCTCAAGGACGTCCTCGATCCCGATTTCGCCCACCGTAAAGCGGTCTCGCCACCTCGAGACTCGTCACCCGCAATCCGCAACTCCGCCGAAGGCGTCATCAGCGTCAAGGGAGCCCGCGAGCACAACCTCAAGGACATCTCCATCGACATCCCCCGCGACAAAATGGTCGTCGTCACCGGCATGTCCGGGTCCGGCAAGTCGACCCTCGCGTTCGACATCCTCTTCGCCGAAGGCCAGCGCCGCTTCCTTGACAGCATGTCGCCCTACGCCCGCCAGTTCGTCGACCAGCTCGAGAAGCCGGAAGTCGACTCCATCGAGGGCCTCCCACCCTCCGTCGCCATCGAGCAGCGCGTCACCCGCGGGGGCGGCAAATCCACCGTCGCCACCGTCACCGAGACCTACCATTTTCTCCGCCTCCTCTTCGCGAAGGTCGGCGTCCAGTTTTGCCCCGATTGCCACGTTCCGGTCACCAACCAGACCCTCAGCGCCATCACGACCCAGGTCCGGGAAATGGCCGGCAGCGACAATCTCAAAATTTTCGCCCCCCTCGTCAAAGCCCGCAAAGGCTTCCACACCGACGTCGCCAAATGGGCCGAAAAGCAGGGCTTCGCCACCCTCCTCGTCGACGGCAAACTCACCGCCGTCGACGGCTTCGAAAAACTCGAACGCTTCAAGGAACACACCATCGACGTCCTCGTCGGCGAAGTCCCGACCGGGGACGCGAAGAAAGCCGAGGAGCTCGTCCGCCGCGCCCTGAAAATCGGCAAGGGCACCGCCCGCATCCTCGATCAGCGGAAAAAATTCCACATCCTCAGCACGGAGATGAATTGCCCGAGCTGCAGCCGCTCGTTCGAACAACTCGATCCGCGCCAATTCTCGTTCAACAGCCCGCACGGCTGGTGCGAATTCTGCCGCGGCTTCGGCGAGATCTGGAAATCGAACGTGACCAACAGCAAGGATTTCGACAGCCAACTCGAGGCCGACCTCGCCGAGGAACGCTCGTTTGAACGCGCCGAATCCGACGAATCACGCCCCTGCCCCGAATGCCAGGGCGCTCGCATCAACGGCGTCGCCCGCGCGGTTCACGTCGGCAAACACACGGTCGCGGACTTTATCAAGGCCCCCGCCGAGGACGCGCTCGTCCTCATCGCCAATCTCAAATTCGCCAAAAACGACGCGCGCATCGCGAAGGACATCCTCGCCGAAATCTCCCAGCGACTCGAGTTCCTCACCATCGTGGGCCTCGACTACCTCAGCCTCGACCGCTCGGCGAAAACCCTCTCCGGCGGCGAGTCCCAACGCATTCGCCTCGCCGCCCAGCTCGGATCCAATCTCCGCGGCGTCCTCTACGTCCTCGACGAACCCACCATCGGCCTCCACCCCCGCGACAATCACCGTCTCCTCGACGCCCTCGAGCGCCTTTCCGGCAACGGCAACTCCCTCGTGATCGTCGAACACGACGAGGACACCATGCGCCGCGCCGACCACATCATCGACCTCGGCCCCCGCGCCGGGCGCAACGGCGGTCAGATCATCACCGCCGGCACCGTCGAGGAAGTCATGGCCAACCCGGACTCACTCACGGCCAAATATCTTCGCACCCCCATCACTCACCCGATGATCGGCCCCCGCCGCCCGCTCGACACGGTCGAGGATTGGATCACCGTCAAGGGAGCCTGCCGTCACAACCTCAAGGAAATTGACGTCCGCATTCCCCTCCATCGCCTCACCGTCGTCTCGGGCATCTCCGGCTCCGGGAAGTCAACTCTCGTCCGCGGCGTTCTCGTCCCTGCGGTCAAGGCCGAACTCTCCCGCGGGAAGCGCAAGCTGCGCTCCGAGGACTGGGACAGCGTCCACGGCGTCGACAAAATCGGGGCCGTTCTCGAAGTCGACCAATCCCCCATCGGCAAAACCTCCCGCTCCACCCCCGCGACCTACATCAAGGTCCTCGACGAGATTCGCAAGGTCTACGCCCAACTCCCGGACGCCCGTATGCGCGGCTACACGGCCTCACGTTTCTCGTTCAACAACGAGGGCGGTCGCTGCGAAAACTGCCAGGGCCAGGGCGTCATCAAGCTGGAGATGACCTTCCTCCCGACGACCTACATGCCCTGCGAGGAATGCCACGGGAAACGTTACAACGCCCAAACCCTCGAAGTCCTCTTCGACGGCAAATCCATCGGCGACGTCATGGAAATGACCGTCGACCAGGCCGCCGAATTCTTCGCCAGCATCCCCAAGATCAAACGCTCCCTCGACCTCCTCGTCGAGACCGGCCTCGGCTACCTCCAACTCGGCCAGGCCAGCCCCACTCTCTCCGGCGGCGAAGCCCAACGGATCAAACTCGTCACCCAACTCGCCCGTCGAGCCACCCCCAAAGCCGAAGCCCTCCGCACGACCCGAATGGGCAAAAGCACGCTCTACGTGCTCGAGGAACCCACGATCGGCCTCCACACCGCCGACGTCGTCAACCTGATCGCCGTCCTCCATCGTCTGGTGGAAGAAGGGGGCACGGTCGTCGTGATCGAGCACCACATGGACGTCGTCGCGGAGGCCGACTACCTCATCGACGTCGGTCCGGAAGCCGGCATCAAGGGCGGGGAAATCCTGGCCGCCGGCACGCCCGAACAGGTCGCGACCGCCAAACGTTCCCACACCGCCCCCTTCCTCAAGGAAGCGCTGAGTCGGTGAGAATTCAGTCTTCCGTAACGACCCGCTTCGCCCGCTCGACCAAGGTCAGAAACTCCGCCCGGTAACTCCCCGGATCCGCTCCCATCGCCCCCCGGGCAATCCGCTGCACGTCGTCCCAACCGAGATCTCCCGCGTTCTCCGACCCCCGCATTTTCATCCCAAACGCCGCGACCACCGCGGCAAACCGCAGATCCTCCGGCGACTCGTCGAACCCAATCACCTCCGGTCCCACCACCCGCTCGATCAACTTGCTCACGTCGCCGTCCGGCTCCTTGTATCGCAGTTTGACCGTGAACAAATCCGCCGAAGCGGGACCCGTTTCGGCAACGACACCCGGCGCGACCGGAACGCCATATTTCAGCGGATCGACCGAACCCACCCCGGGAACCGCCCCACCCACCGGAATCACCTCGTAAAGTGCGGTCACCGAATGCCCGGCCCCGATCTCGCCCGCGTCCTTCGTGTCGTCGTTGAAATCCTCCTTCGCCAGCAACCGATTCTCGTAACCGATCAGCCGATACCCCGCCACGGTCGCCGGATTGAATTCCACCTGGATCTTCACGTCCTTCGCGATGGTGAAAAGCGTGCCGCCCATCTGCTCGACCAGCACCTTCTCGCCCTCCATCGCGGAATCGATGTAGGCGTAATTCCCGTTGCCCTTGTCCGCCAGCTGCTCCATCGCCGAGTCCTTGAGATTTCCCGTCCCGAAGCTCAAAACGGACAGGAACACGCCGGTCTCCCGCTTCTCCTCGATGAGATCAACCAACTCACTCCGGCTCGTCGTCCCAACGTTGAAATCCCCGTCCGTGCAAAGCACCACCCGGTTGTTTCCCCCGTCGAGAAAATGCTCCCGCGCCGTCTCGTAGGCCAAACGGATTCCCGACGCACCGTTCGTCGATCCCCCGGCACCGAGTCCCTCAATGGCGGCGCGGATCTCCGTTTTGCTCGCCGCGTCCGTCGACTCGAGCGCCAGCCCCGACGCTCCCGCGTAGGTCACGATCGCCACCCGGTCCCCGTCCCGCAACTCATCAACGAGCCGCCCCAGCGACTGCTTGAGTAAAGGCAACTTGTCGTCCGACCGCATCGAACCCGACACGTCGATCAGGAACACCAGATTCGTCGGCGGCAGTGCCTCCTTCGCGATGTCCCGCCCTTGCAGCCCGACCCGAGCCAGCAGGTGCGAAGGATTCCACGGCACCCGCGTCACGTCAGTCGTCACCGAAAACGGCACCCCGTCCCCCGGCTGCGGATACGTGTAGGGAAAATAATTGACCATCTCCTCGATCCGAACCGCCCCCGTCGGAGGCCGCTGACCATCCAACAAGAATCGCCGCACGTTCGCGTAGCTCGCCGTATCCACGTCGATCAAAAATGTCGAAAGCGGCTCGTCCCCCACCGCGCGATATCCATTTTCCGAGATCGAGTCGTAGCCTTCGGTGTTAAAAGTCTCGGTATTCGCGAACCCGAAAACCGTCCCGCTCTCGTTTCGGAACAGCCGCCCGACCAAGGGGATGTCTCCACTCACGGCAGCACCCCCCGCCGACGCGGCGGGGGCCTCGCTCAACTTTGCCATCGTTCCGGCCCTCTCGTCCTTCAGTTCGGACCGGGGTGACAGACCGGCGAGGTCAAACTCTGCAACCCTCGCGTCAGCCCGCGTTGCCGTCGCGACCGTCTCACCTCGCTCGGCGCGCGTCAGACCCCCGTCTCCCACCTCAGCGGCTCCGCGCCTCCGCGCGACCATCTCACCCGACTCCATTTCCCGCCGCAGCTCCGCCATTCGCTCCGGCGACACCCGCGTCAACGAGCCGGTGACGGACGGGATCGCCAGACTTCCCAGCACCACAACCGCAGCCGCCAATCCTCCCCCGATCACCAGCCATCGCCGCCAGCTCATCCGCCGCCGATCCCGCACCGCCAAAATCGCATCGCACTGCGCGATCAAATCCGCCCGCTGATCCGTCTCAAGTCCTTCGCCCAGGTCATCGTTGTTTTTCGTCAGCATATCCGTGATTTGATTGATGGTTTCGAGTTCGCGTTGCAGTTCTTCCGACGCCGCCAGCTCGCGCTCGAACGCGTCCCGCGACGCGCCGTCGAGTTCGCCCAGGGCGTAGGCCGTGATTCGTGGATCGTCTTTCATGAGTGCACCTCCGATTCTTCGTTCCAGAGCGTCCGCAGCGTCGCGATGGCGTGGTGCAGCTGATAGCCCACGTTCGACACGCTCAGCCGCGTTGCCGCCGAAATCTCCTTGTAGGACAGGCCGCCGTCGAACTTGAGAACGACCAATTGCCGCTGACGCTCCGGCAGGCGCTCGACCAATTCCCGCAACCGGGTCCGGTCTTCCGCCGCCACCGCCTCGACGTCCGGCAGCGGCCGCGTGTCCGCAAAATTCTCGTCCAATTCCCCATCGGCAAACCGCCCCCCCTTGCGCCGCACATCGAGCGCGCAGTTCCGGCACACAAAAAAGAGCCACGGTGCCAACCGCGGCTCCAGCGCCACCACATCCTGTTTGCTCAGCCGCAAAAACGTCTCCTGCACCACGTCTCTCGCCGACTCCAGATCGCCGACGATCCCCTTCGCGTAGGATACCAACGGCCGTTCGTAACGGACGAGGGCTTGGCGGATGATATTCTCGGCGGGCATGGTGTTCTTTCCGGTCAACGCGCGGGTCGTTGTTTTCTTAGAAAAAACGTTCTACCCCGCCAATCCCACGCCGACCCGTCCAGAAACGGCTCCTCGTTCGATCATTCATGAATGAACGATCCAAGTGCTTCGTTCTCATCCACTCAACCAACCATGAACAAATCCACCCTACCATTCCTCGCGGCAGCCACTGTTGCCAGCTTCGCCCTCTCCGCCTGCGTCACCGAACGCATCGTCGAGTCGGATCCCATCGACACATCGGTCTCCACGACTCGAACCGTCACCTACGAACCAGGCTACACCACGAACACGCTCCCGTCGGGTTACACGACCCGCACCATCTCCGATCGCCAGTATTACGTCGCCGACGACGTCTACTACACCCGCGGACCCAGTGGCGGTTACACGGTCGTTTCCGCTCCGGACGTGACGACCAGTGCCACGGTTAATCCCACCGGGTCCGGCTACGTTTCGACCCTGCCCTCCGGTTACACGACCCGCTCCTACCGCGGGACGGATTACTACTACTCCGGTGGTCAATACTACCGAAAGGATCCTCGAGGCTACACGGTAACTCCGAACCCGTTCTGAGCCCTACCAACAGATCGAAATCAACAGAACCGCGCGGCTCAGGCCGCGCGGTTTTTTTTGTGCCCTCCCAGCAGCCGTCAACCCGCCCACCGATTTCAGTTCCATCCACCAAAGGCTCGTCCAAGCCTAAATCCCTCTCTATTCACAACTTATCCACAAAACCACAACCTGTAGTGGTTCGAGGGATAAAAACCACAACCTATCGAGATTTATCATTGACCATTCGTCCTTTCGTATCGCATCTTCCTCCCCGACCGTGAGGGATTCGCCCGTCTGTTTGTTCAGGGCAATACCTCTCAAGATTGCCTCCCCCAGAGACACTTCAGACCACGATAACGACACCCAAACCGCGCCCAATCCACGTAAAAAAATCATGGCTACCACGACAATCAAACTCGGCGACCGCACCTTCCACCTCGACAGCGAGAAGGCGGAAGCCGCCTACAACGCGAAGCGCGTCATCAACGGGCGCGACACCATGTTTTTCAACATCCTGCCGGTCAAATACCAGTGGGCCTACGACCTCTACAAAAACATGGGGGCCAACCACTGGGAACCCGAGGACGTCCCCATGCAGCGCGATTGCGAACAGTGGCGCGACGCCGCCATCCCCGAGATCGAGAAATGGATCATCAAGATGGGCATCGGCTACTTCTCCGCCGCAGAGGGCATCGTCGGAGACAACGTTCTCCACGTCGTCCGTGAGGTCGTCACCGCCCCCGAACTCAAGCTCGTCCTCGGACGCCACGCCCACGAGGAAAACATCCACGCCGATTCATTGGTCTACATGATCAGCTCCCTGGGCATCAATCCGCACGAATGCGAGGCCATGTTCGAGGACGTTCAGACGATCAAACAAAAGACCGATTTCGTCGTCTCGAACTCCCGCTCCCTCCGCCGCGATTCCGACCTCACCCTCACCGAAAACAAGCAGGCCCTCGCGAAGAACATCTTCCTCTTCGGCCAATGCATGGAAGGCACCCAGTTCTACGGCCTCTTCGGCATGATTCTCGCCCTCTATCGGCAGAATAAATTCCGCGGCATCGGCGAGATGTTCCGCTACACGCTCCGCGACGAATCCAATCACATCGAAGTTTTCCGCAACCTCTTCATGGATCTCATCGAGGAAAATCCGGACATCTGGACCGAAAGCTTCCGCGAGGATCTTCGGGACACGATGCGCGAAGCCGTCCGGCTCGAGAAGGAATTCATTGCCGACTGCCTCCCCGTCGGAGCCGTCGGTCTCACCGTCGAGGAGTTCACCAGCTACATCGATTACATCGGCGATCGCCGCCTCGAGGGCTGCGGCCTGGAAACCCTCAACGAGCCGATTCAGAACCCCCTGCCGTGGCTCGCCGAAATGATGGACATCAAGAAGGAACAAAATTTCTTCGAAGGGCGCGTCACCGAATACCGCAAAGCCAGCTCCCTCGCCGCCGTCTCCGACGACGATTTGTAAAAACGAACCCCACAACTTCAAAACCTCAAAACTCCAAATCGAATGCAGCGCCGCATCACTCTCGACGAAGACATCGCCCTCAAACGCCTCGTCACCACTCCCCGCGGCGAAAAGCCCGATTTTGCCTGGCGTGAAGCCCTCACGCCCGCCGATGAACAATTCGAATCGCCCGGCGTGCTCGTCACCCACGGCAAGGAGGAGCACACCTTCAATCTCGCCGACGTCGCGGACCAAATCGGGAACGCTCTCACCGACCTCCTGCTCTCCCGCGACCAGGAGGATATTTTCAACGATGACAACCGCGGCCTCGTTGCCGATGTCGCCCACACGGTCGCCGAGCGCCTGATGGAACAGGTCGCCGACGGCCGCGCCCTCAAGCTCTCCGAGAACGACCTCTCGCTCCTCATCGAAAAAGCGCTCATCGAAAACGACGCCCACGACGTCGCAAAATCCCTCGTCTTTTCCCGCTCGGCCCGCGCCGACGGTGGCGAATCCCTCACCATCAGCACCGGACGGCCCGTGACCGCCCGCCTCATCCGCCGCAACGGCAACGTCGTGCCGTGGAACGAGGACAAGATCGAAATCGCCATCCGCAAGGCCTTCCTCGACATCCGCGAAGACGCCGCGCCCGCCGTCACCGTCGCCCGCGCAGTCAGCGACCGGGTCCGCACCAGCGACACCTCGTTTGTCCACATCGAGGACGTTCAGGATCTCGTGCAGGAGGAACTCATGCGCCGCGGCCACTTCAAGGGAGCCGAGGCCTACATCCTCTACCGCGCCCACCGCGCCCGGCTTCGCGAAGATGAACCGACCACCCCGAGCGCCGACGAAGCCCAGCAGGACTCCCTCGTCGTCGTCAAAACCGCCGACGGCCAGAGCCTTTTCTGGGACGGCGCGGAACTCAAGAAACGCATTCAGTTCGCCGCCATCGGCCTCGACCTCTGCCTCGACGCCCACGAGATCGAACGCGAACTCCGCCGCTCCATCGGCTCGGAAATCACGGCCGACGGCCTTCGCCGGACCGTCATCATGAACGCCCGCTCCCTGATGGAGCGTGACGCCGATTTCGCGAAATTCGCGGGCCGCATCCTCCTCTCCTACATTTACGAGGAGACGCTCGATTGGCAAATCGCCCGCGACGGCATCGAGGGCCTCAAGGACGCCCACGTCGCCGCCTTCAAGAAATACCTGCGCAACGGCGTGGCCATTCAGCGCCTCAGCCCGAAGCTCCTCACCTACAATCTGGAAAAACTCGCCGACGCCCTGGACCCGTCCGCCGACCTCGACTTCGACTACCTCGGCGTCCAGACGATGTACGATCGCTACCTCATCGTCGACAAGACCGGCACGACCCAGCGTCGCATCGAGGTCCCGCAATTTTTCTGGATCCGCGTCGCCATGGGCCTCTTCATCGAGGAACCGACCGACCGCGAGGATTGGGTCATCCGCCTCTACACCCTCTACAAGGGCCGCCGCTTCTGCAGCAGCACGCCAACGCTCTTCAACTCCGGCACCCCCCACAGTCAGCTCAGCTCCTGCTACCTCTACAAGATCGACGACAGCATCGAGTCGATCATGCAACGCGGCATCGCCGAGAACGCCTACCTCTCCAAGTGGGCCGGCGGCCTCGGTGGCTCGTGGACTTCCGTCCGCGGCACCGGCAGCTACATCCAGGGCACCAACGGCGAATCCCAGGGCGTCATCCCGTTCCTCAAGCTCCACAACGGCCAGCTCGTCGCCGTCAATCAAGGCGGCAAACGCCGCGGCTCCGGCTGCGCCTATCTCGAAACCTGGCACAACGACATCCTCGACTTCCTCGAACTCCGCAAGAACACCGGCGACGAACGCCGCCGCACCCACGACATGAACACGGCGAACTGGATTCCCGACCTGTTCATGAAGCGCCTCGAGGCCCGGCAGGACTGGACCCTCTTCCGCTCGAACCAAACACCCGACCTCCACGAGACCTACGGCCGCAAGTTCGAGGAACGCTACCTCCACTACGAAGCCCTCGCCGCCGAAGGCAAAATCTACGGCAAATCAATCCCCGCCGTCGAACTCTGGAAGGCCATGCTCAAGATGATCTTCGAGACCGGCCACCCGTGGATCACCTTCAAGGATCCCTGCAACGTCCGCAGTCCGCAGGACCACGCGGGCGTCATCCACAGCAGCAACCTCTGCACCGAGATCACACTCAACACGTCCGAAGACGAAACGGCCGTCTGCAACCTCGGCTCCGTCGTCCTCGACACCCACATCGGCCCCGACGGCGAACTCGATCTCGAAATGCTCCGCGAGACCGTCACGGTCGCCGTCCGCGCCCTCGACAACGTCATCGACATCAATTACTACCCGACCGAACCTGCCAAGCGCTCGAACCTCCGCCACCGCCCCATCGGCCTCGGCGTCATGGGTCTCCAAAACGCGCTCTTCCGGAAAAACGTCAATTTCGCCAGCGCCGACGCCGTCGATTTCAACGACGAGTTCATGGAAGCCATCGCCTACTACGCGTTCTCGGCCTCCAGCGACCTCGCCGCCGAGCGCGCCCCCTACACCACCTACAAAGGCAGCAAATGGGACCGCGGACTCCTCCCGCAGGACACCGTCGACCTCCTCGAGACCGAACGCGGACTCAAGATCGACGTCCCCCGCACCGGCAAAATGGATTGGACCCCGGTCCGCGAAAAGATCCGCAAGCAAGGCATGCGCAACAGCAACGTCCTCGCCATCGCGCCAACGGCCACGATCAGCAACATCATGGGCACCACCCCCTGCATCGAGCCGAACTACAAAAATCTCTTCGTGAAGAGCAATCTCTCCGGCGAATTCACCGTCCTCAATACCCAGCTCGTCCGCGATCTCAAAGCCGCCGACCTCTGGACTCCGGAAATGGCCAACCAGCTCAAGTATTTCGACGGCGAACTCGGCGACATCGACGGCATCCCCGCCGCCATCAAGGCCAAACACCAGACCGCCTTCGCCATCGAGTTCAACTACCTCATCGACGCCGCTGCCCGCCGCCAGAAGTGGATCGACCAGTCCCAGTCGGTCAACCTCTTCCTGCCCGAACCCGATCTCAAGACGTTGAGCCACATGTATCGCCGCGCCTGGCACGTGGGTCTCAAGACGACCTACTACCTCCGCACGCTCCAAGCCTCAAACATCGAAAAGGCCACCACGACCCAGAAAAAGGAGGTCCGCGGCCTCGCCGGAGATGCCAAACGGGAATTCAACGCCGCCGAAAAAGCCGCCTGCAGCATCGAAGCCATGCGCAACGGCGAAGAGTGCGAGGCGTGTCAGTAAGCCATCTTAAGCCAATCAAGGAATGAAGACTGGGGATCGTGACGTGCGCTGCTCCTTGAGCAGGTTCGTCCCCCTCCCGCAATGCCCTTCGAGCGGTCGAACATACCTCTTGACGGACGCGTATCAATTGGTACCTTCACTCGAAGTCCAACCCCGCCACGCAAACTAATGGCTCTTCAGGAGATCCCAGAGGCGTGGCGAAAACGCGTCTGTGCCGTGCTCGAATCTGAATCCCGAACCTCCATCGAATGGACCAAGGATGCCCGCCAGCGCTATGAGGCCGCGCCGGGAGCGACGTGGGACTATGAAGCTTACGACGCCTTTCTTGCCGTTCTTCGCCCGCCAGCCCTCGGCTGCCCCATCACTATGGAGCGTCCGGCTGGCGAGACCTACGAATTCTACGTTCCGTTCGAGGGAAGTCCCTTCTACGGAAAGATCCTCCTGCGCCCCGGCCGCGATCGGCATCGTGATTTTCTCGCTTCACCCGCCGCTCAAGGACCGACTCTCGTGTGAATGAACTTATGAAAACGGAACTCCAGAAATTTGAAGTGATGATCCCCGCCGCGGACGGCCAGCGCGTGGCCGACCACGTCGAGATCGAGATCCCGGTGGTGTGGGACGAGGATTTGGCGCAGTGGCTACTCACCCCCGAGGCGCACGAGCAAATCGAGGAGACGAAGGCGCGCTACATGGGACTTTTGGCACCGTCGCAGCTCCGGGAATTGCGCGGTTGTCTCGGCCTCACCCAGAAGGAGATTTCCGCGCTGCTTCAGCTTGGGGAGAAAACGTGGACGCGCTGGGAATCGGGGCGCGAACGTCCCTCGCGCTCGATGAACATCCTGCTCCACGCCCTCTACGACGGCCGCATCGATATCAATTATCTCACTCTTCTCCAAAATCCCAGTCAGCGCCCCGCGTCCGTGCCCAGGCCGGAAATTTTCCGGACCGTCTATGCCCGAGGATTCACCGCTGAGCTTGCCGCAGATTATCCCGATGCAGCCCTCGCCGCTTAACCTCCATTTCTACTACGTCACCGACCTCACGTTCGCGGTCAACCCAACGTTCAAGAGCTCCGGGAACGTGCTGCCCGAGGATGCCGATTTGCGGATTCTCACTGACGTCAAACGTTCGGACGATCCTGGCAGCGAAGCCGAATGGATCGTGACCTTGAAGGTCCAACAGCTCGCAGCAGATAATCTGCCGGTCTCGTTCTTGGTTGAGACTGTGGGGCACTTTTCCGCTCATCCCGATCTAGATGAGGAAAAACGGCTGAAGCTTCTCCGGCAAAACGGCGCCGCCATCCTTTTTGGCTCGGTCCGAGAAATCGTCCGGTCGATCACGGGAATGGGGCCCTACATGCCGCTCATCCTGCCCTCCTGTTCATTCCTGCCGGACAGAAAAGATGAAGCTCACCATGAATCTCCCAGGGAGAAGCCATGAGTCCTTCAGGGCCGCAAAGCAGACGCACCATTGGAGCGATATTCCACCCGAAGCGAAATTGACGTGGTCGGTATGAACCGAGGACATGCGAAGGGGTCCGCGAAGGGGTCAGCGAAGGGGTCAGGCGGCATGAAAGGCTGATGGGAGGAGCCTCGGGAGCGGTTGAGGTTCGGAGAGCCTGATAAATTCGATGTTGTAAGTTGTGGTGATGAAAACCCAACCAAAAAGCCTACCGACGGAATCGAGCTTCATTGGCATCGATTATCACAAGCGATACAGCGTCTATTGCGTGGTTGATGGCCACGGCGAGGTGCTCAGCCAAGGGCGCATCGAGCACGCGATCAGCGGAGATTTTGGGCGACTCGTCGAGCGGTGGCCGAGGTGCCGGATCGTCTTCGAAGCGAGCATGAACTGGCACTGGCTCTACGAGATTCTCGAGCGAGTGATGCCCGCCGAGAACATTGTTTTGGCCAACCCGTTCAAGACGCGAGAATCAAAGGGGTCATCAAAGGGGTCTCAAAGGGGTCATCAAAGGTCAAAGGGGTCAGTCCTTGCTTTTTGACATCCCGCCCCGGTCAGTCCACCCTTGTTCGATGGCCAGAAAGGTTCGGGTAGAATTTGCGGGAGCGGTCTATCACGTGATGGATCGCGGGGACCGGTTGGAGGACATCTTCTTCAATGACGAGGACCGGCTATTGTTTTTGAAAACCCTGGGTGAGACCTGCGGCCGGGCGGGATGGCGAGTTCATTCGTATGTGCTGATGAGCAATCACTACCACCTTTTGCTGGAAACACCGGAAGCGAACTTGGTCGCTGGAATGAGTTGGTTTCAATCGACGGTGACGATTCGCCACAATGCGAGGCATCGACTCAGGGGGCATCTCTTTCAGGGACGATACAAAGCGGTATTGGTTGATCCAGAGACCGCGGGGTATTTTTCGACGGTAAGCGACTACATTCACCTCAATCCAGTCAGGGCCGGAATGCTGCAAGCGGGACAATTGCTCAGGGAGTATCCGTGGAGCAGCTATCCGGCGTTCAGCGGGCCGGCCAAGCAGCGACCACGGTGGCTCGAGGGCCAACGAGTCTTGGATGCCTGTGGCTCTCAGGACGATGCTGCTGGAAGACGACGTTATCGACTGGCAATGGAGGAGCGCGCTCGGGTCGAGATGGTCGGAGGTGCTCTGGACGAAGAGGCTTTGAAGTCAATTCGCAGAGGCTGGTGCTTCGGGACTGAGGAATTCCGGCACAAGATACTGGATCTGTTCGAGCAGAAGAGCCAACCGAGCTCAGCGGATGATGGGAGCTTTGTTCGGGACCACGGAATCGTAGCCGCGAGAAGACTGGTCGACAGATCTCTGAAGTCTCTCGGCATGAATCGTCAGCTGCTTGAGAAATTGCCCAAGAACGATCCGCAGAAGATCGCGATTGCGACGTTTGTGAAGTGCCAGACGACTGTGAACAATGCCTGGCTCGCCGATCAACTCGCTATGGGGGCCCCGAGCCGGGTGAGCCGATATTGCAGCGAGGCAAAGGGGCGACCGGAAATCGAAAAAATCGTGATCAACTTGTCAAGAAGCACGGACTGATCCTTTTGAGGCCTGCAGCATCGAAGCCATGCGCAGCGGCGAAGAATGCGCGGCCTGCCAGTAGCCGAAACGCCGCGTGACGCGCCCCCGTTTCCTCTCATCGATGTTGACCCGGATGAAACTTCGGTTTATCAAAAGAATATGCCTCCCTTGGACCGCGTCTTCTTCCTCTTCGCCTTTGCGCTCCTCACCGCCGTCCCAACCTCGCAAGGCGCCTTAGTCTTCGAACTCGATCCCACCGCCCAAACCTTCACCTTCACCGGCTCCGACACCGGCACTCCAAACTTCGTCCCCACGAGCGGGACGGGTCGCAGCAGCTGGGCCCAGACCTTTCCACTTGCCGACACTAGCAACACGTCTCTCTCGATCTCTGGCGCTATCACCGCCGATAGCGGTCTCTCGGTGTTCGACACGACGACGTTCCGATTTCAAGGAACCGGTGGCGATGCCGGATTCAAAATCGACATCTACACGGGTGATGCCGACTTACAGACAATCACCGGAACCGGGAATCCCATCAACTACGCGGAGCTTCTGTCCGTAAAGCAAAAGGCCAACTTGGAGACTTTCGTGAACTCGGCTGGCACCTTCCCGCTGACCTTCGGCGGGGGCTTCAGCGCGATCACCACCCAAGTCGTGCCGGAGCCTTCCACCATTCCCCTCCTCATCGCCACTCTGGCATTGTTTGGTGCCACCCTTCTCCGGCGCCAGCGGGATTGAGTCTTCCCCATCTTCGCACACGCGACTCGCCAGTAACTACGGAGCCGCCACCGCCGTGTAGCTCAGACAGGCAATCTCATCCAACGTCGTCTGACCCGCGAGCACCTGAATCAATCCCTCCTGGTAAAGCGAAAGCACGCCCGCCCGAGCCGCCACGACCCGCATCTCACTCTGCGGCGCATTTCTCGCAATCATGTCCGAGATTTCCCCGCCGATCTCGCACATTTCCATCAGCGCCACCCGCCCGGAGTAACCCGTATCTGCGCATTCGGGACAGCCACCCGTCACGTAATACCCACTCTGCCCCCCCGGCACCGCCACTCCGTTCCGCCCAAACATCTCGCGCAATTTATCCGTCAACTCAGCCGGGCGTTTGCAATGCGGACACAGCCGCCGCACCAGTCGTTGCGCCTGCGACAGCGCCAGCGAGTCCGCCAGCAGATACGGAGCGACCCCCATCGAGATCAGGCGCGACACCGCCCGCAGTGAGTCATTCGCGTGCAACGTCGTCAGCACCAAGTGCCCGGTCAGCGCCGCGTTCACGGCCGCGCTCGCGGTCTCCTCGTCGCGCGATTCGCCGATGAGAATCACGTCCGGATCCGCGCGCAGTATCCGCCGGAGTCCCTCGCCAAAATCAATCCCGTTGATCGGATCAATCTGCGTCTGATTGATCCCCTCGATCTCGTATTCGATCGGGTCCTCGATCGTGTGAATGTTAATCGAGTCGCTGTTGATGCTGTTGATGAACGCATACAGCGACGTCGTCTTCCCGCTCCCCGTCGGTCCGGTCACGAGGACCAAACCCTGATCCCGCGTCAGCGTGCTTTTCACGATCCCGGATTGGCGCGCCGAGAGATTCAGCTCGCCGAGTTCCTTCACCCCGTCGCGTTTATCCAGAAAACGGATTGTGATTTTCTGCAGCTCCTTACTGCACGGGATCGCCGACACGCGGCAATCGATCCGCCGCTGCCCGATCCGCATCCCGAACCGACCGTCCTCCGCCGTCTGCCGACGCTGACCCATGTTCGAGTAATTTTTCAGAAGACTCACCAACCGCGGCAGCAAATCCTCCGAGCACGAATGGATGAGCGTCAGCTCGCCGTCGATCCGCGCCCGCAACCGCGCCGTGTTAAAGTATTTCTCGACGTGGAGATCGCTCGCTCGCTGCGAGGCTGCGCGGTAGAGCACCCACTGAATGATCTGCTCCGGCGTCGTGTTGATGTTGGCTGGATTGATCCTTTGCATCTCCCCCGGATCGATTTCCACGACGTTCGCATCGTCCGAATAGATCAGCTCCCGTTCGGTCACCTCCCCGCCGCCCGCGACCGCCCTTCCTCGATTGCGATTGATCGCTTCCCGGATCCCCTCCGCATCTGCCAACACGTTGACGATCCGCACCGCGTCCTGGCCACTGGAGAGCCACTCGTCCTCGAACGTGTAGTTGTCCCGATCCGCCGCGAGCAAATAAATCACGCGTTTCCCGTGGTAGAGCGGATAGACCGTGTGCTTCTCCAGCAACACGTCCGGAAACGTCTCCTGCGCCGGGGCCAACTCGGGCGCGAAAATCGGTTTCCCGGTGGTGAGATAATTAAAAGCCGGGCCGCAGCTCGGCGGCAACAGCCGGTAATCCCCCACCCGCCGCATATCGATCTCACCGAAAGCGTGCTCACTCTGCCGCAATTTCTCAGCCTCGCCTTCTGAGAGCGGATAATTCGCGAGCATCCACCGCGTCGCCGTCCGCAGTCCCGTATTTCGAGTCGGACCTTCGACGCCCTCCAATGGACTCGACGCCGGCAACGGCGCCACTCTCAACCGCTCCGCCACGTCCGCCCGAAGTCGCTCGTACTGCGCCCGACCGATGAGCACCCGCTCAAATGAATAGAATGGCAGGCCCCACGACTCCGTCGCCGACGGATCGTAATGCGCACACAGCAGCACCGGCCCAACCGCTCCGAACGGGAGCCACGGTGACTCCGCGTCACTCTCCCGGGCCAATTTCCGAAAAATCTGCTCCGCCCGCGTCGAGCAAGCCGCCCGCGTCAGATCGTAGGGCACCAGGTCAAACTTCGCGGCCAGCCATTCGAGGGCTTCGTCGGCCCCGATCCCGTTCGCCGCAGCGATTGTCTCGGTGAAGAGATCACCGTCCCGCGCCACCGTCGGCGGACACTCCAATCCCCGCTCTTCGAGAAGCCCCCTTAACCGCGAGGCCGGAAAATCAACTTCGTTCGCCGTTACCTCCACCACCCCGACAGTGTTGCCCGTCCCATCCTACGGTGCAACCACGATCCCGGCACCCGCCACCCCGATCGGCAGTGTCTTGTAAAACTTCCCGGTCCACTGTAACCGCACGACGTCCGTCGCGCTCGACACCCCCGCAGTGAATTCAGTCGGCACAAGTGGCGACCCCGGAACGAACGGATCACGCGTTTTTAGTAAGTTGAGCACCGCCACTTCGTCCGAGGTCCCGCTCGATGCCGCCACCGGCACCGCCTCCACGATTTGCCCGTAGTGCAGCACCGCGCGATTCAGCAAACCCGCCGCATCCGCACTCACCCCGCTCTTCGCCGCCGGCACCACGCCACCCAACTGCGGAAACGCAATCGCCGCCAGGACCCCAATCACCGCAATGGTCACCAACAGCTCCACCAACGAAAATCCCCGCCTTTTCATAAACCTAAAAACTTCAAAACTCCAAAACCTCAGAACCTAATACACCACCGTCGCGCCGCCCTTCGTCAATGTCAGCTTCTGCAAGCTCAGGACTGAATCCGGCAAGTCCATCGCGTAGCCCCCCGGCACGTATTCCGCCAACGTCGCCGGAGCGAACGATAAATACGGAGCCGCCAGCACGTAACGTCCCGGGTCATCCGGCTTGCCCGCCCACTCGGCGTTCGCCACCGTCCGCCCATGGGCCTGCACGTAGGATGCCGTGGCTAAATTCAATGCCTCCGCCCGGGCAATCGCGAGCTGCGTTTCACTATCGTCCTTCACCTGCACGATGTTCGGGAGAGCCAAAAACACGATCACGCCAATCAGCGCCACCGCCACCAGCACCTCGACCAGAGAAAATGCCGCCCGCCTCGTCATGGTCCGACCTGCACCTTCGGATAACTCCCAACCGTCCAGCCGGAAAACGTCACGTACTTTCCCGTTTTCTCCATCGCATCCGTCGCCAAAGCGTTCGAGACCGATGAGTGGCTCTTGAGTTGACCGTTCACGGGGTCAACCATCGAATCGGACAAATACGGGGCGATCAACGCCATCTTCGCCGCCGCCGTCGTGGCCCCCAAGTAAGCCGTCCGCGCCCCCGCTAATCCCCCCGATCCCGAACTCACTCGGGAAATCCACGTGTTCAAAGCCTCTTGCAAGACCGCCTGCTGCTGTAGGACCACGACCCCCCGCGCGTCCTGCGTGGCGTTGGCAAATGAAGCCACCACCATTGACGCCATCACCCCGATGATCGCGATCACGATCAACAACTCGATCAACGAGAAAGCCGGGGAGACTGTGCGCACGATTTTCATTCACCTTTTCACCACCAAAGCCCCCAGCGTTTCCGCCGGGGGCTGGTGCGTTACAACGGGTTGTTTCCGTCGGAATTTTCGACTACGGCGCGTAGGTGAGCTGGCCCGTTCCGTCCGTAGCGGTAAGGGTGAGCTTCGTCAGGGCAGCGGTTTTTTCCGTGGGCGATATGTTGGGAACTTGGAAGGTCGACGTATTTGCGCCTGTCGTGACTGAAATGCCGGTCGCATCGACGACCGCATCAACGGCCAATTCTTTGGTCGCGTAGGGGTCATCGTTCCCCGCGGCTCGCGCGGCCGAAAACACCGAGGCGATGGTCTGCGCATTGCGTTGGGTCTTCGCAGTCTCAGCCCCACCGGTCAGCCCGGCAATGTTCGGAATCGCGATCGCCGCGATGATGCCGATTACCGCGATAACGACGAGGAGTTCGATGAGGGAGAAACCCTGGCGGAGCGAGGATTTTGCCCGGAGTAATGAGTTGGTCTGTGTTTTCATGTTTATAAAGCAGGTTAAGTTTGTTTTTCCTGACGCAACGAATCATCCACCATAAGAAACCCTTCGGCAAGTCGGGGAATTCCCTATTTTCACCAAGGGAAACTACTACCGTTTTTCAAGAAACCAACGAGGCCCGCCCGCATTCCAATTTCCCTGAGCTGAGGGTGGGTCAGGGTTCGATGATGTGATTGCGGATCGCGTAACGCACCAGATCACTGAATGCCGCCAGCCCGAGCTTGCGCATGATGGCTGCTCGATGAGTCTCCGCGGTTTTGACGCTGATCCCCAGCGTCGAGGCAACCTCCTTGTTGCTCTTCCCTTCGGCGAGGAGCTGAACCGTCTCCCGCTCCCGCGCACTCAATCGGGATTCCTCGGCCGCCGCCGCGTCCCGACTGCCGCCCTCGGACGCCCCGGCCCTCAGGTAGGCGTCGAACACCATCTCGCTCACCTTCGAGCTGAAATAACGTTCCCCCGATCCCACCTTCCGCACCGCCGCCAGCAGGTGAGTCCCCACGTCCGATTTGAGAACGTAACCGAACGCGCCGGCCTGGAATACCTCGTGCACCAGCCGCTCCGCGTCGTGCATCGTAAAGATGATCACCCGCGCTTCCGGCGCGACCCGCCGGATCTGTCGCGTCGCGTCGATCCCGTTGAGTTCCGGCATCGTGATGTCGAGCAGCACGATATCGGGCTTGAGCTTTTCCGCCAGCCGCACCGCATCCCTCCCATCCACCGCCTGACCGCACACCTCAAACCCCTCTTCATTCGACAACATCGCGGCAATCCCCTTGCGAACTATCTCGTGGTCATCAGCGATCAGGATTTTGAGCTTCATTCAGAATACCGGTGTCTGCCAGCAATAGCACCGCTCACACCAATGGGGAATTCCGGACGCGCCGGGTTCTTTCATTCCGATCACCGGGACGACGCGGATTCCCTCGCCCCGATCCCAATTGCGCTCCAGTCCACCGGCACAAATCCCCGCACGACTGTACCGTTTTCTTCGCTCACTACGTCGAGGTGCCCACCCAGCTGCATGATTCGCTCCCTCATCCCCAACAGACCAACTCCCATCGAAGCGGACGCGCCGGATATCCCCGCTTCGATGCCGATCCCGTTGTCGCCGATCTCCAGCAGCACACCGTCCTCGACCTGCAGAATCGCCACGCTCACTCGCGTCGCCTGCGCGTGCCGATGCACGTTCGACAACGATTCCTGCATCACTCGAAAGAGAGCAGTTTCCACATCCTCCGCCATCCGCGGCAATTCTTCCGACGTGTGAAACTCCACCGCTGTCCCGGATCTTTTCTGGAATCCGTCCACGAACAACCGCGCCGCAAAAACCAGCCCGACCTCGTCCAGCAATGGCGGGTGCAGGAGGTGCGCGACGGTCCGGATCTCGCCACTGCATTGATTCGCCATGTCACGCGTCTGCTCAAGAAGCCGCCGCGCCTCCGGATTTGCTTCTCCCAGAATCGGACTCAGGATCGAAAGATTCATTTGCATGGCCGTGATCACTTGTGCCGTCGAGTCGTGCAGATCGCGCGCGATCCGTCGTCGCTCTTCGTCCTGCGCCGCCAACAGTTTCCCCGAAAGCTCCCGTCGTTCCCGATCCGCCACCCGCACGGATTCAGTCAGCCGCTCAATCTCCCTCGCCAGCAGAGCAACCTCGTCACCGCCCGATCCACCGAGATCCATCGGCATCCTCCGCGACGCCGCCACCCGCAACTGCAAATTCCGGATCGGCGACAACACGGCCCGATCCAATCCAAAGAAAACCAACAAAAACAACAACCCACCGGACACCGTGAACGCCACCAGAAAAACGCTCACAAACTGCCGCCGCGTCTCGCTCGCGAGAAAAGCCGGATCCGTCCCCACTCGCGCCTCGACGATCCCGGTCACCAATTGCGTGGAAAGCAGGAAGACGATCGAAAACAGCAGCAACATCGCCACTGCAAAAATCATCAGCGCTTTGGAGCGAATCGTCATTCTACAAGGAGTCGCGATCTGCGGTCGACCGGGCCGAAAATTCCCATCTTGCTCACTGCCCCGCCCCCGGAGTGGAGATCGCCGCTGGTGCCTTCGTCTTCGGCAGCATGATCTTGCTCAGTGAAAAAATCGGACCGTAGATCGCGTACACCAACAGCCCAACGAACACCCCCATCACCACGATGGTGATCGGCTCCAGGATCTTGTCAATCTGACCGGCGATCGTGTCCAGATCGTCCTCATAATCCGCCGCGATCTCATCCAACATCTCGGTCGCGCTCCCCGTCTCCCCCGCGATCTGCATCATCGCCGCCATCATCCGCCCGTCCGGTCCCAGCCGCCCCGACTCCTGCAGGAAGCTCTCGGGCAGCGACTCGCCCTCCGCCACCCGATCTCGAATCACCAGGAAGAAATCCCGAAAGTCCACGTGCGACGCGCTCGCCGCCACGATCTCCAACGCCGTGCTGATCCGGACCCCCGCCTGCAGCAACATCGCCAGGACGCGAAAACTCACCGCCGCCGCGGACTTCCGCACGATCGGTCCCACGGTCGGCACCTTGATCACAAATCGCTGCACCCGCGGTTGCCGGTAGATCACCGGCCACTTTCTGAAAAAATAAAACAGCCCGACGAACGGCAGCACCGCCAGGTAGGGCCGGTGCAACAACAGGTCCGACAACCCCATCATTGCCCGGGTCGCCAGCGGCAGACCCGCCCCCATCGACGCGTAGAGTTTCGCAATCGCCGGGACGAGCGTGAAACTCATCACGATCACCACCGCCACCGCGATGAACAACACGATCGCCGGATAGATCAATCCACCCTTCAATTTTTTGATGATCCGAAGCGTCTTCTGATTCCCCGCCGCGATGCGCTGGCAAACCAGCGACAATTGCCCCGACTCCTCCCCCGCCCGCACGAGCGCCAGCACGTCGTCGGTGAACAGATCGGGAAAATGGCTCAGCGCGTCACTGAATTTCTCGCCGTCCAGGATCAGCCGAATCACACCCGCGATCGCCCCCCGGTAAGCCGGCGACTGGACGCGCCCGGCCTGCATTCCCAGTGCCTTCACCGCCGAGATGTTCCGGTCGAGACACCGCCCCAAGCCGCCAAAAAGCGCAATCCGGTCCTCGATGGTCGGCTTCTTCCAGGTGTTGCGAAAGGTGAATTCGTTCGCTCCCGTGATTGACGTCACCACAGCCGTCTCAGTCACCGCTTTTCCCGATCCCAACACCGCCAATTCGTCATCGTCGGTGTCGACGATCAGCACCGTTCTCTTCGCCGTGATCGTGTCCGTGAGTGTGACTTGTTTAATCATTTCGCACCACTCACCGCACCGTCGGTCGCACCAGCGGCATCGCATTCACCCTCGTCGCCCCCGCGTCGCCACCCGACCACGTCCCCGCCGTCCAGGAGCTCGTCGCCGCCGACGCGCGGATCGTCACCACGCAAATCGTCCGTTCCATCAAGAGGCCATTCACCGGAAAATCGACCGGCGGATTCGGCGAGAAGCTCAGCGACACCACCGCGGGATCGGGTGGAAATAGCGAAATGATCCCAGCCGGCTCCATGC
Source organism: uncultured Verrucomicrobiae bacterium (assembly GCA_963832325.1). Taxonomy (GTDB): domain Bacteria; phylum Verrucomicrobiota; class Verrucomicrobiia; order Chthoniobacterales; family JAATET01; genus CAVVKW01. The sequence continues at coordinate 240,301 of CAWHTR010000007.1, read as the reverse complement.
CGAGATGATAAAGACGCGCCGCCTGCTCTTGAAGGTTTAACGCCCGAGCCACCCGCGCGTTGGCTTCCTGCTGCGCCGTCACCGCTAACGCCATCGCGGCCGCCGCCGTCGCCGCCACGGCCAGAATCGCACCAGCCACCAACACCTCGACCAGAGAATGCCCGCCCCTCCCCCTCACGGTGTAAAGACCTCCAACCAACCTTCCCTCGCCGCCAACTGATCGAGCAGCCGCGGCTGCGGATCCCGCGAAACGATCACCGACCCGGACAACACCGACACCTTCCGATCCGACCGCCACCCCCCCACGATCTCCCGCGTCGAACCGCCGACGTTGAGATTAACCTCCGCATTCTCCACCGTGAAAAGTCCCCTCCATTTGCTCATTGCAGGCCCCCCGAAGTTGAAGTTCACCGCCCCCAACGACCCGTCCGCCTTCCTGACCGCGAACAGCAGCTTCCGGTTGCTGAAACCCGTGAAATCCACGGTTGCTAGATTTGACTCTCCCAAAGCCTGCTGAAAAACGACCAGCACCGCGATCGCATTTCCCGCCGCGACACCTTCTTCCACCGTCGTCTGTCCTGTGAAGACAATCGCCGTCGTTCCGCCATCGATCAGGACACGCTCCAGATTCGGATCTCCCAGATCGAACGTTAGCGTTCCTCCCAGGTCCGAAGTGACACCAGTCACGGTCGAAACCTCCGATCCCCGCACCACCTGCGAACCCGACACCTTCGCCGCCAGAGCATCAACGACGTTCAGCCGCCCATCGTAATCCGCCTCACCGCCGATTTCGCCGGTCGTCCGATTCACGAAGGGAAAATTCACCACCGCGACCTCCGGCAACGGCGTTGTCGGCGCGTTAAACGATCCCGCCGTCATCGATCCCGCTCCCGTCTCCCACAACAAAGCCTCGCCACTGACCAGCATCGAACCCTCAACCCCGCTCGCCGCAGCCGGACTCAGCGTCGGCCTGTTTCGGACGAGTAACGTCCCCGCCAACTCCGTTGCGTAGGATCGGAGCAGAAAATCCCGATCCCCGCCCGTCATCCCCACCGTCACCTTGTGCGAAAATCCCGCCCCCTCCGCCGGATTGAAGTGATTCCATCCCTGCGGCGCACTCGTCACCGCCATCGGCTTTACCGCAGCCGAGATCGCCGGGATCGTCATCGTCCCCCAGCCTTCGCCCAAATCAGCCGTGAATGCCGCCGCACTCGAAACACTCTTCGTTAACAATCGCGTCAGCAAGTATTGCTGCGCCAACCCTTTCGCGTTCCCCGCTGCCACCCTCCGCTTCGCCGATTCCGTCATCGTCTCCACGTAAGCCGTCTCCGCCGACATCACCGCCACCCAACCCGTCGAAATCGCTCCCCCAACCAGAATCACCACGAGGACGATGAGCAGAACGCCACCACTTTCGCGACGTACTTTCCGGCACCGCCAGCTCCTACGCGACGATCCAGGCCAGGAACGAAAGCTTTCATGAATCTCAGACCCCCTCATAACGCCGGAAACATTGGCACCACCAGAAACAGGGACGTCCGCCCGCCCATCGCGGCGTAAGCTGCCCGCGGATCCGTCGAATCGAACGCCTCCGTCGTGGCCGCGTTCAGATCCGCCACCGCCGGGTCCGGCCACCACAGGAAGTAAAACGGCGCGTCTCGGGCCACCTTCAGCCGATCCACCACCGTACCCTCGTCGACCCCCAACCGCGCCAATCGTTCGAACGCCACGACGACCGGACTAAAGGCTACCGCGCCCGCCCCGGCCGGGTAAAAAACGTCGTAGAAATCCGTCAGCGCCGCACCGACATACCGTCGCACACTCGCGTAGGTTCCCGCCGGCGAAGTGGCCTCCACGAAATCCACCTCGTAAACCGCCTGCACCAACAATTCCCCCGGACCAATCGAGGGCCGCAGGATGAATATCGACGCGTTCTTGGCCCCCGAAGCTCCCCGGTAACTCACGAACGTCGCCGCGTTTGCCAACAGGATCCGAAACGCCTCGGGCGAATCCGTGACCTGTCCTCGAAAGTCCGCCGGCACGGTGATCGTTGTCGGCCGCAAATCATTCAACTCGTCTCGCCCCAGACAAAACACCGCGCTCGCCCGACCCACATCCTCCCAAAACAGATCCCGCAGTCGATCCGCCTGCGCCCGCCGAGCGTAGTTTGGAGCGACGAACGCGTCCGTCCCCACCGCGTCGATCCCGTAGAGATTCATCATCGCGGGCTTTCCGATCGTGACGAACGCATAAGTCCCGCCCGCCCGCGTCCCCGCTCCGAGAGCCTGAAAAATCAGCACTCCGGCGGTGATCACAGCGACCCCGATCGCCAGAGCGACCACCAGCTCAACGAGCGAAAAGCCGACCCTACCGAATCGCCCGCGCATCCGTCACCGCCCCCGCGGCTGGGTTGAGACCACCGCCGGAGCCTGTCCACCTTCGGCCGCCGACGACGAGCCGCTCAACGCCGTACTCACCCGTGGAGCCAGATCGACTTGGAGAACGATCAACCGCGGCGGATCATTCGTCGCAACCTCCACCCATTCGATCTCCAGCAGTTTCTCGTGGATCCGCCGCACCCGCAACGTCTGCGTCTGGCCTTCCAGGACCGGCGGCAGGGTCGTGCCGTCCTCCAAAATCATGTCCCCGAGCAGGACCTTCCATCCGTTCGCAGCGCGCGTCCGACCCACGACCCGCAGCCCATTCAACACGGAACGGATCTGATTTTCCTCACTCGCCGTATCTTCCTCCGGCGGAACCTCGATCTCGAGCTTCGGCACCTCTTTTTTCGTAAACGGATTCCGCGCCGTAGGCGGAACCGTCGCCGAACGTTTGTCTCCTGGGAGCAGTCCCACCGCCAAATCGCCCTCGGCCAGCGCCATCAGCGGAAACACCCCCAGCGACAATATCATCAACCCCAACCTCATGGCGCAACCGCTTCCTCCTTCGCGAGCAGCGGCACGTCGAGCACCAGATTCATCCGGATATCATTACCCGACTCGCCGCGCACAATCTTGAGATCAGTCACCCGCGTCGACGGCATGGTCTGTTCCACTTCGCCCAGCCAATTCATCGTCTTCGCGTAGTCGTCTTCGAACGTCAGGTGCGCCCGAAGCACGCGCGGGATCGCGTCGTTCCCCGCGTTGGCCGCCACCTCGAATCGCTGGGCCAACGTCACCAGCCCGGCCTCCTTCACCCGCGACGCCACGCTCAGCTCGCCGCCCTCCGGTGTGTTGACCTGCGACAGCGGCCCCACCCACGCGTCGAGAAAACTCCGCATCTCCGCGGACCGCTCCTCGGTCGCCCGCATCGTCGTCCGCTCGGTATTCAAAAGCAATTCCGTCCCACTTGCCGCCCCCTGCGCTTCGGCAACGTCGTTCTGAAGCTTCACCAACCGCTTCCGCACTTCCACCACCCCCTGCAGCATCAGCAGGGCGAGCAGACCGACAACGATCACCGCCAAATGCTTGCGATTCATTCCGACGTCCCGACGCCTCCACCGGCCTGCCGGATCAACGTGGCCTCATACGCGATTTGATTTCCATCCTGGCTCTGCTGAGCCGAGAAGGGTCGAAAATTTGCAACCCGCACGGCCTCGATCACCGGCTCCAATTCGTCGCTTCCGCTCGCCTGAAGCATGACCGCCAACTGCACCTGCCGATCCGTCTCGTCGTCGCGACTCAGCGTGAGTTCCACGATGGCCGCCCGCGCCGATAGACTCGCCGAGATCGCCACCGCCAACGGCTGGATGTTCGCCGCCCCCTCGACCCACCTCAACACGTCGCCCGCGCGCTTCGACTTCACCTCGATGGCCGCCCGCTCGATCTTCGTTCGAGCAAGCTGCGCTTGGGCCTCCGACTCCCGTGCCTGCGCCGCCACCAACTCGCCGTTCGCTTGCCCAATCTGCAATATCGTGACCGACGACAAAACCACCGCCGCCAACGCGCACAGGTAAAACAGGATCGGCACCAGCCTCAGCGTCACCGCCAGCGGCGGCAACACATCCGTTCGTTCCGTCTTCAAATCATGGACGATTTCCGGCGGAATGTTCATCGATCCGACAGCACCCTCCACAGAAAATTGTCCACTCCGTGATCCACGATCTCAGCGGTCGGCACCTTCACCCGAAGCGCCCCCAGAATTTCAGAATCTTCCTGATCCGCGACGAAATGCACAACCGAACTCCGGTCCAGCCGCGCGATCAAAGGCTGCAAGATCGTCAACACTGGCTCGGTCTCGCCAGCCTGATACAGGTCACTGCGCGACCGCAGGTCCGTCCACGATTCCCCAGCCTCCAGCATCGCGCACACCGAACCCTCGCAACAAACAACGAACAGCGCGCTCGCCCTCCGCTGGACTTCTCCATCGCCCGCTCCGGATTCTCCACCCTCGCTGTGCACGGTCTCGAGCAATCTCCGCAGCATCGCGTAAGCCCCGCACGCCATCCGTCCCGCCTTCAACCCCGCTTCTTTCAGCAGCACCTCGGTCTGCTTGATTTGCTCTTCCTCCACCGCAAGCAGGATCGTCGCAACGCTTTCCGGATTATTCGTCACCGCGTACCGCTTACCCTTCTCGTACCGCCCGCCTAGCACCGCCCGCGGATTTGATCGCAACAATTGGTCGGCACCCGGCTTCCGCGACACGTTGGTCTCGAGGCTGATTACGTAACGCGCGTTCAACGAAACCGCGCACCACCCGTCTTCCGTCAGCCCACGCCACTCTGCCGCCATCGCGCTGGCCACTTCTTGAAAATCTCCAGCCTGCTCGCCGCCATCCACGAGCCGCCCCTTCCGGTCAATTCCCTTCCACGACGTCTGCCCGCGCCCGACGTTCAACAGCAGCGTTCGCTTCCCGCCAAACCGCCGCGTCCACGTCGCCCTCCAATCGTCCGGCTCGGGCCGGAATGCCCGGAAAGCCAACACGCTCTTGATCTCTCCCAACATCAGATCTCGATCCTCCCCTGCGCGTCGAGGTAGTCCTCGACCTCCTCGCGCCCGTATCCCGTCGGCCGCGGAGAACTACTCCGGAAGCCCTCAGCGGCCCGCAGCTCGATGCTCTTGTCGAAATTATTCATCCCCCGCTTCCACCCCGTCTCAAGCTCCTGATCCAATTTCTTGAAGTCCCCCCGCCGAATGAGGTTCACCACCCCGTCGTATTGCAGCAGCACTTCGTGAATCGGAAATCTTTTCCCCTTGTCCTGATCCAGCATCAATCGCTGACACAGAATCAACCGCAACGAATCGGCCATGGTCGCCTGCGCGGTCTCCATCCGGTCGCTCGGAATGAGTTTCAGAAAACGACTCACCGTCTGCGCCGCCGACGACGTGTGCAGCGTCGCGACCACCGCGTGTCCCGTCTCCGAAGCCTGCAACGCGATCTCCGCCGTCTCACCGTCCCGGATCTCGCCCACGACGATCACGTCCGGAGCCTGCCGCAGCGCCGCCCGCAGCGCCCCGGCGAAATCGTGTTCGTCGCTCCCCATCTCCCGCTGCGACACGAGTGACGGATACGTCTCCGGGTAAACAAACTCGATCGGATCCTCGAAGGTGATCACGTGCTCCCGCCGCCGCTCCGCCCGGTAACGAACCATCGATGCAATCGTCGTCGACTTACCGCTTCCCGTCGCCCCGCACACCAGAAACAAACCATTCTTGCTCTCCAGAAACGCCTTCAACGCGGGCAGCGGCACCTTGATCGCATCCGGATCCGGGATGTCCCGCGGCAACAACCGCAGCACCCACCGGAATCGCCCCTTCGTTACCATCCGACTCACGCGGAAACGGTGTGGACCGATGTCCATTGCGTAATCCAAACAACCCGCCCGCAGCTCGGGCAGCTCCGTCGGCTCGTAGCGGAACCCGTCGATGATTAATTCCCCGTTCGTCTTGTAACAGAGCGGATCCCCGGGCGTGGCGTAGAAATCACTCACTCCGGCGTCCTCCGCCAATTCCACGATCCTCCGCCCTAACGGCGATGTTGCGGTCACGTCATCCATAAAAATCTAGTTCCCGCCTTCGGTAATGGTGGCCTGGGTAATCGCCACGCCATTGCCGTTGATGGACAGCGTCTTTGCAACAACGCTCCCTGTAAAGATTCCGTTCAGATTCACGCTGCTATCGGGCGCATTCAGATCCGCGTAGCCCGCCGCCCCACTGTTGATGGAAAAATTCCCGGAATGAATCCGCAGATTCAACCACTCCGGGCGATCCACGTTTCCCAGCACCGAAGAACTGAGGTTCAACCCGCGATCAATCGTCAGAATGACCGGACCGACAACTTTCAACTGACTGTTGCTGTTGAGATTCAGACTTTGAAAATTGTAAACCGTTGGCGTGGTCGCCCCCACCGTGCCGATGATGAAGCTGGTCCCACTGCCGGAATTCATGTTCCCCCAATTGCCAGGATTCAGGACGACCTCTCCCGCGCCATTGTTCAGGTTGACGTTCGCGGCCGCCGTTGCGTTCAACGGCGCGGAGGGCTGGGAATTGATGTTAGCGTTGTTGTTGTTACTGGGCGCAGGCGGCGCTGCCACCGGTGGAGGAACGAAGATGTTCACCCGGCGATACACCTTCCCCTCGATCTTCGATCCACTGTTCAAGCGGATCGTGTAGTTGCTCGGATTCGGATCACCGTTCAGATCAACGACCTTGCGGGTGTCCGTCGCCGGGATCACCTCCGTCCCGTCCGACAAAAACTGCCGCCCCTCGATCACTCCACCGTTGCTCGTGTTGACCTCCGGGGTTCCCCGCACGAAAAGATTCCCCGCCTTGATCGAAGCGCCGCTGTTCAGATTAAAATTCTTCGTCGCGGTGATGATCAGCGATCCGATGTAAGTCCCGTTGATCGACGCATCGGCGACCACCGCTCCCGTTCCACCGGACCCGTTCGTGTAAACTGCCGTCGACACGGCACTCGCGTTGAACCACTGCGTCAGATTCGAGGGTGGATAGATCCGAGCCTTCACGATGCCCGACCCGTCCGTCGAACCGGTTTGAAATGAACCCGTGTAAAGCGTCCCGCTCGTCGGTTCCCCGTCCGCCACCCCAGGCTCCGCGCCGTTGGTCAGATAATAGAAGCGAATCCCGCTCGGGTACGACTTGTTGATTCCCTCGTAAAGGTGAACCGGCAGATCCGCAGATCGCGCCGTGGTCCCAGGATCGATCAGCGGCGGCCACAACGTCATTTTTTCAATCCCCACCGTTCCCGACCGAACCGGCGAACTCGCGAAGTACGTTGTATTCACCGCCACCACCACGGCCTGAAACTGCAGACCGGTCGACGTGAATCCCGCCAGCGGCAGCGGAATCGTGAGGGCGCTCACTCCGTCCCACGAACCCGGGGCCATTGCCGCCGTGTTCGACGTTAAAGGATCGGAACCGTCCGTCGTCCACCGCACTTCGTAGTACGCACTCCCCCGATACGCTTCCGGGACTTCCCCCGTGTTCGTCGCCAGCGTCGCCACCAGTGGCGGTGCCGAATTCGCATTCGTCATCGCCCCACCCGCCTCCAAGTAGGTCACCGACGCTGGTGGCATCGTCAGCGTCACCTCCAGTTGAAAAGGCACCGCCGAATACGTTCCCGCCACGTCCGGACTATCCAACCACCGCGTCGGATCGATCGACTGCGCGTAGTATCCCGAGATGCTATCCCCCGGCACTACGACGATGGGCTGTCCGTCGTAGGACACGTCGGGCCGCTTTCGCAAGCGCGACGCTCCCGCAGGGTTGAGATTCGTCAACGTCACCGTCATCGGGAAATCAAAAATCGCGTAGGTTCCCCCCACCGGCGATAACGTCGGGGCCGACAGCACCTGCGGCTGCTCCGCTCCCGGGGTGGTCACCCCCGCTGCGCTCCCGGGCAGCGGAGTCGACGGCCCCGTATCCGCCAGCGGAGCCGTGTCCGTGTAGTCCCAGACCCACGGATCCGCGACGGCCTTCGGATTATTCGTCGCCCGGGTTGCCGCCGCCAATGCCACCTCGCCCGCCGCGTCGTTCAGTTCGAAACGCTTCACCCCCACTTCCCCGGAATCCACGATCACCAACTGCAGGGCCGTCGCGTCCCATCTCGCCCGTCGCTGCGTCGACGCCGCCTCACCCGCATCCTGCAAAACCGCGAGTAACCTCGGATCCACCGTTCCGCCCCGGAACCCCGCGACCCGCGACCCGCTCGCCGCCGTCGCCGCCCGCTTCAACTCCGTGAGCACCACGTTCACGTTGGTCGAATTCGGCAACGTCCCTCCACTCACCCGAAACACCTGCACCGCAGAATTGATCACCGCCACATCACTCTCCAATTTCGAAACGCGGTTCCCCTCCGCCACGTTGCTCACCACCGCTATTCCTACCCCGCTCAAGATCGCCACCACTGCCACGACGAGCAACGTCTCAATCAAAGTGAAAGCCACCGCCGAACTTCCAACTCGTCCTCGCCGACCGTTTGAGACCACGCCCCCCCCCCGCCATCCGTCGCGGAGTCCCACTTCGACACGACCCATCCGAGGACCCGCAGCAGGTCCCGACGAGGAAGTAGCTGGACTTTCTTTCACGATTTGTTGTTGATTCGTAAAGGAAACTCCGTTGTAACGCGCTTGAGATGAAACATATTAGGCAGTTTTAGGCAACCATTTAGCACAGAAAGATTCTGAAAACCCCCCTCCGCTGCGCCACTTCCCTCACCGGCTACGCGCTCATTTTCGTCCTCTTCGCCATTGGGACCAGAATCCTTCCCGCCCAGTCAACGGGCGCTCTCGTCGAGCCGAGCGTCGCCAGCGCCCTTCGCTCCCAGCCCGCCCGAGACTACGAGTTCAATCGCGCCTCCCTCCGCGACGTCCTCCGCTTCCTCGCCACCGACGCCGGCATCTCTTACGTCTCCGTCACCGAAGCCGCCGAGGACGAAGCAACTCTGGTCACCTTCAATCTCCGCGCCAGCCCTTTTCGCGCCCTCGAGATTATCGCCAAGGCCAATGGCATCGAAGTCACCTACGACGACGATGTCTGGTATCTCCGACCCCTCGATAAGGACCGCCTCATCGCCCGAACCTACAAACTCAAGTACAATACCCAGGAAAAAGTCACTTCCGATTCCGCCTCCTCAACCGCACCGGCTGCCCAGAGCAGTGGCCTCGGCGGCGCTCAGGATACAACGTCCGGCGGCGGCCCCGACCTCGGACTCTCCCTCTCCGGCGTCACGAATATTTTCCAGACCGATCCGAAGCAACTCATTGCCGACATCAGCAGTCTGCTCGGCGTCGAACCCGAGGGATTCAGTTCCTCAATCGGCATTTCGGTCAATGGGGTCGAGAGCAACACCACCGGTAGCGTAGGCGCCACGCAGGCTGGAGACGCTGGCGGTCCGCAGGTGATCTGGAACTCCGACTCCAACACCCTTTACATTGTCGCCACCGCCCGGCAACAGGAGCTCGTCGCGGGCTACCTCGAATCGATGGATCGTCCCCAGGCACTCATCGCCATTGAGGTCAAGTTCATCGAAACCAACCGCAACCCTCGCGAGCAACTCGGCCTCGATTGGTCGGGTACCTTCAACGAAGGCTTCACCGTCGCGGCCCGAGACATCACCGCCACCCCCAACGGTGCTCTCGTGGTCAACAGTGACTCCAACCAGATCCGCAGCGTTGGCGCCGCCGCTCCCTACTCCGCCGTCCTATCCGCCAGCGACGTCGCCGTCACCCTCCGCGCGTTCCTCAATGATCGCGACAGCACTCAAACCGCCTACCCCCGCGTCCTTACCCGCAATAATCGCGAAGTCGTGATCCGCAGCGTTCTCAACCAACCGGTCCTCGCTTCCTCATCGGCCGTCACCCCCGGCATCGGCGGCACCACAACCTCCACCATCAGCTACCTCCCGATTGGCACCGTCATCAACGTTCTGCCCAAGGAAATGGAAGACGGTACCATCGCCCTCAACCTCTCCATTTCAATTTCAAACATCGTGAATCAGGTCCGCATCGGCCAGACGCAGGACCTCTTCCCCGTCGCCAGCACCCGCGTCTTCAGCGCCGCCCTATCCGTCACCTCCGGCTTCACGCTCGCAATCGGCGGCCTGGAAGAAGCGCAGGACATCGACCAGGACAATGGCATTCCGTTCCTCAAGGACATTCCCCTCCTGGGCTACGCCTTCAAAAGCTCGGACCGCACCCGGGCCAATCGCAACCTCCTCCTCCTCATCACTCCCACCCTTCTCCCCGCCAATGGCACCAGCGGCATGGCCACGACCCCCCGCAGCACCGTCCCGCTTCCCCCCGACGCCCCGCCCCCGCCCGCCTTCTCGCTCGATGGCAACCTCGTCGGCGGTGCTCCCGCCCTCAGCGGCGCCGTCCGCTGGCTCGACTACCGCACACGTTATTTCAACAATCTCATCGCCGAAGCCCGCTTCCAAGCCCCCGACCTCGGACATCTCCGCACCCTCGTCACGACCGCCGAGATGCTCATCGTCCAGATCGAACTCATGAAAAACGGCGACCCCGACCGCGACACCCGCCTAAATCTTGAGCGCGATCAGGTCGCCGATCTGATCGATCGACTCGAAGACGAAATCCGCCGCGGGCGCGAGATCCTCATCCGAATCTGAGGCGAAACCAATTTGCCATTGCGAATCCACAACCCCGCGTCCAATTTGGGCGAATTACCGCCGATGAAAACCAAACTCTTCACTTTTGCCATTCTCGCACTCCCGGCTCTCGCCCACGCTCACGGCGGCCATCCTGAATCTGGAGACACCCCGACCCACGCCCTTTATCACCTGGCCCCCGCAGGAGCTTCTGATCATCGCCACGGTGGGAGCCTTTGCCATTCTCAGGTTCCGACGTGGCACGTCGGCGGAACCACGGCGGTAGTCTGCTGTGCAGCTTCATCACGGTCCCCGGAGTTTCGCATCTCCTCCCAGACCAAGCCGGACGGCTCGATCTGAATCTCCCTGGCTCCGCCGTCTGCCGGCCCCGGCTCAGGGGAGACTCCTCTGCGAGTCATGCCATCACACCCTTGCTCGCTTAAGCGGAGAAATCAGGTGCCCCTGCGAGCCGGCGGGCCGCCGGAAGTGAAAACAGCAATGCAGAAGAGCTGATTGCGACCCGTTGCGCCCCAGTTCCTGGGTTACTCCGGAGCGGCGCCCAATCGGGGAGCCTTTCCACGACTGCGCCCGGGTCACAAGGACTGCTGCGCTTCGCATCAGGTTGATCGCTACCCGCACCACTCACGCCACCATGCTCCCTTTTCAGAAGCCGACGACACTAATTCCGACCAGCCCGAGCTTTTTCAACTCCGGACACTACAAGACGCAAAAGGCGCTCACCAATACGACCGGTGAGCGCCTCTTCGTAGCCTCGGAGTCATACAAACCTCCGCGACAGGAAAGTGAGGAACGGATTATCGCGAGTAGAGTTCCACGACCAATTGCTCGTTCGCAATTGGGTTGATTTCGTCCCGAGTCGGAATCCGAACGACCTCGCCGGAGAAATTATCCTTATCGACCATCACCCAATCGGGCACCGGCACAACCGCAGTCTGATCCATGCTCCGCTGAGCCAATCGACGCGATCCCTGCACGTCCTTGATGAGAATCTTGTCCCCGGGTTGCAGATTCGCCGAGGAAACGTCGTGCTTGCGACCATTGATCTGCACGTGACCGTGCGACACCATTTGCCGGGCAGCGGCTCGCGTCTTAGCGAATCCCATCCGGAAAACCACGTTATCGACGCGGGTCTCGAGGAGCTGAAGCAGCGTCTCACCGGTGACACCGCGCTTATTCAGAGCGATGTGGAAATAGCGGCGAAACTGCTTTTCGAGCACTCCGTACTGGAAACGAAGCTTCTGCTTCTCGGCCAGCGCGAGGGCGTAATCCGAAACCTTGCGGCGGGATCCCTTCGGCCCGTGGATGCCGGGGCGGTAATTTTTACGTTCGAAAGCCTTGGCCGATCCACCCAACATCACGTTGAAGCGGCGGCTGACTTTGGTTTTGGGTCCTGTGTAACGAGCCATGATATTTTAAGAAGTAGAGTTCGATTTCGTTCGATCAGACGCGGCGCTGTTTCGGCGGGCGGCAACCATTGTGCGGCACCGGTGTGACGTCTTTGATCGTGCTAATATCCAAACCGATGGCCTGCATGGCGCGAACCGATGACTCGCGTCCCGATCCCGGCCCTTTGACCCGCACTTCAACTTCCTTCACCCCGTGTCCCATGGCTTGGCGGCAAGCGTCTTGAGCAACCATCTGAGCCGCATAGGCCGTGCTCTTTCGGGAACCCTTGAAGCCGCATTTCCCAGCGCTCGACCAACCCAAAACCGCGCCGGTCAGATCGGTGATCGTCACGATCGTGTTGTTGAAGCTGGCTTGAACGTGAGCAATGCCCGTGTGCACATTCTTGCTCCCCTTGGCCTTGACGACCTTGATCGGCTCAATGTTGTCGTCGAGTGAAATGCTGATCGCGGAAGGCTGAGCCGAAGTCGTGGCTTCCGCCTCCTTCTTCTTCGACTTCTTGGCGGCCTTCGCTTTCGGAGCAGGAGCCTCTTCGCCTTTGGCCTCCTCCGCTTTCGGTGCATCGGCCTTCACGTCCTCTGCCTTGGCGTCTTCTGCCTTCGGAGCTTCTTCGGTCTTCGCGACTTCTTCGGTTTTCGCGACTTCTTCGGTCTTCGCCTGGACTTCCTCGGCCGGTGCCTCGGTCACCGCTTCTTTCTCGGGCGCAGCGGAAGTCTCGGTTGCTTCGGGAGCCTTCTCGGGCGCGGCTTCTGCCTTCACCTCGGTCTCAGGCGTTTCTTCGTTCGGTGTATTCTCTTCGTCGGCCATGGTCGTTCTCGTCTGAATGTAGGAATGAGGGGATTAAACTTTGCCAGTCTTGGCGTTCGGATTGCGTTGGACGCCGACCGTGCGGCGTGGCCCCTTGCGGCTGCGGGCATTGGTCGAGGTCCGCTGACCCCTAACCGGCAACCCGCGACGGTGGCGGATTCCACGGTAGCAATTGATCGCCTGCAGACGCTTGAGGTTGCCTTGAATCTCACGGCGAAGATCACCTTCGATCACCACCCGGCTCTCGCTGATCGCGTGAATGAGCGTTCCAATTTGCTCAGGAGTTAAGTCCTTCGCGCGAACGTTCGGATCGATGTCCGACTGCTCGAGGAGCTTCTTCGCGGTCTTCGGCCCGATTCCGTAAATGTACGGGAGGGAAGCTTCGATGCGTTTGTTTCCGGGAATATCAACTCCAAGTAGGCGAGGCATAATAATTAACGATTTGAATGTGGCGAATTGAGATTGGTGACTTCGATCGGGACGATACTGGCGTGGAAGCCAATCAAACGTCCGAAATCAAGGTTCCCCTAGCCTTGCTTCTGCTTGTGGCGGGGATTCTTGCAGATGACGCGGACGACATTCTGCCGCTTGACGATCTTGCAGCTTTCGCAGAGACGTTTGACGGAGGCTCGGACTTTCATGGTTTCAGTTATTAAAAATTGTTTTCGGTGGCCGGAGCCGTGTCATGCGGCGTCGCTGCGGCCCGGACATTGTGTCTGGGAGGATGCGGATGATGGCATCCTCTCCTGGCTCCGGCAGCTCAGTCGGGCGTCCCTCCGGCCCACGTCTTGAGACGCGAAACCATCGTCTAGGGACACCTCGACGACCGTATTCCCTACTTCAATAGCGATCTCCGTTTTGATGTCAACACTTCTGGTGCTCCATCGGTAATTAAAATTGTGTGCTCGAAATGGGCCGACGGGGAACCGTCCCGGGTGACGACCGTCCATTTGTCGTCAAGCACGTCGACCTCGCAGGCACCTAGATTGATCATCGGCTCGACCGCGAGCGTCATCCCCGCCTTCAACTTCGGCCCCGTTCCCCGCTTCCCGTAGTTCGGGACCTGCGGGTCTTCGTGCAGCTTCCGACCCACCCCATGGCCGACGAATTCCCTGACCACAGAATAGCCGTTTCGAATCGTTTCAGCCTCGATGAATGAACACATGTCTCCCAACCGCCGTCCCCCTCGCGCGAGCTGGATCGCATCGAGAAGAATTTGCTCCGTCACGTGAAGGAGCCGTTCAGTTGTCGGATCAATGATTCCGACCGGAATTGTCGATGCCGTATCGCCGATGTAGCCGTTGAAGATCACTCCGCAGTCGAGCTTCACGATGTCTCCGTAATTGATCTTTCGGGGTCCACCGTAACCGTGGACAACTTCGTCGTTCACCGAGATGCACATTTCTCCGGGGAACGTTCCGCGGTAGCCTTTGAAGGCGCTCTTCGCGCCCGCTTCCGCGATCCACTGGCCCGCCAGATCGTCTAGTTCCTTCGTCGTGATACCCGGCACGATGCGGTCAGCAACGCGGTTCAAAATTTCCGCCGCCAGCTCACCCGAACGGCGCATCTTTTCAATCTCCGAAGATGATTTTCGCGGGATCACGAATTCTCCCCCACCCTCATTGCCTGGGTGATTCTCGCGAATACCGCGTCTCGCTCCGCCGAAGCGTCCACGTCGATGAGAATATCGCATTGTCGATAGTGTTCGATCACCGGATCCGTGTGTCGCCGATGCTCTCGCAGCCGCTCGTCCAATGTCTCGGGGGTGTCGTCAGAGCGTCGTTCCAGTTTTGCACCACAATCCTCGCAAGCGTCACCCGGCTTCAAGGAGTGAAACGTCATCCCGTAGGTGGCTCCGCAGCGCACGCACGTCACGCGGTTTAAGATCCGATCACGGATGCGTTCATCGGACAGCGTCAAGTTAATCGCGAGATCAATCTTCCCATCTCGCTGCCGGAGTTCACGATCAAAAGCTTTGGCCTGGCCGACAGTCCGTGGAAATCCGTCCAACAGAAACGCGTTCCAGTGCCCGTCATCCAACCAATTGGTCAAGATCTGGAGGGCGATTTCGTCAGGGAAAAGCTTTCCCTCTTTTGTCCAGCGCTCCATCTCCCGCCCCAACTCGGTTTCGCGCGCCCGCTCCTCTCGCATCATTGCTCCCGTCGAAGCCGACGGGATGCCGTGCTCTTTCGTGACAAGTTCCGCCTGCGTCCCTTTGCCGGAAGCAGGTGGTCCCAGAAGCACGATCCGCTGATTCACGCGACCCAGTTCTCTATTGACCCGAAGCGAGCCACACCGTCATCCCCGCGATGACAACGATTGCGATTGCCACGTAAATCCACACGAGTGAACTGTCAGAAATGACGTTCGTGGACCCCATCCGCCGCGTTTCGCGCGAGCCGCGGATCTTACCCTTGCGGAGGAATCCATCGTAGTGGCGTTGGAGAAGGTGGGTCTCGACCTGCCGCATCGTATCAAGCACAACGCCAACGATAATGAGCAAACCCGTTCCTCCAAAGAACTGGGCCGTCATGTAAGGCACCTGCAGCCATCGGCTCAGGAGTTGAGGCAATACGGCAATAATGGTTAGGAAGATCGCACCGGCAAACGTGAGGCGCGTCATCGTGTAATCCAGAAATTCGGCCGTCGGCTTGCCTGGACGCACGCCGGGAATAAAGCCACCGTACTTCTTGAGATCGTCAGCAATCTGCGAAGGCTGGAACTGAGTCGCTACCCAGAAATAACTGAAGAAGAAAATCATCGCGCCGAAAAAAACGTAATGCGGCCACCCGACCGTCAACGCATCAGCGATCGAGCGAGCCATTTCCGATTGAGGAAAAGCCATCTGGGCAATCGTCGACGGGAAAAGCAGAATTGCCTGAGCAAAAATGATCGGCATCACACCGGCATAGTTGACCTTGAGCGGCATGTATTGGGTCTGGCCTCCGTAGACCTTGCGACCGACGACCCGCTTTGCGTATTGAATCGCAATCTTCCGTTGCGCCTGAGTCACCGCGATCACTGCCGCGATGACAATGAGCAGAAAGGCCACCATTAGAACGAGCACAACCGGACTCACCTGAGCCGCCGAGTCTCCGGTCGGGACAAATGTGCGCCACGCCTGAATCAGACCAGCCGGGAGCTGAGCCAGGATTCCGACGGTGATGATGAGGGACACGCCGTTACCGATACCTCGGTCGGTGATCTGGTCGCCGAGCCACATGAGAAACATCGTCCCCGCACTCATCGTGAGCACGGTGAGTAGCCGGAAGCCAAGACCCGGATCGGAGACCAACGGAATCCCCAATCGGGTGATCGTGTCCACGATCCCAGGAAGGAACGGGTTCGCCTGCGGGTTCTCGAGTGACAACGCCAGCAGGTAACCCTGGAATACGCACAGCGCGAGCGTCGCGTAGCGCGTGTATTGAGTGATCTTCTGCCGCCCACCGTCTTCACGGGAGAGTTTCCCCAGCCGCGGGATCACCGCCGTGAGGAGCTGCATCATGATCGAGGCCGAGATGTAGGGCATGATGCCCAACGAAAAGATGGCCGCCGCCTGCAGCGCCCCGCCGCTGAAGAGATTGAACAGTGCCGCGACGCCGCCGCCCGTGTTCTCGCCCGCACTTTGAAACCACACACGGAGCACTTCGGCGTTCACCCCAGGCGTCGTAATCGTCGCTCCGACGCGCATGATCACGATCATCGCGAGCGTGAAGAGAACGCGCTGCCGGAGTTCCGGAATCTTGAAAATGTTGGTAAAGGCGGAAATCATAAATTAAGGGAAAAAGCGGAGGGCGATAAAAAGCGGGAAAGTCAGCGTGCGCAACCGAAAAGGGAGCGAGAACGTCTTGCCCCCACAATCCGCGAGAGAAAGACGCCCTCACTCCCAATGGCGCCGAGAGACTTCAGTGTCCGGTTGGATTACGCCTTCGGACGGAGAGCAGCGGTTTTCTCGCGAAGCGAGATGGAACCGCCCGCAGCTTCGATCTTCTCGCGAGCCGTCGCGGTGAGGTGATCAACTTCGAGGGTTAATTTTTTCGTGATCTCCCCGCGACCCAACACCTTGACTCCATCGAGTTTCCCCCGAACCAAACCGTGCTGACGAAGAGCTGCCTCGTCGACCGAAGCACCGTCTTCGAACAACCGATCGAGATCGTCGAGATTCACCGTTCCAAAGACGGTCTTGAACTGCTTGTTATTGAAGCCGCGCTTGGGCAACCGACGAATGAGCGGCATCTGACCGCCTTCGAACCCAGGTCGGATCGAACCGCCGGAACGGGCCTTTTGTCCCTTGTGTCCCTTACCGGACGTCTTGCCCTGTCCGGAGCTTTCGCCGATACCGAGGCGTTTCTTGCGGTGTTTGGCACCGGGATTTGGTTTCAGATCGTGAAGTCTCATTCGAAATTAAGCGGTTACTGCAGTTTCCTCGACCTTTGGCTCTTCGGCCACGGTCTCGGTCTTCGGCGGCGCGATCCGCTTCCCGCGGATCGCCATGATCTCGTCGCGGGGACGAAGAAGTTCCAGCGCCGTGAACGTTGCCTTCACGACATTCGCGTGGTTGTTCGAACCTTGCGACTTCGCGAGGATATCGCGGATGCCGACGGCTTCAATAACGGCGCGCACGCCGCCACCGGCGATGACACCCGTTCCAGCCGAGGCTGGACGAAGCATCACCCGGCCGCCCCCAAATTCACCCTCGACGCGGTGCGGGATGGTCGTCTCGCGGAGCGGATAATTCTTGAGGTTCTTGCGGGCCGCCTCAGATCCCTTGCGGATCGCTTCGGCGACCTCGTTGGCCTTGCCGAATCCAAAACCCGCGCGCCCTTTTCGGTTTCCAGTCACGATCAACGCGCTGAAACTGAATCGACGGCCACCTTTGACGACCTTCGCGCAGCGATTGATGAAAACGACTTTCTCGGTGAACTCCGATGGCTCCTCCTGGGGGCCTTGTCCGCGACCTTTTCGGTCCCGGCTATTTCTACGATCCATTGCCATAATGCTAATTCCTTAAAACAGGGGGTTAAAAGTCGAAGCCCGCCGCGCGAGCCGCATCGGCGAGGGCCTTGACCTTGCCGTGATATTGAAAGCCGCCCCGGTCGAAGACGACACGCTTGATGTTCTTACCGGAAGCGCGTTCGACGAGAAGCTTGCCGATTTTCTCCGCCGTCGCAACGTTGGCGCGAGCGCCTCCCGAATCGCGAAGATCCTTCTCGGTCGTGTTGGCCGATGCGAGCGTGAGGCCAACGGTGTCGTCAATGATCTGCGCCGTAATGTGACGCCCTGAAAAATGGACGGCGAGACGCGGACGCTCGGCCGTGCCGCGGACTTTTTTGCGAACCCGCGCGTGGCGGACTTTTCGAATGCTGAGATGTGCCATGAGACGTTCCTTTTGAATTACTGAACCTTCTTACCTTCCTTACGACGGACGATTTCGTCGCTGTAACGAACACCCTTACCCTTGTAAGGCTCCGGTGGATAGTAGGCGCGAATGTTCGCCGCGCATTGGCCGACACTCTGTTTATCGATCCCTTCGATCAGAATCTTCGTGTTATCCGTCACCGTGACCGTCAATCCCGAAGGGATTTCGTGATGAATGGGGTGCGAGAAACCAAGATTGAGATTTAATTTTGATCCCTGCATCGCTGCCTTGAATCCCACGCCCTGAATCTTGAGGTTCCGTTTGAAACCGGTCGAGACACCGGTGATCATATTGTTCACCAATGCGCGGGACAACCCGTGGAGAGCGCGGAGGCTCCGGGCGTCTCCTTCCCGCTCAAAGGTTGCCTTCCCGTCCGCGACGGTCAGCTTGATGGACTTTGGAAGCGTCCATTCAAGTTTGCCCTTGGGCCCCTCGACGGTGACGCGACGGTCTGCTCCCTCTTCAATCTTGACCTTCTCAGGGAGGATAATCTCTTTCTTTCCGATACGTGACATAACTTGATCTCGTTAGGGGTTCGTTCTTCGAAATTACCAGACGTAAGCGAGAAGCTCGCCGCCCACTTTTTTGCGCCGGGCCTCGTGGCCGGTCATGATGCCACTCGAGGTCGAGAGGATCGCGATGCCCATGCCACCGAGAACGCGGGGGATCTCCGTCGATCCGACGTATTTGCGGAGGCCAGGCTTGCTGACGCGCTTCAGACCGACAACGGCCGACTGCTTTTTAACAAATTTCGTTTGGATCTTGATGATGGGAAACTTCCCGGTCGTATCGACCTCGTAATCCTTGATGTAGCCTTCATCCTTTAGGATGCGAGAAAGTTCGCCCTTCATTTTGGAGAAAGGGACGTCGAATACCGGTTTGCTGACGGCAGCTGCGTTGCGCAGGCGGGTCAGAAAGTCGGCGATTGGGTCTGATACGGTCATGATGTGTGCAGCGATTCGAGCTTTGGCTCCCGGGACGAATTCCGGGAATTCCTTCTAAACTAGCTTTAGGTCGCAGCCTCCTCTTCGTCTTTAGGCTCGGCGGTCTTCGCGACGGGCTCGGGTTTTGGTTTATCGGAAAACGGGACGCCGAGTTCGATCAGCAGCGTCTTCGCCTCCGCGTTTGTTGTAGCTGTCGTGACGATCGTCACGTCAAAGCCAATGTTTCTCTTGATTTTGTCGAGCTCGATCTCTGGGAAAATCGACTGATCCGACACGCCTAGCGTGTAGTTTCCGTTGCCATCAAACGCCTTTGGCGAGACCCCACGGAAATCGCGAATCCGCGGAAGAGACGTCTTAATGAGTCGCTCCAGGAACTCGTACATGGTTCGACCGCGAAGCGTCACCTTCGCACCGATAGGCTGGTCAGCCCGGAGCTTGAAGTTCGCGACGCTCTTCTTTGCGACGGTTTCGACGGGACGCTGTCCGGAAATTGCAGCGATTTCGCTTTTGGCGATCTCGAGTGATTCTTTCACGTCTTGCGCGGAGCCGACGCAGCTATTGATGACGACCTTGGTCACCTTCGGAATCTGGTGAAGGTTCGTGTAGCCGTGCTTCTCGCGAAGCGCGGGAATGACGCGGGAGCGGTATTCGGTGAGGAGTTCTGGTTCTGCTAGAGCGGACATGATCGGTTAAGCGGCCTTCTTTTTGTCGGTCGCGCCTTTCTCAGTGAGTTTGACGTTCGAAATGTGAATTGGACCTTCGCGTTCGAGAATCGCGCCGTTCGGCTGGTCCTGCGACTTTTTCTGAGTCTTCTTGATCATGCGCACGCCCTCGACGAGGACCTGGGCTTTTGGGCGAATCACCTCGATGACTTTGCCGGTGGAACCCTTGTGGTTGCCTGCAATAACCTCGACGGTATCGCCGCGCTTAACGTGAAAAGTGGTCTGAGCTTTCTTGATCATAGGACCTCCGGTGCAAGCGAAACGATCTTCATGAAGTTCTTCTCGCGCAATTCACGGGCGACCGGCCCGAAAACACGGGTCCCGCGAGGATTGGAATCTTTGTCGATAATCACAACCGCATTCTTGTCGAAACGGAGCACCGAGCCATCGCGCCGCTTGATTGGATGGGCGGTGCGGACGACCACGGCGCGCACCACGTCGCCCTTCTTGACGGCACCACCAGTCGAGGCTTCTTTTACGTTGCAGGTAATGATGTCGCCGACTCCGGCAAACTTCGTTGCCTTGCCGATCACGCCGATCATGTGGGCCCGACGCGCACCCGTGTTATCGGCGACGTCGATGTTGGAAAGTAGCTGAATCATATAAAATAGCGCTTAGTGCTGAGTGATCTCGACGAGCCGCCAGCGTTTGAGACGACTGAGCGGACGGGTCTCGGCGATCACGACCCGGTCCCCAACCTTCGCTTCATTCTTCTCGTCGTGAGCGTGGAACTTAGCAGTCTGCTTAATAATCTTGCCGAACTTGGGATGCGGCACGCGGGTGGTGGTCTTGACTACAATGGATTTTTCCATTTTGTCCGAGACAACGATCCCGACCCGCGTTTTGCGGAGGGTGCGTGGGGTCGATTCGACGGTTGCGGTGGTTTCTTCGCTCATGGCTTACTTGGCGGTTGCGACCTTCGATTTTTCCACAATCGCGGCTTCGAGACGCGCAATATTGCGGCGGATCTCTTTGATAAGGTGGGGCTTCTCGAGCTGACCACCCTGCTGCTGAATGCGGAGATTGAATGCCTCCTGCTGGAACTCCCGCTTGCGGGTGGCCAGTTCCTGGAGAGTCATCTCGCGGGCTTCTTGAATTTTCATCGTTTCGTTAAATTAAGCGTGGTGCCGCGAAAGGAAGCGCGTGCGGACGGGTAGCTTATTGGCGGCGAGACGCAGGCACTCTTTGGCCAGCGACTCCGGCACACCTGCAAGCTCGAAGAGAACGTTGCCCGGACGAATGGTGGCGACCCAATACTCGGGCTGCCCCTTACCTTTACCCATTCGCGTTTCTGGCGGTCGCTTGGTGACGGATTTGTCAGGAAAGATGCGAATCCACAACTTACCTTTCCGCTTCATGTGGCGATTCATCGCGACACGAGCCGCCTCGATCTGTGTGTTCGTGATCCAGGCGCGCTCCAGCGTCTGGAGTCCATATTCTCCGAAATCAATCGAGAGACAGCGGGACGCGTTACCTTTTCGGCTGCCGCGTTGCGACTTCCGATACTTCACGCGTTTTGGCATCATTGGCATCTCAGTATCCTCCTAAAAAAGTTTAAATATGTTAGCTGGCGACCGGCTCAGGAGCTGGCGGCGGGACCGATGGCTTCTCTTCTTCCTTCTCGGCGGGCTTCACGACCCAGCATTTGACGCCGATCTTCCCGGCAGTCGTGTCGGCCTCGCAAAAGCCGTAGTCAATTGGCTGGCGAAGGGTGTGAAGCGGGATGGTGCCCTCACGGTACCACTCCGTCCGGGCAATTTCTGAACCGCCGAGACGCCCGGAGATGCGGACCTTGATGCCCTCGGCACCCATATCCATACCAGTCTGGACGGAACGCTTCATGGCCCGTCGGAAAGAAATTCGTCGCGAGAGCTGGCTGGCCACGTTCTCAGCAACGAGCTGGGCGTCGATTTCCGGCTTTTTAATCTCGACGATGTCGATCTTAACCTGCTTACCACCCGCGATATTGGCGATCTCTTGAGTCATGTTCTCAATTTCGGAACCCTTCCGGCCAATGACGACACCTGGGCGAGCCGTGAAAATCGTGATTCGAACCGTGTTCCAGGCACGCTCAATGAGGATCTTCGACACGGCGGCCGTCTTAAGACGATTGGTGAGATGCTTACGAATCTTCGCGTCGACAAAAAGGAACTCGCTGAGTTCTTTTTTAGAAGCATACCACTTCGATCGCCAGTCACGAGTGACTGGCAGACGGAATCCGATTGGGTTGACTTTCTGTCCCATAACTTAACTTTTGGTCTCCTCCGCGACGACTTCCGTCTCGGGGGCTGGGGCGGCGGCTTGTGGCTGCTCGGCCTTCTCTGCTTTCGAAGACTTTGCGGACGCAGCGCCCTTGGTCTTCTTTTTCGTGCTTTTCGGCTCGCGCCGTTTGATTTCGATCTCGTCAGTGAGGGTGATTTTAATGTGCGACGAACGTTTCCGAATTGCGCCAGCGCTACCACGCGCCTTCGGGCGGAAGCGTTTGAGCGTCGGCCCTTCTCCGACGACAGCTTCCTGAATCACGAGGCTCTCCGTCCGAAGATTATTGTTGTTTTCGGCGTTCGCGATCGCGCTTTTGAGAGTTTTGATGATGAGCACCGCCGCTTTTTTCGGAGTGAATTGAAGAAGACTGAGCGCATCGGTCGCGGGCAGGCCCTGGATTTCCTTGGTCACTTCGCGCGCCTTGAAAGCCGAAATTTTCGCGTAGCGATATGTCGATTGAACCTGCATGAGTGTCTGAGTTTGAGTTTCTGTAAAATTTTAATTGCGGGAATTCACCCGCAGTCTGTCTCCGACCTTGATCGGTTTTTTGTCGTTGTCCAAATTCTGAATCACGGCGCCGCTGATCGAGTCCCGAACGTCGACGACTTTGACCTCTCCGATCCGATTGCCGTCGCGCCAGACCTCGAAAGGCATGCCAATTTTCACCCCTTGCTTGTCGCCAATGTTGGCGACGACGAGGGACCATTCGTCCTTCAGCTCGGTCACCATCCCATCGGAGAGACTCGCAGCAAAGGATTGAGCCGGGACCGCCTCAGTGGAGGATCCCAGCAATTCCCTTGCCTTGCGGAGTTGCGTTTCCGCAGCCATTCGGTCTTCAGCCGGAATTTCGCGGGCAGATTGGATAAGCGTTAGCACCGTCTCTGTCAACTCGATCAATTGATTTTGTAGGTCGAGTTTGTCTTTTTTTGCGTTTCGGAGGTCTCGAACCGCCGCGATGAGACGCTGCTCGATCTTTGAAGTGTTACCGTCCAGGCCATCAATGCCGAGAGCCTGTAGTTTCAACGACAGCTCCTCGGATTGCCGTTTGAACATCTCAGCCTCCGCGTTGGCGTTGGCGAGGCTACTCGTGAGCGCTTGAACCGAATTCTGCAGAAGCAGAAGCCGTTCGTAGATCGGCGCGTCGCTGGTAGGCGCACCTATTGCGGATCCCGAAATAACTTCCGGGACGCGTGATTCAGAATTTGTCAAAGATCGATTGTCCTCTCCGTTGACAGTCGTTGCCAACGCGAGGACGCCAAGGACTGGCGCTATCGCGACCAGTTTCATCCCCAGCTTATTTGCTCACCTTGGCGGTGTGAGATCCGTGCCGTTTGAAGATCCGCGTCGGCGAAAATTCTCCAAGCTTGTGGCCGACCATATTCTCAGTGACGAACACTGGGATGAAGGTCTTGCCGTTGTGGGTGTTGAAAGTGTGGCCCACGAAGTCTGGAGTGATCGTCGACCGCCGAGCCCACGTTTTGATGGGCTTCTTCGTGTTGGCGTCGTTAAGCTTGTCGATCTTCTCGAGAAGCTTCATATCGACGTAGGGGCCTTTTTTGAGTGAACGGGACATGGCTTACTTGGATTTCGACTTGTTTTTCCGGCGCTCAACGATAAAGCGGTCGGATGGCTTGTGCTTGGTGCGAGTCTTGAAGCCCTTAGCGAGCTGACCCCATGGGCTGACCGGATGCTGGCGTCCACCACCGCCCTTGGATTTACCGTTACCACCGCCGTTCGGGTGATCAATTGGATTCATGACCATACCGCGAACGTGCGGACGCTTCCCGAGCCAGCGTGATCGACCAGCTTTGCCGCTGGAAACGTTCTCGTGATCCGTGTTACCCACCTGTCCAATCGTAGCGTAGCATTCAACGTGGATCCGTCGGAGCTCGCCTGATGCCAATTTGACATTCGCGTATTCGCCTTCGCGGCTAGCAATCACGGCGCCGGTGCCGGCGCTGCGGACCAGCTGCGCACCACGACCGGGGATGAGTTCAAGATTGTGAATCGTAATCCCGAGCGGAACCCTGCGGAGTGGCATCGCGTTACCTGGTTTCGGCTCGGCCTTTTCACCAGCGGTGACACTGCCGCCTGCGGTGAGACCAACGGGAGCAAGGATATAGGCCTTCTCGCCGTCCGGGTATTTCAGAAGAGCAATCCGGGCAGACCGATTCGGATCGTATTCGATACCAATCACTTCCGCGACGACATCGCGATTCTTCCGCTTGAAATCGATCATGCGGTAGCGACGCTTGTGCCCGCCGCCGCGATGGCGCGAAGTCATTCGACCGTTATTGTTACGCCCTCCTGATTTCTTAATCTTCCGAAGAAGGCTCTTTTCCGGCTTCTGATTTGGTGATCTCCGCGAAATCGGGCAGCGCCTTGAAGCGGCTGGCCGGTGTGAGCGGTCGAAATGTTTTGAGTCCCATGGCTATTGTCTCGTCTCTTAGACGAGGTCGAGTTTGTCGCCCGCTTTGAGGGTGACGATGGCTTTTTTCCAATGAGCACGGCGGCCGAAGTCGGCGCGGCGTTCGCGCTTCTTCTTGCCGGCGTAATTCATCGTATTGACGGATGTCACCGATTTCTTGAACAGAACTTCGACGGCGCGCTTGATTTCAAGCTTATTGGCCGTCCGGCTCACGCGGAACACGTATTTGTTCTGAGTCTCGGAGAGAAGTGTTGCCTTCTCGGTGAGGAGAATGGTCTGAATGTTATCGAAGATCTGGCTCATGCTGCGAGGCGTTCGGAGAGTTTCTGGATACCGTCACGCGTGACGATGATTTTGTCGAAAGAGAGAAGCTGCTCGGTATTCACGTCGGAAGCGACCGTCAGCTGGGTCGTCCTGACATTGCGGCCCGACTTGTAGGTCATTTCGTCAAAGCTGGCTCCGATAACGAGAGTCTTCTTGGCACCCGCGAAAGCGTCATTGACGAGAGCAACGAATCCTTTCGTTTTGAGTTCAGTGACGGCGAAGCTGTCGACGATAAGGAC
The DNA here is from genome assembly GCA_963832325.1 of uncultured Verrucomicrobiae bacterium. Classification (GTDB taxonomy): domain Bacteria; phylum Verrucomicrobiota; class Verrucomicrobiia; order Chthoniobacterales; family JAATET01; genus CAVVKW01. The sequence goes on along the minus strand of CAWHTR010000007.1, from coordinate 215,165 downwards.
GTCACCATCCTTGATTCGCTCTGAGAACGCTTTGCGAAATGCGAGCTTCTTGACCGCCTTGGGCACGTGCTTCGAGTAGTCCCGAACTTTGGGCCCGTGAGCCGTTCCGCCGCCACTCCAGACGGGCGAAGATTTGTACCCGGCGCGAGCTCGACCCGTCCCCTTTTGACGCCACGGCTTGGCGCCGGAACCGGCTACCTCACCCTTCGTCTTCGTCTTAGCGGTACCACTGCGGCGATTCGCTTGCATGGCGATGACGGCATCATGGACGGCCTGCATGCCCTTCTTTTCGTCCGTAATGAGGACGATGTTGGCCTGTTCCGCGTCGGCGGATGTAAAAGTTGCTGCGCTCATCTTAGTCGTTCGACTCCTTCTTCACTTTGGATTTTTTGATCGATGGACGAACCACCACGTAAGATCCCTTAGCCCCGGGAACTGCCCCGCTGACGAGAAGCAGATTATCCTCCTCGCGAACTTGGACGATTTTGAGGTTCTGGGTCGTGATGCGGTCGTCGCCCATGTGTCCGGGCATCTTGGTGTTCTTCCAAACCAGACCTGGGGTCGAGCCCGCACCAACAGACCCAGTCCGACGGTGCATGGTGTGACCGTGCGAGGCCGGCTGGCCGGCAAAGTTATGTCGCTTGATGGGACCGGCGAAGCCCTTTCCCTTGGACTGACCGACAACGTCGACCCATTGCCCAACTTCGAAGGTCGTCACCGGGAGGTCAACGCTATCGGGAGCAGCTTCGCCATCCTTCAGTCGAAATTCCTTGATGAACCGCTTCGGGGTGGATTGCGTTTTGCCGAAGTGTCCGAGTTGGGCCTTCGTGACACGCTGAGGTTTCTGATCGTCGAAACCGACCTGAATGGCGGTATAGCCATCCTTTTCACTGTCCCGGACGGCGAGCACGCGATTCCCGCCCGCTGAAATGACCGTGACGGTGATTGCATTTCCGGCGTCGTCGTAGACGCGGGTCATGCCTAATTTTTTTCCTAGAAGTCCAATGCTGCTCATGGTCTGGGTCAGATCTTGATGGTGATGTCCACGCCAGCGGGAAGATTGAGCTTACGGAGCTCATCAACGGTCTTGGCGGTCGGCTCGACGATGTCGAGAAGGCGTTTGTGGGTGCGGATCTCAAACTGATCCATCGATTTCTTGTCGACGTGCGGTGAGCGATTCACGGTGAACTTCTCGATGCGGGTGGGCAGCGGGATTGGGCCTGTCACCTTGGAGCCGGTGCGCTTGGCCGTCTCCACGATTTCGAGCGCCGAGGCGTCGATGATCCGGTGATCAAACCCCTTGAGGCGAATACGAATTTTTTGACCGTTCTGCATGTGAATTAGGGATTAGTAATTTTGATCGAGGATCGAGGTGAGAACCTGGGGCGGAACTTCCTCGAAGTGAGAAGGTTCCATTGAGTAGGACGAGCGGCCCTTCGAGAGGGAACGGATCGCCGTCGCGTATCCAAACATCTCGCCGAGCGGGACTTGAGCATCGACGGTCGTCAGCAGGCCCTTAGTCTCCATTCCGACGATGTGAGCCCGGCGACGGTTGAGATCGCCGATGATATCGCCCTGAAATTCCTCCGGCGTAATATTCTCGACCTTCATCATTGGCTCGAGAAGAACCGAATTTCCGTTCTTCAGCGCGTCTTTCATCGCGAAGATAGCCGCGAGCTTGAAGGCCATGTCGTTCGAATCGACTTCGTGGAAGCTGCCATCAACGATGTCCACGTGAAGGTCGATGACCGGATAGCTGCCAACAATTCCGTTGGTGGTAGCCTCCAAAAGACCTTGAAGAACCGCTGGAATGTAATCCTTTGGAATCGCTCCAGCCGTGATCTTATTCTCGACCGTGTAGCCTTTCCCTCGCTCATTCGGGCGAACCTTAATGACAACGTGGCCATATTGGCCTTTGCCACCTGACTGCTTGATCAGCTTGCCTTCGCCGTCAGCCGAGGAGGAAATCGTCTCGCGGTAAGCAATTTGCGGCTTACCCGAGTTAGCTTGGACCTTAAATTCCCGGAGCAGACGGTCGCTGATGATTTCGAGATGGAGCTCACCCATGCCAGCGATGATCGTCTGGCCCGTTTCAGCGTCGGTCGAAACTCGGAAGGTCGGATCTTCCTCTGCGAGCCGGGCAAGGGCGATACTCATCTTGTCCGAGTCGGCTTTTGTCTTTGGCTCGATAGCCATGGAGATGACTGGGTCCGGGAAGGAAGGAGGAATCAAGAATACTTCGCGCTTCTCGCTGCAAAGTGTGTCGCCCGTCTGGACGTTCTTCAGTCCGACGAATGCAGCAATGTCACCCGAGTAGCAGGTCTCAACGTCTGCGCGTTTGTCGGCTTGGATCTGGATCAGCCGGCTGACGCGCTCCCGTTTGTTTGTCCGAGGATTGTAAACGGTGTCGCCCTTGGAGAGCTTGCCCGCGTAAACGCGGAAGAAAACGAGCTTCCCGACGAATGAATCGCTCCACAGCTTGAACGCGAGCGCGCAGAAGCTGTCATTGTCATCGGTTGCGATGAGAACGTCTTGTTCCGTCGCTGCGTGCTGAGCAACGGCTGATGGGACGTCGAGCGGACTCGGCAAGTAATCGACGACCGCGTCGAGGAGGAACTGCACACCCTTGTTCTTGAATGCAGATCCACCGACGACCGGAACGAAGCGATTCGCAATTGTTTGGCGCCGGATTGCCGACTTCAGATCCTGTTTGGTGATCTCTTCCTCCGCGAGAAATTTCCCACCGATCGTCTCATCGAGATCACACATTTGCTCAAGCAGCGCCTCATAAGCGAGTGCGGCCATACCCTTGAGATCGGACGGAATGTCCTGAATGCTGTAGGTCGAACCGAGCAGATCGTTGTCAGAATAGACGACCGCTTTCTGGTTCAGAACGTCAATTTGACCGCTAAGCGTATCTTCCTTGCCAAGGGGAATGAGGACCGGAAGGCAATTCGCACCGAGCTTAGTCCGCATGCTCTCCATCGCCGCGGCGAAATCGGCACCAATCCGATCCATTTTGTTGACGAAAGCGATACGCGGAACGCGGTATTTGTCGGCCTGCCGCCAGACGGTCTCGGACTGAGACTGGACCCCAGCAACTCCGCAGAAGACGGCGATAGCCCCGTCGAGCACGCGCAGCGAACGCTCGACTTCGGCCGTGAAATCCACGTGGCCGGGAGTATCGATGATATTGATCCGGAGCGTCTCACCCTCAAAAGCCTTGAAGATACCACCCTCTTCGGGACGCTGAAGCCAATCGCAAGTCGTCGCGGCGGAAGTGATTGTGATTCCACGTTCGCGCTCCTGTTCCATCCAATCGGTGACGGTCGTGCCTTCGTGGACCTCGCCGATCTTGTGGATCATTCCCGTGTAGAAAAGGATCCGCTCCGTGAGCGTTGTCTTACCGGCGTCGATGTGCGCGGCAATCCCGATGTTGCGCGTACGCTGCAACGGATAAGCACGATCGGGCGAATTGGGATTCGCGATCTCGATCGGTTTGTCCTGGAGCATGGTGGGCATCGGGATGGTTGAAGAATGGGTTCGGTTAGCGACTCAGGCGAGCGGCTACCAGCGGAAGTGGGCGAAGGCCCGGTTGGCCTGCGCCATCTTGTGCATGTCGTCGCGCTTTTTGATCGCGTTGCCCTGACCAGCCGCCGCGTCGCGGAGTTCGTTGGCGAGGGCGTCTTTCATCGGGATTCCGCGGCGATTGTTGGCGAAATTAACGAGCCAGCGCATGGCGAGGGCGACTTGGCGCTCCTGCGGGACTTCCATGGGAACTTGATACGTCGCGCCGCCAACCCGGCGGCTTTTGACCTCAAGCCGAGGCCGAACGTTGTCGATTGCCTTGTTAAGGGTCTCGAGTGGATCGACCGTATCACTGCCTTCACGTGACTTGTCGATGGCTCCGTAAACGATTTTTTCGGCAGTAGCCTTTTTGCCGCGACTCATAACGGCACTGATGAGGCGCGCAACGAGCGGACTCGCGTAGCGACTATCGCGTTTGATTTCTTTGTGAATAACTCGACGACGACGGGACATGATATTTTCGGTTCTCGATTTGGAATTTTCGAACGGGGAGGCCTAGCGTTTCTTGCCGCCCTTGCCCTTAGCGGGAGCTTCCTGACCAGGTTTCGGGCGCTTTGCACCGTATTTCGAGCGACCACGCCGCCGCCCATCGACCCCGAGAGCGTCGAGCGCTCCGCGGACAATGTGGTAACGGGTGCCCGGAAGATCCTTCACCCGACCGCCGCGAACGAGGACGATGGAATGTTCTTGAAGATTGTGACCTTCGCCTCCGATGTAGGCGATCACCTCTTCGCCATTCGTGAGGCGGACCTTGGCGACCTTACGAAGCGCGGAGTTTGGCTTTTTCGGGGTTCGCGTCATGACCTGCACACAGACGCCGCGTCGTTGCGGACAATCGTTGAGCGCTGGCGACTTCGATTTCGTCGTCACTTTCTTCCGTCCGTGTCGGACAAGTTGGTTGATCGTAGGCATGAGCGTTTTGAGAGTTCGAATTCCGAGGCGTCCAGAGGACAAAAAAGCCACACAGGAATGTGGCTATCCTTCTTCCCCGTCGGAGTGCGGGAGAGAGGAAGCTAGCGGTTTACGAAAGTCGCGCAATCAAATTTTACTGGATTTTGAGATTTTTCGGGCCGTGCTTCGTTTTTGCTCCGTAGAAGCACGGGCAACACCCGAATTCCTTCGCGAACGCCTTGCTGAAGTGGCTGAGACTGGAATATCCCACGGTCACTGCCGCCTCGGTCACGTTCCCCTCGCCCCCGCGGAGGATCTCGGCGGCCCGGGCTAACCGCGCGCCCCGGAGAAACTGCGAAATCGTCTGCCCGGTCTCGTCCCGAAAGATCCGGCTCAGGTAGAACGAACTGCACCCGACGATCCGGCCCAGCTCGGTGAGCGCCGGCGGATGCTCCAGCTCCGCCGTCAGCAACTCTCGCACGCGCACGACCCGCTCGCTCGCGATCCGCCGCGTCCGCCGACAGAAAAATTCCTCCTCGGGCGCGAACAGCCCATGCGCCGCCACCTCGAGCGCCTTCCCGTGGTGCCAGCACGCCCACGCGCCCGGCATCCCGGGCGGGTGAAGGAGTTGGTGGGCGACGCCCGCGAGCGTCTCGGACATCACCCGCGAGCACGTCGTCGCTCCGCCGGTCCCGGCCGGCTTCAAAAACTCCCGCACTGGATCGCGGACCGCCGTCAGCCCGGTCGGCAACCACCTGGTGACCCAGGACTTCCGGAGTTCGAGCGCGACAAATTGATGCCGCCCGGTTCCTAGCAGCTCGAGCGCGACTTTTGATCGCCCCCCGAAGACCAGTCCGACCTGCCCCGGCTCGATTGCGGTCGAGTTCCCTCGTCCACCCAACGCGGCCCGTCCCGCGAGGTTCAGGCAGACAAGGAGCGAGCGCGGGTCGAAGACGTGGGGGCCAGCGACCCCGTCGGCGCGATCCCACCGAGTCAGCCGAAATCCGTCGGTTCGCAAATTTCCAAACGAACCCGCCGCTCCGGGAGCGGCGCTCATCTCAAATTCCCAAACCCCAGCATTCCCCGCAGAATATGCGACTGAGTCTCAATTGCAAGTCCGGGAGTCACGATTTCGACCTACCACCGGGTCCCCGAGCACGATCACCGCCACGGTCGCGAGGGCCGCGCCCGTCGATTCGACACCGACGTTCGACCATTCCGGTAGCCGACGCCAAACAACTCCAGCGGGCGTCCCCAGCTCGCCGTCCGTTGCCGGATCCCGGCTGGCCCGCACGCTTGCGACCCACACCCAGGCCCGCTGACGGCCCCTTGCCAAGTTTTGGCGCTCGGTAGCAATTGACAGATGCCGCCCACGACCGGTTGGCACTGTCCATGACGAAATTTTTGCCCGAAGGGAGTTGCGCTTCCGGCCCGTAGCCCGTTCGATCAACGTGATGCACCGACTCACGATCGCCCTCCTCGCTCTGGCCGCCGCTTCCGCCCCGGCCGCCAGCGTCATTTTTCTCCATCCCGACGGAGCTGGTCTCGCTCACTGGCAAGCCGCCCGGATGCTTCAGGTCGGACCCGACGGCGACCTCCACTGGGACAAACTCCCGCACGTCGCCGTCTACCGGGGCCACCTGAGCGATAACCTCACCGGCACCTCCAACGGCGGCGCGACCGTCCACGCCTACGGGGTCAAAATTCCCAGCACGGGCTTCGGCAGCGACGGCACCTCCGCCGAGCCACCCGTCTCCGCCGGCGGCCTGTCCCTCAGCCTCATGCAAGAAGCCGCCAGCGAAGGAATCCGCGTCGGCGTCGTCAATTCCGGCAGCATCATCGAACCCGGCACCGCCGCCTTTCTCGCCTCGGCCACCAAACGTGACGAATACGCCTCCATCGCTTCACAAATCATCGAGAGTCAGGCCGACGTCATCCTGAGCGGCGGCGAGGAGTGGCTCCTCCCTGCGGGAACCTCCGGCCGCCACGGCCACGGCAAACGCGAAGACGACCTCGACCTCATCGCCCGCGCCAAAGAGCTCGGCTACACCGTCGTCTACACCGCCGAAGAACTCGCCGCCGTTCCCGCCGACACGCCCCGCCTCCTCGGCGTCTTCGCCTCCAGCCACACCTTCCACGACCAACCTCAGGGCGAACTCAGAGCCGCCGGCCTCCCACTCTACGAACCCGACGCGCCCACGCTGGCGCAAATGACCGCCAAAGCCCTCGAACTCCTCGGCGGCGACGACTTCCTCCTCGTGATCGAAGAGGAAGGCAGCGACAACTTCGGCAACAACAACAACGCCCCGGGCACCCTCGAAGCCCTCCGCCGCGCCGACGAGACCATCGGCCTCGCCCTCAACTTTATCGACACCCACCCCGACACGTTTTTCATCACCACCGCCGACAGCGAAGCCGGGGGCCTGGACGTCATCGGCCTGTCCGGCGACGCGAAATCCCTCGCCCTCGCCGCCAACGGTCGCGACCGAAACGCCGCCCCATACTCCGTCAACGCCGAAGGCGAACCCTTCGTCTCCGCCCCCGACCAGGCCGGCGTCCAGCACCCGTTCGTCATCACCTGGAATTCCTTGAACGACACCTCCGGCGGCATCCTCGTCCGAGCCGCCGGTGCCCACGCCGACCGGGTCACCGGCTCGTTCGACAACACCGACGTCTACCGCGCCATGCGCGAAGCCCTCTTCGCCCCACCCATCGCCCCCTCTCGTTGAGCAGGTCGGGAGACGGAAATTACCGAATTAGCCGGATTCAAAATCCTGAGAATCCCGTTAATCCTGTCTCAAAAATTAGACCGGCCAGCCGTAACTCCGATACTCCCACTCGACCCGCCCCCCACCCAGCGTCACAACACCGAAACCAAATCCCGTCTCCAGATTTGGCCCCTTCCACCACCCGCCGCAGACCGCGCCTCCCATCACAAATTTCCGGCCCGCCCAGTCGATCACCTCGTTCGAATGCAGATGACCCTGCAGAATCAGCGGCAAATTCCGCCCCGCGAAGATCGCCAGCACTTCGTTCGCATTCCCCACCACTAGATTCTCCGGCAACCCCGCCCCCGGCCCATCCTTTCTCTGCGAGAACGTCGTCCGAAACGGAATGTGCGTCGCCAGCACAAACGCCTGATCCCGTGGCGATTCCGCAACCACCCCGCGCAGCCAAGCCATTTGCTCCGCCCCGACCCACCCGCGATAGACCGCGTCCCCGCCGTTCAGTTCGACGGAATCCAGCACGACGAACCGATACCCGCCCACGTCAAACGTCCGGTAGTCCTCCGTGATCCCCAGCTCCCGCCGCGCCATCGCCCGCGCATCCGCCGCCGGCTCGCCCCCGCCTTTCGGCGCCGCCCCGGCCAGATCGTGATTGCCGATCACGTGTTCCACCGACCGACCGAGTTCCTCGATAAAAGCCTGGTATTGGGCAAATCTCGGCCCGCACTCCGCCACGGTGGAACGGTGACCGCCGTGAATCACGTCTCCACCGCAGATGACGACGTCCGCCGCGACCTCTCGCATCACCCGCGCTGCCATCCCCAGCGGCACCCGCACCGACTCGTCGAATCCCGCGTGCACGTCCGAGAAGAACAACACCCGCACCGTGTCCATTGCCGCTGGTTCCGCCCAACCCGACCGCAGCGCCGACGCGACCAGTCCGCCCGCAGCCACGCCTTTCAACCAGCTTCGTCGGTTCATCCTGTGCTTCACCCCGCCGACACCGCTCCCGCCCGCTCCGCGGCGTCGGGTCTAGCTTTTTGACGCACCCGCCGTCCCGTCAGCCACTCCAGCACCATCGTCAGCAGAGCGGGTAGAAACGTCAGCGCCACCACCGTGGAAAACAACAGCCCGAACAGCACGATCGCCCCGACCCCGCGATAGAGTTCCGTCCCCGCGCCCGGGATGAACACCAGCGGCGACAGACCGCAGATCGTCGTGATCGTCGTCATCAGGATCGGCCGCAGGCGGGCCTCGACGGCCTCGCGCACCGCGTCCGGCGCGCTCATTCCCCCATCGCGATAGTTCTCCAGCGCCAGGTCGACGATGAGAATCGGATTGTTCACCACCGTCCCGAGCAGGATCAAGAATCCGAGCATCGTGATCATGTCGAACGGTTGCCGGATCCCCACCGCGTTCATCGCCCACAGCCCGAAGATTCCCCCCGCGATCCCCAGTGGCACCGTCGCCATGATGATCCACGGATAACCCCAGTGCCGGTAAATCACCACGAGCAACAGGTAGCTCAACACCACCGACACAAGAAAGTTCCCCCCCAACGCCTCGCGCGTCGCGTTGAGTTGATCGCTCGCCCCCGAGATGTCCACGCTCACCCCCGCCGGCACCTCGCCGTCCGCGCGCATCGCGTCCACGACCTCGCGTTGGACGATCCCGACCGCCGTCTCCAGAGCCACCGACCGAGGCGGGATCACGTTGAGCGTGACCGTCCGCCGCCCGTTCACCCGCCGGATCGCGTCCGTGTCGACCGTCTCGACTAGGTCCGCCACCGAGCGCACCGGCACTACCGCGCCCGCCGGCGTCGCCACCGGCAGGTCCGACAGCCGCGATAGCTCCTGTTCCGTCCGCTCGGTGCTGTAGAGGAAAATGTCGACCTTGTCGTCCGCCAGGAAAAACTCGTCGACGTAGGCCCCGTCACTCAGCGCCGCCACCGCGTAGCCGATCTCCTCCGCCGAGAACCCCAGCTCCGCCGCCCGGTCCCACCGCGGTCGGACCTCGACCAGCGGCTGCCCCAGCACCAACGACGACGGCTCGGAATTGATCTGCGCCCCCTCCAGCACCTCACCCGCCCGCCGAAACGCCGCCAACGACGTCTCGTAAATTGGGGCCAGCTCCGGCCCGCTCACGTCCAGGTTCACGCTCCGCGTCCCCCCGTCGTTGCTGGAAATGATCGACCCGCGCGACGCGAACGCCCGCATCCCGGGGTAACGCCGAAATCGCTCCGTGAGGATCTCCATCAACGCCTCGATCTGCCCCGGGTCCTTCGTCTCCGAGATCACCCGCAACGACTGCGACCCCGCGCTCACGATCAGCATCAGCAGCGCCGGCACCTCCGTCTCGCCCCGCGCAAATTCCCCGGGCTCGTCCTCCAGGTACGGCGCAAATTCCGTCTCGATCTCCGCCGCGATCCCGCTCATCTCCGCCAGGCTGTAGCCCGGTGGCGCGATCAGCACCGCGAACGTCTTCGCTTCCTCTCCTTCCGGCAGATACTCCGCCGGCGGCGTGAGAAAAACGATGGCCGCCACCGTCGCGGTCACCGTCACCACCAGACACACCACCCGCCGCCAAGCCGACCCCACCATCCACCCGACGAACCCCAGGATCGGCCGCTTGAACGGCGCCCACGCCTCCGCCCCCTCCTTGGGTTCGCGGAAGGGCAATCGCGCGCAAGCCGCCGGCACCACCGTGGTCGCCGTCAGCAGCGACATGAGAATCGCCGCCGAGATCGCGATCGCGATGTCCGAGTAGAGCTGCCCGGCCTCCTGCTGCACGAACAACACCGGCGCGAAGACGAACACCGTCGTCAGCGTCGACGCCAGCACCGCCGGCCACACCGCCCGCACCCCCGCCAGCGCCGCCTCGAAGCCCCGTTTCCCCTTCAGCCGTTCGCGCTCGATGTTCTCCAGAACGACGATCGTGTTATCCAGCGTCATCCCAATGGCAAACGCCACGCCCGCCAGCGAGATCACGTTGATCGTGCGCCCCGCCGCCAGCAGCCCGATGAACGCCGCCACCGTGCACACCGGGATCCCGCACATCCCCACCAGCGTCGCCGGCAGCGACCGCAAAAAGACAAACATCACCGCCGTCGCCAGCACCGCGCCGATCGCCAGGTTCTGCCAGACGTTGGCGACCGACGCCTCCACGTAACGGACGTCGTCAGAAACCAGCCGAATCCCCAACCCCGCCGGCTCAAGCACCTCCGTCCGCAACCGCTCGACGACGGGGAGCACCGCCTCGCGGATTGCGATCACGTTCGACCCCGTCTCGCGCCGCACGGAAAGAGTCATCGACGGCTGACCCGCCGAAGACGAACGCGAGCGAATCTCGAAATGCCCCAACTCCACCGTCGCCACGTCGCGCAGCCGCGTCACCGCATCCCCGTCACGCCGCAGGATCAGCTCTTCGAATTCTCCCACCGAATCGAACCGCCCCACCGTCCGCAGCAGATACCGCCGCTTCCCGCTATCAACGTCACCCCCAGAGACGTCCCGGTTCCGCTCTCGGATCGCGTCCCGGAGTCCCGTGAGCGTGATCCCGCGCTGAGCCAGTTTCGCAGGGTCGACCAGGATCTGAATCTGCCGCTCCGCCCCCCCCCCGCAGCTCCACCTGCGACACCCCCGGCACCCGCTCCATCCGCGCCCGCACCTCGTCGTCGACGAAGTCCCGCATCATGTTCATGTCCAGGCTCCTCGGATTCCCCGGCAACGGCGTCACCGAAAAATACAAAAACGCATTCTCCGAGAACGAATTCGTGAAGATGACCGGCTCGTCCACGTTCTCGGGGTAATCCGGCACCTGGCTCAGCGCGTTGTTGACCCGGATGAGCGCCTCGTTGATGTCCGTGCCGAATGGAAATTCCAGCTCCACGACCGCCTCGCCCGTCGTGGCGTTCGAGATCATGCGTTGCAGCCCCGGCAGGTTGCGCAGGTATTCCTCCTGCTCGATCACGATCTCCTTCTCGACGTCCTGCGGCGTCGTTCCCGGCCACTGGGTCTGGATCGTGATCGTCCGCACGTCCAGATCTGGGATCATCTGCACCGGCACCCGAAGCGCCGCGAGTATCCCGAAGAGCAGAACGATGAAAACCCCGACCGTCAGCAGCGTCCCGCGCCGAACCAGAAAATCGATCATCCGCCCTCCCCGCTCCCGTCAACGACCTCAAGCGGCTGTCCAGGTTGCAGCGATTCGTTCCCTCGCACCACGACTTGCTCCCCCGCTTCCACGCCTGATCGCACCTCCACCGTCTCGCCCATTCGCGACCCGATCTCGACGGCCCGAGCGACGGCGACCCCGTCCGACACCACCCAAACTCCGACCGACCCATCCGGCTGCCGCACGATAGCGTCCCGCGGGATCGTCACCGCGTCGCCCCCGCTCGCCAACTGAAACTCCGCCGTTCCCGAGACGCCCGGCGCCATGACTTCGGAATCCGCTTCCACGTCCAATCTCACGAGAAATGTCCGGGTGATCTCGTCCTTAACCGGCACGCGGACCGCAATTTTCGCGGAAAATGTTTCGCCAATCCCCGAATCCAGGCGCACCGTCGCGACGCTCCCCTCCTTCATCGCAGCGTAAAACTCCTGCGGTGCCCGCACGTCGAACCGCACCGCGTCGACTTCCACCAATTCCAAAACCGGGACCCCCGTCTCGACCCACTCGCCGACCTCCGCCATTTTCTCGCTGATCACCCCCGCAAACGGCGCGATGAGCCGGTGCCGAGCCACCACCTCCGCCTGCTCCCGCCGGTCCACGTCCAACTGACGCACCGCCGCTCGCTGCACCCGGAGAGCAGCCGCCCGCGCCGAAGCCTCCGTCGTGGGTAACCCACCCGACTTCACCAGCGTCGCCCCCTCCTCCGAAAGGCGCCGCGTCTCTTCGAGTTGCGCCACCGCCTCCCGCACCGCCTCCGTCGTTCCCTCTAGCGCCAACTCGGCGAGCGTCGCGTCCAACGCGAGGATCACCTCCCCCTTCTCCACCCGACTCCCCTCGTCCACCGCTACTGACGAGACAAGACCGGTCGTCCGCGCCGAGAGCGACGACCTCCGCTCGGCCGTCACCGTCCCAGTCAGTGTTACGATCTCCACCACCTCGCCTCGAACTGCCGCCGCCACCGTCACCTTCGCAGCCTGCTCCGGCGCACCCAACGCCAACGACGCGCAACCAAGCCAGCCGATCATCAATCCAATGCGCATCCCGACAGACCTTACGAACCGAATCCCGCCGCGGCAACCCAACCCGTGATTCAGGCGATCAATTGTCGTTGCCAAAAAAACACCCTCAACCGGCTGATCGCCGCTGGCCTCTGCGGCTCGTTGGCGGAATGTTCCGGAAATGAGAAAAAGTTCCCTGCGACTCACTCTGTCCGCGATGGTGCTGGCGATCGGCAGCCATGCAGTCGCTGGACCCGATGAGCGACGAGATTTCTGGCTCGACCTCCTTCGCGGCGAGGAAGTCTCCGAGGCAACCCTGCTCGACGACCTCGTCGAGGCGCGGGTGATTTTCCTCGGGGAAATCCACACCCTCGACGAACACCACGCGATCCAGGCGGATCTGCTGAGATCGCTCGCTGCGAGAGCCCCGCTGGCGCTTGGTTTGGAGCAAATCGAAGCCCGCGACCAAGCGAGCGTCGATCAATTCAACAGCGGCGACTTCGATTTCGATGAACTCGCTTCCGCGATCAACTGGAAGGATCAGTGGGGAAATTACGAGCAATACCGTCCGCTCTGCGAGACCGCGCGGCAACTCGGCGTGCCAATCATTGGACTCAACGCCCCCGCCGACGTCATCCGCGAGATCGGTCGCCACGGTCTGGCGGACCTCAGCCCCGCAGAGCGCAGGCAACTTCCCGACGAGATCGTCACGGACGATCCGACTTACGAAAAATTGCTGAACGTCCTGCTGGCCGTTCACCTCTCCAGAGATCCCGAAAAGCTCCGTCCCATCTTCGAAGCGCAGGTCGCCCGCGACGAGACGATGGCGGCAAACGTCGTAACCGCCATGCACGACGGGGACGGCCGTCCCCGCACGGTCTTGGTGATCTGCGGAGCCGGGCACATCAATTTCGGTCTCGGACTCCCGGATCGTGTCGGCCGACGCCAACCCGGCGCTCGACAACGGGTCCTCCTCGTCACCGAGAGCGGCGAACTGGTTCTCACGCCGGGGGAGCAGGCGATGGCGCGAGAGATTCACGTCAGCCACGAAGACCTTCGCTCACTCGGGCGACCGCTGGCCGACTACCTCCGCGTCCGCCCCCGCCCAACGAAGCCCGCGGGGTCCGACGATCAATCCACAACGCGAAAAAATCCCTCGGCCCCGCCGACTCGCTCGACCCGCACGCCGTAGGCTGCGCTCAGCCACTCGTCGATCAGCACCGCTCCCGCATCGCCGCTGGCCAGCACGCGGCCCTTAGCCAGGAGGCACACTTTCTGAGCGTAGGTCGCGCAGAGGTGCAGATCGTGCAGAACGACCACGACGCAGCCACCCTTCCGGGCAAAATCCCGCGCCAGTCGCAGGACCTCGTGCTGATGCTTGACATCGAGGCTCGACGTCGGCTCGTCCAGCAGCAGGCACCGCCCCGCGGTTTCACCATCGAGCTGCGTGAGCGCCCGCGCGACGTGCACCCTTTGCCGCTCACCACCGGAGAGCGTCAGATAATCCCGGTCCGCGAACCCCACCAACCCCACCGCGTCGAGTGCCCGGATGGCCGCCCGAGCGTCAGCGCTCGTCTCGCGCCCCGTCCACCGCGGCGCCCGCCCCTGCAGGACCACGTCGATCACCGCGAAAGGGAAATTCAGCCCGCTCGATTGAGTCACCACGGCCCGCCGTCGTGCCAAGTCCTGCCCATCCCAATCCGCCAGCGGCTGTCCACCCACCTCCACGGTGCCCGAGTCGGGGGCGATTTCTCCCGCCAACACGCGGAGCAAGGTGGACTTACCCGCACCGTTGGCTCCAAGGATCACCGTCACCTCCCCCTCCCGCGCCCGGAAGCTCACGTCGCCGAGAATCGGCCGACCCTTGCGCTCGAACGCCAGACTCCGCGCCCGGATCATGACTGCCACGCCCCCTTGTTGCGCAGGAGCAACCAAAGGAAAAATGGCGCGCCAATGATCGCCGTCAAAATCCCAATCGGCAATTCCGCCGGAGCCGCGACCGTCCTCGCGACGATGTCCGCCCCTACTAACAAACTCGCACCAAGTAACGCCGCGCCCGGCAGCAGGAATCGATGGTCCGGCCCCGCCACCAACCTCACCACGTGCGGCACCACCAGCCCGACGAATCCGATCACACCCGACATCGCGACGGCCGCGCCAACGCCGACCGCCGTGAGCACGATGACCGCCCACTTTGCCCGATCAACGTCGAACCCCACGTGCCGAGCCTCCGCTTCACCGAGCAGCAAAGCGTTCAGCGCCCGCGACCAAAGCGGAAGCAACCCGAGCGTCAATGCCACGCAGGGCAAGGTCAGCCCAACCTTCCCCCACGTCGCGCCGCCCAAGCTGCCGAGACTCCAGAAAGTCACGTCACGCAGTTGATCGTCCGTCGCCAAAAACACGAGAAAACCCGTGAGCGCCATCGCCAGCGCCGCCACCGCCACGCCCGCCAGCAGCATCGTCGCCACGATCACCCGACCATCGTGAAGCGAGAGAAAGTAAATGAGCACCATCGTTCCCAACGCACCCAGAAACGCGGCCAGCGGCAGGAGCAGCGGTCCCATGATTGCGGGCAGATACGCCCGCACATTCTCCCCCAGCACGATGACACCTACCGCCGCCAGCGCCGCGCCCGCCGAGACACCGATGATCCCCGGGTCAGCGAGCGGATTACGAAACAGCCCCTGCATCGCCGCGCCCGACATCCCGAGCACGGCCCCGATCAATGCCCCCAGCACGATGCGCGGCATCCGAATCTGCTCGACCACCGCCCGCACCGTCGGAGACACCTCGCTCATACCCGTGAACCGACCCGCGACCACGTCGCCGAGATCCGCCAACGTGACCGCCATTGGTCCTGTCACCAGCGCCGCAGCCACGACACCGACCAGCAGGGTCACCAGCGCAACGAATTGCCACGCACGCCGCCGATTACGCCCTCGCCAATTCTCGAAGGCCCGGTCGGCAGCGTCGTCAACCACCAATGAGGCGGTCGTCACTTTCGCGCCGTCTCGGCCAATTCCAGTGCGGCCTGAGCCGCCCGCGGTCCCATACCGAGCAGATACAGCTCGTCGCACACGACGACCTTGCCATCGGCTACTGCCGGCGTACCCGCGACAGCGGGCAGGGATTTTAGCTGCTCAAGACCGCCGATCCCATCGACCGTCCGATCACCGGTGACGATGACCTCAGGCGCAAGTCCCAGAAGTGATTCCGGCGATACCGGTTTGTAGCCTTCGTAGACGATCACGTTTTTGAGCCCAGCCGCCTTGAGCATGACGTCGCCCGCCGTTCCGGTGCCAGCTGCCATCAGACCCCCGCCGGCACCGCCCATCAGATAGACCGCGGACAGCTCCGCGTCCCCATCCACGACGGAACTGGTCCGATCGACTTCGGCAGCAAATCTCTCCGCCAGCTCATCTCCGGCATCGGCGAGACCAAGCGCCCCGGCCACGCCGCGAATCTTAGCCCCGATCCCATCCAGACTTGCTTCCTCCGGTGCGATGTATATTTCCACCCCACTCGCGCGGAGTTGCTCCATCACGTTCGGCGGACCCGCATCCGGGGAAGCCAGGATCAGATCCGGCTCGAGCGCCAGCACCCCCTCAGCCGAGAGCGCCCGCACGTAGCCGACATTGGGCAACTCTTTCGCCGCCGCCGGATACGAACTCGTCGAATCGACCGCGACCAATTTGTCCCCGTCGCCCAGCGCGTAGACGATCTCAGTGATCTCTCCACCCAGGCTCACCACGCGCTCAGCCGCCGGGGCCGAGGCAATGGTCCCAACCGCCAACGTTGCCAGGAGAACGCCTCTCACGAAAGGCCCTCCGCGAGGTCACGCCACCTCACGTCTTCGGCTTCGCCAGGCTTCCGCTTGCCGAAAAGAAGAGCGATGTTCGCGCCATCCGCGTCGTAGAGTTCGACGGCCGTCACGATACCGTCACGAGTCGGCTTCCGCACCCGCCAAGCCGAAGCCACGCCGGTCTCACGGAGGTGGAGATTGAATTCCGGGTCGAGCACGTTGATCCATTCCTTGAAGGGCTGGATGTTGCCGACCGTGCCGGTGTGGATTTGCAAACATCCGCGATTTCCAACGAAGACCATGATCGGCAACTCGCCCGCCGCCGCTTCGCGCAGAATCGTCCCGGTCACGTCCGTGGCCAGTGGCTCCGCGTATTCCGCTCCGACCAATCGCAGCGCCTGCACCCGCCCGACGGTGAATTTTTTCAGCAGCCCGAAAAACTCGTGCGTGTCCTGCAGGCCCTTCCAAGCCTCGCGCAAACCGGCGACATCGATCTCCTCGTCCGGACGATCCTCCTCCGCTTCCGGCGCTGGCTGCGCGCCGAACGTCGGCGATTGGTCGTCCGCCCTCAATTCCCCGATCAGCTTGGCAAACGCTTCCTGATCGCTGTCGTCCTTGAGGAAGATCTTGTGCATGGCGAGCCCGTCCGCTCCGAAGATTTGCACGCTCTCGTGCGCGCCGGTCGCTTCGTCTTCACGCACAGCGAAGGCCGTCGTCCACTGCCGGGGGAAGAGACGCAGATCAATGTCCGGCCCAACGACCTGACCCATCGCTCCGCCCGCGAAGAAGCCAATCTCCCGATAATGCCCGTTCCGCTCGTGGACCGCGTGCTCATTCCGAGTGAGCGCCATCACGTAGCCGAGAGATTTGAGGGACTCCATCAGATCATCCCAGTCCGAGCGCAGGCGCGTGACGTGTCCGCCGCAGCCCGTGGCCAACAATCGCGCTTCGCTGGTTCCCAGGCGGGCCGCCGCCTCGCGGATCCGGAGTTTCGGTTCCGCCGCCCGCAGGTCGGCCCATTCTTGAGAGAGGTCTTTTTCGAGGAGTGTGGTCATGGTTATTACTTGGATTAAATTATTGGCGTCGGATCGTGAAATTCGGGTCATCCGCGTCGGCAGCCTGAATCGACCAGCGACGCATGTCCTGGAGCTGATCTTCGTCGAGCAGCTCGGTGTGCCCGTCCAGCATCACCGCGACTGCCCGCCCCCCGTAGCGCAGATCGACAAACCCAAACGCTCCAGCTGCCTGCTTCTCATCCCACGAGTTCGCCCACCGGCGGCTTCCGAAATACGGCGATTGCACGGAGAAATTTCCAACCTTTCCCACACCCCGCCGCGCCGATGCAAACACCAGCAGCTTCGACGGCTTGCTCACCTGCGCCATTCTCGTCGCGCAGAAATTACCGTATTTCTCCACCGTCCGCGGCGACGGCGCGAGATCACTCGCACTGCCAAAGTCCCCCCCGACGAATGTCACATTCATCCCGAGATTCGGCGACACGCTCACGGCGTAGTGCGAGTCCGCCGTCTCGCTCTCCACGCCGTTTCCAGTCAGCACGAATGACTTCATGTCGTAATTGAGGTAGGGAGCGAGCCGCCAAGGATACCGCGAATTCGCCGGGAAATCGATCACGTTGCCCGAAGCATCGGTCGCTGTCGCCCCCCTTGCCGCGTAACCCGGCATCAGTTCCCCGTTGTTCTCACTCGCGTGGAGTTGGTACCCGACGATCAATTTCCGCCCCGACGCGACCTCCTGCGCCTTCAGTCCCTCGTTCCGCAGCCGACCCACAACCGGCACCGTGATTGCCGCCAGCACCGCCACGATCGCCGTGACCGCCAGCACCTCGATCATCGTAAAGCCGCCGATATTCCTAGAGCCGCGCACGCCGCAACCTCCCGATTAGAAAAATTCCCGCCAACACCAGTAACGCCAGCACCGTTGGCTCCGGCACCGCCACCACCTCGCCACTGAGCCGACCCGCCAGCAGGTCGCCAACCGCCGGGTCGAGGTTGTGCTGAAAATTTTCCTTCGTGTAAAACGATGGGAATCCGGCATCCGCTTCCTGCGACGTCGCGGTGAGCGATGTCAGGATCAAATCCAAAGCCCCGGCATTCAGCGCCTCCTGAACGTAGGCGAGGATGAACGGATCGCTCAGATCGAGATCAAACGTCACCTCCGAATCAAGCGGCACGAGCTCACCCGGCGTCAGTCCAGCGATCTGTCCCACCGAAAATGGATTCACCTCAAATCCGCCCCGCACGTTGTCCGAGACATCGATCAACTGCCCACCCGCATCGTAACCCGCCGCGAAGACGTTCCGCCTTCCGTCCGCATCCCCGTAAGCCGCGTCTTCAGCAAACGTCGCTCGCGTGAAGCCATTTCGATACCCGGCACCGAACAACTCCAACGGACGTCCGGTGTCGGAGTCCCCTTCAGCTCCGGTGTAAGTCCCGAGTGCGTCTTTGGTTTGATCGTAAAAGAACGATTGATCCAAATTCACCGTCAGCGTCAGCCGGATCGAATTGACCAAGTAGTTGGATGCCCCGAGTCCCACCGCCGCGATGCCAGTCGTGTCAAACCGCACCAGCATCTGACCAAACCGATCCTCCGCGGCCGCTTCCCCAACTGCGCCGAATGCCGATGCCGAATTGCGGATTCCGGGCGATCCGTTAGAGTTGTACATCCAGCGGTCCACCGTCGGCTCGTTGACTTGAAACGCCGCGCTCACTGCCGGAGTCGCTGCCGCGAGCGCCCACGCACCCCAAGCGAGCGAAGTGATAAATGATCTTCCTCCTGAATCCATGCGGCGCATTCTGCGGATCGCTAGGTGTTCGCGCTAACGGTCGCTTGCCAAAGGCTAGCGGTCAGTTGCGCTGGCCCTCCCGAGTCTATTTCGCAAGCCACCGTCAAAGGTTGGCAAGCTGCCGTTAGCGGTTTGCCCGCCGTCCGGGCAATGTCGCCGTCATGACAAAACCCACCACGCGCCTCGCCAGATTCATCACGCTCGGCTCCTTCGCCGCCCTCACCTCCCTCGCTCACGCCACCTCCCTCGGCGTCAGCACCAATCCCATGGGAGCCGCTTGGGACCGGGGTGATGCCAACACCGCCTTCGGAGTCTGGGACTCGTTTCCCAACTTCACCTTCGCCGGAGACTCCCCCGACTCCAGCGCCGGTTTCACCACGTTGGGCCTGAGTCAATCGAACACGCTCACCGGCAATCCCGGCCTGGATCAAGGAGCGGGCATTTACAGCACGCTCATCACGAGCGTTCCCGGCAGCGACCAACTTTTCAGCGGCGGCCGCAACAGCACTTTTGCGATGACCGGCAGCACGCCGTTTTCCATCAAAGGCCTGACTCTCCAGATCAAGCGCACCCTCAGCCAATCCGATTTTTCGGAGATCTCGCCGACCATCAATGGGATTGCGTCCGACGGATTCTCCTCCGTCTCCGGCAGCGGCGATACCACAAGCAACGCCGGCGATTACAGCGTCACGACCTTCTATTGGGGCGAATCCCTAGCCGGAACGGATATCACTTCCTTTACCATCAATATCTCGCCGACTTTCACCCAGCGGGCCTACGACGGATTCACCCTCGACGCTGGATCGGTCGCCGCCGTTCCCGAGCCCGCCACGGTTGCCCTCCTCGCCATCTCCGCCGTCGCCAGCCTCTTTCTCCGCCGGCGAAGCTTCCGCTGAGCAAAGCGGCGAAACGGGACCCCAACGACCTCGTTCGTAACCCCCACGTCCGTCAACGCCCAGAGCGACGGCCCCGCCGGTCAGCTCCAGGGGATCGTTCGGCAATAACGATCGCCGGAAATAGGTGTGGGCCGCCGCGACGAAAGTCGCAACGGCCCACTGTTCCCCCCAGAACGCCTCATGGAACAGCAACAGGCGTGCCAAGATTTGACGCTGATTCAATCCTTCGCGCGGCGCAGACAAATTTCTCGCGAAGTGCCGTCCTTCGACGCTATTCGTCCCTCCCGCCCTTTCTCAACTGAGGGCTGCAACCGAACCACGTCGAAATCAGTCCCGCATGACCCGCTCCATCTCGTTCGCTCCGCTCAAAGCCCGCTTCCGCCGCATCAATCCCGCCATGGGAGTCGCGTCCCTCGTTGCGATCATGATCCTCGTCATCGGTTGGCAGGATCGCCGCGACATTCCAACGCTCCCCCGGCTCGACGCCGATAGCCTCGGCTATCTCTACCCCGCACTTTCGTTCAAAGCGGGCGAAGGACTCCAGCAAACCCACGGGAGATCAGTTTTTTACCCGTCCATGCTGATCGTCTTCCTCGGTGACAACGTTTCCTTCGAATCGATGATCTACTGGCAGCAGGCTCTTGGATTGCTCGGAGCCATCTGCGTCTGGGGCATCTGGATCGTTCTCTGGATTCTGCTGCCGCCCAATCGACTTCGCGACCTCACGATGGCCATCATCGGGCCGCTGATCCTTGCCTTCATCTACCTCAATCCCAGCACGATCTTCTACGAACTTACCCTTCGACCGGAAGCCGTGCTCCCTTTCTTCGGTGCCCTTCAGCTCTTGACCACCGGACTTTACCTCCTTGCCCGCACGCGACGTCTCCCGGCCGCTTGGCTCATCCCGACCGGTGCTCTCGCTATCATCCTCGCGTACTGTTGCTGCGCCCTCAAACCCAGCTGGCTCATGGCGTCAGCCGCAACGACCCTGATTATCCTCGTCGGGTGGATCCGCGCCGGTTCCATGACGCGGCCCGCACTCATCGGTCTCACCGCCGGATTGCTTGGAACCGGCGGACTCATGGTGACGTACAAGGCCTGGATGATCCCGGACGAGTTTGAGAGCGCCCTGCACCCGGATACCTTCCTTGCCAAGACGCTCATGACAACCCACGCGGATCTCATCCTCCCAACGCTGTCAGATAACCTCCGCACCTCCGACGATCCCCTTCTCGATAAGAGATTGCTCCGCGCGTTCACCTCCAACTTCCGCAAGGAAATGGCCGTCGCGCGCGAAGACATCGCGAACTACCCGCAATGGAAGGTCCACGGCGTCTACTACCCGTTTAATCCCGACCACCTGATGTTTGCCGTCGACATCGCCGAGTCGCTCAAGGAAGCCGGATTCGATCGGGAGCAAATTGCGAGCTTCTACAAGCGCGCCTACCTGCTCGCGGTCCAAAAGCGCCCCCTCGATTTCGCCTCCAAGGTCTGGAGTCACCTCGGCATCTTCTTCAGTCCCGACGAAAACACGTTCTACAAGCATTCGCTGATGCGAGCGCTCACCGAAAGTCAGGAGCAGCTGACCACGATCTCAAACATCCAGAGCGTCCCGGCGGCCGACCGCGTGCTGATCGCCGAAGAAGCCTCCCGGATCGGCAATTATCTGCAGACCCTCCCCGATCCAGAATCGCCCTCTCGCCAACTCACCTTCACCCGGCTTCCGCTCGAAGCGATCATCCGAATGATTGGCATCGTCACGCCCATCCTCACCGTCGCCTTCGTCATCATCGCTCTCCAGATTCTGGGGATCAAACCCCTCCGGATCCGATTCGGCGTCCCCCTTCTCTTCATCGCCGTCCTTTACGCAGCCCCGGTGGCCAACGCCCTCACCGTCGCCATTGTCCAATCTCTTCCGACCGTCGGTCGTTACCGCCAGACCTACGGGATGTTTTACGCGCTGGCTCTCGGAGCCATGGCCGCGTGCATCATCAATCTCTGGGGACTCTTCCTGCGACTTGCCCGCTCGATCCCCGACTCAGCTTTCGAGGACGCAGCAGCTCGCCGATCAGAAACTTCCCCAGCTTCTTTGCCGTCGGGATCACCTTGAAATTCGTTTCACCGTGCGGCCGCTCCACTTCGGCGACCGGCACCTCCAATCGTCGACACTGCAACCGGTAGGATCGAACCACCATCTGAGATCCACCGTGACTCCCATTTCGCTGACTTCCATCCGGCGAAATACGTCCTTCGTGAATCCCTTCACTCCGTGCAACACGTCATGCACCCGCGAACCTTCCCGACGCCACACGACGGACGCAAAAAGCGAAAGCGCTCCCACCCCCCACTTTCGTGGTCGGAAGAAATGCCCGTCCTCCTCGTTCGCACCGCCTTCGATGTTCCGGCTCGCGATCACCATCTCCACCCCATCCTGGAGAGCTTCCGCCAAGCCGTGCAAGCAGGCGGGATCGATCGTCCCCTTAGGAAAAAAAACGATCAGCGCGTCGCCCGTCGCCACCTCCACAGCGTGATGATAAGCCGCGTTCAGACTCTTACGGGTCTGCTGGTGCACCGCGATCCCCTCTCCCTCCAGATACTCGATTGTTCCGTCGGTGCTGGCACCGTCGACGGCAAATACCTCGTAAAAATCTTCGCGGGGCAACAAAGGCACGTCCGTCCGGCATCCTCCCAATTCGTTCCGCACCAGCAAACAGAGCGAAATCTTCACGCGCCCTCCCCGATCAATCCGTCGGCCAGAGCGAGAGCCTGATCCACCGCCACGTCCGAGTTAATGTGCTCCCAGTTCCCCCAACGTCCCAGCGGCTTGATCCCCAGCGGGGCGGCCCATCCGTGCACCACAGCCAACGACTCCCGCTTGTCCCGTGTGTTCACCGGATACGCGTACGGATTATGAAAATGACGGTCCGCCGGCTTATCTGCCACGCTTCGCCCGGCATTCGTTTCCGTCCAGTAGCCCCGGGCACCTTCCAGAAAGTTCTCTCTCGCCAGGATCCGATGATAATCGACGCCTTCGTCGGGTTCGTAAATCCAATGCGCGGCGCTCCCGCAGGATTCCTCGCGATAGTCCACGTCAATGGCAACCTGTCGAAGCCGCGAAATCGCGGCGTCCACCTCGGTCGGGATCGCGGCCACGGCCTGCCACACCGGCCACGGCACCGTCGTGATGAGCGTTCGGTAGCGAAGGCCTCCGTTGACCACCTTCGAAGCGGGATCAATCGACGTCACCGGAGTTTTCAGACGCAACCGATCCCCCAGGGCTGACCCCATCCGCCGCCAGACCTCACCATAACCAGCCGCCAAATCCGTCGGGTAAAGAAATTTGCCGTGAGCGGGCAATTTGCCCGCCGGAGCCTTCCGCAAACAGCTCTCCAACGTCTCCGGGAACGAAACGTCCGGCAATTTTTCCAGCCAGTAGGTTCCCAGATCATTGACCGGCATTGACCAGATCTTCCGGTTGTAGGGAAGCATGTAGTCATCGGCAATCCGGTCCCCCAGCTTCCATCGGATCCAGTCCTCGAACAACTCGGGCGCAACCTTCCCCGCGATGCAGCCGGCCGCGGCAATCGATACGCAATAGTCGACCTGGTCGTCCACCGGCAGCTGCCAAAGATTCGATTCAAACGGGTGATCGACCTCCGACCCGCGCAGACGAATCCGTGCGATGCGGTCGTGCTCCTTCCATTCGGACCGCGGCATAAACCGAAACACCAAATCCAGCACCCGTTGCCGTTTCACGTCGAGAAAGTGCCCGCCGCCCGTGTCAATCGCGGCTCCGTCAACCACCTGCGAGCGGCACAGCCCCCCGGCTTCGTCCGCTTGGTCCAGCACCACCACCGAAGTCGCTCCCTGGTCCAACAGACCATGAGCCACCGCCAACCCGGAGGGTCCGGCACCCAATATTAAATAATCTACATCTTCCATGGCGTTATCACCGGCCCTCCCCACTTCGGAAAAACGAGCATCTCTCGCCGGAATCACTCCATCGCCGCAGACGCGAAGAACAAATCCCACCCCCCTGAGTATCAAGAAAAATATCAGGTTCCCCGCTCACGCCGCCCCGGAAAAGGTGTAGGCCGCCGTGACGAACGTCACGACGGCCTACTGTTCCCCCCAGAACACCACCGAATTAAGCAATCGGCGCGCCAATCTATCCGGAAAAGCGATTCCCGACGTAACAACCGGCACCCTCCGCGTCCAGCACGCGGGCCGGTGCCCCGCCAACGGCCGCGTTGTCGGCCACGTCGTCGGTGACGACCGAATGAGCTGTCACGAGAACGTTGTTCCCGACACTCACCCGCCCGAAGACGCAACTGTATGCCCCGAGATAAACGTTATCGCCGAGCGTCGGCGACCCGATGCGACTCCCACGAAAGACACCCCCCACCGAAGCATGATTCGTCACCGTGCAGTTCCGACCGATCTTCGTCCCCTTGCTCATCGAGAAACTCCCCGCGTGCAACAGGATAAAACCCGGCCCGATCTCCGCCGACCGCGGGATCTCAATCGCCCGACGCGAACTGAACCACGCGAAGACCACCGCACTCACCGGCCCGATGAAGCGACAACCCTCAAAAAAATCCCGCACCCGCAGCAGCACGATCACGTGGAAACACGACGAAGTAACCAGAACGTGCCAAAATTCCCGCCATCCCGTCCGCCCGCGATGACGAAATAGATCTGCCCCGATGATCCTGCGTAGTTTCTCGAATTCCACACCGCAATTCTCCACCGAAATCCGCTCGCCGCAACTGCCACGGCCAGTCCGCGCTACGACGAGCGAGGCCGCCTCGCTCGGGATTCGCCAGAGTGTATCTAGCCTTCAGTACCCAGGCAGCTCCGCCCGATCGGAACGACTTGCGAGACGCGACCGACGAGAGAACCGTGAACGATGAAAAATTGGATGATCGCGATGCTGGCGGCGACCACGCCCCTGGTCGCGAATGACAGTTCGGCGATGCGAAAGCAGATGGTGGAAGAGCAATTGATCAGCCGGGGCATCGGCGACGAGCGGGTGCTCGCGGCGATGCGGACCGTGGAACGGGAAAAATTCATGCCTGAGGAGGCGCGACCGTTTGCCTACCGGGACAGCCCGTATCCGATCGGCCACGAGCAGACCATTTCGCAGCCCTACATCGTGGCGCTGATGACCCAACTACTCGACCCGAAGCCGGGCGACCGCGTGTTCGAAGTCGGTACGGGGTCGGGCTACCAGGCGGCGGTGTTGGCCGAGGTGGTGGATCACGTTTACACCGTGGAAATCGTCGCGCCGCTCGCGGAACGCGCGCGAGAGACGCTGGAAAGCGCCGGGATCGATAACGTGACGGTGCGAACTGGCGACGGGTATCGCGGCTGGCCGGAGCAAGCGCCGTTCGACGCGATCATCGTCACCGCGGCCCCGGACCACGTCCCGCCACCGCTGGTCGAGCAATTGAAGGAGGGGGGGCGGATGGTGATCCCGGTGGGAGAGGATCGGCGCCAGGAATTGGTTCTCCTGCGCAGGGTGGACGGGAAGCTGCGACAAGAGAGCGTGCTCCCGGTGCGATTCGTCCCGATGACGGGTGAAGCGGAGACCCCACCCGTGCGGTAGAGCGAGGACCTCCGGACTCGCGGCGCACCCGATCCCGTGGTCGGCACCGGATCCGTCCGCAAGATGCGCGGTCAGTGGCCTCGCTTCCTTGGGTCCAGGACGGCCGAAACCCCGGCAGGCTCCGATTGGTCTCGGGATGAACAAACTCAAATTTGAGAGCAACGGGAACGAGGTCGACGGTCAGGACGACGCAAACGGAGAGGTTGCGCCAGCCTGAGGCGACGCAACGGCAAGCAAATGCTGGAAATCCCCCCGCAGATTCTCGCGGACTTCGAGACGCTCTGCCTCGCCGCGCTCGCCATCGTTCTGGGCGGACTGGTTGGCTGGGAACGCGAGGCCGCCGGCAAATGGGCCGGTCTGCGCACCCACATGCTCGTCTGTCTCGCCGCCGCGTTGTTTGTCAGGTTGGAGTTCGACCTCGCGTCCGTCTGGACCGCGTCGTTCGTCGACGATCCGGTCCGTGCGGACCCCAACCGCATTCTCCAAGCCATCGTCACGGGCATCGCCTTCCTCGGCGCGGGCACCATCTTCCGTGACCGCGACGGGTCCCATGGTCTCACTACCGCCGCTTCCCTGCTGACCACTGGCACCATCGGGGTCGCCGTAGCGCTGGAGTCCTACGTTCTCGCCGTCGGCATCACGCTGCTCATCCTCATCGTCCTCCGTCTCGTCGCCACCTTCGAACGCCGCACCCGGGACCCGGAATCCTGATCGGAGCGAACCATACTAGCCTCGCAGGCCGCCACTTTTCCGGGGGAGGGACGCCCGACCGAATCGATCCGACCGATTCCCTACCGCCGCGCGATCCCTTCCTCAGACCACTCCACTCTGTGCAACTAGGCAGGACCTTCGCGTCCCCGTCGCCCGCCAAGACCCGAGCAACCCAACCAGGCTCACCGATGACCAGAGCAGCTTCGCAATTCTCGACCGATTCTCATCCCGGCTCATGAACAAAGGCCTATTCTACCTCCTGGGTGCCGCGCTCGCGGCCGTTTCGGCTCGCTTTGCCCGCGGTTGGCTCCTCCGTCTCGCCTTCGGCTGGTGCGCCGTCGCCGCCACGTGGTTCGGCGTCGGCTACCTCACAAATTTCGGCGAGTTCCTTTTCAAGTCCTCGCGCGGCCGCCTCCCGATCCCCGTCAAATTCTTTCTGGCCCCCGTGCTGCTCGGTGCCAGCCTTTACAACGCGTGGAAGCGCGCCACCGACAGCGGCGACCCATTCACCCGCATCCGCGATGGCCTTTGGCTCGGCCGCCGCCTGCTCCCCGGCGACCTTCTCTCGCTCCAGAAAAACGGCATCACCGCCATCCTCGACGTCACTGCGGAATTCGACGCTCTCTCGTCGCACTTCCTCCCCGAAGGCACCGAGTATCTGAATATCCCCGTCTTCGATCACTGCGCGCCCCGGCAAAGCCAGCTCACCGGCGCCGTCCAGTGGATTGGCCGTCAGCGCCGCGCGGGTCGTCAGGTCATCGTCCACTGCGCACTCGGGCAGGGCCGCTCGGTCACCGCCCTGCTCGCCTACCTGCACCACCTCGAACCGGACCGCCCCATCACCGCCCTCCTCGACGAGATCCAGGGCCTCCGCGCAACCGCCCGCCCCAACCGCCGCCAGCTTCGCGCCCTCGACCGCCTCGCCGACCAACCGCCGATCCAACCGCGCACCCGCGCCTTCGTCGTCTTCAATCCTTCCGCCGGCAGCGGCGACGCGGACACCGACCGCGACGTCATCCGCGAAGAACTCGATCCATTTCTCGATCTCGAATTCGCCACCGTCGACCACGGCAGCGATGCCGACGAACTCGTCCGCAGCGCCCTTGGCAGCGGCGTCGACATCGTCATCGCCGCCGGCGGAGACGGCACCGTCGCCGCCACGGCTTCCGCCCTCATCGGTCACGACATCCCGCTCGGCATCATCCCGCGCGGCACCGCCAATGCTCTTGCCGCCTCGATCATGGGAGAGAGCATTCGGATCGACCCTGTCCGCTCCGGCTGCCGACACATCCTCGCGGGCCACACCCGCCCCCTCGACGCCGCCCGCCACGGCGAGAGCTTCATGTTCCAGCTCGCCGGCATCGGCGTCGAGGCCGGCATGGTGGACCGCTCGGACCGCGAACTGAAGGACCGCTGGGGTCCGCTCGCCTATTTCGCCGCCGCCTGGAAGGAAACCGAAGCACCCGACCTGTTCCATGCCACCATCGTCGTGGACGGAGAGCGGCACGAATTTCGAACGGGCAGCGTGGTCGTCTCGAACGCGGCCCCCATCGCTTCCGTTTTCGCCCGCGGCGCCGGCAAGCCGGACTATCAGGATGGTCAGCTCGGCGTCACCGTGGTCGTGGACATCGACACGCGAGTGAAGGCCCTTGGTGCCATGATCTCGCTCCTCAACGGCGGACTCGAGGGTGGCGTGGAAAATCCGAACATTCACCACTTCAAGGGCCGCCGCATCGAGATCACCTGCGAGCCGGGCGAGGATGTCGCCATCGACGGCAAAATCGGCGGGCAGACGCCCATCCAGTTCGAAGCGATCCCCGGCGCCGTTCAGATTCTCGTGGCGCCGGACGAACCCGATTGACGAGTTCGGTGCCGCCCCTGGACGGTCTTGACGCAGAAGATTTTCCTACCGGCCAAACCAATCCGCTCCCCCGATTTATCGCGGTCTCGACGTCACCCGGAACCCGCCTGCCACCAGGCGCGCAATCGCCGGGCGTGCGCCTTCGGCTTCTCCGCGAAGAGTCGTGCACCCACGAGCTGCGCCCGATCTCGTAGCACGGTTTGCCGCTTTTCGATGAGCATCAAAAATGGTGCCAGCCCGGTGGCTCGGCCGAACGTATCCTCCTCCTCGAGCACGGTGGCCCGCAGCACGGCCAGGTCGTGATCGTCGCCGAGCAGATCGCCGAGTGTGCCGAGCTGCCCCGCCATTTTCTTCATCAGGGGTGGCCACGCCGCTCGCAGCAAACGGGTGTGATAGCCGTGATATTTCACGCGTTTGCGCCATTCGTGAAAGGCCTCGTCCTCCCGGGACTCGAAGGCCGCCGCCATTGCCTTCCGACCGCGGGCGTAGGTCTTGCGGTCGCCAGCCAGCATGGCTTCCGGACCGTCACTCTCGATTTCCCAAGAATCGACTCGCTCCAAGCTGGCCCTCAGCGCCGCGAGGAGATCCTCGGTTTTCACGGGGCCTCCGCGCTCGGCGATCTTCCGGTGGCGAAGAGTGAGCTTGCGTCGAATCCAGCCGAAATCCCGTCTCCGAATCTCGCCGGCGAAGGCGTCCATGAGTAAATCGTAACTCTCGATCAGGACCGTGGCGTCGCGCAGCTCGGAAAGACCGGCCGCAGCGGACCGAAAACTAGCGTTCTCGCGGGCGTAAGTCGCTTCCATCCCAGGACGCACGAGCCGCACGAGTCCGCGGAGCTTTTTGCACCGTTTGCGGAACTGGTGCACCGCCTTCGCCTGCCCGAGATCCGGATCGCCGAGTTCGCGGACGGCTTTGGCAACCTGCTCGTGCGCGATCCGGCGAACGCCGCCGGTGACGGATTCGTCTTTTCGAATTTGAAACGCCATGAATGCAGCTCAGTCAGATGAATCCCGCTCTCGCCCGGACATTTCCCGCCAGGCTGCCCACGAGCTACTAGTCCATCCCCGACAACTCGTGTTTGAGGGCGCTGAGTTCGTCGTGGGCGGCGAGGATGGCTGCCCTCGCCGGCTCACCGAGCGCAGACTCCGCCTGCACGGCTCGCTTCGCACTGTCGGCTGCCTGTTCAATCTCGACCACGTGGTCGCGGATCGTGCGCTCGTCAGCGCCGGTGAGATTCTCGGTCCCCTTGCGAGCCGTCGCGTCGAACTCGCCCACGACTGCTTTAAGCACCTCCGAGGCCGCCGGATCGTTGGAAACCGCCCCAACGGCGTCCTGAATTTGTTCGTGAATTTTGGCGATCCGGTGAGCGATTGACATGGCCATAACAAAAGCCTCTTCGCGTCCCGCGCCGGGATTGGATGCATCAGACGCGCTGCCCCATCCAGCCGCAGGAGCCTCAATTTGCCGCCGCTCGACGGTGCCCCAAATCGAACGGCAATCCGTGAATCAAGGCAAAGCAGCCGCCACCGAGAGATCGACGGCCAGGGCAAGCAACGCGACAGTGATCACCATCCAGATCACGAGGGCAACGCCAGTCGCAAAGTTCCGCGTCGCCGCGGATCGTTGCGCGCAGGCGCACCCGATCGTCCATCCCAGCGGAATGAGATAGAGCAGGAAGCCGAATCTCCGCAAACCGGTAACGAACGATCCCGCGAGCCACGGCGTCGTCGCCAAGTTCACGAAGACAAGCAATGTCAGGATCGCATACGTGATCAACAGGACGTGGATGACTCCGAGGATGCCAATCACGCGCTTCGGCAAATTCATGACTCCCCGTTGCCACTTCTCTCAAAGTGGCTTTGCCCACCGATGTTGCGAAGTTCCGCGACGCTCGTTACGCCCCGGGCGACCTTGTCGAGGCCATCCTTCAACAGCGAGCTGACGCCGGTCTTTCGGAAGTGGGTCCGCAACGCGTGTTCATCCCCGTCATTGAGCAGGAGGTCGTAGGCGCCCTCGTCGAACGGCCCCACCTCGAACACCCCGGTGCGTCCCAAGTAGCCCCTGCCGTGGCACAGATCGCAGCCGCCGGGGACCCAGACGCGCTCGAAGGCTTTCCGCACCCAGGCGACGAAGCCAGCGGACGTCGACCTCCGCCGGAGCCTCCTCGCGCTTGCACTCCGGACAGAGCGTTCGCACGAGCCGCTGTGCTATGACGAATGCCAGTGAGGTCGCGATCTCTTGATTCGCGAGTCCGAGACTTCGCAGCATGGTGACGGCACCCGCCGCACTGCGGCTGTGCATCGTCGTCAGAATCGTGTGTCCGGTGCTGGCCGCCTCCAGCCCGGTCCGGGCCGATTCGGCGTCGCGGATTTCGCCAACCAGAATGTAGTCGGGGTCAAGCCGCAATGCCGCCCGCAATCCGGCGGCAAAACTGATCCCCTTCGTCTCGTCCACTTCAATCTGATTGGTGCCCTCAGCCCGATACTCGACCGGATCCTCAATCGTGAGCACGCAGCGATCAGTCAATTTCATCTCTCTCAGCAGAGCATGGAGAGTGGACGTCTTCCCGCTGCCCGTCGGTCCGGTCACCAAAAACATACCGTTGATGTCGCCCAGCCAGTTGCGGATTTTATCCAGATCCGCCTCGGCAAGACCCAGCTCGTCAAGGCCCATCTGAATTCGGGTGCGCGGCAGCAGGCGCAATGTCATCTTCTCGCCCGTCAGGCACGGAGCGCAGGCCACTCGCACGTCGACCGGGCAATCCACGGTGTCGAACTCGAAATGCGCGTCCTCCGGTCCAAGCTGCGTAGCCGGGTCGAGACCGGAGTTCGTTTTGAAATATCGAATCAAGCGCTGCCCCGCGTCGGCGTTGACGGATTCGACATCGACGATTGCCCCGTCGATCCGAAATCGCACGGAGACCTCGTCGCCTCGCGGATCGAGATGCACGTCGGAAGCGCGCGCATCCAACGCATCGCCAAGCAAGGCGTCCGCCCAACGGCCCGCTGCCACGATGTCCTTACTTTGATCGTTCGACTTCAGCGCAGTCGTAAAGCGCTCGGCGAGCTGAGGGGAGGATCGATTTTTCATACGGATGTCAGTTCTTGGTTCGTCCCTGATTCCACGATCGGTCCTTCGTCGATCAACCCGGCAGCGCATTCCCCGACGCATCCACTCGACGTCCTCGGGGGGGTAGTGGTGCCTCCGGTCGCGGAGGCTGAGGCGGCCTTTCGTGCGAAGCGAGCGTCCCCCGCTCGCCTTCCAACTCGAATGACCGCGGGATGACATTCGGGCCGGGTCGTGATTTCCTATCCCTGCCGCCAACCCACATGCTCAACGCAGCCCTCTCCATCGTCCAACGCCTCCGCGAGGCTGGCCACATCGCCTATTTCGCGGGTGGCTGCGTGCGCGACCGTCTACGCGGCGTCCCGGCCCACGACGTCGACATCGCCACGGACGCCAGACCCGAGCAGGTCACCGCGCTCTTCCGCCGGACCATCCCAGTCGGAGCCCAGTTCGGCGTCATGATCGTCGTCGAGGACCAGCAGCAATACGAAGTGGCCACCTTTCGCACGGAGAGCGGTTACCTCGACGGCCGTCGCCCGGACTCCGTCGAATTCAGTGACGCCGAGAACGACGCCCGCCGCCGCGACTTTACCGTCAACGGACTCTTCTTCGACCCCATCGGCGAGCGCGTCATCGACCACGTCGGCGGCGTTGCCGACCTGGAAGCCAAAATCCTCCGCGCGATCGGCGATCCCGCGGATCGCATCGCCGAGGACAAACTCCGCATCCTACGGGCGATCCGCTTTGCCACCACGCTCGGATTCGACATCGATCCCGCCACGTGGGACGCCGTCCTCACCTCCGCCCCGGACATTCACGTCGTCAGCCCGGAACGGATTCGCGACGAATTGGTTAAAATCTTCACCGCCCCCCAGCGCGTCCGCGGCTTCGACCTTCTCGATGCCAGCGGACTGCTCCGCCTGCTGCTGCCCGAGGTCGCCGACCTCCGGGGCTGCGAGCAACCGCCCGAATTTCACCCCGAGGGCGACGTTTTCGTGCACACCCGCATCATGCTCGAACTCCTTCCGCCCGAGGTCTCACCCGCCCTGGCCCTGGGCGTCCTCTTCCACGACATCGGCAAGCCCCCCACCGCCTTCACCGACGAGACCGGACGCATCCGCTTCAACGGCCATGAACACGTCGGGGCCGACATGGCCTCTGGAATCCTCCGCCGCCTTCGCTTTTCCAACGATCAAATCGACGACGTCGTCGCTCTGGTCCGCAATCACATGGCGTTCAAGGACGTTCAGAACATGCGCGTCGCGAAGCTCAAGCGCTTCCTGGCTCGAGAGACCATCGACGACGAACTCGAGCTTCATCGCGTGGACTGTTCGTCGAGCCACGGGATGCTGGACAACCACCGGTTCCTCCTCAACAAGCGCGAGGAATTCGCCAACGAACCACTCATTCCGCCCCCGTTTCTCACCGGTCACGATCTCATCACGCTCGGACTCAAACCAGGTCCCGCCTTTAAGCAAATCCTCGACACCGCCCACACCGCCCAGCTCGAAGGGGCCTTTCCAGATCGCGCCGCAGCGCTGGAATGGTTAAACGCGGTCGTTGCGGACAGCTGAAGCATCCCGGACAAAATCGTAATTGCGAACCGACCCAGCCAGTGTCTATTAACGCTCATGGCTGCGACAATCGTCTTCATCATTCTGGCAGTCGCGCTCGCCTACTTCATCTTTCGCACGAGGCAGCGTCACGGCGTTAGTCGCGCTGAGTTCATCCTGATCATCCAGCGCGCCGCCGACGGCACGGGTGATTTCAAGGACTACCGCAAACTCGTCCACAATCCGATCTTGAATGATCCGGAACTCGAGGCCACGCGCGGTCGCCTCGTGCATCTTGACGACAAGTACGAAAGGGGTAAGGGCGAACCGCTCTCCGAACCCCACCGCCGAGACATCGCCGCGATCGTCGACGAACTTCGCCGCAGCTGAGCGCGGTATTTCTTTCCCACCGGCACCCGCGTTCCAGTAGAAAAGTCCCCGTGCATCAGTTCCGCTATCTCGACGGCAGTCTCCACTGCGAAAACGCCTCTCTCAATTCCATCGCCGATGCCGTCGGCACGCCCGCCTACGTGTATTCCGCGAAGACCATTCGCGAAAACTACCGCCGCCTCGACCGCGCGTTTCACGAACTCGACCACCGCATCTGCTACGCCCTCAAGGCGAATTCCAATCTCGCCATCCTGAACCTGCTCGCTGCCGAGGGAGCCGACTTCGACCTCGTTTCCGGCGGCGAACTCTTCCGCGTCCTTCGGGCCGGAGGCCGCTCCGACCGCTGCACCTTCGCCGGCGTCGGCAAGACTCGCGCCGAGATCGAATACGCCCTCGAAAACGGCATCCATTCCTTCAACGTCGAGGGCGAGGAGGAGCTTGCTCAAATCAACGCCATCGCCGCCGAACGCAACGTCCGCGCCCCCATCGCGATCCGCGTCAATCCCAACGTCGACGCCGGCACCCACAAATACATCTCCACCGGCAAGAGCCAGAATAAGTTCGGCATCGGCCTCGACCGCGCAGCCGAAGTTTACCGATCCGCAGCGAAAATGGACAACCTCCGCATCGTCGGAGTCCAGACGCACATCGGATCCCAGATTCTCGACCCGGCCCCTTTCGCCGAAGCGATCACGAAGCTCATTCCGCTCGTCGAAGAGATTCGCGACGCCCACGACATCGAGTTCTTCAGCATCGGCGGCGGCGTCGGCATCGTTTACGACGACGCTCTCGCGAGTGGCGACCCCGACTGGTGGAAAGCGCATCCGTCACGCATCACCCCCGAAGCCTACGCCGCCGCCGTCGTCCCGCTCCTCAAACCTCTCGGCCTGAAAATCCTACTCGAACCGGGCCGCTTCCTGGTCGGCAACGCGGGCGTCCTCCTCACCTCCGTCGTCTCCGTCAAAAAAACGCCCGCCAAGCATTTCACCATCGTGGACGCGGCGATGAACGATCTCATTCGCCCCGCCCTCTACGAAGGCCACCACGAAATCCACCCGCTCGCGGAACCCCCGACCTCCGATCTCATCAAGCAGGACATCGTCGGCCCGGTCTGCGAGAGCGGCGACTTCTTCGCTCAGGACCGCGAACTCCCCGAGACCGTCGCGGAAGACCGCCTCGCCCTCATGAGCGCCGGAGCCTACGGCTTCGTCATGGCGTCAAACTACAACAGCCGCCCGCTGCTCCCCGAAGTCCTCGTCGATGGCGGGAAATGGACAACCATCCGCACCCGCCAGAATCACGAGGACTTGATCCGGGGCGAGTCCATTCCGGACTAATCACCACCGTCCGCCCCGTGCACCCCGGCCAGCACGTCGGTCGCCGCCAATCCCAGTTCGAACGGCTCGAGCTGCATTGGCTCATCGTGGTCGAGGTATTCCCGACACAGCGCGAAGAATTCGTCTTCGCCCTGCGCCCTTCGCACGTCGTGCAGGAACCGACCCGTCGGCTCCACGCCCAGAGCCAGATAATTCATCACCTTCTTCACCCGCTGCACCCGCCTCCGCTCGTCCACGCCTGCCGCGTCCGTCGAAGCATACAAGCCACTCACGTAATCGAGCACGTCGCTCCCGCGCGGCAACGCAATCTCCTCACCCTGCATCCGCTTCCGAATCTGGGAGAAGATCCACGGATTCCGGATCGCGCCCCGCCCGACCATCAACCCCGCCGCCCCCGTTCTTCCCAAAATGTCCAACGCTCCGTCCGCCGATGACACGTTCCCATTCGCCAGCACCGGGCACCGCATCGCGGCGACCGCGTCCGCAATCCGATCATAATGCACCGCCGACCGGTACCGCTCGGCCACCGTCCGCCCGTGCACCGAAAGCAGATCGATCTCGTGCCGCCCGAACACCTCCAGCAGCGCGTCAAATTCTCCCACTTCCGCAAATCCCAACCGCGTCTTCACGGTAAATCGCCCCCGAATCGCCGCCCGCAACTCCCCCAGGATCCGGTCGACCAACGGCAAATCCCTCAGCAACCCACCCCCCGCACACTTGCGATACACCACCGGAGCGGGACACCCTAGATTCAAATCAACCCCGGCGACCGGATGCCGGTCCTCGAGCACTTTCGCCGTCCGCACCAGCGCCGCAACGTCGCTGCCGATCAGTTGCGCAACCGCCGGACGCCCCGTCGGATTATCGACCACGGATCTCAGAATTTCGCGATCCAGGCGCGAATTCTCCAGCACCCGGAAATATTCGGTAAAATACACGTCCGCCGCGCCGTAGCCCGAAGTCAGCCGCCAAAACGCCCAATCCGTGACGTCCTGCATCGGCGCCAACGCCAATAAAGGACCCCGGACTCCCCACTCTTCCGTCAACTTCACGCCGGCAAAATGACCGCTGACCAGCCGCCGCGCAAAGACGATTCCTATTTCCCTAGCAATTTCGCCGCACCGTCCAGCATCCCGGTCAGCTCGCCCAGGTCGAAGGGCTTGAGAAGGTGGTCGTGATACCCAGCTTCCCGACTTCGACTCCGGTCCGACAACGTCCCGAATCCGCTCATCGCGATCGCGTATCCGACCCGGCCCGCCGGCGCTCTCCGCAGTAACTCCCAGCCACAGCCATCCGGCAGACCCACGTCGGAAATCAACACGTCACAACCCTGCTCCTCCAGAACTCGCAACGCGTCGCCGACCAACCCGGCCTCTCGAACCACGTGACCCAACTGTCGCAGAAAGATGACCAAATACCTTCGCGTATCGGCGTGATCCTCAACCACCAAGATATCTAGCGCCAATGGCGGCAAGCTTTCCTCCCTTTGCTCTCTCGGCGAAGTACCGCCGACGTTCGAGGGCGAGACTGCCACCGGCTCACGCCGAGAAATTTCGGAACTCAGCACCATCCCCCCCCGCACTGATCTCTGGAAGATTGAAAGACGTTCGTCACGAGTTCCTATTCGTTCGGCGAGGCGCCACTGGCCCCCTACGAATCAAACCCGCCCGACATTTTCACCCCAACCGCACCTCCGGGCGGGAATACTTGCACTCGCCGCATCTCCAACGAACGTAACCAATGAGAATCCATTTCCTCTTCGCGTTCGCCCTGGCGTCCGCCACCCTGACCACCATGCAAGCTGCCGAATCCAAGAAAGCTGTTCTCGCCGCCGGATGCTTCTGGTGCGTCGAAGCCATCTACGAGCGGGTCCCCGGCGTCACCGACGTCATCTCGGGCTACGCCGGAGGCCACACCGAGAATCCAACGTACGAATCCTCAAACACGGGAACGACCGGCCACGCCGAGGCCGTCGAGATCACCTACGACCCCGAGAAAGTCACCTTTCCCGAATTGCTCGACACCTATTTCAAATCCTTCGACCCCACCGAAGGTCGCGGCGTGGCGCCCGACTTCGGCAGCCAATATCGCCCGATTGCATTCTATTCCGACGATGCCGAGAAAACGGCCATCACGGAGAAAATTTCCGAGATCCAGCCGAACTACGACAAGCCTATCGCCGTCGAAGTCGAGCCATTGGAAAAATTTTGGAAGGCGGAAGACTACCACCAGGACTACGAGGAAAATAACCCCAACAATCCCTACATCCGCAACGTCAGCGTACCCCGGATGAAGCGAGCCGGCATCGAGTAGGGATCCGCCGGGCCACCCGCTCGGGGAAGCGGACCCTCTGGATTTTACCAAATCAGCCGCACCGCCGCCAGCCCGGCAAACCCGACCACCAGCCACTCGAAGACATCCTGGCGAATCCATCCCAGCACCCAGCGGCCAAAAAATCCCCCCGCGACCACCACGGGACCCAGCACCAGCGTCATCCAAAGCGAGTCCGCCGTGATCAAACCCATCCCGGCCGAGATCGGAACTTTTGTCACGTTGACGAAGAAGAAAAACCAGGCCGCCGTCCCGACAAACGCGAGCTTCGGGAGTCCGCACGCCAGCAGGTAGATCGTCATGATCGGTCCCGCCGCGTTCGCGAGCATCGTCGCGACTCCCCCGGCCCCGCCCGCAACCCACGCCGCCGCCGGGTGTTCCGATACCACCCGCCGCAATCCCATCGAACGCTTTTGCACCATCAACACCGCCAAGAGAGCGAGCGTCACCCACCCGATCACCTTCCCGTAGATCCCTGGATCGATCATCGGCATCACCCACCATCCCACCAGGATCCCGCCTACCGCTGGCGGCAGGAGTCGGAAAACCGTCGCCCACACGGCGTGCGCCCGGTAGGCCACGATCGCGAAAATGTCCGCGACGATCAGGAGCGTCAGCACCGCGCCGGTCGATTCGCGCGCCGGCATCACCGACGCCACGATCACGATCGAGACCATCCCCAACCCCGAAAGCCCCGCTTTCGCCATCCCGATAAACAGCGCCGCCACGCCAACCAAAACCCATTCCGACATACTCACGCGCGAATTCCTATCGCGGACTCCGTCGGTTCCGAATTCCTAAATCCCCACCAGCCTCGTTTCCGTTCACACGATTCCAACGGCTTTCGGAACCAGCCGCCACGGCGAGCCAACGATTCCCGGCCCCAAGACCGGCATTCATCCGTGCCATCCGCGCAATTCGCAGGTAAAACCCTTCGCTCACCTCATTCCAATCCGCGAACTCTGCGGTAAACTATTCCACATGAAAATCGTCGTCGCCTACAGCGGCGGACTCGACACGTCCGTCATTCTCAACTGGCTCAAAGAAACCTACTCCGCCGAGGTGATCGCCTTCTGCGCCGACATTGGGCAGGAAGAAGAACTCGACGGCCTGGAAGACAAGGCCCTCCGCACCGGCGCGAGCAAATGCTTCGTCGACGACCTGCAGGAGGAATTCGCCCGCGATTTCATTTACCCAATGTTTCGCGCCAGCGCCCTCTACGAAGGCCAGTACTTCCTCGGCACCAGCATCGCGCGCCCGCTCATCGCCAAACGAATGGTCGAAATCGCCGCCGCCGAAGGAGCGGACGCCATCGCCCACGGTGCCACGGGCAAAGGCAACGACCAGATCCGCTTCGAACTCACCGCCGCCGCCCTGAGTCCGAATCTCGAAGTCATCGCCCCTTGGCGCCAGGAACGCTTCCGCGTCCTCTTTCCCGGTCGCAGCGAAATGATCTCCTACTGCTCCACCCACGGAATCAACGTCGAAGCGTCGGCATCCAAGCCCTACTCGATGGACCGCAACCTTCTCCACATTTCCTACGAGAGCGGCATCCTCGAAGACCCCTGGTTCGACTCCTCCTCGTCGGAAAATAAGGCGATGTTCAAACTCAGCGTCGATCCGCAGGACGCTCCCGACGAACCCGAGACGCTGGAACTCGACTTCGAACGTGGCGATTGCGTCGCCGTCAACGGCGATGCCCTCACGCCTCTCGCCGTCATGAAAAAACTCAATTCTCTCGGTGGCAAACACGGCATCGGCCGCGTCGACATGGTCGAGAACCGCTTCGTCGGCATGAAATCGCGTGGCGTTTACGAAACCCCCGGCGGCGCCATCCTCCACGCCGCCCACCGCCGCCTGGAATCCCTCACCATGGACCGCGAGGTCATGCATCTTCGCGACTCCCTCATCCCGAAGTATTCGACCCTCGTTTACAATGGCTTCTGGTTCGCCCCCGAGCGCGAAGCCCTGCAGGCTTTCGTCGAAGAAACGCAGAAAACCGTCACCGGCACGGTCCGCGTCAAACTCTACAAAGGCAACATCATCGCCGCCGGCGTGAAGAGTCCCGTCAGCCTCTACAATCCGCAAATTGCGACCATGGAAGCCGACCCGACCCAGGCCTACGATCAGGGCGACGCCACCGGCTTCATCCGTCTCAACGCTCTTCGCCTCAAAGTCGAAGCGGCTGTCGCCAAGCAGGACTGATCCCGGGCAAACCCGACTCCAAATGCTGACCGCATTTCGCACCGTCCGACTGGGGCTGCCCGCCCTCCTGCTCGTCGCGCTATCCCATTTCCTCCAAGCCGCCGCCCCTCCGGTCGAGGGCACCGAGGACCCCGCCACCGGTCTCTTCGCCATTCCGGGTTGCCGACTCGTCATCACCGATTGGTCCGACGGCGACAGTTTCCCCGTCATCGCCCCAAGCGGCGAGCAGTTCACCGTCCGCCTCTACGGAGCCGACTGTTTCGAGTGGCACGTTGCCGATGACACGGACGCCCGCCGCCTCCGCGCCCAGCGCCGCTACTTCGGCATTCAGGACATCCAGGCCGCCAAGGATCTCGGTGAAGATGGCGCCCTCCTCACCCGCCAGGTCCTCAAGGAACCCTTCACCGTCCACACCGCCTGGACCGACGGTCGCGGTAGTGCCCTCTACAAACGTTACTACGCTTTCGTGACCACCAGCACCGGCGAGGATCTCGCCGCTCTCCTGGTCCGGAACGGTCTCGCCCGCGCCTTTGGCGTCTATCGTCAATCTCCCACTCGCTCCGCCGAAGAGACCGAAGCTCACTTCGACGATCTGGAACTCACCGCCGCCCGTCGCGGGGCGGGAGCGTGGGCGCTCACCGACTGGGACCGCATCGCCGACGACCGCGGGCTTCAGCGAGCCGAGGACGCCGAACTCGAACTCGCCCAAGGCAATCAACCCCTCCGCAGCGGCGAGCTCATCGACCTCAATTCCGCCACCCGCGACGACCTCATGCGCCTTCCCGGCATCGGCGAAACGATGGCCAATCGCATCATCGAAGACCGTCCGTATTCAAGCCCCGCCGACCTCACCCGCGTCAACGGCATCGGCGAAACCACCCTCGCCCGGCTCCAGCCATTCCTGGAAGCGCTCTGACCTCGGTTCCGGCAAGGCCGTTCCCTCACCGCGTCGGCTGGGCACCAGCGAGCAACTCCAAACTCGACTTTTCCACCACGACTTTCGACCCTCCCCGCCCATGAGCACGCACTTGTTTCGCGAGAAGATGGAATCCGCCGGCGTCTCCGAAGCCGCCATCCGCGCCTTTGAGAATGGCTACGAACGGTTCGTCGGTCACGAGAACACCCTCATTCCTGAATCGGCCATCAGTCCGGTCACTTCGCTGCCCAGCCTCGACGAAGTCCGCAATTCGTTCGCCACCGCAGATTCCCCCACGCTTCTCTCGCAAACGGCGATTCTCAAGCTCAACGGCGGACTCGGGACCAGCATGGGCCTCGAACGCGCCAAGTCGCTCCTCCCGGTCCGAGGCGACGACACGTTCCTCGACCTGATCGTCCGCCAGATCCTCTCGTGGCGCGAGACGACCTCCGACGTCCGCTTTCTGCTGATGAACAGCTTCAGCACCAGCGCGGACACCCGTGCCGCGCTCGCCAGATACCCCGCGCTCGGCGACCCTGCGGACCTCGAACTCCTCCAGAATAAAGTTCCGAAGATCGATGCCGCGACCCTGGCCCCCGTGGAATGGCCCGCCTCCCCCGAGCTCGAATGGTGCCCCCCGGGTCACGGCGACCTCTACGCCGTGCTCGCTGGCTCTGGCGCCATCGACGACCTTATCGATCACGGTATCAATTACCTCTTCGTGTCGAACTCCGACAATCTCGGTGCGACCCTCGATCTCGCCCTCCTGGCTTGGTTCGCCGAATCCGGCAAACCTTTCGCCATGGAGGTCACCACCCGCACCCCCTCCGACCGAAAGGGGGGCCATCTCGCCGTCCGCGATGGCCACCTCATCCTCCGGGAGTCCGCCCAGTGCCCCGACGCCGATCTCGACTCGTTTCAAGACATCGAACGCCACCGCTTTTTTAATACCAATAACCTCTGGCTGCGCCTGGAT
This sequence comes from uncultured Verrucomicrobiae bacterium, assembly GCA_963832325.1. Taxonomy (GTDB): domain Bacteria; phylum Verrucomicrobiota; class Verrucomicrobiia; order Chthoniobacterales; family JAATET01; genus CAVVKW01. Next base: position 174,334 of record CAWHTR010000007.1, on the reverse strand, counting down.
CGCCTCCGCGAAGCCATCCGTTCTTCCGGCGGCTTTCTGCCGCTCCCGGTGATCCAGAATCAAAAAACGGTCGACCCGCGCGACAAAACATCCACCCCGGTCGTCCAACTCGAAACCGCCATGGGAGCCGCGATCGAGTGTTTTTCCGACGCTGGCGCCATCGCCGTTCCCCGCTCGCGCTTCGCGCCGGTCAAAGCCACCGGCGACCTGCTGACCCTTCGTTCCGACGCCTACGAGATCACCACCGATGGACGCGCCCAACTCGCTGCCGTCCGAGACGGCATCCCGCCCCGCATCGACCTCGACGGCCACTACAAACTCGTCGATCAGCTCGACGCCGCGACGCCGCACGGCCCGCCATCACTCGTGGGCTGCGACACCCTTACCATCAAAGGCCCGATCATCTTCAGCCCGGGCACCACGATCACCGGCCACGTCACACTCTCCAATGGCGCGGACACGCCGGCCCCCCTCCCTCCCGGCACCTATTCGAACACCAGTTGGCAGGCCCCCTGAACGCCGCACCCTCCAGTTGCCCGGACGATTCCATCCGCCACTCTACACGATCAACCGCACACCCTGCAGGTCCGCCAGACTGTAGGGCAAACGGCCGCGGGGTGATCCAATAAACATGAAGTTCGGCGGAATCCCCCATTTCTCCGAGAGCCTCAAAATCAATTCCGGGCAAAACCGATCCTCGATCACGACAAATTCAATGTCGATTTCCGGGTAAATCTCGCCCAGCACCTTAAGATGTCCCTCCAAGTCCGGAGGGATCGCGTCTCGAGTCGGCACAACGGTCACGATCTTGATCCGGTTTGTGTGTTCGTTCTCCCGCACGTAGAGCATGACCCGATTGAGGTTCGCCAGATTGTCCCCCCGCGTGAAAAACACGAACCGTTGCTCGAGGATTTTCTGGACCTTCTCGCGAATCGTCCAAGTCAGCGTGCTCGGCGGTCGTCCGAAAAACGCGTTGAACTTGGCCAGACCGATCATAACCACCTTGAGAATCCTGACCCGCTTCAACATCACGATCACGATCAATACCGCGGGAATGAAATACTCGAAAAACACCTTCAGGTAAGGCGGGTTCATTTTCGCGTTTCCCAACAAACCCAACAGCACGGCCCCGATTGCCACCAGCACCGTCGGCCACGATGCCTTCACGTCCCGCGGCAACTTCGCCCGCTTGACCTTGAGCAACACATTCCCAGCGCCGAACAACGCCATCACGGACAGAAAAGAAATGGTGTAAACGCCGGCCAGCGCCTTGAGATCACCCCGGGTGATCAACAACACCGACACCGCCAAAACAAAAAACGCGATGAGGATCCGATGCGTCGTCCCCCGGCCGTTCTGCTTGAGGAAGAACTGCGGCAGACATCGGTCCAACGTCATCCGCCGGACCAACCCGTTCACGCCGACGAAGCTCGTCAGCACCGCCCCGCTCAAAACCAACGCCGCATCGACCGAGATGATCGTCGCCAGCCAGCGTCCGCCCGTCACCTCCCCCATTCTCGCCAGAAGAGCCGCCTCGTAGTTCCCCACTTCGCTGATCGAAAGCACGCTCAACGCCAACAGAGCGATCAGCGGATTGAACACCCCCACGGCCAACCACATGTTCCGCAGCGTCTTCGGAAAAACACCGGGTTCCTGTTCCTCCACGAAATTCGCCGAACTCTCAAACCCCGAGATCCCCAGCAAGGCCGCACAAAACCCAAAGAAAATCGCCGGAACGATTCCGCCCGGAGGTGGCGTTTGCCAATTTAACGAAAGAATCTCCAACCCGTGCGTCACGACGAACCAGCCACCCGCCACGACGAGAACGCTCAACGTCACCAGATGGAAAATAAAAATCCCGATCGCGACAAACGCTGACTCCGCGATCCCAAGAATCGTCAGACCCGTGAACAGCGCCAACAACCCAATCGTCGCCGGAAAGATCGGCCACGGCTCCCACAACACGCTCACGTAGTGCATCCCTTCGTTCGCCGAGATCACCGCCGTCGCCATGTAGGAGAGAATCGTCAAGCAGGCGGCCATCGAAGCGCGGAACTTACTCGTCGTGTTCAGCAGCGCGTTGTAGGCTCCGCCGTTCAGCGGTAGCGCCCCCACAACCTCAGCATAGACCGACCGAAAAAGAAACAGCAGCGCCACCACCAGCAACAGCGCAACCGGCGCCCAAACCCCCGCGTAAAGAATCGCCAACGCCGACACGTAAAGGCAGGAGGAAGTGATGTCGTTGCCGCAAATGGCCGTCGAAGCGAGTTGACCGAGGCGCTTGTGACCGCTCGAAGTCGGCGCACAGTCATCGACGAAATGCGGTGCGGGTTCAGCACTCATCCAAGACGCGAATCAAGCCGTCGCCCACCGCTCGCGCCAGCAGAAAAGCGCCCCCCCGGCGAGCAGCGGCACCGCAGGTCACCGCTCCCGGCACAGAAAACCCCCGGTCGGCTCGCGCCAACCGGGGGTTTTCAGAATCGAATTGGCCACCCTCAGCGGCCGGTCACTACTTCTCGGCGTTCCGCTTCGCGGTCTCCGCGATCACCGTTTCCGCCACGTTCTTCGGACAAGGCGCGTAGTGCGAAAACTCCATCGAGAACTGACCGCGTCCCGACGTCATCGAACGCAGATCGCCGATGTAACCAAACATCTCGCTCAACGGCGCGTCGGCCTTGATCCGGATCCCGGTTGGCGTCGAGTCCTGCGCCTTGATCATCCCGCGGCGACGATTCAAATCGCCGATGGCATCACCGACGTGATTTTCCGGCACAAAGACATCGAGCTTCATGATCGGCTCGAGCAACTGCGCACCCGCCTTCGGCATGGTCTGCCGGTAGGCCGATTTGGCCGCGATTTCGAAAGCAATGGCCGACGAATCAACCGCGTGCGAGCCACCGTCCGTGAGCGTCACTTTGAACGCCAAACACGGGAACCCGGCGAGCACGCCCTTGTCCTTCGAATTCTTGAAGCCTTTCTCGACCGCCGGGATGTATTCCTTCGGCACGTTGCCGCCGACAACCTTGGATTCGAAGATGAAATCCTCGCCCTGCTCCAGCGGCTCGATCGTGTAATCGATCCGCGCGAACTGACCCGATCCACCCGACTGCTTCTTGTGCGTGTAGGTGTCCGACACGGCTTTCGTGATCGTCTCACGGTAAGCGACCTGTGGCTTGCCGACGATCACCTCGACGCCGTGCGTCCGTTTGAGGATGTCGACCTTGATGTCGAGGTGAAGCTCACCCATTCCCTTGAGAATGGTCTCGCCGCTGTCTTCGTCCGTCTCCACGTGGAAGGACGGATCCTCTTTCACCATCTTGCCGATGGCCGTGCCGAGTTTCTCGGAAGCGCTCTTGTCTTTCGGCGCAACGGCGATCGAAATGACCGGGTCCGGGAAGACCATTGGCTCCAACGTCGCCGGATCCTTGGGATCACAAAGCGTGTGGCCGGTCTGGACGTTCTTCATGCCGACGATGGCAATGATGTCGCCCGCCCGTGCGCTGTCGATTTCTTCACGACTGTCGGCGTGCATCGCGACCAGTCGACCGATGCGCTCTTCCTTACCAGTGAACGTATTGAGCACGTTCATCCCGCGCTCGAGCTTGCCGGAATAAATCCGCGTGAAGGTCAGCGCTCCGAATTTGTCGTCCATGATCTTGAACGCCAGCGCCCGCAGCGGCTCGTCCTCGGAGACAATGGCAAATTCACCGGTCTCGTTACCTTCGAGATCGACCTCAGGCTGCGGCGGAACCTCCGTTGGACTCGGGAGATAATCGACCACCGCGTCGAGGACGTTCTGCACACCCTTGTTCTTGAACGACGATCCGCAATACGTCGGGAAGAAATCCAAAGCGATCGTCCCCTTCCGAACGAGCCGCTTGATCGTGGCCAGGTCGGGCATTTCGCCGTCGAGATACTTCTCCATCACGTCATCATCCTGTTCGACGACGGTCTCGATGAGCTGAGCGCGATACTTGGCGGCAAGCTCTTTCATGTCGTCCGGGATCGGATGGATCGTGAAGTTGAGCGGATCACCCGAGTCATCCCAGATCATGGCGTTCTCTTCGAGCAACTGGACGACACCCTTGAAATTCTCCTCGGTCCCGATCGGCAGGACCATCACGAGCGGTTTCGCGGCGAGGATCTCCTCGACCTGCTTCACGACGCGGTAAAAATCCGCCCCGATCCGATCCAATTTGTTCACGTAAATGACCCGCGAGACCTTCGAGTCGTTCGCGTAACGCCAGTTCGTCTCCGACTGCGGCTCCACGCCACCCGATCCGCAGAAAACGCCGATGCCGCCGTCCAGGACCTTGAGCGAACGATACACCTCGATGGTAAAATCGACGTGGCCGGGTGTGTCGATGATGTTGAACTGGTGCTCGTTCCAGAAGCACGTCGTCGCAGCGGACTGAATCGTGATGCCACGCTCCTGCTCCTGCTCCATGAAGTCGGTCGTCGCTGCGCCATCGTGCACCTCACCGATCTTGTGAATCTTGCCGGTCAATTTGAGGATTCGCTCGGTCGTGGTCGTCTTGCCGGCGTCCACGTGTGCGAAAATGCCGATGTTGCGGTATTTGGAAATTTCAGTCATCTGGATAAGAATTGGGTCCCGCCCGAATTAGCGGGACAGTATTCCTAGAGCACTTCGGGAAAATGGCAACCGCTATGGTGCGGAAAATCCCAGCGTCGGTTCGAGCCGCCTCATCCCCGCAACCGACAAGTCGCTCGCCCGCAATCCCCGGTTCAATTGCAGCCCTTCCACCGTCCAACGGTGCGCGAACAGATCGAACGGCGACCGAATCCGCTCCACGAACTCCGTCGGCCACACCACCCCGCCCACCTCCCGAAACGCTCCGAACGTCACGTCCACCTCCGCTCCCGCCGTGCTCGCCAACCCGTCGAGCGTCATCCGCACGCGGACCAACCTCCCGCTTCGTCGCTCGATCGACAACACCACCCGATCCTCCTTCGAAAACCCAAACCCCGGCCGCAACACCGCCAGGACCTGATCACAAACCTCCCCGTCGACCCGCCCCTCACCCACCGTCGCCAGCGTGACCCCCGGGCGCTCGAAGTAAAACGGCCCCAGCAGAAACATGGCGTAAGCGTCCGCCACCAAAGCAGCCGCCGCCCGCACCTCACCGTCATCGGCCTCGACTCCATCGTAGTGAACCGCGACCTCGCGAGCACCACGCCGCACCACCTTCGTCCCACCGGGTCCCTCGTGCCGCTGCGCCAGCAACCTCGACGGCAACAAAAGGCGCTCCTCCGACCCCTGCCGAAAATCTTGATCGACGAGCACCGGCTGAAACTTCGGTCCAACCAACCCCCATTCCCCCGCGTACCGCACGCTCACGTCCTCCACCCGATCAAACGCCGCTCCACCCTGCACCTCCCGCGCCCGCTCGACCAATGCGACCGCCGTCGCGTCGGACTCGAGCACAGCCTTCTCCGGAATCCGCGTCGACGCGCACGCCCCCAAACCCACCACCAACGCCACAAACCCAATCAGCCGAACCACCTTGATCATCAAAAGACCTACGCCCGGAGCGGGGCACGCGACTCACCTCGGGACATATCAAGCTTTTGATTGTCACATTTTCGTCACGCAAGGCGCGGAACCTGCTAGGAAAAGACGGTGTTGTTTCAGATCGCCGGCGGAGTCGCCCTCATTCTATTCGGAGTCCGCTTCCTGCGGAAAAGCCTCGACCGCCTTTTCGGATCGAAACTCTCCGCGTGGTTACAGAGCGCCACCCGCACCCGCTGGCGCGCTTTCGGGGGAGGCTGTGCCGTCGCCTGCATCGCACCCTCCTCGACGACCGTCGCCCTCCTGAGCTTGGACATGATGCGCACCGGCCGCGTCCCCCCCGAACGCATGCTCGCAGTCATGCTCGGCGCAAACGTCGGCATCACGATCACCGTCCAACTCCTCTCCTTCGACATCTACAGCTACGCGGCCGTCTTCCTCGTCCTCGGCCTCGTCGGCTTCCAATTCCTCGCCCGCAATCTCTTCCGCGGTATCGGTCAACTCCTCCTTTCGCTCGGGTTCATCTTTCTCGCGATGGAAATGATCAGCCGCTCCGCCGCCGAGATCGCTCACAGTCCCGACCTCGTCGGAACCATCGCGATCCTGGCCAAGCACCCGGTCCTCCTCACCTGCCTTGCCACCGTCCTCACGATGATTCTCCAGAGTTCCACTGCCGTGATCGGTCTCGCCCTCGCTCTCGCTGAGGGCGGGATCGGGGGTTCTTCCGTCATCATCGGCGTCGTCCTCGGAGCCAACCTCGGCACCGCCGGCACCCTACTCGCCTCAGGCTGGAACGAACTCGAAGCTCCGCCGCACCGCCACCGCCAACCTCCTGCTCAAAGCCATTCCCGTCACCGCCATCCTTCTCACCGCTCACTGGTGGACGCCGTGGCTGACGGCTCAAAATTTCTCACCCTCCCTCCTCGGCGCAAATCTCCACACCGGATTCAACCTCGCCGTCGCCGCCGTCGGCCTTACCATTCTTGGCCCCATCAGCCGACTCACCCGCAGCCTCGTCACCGCCGAACCACCTGGCCCCAGCACCCCCTCCCTCCCGACGACCTACCTCGACCCCGCCTCGCTCCCAATCCCCGCCCTCGCCCTCGCCCACGCCAGCCGGGAGATTCTCCTGATGGCCGACACCGTCCAATCGATGGTCTCCGGCTACGGCCACGCCCAACACTCGCGCGACCTCCAGCTCGCCCGGGGCATCCGCGTCCAGGACGACCAGGTCGACCTGCTCAACTCGACGATCAAGGAATTCCTCAGCCAGATCAGCGAAGAATCCCTCAACCCGGCCGAATCCAAGGCCCTCTTCGCCCTCCTCACCACCGCCAACGAACTCGAATCCATCGGCGACATCGTCGACAAAAACCTCTGCGACCACCTCATCAAACAGCTCGAAGGCCGCTTCTCCGCCCCCGTCGCCGATCAAACCCGGCTCACCGATCTCCAGGATCACCTCGTCACCCGTTTCACCCTCGGCCTGGGCTTTCTCACCACCCGCGACGCCGACCAGGCCGGCGACTTTCTCGAATCAGAAGCTGCCTTCGATCAAGAATGCCGTTCCGCTCAAACGGAACATTTCACCCGCCTGGTAAACTCCGACCGCGCGACCCTCGAAGCCAGCGCCTTCTTCCTCGACTGCGTGACGAGCTACCGCCGCATCAACGGCCACCTTGCCAATCTCGCCCACACTTTCGCCCGACCGAAACCCACCTCCCTGGCCTAATCCGGGTGAAAAACCCCGCGCCGTTTGCTCGCCGTTATTCCACCGGTCGCACGCTGTATTGACCCAGCTTTTCGTTGCGATCAAGTGTCACCGCTCCTTCCTTTTCCGCCGCCTTGAGCAGATCGTTGAACGAGCGAAACCCGTGCGCGCGCTCGTTGAAACCCGGATTCCGCCGCTTCATCGCGGGCTTGATCATGGACGCCCAAATGATGTCGTCGCCCCGCTCCTCCACGAGCGCCTCCAGCGTTGCGGCCAGTTGATCGAGCGCTTGCTCGAGCGTCGGCCCCTTCCCGGGCGCGACCTCCGCCGCACCGTTCTCCTTCGCTTCCGGCTGCTTCCGCGCGGGCCGGGCCACCTTTTTCACCGGCTTCTCGCGCACGAGATCGTCGTAATAAATGAACTCATCGCAATTATTGATGAACAGGTCCGAACTCGAACTCTTCACCCCGACGCCGACCACCGTCTTGGCGTTCTCTCGTAACTTGCTGACCAACGGCGAGAAATCCGAGTCGCCGCTCAGCACCACGAACGTGTCGAGATGCGGCTTCGTGTAGCAAAGGTCCAACGCGTCAACAACCATCCGGATGTCGGCGGAATTTTTCCCCGATTGCCGCACGTGCGGGATCTCGATCAGCTCGAAGGCCGCCTCGTGCAGGTCGCGTTTAAATTCCCGATACCGCTCGAAGTCGCAGTAGGCCTTCTTCACCACGATGTGCCCGCGCAGGAGAAGCCGCGTCAACACGAGCTGGATGTCGAACCGCGGGAAACTCGCGTCCCGTGCCCCCAGTGCAATGTTTTCAAGATCCAAAAACACCGCCATCGTGGCGTCCGAATCGTTCACTGGTCGACCCGCTCGCCGACCGGCTGCTGCAACTCCTCGATGTCACCCGGCGTCGACGGCTCGTCGTCGCCCCAGACCGCGAACCCCACGAAGATCCCGCCGAGCACGAGCGCGCCGACAACGATGAAGATGAGGTAGGTTTTTGAAAAGGATGGTGGGAGCGGCTCGGTTTCCATGCTCTATTGACTGCACGCTTTTGCCGCGAACGGCAATTCCGTTCGCTCCCAACCTGCCTCCGACGATGAAAATCCAACTCGCCCTCCTCCTAGCCGCTGGCACCGCCGCGCTGACCCTCACGAGTTGCGTGAACGAACGCGGTCAGTTCACCCCGCCCGATCCCATCGGTCGCGCCATCTTCGGAGCCATCCGCAACGACCCCGGCTACGACGACGACTATTATTACGAATACAACGAACCGCGCGAAATCGTTGTCACCCAGCCCCGACCCCGCCCCATCTCCGAGACCCGCCCCACCGTGATCCCGTCCGGCTACCGCGATCCAGTTTACGTCCCCGGGGCTTACGCCTACGTCGGGAACCGCTGGGCCTGGCAGCGAGGCCGCTATGTCAATCGTCCTCGTCCGGGAGTCAGCTACTACGCTCCCCGCTACTACACGCGCGGAGGCCGTGGCTACTACCGCGGCGGCTACTGGCGCTGACTCGGTCCCCTCATTTCCAATCGTCCGCGCGGCGGGAGGCTCACCAGCTTCCCGCCGTTCCCGTTTGACGTGATCCATTCCGCTTCGCACGCTCGCACGATGAAATCCGAACGCGAAAAGATGCTCGCCGGCGAACTCTACTTCGGTGGCGACGCCGACCTCACCGCCGAGCGCACCCGCGCCCGTCACTGGATGGCCCGCCTCGCCACCTCGTCTCCGGACGACCGCCCCGCGCGCGAAGCCCTCATCCGCGAAGGCCTCTCCTCTGTCGGGTCCAACCCGTGGATCGAACCGCCGTTCTCGATCGACTACGGATCGAACATCACCATCGGCAACGATTTCTACGCCAATTTCAATTGCATCATCCTCGACGTCGCCCCGGTCAGGATCGGCGACCACGTCCTCCTCGCGCCCAACGTCCAGCTCTACACCGCCACCCATCCACTCGAAGCCCACCTCCGCCTCCAGGACCTCGAACTCGGTCGCCCGATCACCATCGGGGACAACGTCTGGATCGGGGGCGGCGCCATCATCTGCCCCGGCGTCACCATCGGCGACCACACCGTCATCGGAGCCGGCAGCGTGGTCACCCGCTCCCTTCCCGACCGCGTCGTCGCTGCGGGCAACCCAGCCCGGATTCTCCGCCAACTCCCCACCGCGTGCGAACCAGACGTGTGAACAAGAACTCCCTGCTCGAAACCATCCGCGCCGCCCTCGTCGAAGAGTTTGAGAAACTTCGTGTCGCCTCCCGCCAGACCCGCGCCGGCGGCAACGACGAAGAATCCCGCGCGGAGGACAAATACGACACCCTCTCGACGGAACAGAACTACCTCGCCGACGGCCTCGCCAAACAAGCTCAGACCGCTCGCGAGGCGATCACCGCCTTCGACCAACTCGCCCCCCGCGACTTCTCCCCGACCGACCCAATCGACCTCGGAGCCGCCATCCAAATCGAGTTCCCCGGCGAGACAACCTGGTTCTTCCTCGCTCCCGCTGGCGGCGGCCTCGAAATCGAGGCCGACGGCGAGCTTCTCACCCTCATCACCCCCGAATCACCCCTCGGCAATCAAATCAGTGGCAAAGTCGTGGGCGAACTGCTCGCCCGCCCACCAGCCAAAATCGTCGCAGTGCGCTGACGTTAAAAAACAACCAGCCACCTGCACTTCGCGCTTGCCAACCCGCCGACCTCGTGCATAATTCCCGGTTCCTTATGGCAAAGAAAGCATGGCTCGAGCGGAACGCCCGCAAGCAAAAGACAGTCGAAAAATACGCCGAACTCCGCGCGGAACTCAAAGCGAACAAGGACTACATCGGTCTCACGCAGCTCCCACGCGACGCAAGCCCGACCCGCGTCGTCAATCGTTGCCAACTCACCGGCCGCCGCCGCGCTTTCCTGCGCCGCTTCAAGCTCTCCCGGATGACCTTCCGCGAACTCGCGCTCAACGGATTCATCCCCGGCGTCACCAAATCGAGCTGGTAGCCGCTTAAGCACGGCGGGTCCGATCCCGCCTCACGGAAGGGACGGAGTGAAATCCGTCCCGTCTTCGTTTCTGGCACCGCGCCTTTTCCATCCTCCCCCCGAACTCATCCTTTGCCAGCCATCCGAGGACCCGAAAGAACTCGGCGCATCAACGCAACTCATCCATCAACTAACCATCGGGGACCAGACCCCGGGAGCAGTCGGCCCACCTCTGGATTCTAATGGAAATTACCCACCTCCTGCTGGCCGCGGCCAGCGGTGAAATCATGACCGACTGGGACACTCCCGGGGTCGTGTTCGTAAAACTTCTCGCGATTCTCGTCCTCGTTCTGCTGAACGGCTTCTTCGTCGCTTCCGAATTCGCCATCGTCAAGGTCCGCGGCAGTCAGGTCGATGCCCTCATCGACCAAGGGGTCAAAAACGCTGCCCGCGCCCGCCTCGTCGTCGCTCATCTCGACGAATACCTCTCCGCCACCCAGCTCGGCATCACCCTGGCGAGCCTCGGTCTCGGTTGGATCGGCGAGCCGTTCCTCGCGGCCATGATCGAACCCGTCTTCCACAAAGTCGGCATCGAGTCCGCCGTTGTGGTCCACACCGCCGGGTTCGCCGTCGCGTTTTCCATCATCACCTACCTCCACATCGTGCTCGGCGAACTCGCTCCAAAGTCGCTCGCCATCCGCAAAGCACTCGCGATCACGATGCTTGTCAGCGGTCCACTCCGACTCTTTTATCTCATCTTCAAGCCGTTCATCTGGTTCCTCAATGGCAACGCGAACTTCCTCCTTCGTCACGCGTTCAAGGTCGAACCCGCCGGCGAATCCGAACTCGCCCACTCCGAGGAAGAACTCCGCCTCATCATCGCCGAAAGCCAGAAGTCGGACGAAGTCTCGTCCCTCGGGCGCGAAATCAGCATCGCCGCCCTCGATCTCAAACGTCGCATCGTCCGCGACATCATGACGCCCCGCGGCGAAGTCGTTTACCTCGACCTCGACGAACCGTTCGACGGCGAGATCAAGACGGCCATGGAATCCCGCCACACGCGCTTCCCACTCTGCCGCGAGCACCTCGACGACGCCGTCGGACTCGTTCACATCAAGGACCTCCTCGCACTCATCCGCGAGAACCGCCAGGACTTCAGTTCCATCAAACGCGATCTCCTTCACGTCTCGGAGATGATGCCCCTGGAAAAACTCCTCCGTTTCTTTCTCACCAAACACGCCCACCTCGCCGTCGCCGTCGACGAATACGGGGGAGCCGTCGGCATCGTCACCCTCGACAACGTCCTCGAAGAACTCGTTGGCGACATTCAGGACGAATTCGACGTCGCCGAAGAGGATTATCGAAAAATCAACGAGTCCGAATTCGAAACGGACGGCACCCACGCGCTTTACGAACTGGAGGAGAAACTCGACATCAAATTTGACGAAGCCGACGTCACCACCATCGGCGGCTACGTCACCTCCGAACTCGGTCACCTCCCTGTCGTCGGAGAAACGGTCCGCATCGGCCAATGGCTCGCCACCGTCGCCAAATCCGACAGCCGCCGCGTCCTCGAAGTTCACTTCAAGAAGGATCCGGTCGCCGAACTCAACTCACCAGAAGTCGCCAAGGAACCCAAAACTCCCGAAACCTAGAAACTCAGGAACTTTCCCAATATGAACGATCCCCGCTTCACCGACCTCGCCGACGTCCTCACGCAACACTCGACCGCCCTCAAGCCCGGAGAAAAAGTCCTCATCGACGCTTTCGATATCCCCGAGGAATTCGTCATCACCCTCGTCCGCGCCGTCCGCGCCGCGAAAGCCACGCCGTTCGTCCAACTCCACTGCGCCCGCATCTCCCGCGAACTCGCCACCGAAGCCGACGAAGCTCAACTCGCCGTCACCAGCACCATCGAGCTGGCTCGCATGAAGAAAATGGACGCCTACATCGCGATCCGCGGCAGCCATAACATCAACGAGATGTCCGATATCCCGGAGGACCGCATGCAGCTCATCGGCGGCAAAATGCGGCCCGTCCTCGACTACCGCATCAACAAAACCAAGTGGGTCGTCCTCCGCTGGCCCACCCCCTCCATGGCCCAACAGGCGCAGATGAGCACCGAGGCGTTCGAGGATTTCTACTTCAAAGTCTGCACGCTCGACTACAGCCGCATGATCCCCGGCATGAAGGCGCTCAAGTCCCTCATGGACAAAACCGACAAGGTTCACCTCAAGGGACCCGGCACCGATCTCCGTTTCTCGATCAAGGGCATCGGTTCCGAAATGTGCGGCGGCGATCGCAACATCCCCGACGGAGAAGTCTTCTCCTGCCCGGTCAAGGACACCGTCGAAGGCGTGATCACTTACAACACTCCGACCGTCTACCAGGGCATCGCCTTCGAGGGCGTCGTCCTCGAATTCTCCAAGGGCAAGATCGTCAAAGCCACGTCCAACAACACCGAAGCGCTCAACAAGATCCTCGATAGCGACGCCGGTTCCCGGTTCATCGGCGAGTTTGCCATCGGCTTCAATCCGCACATCCTCCACCCGATGCGCGACATCCTCTTCGACGAGAAAATCTCGGGGTCCTTCCACTTCACCCCCGGCCAGGCCTACGCTCGAGCCGGCAACGGCAACAAAAGCCGGATCCACTGGGACATGGTCAACATCCAGCGCAAGGACTACGGCGGCGGTGAGATCTGGTTCGACGGCAAGCTCATCCGCCAGGATGGAATCTTCCTCCCCAAAGCCCTGCAGAAGCTCAACCCGGATCACTTGCTCGGGTAATCCAGAGAGCGGCACTCCCCGACGCCGTGCCGATCCGCACCCTCGCCCAAGCCCGCGCGTTCGTCCGCCAACACGGCATCGTCGGCATCTTTGGCGACAAAAAATCCACCGTTCCGTCGCTCTGGGACGCCGTCGACCTCCCCGAAAAGCAGCCCGGCGAATCCGGCTGGGGCCAGAAAGTTTCCGCGATCTGGTCGTGGAAAAACGAACTCCCCGCCACCTACCCGGACGAAATCTTCTACGGCAAACTCCCCAACGGCCAAGCCGTCCTCATGACCGTCGACCGCCTCGCCACCCACTACGCCGAGGCGCACCGCGCCATCCGAGATTGCTCCCGCCTCGCCCGCGACCTCTTCGCCCTCGTTGAACTCGACCCCCTCACGACCGGCGAACTCCGCAAAAAAACCGGCCTGAACCGCCCCCCAGAACGCAACCGGTTCGATAAGGCTCTCCGCGAACTCCAGACCACGCTCAACATCGTCCGCCGCAACGACGCCCGGGACAAAAGCGACACTTGGATTCCTTTCACCGACCGACACGTCGACATCGCTCAACGCGCGGCGGCGGCGCCCGCCCCCGCTCACGATCAAGCCCCGGCTTCTTTTTCGAAAATCTCTCGCCAGTAAGCCAACCGCTCGCCCACCCGCCGCTCCATGCCATTCTCCGTCGGCTCGTAATACCGCCGCCCCTCCGGCAGATAAGCCTGCGGCACAAATCCCCCCTCGAAATCGTGGCTGTATTTGTAACCCACGCCGTGCCCCAGCTTCTCCGCCCCCGCGTAATGCCCATCCCGCAAATGCTGCGGCACGGCAAGAGTTCGCCCCTCGCGCACATCCTTGTTCGCCGCGCCGATCGCGACCGTGGCCCGATTGCTTTTCGGAGCCGTCGCGATGTAGATCGCCGCGTGGGCGAGATTGAGCTGCACCTCCGGCAGGCCGACCAAATCAATCGCCTGCGCCGCCGCGACCGCAACCGATAGCGCGTTCGAATCCGCCAGCCCCACGTCCTCGCTCGCGCAAATGACCATCCGCCGCGCGATGAACCGCACGTCTTCCCCGGCGTAGAGCATTTTCGCCAACCAATAAATCGAAGCGTCCGGATCCGACCCTCGCAGGCTCTTGATGAACGCGCTGATCGTGTCGTAGTGCCCGTCCCCGTCCCCATCGTAAACCACCGCCTTGCGCTGGATACTCTCCTCGGCGACCGCGAGGGAAATCACCACCCGTCCCTCGCTGTCCGCTTCCGTCGTCAACGCGGCCAGCTCCAACGCATTGAGACACTTGCGAGCGTCTCCGTCGCTGATCACCGCCAGATGCCGCGCCGCATCCGCTTCCAGCACAACGCCGCGCCCGCCCAATCCCCGCTCCGCGTCCGCCACCGCCCGCTCCATCAACGCAACCAAATCGTCCTCGAGCAACGGCTGCAATTCGAACACCTGCGACCGCGAGACCAGCGGAGAATTGACGTAAAAATACGGATTGTGAGTCGTCGCTCCGATCAACCGCACCAGCCCGCTCTCCACGTCGGGCAGCAACACGTCCTGCTGCGCCTTGTTGAAACGGTGAATCTCATCGATGAACAAAATCGTTCGCGCCCCCCCGCTCCGCGCCCGGTTCGCCGCCGCCCCGGCGACTCGCCGAATGTCCGCCACGTTGCTCTCCACCGCGTTCATCCGCTCGAACCGCGACTCGGTCGCCCCCGCGATCACGTGCGCCAGACTCGTCTTCCCCGTCCCCGGCGGCCCGAACAACAGGATGGACGAGATCCGGTCCGCCTCGATCGCCCGCCGCAGCAACTTCCCCTCTCCCAAAATGTGTCGCTGTCCCATCACCTCGCCGATCCCGCGCGGTCGCATCCGCGCCGCTAAAGGTGCATTCGCATCCACTCCCTCACCCTCCTCCTCGAACAAGTCCTCCATTTCACCACCATCGCCGATCGCCACCCGGCCATCAATCACGGCTACGTTCCCCGACTAATCTTCCGAAAACCACTGATTAATCCCCTCCTTATCTTGCCAGGCACCGAAGAATCCTTATCGTCGCCGTCCGATGGCACTCAGAATTCGAGCATCGAGGAAAAAATGGGGGGTCGCCGCGGGTTGCCTCTCACTGGTGATCGCTCTCTCCCCGGCAAATGCCGCCTTGGACTACTACGGAATTAACCTGGCCGGTGCCGAATTCACGCCGTCGGTCCTCCCGGGGACCGAGGGCACGGATTACTTTTTCCCGACCATCTCCGAAGTGGAATATTTTCAGTCGAAGGGGATGAATACCTTTCGCCTTCCCTTTCGATGGGAGCGTCTGCAACCCAGTCTATCCGCGCCCTTCGACCCAGGCCAATTAGCTTACCTCAAACAGTTCGTCGCCGACACCACGGCCCGGGGGGCCACCGTCATTCTCGACGTCCACAACTTCGCGCAATACTCGATCACCGAAACGCTCTACCCGATCGGTTCAGCCCAGGTGACGAATCAGGATTTCGCCCATCTTTGGAGCACTCTGGCGGGAGAGTTTCTGGGCAACGAAAAAGTGATGTTCGGGTTGATGAACGAACCCCCGGGGACGCCCGTCATCACAACCGAAGATTGGTTCGGGTCGGCCCAGATTGCGATCAATGCCATCCGCGGAGCGGGTGCTGCCCAGCCGATTCTCGTCTCGGGCAATTACTTCAGCGGAGCCTGGAGCTGGACCTCCGGCAACGGTAACGGCACCCCCAACGCTCCTCTCGCCAGCACGATCTTCGATCCCGGCGTCAACGGGTCGCCGCGAAACATTCTTTTCGAAGCCCACCAGTATCTCGACCTGGACTACAGCGGGACGTCCGCCGCCATCGATCACAACGGCGCGGCGAAGTTGAATGTGTTTACCCAGTGGCTGAAACAGACCGGCAATCGCGGATTCCTCGGGGAGTTTGGGGTGGGCGAAGGCGAGGATCAAGAGGCGGCCGTGACGGGAATGCTGAACCACCTCAAGGCCAATTCCGACGTCTGGGCCGGGTGGACGTGGTGGGCCGGCGGACCCGCTTGGGAGGAGGGATATTTCCTTGATATCGAACCGGTGGACGGAGTGGACGCACCGCAATTGGCCTACCTCGAACCCTTCCTTCCCACGCCCGTCCCCGAACCATCGACCTGGATCCTGATCCTGGCAGCGCTGGGCGTCGCATCCGCATTCCGCGTCCGAACCTCGGGAATCGGCTCAGGTCGGACGCGATGATGCGACGACTCGCGCCGGAGCACTGGTTCTTATCGGGTGTCGGGGCGCTGGCCGTAGCGACGTGCTTCCTGTTTCGATTCACGCATCCAATGGACGTCGCCGTCACGGAAGCCAAGTGGTCAGTCTCGCGCGGGGCGACCGACGTCTTCGGCGAAAGGAGCCGCCAGCTCGAAGAGATCGCGCGAGAGCGTCCAAGCGCTGCCCTGGATCTTGGCTGGAAATTGGCCCGCGCCGGCAAAACCGCCGCGAGCGTAAACCTTCTCAAACGCACGGCGGAGATCCACCCCCACCGCATCGACGTCGCACAAACGCTTCTGGGAGTCCTGGCCGAGATCGGTCGCCACAACGAAGCGAGCAAACTCTTCCAGACGATCTGGAAAAGCGACGCGACACTCACGGACGAATGCCTCGCGATTGGCGCGGGACTGATGTTGGCAAGCGGCGATCCGGCGGCTGCCATCGGGCCGGTTCGGACTCTGACCGACCGGGCGACCGCCACCGCGGAGACCTGGACCTGGTTGGGCGACCTGCTCTGCGGCATCCAGAATTTTGACGAGGCCGCACGCGCCTACCGTCGCGCGGACCAGCTAAGACCGGACGACTCCACGACGGCCGTCAAACTGGCCCGTGCACTAACTTGGGCCGCTCTCGCGGACGCCAAAAGCCGCGTCGCCGACGGTCACGCGGAAGCGCTGATCTCGCCATGAGCACGCTGTGGCGATCCTTCCTGCTGGCCGTCGTCCTGGCCAGCTCCGCACCCATAATTTCTGCGGAAGAGATCTCGGAGGAAGCCGCCCGGCTCGAGCTGTCCCGGGTGCTGCGGCGAGACGATCGCCTGCAGGAGGCGGCGGCAGAATACCAGAGACTCATCGCAGCGCACCCCCAACGGGCCGACCTGCGCGTGGAACTGGGCGAGATCTACCTGGCCATCGACGACGTGAACGCGGCCAACGACGTCCTGAAGCCTTTGAATTTCGAGCAACTCGACGAACGAGGTCGACGACTCGTGGTCAACGTCGCGCGCCAGCGAAAAGATTTCGCGGCCGCCGCCACCGCGCTCCGCGAATGGCTGGAGGACGCCCGCGACGAAGTGAAGAACGGGTTGCGCCGGGATCTCGCGGGCGTTCTCGTGGCTGGCGACCGCTTCGACGAGGCCGCCGTTGAATACGAAAGCCTCGTCGAAGCCGATCCCACGGACGTTCAATTGCGGCGCCGATTTGCGCAAACGCTCGGCTGGGCTGGGCGTGACGAGGAAGCGGCAACCCAATGGCGAGCGTCCCTCGCAGCAACGACTCCGGACCCATGAGGTGCGGACACCTATTTCTCGTCTTCGTCATCGCTGGCCCACTCGCGGGGGCACCTCCCGCGACCGAACGCTCGGCCGTCGCGAAGATCAGCGATACCGAGGCGCGCCGGGAACTCGCCCGGACCCTCGGCCGGATCCCGAGTCGTCGAACGGAAGCGCTCGCCCTGTACGAAGACCTCCTGGACTTAGATGCGACGAATGCTGAACTCATCGAGCGTCGGGACTTGGCGCTCCAGGCGGGAAAACTCGAGATCGCACTCCAGGACTTCGAGGAACTTGAACGGAGAAAAGCTTGGGAAGCCGGGGCAAACACCCGTCACCTCGATGTCCTGAAAAGACTCGGGCGATGGGAGGAGGTTACCGCGCGAATCGGCAAATCCCTGAATGCAACCGCATCGACCCAGCTCATTGAAAACTACGTCGATGCAGCCCGCCAAAGCGGTCAAATGAGCGCCGCCGAGGCTCGGTTGGCATTCCTCGCGGCAGCATCGCCCGGCAACCCTCGATCGGCCATGGTTGCCTCGCGATTGGCGGAGCGACGCGGCGCTCGATCCGAGGCTGAGCGACTGGTCAATCTCGCTCTCGTGACCGCTCCCGGAGACGCCACCGCCTGGGAGCGCCGGGCCGACCTGCGCCAGACCGACCACCGGAATCGCGAAGCCCTCGCGGATTACGAGCGGGCGCTGGAGCTGAAGCCCAATGATCCGCGATTAGTGCGAAAGGTGATGCGCGGGCGGAGGAGTCGCGGCGATTTCGAACGAGCTCACGCGTTACTCGGGCATCTCGACGGCAACAATGGTGAAGCGGCTCGGATAGAGCACCGGGCCGCGACCGCAGCGGAAAACCGGCATCCGCGCCGCGCCGCGGACCTCTACGCCCAGGCGATCGACGTGGAACCAAACGAGCTTGCCCACCGCTTCGGGTGGGCGGCGGCGCTGGTCAATGCCGACGACCTCGCGGGGGCCGATGCCGCCTACGCGGCAATCCTCAAGGTCGAACCAGCCAACGCCTTCGCCCGATCAGCCCGCGACAGGATCGCCGCCCTCTCAAGGGATCGACTGCGCGTGAGCTACCTCTTCACGGACGAACGTTCCGCGGACCGCTTGGCCGACGTTGCTCGCAGCGTCTTCGCTGCGGATTACACGGTCGTCTTCGCTCCCAGCGTCCGCTTCACTTTGGGACCACGGACTTGGATAGAATCTCCGGGCGGCGGAGGCGACTTTGTCTCCAACGGCGAATCACTTGCGCTCTCCTGGAAAGTCCGCCCCGCCCTCGAAATTGCTGGCGATTTCATTCACAAAAATTACCTCACGGGCGATCTGCCGGACACGTTCACCGGAGGAATCGACGCGGCCTGGCGACCGCTCGACGAATTCGAACTGCGGGTCGCGGCCCGACAAACCGACGTCCTGCCAAATCGAGATGCGTTCGAGCAGGGAATCCAGGCGACCGTCCTGCGGCTGGGATTTCGGAGTCCGTTAAGCGCTCGTTTGGAGGTGAGCGGCAGCACCGCCTGGCGATTCTTTTCGGACGACAACGTTCAGAACGAAAGTGAAGCGGCGGCCGAATGGACGTTCTCGCAACGCCCCGGTCGATTCGTCGTGGGGCTACGAGCAACGTATTTAACAACCCGCTTCGTGACGCTCGACCCGAGGCACGCCGGAACCGAGGGACCCACCGAACATCCCTACTGGACGCCGCAGGACTATCTCCGAGGGGCGCTCGCCGCGCGCTGGGAGCAGGATCTCTTCACCAGCCCGAACGACCCCGTCGGACCATTCGGGTATCGGCTGGGCCTGCGCACAAGTTTCGACACGGACGATAATCCATCCCTCACCGGATGGGCGGGCTTGCGTGGGCGTTTCACGGACGGACTCGAAACCAACCTCTCGGTGGAGATCGAACGCTCCGAGCAATGGCAGTCGACGTCCGCTTTCGCCTCGGTCACTTACGCTTTCTAAACGATGAAACGAGTCGCGTCCCCCACGTTCTACTGGCTTTCGCTGTTGACGCTGGTGCTCACCGCGACCTTCGCGCTCGGGCACGTCGCCCTCATCGCCATCAGCGACCTGAACCCGGCGGAAGCGACGGCCATTGCCTTACTCATCGCCGCGCAGTTCTTTCTCATGTTTCACGGATTCGTCTATTTCTCAAACGTGGCGCGGGTCAGCCGGAAGCCGCCCGGCGAGGATCCAGAGCCGCCTCCCCTCGACGGTGTCGAGCCCGGCGTCGCTTTCGCAATGTGCTCTTACCGGGAGCCGCTTCGTGTCATCGAGGCGAACTTGATCTGCTTTCGAAATCTTTCCTACTCGGACGCCCGTCTCTTTCTGTTGGACGACACCCGTTACGATCTGCCGGGCGAAAGCGGCGAGAACCTTGAGGATTATGGACGGGAGGTGGAGCGCTTGTGCCGTGAATACCGGGTCAACCTTTTCCGCCACCCCTGGCGCGGAGCGAAAGCGGGGCTGATCAACGATTTTCTTTTCTGGCTCACGGGTGAAGAGCGGGAGGGATGTCGGGTCACCCTCAACCAGTCGGACACCGGGGACGGCCCGGCGAAATACCTCGCCGTCTTCGACATCGACATGAATCCGCTGCCCGATTTCGCCGAGTCCCTCGTCGCGCACCTGGAGGCGGACGATCGCCTGGCCTTCGTCCAGACTCCGCAGTTTTACTCGAACACGCTCGCCAACCGCGTGGCCAACGGGGCCGCCCTCCAGCAATCCGTGTTCTACGAGTTCATCTGCGAAGGCAAAGGAATGCAAAACGCCATGCCCTGCTGCGGTACGAACGTCATGTTTCGCGTGACGGCTTTGCGCCAGGTCGGCGGGATGGACGAGGAGTCGGTCACTGAGGACTTTGCCACGTCGTTCAAGCTTCACCTGCGGGGCTGGCATTCCATCTACTTGAAGCGCATCTGCGCCTTCGGGATGGGACCGCAAGATCTCGGCGCCTTCTTCCGCCAGCAGTTTCGCTGGGCCTCCGGAATGGTGGGTCTCCTGCCTACGGTCATCGTCGCTTTCTTCAAAAACCCCCGCGCCCTCCCCCCCGCCAAGTGGTGCGAATACCTCGCCTCGGTTTCCTACTATTGCGTGGGATGGGTGTGGCTCGTGATCTGGTCGTTCCCGGTCCTGTTCATCTTCGCGGGCTTCCCCCGGGGCCTGGCGCGACCGGATATATTCTACGCGCTTTTTGCCCCCTATTTTCTCCTGACCATGGCCGTCTTCATCACCTCGCTCCGCCACCGTGACTACCGCCTCGGCGAGGTGTTCGCCGGGCTGACGATGAACACCATCAGCTTCCCAATTTACATGCACGCATCGGCGTGTGCGCTGCTGGGCGTCCGGGGTAGCTTCAAAGTGACTGGGAAAGAAGCCGTCGCCCACTCGCTCGCCCTGCACCGACTCTGGCCGCAACTCCTCGCCTTCACCGTCGCGGTCCTGACCGTCGCCTGGGGACTAAATCACCTCGTCTACGGGTCAAGATCGTCGGTCGCGGTGATCGCGAATCTCGTTTGGTGCGTTTACAACGGAGCGATGATCTCGACGATCCTGTATTTCAACCGACCGGTCGGATCGTTTGCCTTGAGTCGACCCCACGGACGGGAGTTGGAACGCGCGGAACGAAAGCTCATTGCGAGCGAATAGCATTCGGGCCGTGGGTCGCCTCCTCCATCAAGAGGACCACGGCATTGTGGTGCTGGGTGAGTCGGCGTTCGGCCTGACGAATCGACGTCAGGTAGTCCCCCGCCGCAGCCGTCCCGTCCAGTTGGCTCACGGCAAAGGCGTCGATCTCGGGTCGGATAAGTTCGTGAAAGTGCCGAAGAAAAGCCGCCACGTCTGCGCGATTGGGCGTGATCTCCGTCGCGGCCAGGCGTTGAAGCGCACGGATATTCTCGGCGATTCGATGTTCGGTCAGATCGAGATTTGTCCGTTCCAGGTAGCGCAGGAGCGGGCGATTGACCCGCGAAAGACGGACCAGTAGCGGCGTGAGGTGAGCGAGGTAGAGCAGCGTAGCTCGCTTCGCGATCAACGCATCCTCAGCGGCCCGGTAAAGGAACCTGGACACCGTCGCCGCCCACGCTTCCCCGTCACCCACCCGAACCGGAAAACCCGGCGTAAGGTCGAAGCAGACGGGATACTTCGCCGTCGGCCGGTGCGAAAGCGTGACGCCGCAGCGAGTTGATACTCCACCGGGCCGACTCCACCGAATCGTCCCCAGGCTGAGAAGCTGGGCGTTGTGCAGGAAGGGCAGGCAGAGGTCGATCAACGAACCCGGCAGAACATCGCCGCCCGGAGCGTCGAGAAACTCGATCCGCATACCCCGAGGCGAGACGTCGAGCGGACGGTACCGGCAGGACTGCTGCTCTTGGCCCCACCGACCCAGAAGGGGGATCGATAATTCGACAAACGCCAGCCGTTTCTCCGCCCGCTTCTCGCGACCAAAATCAAATCCCGAAAGCATGCCGGAAGTTTCGCCGCCGATCTCGCCCAGCGATCTGACTCGCGTCGGATCCAAAGCGGCCAGCTCTCCGGTCAGCCGCTCGATTTGGGCCAGGAGTTCGCATTCTCGACGCTGGCTTTCCTGAAGCGCCGCGCGGCAATCCGCCAGAGCCCGATCCAACTTCTCGACGTCGGGCGAAGAGCGGGGATCGGCGGCCGGCAACACTGGACTAGACTCTGCGGCGAATGTTTCGGACCCGAGCGAACAAGAGCGCAATCGCGCCCAGGACCGCGAGGGCAATCGTCTGTGGTTCCGGAACCACGGTCAGCGTGCCGGACAGGGCGTCGAACACCAGCTCCGTCTCACCCTGCTGATTTCTCCATAGGTTGCCATCTTGGATGAAATCTCCCGGCGCGTAGGCGGCCCCACCGATCGCGACCCGGGAGAAATTTCCCAACGCGTCGTCGGGACTCAAGAAAAGCTCCAGCGACGCGCCGTTCTCCAGGGCGGCCTCGAAGAGCAACTCGAGGACTCCACCGAGAGTGAACGTCGAAAGCGAGGTGACAGTATCGAAGGAGATCTCGGATTCAATCTCCAGCGAGGTCAAAGCCGAAGCGTTGAGCTCGAGGATGGCGAGAGTGAGATTCCCGACGCCATCGCCCGGTCGGAGCGCGCCGTCGATCGCCACCCGACCGCCCAGAATCCCGACCCCGCTAAGTGTTCCCTGCGATTCAACCAAGACGTCGCCCGATGCGGCGTGCTGGTCGCCGTCGACCGCGAGCGTTCCGGCGCTGACGGTTGTGCCGCCGAGATAGCTGTTCGCTCCGGCAAGAGTGAGTGTCCCTTCGCCCGTCTTCCGAAGCGCTCCGTTGCCACCCACGATTCCCGCGAGCGCAGCGTTGCGGCCATTCGTATCGACACTCGAGATCGTGTCCGCGGTGAGGTCGATGTCGACGGAACTCGTCAATCCGGCCCCGTCGGCCTGGAGGGTGCCGCCGCTCATGGTTACTGACGCCTCACCCACTCCGGCGAAGACGTTGGTCGTGCGCAAGGTGCCACCATTTCCAATCGTTACAGCGCCTTGCGAACCGGCGAGCACTCCGATCCCCACGCCATCCGCCGCAACGACCGTTCCCCCGTCGCGGACGTCGAGCTGACCGCCGCCGCGGAAACCCACGTTAATTGCCTTCGCGTCCCATTCCGACCCGCGCCCCGAGACGGTCACCGCGCCGTCGCCCGTCTCGCCGGTTCCCAGCGTGCCCGATGCGACAGTTACCAAGCGCGCTCCGGCGGTCACCGTGACCACTCCGGACCCATCCGCGCCAACGTTCAGAAAATTTCCGTTTCGCCAGAGTGAGCCGACCCCTCGAACGGTCACGTCCCCTGTGCCCAGGGCATTCGCTCCGAGCGTGGCCGTATCGCTGGAGCGCAGCTCCGCGCCGTCCGAAACAACGATGTCACCCGCCCCGCCGGACCCCACGTTGAGAAAACCCGTCACCCCAAACACCGTCCCGGAGTCCTGAACTTCAACCGAGCCAACCGAACCAGCTGCATTCCCTACGGTGATGGACCCCGTGGCCACATCCGCCCCGGACGATGCGGTCAAGCCGCCCGTGCCTCCGGCCCCCACCTCCATCGAGCTGGCACGCAGGACCGAGCCGGTTCCCTCAACAAAAATTTCCCCAACAGCAGACGACGGTCCCCCGACGTTCACGTTGTTCGCGCTGACCTCCGCGCCCATTTCGACTCGCACCGTGCCGTCCTTCCCGGCTTCGGTTCCGACGCGCAGGTTTCCGGCGGACAATCCATCGATTGCCGCCCCGCTCCCGCGGATCGTGAGCACTCCCTCCGAGACGACCGTTTCTCCGGTGTAGGCACTGGCTCCGGTGAGAATGAGCGTGCCCGCTCCGCGCTTCGTCAGGCCAAGAGCCTGACCCGCGATCCGCGCGTCGAACGTTCCATCGAATTGAGTCTCCCCGGAGTTTGCAACGGTCAACTTCGAGATCGTGTCGGCCTGCGCATTGGTGATGATCCCGGACGCTCCGGACAGTCGCCCAACCGTGATACTCTGCCCCCCGAGATCGAGGACGCCAGCCTCGACCGCCAAGCTCGAAGTATCGGTGCCCAGCGCGGAGAACGTCGCCAATCGGAGCGTTCCGCCACTGATCTTCGTGTCACCGGAGAAATTATTACCCCCGGCGAGGACCAGGGTGCCCAATCCACTTTTCTCGATCCCTCCAGCGCCCGAAAGGACTCCGGCCAGGGTCGCGTTTTGACCGTTGGTGTCGACGGTCGAGGTCGACCCATCGCCCAACGTGATCGCAGCGGCAGTCGTCAGATTCGAGTCCAGCACCTGAAGCGTTCCTCCATTGAAATTGATCTGAGCCGATCCGTCTCCCGCGAACAGGTTGTTGGTCCGGAGAGTCCCACCCTCGTCGAGATTGAGCATCCCCGAGGAACCCGACCGCACCGCGACCCCGAGACCGCTGGTCGCCGTCACGAGTCCGCCGTTCTTGATTTCGAGTTCACCGTCCCCGCGAAAACCGACGCTGATGTCGGGCGCGTGCCACTGCGAGCCAGTTCCTTCGACGACAACGGATCCCGATCCAGTTTGATTTGTGCCGAGGGAACCCGTGCCAACCGTCTCGAGCGATCCACCGTTGGAAACCGTGACCGATCCGGTGCCATCCCCACCAACGTTGAGGATGTTGCCGGTTCGCCAGACGGAGCCAGCGCCTCGCACTAAACCCGTGCCGACGCCCGTCGCCGCGGAACCCAGAGTCGCCGTCTCGGTGGAATCGAGCCGCCCACCAGCGCTCACGTCGACCTCGCCAACCCCACCGGCCCCTACGTTGAGGAACCCATCGACCACCCAGGACGAATCGGTCCCGGCGATTGCGACCGAGCCAGCGGCATTTTCGATGCCACCGACCACTCCGAAGTTAGACTCGACCAAAGCTCCGTCCGACACCGACAGAGTGCCCCCGCCCGCATCGCCGACTTGGAGCGAATCCACTCGCACTGCCGAGCCACCGCCAGAGACTTCGACTAAGCCGGTCGATGAAGCAGATCTGCCGATGGTGAGGTCCTGAGCCGAGAGCTGACCACCAGCCGAAACACTAAGAACGGCGTCATCCGAGGCGCTCCGACCGACGGTGAAATCCCCTCGACCGAGGCTGTCAATCCGAGCATTCGGCCCGGCCACGGCAAGGGTGCCATCGGTCACCGTCGTCCCCGCTGAATAGGCGTTGGAACCCGTGAGCGTGAGCGTGCCCGCTCCCGATTTCACGAGACCAACAGTGCGCCCGCTCAGCTGGGCGTCAATGGTGCCGTCGTATTGCGTGTTCCCCGAACTCTGCACGGTGAGAACAGAAATGGAGTCATTTTTCTGATTGGTGATCGAGCCGCCGGCCCCGGACAGGCTACCGACGGTGGCACTCTGGCCATTCAAATCCACGGAACCGCCGCTCACAACCAAGCTCCCGGAAGACGCGCCGAGCGCCGTGAACGTTGCCAGCTGCAGCGTCCCTTCCGTCACGGTCGTGCCACCGGAGTAGAGGTTGGCACCTCCCAGCGTCAGGGTGCCAGCTCCGCGCTTCTCAAGCGATCCCGCCCCGGAGATAACTCCGTCGAGCCGCGCCGTCTGGCCATTCGTGTCGACCTTGGACGTCGTTTCCGCACCGAGCGTCAACGGCAAGGCGGTCGCAAATGTTGCGTCGAGGACTTGCAGGGTGCCGCCATTGAAATTGACCTCCGCAGACCCGGCACCGACGAAGAGCGTGTTCGTTTTCAAGACGCCGTCGGCGTTTAAGTTCAGCGTGCCCGACGATCCCGATCTAACACCGAGAACGAGATTTGTCGCCGTCGTCACGGTTCCGCCGCCTCCGATATCGAGACTTCCAGCACCATCAAATCCGACGTTCAAATTTGGAGCCGTCAGGCGCGCGTCAACCCCGGTCACGGCCACGGTGCCAATACTTCCGATCTCGGTGGCGATGGACCCGGTCGCGCTCGAAACGCTCCCGCCGTCGGTGACATCGAGGGTTCCGCGTCCCCCGAGTCCGACGTTCAAGAACGTGGCGACCTCAAGCGTCGACCCCACTCCACCAACGCTCGCCGTCCCGACCCCGATGAAATTCGTTCCGAGCGTCAACATGTCCAGGAACCGAGCGGTGCCGCCGTTGGCCACGGTCAACTGCCCCGCCCCGCCGAATCCAACGAAAAAGAGACTCGCCGCCTCAACGCTGGATCCAGGACCGCTCACGCTCAGAGCACCAATCGAATTGCGATCAAAACCTATCGTGCCGGTGGAAGTCGAAAGAGAACCCCCAGTCACCATCACACTCCCCGTTCCGAAGGATCCGATCCGGAGGTCCGACGAGTTTGCCCACAATCCCCCGGTCATCAGAGCGGTCCCGGTCACTCCGCTCGTCGCTCCCAGAATGCTTTTCGCGACGTCGAGGGTGCCCCCGGTCACGTTAATCAAACCATCAGCGGTGTCCCCGATGGTCAGCTCGTTTCCCAAAGCGCCGACCGCGGTCGGAACCGAAGCCGCCAACCCAGGATTGGCGGTCGTTCCGATCGTGACGTCGTCGGCAGCCACGGGCACGTTGCCCGTCGACCAATTCGCGCCGTCCTCGTAACTGCCCGAATTGATCATTTCAACGTCGGCTCGGACCGGGCCACTCGCGACGAGGAGAGTCGCCGAACCAATGACCAAGCGGTTGAATGCTCTGGTCGTTTTTCGACCCAGCCCCTGGGCGTCGAGGGCAGAATTTGTTTTTCTCGTCATCTTGGTCCTCAGAAAGATTATTTATGTCACCAATTCGCGCCGGGCTTCGGCGGTTTATAGACGCGAATTAGCAGATGCCAAATTATTTATGCGTTAGCCGGCGTTCAGCGTCGCCCATCTTGAAATGCCCCTCGCAAACCCCCGGAAAACTAGCTAATTTTCAAACATGAAAACCCTCCTCGCCGCCGTTGATTTCAGCGATGCCTCCAAAAAGGTCATCGATCAAGCCCACGCCATCGCTAAAGCTCTCCCGGCCAAGATCTTCTTCGCTCACGTCGTCGAACCCGTCGCAAATTTCGTTCCCGTCGGAGCCGCGATGGACGTCATCGACTCGACCCCTCCGCCGATGATCGAAACGGATGCCAAACCGCAGCAGGAGCGACTCGACAAACTCGTTGCTGCCGCCACGGCCGATGGCATTGAGGCCGACTCCCTCGTTCTCATTGGCTTAGCCGCCGAAGAGATCGTCAACGCAGCCGAGACTCAGCAGGCCGATACCATCCTCGTCGGCTCCCACGGTCACGGCGCACTCTACAATCTCTTCGCCGGTAGCGTCGTCACCGGCATCCTCAAGCGCTCCGAGATCCCCGTCCTCGTCGTTCCGATCCCGAGAAAACACGAGCGCTGATCAGCCGCACAGCCATCGCAGCGCCCCTCCGAGGCGTTTTCTCCACGACGTCGCCGTCTGCGCCCCACCAGGCACCCGCACGATCTCGAATTCTCGCCCATCCCGCCACCCGCGCTCGCGCAGCAACGATCCAAGTTCCGCGTGATACGGTTCGTAGCACTCGTCCAGCGCGACGGTGCCGTAATCGAAATAGATCCGCGCACCCACCGGCAAACTTTCCCATTCGGCTATCTCTCGCAGCATTCCGCAGTCACCCGGCAGGCTCCCCGACACGTCCTCGAACGACGTTGAAAGACAAGCGATTTTCCCAAAGGAACCCGGATGATTCAACGCGATGTGCAGCGCACAAAGCGCCCCGAATCCCGCTCCCGCAAGAATTCTGGCCTCCGGCGCGGCGAGCGTTCGGTACTCCTCTGCCACCCAGGCCACCATCTCCTCGACCACAAACCGCGCGTAATCGCGACCCGATCCTTCCAGCGAAAGCTCACGCGCATCGACATCCAGACCAATCACAATCGCCGTCGCCATCGCTCCCTCGGTGGAAAGTCTCTCCACCCACTCCAGGGCACCGCCACCCCCCGCAGGAACGAACACCTCCGCGTCCAGGCAAGCCACGATCGGAAACCGGGTCTCTCCGTCGATCTCATACCGCGTCGGCACCCAAACTCGCACCCCGACCTCCCGTCCCAACGTGTCCGACCAAATCTTCGCCTTTCGCTCGCCCACCATTCCCCTACTTCCTACCTTCCCCACCCCGGCCGCAACGAATTTTTTCCCTGAGAAGCCCCTTGCGCACCCTAAACGCATCAATACAATCTAATACGTTGATATGAATTCCGTTTTTCCCGAGTCCATCCGCGCCCTCCTCGACTCCCGCATCGCCATCCTCGACGGCGCCATGGGCACGATGGTCCAGCGTTACAAACTCGAAGAAGCCGACTACCGGGGCGAACGCTTCGCCGATTGGCCCAGCGACGTGAAGGGCAACAACGATCTCCTCTGCCTCACCAAGCCCGACGTCATCCGGGAGATTCACACCCAATACGCCGCCGCCGGTGCCGATTTTATCGAGACGAACACCTTCAATTCCACGTCGATCTCCCAAGCCGACTACGGCATGGAAGGCCTCGTCACCGAACTCAACCTCGCCGCCGCCAAACTCGCCCGCGAGGCCGCCGACTCGGCCGACCACCCGGTCTTCGTCGCCGGGGCCATCGGCCCGCTCAACCGCACGCTCACGATCTCTCGCGACGTCAACGACCCCGGCGCCCGCGACGTCACTTTCGAGCAGGTCGCCGCCGCCTACACCGAGCAGATCGCAGCCCTCGTCACCGGCGGAGTCGACGTCCTGCTCGTCGAAACCATCTTCGATACCCTCAACGCGAAAGCCGCCCTCTTCGCCATCGACGAGTATTTCAAAACCATCGGCAAACAGCTCCCCGTCATGGTGTCGGGCACGATCACCGACCTCAGCGGTCGCACGCTCACCGGCCAGACCGTCGAGGCGTTCCTCAATTCGATCTCCCACTTCCCGCTCCTCTCCGTCGGCCTCAATTGCGCTCTCGGCCCGAACGAGATGCGCCCCTACATCGAGGAGCTTTCCAACCTCGCCCCCTTCCACGTCAGCACCTACCCGAACGCCGGCCTCCCCGACCCTCTCTCGCCCACCGGCTTCCCGGAAACCCCCGAATCCCTCGCTCCCCAGCTCCGCGAATGGGCCGAGCAGGGCTGGCTCAACGTCATCGGCGGCTGCTGCGGCACCACTCCCGACCACATCCGCGCCATCGCCGAAGCCGTCAAGGATTGCCCTCCCCGCAAGATCCCGACCCGCGACACCACCCTCCGCCTCTCCGGCCTGGAACCCTTCACCGCCCGTCCGGAGATTCCCTTCATCAACATCGGCGAGCGCACGAACGTCACCGGCTCGCCGAAGTTCGCCAAACTCATCCAGGCCGACGACTACGACGCCGCCCTCGCCGTCGCCCGCCAACAGGTCGAAGCCGGCGCCCAGATCATCGACGTCAACATGGACGAGGGCATGCTTGACGGCGTCGCCGCCATGCGCCGCTTCCTTCTCCTCATCATGAGCGAACCCGATATCTCGGTCGCGCCGATCATGATCGATTCCTCAAAGTGGGAGGTGATCGAAGCCGGCCTGCGCTGCGTCCAGGGCAAGTGCGTCGTCAACTCGATCAGCCTCAAGGAAGGTGAGGAAAAATTTCGCCACCAAGCCGCGCTCGTGCGCCGCTACGGAGCGGCGGTCATCGTCATGGCCTTCGACGAAGACGGCCAGGCCGACAGCCTCGAGCGCAAAAAAGCCATCTGCGAACGCGCCTACCGCATCCTCGTCGACGAGGTCGACTTCCCGCCCGAGGACATCATCTTCGATCCCAATATCCTCACCGTTGCCACCGGCATCGAGGAGCACAACAATTACGCCGTCGATTTCATCGAAGCCACTCGCTGGATCAAAAACAATCTCCCGCACGCCCGCGTTTCCGGCGGCATCAGCAACATTTCGTTCTCGTTCCGCGGCAACAACGTCGTCCGCGAAGCCATGCACGCGGCGTTTCTCTACCACGCCATCGACGCCGGCCTCGACATGGGCATCGTCAACGCGGGCCTGCTCGCCGTCTACGCCGACATCGAGCCGAACCTGCTCAAGCACGTCGAAGACGTCCTTTTCAACCGCGACCCCGACGCCACCGAGCGCCTCGTCACCCTCGCCGACGAACTGAAATCCGCCAACACCGGCGGCGCGAAATCCACCGGCCCCGACCTCGCCTGGCGCGAAGCCCCCGTCGCCAAGCGCCTCGAACACGCCCTCATCAAAGGCATCGTCGACTTCATCGACGTCGACACGGAGGAGGCCCGCCAGCATTTCGACAAGCCGCTCCAGGTCATCGAAGGTCCCCTCATGGACGGCATGGGCATCGTCGGCGACCTCTTCGGCTCAGGAAAAATGTTCCTCCCGCAGGTGGTCAAGAGCGCTCGCGTGATGAAGCGGGCCGTCGCCTGGCTCATGCCCTACATGGAGGAGGAACGCGCCGCCAATCCCGACGCCAAACCCCAGGGCCGCATCCTCATGGCCACCGTCAAAGGCGACGTCCACGACATCGGCAAGAACATCGTCGGGGTCGTTCTCGCCTGCAACAACTACGAGGTCATCGACATGGGCGTCATGGTGAGTTGCGAAAAGATCCTCGCGACCGCCAAGGAGAAGAACGTCGACATCATCGGCCTCTCCGGCCTCATCACCCCATCCCTCGACGAAATGATCCACGTCGCCAAGGAGATGCAACGCCAGGGCTTCACCATCCCGCTCATGATCGGCGGTGCCACCACCAGCCGCGCCCACACCGCCGTCAAAATCAACCAACACTACGCCCCCGGCGTCGTCCACGTCCTCGACGCCAGTCGCTCGGTCAACGTCGCCAGCGCCCTCCTCAGCGACGAACAAAAACCCGGCTTCCTCGAAAAGCTCCAAGCCGACTACGACCGCCTCCGCGAAGAACACAGTTCGCGCACCGCGAGCAAAAAGCTCCTCTCCCTCTCGGAGGCCCGCGCCAACGCCGCAACCTTCGACTGGGACACCACCGCCATCGCCGTCCCCGAGAAGCTTG
Source organism: uncultured Verrucomicrobiae bacterium (assembly GCA_963832325.1). GTDB lineage: Bacteria > Verrucomicrobiota > Verrucomicrobiia > Chthoniobacterales > JAATET01 > CAVVKW01. The sequence goes on along the minus strand of CAWHTR010000007.1, from coordinate 143,318 downwards.
GTCTCACCACCTACGACAATTTCCCGCTCGAAGAACTCGTCCCCTTCATCGACTGGTCCCCGTTTTTCCACTCGTGGGAACTCCGCGGCCGCTACCCCGCGATCTTCGACGACCCCACCGTCGGCACCCAGGCCCGCGAACTCTTCGACGACGCCCAAACCCTCCTCGCCGACATCGTCGAAAACAAACGCTTCACCGCTCGCGCCGTCACCGCCTTCTGGCCCGCCAATCGCGTGGGCGACGACATCGAACTCTACGCCGACCCCAGTCGGAACGAGCGTCTATCCACGCTCCACACCCTCCGCCAGCAAAACGCCAAGTCCAACGCCCCGAACTTCGCGCTGGCCGATTTCGTCGCACCAAAGTCCAGCGCCCGCACCGATTACGTCGGCGGCTTCGCCTGCACCGCCGGCCCCGAAGTCCACACCTTCGCCCAACACTTCGACGATCAACAGGATCCCTATTCCGCGATCATCGTCAAAGCCCTCGGCGACCGCTTCGCCGAAGCGTTCGCCGAGTGTCTCCACAAGAAAATGCGCGACCAATGGGGCTTCGGAAAAACCGAGAACCTCAGCACCGAGGAGATCATCCGCGAGAAGTACCGCGGCATCCGCCCCGCCGCCGGCTATCCAGCTTGCCCCGATCACACCGAGAAGTGGGAACTCTTCCGCCTCCTCGACGCCACGACCCACACCGGCATCACGCTCACCGAGAGCCTGGCCATGTATCCCGCCAGCTCGGTCAGCGGCCTCTACTTCGGCCACCCCGAAGCCAAATATTTCGCGGTTGGTAAAATCGAGCGCGACCAGATCGAGGACTACGCGCAGCGAAAAGATCTCACCGTCGAAGCCTGCGAGAAGTGGCTCAGTTCCTACCTCAACTACGACCCCGACAGCGAACTCTCGAAACCTTGTCTCCCTGGCGCCAAAAAATAGCCCGTCGCCCACTTTCGAGCAGCGATGATTTCCCATCGACGCTCCAACCAAAAAGCACGCGTTAAACTCCCGAAACGTGCCCGTCCCCCGTCTCCTCCGCCGACTTCGCTGGCCCATCCTTACCCTCCTCGCGCTCGTCGCGACCCTCTTCGCTTTCCACCGGCCTCTCGTCTTCGAACTCACCCGTCGTCTCCTCGTCCGCACCGCCGCGGACCAGCAACTCCGCCTCACATACCAACTCGGCGGCTCGATCTTCACGACCCTTCGCGTCACCAACGTCGTCGCCGACCCGGACCCCGACAGCCCGATCCGCAAACTCACCATCGGCGAGATCGGCCTCCAATACAGCCTCCTCGGTTGGGTCAAAGATGGCTACCCGGGCCTCCTGAAATCCATTCGCCTCACCAACTTTGACCTGGAGATCGACCAATCAAAATTCACCCCCGACCCGCAAAAACGCCGGAACGCCCAAACTTCAAAACCCCAAAACCTGGAAACCTTAAAGTTCCCCCTCCTCTTTCCCGAGCGGGTCGAGATTACCAACTTCAGCTTCATCTCCCGCTCCGCCAACGGCGACTTTGCCTTCACCGGCTTCACTCTCCTTCTCCTCCCCGACCGCCCCGGCACCCTCCGCGTCGGACGCTTCCAGGCCCCGGGCTCCCCGACCTTCGAGCATCTCGAGGGCCGCACCACCTTCACGGACCGCAACCTCATCCTCACCGACCTCGCCGTCGGTCCCGGGATCACCATCAATCAGTTCAATTTCGACGCCTCCCACCTCGCCGAAAGCCGTCTCGGCCTGGCCGCCGATGTCTCCGGCTTCGGCGGCACCGCCCACCTCGACATCTCCATCCACGATATCTACGAGACCAACCATTCCAGCCTCCGCCTCAAGATCACCGGCGTCGAACTCGAGCGCGTCGGCACCTTTCTCAACCTCGTCCCCGCCCCGACCGGCACCATCGCCGACCTGATTCTCAACTACGAAGGCGAACTCTTCCGCCCCCTCACGTGGACCGGAGAGGGCCGCGCCGATTTCACCGACCTCCAGCTCGACCAACCCCGCGTCGATCATCTTCTTGCCGTTTTCACCCTGGCCGACGGCCGCGCCCGGATCGACCTCCGCGACCTCCGCCGCGACGTCAACACCCTCACCGGCCAACTCGTCTCGAACCTTCCAGCCACCATCGCCAACCTTCCGCCCGACAATTACGCAGGCACGATCACCATTGACGCCCCCGATCTCTCCACCCTCGTCCCCGGCGTCGCTCCCCTCGCCCGAGGCACCGTCACCGGCTCCGGTCGACTCGATTACAACGCCCCCAACCTCAGCGCCAACCTCAAGGTCGAAGCCCGCCGACTCGACTTCCAGGACCTTCGCCTCGCCAACGCCGACCTCGCCGTCACGTTCTCGAAAAAACTCCCGCCACCCGGCGCGAGCGAACCCATCACGACCAACCTCACCACCCGTCTCGGCGGACGCGCCGCCACGATCACCTACCAAAACTACGAAGCCGACGAGGCCATCATCGAAATCAGCTCCGCCGAGCAATCCGTCGCACTCGAAAAACTCGAACTCAATTACCAAGGCAATTTCGTCCGCCTCGTCGGCAGCTACGTAGTCCCCACCGATCCAACCCGGGTCAACCTCGACCTCCTCGATCTGAAACTCGAGATCGACGCCCCCCGCCTCGAAGACTTCGTCCGGGATACCCGCGGCACCGTCCTCTCCGGTTCCCTGAAAGTCGACGCTGACATCCACCGTGATAACCAAGCCTTCCAAGGCGGCCTCCACGTCACCGCCAAGAACATTTCCGCTCGAGGCTACACCATTCCCACCATCACCATCGACGCACCCATCGCCGACAACGTCGCGAACGTCCGCACCTTCGAAATCAACCTCGGCCCCGCCAACGCCATCACTGCCAGCGGCACCGCCGACCTCACCGCCCCCTACGCCTACCGCGGCCAACTCACCATCGACCTCGCCGATCTCACCGCGCTCGTCCCTCCCGAACGCAACCCCATCAACCTCGACGGCCAGCTCGCGCTCACCTGGTCCGGTTCCGGTGAAGTCGAGACCACCAACCACTCCGGCGAATTCGCGCTCACCCTCACCGACGCCCGCACCGACCAGATCGCCGACTTCGACGCGACCGCCGTCGGCACCTACACCCCGACCCAACTCACCGTTCCCACCCTCACCGCCGATCTTCGCGGCCAGCGCATCCTCACCGGCCACGTCACCCTCCCCCTTGATTTGAACAACAGCGACCAACCCATCCCCCGCGACCGCCCCCTGGATCTCGCCGTCTCCACCCCCGAACTAACCGTCACCCAGCTCGCCGCCATCGCGAACCAACCCGCCCCACCTCTACTCGGTGCCGCCCAACTCAACCTCACCGCCAAGGGCACCCTCGCGACCCTCGTCGCCGACCTTCACCTCACGGCCTCCGACCTCCAGCCGGAGCAACTCACCCGGATCGAACCCGCTCAGCTCGATCTCCGCCTCTCAGTCGCCGATGGCGACGCCCGTCTCGCCGCCACCTTTCAACAACGCCGCATCGAACCCGTCACCATCAATGGCAGCTTCCCCTTCATTCCCGGCGAATCCCTCGATCCCGACACGCCCATCAATCTCCGCATCGACGTCCCCGGGATTGATCTCGCCTTGATCCCGACCTTCGCACCGGCCATCAGCTTCGTTGAAGGCAACGCCTCCGCCCGCATCGAAGTCGGCGGAACCCTCCAGAAACCCGCACCCACCGGCGCCGCCACCCTCCAGATCAAGCGCCTCGCTCTCGCCGCCGACGAACTTCCCGAAGTCACCAACGTCGACGCCCGCCTCGATCTCTCCCGCGAAAAGATCGCCATCCGGAACTTCAGCGGCAGCGTCTCCGGCGGTCAGTTCACCCTCACCGGCTTCGCCGATCTGACCGACCCGGAATCTCCTCAGCTGGACTTCACCTTCGACGGGCAATCTCTCCTCCTCGCCCGCAGCCCAGACCTCCTCGCGCGAGCGAATGCCAACCTCACGCTCACCGGCCCGCCCGACTCCGCCAAACTCTCGGGCCACCTCGGTCTCATCGACAGCCGCCTCTTCAAGCAGATCGTCGTGCTCCCCTTCGGCCAACCCGGCAAACGCAAAGCCCCCCAAGCCCCGTCCGCTGATCCGCCCCGCCTCAGTTTCCCCAACCCACCGATCCGCGATTGGCAATTCGACGTCACCATTGGCACCGACTCGCCCTTCCTCATCCGCGGCAACGTCGCGAATGGCCGCGCCACCGCCGATCTCCGCCTCACCGGCACCGGCCTCGCGCCACGCCTCGAAGGCAGCGCGAACGTCGAGGACCTCATTCTCACCCTGCCGTTCAGCACCCTCGACATCGCCCGCGGCAGCGTCTTTTTCAACCCCGCCGATCCGCTCGACCCCGTTCTCAATCTCCGCGGACGCTCCGAGATCCGCGACTACGTGATCACCGTTCTCATTTCCGGCACCGTCAACGACCCCGAAGTCACCTTCACCAGCAACCCCCCGCTCCCCCCCGAGGACATCGTCGCCCTCCTCTCCACCGGCGCAACCGCCAAGGAACTCACGGGCGGCACCGACGTCATCGCCGGACGCGCCGCCCTCCTCCTTCTCCAACAGCTCTACCAGAGATTCTTCCCCGCCAAGCCCGGCGAAACGGACAGTTTCCGTGACAAACTCGATCTCGAAGTTGGCGCCATCGACCCGAAGACCGGCAAACAAAGCCTCTCCGCCCGTTACCGACTCACCCCCGCCTTCCACCTCATCGGCGACCTCGATGTCAACGGCGACTTCCGCGGCCGCCTCCGTTACGTCCTCCGGCTCAAATGAACCGCCGCGTCTTCATCGCACTCGTCGTCCTGACGTTCGAAGCCCACGCCGCCACCGTTCAGTTTGTCGGCAACGAAAAACTCCCCACCGCGTCCCTCCGCGAAAAAGTCGCCGGACAAATCGCCCAGATCGAATCCACCGGCGTCACCCCCGCCCGCGCTGACGACCTCAGCTACTTCACCGGACTCACCTACCAGGACAATGGCTTCACCGAAGCCACGGTCACCCCGCAGATCACCGCCGCCACCCTTACCCTCGACATCACCGAAGGCCCTCGCACGCAGCTCACCACAACGACCTTCCTCGGCGCGACCGCCTACGACGAAAAAAAACTCGCCGACTTCCTCCTCGGCCCCACCCGCGAAAACGTCACCGGCGACGACCTCCCCTACGTTCCCGACAAACTGGCGGAAGGCGTCAATCGCCTCCGCGACCTCTACCTCTCCGACGGCTACCTCGACGTCGAGGTCACCACCCCGACCGTCGCCCTCTCCAACGACCGAACCGACGCCAGCGCCACCATCACCATCTCCGAAGGTCCCCCTTACACCTTCGGCCCGATCACCATCGTCGGCAGCAGCGCCGTTCCCATCGTAACTCTCCGCGAATCGCTCGCCGACCTCACCACCCAACCCTACAGCTCAACCCGCCTCAGTCTCATCGAGGAAAGGGTCGCCTACGAATTTCAAAAAGCCGGCCACTACCAGGCAAAAACCACCGCACGGCGAGGACCCGCAATTTCCACCCGGGCGAAATCGCGTCAACCCATCTTCGCAGAGGAGATCCCCGTCACCATCCAGGTCACGCCAGGTCCACCCTTCCGCTTCGGCACTGTGATCGCCGATCACCCGCCCGGCGACCCCAGCCTCCCACCCCGCTTCGTTCGCCGTCGCTTCGCCTCCCTCACCGACCGCCCCTACGATCCCGCAGCCCTCAACACCCGCTTCCAACGCCAGCTCGGCACCGGCCTCTACGACCAACTCCGCGTCCGCCAACTTCCCGATCCCACCACCAGCGAAGTCGATCTCGCCATCGAATACGAACCCGCCCCGAGTCGAGAGGTCGGCTTCTCTCTCGGCTACGGCACCTTCGAAGGCGCGGGCGGTGGCATCCGCTTCGTCGAGCGCAACCTCTTCGGCACGGGGCGCTCCTTCACCGCCTCCATCGAGGCGACCCAACGCACCTTCGGAGCCGACCTCACCCTCGAAGACCCGTGGTTCCTCGACCGGGACGACCTCGCGCTCACTTTCCGAGCGACCGTCCTCAACCGCCGCCTCGAAGGCTACACGAAAAGCGAACTCGCCCTCCGCCCCGAACTCACCCGGACACTTACCCCCCGGCTCACCGCCTCGGTCTTCCTCCTCGCCAAAGGCGTCTCCGTCGAAGCCGAGGGCATCAGCGACGATCTCATCGGGCACACTCCCTACCTCGCCAACAGCTTCGGCGCTCACCTCCGTCTACGATACCCGCGACAATCCGCTCAACCCCGACCAGGGCTTCGTCCTCGGCACCACCGCCGACTTCGCCACCCGCGCTCTCGGCAGCCAGATCAGTTTCGCCCGTTTCGCCGCCCGCGCGGCCTATTACCTCCCCCTCGGCAACACCCTCCTCGCCTTCGGTGCCTGCGGCGGAATCATGATCCCGACCGAAGGCAACTCGTCCGTCCCCATCGACGAACGCTTTTTCAACGGCGGGGCTTCCTCCGTCCGCAGTTTCGCCGACCGCGAACTCGGTCCCCACAACAACGGCTACCCGACCGGCGGCCAGACCTACACGGTCTTCAACCTGGAGCACGTCGTCCCCATCGTTGACTCGCTCAAGGCCGCCGTCTTCGTCGACGTCGGCAGCGTCGGGCAGACCTCTTCCGAGTTTGGAATCCTCCGCACCGGCATCGGAGCCGGCCTTCGCTACGACCTCCCCATCGGCCCCATCCGCCTCGACGCCGCTCTCAATCCGGCCCCGCGCTCCGGCGAAGCCATCGGCGCGATCCACTTCACCGTCGGCTTGGCATTCTGAAAATTTCTCGCACCCTCCGCGGGATTAAATCGGTAAAAAAATCACCGCCCCGCCCGCCGACTCGGCCGCTTCCCCCTTGCGGCCCGCCGTGCGATCACGTCCAATTCCGCCGCGACCAACCGAAATTCCTCCCGCGCTCCCGCCACCATCCGCTCCAGCTCGGCCCGCCGCTTCACCTCGATCCTCGCCCGCTTCTTCGTCAGCCGCCGAAACCCCCACGCGGCCTGCCGCTTTGCCCGGTTCGTCGCCTTCCGCATTTCGCTCAGGGTCCGCCCGAGTTCCGCGGTCATCCGCCGCAGCGTTCCAATCGGCAGCGCCCCCGCATCCCCGCCGGCGCCCATCTCCACCCGGCCCGCCACCGCCTCCAACCGCTCGAGATCCCGGTCCTGATACGCCGCCTGCACCTCGTGCCATAACTCCTTTTCACGACGGGTCAGCTCCGAATTCCCGTCCGGATGCAGCCGCCGGACCAACCTCCGGTAGAGCGTTTTCAAGCGCTGATCCATTGGCTCCGCCGACCCCGCAGCCGCAACGGGTCGCGACCCGCCGTCCACCCGCGCCCGCTCCCGGTCCAGCACCTCATCCAGATTCGGCGCCCGGTCGCCCGTCATCATCTCGTACATCGCCCCCATCACTTCGTATTTGTCGCGGAACTCCTGCTGCTTCCGCTTCGACATCGAATCGAACTCCTTCACGTCGAAATCCTCCGGCAAGTCCCCGTCCCCAAACATCCCACGCGGCGCCGAATCATCCTTTCTGCTCCCAGAAAAATCTTCCGCCTCCCCGCCCTCGCCGCCTCCCTCGTGTTCCCGATTGCCCTGCCGCGATCCCCGCTCCCGCGCGGCCAGCACCCGGCGATAAGCCTCCACCTGCGAGCATCCCGACCACAACACCTCGTCGTCGATCTCATCCAAAAGCCACGTCTTCTCCGCGATCCCGCGCTCCAGCTCCCGAATCTCGGTCAAGAGCGCTCCGAACGTCCGCGCCTCCCACTCGCCGAAAGCGGGGACGTCCCGGGTCTCAAAGACCTCCAACGCCTCGCGTAGCTTTCCCAGCTCCCGTTCCACCGCCCGGTAAGCCCGCAATTCCTCAGCGCGAATCGGACTCTCATCGACCCAGACAAGCCACCATCCCGACCGGTCCTTTTTCAAAGAGGTCACCTTTCGCCGCTTCCCTGCCATCTGGCACACCTCAACCAATTCGCCGCCCGATCTCAAATCATTACCATCAAAAACCCCATCAAGGTCTTCGGAAACAAAGCCGGACCTACGGCATCGACCCCGACAAATTCATCGTCTCAACCGTTTCCAAGCTCCGATACTCGGCGACCATCGTCTCGAGGTCCAGGCGCACAAAAGCCGGGATCGGACCGATCTGCCGTCCCGGATTCAAGACCCACGTCCGGCCCACCCGTGAGACCCAGCTTCCATCGGCGTAAAATGGCGCGTTGTGGATGTGCCCGCAAAAGACCAGCGACGGCTGGAGCACCTCGATCAATCCCGACAGAATCCAGTCTCCCGCAAATTCCTTACCCGTCCACGCCACCGAGTAGCCGTTCGGCGGCGCGTGGTGGACCCACATCCAGCGCTTCGCGAGCCGCTCCGACGATTCCGCTCTCAGCATCGCCACCATCCGCGCCTTCGACTCCTCCGACTCCCACCAGGGACAGACCGTCACTTTGTCCTCGCCCAGCCACGCCGTCTGCCCGTCCACCACCAGATTCCCCCGACTCAAATCCACCAACCACTGCGCCGCAAAATCGCCCCCGCCCATCGGCACATCGCCATCGTGGTTGCCGGAACACACGATGAGGACCGTCTCCTCACGGATGCGATCCAGATACTTCGAGACCACGATAATTTGCGTATCAAGATCCACCGGCGAAGCGAGGTCCAGCAAGTCACCGGCAATCACGATCGCGTCGTAACGCGCCGCCCGTGCGACCAGCCACTCGAACTGAGGCAGACCGTAGTGCAAATCCGAGACCGCCAGCAGCTTCACGACCGGAATTGATACCCGCCATTCCCTCCGGCATCCAGCCAAGGAAAGGCCAACTTTCGTCGCGAAGTCAGCCCGCCCCCTGGCACACCGGACACCAGCACGTCCGACGCCCTCCGATCACCGCCCGCTCCAGCCCGCCGCCGCACCGCGGACAGCTCCCTCCATCCGTCCATCGGTGCGAGAAAAGCCACGACCGCGGATACCTCCAATCGTCATCGATCTGCTCGACCGATTTCACGCAAACGTCCCGCGTCGTCTTCCAGAGCTTCGTCACCTCCTTCGCGGACAACTCCCCCGACAGCCGCCGCGGATGCAACCGCGCGCGCCAGAGAATCTCGTCCGCCATCCAATTCCCGACGCCGGGGAAACGCTCCTGCATCAGCAAAAGCGGCTTCAGCGGAGTCCGCTTTCTGCGTTTCAAAAAATCCTCCACCGCCCCGCGCGAAAAGTCCTCCGAAAATATCGACGCCGGCAGCTTCGCCCACCAATCCGGCACCTCCGCTCCCTCCGCGTAAAGCAACCGCCCGAAAACCCGCTGGTCATTGAAAACCAACCGCCGCCCCCGCTGCCGCAACACGAGATAATCGTGCTTCTCCGGCTCCGCGTCCGCCTCGTCGACCCGCAGTCTTCCCCGCATCCCGAGGTGCACCCCCAGCCATCGGCTCCGGTCCTTCCCGAACCGGAAGAGCATCTGCTTCCCGCTCGCCTCCGACGTCGCCAGCACCCGACCCGTCAGTCCATCCGTCAACGCATCGACGTCCGTTCCCCGCAGCACCCGGACCGCTGGCTTCGGCACGATCACCTCCAGAATCTTGTCCCCCAACCCGACGTCCCAGAGGCGCCGCGCGTGATCGACCTCAGCTAGTTCCGGCACGCAACACGTCCTCCCTCATCGGCTCGCGCAACTCCACTCACTCCAACGAAATCAAGTTCGCGTCCAGCGTCGTCCCCACCGTCCGGGCATACTCCGCGATTGCCTTCTGGTGATCGGTCAGCGCGCGCATCTCCGCCACCTCCGCAGTCGCGAGATCGGTCTGAAACTCCAGCACCTCAAACGTCGTTGCCGTTCCCGATGCCAGCCGCGCCTGACCCGCTTCCAGCGTCCGAGCGGCAAAAATTCGGGCCGCCCGAGTCGTGTCGATTCGCTTGCGCGTCGTCTCGATCTGACCCGCCGCGTTGTCCGCCTCCACGAAGATCGATTGCTCCAGCTGCTTGAGCGAAACCAACGCCCGCGCCACCTCCAGCTTCGACACCTGCACCTGGCCCCGCGCCTCCCGATTCGGAATCGGCAGGCTGAAGTTCACCCCGATACTCCCACGCAAATCACTCGGCACGGTCAATTGCGATACGCTTTCCCCAATCTCGGTCTCGATTCCGTTCAGACCCAGACTCCCCACAAGATCCAGCCGCGGCAGCGCCTGGTTTCGGTTGAAGACGACGTTGATGCTCCGCTTCTGCAGATCCAGCAGAGCCTGGCGATAATCCGGACGAATCTCGAAGGCGCGGCCCAACCCTTGTTTCAGGTTCACCTGCACTTTCCGCTCGAACGGGGGCGGCGCGATCCGTACCGGCACGTCGAGCACGTCCGCGATCTCGTCGGTCACCAACTGCTTGAGGAAATTCTGATTATCCGCCACCTCGCGCTCCGCCACCAACACCCGCTCCTCCCGCTGCGCCACGTCCGCCTGCGCCTGCACGACGTCGAGCGGCGACATCACCCCGATCTCGGCCCGCTTCTCGTTGTCCTGCAGCAACCTCGCCGCCAAGTCCCGCGACCGGATCTGCACCGCCAAATTCTGAATCGCAAAAAACAGATCGTTATAAATCAGCGCCGTGTCCGTCACCACGTCGATCAACCGCTGCCGCAGCTCCCACGCCGAAATCGCCTGATCCGCCCGCGCGATCCGGATCTGCGCCAGGTTCACGTCCGTCCCAAAGCCCCGCAGCAACGGCTGAGTGATCGACCCACCCACGAACGTCTGATAGCGCTGATCAATCGCACTCCGCGTGTCGGTATCGCGGTCAACCGTGGCGCCCAAATCATAACTCGTCCCGAGCGGGGTCACCCCGCCGATCGAAGCCCGGGCCGCCGTGCCGCTCTCCCGGGCGAACCGCGCCGCTCCACTCCGCCCCGGAGCCGCCGAGTCGAACGTCGGATCGAGCGAAGTCAGGTCCCGCCGACTTTCCTCGTAGCTGTAACCCAGCTCCAGCGTCGGGTCGAAGACGCCTTCCTCGCTCAAGGTCCGCGCCTTCGCGATCTGCGGGTTGAACGTCTCGACCTGAATCTGAAAATTTTTCGCCAGCGCCATCTCAATCGCCTTCGAATAGGTCAGATCCAAATCCTTCCCGTCAGCCGCGCCCGCAACCGAACCACCGATCCAAGCCCCGACTACGGCCACGATCAAAATTCGAAAACCAATTCCCACGCGTCCCATCATTCCCCTTTCTGATTCCAAGCCAATTTCCCCCCATCTCCCTTCACCTGAATGTATTCCCCCGAAAATGATCGATTGCGCCACAACTCGGCCTGTTCCTTCTGAACCTCGGCCAACGACCGCTTTTCCTTCTCCGCGGTCGCTTTCATGACCGTCATCCGGTCCGCGTTCTCCGCCCGAACCGTGTCGCGCACGAAGTCCCCGTATTCTCCGTTGGCGCTCTCCAGGATCGCCAGCAGGCCGTCCATCCCCTCGCCGACCAATCGACTGTTCTTGAAGACTTGAATGTCCGCCGCCCGGTCTTCACGCCGCGTCGCCAGATCCCCGCTCGGCACCGGCGTGGGCGTCGCCATCGGCCCGGGCTTCGTCCCTTCGTCGTACTGATAGACGTCGAGTCGCATGTTGATGTCGACCTTGATCGGCTCCCTCGTCCCAAGATCGATCTGCGGCAACGAGCATCCCGCCAGCAAGCTCCCGGCCGCGCCGACGAGCACCACCCGCCGCCCCCCGACCCCGCCCAAAACCAAACTCAGGAGCCGCGGGATCACTGCACAAACTTGAGTTCCGTCGGCTTCGGGATCAACCCCGCCTCGTAGCCTTCGTCGAGGAACTGACGGATCGCACTCCGGCCCGCATCGCCGTAATCCAAGGTGTAGTCGTTCACGTACATCCCGATAAATTCGTCGGCCAGCGGGTTGTCCATCCCCCGAGCGTGCGACATGCTGTGCTCGACGGCGAGCGCCCGATTTTCCAACCCGTAGCGGATGCTTTCGTGGAGGATCTCCGACAATTCATGTTGCACGTCCTCCGGGATGTCCCGGCGGATCATGTTGCCACCGAGCGGGAGCGGCAATCCGGTCCGACCCTTCCACCACTCCCCGAGATCAACGACCTTGTCGAATCCATCGCGCGAATACGTGAGCTGGCCCTCGTGAATGATCACCCCGGCATCGACGGCCCCGCCCCGCACGGCGTCAAAAATCTCGTCGAAAGGAACGACGCGGTAATTCGTCATTTTTTCCCCGAGAAACAACTGCGCCGACAGGAAGGCGCTCGTCATCTCACCCGGGATCGCGATGCGCTTGGTTTTGAGCCACTCCCGCCGCTCGTCGAGGGTCGCGGATTCGTCGGGACCCTCGCCGTGGTTCACGACGAACATCGGCCCGTAGCCGTCACCCATCGACGCGCCGCTGGAGAGGAGTGCGTACTTGTCGAGGACGTAGGCAAGCGAATGGATCGAGACGGCCGTAATGTGCAGTTCACTCCGGGTCGCGCGCTCATTGAGCGTCTGAATGTCCTGCAAAATGTGCTCAAATCGATAACCGCGCAGATCGATTTTTTCCTCCGCCATGGCGTAAAACATGAAGGCGTCGTCGGGATCGGGCGAGTGGCCCAGGGTCAGCGGTGTGGATTTCCAATCGGTCATTTGGTGGAGAGGTTGAGAGAGTTAGCAGGATTCGCCCGTTAGCGGCAAATTTCCCGGATGAGATTTGGTCCGTGATATACGAAGCCGGTGTAGATCTGGACGAGATCCGCTCCGGCGTCAAAACGGGCTTTGGCGTCGTCCCGGCTCATGATGCCGCCTGAGGCGATCACGGGCAAGTCCGTGCGGGCGGAGAGTTCGGCGTAAATCGATTGCGCCTTCACCGTGATCGGCGCTCCGCTCAGGCCACCCACCTCATCGCGGTCCGCCGGGAGGATGCTGTGGTCGAGAGACGTATTCGTCGCAACGAAACCGGATATTCCGGGGACTCCAACGAGTGGATCAAGCTGGGCCGGGTCGAGGTCCGGCGCGAGCTTCACGAAGATCGGTTTGGTCGCGTCGACCGCGCGGAGTTCGCTCATGATCGCCCTCAAGGCATCGACGTGCTGCAGATCCCGCAGACCGGGCGTGTTCGGCGAGCTGACGTTCACGACGAAATAATCACCAAATTCCCGGAGCGCCGCGAAGCTACTCCGGTAGTCGGCCGGAGCGTCGGCGAGTTCCGTCACCTTCGATTTGCCGATGTTCACGCCAACCGGGATGTCCGGCCAGCGACCCGCGTCGCGCAGTCGCGTGAGCCGATCGGCCACCACTTCGGCCCCGTCATTATTAAAGCCGAAGCGGTTGATCAGCGCGTCGAGATCGGGATACCGGAAGAGGCGGGGCTTCGGATTGCCCGGCTGCGGGAGCGCGGTGATCGTTCCAACTTCGGCGAAACCGAAGCCGAGCGCCTCCCACGCCGGAAGCGCGACAGCATTTTTATCCATCCCGGCGGCAAGCCCAACGGGATTCGGGAACCGGATCCCGCACACCCGGCGGGCGGCCTGCGGCGCGGCACCACCGAACATCGCGCCCAACGGACCCGGGAAGCGCCCACCCGCGCGAAGCCCGGCAAGCGCCAGGTGGTGGGCCGTCTCGGCGTCGAAACGGAACAAAATCGGTTTGAGGACGTCGGTGTAAACATTCATTTCCCAATGCAAAAGGAACTGAAGATCTTCCCGAGAATGTCCTCGGAGTCAACGCGGCCCACCACTTCGCCGACGGCATCGAGTGCGTCGCGCAAGTCGAGCGCGACAAATTCCGGATCAGTTCCGGCCCGGAGCGCGTCCGCCGCGGCATCCAGCGCGACCGCCGCCCGCTGCAGGCAAGCCTGGTGGCGGGCGTTGATCGCGGCAAGCGACCCTCGCTCCCGTTCCGGCGCAACTCGGGCGACGATCGCATCGACGAGCGGATCGATCCCCACCCCGGTCGTGCAGGATATCTCCAGCCCGGCACCACCGGCCGACGCGAGATCGGACTTGTTGAAAACCAGGATCTCGTCCGCCGCCGCAGCGGGGTCCTCGAGACCTTCACGCGTCGCTCCGTCGATCACCCGGAGGACGACGTCCGCTCGCTCGATGGCCCGGCGGGCCCGGTCCACACCCTCGAGTTCGATCTCGTCTTCGGTCTCGCGCAGACCCGCCGTATCGACGACGCGAAACGGGATGCCCCGCAGCGCGATCATTTCCTCGATCGTGTCCCGCGTCGTCCCGGCGGTCGGACTCACGATGGCCCGCTCGAACCCCAGCAAGCGGTTGAGTAGGCTCGATTTCCCCGCATTCGGCCGACCACAAATCGCCAACCGCACCCCCTCCCGCAAGATCCGCCCCTCGTCCGCCGTTGCCAGAAGCCGCGCGATTTGCTGCCCACCGTCTCGAACTTTCGCGAGAAGAAGATCGCCGGTGGCGGGGTCAATTCCCTCTTCGGGAAAGTCGATGAAGGCCTCGACGTGCGCGACGATGTCGACGAGGTGATCGCGAATCTCGTGGATCGCCGTGCCGATGCGGCCTTCGAGTTGCTCAGCGGCCGCGGCCGCGGCGCGCGGTGTTTGCGCCCGGATGAGATCCATCACCGCCTCGGCCTGAGTGAGGTCGAGCTTGCCGTTCAGGAAAGCGCGCTGGGTGAACTCGCCCGGCCCCGCCGCAATCGCACCCGCCTCGAGAACGGTCCGCAGCACGCGAGCCGCGACGAGAATCCCTCCGTGGCAGCTGATCTCCACGACGTCCTCCCCGGTGTAACTGGCCGGCCCGGCGTAGGTCGTGACCACGACCTGATCAACGGTCGCTCCGGTCCGGTCGACGATCCGACCCAAGGTGGCCATCCGCGGCGACGGGGCCGTCCGGCTTTGAAACACCGACCCAATCACGTCAAGGGCGGCGCGACCGGTCACGCGAATCAGCGCGATCGCCCCCTCGCCGGGAGGAGTCGACAGCGCGGCGATGGTCGGACTTGGCACCCGGACAGGTAACCGTCAGCGAGCGGGGTCGCGCAAGCGGTTCCGACCGACAACCGCAATTCCCCCAACGGCGACCAGGAGTAAAAAAATCGCGCGCGGTTCGGGCACGACGGTCAGCTGATAGCCATCAGCGGCGAGAATGTTGTTCACTTCGTTGATGTAGAACGAAACGGAAGTGTCGTAGTTCGTGTAAGTCGTCAAGGTCGCGAAACTCGTCGTCTGGAGCGCCCCGTGGACCCCCGCCAGCGCCAAAGTGCCGTTCTCGACCAGAAAAGTCGGACTGCCGGAATCCCCACCTTCAAAACGCGCGTCGTTCGCCCGGCCACCAATCGGTCGATAGGTCGTGGTGAAAGTGCGGGTAGGACTCAGCCCGGCGCCGGCGGTCAACGGGTCGTCCCCAAAATTTTGAAACGCACCGATCGTCCCCGTTCCGACTTTCGCGGCGTTCCCGTAAAGGTAGGCCGTGGCACCGGTTTGTTGCGCTTCGGCGAGTCCCGTGACGGGAAACAATCGGATACGATCTTCCTGCGCAATGGGAGCGCTGAGCCGACCCACGAACAAATCGGACGGCCGGCCCTCGGCATTCGGCACGGCGACGGCGCTCTCCACCACGTAGCTCCGCTTCACGCCGTCACTCCCCACAAACTCCACCACACCCCCTCCCCCGATCGAAGAGTGAGTGGCTCCCACGAAATGTTGGGGCGTCACGAGAGTGAAGCTCTGCCCGGGATTCGCCGCGTTCCAACCGATCCCGGAAAGGTCAAATCCCGCGAGTAGAAAACTCGCACTCGCGTTCACAACCGGATCCGTCGGGTAACCAGAAACGAAGCGGTTGTGCGCCGCCGCATTCGGCGTCCGCACGACCAAAGCCTGGCTGACAGCCGGAAATCCGACCACCGCCGCGAGGGCGCAAAAAATGGGAAAACGCAATGTCATCTCGAACCGCAACCTTCGCACGGTAACCCGTCTTTCGTCCCGCAAGCGAATCGGTGCTTCGATTTCTTTGAAATGTTACGAGATCGACACATTCGCGGGCGGGCATTGCCGTGGAACGTGGAAGCGGATTGGATCACCCTCAATGAGCGCGCCCACGCCCGACGAGATCCCGCGGACGGTCCAGCAATACATCGACGAAACACCCCGCTGGCTCGACGGCACCGTCGTCTCAGAAGCGCCGATGACGTCGATGCAATGGCGCATCTGGGGACTCGCGACGGCCGGTAAATTTTTCGAAGGCCTCGTTGTTTTCATGACCGGGGTCGCCCTTCCGCTCGTCTCCCTGGAATTCGGCCTCTCCGCCAGCGAGAAGGGATTCGTCGGCGCGGCTTCGCTGGCCGGCATCCTGGTCGGGGCTTCCGCCCTCGGAGGCCTCGCGGACCGCTTTGGGAGAAAGGCGATGTTCATCGTGGAGATGGCGATTTTCGTCCTGTTTCTGGCCCTCACCGCTGTCGCCCCAACCTTTCCGCTCCTCGTCACGTTTCTGTTCGGCATGGGTGTCGCCCTCGGGTGCGATTACCCGACCGCGCACCTCGTCATCTCCGAGAGCATCCCGAGTCAATTCCGTGGACGCCTCGTGCTGGCGGCCTTCGGATTTCAGGCCGTGGGCGCACTCGTCGGCACCGTGGTGGGATTCCTCATTCTCCATTCGAACGAGTCCGTCTCCGATTGGCGGATCATGTACGCGACGGCCATCATTCCCGCCGCCCTCGTGCTCGTCGGCCGCTTCTTCGTCTGCAACAGCGGGGCCTGGCTCGTCTCCCAGGGGCGAATCCCCGAAGCGGAACACGAGACGGCCCGTCTTCTCCGGCGGAAACCCATCTACCCACCGACCATTCGTCTCCGCGACCCCCACGCTCACGTCCACGCTGCCGACCGCAAACCAAGCTACGCCCAGCTCTTCACCAAAAAAAACCGCCGCGCCACGATCCTCGCGTCCGTCCCCTGGTTCCTTCAGGACCTCGGCACCTACGGCATCGGCATCTTCACCCCGACCATCCTGGCGACCGCCATCGGCGCCAGGAATGAGCACGAGCGCAACCTCGCCGACGTGATCCACAACGACATGCTCGGCGCGAAGGGCGCCGCGCTCATCGACATCCTCCTGATCGTTGGCATCGCCGCCGCCGTCCTCCTCGCCGACCGCGTCGGCAGGATCAAGCTGCAGGTCGGCGGCTTCATCGGTTGCGCCGCCGGACTCTTCATCGCCGCCCAATCCATGAACTTCTCCGGGACGACGGCAACCGTTCTCATCTTCGCTGGATTCATGCTTTTCAACTTCATGACAAATCTCGGCCCCAACGCCATGACCTACCTGCTCGCCGGCGAAGTCTTCCCAACCCGCAATCGCGGCACCGGAGCGGGGTTCGCCGCCTCGTTCGCCAAAATCGGTGCCGTGGCGACCGCGTTTCTTTTTCCGATCCTCCTCCACGAGATCGGGACCGCGACGCTGCTCTACTGCCTCGTCGGGACGTCCTTGCTCGGCGCATACACCACGTGGAAATTTCGGATCGAGACGACCGGCGTTAATCTGGAAAAAATCTAGCATCCCGCCTCCGACCGGTGTCTGCTTCCCGGTATGAAACCGACCGCCCCCCTGCTAGTAGCCGTCCTGCTCGTCATTTCCATCCTCGCCGCCGAGGCCCGACCACGGCAAGGCCGTGGGCGGAGCGCGGGTTCATTCAGCGTTGACCGCGAGACGGCCCGGGGCGGCTCCATCGAAGCTTCCGGATCGCACGTGGGGCGATTCGGCCAGAGTAGCGTGGACGTCGACGGAGCCGACGGCGGCAGCTACGATGCTGATCGTCAGCAGGCGGGACGATTCAGCTCGTCGAGCGTCAACGCGGAAGGCCCCGACGGGGCATCCTACGACGCCGACACCAACCGAGCCGGTCGCTTCCGCTCCGGCAGCGTCGACGCGGAAGGACCTGACGGTGGCTCGATCTCGGCCAGCGGTGCCAGCGTCACGCCTTACCGTCCCGTCGTCCCCTACCGCAGCGGCTACGTTTACTCGGGCGGCGCCTACCGGGCCGCGTCGATCTCGGTCAATACCCTCTACGTGGCCCCGGTCGGGATCTACGCCGGCTGGAACGTCTTCGTGAGACCAGCTTACGTCGATTACCCGGCCTTTGCCACCCTCCCCGTCGAAGTCTCCGTCCAGGTCGAACTCGAAGACCGCGGCTATTATAACGGCCCCATCGACGGCCACATCGGCTCGGTGACCGAAGCTTCGATTTCCAAATACCAATCGGACAACGACCTCGCCATCACCGGCACCATCAACGAGGCCCTCCTCGTGTCCCTCGGTATCTCCGAGCCGAGCTGATCCGCAACACCCTCTTCCCGCCCGATGCCACCCCTCCATCCGGGCGACCGCCTCAGCCTCCCCGCCCGTCTCGCGTACGGCGCGGGGGAACTCGGCCCCGCCATGGCCGGGAGCACACTCATTTTTTTCCAACTCGTCTTTCTAACGAACGTCGCGGGCCTCGGAGCGGGCTACGCGGGCAGCGTCCTGCTCATCGGCAAACTCTGGGACGCCTTTAACGACCCGCTCATCGGTTGGCTCAGCGACCGCACCCGGAGCCGCTGGGGCCGTCGCATCCCCTGGATGGTCGCGAGCGCCGTGCCGGTGGCGCTGTTCTTCGTCCTCCTCTGGATCGTGCCGACGGTCGTCGCGGGCGGCAATCAACTCGCGCTCTTCGCCTACTACACCGGGGTGTCCGTGCTCTACAGCACCTGCTACACCGCGCTGGTTCTCCCGCACTCGGCGCTCACCGCGGAACTCTCCAGCGACTACGACGAGCGGTCCCGAATCACCGGCTGCCGAATGGCGTTCTCCCTCGGCGGGAGCGTCGGGGGCCTCGTCGTCGCGCAGGCCGTCTTCGGAATCCTCGCCCACACCCCCCCGACCACCCAATACCTGGTCTTTGCCCTCGTCATCGCGGTCATCACGCTCGCGGCCGTCGCGGCGTGCGTCGCTGGAATATCACGCATCGCCGCCAGCCGCGACCGGCAGCGCCTCTCGGCCGCTTTACCCGAGCCAACCCTGAGTGTGCTGACGCAACTCCGCATCATCCTCGCCAATCGCCCCTTCCTCATCGTCTGCGGGATCTATCTGTTCTCGTGGCTCGCGATGCAATTCACCGCCGCGGTCCTGCCCTTCTACGTGGTCAGCGTGATGGGATTACCCGCGAGCCGCTTCCCGCTCCTCGCGCTCGCGGTCCAGGGCACCGCGCTTCTTCTCATTCCACTCTGGGGTTGGATCAGCCTCCGGATCGGGAAGAAACCGGTGTATTTCTACGGCATGACCTTCTGGCTTGCCGCCCAGGCCTGTCTCGTTTTTCTCCCTCGAGGCAATGAACCCCTCCTCTTCGCCCTGGCCCTCGCCGCCGGGGTCGGCATCTCCGTTTGCTACCTCGTCCCCAATGCCATGCTGCCCGACACCATCGAGTTCGACGAACTCCAGACCGGTCGCCGCCGAGAGGGAATCTACTACGGCTTCTTCGTCTTCACGCAGAAACTCGCCCTCGCTTTCGGCACCTTCATCCTCGGCCAGGCCCTCGCCTTCTCCGGATACCTGTCCAGCGGCCCCGGCCAAGCCGTCCCGATCCAGCCCGACAGTGCCCTCACCGCCATCCGGATCGCCATCGGCCCGCTTCCCGCCTCCGCCCTCGTCATCGGCATTTTCCTCACCTGGCTCTACCCTATCACCAAAGCCCGCCACGCCGAGATCCTCGCCGAACTTGCCCGCCGCCGAAACGAAACTCAATCCGCGTGATGCCGCACCGACAGCCGTGAGCACACCCACGCTTCTCACCTCGATCCGCATCGCCGATTTTCGGTGTTTTCAAAGTCTCACCTTTGCTCCCGACCCGGGCACCAACTTCATCATCGGAGCCAACGCCCAGGGCAAAACCTCCATTCTCGAGGCGATTTGTGCCGCCACCCGCCTGCAGTCCCCCCGCACCAATTCGCTCGCCGACTGCGTCCGCGCCGGGCAACCGGGTTTCGGCCTCACCGCCCGCGTCGCCGACACCCAACTGCAATTTCGCTACGAACCCCCGAAGCGCATCCTCCGTCTCGACGCCGTCGACCAGCCCCGCCCCGCCGAATACCTCCAAACCGCCCGCATCGCCTGGTTCTCGAACGACGACCTCGACATCGTTCGGGGTTCCGCCGCCCGCCGCCGCCGCGCACTCGATTTCCTCTGCAGCCAACTCGATCCCGGCTACCTCCGCGCCCTCCGCCGCTTCGACCGCGCCCTCCGATCCCGCAACGCCCTCCTCCGCGAACACCGGCCGCGCCCCGAAATCGACGCCTTCGACCCCGACCTCGTCGAAAATGGCGACCACGTCACCGCGACCCGGAGCGAACTGTCCACCGCCCTCGACCCGCTCATCGCCGCCGCCGTCCGCGACATCGGCGGCACCTCCGAGACCGTCACGACCCGCTACCTTCCCGGAGCCGACGCCTCGCTCGCCACCGCTCTCACCGACTCCCGCGAGCGCGAGACCCGACTCCGCCAGACCGTTGTCGGCCCCCACCGCGACGACCTCACCCTCCTCGTCGACGGCCTCGAAGCCGCCAAATTCGCCTCCGAAGGCCAGCAACGCACCCTCGCCATTGCCATCAAACTCGCCCAGACGCGCCTCCTCATCGAGCGCACCGGTCGGACTCCCATTCTCCTCATCGACGACGTCTTCGGCGAACTCGATGTCACCCGCCGCTCAAATCTCCTCACACATCTCCCACCAGACTCCCAGCGCCTGATCACCACCACCCACCTCGGCTGGCTCGACGCTGCCACCCCGGGAAGCATCCACCGCATCGAAGATCGATCCCTCATTTCCGATCCGGCCTAACGCCGCCGTCCCGAAAATCACCTTGAGAACCAAGTCATTCGATGATTTGTTCAAAGGCCCCCTCATAAAATTATGGTAAATTTTCGAGTCCGCCGCCGTTGCTTGCTTCTTTCGATCCTGGCGGGAATCGTCGTTGGGGCGGAACCACCACTCCAGGCTGCCGAGTTCATGACCAATCCGGTCGGATTCAATAAGATTCTCTGCCGCGCGGGTTCCGACACCGTGGTTTCGGTCCCCTTCGTGCGGCAGCCCTCCCTCGAGGCCAAGGTCCAGACAGCGGTGAATCCAGCCCAGAACCGAATTCAACTCGCCGTCCCGGGAAACACCAACTGGACGAACGACCAATTCGCCAACACCCACTACGTTCGCTTCATAACCGGCGACCGGGCCGGGCAATGGTATGACGTGGTCAACAACGGCGCGAACACGCTGACTGTCGACACCGCCGGAGACAATCTTCTCGCTAACGTCGCCCCGGACGATCGCTTTCTCCTCGCACCCTACTGGACTCTCGACGCTCTCTTTCCCCCTGCTGATCAGAATGGCGGACCCGGGTCTGTCATTCATCCATCCGCTTCCGACGACCCCACCGACCGGGCGACGGAGGTCGAGTTGCCCAATCTCAGCGAGGGAACCAACCTTCCCCCCGGCTCGATTTTCTATCTTGAAAACGACGGCTGGCACGCCGCTTCGGATGGTTCCGATGCAGCCTCCACCATCATCCCACCCGGATCCAGCTTCATCATCCGGCACCCAATCGGGCTGGCGGCCACAACCTTCACCCCGACTGGCTCCGTTCTCATGAACGACGAAGCGATCGCCCTCGCGACCAGCGCGACGGGGTTTCAAGACAACGAAATCGGCATCCTCCGCCCGGTTCCCGTCAAACTTTCCGATTCCCAGCTCGCGACAGCCATCGTCCCAAGCACGGGACACCTTGCCTTCCAGCACCGGGACGCCCTGTTCGTTCCCACGTTCAACGAAAGTCGACAGGCCATCGGAACGATCTCCTACTACTACATCGCACCGAACTGGTACCGCGACGAAGGCCGAACCTCCAGAAATCCGATGGCAAATGACGATGTGATCCCAGCTGGAAGCGGATTCGTTATCCGCAAGTTCAAATCAGCCGCTGGAGCCTCGGACGTTTGGATCAATCCAGCAACGTACGCCACTTCAAATTTGATGACGGCGTCAAACTCCCGGGTGGCTTATCCCAGCAACCCATCCGCCGATGAGATTTTACCGGTGACCAGCCAAAGCTGGGAGCCTCAAGACACGATCAATCCTCAGGCCAGCTCCGAGTCCGCGACCACATCGGCTTCCGGAATCGTCGGGATTTCTGAGAACACGCCGCCAGCCTCGCTCAGTCGATCTGACCGTGCAGCCGCTATCAAACGAATCAAACGCCGCGACCCCGGCGATTTCGACCTACCATTTCAGCGCTGGTCGCCAAAGGCCGTTCGAATGTTTACGGAACAGAAATACGGAGTCGATCTGACCCTGGAAGAAAATAGCCAACTCCTTCGTCGTCTCAGCAAAGTCGGGCGCCGGAACTCCCGCCTCCGCGACCGATAATCACCACTCCCCCCCTCTCTCCTATGCCGTTCCACAAGTTCCTTCTCGTTCCAGCGCTTCTCGGAACATTTGTCTGCTCGGCTTCGGCCGACACGTTCGGTCTTGGACTCTCGGTCGGCGGGAGTACCAGTGCCTTCCCGGCCCCTTCCCAAGGGATGCTGATCGTGGACGTATCGGGTGGAAATTTCGCCGAACTCTCGCAGTCCAGCATCCTGGACCAAGCGCTCAGTCTCTCTCCGGGGGACCGGATCATGAACACCAGCCTTCTGGTGATGTCTTCTTCCTCCGTCCCGGGTTCCAAGCTCACGCTCATTGATTTCGGCGGAGGTGAGCTGGGATTCAACCTTGGACTCGACACCGCGAATCCCTTCGACACTGCGGTCGATGCAGATTGGACCGTCGGCGATCGGATCGCGATCCTTTGGTTCCCGGACGGCACAAGTTCAGTCGGCAGCCGCTTCGAATGGTTCACGTCGACGGACAAGGAAGGCGGCACCATTGACTTCCGAACCCCCGGTCCTGGCCTGGATCCCCAATTGATCGTCAATCTGTCGGACAACCTTGCCCCCAATGGGTCGACAACGGACGCAGCCTATCTAAACAACGGTGGCACCATCGCTGCCGTCCCCGAACCGGCGACCATCCTGCTCATCGTCATCGCACCGATTTTGCTTCGACTCCTTCGCTCCGCTCGCGCCCGCCGGGTGTAGCCCGCCGGGTGTAAGCTTCCGAAACTACGGGACCTCCACCCGCTGACCGATCCCTTTCGACCGAAGTCTGTTGGCAGATCCTGGAACGGCACTTTCTGCCCGAGGGTTTGACAATCCCCCTCCCCCGCTCGAAAACAGTCCGCGTCGTGTCCGTCGCCGCAGCTAATCGATCCGCCGAACCCACCCGCGTCATCGCCAACAGAATCGCGAGTCGCTTCCCCCCCTCCCCAGCTCTCCGGGGTTACATCCGTGGCAAAATCCGCATCGACCCGGCCTACGAAGCCATCGCTCAGCTCCTCCTTCCCACTCCCACTCCCGTCCTCGATCTCGGTTGCGGCCTCGGCCTCCTCAGTTTTTACCTCCGCGAGCGCGGCTTCACCGAACCCATCCACGGTCTCGATACCGCCGCCCGGAAGATCGCGCACGCCAAAGCCGCCGCAGCCACTTCCCAAGGCCTCACCTTCGCTGTCGCCGATGCCGGGCAACCTCCCCCCGTCGCGCCCACCACTCTCGCCCTCGACATCCTCCATTATTTTGACGCGCAACGTCAAAGCGCCCTCCTCCGGCAACTTGCCGACTCGATGCCACCCGGCGGTCGCGTCATCATCCGCAACGCTCCCAGAGACGAAGAAAGCTGGCGGTATTGGCTCACCGTCCTGGAAGAAATCTGGGTCCGCGTGTCTCGCTGGATCATCGCCAAAGACCCGATTAACTTTCCGTCGATCGAGGAAATCGTGGCCCCCTTCAAATCCGCCGGCTGCCACGTGTCCGTTAAGCCGCTGTGGGGGAAAACCCCGTTCAACAGCCACCTTTTCGTTTTCACCAAGCCACCCGCGCCCCCGAGCGAGGGTTGCCGCAACGCCGAGACCGACTTAGCTTCCTGACAGCATGACCAGCCACTCCTCGGAAGCCCGTCTCGACTGGGCACTCAACTTCTGTCGCGAAAAGGGACTCCGCCGCACTTACGCTCTCCGCCAGATCCTTCGCGTCCTCTTTCGCCTCGACCACCCCGTCGGTTGGGCGACCCTCGCCAAGGACCCCGATCTCCTCGACTCCTGCGATCCCTCGTCCGTCTTCCGGATTTTAGTCAAACTCGAGGAGATCGGTCTCGTCCGCCGCATGGGTTCCCCCGAGCGCTCCTATTATTTCATGCTCAATCTCCCCGGCGAGCACCACGAACATCTCATCTGCACGGAATGTGGAAAGATCGAGAATCTCGACGTCGAATGCCCGGTCGGAGCGCTCGAAAAAAAGATCAGGTCAAATACCGGCTACGACAAGCTCTACCACGAACTGGATTTTTTCGGCGTCTGCCCCGCCTGCCAGCCCGCGTAGGGCCTTGGGCAAGGACCGCCGTCACTACCGTCCCCTCATCCCAGCAACCCCTCGAGATCGGCCATCGTCAGGAACGCCAGGCTCTCGACCGCCAGGTCTGCCCGGCCCTCCAGCACCTCAATGCCCTCCGTCGTCGCCACCCCGACGCTTTTCATCCCTCCCGCCCGCGCAGCCTCCAGGCCAACCAACGCATCCTCGAAAACAATGCAGCGCCCCGGCGCGACGCCGAGTTTTTCGGCGCCCTTCAGAAAAACCTCCGGATCTGGCTTCCCGTGACTCACGTCTTCTGCGGTCACCATGACGGCGAAAAATGACCGCAAGCCCGTGATTTCGCAGATCGTCTCGATGTTCTCCCGGTGCGTTGACGAACCAACCGCGCACGGGATTCCCGCCTCCCTCAGCATCATCAGCAACTCTCGCGCGCCCCGCAGCGGCGACACCCCATCTCTCCGCACCAACTCGCGATAGAGTTCCTCCTTCCGGAGTCCCAGGCGATGAATCTCCGCCGCCTCGGTCGCCCAGCCCAACTCCGGGATGATCCGCTCGTTCTTCTTGCCAAACCCCCGCTTGAAGTGTCCCTCTGGCAGTGCCTTGCCGATCTCGTCCGCCAGCAACTCCCATGACCGCTCGTGCTGAGCCGACGAATCAATGATCACCCCGTCCCAATCAAATATCGCGCCAAATTCCATGTCTCACCCCTACCGGAAAATGGCCGCTCGCACAAACTCCGCAACTTTCGTCGCGGCCACCATCCTTCTCGCCATGATGTCCCCCGCCACCGCCGGGCCGCCCACTTCCGCCCGCCACGTGATCCTCGTCCACGGCATCTACGATACCGCGTGGGCGCTCCGCAAACTTGATCGCTCCCTCACCGACGCCGGCTTCACCACCCACCTCGCCACCTTCTCCCCGAACGACGCCAGCGTTCCCCTCGAAAACTCCGCCCACGAGATTCAGGCAAAAATCGACACCGCCCTTCCACCCGACACCCGCTACTCGATCGTCGCCTTCAGCATGGGCGGCCTCATTGCCCGCTACTACGCCCAACGCCTGGCGGATCCCACCCGGATCGATACCCTTCTCACCATTGCATCCCCCCACCGCGGCACGTGGCTCGCTCATTTCGGCTTCCTCCCGGGAGTCCGCCAGATGCGCCCGGGTAGCCCCTTCCTCCGCGACCTCGACTCCGACGTCGCGAGCTTCGATTCCATTCATTGGGTCACGATCCGCACCCCGCTCGACCTCATGATCATCCCCTCCGGCAGCTCGCGACTCCCTTGGGCGGAAAATCATACCCACCCCGTGCTGGTCCACCCGCTCCTCGTTTGGGACGACCGCGTGATCGACCAAACCATTCGATCACTGAGATAACTTGCCCCGCACTTCCGGCGCAAAACGCACTCCGATCAGCACGAAGTCGGCTCCCGCTTCGCCAGCTTCACCCCGTGCGGCACCGCCCCCGCCACGAAACCAAGACACTCGACCGCCCCGCTCGGTTTCCCCGGAAGCGCGATCACCAAGGCACCGTCGACCACCGCCGCCATCCCGCGGGACAGAATCGCATTGGGCGTGATCGCCAGCGACCCCGCCCGCATCGCCTCGCCAAACCCCGGGATCTCAACCCGCATCACCCCCCGGAGCGCCTCGGGCGTCACGTCCCGCTCGGCGATCCCCGTTCCGCCCGTCGTCAGAATGAGACCGCAACCTTGACCCGCGAACGACCGCACCGCCGCCTGAATCCGCTCCACCTCATCCGGCGCCACCGCCTCCGCGGCGACCCGCCAACCCCGCCGTTCACAGTCCTCTCGGACCGCCGGCCCGCCCGCATCTTCGTATTCCCCCGCAGCCGCTCGGTCAGACACCGTGATCACCCCGACGACGATCATGCCTCCCCCTTCGTCTTTTTAACCACCCGCACGCTCCCGATCACCATCCCTTTATCCACCGCCTTGCACATATCGTAAATCGTCAGCGCCGCCACACTCACCGCCATCAGCGCCTCCATTTCAACCCCCGTCCTGGCCGCCGTCTTCGCCCGGGCCACGATCCGAATCCCCTCCGCTTCGAGGAAAAAATCCACCGCCACCTCCGCCAACGGCAGCGAGTGGCAGAGCGGGATCAACTCATCCGTCCGCTTCGCCGCCTGAATGCCGGCGATCCGCGCCGTCCCCACCACGTTCCCCTTCGCAATCCGCTCCGAAGTCACCAACTCCACCGTCGCAGCAGCCATCCGCACAAAACCCTCCGCGACAGCCTCCCGCGCCACCACCGGCTTCGCGGAGACGTCCACCATCCGCGCCGCTCCCGTCTCATCAATGTGGGTCAACTCACTCATCGCATTTCTCATTCCTCATTCCTCATTTCTAATTCCGGCGGTCATCCGCCGATTGCGACCATCCCCCGCCCCGGCTCGTAAGCGTCCCGAAACTCGTGCTCCCGCGGCTTCCTCGCCACAACGTCCAGAATGATCCGCCGCAACTCACCATCCGACGCCCCACCTCGCAATGCATCCCGCAAATCGAATTCCAAATGGCTTCCCAGACACGGCCGCAACTTCCCCTCGCACGTCAGCCGCATCTTGTTGCAGCTCTCGCAAAAATGCAGATCCGTCATCGCGCCGATGAACCCAACGCGCTGCCCCGTCCCCGGCAATTGGTAATAGACCGCCGGCCCGTTCGTCCGAAACCCCGGCTCCGCGATCAGCGCCCCAAATTCCCCCTCGATCAGCCTCCGCGCCTCCGCGATCGGCAGGAACGAATCCTCCCCCAGCACGTCCCCCGTCGTCACCGGCATCAATTCAATCAACCGCAACAACAACCCCCGCTCCGCCGCAAACTCAACCAGCGATTTCAAAGCCCCCTCCGACCGCCCCCGCATGAGCACGGCGTTCAGTTTGATGGAATCAAATCCCGCCTCCCGCGCCGCCTCAATCCCCGCCAACACGTCCGGCAAAAAATCCCGCCCCGTCGCCGCCGCGTAATCAGCTCGGTCCAGCGTGTCCAACGACACGTTCACCGTCCGCACCCCCCGCGCCCGCAGACCTGCCGCCATCGTCACCCCCGGCTCCACCTCCCTCGCCAGCAGCGTCCCGTTCGTCGACACCCCCACGTCATCGATCTCGGGGATCCGCCCGATGATCTCAAACAGTTCGAGAATCCCCCGCCTCATCAACGGCTCCCCCCCCGTCACCCGCACCTTCCGCACCCCCAGCGAAGTCGCCACGCCCAGCACTCTCCCGATCTCCTCGTAGGTCAGAATCTCATCGCGTCCCCGCCATTCCTGCAGCTCCTGAGGCATGCAATACCCGCACCGCTCGTTGCAACGGTCCGTCACCGACACCCGAAGGTAGGAAATGATGTGCCCAAAAGCGTCCTCCACGCGCGCAACCTAGGGAAACTAACCCCACCCCCCCAACCATAAATCTCGAATGAAAAATCATAAATCCTCGCCCGCCCCGTCCACCTCACGCTATTCCAGAGGCGGCATGGATATTAAGACCTCGTTCGACTCCGGCATCACCACGCTCACCCCCAAGGGAGAAATCGATCTCCACGCCTCCCCCAAGCTTCGCGAGGCCCTCCACGAACAGGCGGAAAAAAAGACGCCCGTCCTGCTCACCGACTTCTCCCACGTCGCCTACATCGACTCCTCCGGCTTGGCGACCCTCGTGGAATACGTCCGTGACTCGAAATCGTTCAATGGCAAGTTCGCCCTCTACGCCCTCCAGCCCAAAGTCAAAATGGTCTTCGAACTCGTTCGCCTGAACGAACTCTTTACCATCACCGACACGAGGGAGGACGCCCTTCAAGCGATCGCCTGACCGTCGCACATCCCCAGGTCGGGAAGTCGAAAGCCCCGCCCCGGTCCCCAGTCGCCCCAGCGATCCAAAATTTTGACTTCGCGACTTTCGACCCCATGACCGCCCTGACCGTCCGCGTCCTCTATTGGACGCTCGTCGCCCCCCTCCGCGGCAAACCCTTCCGCCTCTCCGCCGTCTTCCAACAACTCGTCCGCATCGGCGTCCAGGCCATTCCGATGACGGCCCTCACCTCACTCAGCATCGGCTTCACCCTCGCCATGCAGGGTGCCCACGAACTCTCCCGCATGGGCGCAACCGCCTACGTCCCCGACCTCGTCGGTATTTCCCTCCTGCGCGAACTCGGCCCCCTCCTCGTCGGAGTCGTCGTCATCGGTCGCAGCGGCTCCGCCGTCACCGCCGAACTCGGCACGATGAAGGTCTCCGAAGAAATCGAAGCCCTCGAAGTCATGGCGATCGATCCCGTTCGTTACCTCGTCGTCCCGCGATTCCTCGCCATGCTCATCATGCTCCCCGTTCTCACCATCTTCGGCGATTACGTCGGCATCGTCGGCGGCTGGAGCGTCTGCCACTTCGCACTCGGTATGCCCACCGACACGTTCATCCTCCGTTTCCTCGAAGCCTCCACCCCCATGGACCTTTGGAGCGGCATCATCAAAAGCGTCGTGTTCGCCTGGCTCATCATCACCATCGCCTGCCATTCCGGCCTCTCCGTCCAGGGCGGAGCCGAAGGCGTCGGCCAAGCCACCACCAGCTCAGTCGTCAAAAGCCTCCTCGCCATGCTCGTCGCCAACGCCGCCCTCACCGCCATCTTCTTCGTCGCCGAAACGTGAACTCGCCGACTTCATCCGCGCCGCCACCGCCCGCGACCGAGCCGGTCATCGAAGTTCGCGATCTGGTTCGGAAATTCGGCGACCGCACCGTTCTCAAGGGCATCAGTTTCACGGTCCACAAGGGCGAGACGCTCACAATCATGGGCGGTTCAGGCTGCGGGAAATCAACCCTCCTGCGCCACGTCGTCGGCATCCTCCAACCAACCTCCGGCTCCGTCAAAATTTTCGGAAAGGAGACGACCACCCTCAAGTCCCGGGAACGCGACACGCTGCGCCGTCGCTTCGGAATGAACTTTCAATTCGGAGCCCTTCTCCAATCCCTCACCGTCGCGGAAAACGTCGCCTTGCCACTGCGCGAGAATTCCTCGGTTGACGACGACATCATCGATCTCGTCGTGAAGCTCAAACTCGAACTCGTCGGTCTCACGGGCTTCGAGGATCTCAAGCCCGCCGAGATCTCCGGCGGCATGCGCAAGCGCGTCGGACTCGCTCGGGCGGTCGCTCTCGACCCCGAACTCCTTTTTTCCGACGAACCGACCTCCGGTCTGGATCCCATCATGACCGCCGTCATCGACGAACTCACCCTCGACCTCACCCGTAAACTCAACATGACCGCGGTCGTCGTCACCCACGACATGACGAGCGCGTTTCGGATCGCCACCAAGATGATCGTTCTTGGCGCGGGACCAAAACAAGGCACCATCCTCGCCATGGGCACTCCCGACGAGATCCGCGCCTCGCCCGACCCCGAGGTTCAGCAATTCATCAACGGCCTCCCCGACGGCCCGATCCCGCTCCGCCTCGCCAAATCCGACTACCTCAACCGCCTCATCGGCAATCCGCACGAAGGCGAGAAATGACCCCCACTCCTCGAGTCTCGTGAAACGCTCCTCCGACTGGCTCATCGCCTTGGCCGTCATCGCCTGCAGCGTTGCTCTCCTCGCCGCGCTGACCGTTGCCCTCACCGGCAATCCCTTCGCCCGGCCGACCCGCACCCTGCGCGTCCAGCTCCCCGACATCACGGGGCTGCAGACCAGCTCCCTCGTCAAATACGCCGGCGCCACCGCCGGCACCATCCGCACCGTCCGCATCCTCACCCCAGCCGAACGTCTCGCCAGTTCCGACTCCGCCAACGCCATCGAACTCACCCTCGCCATCGCCAACGGGGTTCCCGAATTCAGCGGAGGAACCTCCGCCACCGTTTCCGCGAACACCCTGCTCGCCGACAAGTTCGTTCTCCTGAGCGCCGGCGATCCCGCCGCCCCACCCCTCGAAAACAACGCCCTCATTCCCGGCCTCCCCCCCACGACCATCGACAGCCTCGTCCAGACCATCGACCAATCCCTCCGCGGCCTCGAGACTCTCCTTCCCGGGGACGACGACAGTGTCCTGCCCGGCCTCATCGAATCCGTTAACTCACTTCTCACCGAAGCCCGCGCAACCGTCACCCAGCTCGACGCCCTCGTGGCAAGTGCCGGCACCACTCTCACCAGCGCCGACGGACTCCTCGTCACCGCGGATGCCAGCCTGAGCAGTGCCGACACCACCCTCGCCGACGCCCGCAATCTCATCGCGAAAACTGACGCTCTCGTGGCCGGCGACACCGATAGTCTCCAATCCCTCATCGCCGATCTCACGACCGCAGCCGACCGCATCGATGCCCTGGCCGCCCGCGCCGCGCGGCTCATCGACGACAACGCCGACAATCTCGACGCCACCCTCGCCGACGCGCGAATCGCCACCGAGAATCTCAAAGTCACCGCCACCTACGCCAAGGCACTCACCCTCTCCCTCACCAAGCGCCCCCAGCAACTCCTCTGGGGACCCGGACGCAATCCCATCCGCGTCCCCGCCGAGGGAGAAATCCTCAGCGCCGAACAATCCATTCGTCTCGACTGACCCGACAACCTTTCCCGATCCGACATGCCCCTCGTTGACCTTCCTCTCGCCGATCTCCACCAATACCCCGGACGCAATCCCCGCCCCGACGGCTTCGACGCCTTCTGGGACGCTGGCCTGACCGAACTCGACACCCTCGACGCCGACGTCACTCTCACCCCCGCCACCTTCACCTCCCCCGTCGCCGAGTGCTTCCACCTCCACTTCACCGGAGTCGGCGGCAGCCGGATCCACGCGAAGTATCTGCGCCCAAAGACAGCTCCCTCGTCTCCCCGTCCGGCCATTCTCCGATTCCACGGCTACAGCGGAAGCAGCGCGGACTGGTTCGATTACCTTCCATTCGTCGGACTCGGGTTCTCCGTCGCCGCCCTCGATTGTCGCGGCCAGGGAGGCCTCAGCGAAGACCGCGGCGGCATTCACGGTGCCACCTGCAGCGGCCAGATCACCCGCGGCCTCGACGACGTTCCCGAGCGGCTTCTGTTCCGCCAGATCTTCCTCGATACCGCGCAGCTCGCTCGCATCGTCTCCTCTTTCGACGAGGTTGACCCAACGCGCCTCGGAGCTTTCGGCGGCTCGCAAGGGGGTGCACTGACTCTCGCCTGCGCCGCCCTGCATCCGGCCATCGCCCGAGCTTTTGCGGCCTTTCCATTTCTGTGCGACTACCAACGCGTCTGGGAAATGGATCTCGCCGGAAATGCCTACGCCGACCTGGGCACCTACTTTCGGCATTTCGATCCCCGCCACGAACGCGAATCCGAAATCTTCACCAAACTCGGCCACATCGACGTCCAACACCTCGCTCCCCGGATTCGCGCCCGCACCGTCATGGCCACCGGCCTCATGGACCGAATCTGCCCACCGTCGACCCAATTCGCCGCCTACAACAAGATCACCGCACCCAAAGAATTGATCGTCTACCCGGATTTCGGGCACGAGAACCTTCCCGGGTGCAACGACGCCGCCTACGAGTTCCTCAGTCAGCTCTGACTCAATTCCGATGACTCGCGGCTCGATCCAACCGCCGCGCGCTGTAGGGCCCGAACATCTGATTCTGCGCCGTCTTCACCTGCTCGCGCTTCGCCTCCGACGGCGATGCACAACCCGATAGACCCAGGTTGGTCACCACTCCAACCAGCAGGCACAACGCCACGGTCCTCACCGGTAGAAACTCGCTCCGTCGCGCCGCGAGGTCAGCACCTCGACCTGACCCGCCGCCTGCTCCTGGGAAGTGAGCGGCTTCCGCTCAGTCGCACAGCCAGACAACAACACCACCGATAGAACCAATGCCGCGATTTTCATTCTTAAACGTATTCCGCCCCTCCAATTCCGCAACTCCCCCCGTCCACGAGTCCGCCTCCCCCCGACCGGCCCCGATCAGATCACCCTTCGCTTCGGTCGGACGATCGTCAGCTCCCGCGAGCAGCCGTCACCCGCCGTTCGTAAGACCTTTGAAGAGCCTCGATCAGCTGATTTGGTCGCAGCGGCTTGCCCAGAAAATCCGACATTCCAGCCTCAAAACACCGCTCGCGCTCCCCATCCTGCACGCTCGCGGTGAGTGCGATGATTTCCGGACGCTGACACCGAGCGTCAGCCATGATCTGGCGCGAGGCCTCCCGCCCGGTCAGCACCGGCATCTGGAGATCCATCAGGATCACATCGAACTCAGCCGCCCGCGCGGCCTCGAACGCCTGAAGGCCGTCGCCGACGATCTCAGGCACGTATCCCATTTTTTTCAAGACCGCCGCGATGAGCTTCTGATTCACCGCGCTATCCTCAGCAACGAGGATCCTCAGCGGACACCTTGTCGACAGCTCCGGATCGAACCGAAGGGCGGAAGTTCCGAGCCGGGGATCAAGTGTCTGCTCCGGGTCGGTCGGCACTTTCAACGGAATCTCGAAGTAAAACCGCGATCCACTTCCCACCTTCGAATCCAGCTCGATCCGCCCGCCCATCAGCTCCACCAAACGTCCGCAAATGGCCAACCCCAGCCCCGCCCCGCCGAATTGACGCGAATCGCTCACGTCGACCTGGCTGAAGCTTCGGAACAGCTTCCCTCGATCTTCCGACGCGATGCCGATCCCGGTATCTTCCACCGTAAACCGAATGGTCTCGCCTTCGATCATGTCCCGACCTCTCTCCACCAGCAAACGCACCGATCCTGCGGTGGTAAACTTCATGGCGTTCGCGAGCAAGTTTATCAAAACCTCTCGAACCCGCGTGGGATCACCGAGAATCTGAGACGGGAGATCCGGCGCGACCTGCGCGGTTAGTTCGACGGCCTTGCCCGCCTTGAGGTGCTGAACAA
This sequence comes from uncultured Verrucomicrobiae bacterium, assembly GCA_963832325.1. Classification (GTDB taxonomy): domain Bacteria; phylum Verrucomicrobiota; class Verrucomicrobiia; order Chthoniobacterales; family JAATET01; genus CAVVKW01. The sequence continues at coordinate 109,979 of CAWHTR010000007.1, read as the reverse complement.
AACGAAGACTATCTTCCACGAGCATTCGCAATCCGATTGCCGACTCTTCGAGGTCGATCCGACCGGCCTCGATCTTGGAGAACTCGAGAATATCCGTCACCAGCGCCAGCAGCGCGTCGCCGCTGGCGCGAATGGTCTCGAGGTAATCCTTCGTTTCCTCGGGCAGCGGAGTCGCTCGCACCAGCTCAGCCATCCCGAGGATCGCGTTCAGGGGCGTCCGAATTTCGTGACTCATGTTCGCCAGAAACTGGCTCTTCGCTTGGTTCGCGGCCTCAGCCATCTCCTTCGCCTCGACCAGCTCCCGCTCGATCCGCCGTTGCTCCGTCACGTCGTGAATCACTCCGTACAGTCGCACCGAGCGTCCGTTGCGCCGCTCGGCCAACCCCTTGATCCGCACGGCAATTGCCCGACCCTTCGCCGTCAGGAATGGCACTTCCAAGTCAAACGATTCCCCCGTGGCCACACAGCGATCGACGGCTTCTTTAACGACCAGTGCCGCATCATCGGGATAGAACCTGAGACCTCCTTCCAAGTCCGGGACGTAATCGTCCTCCACCTCGTGGATGCGTCGGGTTTGCTTGGTCCAGATCGGCGTCATCGTCTCCAGGTCCACCTCCCACCCCCCGACGTTCGCGATCTCCCCGGTCGTTTCCAAAATCGCCGGGTACCGCTGCAAATCCTCCTCGCGACGCTTAGCCTCCGTGATGTCGACCTCCACCGCTAGGAAATGCTCGATCTTCCCGTCGTCGGCCCGGAGCGGCTCGGCGTTGATATTGACCCAGTAGGAACTTCCGTCCTTCGCAAAATTCTCGACGACCACGGAGAACCTTTCACCCCGGTTCAGTTTCTCCCGCATGAAGGTCACGGTCTCCGGATCAGTGTCCGGACCCTGCAGAAAATCTCCCGGGATCCGACCCTTCACCTCACTCAGCGTGAAACCGCTCACCTCTTCAAATGCGTGATTCACCCATTCGATCCGACGGTCTGGATCGGTGATCACGACCAGATTATCCGTCGTCGCCACCACCGTCGCCAGCAGACGCATCTCCGACTGAGCCTCGTGCTCGACGCTCACATCCCGCACGAACCCGCTCAGCCCGACAATCGCCCCACTCGAGTTTCGTTCGGGAAGTCCGTGGACCTCAATCCAGCGCGCCCGCGCCCCCACCGCCCGCAATTTCAATTCTAGCTGATACGGGCACCCTTCGCTCAGCGCCGTCTCGACGCACGCCTTGACCTTCTCGTATTCCCCCTCGTCGAAGAGATCCCGCTGTTCTCGGAATGGGACACCGAACGGAGCTTCCGGAAGGTCGAAGATTCGGAATAATTCCTGAGACCAATACACCGTTTCACCGTCCAGACTGCAGCGCCAGCTCCCGATTTTCGCGTCGCTCTCGACCTGGTCCAACAGGGCGCGCTGACTCGCTAACTCCCGATCCGACCGGACCCGCTCCGTGATGTCGCGGAATACAGCCGTCACTTGGTCGGGGGCATTGCGGAAGACTTCGATTTCGAAATCCTGATCCCCCGGCACCCAGTGACAGGTCACCCGACGGGGCACTCCCCGCAAAGCGACCTCCCGGAAGACCGGCCGACAAATCAGCTCGATCTCCGGCAGGATCTCGAACGCCGACCTTCCGACCACTCGCTTGTGCTGCCTGCCGAAGTGCCCGAGGAATGGCCCGTTGACGATGGCGAAATGCGCCCCAAAAGCCTCCTCGTCGTCGGCCTCGGTCACGTTGAAGACGGCCAATCCATCCACCATGTGCTCAAACAGCCGCTGAAATTTTTCCTCGCTCTCCGTCAACGACCGTCGAGTCCTTCGCCGCTCGACCGCGTAAACGACAATCCGGGAAAGAAGGCTCGAAGATGCCTCGTTCTTGGCGAGGAAATCGTCCGCCCCAAGCCGGATCGCGTCAATACCCACCAGATCATCCTGCTGCCCCGTCAACACAACGATCGGAAGCTCCGGAAACTCCGCGCGCAACTCCGTCAACGCGTCGAATCCCTGCGCATCCGGCAATCCAAGATCCAGTAACACCGCGTCCATCTGTTCCGCCCGGAGCACCGACCGCGCTTGCGCCAGCTCCACCTCCTTCCTCAGCTCACAAGACTGGATCGGGCTGTCGGCAAGGTAAGATCCAATCAATTCAGCGTCTCCCGGATTGTCCTCAATAAGGAGCAATCGAAACCGCTCTTCGGCTGCGACATCGGGAGGCCTCCGACTCATTAGGGTAATCCCCCGTCGGCGTTTCCATCTGGTAACACCACCACAGACAGCCAAAAGTCTTCGATGGCGTTGATCACTTTAAAAAACTGGCCAAGGTCGATTGGCTTCGTGATGAAGCAATTCGCGTAGGCGTCGTAGGCTCGCACGACGTCTTCCTCCGACTGGGATGTCGTGAGCACAACCACCGGAATCCTTCGGAGGACTGGATGGGTCTTTAACTCAGCCAGAACCTCCTGCCCCGAAACGCGCGGGAGATTCCAATCCAACAATACCAAATCCGGACGCACCGCCGTTTCGAAGCCATTGCGCCGATGCAAAAAATCCAACGCGCGTTCGCCGTCGGTCACCGAATGGATGTGGTTCGAGATGCGGCTCTCGCGGAGCGCATTCTGAGCCAGTTCGACGTCGCCAAGATTGTCCTCCACCAAAAGAATCTCGATCGGGCGTGCGTCTATCCTGTTCATAACTCGGGGGGAGTCTTTTCTCCGGGGAGCGAAAACCTGAAGGTCGATCCATTTTCTCGACTGGACTCGACCCGGATCGCTCCTCCATGAGTTTCAACAATTTTCCGGCACATGGCGAGGCCTATTCCCGTCCCGGCATACTGCTCCCGGGTGTGCAGTCGCTGGAAAATCACAAAAATCTTGGCGTGATAAGCTGCGTCGATGCCAATGCCGTTATCGCCGACGGCAAATTCCCATCGCGGCGCCTCACCCACCTGGTCATCCGAGAGCGGGATCGCCGCGATCTTGATGATCGGTTGCGCTTCGCCGCGATACTTGATCGCGTTCGAGATGAGGTTCTGGAAGAGCAACGCCAATTGCCCCGGATCACCCTCGATCATCGGAAGTGGCCCGCACTCGATGATCGCACCGGATTCCTGAATCGCTTGCCCCAGGTTCTTCAACGCTGCGTCCACCACCGACTTGGAGTCGACCGGCCGGCGCTCCTGCCCACGGGTCGACAGCCGCGAGAAGTCCAGGAGGTCATTGATCAAGGTTTGCATGCGACTCGCTCCATCCACCGCAAACCCAATCCACCGTTGCCCCTGCTCATCGAGAAGGTCAGCGTATTTCTTGGAGATCAACTGACTGAAACTCGCCACCATTCGCAACGGCTCTTGCAAATCATGGGAAGCGACGTAGGCAAATTGCTCGAGTTCCTCGTTCGAGCGCCGAAGCTGCGCGTTGATCGTTTCCAGTTCGGTTTGATGATCCATCTGCTCGGACAGATCTCTGGCCGACACCACGATCAGGCGGCGCTCACCTTCCGCGTAACTCTGGAGAACCACTTCGACCGGAAAGGTCGATCCATCGCTCCGCAGATGCTCCAACCGGACCTTCTCCGACCGACTATCGGCAAGAGATCGCGTGATCGCGTCCCGCATCGCCTCGTGCGAACGCTTTGGCTTGATGTCAAACGGCCCAAGCCGCAGCAGATCGTCCCGGGGAATCCCCAGACTCATGCAAGCCGCCGGGTTGGCGTCCAAAAAGCGCATCGTTTCCGGATCAATTACGCACACGGCGTTCCCGACCGCATTGACGATCGCCGTATTCCTCGCGACGGCCCGGTCGCGCTCCAACCGAACCCGATTCCTCGCGGTCACGTCGATCAATCCCACCACGACCCGTCCAGACTCGCTCCCTACCGGGGGAAAACTCATCCGAAGATCCACCTCGATCAGATTCCCCTTCCGCGTGAGCAACGACGTCTCGGTCATGAAAAATTCCGCGCCCTCCGCGAGCGCAAGCAACTCGGCCGCGAAACACTCGCGCGTTTCCGGCGACGACAGGATCCCGTCCTTCGATGCCGCCTCGAGCATCCGAACCGTTTCGCCATTCACGTCGAAGGTTCGAACCTTCTGGAGAGCGCCATTCACGAATTCGGGGTTCTCCGCGCAATAAGCCGAAAAATCCACTACCCCACCCGCCCGAAGCAAGCGAACTTCGGCGATGACCTCCGTCCAGTCTTCGTCCCAAAGCGACACCGGTACGGATTCGAAAATCTCGTTTAGCCGAATCTCGCTTGCCCGGATCGCCTCGCCCGCCCTCCGCCGATCCGCCCTCCGCGTCACCCTCAGAAGCACAATCCAACAACTGGCCACTCCGCTTACCAGGAACAATCCAAGGCACATTAGGCGCCACGGCACCAGACGTTCCTCAGCAAACGCCGGGTCGATGCGACCAAGGATCACCTGAGACTCACCGTCGGAGACTAGAGACAATTCCAACCCGCTTCCCCCGGCGCTCTCTTCGAATCGAAGGCGCCTCCAAACGTAAGTGATCCCGCCCACCGTCAGACTCCCTTCCTCTGCGGAAAGGATGGCCTCCCACAGTGCCGGATTCCTGTTTGCCATTGTCTCATCCGCTCGATCCGGAACCTGGGAACCCCATTCCTGAGCCGAGTCACTCGATCGCATCCGAAACCCTTCCGAATCGAGAACCTCCAGCTCGATGCCTTCACTCGCAAACGCCTCGGTCAGCGGATCAAGGAGTTTCCCCACCGGCTGATTCATCACCAGCACACCTCGGAAACCGTTCGGCTCATCGATCAAGGTCGCCATCCGAACGACGGGTTTCCACGGCACCTCGATCTGCCCCCCCTCGACGGCAAGACGGAAATCCGAGACCAACACTTCGCCGACCGCCAACCCTCGCACCGCCGACAAATCGATTCGATCGCCTTCATCCGGCAAAGCACCGGTCGGACCAGGTTCTCCCGCTTGCCTGAGCCGCATCAATTCGCGTCCATCCGCAGCAAAAAGCCGCAGGTCTTCCACGTTCGGGCTGACCTCGACCACGGCCTCAAACTCCCGCCCCAGCCAATCTCGCGCCGCTTCGTCTCCAACCCCCGATGCGTAGCGCTCCATCGCCTCGCTCCGCGCAATCGTCAGGAGAATCGTCGCCGCGTCACTTAGCTTCGACTGAACCACGTAATCAACCACCCGCGCCCGCTCGATGGCAGCATCCCTAATCGCAGACTGAATCCTGGCAGCCTCTCGCCAGTAAACCGCAATCACGACCACCGCCGTGATCACGATCGTCAAAGCCAAGGGGAGAACGATGGCCCGACGCGACATACCCGGAGCCTGATTCTCCGGGGGCGATCTGGCGAGAGCTATCCAAAGGAGGGGAAATCTCGTTGGATAATTTTGCGGTGGTCGCAGCCCCGGCAGCTCCCCCCACGGATCCCGTGGAAGGGACGCCGTCTCAACCCACGGAGACGACCGACGTCACCCGTCCCGGCATGAAGCTTAGCGACCGGGGGATCTTTAATATTCGCCGCTCTTGCACGATCTCTCCTTGGAACTCTGCGAAAGTTTTGCCTGCCGACAGGGCCGTTCGCTAGTTTTATCCGGGCGAGGCATACTCTCGCTTCCGCTTCACCATGAGGATCTTCCGCCGCTCCGATGATCAACCAAGGCCGGCTGCAAGTCAGATCCTCGATTCCCGAGGTCGGACCCAAATGCGTCCCGTCTGCTTAGTCAATCCTCCGACGACCGCCCCCTCCATTGCTCGCCCGGTCGGCATACCGCGAACCGATCCCCGATGAACGCGCCGTCCCGGAATCGATCGTCCGAGCTGCTTGCGTCCTGGGTGGGACCGCTCGTGACCATCATCGCCCACCGCCTTGCCACCATCCGCCAGGTCGATCGCATTTACGTGATCGAAGACGGCACCGTCATCGAACAAGGCACTCACACCGACCTCACCGCCGCCCCCCACGGCCACTACCGCCGCATCGCCGAGATGCAATTCACCCACCCGGACTGATCGAACGAGGGCTTCCCAACGTTCGGGATTTCGAGGACTTGACACACAACGTATTCTTCGCGCGATGAATATTAGTCAGTTAACCCGATTCGCAGTAGTCATTGGGTTTCTCACCCTCTACGGATGCGATCAGAGGTCCGAGCAAATGGATACGCCCCCCACCTCCGGCAATGTCGAAGCGATCGCGACACCAACCTCGACTCCGCCCCCCCCGCCGGTCCCATCTCCGACCCCCATCCCCACTCCTACGCCGCCCGAAACTCCCCCCCCAACCCCCGCAGCTCGTCTCGCACCGGAGGGGGTTTTTTACGTCGTCGAAGCCTTTAGCGTGACGACGAATGACGGGATCCACGGTTTTCCCAAGGGCAAGAGGGTTGACCTTGTCGGAGCGACCGGCGAGACGATGACCGTCACCGACGGCACCCACGTCGTCGAGAAACCAGCGGCGTTCTTCACGAACGACTTGGACCTCACGGACGCAATTCTCGCAAATAACACCGCTGCCGCCCAAACAAGGCATCAGGCTAATCTGCAGACTCAGCAGCGACTTCAGGACGAACAAAATCGTGCCCGCGGACAAGCTTTTGCCGACAAAGCGAGCCGAACCTCCTCGAACAAGGATGCCCAGAGAATTCAGATCCAGTCAGCAATCATCGATCTCGACACCCGCATCACTGCCGCCGAGCGTGAAATTGAAGCAAAACGTGATCGCCAAATCGACACCCGCGCAACGATCACCTACGGCGGAGCCGTAGTTGTAACCGAATCAAAAAATCGCCGCGTGGTCACATTTTCAAAAGACGCCTCAAACATCGAAGCTCTACGCACGCGACGCGCCAGCCTGCAAAAGCAACTCCTCCAATTCGGCAATTAGCAGGTCACCCGCTCCCAAAAATAGTCGTGTTTGCATCGAAATTAGGCCTGATCCATCTCCTCACCGGCGAACGTTTTGAAATCTCTCAATTCCCATGCCGGGTCGGCGGCACGCCAGATTGCGATATCCTCATCGAGGGAAGTGACCAGGAAGAATGCGTGTTCCAGCAGCGGGGACTTTCTACCTACCTGCTTCCCTCCGCTGACGGAACCGGAGTCATCCTCAACGGGAGTGTCACGTCAGGAGAAAAGCTCACCAACGACCGAGATCAGTTTCTAGTCGCCGGCGGTGCACTTCTCCTGTTCCGCCTTGTTCGTAATCCCGCCAAATGGACCGCGAGCGTGAACCCCGACTTTTGGGTTATCCGAAATGAAGGAGCATCCGACCGAGGGCCATTTCCATTTTACTCACTTAGCGCAGAGATCAACGATGCCCTGACGCGCGGCGAAGCCTTTACCCGCCCCGTCGGTTCCACCCTCGGACTGTCCGCCGCGTCACTCCTTCCTTACCTACCCGAATCGGACGGCGCTGCATCCCGCGAACGCGACGATAACTCCAAGCCTTCCTCGTCGTCCCTCAACGGTAGCGCCAGCGATGCCACTCCGCCACCCCTTCCCCCGGCGCCCCTGATTGACTCTGAGCACGGGGCCTTCACCTGCCCCGTCTGCTGGCTGCGCTTCGACAGCGCCGACGTCATGAATGTCGCCACTCACGCCTCCCTTCGTGGCGATTCCCTGCTCGGGGAGGATCACATGCAGCGTTTCTCGCCGACCCGCTTCAACGACTCCGGTCAGGCGCTCGACGCCATGGGCATCGCCTCTCCCGACATTGCCTGCCCTCACTGCAGGCGCAAGCTCCCGCCCGGCTTTCTCGAACACGACCACCACATCTTCTCGATCGTTGGTGCCCCCTCCTCCGGAAAGTCCTACTACCTCGCCATCCTCGTCCGTCAGCTCCAGTCCACTCTCTTTCGCGAATTCGGCATCGCCTTCAGAGACGCAGATCCGTCCGAAAACGCGTTGGTCAACCAAATGAAAAACCGCCTGGCTGGTGGCGGAAGTCCTCAGGACGTTTACATCGCCAAGACCGACCTCGAAGGCGGTATGTATGAGACGCTCCCTCGACTCGGTCGTAAAGTCGCTCTTCCAAAACCTTTCGTTTTTCAACTCTCCCGGCGCGAGAATGGTGCCAGCCAACAGGCATCCGTCATCTTTTACGACAACGCCGGCGAGCACTTCGAGCCCAACCGCAACTCTGCCGACTCCCCCGGTGCCCAGCACATTGCCTCAGCCTCGACCATTTTCTTCCTTTTCGACCCGCTGAATTCCTATCCCTTCAAACCTTCCCTCGACGGCTGCACCGACCCCGGAGCCGGCATCGCCACGGACCAGCAGGACATCATCCTCGCCGAGAGTGAGGTCCGGATGAAATCCATTCTCGGTCTCCCCACCGGTCAGCAAGTCTCAACTCCCTTCGCGTTCATCGTCGGAAAGTCCGAGGCATTGGATCACCTTATCCCTCCCTCCGAAATTGAACAGATCGTCGCTGAGGGTCACTTTGACCACGCCGCCCTCGACCGCAACAGCGCCCGCATTCGCCGCGTCCTGTTCGACATTCATCCCGCGATCGTTGCCAACGCGGAGTCCATCTCCTCCGACGTCCGCTACTTCGCCGTCAGCGCCTTCGGCTCCTCCCCGGTAAAATTCACAACTGCGGATGGGAGAAGCATGATCGGCCCCGATCCCGCGAAAATCTCCCCCCGCTACATCGAGCATCCCACCCTCTGGGCTCTCTCGCGCATCGCCCCCGAGCTCTTCCCCGCCGCCAAATGAAGAGTGGCCTTCGACCGCGACTCCATTCTCTGCCCGCCATACTTTTCGCTTGCGCCTTCAGCACCGCAGCGAGGGCCGAACCGGATTTCACCGTCGACTCCATTCGCGACCTCACGCTTCCCAGCTACTCCGCCGATAACCTTACCCTCCAACAAGCCGTCTACTCGCTCGAAAACGCCGTCCGCCGACGCTTCGCCCACGCCGATCGTTTTCGCGTCACCATCGAAGCTGGTCCACCCATTCTCGCGACCCGCGTTTCTCTGGAAGTCTCCTCCGTATCCGCAGGCGACCTCGCCGAAATGCTCGCCGCCGCCTGCGACCTGCACGCCTTCGTGGATCGTCGCGGCCTTGTCCTGCGCCCGGCCCTCGCCTCCGAGCAACCTCCTTTCGTTCGCCATCCTTCCTCGCCTGCGATTGCAGCAGCAGCCCAACCCGTTTCATCCCCCGCGAGTTCCCGTATCCAGCCCCTGCCCGCCCGCGAGATCGCCCACCGGGCTTTCAAGTCCGTCGTCATGCTCCAAATGCTCGACGAAAACGACGAGGAAGTTGCCATTGGCACCGGCTTCATTGTCGAAGGAGGCTGGGTTGCAACCAATGCGCACGTTCTCCGGGGTGCCAATCACGCCACTCTCTGGCCCATTGACTCGCGTAAGTCCATTCGCCTCCCACTTGAAGGCATTGTCTCTCAAGTCACCGACCTCGCCCTGATCCGCCTCCCCGATTCCGCACCTCCCGAGCTTCTCACGCTTCCACTCGCCGCCGACAAACTCCCGGTCGTCGGCGACACGGTCTTTGCCGTTGGTAACCCCCAAGGCTTCGAGGGCACGTTCTCAGACGGCAAGGTGAGCGGCCTCCGGCGCGACGGGAACGAAACCTACATCCAAATCACAGCTCCCATCTCCCCCGGCAGCAGCGGCGGACCACTACTCGACGAGCAGGGCCAAGTCGTCGGCATCGTCACCGCCACCTGGACCGGCGGTCAAAATCTCAACTTCGCCGTCCCTGTCAGCGCCTTGCGCGAACTCATGGGCGCGACCCACTAAGGACCCCCATGGCTTGGCAACTCCTCTACACCAGCGCGCCGCGCCTCCTCGCCGCCGGCCAGACCGGATTCGGCACAGTCGCCCGGCACCGCGACCTTAGCGCGCTCGCCGTTCGCGAGATCGAACGAATCAGTCAATTCAGTCGCGAACCCGGACTTCCCGCCCGACGTCTCGTCCTCTCTCACCGCATCGTCCAAGCGGGTCCCCGCCAACTCCACGTTCTATCGGCGATCCGTGACGCTGGCGCTGACTACACCGGTCGCACGAACTACCTCGCCCATCATCTGATCGCTGACCCACGCGAAATCGCCGCCCTCGGCTCCGGTGCCGCCACCCCGGCCGATATCCTCCTGGCCTTTCCTTGGGAGAAGAATTGGCAATCCGAGCCTCGATTCCTCGACACCAGCGATGAGATCGATCTCGCCTCACTTCCGACTTCCGATTGGACACCAGCCAGCACTTGGCAGCACATCACCGGCTCACCCGAGCACGCCTCCAGCCTCGCCCTGACGAGCCACCCCCGCGGGCTCGCTCTCATCCTCCCGGCCAACTTCGACGGCGACGGCACCCACGCCACCCGCCTTTTCGCCGAATCCCTTTCCTGGAACGCTGATTCCCCTTGGCGCATCCAATTCACCACCGAACTCGAACCCACCGACGACCGCGCCAGCCTGCAGCTCGTGGGTCTTACCGAAACCTCGCCCCTCCTCCCAGCCCTCGCCGACAGCCAGAAGGTAACCCGCGACCTCCGCCATCCCGGCACTCTTCCTGCCGCTTCGAAAAAATTCTCGCCCGCCAAACTCGCTGTCCCATCCACTCCGTCGACTCTACCCCCGCCCCCCGGCGTCCCCGCCGCCGCAGCCATCTTTCCACCGGAGCCTCAATCTCAAACGACCAAGTCAGCCCCAACCTCCGTCCCCCGAAGGAAGGTCAATACCCTCGACGACCTCGCCGGCAAACCCAACCGCACCCTGCCGATTCTCATTGGCGCCACGGTTGCCGTCATCCTCCTCGCCGCCGCAGCGTTCGGATGGATGTATTGGCAGGAAACGCAGACGAAAGATCAAATCCGGCAATATTTCGAACACGTGGATTTGTCAGGCGACGAGACGGTCCCGGCTCTGGTCGAATATTATTACCAACATCCTGAGCCAGGCCCCGCCCAACTCTCACGAATCATCAGCCAAACCAACCAAGCTCTCTCGGATGACCTCGCTCACTCGGGTGAACCCGACCACCCGATCCGCATCGATCTCTTCGAACCAGAGGTCCAGAGGATCCTTGAATCCGACGTAAAAGGTCTGGAAATCGTCAAAAAAGCAGAAGATGCCCGCGATTTACTTGAGGACGTCCAGTTCGCAAACAACTTGAAAGGGAATGCCGTCGATATCAGTGCCGAATTGATCAACCGAGCAAACCAGATCGACGATACTTATGCTGATCAGTTCTTTCGCGAAACGCATTTCAAAGCACAAGAGATCCTGAATGCGCTAACGCAACTAATCAACCAACAATCGGACGAGACCGGCGCCAAAAATCGGGATCTGGCAAATCGGCTCAACGAAGAATGGCGCGGACACCTAGACCTCCGCCAACTCAAGCCGCTACTAGCCTCCGCTCAACCAGATCCCACTCCAGACCCTCCATCCGAGCCCGAATCTTGGCGCGGCCCGTTAACCCAATTTAGCTCGAAAGTCATTCTGATTTCACCACCTCCGAACCCAAAGTCTCTTCAAATATTCAATCCTGTTGGCAAGGGCATCCCCCAGAAGACTCCTAAGGAAATTAGCGGCAACTTTGTTGATCCGACCGGTGAAATATGCCCCTTTTCATTGTTATTGAACGCGGATAATTTTTACCGCGACGAGAATAATTCGATCTCGCTCCATGTCAAAGCATCGGCCTTCACCCAACTCTGGCCTATAGATATTTCGAATCTAACCGTCTTTTCCAATTCCACGTTTATCCTGCGGGTCTTGGGAACCGACTTTTTGATTGGCAACGATGACTCAGGCGTGCTTTTCGATGAAGTTCTGGTTGCAACGCGAAGCGAAATTCGCGGACGCGACGTGATTCAGTTGGAAGACAGCGTGGCAATTGATCTAATGGACGAACTTGAAGCTGCTGGGGAACATTTGAAAATCGAACTTCGAAAGCCAGAAACAAGTTTTCACCGCGAAGGCAAACTTTTCGGAGTCTCTGTCGATGGTGAAACCATAAGTGATATCGAGAGGAGAAAAATAGAACTAGAGACGCAGATCAGGAATATCGAGAACTACGAGCCTCCGCCGAAAAGCCCGGAAGTTACCGCTCGAATTCAAGCACTTCAGCGAATACGCGATTTCGCTGGTTCGTCCCCAGATTTGCAGATTCAATTCCCCGATCAAACCTTGGCGGAAGGTAGCGCGGTCGCGCTCGTCGCTGGCATGATCCCAGCAATTTTCAAGGCAGAGAAGAAGACGTTTCCATACCAAGAAATTCCGTTTGGGAATCTTCCAATAATTGCAGCCCAACAGAAACTCAATGCCGAGTCCGGTCAGCTGGAAGTGGCTTCCGAGCTAAATCTCATCAATTTAGTCAACGATATTAAAATCGACCAGAAGCCGCCCAACAGAGTTGCGGGAGGCCGACGGGCAGATTGGGAAAGCACAAGTATCGCTCTTTCAGATTTGGCGAAAGTCATAATGACGAGCGCTTATCCCAAAGGATACTATGTCCTCGATGCCGAAGCGGAGCCCGTACAAGACAAGTCAGCAGCGAAGGCCAATTTGGAAGAGGAACTGAAGCGAGTCGGAAAAAAACTAGGAGATAAATTATTGAAATACGAGGGGCCTTTCGTTCTCGTCGTAACCGACGGCACGAACGTAGTGCCACTTGCAAAAGTTGTTATTCAAGATGCCACCCAACCATGATCGAGATCGAGCGCACTGTCCGTAAGATCAACGACCTGCTCGACGACCGTGGGGATGGAACCGCAGCGACGCTTGCCGTCGCCTACGCCGAAGCCTGTGCAGCGGTGAACCGCCGCCTCGAACAATGCGAGTCCATGCTCGCCAGTGGAGCCGACCATCAGACCCTCCAACTCGCCGAAGCTTCTCCGAATCTGCTCGATGCCATTGCACTGCTCGGGTTCGGCCGCCGCGACGAATGGACCGCCTATTGCGTCGATAACGGCTTGCCCGAACCCGAGCGCCTAAATTCCGCCGTCATCTCCAAGCTCAACGCCCTCTACGAACGGGGTATCGAGCAAAATCATCCGCTTTATCGGGATTTCCGCACGGCCATTCGCGAGCGCAACGAGGAGGAAGCTTGGGACATCGCCAAGCTGATAGCGAAACTCAATCCCACCGACGCCGACGCACTCGCGGAATGCGAGCGCCTTCGCAAGTTGATCGCCCGCCGCGATCTCTCGAATCTCGAAGCCGCTCTCGCCGCCAACGACGGTGACACCATCGAATCCGGCCTTTCCAAAATCGAAGCGGCTGAATCCCCGGAAGAGATCGACTCCCTCACCGCCGTCGTCGACGCTCGAGCCCGGCGAGAGCAACGAATGCGCACAGAAGCCTCCGTCGAGATCGACCGCCTTTTCGCCGACCTGACGGGCAACTACCTCGATTGGCCTTACCTCCGACTCGCTCAAGGCATCGAGCGGCTCGACACCCTCAAAGCTCGGCACGCGATTTCCATCAGTCCGGAAGATCAGGCGACACTCTCCACCGCACGAGAGCACCTGGCCAAAAAGCGCGAGGAAATCGTTGAGAACACCAAATTTCAGGAAGAACTTCGCAACTTCGAAGCGCTGCTCGCCGCAGTCGAAGCGGAGACCTCGGTCGCCGGTTTCCGCGACGCCGATCAGATGGAAGCTCGACTCCTTCAACTCCGCAAAGGCTGGGAGAAACTCGAGTCTTACCGTCGACCTGTCTCAGAGGATCTCACGACCCGACTCCGCAAGGAAGCATCCCTCCTCACAGATGCCATCGCGCGTGGCACCGATCTCCGTCGAAAACGGCTGATCTTCGCCGTCTCGACGATCTCCGTTCTGGTCATCGCCCTCGCCCTCGGCGGCTACGCTCTCCTCTGGGCGCGATCGAATGCCGATTCGCTGCACGACTTCCGCGAAGCCCGCCGCGTCCACGCATCGGATTCCCTCCTCACCGAAGTATCTGGATCGCCCTTCTTCCTCCCCGTCTTCGCCTCACTGCGCAACGAGGTGGAGGCCACTCGCGATTGGCTTACCGAGACCGAGCGGCTCCGCGCCGCCACCACTGAACAAGCCACGTCCCTCGCGCAGCGAGCCGAGAGTGATTTTGCCGAGGAGAAATTCAGCGCCGTTTACGCTGACCTCACTGCGCTTCGCACGAATACCGCCGCCCTCCCCGAGGAGCTGATCCCCCCGCTCGCCGCGCCCCAGGCGACAATCGACTCGCGCTTCGCCAATCTCGCCTCCATCGAGCGCACCCGATTCCTCGAGGAAATCGACAGCGACGTCACCGCTCTGGAATCAACCGCCGCCGATCAGCTCGTTCTCGACGACGCGAACACGCCCGTCGCCGCCATCGGAACCCTCCAGGAACAACGTCGAGACCTCGACGCCCGCGTCGCCGCCGTCGCGGATGTCCTCCCCCTCACGGAATCGCTCCAACTCCGCCTCCAAGGCATCGGCAAGCGATTCGACGAGATGGAGCGCGCCATCCAGAATCACTTTGATGCCACGGGTCGCCTTCGCGAATCCACTACGTTGGAGGACTACTTCGGGGCTCTCGCCTCGCTTCAACAATCCGCATTCACCGCCGACCCCGCCGTCGTGGCTGCCGCTCGCGTGATTCCCCGGATCGCCAACCTCGACGAAATCACCGCCCAAATGGCCGTCGGCAACGACTCCGGTCTTTGGAATAAAATCTCCAAGGAAACCGAAGATCGATCCAACTTTTTCCCCGAAAAGGCGGAAACCATCGAAGTCACCACCTTGCTCGACCTCCGCGACAGCGAAATGCTCTCCGGCATTGCGTCCGCCACTCTGGTCGATCACGATAAGGGAACTCGCGAGCGCATCTTCAGCAATGCGCCCATTCCGAAAGCCAGCGAGCGCGGCGTTAACGCGTTATCCTACCTGAGTTGGAGCGGAAATTTCTACGTTCCAAGTCAAAATCCCGCGCGCGTCAGCTTCGCCTCCAACGTTTTTCTCCTCACCCGGGAGGGCAGCAAGACGGAAGGCCGCTCGCTCGTCGATTACGCGCCGGACACCGTCAGCAGCGAGAGCCGGTCATTCCGCGCGCTCGACTTCAACTCCCTGCTCAACGACGACGGCACGGAATACCGCAAATCGATCCTCACACTGCTCGATCAGGCCAACTCGATGGGCGACATCGATCCCCTCTTCCAGGGCTACATCCTTCAGCGTCTCGCCGAGATCATCTCCCTGCGCCCCGACGCCTGGGGCGTCGACTACTCCCCCTCCGCCACCCGACTCCTCGACTCCGTCCGCGCCGCGTCGCTCGCGCTCCGGCTCTCCGATTCCAACTGGATGCGCCCCCGCGACAAGGTGTCCGACGCCAAGTCCTGGGTCGAGGTCTTTGCCACGCCCAGCAGAGCCTCGTTCGAAAAAGAAGCCCGCCTCAATCGCACGCTCATCGACGCGGTCCGCAAGGCCGACCGCCAATTCGCGGGCTACCTCGACTCCCGCGGCGAGCCTCAGCTCCTTCCCGCCTTCTCGAAATCATCGACCCTCTGGGCGCTGAGTCAGGATTTCAAGACGTGGTTGCGGCTTCCCGACCCTGACGCCAACGCGTCTGAATTTGGTTCGGCCTTCGCGCCAATGAGTCCGGTCATCTCCCTTCCGCTCGACGCTCGCCAAGTCATCGATTCCGCGCTCGTCACGGCAGGAATTCGCCCTGAGAAGGTGGACGACTACTCCATCCTGTCTCCAGTTTTTCGATTCAAACCCAACGCGTCGCCCGAGCAGGAATCGCCATGATCAGCGAGCGTTATGAACTCAGTTGGAAAGGTCGCCGCTCCGGGCCATTCACGGTCGACGAGATCCGAGGCCTCCTGAGAGCGGGAGAAATCGGCCTCATGCACCAGATCCCCGCTCCCGACGGGTCGATCTCCGTCGAAGAACTCCTCCGTCGCGTATCCCCTCCCCCAGCGCCCGCGCCGCCGGTCGTCGTCGCTCCAGAAATCGACCCACCCACTCCCGCCTCAGCGCCAATCAGCTTCGAAAAACGTCCCCCCACCGCTCTCCGGACGATCTCGAATCCGAAGCCGAACTACGACTCGCCCGAAGACTCGTTCACACCACCCCGCTTCGTTCCGCTCCCACCGTCGCCCCATCAGCTTACCCGCGCGCCATCTTACCTCCCACCAGCGCGCCCGTCCCGCAGCGCCCCTGTTTCGGTATCCACCCTCGCCTCGCCATGGATTCGATTCGTCGCGGTCTTCGTCGACGGGTTGATCGCCGGACTGTTGTTGGTTCCATTCGGCGTTTTGGCCGAAAACGAAAATACGCCTACTCAGACGACGGAGGCTGTCGCGATTGCCACCATCCTGCTCTTTGTCGCGCTCCTCGTCACCCAGGTTGTGCTGCTTTCCACCCGGGGCCAATCTCTTGGCAAGATGGCGGTGGGTGTTCGCATTGTCGGTGCTGTCGATAGCCGCAACCCAGGATTTGGAAACGTCGTCCTCCTCCGCGGCGCCGTTCCGTCGCTCATTTTTGCCGTTCCCGTCGTCGGGTGGATTTTTTGGGTCGTCGACGCCCTGTTCATCTTTCGCGACGACCGCCGCTGCATCCACGATCTGATGGCCAGCACCGTCGTCGTCAAAATCTGACCGAGCCAAAACCATGACCGAAAGCCCCTTCCAACCAAACCCATCCGCTGCGGCATCGCCGTTCGATAAAATCGATTTCAAGCTCAACTGGGCGAGGTCCGACATCGAGCAGCGCTTCGGATTCAAAGGCGGCCAGTTCACCGGATTCAACCGCTTCTTCACCCTCCTCATCGGGATTCTCTGCACCATCGCGTTCTTCGCGATCCTGATCTTCGCGATCAAACCTCGCCCCGAACTCGCGCCTCTGGCCGCCATGTTCCTGGATCGCGGCCCGACGCAATACGTCGCGATGCTGCTCTTCTTTTGGTCGCTCGCGATCATCGTGGTCAAGTTGTTCAAAATCGGCTTCCAACGCCGCGCCCTCACCCTCGCCGCCGTCCCGCAGCAACCAGAATTTGTCGTCACTCCCGACACCGCACAGTCTGTCCTCCATCGCCTCCACGACCTCGTCGATTCCACCGGTCACTTCATTCTTCTCAACCGCATCGAGCGCGCCCTGTCCAATCTGAAAAACATCGGCCGCGTCAGCGACGTCGCCTCACTCCTGGCCGTGCAGGCCGACCACGACGAAGAACGCGTCGCCTCCAGCTACTCACTCGTCAACGGATTCGTCTGGGCCATCCCCGTCCTCGGATTCATCGGAACCGTCCTGGGTCTGAGTCAGGCCATCGGCGCGTTCGGCGTCACGCTGCAGGCTGGCGGCGATATCAATTCGATCAAGGAATCCCTCCAGAGCGTTATCGGCGGACTTGCCACCGCCTTCGAGACGACACTCGTCGCCCTCGTCGCTGCGCTGATCGTCCAACTCGCGCTTACCTACGTTCGCAGCCGCGAATCCGAGTTTCTCGACGAGTGCAACGACTACTGCCACTCGCAGGTCACCTCCCGCCTGCGGCTCACCGCCCAGCCTGCCTCCGCCAACTTGGAGGATTGACCCCGTGGCCCGACGCCGTCGCCGCAGGCTCGAGGGGAGCACGCCCGGAATGGGCTTCTTCGCGTTCCAGGACATCATCACAGCCGTCATCGGCATCATCGTCGTGATCACGATCTACCTTGCGCTCACGATGAAATCCCTCGTGCCGACCGTCACACCCTCCCCGGTCGATGCGGAACTCCAGCACCATCTCGACCAACTGATCAGGCGGATCGCCGCCGCCAAAGCCACGCTACTTTCTCTGGCGACGCCCTCGGAAATCGACGCTGCTCAGCTCCATTCGAAAATCGCTCTGCTCGAAAACTCGAGGGACGCACTCACCGAGCGCGCCGGAACGCCCGACTCGACGGACCAAAATCGAACAGCCGCTGAGTCGCAATTCCAGCAAGAA
This sequence comes from uncultured Verrucomicrobiae bacterium, assembly GCA_963832325.1. Lineage (GTDB taxonomy): Bacteria > Verrucomicrobiota > Verrucomicrobiia > Chthoniobacterales > JAATET01 > CAVVKW01. Next base: position 92,077 of record CAWHTR010000007.1, on the reverse strand, counting down.
CTCTCCCGCGACGCCGCAACGGCCCGTGCCGCCGTCGACCAAGCGGAAGCGACGAACAAATCATTGGAAACTCGGCTCGCCGAAGCCCGTCGTAAAATGCAGGAACTGGAGCAGGAGGCTCAGCAAGCCGAAGCCAATCTCGTCTCGCTCCAGAACGCCAAGGCCCTCCGTCTGATTCCGGATCAAAGCCAGACCACCAAGGAACCCATTCTCGTCGTCGCCTCACGCACAGGGCTAACAGTTGAAGCATTCGATGTCGGCACCCGAACGGAGATTCCCGGCGGTCAATCGGCGATCTCCGCCCTTTCCGACCTTTTCGCCGAGTATTCCGCCCTCGACCAATACATTGTCTTCTATTTCAAGCCATCAATCCTCCCGGAGATGGAATCTTTCATCGACGTCGCTCGAAAAGGAAAATTCGATGTCGGATACGACGCGATTCCCGAAGATGTTGAACTCAGCTTCCAACGCCCCGCCCCCGTCGCTCAATGAGACGCTCCGACGCCATCGCCGACAGCTTCGACCTGCTGCTCGACACCATCTGCAACACCTTCGGCGCCCTCATTTTCATCGCGCTCCTTGTTGCAATTCTCAGCCAACAATCCGCGCCGGATATCGTCACCGATTCCCCGAGCTCGACCGAAATGGTCGAGCGCCAGATCGCCGTCGCAGAAGCCGACCTCGCCGAACTGACCCAACAAATCGAACGTGCCACCGGGCAGTCCTCGCCAACCAGCGACCTCCAAAGGCAACTCGCCGACCTCGAGCGAACCGTGGCCGACCTCGAAATGACCGCAACTGAACGGGCTGAAACCGAGGCAACCGGATCAACCCTCTCGGCAACCGCGGACGATCTTGTTGCGCTGAAACAGTCCCTGATCACACTTCAAAGCGAAAACGCTCAAGCCGAAAACGCACTCCGAGCAATCCAGGAAAATCTACAACGTCTCGAAAAACGAATCAACGCACTGACGGCTGACACTGGAAAGCTCGAAAGATCACGGACACGCACTCTCCGATTCCCTAAAGAACAAGCGCGCATCAAGACTCAACTTTACGTCATCTTCAAATACAACCGCGCCTACCTCGTCGACCCAGAAAATGCGGCTTCTGGTTGTCTCGGAGAGAGGTGATTCGACCACCGTCACCCCGATTGCGGGAAAAGGAACCGCGCCCGCTGATATGAAGATTTATGTCGCTAGTCTCGCCCGCGAGTTGTCCTCCGGTGAGTTCTACTTCAGCGGCATCGTCTACGCGGATTCCGTCCCGGCGTTCAATGCATTCCGCGACGCCGCGATCGCCAACGGCTTCGAATACGGCTGGGAAAGCGGAGTGCAAGAATCCATCACGTTCTCTCCCGAGGGCGCGCCGCCACCGGCGCCGCTATGATCCTCAACCGCTCCCGTCATGACCAATCCCACCATCTCCGGGGTCCAGACTGCGCTGACCGCCTTCCAAAGCAGCAGCACCAGCCAAGATCACCAGCAAGGCGCCTACGACCGCGAGCAGGAAGATCGCCCACCGGCACCGCCCTCATCATCGCCCACCGCCTTGCCACCATCCGCCAGGTCGATCGCATTGATGTGATCGAAGACGGCACCGTCATCGAATCCGGCACCCACGCCACGCTCGCCGCCGGCAGGACGCTCCGCACACCACCCAACCCGTAGCCCCGGATCGCCCACGCGTTCGCCAGACCCGACCGCTCGAATTTCGCCCGACACCGCTCGACCCGTCCCGTCAGTTTCTCCACCCCCAGCCAACGCGTCTCGGGATGACGCTCCGCCATTCCGGCCAGAAACGTTCCCCGATGACACCCCAGATCGACCTCCAACGGCGCATCCGCCGCCTCCCCTAGACTGGAGCTTCGCAGCCTAATCCATCCCAAATCCCCCTTATCTTAACGCCATTCAGGACCGACCCCTTCTTGAACGATTACTTGAACAAACCAATCAGAATGGGCTCCTTCGCGCAGGTCCTCAGTGCAGCCCAGCATTCCCGGACCGGTTCGGCTTCCGCACTTGGCCGTGAGCCGGAGGCATCGGAGACGATTTAATCGAGGTCGCCGCCCCTGAGTTTCCCAATCCCAGCTTCTACTCCTACCTGGTATCGAAGTCGCGTGGGACTTCGCCTTCGCAATCCCGCGGAAATCAGCCGGCGAAAAAGCCGAGCTTGAAAACGGCCATCGGCTTCCGGAATACTGGAGCCGACAACCCCGAGGCCGAGTTGGCCCCCAAATCCTACGCCCCAGCGATCGATATATTATGAGCAAAGACGGAATGAATTACCTGCCTGAGATGAAGCCCGCACCGGTCGTAAAGCCGGGCGAATTTATCTTTGCGGCCTCCCACTTCGACCACGGTCACATCTACGGCCAGGTTCGCGGCCTCGCCAACGCGGGGGGCGTCTGCCGATATCTCTACGAACCCGACGCGAGCCGCATCGAACCGCTTCGAGACCTCATCGACGCGGGCACCCGCGTCGTCGACTCGCTCGACGAGATTCTGGCGGATCCCGAAGTTCAACTCGTCACCTCCGCCGCCATCCCCAACCTCCGGTCGGGCATCGGCCACCAAATCCTCGACGCTGGGAAGGACTATTTCACCGACAAGGCCCCCTTCACCACCCTCGACCAACTCGCTGCGGCCCGCGAAAAGGTCGCCTCCTCCGGGCGTCGCTACATGGTCGGCTACTCCGAGCGACTCGGCAACGAAGCCGCCTGGCACGCCGGCACGCTCATCGCCGAGGGCGCCATCGGCCGCGTCCTCCAAGTCCTCAACCTTGCTCCGCACAACCTCGCCGCGGCCACCCGCCCGGATTGGTTTTTTGACAAGGAGCGCTATGGCGGCATCCTCACCGACATCGGATCCCATCAGTTCGAGCAATTTCTCAGCTACACGGGAGCCACCGACGGAACCATCAACAGCGCCCGCGTCGAAAATTTCGCCAACCCCGACCACCCCGGCCTCGAGGATTTTGGCGAAGCCAGTCTCACTCTCGACACCGGTGCCTCCGCCTATTGCCGAATCGACTGGTTCAACCCAAAAGCCGCCCGCACGTGGGGCGACGGACGCACCTTCATTCTCGGCACCGACGGCTACATGGAAATTCGCAAATACATCGACGTCGCCCGCGAAACCGGCGGCGACCGCATTTTCCTCGTCAATCACGACACCGAGACCGAGATCTCCTGCGCCGGTCGCATCGGCTTCCCGTTCTACGGTCAGCTCATCCTCGATACAATCAACCGCACCGAGAATGCCATGACGCAGGCGCATGCCTTCAAAGCCGCCGAACTCTCGCTCCAAGCGCAAGCGCTCGCCGACGGCAACAAGGCCCCCGCCCTCTGAAGCCCCCCCCCGACTCCGGCGTCCCGCTGAGGAATGCTCCCGGAAACGGATTCGTCCAATTACCAATAACGCGAGGTCGCTGCGTATCGCGCCCCCCGACTTCGTGATTCAATCTGGCCCAAGACATTCAGCCACCTCGAGCCCACCATGCGCCGCCTCGTGATCGTCGTCGTTCTTGCCATCCTGGGTGGTTACCTCGGCATCTGCGCGCTGCTCTACTTCTTCCAGGACAGCCTCATCTTCTTCCCGCGACGGGCTTCGATGACCGAACTCGAAACCGACGCCCGCTCCGCCGGTTTCGAGCCTTGGAAAACATCCGACGGTCAGAGCATCGGCTGGCAATCGCCCACCGGCGATCCCGCCGACGTTCTCGTCATCTGCCACGGCAACGGCGGCTACGCCCTTCACCGCAACTACTTCGCCTACTCCGCCGCCGCCGTGAACGGAGCACTTCCCCCGAAGATTTTCCTCCTCGAATACCCGGGCTACGGAGCCCGTCCGGGCATCCCTTCCGAACCCGCTTTCACCGCCGCCGCGATCGAAGCCATCGACAGCCTCGCACCCGGTCCTGCCCGTCGCATCACCCTCCTCGGCCAATCCCTCGGCTCGGGCGTCGTCAGCGCCGCCGTCCGCGCTCGCCCCGACTTGATCGACGCACTCATTCTCGTCACCCCCTTCGACTCCCTCGTCAACGCGGCGCATCAACACTACCCTTGGCTCCCCGTGTCCTGGCTCATCCGCCACCGCTTTGATTCCGTCGAGAATCTCAAAGCCTTCCCCGGCCCGGTCGCCTTCATCGTCGCCGAAGCCGACCAGACCGTTCCTGCCGTCCTTGGCCAGACTCTCTACGAAACCTACTCCGGCACCAAACGCCTCTGGCTCGTCCGCGACGCCCACCACAACGATACCGAGCGTCTCCTCGCCGATTGGCCGGAGATTTGGAACTGGCTGCAGGAACATTCGATGTGATGCGGTGCCACTCGCGGCTTCCTGCCGGAGATCGCGAGCGTCCCGACCCCGTTCAAACATGTTGACCCGAGTTTCGCCTTTGTTTCCTCCCCGACCTTCTGTTCAAAATCTACCGTGATCATCCGCACTACCGCCTACCCCCGCGCCGGCCTCATCGGCAATCCCTCCGACGGCTACTTTGGCAAAACCATCGCCTTCGCCTTCACTAACTTCTCGGCAACCATCGAACTCTGGGAATCTCCGGATCTCGAACTCCTCCCCTCCCGCCGCGACCATTCCGTTTTCTCCAGCGTCGCCGACCTCCACGAGGACGTGAAGAAGCACGGCTACTACGGCGGATTCCGACTCTTGAAGGCCTCCGTGAAGGCTTTCTACGACTACTGTCAATCCCGCGGCATCACGTTTGATGACCGCAATTTCACGATGCGATACGCGTCCAACATTCCGAACCGTGTCGGTCTCGCTGGGTCCAGCGCCCTCATCACCGCCTGCGTCCGATCACTCATGGGATTCTACAATGTCACCATGCCGCGCCACGCCCTCGCGAGCGTCGTTCTTTCCGTTGAAAACACCGAACTCAACATCCCTGCGGGCCTTCAGGACCGCGTCGCCCAGGCCTACCAGACCCTCACCTACATGGATTTCTCCCGCGACCTGCTCGAAGGCCGCGGCTACGGCCACTACGAGCCGCTCGATACGACCCTCCTTCCTCCCGTCTACGTCGCCTACCGCGAAGACCTCTCCGAAGGCACCGAAGTTTTTCACAACAATCTCCGCGCCCGTTGGCTCGCCCAGGATTCGGAAGTCATCGACGCCATGGCCTACTGGGCCGACCTCACGATTCAGTTTCGCGACGCACTCCTCGCCGGGGACCACTCCACCCTCCATCGAATCATCAACGCAAACTTCGATAAACGTGCCAGCCTTTACGACGTGGGCGACGGCAACCGCGACATGATCGCAACCGCCCGCCGCACCGGAGCCAGCGCCAAGTTTGCCGGCAGTGGCGGAGCCATCGTCGGCACTTACGAGGACGACAAAATGCTCGCCGAACTCGAGAAAGCATTCAAACCCAAGTCCATCAAAGTCATCCGACCGGAAATCGCGCCCCCGTTACCGCGCGACCTCACGTAGGTCGGAATGTCCAACGTCAGAAGAGTCGTTTCAGAGTCGCTGGTGCGATTTCTCAAGGAACGGCGCATTTCTAGCGGCCACCCCAGCCCAAGCGCGACTTCCCAGCCGCCGGTGCTCAGACCTTTGACCTTCTGACGTTAAGACCTTAGACCCGAGACCATGAAAGCCATCATCCCCGCCGCCGGACTCGGCACCCGCTTCCTCCCCATCGCCAAATGCGTCCCCAAGGAAATGCTGCCCGTCGGGGACCGCCCCGTCATCCACTACGTCGTCGATGAAGCCGCCGCCGCCGGATTTGACGAGATCCTTCTCATCCTCAGTCGAGGTAAGGAGATGATCGCGCAATACTTCACCCCCCACCCGGAACTCGAACGCCACCTGGAGCGGACCGGCAAAACCTCCGCCCTCGCCGCCGTCCGCGCCACCAGCAACTTCGGCACGATTCACTCCATCTATCAGCCTGAAATGCGCGGCCTCGGCGACGCCATTCGGCTCGCTCGGTCCTTCGTTGGTCAAGACGAAGCCTTCGCCGTCCTCCTCGGCGATACCATCATGCACCGATCCTCTCCGCTCCCCGCCATGCGCGCCGCTTGGGATCAACATCACCAATCCAGCGTTTGCCTCGAACCCTGCCCGCCCGAACGCGTCTCCCGCTACGGAGTCGCCGGCGGCCACCAACTCGACTCCGACACCTTCCAGCTGTCCGAACTCATTGAGAAACCCACTCCGGAACACGTTCCCACACTCACCGACGCGAGCGGAAAAAATCTCCCACCCCACGCGTTTGCCGCTCGCTACCTCTTCGCCAGCAGCATCTTCGACGACCTCGACGGCACCCCGCCCGGACACGGCGGCGAGATTCAACTCACGGACGCCATGCAAACCCTCCGCACTCGCCAGGGACTGCTCGGCATCCGCTGGCCGGGCCAGCGCCTCGACATCGGCAACCCCGCCGGACTCCTCGAAGCTGCCAAAGCCATCGCGGCCGAAACTTAGTCGAAGATAGATCGCCCGTTGCCAACGGCGAACTCAGTGCGATTGAAGGCAGTCATCAATCGAGGAAGGTGGCTGGAGAGGGAATCGAACCCCCGACACGAGGATTTTCAATCCTCTGCTCTACCAACTGAGCTATCCAGCCATTTCAAAGACCTGCGTCATCAAGCGGGATGCGGAGAATAATTCGACCCGCATCGATTGCAAGCGCAATGCTCACAACATCCGCGGTTAAGGAGTCGGTTGCGCGGATTGCATCTGGCTGAACGCCCCAATTCCAATGCCGATCCCACCCAAAAATGCAGCTTCTGAGATCGTGATCGGGCCGGAACTTTCCATCATCCACCCAGATTCAACCTGCCGCTGCAGATACGTGATCGGCCGCAGGTATTTTGCAATATCCTCGGTCTCGGGTAGCTTGCTCACGTCGACTTTATCGCCCAAGTCAGGGGACATCGCCGCAGCAAACATCGCAACGGGCCGGAGCTGACTGTAAAGTCGCTCGAAGACGACCTTGGCGTCGATGTATCCAAAGCCCTGCGCCGGCGTGTCGAACGCCGTCTTCGCCTGAGCGAATCCCGGAGCGTCAACCAGTGTCTTCGCCTCACTTTCCACCGCCAGCGCACTCGCGACGTCCGCCTTCATCAGGGCGCCGAAGAGATAGTTGTCGCTCACCGCAACCACGGGGTCGATGAGCTGAATCTGCATCGCCGGGAAAGCGAAAACGCGCGCGCCATCAAGATCGCTGGTCGTCAGCTGCAGGTCGGCCCCCGCCGCACCCCGATCAATTGCCGATTCCACCGCAGGTCGATCGGTGATGTCGACCGCCACGAGGACACTCGGAAACATCGAGTTCACCGCCCAATTCGCAACGAGCGTCGCCTCACCACCAAACCACGTGGCGACCTGACTCAAATCAATGCCGTTATTGTCGAGAAATTGCCGCGCTTCCTCCGGCAACGAGGCCTTGTATTCAGGAGTCGCGATCGTAGACCAATCCTGAATCGCGTCAAAATACACCGCCGTTTCCGGGGTCGTGAACTTCATCCCGTCGTGAGCAAGCGTCGGATACTTCTCCTCCAGCTCCGGTGCCAGAATGAAAAGCGTTTCGTTTTGATCAAGGCCATCGAACGTCAAAGTCCCGCCGATTGCTTCAAGTTGACGGACTTGCTCGCTCTCGAAGCTCGCGACGTCGGCTCCGGCCTCCTCACCGAAGCTAACGATCTGATCCACAATCGGTCGCGCGCGAACGAACCAAAGCAGTTCCGGCTCTTCGGAGAGGCGTCCCACCACCTCGGTGAACATCGCATCGTCCGCTAGGGAAGCGTCTTTCGAGCGACCCGCCACCCGGTCGAGAGCCGCCTGCATCACCGAGTCGCTCGAACTCAGAAATCCCCACGCGTCACGCGACGCGCTGTAAAGTGTCCCGTTTGGCGAGGTGAATGCGGTGATCTCGTCGCCTTGATAGTCCGTCGTCGCCTTCGTCGCGACCGGGAAGAAAGTCTCCAACTCGCCGTGCAGACGACCCATTGCTTCGTCGAGATCGTCTTTCGTTCCGCCAAACTCAAACCCCAGCAACACGTCCACGCCGTCCGCCGTCGCCGAAGTCACGGCGAGAAAGAGACTGCTGGGATCAACCTTCTCCAGAATCCTTGAGGCTTCCGACCCGCCCAGGCCGGACATCGTCGCGAGAGGCTTCTCCATGAACGCCACGACGGCATCATCCGCCGCGATTTTTGCCAGTGCCGTCTCGCTCCAGCGCTCGCCCGAACGCTCCACGTCCGGGAGGGACGCGTAAAAAATAGTCGTCTCCGGAAGAAGACGAGTGCCGTCGAGAGGTGCCTTTTGCCCGGCGAGATACCAAGCCGCAACGCCGACGATCACGGCCAGAATGATGATGACAGGGAGAGCCTTTTTCATGTCACGGCACTGTCCGGCGGCAATTTGTTGATGTCGAGCAACAATCCGTTGCGACCGGGGGGCCACTCAGATACGTTACACGAAGGTATGAAAAAATCAGATATTGAAGAATACGTGAAACCAGTGACCGAAAGCGTGACCGCGGACAACCTTCGACTGGTTTCCGACGTTTGCCTTTATCTCGGGTTCGTTTCAATCCTCGCTTCCATCATCACTTGGTTTACCGCCTCGCGCGAGAACCGGGCCTACGGCGAGCGCTTCGGAATCTTCATCGGCCTTTGGGTCCCGAGTTTCTTCATTCTTTCAAATCGCCTCTCCCGCAAGGCCGACGAACTCTAGTCGCCGGACAACCAATTTCACTGCGAAAGGGTGCGCTGAGGCGCGCCCTTTTTCGTGCGATCAGAGAGCCGCGCCTCAACCGACCGCGACCTTTGAAGTCTCGCCCGACGTCTCCCGTTTCTCGGATTCACGCCGCCGCACCCAGACCGTAAGCGGATTCTCCAGGTATCGCCACGACAGCGTCGCCACGCCGATCGACACCGCCGACAGCACCAGTGCTCGCGCGAAAACATGCGTCTTCAGCCCCATCTCGTCGAGGATCGGTCCGACAAGCACGTGCACCAACACGTGGAAAACGTAGATCCCATAACTGACCTTCCCGATGTAGACGAGCAGGCGATTCTCGAAAAAACGCCCGATCAATCCCGGCCAACCCTCGATCGTCCGGAGCAGCACCCAGCCGAGGAAGACGTTTTCGAACGTCTCAGTCAGGGCCAGGAACGGCGAATCAAACGTCGCGTAGCGCATGAACCGCGCGATCACGTAACAAGTCAGCGCCGCCGCCACCACTCCGAACCCCAGTCTTCCAGTCGCCAACGGCAAGCGATCAGGCGAAGCTTTCCAGCAGGAAATCAACGCTCCCAGGGCAAAGCTGTCGATCACGCCCGGAAGCATCGTCCACTTCAAGAAATCCGAAGCGTTCGTCGCCGACGCCCAGAACCGAAAGCCAAACGCACTCCCGATGAGCACGAGCATCGCCCACGGCAGAACCCGCCGCGGAATCACGAGAATCACGAACGGCCACAGAAGGTAAAATTGCTCCTGCACCGATAGCGACCAGAGGTGCGAAGCCGCGCCCGGCCACTGATTCTGGAACAGCGCGTAAAAATTCGTCAGAAACAGCGCGTGCCAGGCGAGCGCATTCCGAAACTCCGGAAGCCCGAGCAAAAACGCGATCGCCAACATGAGATACAACACCGGTGCCAGTCGGATGAATCGCCGCTGGTGGTATTCCCACAGTCCCCGCCACCAACTCGCGCCCGCGACGGACCGAGCGTTCATTTTCCACAGCGATAGCGTGATGAGATAGCCACTCAGCAGGAAGAAAAGCCGGACGCCGATGGGCCCCCAGTCCACCCACGCTGGCAGATGAACGTGGAAATGGTGAAGCAGCACGGTCAGAATCGCGATCCCGCGCAACCCATCGAGTTGAGGCAGGTATTTCGACCGTTTTCCCGGCACCGCCACGTGGGGATTATCGGGATTAACGGGAACGGGCATGGCCAAGCGAGTAACGAGCGGAGGGGACCTTTATTCAAGCCCCGCTCGCAATCAACTTCCGATCCAACGAATTTCGGGCTGGTCCCGCCGCCGCCAAGTAGACAGTTTTCAATGCCAGCGATGCTTCAGGAAATCGAAACCCTCCTTACCGTTCAGGATCGCGACCAGCGCATCCGCGCCCTCAAACTCGAACTCGCCGCCATTCCCGACGAGAAAGCCGCCAAGGAAAAGCAGATCGCTTCCTCAGCCGCCCGCCTCGACGCCGCGAAAACCCGCCTCCGCGCCATCGAACTCGAGCGGAAGAACCTGGAACTCGAAGTCGCGACCAAGCGTGGCAACATCGCCCGCTATAAATCCCAGCAGCTCGAAACCCGCAAGAACGAACAATTCTCCGCCCTCGGTCACGAGATCGAAACCGCCGAGCGCAGCATCCGCGACCTCGAGGATCGGGAACTCGACCTCATGGAGGAGACCGAATCCCTCCAACCCGCCGTCGTCGAAGCCGAACGCGCCCACTCAGAGGAGCGCGATAAACTCGAACGTCAAATCGTCGAACTTGGAAAAAAGAAGGACAACGTCGAATCCTCCGTCGCCGAACTTCTCGCCAGTCGCCCAGCGCTCACCGAGGGCATCGACGAAGATCTTCTCGATCAATACGACCGCATCTTTAAGGGCAAACAGGGCACCGCCATCGTCGAACTTGACGGCGGCAATTGCACCGGCTGCCACGTCAAAGTCACCACCCAGACCGTCCTCGCCGTCAAGGCGTCCAAGGAAATCGTCCACTGCCCGAACTGCAACCGACTCCTTTACACCACGATCTAGTTCTTGGCGCGGCGATACCCCCTCCCCGCCCCGCTCTCCTCTTCCGCTACTTCCGGCGCTCGACGTAAGCGGAGTCCGGCCCCATCCCCGAGTCGGCGAATTTCACCACGCCTTCGTCCCGCTCCAAGATGTCGAACACCACCATTCCGTCCGCGCCGAGCAGCTCGCAATAGACGTCCCCGACCACCCGCCACTGACCAGTCTCTCGAAACTCATCGACCGTCCCCTCGTCGAAGACCGTCTCCAGAGTCCCATCCGGCATCCGTTTGGTCGTCCACGAAAGCGTTTCATCGGAGGAAGAACCCGCCCAGTCGCCCACCAAATCCGGATCGATTACTCCCGACTCCAATACGTCCGCCTGTCTCAGCTCCGGCTGGCCGGACGTCCGCTCCGCCCCCGCCTGAGTGATCGCGGGAATGACCAACGAAGCTCCGATCATTCCCAGGTAAATCAGTACGATCAAGGTGACGAATAGACTCCCAATCCCGCCACCGGGCGTGCTGGGCGAAAAAAGCGCCACCACGTAGGCCAGCGGATGCCGCTTCGGCTTGCGCTCCGTCGCCCCACTTTCGAGCGTCAGCAAATCCGCGACCCGCCGGGACAACGTCGGGTAGCTCGACAGCAACTCGTGCCACGATACGAAGAACCCCCTCTCCCGCCTCGCTTGGTCCGCGAATTCCTCGGGCGAGAACAACCGCTTTGCCTCCCGCCCGCCGGCCAGCATCATCATCGCGTGAACCGCCCCGCGAGCGTCATTCGCGGCAAACATTCCGAAGCGGTCGCAAGTCGTCTCACGGCTCCGGCGGTAAGCGTTGCCGATCAATGGCAGCAGCAACCCGGGCAGCAGAACCAACTCCTTCAGCAAATGCTTTCGCCTCACGTGCCCAATCTCATGACCAAGAATGAACCGCATCTCGCACGAATTCACCCCCGCCGCCTCCACAATATCCGAATAAAGAACGACAAAATCCCGGGCGCAGAACCTCGTTGCGAAGGCATTGAGCAAACCACCCGCCTGCAACACGTAGAGTCGGGGCATTTTCGTCTGCCCGAGCCGGTCGCAAGTCTCTCGGAATGCCCCGTGCAATTCCGGCATCTGCGTCTCGGTCACTTCGACCGATTCGCTCCGGAGCTGAGCCACGAACAGCCCGTTCGCCAACCATCCAAACAGCGCAATGAACGGGACGATCACAATCGCAAAACAGGAGACTGCGATCCAAATCAGGACGGAAATCACCAAGAGGACGATGAAATACGTTTCCTCTTTCGGGTGAACCAGTTTCTGCAGCGTCAGCGTATCTCCAGCCATTCCGCGAACGCTACCGCCCCGCTCCACCGCAGATCAAGGGCCAAGCCTCACCCCATCCCCGAGATCCCATCTCAGGAGATCCCGCGCAGGTCCGCCGCCCCCCGAACAAACCGCTCGCCGCCGGTCAATCCCAGACCGCCGCGATCGCAAACGCGGCCAGAGCCCCGATCTCCAACCCAACCCGCAACGTCTGCCAACGATCCCATCGGTGCCACAGCACTTTCCAGGCTTTCTCGTCCGTGCCGTCCGGCAGCGCCAACAACCCCCGCAGCGCCGGCAAACTCCCCTTCACGCTCGCCGCCACCATCCCCGCCAACGCCAACAAGCCGATCAACGGCAACCAGACGCTCAGTGGTCGCGTGACCGCCACGATCCCCGTCGCCACCAGCGCCGTCGCCAATCCCACCACCACCAGCGCGGGTAGCAACCGCCGCGTCCGGCGAAACACCGCTCGCACCGCCTCCGCCCGCATCGACTCCGGAAGCCGCACCAAAGCGGGCTGCACGAGCAACACCGATCCCAGATCAACTCCGGCCAGCAGCCCGAGCAGGATCAGGTTCACGACCTGCACCCACGCCTCGCCCGTCACGGCCTCGCCCGCTCCACTTTCAGCCGCCCGCTCTTCAGCGCCGCGTATTCGTAGCTGTCGACGAGCGCCTGCCAACTCGCTTCGATGATGTTATCCGACACGCCGACCGTCCCCCAGGACGCCTCCCCATCCGCCGATTCGATCAGTACTCTCGTCCGTGCCGCGGTTCCCATTTTTCCATCCACGATCCGGACCTTGTAGTCCGTCAGCGCGATCCCGTCGATCCACTCGTAGAACGGACGCAACGCCTTCCGCAACGCCGCATCCAACGCGTTCACCGGCCCATCGCCCTCCGCCACGGTGTACTCCGCCTCACCATCAACGAGTAATTTGACCGTCGCCTCGCACGTGTTCACCGATCCCCCGGCCGGCGAATGTCGGAACGTGCAGTGGTATTCCTTCAGTTCAAATAACGCCCGCCAAACGCCCAGCGACCGCCGCACGAGCAAATCGAACGACCCATCCGCCGCCTCGAATTCATATCCCTCGTTCTCGAGCCGCTTGATCTCCGCCAGCGTTCCCGCCACCTCCGGCGCTCCCTTTTCCAATTCGAACCCAAGCTCCTTCGCCTTGATCAACACGTTCGACTGCCCCGAGAGATCGGACACGACGATCGTCTGGCGATTTCCGACGACCGAAGGCGGCACGTGCTCGTAGGTTCGCGCCAGCTTCTGAACGGCGTGGACGTGCAGCCCGCCCTTGTGAGTGAACGCCGCCGACCCGACGTAGGGCGCGCGGATGTCGTGCGGCACGTTCGCCACCTCGTCGACAAACACCGCCAACTCCCGCAGACGCGCCAGATCCTTAACCACCGGGATACCGAGCTTTAGCTGCAAATTCGGGATCACACTCGTCAGATTGCAATTTCCCACCCGCTCGCCGTAACCGTTGATCGTCCCCTGCACCTGCACCGCCCCGGACCGCACCGCCGCCAGGGCGTTCGCGACACCGACCCCACAGTCGTTGTGCGTGTGAATCCCGACCGCCGCACCCAGGTGCGCCATCACGTCCTGAGTGACCGACCCAACCGTCTCCGGCATCGAGCCTCCGTTCGTGTCGCAAAGCACCACCAGATCCGCCCCGGCGTCGCGCGCCGCCCGCACGGTCGCCAACGAATACTCCGCGTCCTCGGCGTAACTGTCGAAAAAATGCTCCGCGTCGTAGATCACTTCGCGCCCGTGTTTTTTTAAAAATCCCACCGTGTCTGCGATCATCGCGAGATTTTCCTCCAGCGAGACGTTGAAAATTTCCGTCACGTGCAGCGGCCACGTCTTTCCAACGATCGTTACAACCGACGTTTCCGCCTCCAGTAGCAGCCTCACTTGCGCATCTTCCTCGACGGCCATCCTGCCTCGCCGCGTCATCCCGAACGCCGCAATCTTCGCGTGCTTCCAGGTTCGCTTGGACGCCTCCCGAAAGAACGCCACGTCCCGCGGATTCGACCCCGGCCAGCCACCCTCGATGTAATCAAACCCGAAAGCGTCGAGCCGTTCCGCGACCCGAATCTTATCCTGCACCGAAAACGAAATTCCCGTCCCCTGCGTCCCATCTCGCAGCGTCGTATCGTACAAGGTCACTTTCTTCGAAGTCTCCATCGGAACGCGCAAACTACCGTCTGCGGCTCCGAGCTGCAAGCCCACCCCGGCCCTCCGATACCCAGCCCGCTGCCTCGGATTTCCGCGCACCAATCAACCGAAGATCGACCTTCACCGCCGCGAGCTGGATCGTTTCAAAAACCGCCCACGCTCCGTCCCGACCTCTCCTCCCCGCTCCACCAACGGTCTCCCTCGCAGGAACGACTCCCGAACCCGCACGCCAAGCTTCTTCCCCACGTAGGGCGAAGTGAGATGCCGCGTGATCAACTCCTTCCCCGTGATCAACCGGTCCTCCCCCGTCTCCACCACCAGCACGTCCGCGTCCGCCCCCACTTCCAATCCCCGCTTAGGCAGCCCAAATCTCTCCGCCGGTGCCGTGGTCAATGCCCGCCACACCTCCGGCAACCTCCCGACCTCGTTCTTGAGCAACCAATCGAGCAACAACAGAAATCCGTGCTGACAGCCCATGATCCCCCCCCAAGCCGCGAAGAGATCATCCCCCGTCTTCAGGTCCGCTGGGGCCGGCGAATGGTCCGACCCCACCAGATCCACCTGCCCGTCCAGTAACAACGTCCGCATCTCCCACACGGTCGCCAGAGGCCGCAGCGGCGGCGCGCATTTCGCCATCGCCCCCTGCACGAGCATCTCCGACTCGTCCAACAGCAAATGGTGCGGGCACACCTCCATCGTCACGTCGACTCCCGCCGCCCGCGATTTCACGATCAAGTCCGCCGCCTCCGGGCAACTCACGTGCACCACGTGCAGCGCACAGCCGGTCTCCCCCGCGACGTCGAGCGCCACCCGCACCGCTTCGACCTCCGCCTCCACCGGCCTGGAATCCAGGAAGGCCCGCGAGTCCCGCCGTCCCGCCTCCTGCAGGATCCGGGTCTGCCGCTCAACGATGCCCGCATCCTCCGCGTGCACCGCCACCGGCAACCCCAGCTTCGCCGCCTCCCGCATCCCGGCCCGCAACGTCGCCGCATCCACCCCCGGAAAATCCTCCACGCCGCTGTCGATCATGAACGCCTTGAATCCCACCACTCCGCACTCCGCCAACTCCGCCATCCGATCCACGTTCCCTGGAACCAGTCCGCCCCAAAGGGCAAAATCCAGCACCGACTCCGCCACTCCCGCCGCTCGCTTGGCCTCGAACGACTCCCGATCCACCGTCGGCGGCGAAGCGTTGAGGGGCATGTCGACAAATGTCGTCCCGCCTCCGGCCGCCAGCGCTCGCGAACCCGTCGCAAACCCCTCCCACTCCTTCCTTCCCGGCTCGTTGAAATGCACGTGCCCGTCCACCACGCCCGCCAGCACCCACGCCCCCGTTGCGTCCACGACCCCATCCGATTCCCCACCCAGCCCGGGTCCGATCTCCGCGATTCGTCCGGCCTTGATCCGCACGTCCGCGACCCGCGCCGCGTCTTTCGTCACCACCGTCCCGCCTCGAATCACCATCCCACTCATTTTCATAAACCTCGCAGAAACGAACAAAACACCCGTAGCGCAATCGCGACGTCCTCCACCGAAACAAATTCCTCCGGGTGATGGCTCAAACCACCCCGGCACCGCACGAACAACATCGACGCCGGACACCGCTCCGCCATCACCATCGCATCGTGCCCCGCACCGCTCCGCAGACTCAGCACCGGGCAACCCGCCTCTCGCACCGCCGCTTCGAACCTCGCCGTCAGCTCGCCGGCAAACTCCACCGCCTTCATGCAATCCACTAGTTCCCAATCGAATTCCAACCCCCGCTCCGCACAGATCTCCGCCAATTTGCCCCGCAACGCCGCGCAGGCCCCGCCCAGCTCCGCGTCTGCCGCGTGCCGCACGTCCAGCGAAAAGACTGCCTCGCCCGGGATGACGTTCCCCGCGCCGGGCCGGAAGTCCATCATCCCGATCGTCGCGACCAATCCGTCCGCCCCCCGAGCGTAATTCTCGACCTCCACCGCGAACTCCGCCGCCCCCGCCCCGGCGTCCAACCGCGCCCCCATCGGAGTCGTTCCGGCGTGACCCGCCCGCCCCGTCAACCGCACCGCGATCCGATTCTGCGCGTTGATCCCCGTCACCAAGCTCACCGGACTATCCGCCAACTCGCACGCCGGCCCTTGCTCAATGTGAACTTCCACGTAACCCCGGACCCGCCCCGCCGGCCACACGGGAGCCACGTAATCCCCGCCCCCGAAGGCAACCAACGCCTCCCGCAAAGTTACCCCGTCTCTGTCCCGCAATTCGAAATCCCCCTCCGTCAACCGACCCGCCACCGCCTTGCTCCCGAGACACCCCGCCTGAAACCTCACCCCCTCTTCATCCGCAAAGCCGAACGTCTCCAGCGAAAATCCCGGCTCCCAACCCTCAGCCCGAAGCAATTCCACCGCCACAATCGGAATCAACACCCCCAGAATCCCGTCGAATCGACCGGCGTTCCGCACCGTGTCCAAATGCGATCCAGTCAGCAGAACCTCGTCCCCCGCCCCCTCGAACCGGCCCACCAGATTGCCCGCCCCATCCACCCGCGCCGACATCCCCACCGCCCGCATCCATTCTGCCACCAGAAGCGTTCGCCTCCCCCATCGCCGGCGACAAAAACGTCCGCGTCGTCACCCCGTCCTCTTCCGACACCGCCGCCAACTCGTCCGCCCACCCGATCAGTCGCGCCGCCGCGACCTCATATGTATTCCCACCAATCACCGGTTAAGAACCCCGGTAAGTTGAATAACTCCACGGCGTGCAAAGCAGCGGCACGTGAAAAGCCCCCCCCGCATCCCCAATCCGAAACCTCACCGGCACCACTCCCAGAAAACCCTCCGTATCGCGGAAGTAATCCCCCACGTAAAATCTCAACTCGAACGTCCCCTCCCGCATCTCCTCCGCCGCCAGCATCGCACTCGCCGTCCGTCCGTCGTCGTTGGTCACCGCATCCTTCAGCAACCCACCCATATCGTCCACCAGCTCGATCCGCATCCGCGCCGCCGGCCGCCCTTTCACCAAATCCAACACGTGAGTTGTCAACTTCCCAGCCATCAACCGCCGACCCTTCGCCGCTTCGGCTCGTCACGCCAGAAAAATCAGTCGGAAAACCGGTCCATCACGCGCAGCCGCGCGATTTTTTTGATCTCCGAAATCGCCGCCCGCTTCTCCGCCTCCAATCCATTCGCCAGACGCCGATCAAACTCCGCCAGGATCCCGCTTTTGCTGTGCTCCCGAGCGCAGACGATGAACGGAAAACCAAACCGCTTCCGGTAAGCCTCGTTTCGCTCCTCAAAAGTCCTCCGCTCCCCATCCGTCAAGGCATCCAACCCCGCCCCTGCCTGCTCGCCCCGCGACTCCGCCGTCAGCCGCCCCGCCGCCGCCAGTTTTCCCGCCAGATCCGGGTGCGCAACGATGAGCGCCAGCCGCTCCCCATCGGAAGCCGAATCGACCACCCCCTCCATCGCCACCACGAGCGCCTCCCGATCGGCAAAAGGACGCTCCGCCCACGCCCGCTCCGCCACCCACGGCGAATGCTCCCACACCCCTCCCAGCGCGGAGACAAAATCGTCCCGCTCCAGCCGATCCAATCCGCCGGTCACTCCGATTTCGCTCCAGTCTCCTGATATTTCGCGATGATCTCCCCGATCTTCGCCTGAAACTCCGGCATCTCCGCCTGCATCCGCGCCGTCGACAGCTCCATCCCCTTCTGCATCAGGATCGGCATCTTCTCCGCCGACTTCTGCCCCACCGGGGATTCGTAAAACACGATCAACTTCTGCAGATCGTCGACGGTGAATTCCTTGACGTAGACCGCCACCAACTCGGGCTTGATGTCCTCCCACTTCAAAGTCCGCTCGGCAAACGCGGTGGCCGCCGCGCTGATCTCGTCGATGGCCGCTTCCGGCAATCCCTGCTGACGCATCTGATCCAAAGCCGGCTTCATCCCGATCTCGAACCCCGACGTCATCGCCTCTTTCGTGCCCACCAGTTCCAGCAGTTCCCCCGCCAGCTCATCCGCCGATTTTTCTTCCGCCCAGGCACAGACCGGAACAACGAGAGCCAACGCGATTAGAACGATTCTTTTCATGGCCGGAATCCAATCACCCACCCCGCGACCAATCCAGCCGAATCAACGCCCCCACCAATCCCTGTTCACAACCCTCGAAATCACTCTATCCTCCCCCCATGGCAACACTCGGCACCAACCGTTACGGCAAGCAAAGCGTCCGCGTCCTCCGCAAACACGTCGACGGCGACACCCAATCCGTCGTCGAGATCAACGCAGACGTCCTCCTCGAAGGTGCCTTCGAGCGCTCCTATCTCAGCGACGACAACTCCCAGATCGTCGCTACCGACACCTGCAAAAACACCATCATCGCCCTGGCCCACCAGCACCTCGGCCCCTGCATCGAGGACTTTGCCCTTGTCCTCGGTCGGCATTTCCTCGAGACCCACGCCCACGTCGACCGCGTCCACGTCGAACTTCGCGAGTTCCCCTGGCAGCGCCTCACCGTTGACGGCCAGCCCGCTCCCCACAGCTTCCAGTCCGCCGGCGGCGGCCAACCGTTCACCCAGCTCCTCGCCACCCGCGACGGCTCGACCCTCCACTCCGGAATTCGCAAGCTCGTCATCCTCAACTCAACCAATTCAGCGTTCGTCAACTTCGACCACACCGCTTTCACCACTCTCAAGGACGCCACCGACCGCATCCTCTCGACCGAACTCGCCGCCACCTGGAAGTTCAGTCGCACCGAGGGCGACTTCCGCGACGCCAACCAACGGATCCACGAATCCCTCCTCGCCATTTTCGCCAAAAACTTCAGCCCGTCCGTCCAGCGCACCCTCTTCGAGATGGGCGAAGCGGCTCTGGCCAATGCTTCCGGAGATCGCGGAAATCGCGCTCAGCATGCCGAACAAGCACTACTTCACCGCTAACCTCGAGCCACTCGGCTTTGAGAATCCCAATCTCACCTTCCTTCCCGCGGATGACCCCCACGGTCAAATCGAAGCGACCATCACCCGCTAAACCAACGCCCGGCTCCCACCGCCCACCCTCCGAGCCTCGCCGCCACCACCATAATCCCTCCCATCGCTTGCAAGCCGCGCCGACGCCGCTTACCGTCCTCCCCTTCCGAATCAAGACCATGGAAAGCATCCTCGACTCCAGCCGCCTCGAAGGCATCGAATTCTCCAACGACGAAATCGCCCGCTATTCGCGCCACCTCATCATGCCCGAGGTCACCCTCGAAGGTCAGCGCAAGCTCAAAGCCGCCCGCGTCCTCTGCATCGGGGCCGGCGGCCTCGGCAGCCCCATCGGCCTCTACCTCGCCGCCGCTGGCGTCGGCACCCTCGGTCTCGTCGATTGTGACGTCGTCGATTATTCCAATCTCCAACGCCAGATCCTCCACGGCACCAAGGACGTCGGTCGCAAAAAAATCAACTCCGCCCGCGACCGCATTAAGGACACCAACCCCAACGTCCAGGTCGAGCTTCACGACACCTTCTTCACCGCCGAAAATGCCGAAGAGATCGTCTCCGGCTACGACCTCGTCATCGACGGCACCGATAATTTCCCCACCCGCTACCTCTCGAACGACATCTGCGTCTTCCTGAAAAAGCCCAACGTCTACGGTTCCATCTTCCGTTTCGACGGCCAGGCCACCGTCTTCGCTCCCCACCTCGGCGGCCCCTGCTACCGCTGCCTCTACCCGGAACCCCCACCTCCCGGCATGGTCCCGTCCTGCGCGGAAGGCGGCGTGCTCGGCGTCCTCCCCGGCATCGTCGGCGTCATCCAGGCCATCGAAGCCGTCAAACTCATCGTCGGCATCGGCGAGCCTCTCATCGGTCGCCTCCTCCACTTTGACGCCCTCAAGATGGCTTTCCGCGAATTCAAGCTTCGCCGGGACCCCGCGTGTCCCGTCTGCGGCGAGAATCCCACCGTCACCGAACTCATCGACTACGACACGTTCTGCGGGATCCCCCAGGCCGCTGCCGCCGAGGAAGCCGAGCCTCCCCTCCCCGAGATCACCGTCGAGGAATTGAAGGCCCGCCAGGACGCCGGCGACGATTTCGTTCTCCTCGACGTCCGCGAACCCTACGAATACGACGTCGCCCGCATCCCGGGTTCGAAGCTCATTCCGCTGGGCGAGCTCCCCGCCCGTCTGAGCGAACTCGATACCGCCGACGACATCGTCGTCCATTGTAAAATGGGTGCCCGCAGCGCGACCGCGGTCCGCGCTCTGCAGGAAGCCGGCTTCGCTAAGCTCCACAACGTGGAAGGCGGCATCCTCGCCTGGTCCGACCGCATCGACCCATCGGTTCCGAAATACTGACCCCTCAAACTCCCCGGCGACTCCGATCCATCTTCTTCCCCGGGGAATCGCCGTAACCTGACCACACCCGTGTTCTCCGAATCGCGCAGCCTCCATCACGCTCCGGACTTCTACGATCTTTTGCGTTGCCCCTTAACGCAGCAGCAGCTCCGCCCAGCCAGCCCGGCGGAACTGGCCCACCTCGGTCTGGACACCGCGCTCGTGCGCGAGGATGCCCTTCTCGCCTATCCCGTCCGCGCCGGAATTCCGATTCTTTTGCCCGAAGCCGGTATTCCCCAGGAGAGATTGCCCCTCCCGGCGGCTGGATCGGATCTTTCGTAGTTCTTCTCATCGAGGAGAAGGACCCGCCGCCAATCTTGACCGCGGGTCCCCCGACGTCCGGCCTACCGACCGCGCACTCGGACTCGCTTGGGTCGGCTCACTCCTTGGTCCTGATCAAATGCGCGGATCACGATCTTGTTGCGACCATCGTGCAATCGCAGCTTCATCCTCCACGTTCCGCGGCCCTTCACCCTCTGGCGATCTCCATTCCTCAACGCCTCGACTCGACGGACCGCTCCATCCCTATCGGTTGCCGTGCCCCTCAGAATCAAGCGGTTAGCACGGACTTTCCGCTTGGTAATTCGGACCTTGGGGATGCGGTTGGCGAGGATCTTGATCGTAGGCGGTACAACCACCGGATCCGCTGACGTCGGGGCCGGAGCGATCACGACCGGTGGGGGCGTCGATTCGGTTACGTTCGTCGTTCCAATCTGCACCAGTGGGGTATCGATAACCCGCAGGATGGGATTAATCACAGTCGTTCCCAAATCCTTCGTGAGGAGATCGACGACCACCTCAATCGGTTGGACCAGCCCATCCAACAGATCAATGACGTCCTGCAGCGGTAACCGCCCGAGGGAAACTCCGTTCTCGTCGACGAGATCGAGAAATTCTCCGCCCCCGAGCAGCCCCCCCAGAAGTCCATCGAGAAGCCCGTCCAGGATTCCGTCAGCGGAAGCGAAACCCACGACGTTTCCCAAGGTGTCCTGGACCGACAACGCGGTCGGATCTCCGCCTAGTGACCGCAGCAACCCCTCGACGGAGATCCCTCCGATCACCTGACCGAACGAATCCTTCACGTCAATTATGTCCGATGAACCAGAAAGTTGCTCGAAGAGCAAATTTACCAATCCGTCGGACGTCATCTCGCCAAGAACCTCTCCACTTTCGTCCAACAGCTGAAGCGGTGCGTCGTTGCCCGAAAGAATCTCGATGAGGTCAGGAACGTTCGTCAGACTGCAGCTCAACGCTCGCCTGATACGTGGTCCCGCCTAAGAGCGTCACTCCGGCGAGGGTCACGTCTCTCGTCGGCACCAGGCCGCTCAAGAGTCCAGCCTTCGCCCCCCCGATCAATGTTCCCACGAGCACAAGCAGCGTTGCACAAATGCTCCTGAAAAGATTTCGCTCAGTTCCTACTATTTGGTTGGTTCGTTTTTTCATAACGATACCCATTGTAGGAAACTACTGATTTTTAGATAGATAGGTAAAATGCGAACGCTCCCGGGCAATTTTCGGCGTTCTTGTCAGGGAAACACCCCATTGCTTTATAAGCAACGTTCCGCTATGGAATTGCGTCGTCCCGAACCAATCCCGATGCGCGACCTTCGCCCACTCAATCTCTCACCGCAGTTGAATCGAAAAATCGCCTCCCCGTCAGCATCCCCTTCTCAACCTCTCCGATCCATCGGGATTGGCATGCAATACCAAAGCATCGGCGAGCTGCTCGCCTTCTACCTCAAGCGCAACTGTCGACTCGCTATCTCTTGGCAAACCAATCGTGCCGAGGAGATCCTTCAGTTCTGTCAGGATAATCAGCCGTCTTTGCTTGTTTCCTCCCCGAACTTCCCCGACATGACGGGATCTGAGATGGTTGCGAAAGTCCGCGAACGCTTCCCGGCGATTCGGATCGTTCTCTACTCCGCTACCGTTCACTCGCAGATCCTGGCCGAAATGATGGAAGCGCACGTTCACGGAATCGTCGCCGCCGAAAGTCCGCTTTCCACCCTCGTTACCGCCATCGACGTTGTCGCCAACGGCGGCTGCTTCTTCGACAGCGTTGCTGAATCCATCCTCCATCGTCGCAAGACCACCAGCGACCGATTGACTCCACGCGAGCGCAGCGTCCTGCGCCACGTCGCTGAGGGCCGATCCACCAAAGAAATCGCCGACATTCTCGGGTTATCGGTCAAAACCATCGAAAAATTCCGTGAGCGCCTCATGTCCAAACTCGACATCCACGACGCCGTTCGACTCACCCGCTTCGCTCTCCGTGCCGGCATCTGCTCACTGAACTGAGAGCCGACACCTCAGGACAAAAGGCGCACCACCCGGACCCTCGACGGCCACCCTCCTACCCGTCTCACCGGATTCTTGGCGACTTTTCTTACCTTCTGTTCAAAAACGTATTTGTATCCTGTATCAAGGAAGCGATCTCCGCCCGGTGTTGAATCGCTCCCACCGTTACCTCAGATCAGAATCGTTATGACCGAACTCGAACGCCTCCGCCACTCCTGCGCCCACATTCTCGCCACCGCCATCCTCCGTATCTGGCCCGATGCCCAATTCGCCGCCGGCCCACCCGTCGACCAGGGCTTCTACTACGACGTCGAACTCGACCACCGCATCACCCCCGAGGATTTCGAGCGCATCCAGGCCGAAATGAAGGCCGAAACCAAACGGAACAACGTCTTCGAACGCGTTGAAATCTCCCGCGCCGACGCCATCGCCATGGCCAACCGCGGCGAACTCGCGGCTCTCGGCCCCCGCGCCGTCCCTTCCAAATTCAAACTCGATATCCTCACCCGCATTCCCGAAGGCGAGACGATCACCCTCTTCCGAAACGGCGAGTTCACCGACCTCTGCGCCGGCCCCCACGTTCCGCGCACCGGGAATCTCAAAGCCTTCCAACTCACCCACGTCGCCAGCGCCTACTACCTCGGCGACGAAAAAAATCCGCAGCTCCAGCGGATCTACGGCACCGCGTTCAAAAACAAGACCGAACTCGAAGCCCACTTCGCCATGCTCGAAGAGGCCAAACGCCGTGACCACCGCAAGATCGGAGCCGAGATGGGCCTCTTCGCCATGGACCCCGAATACGTCGGACCCGGCCTCCCCCTCTGGCTTCCCAAGGGCACCGTTCTCGTCGAGGAACTCGAAAAACTCGCGAAGGAGACCGAATTTGCCGCCGGCTACGTTCGCGTCCGGACCCCCCACATCGCTCGCGAAAAGATGTACCTCACCTCCGGCCACCTCCCCTACTACGAGGACAGTATGTTCCCCCCCATGGAGCTGAACGAGGGGAGCGCACCCGTCCCGGGTTCCGATTCCAGCGTCCCGCCGGAATCTCGTCACCAACCCGGCGAAGCCGCTCATCAATCCGAAACTGACCGCTACTACCTCAAGGCGATGAACTGCCCCCATCACCACCGCATCTTCGCGGCGGAACCCCGCAGTTACCGCGACCTTCCCCTCCGCCTCGCGGAATACGGCTGCTGCTACCGCTACGAGCAATCCGGCGAACTTCTTGGCCTCATGCGCGTCCGCAGCATGCAAATGAACGACGCCCACATCTACTGCACCGAGGAGCAATTCGCCGACGAATTCCGCGCGGTCAACGAGATGTACCTCAAGTATTTCAAAGTCTTCGGCCTCGACCGCTACCAAATGCGGTTCTCCACCCACGATCCAGCCAAGCTCGGCCAGAAATTCGTCGACGATCCCACCCTTTGGAAAAAGACCGAGGACATGGTCCGCCGCGTCCTCGTCGACTCCGACATCAACTTCGTCGAAGTCCCCAACGAAGCCGCCTTCTACGGTCCGAAGATCGACGTCCAGGTTTGGAGCGCCATCGGTCGCGAATTCACCATCGCCACCAACCAGGTCGATTTTGCCGTCCCCTCGAAGTTCGGACTCGTCTACAAAACCAGCGAGAACACCGAGGCCACCCCGCTCTGCATCCACCGCGCCCCGCTCGGCACCCACGAGCGCTTCATCGGCTTCCTCATCGAACACTACGCCGGCAATTTCCCCCTCTGGCTCGCCCCCGAGCAAGTTCGCATCATCACCATCGGTTCCGACGAACCCCTCGTCGCTTACGCCAAAAATATCCACGCCGAACTCCGCGGCCACGGTGTCCGAGCCGAGCTTGACGCCACCGACGACCACATGAAGGGCAAGATCCTCGACGCCGAGCAACGCAAGGTCCACACCATGCTCGTCATCGGCAACCGCGACCTCGAAGCCGGCAACGTCAGCGTCCGCCTCCACGGCCAGGGCAACGTGGGTGCCCTCCCCCACCCTGAGGCGGTCGCCGAGATCCTTGAAAAAATCCGAGCGAGAAGCTGATCGCCATCCGGGGAAAGTCCGGACCTCAGCCAATCTCGCCGGGCCTCTCCGCCCGTCCAGCCACCACCGCCGCCCGCAAGCGCGCCTGCGCGGCGCGCCCCAGGCTCACCGGCTCCGCCTTTCCTTCCAACCACAACAACCCATCGTCTCGCGAGACGCGACGCCACCGCGTCACGGCGTCGCGGTTCACGATCAACGAACGATCCACCCGCACGAATTGCTCCATCGGCAGCACCCGCTCGTAGCGCCCGATGGATTGGCAGATCATCAGCGGCTCCTCCTTCGCAATGTGGATCCGGGTGAAATCCCCATCCGCCTCCAACGCCACGATCTTCCTCAACTCCGCCACCACCGTCCGCCCCGGCGTCCGCAAACAAATCCGATCCGTCCTTCCGAGCCGCGCCACCTCGCCACCGTCCGCACCGCAAGCCACCCGCAGACGCTCAACCGCCGCACCCAGCCGCTCAAACCGCACCGGTTTCAGTAAAAAATCCACCGCCTCGACTTCAAACGCCCGCACCGCGTGCTCGGCGTGGGCCGTCACGAAGACGATCTTTGGCGACCTCCCGCTACCGCTCAAAAGTTCAAACCCGCTCGCCTGCGGCATGTTCACATCCAAAAATACCGCGTCGGGATTCTCCCTCGCGAGCAACTCCCTCGCACCCACCACTCCGTCCGCCTCACCCACGACAACCACGCCCCCAACTCGCGCCAACGACTGCCGCAACCCCTGCCGAGCCAACCGCTCATCGTCCACCAACGCTACCCGAAGCACGGTTCCCCCCGCAGTTTCAATTCAGCGCTCACCACGCCTTCCATCTGCCCGAGCACAAATTCCGACCGCCCGGGATAATGCAGGGCAAGCCGCCGCCGCAACGTTTCCAGACCCACCCCCTCCCGCACCTCCAGCGACTCCGGCAGCCGACCGGGATTGGAGATCGTGATTTCCAGCGTCTTCCCGACCAATCCCGCCTCGATCACGACCACGCACCGATCCGCCTCCAACCCGTGTTTCATCGCATTCTCGACCAACGGTTGGAGGAGAAATGTCGGGACCAGGCAGCGACGGGCGAGCGCATCCGCTCGCACCCGCGCTTCCATCCGATCCCCAAACCTCACCTGCTCGATTCGCAGATAAGCCGCCACCGCGTCCAGCTCCGACGCCAATGGCACCACCACCGCGTGACGCTGCTCCAGCGAATACCGCAGGTAATCCGCCAGCTCATGCACCATCGACTCCGCCACCACCGGATGCACCGAGATCTCCGCCGCAACGTTGTTCAGTGAATTAAAAAGGAAGTGCGGATCCAACTGCGCCCGCAGAAGATCCAACTCCGCCCGCTCGGCCTGCTCCAGGGCGCCATCCGCCATCCGTTTCGATCGGAGCGCATAAAACGCCAAACTCCACGCCAGGAACGCAAACCAGCTGAACACCAGCCGAAGTAGCCACTCCTCCCTCGGCGACCACCCCGGCGGGGACCATCCCGTTACCTCGGACCACCCAAGTGCCGCCAGGGCCACAAACACCGCTGCGACCAGACTCACTCCGACCATCAGCGCGGCCAATCCCACGCCAAACGGCAGCCTCAACTTCGGCCGACGATACAACCAGACCAGCGCTCCCGATAGCAGGAATGCCATCGGTTCGACCAACGCCGTGAACGCCAGGGCCTGCCCCGCATTCCCGAATAATCCCCACCGAATCGTGAACGCAACAACCGCAAACCCACCCCAGGCCAGCGCGTTCCAACGCCAAAAAGCCCATCGGTCCTCCAGCCATCGAGCACTCACGCGTCGGAAATAGCCGAAACTCATCCCAACCGGATAGGGAAAAAGCTAAAACGCCATCCCCACTCCTTCCCGATTCATCGAGAATCCCGCCCGATTCGTCGATTTAAAAGAGATGTCTTTTGCGTTTAGTGAAACAGTCCGCCAATGCACCTTCGCTCGTTCCTCCTGGCTACCCTTGGAATCTTAAGTCTCGTCTCCGTTCAGCCCCTTCACGCGCACGGCTCGATGGCCGAACCCATCAGCCGCTCCTACCGTATCTTCCTCGAGAATCCGCAAACGCCCCAAACCCCTTCGGCCGTCGCCGCGATCGCCGCCGCCGGTACCCAGGCATTCTACGATTGGCACGAGGTCAACGGCCTCTTCCCAGATCGCGACTACCGTTCCCGCATCCCCGACGGTCAACTGCCCGGTGTCGGACGAGCAAAATACGCTGGCCTCAATCTCCCCCGCGCCGACTGGCCGACCACCTCGGTGAACTCCGGTCCCTACTCCGCCACCTTCTTCGCTCCCACCCCCCACGAACCTTCCGGATTCGAATTCTACCTCACAAAACCAGGCTACGACCCCACGCAACCGCTCAAATGGTCCGATCTCGAGCGACTACCCGACCCAGCCGACTCGCGCCTCGAAGGAGCCAACTACCGCTTCACCATCAACTTTCCGAATCGTGAAGGCCGTCACGTCCTCTACGTCATCTGGCAGCGCGTCGATCCCGCTGGCGAGGCCTTCTTCTCAACGAGCGACCTCCTGTTCACCAATTCCTCGGGCAATCCAGTCCCGGCTCCCACCCCGGCCGCAACTCCCGCCCCGCAGCAGCCAAGCCTCGCCGAACTTTCGGTAACAAGTGACTGGGGCAGCGGATTTGTGGGCCGAATCACCGCCGAAAATCCTACCCACGCCCCCCTTACCCGTTGGACCCTCCAATTCGACCTTCCCCGCGACATCGTCAACGTCTGGGACGGCGAACTCCTCTCGCAAGTCGGCAACACCTACACCGTCAGGAACGTTCCTTGGAATGGCAACGTCCCTGCCCACGGCGACTTTTCATTCGGATTCCAAGCCGCTGGAGGGAACGGAAATCTCCAGCCCACCAACGTCAAATTTCTCACCGGATCTCCCACACCCACACCCACACCCACACCCACACCCACACCCACACCCACACCCACACCCACACCCACACCCACACCCACACCCACACCCACACCCACACCCACACCCACACCCACACCCACACCCACACCCACACCCACACCCACACCCACACCCACACCCACACCCACACCCACACCCACACCCACACCCACACCTCTACCGACTCCGACTCCGACTCCAGTACCAACCCCCAAGCCGACCCCGACTCCTCAACCGGGTTCACCCAACACGACGGTCGTCGTCGGGCCAACCCGCGTCACTTTCACGGTCACCAATGATTGGGGAAGCGGATTCGAAGGCCGGGTCACGATCACAAATCTCACCGCCAGCGCCCTCACGTCTTGGCGGCTCAACTTCGACCTAAACCGAAGCATCGCGTCGATCTGGAACGCTCGCGTCGCGGAAACATCCGGCAACACGTTCAAGATCAACGCCGATCCGTTCTCCTGGAATCGAAATATTCCTGCCGGCGGCTCCGTATCCTTCGGATTCATCGGGGCAGCCGGCGGCCTGACCACCCCACCAACAAACTTCTCCTTCAGCGCTTCCAACACAACGCCAACCCCAACTCCCACTCCCACTCCCACTCCCACTCCCACTCCGACACCAACACCAACACCAACACCAACACCAACACCGACACCAACACCAACACCAACACCAACGCCAACACCAACGCCAACGCCAACGCCAACGCCAACGCCGACTCCCACTCCCGGTGCTCCCAACTACGGCGAAGCGCTCCAGAAATCCCTGTATTTCTATGAGGCCCAGCGCTCGGGCGTCCTTCCAGCCAACACTCGGGTCGCCTGGCGCGGAGATTCCGCCGTGACCGATGGCAGTGATGTCGGTCTCGACCTCACGGGTGGCTATTACGACGCGGGCGACCACGTGAAGTTTGGCCTCCCCATGTTCAGCACCCTGACGCTCCTAGCCTGGGGCGGAATCGAATATCCTTACGGCTACGGCACCCAACGCGACCAACTCCTTGCGACAATTCGCTGGGGCACCGATTGGATCCTCCGAGCCAACCCCGCACCCAACGTGCTCTACGGACAAGTCGGAAACGGTGGACTCGACCACGCCTACTGGGGACCCGCCGAGACGATGACCATGCCTCGCCCAGCCTACGCGGTGACCGCGCAAAAGCCCGGCACCGAGCTCGCCGGCGAAGCCGCGGCCGCCCTCGCGGCAGCTTCCATGCTCTTCCGCGCCGACGACCCGGCCTACTCAGCGACCCTTCTCGCTCGCGCTCGTCAACTCTACGTCTTCGCCGACCAATTCCGGGGCACCTACACCTCCGCCATCCCCGACGCCGCAGGTTATTATAACTCCTATTCCGGTTACGACGACGAACTGCTCTGGGCTGCCACCTGGCTCTATCGCGCCACCAGCGAACCCCCCTACCTCACCGCCGCGGAGAATCTCTTCGCCCAGAAATTTGCCGGTTCAGTCCCCCGCTGGACCCACAACTGGGACGACAAAGCCTACGGAGCCTCCGTGCTCCTCGCCCAGCTCACCCGGAAACCCGTCTACACCACCATCACCGAACGTTTCCTCAACTTCTGGACCGTCGGAGACAATGGAGCCCGCGTCACCTACACACCCGGCGGACTGGCGTGGCTCGCGCAATGGGGTTCCCTCCGCTACGCCACGACCACAGCCTTCCTTGCCGGAGTCTACGCCGACCGCGTCCGCGACTACGGCACCCGCTACGCCGACTTCGCCAAACGCCAGGTCGACTACGCTCTGGGAGACAACCCCTCCAACCGCTCCTTCGTTGTCGGATTCGGTAATAATCCGCCCATCAACCCCCACCACCGCACCGCCCACGGATCTTGGGCCAACTCCATCTCGAATCCCACGAATAACCGCCACGTCCTCTACGGCGCCCTCGTGGGAGGGCCGTCTTCCGCCTCTGACAGCGCCTACGTCGACGATCGCACCAACTACATCACCAACGAAGTCGCCCTCGACTACAATGCCGGCTTCACCGGGGCTCTCGCCCGCCTCAGTCAGATCCACGGCGGCAGTCCACTCCTCAATTTCCCGCCCATCGAGATGCCCGACAACGAGTTCTTCGTCGAAGCCTCCATCAACCGCCAAACCCCGGACTCGACGGAGATCCGAGCCGTTCTGAACAACCGTTCGGCATTTCCCGCCGGAGCGTCCGACTTCCTCTCCTTTCGCTATTACCTCGATCTCTCCGAAGTCCTTGCCGCCAATGGCCAGCCCAGCGATCTCGTCATCACCACCGGTTACAACCAGGGAGCGACCGTGACCGGACCCTTCGTCCACGATGCCAATCGTAACCTCTACTACCTCCTCGTCGACTTCACCGGCACCCGGCTCGCTCCCGGCAGCAGCGAGACATTTCGGAAGGAGATCCAGTTCCGGATCACCGCCCCAACCTCCGCCGCGTGGAATCCCACAAACGATCCATCCTTCGTTGGCCTCACCACCGGCACCCCGCGCCGATCCAACGCCATCCCCGTCTTCCAACAATCCGAACTCCTGGAAGGCCTGGTCCCCTGACGAGCCACCCAACCCCGGAACCGAAAACCACCAGCTCAGCGCCGTCCTCTACCCACCAGACCTTGGATCAAACCTCTAAACCGCACCGGCAACCATCGCCGCATCGCCGTCCCGGTAGCTCATCCACCTCCGGTAAGGTTCGAATCGGTGTCCTTCCGATTCCGGCTTAACCCGATCCTCCAGAGCAACCATCGCCCCCGTTTCCATCGGCGAAAATCCCATCGCCAGCTTCGCGTTCTCGCGCAACTGCACCTCCGAAGTCACTCCACTCACCAACGCCGCGACCGGATGCGACCACGCGTAACGCAGCCCCTCCTCCAGGGAAAAAACTCCCTTCTTCACCGGCGCATAGTTCCCTCCCAGCGCTTTCATCGCCAGAGGCGCGATCCTCTGTTTCAGCAACTCCGGCAATACCCTCCGGACAAACGCATCCGAATTCGCCTCGATCGGCGAGATCGGCAGCTGGCACGAATCAAACTCGTACCCGTGCTCCAACACCGCCAGATGCACCTCCGGGTTCGTGTGCCCGGTGAACCCCACAAACCGCACCCGCCCGTCGGCCTTGGCCTCACTCAGCGCCTCAACGACACCACCTTTATCGAAACCCTTCCTCACCTGCTCCTGCGTCGCCACCGCGTGCCACTGCCACAGATCGAGATGATCCGTCTTCAGCCGCTCCAACGACTCATCGAGCATTCGCATCGCCGTGTCGTAATCCGCGCCATCGTGCGTGCACACTTTCGTCATCAAGAACACCTCCTCTCGCCGTCCTTCGATTAATCGCCCCATCAGTTTCTCTGACTCTCCATCGTGATAGTCCCAGGAGTTGTCAAAAAAGGTCACGCCCAGCTCGAGCGCCGCGTCCACCATCTTCGCGGCCTCCTCGTCGCTCGCCAGCCGCAATGCGTGTCCGCCCAGCGCCAGCGCGGACACCCGCACGTCATGCTTCCCAAACTTCCTCGTCGGCACGCGAGCCGCCTCCCCGTCCGCTGACCAAGATCTCCCCATCGATCCACCCACCGCCAACGCCGCCGTTGCAAAACCCAAACGCCTCAAAAACTCCCGCCGCTCGTAGGTGGATTGTTCAATCATGCCGGGACCGTGGACCGGTATCCATTCCACCGCAACTCGAACCGGATTTCTCCCCGTCCTCCCCGACTCGAAACATCCCCAGCGCTAAAAGAACCACTCGAGTGCCGCCGCCTCGATCACCGCGATCTCCGGCTCTTCGTCCACGCGCACAAACGCCCGCTCACCCTCCACTTTCCCCACGACAATCCGATGAACGGGAAACCGCCCCTTTCCCGATTCTGGCGTATTCTCCGACAACCAAGCATCGAATTCCACCTCACCCTCCGGAGCGTCGAACCCGTGCGCGGACAGCACCGCCTTCGTCACCGGCAGGTATTCAGCCACCCGGGCCCCGGTCAATCTCGACACTCTTCGCGCCACGTCCCCTTCCTCAAAATCTTCCTCGCCCAGCCGCCACCCGGTTTCGCTCCGTTCCAACTCCCTCGTCTCTCCCGCTTTCTCAATCCGAATCCGGTCGATTGTGTCCAGATTCAGATTCACCAACCGGCGATCCCGCAGATCGACGGGCGTCACTCTCAACCGTTCCCACACAGCCACCGGCACATGATAAACGCTGTCCCTCGCGGTCGATTGCACGATCGCCGACTTCCCACCCGCCGCCTCGGTGCCGAACCTCAAAGCCAGTGGCCGCTTCTCCCCGTCCGCAAAAAATATCAACTCCGCCCGCGGTTCGCTCAGTCCATAAGCACTCAGGTCGTCCGATTCGTCGGCCACAAAATCCTCGATCCGCGCTTGCAGGATTGGCTGGAGAAAATTCTCAACCGCTTCGCCGCTGGCAGCCGCCCTCAGCGGTCGGGTGATCTCCCAGCCCGACAATCCCCGGGCAACTTCCACCTCTCCCGCCACCGTCCGCAACGTAAACCGATCAATCTGCGGCACCGTCAACGTCGTCAATACCGGATCACGAAACTCCCTCACCCGCCGAAATGCCAGATCCACCAGCTCGTCACTCACCACAAAAACCTCCTTGGAATCGCCCCGTCGGACGTAGATCCGACCCTCCCCAATCGCTTCCTTGCCAAACAGGAGGTCTACCTCGCTCCCGTCCAGTGTCGTGACCTTGATCTCACTCTTCGTCGTATCCAGGGCGTAGTCGTCGAGTTCGACCTTCCCCCGATCAAATTCTGCCGCCTCGATCCGATCAAGCACTTCCAGGTTCGCCAACTTCTCGAGAATCGCCAACACCGCAACGGTCGACGCCCGGTCCTTCGGGCGTGGTCCCACCCACCAACCATCCGGTTTCCGCGTCAACTCGACGACGTCGTCCCCGGTCACGATCTTCAATTCGGTCACCGCACCCGCGGCGAGATCAATCACCACCTCCCGAGTCAGCTCCCGCTCTCGCGAACTCGTCATTCCCGGCTCGATTAGGAAGACAAATACCCCCGCCCCCACCGCGAGTAGCAGAAGAAAAACCGTGCCCCACCGGCTCATGCCCGCCGTCTCCAGGCCACGACCAATCCGAACAAAGCCACCACACCCGGGATCACGACCATCGCGTAAAGCCCCAGGCGATCAACTTGCGCCGGGGTCAAACTCAACGTGAAACGCTTCACTACTTTCGGCGTGATCCCGGTCAGCGTCGCCCGATCAACCATCCAGTTCACCGCGCTCAGAAGAAAATCGAGATTCGCCGGAGCCTGCTGAATCGTCGCATCGCGCAAAAATTCCCGATTCCCAACGACCAGCATTTTTGCCGAAGCCACCTCGACCCGATCGTCCCGCGTGCCGCCCCGCTCGGCCGAGATCGCGATCGCCAACGGCTGACCCGAATCCACCCCGTCATCGTACCGAACCCCCTCGGAAATCGTCGCGAAATCTGCTTCCCCCCAGAACTGCTCGGGCACCCCCACGAGCGGCCGCACCTGCACCTCCGCCTTTGCGACCTTCGCCGAATCCACCGCCAACGATTGCGTCGCAACTGGAAACAATCCATTCACGCCGTCCAGCCGCTTCGTCACCGGCGAGCTGTCGATGAACACTCCCGGGACGTCCTTAATCACGTAGAATGTCCCCGGCTTGAGCGGTGCGGGGACCACCTGCAAGACCCGATTTGCCTCCGCCATGATCCCCGTCTCTCCCACAAACTTCGCCAGTTCCGGAGTCTCCACCTCCGGATCCAGCGCGACAATCAAGCGCCCGTCGGCCTGCCAATATTTCCGTAACGCCGAGATCTCGACTTCGTTCAAATCGTACTCGGCACCCGCAATCAACACCACACTCGCATCCTCCGGTACCGCCTTCCCACCCGCCAAATTCAGTGGAACCAGGTCCGCGTTCTGCCGCCTCAATCCATCCGCCAGATAGCTCAGCTCCTCGCCCGCCACTTCTCCGTGCCCCTCGAGTCGATAAACCTTCTGCCGCGTTGGATTCAACAGTCCCAACAATGCCCCCGTCAACGCCTGCTCGCCCGCAAAGGCCTCCAACCGCGCCGGTTCACCGGCTTCAACCCCAGAGAAGTCAAACTGCCCCATCTCCATCACCGGTAGGAAGGCCGTCCGTCCGTCGATGTCCAGAATGAGAACGTTCTGATCGCCGGCAAAGGAATACTCCGTCTGCAACTCCCTCGCCCGCGATAGATCCCGCGCCGGATCCACCGACTCGATCTCCACCCGCTCGCGCCCCGAAAATTCAAATTCCCTCAACAAATTCTGCACGTCGCCGTAAAGCGCCGACTCCAGGCTCATTCCCCCCGTCCCAAAATATGCGATGATTTTTACCGGCTTTTGCAACTGCCTCAGCACCTGTTTGGTCTGCTCTGCCAGGGTAAACTTCTGAGACCGCGAGAAATCCCACCGCGCAAAGTATTGAAACCCCACGACGTTCGTCGCGACCACGAGAAACACCACGCAGAGCATCTGCACGCCAAGTCGCAGTCCAATCCACGATCGACGCACGCTGTTTCCTTCCCGCAGCCCCATCACACCCTCCACTTCCGCGATTGGAATACCTGAAACGTCACGTAAAGCACCAACCCCGTCAGGCTCAAATAGAGCACCACTGGCCTTGTGTCGAAGACCCCCTGCGAGAATTCACCCATGTGCGAAATCGCCGACAAATACGCGGTCACCTCCCTTAGCACCGGACTCACACTCACCGTGTAAAAGCTGAATAACCCCCAGTAAAACATCACCGAAATTGCCGCAAATGCCATGATCGCCGCCACCACCTGATTTTTTGTCACCGCCGAAGCCAGGCACCCAATCGCCAGGTAAAACATCCCCAGAAGCAGCAACATCGCGTAGGCACCCAGGTACGATCCCGCCGAATCCGCCGCTTTCTGATCGGTCAGCCATCCGAAAATGAAAAAATACAGAAGACTCGGAGCCCACAGCACCCCGTAGAAAAAAAGCGCGCTGAGATACTTCGACGCCACCACGGCAATATCCCTTACCGGAGCAGTCATCAACGCCTCGATCGTTCCCAATTTATATTCCTCGGCAAACAGCCGCATCGTGATCAGTGGGAACGGCAGAACGAACCCAAACCAGAAAAACGGCGTGTTGAAAAAAGCTTCCACCAACGTCACTGCGGTCGCCCCCCGATTCATCGTACTCACCACGAAGAAAAAATTGAAACCCGTCAAAAACAGGAAAAAAAACAAGATGACGTACGCCGTTGGTGACCGGAAATACAGGGCCACCTCCCGCCCAAACAAAGTTAGAAATTTCTTCATGCAATTATTCGAACTCCGAATCAAACCCCTGCCGCGAACAGCAAAAACTCACCTTTCGCGCCCATTTGTGATCGGAAGCATCTCTCATTCGTCCGGGTGCGTGATCTCCGCAAACGCATCCTCCAGCGTCGCCCGGTTCCGGCTCAATTCCCTCACCGCCCAGCCGCGATCCAGCGCGAGTTTCCACACCATCTCCCGCGGGTCCTGGCCGTCCATCGCTTCCATCCGGAATTCCGACCACTCTCCCGCGCTCACCAACTCAACCCGCTTCACGCCCTCGACCGTTCCGAGTGCCGCCGCCGCATCTTCCGCGTCTACCACCTTCGCCTCCAATCGCACGTCCCCCGCCGCCCGCAAGTGAGCGCGCAGATTCTCCGGGGCATCCGACGCCACGATCTTACCTGCGTTGAGGATCATCACCCGCGAGCACGTCATCTCCACCTCCGACAAAATGTGCGTCGAAATCAGAATCGTGTGATGCCGACCCAGATTCTTGATCAACTCCCGCACGGAACGGATCTGATTTGGATCTAGCCCAATCGTCGGTTCGTCCAGAATGAGGAGATCCGGCTCGTTCACCATCGCGTCCGCCAACCCGACCCGCTGCCGGTATCCTTTCGAAAGAGAACCCAGCAGCTTCGTGCGGACGTCCTCCAATCCGCAAAGCTCCGTCACGTCTCCGATCCGCTCCCTCATCCGTCGACCCAACACTCCCTTCAATCGCGCCCGGTAACGCAAATACTCCGTCACCCGCATATCCAAATACAACGGCACGTTCTCTGGCATGTAACCGATCCGCTCCCGCGCGCGCAGCGAATCTTTGAAAACATCGTACCCCGCGATCTCCGCCTTCCCGCTCGTCGGCGGCAGGAAGCAGGACAACATTCGCATCGTCGTGCTCTTCCCCGCCCCGTTCGGCCCCAGGAAACCCACAATCTCCCCTTTGCCCACCTCGAAACTGATCCCATCAACCGCCACAGCCGACCCGTAACGCTTGGTCAAATTTTCAACGCGAATCATCATTTCGGGGTCGGTAAGTACAACCCAAGCGGCATCAATTTGCAATGGCCGACCCAAAGACCACCCGGAGTTCGCGCCTCCCTCACCCTCGGTAAACGAAGCCCTCTCCCCCGGCCTCCGCTAACACGGCGTCAACCAACCCGCGGTCCGGTGAAAATTCACACACCGGATCCGTCCGCCCCGCGTCCCCGGTAAGGAGCGCCGCCTGGCAACGACATCCTCCGAAATCCCGCTCCTTGAACTCACACGACCGGCACGGCTCCGGCATCCAATCAAATCCCCGGTAACGTTGGAAGGCATCGCCCTCCCGCCAAATATCCGCCAACGATCGTTCCCGGACATTCTCAAAACGCATCTCCGGCATCGCATCCGGCGCCGCCTGACACGGGAGCACCTCGCCGCGCGGATTCACCGTCATTCCCCGCGCGCCCCATCCGTGCAAGCACGGCTTGGGTCGTCGCTCATGGTAATCGGGTAGCACGTAGACCACGTCCATCTTCCCCTTGAGCCGTTCCGCCGCCCGTAGAGCCACACCATCCGCCGCCTCGCACTGCTCGCGTGACGCCAATAGCTCCGCCCGATTCCGAAACGCCCAGCCGTAGAATTGCACGTTGGCCAGTTCGATCCGCATCGCCCCCAGAGATTCCGCTAACTCGATCATCTCATTCACCCGTCCAATGGTCTGCCGGTGCAACACCACGTTAATTCCCAGGGGCAACCCGACCTCCGCCACTGCCCGCGCCCCCG
This sequence comes from uncultured Verrucomicrobiae bacterium, assembly GCA_963832325.1. Classification (GTDB taxonomy): domain Bacteria; phylum Verrucomicrobiota; class Verrucomicrobiia; order Chthoniobacterales; family JAATET01; genus CAVVKW01. The sequence continues at coordinate 55,126 of CAWHTR010000007.1, read as the reverse complement.
CGAACTTCGACGAATGAACGCGCGCTCCAGCCACCGCATCACCCAGTCCCGCCTCGTCCGCCTGGAAACTCACCTGCACCACGTCCAACCCAGCATCCCGCAAGGATCTCGCCCGCCCCTCCGTCATTCCGACCGCACTCGTGATCAGGTTCGAATAAAGTCCCTCACACTTCGCAATCGCAACCACTTCCTCCAACCCCGGAAAAAGCAAAGGTTCACCGCCCGACAGCCCCACCTGCAGCACGCCCAGCTCAGCCGCCTCGCGAATCACCCGCCCCCACTCCGCCGCCGACAGCTCCTCATCCCGCCGCGCCAACTCCACCGGGTTCGAGCAATACGGACAATGGAGCGGACAACGGTGCGTCAACTCAGCCAACAAACCCAACGGCCTCGGCGCAGCCATCATTCCAAAATCAACCCCCGCTCATGGAGTCCACCCAGCACCTCGCGGACATCGCTCTCCGCGACCTCGTCAAACTCCTCCGCCAGAGCCACCACGATTTCATCGACCGACCGCAATCCGTCGCAAAGCCGCACCACCGCCTCGGCTGACTCGCTCAACTCGATCGCCCCTTCCGGATACAGCAGCATCCAAGTCTCCGTCACGCGATCCCGGGTCATCCGGGCGTGACCCGCTAACTTTGGTTGAGCCGCACCAGTCATCTCACCCGCGTCCCCGCGATTCGTCCCCGCCTCCGCCACCCGAAATCGCATCCAATACGGCCCACAACACGTCACACTTGAATTCCAGCGCAGCCACCGCCCCCCGCTGCAACTCCGGTGTGTCGCAAAACCGCACGGTGAACTCGAGGGCCTCGTCCGAATCCACCCGCGCCTGCGTCACCCGACCTTCAAAGTATTCAAACGCCCACTCCGCCACCCACGGATAAAATTTCCGAAAAGCCGCCAAGCGCTCGGCCATCAGATCCGGCGCGAACAACTCCGTGAGCGAAGAGGCGATCGCCAACGGCCAAACCGCCGTTCGGGCGAAATTCACGTAGGCATCAACCGCAAACCGCACCCCCGGCAAGACCCCAGCGCATTTTTCGATCTCCCCCCGATCCATCCCACACCCTTCGCCCAGGCGCAGCCACTTTTCGATGCCGCCTCGTTCACCCTCGCGCCCATCATGGTCAACGATTCGATGAATCCACACCCGCCGCACCGCACGGTCCGAACAATTACTCAAGATGGCCGCATCCTTCAACGGAATCGCCAACTGGTAATAATACCGGTTTGCCACCCACCGCCGGATCTCAGTCGGTGTAAGCTGCCCCGCGTTCATTCTTTGATGAAACGGATGCCGGTGGTGATAGCGGTCCTCCCCGACTGCGCGCAATGCAGTCAAAAAATCCTCTCGACCCATCATTGGGCGAAATGTATCCGGTCCCCCCCCAGTCCGCAACCCCACCGCATTCCCGCCCAGGGCTCACGCATCTAAATTGATGCCGATGAGGTGGAGGAGATAGGAGTTATCCCAGCCAGCGGATTTTCGACGCCCTTTGAGGGAACGTTTAGTTTTGAGTTTGTCGGCCTTGATGAGATTGAGGCACCAGCGCCGCAGGGTGGCGAGGTTTTCTGCGGCGTGGCGAGAGCGGGCGCGGCTTTGGTCTTCGTTGAAGACGACATCAAGCACCCAGTGGAGTTGGTTTTCGATTCCCCAGTGACTGCGTACGGCGTGGGCGATGCGGGCAGCATCCAGGCTCAGGCTGCTGAGGTAGTAGCGACGCTCGGTGGTGGTGCGGCCATTGATTTCGCGCTGACTCTCGACGACGGCAACGCTGCGCAGACCTTCCCACTTGGCCGCATCGGCGAACCAGTCGATCTTCTCGCTCTGCCAGCAACGACGGATCTCAAGACGACCGTGACCTTTGTCGACTTGCTCATCGAAAGACAGACCGGGGTCGGCACGCCCGATGGCATCATCGAGGTAGGTCTTGATCTCGCCGTGGGCGACGCCGTGGTTGCCTTTAAGAGCGAGAACGTAATCGGCGTCGCTCTCGATGATCTCCCGGGCGATCTTTTTCTGCGTGCCCATCGCGTCGATGGTCACGATGCATCCGCTCAATTCCAGACTGCGAAGTAGCTCCGGGATGGCCGTGATTTGCCGTCGCTTTTGTCGCTGACCTTGCGCTGTCCGAGCACCAATCCGTTGCTGGCCGCCCAAGCGCTCACGATGACTTTGGTGTTCTCTCCAGCATCGAGCGCGCGACGGAGTGCTTTGCCGTCCATGGCCACAATTTCTTGATCGCAGGCTTGGCGCAGACCTGCGGTCCACTTCATGAAGGCTCCCAGGAACGTCTCGGGATCGAGCGCGGCAAAAACCCGGTTGAACGTATCGTGACTGGGGATGCCGTGAGGCAGTTCCAAAAAACTCGAAAACCACTCCTCCTTGGCTTCCCCGAACTGCTGCATTTCCTCGAAACTCTCTGCTCCGCAAAGCATTCCGCACAAACCGATAACGACGATATCTTCGAGCTTGTGCAGCCTCGTTCGGGCCACCCGCGGGTCTTTGAGTTCTCCGATGATTGTGATCAAGCTGATGGGCGATGCTTCTTGCATCCTCCCCTATTTAATCACATCAAAACCTAGTACAAGACCTAATTACTGCTCCTGCTCACTTTTAGATGCGTGAACCCTGCATTCCCGCCTGACAAACCACACCAGTTTCGTCAGTCTGAACTGGCATGGACGCCACACTCCTCGAAGTTATCCGCACCTTACCGCGGATTGAATTGGCTACGGGCGACGTCCTGATCACCGAATCCCGCCAGATCGAAGGACTGTTTTTCTTGGAAACTGGGGCCGTCGAAGTTCTGAAAGGCTCAACCCGAATCGCGCGCTCATCCATCCCCGGATCCGTGTTTGGTGAGATTTCTCTGCTCCTAGCAAGCGTCTCAACGGCTACCGTCCGGGCGACCGAACCCAGCTCGTTCCACATTGCTCGCCACGCCGAGGCCTTTCTTCGCCAAAATCCCGCCATCGTTTTCAGTCTGGCACAACTTCTGGCCCAGCGCCTGGAAGCCGTCACTCGCTACGTCGCCGACATCAAATCCCAATTTAAAGACTCCGTTACTCATCTCGACATGGTGGATACAGTCGTGGACACCCTGATCGCGAAACACCCTCGCGAAATCGAGCGAAAGAACCGTGGTCATTGAAGCAAGGGGCCGGCCCCAACGGCGATTGGCGCGTCAAATACGCAACAGTTTGAGCCAGTAGAGCTGCCACAATTTCATACGATAAGCAGCGACGGCCACGATCACACTCGCTCCAAGGATTAGAGGAAAGCTGATTTGAGCGTGATTCGATGTCAAACGGGGGAACCGACTTGGCCACCCACGCCAAGTGACGGGTTTTGGCGATCATTCCAAAGCAGGTGTCTTGAATAACAATTTGAGCCAGGCCAAACGTCCAATCCCTGACGATCATTTCTCGTTTTGAAGTCCACTCGACTGTGAAAACCAATCTAATATCCGGGCAAACCAATACCACTCCACGCGAGAGCCGCTCAGAATTCGCCGGAGCAATCGCCGAATTCGAGAACAAGGACCTCTGCCTTCTTCCGAAACCATTCAGATCGTCGACCTCCCCATCCCAAAACGTAAAAAGCCCGACCCGTGGTTTCCCACGAATCGGGCATATTACTGGCAACGACCTACTCTCGCACAACCTAGAGATGCACTACCATCGGAGCTACAGCGTTTCACTTCCGTGTTCGGGATGGGAACGGGTGGGGCCACTGTGCAAGGATCACCAGAAGACGACCAATAGACATAGCTGTCTATCAACCGGATTTCTGACGATTCTTCCGTCATTCAGTCAAAGAACCAAACAGGTTCTCTGACATCCGCATATTGAGCAAATTCCGCAGCGCTTCATTTTACAAACTGAGTAAAAGCTCAGAATAAAAAGCCGAACGAGTATTAGTATCACTGAGCTACACACGTTACCGCGCTTCTACCCGTGACCTATCAACGTGGTGGTCTACCACGACTCTTCAGGGAGAGTTCATCTTGGGAGAGGCTTGGCGCTTAGATGCTTTCAGCGCTTATCCTTTCCGATCGTAGCTACCCAGCAATGCCACTGACGTGACAACTGGAACACCAGAGGATCGTCAATCCCGGTCCTCTCGTACTAAGGATTGAACCCCTCAACTCTCCTGCGCCCACAGTGGATAAGGACCGAACTGTCTCGCGACGTTCTGAACCCAGCTCGCGTACCACTTTAATCGGCGAACAGCCGAACCCTTGGGACCTTCTTCAGCCCCAGGATGTGATGAGCCGACATCGAGGTGCCAAACCCTGCCGTCGATATGAGCTCTTGGGCAGGATCAGCCTGTTATCCCTAGCGTACCTTTTGTCCGTTGAGCGATGGCAATTCCACATTCAACCACCGGATCACTTGGACCTACTTTCGTACCTGCTCGACATGTAAGTCTCGCAGTCAAGCTGGCTTATATCCATATACTCGTCATCTGATTGCCAACCAGATTGAGCCAACCTTCGTACTCCTCCGTTACTCTTTGGGAGGAGACCGCCCCAGTCAAACTGACCGGCTGCCATGGTCTCCCAGCCGGATATACGGCATGGGGTTAGATGTTCCAATCTCATAGGGTGGTGTTTCATTGGCGACTCACCGGCCCCCGAAAGGGTCGGATCAAAGTCTCCCACTTACTCTAAGCAATAAAATCGAAACAACAGTGACAGCGTACAGTAAAGGTGCATAGGGTCTTTCCGTCCTACTGCGGGCAGGCGGCATCTTCACCGCCATTACAACTTCGCTGAGCTCCTCGTTGAGACAGCGGTCAACTCGTTACACGATTCGTGCAGGTCGGAACTTACCCGACAAGGAATTTCGCTACCTTAGGACCGTTATAGTTACGGCCGACATTCACGGGGACTTGGGTTCAAAGCTTCGTCTTACGACTAACCTCTTGCCTTAATCTTTCCGCATTGGTCACGTGTCACACCCTATACATCGTCTTACGACTTAGCAGAGTGCTGTGTTTTTGCTAAACAGTCGGTTGACCCATTTCACTGCGACCATCCGAAGATGGCGCCCCTTCTTCCGAAGTTACGGGGCTATATTGCCGAGTTCCTTAACGAGGTTTCACTCACGCGCCTTGGTATATTCTACCCACCCACCTGTGTCGGTTTAGGGTACGGGCCCTTAGTATACACCGGAGCTTTTCTCGGCGCATGTTTTAACGGATCTGCTTCAGCCGAAGCCTCCACATCCCCTTGCGGGACGAGGACATTCATCACCTCGCCCGTCTCCACACACGCGTCATTCCGGGTTAAATGTCGGAGGTGCAGGAATATTAAACCTGCTTTCCATCGGTTACGCCCATCGGCCTCACCTTAGGTCCCGACTAACCCTGGGAGGACGAACCTTCCCCAGGAAACCTTGGGTTTACGGCGGACAGGAATCTAACCTGTCTTATCGCTACTCATGTCTGCATTCTCACTTGCTAGCACTCCACAGTCGGTTACCCGGCTGCTTCAATGCGCTAACAACGCTCTCCTACCACGCCCAGTAAAACTGGACATCCAGAGCTTCGGTATACCGCTTATCGCCAATCATTTTCGGCGCAGAATCACTCGATGAGTCAGCTATTACGCACTGTTTAAATGGTGGCTGCCTCTAAGCCAACATCCTCACTGTCTAAGTAACTCCACATCCTTTCCACTGAGCGGTATTTAGGCACCTTAGCTGCTGATCTGGGTTGTTTCCCTCTCGACCGTGCAGCTTATCCCACACGGACTGCCTCCCAAGTTACACCCTGCGGCATTCGGAGTTTGATTGAATTCGGTACCCGGGTATGGGCCCTAGTTCATCCAGTGCTCTACCTCCGCAGGTCAGCACTTGAGGCTCTACCTCAATAGATTTCGGAGAGAACCAGCTATCACGGGGTTTGATTAGTCTTTCGCTCCTACCCACAGCTCATCCGAGCATTTTTCAGCATACACCGGTTCGGTCCTTCACGACGTGTTACCGTCGCTTCAACCTGGCCATGGGTAGATCACCTCCGCTTCGGGTCTAGTGCCCGCAGCTATTCGCCCATTTCGGACTCGCTTTCGCTTCGCCTCCACCCCAGAAGGGCTTAGACTCGCCACAAACACTAACTCGCAGACTCATTAAGCAAAAGGCACGCCATCACCCTTGCGGGCTCTGACACCTTGTAGGTGCATGATTTCAGGTACTATTTCACTCCGCTCGCAGCGGTACTTTTCACCTTTCCCTCGCGGTACTTGTTCACTATCGGTCGCCAACTAGTATTTAGCCTTACGCCGTGGTCGGCGTGGATTCATGCGGCGTTTCACGTGTGCCGCATTACTCAGGAATTCCCTAGGCGCTCTCGGATTTTCGGTTACGGGTCTGTCACCCTCTATGGAGCGCTTTTCCACACGCTTCACCTAATCGTCGAGCTACCACATCGGGCTCCTACAACCCCGGGAAGCAAGCTCCCCGGTTTGGGCTTTTCCGCTTTCGCTCGCCACTACTTACGGAATCAATTTCTTTTTCTTTTCCTCTGGTTACTGAGATGTTTCACTTCACCAGGTATCGCTCTGCCACCTCTATGTATTCAAGGTGGAGTCAACCGTTATTAAACGGAAGGGGTTATCCCATTCGGAAATCTCCGGATTATAGCGTATTTGCCGCTCCCCGAAGCTTATCGCAGCTTATCACGTCCTTCATCGCCTGTTGGCACCAAGGCATCCTTCATGCACCCTTAGTAGCTTATTCTATTCTGAGATTAAAAAATCTCTGTTACTTCTGTGAAGCGCCGATGACAAAATCACCGGCACAACTCGCTTTACTCAGCATTTGAAGTTGCATTATTTGCCCTATATGCGGATGTCAAAGAACCTGTCCCGAGTCGAACTCGGAACCAGATAGCCTGAACTGGCTTTCGACCAGCCCGAACTATCGGGAAAATTCAAAACGTAAAAATATGATTGGTGGGCCTGACTGGACTCGAACCAGTGACCCTGCGCTTATCAAGCGCATGCTCTAACCAACTGAGCTACAGGCCCGGTAAAAAGTGGAGGCACGGGGGTTCGAACCCCGGACATCCAGCTTGCAAAGCTGGCGCTCTACCAACTGAGCTATACCCCCAAAGGTTGAGTCCGAGCATTCCCCGATCCGTCGAACACCGAGGTGCTTCGAGTCAGGCGTGAGGCCCGTGTGATTAAGAATAGTGGCAGCAAAAACTGAATTGTGCGTTCTCCGTGTTGATCAAGAACCCTCCGAGCTTTCGCTCATCGGGATTTAACCGCATGTTCCCACCATTACGATGGGCGGTTAGCGGTCGACCTGCAAAATGTCGTCGCGATACAAACTTGCGAGAGGGCATTTGCTTTCTCCTTAGAAAGGAGGTGATCCAGCCGCAGGTTCCCCTACGGCTACCTTGTTACGACTTCATCCCAGTTACCACTCATAGCGTAGGGCGCTGCCTCCTTGCGGTTAGCTCACGCACTTCGGCTACAAGCGACTTCCATGATGTGACGGGCGGTGTGTACAAGGCCCGGGAACGTATTCACGCCGTCGTAGCTGATACGGCATTACTAGCGATTCCGGCTTCATGTAGGCGAGTTGCAGCCTACAATCCGAACTGGGCCAACTTTTAGGGATTTCCTCCACCTCGCGGTCTCGGATCATTCTGTAGTTGGCATTGTAGTACGTGTGCAGCCCTGGCCGTAAGGGCCATACTGACTTGACGTCGTCCCCACCTTCCTCCCCGTTTCACAGGGCAGTCTGAACAGAGTGCATCCTTGCGGATTAGCAACAGTTCACAGGGGTTGCGCTCGTTGCGGGACTTAACCCAACATCTCACGACACGAGCTGACGACAGCCATGCAGCACCTGTGTATCCCCAGCACCCTTGCGGGTCGTCACCGGCTTTCACCGATTTTCACGATACATGTCAAGGCCAGGTAAGGTTCTTCGCGTTGCATCGAATTAAGCCACATACTCCACCGCTTGTGCGGGCCCCCGTCAATTTCTTTGAGTTTTAATCTTGCGACCGTACTTCCCAGGCGGCACGTTTAACGCGTTAGCTCCGGCACGGAAGGGGTCGAATCCTCCCACACCAAACGTGCACCGTTTACTGCCAGGACTACCGGGGTATCTAATCCCGTTCGCTACCCTGGCCTTCGTGCCTCAGTGTCAGGATTTGCCCAGAGAGTCGCCTTCGCCACTGGTCTTCCTCACGATATCTACGCATTTCACTGCTACACCGTGAATTCCACTCTCCCCTACAATCCTCGAGTGCTGCAGTATCGAATGCAGTTCCGGAGTTGAGCTCCGGGATTTCACATTCGACTAACAACACCACCTACGCACCCTTTACGCCCAATGAATCCGAACAACGCTTGGGGCCTCTGTATTACCGCGGCTGCTGGCACAGAGTTAGCCGCCCCTTCCTCTTGCGGTACTATCACTTTCTTGTTCTCGCATGACAGAAGTTTACAATCTAATGACCTTCATCCTTCACGCGGCGTCGCTCCGTCAGGGTTTCCCCCATTGCGAAAAATTCTCGACTGCTGCCACCCGTAGGTGTCTGGGCCGTATCTCAGTCCCAGTGTGGCTGGTCGTCCTCTCAGACCAGCTACCCGTCATAGCCTTGGTGAGCCGTTACCTCACCAACAAGCTGATAGGCCGCGAGCCCATCCAAAAGCGCCTTACGGCTTTAACTTCAGGAAGATGTCTTCCTTGGTCACATTCGGTATTAATTCGCCTTTCGGCGAGCTATCCCCAACTTTTGGGCAGGTTGCTCACGTGTTACGCACCCGTTCGCCACTTTATATCTCCCGAAGGAGTTTAGTCGTTCGACTTGCATGTCTTATCCACGCCGCCAGCGTTCGTTCTGAGCCAGAATCAAACTCTCCGAAAAGAATTTGCCCACCGTCCGCTAAGACGATGGAAAATTTCTAGCTATCCATATATTTCCCGTCGGCGATGAGATCGCCGACGTGGAATGGGTCGCCAATTATTGATTAAATCTAAATCGACAGAAGAACGCACAATTCAGTTTTTACTGAATTTGCTTTTCTTAAATGTATTTACGTTCTGAATTTTCGCGACCAATTGGTCTGTGTGTCGAAAATCAGATTCAGACTGTTAAATATCTATACTTCCTGTGCGGAGCCTTATGCGCTCGCTGCGTGTCTCGTCGGGACGGTTGTCCCGATTGAGTTTCAAACTGCGAGGCGGTGCATCCGCCGGAGATCTTTGCCTCACACTCACCGGAGTCCGGTGCCGTGTGGGAGGAGAAAAGTATCAAACTTCCCAAATGGGTCAACGGTTTTTCGCGTTTTTTTGAAAAGTTTTCTTACCCCGCGGCCAAATCACCCGGAGAGGCCCATTCTATCAACATCTAAGGCGATCTTTTTTTCCGAACTTGATCCGGCTGCCCGTCGATTTGATCAAATTTTCCGGGTGCGATCACCGATTTGAGCCGGATTTTTGTCATTCTGGTCCGTGATCAAGGGACCGGCGGAACTTGTTGGCGGTGGGTGCGGCCGGTCGGGGTCGTTTTTGCGGGGGACTACGGCGATCAGCCAGAGGCAAAAGATCTCGTGCTACGGAAAGGCGGAATCCGCTGGGTGAATGACCTTTCGGACCGTCAACGCCGACGGGAAGTCATCGCGATCCTCGCTGCGGTCAGCAATCAGCCAATCTCGACCGACTCTGGGGACCGCGCGGAACCTGGAAACAAATTCGAGTGGGGACTGGCGGGGAACTAGCCAGCGAGCCGCCTACTGAATGAGCTCGCTGATCGAGGCATCGGGCGAGGCCCCGAGGTTGAGTGCTTTGTTGTAATGGTCACGCGCTTCCCGCGTCGCCGGCGGTTTCCGAGCGGCGTACAGACCTTGCGAGATCGAGGTGCGCCTGCGCCCAATCGGGGTTGAGGGCGATGGCTCGCTGCATCTCGCCCATCGCGGTTTCGATGTCGCCATCTGCTTCGAGGGCCAGACCAAGATTGTAGTGCGCCGCGTAGCCATTGGGATCGGCCTCGGTGGCCCGCCGCAGGGTTTTCACCGCGGCAGCATTCTCCTCCAGCTGAAGCTGCGCCATTCCGAGCTTCAGCAGAGCAAACGGATCTCCGGGTCGCTTTTCGAGCGCTTCCTCGAACGGTGCGAGGGCGGCATCAGCTCGCCCTCGAGCGAGTTCGACGGCACCGAGGCTGACGGCGGCGAAGTAACTGTCTGGGGCACGTTTCACAATCTCTGCGTAGACGCGGGCGGCGTTTTCGTAATCGTTTGCGTTGAGGAAAGCGAACGCCTCGGAGGCTTGCCCGAGAAGTTCGTCGGGGAGATCATTCTCGGGAGCACCCACCGCAGGGTCTGATTTAACGATGGCCATCGAAAAGTTTAACCCGCCCGCCGAAGCGGCACCGTCAGGAGAAGCCGCGAGGGGTCCCCTGACAACCCGTTCTTCTTGCGTGGTGAGCTTCGTCTCGGCGTCGTCCATCGCGTCGAGTTGGTCGATGAGATTGGCGGAGCGGAATTTGAGCTTTTCCATCTCTTCTTCGACCAGCTGGCGAGCCTGTTGGCGTTTGGCTTGATCGCGGATTTGGCGGGTCACAATCGCTTTGAGCAGTTCGTTCTCCTCAGCAATGGCTCCCGTGGCGGAGGCGGCCGCAGTCGCGGTTGCTTCGAGCTGGGTTTCGAGTTCAGCGATCCTCGACCGGCCCTCGGTTTGTTCTGTTCGCAGGCCGTCAAGGGTCTCGTTAACGGAAGAGAGCTCCTCGCGCAGATCGACGATAAGTTTTTCTTTTTCTGGATCGAGAGCTGCCAATTGCTGGATGCGCGCCTCGGCGGACGCCAGCTTCACCGTTAGGTCCGCGTTGGCTGCGGTCAGCTTTTCGGAATCAGCCGCCTCGGCGACGGCAGCGTCCCGCTCAGCGCGGAGAGTCTCGTTCTGCGAGGCAATCCGTTTGGTCTCTTCGCTCAAATCCGAGTCGGCCCGCTCAGCGAGGACGGTGCGGTCTTCGAGGAGTTGTTTGCGAATGGATTCCGAGGCTTCGATGAAGGAAGCCGCTCGCTCTAGTTTCGCGAACAGCTCGCCGTTGTATTCTTCGGCAACCTCAAGGTCAGCTTTGGCCGCGACCAGATCGGCCTCGAGCTTTTCGATGCGGTTCGCATCCTCGCCTCGCGCCGTATTCAGCCGTGCGTTGAGAGCTTCCGAATCATCAAGCGATTGCCGGGCCATGGCCAGCTGGGCCTTCAGTTCGACGACGCTCACCTTCGTCCGATCCGTTTCGCGCTGTGCCATCTGTTCACGGGCTTGACTCTCCAGGAGACTCTGGGAAAGCGCTTCCGCCTGTTTCTCGGCCTGAAGAAGACGCTGCCGCAACGCGCGGATCTCCTTTTCGTTTGCCTCGGCAGCGCCGCGCCCGATCACTGGCGCCGACTCTTGGTAATCCATCGGAGGAGGTGTCCATCGTTGCACCGGGGCCGGAGAGACCGGTGCCGAGGTTCCGGGGATCGGAATGCGATACGACGTGAAATCCGGTGGGCGCGCCCTGGGTGGCTCAGGGATCGAAGGCGCTGGCGCCGGGCGAGCCGGCGCGCGATCAGGGCGGAGGGAGTTTGGTTCGCTGATTTCGGAGTCTTGGGTCGGCAAGGGGCCTTCCAGCCCGAAGTCACCACCGGGTTCGACCGGCGACGGGGCGCGATTCGGTTGCTTGGCCAGCTCTTGCACTCGCGCGAGGCCTTCGCGCGATTTCCCAAGCCGAAACTCAATCACGACCGGCTCGTAGGCGGGGGAATTTTTTTGAATCTCTTCGAGCGTCCCGATGGCCTCCTCGTATTTTTGAATGGCGGGGTCAAGATTCCCCTCCGCTTCCAGCCGCTCGGCGGCCTTCACCGTCTGGTAAGCGCTGAGAAATCCGGACGCTGGGTCTCCCGCGGCCACGCCGGAACGAAACGCGACCATCCACCAGGCGAGGGCAAGGAGCACGATGCGCAGCGGGGCGCAAGATCTGGGCTTCGGCGTCATGGAGGAGTGCAGTCATTATCAGAGGGACTGCCCGGAAATCAACTTGCATCAGGCCTACTCGGCTTCGCGCACCGAGAGGTGACATTTTTGCCAACCGGGTGGCGTCACCTTGACAGCACCAAACACCCCGGCTACCCATTCTCCCGGGCCGGTCGACCCGAACGGCGGCTGCAATTTAGAAAGTGACCATGGAAACCGTCTTGGATCGTCCAGTTCTCGTTCTCAACCGGCTGTGGCAGGCTGTTAACACCTGCACCGTCCGCCGGGCGCTCGTTCTTCTCTTCCAGGGCCACGCACAGGTCGTCCGGAGTGACGAGGGGAACAACTTTTACACTCACGACTTCGGAAGCTGGAGCGAACTGTCCGACGTCGAGCCGGAGCCGGAAATGGTCAAGACGATCTCCGCCAACATCCTCGTTCCGCAGGTCATTGTGCTCATGCTCTTCGACCGGCTCCCGAAGAAAGAGGTGAAATTCACCCGCCATAACGTCTTCGAGCGCGACAAGAATACCTGCCAGTATTGCCTCAAGATTTTCGACCGCCGCGACCTCAATCTTGACCACATCTTCCCGCGCGATCGAGGTGGCCAGACGACCTGGGAAAATGTCGTGTGCTCCTGCATCCCGTGCAATTCCCGAAAAGGCAACCGCCTCCCGCACGAGGCCGGCATGCATCTCCAGCGCAAACCCAAACGCCCGAAGTGGCGACCGTTCGTCAATCTGACGTTCCCAAGTCACCATCACGAGAGCTGGAAGCACTTCATCGATTTTGCCTATTGGAACGTCGAACTGGGCGATTGATCCCGGCGCACACCCGCTTCTTCACTCCCTCGACGAAGTCGTCCCGACGGCTTAGGCTCCGCCAAATCACGAGCCCCCCTGTCGTATGGACCTCCACGAACTCGCCCAATCCACCGTCGATGCGTGCGCATCTGACCTTCTCCTCCACCTCGGACAGGCACCCGCCATCCGCGTTGAGAACGCTTTCCACCGCCTTGACGCCCCGGCGGTCGACACCTCGATCCTGAGCGATCTCTGGGTTCAATCCGGCGTTGATCCCGCTCAGCGCAACGCCGATTCCGCCATCACTCTCGGGGATGGTCACCGATTCCGCGTGAGCCTCTTCCACCAGCTTGGCCAACCCGCCGCCGTCCTCCGGCACATCCGCACGAACATCCCAGACCTTGAGTCCCTCGATCTCCCGAACGAGATTCTCCAATCCTGGCTCTCCCGCTCGAGCGGCCTCATCCTGATCTCCGGCCCAACGGCGTCCGGGAAGTCGACGACGCTCGCCGCCTGCCTGCAATTCATCAACCGCACTCAGGCCCGCCACATCGTCACCATCGAGGACCCCATCGAATATCTCCTGCCGCCCGACCGTGCCGTCATCACGCAGCGCGACGTTGGCATCGACACCCCGACTTTCGCCGATGGCCTCCGACAGGCTCTCCGCCAATCCCCCGATGTCCTCATGATCGGAGAAATCCGCGATCCGGTCTCCGCGGTCACAGCTCTTCAAGCCGCCGAGACCGGTCGCCTCGTCCTCGCGACCGTCCACGGACGCGGAACCGCCGAAGCCACCGAGCGACTCACCCAGCTTCTCCCCGAAGCCGAGCGCGCGATGCTCGCCAAATCCCTCGCGAGTCAGCTCCTCGGTTCCGTCTCTCAGCTTCTCCTCCCAGCCACCAACGGCGGCCTCGTTCTTGCCGCCGAGTACCTCGTCAACGTCGGAGTGACCCGGAAGTACCTCGAAGAAAGCCGCCTCACCGATCTCACCGAACACCTCGCCCGCACGGACCCATCCAATGGTCGCAGTCTCATGGCCTGCCTCACCGACCTCGTCCGCAGCGGTCTCATCACCGAATCCACCGCCCTCGCGGCCGTCGACAGTCCCGCCGAGCTCACCCGCGCCCTCCGCGGGATCTCCAGCCAGTCCACCCGCCGATAATCTCCCCACCATGCCCGCCGATTCCATCGATCAAAAACCCGACCTCATCGCCCTCCTCCGCGAAACCATTGAGCGTGGCGCTTCCGATCTCCACATCGTCGCCGACACCCCGCCCATCGTCCGTGTCGACGGAGCCATCGGTGCCTTGACCGATCTCCCCCTCTCCGCCGACACGACCCGGGAGGTCATTCTTGGAGTTCTCACCGAGTCCCAACGCTCCCGGCTCGAAGACGAGTGGGAACTCGACTTCGCCCTCGCGATCGACGACGTCGGGCGTTTCCGCGGCAACGCGCACTACAATCGAGGCGCCCTCGAAGCCGCCTTCCGGCACATCCCCGAGACCATCCCGACCCTCGCCGAACTCGGTCACCGCCCGAATGTCAGTCGCGCCACCGAATTCGAAAGCGGACTCGTCCTCGTGACCGGCATCACCGGATCCGGCAAATCCACGACCCAGGCCGCAATCCTGAAACAAATCAGTGAGTCCCGCCCGTCGATGATCATTACCGTCGAAGACCCGATCGAATTTATTTTTCAAAACTCCACCAGTGTCATCAAGCAGCGGGAAGTCGGCCACGACACCCATTCCTTTGCCGACGCGTTGAAGCACGTCCTCCGCCAGGATCCTGACGTCATCCTCGTCGGCGAGATGCGGGACCTCGAGACCATCCGCGCGGCCATCACCGCAGCCGAGACCGGCCACCTTGTCCTGGCGACGCTCCACACCATCGACGCTCCGAAAGCCATCGACCGCATCGTCGACGCATTCCCCGCCGCCCAGCAGCCTCAGATCATCTCCCAGCTCGCCGGGTGCTTGAAAATGATCATCTCCCAACGCCTGCTCCCGCACGAATCCGGGAGCGGCCGAGTCCTCGCCAGCGAGGTTCTCACCGCCAATACCGCCGTCCGCGCCTGCATCCGCGACGGGCGCTACGAGCAGCTCGTCGGCCTCATCGAGATCGGCACCCGCGAAGGCATGCACACGATCGACGAATCACTGAGCGAACTCTACCAGAACCGCCAGATCAGCAAAGAGCAGGCCCTCGCCCTCGCCCGGGACCGCGACCGAATCGAGCAGCTCACCCGCGAACCCGTCCAACCAACCAAACGCGGCTTTTTCCGTTGAAACCCCCGTCCCCCGGGCGAACGTAGTCCCTTCCAGCAATGCTCGCCCACTCCCCCCCGAGACCCTTTGCGAAGACTACGGGTCCTTTCATCGTAACGCTCATTCTCCTGACGACCCCGGTCGTCCACGCTCAGAACGTCCAGACCGCTCCCCTCGACAGCGACCGCGCCTACGTCCCGAAGCTCGGTTGGCCCGAAGCCGCCGACCAGATCGGCACCGCCCTCCGTAAAGCCTATCGCCCGGGTCGCTCCGGCATGACGAGTTCCGTCGCGAATGGTGCCTTCCGCTCATGGCTGCTCATCCACCAATGGAGCGAACTTCTCGCCCGCGATGAGTCCGCCGAACTCGCCCGCTTCGTCGGCCAGCATCTCTTCGGCGGCCCGCCCGACACGGAGCGCAAATTTACCTTCGTTGGCCCGGGCCTCGCGCCCCCCGATACCCTCACGCCACTCGACGACGCGACCCTCGAGGCCATCGTCACCAACCCCGACCTCATCAAATCCCTCACCACTGACCTTCTCCCCGCCGGCTACTCGCCTCAATCCGGCCCACTCGCCTCACATCTCGACCCCGAATTCCTCGCCGCCATGGTCGCCGACGAGGATTTCCTCCGCGCCTTCTTCGCCGCCCTCTCCGACCGCGATTTTACCCCGCTCGTTCTCGCAAACCTCGAGTCGATCTGGAAAACCCACCGCACCGACTGGAAGGCCTACCGTCATCTCGCCATCGCCATCGCCATCGTCTTCGACGTCAGCCCGCCTCCCGACTGGCCGCATCACCAGGTCAACCCCTCCGAAGTCCCCATCGAAGATCCCAACCCGGCCGATTGGTTCGCTTTCTGGGTCGACGCCAACACCGGCTCGAAACTTTACAACGATCTTCGCCAGCTCGAACCCGAGCAGCTCAAATTCGTCATCGACGCTCCGCTTGCCCGCTCCGAATACGAATGGGCCCAGACCAACGCGAAATTTCCCCGCACCGATTTCGGTCGAGCCTTCAGCTCCATCGAATACGACCATCCCCGCCTCCTCAACCGCCAATACGATTGGCCGGGCGGCCCCTACACCCTCGCCAACATCGCCACCCGCGGCGGCATTTGCGTCGACCAGGCCTACTTCGCCATGGTCGCCGGCAAAGCCCGCGGCCTGCCCACCCTCTATTTCGTCGGCCAGGGCACCGACGGCGGCCACGCCTGGTTTGGATACATGAAAGGCGCCGACCGCTGGGATCTCGACTGCGGCCGTTACCTCAATCAGGGCTACGCCGTCGGCACCGCACTCGACCCGCAAAGCTGGCTCCCCATCAACGATCACGCCCTCGAATCCCTCGCCAAGAATTTCCGCCGCACCCCCGATTACCTCGCCTCCCAGGCCGACCTCGCCATGGCCGCTCTCTTCGAGCAAAACGACGACCGCCCCGCCGCCCTCGCCGCCCTCGACAGCAGCATCAGCACCAGCCCCGCCAACGACAACGCCTGGGACGCGAAGACCGCCTTTCTCAACCGAAACGACACCCCCACACCCGCGCGGATCGCCCACCACGAAGCGGCCCTCGCCAACTTCGCCAACGACGACGACATCAAAGCCCGCCACCAGCTTGCCCTCGCCCAACTCGCCCGCGCCGACGGCAACGAATCCGCCGCCCAGAAATACGAAAACAACCTCATTTCCCAGAACCGCCGCGACCGCTCCGACCTCGCGATCACCGTCGCCGCCCAGCGCTTGACCACTCTCGTCGAAAATGACCAACCCGACGAAGCCCTCACGGAATACCGTACCGCCCTCCAACGCCTGGGAAAATCGGGCGGCGGCAGCTTCTTCTACGAAATCGTCCGTCCCCTCGCGGTCGCCTTCACGTCCCGCGACAACCCCGCGGCAGCCCAGACCATCATCCGCGAAGCCACGGCGACGCTGAACCCCGAACCCGATAGCATCCTGGAGAAAGACATCGATGCCCTGACCGAAAAAATCTCGAATTGACCCAGCCTTCAGCAATCCGCACCGGCGGGAACCGACCGCCCGCCGCTCCTCAACAGTCTCCATTCACAATGCCAGTGACCGCCCGCCACCCTACCCTCGCCTTCCTCACCCTCTTCCTGCTCACCGGCCTCCTCGCCGCTGCCAGCGCGAACCCCATCATCGCTGCCATTCACCCGTGGGTCGCCTGGCTCACCGTCTTCGCCGCCGTCGCCATCTACGTCGCTCTCGCCATCACCCCGCAGCTCCCGGGCACGATTTTAGTCCCCGCGATCCTTTTTTCCATCTGGACCACCGTCTGCGGATCATTCCCACTCCGCGCCAACTCAGCCGACGCCGCCATCATTCCCGTGGCCGTCGTCCAGATCCTTCTCGCGACGGCCCTCATCGCCGCGACCCTCATTCGCCACCCCACGACTCGGCCCCAATTTCGCTGGGTCCGCTTCGCGCTCTTTGCGCTCGCCGCGCTCATCGCCCTCCCCGTCACCGCGACCGTGGCGTCAGTCAGTCTCCTCGCCAGCGGCATCACCGCCCGCACCGGGGGATTCGCCACGCTCCGACTCGACGGCCTCTACCTCGAAGAACGCCGCTACGAACGCGGTGACCAGGAAGTGCGCCTCATCGCGATGATCCACATCGCCCAGAACAAGTTTTTCGACAACGTCGCCGATTCCGTCGCCGGAAGCGGTCCCGCCATTGTTCTCCTCGAAGGCGTCACCGACAACGATGGCCTCCTCAAGGACGGCTTCTCCTACGAAGGCCTCGCCGATCTCGTTGGCGCCATTTCCCAGGAATCCACCGTTCTCAGCGTCGGCCACTCTGGCGAGGCCGAAGCCGAACCCCACGAACCCCACCCCGACGAGGTCCACTACCACCGGGCCGATGTCGACATTGCCTCCTTTCGCCCCGAGACCATCGCCATTCTCAACAGCATGGGAGCCTTCCTGGCCGACCCCATGAACCCAGCCAGTTTTGCCCGCCTCCGCGCCGAGGACTCCCCGTTCCGAACCCCCGGTGCCGACACCCGCCTCCTGGAAGACATCGTCGATGGCCGCAACGTCCACCTTACCGAAGAGATCAAAAAATCGCTGGCGTCCTACGACTCGGTCATCGTCCCCTGGGGAGCCATGCACCTCCCTGCCATCCAGGCTTCCCTCCTCGCGATGGGCTTCCGCGAAACCGGTCGCACCGACCGCCCCGCGTTTCTTTTCTGGCAATAACGGCGAGCGGGCTTACCTTCCGCCCCCTATGTCATTCCGCGACCTCGGCCTAGCCAACGAAATTCTCCAAGCCGTTACCGAAACCGGCTACACCGAACCCACACCCATCCAGGTCCAGGCGATCCCGCCGATCATCGAGGGCAAGGATCTCATCGGCATCGCCCAGACCGGCACGGGCAAGACCGCCGCCTTCACCCTCCCGATCCTCGCCCAGCTCGCCCGCGCCAACGACCGCCGCCACATCAGCGTCCTCGTTCTCGCCCCGACCCGCGAGCTCGTCGTCCAGATCCACGAGAACGTCCAGACTTACGCTAAACACCTCCCCGACCTGCGCGTCGCGACGGTCTTCGGCGGCGTCGGCGAGAATCCCCAGATCGCCGCCCTCAAGAGCGGCGTCGCCATCGTCATCGCCACCCCCGGCCGCCTCCTCGACCTCATGGACCGCCGCGCTGGCGACTTCTCCAAGCTCGAGCACCTCGTTCTCGACGAAGCCGACCGCATGCTCGACATGGGATTCCTTCCCTCCATCCGCAAGGTCATCCGCAACCTTCCGAAGAAACGTCAGACCCTCCTCTTCTCCGCCACCCTTTCGAAGGAAATCGAATCCCTCACCAAGGAATTTCAGCACAACCCGGAGATCGTTCAGATCGGCCGCCGCTCCAACCCAGCCGAGACGGTCTCCCAACTCGTTTACGAGGTTCCCCGCCACCTCAAACCCGCCCTCCTCGCCCACCTGCTCGAGAACGACGGCATGAACATGGTCCTCGTCTTCACCCGCACAAAACACGGAGCCGACCGCGTCGCTCGCAAGCTCGAGCAGCTCAACATCTCCACCGCCACCATCCACAGCAATCGCTCGCAGAACCAGCGCCTCCGAGCTTCTGGAAGGCTTTCGCGCCGGTAAAGTCCGCGTCCTCGTTGCCACGGACATCGCCGCCCGCGGCATCGACGTCGACGGCATCTCCCACGTCGTCAATTTCGACTTCCCCATGCAAAGCGAGGACTACGTCCACCGCATCGGCCGCACCGGCCGCGCCCAGGCGATCGGCGACGCCATCAGCTTCATCAGCGAAGACGACCGCAAGGGCCTCAAGCAACTTGAGCGTTTCATCGGCAAGGACATCCCCCGCGCCAAAGCCGAAGGTTTCGATTACCACGCCACCGAAGGCCAAAACCGCGACCCCGAGCGGCCGAGAGGCCCGCGGAACGCCCCCCCCCGAAAACCCAAGGTCGAAGTCGGCCCCTCCGGCCGAGCCATCACCCGCCGACCGGGCAGAAGGCGGTAAATACCGTTTACCCGCAGCGCCGCAGACAAGCGACGTTTCAATCCCGCACTTCTCCGCGCCTCCGCGTCTCGGCGCGAGAATTCATCTCCGCGAGAACCACCTCCCGGCACCCCCCCGGATCCACCTTCCCGCTGGCCAAAGCCGGCAACGCGTCCACCCTCACCACCCGCTTGGGTATCCACAGATTCGGCAACCCCGCCCCCCGCAGCGCCCCCCGCAAACTCTCACGATCCAGCTCCCGCGTCGTCACCAGCGCCAGTTCTTCCTCCCCCTCGGACACCTCCACCCCCACGACACAATCCGCCGCCTCGAGATCCCCAGAAAACGCCTCGCCGATCGCCCCTTCCACCGCGGCGTGCGGCACCATCTCCCCGCCGATCTTGGAGAAGCGACTCGTCCGCCCCTCGATCTTGATGAATCCATCCTCATCCAGCGACACGACGTCCCCCGTCACAAACCAGCCATCCGCCGCCGGATCCGACCCCAGATACCCCGCAACCACGTTCGCCCCCCGCAACCCCAGCACCCCGGCATCATCCACTCGCCAGGCCACCCCAGGCACAAATCGACCCACCGTGCCCGCCCGTTTCCCGACCTGAGTCGCCTCAGCGCCAACCCCGCACTCCGGGTCCGGCTGGTTGAATGCCACCACCGGCGACGCCTCCGTCAGCCCGTATCCCTCGATCGCCTCCGCACCGAATTTCTCCCAGGTCGCCGCCGCCACACTCGACGGTAATTTCTCGGCCCCACAGCAGATACACCGCATCGAAGCAAATGCCTCCGCCGGAATTTTCCTCAGATACCCTTTGAGAAACGTCGGCGTCGTCAGGAGAACCGTTGCATTCTCGCCCTTCGCCCCCTTCGCGATCTTTCCGTAGTCGAACGGCGTCGGCACCGACACCATCCGCCGCCCGCTCAGCAGCGCGGAAAACATCCCCACGTTCAGCCCGAAACAATGGAACAACGGCAACCCCGAGAGAATCACCTCATCCCGCCGGAGAAGCCCCAACTCATCGACCTGCATCGCATTCGCCAGCAGGTTCCGGCTGGTCAACACCACCCCCTTCGGCGTCCCGCTACTCCCCGAAGTAAACAAAATCACCTCCGACCTCCCCGCCGCCTCATCTCCGCGCGAGAAAAACAACCCACCCAAAATCTCCACAGCCCCAACCCCTCCGATTACCTCCCCGACATCCACCGTCCGCTCCGGCCAAGGCAGGTCCACAAATTTCTCCCGCAGCGCCCCGGCCGTCACCACCACCTCGATCCCCGCTGCCCCTAAACAATGCGCCATCGCCGCCGCGCCCGCCGTCGGATTCAGATTCACCGGCGTCTTCCCCGCGAGCAACAGAGCCACGTTCGCCACCGTCCCCCCGATCCCCGGCGGCAGGATCACCCCCACCCGATCCTGATCCGCCAACTCCCCACGCCACCGCTTCGCCACCGCCCCACTCACCCCGAGCAACACTCCCGCCCGCATCCGCCTTCCACCCAGACCGTAATCCGCCACCGCCACGCGCCAGGGCCTGCGCCGCAAAGCCCGCACCAACGCCCGGTCCAGCGACCCATCCAACTCCGGGCGCGCCGCGAACGCCTCCGCCCCCAGCTCAGCCATCACCCGCCGCAAATTACCCGGCCGCGTATCCTCCAGCGCCGCCCCAAAAACGACCCGCACCGCGATCCGCAGCGAATTCGGCACCTTGAAAAAATACCGCCCCCGCTCGAACGAGAAGATCGACCGCCACAACCCATCCGTCACCACCGGGATGACCGGACAGTCCCCCGCCTGCCGCGCGATCAGCTCATACCCGCGCTTCAGCTCCAGCAGCGACCCAGTTCGCGTCAGCTGACCCTCCGGAAAAATGCACACCAACTCCCCCTCACGCACCCTCGCCGCCGCCGCCCGAATCGCGTCCTTCGAATGCGCACCCGACACCGGGATCGCCCCAAATCCCCGCAACAACCAGCCCAACACCGGCATTTTGAAGAACCCCTCGAACGACAAGAACCGAATCGGCCGCTCACTCGCCAGCGACAGAATAATCGCGTCCACGTAACTCACGTGATTGCACACCAACAACGCCCCACCCTCCCGCGGCACATTCTCCGTCCCCATCGCCCGCACCCGGTAGAACGCGTGCCCCAGCCCCCGCGCCACCATCGTGAGAATTTCAACCTTTAGCCACCGCAACGCCATCACCGCAGTTGCTAACATCACCGCCGCCAGAAAGACAAGCTGCGCCCCCGCCCCCCAGCCCAATCCGTTCGCCAGCACCCACTGCACCCCGACGGCCAGAATCCCCGTCACGCTGCTGCACAGACTCGACGCCGCCAACACGCTCCCCCGCGTCGCCTCCGGTGACCGCTCGATCAACGCACTCGACACCGGAACGCAAAATAATCCCCCGCACGCCCCGATCCCCACGAGCACGATCCAGACCGGCACGCCTCCCGCCAGCAACAGGAACCCCAGCGCCATTCCGACCGCCGCCACCGGAATTACTCCCACCCGCGTCTCCCGGCCGCGCAACGAAGCCGCCACCAAACTCCCCAGCCCAATCCCCGCTCCCAGCAAAGCCATCAACGTTCCCGACGCCTCGCCCGTCCCCGGACCTTCCGGATGCGCCACCCGCGCCATCTGCATCAACACCAGCATCAGGACGCCGCCGACAAAATAGAACAAACTCTCCGCCGCCACCGGCCGCAGCACTCCCGGCGTCGCCCACAACGTTCGCAGCAGATCACCATGACCCACCACCGCCCGCCGAGAGAACCGCGCCCCCTCGTTCCCGACCCCCCGCGGCATCGCGCGAAACACGAGCGCCGTCCCCACGCACAGCCCAAGAAACACCCCCAACGCCCCCGCCGCCGCCAGCACCGGATCACCCAGCCCCGCCGCCAACGTGTCCACCACAAATCCTCCGGCCAGACTCCCCCCCAAAATCGCCCCGATGCCCAACATCTCCGCCCACCCCACCGCCGCTTGCAACCGCTCCGGCGGCTGCAGCTCCTTGAGAATTCCCCGCTTCGCCGGTGAGAAAAACGTCGACTGCACCGCCAACAAAAAGAACCCCGCCATCACCAACGGCAAACTCCCCGCCAAAACCGCCCCGATCAGAAAAACCATCACCGCGATCTGTAGCCACAGACTCCACCGGATCACCTCCCGCCGCGCAAACCGGTCATTCAGCCACCCCGCCATCGGCGCAAAGATCACGAACGGCGAGACCAGCAACAACGAGATCAACGAAACGTACCGCAGCGCCGCCTCCATCGGCAGCAGCAGGTTGACCAAGCCGACGAGCACCAGCTTCGTCCCATTGTCGTTGAACGCCACCTGCGTCTGCGCCACGAGCAACTTGACGAAAGCCGAATGAAAGAATCGCGTGTTTTCCATGTCCACGATCCTCCCCCCAACCCCAAAATTCCCTAATCGATAGTTTTTAGTTAAATATCGATTCTATGAATGTTCTCCCAGGGACATCACCCCGAAGTCACACCCGCACCAATTCCATTAGCGGCTCGAAACGATACGTTGCCGACCGCCGCCCCGCCGCCTCCCGCACGACCTGCAGCAACCCGGCGTCCACGAGCACCCGACTGAACCTCGCCGCCGTCGCCGCCGGGATTCCCGCGCGACTGGTCAACCGGCTGTTCAGAAAAACCGGGGACGTGAACACAAAATCCAGCGCCTGCACCGACCATTTCGAGGCCAGCATTTCTGCGAATCGCGGCTTCATCTCCTCGTAGAGGCCGCGAATCCGGCCGGTCACTTCCAGGTTATGAACCGCTTGCTCCTGCACCGCCGCGAGGAAAAACTCGCACCAGTCGTCCCACGCTTCCCGTTTGGAGACGGCACGCAGCGCACCCACGTATTCATCCTTGTGGTCCGCGAAATAGCGACTGATGTAAAAATGGGGGGCCGAGATGGCACCTTCCGCCCACAACATCAGCGTGATCAGCATGCGCCCCACCCGTCCATTTCCATCCTTGAAGGGGTGCAGCGCTTCGAACTCCGCGTGCGCCAGCGCCGTGCGCAGCAGCACCGGCCTCGAAGCGTCTCCGATCAACTCGAACAACGTGTCCAAACCGGCATCCAGCTTCTCCGGAGCGATCGGGACGAAGCTCACTTTCCGACTGCCCCGCTCGCCGATGTAATTCTGTTCCACCTTGAAGCGACCCGGGGCCTTCTCCGCTCCCCGGCCAAAGCTCAGCAACTGCTGATGGAGGCTCTTCAGCAACGCAGGACTCAGCGGACGCCCCTCCGCCATCTGCCGCTGTCCAGTTTGCAAAGCCCGTTGGTAAAGGTAAGTCTCGAGAGCGTCTGATCTCTGCTCGCCGGTAACGTCGTCCTCCCCGTCAGTGGCCTCCGCCTCCAGTTGCATGATCTCGTCCATCGTGCTGAACGTTCCCTCCATCCGCGACGACAGCACCGCCTCCTGATTCCGCAGCGGAGCCAGAAAAATTCCGTTGTTGTGCATCGCCTGGAGAGCTTGATCGTAGCGAGCCAGCGCATCCGTCGCCCCGAGCAACGCGGGCAGCAATCGTTCGTAATCCGCGGCCACCGGCGGAAAACCTCCGTCGTGATAAAAAACGGCTTCTGTCGTATCGACTTCCAGCATCGGGCCTGAACGTGTCGATAGATCGCTTTGACGTCAATATCTGATTGTTTTTGAGAAGTAAACGGATTTGTCTCTCATCGTGTATCCCGCATTCACTTCAATCACCTTTGACCTGAACGCACGAGCATCAAACGAGTTTGTATCTCGAAATGCAGCACATTCGATAAACAACCCTGACCCGGTGCCACCTCCTGGCCGCTTGGCGCTGTCTTCGTTGGCTTGAGTGCCGCGACAATCTCAATCGCGTTCGCTCAAGGATCGAGGAAGGATCACCAATCCAGTCAAACCTGTTAATCTCGATCTTCCCGCTTCGTTCTCCCCCCCGCAACCCACCATGAACGTCCACCACCTCGAGCTCTTCTACTACGTCGCCAAGCACCGCGGCATCGTCGCCGCCTGCCGCCACATTCCCTACGGCATCCAGCAACCGGCCGTGAGCGCGCAAGTCGCGTCCCTCGAAGCCGATCTCGGTGTCAAACTCTTCGAGCGACGCCCCTTCCGCCTCACCCCGCCCGGCGAACGCCTCTTCGAATTCGTCGCCCCATTCTTCGCCCGCCTCTCGACCGTCGAAGACGAACTCAAGGGTCGCCTCTCCCAGGAACTCCGCCTCGTCGGCCCGACCCAGGTGATGCGCGATCATCTCCCCGAGGTCATCGCCACCCTCCGCGCCCGTCACCCCGGCCTCCGCCTCCGCCTCCAGGAAGCCGATCAGCACCAATCCGAGGACCGCATCAATCAGGGCGAAGCCGACCTCGGCATCTCCGTCCTCGAAGAAAAATCCCGCCCGGGCTTCCGCACCGAAGTTCTCATCCGCCTTCCGCTCGTCCTCGTCGTCCGCCGCGACAGCCCGATCAAATCTGCCGCCGCCGCCATCCGCGAAGGCACCGCCGGTCGCCTCCCCCTCATCGCACTCCCCGCCCACGAGCGCATCCGCCGCCTGTTTGCCGACAGCCTCAGGAAACAAAATCTCGCCTGGCCCGTCGCGATGGAAGTCAGCTCGAACGACCTCGTCGCCCTTTACGTCAGCCACGGCCTGGGTGCCGGGCGCGACCGTACGCCTCCCCGGCGCAACCTTCACCGAAGACCTTCGCGAACTCCCGGTCGCCCGCACTCCCCGACTTCCCATCGGAGCCTTCTGGCGCGGAAAACTTCCCCCCATCGCCCAAAGCTTTCTGGAAACCATTCGCGCCCGGGCGGCAACCTTCCCCGGACCGTAACGCCACCAATTCAGCCCGCGCCAACCCGCCGCCGAGCCAGCAAACCGTTCTTCGGCGCAAATACCATCGCCAACAAAAACTGCAGCACGAGCACCAGCACGATGCACGCCCCCGTCGCGCCGTTGATGAAATAGCTCACGTAAACCCCGACCAGACTCGACACCAAGGCCGATCCCGTCGCGATCCACATCATGTGCGAGAACCGGTGACTCAGCAGAAACCCGATGCACCCGGGCGTGATCAACATTGCGATCACGAGAATGATCCCAACCGCCTGCAGCGAAACAACGATCGCGAGCGCGACCAACGACAACAGCGTGTAATAAAGCCGCGTCGTGTTCAATCCGATCGTCCGCGCGTGATCCGGGTCGAAGCAAAAGAGCAGCAGATCCTTCCGCATCACCAGCACCGCCACGAGCGTGAGCCCACCAATGATGGCCGTCTGAATGATCAACGCCTGAGGAATTCCCAACAAGCTTCCGAAGAGAATGTGATTCAGATGCAGGTCAGTGGGGACCTTCGAGAAAAGCACCAACCCCAGCGCAAACAACCCGGTGAAGACAATCCCCATCACGGTGTCCTCTTTCACTCGACTGTGGGATTTGATGAACCCCGTCGCGGAAGCGCAGAACAGCCCCGCGGCAAACGCACCGATCGAAAGTGGCAGCCCGATCAGGTACGCAATCACGATCCCCGGCAGCATCGCGTGCGAGATCGCGTCGCCCATCAGCGACCAACCTTTCAGGACCAAGTAACAAGAAAGCAGCGCACAGACCACGCCCACCAGCGCCCCGACGCCCAGCGCTTCCAGCATGAACTGATAGCGAAACGGCGCGACCGGATCCTGAAGAAAGAGATCAATCGCCCCACTCAAGCCGCGACCTCCCGCAGACTCTCCGGGTGCGTGATCGCCCGCCGACTCGCCCGCCGCGCGGCCAGCATCCCGTGCTTGGGTGCGAAAGCCAGCGCCAGGAGGAACAACGCCGTCTGCAACACAACGATGCATCCTCCGACCGACCCATCGAGGAAATAGCTCCCGTAGGCTCCGACCGCGGAAGTCCCCACCCCCATCGCCGACGCAATCCAAAGCATCTTGCCGAAGCGGTCCGTCAGCAAATACGCGGTCGCACCCGGCGTCACCAACATCGCCACCACCAGACACGCCCCCACCGCCTGCAAGGCCGCCACCGCCACGGCGGACAACAACGCGAGCAGCGTAAAATGCAGCACCGCCGTGTTCAGCCCGATGGTCCGCGCCTGACTCGGGTCGAAGCAAAACAGCAGAAGATCCTTCCACTTCGCGAGCAGAACGATCATCGCCAAACCGCAGATCACGACCGCTTGCAAAATGTCGAGATCGGCCATCCCGAGCATGTTTCCGAAGACGATGGTCCGCAGATTAAAGCCCGTCGGGAACAACGAAATCAACAGCAACCCCAGCGCAAAGAATGCCGTGAAAACGATCCCGATCGTCGCGTCTTCGCGGATCG
Source organism: uncultured Verrucomicrobiae bacterium (assembly GCA_963832325.1). GTDB lineage: Bacteria > Verrucomicrobiota > Verrucomicrobiia > Chthoniobacterales > JAATET01 > CAVVKW01. Next base: position 28,233 of record CAWHTR010000007.1, on the reverse strand, counting down.
GCGTCTTCGCTTTCACGAAGCCCATCCCCGCGGCGGCCAACAATCCCGCGACGAAGGCACCCGCCGCAAATGGCAACCCAACGATCTCGGCGATCGCCACGCCCGGCACGACCGCATGCGCCAGCGCGTCCCCCATCAGCGACCATCCCTTCAACGTCACGAAACACGACAAAAATGCGCAGACACCGCCGATCAACGCGCTCATGAAGATCGCCTTGAGCATGTACTCGTATTGAAACGGAACCGACAGCTGCTCGATCATTCCCGCGATTCCGCCTCCCGTTTTTCTTCCTCGCGACGTCGCTCCAGGTGCCCACCGCGACCCAGCACCACCGGGCGCTCGTCGTCCGTGAGCAGCGTCACTTCCCGACCGTCCGTGTCATCGACCGTCGAGTTGTTGAACTGGAAATGCCGCAGCACGCCACCAAAGGCCAACGCCAGATTCTCCCTCGTAAACACCTCGTCCGTCGGGCCAAACGCCAGCACGGTCCGGTTGATCAACACCACCTGATCGCAGAAATCCGGCACCGACCCGAGGTTGTGCGTCGACACGAGCATGATGTGACCCGCCTGCCGCAACTCACGGAGGAGTTCGATGATGGCGGCCTCGGTCTTCACGTCCACGCCCGTAAACGGCTCATCGAGAAGAATGACCCGCCCACCCTGCGCGAGCGCACGCGCCAGGAAAACACGCTTCTTCTGCCCGCCGGAGAGTTCCCCAATCTGCCGGTCTCTAAACTCCCACATCTTCACCCGCTCCAGGCTCTCCTGAACCAAGCGCTTGTCCTCCGCCCGGGGCGTCCGCAGGAAATTCATGAACCCATAGCGCCCCATCATCACCACATCCCACACGCTCACCGGGAAGGTCCAATCGACTTCCTCCGATTGCGGAACGTAGGCCACCCAGTTTTTCTTCTGGGCCTCCATCACCGGACGATCACCGATGGTGACCGTCCCCTTGGACGGCCGGACAAAACCCATGATCGCCTTGAAAAGCGTGGATTTCCCACTGCCATTCACGCCCACCAGGGCGCAAATCGAACCGTGTTTCAGGTGAAAGGACGCGTCGTGAAGCGCCGTGTGACCATTGTTGTAGGTCACCGTGACGTCACTGACGTGAACGTCGATGGGTGTCGGATCTTCGGACATGGTCTAAGTTAAAAGAGAAATGTCCTCGGGGGGAACGGCGGATCGGAGCAACTCCGGCCACGGATCTATTCTCCGCTGAATCCTTTGACAATGGTGTCGGCATTGTATTGCAGTAACTCGAGGTAGGTCGGAGCTGGTCCCTCCGCGGTCGTCAACGAATCGACGTAGAGCACTCCTCCGTACCTCGCCCCGGCTTCCCCGGCGACCTGAAGCATCGCTTTCGGGCTGATCGTGCTTTCGCTGAAGACAACCGGGATCCTCTCACTCCGCACCGTATCGACGACGTGCCGGACCTGCTGGGGCGTCCCTTCTTCGTCGGCGTTCACCGGCCAAAGGTAGAGTTCCTTCATGTCGTAATCGCGCAGCAAATAGGAAAACGCTCCTTCGCAGGTAACGAGCGTGCGCTCATTCTCCGGAATCTTCGCCAACTCACCGCGCACCGGCTCGTCGATCGCCGCGAGCTCTTTCGTGTAGGCGGCGGCGTTCCGGTCATACGTGGCCCGATTCGCCGGATCGAGTTCGACCAAAGCTTTCCGAATGTTCTCCACGTAGACCATTGCGTTGGCGGGCGACATCCAGGTATGCGGGTTCGGTTTGCCGTCGTACGGGCCTTCCGCAATGCTCAACGGCTCGATGCCCTCACTGAGAACGGCAACGGGCACCCCCTTCACGTTCTTGAAAAATTTCTCGAACCACCGTTCGAGGCCCATGCCGTTGTACAGCACGAGATCGGCCGACTGCGCTTTGACGATATCGAGCGGCGTGGGCCGATATTCGTGAATCTCCGCGCCGGGCTTGGTGATGGATTCCACGATGACCTCGTCCCCGGCCACGTTCTGCGCCATGTCCTCGAGGATCGTGAACGACGTCAACACCCGGAGCTTGCCGCCACCCGACTCGGGCCGCGGCGAGCACGAGGTGACGCCGATCAGGGCCCCCGCAAGAACCAGAGAACTGAGAAATTGAGTTTTCATGTCAGACGCGCCCACTCATTTTGTAGCTTCATATACATTCAGAACGGTTGGATACATCAACTGCTATCATCAGTCAATCGCGCCGTATCCGACCTCCTCCGGTTTCGCGTGGACGGTGTCCGATCTTGGATCTATTGCTTCCCCGATGGCCGCAAAGAAGCCTCCCCGCCCCCCATCAGACGGTCCGTCTCCGCGCACCCGGAAAACAACCCGGTCGCGGGCCGAGGAAGCTGCGCTCATCCAAAATCGAACCCGCCAGCAGCACGCCCAGGAGCGAGCCCAGGATTACGTCGAGGCCATCGCGAGCCTCATCGAGGAACACGGCGAAGCCCGCGCCACCGACCTTGCACGTCTACTCGGCGTCACTCACGTGACCGTCATCCGGACCGTCCAACGCCTCCAACGGGATGGACTCGTCACGACCCAGCCCTATCGCTCGATCTTCCTCACCGAGACCGGCCAAACGCTGGCGGTGAAAAGCAAGGCCCGCCACGAAGCGGTGATCGCCTTCCTCGAAGCACTGGGGATTTCCCCCGCAACCGCTCGGGCCGACGCGGAAGGCATCGAGCACCACGTCAGCCCGGAGACGCTCGCGGCCTTCGCTCGCTTCGTCGAGCGCGTGCCTCCCCAACGCTAGCCCGCAGCCCGTCCACCCACCAATTCCAACAACCGGTCTTCGGATTGGGCCCGCCCGCGGACCGGCACAACCGCTGCCTCCACGACGCCCCGCAGCCTCCCCGCTTCGAACAATTTCACCACCACCGGATGCACGTAATACTTCCGGCACGTCGACGGGCGGTGATGCAATTGCTCCGCCACCTCCCTGATCGCCTCGTTTCGAACCCGCGCGACCGCCGTCGCCGAATCCGGAACTTCGGTTTCGGAAAAAATCTCCAACGCCAATCGCGACGCGTGCCACGTCCGAAAATTCTTCGCCGTAAATTCCGCCCCCGTCACCCCCTGCAGCCACTCATTCACGTCGGCGGATCCCACCGGGTGCCAATCGCCCCGCGGATTCCGAAATTTGAACAAGTGCTGACCCGGCAGCTCCTGCAGCTTTCGCACGATCTTCGCCACCGCCCCGCTCCGGAGCTTCGCCTCGATTTCACTCCCCCCCTTCCCGCGGTAGGCCATCTCCACGGTCTCGCCGTGCGTGTCCACGTGCTCGCTCTCCAGCGTCGATAACCCGTAAGTCCCGTTGTCATCGCGATAATTGAGGTTCCCGATCCGGCAGGCCGTGAAATCAAGCATCCGCACCAACGTGGCCACCACCCGCGCCCGATCCATCTCCCGATGCCGCAATCCCCCAGCCACCGCCGAGCGGATCACCGGCAGCGCTTCGCCAAACTCCGCCATCTGGGCAAACTTTTCCCGCGCCCGCGAAGCCTGCCAATCCGCGTGGTATCGATACTGTTTCCGCTCCCGGTCGTCGTATCCCGTGGCCTGCAAATGACTGTTCCCGTGCGGGGAAATCCACACCCGCCGGTAAGCCGGCGGGATCGCCAGCGAATCGATCCGCGTCACCTCCGCCGCGTCGACGAGCCTCCTCCCTCCCGGCAGATGGTAGGTGAAGCCCTTCCCAACCCGACGTCGCGAAATCCCCGGCCCATCATCAACCAAATAAATCAGTCCCCGCGGCAACTTTGGCTTCTCCATACGACGAAGACTGCTACGCAATCCCAACCCCAGCCGGACGCCCACGACGCGCCGCTTCCATAGACTCCGTCTATGAATCCGAAAAGAAACAAGTATTTCAACTATCTTCCCCCAATCCGATACCCTTCCGCAAATCCACCAACCGAGGAATCCATCATGTCCACCGAATCCAAGTGCCCCTTCAATCACTCCGCCCCACGAACAGCTACGCCCGCTGTTGGTGAAGGCCCGACCAATCAGGATTGGTGGCCCAACCGCCTCAAGGTCGAACTCCTCAATCAGCATTCCACGAAGTCCGATCCCATGGGCGCGGGCTTTGACTACGCCGCCGAATTCAAGACCCTCGACCTCGCCGCCGTGAAAACCGATCTCGCCGCGCTCATGACCGACTCGCAGGACTGGTGGCCCGCCGACTTCGGCCACTACGGCCCCCTCTTTGTCCGCATGGCCTGGCACAGCGCCGGCACCTACCGCACCGGCGACGGACGGGGTGGCGGCGGCCGGGGGCAGCAGCGCTTCGCTCCCCTCAACAGCTGGCCCGACAACGTCAACCTCGACAAAGCGCGGCGTCTTCTCTGGCCCATCAAGCAAAAATACGGGCGCAAGCTCTCTTGGGCCGACCTTTTCATCCTCACCGGCAACGTCGCCCTCGAAACGATGGGCTTCAAAACCTTTGGCTTCGCCGGCGGTCGCGCCGACACCTGGGAACCCGATCAGGACGTCTATTGGGGCGCAGAAACCACCTGGCTCGGCGGCGACGAGCGTTACGCCCACGGTTCCAAAGGCGTTGAAAAAAACGGACCCGCCGTCCTGGTTTCCGACGATGATGCCGACGGCGACCTCCACAGCCGGAAGCTGGAGAATCCCCTCGCGGCCGTCCAAATGGGTCTCATCTACGTGAACCCCGAGGGTCCCGACGGCAACCCCGATCCGCTCCGATCCGCCTACGATATCCGCGACACCTTCGCCCGCATGGCCATGAACGATGAGGAAACCGTCGCCCTCATCGCCGGCGGTCACACCTTCGGAAAAACTCACGGGGCGGCCTCCGCCGATCACGTCGGACCCGACACCGAGGCCGCAGGCATTGAAGCCCAGGGCTTCGGCTGGCAAAATTCCCACGGCACCGGCCAGGGCGGCGACACCATCACCAGCGGCCTCGAAGTCACCTGGACTTCGACCCCGACCCAGTGGAGCAACGGCTACTTCGAGAACCTCTTCAACTACGAGTGGGAACTCACCAAAAGCCCCGCCGGAGCCCACCAGTGGACGCCCAAAGACGGTGCCGGAGCGGGGACCGTCCCGCACGCCCACGACGCCGACACGAAGGTCAGTCCGTGCATGCTCACGACCGATATCGCCCTGCGCACCGATCCGGAATACGAAAAAATTTCCCGCCGCTTTTGGAAAAACCCAGCCGAATTTGCCGACGCCTTCGCCCGCGCCTGGTTCAAGCTCACCCACCGCGACATGGGACCCCGTGCCCGCTACCTCGGCCCCGACGTTCCCGCCGAAGAACTCATCTGGCAGGACCCCATTCCCTCCGTCGACCACCCTCTCGTCGACGATCACGACGTCGCCGCGCTGAAAGAGAAGGTCCTCGCGTCCGGCCTGTCCGTCTCCCAGCTCGTCTCGACCGCCTGGGCCTCGGCTGCAACCTTTCGCGGCTCCGATAAACGCGGCGGAGCCAACGGCGCCCGCCTCCGCCTCGCCCCGCAGAAGGATTGGGAAGTCAATCGCCCCACCCAACTCGCCCACGTTCTCGAAACCCTCGAAGCAATCCAGAGCGAGTTCAACGAAGCCCGGACCGACGGCAGGAAAATTTCTCTGGCCGACCTGATCGTTCTCGGCGGCTCAGCCGCCATCGAAAGCGCGGCCAGGAAGGCAGGCCACGACGTCGTCGTTCCGTTCACCCCCGGCCGGATGGATGCCTCCGCGGAGCAGACCGACGCGGACGCTTTCGGCGACCTCGAACCCGCCGCCGACGGCTTCCGCAACTACCTCAAAAGCGAATACTCCGTCCCCGCCGAAGCCCTGCTCATCGACAAAGCCCAACTCCTCACCCTCACCGCGCCGGAAATGACCGTCCTCGTCGGGGGCCTCCGAGTCCTCGGCGCGAACGCCGACGACAGCCCGCACGGCGTCCTCACCGAGCGCCGCGAGACGCTGACCAATGACTTCTTCGTCAACCTCCTCGACATGGCCACCGAGTGGAAACAGGTCTCCCCGTGCGGCAATGCCTTCGCCGGCTTCGACCGGAAGACGGGCGAAAAAAAATGGACCGGCACCCGGGCCGATCTCGTCTTCGGCTCGAACTCCATCCTCCGCGCGGTCTCGGAAGTCTACGCCTGCGCCGACAGCGAGCCGAAGTTTGTCACCGACTTCGTCGCCGCCTGGCAAAAGGTCATGAACCTCGACCGCTTCGATCTCGACTAGGCCGACCCCCGCGGATCCGCCGCCTCACATCGGAATCTCCAACCGGGCCTCCGCCCCGTGCGTATTCTCGCGATTCGTCAACGACACCCTCCCGCCGTGGAGGGCCGCCGCCTCGCGCACAAAGCACAGGCCCAAGCCGGAACTCTTCCGCTCCGTTCCCGGCCGCGGCAGCGAATAAAATCGCTCAAAAACCCGCCCCGCCGCGTAGTCGGGAAGCCCGGCCCCTTCGTCCACCACCCGAATCGTGACAACCCCGCCGCCCCGTCGCACCCCGACTCGAATCACGCCGTCTTCGGGAGAAAAATCCACGGCATTTTGAATTAAATTTCGAACCGCCGTCGCGAGCAAAAATTCGTCCCCGCGAACCATCGCTTCTCCTTCCGCTTCGCACTCGATCGCACAGTGCGAAAATCGTTCCCGACTCTCGTCGACGACCCGCCGGACGATCCGCACCACGTCGAGGCTCTCCGGATTCTCGAGGCGCTTCCGATTCTCGAGCGACGCGAGGGCGAGGAGCTGCTCGATGAGATTCTGAAGCCGCGCGGCCTCCGAGCGAATGTTCGCCATGAACCGTTGGCGACGATCAACGGGCAGATCGTCCTCGTCGAGCAGCTCCGCCGCCCCCCGAATCGCGGCAACCGGAGCCTTCATCTCGTGACTCAACGTCTGGACGTAATTCCCGACGTAATCCCGGTCCTCGAGCGCGTCACGCATGCGCTCGACCGACTCGGCCAGCACGCGGAGATGGCGGCCCGGCATCCTCGGCGGCGGCGGCCTCGCCCCGCGCGTGACGGCCTCGGCGTGCGCCGTGAGGCGCGCAAGCGGAGCGGTCACCCACCGGGAGAGCAAAAACCCGAACAACAAAAAGGCCGCCGTTCCCGACAGGCCGAAAAAGAGAATCCGACGCTTCGTTTCGAGGATGAATTCCCGAAGACTCCGCTGCGGCTTGTAAACGGACAACGCCCCGACGATCTCCCCGTCGATGATCAACGGAGCGCCGACGAACATGATCGACGACAGATCATCCCCCTCGTTGGTGCGGCTGGACCGCGCCCCGTAGCGGCCCCGCAGCGTGAGATACACGTCCTGCCGGTCGGAGAAATCGCGCCCAACGTTCGCGGGTTCGTTCGAATCAAAAAGCACCACCCCGCTGGCGTTTGTCACGTAAGCGCCCATCGAGACATGGGTCTTGAGAAGGTTGTAAATGACCGCGCTCAGCTCTCGCCCGCGCGCCGCGTCAAAGCCGTTCGTCAGCGCGAGCGGCAGTTCGCCACTCGTCGCAAACTCGTGCGCGACCATCGCGGCCAGAATTTCCGCCGTGTCGACCATCGGCTCCTCGGTCGCTTCCAAATACTGCCGCTCGACGCGATCAAGAATCGGGTTCAGCAGCAAATAAATCGCCGCCACCGCGCACGCCACGAACCCACAAAGAATCCGGATCGTCAGACTCACGACGCCCCAGGCACTTCGACCAACGAATAACCAAATCCCCGGTGCGTGCGGATCGGATCCTCGTCCGCGCGCACGGCGTGCAGCTTGGCGCGCAGCGTTTTGACGTGGGCGTCCACCGTCCGATCAAAGGATGCCTCCGGCTCGTCCCAAGCGGCGTCCATCAATTGCGCCCGGGAAAAAACCCGCCCCGGCCGCGCGACGAAAGCGGCGAGCAACCGGTATTCCGTCCGCGAGAGATCGAGCGCCTCACCGTGATAACGAATCGCCAGCCGTTCCGGGTCGACGACGAAGATCCCGGCCTCAATCGGTTCCGGCGGGTTTGCGATCACTCCCCGCGTCCGCCGCAACACGGCCCGGACGCGAGCCGCCAATTCGCGCGGACTGAAGGGCTTCGTCACGTAGTCGTCGCCACCGATCTCCAACCCCACGACCCGATCGATTTCCTCCGACCGCGCCGTCAGAAAAAGCACCGGCACGCTGGACCACTCCCGCAATCGCCGACAGACCTCGAAACCCGTGATGTCCGGCAACCCGACGTCGAGCACGACCAGGTCGAAACCACCCTCCTTCAACGCGGCGAGCGCGGCCTCTCCCGTCCCGCAACACGTCGTGGCGCAACCGTCCGACTCCAGTGGGTATTGGATCGTGTCCCGGATCGAGGGTTCGTCCTCGACGATCAGGATGCGCGGTCGGTCGGTTGTCATGGCTCCACCACACTTAGCGACCTGCCCACGCACCGCGCCAGCGCAATAGACCCACCCGACTCACGCGGCGGCCACTTCCCGCGGCGCGCGAGCGAATTTCTCCGCCCAATTGACCTTGGCCGTTGCGATCATGAGGATCGCGAGCGTGACGACCGCGCCGACGGTGATCGTCAATCCGCTCAGCCCATCAAAGAAGAAGCTGTAACTAAAGAGCACCATGTAGGCGAATTGCGCGACGCCACCCACCCGCGACAATCCCCAGCCAGCCACCGCGTGGATGTAGCCGGTCACCAGCACGAGCGACACCGCCGCGGAGATCGCAAACGCAGCGTGAACCGGTAGCACGTCGACCAGATAGGCAAACAGAAGCTGAAACGCGAAACAACCGGCCGCGAGAAAGAAGTAATTCATCGGGTGCAGCGTCAGCCCGCGCATCGCGCCGTAAATGAGCAGCACGGCGAAGAAAAACAACAGCGACACCGGCGCGAAGAAGCTGATCCGTGCCGCCACGGGACCGGCGTTCAGCACGTTGGGCATCGCCATGCCGATCGCCGCGCCCGACGACGTCGGGGTAGCTCCAGACGAGATCCCACCCACCGCCCTCTTTCGTTCGATCCGTCGCCGACCCGGTTCCGGCCGGAAAGTCGATCTCCGCGAAATCAGTCTTCATCTCCAAGGCAAAATTCCGAATCCGTTCCGCCTCGCCGAACCCGTAACTCCAATCGTCCCGCCCACGCGTCCGATAAGTCACCCGCAACGGAACCTCGCCGCCCGCCGGGACGACGATGGCATCGGTGATCACGCCATCGACCGGAGCGGCCTCCGTCGGCGGTCCGTCACCGAGCCGGAACGACACGTCGGAAAAACTCGCGTCGGACTCGGGCAGCGCGAATGCGGCGTAAAGCGTCTGCGGAATCGGCGTCGGATTCTTGATCACGTAGTCCGCCGCAAACTCCACCCCGAACGTCCGGTACCAAAGCAAGCCTTTCTGTTTCGGATCGGAATGCAATTTCACCCGGACGGCGGAGGCCTCGGGGAGGATCGCCGTCCGCCCGCGCTCACCCGTCGGCGAGCGATACCACGCTTGCGGGTGTCCCTGGCGCAACGGCGTCCCCCAGCCGCCATCGACGGCGGGGCCGAGCTGCCGGTCCGATTGCTCAGTGCGAATGACGAGCGCGCCGCCCAGGACGACCCAGGCCGCGGCCGTGCAGGCAAAAATGAAGCCGATGGCGAGAAGACGAAGGATCGTGAGACGTTGTGGATTCATGGTTGGATTCGGTTAGTTGAGTTGGCTTTTCGTGTAAAAAATCTGGACGGCCGCGGCCTCACCGCGGGCGAGGTGTTTCTGAAAATGGAGTTCGCCGTCCTTGGCAGAATCAGCCGGGACCGCGACTTCGACGTTCCCCTCGAACGCGCTCGCCTCGTACCCACCGGGCAACGCCAGCCGCCAATCGATCTCCTCCACGAAGAGCGGAGTCCACGGCAACGTCACCCGGAAATCGCCACGAACCGGATCAAACGCCGGTGCGCTCGCCGTGTAGGTGATCCCGACGAGGGACCGACCATCCTGCCTCGGAGCAGCCAACGGAAGCTCGAGGTCGCCATTTTCCAGCTCCCCCGGACTCGCGGGTTCACCGTCGATCGTGCAGGCGAGCAACTGACTCCCTTCCGGCAATCGAAACCTCCACCGGGTGCTCTCGCGATGCCGCACGCCGACGGCCGCTTCGCAGTAGAGCGAGCCGTCCGCGACGATCCGCGTTCGATACTCAGCCCGCGGGATCGTCGCACTGTCGACGGCGACTTTCGGCAACTCCTTCGGCGCCGGGCCGGTGGGTTCATCGGTCAGCTCGACCCGCAAGCGAGCGGCCTGCGGCGTCAGGTAAGCGATCGTCCCACTCACCCGGGCGGTCGCGCTCGTGAGGACCGCCGTCCGCCCAGCCGGGACCCCACTCACCCGCACCGCCCCGGCGACCGCCGCCGGCAGGTCAAACTCCCAACCCCGCTCGCCGTCGGCCACCCCACTCGCAAACTCCAGCCCCACCTCCCGCCGCCCCTTCCCTTCGACCAACAACGCCAGCCGCCCCTCATCACCGACCACCGTCGCCCCGTCGGGCGTGATGCTCACCACATTCACCGCTCCGCCGATCAGCGGGACCAGGTGCCAGCCGTCGGCAAACGTCGTCACAGCAAAACTCGCCACCCCCGTCAGCTCAGCCTCCGCCAATTTCAAATCGACCTCCGCCCGCGTCACGGCGAACGCAATCGGCGGCCCGGGGAGCGCCACGTCCTCGCCCCGCCCCCGCTCCAGGAACTCGTCGAGCGGAAGCGTGACCTGCCCTCCCTCCACGGCAAGCGATTGGGCGGCGACGACGGTGAGCGCAACGAGGACGGCGGGCAGAGCTTTCATGCAGCCAACCCTCGCGCCCCCTCGTGAACCCCGAATGAACGGAGCGTGAACTCGGCGTGAAAACTACGCGATCGGCCGCGGTGCCGGGTTGAAAGCCCGGAACCAATTTCCAAAGTGTTTCTTGAAGCCCTCGACCCGCGTGAAATACCGCTCCTCCCGCTCGCCTCCGGCCGGGATCGCCCGCAGCAGATCCGCCACCGACAGGGTCTCCATTTCAAAAACCGTGACCGCCGTCCCGACCGCCGACGCGTGGTGCGCATCGCTGGCCGCCGTCCCGCTGAGGCCTCGCTCCACCGCGTAGTCCAGCGCCTGCCGATTGAACGCCCGGGACGTCACCGCCGCGTTGAAGACCTCGATCACCGGCGTCTTCAATTGCCGGAGCACATCCGGCCGGATCCCCGCCCGCCACCGGTCGAAGGGATGCGCCGGGATCGTCACCCCGCCCATCCCGTGCACCACCCGCTCGACCTCCACCGCCGGCACCCCGATCATCTCCGGCAGCGTCACCCCGATGCAGAGCAAATGCCCGTCCGCCGTCGACACCTCGACCCCCGGCACGACGAGAAACCCGTCCACCGCCGTCCCCTCCCCGTTCATCAATCCCCGCTCCCGGCAATAGTCCGCCGCCCGGCACGAGTTGTGATCCGTGATCACAATTCCGTCCAATCCCCGCTTCCGTGCCACCGCCACCAACGCCTCGGGCGAACTCGCCGCGTCGGACGAGAAAAACGAATGGACGTGCAAGTCGAAGCGATACCGCATCCTTCCTTTTACCGTTTCTCCTTCCCGCCACGCAAAGTCCGAATCAAATTCCCTCGCGATGATCATGGCATTCAAAGAATGGGCCGTCGTCTGCGAAGCCCTCGGTTCCGGGCACCAAAGCGTGCTCATCCGCAAGGGCGGGATCGCGGAGGGCCGCGCCGGATTCGAGTTTCGGCACGACCGCTTCCTCCTCTTCCCGACCTGGTTTCACGAGCAAGTCGCCAGCACCACGCTTCCATCCGACACCCCCATCCCACCGCCACCCGAAGGCGAAATCACCCTCCGCCACGCCGCCACGGTCGAATGGACTGGCCTCGTCACCGATCGGGCCGCCGCCCACCGACTCCGCGACCTTCACGTCCTCCGCGACTCGGTCGTCGACGACCGCTTCGACTACGACGAAGCCGACGGCGTCCACGTCGCGTTCGTCCGCGTCCATCACCTCAACCCGCCTCTCACCCTCGAACTCCTCAAAAAATACGGCGGCTGTCGCTCGTGGGTCGAGGTCCCGGACGACCCGGCGACCCGCTGGACTCCCGTCCTCTCCGACGAGCAACACGCGACGAACCGAGCCACCCTCCGGGCCGCTCTCGGAACGGCCTTCTCCCCACCCGAAGGCGCTTGAATCCCCCTCCCCGTCGCCGCATAGTCTCCCCGTCATGAAATTCCTCCCCGCCGCCGCCCTCCTCCTCGTCCTGGCCGCCGGCGACGCTCCCGCTCAAGAACAGGAGAAAGGCATGGATCGGATTTTCTCGAAAGCTCGGGCCGACCAGGTCGACGTCATGCAAAACAAATCCTTCGGCGGAACCAGCGACTTTGCCGCGAAGCAATACGACGCCGCCGCCTACTCCGGTGTCAAATCCGCCGAGATCAAGGAATTCGCGACGAAGTCGTTCTTCGGCATCAAGAACCCCTGGTTCGGCAAAGCCGTCTTCGAAGCCCCGACCGACCGCCTTTCGCAGAAATCAGACCGCGCTGCCGACGAGACGTTCGACGCCACCTCCTACGCCACCGCCGAATACGACACCCGCAAGGGAGAAAGCAGCCTCGCCGAGACGGCCGTCCCGACCGCCCTGCAACCGCGCGAATTCGCCGTCTTCGACCCCCGTTCCCGCCAGAAGCGCCTCCACCCAGGAGATGCAGGGCTTCGTCAACAATCTCGACCAGGACCTCTCCATCGACGACGTCCGCGCCCTGCTCAATAAGGGCCAGGAGACCCAACCGTAATTCTTCGCGACCACCGGATGTCCGACGCCTACTCCGCTCTCGTCAGCAACTGCGCCCAAGTCACCACCGAAGCCGAACTTCGTAAAAAACTCGGCGAGAACCGCCCCCTCCGCGTCAAGCTCGGCGTCGATCCCACCGCTCCCGACATCCACCTCGGCCACACCGTCGGCCTCACCAAACTCCGGCAGTTTCAGGACCTCGGCCACGAAGCCATTCTCATCATCGGCGACTTCACCGCCATGATCGGTGACCCCAGCGGCCGCTCCGCCACCCGCCCCCAACTCACCCACGAGGAAGTCCTCGCCAACGCCCGCACCTACCAGGAGCAAGCCTTCAAGATCCTCGACACCAACCGCGCCAAGGTCGTTTTCAACGGCGAATGGTTCGAGATCATGTCCTTCGAGGAGGTCATCCGCCTCAACAGCCGCGTCACCCTCCAGCAGATGCTCCAGCGCGAAGACTTCCGCGACCGCATGGACTCAGGCCAACCCGTCCGCGCCCACGAGATTCAGTATCCCATCATGCAAGGCTGGGATTCCGTCATGATCCGGGCCGACGTCGAACTCGGCGGCACCGACCAACTCTTCAACATCCTCGTCGGTCGCGATCTACAAAAGGAGGAAAACCAACCCCAGCAGGTCGCCATGCTCCTCCCCATCATCGAAGGCGTCGACGGCGTCAAGAAGATGAGCAAAAGCCTCGGTAACTCCATCGGCGTCAACGACGCCCCCAACGACATGTTCGGCAAGATCATGAGCATCCCCGATGCCGTCATGCCGAACTACTACAACCTCCTCCTCGCCGAATCCCTCGACACCAGCGCCCACCCCATGGACGCCAAAAAATCCCTGGCCCGCCACCTGGTCACTCGATTCCATTCCGCCGACGCCGCCCAATCGGCCTTCGACGACTTCAACACCCGCTTCAGCCAGCGCGACCTCGCCAGCGCCGACCTCCCCGAGTTCACCCTCCCCGCAGAAGCCAACGACATCGTCACCATCGTCGTGTCCGCCTACGCCCAGTGTTTTCAGCAAACCCGCACCCGCAGCGAAGCCCGCCGCCTCGTCGAAGGCGGCAGCATCCAATGGAAGGGCGAAAAAGTCACCGACCCCAAAGCCACCCTCCCCAACAACGACCCCGGCGTCCTCAAACTCGACAAAAAAAGAGCCGTCAGGCTCACCTAGCTCGCAGCGCGCCCCCGGAAGCACACCTTTCCACCGGCGCCTTCGGCCATCAGCGTCGCACTTGGCTAACTTTCCGCATTCATCCTTTCACGGCTCCGGCGCTGAGTCCGCGCACAAAGAGCTTCATCGTGAAGAGGAAGATGACAATGAGCGGAATGCTTGCGATGAAGAAGGCGGCCATGATGCGACCCCATTGCTTGACGTATTCGCCGTCGAGATAAATGAGGCCAACGCCGAGGGTGAAGAGTTCTTTGTCGCGAAGCAGGATCAGGGGCATGAGAAAGTCGTTCCAGGCCCCCAGGAAAGCCAGGATCGCAAGAGTCCCGAGAATAGGACCGCTCATGGGAATGACGACGTTCTTGATTTGCTCGAAATGGCTGGCCCCGTCCATTTCCGCGGCCTCGAACAAATCTCTCGGAATCTCTTCGATGAAGTTGCGCAGCACGTAGATGTTAAAAACCTGCACGCCTGAAATGGCGAGGATGATGAGCGCCCACAAGGTATTCAGCAGGCTCATGCTCTTGAGAAGCGAGAAAAGTGGGACAATGTTGGCGACTCCCGGCATGAGCATGAGCAAAAGAAATGCGCCCCAGAGGATGTTGCTGAAGGGCATTTTGTATCTCGCGAAAAAATAGGCTCCCAGTAGCGCCGTGAACAAACCGCCGACGGTGCCGAGCACGGCCACGAACACGGTATTAGCGATGTAAGGAAAAATGAGGCCGAGGCCGAAGCCCCAGTTCTCCCAATGCCATTCCGTGATGGGAGCTGGCAACCACGGGTTTTGCAGGAAGGACGTGTTGTCCTTAAAACTGACCTGCACCATCATGTAGAGCGGGAAAAGCTCGATGAGCATGATGCCCCAGATGAGGACATGCTTGGAAAAATCGCGATTCTTTTTCTTGTTGAGGGCTTGGCTCATTTGGCAACCCTCACGTATTTATTGTTCACGAGCGTCAGGATTAAAATGAAGACGAAAAGGAGCAGGCCCAACGCGCACGCGTAGCCAAATTCGCCGGCCACGAAGGCCCGGTTAAACATCCACAATCCGGGGACCATCCCCCGTCCACCGGCACCGCCGCCCTCTCCGAGCAAAAGCAACTGCAGGCCAAATCCCTGAAGCGTTCCGATGATGAGCAGCACCAGGGTTAGCCGCACCTGAGTCATGATGAGGGGCAGCTCGATGTGCAGAAATTTCTGAAATGGCGAGACGCCATCGAGGTCGGCGGCTTCGTACACTTCGCTCCCAATCGACTGGAGTCCCGCGAGGTAAATGAGCACCCCCACGGTCCCGATCCAGGGGAATCCCCAGACGATCAGCGAGGGCACGATGAGATCGGGTTGACTCAGCCACGCGATCGGGACGTCGCTCTGGAAGAGGCCGGCGTGGAAGATGGTGTCGTCCAGGAAGACGAGCAGGGATTTGATCCCGGTGGCATCGAGCACTTTGTTGAGCACGCCCAGGTTGGGATCGAAGAAAAATTTCCAGATGAAGAGCGTCACGAGGCTGGGCACGATCATGGGGACGACCAGCAACACGCGATACCAATACTGCCACTTATCGCTGGTCACGCGGTGGATCAGGACCGCCACGAAGATCGACGGGATGAGCTTCACGACATTGGCCACGATCAAAATCGCGATGGTGACGAAGGAGGCCCAGAGCACTTCGTCGCCCAAAGCGCGGCTGAAATTATCGAGTCCGACGAATTGCTTGAACTCGCCACCCTGCCACTCGAAGAAACTGTGGTAGATCGCGCTGGTGGCCGGGAAGTAGGAGAAGACGGCGACGAGCAGCAACGAGGGCAGGACGTAGAGATAGAGCCGCCATTCGTCGCGGGCTTTTTGTTTGGAGATGGGCAGAGCCATGGTGGTTAGCGGGAGGAGTCGAGCTGACGGAGTCGGTAGCGCACGAAGGCAAGTTCCGCTTCTTTCTGAGTTTGCGATTCCTTGAGAGGGCCGACTTTGCGCTGCAGCTCGGCGGCCGCGGCGTCATCCGCGTGCCGGGCTTGCAGTGCTTGGTAGGAACCGATCAAGGCATCCTGCGAGGTCACGGTTCGCGTGTGATTGCGGAGCGAAATGTCCAAGGCGGACCGGACCGCCGGACTGAAGCGCCGCTCCATCTCGGCGGTGAAGTCGGCCACGCTGCCGGTCGGTCCGACGAGCCGGTAAAGGAAATTGTCGATGATTCGTTGCGGGTCAGCGCCGATCTGGAGCGAGGGAATGAAGCCGCCGGTCGTGCCATTGATGATGGGTTCGAAGGGCCGGATGGACTCGGCCAGCTCCGCTCCGACAACGGACGGCAGCCAGCCACTGAGGCGGGAAAACGTCGCGTTCGAGGTTTTTGAACTGAGAAATTGGAGGAAGTCCAACGCGGCCTCCGGGTGCTCCGACGCATTGGTGATCCCAAAAGCGAGCCCGGTCTCGCGTCCCGCTTCGGAGATCTGTCCCTCGGTGAAGCGACCGTAGCGTGGGTGGTCTGGCTCGGGCAGTGGAATCCGGAACACGCCGATCTCGAAGGGAACCTGCTGACGCAGGCTGCTGGAATCCCAGCTCCCCGAGGAGATCATGAGCGCTCGTTCCTGCGCGAAGTAGAACAGCGCGTCATCGCGGCCCAGGGAAAGAAAGCCCGGCTGCATGAATTTCCCGGTTCGCATCATCAATTCAAGGCCGCTCTGGACCGCGGGCGTGCGCCAATCCCACCGCCCCTCGAAGATTGGCCAGCGCGCTCTCGATGGGCGTGGTCTCGAGAGTGCGCAGCGGGCTCAACTCCGGCGTCAGCTTTTGCGTTTGGCTGCTGAAGAGGGCCTCCATCACGAACGGGGCGTTGTATTTCGACCCGGCGATGGCGATGATCCCTTCGCCATCGGGCCGCCGGTAGGCTTGCGCCTCGTCGCAAACGGCGAGAAATTCTTCGAAGGTTTGGGGAACTTCGTCTCCGCCCGTGACGGCTCGCCAGAGTCGGCGGTTGAAATACGCGCGGATGGTGAACATCGAACTCGGGATGCCGTAGTATTCCAGCAGACCCTTCGAGTAGTTCGGCGGGCTGACGAGGCCATCGATGAAGGTCTCGCGCCAGGGCGTGGTCTCCAGATCGGTGCCGGCGTTGTAGGGATTGACGTCCTCGACGGCCGCTCCCAGTGGGAGGAAATAGCGGGCCATCACCTCGTCGTTGATCCCCATCGTGCTCCCGAGTTGAATGAGATCGGGAGCGGTGCCACCAACCAACTGGGTTCGCGCCCAGTTCTTGGCGATCTTCTCCGGGATCGCCATCTGCTCGACGGTGACGTTGGGGTGGAGACGCTCGTATTCCCGAGCCACCTCGTCGAACGCATCGCGCACTCCGCCTTCGAGTTGCCAATGAGCGAAGCGGAGGTTGATGCGATCCGGGTCGGCTTCGCGGCCAGCCCGGCTGAAAACGCGCCCCAGCGCGAGCAGGAAACAGATCGCCAGCAAGCCGAGGCCGATGAAATTGAAGATGGTCTCGCGCTTCACAGGGTCGAGGGAGAAGGCAGCGCTTCGAGGCGTTGGCGGACGGTGAAGGTCCGGTTGTCGCGACGGAAGCTTTCCAGGAACTTTTCGTAGTAGCGTCGGGCAAGCTCAGGCTGCCCGGTCACGCGGGCCAACTCCCCGATGCGGACCCAGACGTCGGAGCGGTTTTTTGGCCGCTCGATCCCTTCGGCGTCGGCGGCGAGCAATGCGGCGAGGGTGTTCTGATCGTCCTGGAAAAGACGCGCGTAGCTATCGGCGAGCAAGAGGTGCAGATCGCGGCGGGCGGGTGAGTATCGCAGCGTGGGTGCCAGCGCGGCGAGCTGCTCCAGACGCGCGCGCTTCGTCTCGAGCGGAGAATCGTCGTAGATCTCGAGCACGGCCCGTTTGCTGATCGCGACCTCGGCGACGGGATGGCCGGGATGGCTCTCGATGAGGGAATTGTAAAGCGAGATCGCCGCGGCGGCATCCGGGTCAAACCGATGCACCTGCTCGACCCGCGCGCGATAGTAGGCGGCAAGGACCGACAAATCGTCGTCTCCCCCGGCGCCAACTTCGGTGAGCAAGTCAGCCGCCTGCTGGATGTTCGCTTCGGTCTTGGGCTGCTTGTTGAGCAACATGAGCGCCAGACCAAAATCCGCCTCCCGAGCATCGGCATCATCGGCGGATCGGACCCGCTGAAAGCCCGCGTAAGCTTCATTGACCATCAACTGCGTCGCGCTGGTCCAAGTCGCCTCCAGCTCGGAATCGTCTGCGGCCACGGTGCTTCCGGTTGCGAAGCCCAGACCAACACCAAGGGCCAGCACCGCGATGGTGCGCTTAAGTTTCAACGCTCGCGCGTCGCGAGCGGTGCTACGTGGGAAAAGACTCATCTGCTAACTGCTGGCGGGGATCATCGGAAAGTGGCTTCGCGTTTACAATCCCGATGGACAACGCGAAATGGAATACTCGTCGCCCATCCCCGCAAGTTCGATCGCCGGAGTCCAGCGCACATAATCTGGGCGGCACTCCCGTGTTGGTTCGATCCTGCGAGGTGTTCACCTAAATCTGCGGTTGCCGGCAGGTCTTCCGGTCCGGTTCAAACCGATCAAATCGTTAGCGCTGAACGCTCTAGGCCACAACCCGTCCGCGAAGGCGAAAGCTCACCACAAAAATTAGCCGACGAACTTATGTCAAACACCTGCCGCCATGAGAATCCACGACAACCAGTCGGACACATACCAATCTTCAATCAACCCCTTGGTTCCGAGGATGCACACCACTCAAATAAGTGGCGACCCCAACGGGATTCGAACCCGTGTTACCGCCGTGAAAGGGCAATAACATACAGATATGACTTGCCTTTGCTGCCATTTCGCTGCCAATTTTCGCCCATGAAGAAGCAGTCATGGCCGAAGATCCGAGCCACCAAGAACCACGGGAAGACCGCATTCATGGTGGATTCCAGGATTGCAGGCAAGGGTGAGAGAAAGTTCTTCCCGAACAAGACCGAGGCCGAGACGTGGGCACAGCTGCAGCGCGTCCGTCGAGAAAATGAAGGCGGCAACGCCTTCGACGACCGCCAGCTTGCCCGGTTCGGGTGGACGATCCATGACGCGGTGCGCTTCGCCCTCGACCATCTGGAACGGCAGGAAGCCAGCAAGCCCGTAGCCGAGGCCGTGGCGGCCCTGCAGAACTTCAAGCGTAGCCGTGTCGCCGCTGACCGCCTCGCCGACATCAGCAATCGCCTACGGCGATTCACGGAAGCGTGCGGCGGCAAGACCGTGGCTCACGTCACGCCGGACGACATCAACGAATTCCTCGCGACCATCCCCCACCCCACCACCCGGAACGACTACCGGAAGGAGATCGTCATGCTTTGGAGATACTGCCGGGCGAGAAAATGGGTGACGGAATCCTTCGACAACACCCAGGTGCCCCGTGACGAGGAACCGGATAAGGCGCGGGTGATCCTTTCCGTGGACCAGGCCGCACGGCTCATGGAAGCATCCCACGATCCGGACATCTGCGCGTTGAACGCGATGGTGCTCTTCGGCGGACTCCGACGGGAGGAAGTCGAAAAACTGGACTGGAAGGCGGTGGACTTCCGCACCGGCCACATCAACGTGAGTGCAGACGTATCAAAGGTGTCACGCGAACGATTCGCCCCGATGCCGGAAAACCTCCGGGCATGGCTGGAACCCCTCGCCGAGAAGAAAGGTTCCATCGTCTCCCGTGTGCTCATGCACGCCCTCCGGGTAACGTGGAAGCGGGCCGGACTCTACCCGTGGCCACAGGACGCACACCGGCATTCGTTCATCAGCTACAGGCGGAAGACCGTCGGAGACGCTACTACGGCGATGGAAGCGGGCACGTCGGAGACGATCATCAAGCGGCACTACCAGCGTCCAGTGACTGCCGAGGATGCAGCACGGTATTTTGAAATCCGGCCTTCCGATGCGGCCGGCTAGGTGGTCAGCTTCCAGGCTGCCGGATCATGAACGTCATCTCCCGCAAGAAACTCAACGAATTCGCCGGCGAGCACCCCGATTGCCGGTCAGCACTTGACCAATTGTTTCACACGGTGAAGACGGGAACCTTCGCCAACGTCGCCGAAGCCCGAACCCTATTTCCGCACGCTGACAAGGTAGGCAAATTCACGGTCTTCAATTTCGCCGGAAACAAGGGTCGCCTCATCACAGCCATTCACTACAACCGGGGAAAGGTTTACATTCAGGCAGTTCTCACACATACATTTGTATGACAAGAGAGGTTGGAAACGATGAGCACCGCACAGCTTGAAGACATTTCGACGCACTGGCAGTCAATCGCCAGTTTGAGGTGGTGCTGAAAATGCGGACACGGGATAGACCAAGGAAAAAACCGTGAACGAGAAACCGAAAGAAACGAACAAAGGGCGACGATTTGACGAAGAGTTCAAGTGAAGCGCCGTAAAGATGCTGGAAAGCGGAGCGCGAAGCGCGACACAACTGGCGAGCGAGCTGGGAATCTCGACTTGGAGCCTGGGCAGGTGGAAGAAGCTTTACGGGAGAACCGGCGGCGGGGCGGCCCCAAGACCTCGCCAGCGAGAACGCTCGCCTGCGACGGGAACTGGAGTTCACCACCCGGCAACGAGACATTTAAAAAAAAGCCTACGCCATTTTAGGTCAGGAACCGTGGAACGCTTCGCGCTGATCGAAACGATGGAAAAGAACACCTTTACCCTCTAAGAGCTTTGCCTGGCGTTGGAAGTCAGTTGGCCAGATCGTCGGCGAGGGTCGGCTCTTCGAGGAAGTCGGCCATGGCAGCGAGCACTTGGTTGGCGGCACGGCGCTTGAGGCGTTTTTGCTAGTGTGGAGCCACGCGCGGGGCGAAGCGGGTCGACAGGCTTGGGCTGCGGCGGCGAGATATTCGCTGACGTGGTAGAAGTCCACGAGCAGGTCGGCCTGGTCGCCGAAGACTTCGCGGCTCTGGAGAGCGATCCACTCCGCCCCGTCGGCCACGACGTGGATACGAGCCTCCTGCGACCATCCCGCCTCCCGGGCGCAGTGGCCCCAACGATTGCCCGCCTCATCCACGGCGAGGAAGCATGCTGAGTGATGGGCCTGGGTGCAGCCCTTGGCTTGAGCCGCGCCCAAACGCATTTCCTTCCAATCTCGAGGACGCTTCTCCTTGCGCCCGAGACCGGTGGGCACCGTGGCAATCATCGTCCCATCCATCTCGGCCACCACGTGCTCGGGTCCACCCGTGCGGGGCAAAATACGAAAGCTCTTCTGGTAGTGGAAGTCCCCCGAAGGAGTAGTTCATCTGATCGCGCTTTGCAGAGCCGGGGTAGCAACGGGCAGACAACAAAGCATTCCGCCCAAGGGCCTTCGCGCTCAACTTCCCGGGAAACGTCTCAATACAGATCTTCCTACGAAACTCGCTCGATTGCGTCATTTCGCAAACGCCGATCGAGAACGAGTGATCAAATCGTTCTACCAGTCCGATGCCCCTTTCTCTGTTACCGCGAGTGGAATCACCAGTCGAATACTTGCAGAAGTCGCCTCGGCCTACTCGAATCCGAATACGGTGCCAGCCGCCGCCTCCTGCCCGCACGACAGCGCGCGATCTCCCCGCATTCGACAATCATTTTCTTACCCGATCCCACTCAACCGCTCCCGGCGATGCACCCGGCGGTAGACCGCCGGCGTCACCCGCAGCCGCGCCCGGAAAACGCGGCTGAAATAGAAGCGGTCGTTGAACCCGGTCGCCTCGGCGATGTCCTCGATCTTTCGATCCGTTTCCGCCAGCAGGCGCGACGCCGCCATCACCCGACGCTCAAGACAGTATTGCGTCGGCGTCAGCCCAGTCCCCGCCCGGAATCGCCGGATGAAATGATCGACACTCAATTTGCACGCCCGCGCCAGCTCGGCGTTGGCGGGCGGATGCTCCAGCCGTTGCTCGATTAAATCCAACGCGGGCTGCACCACCGGCTCGCCGGCTAGCCAACGATCCAGCTCGTCCGTGCCATCGGCCCCGCCCTCCTCCAGCATTTTCGCCAGCGCAACCTGCACCACCGCCCCGGCCCAGACCTGATGCCGCCAGCCGGTCGGATGGATAGACTTTGCCGCATGAGCCTCTCGCCACTTTCGCGCCACGGCGGCAATCTCCACGTCTTCCGCGACGTCGATGGGCCGATCAAACTGCGCCCGCAGCACCGCCGCAGGAAACCCATCGATGGTGAAATGCACATAATTCTGAAGTAATTCCCGACCCGTGCCGGTCGTGAATGGCACCCACGCCGGAATTAGGCAAAGCCGACGCGGCAAGAGATCCGTCCGCCCGTCCCGCCAAGTGATCCAAGCTCCCGCCTCCGATACGCTGTAAAGACGCCAGAACGGACTCAGGAGATCGAAATTCCAGGCTGTCGGCTGAATCGATTGCTCCTCCGAATCAATCACCCGGACGCCAAAGTTACTCAGCCGCCTTTCGATCCCGCGCAACCCGACGTGTCCGAAACTCATTCCGTTTTTCTACATAGTTTACCAGCGATTCGCCATACCCGATCTGCGTCCCGGCTGCTATTGGAAGATAAATTGATGACTTCCCCAACTTCGACCCTCATCCGCCCGCACACCCTCCGCTTTCGTCAGGTCCACCTCGACTTCCACACGAACGGCGACATTCCCGGCATCGGCGAGAAGTTCGACAAGGTCCAATTTCATCATGCCCTGCGCCTCGGTCACATCGACTCCATTACCCTCTTCTCGAAATGCCACCACGGCTGGAGCTATCACCCCACCAAAGTGGGGAGACCCCACCCCCACCTCCGCCGCGACCTTCTCGGCGAGCAAATCGACGCCTGCCGCGAGATCGACGTCCGCTGCCCCATTTACATCTCCGCCGGTTTCGACGAGCTGGCCGCGCTCGAACACCCCGAGTGGGTTGTCGTCAATGCCGACGGCACCACCAAACCCCCGCTCGATGCCGGCTGGAAAACTCTCCGCTTCAACTCGCCCTACCTGGACTACCTCTGCGCCCAGATCGAAGAGGTCGTCAAACGCTGGCCCGACAACGACGGCATCTTCCTCGACATCATTGCCCCGCGAGAAGACTACAGCCACGCGGCGATGCTCGAAATGAGCACCGCCGGACTTGACCCCGCCAGCGCCGCCGACCGCGAGACCTACGCGCAGAAAGTCCTGCTCGACTACTACCAACGCACCACCGCCGCCGCCCAGGGCTTGCGCGCCGACACTCCCGTCTTCCACAACGGCGGCCACATCCCCGTAGGCGCTCACGCATTCAACTTCTTCAACACCCACTTCGAACTCGAATCTCTGCCCACCGGCGGCTGGAGCTACGATCACTTCCCCTTCTCCGCCCGCTACGCCATCACCCAACCCCGCGACTTCCTCGGCATGACCGGCAAGTTCCACGGCACCTGGGGTGAATTCGGCGGCTTCAAACGGCCAGCGGCTCTCCGTTACGAATGCGCCGCCATGAATGCCAACGGTGCCAAGTGCAGCATCGGCGACCAGCTTCACCCTTCCGGTGAGATGAACCTCGATACCTACGCCCTCATCGGCGAGGCCTACGCCGAGGTCGAAGCCCGGGAGCCCTGGGTCAGTGACGTCACCTTCGTCGTCCGCATCGCGCTGGTCAGCTCCGAACACCCGCAACACCTCGCCCGAGGCCACCACGACAGCAACCTTGCCGACGAAGGAGCCGCCCGCATGCTGTTGGAACTGCACGTCCCCTTCGTCGTCCTCGACGAGTCGACCGACTGGTCCGAATACGCGCTGGTCGTCCTGACCGACGGCTTAAAACTCACGCCCGCTCTTCAGGCAAAAGCCGAAGCGCACCTCGCAGCCGGCGGCCGCATCCTCACCGCCGGCTCCGCGTTGATCAATGAAGCCGAAAACACGTTCGCCATCTCGCCCGGCGCCGAACTCCTGGGCCGCTCCGGATTTGACCCCGACTACCTCGTCGCTACCGAGCTCTCGGCAGACGTGCCCGTCCGCAGCGCCATCGTCATCGACGGAGGCTCTTACGAGATCGCCCCGGAGGCCGACACGCGGATCCTCGCCGAGCGCCGCGTGCCCTACTTCAACCGCACGTGGGAACACTTCTGCTCGCACCAACACGCGCCCGACTCGCCGGATGCCGTCGGCCCCGCCGCCATCGTCAACGCCGCCGGCACCATCGCTTACTTCGCCAACAACCTCTTCGCGCAATACCGCGAGTGCGGCCAGCCGCTGTATCGCGACTTCTTCCGCGCCGCCCTCGCCGCTCTCCTGCCCGACGGTCTGCCGGTCGAAACGAACCTGCCCACCGTCGCCCGCTTCAACCTTCTGGAGCAACCGGACGAGCGACGCTACGTTGCCCACCTGCTCTACGCGCCGATTTCGCTCCGAGCGCAAAAGCTCATCTGGGGCAGCCGCAAACCGCTCGAACTCATCGAAGAACTCCTCCCGCTCCACGAGAGCCAACTCACCGTGCAAGTGCCTCACACCATCACCGGCGCAACGTTGGTGCCCGTCGGAACGCCGCTGGAGTTCACCCAGACCGGCGACCGAGTCAGCTTCACCGTGCCCGAATTCACCGGCCACCAGATGGTCGCGTTGAACTACGCCTGATCGACCTGCCCCATGGACGCCTTTCCCTTCCTCGACCTCACGACAGCCGACTGGAGATTCCGCGATGCTTCGAAACGCAACTCGGCGTGGCTGCCCGCCACCGTCCCTGGTTGCGTGCACACCGACCTGCTCCACGCCGGGAAAATCTCCAATCCGTTCTACGGCACTAATGAACTCGATCTCCAGTGGATCGAGGAACACGACTGGGAGTACCGCACCACCTTCGACGTCCCCGCGACCATTTTGGCCAAAGGCGAGATTGATCTTTGCGCCGACGGCCTCGACACCGTGGCCACCGTTTTCCTCAACGGTAAAAAAATCGCTGCCACGGAAAACATGTTTACCGCCCACCGCTGGCCGGTAAAAGTCCAGTTGCGCGCCAGACGCAATGAGCTGCGTATCGTCTTCCGCAGCGCGCTCGACTACATTCGCAATACCCGCACCGATTCAAACCCTCCCCGCGAGATGAATGACCCGGTCGGTTGCAGCGTGCGCATCCGCAAACAGCAATGCCAGTTCGGCTGGGACTGGGGTCCCCGCTTCGTCACCGTCGGCATCTGGCGAGCGCTCCGCATCGAGGCGTGGTCGGCCAACCGGCTCGACGACCTTCGTCTCGCTCAAACCCACCACCCCGACGGATCCGTCGCTCTCGTCGCCACGCCCCGGCTCGCCCGTCCGAAGTCCAAGACCCACTACGCGCTGAGCGTGACTCTGGACGGAAATGCCATCGCCGAAGTGGAATCCGCCGAAGCATCGGATCTCAAATGCACCCTCGCTGATCCTCTGCTCTGGTGGCCCGCCGGCCAGGGCGACCAACCGCTCTACACCGTCACACTTTCCACCCGCGACGACTCCGGGAACGACCTCGGCGCGATCACCAAACGCATCGGCCTTCGCACCATCGTGCTCGACCAACCAGCCGATGCCCGCGGCCACAAGTTTCAATTTCTCGTCAACGGCCGCCCGATCTTCATGAAGGGGGCCAACTGGATTCCTGCCCACAGCTTCGTGGCCGACCTCACCCGCGCCGACTACTCCCGCGACCTAAGGGCCGCCGTTTCCACCCACATGAATACCATCCGCGTCTGGGGCGGCGGCATCTACGAGAGCGAGGATTTCTACGATCTCTGCGACGAACTCGGACTGCTCGTCTGGCAGGACTTCATGTTCGCCTGCAACCTCTACCCCGCCGACGAAGCCTTCCTCGCCAACGTGCGCGCCGAGGCCGCGCACCAAGTCTCGCGTCTCCGCCACCGCGCCTGCCTCGCCCTCTGGTGCGGCAACAACGAACTCGTCCAAATCAACGGCGCCGAACTCCGCGACAACCCCGCCTCCCGCACCGGCTACGAGAAACTTTTCCACGACTTGCTGCCCACCGTCGTCGCGTCCGAGGACGGCGTCACGCCGTATTGGCCGAGTTCCGAATGGCGCGGCACTTTCGAAAACGGTCACGCCCTCGGCGAAACATCCGGCGACACCCACTTCTGGGACGTCTGGCACTCCCGCCACCCGATCAAGGACTACGAGAAGTGGGATTTCCGCTTCTGCTCCGAGTTCGGCATGCAGAGCTACTCCTCTCCCGCCACCAACGCCACCTTTTGCCCGCCCGGCCACGACAACGTCTTCGGCCCCGAGATGGAAAATCATCAGAAAAATCGTGCCGGCAACCAGATCATCCTCGACTACGTCTCCCGCCGCTACCGCTTTCCAAAAGACCAGTCGGCCCTGATCACCCTCTCCCAGCTCAACCAAGCCTACTGCATGAAAGTCGGTGTCGAGCACTACCGCCGTCTCATGCCCCACTGCATGGGCGCGCTCTATTGGCAGCTCAACGACTGTTGGCCCGTCGCCTCCTGGAGCTCGATCGAGTTCACCGGGCGGTGGAAGGCCCTTCACCACGAAGCCCGCCGCTTCTTCGCTCCCGCCCTCGCCAGCGCCCACGTCCCCGGCGACGAGGCTCCCATCGTCGGCAACTACCGCCGCTCCACCGTCCGCGAGGTTCATCTCCACACCGTTTACGATGCACCCGAGCCGGCCAAAGGCGTGCTCCGCTGGGACCTCTTCCACCTCGACGGCCGCATCCTCCTCTGCGGCAAAAAATTCGTCAACCTGCGCCCCGGCGAAAGCATCCTCCAGCGCACCCTCGACCTGTTCAAACCCCTCGCCACCCACGGTCGTGACCACCTTTATCTACGCTACGCGCTCGACGTGGCCGACGTGACCGTCAGCGAAGACACCGCCTTACTGGCCCCGCCGCGCTTCCTCGATCTGCCCCGCGCCAAAGTCAGAACCACCGCCAAACGATTGGCACCCGACCGCGTTCAGCTCACCTTCACCTCGTCGGCGTTCCAACACCGTTTCCACTTCGATCTGGTAGGCGTCGAGCACCAGGCGAGTGACAACTTTTTCGATCTCCATCCCCGCGAGCCAAAATCCGTCGTCGTCTTACTTGGTCGCCCGGCCGCATCCGCTGCGCTTCTCAAAACCCTCACCACCGCGTCCCTCGCCGACACCTTCGAATAAGCTTCACGTCCTTCGGCGGCGCAGTTCAGCGAGAGTTGGTTTGGCCAGAAAACGTCCCCGCGAGAGCGCCCGAGACCTTCCTTTGGCCCGCGGGGGGAACAAAACCGTGCCGGCGGCCGGTGCCTACCGATTTGGCTCTCGGTCTGCAGCCGGCGGGCATTTCGCGGATGACCCCTACATTTCCACCCAAGGAACTCATGGGCTGGGGATCTGCTCGATCGGCACACGCCGACGAGGAGCCGCCAAACAGTGGCGCGCTCTGGCTGAGCGAGCTTATTTTCTAATTCCCGGCGTTTCTCGTACTATCTTCCGGTTCGACTGCTGGGTGGTGGAGCTTGCGAGAGAAGGCGTTCCCAAAGTTCGGATGGAGTGGTGAAGATCGCGTCTCTACTCTTGAGGAAATCGACAAGTTCGCCGAACTCCCCCAAACGGGCTTCGTCCCAGCCGCCAGGATGAATTGAAGGACGTAATAGGGAAAATTGGGCTTATTCTCGAAATCGGCCCGAAATGCCTCGAAATCCGGATGATGAACGGGGTGCTCTACGTCGATCGAACGTCCAAGCGTAACTTGGTCCGGGAGCAATTCGGCGTTCGGATCCCCATATAATCAGCTTTTCAGTTCGGGATGGTGGCGGAGCGCCTTGATCGTATTGCTGTCAGTTGCGTTGAAAGGAGCGCCGAAGCATCTGAAGGGAAATCCTAATTTGCGTTTAACTAATTCTTGCGAGTGGGAAATCGTTGCCTGCTGTGTCGCGTAGTCCGGTCCCGAAAACTCGGTCACCTTTGTTGCGGGATCCCTTTTGTGGGTGAAGCCGTGATTCCAAAATTCCACCCGCCCGGAATCGTGCAACGAGCGGATCGCTTCAAAATACGGAGGGGAGTCGTTGTCGAGGTAGTTGCCGATGATTCCGATCGAAATCTTGATCTGCTTGCGTTCGGTGAGGTGAAGAAACCGGTCCCAGCTATCGCCAAAGACGGTCTCATCACCCGCAAATCGCAAATTATCCGCCTTGATAACGACCAGTGGCTGAGGATTCTTTGCGGACACCGGAGAAGATGGAACCAGGATGGCGAGGGTTCCGAGGAAGATTGCGGTCAGGTATCGGATTGCAACGTCCCGATTGCGACCGCGAATTCGGACACCAGCCGCACTCGGCTCACTTCCCGCGGTCA